>NZ_CANMUU010000014.1 GCF_947501165.1 uncultured Allomuricauda sp. | reverse complement strand
TCGGTATCGAGGTTGGGGAACTCGTTGTTGACCGCCGTGGCGACCTGCGCATCGGTGAGCTGTGTATCGTTGTCTATGTCATCGGCGAAGCCAGCGGGCACGTTGTTCAATGATGACCACTCCCCGTCAAAATCGTCGGAAGCGTCCGTGTCCAGATTGGCCGGCACATCGGTAAGGTCGTTGAAGCTACCGGAGAAATCATCGGTCACGTCGGT
>NZ_CANMUU010000013.1 GCF_947501165.1 uncultured Allomuricauda sp. | reverse complement strand
AACCTTGACGGCAGCAACGAGTTCACGGCGGTTGCGAGCCCTGATGCGAACAACGCACTGGACGTGCGCGCCAACGGAATCTACGCCACCGACACCGATGACCAGAACGCTGGAGAGGTAGGCTTCGACGACACCACGGCCACCTTGGGCGAGACGGATGTACAGGGTGCGATAGAGGCACTTGCAGGGAGAACTGACAACGACACACAATATACTGCCGGTAACGGACTGAACCTTGACGGCAGCAACGAGTTCACGGCGGTTGCCAGTCC
>NZ_CANMUU010000012.1 GCF_947501165.1 uncultured Allomuricauda sp. | reverse complement strand
TATAAGCGCGAAACCCGCCACAAGATGAGATATCTTTAAAGGACCGTGGGAGATGACCACGTTGATAGGCCGTAGGTAGAAGTGCAGCGATGCATGCAGCCGAGCGGTACTAATTGTCCGTAAGCTTGCGCGGTTGCGCGCCCCCGAAGCCTTTATGAAAAAACTATAACACTTCGCGAATCTTCTGGGACCTTTACAAAGGTTCCGTCCCAAAATATGTCATTATAAAAGCATTGAAAGTCTGGGTGGCCATGGCGACGGGGTTCACCCCTTCCCATCCCGAACAGGGAAGTTAAGCCCGTTTGCGCCGATGGTACTGCCACACAAGGTGGGAGAGTAGGTAGCCGCCTTCCTCGAAGCCCCTCACAACAAGTGAGGGGCTTTTTTGTTTTTAATA
>NZ_CANMUU010000011.1 GCF_947501165.1 uncultured Allomuricauda sp. | reverse complement strand
GGTTGCGAGCCCTGATGCGAACAACGCATTGGACGTGCGCGCCAACGGGATCTACGCCACCGATGACCAGAACGCTGTAGAGGTAGCCTTTACCGCTACAGGGAATACGACCAGTACCGATGTACAGTCAGCAATCGTTGAGTTACAGACCGATATAGATGGTTTTGCTGCTACTGCTGGACAGACCAATACAGCTTCTAATGAGGGAGCCGGTGGAGTAGGTGTTTTTGCCAGGAAGACCGGAGCGAATTTGGAATTCAAAAATATCAATGCAGGTTCCAATAGGGTAACCATTACGGATGATGCGGTCAATGATGAGATTGATATAAATATCAATGAGGCGAACCTATCCATAGGTGCGACACAAGTGAGTATCACGGATACAGGGAATAATTTCACGGGGGGCACTGTTGAGGCCGCCCTTGAGGAGCTTGCCACGGCCACTGACAACGACACACAATATACTGCCGGCAACGGACTGAACCTTGACGGCAGCAACGAGTTCACGGCGGTTGCCAGTCCTGATGCGAACAACGCATTGGACGTACGTGCCAACGGGATCTACGCCACGGACGACCAGAACGCTGGCGAGGTTAC
>NZ_CANMUU010000010.1 GCF_947501165.1 uncultured Allomuricauda sp. | reverse complement strand
AGCAACGAGTTCACGGCGGTTGCCAGTCCGGATGCGAACAACGCATTGGACGTACGTGCCAACGGTATCTACGCCACGGACGACCAGAATGCCGAGGAGGTGGACATTCTAGATACAGGTGGGAACTTTACAAGTAACAATGTAGAAGATGTGCTCGAAGAAATAGATAGCAGGATAGATGCGCTTGTACTCGCAGGTGGTTCCGATGGGAATGATTTCGTAACAGGTGGTTCTTTATCAGGGACCAGCCTTACATTAAACATTCCAAATCAGATAGACCCTATAATTAACCTTTCAGCCCTACAAGATGGTACGGGAACCGACAATCAGACTGCCGCGGAGGTAAGCTTCGACGACACCACTGCTGCATTGGGCGAGACGGATGTCCAGGGAGCGATAGAGGCATTGGCGGGAAGAACGGACAACGACACACAATATACGGCCGGCAACGGACTGAACCTTGACGGCAGCAACGAGTTCACGGCGGTTGCGAGCCCTGATGCGAACAACGCATTGGACGTACGTGCCAACGGTATCTACGCCACCGACGACCAGAACGCTGGCGAGGTTACGATAGCGGACACGGGCAACAACTTCACGGGAAGCACCGTTGAGGCGGCCCTTGAGGAGCTTGCCACGGCGACGGACAACGACACGCAGTACACAGCTGGTGGCGGTCTTGACCTTACGGGTACGGTTTTCTCTGCGGATGTTAGCAGTACGGCGGGCAACGCCCTGACGATAGATGCGAACGGTCTTTACGTTCCTGATACGGACAACGACACACAATATACTGCCGGCAACGGACTGAACCTTGACGGCAGCAACGAGTTCACGGCGGTTGCGAGCCCTGATGCGAACAACGCACTGGACGTGCGCGCCAACGGTATCTACGCCACGGACGACCAGAACGCTGGCGAGGTAGGCTTCGACGACACCACGGCCACCTTGGGCGAGACGGATGTACAGGGGGCGATAGAGGCATTGGCCGGAAGAGCGGACAACGACACACAGTACACTGCAGGCAACGGACTGAACCTTGACGGCAGCAACGAGTTCACGGCTGTTGCGAGCCCTGATGCGAACAACGCTTTGGACGTACGTGCCAACGGTATCTACGCCACTGATGACCAGAACGCTGGCGAGGTTACGATAGCGGACACGGGCAACAACTTCACGGGGAGCACCGTTGAGGCGGCCCTTGAGGAGCTTGCCACGGCGACGGACAACGACACGCAGTACACAGCTGGTGGCGGTCTTGACCTTACGGGTACGGTTTTCTCTGCGGATGTTAGCAGTACGGCGGGCAACGCCCTGACGATAGATGCGAACGGTCTTTACGTTCCTGATACGGACAACGACACACAATATACTGCCGGTAACGGACTGAACCTTGACGGCAGCAACGAGTTCACGGCGGTTGCCAGTCCGGATGCGAACAACGCATTGGACGTACGTGCCAACGGTATCTACGCCACCGATGACCAGAACGCTGGCGAGGTGAGTTTTGACGACACCACGGCCACCTTGGGCGAGACGGATGTACAGGGGGCGATAGAGGCATTGGCCGGAAGAGCGGACAACGACACACAATATACGGCCGGTAACGGATTGAACCTTGACGGCAGCAACGAGTTCACGGCGGTGGCCAGTCCGGATGCGAACAACGCACTGGACGTACGTGCCAACGGTATCTACGCCACCGATGACCAGAACGCTGGCGAGGTTACGATAGCGGACACGGGCAACAACTTCACGGGGAGCACTGTTGAGGCGGCCCTTGAGGAGCTTGCCACGGCGACGGACAACGACACACAATATACGGCCGGCAACGGACTGAACCTTGACGGCAGCAACGAGTTCACGGCGGTTGCGAGCCCTGATGC
>NZ_CANMUU010000008.1 GCF_947501165.1 uncultured Allomuricauda sp. | reverse complement strand
TGTACGGGGCTGTCACCCTCTACGGCCGCTCTTTCCAAAGCGTTCCAGTTCATCGCACTACCAATATCGCAGTCCTACAACCCCAACATTGCCGAAACAACATTGGTTTGGGCTGTTCCGCTTTCGCTCGCCACTACTCACGGAATCACTCTTGTTTTCTCTTCCTCCGCCTACTTAGATGTTTCAGTTCAGCGGGTTAGCCCCCTTGCGGGTGACATACCTTCAGTATGCCGGGTTGCCCCATTCGGACACCCACGGATCAATGCTCATGTGCAGCTCCCCGCGGTTTTTCGCAGCTTATCACGTCCTTCTTCGCCTCTGAGAGCCTAGGCATCCCCCATACGCCCTTCTTTTGCTTGTCGCGGGCCATGGAACGACTTCCATGGCCACGCCCTCGTATTCCTTTACAAATATTCTATTCTACTTCGTGTTTCTTCTTTGACTTCACGTGACATCTCCCTAAGGATGTGTCCGCTCCGTCCCAATATGTCAATGAACGTGGCGAATCGCCACCGATAATCATATATCAGCGCAATCCGTGCAATGCTACAGAGATAAAAAAATCAATTATCCCCGGGCATTGCCCAGTGGAGAATACCGGAGTCGAACCGGTGACCTCCTGCGTGCAAGGCAGGCGCTCTAGCCAGCTGAGCTAATTCCCCTTTATCAGTTGTCAGTTAACGGTTATCAGTTAACAGTACTATATAACGGTAACTCAACACCTAGAATTTCCTATTCAATATCAAATGAACTTCTCTCAGTAGTCTCGGGCAGGCTCGAACTGCCGACCTCTACATTATCAGTGTAGCGCTCTAACCAGCTGAGCTACGAGACTTCAACAATATATCATTATTGGCATTGAACAGACAACATCAGAAAAGATCCGGAACGGTCATCCCAGTGCGGGCCCGACATCATATCGGGCGACCTTTCTCTAGAAAGGAGGTGTTCCAGCCGCACCTTCCGGTACGGCTACCTTGTTACGACTTAGCCCTAGTTACCGATTTTGCCCTAGGCCGCTCCTTGCGGTCACGGACTTCAGGCACTCCCGGCTTCCATGGCTTGACGGGCGGTGTGTACAAGGCCCGGGAACGTATTCACCGGATCATGGCTGATATCCGATTACTAGCGATTCCAGCTTCACGGGGTCGAGTTGCAGACCCCGATCCGAACTGTGACCGGCTTTGTAGATCCGCGCCCCCTTGCGGGGTGGCTTCCCTCTGTACCGGCCATTGTAGCACGTGTGTGGCCCAGGACGTAAGGGCCGTGATGATTTGACGTCGTCCCCACCTTCCTCACGGTTTGCACCGGCAGTCCCGTTAGAGTCCCCAACTTTACTTGCTGGCAACTAACGGTAGGGGTTGCGCTCGTTATAGGACTTAACCTGACACCTCACGGCACGAGCTGACGACAACCATGCAGCACCTTGCGGGCGGTCCGAAGAAAGGGACGTCTCTGTCCCATGCAGCCCGCATTTAAGCCCTGGTAAGGTTCCTCGCGTATCATCGAATTAAACCACATGCTCCACCGCTTGTGCGGGCCCCCGTCAATTCCTTTGAGTTTCATTCTTGCGAACGTACTCCCCAGGTGGGATACTTATCACTTTCGCTTGGCCGCCGAGACCGAGGTCCCGACAGCTAGTATCCATCGTTTACGGCGTGGACTACCGGGGTATCTAATCCCGTTCGCTACCCACGCTTTCGTCCATCAGCGTCAGTATATGGTTGGTCACCTGCCTTCGCGATCGGTGTTCTATGTGATATCTATGCATTTCACCGCTACACCACATGTTCCGGCAACCCCACCATAACTCAAGACCTGCAGTATCAAGGGCAGTCCCACGGTTGAGCCGTGGCCTTTCACCCCTGACTTACAGGCCCGCCTACGGACCCTTTAAACCCAATGATTCCGGATAACGCTCGGACCCTCCGTATTACCGCGGCTGCTGGCACGGAGTTAGCCGGTCCTTATTCTTACGGTACCGTCAGCTCCCCTCACGAGGGGAGGTTTCTTCCCGTATAAAAGCAGTTTACAACCCATAGGGCAGTCATCCTGCACGCGGCATGGCTGGATCAACCTTTCGGCCATTGTCCAATATTCCTCACTGCTGCCTCCCGTAGGAGTCTGGTCCGTGTCTCAGTACCAGTGTGGGGGATCCCCCTCTCAGGGCCCCTAACCATCGTTGCCTTGGTAAGCCGTTACCTCACCAACAAGCTAATGGTACGCATGGCCATCTTTGTCCGATAAATCTTTAAACATCCCATCATGCAATGTGATGTTACCATGGGGCATTAATCCAAATTTCTCTGGGCTATTCCCCTGACAAAGGTAGGTTCCATACGCGTTCCGCACCCGTGCGCCGGTCGTCAGCAAATAGCAAGCTATCCCTGTTACCCCTCGACTTGCATGTGTTAGGCCTGCCGCTAGCGTTCATCCTGAGCCAGGATCAAACTCTTCATTGTAATGCGTCATATACTATATGTCGCTCCAAATACAACTGAGCCCGGCACCAAAATGGTTCATTCTAAATCTTCTCTGATTTACGCTGTCTGTTTCAATAATGCCAATGAACTTCTCTTTATATAAAGACAAAAAAAACGCCCTTCCGAGCTCCTTCTTTCGCCCTGCAAAAACAATACCTTTACCGTTTTAGCGGGTGCAAATATA
>NZ_CANMUU010000007.1 GCF_947501165.1 uncultured Allomuricauda sp. | reverse complement strand
CTGCCGTCAAGGTTCAGTCCGTTGCCTGCAGTGTACTGTGTGTCGTTGTCCGCTCTTCCGGCCAATGCCTCTATCGCTCCCTGGACATCCGTCTCGCCCAAGGTGGCCGTGGTGTCGTCGAAGCTCACCTCGCCAGCGTTCTGGTCATCGGTGGCGTAGATACCGTTGGCACGTACGTCCAATGCGTTGTTCGCATCCGGACTGGCAACCGCCGTGAACTCGTTGCTGCCGTCAAGGTTCAGTCCGTTACCGGCAGTATATTGTGTGTCGTTGTCCGTATCAGGAACGTAAAGACCGTTCGCATCTATCGTCAGGGCGTTGCCCGCCGTACTGCTAACATCCGCAGAGAAAACCGTACCCGTAAGGTCAAGACCGCCACCAGCTGTGTACTGCGTGTCGTTGTCCGTCGCCGTGGCAAGCTCCTCAAGGGCCGCCTCAACGGTGCTCCCCGTGAAGTTGTTGCCCGTGTCCGCTATCGTAACCTCGCCAGCGTTCTGGTCGTCCGTGGCGTAGATCCCGTTGGCACGTACGTCCAATGCGTTGTTCGCATCAGGGCTCGCAACCGCCGTGAACTCGTTGCTGCCGTCAAGGTTCAGTCCGTTGCCGGCCGTATATTGTGTGTCTGTATTAATTAAGTTTGCTAAATCAACTAATGCAACTGAAAATATATTGGTATCAGAATCCGTTATTACCAGATTTGTATTAGTTGCATCTATCCCAAATGATACAACTGTAGTATTAGTATCCGTTAACGTGTCACTCAAACTACTTAAATCAACATTTACACTACCTCCATCTTCCAAAGTCAACGTTAATTCATTGGTTAGCCCATCCAATGTAAAACTCTGCAATTGCTGATTATCATCTGATGTTAATTCCCAAGAGTCCCCATCCCAGAAGAAAATTGTTCCAGTTGTAGTATTGACATAGATATCTCCAGCATCAGCACCAGCGGGTGTAGTTACTCCTGGAGTATTTACTGCGGTTCCCTTTAGTACTTCACAATTACATTGGTCTTGCAAGGTGACTGTGGTCTGTGAAAACGTCAGTACAGAGAATAAAATAAAAATGAGAAATATGATGCACTTCTTCATGGGGCTATTGTTTAGCAACATCGTATGTTGAGATATTTGGTATATTTTTCGTTTAGTTGGGTGTTGCCATAACTAGGCACACTACATCTTTTAACAAAATTACCTATACCCTTAGGGGGTGAAAATATTTGTTGTGTACATCCGAAATCCTACTGTCTAGTAAGGAAATTTTGAGGTCATCTCTCTCTGCATGTATTCTTTTCTACCATGCTTTTGGTCGATAAAAGCACCAAAATCAAGGGTTAAGTGAGTATGCATTTTTCGACCGAAGAGGTATTTTATATACTAGATAATGGGTTTGGATTAAGAAAATCATCAAACTGAAATTGATTTCTTTTCAAAGAATGGAGTCAAAAAAATGTAAAGAATACTGTGAAAGAAATACCTGTTTTTATTCTAATTTTTATTGACTCTGTATGTGATTCGACGATTGGTAATCACTCTGCCTACCCTCAACGTAAGTATTGCAGAATTCGATACTAAATCTGGACAACTACTTGTAGAATTTGACAAGACTACCCTAAAGAGATATCCATTTTTATCCACATCTGGAGTATTTACTGTCAATGTAGCTGTTTGGGTTCCCGTATATTCTGTTCCATCTGAAATGTCAGAATAACTAACACCTCCGTTAGTACTAACTTGCCATTGGTAAGTATCCACATTTACGGCAGTAACTGAAAAAGTACCATTATTACCAGCGATGACGGTTTGATTTGCAGGTTGTGTGTTTATTAAAAATTGAGAAACTGTAATAGTTTGCGTTACATCTGTTGTATTACCTGCAGCATCTTCCACTCTATAAGTCCTTGTAATTGTTTCGGGATTGGTTCCACCGCCGCTTACATCACCTATAAATGTTACTGTTGGATTTACAGTACAATTATCAGCTTCATCAGTAACGACCAATGGGTCTGCTAGTGGGACATCTGAAGCACAAAATACCACAATTGGTGCAGGGTTACTTGCTGTAGGGGCTTCATCATCAGTTACCGTAATATCGAAACTATAAGTTGACGTATTACCAAATGCATCCGTAACCTCATATGTGTTTGTTGTAGTTCCCACAGGAAATGGGCCTCCTGTCGCAAAACCTGCCGTCTGTACGGGTTGAAGTATAGCTGCTGGACAAGCTCCAGAGCCTGATGTATCCGCTATTTTAAGCCCAGGAATCGTGAGGTCATCCAATCGGGCCCTATCAGTTGCGTTGCTATCTGTTTCGAAATCGAACCTTACTCTATAATTTCCTGTCACACTAACATCGATAACCTCGGCCTGTACGCTATTGTTTGCATACGTTTCATTAAAAATTACAGTTGATACATTCGCTTCGTCGACCAAAGAGACTGTTATTCTATTATTATTCCTAGCTCGATCTATTCTGTGCGTAAAAGTGATTTGCCCATTTCCATTTAAGTATACTAATGGACTTATCAATCTTCTAGATGCTGTTGAAATCAAATTACTTGTTCTCATACTGGTACTTCCAGAAAGTGAATTGTTTGTGGATACGGTTGAGCCCGTAAATTGCCAACATTCATTTATTAGGGCATTTCTATTCGGGACTTCAAAATCCTCAAAAACAGGGAAGGTTCCATCTCCCATCGCACAATTATCACTTACTGTGGGTAATGTATAGTTTACAACCGCCTCGCATACCCCAGAATCTGCTGAAACCGTAATATCCGAAGGTCCATTTATTACTGGAGCTTCATTGTCATTAACAGTTACAGTAAAGCTACAAGTGGATGAATTTCCAGAATCGTCAGTAGCTGTGTAAACTACCGTAGTTACTCCAGGCAGAAAGCTATCTCCTGGATTATAGTTATTGTTCGTAAGCGTAACACCCCCACAATTGTCTATTGCCGTGGGAGGGGTCCACGTGACTATTGCTCCACAAGTTCCATTATCTACGTTGACTGTAATGTTCGTGGGACATCCAGAAATTACAGGCGCCGTTGTATCTTCCACTGTTAGCGTTACTGTATTTGAGGTTTGTGTTCCGCAGACAAAGCCTGAATTTGAAACCACAATCCTATATTGGTTATTGTTATCTGATACATTTGCCCCAGTTATTGTAAGCGTTGTAGTTGTAGTACCTACATGAATACCTGTATCGGTCAAATCATTCCAAGTAGAACCATCAAATAATTGCCATTGATAGGCATCTGCATTTGAAGCCGCAACCGTAAAAGAGGTGTTTCCTGATGGGCAAATTGCACTATCCGTTGGTTGTGTCGTTATGGAAACCGCTGTGCCGGCTTCTAAAAAATCCAATAGGGTATTACTGTCTCCATCAACAGGAGCTGCATATGAGGCAGCTGTCACTGTTCCATCTCCATTAATTGCAGGTGAACCAGAACCATATCTCCCGTTATCATCTAAATCAGTATCTGCATCTCCGTAGGCTTCATCAGCGTCACCACATCCATCACCATCACTATCGGGATCCACACAGTCCTGTAGTCCATCTCCATCTGTATCCTTTTGAGATGCCCAAATGATTGTGTTAACCAATAAGTCTTCACCGGCCGCATTGAATCCTCCGCCTCCATTGGAGTGAGGTACTATGGCTCTTTTACCCGGTGCAGTGCCCGTTTCCATGGCATCTCCTAAATCCCAAACTACAATAGACCCTTCAAGACTGTTAGGATCTCTTCCCAAAACCGTTCCGGTGGACAATCCATTCCCAAAGTATTGCGCATCTCCAATATTATAGTTCCCTAGAGGGAGTCCATTTGTTATCGGATGAGAGTTATCTACTATCTCTACTTCGGTGGAGGTTCCATTTCCTCCAGTTGATGCCCCTAGTATCTCATCATGCAATGCAGGTTCACTTGTTATAACTCCATTGGAAGTAGTGGTCATATTTGCAACGTTAGCGAAGGCATCACTGCTAAAGACATCTTCATAAACGAAAGTGACAGCAAAGTTGTTTGCGTTACCACCCACATTGTCATCCACCACAGTAACTGTATAGCCTAAGGCGGTTAGCTTATTAATTGTATTTTGCTCCTCCATTCCAGGTGTTCCATCGGTTACCCAAAGTACGGTTAGTGCATTGGGACATTCCACAGAATCCAATATACCGTCATTATCATCATCCAAATCTGCTAAATCCACAATGCCATCTCCATCTGTATCGACAGAAATAAGTAGTGTAGCCTCATTTGAGGTAACTGAGGGACAAGAACCTAAAGAATTGGATACTAAAATTCTGAAAATGTAATTGTCTTTTGTTAAATCAACACTCAATACGGTCAATACCTGAGTCGTGGTTCCTGAGTATTCAGCACCATCACTTACATCAGAAAAGCTCCCTCCTCCATTTGTACTTACTTGCCATTGATAGGTATCGGCATTACTAGAACTCGTTGTAAAAGTTGCATTGTTTCCTAAACTCACGGTTTGGTCGGAAGGTTGCGTATTGATTGTTATAGGCGTTATGGTAATGGTTTGCGTGACATCCGCTGTGTTTCCTGCGTCATCAGTGATTCTATAGGTTCTCGTAATTATTTCTGGATTTGTACCCCCATCACTAACATCACCAATGAATGTCACGGCCGGATTGGTTGTACAGTTATCTGCCTCATCTGTAACAACCGTTATATCCGAAGCGGGAACATCCGCAGAACAGAAAACGGTTACTGGCGAAGGGTTACTTGCTGTAGGCGCGATATTATCTACCGTAACCGTAGTTACCCCAGTAATGCTCAAGACAGGATCTCCTACACTACCCCCGTATTCCACAACATACCCTTGGGGCGCGTATGCCCCTCCACCTCCAGCGTTGGGCAAATCATTCCATGAGCCAGGTCCACCGGTACCTCGTACAACTGATGGGTCGGTAATGTGGGCATAATCTTCATCACCTGAATTGTTCGGCTCGCCTCCATTCCAATAAGCAAAGTTAAATGGTGCCGTTGTGGTACCCCCAACACCGCCACTCCAGAAAGCTGTTCCTGCTTCAGGTCCTGTTACCCATCTCCAATCTCCTTCAGTGGCAGCATCACTTGCCCCAATCCAACCTACACCTTGAGCTTGAGATCCCGAGAAGTCTGCCTCCGCCTGTGTGGTCAAAGTTGCAAGGTATCCTTGTAAACCAAAATAAGTCCTCAAGGCAGCAGCATCCCTCGCGTCTGTCCATGAAATTCCCGGATCAGGTATAAATTCGTAATAGTGTGCTGTTGGTGGAAGATAGTTTGCTGTGCCTGGGGTTATGGAAAACTGTCTGGTTCCCGTTGGTGATGGATTACTACTAGAAAACTCAACCCCAAGAATAGCCGCTTCAAATTCAGCAAAAGTAGCCGGCCCTTGTAAGGTGAGCTCACCTTCTGTGGCATCCCATGTACCCGTTATATTTGGATGAGTTCCAGTTAAAGTCAGTAAATCTTCTCCGTTTACATATCCAGAAGAAATCTGAATGTATATGGCATCCAGAGTAGTGTCATCTGAATCTGTGAGACTCACGGTTTCAGCAATTGCCAAAGAACCACCCGGGCAATACACTTGATTCCCCGTTAACGTTAAGACTGGAGGCTGATCCAAAGTTGGTACGATGGATTCGCTTAAATCATCTGCAGTAATATTGCTGTCGATTTGGTCTGCGTTTACCGCTGTAATTGTATTTGTTATGGTAGAACCATTTGTGCCCCAATTTACATTTGCTGTGATGTTCAGTGTGGCCGTAGAACCATTGTTTAGATTTCCTATTGTCCAAACACCAGTTCCTGAATCATAAGAGCCATCATCGCTAACGTACGTAATTCCTGAGGGTAAAACATCGGTAATACTTAGGTTAGTTGCGTTTCCCGGACCATTGTTGGTTACTGACAGTGTATAAACAATGTCAGCGCCTTCCTTGGGCGTACTATCATCAACTATCTTAGTAACGGCTAAATCGGTACCAGCTGATGTACATACACTAATTGAAAAACTGTTCAGCGTTCCGGTATCGCCACTAAAATTATCTGTTATGGAGAGAGTCCATGTACCATTCGGATTTTCACCATCAAAACTCGAAAGATTACCTTCGGGACTATAGATACCATCAAAAGGAGCTGATCCCGCAGTTATTGCAATTGCACCAGCATCATCAAAAATTGTATTTGTATAATTGTCACCATTCCCTCCGTTATCGCTGGACAGCAAAACAGTTGTTCCATCGGGGCTTGTCAAACTGATATCCATATCAGAAACCCAAGTATGGGTGATGTCCAAAGTGACATATACATCCGTAATCGTTCCCGCTCCAAAACCACTTAAATTAGAATTTAGAGTTGCAAAATCATTTATCGCAGATCCTGGGGAAGATGTGATTGTGTTACAGGTAGTATTCAAAGGGTCTCCTTGGACCCTAATATTGTCTATTTCATATAGTTCTGTTCCTCCGGTATTGTAAAACGTTATCCTAAATTCCAGGGTATTTCCAGATAACGCAGTAACGCTATAAGAAGATTGGATTGGATCGGAGGGAGAATTATCCCCTGAAGCGTTTTCAATCTCCACATAGCTACCGCCATCAATCCTGTACTCTATTTGAAATACGTCTTGACCAAAATCCAAAGTACCTCCTTGACCTACATCCAAACTGAAGGAAACATTGGAATAACCAGAGATGTTAATGGCATTTGTCGTCCACCTAGCATTGGAATTGTCAGTATTTTGTCCTCTCAGTACTCGCGTACCCCCCGATGTACGAACATCAACGTCTCCATCGTTGGTAGACCAAGTAGCCGTGCTAATTCCCTCTCCTGACCCTGTTTGATCCCCATTGCTGTTATCTTCAAAATTTTCCAACCAAATGGTCGTCTGACCAGAGCATAACAAAGTGCCAAAAAAAAGGAATAGTACTAAAAGGTTTCTTTTGCTTGGTGAATTCATCTATGGATTTTAGCACGAAAACTTCCTCCATAGCAACGAAAGTCTTCTTCTGGATGCTAAAAATAGAATGGTACTAGGGTGCAGCCCAAAAAATGTTGTATAAGCCCCAATTTGGAATATGTAGCCTGCTAAAATCGAAGTAAGTTAAAGATAAAAGACCGGAAATTCACGCTCCGTTTATCGATGAAGCTGCCATTTTATTGGACGTAATAGACCAACTGTCACTCAAAAATTATGAACTCCGAACGTCTGTTCAATTGATGCTTATCTCTAGAACACTGTACTCCATTCTCACATTCATTGACCAGTCTGGTTTCTCCATATCCTACACCTTCCAACCTATCCGGTGATATGCCTTTGGAAATCATATAGTCTACCGTAGATTCAGCTCGTTTTTTGGACAACCAGAGGTTGTAGGCATCGTTGCCCCTACTATCTGTATGAGAGTTCACTTGAATTTTAAGGCTCGGATACTTTTCCATTGCCACGATTACTTTTTGAATCTCAATCTCCGCATCCGGTCTAATATCGAACTTGTTTAAATCAAAATAAATGGTACTTAACTGCAAAAGTTTGGCCAAGTCGTCTCCGAAACCTCCGGTTACAACATCCCGTTCTAGATAAAAATCGATTATACGGGGTTTCCCGTAAGATTTGGTTAGATACTCCTCTGCAGGGACATAACCATCCCGGGAAGCTCTGACAAAGTTTCCTTTAGAGCAATCCAATTGCAGTACATAATTTCCTTTGGAATCCGTAATGGTGGAGGTTAATTCTCTGTTTTCTTCATCAATTAGTTTTACCGTTGCTCCTGCCAACACTTCATTTGAAATGCGGTCTCGAACTGTTCCAGTAACATCTTGTAGACAATCAAGCACAAGAGGTTCGGTTTCAAAAAAGTGATAGATATCGTCCTCACCCATGCCTCCTTCTCTGTTTGATGAGAAATATCCTTCTTTTTCTTCGTTGTTAATGATAAAGGCAAAATCGTCTTTAGGGCCGTTTATAGGTCTCCCCACGTTTACTATGGGTTGATCATATTCGTCAAAAGCGATTTTAGTAGCAAAAACATCCAATCCCCCTAGTCCAGAGTGTCCATCTGAAGAAAAGTATAGCACACCATCTTTAGTGATGAAAGGAAAGGTTTCACGAGCTCCTGTATTGATTGTTTTCCCTAAATTTACAATCGGGCCAAAAGTTCCATCACCTATTATCTCTGTCATGAAAATGTCTGATTCCCCATAAGAACCTGGCATATCAGAAACAAAATACAATCTCTTTTCATCAGGGCTCAATACAGGGTGCGCTACTGAATATGAATCACTGTTAAAGGGAAGTTCAATGATGTTGGTCCATTCACCTTCAATATATTCCGCACTATATATTTTGAGTCGGATAACCCCTTTTTCATCTTTGTACTTTTTTCCATCCAAGAAGTTGTTTCTTGTAAAGTACATGATGGTTCCATCTTTGGTAACTACTGAGGTGGATTCATGTAATCTAGTATTGACATCACCTTCAAGTTTAACCACATTATCATTGGAGATACTATCAGCATTAATCTTGTATAAATCCAAAAAGTCTCTAGAATTCCATGTATGTCTGTACCTTGCTAAATTTCCCGTATCCCTATCAGAAGAAAAAATTAGTCCCTTATCATAATACGAAGCAGCAAAGTCAGAATACTTGCTATTGTATTTGAAAGGTTCAACATCATATCTTCCAGAATTGGCCTCAATCTTTTCCAAATAGTCCTCATCAAAATCTACCTCTAAGGAGGATGCCATTTGTTTGAATTTGGTCATTACTTTGGCAGATTCGTCATAATCACCCAAGGTTTTTAACGATTGCGCATACCTAAAAAAGTAATCTGCTTCGGTATCATCTGGAAATGTTTCTATAAGTTTTTTATAGATAGTTGCCGCTTCTTCATATTTCGCATTGAAATAATAGGAGTTAGCCAGACGTTTCAATAAGTCCGGAGAGGAATAACCTTTGTCCAAAACTTTTTTATAGATATCAATCGCTGGACTAAAGGAATATTCGTCATAACGCTCATCAGCCTTTGCCTTTACCCGAGCTTGCAACTTATCTTCAATTTCCTCTTCTTGCGCAGTAAGGTGTACTGAACTGCCAATCAATACAAAAAGAATTAGGAGTACTCTTTTTATCATATCCCGGTTTTAAAAGAATCTAGGAGAAACTGTTCTTTGGAATGCTTTCAGCAGTTCCAATCGTAAAAACACTTCAAACGACCCATCGTTGAACTGTGTTCCACCCAGCTCGGTCGTTTCCCTGTCATAGGCAATTCCCAACATAATCTGGTCTGTAATTTGGAATCCAGCCAAAGCACTGACCGCAGCATCCCATCGGTACGCTGCCCCAAAACTAAAACGATCGGCAAATAAGAAATTCGCTGATAAATCAACCTGTAAAGGTGCACCACCTACAGCTTTGGTCAGTAAGGCTGGTTTGAATTTCAATTGACTGTTCAAGTTAAACACATAACCTGTTATAAAGTAGAAGTTGATGCGTTCTGTCGCCAGGAAATTCACTGAATTTGAATCTCCTCCACTATTGTCAAAAAATTCCGTTTCTAAAATGTTTGGAGCTGACAAGCCAGCATAAAACTTATCTGAATGATAATAAACTCCCAGACCAAAATTTGGAGAAAATTGATTGTCAATATTTTCTTGACTCACCACTTCTTGATCAAAATTACGTAGACCATTGAAGTCTAAGCTTAGCATATTTCCCCCAGCTTTTAATCCAAAAGAAAGTTTAGCATCTAAAGAAACATCAATTGTATAGGATAACACAGCATCCAAATAGGTTTCTTGAACCACTCCATCACCAATGTTATCATTTACAATGGAAATCCCATATCCCAACCTACTATTTCTAATGGGGGAATGAAGGTTTAGAGTAAACGTCTCAGGAGCTCCTTCCAACCCTACCCACTGCGAGCGGTACAGGCCTGCAAAACTTAACTGCCCTCTTGATCCAGCATACGCAGGATTAACACTAATTGTGTTAAACATATATTGTGTGTATTGGGCGTCTTGTTGTCCAAAAACCGAGCTCACGGTTAAAGCAATAAACAAGAGAACAATCCAAAAATATCTTCTATCCATGCTATATAAGTAAGTTATTGGCTTTGGCTAATGTATAAGAATTCGGAATCTGTGAATCTACCTTCATCGGTTTCGTACTCAAAGATATAAAAATATACCCCCGAAGGCAGAAAATCGTTTACACTCAACGTAGACCTTCCCCTAGAACGTCCATCGAATACATTGTTTACGTTGTTGTAATTTTCACCATCATAGACTTTCACTCCCCATCTGTTGAAGATTTGCAGCGTACTGCTGCGAACTAATTCCAATCCACGAATAAACAAGAAATCATTTCTTCCGTCACCGTTTGGAGTCACTAATTGGTTTACCTCCACGTCTTCTGTAGGAGGTATAGGACCGTTGTCGGGGTCCAGGTAGTCGGGCGTGCCGTCATTGTCCGTATCGTCGTCGGTAGGGTCGCCGTCCTGGTCAACGTCCTCATCGGGGGTGTCCAGACCGTCTCCGTCATCATCAAAATCCCGGTAGTTAACGTCCTCCGTACCATCAGTGTCCGGCAGGTCGTTCGCTGGATCGTCTATCTCGTCGTTAACGTCGTAGCCGTCATTGACATCGCTGCCCTCGTAGCCGTCGTCAAGACCGTCGTTGTCCGTATCGGTGCCCGTGAACTGCTGGTCCGGGACACCGTCAAAATTGAAGTCGTTGCCCTCGTTGTTGTCCGCAACAAGATCGTTGTCCGAGTCATCGTCCAGATAGTCAGGCTCGTCCTCCCCATCGGTGTTCTCAGGGGTGAGCCCCTCGTCCCCACTGCCCTCGTAGGCATTGTCCAGACCGTCGTTGTCGTCGTCCTGGCCCGTTGGGGGCACATAGCCGCTGGTGGGCTGAGCCTCAACATTGTCCGGGATACCGTCGTCGTCGCTGTCGATGTCCAAGTGGTCCGGACGGCCATCGCCGTCACTGTCCAATGGGTTGGTCAAGGGGTCGTTGTCGTTATCAAGGTTAGGGTCCTCCACAGTGTCCAGTATACCGTCGTTGTCATCGTCGATGTCCACAACGTCCGGAACACCGTCGCCGTCCGTGTCGGGACCGTTGTCGGGGTCCAGGTAGTCGGGCGTGCCGTCATTGTCCGTATCGTCGTCGGTAGGGTCGCCGTCCTGGTC
>NZ_CANMUU010000006.1 GCF_947501165.1 uncultured Allomuricauda sp. | reverse complement strand
AAAAAAAACGCCCTTCCGAGCTCCTTCTTTCGCCCTGCAAAAACAATACCTTTACCGTTTTAGCGGGTGCAAATATAGATAGCTTTATTTAATACCACCAAACTATTTTCAAAAAAAAATCAAAAAAAATACAACTATTTGGTTATCAGTTTTTTAAATATCAATATTTTCAGCCTTAAACCCAAAATACTTTTAGTTGAGCACCAATAACATCCTTAAGCTTTTGACTAGTAGTCCGATACATAGTTTCTCAGCTATTCATCAAAATATAATACTGTTGTATCACTAAATACAAGATACTATCTTTGCGCCCCACAAACAGAAGGTGAAAATGATACAAATAACGTTGCCAGATGGAGCAATCAAAGAGGTTTCCAAAGGAACTAGTCCAATGGATGTTGCCAAAAGTATTAGTGAGGGCTTGGCCAGAAATGTCATTTCAGCCAAGTTCAATGATGATATTATTGAAACATCAACCCCTTTAAACACCGATGGAACCTTAACCTTATATACTTGGAAAGATAATGAGGGCAAGACTGCATTCTGGCATTCATCTTCTCATGTTTTGGCACAAGCTATAGAAGAATTGTATCCTGGAGTGAAGTTGACCATTGGACCCGCAATAGAAAATGGCTTCTATTATGATGTAGATTTTGGTGAACATTCTTTTTCTGAGAAGGACTTCCCGCAAATCGAGAAAAGAGCTCTTGAAATAGCTCGAGAGAAGCACGATTTCAAAATGAGGGAGGTTTCTAAAAGTGATGCATTGCGTTTTTACAAGGAAAGAAACAACTCATATAAAGTAGAGTTGATTGAAAATTTGGACGATGGCACCATAACCTTCTGTGACCATAGTACCTTCACTGACTTATGTAGAGGAGGCCATATTCCGAATACTGGAATCATTAAAGCATTTAAAGTACTGAGTACTGCAGGAGCTTATTGGCGTGGGGATGAAAACAACAAACAGCTAACTCGCGTTTATGGTATTTCTTTTCCAAAGCAAAAGGAGCTTACCGAATATCTCCAGCTTTTGGAAGAAGCGAAAAAAAGAGATCACAGAAAGTTAGGCAAGGAACTGGGGCTTTTCACCTTCTCCCAAAAAGTGGGGCAGGGTCTTCCTTTATGGTTACCAAATGGTGCGGCTTTAAGGGATAGACTAGAGCAATTTTTGAAAAAAGCGCAAAAAAAAGCAGGTTATGAGATGGTTGTTTCTCCTCATATTGGCCAGAAAGAACTTTATGTCACCTCGGGTCATTATGCCAAATACGGAGAGGATAGTTTTCAACCTATTCATACCCCAAAGGAAGAAGAAGAATTCCTTTTGAAACCAATGAATTGCCCTCATCATTGCGAAATCTATAATAGTTTTCATTTTAGCTATAAGGATTTACCAAAACGATATGCTGAATTTGGCACTGTATATCGATACGAACAAAGTGGTGAACTACATGGACTAACTAGGGTTCGGGGTTTTACTCAGGATGACGCCCATATTTTCTGTACACCGGACCAGCTCAATGAAGAGTTTAAAAATGTCATTGACCTGTCCCTATATGTTTTGAGGTCCCTAGGTTTTGACAACTTTACGGCCCAAGTCTCCGTTAGGGACTTAAACAATCCAGATAAATATATTGGGGATGTTGAGAACTGGGAAAAGGCTGAAAATGCAATCATAAATGCAGCCAAGGAAAAAGGATTGGATTTTGTTGTAGAATCAGGAGAAGCTGCTTTCTATGGACCTAAATTGGATTTTATGGTCAAAGATGCCCTGGGAAGAAGCTGGCAGTTGGGTACCATACAGGTGGACTATAATTTGCCTGAACGCTTTGACCTCACCTATAAAGGAAGTGATAATGAGCTACATAGGCCCATTATGATTCATAGAGCTCCCTTTGGAAGTTTGGAACGTTTTGTGGCTATCCTATTAGAGCATACCGGCGGAAACTTCCCTTTATGGTTGATTCCAAACCAAGCTATGGTATTGCCTGTCAGTGAGAAACATGAAAAATATGCTGAAAAAGTTTTAAATTCTTTAGAAAATAACGAAATTCGCGCGCTCATTGATAATAGGAACGAGACTGTTGGAAAGAAGATTCGTGAAGCAGAATTAAAAAAAGTTCCTTTTATGTTGATAGTGGGCGAACAGGAAGAAAGCTCCAATACCATATCCGTAAGAAGGCATGGAGGAGAAGACTTGGGAAGTATAAGTGTTGAAGCATTTGAAGACTTGGTGACTACTGAAATAAATAGTACCTTAAAGTCGTTCTAAGAAATTTAAGTTTAATTAAAAAGTATACGTCATAGCAATACGAAGAAGATCTAGACCCCAACCAAGGAGGGAAAACAAGAACCCTCACAATATCAATGAAAAAATCACTGCCCCACAGGTAAGATTGGTAGGTGACAACGTGGAAATGGGTGTTTACCCAACAGCTAAGGCTTTGGCCAAAGCGCAAGAACTGGAGCTGGACTTAGTTGAAATTTCACCTAAGGCAGCGCCTCCGGTTTGTAAAATCATGGATTACAAAAAGTTTCTTTATGAACAAAAGAAACGAGACAAGGCACTTAAAGCCAAAGCGACTAAAGTTATCGTGAAGGAAATTAGATTTGGGCCTCAAACAGATGACCATGATTACGAGTTTAAGAAAAGGCATGCTGAAAAGTTTTTGAAGGATGGAGCCAAATTAAAGGCCTATGTGTTTTTTAAAGGTCGTTCCATTGTTTACAAAGACCAAGGCGAAATTCTTTTGCTCCGATTGGCCCAAGAGCTGGAAGAGCTTGGTAAGGTAGAGCAAATGCCAAAACTAGAGGGGAAGCGTATGACCATGTTCATAGCCCCCAAAGCAAAAAAGTAAATATCTGAACTAAGGTTCAGCATATATAAAGCGGGACATCGAGCAATACTCGATGTTAAATTATAAAAAGGAGAAAATGCCTAAGATGAAAACAAAATCCAGTGCTAAAAAGCGGTTTAAGCTTACAGGTACTGGTAAAATCAAAAGAAAGCACGCTTTTAAAAGTCATATTTTGACTAAAAAATCTAAAAAGCGTAAGCTTAAATTGACCCACTCTACATTGGTACATGAGTCGGATGTCAATAGCATTAAAGAACAATTACGTTTAAAATAATTGTTGAGTCGGTACATTAATTATTAACCATGGAGTCGGGCCATCAAAGTTCCTTAAATAGGGCGCCTGCTACAAAAAAATGAAACATTATGCCAAGATCAGTTAATTCAGTTGCTTCAAGATCTAGAAGAAAAAAAGTAATGAAGCAAGCAAAAGGTTACTTTGGAAGACGTAAGAACGTTTGGACAGTAGCCAAAAATGCGGTAGAAAAAGCAATGCTTTATGCTTACCGTGACAGAAGAAACAAAAAAAGAACTTTCCGCGCCCTTTGGATAACCCGTATCAATGCAGGAGCAAGATTGCACGGTATGTCATATTCCCAATTTATGGGCAAGGTAAAAGCTCAAGGAATTGAGCTTAATAGAAAAGTGCTTGCAGATTTGGCCATGAACCATCCTGATGCGTTCAAAGCCATCGTCGAAAAAGTAAAATAAAAACTATTTTCCCGCTTAAAAATCCCGCTCATATGAGCGGGATTTTTTGTTTAAGAGCCATGGGCCGTCAACACAAGATTTCTTCCACTTGCATTATCCCTATGTTCACATACATATATTCCCTGCCAAATACCTAAGTTCAGACTTCCCCTTGTAATCGGAATCTGGACGGAACTCCCCAGCAACGAAGCCTTAATATGAGCCGGCATATCATCTGGCCCCTCATAGGTATGTATATAGTAGGGAGCATTTTCCGGCACCATTTCATTAAAATGGCTTTCAAAATCGATACGCACTGTAGAGTCTGCATTTTCATTAATGGTTAAAGAGGCAGATGTGTGCTTGATGAACACATTCAAAAGCCCTTTTTCAATATGCGCAATTTCAGGAATTGCCTGCTTTATTATTTCAGTGATGAGATGAAACCCTCTTCGCTTAGGTTTTAACTGTATTTCCGTCTGATAGTATTTCATACTGGGAAATTAATACAAACTTTACATCATTGAAGAAACAACAGCTACCTTTACAGTTTTAAAATTCTTCTATGGATTTATCGAGAATAAAAATGGTCGTGTCAGATATGGACGGGACCTTGTTAAATTCGAAGCATGAAGTCAGTCCTCTTTTTTTGGAGCAATTTCAAGAACTAAAAAAACGAAACATACAATTTGTTGCAGCAAGTGGTCGTCAATATCATAGCATGGCTGAGAAACTCCATACAATCAAGAATGATATTATTTTTATTTCTGAAAATGGGGCTTTTGTAAAACAAAGGGAGGAAGAATTATCCGTAACCCCAATAAATCAAAGCTTGACCCAAGAGCTTTTGGAAATCGTTGATTCAATTGATGGAGCTTATGCCATGTTATGTGGAAAGTATACATCCTATTTTGATGGTAGATCTATGTCTTTCCTAGAGCAGCTTAAAGAATACTATTCCCATTATGAAATAGTAGATGACTATGCAACCGTAACCGATGAGATTGTAAAAATTGCAGTCTACCATGGCGTAAGTGCAGAGGAATATATCTACCCAAAAACAAAACACCTTGATGAGCAGGTCAAAGTCAAAGTCTCTGGGCAAAACTGGGTAGATTTAAACCATATAGAAGCTCATAAAGGAAATGCCTTGCAAAAGGTTATGGATAATTATGGAATACGTTCTAATGAGGTTTTGATTTTTGGAGATTACAATAATGATTTGGAAATGTTATCCTTGGCGGAGTATAGTTTTGCCATGGCCAATGCCCATCCCAATGTGAAAAAAGTAGCCAATTTTGAGACTTTAAGCAATAATGAATTTGGAGTAGAGAGAATTCTAGAAAAGCTCTTATGAAGGATATTGACTTTCTTATTAAAAAATTCAATCTACAACCTCATCCTGAAGGGGGTTATTTCAAGGAAACATACAGAAGCGTTGGGGCCATTGAAGAGAATTCATTGCCAACCATTTATAATGGAAAGCGAAACTACTCGACTTGTATCTATTTTTTGCTTACCTCAGATACCTTTTCGGCCTTTCATAAAATAAAGCAAGACGAGATTTGGCATTTTTACGCCGGGTCACCATTAAAACTTTTCATGATTTCTGATGAGGGTGATTATTCGGAACAGATCATTGGAGCTGATTTTAAATCTGGTCAATTTCCTCAATTTGTAGTCCCTGGCGGATACTGGTTTGGTGCCAAAACCTTGGAATCTGACAGTTATTCTTTTGTGGGCTGCACGGTGTCCCCAGGATTTGATTTTAAAGATTTTGTCCTTCCCAGTCAAGCAGAACTTTTGGAAAAGTTCCCACAGCATGAAGCAATAATTAAAGAACTTACACGCTCTTAAGTTATTCTTTCCTATGCAATTACATTGCTAATCAGTGAGTTTACAACAATTTATTGCACCTCTAAGACTCTACTTTTAGCTTTATACCAAACGCGCTAAAGTATGCTCCAATTTCTAACCCGCAAACTAGTAGGGCAAAATGTGTTGGTTTCTCTATTCTTTTTACTTCTGGGAGGATTGGCTTTTTCTTGGAGTCAAGCTCCATCCGCAGGTGATTTGGTTAAAATACACAAAGCCAATCAAACGGAGATCAATAGCATTTCAAACGCTGAAGATGGTATGCTCATTTATAATGAGGATACAAAAGAAATTAATTTTTTTGAAGGTTCCAGCTGGGTAGCGCCCTCTAATGAAAGCAAAACTATAGTTCTTAATAGAGCCAGCAACGGAAACAATAATCTTATCGTAAACAGTACCAACACCTATTACGATTTTCCGGTCAACGCTACAAATGAACTTAGCAATACAGGTGGAATTTATCAAACCTTGGGCAATGGCAGAATACGAGTAACTGAAACCGGCACTTATTTTATGAGTGCAGCCTTTTCGGTACGCGATATGCCATCTGGGGATACCAAATATATCATCGGGCTTTTCATAAATGGAACTTTGCGCGGTTATCTTACCAGAGGATTTGCTTCTCTCCCCAATCAAGATTGGTGGGGCACTTCTGGGACCATAATCTATCCCTTACAAGCCAATGATGAAGTTCGATTTAGATATGTGGTTAACAACAACGGTAACGCCTTGGATGCTGTTTTTGTGAATATTGGGATAACACAGCTTTGAATATCCCATAACATTAGGTTTTCTGCCTCCATTCTAAATCTGTAAACATGATTTACCAATCTAATAGAGGGCTTGAACAATCACTAAACTCCAAAAGAAAAGCGTTTGGATTCCAAAATTAGTATTCCCTTAACAGGTGCGACTTTCTCATTTGGTTAATTTGAAGAATAAAATCATCAATCATGAAACGTATTTATTTTCTTTTGTTTGTACTTCTTTCCCTTGGTATATCCGCTCAGCACAGCCCAATAGAAACACCAGAAAAACTTCACCTTGAAAGTTTTGGGTATCCAGTTAGTTCTTTTAATGAACAACATGCCATGTTTCAACTAAATTATGAGGTTTCTGATAAGTTCCATACGCAACTACAAACATTTTATGATACGTATCTTACGAGTAATAGAACAAGGGTAGCTTTAAGAATCAAAAAGTTTTTTGGTTCTAAACTTTACGTTTTTTCAGGATCGGAAATAGAATTTTCCCAGAATAAAATTGGTGGTCCAAGTTGCCAAAAACCGCGCGTTAGTGTTGGTAGTGGAGCAGGATATCAAATCAATGAAAAAATTAGTTTGGAGGCAGGTATAAATTTTGCCATCAACGGAGGTACGCTTGGGGCTTTCGGAGAGCCCGCTTTCACCATGCCGGTGATGAGCGCATTTTCAAGTAGAATACGGTTTTAAAAAAGGTCGAAATTTTAGGTCTTCTGCTTCTTTTTCCTAGCTGCAGGGAAAAGAACATTGTTTAATATAAGCCTATACCCTGGGGAGTTAGGATGTAACTCCAATTCTGTTTTGGGGTCTCCTACTCTGTGTTGGTAATCTTCAGGATCATGCCCGCCATAAAATGTAAAAAAGCCCTTTCCTTTGATTCCATGAATATATCGAGCTTCACTATTGATTTTGTTCTCTCCCAACACCATCACAGTAGACTTTATCTGATCTCTGGTGAATGCTGTGGTCTGCCCCATAAACCCCTTAACCAAGCTTGTATGATTTTGGGTAAGCATAGTTGGGACTGGGTCCCATTTTGCAGAAAACTGCATTAAAGAGAAATAGTCAGACTCTCTCGGTACATTTCTGCGCTTGTTGGTCATATCAATGGATGAAAACTCATACCGCAATGGGTTTCGTTCCAAAATGAAGTTTGAAAAGGCAAAGGTATTTTTAAAGTCAAGCTTGCTTTGATAATTGGCATCGGAAGGATCTCCGTCAAACATAGCTTCGCAGATATCGGTATCTTCCGCCGCTAAGGCAATATCAAAACTATCCGTAGCGGAGCACATCGCAAACATAAACCCTCCTCCAATAACATAATTACGGATTTTGAGAGCCACCCCCTTTTTTTGTTCAGAAACTTTGGAAAAACCAAGTTTACTGGCCAGTGCTTCTGCTTCTTTTTTGGCTTCAATGTACCACGGTGCGGCTCTGTAAGCTCCGTAAAACTTTCCATATTGACCCGTAAAGTCTTCATGATGTAAATGCAACCAATCATACAAGGCCAATTTATCATCTAAAACTTCTTCGTCATAAATGGTTACATAGGGAATTTCTGCATAGGTAAGTACCATGGTAACGGCATCGTCCCAAGGTTGATTTCCTTTAGGTGTATATACCGCTATCTTAGGTGCTTTCTCCAATATTACGGCTTCTTGATTTTGGGATGGACTACTGATATCATCAAGTATTTCTTCTGCTTTTGCATCTGATACAACTTCAAAAGAAACCCCTCTAATCTGACACTCTTTTCGGATGGCTTCGCCATCAGGCAACAAAAAAGACCCTCCGCGATAATTGAGAAGCCATTGCACCTTTTGTTGTTTGTTCAATACCCAATAGGTTATTCCGTAGGCTTTTAAATGATTTTCCTGTCCATCGGCATCCATTGGAATGAGAATTACCGAAGCTTTTACAAAACAAACAAAGAAGAAAAATAAAAGGCTTAGATTTTGTACTTTCGCTCGAAACGAGAGTGAGGTTCTTTTAAAAAGGTATATCATTATCATCCGGGTCATCATCGCTGTTCATCGCACTACCAAATGCTTCATCTGCATTTGGTAAATTTGGCGTTGCAAATGGATTCTCACCGTCCGAATTCATCTTGGATTGGAACTCAAAAGGTGAATCAAAGTCATCCAAGTTATCAAATTTACCTAAGGCACCCACAAATTTTAACCTAATATTATCCAATCCACCGTTACGATGTTTGGCTACGATAAACTCGGCCTGACCCTGAGTAGGTGTTCTTTCTTCATCATCCCATTCATCAATTTTGTAGTATTCAGGTCGATATATAAAGGAAACAATATCCGCATCCTGCTCAATAGCTCCAGATTCCCTAAGGTCAGAAAGGATTGGGCGTTTGCTCCCTCCCCTAGTCTCTACCGCACGGGATAATTGGGACAACGCTATTACTGGGACGTTTAATTCCTTGGCCAACGCTTTTAAATTTCTGGAGATGGTAGAAATCTCCTGCTCTCGGTTACCACCTTTTTGACTTCCGCCTGCGGTCATCAATTGGAGATAATCAATTATTATCAACTTTATACCATGCTGAGATGCTAATCTTCTTGCTTTGGCCCTAAGATCAAAAATGGATAGTGAAGGAGTGTCGTCAATAAATAAAGGAGCCTTTTCCAAAGCCTTAACCTTTATATTCAATTGTTCCCACTCATGACTTTCTAGTCTACCCGTACGTAATTTCTCAGAAGAAAGTCCTGTTTCTGAAGAGATAAGCCTTGTAATCAACTGTACAGAAGACATTTCCAAAGAAAAGAATGCTACGGGAATATCTGAATTCACCGCAATATTTCTGGCCATGGAAAGTGTCAAGGCTGTTTTACCCATACCCGGTCTAGCTGCAACGATGATTAAATCACTTGGTTGCCATCCGGAGGTAAGTCTATCCAATTTATCAAATCCAGAGGGTATTCCACTAGTTCCTTCTTTGTTGGAAATCTCCTCAATTTTCTTTTTGGCCTGAATGACCAAATCCAAGGCAGTTTCTGCAGATCGTTTCAGATTACCTTGGGTCACCTCGTACAATTTTGCCTCTGCACTATCCAATAAGTCAAACACATCAGTAGACTCGTTATACGCATCTTCGATAATTTCGTTGGAAATTTTGATAAGGCTACGCTGAATATATTTCTGGAGAATGATACGGGCGTGAAACTCAATGTGTGCTGAGGAAGCCACTTTTTGAGTAAGTTTTATTAGATAAAAATCGCCGCCGATAGCTTCCAGCTTTCCATCTTTCTTTAATTGGGCTGAAACGGTTAATAAATCTACTGGTTCAGAAGATTCGAACAGCTTGAAGATGGCTTCGTAGACATATTTGTGCGCATCTTTGTAAAATACGTCAGGGTGAAGAATATCAATCACCTCATCTACGCCCTTTTTGTCAATCATCATCGCACCCAATACAACTTCCTCTAAATCAACAGCTTGAGGTGGTATTTTGCCACGCTCCAAGTTTATCAGGGTTGATTTATCAACTCTATGACCAATAATAGGGTTAGGTTTCTCCATGAGTGCGAATGTAGCTAATTAACCTTTACTTAACCTTGGTTTTTAAACCTGCCCTTTCCACAGGTCATTAACAAATTAGGTGTTGATAAGTTAGCGTTAAATGTTGATATCCCACAAAATCTTTAAAAGAAATATAGGGAAATTTAAAGCGAGCTCTAGATACAGGGAGTTAATCGTTAAAGACACCCATGGAAGCGTACTTTTCCATTCGAGTTTTCACTAATTCTTTTGGTGATAACTTTTTAAGTGCTTCAAAATGGGTTGAAATTTTATTCCTAACCGTGTCGAAAGTTTTTTCTCTATTGGTATGGGCACCTCCTAAAGGTTCCTTTACAATCTCGTCCACAAGCTTTAGTTTTTTCATATCCGTAGCCGTAAGCTTAAGCGCTTCAGCAGCTTGTTCCTTGTATTCCCAACTTCTCCAAAGTATGGAAGAACAAGATTCAGGAGAAATTACGGAATACCAGGTATTTTCCAACATTAAGACCTTATCGCCAACGCCTATGCCCAAGGCTCCACCTGAAGCTCCTTCACCAATAATCACAACAATAATCGGCACTTTCAATCGGGTCATCTCCAAAATATTTCTGGCAATGGCCTCACCCTGTCCTCGTTCCTCTGCCTCAATTCCTGGATATGCCCCTGGAGTATCTATAAAACAAACCACGGGTATCCCAAACTTTTCTGCAGACTTCATCAACCTAAGGGCCTTTCTATATCCCTCAGGATTTGCCATACCAAAATTTCGATATTGCCTAGTCTTGGTATTGTAACCTTTTTGTTGACCAATGAACATATAACTTTGGTCTCCAATCTTTCCAAGGCCACCGATCATTGCCTTATCATCTTTTACATTTCTATCGCCATGAAGTTCTAGAAAGGTATCACCGCAAATGGCAGTGATATAATCCATGGTATACGGGCGATTAGGGTGTCTTGACAACTGAACACGTTGCCAAGCTGTCAAATTTTTGTAGATATCTGTTCGGGTTTCTACTAGTTTTTTCTCAATTTGTTGGCAGGTCTCGCTGACATCCACGTCACTTTCTTCACCAATGACCATGCATTTTTGCAATTGGTCTTCCAATTCTTTTATAGGGAGTTCAAAATCTAAATATTCCATCGAAGCTGATATCTAAAATAGTGGAGCAAATATAAAACTTTAGGCAAAACCTCATCTAAACTCGTTGGTCAATTAACGTAATCTTCTTACCCAAAAAGTTGTTATCGTTTGGCTTTCATCAACATATATACAGCAAAAATCCCAAAAATCAAGTTTGGGATAACCACTGCCAACAAAGGGGAAAAGCCCGATTGTTCTGCGAGGGTACCGAAAACCTTATCAAAAAAGATGTAGATAAAAGCTACTCCTATTCCAAAAGCAAGGTTCAATCCCATACCTCCTCTCCGTTTTACGGATGAAACTGCAACTGCGATGATGGTAAGAATAAAAGCAGCTATGGGCAAGGCCCATCTTTTGTACTTTACCAAAACATAAGCATTTACGTTTGAAGCCCCTTTTTGTTGTTGGTCCTTAATAAATTCATTTAATTCAAAAAGGTTTTTGGTTTCGGCAACGTAGGAGACCGGAGTCAAATCTTCAATCTTGAAAGTGAAAAGGGTATCCAGGCGCCTTTGTGTTTGTATAAGTTCGACGTCGTTACGTAGTTTTCTTTTAACATAGTTTGTTAATCTATACGTACTGTCCTTTTCAACCCATCGAATGTTGGTAGCAGATATTTTATAGTCCAACTTTTTTATCGAATCAAAATGCTCATACGTGAAGTTGTACCCTATTTTTCGATTCGGATCAAAGCTGCTTACATAAATGTAGTCGTTCTCGTTGAGTTGGTTAAAAATGTTACTGGTCACCCTATCTTGTCTACCCCGTTTAAAATATTTGTATTCAAACTCGTTGAATCCTATGCTAGCATTGGGAACAATGAACATTCCCATCATAAAAATCAATATGGCAACCAAGGTTGCTCCTATCAAGTAGGGTCTCAAAAACCTTGCATAGGAAACACCTGAACTCAAGATTGCCACTATTTCAGTATTACTGGCAAGCTTTGAGGTAAAAAATATAATGGATAAGAACAGAAAGATAGGCAAAAGCAGGTTTCCAATCACCAAAGTGAAGTTCCCATAGAACTGGATAACTTCCATGAGAGGAGCTTCATTATCAATTATCTTTCCAATTTTCTCTGCTAAATTGGCCATAATCCCAATAGGCACAAACAACAATAGCATACCCAAAAAGGTGACCAAATATCGTTTGAGTATGTATCTATCAAGTATGGTGAGCATTATAGCCTTTTATCCATTTGTTGGACCATTGTTGTTTTCCATTCCAGAAAGTCGCCCGCTAAAATACGTTCTCTTGCCGTACGAACCAACCACAGGTAAAAACCTAAGTTATGTATGGTTGCAATTTGCTTTCCCAAAAATTCATTTGCAGCAAAAAGATGTCTAAGGTAGGCTTTGGAATATTCTGTATCCACAAAGGTGATGCCCATTTCATCTACTGGAGAAAAATCAGCTTCCCATTTTTTGTTTTTGATATTTATGGTTCCATGTGCTGTAAAGAGCATTCCGTTTCGCGCATTACGGGTGGGCATTACACAGTCGAACATATCTACACCTAGCGCTATGTTTTCCAAAATGTTTATTGGAGTACCCACACCCATAAGGTATCTGGGCTTATCTTCAGGCAGTATGTCACAGACAATCTCTGACATTTCATACATTTCCTCAGCAGGTTCGCCCACCGATAATCCGCCAATCGCATTTCCTTCGGCTTCCACCGAAGCAATATATTCAGCTGATTGTTTTCTCAAATCTTTGTAGGTAGACCCTTGAACTATAGGGAATAAGGTTTGCTCATAGCCATACTTGGCTGGAGTATTATTAAAATGACTAATACATCTATCCAACCATCTGTGGGTCATATGCATAGATTTCTTTGCATAATCGTAATCACATGGATAAGGAGTGCATTCATCAAATGCCATGATTATATCCGCGCCAATAGTTCTTTGGATATCCATAGCACTTTCTGGACTAAAAAAGTGCTTGCTGCCATCAATATGAGATTTGAAAGTAACCCCTTCTTCTTTTATTTTTCTATTATCAGATAGAGAGTAAACCTGATAGCCGCCACTATCTGTCAGTATGTTTCTATCCCATCCCATAAACTGATGCAATCCACCTGCCTTTTCAAGTATATCGAGACCGGGACGTAAATACAAGTGATACGTATTACCTAAAATAATATCAGGGTTAATGTCCTCCCTTAATTCTCTTTGGTGGACCGCCTTAACGGAGGCAACAGTGCCCACAGGCATGAATATCGGAGTTTGTATTGTGCCGTGGTCAGTTTCCACGGTAGCTGCTCTCGCCTTAGTGGCTTTGTCCGTCTTTTCAAGATTAAACTTCAAACCAGATATTTTGGTGGGCAAAGATAGGTATCTCCATTTTGCCAATTCTTAACAAAAAAAGAAACTTTACCCACTATACCGTTCATAAATTAAGTCTCGAGTTCTTGCTTAGGCGGTGGAATGCGGTTACATTTGGAAAAGTTAAAAAATATACCATGCCCAACTACGACGAATTACAGCAGCTAGTAACCCAAGTAAGACGTGACATCCTTCGTATGGTGCACAAGGTAAATTCTGGACACCCTGGAGGTTCCTTGGGATGTACAGAATTCTTTGTGGCGCTTTACAACGAAATTATGGAGTTAAAGGATGGATTTGATATGGATGGAATAGGTGAAGACCTTTTCTTTTTATCCAACGGCCATATTTCTCCGGTTTTTTACAGTGTTCTAGCAAGAAAAGGATATTTTCCCATTGATGAATTAAATACTTTCAGACTCATTGATTCCCGACTTCAAGGGCATCCTACTACGCATGAAGGGCTCCCAGGGGTTCGAGTTGCTTCAGGTTCCTTAGGTCAAGGAATGTCCGTGGCCATAGGGGCTGCCTTGGCAAAGAAAATTAATGGTGACGAGCATCTGGTTTTTAGTCTTCATGGGGATGGTGAACTTCAAGAAGGCCAAAACTGGGAGGCTATTATGTATGCATCGGGCAATAAGGTTGATAATTTGATTTCTACCATAGACCGAAATGGTCAGCAAATTGATGGTGCTACAGAAGATGTACTTCCCTTGGGCGATGTAGCAGAAAAATTCCGGGTATTCGGTTGGGATGTTTTAGAAATTGAAAATGGTAATGACTTAGAGCAAGTAATCAACGGATTGAACGAAGCAAAATCCAGAACCGGCAAAGGAAAACCAGTATGCATTGTCATGACCACAGAGATGGGTAATGGCGTAGATTTCATGATGCACACCCACGCATGGCATGGTAAAGCACCTAGTGATGAGCAATTGGAAACAGCATTGGCCCAAAACCCTGAAACTTTAGGGGATTATTAAAAACCATACATGAAAAGAGGATTGCTTATTCTTCTATTACTATCACTACCTTCAAGTAGTTTTTCTCAAGATATCAATTTTGAAATTGATTTCTCTGCAGTGTATTGGGCTCCTAAATCCAATGATACCATAAAAGTAAGTATTGGCAACAAGGGAAGGTATATTTTCACCGACTCAAAACAAGTAGCCAAGTCTTTTGGTAGCATTACTCGAAGATTTCAGCCAGCGGGGGCAAAAGAAGACCCAGATTTGAAGCTTCTATTTGATTTAAAAACCATTTTTATGTTGATGGAGGTCAAAATTGGTCAAAACACCGTATTGGCCAATGTTGATTTAAACCAGTTCATGGAAAAGGGGAAATCAATTGATAGTGCTACGGTAAGAAATTTGAATGCTACTCCTACAGCATTAAAGGTTGAAAATAACGGTAAAAAATACAAGCTTTATGGAGTAGCTCCTGATAATAAGCCAGATGATTTAATCTATATGGCCTTTGATGAAAGGTATCCAGTAGATTATGGCGCCTATTTTTCTAAGCTAATGTCATCAGCCACCGGTGAGTTGTTCTCTATTAATATTCCCTCTGGAATACTTGTTCACGTAGAGGATAGCAAAGGGGAAATAATTTTGGAATTACTTTCCATCAAAAAGAAAAAACAGAAAGGTTCTGCCAATATACAGTTGAATTTAGAATAGCAAGTACTTATGACAAAATATACAGACCAAGGAAAACAAGATACAAGAAGTGGTTACGGAGCAGGGATGACCGAGTTGGGAAGAACAAATCCAAATGTGGTTTCGCTCTGTGCTGATTTGATAGGTTCGCTAAAAATTGACACTTTTATCAAAGAAAATCCAGAACGCTTTTTTCAGGTAGGCATTGCCGAGGCCAATATGATGGGAATTGCAGCCGGATTGACTATTGGCGGTAAAATTCCATTTGCCTCCACTTTTGCAAATTTTGCCACAGGCAGGGTTTACGACCAAATACGGCAATCCATTGCGTATTCAGGAAAGAATGTGAAAATATGTGCTTCACATGCTGGACTTACCTTGGGAGAGGATGGGGCAACGCATCAGATTCTAGAAGATATTGGTATGATGAAGATGCTTCCAGGCATGACAGTCATAAATCCTTGTGATTTTAATCAGACCAAAGCGGCAACAATGGCTATTGCTGAGCATCAAGGTCCGGTCTATCTCCGTTTCGGAAGACCGAAGGTTGCCAACTTTACACCAGTAGATCAAACCTTTGAAATTGGAAAAGCCTTGATGCTCAATGAAGGTTCCGATGTTACAATAATTGCGACAGGACACTTGGTTTGGCAATCTTTGATAGCCGCTGAAAATTTGGAAAACCAAGGAATTTCTGCAGAAGTCATTAATATCCATACCATTAAACCTTTAGATGATGAAGCCATTCTTAAATCCGTAAGAAAAACGGGGTGCGTGGTGACGGCAGAGGAACACAATTATTTAGGAGGCCTTGGTGAAAGCGTTTCCCGGGTTTTGGCCTTGCATTATCCAACACCTCAGGAGTTTGTGGCGACACAGGATACCTTTGGGGAAAGTGGAACTCCCGATCAGTTAATGGAAAAATACGGATTGAACAATAAAGCTATTGAAGAAGCCGTTGTAAGGGTATTGAAACGGAAGTAAACTTGGCAACATTTTTGTTTCGTTTCAATTTATCTAAACGAAACACTTATGAAACAAACACTTCTAATTGGTGCCATTCTTATGGCATGCACTTTCACATTTGCACAAACAGGAACGGGATTCGGTATTAAAGCCGGACTCAGCTACAACGAAAATGGTGATTTAATCAGTTCGGTAGGCGATGCTGGACAGAATATTATCGATGGAGCCGAAGGAAAGGCCGGATTTCACTTTGGTTTTTGGGGAAAACTAGATTTTCCTAAACTTTACATTAGACCTGAACTGGTTTTTACCCGAACCCAGAGTTCATATACCTTGGACGGTTCTTCTACGGATTACAGCGTATCAAAATTGGATTTACCGGTGTTGCTGGGATATAAAATCATTGGTCCCTTGCATATTTTTGCTGGTCCAGCATTTCAGTATACCTTAAGTAATGATTTAGATGGAGTAAATATTCAAGACGTAGAGAATGATTTTACACTTGGGCTAAACATTGGAGCTGGAGTAAATTTGGGTAGACTTGGATTGGATGTTCGATACGAACGTGGTTTTTCTGAAAATGAAGCAGAATTTATATCCGATAACATAACCAATATTCAAGGTAGAGTGGATTCTAGGCCTGCACAAGTCATTTTTAGCCTTTCGTACAAGCTTAGTCAAGGCAGAAGACCCTAAGGGAATTGAAAAAAGAAAAAGCCCGGATTCTATTCGGGCCTTCTTTCCACGTTTGGATCTAAGTAATCTGGTGTCCCATCATTGTTTGAATCAGGGAATGGTATTATGATATTCCCAATACTATCCGAAATTTCCTCCCTTGTAGAAACCCCATCACCATCATCATCTGCGTCTTGGAAATTAGCGAATGGAACAAATTCTGAATCTATATCTGTATTATCATTGTATAAATAGCCATCACCATCCAAGTCTTCTTGGATTGATGGAATGCCATCGCCATCATGGTCGGTATCATTCAAGGTAAACAAGTCTATTGTAAAGATTAGTGGGCTATATTGAGGGATTCCAGCATTCAACCTATTAAAGCTCCCCAAACCAGAAGGAAAAATGATCATTCCAACCCCAAAATTTTCAACAGTGACTGTTCCATCACCGTTTTCAACTATATTCTCCCCTCTTCTAATAAAAGGCATGCCTTCGGTAAAACCCCGAAATCCTTGGGTCAAATCTTGTAACCTTGCCAAGTCAAACCATACAGGGTTATTTAAGGCACTATCAAAAACACTTCCATCCAACAATTTACCTTCATAACGGACAAATACGGAATCCGCTACCGTAGGGAAACACTCAGGACAAGTACCCTTTAAATCTTGGACCTCATCGTTTGTAGGTCTTGCAGATAAGTAATACAATCTATGGGGAATGTCATTTTCTTCCTCGCTCAAAATCAATTCAAAAGAAGACACTGGGATATCAACAAAATCAACGAATTCGGACAAAGGTCTCTTGTCTGCATTTTCCCCAGCTATAGTATCTACGACTATCCTGAAATCAAAACCGGCTGGAGGGGAAGCAAATTCTTCATAGTTGTAAAAATGACTTTGTAAAAACTCCTGAATCTCTGCGTCATTTTCCGGGGCAACTTCCGCCAATAATCTAGGAGGGGTCACTTCTACATCGGGTCCATCATCATCGCCGCAGGATGCAAATAGAGCAGCTATCAGTGAAATTGCAACAATTCCTTTCTTCATCAAATTCTTTTTAGCGACGCAAGATACAATTTTCCACTATTTTTGATTATTCCCTTAACAAAGATTTGAGCTGTATATGCGAATTGATAAATTTCTTTGGTGCATTCGATACTACAAAACCCGAAACATAGCTACAGAAGCTGTAAAAAAAGGACATGTGAAAATAAATGGTGATGCAATAAAACCTTCAAGAGAAGTATACCCGCTTGACAATATCATTGTTCGAAAAAATCAGATAGATTATAAGTTGTCTGTTTTGGATATTCCAGAAAGTAGAGTTGGAGCCAAGTTGGTGGATTTATACAGAAAAGATATGACCCCCAAAGATGCTTTTGAGCATAACGAACTTCTAAAACTTGCCAAAGACCACTACCGTAAAAAAGGGTTGGGCCGGCCAACCAAAAAAGATAGAAGGGATATTGACGGTTATTTAGAAGATTCCGATCAAGAACTTTCTTAATTTTAGATTCAATTTTACCATAATGGAAAATCTAATTTTGAACCACAACCAGATTCAACATAAAATCAAAAGAATTGCTTATCAAATCTACGAAGCCAATGTAGATGAGGATGAAATTATTATTGCCGGTATTGAGGGCGGAGGGTTGAAACTAGCCAATAAAATTGTTACGCTACTCAAAAAAATAACAGAAGCCAAAATATCACTTTGCAAGGTTAAAATGGATAAGAAAAATCCTTTGGAAAGTGGTGTGAACACTTCCATGCCCGAGACAGATTATAGAAATAAATCAATAGTCCTTATAGATGATGTTTTGAACTCTGGAACTACCCTTATTTACGGTGTGCACCACTTTTTGAAAACTCCTATCAAACAATTAAAGACCGCTGTTTTAGTAAATAGAAACCATAAAAAATATCCTGTAAAAGCAGACTACAAAGGTATTTCTCTTTCAACATCACTACATGAGCACGTCCACGTGGAATTTAATCCCAAAAATTATTCCGTACGATTAGATTAGGAATGGTTTTATCTCTTCCACGATTTCTTCAATGCCTTTCCCATCGCATACTACGGCTGCCTCTGCTTGCATATAGAAGTTTCTTCTTTCGAAAAGATGTTTACCAATAAACTCGGGTAAATCTTCATCTTTAATGGTTTTTACCAAGGGTCTTGAGTCTTTTTCCTGACTGATTCTATCAACCAAACTGGGAATGGATAGCTGAAGATATATTGAAATATTACTTTGGGTCAAAATGGTTTGCATGTTGTTGCCATAACAAGGCGTGCCACCACCGGTCGCAAGTACTATGTTGTTTTTACCCTCCAGTGTTTTTTGTAGAACCTCAAATTCTTTTTTCCTGAAGAAAAGTTCACCTTTTTGAGAAAAAATCTGCTGAATTGGAATTCCTACCTCTTCCTCGATGAGATTGTCCAAATCCGCAAAATCCAGATTCATTTCAGTTGCTAAAGCTTTTCCTACTGTGGATTTTCCACTTGCCATGTATCCGACCAAAACTACTTTCATAAGTATCTCTAAAAAGTGTTGCTAACAAAATGACAAATTTATTATTATTTAGATTTGCCTAATAAATTATTGGGCTTATATTTGCACCCGCTTAGAGCAATTATGTAAGCATTAAGACCTGATAGCTCAGTTGGTAGAGCATCTCCCTTTTAAGGAGAGGGTCCTGGGTTCGAGCCCCAGTCAGGTCACAAAAAGTTAAGTCCCCGGCTTAACTTTTTTTATTTAATTTCACCCCAACAAGAGCCCACGTGGTGGAATTGGTAGACACGCTACCTTGAGGGGGTAGTGTCCTTACGGACGTGCTGGTTCGACTCCAGTCGTGGGCACAAAAACCGCATAAATTGCGGTTTTTTTTTGCTTTCTTTTCAACTCTTGGCCTAAAAATCAAAAGAATAACCAAATTTTAAGACTTCATATTAGGTCAAGCAAAGATTAATTGTAACTTTGTTTAACGTTTATATTGAAAGGATGAACAATGTAAAGAAGTCTTTTAGTATTAGAGATATGGAGAATCTCTCCGGTATCAAGGCCCATACTATTCGCATTTGGGAAAAAAGGTATAATTTATTTTCGCCAGAGCGCACAAGTACAAACATTCGGTATTATAGTCTTCAAAGTCTACAAAAGCTTCTGAATGTAACTCTTTTATATAATAATGGATATAAAATTTCCAAGATAGCCAAGTTGGATGAAACACATATTCCCATCATTGTCAGGGAAATAGTGGCTAACAACAGTGAAAAAAATCATGCGATAAATGCGTTCAAGTTGGCCATGATCAACTTTGATCAAACACTTTTTTTGAATACTTACAGTAGCCTTCTTTCCGAAAGGTCTTTCCGAGATATTTTCAACGAGGTCTTCATTCCTTTGCTGAACGAACTCGGACTTTTATGGCAGACAGACACTATAAGTCCTTCCCATGAGCATTTTATCACCCATTTAATTAAACAAAAAATATATATAAATACGGAGAAGCTGCAATTGGTAGAGCCGATAAAAAAAGATAAGGTATTTGCCTTATTTCTTCCAGAAAATGAGATTCATGAAATTGGTCTGCTCTATCTTAATTATGAAATTACACTTAGGGGCTATAAATCTATTTACTTAGGCCAAACCATGCCAATAGAAAGCTTGGTTGACCTTCTTAAGTACTACGATAACATCCATTTTGTTTCTTATTTCACTGTTTCTCCCACCAAGGATGAGCTCGATGCCTATTTCAGTAAATTTTCGAAAACCCTAAACCTTTCAGGTAGCTCCAAATTATGGGTGCTTGGTCATCAAATTCAATATATTTCAGAAAGTAAGTTGCCATCTTCAGTTCAGACGTTCAATTCAATGGAACATTTGATATCAATCTTGTAACTAATATCCAATGAAAAAGATTGCTATCATAGGTTCCGGTTTTTCCTCACTTTCAGCTTCGTGCTATCTAGCAAAAGCAGGGTATGATGTGGCCGTTTTTGAAAAAAACGAAACTGTTGGTGGTAGGGCAAGACAGTTGATTAAAGATGGGTTCACCTTTGATATTGGACCTAGTTGGTATTGGATGCCCGATATTTTCGATAAGTTCTTCGCTGACTTTGGAAAAAAAACTTCTGATTACTACCAACTTGACAAGTTAGACCCTGCCTATAAAATTTTTTTTAAAGATGATGTGATTACCATTGGTGATTGCATGGAAAAAATATGCGAAGAATTTGAACGTATTGAAGAGGGTAGCAGTACCCACTTGAAACAGTTTATAGGTAAGGCTCAAAAGAACTATGATATTGCCATTAATAAGGTTGTCCTTAGGCCTGGTCTTTCCCCTATTGAATTGGTGACCAAAGAAACTGTACTCCGGGTAGACCAATTCTTCAAAAGCATTAGTCAGGAAGTGCGCAAAAAATTCAAGAACCCAAAACTGATTTCCACGCTTGAGTTCCCTGTGCTTTTTCTTGGAGCAAAACCGAGCAAGACCCCTTCCTTTTATAGTTTTATGAACTTTGCCGATTTTGGATTGGGTACCTGGCATCCCAAAGGGGGAATGTACGAAATCATCAAGGCTATGAAATCTTTAGCTGAAGAACTTGGAGTTAAATTCAACTTGAAAAGTGCCGTCGAAGAGGTAGTCGTAGATGATGGTATTATAAAGGGTATAAAAGCTAACGGTATTATGCACGATTCAGATTATGTTATCAGTGGTGCAGACTACCATCACTCCGAGACCCTATTGGACAAAAAGTACAGACAGTATTCCGAGTCTTATTGGGAAAATAGAACCTATGCCCCTTCTTCCCTACTCTTTTATGTAGGTTTCACAAAAAAAATGGAAAACATAGAACATCACAATTTGTTCTTTGACACCAATTTTGAACGTCATGCAGAAGAAATATATGATGAGCCCCAATGGCCAAGTGAACCCTTATTTTATGTGAATTTTCCTTCTGTGACCGATGCTTCAATGGCTCCAAAAGACCATGAAGCAGGTTTCTTTTTGGTTCCAATAGCACCTGGACTTGAAGATACCGCAGAGCTTAGAGACCAGTATTTTGATATTATCATTGATAGATTTGAAAAACGTACCGGGCAAAATGCTAAAGAACACATACTTTTTAAAGAGAGTTTTTGTGTCAATGATTTTATAGAGCAGTACAATTCATATAAGGGCAATGCCTATGGTATGGCCAATACTTTGAGACAGACTGCATTTTTGAGACCTAACCTGAAAAGTAACAAAGTAAAAAATTTGTATTTTACAGGGCAGCTTACCGTTCCAGGGCCTGGAGTACCTCCTTCCTTGATATCCGGAAAACTAGTATCCGACCTCATTCTAAAAAACGCGTAACACCATGAAAACCATTTTTGACAATGTATCGTATACCTGCAGTAAGATTGTGACCCAATCCTATAGCACTTCTTTTGCACTGGCCACGAAAATGTTGGACACCTCCATACGGTCGGACATTTATAATATTTATGGTTTTGTGCGGTTTGCTGACGAAATTGTGGACACCTTCCATGATTATAATAAAAAAGAGCTTTTTGAGAGTTTTGAAAAATCGCTCGAAGATGCCCTTAAAAACAAAATTAGCCTTAACCCTATCCTAAACTCGTTTCAACATACATTCCATACCTACGATATCCCCAAGCATTTAGTGGATTCTTTTATGAAAAGTATGCGGATGGACCTTTCCAAGAAAAAATATACCACCCACGCTGAATACAAGGAATATATTTATGGTTCAGCAGATGTTGTTGGTTTGATGTGCCTTTGTGTTTTTGTGAAAGGGGACAAGGAAAAATATGAAGACTTGAAAGAATCAGCCATGGCTTTGGGCTCCGCTTTTCAAAAAGTAAATTTCTTAAGAGATTTAAAAGCTGATTTTGAACAATTGGAACGCACTTATTTTCCAAACACCAATCTCATGGAATTGGATGAAGCTTCAAAGCGACGAATTGTTGATGAAATCAAGGCTGACTTTGCCTTGGGTTATTCAGGTATCGTCCGACTCCCTGATGAAGCCAAATTTGGAGTTTACACAGCTTACAAATATTACTATAAACTTCTACAAAAACTTCAGGGCACTCCTCCTTTGGAAATAAAAAATACCCGAATTCGTGTTCCAAATTATCAAAAATTCGGACTTTTGGCACAATCATATGTCAACTATAAACTACAGCTCGTTTAGATGAAAATTGCCCTTTGGATTTCTATTTTTTTGGGAACCTTTTGTTTTATGGAATTTATGGCCTGGTTTACCCATAAGTATATCATGCATGGTTTTTTATGGAGTCTTCATAAAGACCATCATAGAAAAGACCATGATTCGTGGTTTGAAAGGAATGATGCTTTTTTCATTTTTTACGCCGTGGTAAGCATGTCTTTTTTAATGATTGCTGACAATACTTCTTTCTGGTACGGTTGGCCTCTAGGTTTTGGCATATTGGCTTACGGAGTTACCTATTTCTTAGTACATGACATTTTTATTCACCAACGTTTCAAAATCTTTAGAAATGCCAACAATTGGTATGCTCGAGGGGTAAGAAGAGCTCACAAGATGCACCATAAGCATCTGGGGAAACAAGATGGTGAATGCTTCGGGATGCTTTTTGTTCCTTTCAAATATTTTAAAAAATAATGGCCAAAGCCATAGTGATTGGCGCAGGCATTGGTGGTTTGGCTACGGCAATTCGGCTTAAGTCCAAGCACCATGATGTGGAGGTTTTTGAAGCCAACGATTACCCCGGAGGAAAACTATATGCAAAAACTGTTGATGACTTTCGTTTCGACTTGGGCCCCTCTCTTTTCACCATGCCCCATTTTGTGGACGAGTTGTTTCATTTACATGATAAAGACCCGAGAGACTATTTCAACTACGAACGAAAAAACGTAATCTGTAATTATTTTTGGGACGATGGCAAGCAGTTTTCAGCAAAGGCTAATAAAGAGGTATTTGCGAGAGAAGCATCTGAAATTTTTGAAGAATCTGAGAATACCATTGAAAAGTACCTAGAGAACAGTAAAAAGAAGTATGACTTAACCGCTCCTTTGTTTTTGGAAAAATCATTACATAAAGTAGGAACTTATTTATCCAAAAATACATTAAAGGCTATTCTTCAATTAGGACAACTAGGTGTCAACTCCACTTTGTACCAGACCAACCAAAAGACTTTTTCCAATCCAAAACTGGTTCAGTTGTTTAATAGGTATGCAACGTATAATGGTTCTTCACCTTATTTGACCCCAGGAATAATGTCCATGATTCCTCATTTGGAAATGGGTTTTGGCACTTTTTTTCCCAAAGGCGGTATGCATCAAATTACACTATCGCTATATAATTTGGCCCAAGAAATAGGGATTAAGTTCAGATTTAATGAAGAAGTAAACGAGATTTTGGTAGAACATGGAGTTGCCAAAGGAATTCGAACTCAAAAAGATGAGTATTTAGCTGACCTTGTTGTATCCAACATGGATATTTTTCCAACCTTCAGAAAACTTCTCAAAAAGGAAAAACAACCTGAAAAAGTATTGCAACAAGAGCGTTCAAGCTCAGCATTGATTTTTTATTGGGGCATTTCAAAATCATTTCCTGAATTGGATTTGCATAATATCCTGTTCAGTAATGACTATGAAAACGAATTTGAACACATTTTTGAGAAAAAAGGCCTTCACAATGACCTAACTGTTTACATCAACATAACTAGTAAAGAAGAGCCGAACGACGCTCCAAAAGGACATGAAAACTGGTTTGTTATGATAAATGCTCCAGGAAACCATGGCCAAGATTGGGAAAAACTCAAGCAGGAAAGCAGAAAGAATATTATCAAAAAAATTAATGCTTGTTTAAAAACAGATATTGAAAAACACATTGTATCGGAATTTGTTCTGGACCCAAAAGGCATAGAGACCAGCACAAGCTCCTATAAAGGAGCCTTATATGGTGCAGCAAGTAATTCAAAGTTTGCCGCTTTTTTGAGACACCCCAACTTTAGTAACAACATTAAGGGATTATACTTTTGTGGAGGTTCCGTGCATCCAGGGGGTGGAATTCCCTTGTGTTTGTTGTCAGCTAAAATTGTTAGTGATTTGGTTTCATGACATTCTTAAAACAACATAGGACCACTATAGCCGTTGGTATCATCTGGCTCTTTCATATCTCAGGGATTATTGGAATTACCCTTGGTTTTAAGGATTGGTTTTTGACCAAGACCCCTTTGAATCTGTCCATCTGTTTGTTACTCTTTGTTCTTGTGTTTCCCATAAACACTTTAAAAAAAGCTGGTCTATTTCTGTTGTTCTTTGCCATGGGAATGTTCGCCGAATGGCTTGGAGTCAATTATGGTATCTTATTTGGTGATTATAGTTATGGTGAAAACTTTGGCCCAAAGTTGGATGGAGTACCTTGGTTGATTGGATGTTTTTGGGCACTATTGGCATGCACAACTTCTTCAATGGTATCCAGTATCAATATACCTTTATGGGGAAAGGCAATATTGGCAGCTGGTTTGATGGTGATTCTGGACTTTTTTATGGAGCAAAATGCCCCAAACTTTGATTTCTGGGAATTTGAAGGGCATGTACCTTTACAAAATTATATCACATGGTTTGTTTTGGCCTTACTGATGCAGCTCCTTTTATTAACTTTCAGATTGAAAGGGAATAGAACCATTTCGTTCCATTTATATTTTGCGCAATTAACCTTCTTTGGATATTTTGTTTTGGTCAACGTCTAATTCTTGTAAGGGATTTTTCCCTCCCCAAATTCCTGATGATTTATACGGTTGAAATCTGGAAAACAATTCTTCTTTGTACCATTTTAGGCTTCTGGTATTCTTGATAGCCCCAACATGGGGTTTGTTTTGATAAGCAAACCTATCCAAGTACTTCTTATCCTTCCACACACTAAAAGTGGCCATTTGTTTAATGGGAACCTCTCCAAAACCTTTGGTATAAATTAAACCATCATTTTCGTATAAATGTCCTTGGGATTTAGGGACATACTTCCAGAAGGTGAACAACAGTCTAGTTTTAATGGTAGCTCGCGTAATTGCAACAATTTTAGGATTTTCCTTATCCAAGGAAATACTCTTTTGAAAAGGGTTGCCACCAGACCATTCCCCTCTACTGATGATGTTTTTTAAATAAAGCGTCCAATTCTCTATTGTATGTTGATTATACTTCACCATCAGGGCCGAGGTTTCAAAAAATGAAGAAGCGCTGTGTTCATCTTCCCAAACCTGTAATAACCCATAAACACTCCAATCTGGCCTTGGGTCAAAGTTCTCTTTTCCACTACCCCAAAGCTTATAAAATTGTAATCCGCTTACATCTTTTAGATGCCTATGGGCAAATTGCATCATCCCGAAAGCCCAAACCTTATCCCAAAATCCTTTGTACCTAAAAAGTGTTATGGTTGTAATTTGAGACATAGTTACTCGGCTAAAAGAACGTCCAATAATTCTCGGGTACTTTGGGAATTCCAATCTGCAACCCCACGTTCATCCACAACAATTTCACCAGACTTGTTAAGAATGAACGTTGCAGGAATACTTTTTGATGTCAGCATTTGGGGTGAGGGAGACGCTTCAAAAAAAACAGGAAACTTATATCCTTTTTTATCTAGAAATGCAGTGACCTTATCTTTTTTGTCATTGGCCACAAAGAAAAAATCAACTTTATCACCATAATCCCCATACAGTTTTGCAAAACTGGGCATTTCAGCTACACAGGGTGGGCACCATGTAGCCCAAAGGTTTACAATAACAACTTTGTTCCTAGAGGAATTAAGGTTCATGGGGTTGCCATCGATATCCAATAAGGACCATCGGTAATCGTTAAGCTTTTCTCTTTCTTCTTCTTTGATAACATCTGCATTGAAGGCAAATACCTTCCCTACTAAAACTCTAGCATGAAACCCTACAGGAGTGAACAAAATCAGCAGAATGGCCAATATCCATATTAGGTTGCCTATCTGTTCTTTTGACAATTTCATTTTCATTCTGCAATCAAACTATCCAAAAGGTCATAAACTTCTGATGTAGCCCAATCGGCTATTTTCTTTTTATAAACCACTACGTTTCCTGATTTATCAATCAAATATGAAGAAGGGACTTCGCCTGAATCAATGGGCATCTTTTCTCCAATGATTAAATAGGTTACCGGGAAAGTGAATCCCTGCTTTTCCATAAACTCTTCAACTGGGGGTCTATTCTCATTAGTTATGATGTAGAAATCCATCTTCCCCTTATACTTATCGTACATTTTTTGAATACTTGCCAATTCTGCTTCAGAAGGCAATTTCCATGAAGCCCAGAGATTGATGAAAACCACGCGTCCTTTTGATTTTTCAAAATTGAAAAAGTTCCATTCAGCATCCTTCAACTTCCAATCGTAATCCGTAATTTTCTCCCTTTGAGAAGCTTCAATCACCTGAGGTGAAAATGAAAAAATCCGATTCAAAAGAATTTTTCCGTAATGCCCTAAAGGGGTAACAAAAAAGGAAAGGACAAACAAAATAAGTGCAATGTTAAGAACAGTCTTCTTATTGATTTTCATCTAAAGTGTTTTGGTCAAAAACAAAGAACTCTTGATATTCAAATACCAAGAGTTCCTTTATTGATTACAGTTGCATTTTAAGCATTCTGTTTTTTGATCATGTTAAGTGCCGAACCTTCATGGAACCATTTAATTTGGGCATCATTGTATGTGTGATTGGTTATAATGGTATCCTTACTACCATCAGAGTGAACCACCTCCAAAGTCAATGGTTTGCCAGGGGCGAATTCAGCGATATCCAAGAAATTGAAGGTATCATCCTCTTGAATCAAATCGTAATCATTTTCGTTGGCGAAGGTTAAGGCCAACATACCTTGTTTCTTCAAATTGGTTTCATGGATTCTGGCAAAAGACTTCACTAAAACTGCCGCAACGCCCAAATGCCTTGGTTGCATAGCTGCATGCTCACGTGAAGAACCTTCTCCATAATTGTGATCACCTACCACTATACTTCTGATTCCTTCTTTTTTATAAGCTCGTTGGGTATCAGGAACTGCTCCATATTCCCCAGTCAACTGATTTTTTACAAAATTGGTTTGCTTATTGTATGCATTTACAGCTCCAATCAAAGTATTGTTGGCAATATTGTCCAAGTGCCCACGATAACGCAACCATGGTCCTGCCATGGAAATATGGTCCGTGGTACATTTTCCAAAGGCTTTGATTAGTAACTTAACCCCTTGAAGGCTTTCTGGCGCAATGGGAACAAAAGGTTCCAATAACTGCAAACGTTCTGAAGTTGGGGAAACCACAACTTGAACTCCACTACCATCTTCTTCTGGAGCGATAAAACCAGCGTCTTCAACCGCAAAGCCTTCTGGTGGAAGTTCATACCCTCTTGGTTCGTCCAACATGACTTCTTCCCCATCTTCATTAATCAACTTGTCAGTTACAGGGTTAAAATCCAATCTTCCAGAAATAGCAATTGCCGTTACCAATTCTGGAGAACCTACAAATGCAAGTGTGTTTGGATTACCGTCAGCTCTTTTAGCAAAGTTTCTGTTGAATGAATGAACTATGGTGTTTCGTGGTCCATCTGCTGCTTTGTCTCCATAACGGTCCCACATTCCGATACATGGTCCACATGCATTGGCAAAAACGGTTGCTCCAATATTATTGAAGGTATTTATAAAGCCGTCTCTTTCAATCGTATAACGTACCTGTTCTGAACCAGGTGTGATGGTAAATTTGGATTTGGTCTTTAAATTCTTATCGGCCACTTGTTTTGCCAACGAAGCAGCTCTAGATATATCTTCATAAGAAGAGTTGGTACAGGAACCGATTAATCCTACCTCAACATTTAAAGGCCAATCATTGGTTTTGGCTGCTTCACTCATTTTTGAGATTGGTGTTGCCAGATCCGGGGTAAACGGACCATTCAAATGAGGCTCCAAAGTATTCAAATCAATCTCAATAACTTGGTCAAAGTATTTCTCCGGATCTGCGTAGACTTCTGAATCCGCAGTTAAATGTTCTTTAACCGCAAAAGCGGCATCAGCAACATCTTCCCTACCCGTTGCCCTTAAATAGCGGTCCATGGATTCGTCATAGCCAAAAGTTGAAGTCGTTGCACCAACCTCGGCACCCATATTACAAATGGTTCCTTTTCCAGTACAAGACATGGATGTAGCACCTTCTCCAAAGTATTCGATAATGGCTCCAGTACCTCCTTTAACCGTAAGAATATCCGCTACTTTTAGAATGACATCTTTTGGAGCGGTCCAACCAGAGAGTTTCCCTTTCAACTTGACCCCAATCAATTTTGGAAATTTTAATTCCCAAGCCATACCGGCCATAACATCAACAGCATCAGCACCGCCAACACCAATGGCCACCATTCCCAATCCACCGGCATTTACCGTATGTGAATCAGTTCCAATCATCATTCCTCCTGGAAAAGCATAATTCTCCAAAACTACTTGGTGAATAATACCTGCCCCAGGCTTCCAAAATCCAATACCATACTTGTTGGAAACGGACTCCAAAAAGTCAAAAACCTCGTTGCTAGTCTCGTTTGCCCTCTTTAAATCGGCATCTGCCCCTACTTTCGCTTGGATAAGGTGGTCACAATGCACCGTAGTGGGAACAGCCACTTTGGGTTTACCCGCATGCATGAATTGCAAAAGGGCCATTTGAGCCGTTGCATCTTGACAAGCCACTCTATCTGGTGCAAAATCCACATAATCCTTTCCACGCTGGAATGTTTGGTTTGGAGTTCCATCCCAAAGGTGCGAATACAATATTTTTTCAGCTAATGTGAGGGGTCTACCTTCAAGTTCTCTGGCTTTCTCTATACGCTCTCCCATGGATGCGTAAACAGCCTTTATCATCTCAATGTCAAATGCCATTATAGAATTGGATTTTAAGAATTTTGTAATTCCGTAAATTTAGTAAAATACCTAGGATTTCGGAATTAGAATAGTACTAAATAAGAGGATAATCTTACAATTGTTACAACAATTCTGAAATAATCCTTTCTTCTGAAATGCCTTCGGCCTCGGCTTTGTAGTTTTTAAGGATTCGATGTCTTAAGATTCCTGTAGCAACAGCTCTAACATCTTCTATGTCTGGGGAAAACTTACCATGAACCGCTGCATGGGCTTTTGCTCCCAAAATCAAATTTTGTGAAGCTCGGGGTCCTGCACCCCAATCGATAAAGTTATTTACAAAGTCCGAAGCTCCATTTACTCCAGGACGAGTCTTGTTCACAAGCCGTACCGCATAATCAATTACGTTGTCAGGAACCGGTATCCTTCGGACCAAATGTTGAACGGCAATAATCTCCTCTGCATTGAATAAGGTTTGTACCTCCACCTTTTCATCATTGGTGGTAGATTTTACTACCTGAATTTCTTCTTCAATGGAAGGGTATTTTAATTCTATGGCAAACATAAAACGGTCCAGTTGTGCTTCAGGAAGTGGGTAGGTACCCTCTTGCTCAATGGGATTTTGGGTTGCCAATACGAAGTAGGGCAAATCCAGTTTAAACTGATGACCAGCTATTGTGACCGCACGTTCTTGCATGGCTTCCAGCAAAGCAGCTTGAGTTTTGGGCGGAGTTCTATTGATTTCATCCGCCAAAATTATATTGGCAAAAATAGGTCCCTTTACAAATTTAAAATTTCGGTTTTGGTCCAATACTTCACTGCCTAAAATATCACTGGGCATCAAATCTGGGGTAAATTGAATTCTCTTAAAGTCCAACCCAAGAGTCTTGGCGATAGTATTCACCATTAAGGTCTTTGCCAATCCAGGTACACCTATTAGAAGTGAATGCCCCCCCGTATAAATGGAAAGTAAAATTTGTTCGATCACCTGTTCCTGACCAACAATGATCTTGGCAATCTCAGCTTTTAAGTCTTGATGTTTTTTTACTAGGTTCTCAACCGCAGTTACGTCTGACATGTATTTACTCCTTTACCCAATTGTTTGCAAAATCGCAATCCCTACTATCTTCATCTACATGGATATAGGTATCATCAATATGCTCATCCATCCACTTTTTGATGGATTTAAATTGTTTTTCCCGTAACGCCAGCTCTTGAATCTTTAGGTAATCCTTTGCAAAATCCGCCTTATGCTCGTCATACCGATTGGTAATCTGCATTATTTTGAATTTTGGCGCCCCTCCTCTTGGATCATCTTCCTTTAGAGGTTTACAAATTTCATTATCCTTTAAATTCCTGACTTGGTTGTATAAGGCGGGATCCATTTTGGTAAGTTCGAATTTGGAGTCAAAATTAATGGGATTGCGTAACAGACCTCCATCATTTTTGGTTTCTTTTTCATCCGAAAAATTCAGAGCAGCTTCGGCAAAAGTGTACTTACCATCCAAAATATGCTGACGAATACTATCCAATTCCTTTACAGCGGCATCCATGGCACTTTGTGGAATTTCAGGGATGAGCAAGATGTGGCGCAAATCTAATTCTTGACCTCTTATTTTTTCAATATAAATGATGTGATACCCAAAATCCGTTTCAAAGGGTTCAGAAATCTCTCCTTCTTGCAGGCTAAAAGCCACATCTTTGAATTCTTTCACAAAGGGAGTTTCTCGGGTCATACTATAGAATCCTCCTTTGGATTTAGAACCTGGATCTTGAGAATACAAAATAGCTTTTACATTAAAACTAGCATCGTTCTCCTCTACATCTTGCTTAATAGTTTTTAATCTGTTGATTACCTTCTGTTTTTCTTCCTCGGGTGCCGTAGGCTGTTTCACAATTTGGGCAATCTCTAGTTCGGCCCCAAACACTGGACGTTCATCTTCAGGTATCCTATTGAAAAACTGACGCACCTCTTCTGGGGTAACCTCTACGCTTTCCACAATTTTACCCTGCATTTTTTCAGAAAGCATTCGAAGTTTATTGATTTCAAACAGTTCTTTTCTGAAACTTTCAATATCTGGTTTTTTGTAAAACTTAAGCACTTTTTCCATGGAACCAACTTGGGCCACCAACTGTTGAATCTGTCTATCACTTTGTGCATTTACCTGATCGTCCGAGACCAACAAACTATCCTGTACGGCCTGATGCGCGTACAATCGGTCTTCCATCAACTTTCCCAAAAGACCACATCGAGTAATATCTTGTGTGGAAGCCCCTTGACTTTTTAAATCAATAAGGGTTTTTTCTATGTCCGATTCCAAAATCACGTAATCTCCAATAACGGCAGAGATTCCATCCAGTCTAATCCTTTGGGTTGGCGGGGTTACTGTATCGGTTTCAGTAGCAACAGCCAAATCTTGATCTTGAGCACTCATTATTGTAGTTGAGCCAAACAGCATCAACAACAAGCATACATTAATTCTTATCATATATCTCAAATTCTTTTTTCTTGATAGCTTCATCAATAATTTCTGTTTTCAATTTTTTCACGTAATCCAATCTTCTTCGATTGATGATTAACTGCCGTATTTCTGGTAAAATATACTCAAAAGGTGCTACGTCATTGACCTCCAAAACATCCGTCACCTTGCCCAAATATACCTCTAAGGAATCCTGCAATTCAAAAAATTGTGATTTTTTTAAGTAGTCATTTTCATTAAGTAAAGCTAAAGGCGGGATTTCCTCGGTCACCCGGGAAACACTTACCCAAACTGAATCATTAAAATGAATTTTATTGAACTGTACCGCTATGGAATCTAGGTATTCCTTATCCGAGGACGACCAATTGTCCATACGTCGCTTAACTCCCTCTTTGTCCAAAAATTGAGTAGGTATTTCCACAAACCGAAGTTGTACTAATTTCTCGCTCAGCTTAAAATTTTCCTTTTCCTTTTCGTAGTAACTTCTGAGTTGACTTCTCGAAATTGAAGTATCCTGAGCATTAAACACCAAAGCTTCAACATAGGCCCGAGTATATAAATCCGACTTATAATCGTCTACCAATCTATCAAACTCCGATAATTTCTCCTCGGGTAGGTTTATTTTGGATTTGGACAACAAAAGTTGTTTGGATGCCCAATTGTTGATGTAGTTGGAGACGAAAATGGCGCTATCCTGCTCAGAAATGGTATTATCCAAAAGTGTTGCAACATCTTCTTTGTATAAATACACATCACCTACGCGGGCGAGAGGTTCTTTTTCTTCCTTTTTATTGAAGATAGCATCACATGAGCTAAATAAGGCCAATAACAGAAGACTTATTAAATAGGTCTTATTTCTTTGGAGACAAAGCATTTGGCAAAAATAAGAATTACACCATACTGCACAAATGGGTTGTATTTTGATTAACAAAAACTGCAGTCAGTTCAATTCCAATATTTTAGTACATTCGTGTAAAACCAACCTAATGAAATATACTTCTGAAGTCACAGTAAATCTGCCTCGAGAAAAGTTTATCGAGAAACTGGATAATCCGGAAAATATGAAGCATTGGCAAAAAGGACTCATTTCATATGAACTACTTTCCGAAAATCCCCATAAGGAAGGTAGCCAAATGCGTTTGAACTATAAAATGGGGAAAAGGGACCTTGAAATGGTTGAAACCATTATTTCGAGAAATCTACCAGACCCTATGCATACCACTTATGAGACCAATGGAGTTACCAACATCCAAAAAAACCACTTTCTTGAAGAGGAAGGTAAGACCAAGTGGGTTTCCGAAAATGAATTTCAGTTTTCCGGAATTGGAATGAAACTAATGGGGTTTTTGATGCCCGGTTTGTTCAAAAAGCAGACTATGAAATATCTTCAAGATTTTAAGGCTTTCGCCGAAGAAGATAAATCCGTTTTAGACCAATAGACATGCAAAATATTTTGGATAAAAAAATAAAGCTGATTTGGGACTTTCGAGGTCCGGCAGCGGAACGAACGGCAGAACACTATCAGAAGCACTTATCAGAATTTGTGGTTTTGGAAGAATTAAAATATGATATCACCGGATTCCAACACTTTTCGGATATGCACAGTATAGCCTATCTGGTTGTTGCAGAATTTGAAATGAAAGACATCCGTGAGATGTTGAGACCTAATAGAGGAGAGATTTATAATGAGGACATCTAAATGAAATAGATATGTTTAGACAAAGTATTGTGGTTTTTGGCATTTTTCTCTTGTTATCGGCCTGTTCTAAGGTTAAGGACAAAAACCCGATACAAAAAGCTCTATCGTCCGAAAACTTTAAAATAAAAAACGTGATGGATAGCTTGGACCAGTATGAGGTTCAAATACGGTTTACCCAGATAGACCGCAAAGGAGAGGAAGTCACTTTTACCGATTTTGATTTTCAAGTAGATGAAAATCAATACTTCTACCCTGCGAGCACAGTTAAGTTTCCAGCTGCAGTCGCCGCTTTGGAAAAAATCAATGCAATTGATTCCCTTACCATCCAAACCCGGTTTTATATTGAAGGAGATTCGGTAGAAACTACCTTTGCCAAGGCCATTTCCGAAATTTTTGCAGTTTCAGACAATGCTGCAAATAATCGACTCGTCGAATTTTTAGGGCAGGATGACCTGAACAAAAGAATAAAGGATAGAGGTATTGGTCCCATCAGGATAGCCCATAGACTTTCGACCACAAATGCCGACGAACTTGTGACCAAACCTTTGGTCATCTATTTAAACGATTCCACCACCGCGAGTAGCAAACCCATCATCAACACCCCGCTTACTCCGCTAGTACTTAACGGCATTGAAAAAGGAAAAGGTTTTTATGCTTCAGATTCTCTATTCGAGGAACCATTTGATTTCTCCCTCAAAAATTACTATCCGATTTCTAGTCAGCACAATGTCTTAAAACGAATCATTTTTCCAGAATCCTTTTCTCCTGAAGAGCGGTTCGATTTGAATCCATCGCAATTAGGTGCCTTGAGGGAAGCCATGCATACCTTACCTAGAGAGCTGGGTTACGATACTGAAGAATATTACGATAGTTATGTTAAGTTTATAATGTTCGGGGATATTACCCAACCTATGCCCGACTATATCAAAATTTACAATAAAGTGGGCTATGCTTATGGAACACTCACGGATTGCGCATACATCCATGATGTTAAAAATGATATAGAGTTTATGGTCACGGCTACAATTTTGGTGAATAAGGATGGTATTTTCAATGACGATGCCTATGAATATGATGAAATTGGCATTCCCTTTTTATCGCAATTGGGAAGGGAACTGTACAACATTGAGCTAAATAGAAAAAGATGAAAAAACTAGCCTTTGACGAATTCACAAAAAAGATATATGTAAATGCTCCAATGGAGAAGCTATATGAATGCTGGGCCACCTCCCAGGGAATATGTTCGTGGTTTCTTAGAAATGCGGAATACTCCATGGCAGACGGAAGTAAACGAGAACCCTTGGGAAAGATTCAAAAAGGAGATAAATATGTTTGGGAATGGCACAATTGGGATGCTCAGGCCACCGGGGAGGTGTTGGAAGCGAATGGAACAGACGAACTGGTTATCACCTTTGAAAACAATATAGTTTCTATAACACTTGAAACTCAAAAAAGAGGGGTTTTGGTAGTCTTAAGACAGTACAACATTCCAACTGACGATGAAAGCAAGCTAAATGTACATTATGGGTGCAGCAATGGTTGGACATTTTGGTTGACCAACTTAAAGGCGTTTGTTGAACACGGTATTCTTCTTAACGAAACCGAGATTGACCTAACACATATTCCACTGGCGGGTTTTGAATTTGTCAATATGTAAAAAAAAAGCACCGCAAAAGCGGTGCTCTCCATCAAAACAAAAAACACTTAGTTGGGCATCACTACATCCTCAATTACATGAATCACGCCATTTGATGCAACTACGTCTGTTTTGGCTATCTTACTATAGTTCCCGTTGGCATCTTTCAAATAAATGCCACCGTTTCTATTCATAGCAGTTAATTTCCCTCCGTTTAAAGTGGTCAATTCAACTTTGCCTTTCCCTTTTTCAAGAGCTTTTACAACATCAGTGGCCATAAGACTTCCAGAAACCACATGATAGGTCAAAATAGCAGATAGTTTTTCTTTGTTCGCAGGCTCCAATAATGAGTTCAAAGTATTTGAATCAATCTTGGCGAAGCCAGAGTTAACGGGAGCAAATACTGTAAATGGTCCATCTCCCTTTAAGGCTCCGACCAAATCGGCCGCTTTAACGGCGGTAACCAAGGTAGAAAAGTCATCTACAGAAGCTGCTGTGTCCACAATATCTTTGGACGCTTGAGCTGTAGTTTGCTGTACAAACAGAAATAGTGCTAGTGTTGAGATAATAAAAATCGCTTTTTTCATTTTTAAATTGCTTTAACTGTTATTAATTTTTTTGGCGCGCTTTCACATCTATTTACACAGGCATTTTCCAAATGGATGAAGTCAGTCCATTTTTATCATATCTTTAACAAACCCTATGGGAGCAGATTTTAGAGACATACAGCTTATTGAACGCTTATCCAATGGAGACAAAGCTTCGCTTTACCAGTTGTATGATAAATATTCTGGGGCCTTGTACGGGGTAATCCTGAGAATGTGTCAGAATGAGGCTGAAGCCCAAGACCTGTTGCAAGAGACATTCATTAAGATTTGGACGAATATCTCCAAATATGATGCTTCAAAAGGTCGATTTTATACTTGGGCCTATCGAATTGCACGAAACACTACCTTAAATTCACTACGAAGTAAAAATGACCTCATCCAAAACGATGATTTAGGTGTATATGATACAAAGGTTGAAGAAGAAAACAAGCTAGAAGATACGTTGCTTAAGGGTTCCCTTAAAAAATTGGAACCTCATCATCAAAAAGCAATTGCCCTGATCTACTATCAAGGATACACCCACCAAGAAGCACATGAAGTTATGGGAGTCCCCCTTGGAACCTTTAAGTCCTACGTTAGACAGGCATTGAAACAGTTACGAAAAACCTATGCCAATGAAATGGTTTGGCTTTGGTTCATTTTTGAAACAATGGCGTAATGGAAAAGAAAAGGATATTGGAAGAAGGACTTTTGGAACAGTATCTCACAGGAGAACTGTCAATAGAGCACCAATCAATGGTGGAGAAAGCCCTAAATGAAGATGAAAGCTTAAAAGAACACTTTGACCAATTGGAGGCCGATTTTGAAAAAATGGCTTTTGAGCAGGCCATTGAACCTCCAATTGAAGTAAAGTCCACTCTAGTCCACAAATTGGAAAAATCTCCAGCCAAGCAAGTTCAATGGGGGCCTCTTTGGGTCGCAGCAGGGTTTGCTTTGCTTTTCGGCGTGGCTGCTTTTTGGATGTACGGCCAATGGCAAAATGCGGAACGTAGCCTAAAATCACTTCAAGAGCAAACGGTAAATCTGCAACAACGCATGGATGCTCTTGAAAGCGATTATATTCTCACGTCTTCACAACTTAAAAACATCAACGGCCCCAATGTAATACCTTTGGTATTATATGGAAATCAAAAATCACCTGGTGCAAAACTTGTGGCTTATGTAGATCATAACCGTAAAATGGTCATAGTAAATTCTCAAGGTTTGCCTCCCCTACCCGCTTCAAAAACCTATCAAATGTGGAGTGATGTAGAAGGAGAAATGATTAACATGGGAACCCTGTCACCAAAAGAGGAATTGATTCCATTAAAGTATATTGAAAAAGCCGAATCACTCAACATCACCATTGAACCCGCAGGCGGAAATGACCATCCCACCGTTGAGGAACTGATTTCCAACGCGGTCATATGACCCTTTCAGAAAAATCCTTACACTTTTTCCAGTTCACGGGACTCAATTTTCCATTCACCTGCGAGCAAGACCTCATCAAAATTGATTCCTTCAATGCGTACTAGTTCGCCTTTTTCATGGTCCCATTCTATTTTTCTGCCTAATTTCCAGGAAAGCCCTGCCATATGAGCGGTAATTGCTTCATCAAACCCTTCCTGTATTCCACAACTGACATTAGTACCGTTTTTAATGGCACTTAACCATTCTCGCATGTGTAAAAAGGTAGAGTCTACTCGAACACCATCAATATAGGTCCACATCAAACCCTTATCAGCAAAGTATTGCGAAGTAGCCGAAGAAATGGCATCTGGAACGTTGGCTGCGGGATTATATTGATAGATTGGTGTGTGTGGGTATATTTTTCCCTCTTCCAACATGGGTGCATAACGTGTTGATGACCCATCTGGCCATACTGTGAGTTTGTTGCCCAATTCCATAGTGGCATCGTGTCCCATCAGGATGGTCGGTCGATTAAACCCATTACCCAAGGTGGCACTGTAACAGAATGTCATTCCCTGTTCTTTGCCCTTGACTTGGCTGCTACCTGTACTAAATCTTGGAAACTCCATATTTACTTGAAGTACATCTGGAACATTACGGCCATCATTGTGAGTATAAACTCCACCAGAAGCTACTACTGAATCAGGAATTCCCATGTTGAGAACACAATTTAGGCGGTCATAATCGTGGGTCAACAAATCTCCAGACAATCCAGAACCATAGGCCCACCATTTTCTCCATCTAAAAAAATGATTCTTATTGAATGGTACTTTTGGAGCAGTTCCCAAGAACTGTTGCCAATCAATGGTTTGCGCACTGGCTTTTTCATGAATATCATAGTTCCATGCTCCGTTATCATCGTTTCGGTTGGTATTGGTCTGAATCAATGAAACATGCCCCAAGGTACCTTTCTCGATAATGTCCTTCGCCGTCTTAAAACTTAGGGTTTGTCTATGTTGGTGACCCACTGCAAAAACAGCTTCAGATTCCTCTGCAGCAGTCTGTAGTTCATAGGTCTCGGCAAGGGTGTGGGTCATGGGCTTTTCAACATACACATGTACATTGTTTTTCAAAGCCTCAATAGCCATTGGGGCATGCCAGTGGTCAGGTGTGGCTATAACAATTGCATCCACATCACCGCTATGAATCATTTCTTGATAAGTAGAATACCTTTTTATTTTGTTTTCCAAAGTATTGAAGGAATTCAGTGCTCTTTCCGCCCTTACATCAAAAATGTCGCATACCCCCACCAGTTTTACATTCAACTTTTCCTGTCTTTCAAAATCTTCCACCGCCTTGTTGTCCGGATTCTCCTCCATTTCAATTTTCATCTCGTCATACCATTCCTTGGTAGCAAACCCCAGACTTCTACATAACTGTTCACCACGAATGCCAAAACCGATGATTCCAACCCGAACGGGTTCCCCATCTATATTTGGAACCGAGGGAGGCAAAGATGGACTTATACCCAGTTGGTTTAAAACTTCGGACCTTTCGTTTCTTTTATAGGCCGCACTTGCAGCGCCTGCCCACCAAACCGCCCCTAAAATGGGAAGTCCCCCAAGCCCTTTAAGCAAATCTCTTCTAGTCCATTTCATAGCTCTTAACTTTTGATGGTTTTCTTTTTATGAAGTAATTCAGGCCAAAAAAATGCCCCGTAGGAAAGTTGTAAATAACAAGACAAGCGATCAGCTCAATTAGATTTTTATTCACAAACCAATAGCTGCCCTCAACATTCATCTGTGGCAACCAAGGAAATGAAGGATGAGCCAAGTAATAGAGTGCCAAAAGCCCTATGCCAACAATAGCACCCTTACGTTCAAAAACACCTAGCGTAAATGTGATTCCCACAAGGAGAAGGGCTGTGATATTCAACATATCGACCCAATCTATTATGCCTGGCTGGGTCAATAGTGCAAACAATGGCTTTAATGGTCCTTGCGAAGAAGCCAAATAGCCAGAGGAGGTCCATTCTGGGTTGTACAGTTTTATAACACCTTCATATAGAAAATGCCAACCCACAAAAATTCGCAATAGGGTAATGCTGATTTTTACCCCATTTTCATTTGTAGTTTTCATGGATGTGTAGAATTAGTTGATTCGAAAACAATCAACCAAAACTACAACCCAATCAAATAAGGAACCATGATATTCGTCACCGATTGGTAACTTCTGAATTAGCTTGGAATTGGCATCCCGTATAAATCAAAATCAGCAGCTTCAGTAATTTTGACATTGATGAAATCCCCGGTTTTCACATAGTGTTTCGTTGCATCGATTAAAACTTCGTTGTCCACATCGGGAGAATCAAGCTCGGTACGTCCAACAAAGTGGGTCCCCTCTTTTCTATCGATGATGCATCTAAACTCCTTTCCTATCTTTTCTTGGTTCAATTCCCATGAGATTTGGGACTGAACTTCCATAATTTCATTGGCCCTTTGTTGTTTGACCTCTTCTGGAACATCATCGACCAAAGAATAGGCATGTGTATTTTCTTCATGACTATAGGTAAAGCAGCCCAAACGCTCAAAACGCATTTCTTTGACCCATTCTTTAAGGGTTTGGAAATCTTCTTGAGTTTCCCCTGGATAACCGACAATTAGCGTGGTTCGGATTGCCATTTCTGGAACAGCGGACCTGAAATCTTTTAGCAACTGGGTAGTTTTTGCCTTAGTAGTTCCCCTGCGCATGCTTTTTAGAATGGGGTCCGCAATATGTTGAAGCGGAATATCGATATAATTGCAAATCTTGGGTTCTCTCTGCATGACTGCCAACACATCCATGGGAAAACCTGTGGGGAATGCATAGTGCAGCCGAATCCATTCAATGCCTTCTACTTGAACCAGGTTTTCAAGAAGTTCTGCTAGATTACGTTTTTTATATAAGTCTAAGCCGTAGTATGTGAGATCTTGGGCAATTAAGATGAGTTCCTTGACACCATCGGCTGCCAACTTTTCGGCTTCAGTAACCAATTCTTCAATGGGTTTGCTTTTATGTTTGCCCCTCATGAGAGGAATGGCGCAAAACGAACAAGGCCTATCGCACCCTTCTGCAATTTTTAGGTATGCATAATTTTTTGGGGTGGTGGTCAATCGTTCACCAATCAATTCATGCTTATAGTCAGCCCCCAAGGCTTTCAATAAATTAGGTAAATCGCTAGTGCCAAAATATTCATCTACGTTGGGAATTTCCTTTTCCAAATCCGGTTTGTAGCGTTCGCTTAAGCATCCCGTAACAAAAACCTTATCAACATCTCCTTGCTCTTTACGATTTACATATTCAAGAATGGTATTTACACTTTCTTCCTTGGCATTGGCAATAAAGCCACAGGTATTGATAACAACCACATTTCCCTCTTCTTCATGTACCACTTCTTTGTTATTGGCTCGAAGCTGTCCCATTAGCACTTCAGAATCGTAAACGTTCTTGCTGCACCCAAGAGTTACTACATTGATTTTGTTCTTTTTACGTGATTTCGTTCGCATACCGTTTCAAATGGTTTGCAAAAATACGATATGGGTGGGCATTACATCGATTTGCTTGCATATTTTTCAATTTGACACGTTAAACTTTTTAAAGACCCTGTAGTCCAAACTGAAACTCAACTCCATGAAGCCTGCACTTATACCACTGCTGACCCTTTGTTTGTTGGTAATTTCTTGTTCATCTGATTCGGATAGTTCAAGTACCCCTGGCAACCAGCTTCCAGAACTGACCAACTTGTATTTTCCGCCATCACAATCTGTAGATTGGGAAACTGTTTCCCCTTCGCAACTAGGATGGAATACCGAAAATGAAAACGATTTACGGGATTTTTTGGACGAGAAGAACACCAAGGCATTTATTATTACCAAAAGTGGAAGAATTGTTGTGGAATGGTATTTTGATGAGCATACCCAAAATACGAGCTGGTATTGGGCATCTGCTGGAAAGACGCTGACGGCATTTACCGTTGGTCTTGCCCAAGAGGATGGGTTTTTGGACATTGACAATAAGTCTTCTGACTATCTGGGAGAAGGATGGACCTCAACTCCCACGGAAAAAGAAGACCTGATTACTGTGTGGCACCAGCTTACTATGACCACTGGTATGAATGCCCTTCAATTTGATTGCGTAACACCTAATTGTTTGACATTTGTTGCCGATGCTGGAACTCGATGGGCCTATCATAATGGCCCATATACTTTATTGCAAAGTGTAGTTTCCAATGCCTCGGAAATGGACTGGTCCGACTATTTTAATTCTAGACTCCGTGATAAAATTGGAATGGATGGATTTTGGCTCTCTACCAATAATCTTAACAATGTATATTTCAGTACGGCCAGAAGTATGGCCCGTTTTGGGATTCTAAACCTAAATAATGGCGTTTGGGACGGAGAGGTAATATTAGGTGATAACACTTACAAGAACAACATGATAAATACATCGCAGGACTTGAATCAGTCTTATGGCTATTTGTGGTGGTTGAATGGAAAGGAGAGTTATCGCGCACCTGCCCTTCAAACTGAATTTCAAGGTGAGCTTATTCCCAATGCTCCAGCAGATACCTTTGCCGGTTTGGGTAGGGACGACCAGAAACTCTATGTTATACCCAGTATGGAACTTGTAATTGTCCGTATGGGAGAAGATGCCGGGGAAGCCCTATTGGGTCCCTCCAGTTTTGACAATGAACTATGGCAATATCTAAATGACTACATCAATTAGATTAGTCTTTATATCCACTTGGTGTTTTTCGAATTTTTATAGCATTTTCATACGCCATTCCCAAATCGTAAAGTTTTGCTTCTTGAAACTGTTTCGCAATGAAAGTTAGGCTGATGGGTTCTCCAGAAGGCTTATATCCCATGGGAATGGTCAAAGCTGGATATTTAGCAACAGCTGCAAACCCAGCATGATAATTATTGATGGATAAAATGGCATCCAAATCATGGGCTTCCATAGCTTCATTGAAATATTTCCTACCGTTTGCCTGTAGCCTCTTTTTGATTTCAGCCAGACCTTCGGTCGAAGTGGAATCTGCTAAAATCCAGTCTAATCGCGCCTGTCCGTAGGGAACCCTGACTAAACTATCTAGGTTGTTAAATGCAACCACATCCGCTACATCTTTAACTGAAACTAATTGGGCATCCCTCACATGATTTTGGATGTATTTAGGTAAGTCATTCTTCATATCAATATTGAGAATACTTAAAAAACCATCCATTTCAACTTGGGGGGGCTCAAACTCCACAATGGTGGCTCCCGCTCCTTTCATCTTGTCTATAGTTGCTTTATAAATTGAATCTCTTCCCATGAGGTTCTTAAATGCTCCAAAACGCTTTCCTTTCAATGTAGAAGTTTCTTCGGTTTGGTACCAGTTTTTTTCCCATCCTGTCAATACTGAAGCATCATCAACTTTATCGTAACCCATCATCGCGTCCAGAAGAATAGCATTGTCAACCACATTTTTGGTCATAGGTCCTGGGGTATCCAAAGTGCTGGAAATAGGGACTATCCCGGTTCTACTCAGAAGACCTATGGTCGGTTTCAGACCAACTACGGAATTCTGGCTTGAAGGCGATAGAATAGACCCAGAAGTTTCAGTACCTACTGCGGCAACAGCGTAGTTTGCAGCCACAGAAGTACCACTACCAGAGCTTGAGCCTCCAGACTCAAACACTTTACGACCATAAGGATTAAGGGTTTGCCCCCAAAGCGCACTATAGCCCACAGGACAACCATCGCACAAGAAATAGGCCCATTCACTTAAGTTTACTTTACCTAGAATCAGGGCTCCTTTTTCTTTTAGACGGTCCACGATAAAAGCATTATCAGCCAGGTTATCCTTTAAGACGATAGCGCCTGCTGTGGTCTTCATTTCATCAGTACCAATATTATCCTTTAGTAAAATGGGCATACCGTAAATTGGATGACGTCCTTCCGAGTTTGCATCCAATGCTCTGGCCTCATCTAAAACTTTAGGGTTAATAGCGATTACCGTATTTAATGTGGTCCCATTATCAAGTTCGTACTTATAAATTCTGTGTAGATAAAACAAAACCAATTGTTCATACGATAACTTCCCATTTGAGATATGTTCTTGAATTGTTGGAATACTTTGCTCCAAAACCAAGGGCCTTAAGTCCGCATAGGTAGTGCTATCCATTTTAGAAACTTCTTCGTACATGGGTAAAAATGCATCGTTCTTATCCCATACTTTAGATTGAATGAGTTTATAGCGCATTCGTTCCACCTCATGCTCTGCATTGGCGGCAACTTCAACAGAATCATTATAAGGTTCCCATAAAACCACTTCTTCTTTGCTCTCAATTTTATCTGTAGTTTCTTGTTTGCATGAAACGAAAACCAAGAGAGCAAGTAATACGAATTTTAATCGTGCTACTGATTTTTTAATGCGGTCTTCCATAGTTGTATATTCTTTTGGTTAATTCAGACATAACCGTCCTTATCCAGTTTATTTCTAATTCCGTGCTCGACTTACATCGGACTTTTTACGTGATAAAATAATAGCGGACATTGTATTAGAACCTGAAGATTTACCATATCAGACTTTAAAGAATGAATCCACAAACTCATACTTATTAAAGACCTGTAGATCTTCAATGCCTTCTCCTACTCCAATATATTTAACCGGGATTTGAAATTGGTCAGAAATGCCTATGACCACTCCACCTTTTGCGGTTCCATCAAGTTTGGTGACCGCCAAGCTGGTCACTTCGGTAGCTTTGGTGAATTGTTTAGCCTGTTCAAAGGCATTTTGCCCTGTTGAACCGTCAAGAACCAAAAGCACGTCATGAGGCGCATTAGGGACAACTTTTTGCATAACTCGCTTCACTTTGGAGAGCTCATTCATCAGGTTGACCTTATTATGAAGGCGTCCAGCGGTATCTATCAAAACCACATCTGCATTTTCCGCTACCGCAGAATTCAGCGTATCAAAGGCAACGGATGCCGGGTCACTGCCCATTTTTTGTTTTATTATTGGTACCTCTACCCTATCGGCCCATACTTGAAGCTGGTCAATTGCTGCGGCTCTAAAGGTATCTCCTGCACCTAAAACTACTTTTAATCCTTTATTCTTGAATTGATGTGCTAATTTTCCAATGGTTGTGGTTTTGCCTACGCCATTTACGCCAACAACCATGATTACATATGGTTTTTTATCTTCTGGAATTGTGAATTGGGTTTCTTCTCCAATATGGGTTTCCGATAACAAGCCAGCTATTTCCTCACGTAATATGCTGTTGAGTTCCTCGGTTCCCATGTACTTATCTCTCGCTACACGTTCCTCAATACGCTCAATGATTTTTAAGGTAGTGTTTACTCCGACATCCGAGGTTACCAAAACTTCTTCAAGATTATCCAAGACCTCATCATCAACTTTGGATTTACCTGCAACTGCCTTACTAAGTTTACCGAAAAAAGTGGTTTTGGACTTCTCCAAACCCTTGTCCAAAGTATCTTTTTTATCTTTTGAGAAGATGTTTTTAAACAAACTCATATCTATTTCTCTACAGGTCTCAAATATAGGAAAGTAAGGGGAGTTTTGTTAAAACTATTACTTTCAGATTCATATATTTTTTGGTAAACTCCATAAAAAAAGCCGCCCATGGGCAGCTTTTGTTTCGTACAAGGAAATGTTGAACTATTTTTTGTTCAACCAGTCGTTTACCATTTCTGGCGCCATAACAGACTCAACAAAGGTATAAGCTCCGGTTTTAGGAGACTTTACCATTTTTATGGCTTTGGTCAATCTTTTTGATGATGATTGTAGTGTTGCTACCGTTTTCTTTGCCATGGCTTAGTTTATTTTATTTCTTTATGAATGGTCATGCGCTTAAGGATAGGGTTGAATTTTTTTATTTCCATTCTATCCGGCGTATTCTTCTTGTTCTTTGTGGTAATGTACCTTGAAGTACCTGGCATACCTGAATTCTTATGCTCCGTACATTCCAAAATAACCTGAATTCTATTTCCTTTCTTTGCCATTTTTACTGGGTATTACTTTTTGGAATTTATATCCTTAAGAACGGCTGAGATTCCTTTCTTGTTGATGATTTTCAACCCTCTGGAAGATACGTTTAGAGTAACCCAACGGTCTTCTTCAGGAATGTAAAATTTCTTTTTAGAAATGTTTACATCGAATCTCCTCTTTGTCTTATTGATGGAAAAGGACACATTGTTCCCGAACATCACCTTTTTTCCTGTTACTTCACAAACTTTAGACATCTCCCTAAACTTTTCAGTGATTTTATTGAGGCTGCAAATTTATAGCATTTTACTGGTATGGACAAAATTCTTTTTCAGAATTTTAAAATTTCCTTCCAAAGCATTTCAAATGCCTTATTTACGGACTTTTTCACTATGCGTTCCCTGTGGTTTCCCATTATGAATTTTTCCGCATATGTACTTTTTGGAGTGCTAATTGCTAAGAACACCGTCCCAATATCTTCATCAGAATCTCCTTTACTGGGTCCTGCATTTCCTGTAGTAGCTATGGCAAAATCTGTGTCTAAAATACTTTTTGCATTTCTGGCCATAATCAAGGCTACCTCCTCGCTAACAACAGAATGCTTTTCGATAATTTCAGCTGGAACTCCCAGCAAATTTATCTTGGTTTCTGTGGCATAACCCACAATTGTACCTTTAAAATAAGAAGATGCGCCTGGGATGGAAGTAAGTTCTTCTGCAATTTTACCTCCAGTAAAACTCTCAGCAGTAGCCAAAGTCATCCCTTTTTCAGTCAATAAGTTCGCCACCAGTTCTTCAATGGCCCCTTCTTTTTGTATGCCATAGTAAATATCTTCTATTAAAGGGTATACCTCTTCAATTTTGTCTTTTATCTCTTTTTCTAATTTTTCCTTCTCATTCCCTCTGGCTGTTAATCGAAGTCGAACCCTACCTAAATTTGGCAGGTACGCTAGTTTTATGTGATGAGGAAGGCTATCTTCCCATTCTTCAATCCGCTCAGCAATTGCACTTTCACCTAAACCGTAAGTAAGTAATGTTGTGTGAATAATATAGGGTCTATTATACGTCTCCATAACCCTTGGAAGGACCTGCTCAGAGATAAGACGTTTCATTTCAAAAGGAACTCCCGGAAGAGAAACAAAGGCAGTTTCTCCTTTTTTTATCCATAATCCCGGTGCGGTACCATACGAATTATGGAGTATGGTAGCTTTAGAAGGTACTAGTGCTTGATTTCTGTTCAAATCAGAAATTGGTGTGGAGATATACTTTGCAAACAAGTACTCGATATGTTCCAAAACACCCTCATCTTTTACCAGTTCATCTTCAAAAAACTCACATAGTGTCTGTTTGGTAACATCGTCTTTGGTAGGGCCAAGACCTCCGGTAATTATAACCAAAGATGACCGTTGGGAAGCTTGACGAAGTGATTGAAGTATATGTTCCCTATCGTCTTGTATAGAGCTTATTTGATATACCGAAACTCCAATTTTGTCGAGTTCCTTTGCAATAAAAGCAGAATTGGAATCCACTATTTGACCAATGAGAATCTCATCCCCAATGGTAATAATTTCTGCTTGCATCTATAAATCGAAGTCTTTTTTAAGCTCAGAGATTACTTGAAGTATATCTTTTTTCAAGAATGGGAATTTCTCCTCAATCTGTACCATACTCCCGGAATTTTTTCCTAGCGTCTCTATCTCAAGTGCGGTTGCCCTAGCGTGTTCCATTCCCAACAAATCTACATTAGGTTTAATTTTATGGGCCAACTTGTAAATGCTCTCATATTCTTTGCTCCCAATTGCATTCTCCAATCCTTCCAGATCGGTAGGAACTTCATCCAAGAAAACGGAAACCACAGAAACAACAAAGTCTTGGTCACCTTCTGCCATTTCATTGATTTTATCGAGGCTGTAAATCATTATTTTACGTTTAGAGCGAACATTTCTTCGCCTTCAAGGGTACCAGAAAGGTAATCATTTGGACTTACTTTACCAACCCCCGCAGGAGTGCCCGTAAACAAAATATCCCCTTTTTTTAGCATAAAATAGGTGGATACATAGGAGATAAGTTCATCTATCTTCCACAACATCAAGGAAGTATCGCCATTTTGAACACTTTCCCCATTTTTTAACAAGGAAAATCGTAGATTGTCCATGCTTTCGTACTTTTCTTTTGGTATCCACTTACCTATCACAGCTGCACCATCAAAACCCTTAGCTTTTTCCCAGGGCAATCCCTTCTGCTTTAGTTGAGACTGCAAGTCCCTTGCCGTGAAATCTATTCCCAAACCAACTTCGTCATAATAGGTATGGGCAAACTTTTTAGAGATGTGTTTTCCCACCTTTTTTATCTTCACTAAAACTTCTACTTCATAATGTACATCCTTGGAAAATTCGGGTATATAAAAATCTTGTTCCTTGGGTAGAATTGCAGAATCTGGTTTTATGAAAACCACGGGTTCCGATGGTCTTTCATTCTGCAATTCATCAATATGGGCAGCATAGTTCCTGCCAATGCAAATTAACTTCATACTGTAGAAAAATAGAATTAGGAAAGTTTATTGTTCAACTTACTAAGTTTGATTTGAGTGAGCACTTTTTTGGTGTACAACGGGAAATCGGCATTTAAAATCCATCCGAAATAACCCGGCTCGGCACTAAGGACCTCTTCCACTGTTTTTCCTTTGTGTTTGCCAAAAGTGAAAATTGGCTCTTTCTGTTTATTTACCCCGATAAAGCCAGCGAAATCCAAAGACTGCTTGCGCGTAGTAAACTCTGATAGCTTCTTCACATTATTTTCAAGTTCGGGATACCTTTCCAATTGCGCCTTTAAGACCTCATAAGTGGCTTCTGTATCCGCAGCGGCACTATGGGCATCTGTCAGTTCTTTATCACAGTAAAACTTGTAGGCAGCACCTAGGGTTCTTTTCTCCATTTTATGAAAAATAGTCTGGACATCAACAGAAACCATATGCTTCATATCAAAATCCACCTCGGCACGTAACATTTCTTCAGCCAAAAGTGGAATATCAAAGCGATCAGAATTAAACCCTGCCAAGTCACTATCCTTGATCATTTTATAAATCTCTTTGGATAGTTGTTTAAAAGTTGGCTCATTCGCCACTTTTTCATTGGAAATTCCATGCACTTCAATTACTTCTGGAGGAATGGGCATTTCGGGGTTTACTAACCATGTTTTACTTTCCTTATTCCCATTTGGGAATATTTTCAGGATGGATATTTCAACAATTCTATCGGAGGCAACATTAGTTCCTGTGGTCTCCAAATCAAAAAAACATATGGGTTTGGTAAGCTGTAGTTCCATAGTATAGATTTATCGGGACTTAGAAAATAGCCAAGGTATTAAGTTAGGTTCTGCAAAGGCGTTGTCCCAGCTGTTATGACCCACTCCCTTGTAAACCGAGTATATTACTGAAATTCCTTCCAATTCCATGGCTTTCACCATTTCCGCAGAATACTTTTCGGGAACCACATTATCAGCATCGCCATGAAATACCCACCAATCCAATCTTTTAAGCTTTTTACTTATTAACGGATTGGCCCCGCCACAAATAGGAAATGCCGCTGCAAACATTTTTGGGTTTCTTCGTACCAGTTCAAAAGTACCCATACCACCCATGGACAATCCTCCCAAATACATTCGGGTCTTATCAATTTTATATTCCTTTTTCAGTTGCTTTAGCAACCCTTCCAAAAGAAGCATGTCATCTGTGGGTTCTCCATCTTCATAGAATGTAAACTCTCTATTTGGAGAGTCTCCCTCCACATTTATCTTAGACCAAGAACTTTCTGCAGCACACTGGGGAAATACCACTATACTGGGAAACCTACTCCGTAAATCATCATTCAAAAAAAGCTCGGAACCGTGCACCAATTGGGCTTCATTATCATTACCCCGTTCTCCGGAACCATGAAGAACAAGAACAAGCGGATATTTGTTTTTTGGATTGAAGTCCACAGGAAGCAGAATTCGATACGGCATCACCTTGCCATCTTTTTCAAATGTCTTTTTTTTGTACGCTGATGTTTCCTGGGCCATAGTATTGAAGTTTAGCAGCAGAAAGGCTACTAAAAGAAAAGGAACGATAAGCTTCATGATTGATGATTTATTTCTGTCCCCTAAGTTAAGAAAGTCTTGAGATTGAAAGAGGTATTTGAGGCTAGATTTCCCTGTTAATATCCCATGCTTCCAAGTAATCGGCAACCGTTTTTACGAACATTCCACCCAAAGCACCATTCACAACTCTATGGTCATAGCTGTGGGAAAGGAACATTTTACTTCGGATTCCTATGTACTCACCCTGGTCCGTTTCAATGACGGATGGTATTTTTCGAATAGCACCCAAAGCCAAAATACCTACCTGTGGTTGATTTATTATTGGGGTTCCAAAAACACTTCCAAAAGTACCCACATTAGTTACTGTATAGGTTCCGTCTTGGATTTCATCCGGTTTTAACTGGTTGTTTCGTGCTCTATTCGCTAAGTCATTTACCGTTTTTGCCATACCAACCAAATTTAACTGGTCTGCATTTTTAATAACGGGTACAATAAGATTTCCGTCAGGCAATGCCGCTGCCATACCTAAATTAATATTCTTCTTTTTGATGACATTGTCACCTTCCAAAGAGATATTGATCAAGGGATATTTTTTTATGGCCATCGCAACTGCTTCCATAAAAATGGGAGTAAATGTAAGTTTCTCGCCTTCTCTGGCCTCAAATTCTTTTTTAACCTTGTTTCTCCAAGTTACCAGATTGGTCACATCCACCTCTACAAAACTTTGAACATGGGCAGAGGTTGTTATACTGTCTACCATATGTTTGGCAATGAGCTTGCCCATTCTTGATAATGGAATAAGCTCGTCTCCACCAGCAACAAGTGGTTTTGGTGCTTCAGTTTGAACCTTTTGTTTTTTGGGCTCTTTGACTTCAGGAGCCGTCTTGATTTCAGTCTCTTTTGGCATTGGTTGGGTACTTCCATTGGAAGACCGACTTTCCAAATAGGCTTTAATATCGTTCTTGGTTACCCTTCCTTCTTTTCCAGTACCTACAATAGCTTCCAGCTCTTCCATGGAAATACCTTCTTCCTTGGCTATGTTTTTAACCAACGGGGAATAAAACCGTTCTGAAGATGCAAAATCTTGAGTGGTGGCCGCAACACTCTCTTGAATTTGATTAATTTCTTCTTCAATGACCAATGCTGGAGCAGTTTCCTCAGCATCATTGGTAACTTCTTTTTCAATTGGCTCTTCCAATACTACCGGTGCATCACCATCCAACTGGATTACCGCAACAACTTCGCCTACTTTTATAACGTCGTCAACATTGAATTTTTTTTCAAGTAGCACCCCTTCAACTTCACTAGGGACCTCAGAATCTACTTTGTCCGTAGCTATCTCAAAAACAGCTTCGTCCATTTCAATGACATCACCTACTTCCTTCAACCAAGTTGTTAATGTTGCCTCGGCAACACTTTCTCCCATTTGCGGTAACTTTAACTCAAACTTTGACATAACTATCTAACGTACTAAGGCTGATTTCTATTTTGCAAAAATACTAAAGAAATTGACTTTTTATTATGTTTTATTTATTAATTGGTCGTTAAATCAACCTGCTTTTATCGAATTTTCAAAAGGAACCCTGTTCAGGATACTCCTTCCCAAGGTAACTTCGTCGGCATATTCTAGCTCATCGCCTACTGAAATACCTCTTGCAATTGTAGAGGTAACCACATTGAGGCCTTCCAACTGTTTATAAATATAAAAATTGGTCGTATCGCCCTCCATAGTAGAGCTCAAGGCAAAAATAAGCTCCTTAACGTCACCATTTTTCACTCTATTCACCAAAGGAATAATATTGAGGTCTTGCGGACCCACCCCTTCCATTGGGGATATCTTCCCACCTAAAACATGGTACAGCCCTTGGTATTGCGATGTGTTTTCAATGGCCATGACGTCCCTAATATCCTCAACTACACAAACCAAGGATTTATCTCTTTTGGGATTCGCGCAAATCTCGCAAATCTCCGTATCGGAAATATTATGGCAGCTTTTACAGAAATTTACATCTTCCTTTAATTGAAGCAGTGCTCTAGAAAGATTTTGAGTCTGTTCTTCGGGTTGATTGAGCAAGTGCAGAACAAGCCTCAGGGCAGTACGCTTTCCAATTCCAGGAAGCTGAGACATTTCATATACTGCATTTTCCAAAAGCTTTGATGAGAATTCCATATCTGTAAACAAAGTAGCAAAATTACGATTTTAGGTTTACCGATTTACTTTTGTACTTTGCATTGTAAACCAAACTAATGTCCGCAATACAAATTCTACTGCTCATCGGTGCTTATTTCGCGGTATTGATGATTATTTCCTACTTCACAGGCAAAAATGATTCAAATACTGATTTTTTTAAGGCCGGTAGGCAATCCCCATGGTATGTTGTGGCTTTTGGAATGGTAGGCGCCTCTTTGTCTGGAGTTACTTTCATATCGGTTCCTGGATGGGTAGAAGCCTCACAGTTTAGCTATATGCAAGTGGTCTTGGGTTATTTGGTAGGCTACTTTGTTGTGGCTTATGTTCTATTACCTATCTATTATAAATTCAACCTCACTTCCATTTATGAATACTTACTGGAACGTTTTGGGGTTGTAAGCCACAAGACGGGTGCTTTTTTCTTTTTTATATCAAGGGTTCTTGGAGCTTCGTTTCGGTTGTTTTTAGTGGCCATTGTGTTGCAACAATTTGTTTTTGATGACTTGGGCGTTCCATTTGAATTAACCGTAGTACTCTCTATTTTGTTGATTTGGGTCTATACCAACCGAGGTGGCATTAAAACCATAGTATGGACGGATACATTACAAACCCTTTTCATGTTGTTGGCGGTAGTATTATCCATTATACTGATCAACCAAGAATTGGATTGGAGCTTTGGTGATTTTTTGGCTTCATCAGAACTCAAATCTTATAATAGGTTCATATTTGTGGACAGTTTTTTGGAACGCACCCATTTTGTGAAGTCTTTTGTTGGTGGAATGTTTGTTACCATCTGCATGACTGGACTGGACCAGGATATGATGCAAAAAAACCTTACTTGTAAAACCCTGAAAGATGCCCAAAAGAATATGGTCTCTTTCAGTTTTGTTTTGGTCGGTGCTACTTTCCTTTTTATGTTGTTAGGTGCCTTGTTATACATATATGCAGGAAAAAATGGAATTTCAATACCATTAATGGATGGTGAGCCCAAGTCTGACCTCCTTTTTCCAGAAATAGCTTTAAACGGTGGGTTGGGTCTTGCCTTGGCGGTTACCTTTATGTTGGGACTCATTGCTGCAGCATACAGTAGTGCAGATAGTGCTCTTACATCATTGACCACTTCATTTTGTGTGGATTTCTTAGACATTGAAAAACACGACGAAACCCAACAAAAAAAGTTGAGAAAAAGGACACACATTGGGATGAGCATACTTTTGGTTCTGGTTATTATAGCTTTCAAATATATTTTAAGCAGGAATGTAATAGATAGTTTATTGATTGTAGCCGGGTATACCTACGGACCGCTTTTGGGACTATTCGCTTTTGGTATTTTCACCAAGTTTCAAATCAAAGACCGATATGTATGGATAGTCTGTTTGCTGTCTGTTGGCATCATAGCCATTTTGGGAAGTTTGGACCCGAAATATCTAGGAGGTTACGTAATTGGCTACGAACTTTTACCATTGAACGGTCTATTGACTTTTCTTGGCCTTCTATTACTTAGAAAAAAAACATCAGTATTGGCCAGTAGCAAGTAAAACCAAAGTACAAGCTATCTCCACCTTAATATTGTTTTCTTTTAAGATATTCTGAAAATCAGTGTTTTCCGTACCTGGATTGAAAATGACCCTTCTTGGTTTCATATTGATGATGGTCTGATAGTACTCTTGCTGTCTCTTTGGATTAAGATAGAGACTGATAGTGTCTACATTGTGAAAACCTTCTAACCTATCTGATATTTGAATTCCAGCCACCACACCGGACCGGATTCCAAAGGCTTCAGTTTCAATTTTATTTTCGACCAAACGATGAATTGCAATATTACTGTAACGACTAGGGTTTGGTGATGCCCCAAAAACAAGTGTCTTAACCATTTGTTAATTTATATGTTAAACTAAATCAATAGCTGTAACTAATCAAAAAAAAACTCGTCTATTTAACCTAGAAATGAATCATTGGTAAGACTGTATTTTTTATAGTTAATGGTTAGTGTTTAGTATAGCTTATCAATGAACAGACCCCAGCGGACCATTCTTCATGGTAGCTGGGGTTTCTTTTTTCCAGTCCTTTGTCCACTACCAATCACTTTACTTACAAAATCTTAGACTGTTCTTTTTTGTTAAAAAATGTTAAAAGAAATACATCTCGTAACATCGTTCTGAATTAATCGTCTAGTAGGTATCATCAATCATCGGATAATCAATCCAAAAAACGAACAAACTCATGAGAAGAAATGTATTTCTTTTTGTGCTGCTTTTTTGCAGTACATTTTACACCTATCCCCTAACGACTGAAAACGACACAGACCTCAAAATAGGTTCTATAACTGGCACCGTGATTGACAACGCGCAAAAACAGCCGGTAGCCTATGCTGCAATTGTAATCAAGTCTGAAGATGGTACAGAAACAATTACTGGTGGAATAACGACGGAAGACGGGAAATTTGAAATAAAAAAATTACCGGAAGGCTCTTTTACCTTAGAGGTTCAATTTATAGGGTACGAGACACACATTCAAAAACTTGAAATCTCAAAGAAAAACAAGAAAGTGGACTTGGGCACCATCACTTTGATGGAAAGTACACAAGAACTAGAAGAAGTTGAAGTGGTTGCCGAGCGCACCACTATTGAGCAGCGGGTGGATAGAAAAGTTATCAATGTGGGCAAAGATCTGACAACCGCTGGCGCCACTGCCTCAGAAATCATGAACAATATCCCATCTGTAAATGTTGATGCGCAAACAGGTGAGCTTTCATTACGAGGCAACTCCAATGTTCGAGTCATGGTAGATGGAAAACTCTCCAACGTACCCGTAGCCCAGTTATTAAGACAAATTCCATCAACTTCCATTAAATCCATTGAGTTGATTACCAATCCATCTGCAAAATACAATCCTGAGGGCATGAGCGGCATCATCAATATTGTTTTGCACAAAAATGCCAACATGGGCTTTAATGGAAATATAAATTTGGGGTACACCCAAGGAATTCGCCCAAAATATAACGCCTCGTTGGATTTAAACTATAAGGTGGGAAAATTCAATTTTTATGGGAACTATGGAACCAATATTGGTGATTATTTCAATGATGGTTTCATTTTCAGGGAAGATGAAAACTCCCTACAGGATTTTAACTTCTTCAACGACAATGAATCGCATCTTTATAAAATAGGAGTAGATTTTTACATCAACGAAAAGAACACACTTTCCATATTCACCAACCAAAATTATTTTAACGGTGAAGGACTTGGCATCACAGATGTTACCTATAATTTAGACCCAACCCGGGATTTAATACAATTCTTCAATAACACGAATGACAACCTTAGCCAGCAATACAATTTTGATTATAAGCTGGACTTTGCCAAAGAGGGACATAATATTGAATTGGAAATAGACCATAATCGGTTTGAAGATGATGAAGATGCCGACTTTGCATCGACAGGAGCTACCCTATTTCCGGATTATATGGATTTTGTGGACACCAAAAGGGATCAGACATTCATTAATTTAGATTATGTAAATCCCCTAGACTCTATTTCTAAACTAGAGGTTGGTGTGGAAGCCCGTTACTTTGAAACAGATGTGGATTATTCTTCCACGGGTCTTTCTTTTAACTCCAATGGAGATTTGGTGCCAACACCCTCTACTAATTTTGTGTATGGCATGGACATCTATTCAGGATATGTCACTTTTTCTCAACGCTATAAAAAGTGGTCGTATCAAGTCGGGGCTCGACTAGAAGATGTTCAGGTTATTGCAGATACCAATCAGGTAAGAGCTTTTACAGATGATTATACCCAAATTTATCCCTCTGCCTTTTTTACCTATAATGTGAATGAAAAAGACCAATTGCAAGCAAGTTTCAGTCGAAGGGTAGATCGCCCTGGGCTACAACAGGTAAACCCAATAAGAGAGTTTGCGACACCTTTGATTTCTTCTTTCGGGAATCCTAGCTTGGTTCCTCAATTCACAAACTCCTACGAGCTTAATTTCACCAAACGGTTGAAAAAAGGTAGTCTTACAGCAGGTGTTTTCTATAGAACCATTGAGGATGAAATCAATAGGGCGGTTTTTGTGGACCGATTGGACTTTAACAAGTTGATTTTAACTTTTGACAACTTCAATAATACCTCAGCCTATGGAGTAGAGATCTCAACAAACTACAAACCAACAAAATGGTGGAGCATTAACGGAAGTTTTGATATGTTCAGTCAAACCCAGCGGGGTATTACTGAACGTTTAGCCGGAGGTGACCCAAGTAATGCTTCAGAAGATGATATCGTTACGGAAAATGTTGAAGTAGATAACACGGCATGGAATCTTCGGATGAACAATAGCTTTACTGTAAACAAAAAGTTGACTTTGCAGCTCTTTGGATTCTATCGTGGTCAAAATCAAAACATTCAATTTGAGATGCAGCCCATGTACTTTGTAAATTTTGGAGCACGGTACAGTTTTGCCAAAGGCAAGGGAACGTTGAGTGCAAACTTCAATGATGTTTTCAATACCATGCGATTTGAGTTTGAAGGCCAACGCCCTTATATCCAAAATGGGCAATTCAACTGGGAAAGCCAAACCCTGTATGTAGGTCTTTCATATAGATTTGGTAGTGGAAAGAATCGTGCCAAGCAACGTAAGAGAAGAGATAGCAATACCAAAAAGTCCAGCGGAGGTATTCTATAAGAAAAGTGATATTCCTTGTTTGAGTGTTGGTTGGTAAGTCACTCAAGGTTTATCATAAAAACCCCGTTCTGACGGATGAATCAGGCGGGGTTTATTTTATGGTTCAAACGAATCCGTAAATCCGTCAATACTAGTTGTATTTTTCTTTTGCCAATATTTTTTGAGGCCTTCATCACCTTGATTCTCGGCCCAATCGACCAAAGATTGGCGTTGTTTTTTGTATTCCATTAAGGGAACACCCATACCACAAGAGACCTGTACTTTGTCTATTTCAACATCAATCAACTGTCTGCTTCCTGGTATTTTTGGAAAGAGAGAGATATTTTTTTTCCAAAAGTCTGTTTCCTTTTTAAAAGACGTTGCTGTTCCGTATAGTCTTAGAATAATAGGGTCGCCCTCAAAAGCACAGAACATCAGGGTAATTCTGTTCTTATTGTTTAAATGGATGGCCGTTTCATTGCCACTGCCCGTAAGATTAAGCCAAATCACCCTTTTTTCATCAATGACCCTGAGTGAATCCAATCCTTTTGGAGAAACGTTGACACGTCCTCCTTCCATGGCGGTAGCGACGAAGAAAAGCTTTTGGTTCTGGATAAAATCAATTAAAGGTTGGGTTAATTGGTCAAGTTGCCTTCCCATTTACCAACGAATAATAACGCTGCCCCAAGTAAATCCACTACCAAAGGCAGCCAATACAACCAAATCCCCTTCTTTTATTTTACCCGCTTCCCAAGCTTCAGTCAACGCAATAGGAATTGAGGCCGCAGTGGTATTACCATACTTCATGATATTATTGAATACTTGATCATTTGAAAGACCAAACTTTTTCTGAACAAACTGAGAAATACGCAGATTGGCTTGATGAGGAATTAGCATATCGATATCACCGGGCCCCAAATTGTTCTTTTGCAGACCTTCCATGATTACTTCACTAAAGCGAACCACCGCATTCTTAAAAACGAACTGGCCATTCATATAAGGAAAATAAGAAACATCTTCTGGGTCTTCTTCCTCCAAGATATCAGTGACCCATCGTTTCCCCATTCCGGGAGCTATTAATGAAAGTTCCTCGGCATGTTGACCTTCTGAATGTAGGTGTGAGGAAAGTACCCCTTTACTGGTATTTTCTTCTCGTGTTAAAACAGCAGCACCTGCACCATCACCAAAAATCACCGAAACCCCCCTACCTCGCGTAGTCATATCCAAACCATGGGAATGTAGTTCAGAGCCAATGACCAAGATATTCTTGTACATACCACTTTTTATATACTGGTCTGCTACGGAAACAGCATAAACAAATCCAGAACACTGATTCCGAACATCTAGAGCTCCAACCGTTTTAATTCCTAAATCTCGCTGCACCAAAACACCAGGTCCGGGAAAATAATAGTCCGGACTTAACGTAGCAAATACTATAAAATCAATTTCATCCTTATCAATCCCAGCGCGCTCGATAGCTATTTTTGCGGCTTTAACTCCCATGGATGTGGTCGTATCCGTACCTCGAACCACATGTCTTCTTTCTTTGATCCCCGTCCGTTCTTGAATCCACTCATCGTTGGTATCCATTACTTTGGAAAGATCGTCATTCGTCACCACGTTTTCGGGTACATAGTATCCGAGTCCAGCTATTTTTGAATTGTACATAATCTCTTCCTTTATTGTATTACAATTTTGGTTCTATAGTTCTCAATATTGGGTAAATTAACTAATATTCTTTGCAGATTCCTGAAAAAAACCAAAAACAATTTTCAAATCCACAACATATTGGAGGCTTCATACTTTTTTTAGCAGCTCATAAACCATAAACGATCATTGAAATGAAGGATTTATTGTACTTTTAAAGGTAACTATTCTCAATGCAGAACGCTAAAATGAACATCATGAAACATACAGGACTATTATTGCTTTTTTTAATAGGCACGATTGGTTTTTCACAAGAAAAGCTCACCTACCAGAAGCCCTCAAAAGAAATTTTAGAGCTTGTAGATGCTCCTTTGGCTCCTTCGGTTCGTATTAGTGATGATGGCAAGTATATGGTTTTGTTATACAGGGATTACTACAAGAGTATAGCCGAGCTTTCGGAAAAAGAACTGCGTTTGGCAGGCCTACGGATAAATCCAAAAACCAATATTGGCAGTCGAACCAATTATTACAACAACATCAAAATACAGGAAATTGGCGGTGATGAAGTGATTCAGGTAAAGAACCTCCCAGAAAATCCACGTTTGGCCAACTTTAATTGGTCGCCAGACCAATCTATGATAGCAGTAACGAATACAACTTCCAAAGGAGTTGAAATCTGGGTATTGGATTTGAAAAAAGCTGAAGTTACCCGATTGACCAACGCCAATGTAAATGCCAATATGAGAGACGTAATCAATTGGTTTAAGGATGGAAAGTCTGTTTTAGTGAAAATGCTACCCAATGACCGACAAGAATTGGTTAATGTGTCCGAAGCCGTACCCAACGGTCCTACCATTTCTTCCAATGATGGAAAAAAAGCACAGAATAGAACGTATCAAGATTTATTGAAAAACCCCAATGACGAATTCAATTTTGAACAATTGGCACGTTCCGAACTCTTCAAAGTTGGACTCGATGGGAGTATGACCAAATGGAAAGAGGCAGCCATGTATAGCAACATCAGTTTTTCGCCAGATGGCAACTATGTGATGGTTACCCATGTAGACAAACCTTTCTCCTATTTGGTACCCTACTATCGCTTCCCCTCCAAAACCAACATATACAACTCGGATGGCACCTTGGTATCCAACTTATTGGAAGTACCACTAATTGAAGATTTGCCCAAAGGATTTATGGCAGTTCGTATGGGGATGCGTTCCGTTTCTTGGCGTGATGACAAAGCAGCATCTCTTATTTATGTGCAGGCCTTGGATGGAGGTGACCCAGAAAATGAAGTGGAATATCGGGATGAAGTATTTCAGCTTGAGGCACCATTCAATGACCAAGGTAAAAGCCTTCTTAAATTAAAGAATAGGTATTATCAGATTGAATGGGGCAATGAAAATATGGCAATTGCCTATGATTATTGGTGGAATACCAGAAATCTTAAAGGCTATCTTTTTAACCCTTCAAATCCTTCAAAAGAGCCGCAGATTATAGAGGACAGAAACTATCAAGATGTATATAGCGACCCTGGTTCTTTTGTCACTAAACGCAACAAGTATGGTACCGATGTTCTGGCTATGGATGGCAACAGTGTCTATTTGTTAGGAGATGGTTTTACCAAAGAAGGCCAGTTTCCTTTTGTTGATAAAATGGACCTTTCCACCTTGGAAAAAACCCGATTATACACTTCAAAACTAGAAGGTAAAAAGGAAGACCTGGTGGATTATAATACTGAGAAAGATGAATTGCTGGTTCGAATTGAGTCTTCCAACGAATATCCAAACTACTATTACAAGAGTTTGGTCAAACGAAAAGGTCCAGTGCAGTTGACCAATTTTGAAAACCCGTTCAAAAGCCTGCAAGATGTACATAAAGAAGTGATTACCTATAAAAGGGACGACGGGTTGGAACTGAACGGCACCCTTTATTTACCAGTTGGATATAAAAAGGAATCCAAAGAAAAGGTACCCATGATTCTTTGGGCATACCCAAGAGAGTTTAAGGACAAGAACAGTGCCTCTCAGAATACCCAAAATCCAAATGAGTTTACGTATCCATTTTGGGGCTCACCAATTTATTGGGTCACCAAAGGATATGCGGTATTGGACGATGCCGCTTTCCCAATCATTGGTGAAGGAGATGAGCAACCCAATGATACCTTTCGAAAGCAACTAGTGGCCAATGCCAAAGCAGCGATTGATGCGGTGGATGAAATGGGATATATAGATAGAAACAGAGTTGCTGTTGGCGGTCATAGTTATGGCGCGTTTATGGTGGCCAACTTGCTCTCACATTCTGATTTGTTTGCGGCCGGAATCGCTAGAAGTGGTGCCTATAACAGAACGTTGACACCTTTCGGTTTCCAGAGTGAAGAGCGAAACTACTGGGAAGCTCCGGAAGTTTATTATACTATGTCACCTTTCATGCATGCCGATAAAATGAAAACACCCTTACTTTTGGTCCATGGTGAAGCAGACAATAACTCTGGCACCTATCCCATGCAGAGTGAGCGTTATTTCAACGCCCTTAAAGGACTTGGCGCAACAGTAAGACTAGTCATGTTACCTAAAGAAAGTCATGGTTATAGAGCGAAAGAAAGTATTCTTCACTTGCTATGGGAGCAAGACCAATGGCTTGAGAAATATGTAAAACAAAAAACTGATAAACCCTTACTACCCAAAAAAACCTTGGGTAAGGACAGGTAAGATGTCAGTTTAAAAATTTCCGGAAATCATTTACTTGTACCACCGCTTTGAGGTCATGCAATAAATTGTAGAGCCCAAAAAAAGTACGGTTCATATACAAGAAGTGTTTGGAACCTCTGTTTCCATTCATTTTTCGTATCTGTTCATCCTTGGAATATCTTTCGCTCAAATCGGCAATCCTGTTCCAAAAGTCATCAGAGCCAAAATCAAACTCTTTTTTATTGAAGGGCGAAGTGAACAAAGTGAGCATTTCCTTAAACAACGCTTTGAAAAATTCAAGCTCTTCTTTGGAATCGGTTGGCGTTAAAATCTCCAATTCATACAATTTCTCCATAAATATGGCATCATTGCTTATGTTCTCCTCCTTGGCTAATTCAAAATAAGGTTCATAAAACTCATTTGGAATTTCTTTGATACACCCAAAATCTATAGCAATTAAGGTATTGCTAGAACTCACTAAGAAATTACCCGGATGCGGGTCTGCGTGAACTTTCCGCAACTTATGGATTTGGAACATATAAAAATCCCAAAGGGCTTGACCCAATGAGTTTCCTGTGCTAACATCAAAATCAGTTTTAGCAAACTCACTCAGATGCTTTCCTTTCATCCAGTCCATAGTAAGAATACGTTCACTGGAGAGATTTTCGTAATATTTTGGAAATTCAATATTCGGAATAATGGAACAGGCTTGGGTAATTTCCTCGCTTTGCTCTAATTCCAAAATATAATTGGTCTCTTCGACCAATTTGTTTTCGACCTCTTTGAAATACTTTTCAGAATCTTTACCCTTAAGATTAAACATCCTAGTGGCAATTGGTTTTACCAAAGCTAAATCGCTGCTTATGCTCTCGGCAACACCAGGATATTGAATCTTGACCGCCAATTCCTTACCATTTTTCTTGGCCTTATGAACTTGACCTATACTTGCCGCGTTGATAGAATCTTTTTCGAAAGAATCAAAGATATCTTCTGGGTATTTACCCAAGTATTTTTTGAAGGTTTTTCGTACTAGGGGAGCTGACAATGGGGGTACAGAAAACTGGGAGAGTGAAAATTTTTCCACATAGGCGCGGGGCAAAAGGTTTTTTTCCATGCTCAACATCTGAGCTACCTTCAGGGCACTCCCTTTTAGACTTTTTAAGCCATCATAAATATCCTCTGCATTATTCTCGTTGAGTTCTTCCTTGGTAACCTCTGGGTTTACAAGCTTTTTGCCGTAATATTTGACATAGTTTCCCCCTATCTTCACCCCTGTTTTCACCAACTTACCAGCTCTTTCAATTTTACTGGTGGGTATACTATCCAATGTCTTCATAGGCTAGGCAAAATTTTCTTTGTAAAGGAATTTCCCAAAGTCTATTATTTTCTCAAGGGAATTATTATCAAACACCTGAAAGATGGTAGTTACCGATTTTTCTATGGCGATATCGGTTTTTTCAAAGTCAGCAGAAGTATCATCCATCCAAAATTTCAATAAAAACAAAAACTGAATCCATGCCCCTTCAGAAAACAGCTGTGGACTCTGCTTTAAAATCTTTAAACTCTTTTCACTATTGCGTTCATCTATTAGTCCAGTGGCAAAATCCTTTATGTTTCTTCGTAGGCCTTTTAATTGAGCGAGATTTTCCATGGTATTCTTATGATGCTTCAACACAAAAAGCACGTAACTCCTATTCAGAGTAAGGTTTTCAAAAAAAGTAAAGAGAAAAGTCAGCATCTTTTCTTCGTTGGTCATGGCATCATACTGCTCATTTTTCTGCATTACACTAACGGTACTTTCATAGAAACGTTCCCAAATCGCTTGTTGCAATCCCTCAAAGGAGCCAAAAAAATGATAGAACTCTTCCTCCTTAATCTTGTTTGCTTTACAAAACTTATAAATTGATTTAGGTACCACCTCATGTTCCAACACCGTATCCATAAACCAATCTATAATCTTCTCTTCACTTAATTTATTTGATGTTCCACTTGCCATAGTCTCAGATTTATGTTTAAACAAAAATACAATTATTGGAACAGATTAAATAGGGATTTAAGAAAAAGAAAACGCACTTTCGGGCGAAAGTGCGTTCTCAACAACCTAACCAATAAATAAACAAACTCGTTATAGTATACTAGTTCATAGCAATTTTCTATAACACTACAAATATAACTATTTGTTTAGCTTTTCAAAATAATCAATAAACAAAATGATGTTAAAATTTACAAACAGCTGTTAAATTCCATAAAGTGCCAGTTTGTCATATTAGCGTGAATGGTATTTTTTTTGTCCATAGAAAAGTCAAAAAGTAAATAATTTATAGAATGGCAACAGGTAAAATAAATGTTTCGGTAGAAAACATTTTCCCTCTAATCAAGAAGTTTCTTTATAGTGATCACGAAATTTTTCTAAGGGAGCTAATATCCAATGCTACGGATGCTACCCTTAAACTAAAACACCTTACTTCCATTGGTGAGGCCAAAGTGGAATATGGAAACCCTATGATTGAAGTTAAGGTTGATAAGGATAATAAACGTATTCATATTATTGACCAAGGACTTGGTATGACCGAGGATGAAGTAAAAAAATACATCAACGAGGTTGCTTTCTCAGGTGCTGAAGAGTTTTTGGACAAGTATAAGGATGCAGGAAAAGATGCAGGAATCATTGGTCATTTTGGACTTGGTTTCTATTCAGCATTTATGGTAGCGGACAAAGTAGAAATCGTTACCAAAAGTTTTAAGGACGAACCGGCGGTACATTGGGTTTGTGATGGTTCTCCAGAGTTTTCATTGGAACCAACGGAAAAGGCAGAAAGAGGAACGGAGATTATTCTGCATGTGGCTGAAGATTCCACAGAATTTTTGGAAGACTCCAAGATACAGGGGCTACTTACCAAGTATAACAAGTTTATGCCCATTCCAATCAAGTTTGGAACTAAAACAGAAACTCTGCCCAAACCAGAAGATGCAAAAGAGGAAGATCCGGCACCAACACAGGAGGTGGACAACATTATCAACAATCCTACCCCAGCATGGACAAAACAGCCCAATGATTTAAATGAGGAAGACTACAAGTCCTTCTACAGAGAACTGTATCCCATGCAATTTGAGGAGCCTTTGTTCAACATACATTTAAATGTAGACTATCCTTTCAACTTGACAGGTATTCTATATTTTCCAAAACTGACCAATGACCTCAACGTTCAGAAGGATAGGATTCAACTATACCAAAATCAGGTTTTTGTAACCGATAATGTAGAAGGAATAGTTCCTGAATTCTTAACTATGTTAAGAGGTGTTATAGATTCACCGGATATTCCTTTGAATGTGTCGCGTTCTTATTTGCAAGCAGATGGAGCGGTCAAAAAAATATCTTCATATATCACCAGAAAGGTAGCGGACAAATTAACATCCCTTTTCAAAAACAACCGCGAGGATTTTGAGCAAAAGTGGAACGATATTAAAGTGGTTATTGAGTATGGTATGCTTTCTGAGGATAAGTTTTTCGAAAAAGCAGACAAATTTGCGCTCTATCCTGCTGTAGATGGTAAGTTTTACACCTATGAGGAATTAGAAAACACCATAAAGGACAATCAAACGGACAAGGATGACAAATTGGTAGTACTCTATGCCTCGGACAAAGAAGCTCAGCACAGTTATATTGAGGCTGCAAAGGCCAAGGGATATGAAGTTCTTTTATTGGATTCGCCTATCGTATCACATCTGATGCAAAAATTAGAGACCTCCAAGGAAAAGTTGTCTTTCGCCAGAGTAGATGCCGACCATATTGACAATCTTATCAAAAAGGAAGATACGGCCATTTCCAAACTTTCTGATGAGGAAAAGGATAAGTTCAAAGAAGAACTGGAAAAAGTGATTTCTGAAAAAGGATATACCATCCAAATGGAGGCCATGGATAGCTCATCTTCACCTTTCATAATTACAGAACCCGAGTTTATGCGGAGAATGAAGGAAATGCAACAGACCGGTGGCGGGGGTATGTTTGGCATGGGCAATATGCCAGAAATGTACAATTTGATTGTTAATACCAATCACGAATTGGTGGGTGAAATCTTGAATACCAAGACAGCTAAGAAAAGAGAACGTTTAATAAACCAGTCTTTAGATTTGGCTAGGCTTTCCAAAGGTTTGCTCAAAGGAGAAGAACTTACCAATTTCATTTCACGCAGTTATGAGATGATAAAATAGCCTATACTCTCAATAGATTACAAAACCGTTCTTTAATAAAGGGCGGTTTTTTTGTTAAAAACCTTATTTTTCAGAAACCAAAACCACCAAAAATGAGTACCGATTACAAAAGTCCCTCTTTTAAGAAGCTGCTCGATTCTCTACAACAACAAAGTTGGGAGTTGGAACTCATTATTTCGGGGTTCGCCATTTTTGGTCTTTTTACTGCTTACGACCCCATAATGACGTCCATGATCAATGCGCGGAACGAGGAGCAAATCTATAGTTTCGTAATTCACAATGTAACCTTGATCGCCTGTTCAATCCTACTCTTCAATTTATTACTACATGTTATACTCCGAGGTTTATGGATTGGTGCACTTGGTCTTCGGTATGTTTCTGGTGATATTGATTTTGATGAGTTAAAGTACAATGAAAGATTTAAGGCATATCTAAAAAAGAGGATTGTTTCTTTTGACCGCTACATAGCGAGTCTGGAAAATTATTGCAGTGTCCTTTTTGCCATATCCTTTTTACTGATTTTTTATGTTCTTGCTATTACTTGCGTAATCGTGTCAATGGTTCTGGTGGCCAATTTTATTATTGACAATGAGTATTTGCCCAGTTGGATTTCCAAAGGAGTTGGCAGCGCATTGATGATATTTTTGGTGCTTGGAATGTTGCTGACATTTTTTGATTTTATCACCCAAGGACTTTTAAAAAGAAACAAATGGGTAGCTAAAGTCTACTTTCCTATCTATTGGGTATTCAGTTTTCTTACCTTATCCTTTCTCTATAGACCCTTGGTATATAATTTCTTGGACCACAAGTTTGGGAAGCGATTAATTTTACTTTTAACCCCAATTTATCTACTTATTTTGTTTTTGACATCTATTGAATACAGAAATTCAAACTTTTGGGACAAGGAAAGAAACTCATCAGAGATTTTCGCAAATCGCGAGAATTATATGGATATGCTGGATGAGGACGAAGACTACCCTGGAGATATTGTAATACCATCCAAAGTTATTACCAAAAGGTATTTACAAGTCTTTATGCCTTTTACAGGGAAGTTTGAAGAACGGGTTTTTTCTTTTGAGGAATCTTTAAAACCCGAAAACGACCGTCGGGGTTTGAAAACCAGCATAGTATTCAACACAGACTGGAGCGATAAAATCACTTCCAGAAAACAAAAGGATAGTATTCGGAAAAAGTACATGGAAACTTTCAATTTCATTTATTCTTTTAAAATAGATAGTTTAGATATTGATGGTGATTTTTTGCTGACTACAGATAAAAAGAAACACCTTGGCTTTGAGACCTATCTTAGATTGGATAGTATCTCCGAAGGAAAGCATGTTCTGAAACTCGTTCGTAAAAAAATAGAGGATGAAGGCGATACCACAAAGCTTATGGTGCGGACAATTCCATTCTTCTATTACAGGGACCAGTATTCCAATTGATTTCGCATGTAGCATTCAATTTTATAGTTGCTTTTTTCTCGATTCTTTAAAAAGTAAGTTTTGCACTACAGTTTTTTCCCGTTAAATCCTTATCTTTTAGGGTAAACAGGATGAAATGGAAATTAACTACAACATCGTTTCCATCATCGATATTTTTGGTTGCCTACAAGGTGTAATACTCGGTTCCATTTTGGTTTATACCAATAAGAGAAAGGACCGCTCTACACTTTTTCTGGGCCTTTTTGTGCTAACCTACGCCTACTGTTTTATTCCTATCATCTTAAACGATATGAATATCTTGGAATACTACCCCAAATTGAGTGTATTGCCAAGACCTGGTGAATGGCTTCTGGCCTCCCTTTTTCTGGTGTACATTCAAAAAGTCTCCATTTTTTCAAGTAACGGTAATCGCTATTGGCACATCTATCCCGGTTTAGCGGTTTTACTTTTTCAAATCGTTGTTTTTCTTCTACCCGTAGAAACCAAACTGGAAATTGTTCAAGCCACTTGGTACCGGCCAATTTTTTTGATAGGTCTATTGTATTCCACTGCTGTGTTGGTCTATATGTGGCGCTTGATTAACAGGCATTCTGAAGAAGTGAAAAACCAATTCTCCCAAATTGAGCAAAAGGAATTCCTATGGGTAAAGCGTTTTGTATTTTTTGGTTTCATATTGTTTGCACTTCATTTTGTTAGATATTTTGTGGACAACTCCCCGCCTTACCGGATTTTTTACGCAGGATACAATGTATTTATATTGTATTGGGCCTCCGTTCATGGTATAATGCAACAAGATGTGGTTTCCCTCATATCCGAAGATGATTCAGAAACGTATTCCGACGAAACAAAAACGGTTTCTTTACCAGCAACCAATGAACAAAGAAAGTTGGTACGGATGGTTGACAAATACCTACAGGAATCAGAAGTCTTCATGGATAAAAACCTGACCATAGTTGCCATCTCTGAGCCTTTAAAGGTGCACCCAAAACGAATCTCGCAGGCAATCAACAAAGTGAATGGCGAAAACTTCAATAGCTACATCAACCGATATAGAATAGAAAAGGCCGGGGAGATGCTTTCAGATAGAAGCCTTGATAACCTAAGTATAGAGGGTATTGGAACCGAAGTAGGCTTTCAGAGCAAAAGTGCATTTTATACGGCTTTTAAAAAAATCACCGGCACTACACCCAGCAGATACAAAGAAAAACTGGCATCATAAATTTCGTCGAGCACCGTGTCCTGTATAGGTAATGTTGAGTTCATTTATAGATTTCTTTTCTTTTTCCTTAAGAAAAAGGAAGTCGTGTTTAAATTATGTTGTCCGTAAGTCTGCATTCCGAACTTAAAACCAGCAGATATTCCTTGCCATTCCCAGGTATTGTTGAACCTTTGCCGCCTCAAAACGAAACATGGATTTATCAAAATATATTAGCTGGTTGTGTTTGGCCGTAATATGGGGCTGTTTTGTGATGTGGGAAATCCAAATCCAAAGTTGGTTACAAATCAATCCTTCCCTAGTGGTGCGATATGATTTGATGCTTTTACCACTGCTCGTGGTGGTGTCTTTCTATGTTATCTACGTCACTTTAAAAAAGTGAAAATGAAATATGTGCAATTAAATCCCGAAGGTAACTTTGACCAATGGGACATTGAGAAAATAAGGGAGTTGAATGATGAAAATGATATTGGAGATTCTTTAGGGCAAAAACTCCTTTATGAAAATGGGACTTCGCGACTTTGGGACATCACATTATGGCCCAAACAGCGAATCCCTTTTCGAAAACATCATTTTCCCTGTAGCTTTGTATGTCTCACCTCTGGTTTAGCTATATCCCGTTGTAAAAGTGGAAAAATACAGTTAATTCAAATTGAGAAAGGGGACACTGAATACATGGAACCCGATCAGGCAAACTATATTCATGACTTAGAAAACATCGGAGATTCAATTCTAAAATTATACATTCTAGAATTTAGGTATCAATCAGAAGTGAAAATCCAATTAAATCATTAGAATTTATGAAAAACTACATGCCAGTTTAGTAACTTCAAGGCATGAAAGTTATCAGTACCAATTTGGCCAAGCCCGTTTTCTTTGAATGGAACGGCGAGACACATTCCACAGGTATTTTCAAATATCCCGTTGACCAAGCACTAACCTTGCAGGAAGAAATTGTTGAAGATGATACCATTGCGGACCGAAGAGTTCACGGGGGTACCTTTAAGGCATGCTATTTGTTTTCTTCCAACAACTACCCGTATTGGAAAGAAAAATATCCAAATTTGGATTGGAAATGGGGCATGTTCGGAGAAAATTTAACAGTTGAAGGTCTGGATGAAGCCCAGTTAAAAATAGGAAGCAAATACAGATTGGGCTCAGCCCTTGTCCAAATAACCCAACCCCGGGAACCATGCTATAAATTAGGGTATCGATTTGGCAATCAAGATATTTTAGGCCAATTTATTGAACATGCTTGTCCTGGCACATATGTTCGTGTACTTGAAACCGGTCAAGTAGAGAAAGGTGACACATTGGAGCTTTTTGAAGAATCAGAAAGCCCTTTGACTATAAAACAATTTTATAATTTGCTCTTTTCGCGACAAAAAGATAAGGAGTTACTGCGACTAGCTGTTGAAAATGATGCCCTCCCGTTGAGAAAAAGAGAAAAACTAAAAAAGTTTCTAAAATAGAAAAGCCCCAAACGGGGCTTCTCAAACTGAAATTAACTAAACAACTATTTTATATTCATAGTTTCTTTATACGTACCCAATTTGTCCACCACAACTACAGTGTACTCATCTTCATAAGCTTTTTCGAAATTAAAGGCCTTCTCAACAACAACTTCTCCTTCAATTTTCTCACTGTAAACCAAGCGGTTTTCACTATCATATACCTCTAGTAGTACAATACCTTGGGTCAAGTTCAACAAGTTCAACATTAGCTTGTCTCCCTTTTTTACAAAAACAGGATCCAACGTAACTTCAATCAAGCTTTTCTCAACTTCTGCCTTTGCTGTTCCTTTTTTGCCAAACTTTGATGCTGGTCCATTTGCAAACCCCATTACAGAGATTATTAAGATTCCAGCTACTGTAAACGATTTAAGAATTGATTTCATAACGTTTCGCTTTTTTAAGATTACAAGACAAAACTACCTTGGAACTCCGTACAAAAACACAACCATCTTTTCAAATATCTATGCAATTTTAACCTAGTTGATGTGTTAACAAAGCATTAATGATAAAATAGCATAGTTTTTTGGTAATTTTGCATAGATTATCTATTCAACCAACATATACTTTTATACTATGAAAGGAAAAATGGGGACGGTATTACAAAAGCCTGCTTTTGAAGCAATTGCACCAAGTTTTGGGCACTCTTTTACATATCAAAAGTTTAGCGCCAATAAGGAAAATAAGAATAATGGGTGGCACTATCATCCAGAGTTGGAATTGGTATATATTAACGGTGGGTCCGGAAAAAGGCAAATAGGGAGTCACGTTTCCTATTTTAGGGAAGGGGACCTTATTTTGATAGGTTCAAACCTACCACATTGTGGATTTACGGATAAATTGACGGGAAATAAGAGTGAAACCCTCGTTCAAATGAAATATGATTTCCTTGGAAGTGATTTTTTTGATATTCCAGAAATGAAAAACATTCAAAAGTTGTTTGAAGTGGCCAAGGGAGGTATAGCTTTTCATGGTAAGACAAAGATGAAGGTTGGAGAAAAAATGGAAATATTGGAATATCAGACCGATTTCCAACGTCTGCTATCCATTTTGAACATTCTAAATCTACTGGCAACTTCTGATGATATGCGAGTACTGAACGCCGAAGGTTTTTCTATGGAAACCGAAATAAAGGACAATGACCGCATCAACTTAGTGTTCAACCATGTGAAAGCACATTTTAAGGAAGAAATTACATTGGATGAAATTGCCGATATTGTAAGCATGACGGTTCCTTCGTTCTGCAGATATTTTAAAAAAATAACCAATAAGACCTTTACCCAATTTGTAAATGAGTATCGATTGGTACATGCATCCAAACTATTGGCCGAACAGCCTATAAGCATTACCCAGGTTTGCTATGAAAGTGGTTTTAACAATTTTTCCCATTTCAATAAATCCTTCAAGGCGTTTACAGGGCAGAATCCATCTGAATACAGAAACCAATTAAAGGCGGTACTTCAATAGCTATGCAACTCTTTAGTGAGAAGCAAAACCTACGGTTGCCCGATAGTGATATTTGGTACCATCCCAATTTTCTGAGTGAAAAGCAAGCGGATGACTATTTCAATATCCTTCGAAAGGAGACACCTTGGCGACAAGATGATATCAAGGTATTTGGTAAAGTATGTGCACAGCCTAGGTTGACGGCACTTTATTCCAACAATGGAAAGAACTATTCCTATTCCAATATTACTATGGAATCCCTTGCATTTACCGATAAATTGCAACAGCTTAAAAACTTGGTTGACCATGAAGCGAATACTGAATTCACCACTTGTCTATTGAATTTATATCGAAATGGAAAAGATAGCAACGGCTGGCATTCTGATGATGAAAAAGAACTTGGAAAAAATCCTATCATTGCCTCAATATCCTTGGGTGCGGAAAGGTTTTTTCACTTGCGGCACAAGTCTGATAAGAGCTTAAAACACAAAATACTATTAGAGCATGGTAGCCTGTTATTAATGCGGGGGCAAACCCAACATTTTTGGCAACATCAAATTGCCAAAACCGTAAAAAAAGTGGAAGAGCGAATCAACTTAACGTTTCGGATTATTAAGTAAAGTGTATTTTTGCAATGCATGAAAAAGAATTTTTCCGAACGGGATGTTGATCGTATTATTGAAATGGCTTGGGAAGACAGAACCCCCTTTGAAGCCATAACCTATCAATTTGGAATTTCCGAACAAGAAACTATTGAGCTTATGCGCAAAGAAATGAAGCGCAGTAGTTTTAAAATGTGGAGAAAACGGGTTCAAGGGCGAAGTACAAAGCATGCCAAACTGAGAAATGATGATGTCAATCGTTTTAAATGCAAAATGCAACGGCAAATCACTGGAAATAAAATTTCAAAAAGATAGCCTAGTTAGCTCGAGTAAATCTTTTAATTCTTTGATTTATTCTAGATTCATTTTTTCTAGCTCTGTAAGTATTCAACCACAATGATGCCCACAACTTATCCTCAATTTTAAAAGAATCTTAAATTCTAGCGGAGAGTTCAAAACATTTGGGATTTTTTTAACTAAGCTTCCCCTTAAATTTGCCCAGCTAATTCAAACTAATCCATGTCAAAATATTTTTTGATATTACTTGCGCTTGCCTCACCTTTTCTGCTATCCTCCCAAGAATCTTCCAAAGAATTTATTGTCAAGTTCATTAATCAACCCATTCAAGTTGATGGAATTCTGGACGAATCCATTTGGGAAACTGCCGAAAGTGCCCATAATTTTCAACAATATTTTCCTACCGATTCTATCTTGGCGATTCAGCAGACCGATATCAAAATGCTATACAGCAGTACTACTTTATATATTGGTATAACACTTCGCGCTGAAGGTGATGACTACATAATCCCCTCTTTGGAACGTGACTACCGAGCTGGAGGCAACGACAATATCAGCCTATTGTTCGATACGTTCAACGATGGCACCAATGCCTTTTTATTCGGCATGAACCCCTATGGGGTGCGAAGAGAAGCTCTTATTTCCAATGGAGGGACTTCGTTAAGCGGATTTACTACCTCATGGGATATTAAGTGGCGCGGCGAAGCAAAGATCACTGATGAAGGCTATGTGTGTGAAATGGCTATCCCCCTTACTTCTTTTAAGTTTAAGCAAGGTGAGACCAAATGGCGTTTCAATAGCTACCGATTTGACATGCAGACCAATGAAACCAGTACATGGGCAGAGATACCCCAGAATCAGTTTATATTCAATCTCGCTTTTATGGGAGATATGGTCTTTGAAAAACCCTTGGGCAAATCTCGCACTCCATTGGCCCTGATACCTTACATTAACGGACTCTCGCAAAAGGATTTTGAAACTAATGAAAATCTAAACAATGTGGCTATTGGTGGTGATGCTAAGGTGGCCATTGGGAACGGTCTTAATCTAGATATCACCGTAAACCCTGATTTTTCCAATGTTCAGGTAGACGATATTTTTACCAACCTTACCCGTTTTGAAATATCCCTGCCTGAAAGACGGCAATTTTTTATAGACAATAACGACCTTTTCGGAACATTTGGTAGCGAAAGGGATGCCAATCCCTTTTTCTCCAGACGTATTGGAATTGCTGAAAATTTGGATGGAGAATCGGTAGAAAATGGTATCATAGGAGGTGTTCGACTTAGTGGAAAATTGGATGAGGATTGGCGATTGGGTTTTTTAAATCTTCAAACGGAAGAAGATGTGGCCAATGAGATAGCCAGCAACAACAATACCGTCTTTGCCCTACAAAAGAAAATGTTTTCCCGCTCCAACCTCAGTTTCATATTTGTAAACAGACAGACTTTTGGTGATTATGAATTCTTAGAGGATACCGATCGCTATAATAGGGTTTTAGGCTTGGACTACAATCTGGCCTCATCTGACAATACATGGGTGGGTAAATTCTTCTATCACCAGTCATTTGCTCCTGAAATTGGAAATGAAAGCAGTTCCGCAGGGGCTGACCTTTTTTATAATTCCAGACACATAAATTTTGGCCTTAGAAATAGTTACGTTGGCAATGATTTTCGCTCTGACCTTGGTTTCATCAGAAGAACAGATGTTATTATTACCAGACCCTTTATAGAGTACAACTTTTGGCCCAAAAAAGGAAAAATAAACACCCATGGTTTCCGTTTTTCGCCAAACTTTATCTGGAGACCAACGTTCGATTATCAAAATACAGATTATACCATTTTCAGTAGATGGGGAGCAGAGTTCAAAAACCAATCTCAATTTGGTATTAGAATGTTTAATAGGTTCACCTTTTTGGACGAGCCATTTGATCCAACAGGTACTGATGGTGCGATTGAATTACCTGGCGATGTAGGTTATTACTATACCAGTTTTGAGTTTAACTTCGATTCTGACCCTAGAAAGATTTTTTCCTACTCCGTTGAGCCTGGTTATGGAGATTTTTTTAATGGCACTCGATTTTCACTTGAAAGCTCTTTCAATCTCAGGTTGCAACCTAAGTTTTTTCTATCTCTTAATCTGAATTACGACCGCATTGAGCTTCCAGACCCTTTTCCAGATGCCGACCTTTGGCTTGTGAGTCCACAAATCAACATTACTTTTAGTAAGTCCATTTTCTGGTCGAACACCATTCAGTATAGTAACCAACAAGATAATCTTGGCATCAACTCAAGACTGCAATGGCGTTTCGCTCCATTGTCCGATTTGTTCATTGTTTATAATGACAATTACTTTGTTGAAAATTTTATGCCAAGAAACCGTTCTATAAATTTACGGCTTACCTATTGGTTGAACATTTAGACGCGTTGATTTTTCTATATTTGAAGAAACCAACACGGAATGAATGAACTGCCCTTTACCGAAGACACCGTTATCTTTGGACTTCTTTGTCTCTGCCTGGGATTTGTCTTCTACACTTCCTCAATAAAAAAAGGATTCTGGAAAAAATTCTATTCGATTGTACCCACGGTTTTGATGTGCTATCTATTACCGGCCATAATGGCAAGCACCGGACTTATAAAGGAAGAAGCTTCCAATACCTACTATGTGGCCAGCAGATATTTACTGCCTGCCGCATTAATTTTGATGACCCTAAGTATTGACCTTAAGGCCATATTTAGTTTGGGGCCAAAGGCACTCATTATGTTTTTTACAGGGACATTGGGTATTGTCATAGGTGGACCCATAGCTATTTTATTGGTATCCATTTTTTCTCCGGAAACAGTCGGAGGAACAGATTTTGATGCCGTATGGAGAGGTTTGTCCACCATTGCTGGTAGTTGGATAGGTGGAGGTGCAAACCAAGCGGCCATGCTAGAAGTTTTTCAATACAATCCCAAGGAATTCTCTAAAATGGTTCTGGTTGATATTGTCATGGCCAATTTATGGATGGCCATTCTATTACTGGGCATTGGCAAAACAAAAAAGATAGATTCTTGGTTAAAAGCTGATACTTCATCCATCGAGGCCCTTAAGGTGAAAGTCTCAGAGCATACTGCGAAAATTGCAAGGGTAACTTCTCTGCACGACTTTCTTATGATGTTGTTCTATGCGTTTGTTGGGGTAGGTATAGCTCATTTTTTGGGACATCATTTTGCTGAATTTTTAGAAAATACATTCGAAGTAGTTAGAAACAAAGAAAAAATCCTGTCATCTTTAGGTTCCAAGTTTTTATGGATGGTAGTTTTTGCTACGGTAATAGGGATTGGTCTTTCATTCACTAAGGCCAAAAATTATGAAGGAGCCGGCGCAAGTAAAATTGGTGGTACGTTTATTTATATACTTGTAGCCACTATTGGGATGAAAATGGATTTGAGCAGGGTCTTAGAAAATCCAGGGTTGCTTGCGGTTGGTTTTATTTGGATTTCTATCCACGCGCTGTTATTAATTCTGGTGGCTAAACTTATTAAAGCGCCTTACTTTTTTATGGCTGTAGGAAGTCAAGCAAATGTTGGTGGGGCGGCATCAGCACCTGTTGTGGCGGCAGAATTTCATCCTTCTTTAACCTCTGTGGGGATTTTACTTGCTGTATTTGGTTACGTGGTGGGAACAGCAGGAGCCTATATTTGTGCATTGCTTATGGAAGTGGCCTCCCAGATGTAATACACCTCCCTAAAACATAAAAATTCAGGAATTATATGCATATTTGCCCCGCAAAAAGTGTTTTCATGAAACGAATTCTATTGTTCTCCATTTTAAGTTTGCTGATTTGGTCTTGTAGTACCGAAAAGAAGTATAATATGACCGTCTCTGGCAATATTAAAGGCTTGAAAAAAGGCAAACTGTTCTTTCAGCAATTCAAGGATTCTTCAGTGGTCAATTTAGATTCTTTGGAAATCAAGGGAGATGGTACTTTTTCTTTTTCCTATTATTTAGAAAGTCCCGAAGTATTGTATCTATACCTTGAAAAAGAGGACAATAACGACATTAACGATCGTATTACATTTTTTGGTGAACCCGGTGAGATTATCATCAACACCTCATGGAAGACTTTTGATTTAAGTCCTGAAATATCTGGTTCTAAAAGTCAAGAGAAATTGGAAGAATTCAATGAAATGGTTTCCCAATTCAACGTAAAAGAATTGAAATTGACACGAAAAATTTATTCCGAAGAAATAAAGGAAGATTCTTTGGCAGTAGATTCAATTCAACAACTGATTCGTGGAAATATAATCAGTCGATATCGCTATGCTCTTAATTTTGGACTGAACAATGCCGATTCCTATGCAACGCCCTACATCATGATGACCGAAGCTGCTGAGGCCAATCCAAAATACTTGGATTCCATCTACAACCAGTTGACACCAGAGGTTTTGGAATCAAAATACGGTAAAGAGTTCAAAGAGTTCTTAAAGAAAGAATAGACCTAGTCAGCGAGTTTGTTCAACTCTTCTACTAATTGGGTAGCTTTAACTTCCAATTGCGACCTTATGTCTTTGAAATGGATTTTTTTGTCATCCACCTCTTTTTGATGAATTTTAGACATTAATTCGTCAAAAGCCACGATAGCCTTATCAATAATAACACTGCCTTCTTCTGAATTTTTTTTGTCGGAGCCCGCTTCCCAAATATAGACAGCCTCTATAATATCGCCCAGTACAAAATTTACATCTTTCTTTAAGTCACGAATACTAGCCATGCCTCGTTTTTTTCAAAGGTAATATTAAATGCTAACTTCTAAAAGTGTTGCCTTATCTGAGTGTATAGTAATGGAATTACTGGATGCCGGAACTAATACCGTTTCTCCTCTTTTTAGAGTTGCACTCCCGGCGGTATTAGAAACAACAACTTCTCCACCAACACACAAGTAGATTGTAAAAGAATCCCTAGACGATACATCAACTTCCATCGTACGGTCAATGTTTAAATAGTTGGTTTTAAAATAAACCGAATCTACCATGCAGTTATGTGTATTTTTCTGATTCGAATACATTACCTTAAAATCATCCTTTTTCTCATAATCCATTGCGTCCAATGCCTGTTCGGTGTGAAGTTCTCTTAGATTTCCATCCTTATCCCGTCTATTGAAATCGAACACTCTGTACGTTACATCCGAGGTCTGCTGAATCTCGGCCAACATGACGCCTGCACCAATGGCATGAATCTTACCGGTATTTATGAAAAAAGTATCCCCTTCTTTTACGTTTTCGTAATTCATTAAATCCAAAAGGGTGTTTTCCTCCAAACTCTTTACGTATTCCTCCTTTTCCACTGTTTTATTGAAGCCTACAATAAGTTGGGCACCTGGATTGGCATCCATAATGTACCACATTTCGGTTTTACCAAATGAGTTGTGTCTCTCCTTTGCCAAGGCATCGTTTGGGTGCAACTGGATGGAAAGGTCCTTTTTTGCATCAATAAATTTTATCAAAATCGGAAAATCCATACCAAAACGTTCTACCACACTTTTTCCTAAAAGATTCTCCTTTTCTTTATGGATGAGCTCGCTTAGTGACACTCCTTTCAATGGTCCTTCCGCAACTATTGAAATATCTCCATCCACCCCTGAAAGCTCCCAGCTTTCTCCTGTGATTTCACTTTTTATGGGTTTTCCCAAAACATCTTTTAACTTGGTTCCGCCCCAAAGTCTCTCCTTAAGAATAGGTTTAAATTTTAATGGATACAACATGTTACCCAGAATAGGTTACGAAGTTCCGTGGTGTTTCGTACAAAACCACTTCTAAATTTTTGGCGTTGTCTATATGAGGTCTTAGTTTATTCCATATGACCACAGCAATATTTTCTGCTGTGGGATTCAAGTTTTTAAAATCTGGAACATCTTCATTTAAATTTTTATGGTCAAACTGGTCTTCCACATACTCCTTTATCAAGTCCTTTAATAACTTCATATCCATAACATAACCGGTGACAGGGTCAATCTCTCCTTCTACACTGACAATTAAATCGTAATTATGTCCGTGATATCTTGGGTTGTTGCATTTTCCGAAAACCGCTTCATTTTTTTCGAAACTCCATTCTGGATTATACAAGCGATGGGCAGCATTAAAATGTGCTTTTCTACTAACTTTTACCATGAGGACTTTTCACTATGTTCAACAAGATAATCATAAAAGCGCTCAAAAATAATCTTGAACCATGCTGTATACTCTTGGGGATTGTCTGAAATATCCTGTTTTATATTTGAGGGATGCATCCATTTCCAACTGGCCACTTCTTCAGGATTAATATCTGGAACATCGTTGTAGTACCCAATCATAACATGGTCCAGTTCGTGTTCTGTTAGTCCATTATCAAAAGGTGCTTTGTAGATGAATGAAAAAAGTTCCTTGAGTTCTACCTCAAATCCCATTTCTTCCTGTAATCTTCGTTTTCCGGCCTCAATGTTGGTTTCACCTTCCCTTTGATGACTACAACAAGTGTTGGTCCATAAAAGTGGAGAATGGTATTTGTCCTCCGCTCTTTGTTGAAGCATTATCTCTCCAGACTTGTTTACTATAAAAACCGAAAAAGCCCTATGTAGTAAAGCTTTTTCATGGGCTTCCATTTTAGGCATTAAACCTATGGGTTGGTCGTCTTCGTTGACCAATATCACATTTTCTTCTTTCATAGGGTAAAAATAGGGTGTTTGCAGGAATTGTTCCTGTCAACCAACCTAAATATTGTGCAAAAATTGTTGTTAGAAGAAACGCGGGGACTTTAAGTTCCCTATGTTACGAATGAAATCGTATCGAACAATAATCTCAAATGAACCATCATTGAAAGAGGTAGCACCCAAATCTGTAATTTCTCTATCATAAGCTACACCTATGAGCATCTCATCAGAAATACGAAATCCAAAAAGGCCACTAAAAGCGGCATCCCATCTGTAAGCAACACCTCCGATAAACTTTTCGTTGAACATAAAATTTGCCGAAACGTCCACTTGTAAGGGTGCTCCCTGTACCAACTTCGTTAACAGAGTTGGTTTAAATTTCAAGAATGGGTTTATATCATAAACGTACCCGGTGATAAGATACCAATTAACCTGTTCTTTTGCAGTTGAAATAGAAGATTCATCAAAGTGGGTGGTCTCCAGAATTCTAGGAGCAGAGAAACCGGCATAGAACCTATCAGTGTGGTAATATACCCCAGCACCAATATTGGGTGAAAACTGATTTTGAATATCTTGTTGTGCCTGAAGTTGGGGGTCAATTTCAAATTCATCCAATTCGGAAAAACGAATATCAAGCATATGGGCACTTGCCTTCAATCCAAAACTAAGCTTTGAACTATAGGATGTTTGAATGGTGTATGAAAAATCAACATCAAAGTAGGTCTCCGAAGTTGGTCCTATTTTGTCATTTACTATGGATACTCCCAAACCTACTCCTCTATACCCCATTGGAGTGTGCAAATTGAGGGTCTGGGTTTCTGGAGCCCCATCTAAACCAACCCATTGATTTCTATACAGCGCGGCAATACTCAAATGCCCACGGGAACCCGCATACGCTGGATTCACGCTAACGGTATTGTACATGTATTGGGTATACTGGGCATCCTGTTGTGCAGACACATGGGTGGTTGCTGCCAAAAAACAACTCAGAAACAATCCAAGAATTAACTTTCCTCTTTTTTTCTCTACTATCATCATTTCTTTAACGGTTAATGTATAAGTAACCTGAGAGTTGTTTCATACTTCCGTTTTGGTCTTCATAATCCACAATATAGAAATAGGTTCCCACTGGTAATTTGTTGTTTTTGTCAACAGTTACCCTCCCCGTGGAAGTACCATCGAAGGTATTTGTGTTATTATCGTATCCCCGCGTCTGGAATACTAGAACACCCCATCTATTGTAAACTTTAACAGTATTTTTTGGGAAATTTTCAATCCCTCTAATAGTCAAGACATCGTGAACCGTATCCCCATTTGGAGTTATTACATTAATCACATCGGGTATTTCTTCTTCAGTAGGTCCTAAGTCTGGATCTAGATAGTTAGGTATCCCGTCATTATCAGAATCATCATTCACATAGTTACCGTCCAAGTTCAAATCTTCATCAGTAGTGGCAATTCCATCATCATCATCATCCATATCTCTAAAATCCACTTCTCCATCAGAATCAGTATCTGGTAAGTCATTTAAAGGATCGTTGATTTCATCATTGATATCAGAATCATCCAGTCTACCTCCTTCATATCCATCATCCAAACCATCTCCATCGGTATCAGTACCCACAAAGCTTACGTCTGGTGCACCATCCTGGTTAAAATCATTTCCTTCTATATTATCAGGTATGTTATCACCATCACTATCCTCATCCACATAGTCCGGTAGGCCATCAATATCTGTATCCACAGGAATCAGACCTATGTTCGGTCCGTTTTCATAGGCATCGTCAACTCCATTTGAGTTGGCATCCACCAAACTCGGAGGAATGTATCCTTCCGTGCTTTGTGCCTCCACATTATCCGGAATACCATCGTTGTCACTATCAATATCCAAATAATCCGGTATACCATCACTGTCAGAATCAGTAGGGTCAGTAGAAGGATCATTGTCCAAATCTGCATTTAAATCTTCAAAGCTGTTGAGTATACCATCTCCGTCTGTGTCCAAATTAGCACCAGGAGGGGTTACCGTTACTGTCACAGTAGCCGTACTACAGTTTCCATTTAAATCACAGATGGTGTATTGAAAGGTATCCATCCCAACAAACCTTGTATTGGGTACGTAGGTGACTGTATCATCCGATGGGTCTGATGGAGTTCCGTTTGTATTTAGATTGGCTGTTCCGTTCGCTGGAATAGTAACTGTGAGAGATCCTGAAGAATGTATATCGTTATCATTCGCCAATATGTCAATTTCAATGGAAGTATCTTGCAATACTGTTACAGAATCATCAAAAGCATCAACAATAGGCAAAACATCTACGGTAACAGTAGCTGTGCTACAATCGCCTAATGAATTACAAACGGTATAATCAAAGGAATCCGGACCATTGTAATCAGGGTTTGGTATGTAAGTTACTACGTCATCTGTTGGGTCATTGATGGTTCCATTATCATTTATATTGACTGTTCCATTAGTTGGAGTGGTTGCCGTTAAGGTACCTGTGGAAGGCAAATCAGAATCATTAGCGAAAATAGGTACATCCACCATACTGTCTTCATCCACGGTTACCAAATCATCCACCAATGTGGCAGCTTGACTCATGCATACCACTGTAAAACGTGGTAAATTGCTGTTATTTCCGGCTTTTGAAATGGTCGCCACGTAGCGTTCAACAGAGGTTGTACTTGTTACCGTAGGTTGTGTTTGATCTCCGCTCACTGTAGGATTCCAGGTAATCGTAGCTCCAGAAGGAACACTAGCTGAAATATCCAAGGTAACCTGATTATCAGGAGCCCTACAATCCGTAAGAATAAAGTATCCCGTAGCATTTGACCCGCAAAGTGTACCATCATAGGTGGCGAAATAGACACCAGGTTGTGTAGCTTCATAAAATGAGTTTGTACTCAAAACTGTACCCAAATCTGAAGCTTCAAACCACTGATAGTTACTTTCATCACCACTGGAAGGTGCTTGAAGTAAAAATTGTGCGTTGGAGGAGTTCATCCCAAAAAACAGGATAAACAATCCGATGAGTAAAGACTTGTATATGTTATTTGAATTCAAAATCCTTTTAGTCCTTATCTGTTGTTATTTTACTACAAACACTACATTGATAAGTGCATTATAATCCGCTGGCTGGTTAAATACCTGATAGGATAGCACTCCATTTGCATCAATTGACATATTCTGCACAGTTGTTCCATCCCCGAATACATTAGGATCAGCGAAAGTGACATAGTAATACAATTCGCTTGGTTGATAGTTTGGTATAGCTGAAGGAGCACCTGAACTAGCTACCGTTGGTGTTGCAAATTGGGTGATGTACTCATCATACAGGTTTATGGAGAATGTTCCGTTAACCGAAGCATCTACAGCAATAGAGGGTGGATAAAACACCCTCGCTGCTTTTGAAGTAATTGGAGCCATAGCCTGTATGGCTTCTTCAACGGTTCGTTCTAAAGTAGTATCAGTGGAAGGGTCGGTTGGACTAATCCCTGTTTGATTCACTTCATATGGAGTCCCTAAAACTGAACCATCATTTACAATTAGTCCATCTCCATCTACATTAACAGGCGAATCCAAATTTACTTCTGTAGCAGTTTGATTATCTGTCGAAAAAAGCCCGTCTCCATCAAAAAACAATGCGTTACCTGAATTTGTACTTATGTCGGCCGTGAACTCGTTGCTGCCGTCAAGGTTCAATCCGTTACCGGCCGTATATTGTGTGTCGTTGTCCGCTCTTCCGGC
>NZ_CANMUU010000005.1 GCF_947501165.1 uncultured Allomuricauda sp. | reverse complement strand
CCCGTTGGGGGCACATAGCCGCTGGTGGGCTGAGCCTCAACATTGTCCGGGATACCGTCGTCGTCGCTGTCGATGTCTCTAAAGTTTGGTTGATGATCCGTATCACTATTAATAGGCGTCAATCCTTCCCCTGCACCTGGATACGATTCATAATGATCATCCAATCCGTTTCCATCACTGTCCACTCCACAAGGAGCTTGGAATTTTTTTACCTTTTGCGCTTCCACATTATCCAGTATCCCATCATTGTCAGAATCGATATCCCTGAAATCAGGATGATGGTCACTATCCGTATCTACAGGTGTAATACCTTCTCCACCGCCTGGGCAGCTTTCGTAGTGGTCGTCCAATCCATTTCTGTCACTATCAGTTCCACAAGGTGCCTGAAAGTCTTTTGTGGTTTGTGCTTCTACATTATCCAGAATTCCATCGTTATCTGAATCAATGTCCAAATAGTCAGGTACATGGTCATAATCAGTGTCGACCGGGGTAAGACCATTGCAACTTCCTGGAGTAACTTCATAGGCATCATCCAATCCATTTCCATCTATATCATAACCTGAAGGCGGTATGTAGGCCTTAGAAGATTGCGCTTCAACATTGTCTAAAATCCCATCATTATCCGAATCTATATCCCTTTTATTTGGGATACCATCGCCATCCGTATCTTTCCCCTTTTCAACAATATCCAGAATTCCGTCACCATCATCATCCATATCATGACTGTCCGGAACCCCATCCCCATCCGTATCAACGGATGAAAGTGAAACCGAATTTATCGTGGAAGAATTGTGTGCTTTAAAGGAAGTAACTGAAAAATACGTGAGAAGGCTAACCGATAAAATTAGGATATGTATGCCTCTTTTCTTAAACCTTAAGAAAGTAATTTTTTCCATAAATGACAGTTTTGGTCAACTAATCACCATGGCTTGAGGTTAACTATTGGAATAAGAATTGGGGCATTCCACTCCTTTGTTGTGGTATTCTACTAATCGGTTTAAACCGAATGACATAATTAAAGCATTTGAGAGTTTTCACCTACTTTAATCGATAAAGTGTCATTTACACAATATTAGCTACCACATATATGGATACGTACTCAATCTAATTTTGGATTTTTAGAATCGAAAAAGAGCTTGTTTACGATATGGAAAAATACCTCACTTTTTCTTAAAAAAAAGGTTTTGAATTGTTTTTTTTCTCCATTCTTTCAACAGTTTTCCAATCACAGATTTTTATGAGGCAATAGCTACATTTATCTTATTTTTGCCGAAATTTTTTGCATGGATTTTAGCACTGAAATAGAACGTAGAAGGACTTTTGGAATTATATCGCATCCTGATGCTGGTAAAACTACCTTAACCGAAAAATTACTATTGTTTGGTGGGGCCATCCAAGAAGCAGGTGCGGTGAAGAATAACAAAATCAAGAAATCTGCCACCAGTGATTTTATGGAGATAGAACGGCAGCGAGGTATTTCTGTAGCTACTTCCGTGCTCGCTTTTATTTACAGAGACAAGAAAATCAATATACTGGACACTCCAGGGCACAAAGATTTTGCGGAAGATACCTTTAGGACCTTGACCGCGGTGGACAGCGTAATTGTGGTCATTGATGTGGCCAAAGGTGTAGAGGAACAAACTGAAAAATTGGTTCAGGTATGCAGAATGCGCAATATTCCCATGATTGTCTTTATTAACAAGCTAGATCGTGAGGGAAAAGACGCATTTGATTTGTTGGACGAAGTAGAGCAAAAATTAGGCCTTTCTGTGACACCTTTAAGTTTTCCCATTGGGATGGGGTATGATTTTAAAGGTATATACAACATCTTTGAAAAAAACATCAACCTATTTAGTGGAAACAGTAAGCAGAATATTGAAGAAACCATTGCATTTGATGATTTAGAGAGCTCTGAACTTGAAACTATTATTGGTGAATCTGCCGCTAGTGAACTTCGGGACAATCTTGAATTGGTTAGTGGCGTATATCCTGCGTTTGACCAAGAAGCCTATTTGAAGGGTGAGCAACAACCCGTTTTCTTCGGCTCTGCCTTGAATAATTTTGGTGTACGGGAATTGCTGGATTGCTTTATTCAAATAGCTCCTTCTCCTAGGGCAAAAATGGCAGAGGAGCGCTTGGTAGACGCTTCGGAAAAAGACTTCTCTGGTTTTGTATTTAAAATACATGCCAATATGGACCCCAAGCATAGGGACAGGCTGGCCTTTATCAAAATAGTTTCTGGTACTTTTGAAAGGAACAAACCCTATTTACATGTCCGTCATGATAAGAAACTAAAATTTTCCAGCCCCAATGCTTTTTTTGCCGAGAAAAAAGAGATTGTTGATGTCTCTTTCCCAGGGGACATTGTAGGGTTGCACGATACTGGGAATTTTAAAATTGGTGATACTTTGACCAGTGGAGAAAAGCTTAACTATAAAGGCATACCAAGTTTTTCGCCAGAACACTTTCGCTATATCAACAATGCTGACCCCATGAAAGCCAAGCAGCTCAACAAAGGTATTGACCAGTTGATGGATGAAGGGGTTGCGCAATTGTTTACTTTGGAATTGAATGGAAGAAAAATTATTGGAACAGTTGGCGCATTACAGTATGAAGTCATCCAGTATCGATTGGAGCATGAATATGGAGCGAAGTGTTCCTATGAGAACTTTCCCGTATATAAGGCGTGTTGGGTAGATCCCGAAGATGAATCAAATGAGGAATTCAAGGAATTTAAACGGATTAAACAAAAATTTTTGGCTAAGGATAAACGTGGACAGCTCGTTTTTTTGGCTGATTCCCAATTTTCGTTGCAGATGACACAACAAAAATATCCTTCAGTGCGGCTTAGGTTTACTTCGGAGAAGGATTCAGACTAAATCCTTTTTTCAGGTTCCCATCCTTTTTTTGGTTCAAACTTGAGATGTTTCATTTTTTGTAACTTCCTCATTATAAACCAATAAAAATCAATATTATGACATACTCTACAAAGCCACCCATATGGTTTTGGGTGGTAAGTGTTATCGCCTTCTTATGGAATGCAATGGGGGTCTTTAACTACTTAAACCAAGCTTATAACAAAGAAGCTATGCTGGAACCGCTAAACCAGGTACAGCGCGAAGCGTTTGAAAGCATTCCAACATGGGCTACCGCGGCCTTCGCTATTGCCGTGTTTTCTGGGATTCTTGGATCATTAGGTTTACTTCTTCGTAAAAAATGGGCAAAACCTCTTTTTACATTGTCGTTGATTGCAGCTGTTGCACAATTTATAAGTTGGTTGTTTATTTCAAATGCTACCGAAGCTTTTGGTCCATCTGCTTATTTTATGCCAATTATCGTAGTTATAATAGGAGTTTACCTTATTCTTTTCTCCAAAAAAGGGATTCAGAAAGGTTGGCTGGGTTAAACCGAGTTTAACACAGTAAAAAAAAGCCTGAACAAATGTTCAGGCTTTTTTTTATGCTTCTCCCGTAGGACCAAAATTCAATGGAATGGGAGGTTGCTCATAATCTTTTATAGTTCCATGTGCCTTTTCAAAACGGGCTACATTGTCATTCAAGGCTTTTAGAAACTTTTTGGCATGCTGTGGTGTCAGCACAATTCTACTTTTAACCTTTGCTTTGGGAGCCCCAGGCATCATACTTATAAAATCAACCACAAACTCTGAGACGGAGTGATTGATAATAGCTAAGTTGGAGTAGATTCCTTCCGCCATTTTTTCATCCAACTCTATATTGATTTGTTTTTGATTTTGATTCTGATTGTTATCAGCCATCTTATTTTTAATTTATTGTAAAAAAGAAAACCCTGACCGATTTAGCCAGGGTTTGTATTGATTTAGAATTTGAATTCCTCTTTTCGGGCCATGATTTCATCGTACTCTTCTTTAGAGCCAACAATGATGCTATCATAATCCCTCATACCTGTACCTGCTGGAATCTTATGTCCAACAATTACATTCTCTTTCAATCCTTCCAAAGAATCTACCTTACCGTTAACGGCAGCTTCGTTCAATACTTTGGTTGTTTCTTGGAAAGAAGCTGCAGAGATAAAGGATTTGGTCTGCAATGAAGCACGCGTGATTCCTTGTAATATAGGAGTTGCTGTAGCTGCTACTGCATCCCGGGCTGTAACCAAGTTTTTGTCCTCTCTTCGTAAAATGGAATTTTCATCCCTTAATTCACGAGCAGTAACAATTTGACCTGCTTTCAAGTTTTCGGATTCTCCTGCATCTTCAATGACTTTCTTACCGAAAATCTCATCGTTTTCGCGAATGAAATCATCTTTGTGTACCAATTGGTTCTCCAAGAAAGTGGTATCTCCTGAATCTTCAATCCGCACTTTACGCATCATTTGACGTACTACTACTTCAAAGTGCTTGTCATTGATTTTCACACCTTGTAAACGATATACTTCCTGTACCTCATTCACTAAGTATTGCTGTACCGCAGATGGTCCTTTGATAGCCAAAATATCCTCCGGAGTAATAGATCCATCAGACAATGGCATACCGGCACGTACATAGTCATTTTCCTGAACCAAGATTTGGTTGGAAAGCTTAACCAAGTACTTTTTGATTTCACCTGTCTTGGACTCAATGATAATCTCACGATTACCTCTTTTGATTTTTCCGAAGGAAACCACACCGTCAATCTCAGAAACTACAGCTGGGTTTGAAGGGTTACGTGCTTCGAAAAGCTCGGTCACCCTTGGAAGACCACCTGTAATGTCCCCTGCCTTGGCAGATTTACGTGGAATCTTCACAAGAATCTTTCCTTCCTTGATTTTATCCCCGTCATTCACCATGATATGTGATCCAACGGGTAAGTTGTAGGAACGTAATGTTTCTCCTTTACCGTCTTTAATCAAAAGTGTTGGAATGAGTTTCTTGTTTCTAGATTCAGAAATTACTTTCTCTTGGAAACCAGTCTGCTCATCTATCTCTACCTGATACGTAACGCCTTGCTCAATATTCTCGTAAGCAATTTGTCCTGTAAACTCAGATACAATAACACCATTATAGGGATCCCACTGACAAATAACATCACCACTTTTAATCTTAGCACCGTTCTTAACGAACAACTGAGAACCATAAGGTATGTTATTTGTGCTCAAGGTAATACCTGTGTTGGTATCCACTATCTTGATTTCAGAAGTACGGGAAATAACGATATTGGCCTTTTCACCATCGCTGTTTTCACCTACAACAGTTCTCAAATCCTCTATTTCAGCTACACCTTCAAACTTGGCTTCTAATTTGTTATCCTCAGAGATGTTACCTGCAATACCTCCAACGTGGAACGTTCTCAAGGTCAACTGTGTTCCAGGCTCTCCAATAGATTGGGCAGCAACAACACCTACCGCTTCACCACGCTGAACCATTTTGTTGGTCGCTAGGTTTCTACCGTAACATTTGGCACAAATTCCTTTTGGAGCCTCACAGGTCAATGCAGAACGTACTTCAATTTTCTCAATTGGAGCGGCGTTTACTCGCTTAACATCTGCTTCTGAAATCTCTTGACCTGCAGAAAGTAATAATTCCTCAGTCAACGGATTGTATACATCGTGTAAGGAAACTCGACCCAGAATTCTCTCTCCTAGTGTTTCCACTACTTCTTCATTCTTCTTTAAGGCCTCAACCTCGATACCACGTAGCGTACCACAATCTTCAATATTGATGATTACGTCTTGAGAAACGTCCACCAAACGACGTGTCAAGTATCCCGCATCCGCAGTTTTCAAAGCGGTATCCGCCAAACCTTTACGTGCACCGTGCGTAGAGATAAAGTATTCCAAAATCGATAGTCCTTCCTTAAAGTTGGAAAGAATCGGGTTTTCGATAATCTCACCACCACCAGCAGTCGATTTTTTCGGTTTTGCCATCAATCCACGCATACCGGTCAGCTGACGAATCTGCTCTTTGGAACCCCTTGCACCAGAATCCAGCATCATATATACCGAGTTGAATCCTTGCTGATCTTCACGAATTCGCTTCATGGCCAATTCGGTTAACATAGCATTGGTTGACGTCCAAACATCAATCACCTGATTGTAACGTTCGTTGTTGGTGATAAGACCCATGTTATAGTTCATCATGATACCATCAACTTGTCCGTTGGCGTCAGCGATCATTTCATGCTTCTCTGCTGGAATAATAATATCCCCTAAACTAAAGGATAATCCACCTTTGAAGGCGAATTCATATCCCATGGTCTTTATTTTATCCAAGAAATCAGCAGTAGCAGGAACGTCTGTTACCGCCAAAATATCACCAATAATATTTCGAAGGGCTTTCTTATTAAGAACTTGGTTAATGTATCCTGCTTGTTCTGGAACAACACTGTTGAATAACACTCTACCAGTTGTAGTCTCAATAATCTGAGGAACCAACTCTCCTTCAGCATTGAAATCCTTAACACGTACCTTGATACTCGCGTTCAAGTCCACTTTACCTTCATTAAAGGCAATAACCACCTCTTCATCAGAATAAAAAGTCAATCCTTCACCTTTGATAGGTATCTCAGGCGTAGACTTTCTTTCTTTGGTCATATAATATAGACCCAATACCATATCCTGTGATGGAACGGTAATCGGTGAACCGTTAGCTGGGTTCAAGATATTCTGGGATGCCAACATCAATAGTTGTGCTTCCAAAATAGCCTCTGGTCCCAATGGAAGGTGAACTGCCATTTGATCCCCATCGAAATCCGCGTTAAATGCGGTACATGCCAATGGGTGCAAACGAATTGCTTTACCTTCAATAAGTTTAGGTTGGAACGCCTGGATTCCCAAACGGTGCAATGTGGGAGCACGGTTCAAAAGAACTGGGTGTCCTTTAAGCACATTTTCCAAGATATCCCAAACTACGGGCTCTTTCTTGTCTATTATCTTTTTGGCAGATTTTACTGTCTTTACAATTCCTCTTTCTATCAACTTACGGATAACGAAGGGCTTGTACAGCTCGGCGGCCATATCTTTAGGAAGACCACATTCGTACAATTTCATTTCCGGTCCAACAACAATTACGGAACGTGCTGAATAATCCACACGCTTACCGAGCAAGTTTTGACGGAAACGACCTTGTTTACCTTTCAAGGAATCCGAAAGGGATTTTAATGGTCTGTTCGATTCTGTTTTTACCGCAGATGCTTTTCTTGTATTGTCGAAAAGGGAATCCACAGCTTCTTGAAGCATCCTTTTTTCGTTACGAAGGATTACTTCTGGAGCTTTGATTTCCATCAATCGCTTCAAACGGTTGTTACGAATAATTACCCTACGGTATAAATCGTTCAAATCAGAAGTAGCAAAACGACCACCATCCAAAGGAACCAATGGACGTAATTCCGGTGGAATAACCGGAACCACCTTCATGATCATCCACTCTGGAAGATTCTCACGGTTTCCTTGGGACTCACGGAAGGCTTCCACAACCTGCAGACGCTTTAATGCCTCAGTTTTACGTTGCTTGGAAGTTTCTGTGTTGGCCTTGTGTCTCAACTCGTAAGACAGTTGCTCCAAATCAATTCTACCCAACAAATCAATCAAACACTCAGCACCCATTTTCGCAATGAATTTGTTAGGGTCAGTGTCCTCTAAATATTGATTTTCGGTTGGAATGGATTCCAAGATGTTCAAATACTCTTCTTCGGTCAAGAAATCCATTTTATTGATTTCCTCACCTTCTGGACCTTTGGCAATACCCGGCTGGATGACCACATATCTTTCGTAGTATATGATCATATCCAACTTCTTGGAAGGTAAACCTAAAAGGTATCCTATTTTGTTGGGAAGCGAACGGAAATACCAGATGTGCGCCACAGGCACCACAAGGTTGATATGTCCAACACGGTCCCTACGCACCTTTTTCTCCGTTACTTCAACACCACAACGGTCACAAACAATACCGCGGTAACGGATTCTTTTATACTTCCCACAGGCACATTCGTAATCCTTTACAGGACCAAAAATACGCTCACAGAACAATCCATCACGCTCTGGCTTGTGCGTTCTATAGTTAATGGTCTCAGGTTTTAATACTTCCCCCCGGGATTCTGCCAAAATTGACTCTGGAGAAGCCAATCCGATGGAAATTTTATCAAACCTTTTTGGTGCGTTGTTATCTTTTAATCTAGCCATAATGCTATTGCGATAATTATGATTAAAATGCTATTTTGTTAATTCTACTCTTCCAAACGGATATCCAAGCCCAAACCTTTAAGTTCGTGCATCAATACGTTGAAAGATTCTGGCAATCCAGGTTCTGGCATAGTCTCACCTTTTACGATGGACTCATAGGTCTTGGCTCTTCCGATAACGTCATCCGACTTCACGGTCAAGATTTCACGTAATGTGGAAGAAGCACCATAGGCTTCCAATGCCCATACCTCCATCTCACCAAATCGCTGACCACCAAACTGGGCTTTACCGCCCAAAGGTTGTTGCGTAATCAATGAGTATGGTCCTATAGACCTGGCGTGCATTTTATCGTCCACCATGTGACCTAGTTTCAACATGTAGATAACTCCTACAGTTGCTGCTTGGTCAAAACGTTGTCCTGTTCCACCGTCATAAAGATGGGTGTGTCCAAAACGTGGTACGCCTGCCTCATCAGTCAAAGCATTGATTTGGTCAAGCGTGGCACCATCAAAAATTGGTGTACCATACTTTCTACCCAGCTTTAAGCCGGCCCAACCCAATACAGTTTCGTAAATCTGACCAATGTTCATACGAGAAGGTACCCCAAGCGGATTCAATACGATATCCACCGGTGTTCCGTCTTCTAAGAAAGGCATATCTTCTTGACGTACAATGCGTGCTACGATACCTTTGTTACCGTGACGACCTGCCATCTTATCACCTACTTTTAGCTTACGCTTTTTGGCGATGTATACCTTGGCCAACTTCATGATACCTGCCGGAAGTTCATCCCCCACAGAAATGGTGAATTTGTCCCTTCTCAAGTTTCCTTGAATATCATTCAGTTTGATTTTGTAGTTGTGCAACAAGTCTGCCACCAAAGTATTTGTAGCATCATCCGTAGTCCAACTACCGCTAACCAAGTGCGCAAAATCGTCAACAGAGTTTAGCATTTTGATGGTGTATTTCTTTCCTTTTGGAAGTACTTCTTCTCCCAAATCGTTCATTACACCTTGCGAAGTTTTTCCGCTGATCAATCCAAAGAGTTTTTCTACCAAAACATCTTTCAATTGTTGGAATTTCACTTCGTAATCCATTTCCAATCGGGAAATGGCTTCTTTATCTTCAGAACGCTTGCGCTTATCTTTAATGGAACGAGAGAACAACTTCTTATCGATAACCACACCACGTAATGATGGTGAAGCTTTCAAGGAAGCATCTTTTACATCTCCTGCTTTATCTCCAAATATGGCACGAAGTAATTTTTCTTCCGGAGTTGGGTCAGATTCACCTTTTGGAGTAATCTTACCGATAAGAATATCTCCAGGCTTCACTTCTGCACCAATACGAATCATACCATATTCATCCAAGTCTTTTGTAGCCTCTTCGGATACATTAGGAATATCATTGGTCAATTCTTCAGCACCTAGTTTAGTATCTCTAACCTCCAATGCATATTCATCAATGTGAATGGATGTAAAGATATCTTCACGAACTACTTTTTCAGAAATCACGATGGCATCCTCAAAGTTATACCCTTTCCAAGGCATAAAGGCCACCTTCATGTTTCGACCCAAAGCCAATTCTCCGGCTTGCGTAGCATATCCTTCACAAAGCACCTCTCCTTTTTTCACTTTGTCCCCTTTTCTTACGATAGGCTTCAAGTTGATAGAGGTACCTTGATTTGTTTTTCGGAATTTAACCAAGTTATACGTCTTGGAATCTTCTTCAAAACTCACCAGTTTTTCCTGCTCGCTTCTTGAGTATTTGATTGTGATTTTCTGAGCATCGACATATTCCACTACGCCGTCACCTTCAGCATTAATCAAAACCCTAGAGTCTGTAGCAACCTGTCTTTCCAGTCCAGTACCTACAATTGGAGAATCAGGGCGTAATAATGGTACCGCTTGACGCATCATGTTTGATCCCATTAAAGCACGGTTCGCATCATCATGTTCCAAGAAAGGAATTAAAGAAGCTGAAATGGAAGCAATTTGATTTGGCGCAACGTCCGTATAATTTACTTCACTTGGATCAACCACTGGGAAATCACCTTCTTCACGAGCAATTACTTTTTCTGAATCAATGGTTCCGTCCTCTTTCATTGGAATGTTAGCCTGAGCTATTTTCATTCCTTCTTCTTCCTCTGCACTCAAGTAGGTAAATTCTTTGGTATTTACCTTTCCGTCATCTACTTTTCTATAGGGTGTTTCCAAGAAGCCCATTGGGTTCACCTTGGCAAATACACCCAAGGAAGATATCAATCCAATGTTTGGTCCTTCAGGAGTTTCAATTGGACAAAGTCTTCCGTAGTGTGTGTAGTGTACATCACGAACCTCAAAACCTGCTCTTTCACGGGAAAGACCTCCAGGTCCAAGAGCGGATAGTCTTCTTTTATGTGTAATCTCTGCCAATGGATTTGTTTGATCCATAAACTGAGACAACTGATTGGTACCAAAGAATGAGTTGATTACCGAAGACAAGGTCTTCGCGTTGATCAAATCAATTGGGGTAAAGACCTCATTATCACGAACATTCATACGCTCACGAATGGTACGTGCCATACGTGCCAAACCTACTCCAAACTGAGAAGACAATTGTTCTCCAACGGTTCTTACGCGACGGTTTGACAAGTGATCGATATCATCAATCTCCGCTTTGGAGTTGATCAACTCAATCAAATATTTGATAATGGTAATGATATCTTCTTTGGTCAAGACCTGCTTGTCCATTCCAATATCCAGCTGTAATTTTTTATTCATCCGGTAACGACCTACCTCACCTAAATTGTATCGTTGGTCCGAGAAGAACAACTTATCGATGATACCGCGAGCGGTTTCTTCATCAGGTGGTTCTGCGTTACGCAATTGTCTGTATATGTGCTCTACCGCTTCTTTTTCAGAGTTGGTAGGGTCCTTTTGCAAGGTGTTGTAGATGATGGCATAATCCGATTGCGAACTATTCTCTTTGTGAAGCAGAATGGTTTTAACATCAGCATCCAAAATTTCATCTACATGCTCTTTTTCGAGAATAGTATCTCGATCAAGGATGATTTCGTTTCTTTCTATGGAAACAACCTCCCCTGTATCTTCATCCACAAAATCCTCGTGCCATGTGTTCAATACCCTTGCGGCCAATTTACGACCCAACACCTTTTTAAGTCCTGCTTTAGATACTTTGATTTCTTCAGAAAGGTCAAAAATCTCCAAAATGTCCTTGTCACGTTCAAATCCAATAGCACGGAAAAGTGTGGTTACAGGTAATTTTTTCTTTCTATCAATGTAGGCGTACATCACTCCATTGATATCTGTAGCAAATTCAATCCAAGACCCTTTGAAAGGAATTACCCTAGCTGAATACAATTTAGTTCCATTGGCATGGAACGATTGTCCGAAGAATACCCCTGGAGACCTGTGTAACTGAGAGACCACAACACGTTCAGCTCCATTGATAACAAATGTGCCACTAGGTGTCATATAAGGTATTGTACCCAAGTAAACGTCTTGTACTATAGTTTCAAAATCCTCATGCTCCGGATCGGTACAATACAATTTTAGACGCGCCTTTAAAGGAACGCTATAGGTAAGTCCTCTTTCGATACATTCTTGGATGGAGTATCTAGGTGGATCTATGAAATAATCCAAGAATTCCAGTACAAACTGGTTTCTGGTATCGGTGATTGGAAAATTTTCCATGAAGGTGTTGTAGAGCCCTTCATTTCCCCTTTCGTCAGATTTGGTCTCAAGTTGAAAAAAGTCTTGAAATGACTTAATCTGAATGTCCAAGAAATCCGGATAATCCGGTATGTTCTTAGCGGATGCGAAATTTACTCTTTCAGTATGATTTGTGAACATCAATGGACAAATTTTGATAGTGAATTCTCTATTGGGTCATGTGTGCCATCACACATCGCTATAAAAACAGGCTAAGGTCTGACCATTTTATGGAAAGACCTTAACCCAATTTATATGGTAAAAGCTATTATTTAAGCTCAACTTCTGCTCCTGCTTCTTCCAAAGATTTTTTGATACCTTCTGCTTCGTCTTTAGCAACTCCTTCTTTCACTGCTTTAGGAGCACTGTCAACGATTTCTTTAGCATCTTTCAATCCAAGACCTGTAAGTTCTTTAACCAACTTAACTACAGCTAGTTTAGAACCTCCTGGAGCCTTAAGGATTACGTCAAATTCTGACTTTTCTTCAGCGGCTTCTTCACCACCACCAGCGGCAGCACCACCTCCAGCAACTGCAACTGCAGCAGCAGCAGGCTCGATACCGTACTCTTCTTTTAATATGTCAGCCAACTCGTTTACCTCTTTTACGGTTAGGTTAACCAACTGTTCTGCAAAATCTTTTAAATCTGCCATTTTTCTATCGTTTAATCAAATTTTTAAAATATACTTAGTTATTGTGCGCGAATTATTTTTCAGAAAGGGTTTTAAGGATACCTGCCAATTTACCACCTCCGGACTTAAGACCAGAAATAACGTTTTTGGCTGGGGATTGTAACAATCCAATGATATCCCCGATAACTTCCTCTTTGGACTTGATATTTACAAGTGCATCCAGGTTTTCGTCCCCTACGTAAACAGCCTCTTCTATAAAAGCTCCTTTAAGTACAGGTTTATCGGATTTCTTTCTAAAGTTTTTGATAAGTTTCGCCGGTGCATTCCCAGTTTCAGATAACATCAAAGATGTATTACCCTTCAATACTTCGGGAAGTTCACCAAACTCCTTATCTGAAGCTTCCATTGCTTTTGCAAGCAAGGTATTCTTCACTACTGCAAGCTTAATGTTCGCCTTGAAACATGCCCTTCTAAGGTTAGAAGTGTCAACGGCGTCCAAACCGGATATATCCGCCAAGTAAATATTGGCATTATCGGCCAACTGTGCAGTCAAGTCCTCTATTACGATTGCTTTTTCTTCTCTTGTCATAATTAAATTATTGAGCTACCAGTTATTAAACTGCTTTTGGATCTAATTGAACACTGGGACTCATTGTACTAGAGAGGTAAATACTTTTCATATAAATCCCTTTAGCAGCAGCTGGCTTCAACTTCACCAAAGTATCTATCAATTCTTTAGCGTTTCCAGCAATTTTATCTGCGGAAAAAGATGATTTACCTATAGCTGCGTGTACAATTCCAGTTTTGTCCACTTTAAAATCGATTTTACCTCCTTTGACATCGGTTACAGCTTTAGCTACATCCATCGTCACAGTTCCGGTTTTTGGATTGGGCATCAATCCTCTAGGTCCCAAAATTCTACCTAAGGGTCCAAGTTTACCCATTACACTAGGCATGGTGATGATAACATCCACATCGGTCCATCCGCCTTTTATTTTATCCAAATATTCATCCAACCCTACAAAATCAGCACCAGCCTCTTTAGCTTCTGCTTCTTTGTCGGGGGTCACCAAAGCTAAAACCTTAACTTCCTTACCTGTTCCGTGGGGAAGTGTTACAACACCACGTACCATTTGATTGGCTTTTCTTGGATCTACACCCAAACGAACTGCCAAATCAACAGAAGCGTCAAATTTTACATTGGTAATTTCTTTTATTAAAGCTGATGCCTCTTCCAAAGAATAGAGTTTGTTCTTCTCTATCTTGGCATGGGCTTCTTTTTGCTTTTTAGTCAATCTTGCCATTATAAATTGCTTTAGATTTTAAAAAGGTCTTTTACCAGCTACTTTAAGTCCCATTGATCTAGCAGTACCTGCAACCATACTCATTGCAGATTCCACTGTAAAAGCATTTAAATCGACCATTTTGTCCTCAGCAATTGCTTTTACCTGATCCCAGGATACACTACCTGATTTAACCCTGTTAGGTTCGCCAGATCCTTTTTTAATCTTAGCCGCTTCCAACAATTGAACTGCCGCGGGTGGTGTTTTTACAACAAACTCGAAAGATTTGTCTTTGTAAACGGTGATAACAACTGGTAAAACTTTACCAGGTTTGTCCTGTGTACGCGCATTAAACTGCTTACAGAACTCCATAATGTTAACACCAGCAGCACCTAAGGCGGGTCCAACCGGTGGCGATGGATTCGCAGCACCTCCCCTAACTTGTAATTTAACTACCTTATCTACTTCTTTTGCCATTGTTTTTAATTAAAATGAAAGTGTGTCAATTGGAAGCAACACAACTTTTTATATGTAACAGCTCTATTAAACTTTTTCTACCTGCATATAGCTGAGTTCCAATGGTGTCTTTCTTCCGAAAATCTTTACCATAACCTCAAGCTTGCGCTTTTCTTCATTGATTTTCTCAACAGTTCCATTAAAACCATTGAAAGGGCCATCAATAACCTTTACAGTTTCGCCAAGAATGAATGGAATCGCCACATTGTCAGTATTCACAGCCAACTCATCCACCTTACCTAGCATTCGATTCACTTCAGATTTACGTAATGGTACAGGATCACCACCTTTGGTTTCTCCTAAAAACCCTATTACATTGGTAATGGATTTAATGATATGAACCATTTCACCACCAAGGTTGGCTTTAATCATAATATACCCAGGAAAGTAAACTCTTTCTTTATTGATTTTCTTTCCATTTCGGATTTGAATCACTTTTTCAGTAGGAACCAAAACATCCTCTAGGTAATCACCAAAACCATTTCGCTCTACTTCACTCTCAATGTAACCTTTGATTTTATTCTCTTGGCCACTGACAGCTCGTACCACATACCATTTTTTCTCAAGAACTTCTGACATAACGAACTATCCTATTACTTTATCAAAATACAGTGTTATCAATTTGCTGAACAAAGAATCCACTCCCCAGGTTGCAAGAGCAAAAAGAATGGAAAAAACAGCAACAACAACCATAAGGTTAGATGCTTTTTCCCTGTTTAACCAGGTTACGTTATTTTTCAATTCCTCAAAAGATTCCTTTACATATGTCAACATAACAAAAAATGTATTTTTTCAGCACGGGAGGAGAGACTCGAACTCCCGACACCTGGTTTTGGAGACCAGTGCTCTACCAACTGAGCTACACCCGTTTATATTTACACTGAAAGGTATCCGCCATTTAGACGGACACCCTTTAGTGCAATATACTTTATACTATAATTAATCTAGGATTTCAGTAACCTGACCAGCTCCAACAGTCCTACCACCTTCACGGATAGCAAAACGTAGTCCAACGCTCAATGCGATTGGCTGAATCAAATCAACTGTAATGGTCAAGTTATCACCCGGCATAACCATTTCAACTCCATCAGGAAGGTTAATGTTTCCTGTTACGTCAGTTGTACGAACGTAGAACTGAGGACGGTAGTTGTTATGGAATGGAGTGTGACGTCCACCTTCTTCTTTTTTAAGGATATAAACCTCAGCTTTGAATTTAGCGTGGGGCTTAACAGAACCTGGCTTACAGATTACCATACCTCTTTTGATATCGGATTTTTCAATACCTCTCAAAAGGATACCTACATTATCTCCAGCTTCACCTCTATCCAAAATCTTACGGAACATCTCAACACCAGTAATAGTAGAAGCTAATTTCTCAGCACCCATACCAATAATATCTACCGCATCACCTGTGTTGGCAACACCAGTTTCGATACGACCAGTTGCAACTGTTCCACGACCTGTAATAGTGAATACATCCTCAACAGGCATCAAGAAATCTTTCTCAACGTCTCTTTCTGGCAATTCAATCCACTCATCCACAGCAGCCATCAATTCCATTACGGTATCAACCCACTTTTGCTCACCATTCAAGGCACCTAAAGCAGAACCAGATATAACAGGACCGTTATCACCATCATACTCGTAGAAAGAAAGCAATTCTCTTACTTCCATTTCAACAAGCTCTAATAGCTCTTCGTCATCCACCATATCCACTTTGTTCAAGAAAACAACGATACGAGGAATACCTACCTGACGACCCAAAAGGATGTGCTCGCGAGTTTGTGGCATAGGACCATCAGTTGCAGCAACAACCAAAATAGCACCGTCCATTTGAGCAGCACCAGTAACCATGTTTTTTACGTAATCCGCGTGACCAGGACAGTCAACGTGCGCATAGTGACGGTTCTGAGTCTGGTATTCTACGTGAGATGTATTAATAGTAATACCTCTTTCTTTTTCCTCCGGAGCATTATCAATAGAATCGAAGCTACGAAGTTCAGACAAACCAGCATTAGCCAAAACAGTGGTAATAGCAGCAGTCAATGTTGTTTTACCATGATCTACGTGTCCAATAGTACCAATATTTAAGTGCGGTTTGGAACGATCAAAAGTTTCCTTTGCCATTTTAAATAATTTTAATCTTAGTTTATATTAGTGTACAAATCGTTTTCGAGCCAATGACGGGATTTGAACCCGTGACCTCTTCCTTACCAAGGAAACGCTCTACCCCTGAGCTACACCGGCGTAAAGTGTTGAATCAACCACCTTTAAAGTTCCTTATTTAAAAGGAAGAGATTCCTGCCTTCACAGGAATGACAATATTCTCTTATTGAAGAGCTTGAGACAAGGTTTACCTTGACTTTGCCCTTGACAAATTTTTCACTCTACTATTCAGAGTTTAAAATTCGTCTTTAGAGCGGGAGACCGGGTTCGAACCGGCGACATTCAGCTTGGAAGGCTGACGCTCTACCAACTGAGCTACTCCCGCATTTTTGGAACTTGTCCAAAATAATTCCAACATTTCAAAAAACTTCTCTATCAAGTTGTTTCCTTAACAACTTTTTGTGGGGAGAGCAGGATTCGAACCTGCGAAGGTGAAAACCAACAGATTTACAGTCTGTCCTCGTTGGCCGCTTGAGTATCTCCCCGCCTTATTTTCAGTAACTTACGAGCCGATGGAGGGACTCGAACCCACGACCTGCTGATTACAAATCAGCTGCTCTAGCCAGCTGAGCTACATCGGCATTTATATCCTTTTTTCCATAAAAAAAGTCCGCTATTTCTAACGGACTGCAAATGTATAGATTTATTTTTTTAATCAAAATAAATTTTCAAAAATTTTAATCACGCTTTGGCCCTTAATTTTTCCTTCTTTTTTACTAGCTGTCTTTCCAAAGAACTACAGGCAGAATCAACCGCTTCTTCAAAGGATTTACATTGTTTTTTTACAATGAATTTATCTCTGGGTACTAACAATTTAATTTCCACAATCTTATTCTCCTTTGCACTGGTGTTATCCACCTTCAAATAGACATCAGAACTAATCACTTTATCATAAAACTGATCTAACTTATCCATTCTTTTTTGAACGAAGTCAATCAGTTTTCCATCAGCCACAAAATTTACAGATTGTGCATTTACTTTCATATGGTTTTTGTTTTTAGGACCACCAATAGAGGTAGACAGGTTAAACTTCAACAAGATTTTTACTTCTTGTTCCTGGGATGGGCCTTGAGGTGTGCTTTTTTTAGCTCAGCTATGCTATTATGGGTGTACACTTGTGTGGACGCCAAGCTTGCATGGCCCAATAACTCTTTCACAGCATTCAAATCTGCTCCTTGATTCAGTAAATGTGTTGCGAAGGTATGTCTTAAGACATGCGGACTTCTTTTTACTTTAGGAGATACCAAACTAAAATACTTATTTATAGTGCGATAAACAAGTGTTTCATAAATTTTAAGTCCTCCCTGCGTTAAAAACAGATAAGCCTTATCAAGAATGTTTTCAAGTTTGGAACGCTCTTCAATATAATGCTGCATTAGAGAAATTACGCCTGGCAATAGGGGCAGGATACGTTCTTTATTCCTCTTGCCCAATACTTTTACGGTTTTTTTGGCCCAATCGATATCATTGAGTTTAAGATTTACCAGTTCAACTCTTCTAATCCCTGTGGCGTATAGCATTTCTATCATTAACCTATCTCTTAGACCCACAAAATTATCTGTGAAAGGAATTAATGTCAATACTTTATCCATCTCAATTTCTGAAAAAGGCACCTCCACTTTCTTTTTGGTCTTTAAGGCTTTGTGCTTGACTAGAGGTGAGGATGTAATCTGACCAGTTTTTTGAAGAAACTTGTAATACGCATTTAGGGAAGAAACTTTGCGATTGATACTTCTATTGGTCACACCGCTATCGGCCAATTGTACAATCCAATTCCGAATAAAAGAATAAGGAATTTCATTAATATCATTGACCTCAAATTCGTTTGAACAGAAATGGGTGAATGTTTCCAAATCCTTTTCATAAGCAACCAAGGTATGCTTGGAATAGTTCTTCTCCAGTTTTAAATAGTCAATGAATGCTTTGACAGACATATTCCAAAGGTATCAAATTAGAGTATGCCCTAAAAAAACATCCCCCGCAGAAATTCTGCAGGGGATGTGATATATATTGTTAGATATAGCTTTAAATCTCTTCGCTATCTCTAAGGCCTTGAATATACTGTGCTTTTTGCACCTCAGCTCTTCGCTTCACAGAAGGCTTGGTATATTGTTGTCTTGTACGCAACTGGCGCATGGTGCCTGTCTTGTCAAACTTTCGTTTGAAGCGTTTTAAAGCTCTATCTATATTTTCTCCTTCTTTTACTGGTATTATCAACATGGGCTACAACCTCCTTTCTTTTGTATTTTGGACGGCAAAGATAGGACTTAATTTGAATTATGAAATATTCTATGCCTAAAATTTAACTCTGCGGTACAGGAGCAAAGCTTTTCTTGTCTAGCATAATTTTGGCCAATATCTCCTTTAGTATTTCTGAAGTACCTCCGCCTATGCGACCCAATCGGCTATCACGAAGCATTCTTGCCAAAGGATACTCTTCCATATAGCCATACCCTCCCAACATTTGAAGACATCCATCAATGACCTTGTCCGCCATCTTGGTGGACATAAGTTTTGAAATTGTTGCTTCTTTGACAGAATAAATACCTTGGTTCAATTGATTGGCTACCATGTAATTGTAGCTTTTGCACATCTCCATTTCAGAAGTCAGTTCAACCATGGTATGCCTAAGCGCTTGAAAAGTGTCTAAAGATTTTCCGAAAGCGGTACGCTCTTTCATGTATTCCATAGTATAGTCAAGTGCAAATTCTGCCCTAGCATGAGCATTGATGCCCATTACCAAACGTTCTAAATCTAAATGCTGCATTAGATAGGAAAACCCTTTGTTCTCTTCTCCCATCAAATTTTCCAACGGTAGTTTAACATTATCAAATGCGATTTCTGCTGTATCTGAAGCTCTCCATCCTAGCTTATCAAGCTTGGTGGCGGAAACACCCGGCGCATCACGATCTACCAAAAAGATACTTATGCCCTTATTGCCTAATTCCGGCTGTGTTTTGGCGGAAACCACTAAATAATCACTATAGAAACCATTGGTGATGAATGTCTTGGATCCATTTAACAAGTAATGGTCATTCTTTTTTACGGCAGTGGAACGCATACCAGCCACATCGGACCCCCCAAAAGGTTCGGTAATACAAAGACATCCTATTTTATCGCCCATAATGCTCGGCGCCAAATATTCATTTTTGATACGCTCATCCCCTTCGGCATTCAAGTGGGTCATGGCCAAATACATGTGGGCCCAGATAGCAGCTGCAAAGCCGCCTGAATTTACCCTTTGCAACTCTTCAAGCAAAATAACTGTGTAAAAGAAATCTAAGTCTAGGCCTCCATATGTTTCCGGATATTTGAGTCCCAAATACCCCATATCCCCAAACTTTTTCCAAATAGAACGGTCTATTACTCCTGTTTGCTCCCAATCATCTACATGGGGAACTACCTCCTTTTGCAAAAAATCCCTTAAGCTATCGCGAAACAGCTTATGCTCTTCATTATAATACGTGTTATTCATAGCAAAATCTAGTCGTTTGACAAGGACAAATATAGCCCAATTCTATCAATCTTTGTGATAGGAAAATCAGGAACCGAACCCAAGTCTTGTAGGGTTTCAAACGGTCCATTTTCATTTCGGTATGCCACTATTTGATTAGCCAGCTTTTTTGAGATATAAACCAAACTAGCCAGTTCATCGATAGAAGCTGAGTTTACCTTGAGCTTTGTTATGCTTGGTGGGCTTAATACTTGAAACTGTTTCAAGGTCTTATCTGCTATTTTAGTTTCCAATCCATACACATCGTACAACTGTTCATTTACCAAAAACCCCCCTAACCTATCCCGGAATTTTACAATCCGTGCAGAAAGCTTTTCCCCTATTCCGTAAATCCTTGTTAGTTCTTCCGCTGTTGCTTTGTTCAAATCAATGATTTTGTTTGTGGCAATGGGTTGGTTTTTTTGATTTGAATCACTAACTCCGGATACATTTGCTTTACTTCTCTTTTGAGTCCATTCTGGAAACTTGAAATAAGGAGAAATAGAAGAGAGTAATGAGTCCGAGATTTGGGTTACCTGTTGAAACTCTGAAACTGAGTTCACATATTTTCCTGTTTCCCTAAAAATTATCAATCGGTCAATTTCCTTGGGCGACATTCCCAAAGTGTACCCTTTATAATCAGTAATGAAATTTGGATTGAAAAGATATATTTCTCGACCTTCATCAGCTAAAGCTATTTGCTTCAAGCTATCTATCTGTTGTTGTGCCATAACATCAACGATAACCTCTTCACCCTTATTAAGTGTATGCGTACTTATCAAAAAAAAAGACATCTGAAGAAGTACAATTAACAGTACCAAAAAGAAAATCCCATTTCGTTCTTGCTTGGTGAACCGGAAATGGGATTTAAAACTTTTCAAAAAAAAGAGTGTTAGCTTTTTACAAACTTTTTAATATCGGAAACATACTTGTTCATTTCTTCGCGAACTTTTGGGAACAAGAACAACAAACCAATCATATTCGGGAATACCAATGCCAAAATCATAGCATCAGAGAACTTAATAACCGCATCTAAAGTGGCTGCGGCACCTATAACCACAAACAGTAAGAAAAGTACCTTATAGACAATATCTGCTGTTTTTCCCCTACCAAAAAGGAATTTCCAAGACTGCAATCCATAGTAGGACCAAGAAATCATTGTGGAAAATGCAAAGAGGATAATCGCAATGGTTAATACATATCTAAATCCAGGTATTACGGAATCGTAAGCCATGGAAGTCAAATCCACTCCCCCTACATATGCTCCTGATTCATTAAGCAATACTGTACTACCAACGGCATTTCCATAATCAAAAGCTCCGGCATCCATATTGAAGAAAATAATGACCAAAGCTGTCATGGTACAAATGACCACGGTATCTATAAAAGGCTCTAAAAGGGCAACAACACCCTCACTGGCGGGATATTTAGTTTTAACAGCAGAATGAGCAATAGCAGCAGACCCTGCACCGGCCTCATTAGAAAATGCTGCACGCTGGAAACCTACAATGATTACCCCCAATACACCTCCTAAGCCCGCAGCAGGAGTAAAGGCTCCAGCAAAAATCATCCCAAAGGCATCACCGATGTATTGTATGTTCGAGAAAATAATTATCAAAGAAGCCAGTACATAAACCCCGGCCATAAATGGAACTATCTTTTCGGTGACGCTGGCAATTTTCTTTATTCCTCCAATAATCACTATACCTACAAGGATAGCTAGAACAATTCCTATAACTACACCCGTTGCACCTCCTTCAAGGCTCAACATGGTGGAAAGTTGAACTGCTGCTTGATTGGATTGGAAGGCATTTCCACCACCAAATGATGCTCCTACACAAAGTATAGCAAAAATGACTGCGAGAACTTTTCCAAGACCCTTTGCACCTTGTTCTTTAAGTCCCTTGGAAAGGTAATACATAGGACCTCCATACACTGTTCCGTCCGCGCCCACATCTCTATACTTTACACCAAGGGTACATTCCACAAATTTCGTGGACATACCTATAAGCCCACAAACTATCATCCAAAAAGTAGCTCCAGGTCCTCCCAGCGCAATTGCTACGGCAACACCAGCAATGTTTCCCAGTCCCACAGTACCTGAGACCGCCGTGGCCAGTGCTTGAAAGTGGCTAACCTCTCCTTCCTTACTCTCATCCTTAATGGTATGGGGCAAATCCCCATCGACAACGTTGAGCTCTGTTTTTTCAATACTGTGATGGTCCAATTCATCATATTTCCCTCTTACGGTATTAATAGCGAGGGGAAACTTTGTAATGTTTGGAAATTTAAAAGCTATTGTAAAAAAAGTAGCTCCAAGGATAAGTAAAATTAGAACTATAGGCATATTATATTCTCCTATTGGGATAGAGGTTAAGACAAAACCTTCCCACCAAGATGCAAAGGGCATAAAAGCGTCATTGACTCTTTCATCCAGTCCTTTTTCCTGGGCAAATGTTAATACGGGTAACAATAGGGTAAAAATCGTTAGAAGTCTATACTTCATAATTTGAAAAGTTTGGTATGTTAAATTGATGTAAAGTGGGCAATATCCTAAAAAAAAACTTCGGAATCAAATAATGGGGTTGTTAAACTAGCCTATGCTGAACATTTGGTTGAGCTTTTTTATTTGCTCTGCCCTACCTAAAACAATGACCTTTCCCTTGGGTTCCAAAACTAAATCCGCTTCTGGATTAATGATGTAATTTCCCTTAGGATCAATGTACCCAATAATAGTGCAGCCAGTTTTTCTCCTTAAATCCAAATCCTTAATGGAGTTACAGTCTACTTGAGTCGTCAAATCTTCTATTTCAACCTCTTCCAAGTTAGTGGTATTCTCCCCTTCTATGGACAGTTGATTGATAAATGTAATAAGGTCGGGCATGACTACCAGGGAAGCCATATGATCCCCTCCTATTTTATCGGGCATGATTACTTTATCTGCTCCGGCAAGCTGTAATTTGGTCAAAGAAGTCACCTGAGAAGCCCTACTTATAATAAACAAATCTTTGTTAAGCTGTCTTGCGGAGAGGACAATGAATAAATTCTCTGCATCATCGGGCAATGTGGTAATAAGGTACTGAGCACGTTCAATACCAGCATTCATTAGTACCTCATCTTCATTGGCATCTCCCTCTATAAAAAGAATTTCGTCTTCATGCCGTTCTATAATCTCTCTGTTCTTTTCGATTACCACAAAGGGTTTTTTGTAGGCCTTCAACCTATCGGCGGCCTGCATTCCGTTCCTTCCAAATCCGCAGACCACAATATGGTCCGAAAGGGCTTCAATCTTTTTTTTCACTTTTTTCTTTTTTAATATTTGAAGTGAGTTTCTTCCCAACAAGTATTCGGTCACCACCGATATGGCATATCCGAAAATAAAAACACTGGTAACGATTAAAAATACTGTAAAAATCTTCGCTTCTTCGTCCAAAGGTCGCACTTCAGAAAAACCAACCGTGGTGACGGTTATAATGGTCATATAGATAGCTTCAATCCATGTAAAATCCGAAAACAACTTGTACCCAACGACTCCAATCACCAAAACAAGAATCATTAGGAAAAGAGCCAACACAATTTTGGAACGGAACAATCTTACCATACACTATAAATCAAAAACTGATGTTCTTTTGGTATACACGAGGTCTTTGATTTTTAACCAAAATGCCATGAAAAGATACAAGGCAAAACCAAACCCCAAAGTCGCAAAAGTTAAATAGATGAAAGTAATTCGCACCACTCGGGCCCGAATGCCAATTCGCTCTGCGATCCGACGGCATACCTCAAAGCCTCTTTTTTGAAAGTAATACAAAAGGTTGTAAAAAAAAGACATGGCTAAAAGTATACATTTCTGTTCAATAAATTCACTCCAACGGCACAATGCAAGCACTTTTTTTGAGAGCAATATGCGGTATACAATTGTATTTTCGACTGACTTTCCAAAGCATTTTCCGATTGAACTTTTAGATTATTAAAACCTTCAACTATTGTGTTTGATTCACTTTTAATCTTTGAAATCAAATCTACCAACTCCTCATTCCATTGGTTTCCCATACTTTGGGCATAACTAAATTTTAATGGAATCACAGTATTGATAAGTAGTAAGTCAATAAAGGCTTTGGACAATTGTTTCTTGCTTTTCTTGCTACACTTTCCAAATGTGAAATGATCTTGCCAATACTGACTTGTGAATACTTGAAACATTTTATAATAATCCTCCAAGCATTCAATTGCCATCAATGCTTGAAATATGTTTGTGTTATTATGGTAAAGGTTTGCCAGTTGAGAAATTCTGAGGGTAGGAAAATTAATTGGGCGCATACCAAAAAAAGCAGGTTTTTCTTCTGGAACTTCCAATTCAAACTTCTGAGTGAGATAACCATACTCCTTTTTCAATTCGAGGTAATACCTATCCATGCAATCTTCAACCTCCAAAAGCCCAAAATGGCCAAAAAGAAGACTTTCCAATTGAAGAAGATTTGCGCTGGTTTTACGTACAATTGAAAAATCCAATTTTAAAGCGCGATTCAAAAGGAATGAGCCATTGATTTTTGTTCCAAAACTTTTACAAAGAAGTGAGAATAAAACAGCCTCCCAGTTGTTGTTGGACTTTTGTAAAAGGGCTCCAATTTGTTTTGATTTTTGCTCAAGGCGTTCAAAGTAAAGCCGTTCCTCCCAACTTTTCCAAATGATAGGAGCTATAGTTGCGATACTTCTCTCACAATTGATGAACTTGATCTTCGAAGTATCCATCAATGTTCGATATGATACTAGGAGTTCCTCGGGAATAAGGTTTTTTAATTCCAACGTTGGAATTTTGGAACCATCTTTCCTGTAAACAACAACATCATCCTCCCAAACCACATGAAGTATGACATTGTCGTAATTCGAATCAGTTTCGTGATGATGCGTATACCAATCTGAAGATTTAACATGCATTTCCACATTTCCAGCCCAAAGTTGGTTCTCAATGTAAATTTTGGCGTTGAAAAAGTCAGGACCTGAAAGCCTGTTTAAAGTACCTATACCTTGGATTTTAAGTGTTTGGTTATCAGTTGTAAGTAAATTTTTGGTTTGGAGTTTATTATTCCTCCAAATAAAATATAGTAGGTCTTCTCGCATCGATTTGGGTATTGTGCAAAATAATAAATTGATATTCCACGTAAGATGGGGCGAGCTACATGGGTAAAGTTGAAATTGATATTTTTCAACATGTGGAAAATTACTTGTTGCGGGTTACATTTCCAAAAAGAAAGTTTTTTTCGTAGTTTAGCTTCTCCCATATTAACGTTTTAGCATTTCGAGTACAACCTCTTCACATAGAAATGCAGTCAATGTTCAGCTTTAAAATGACACTGTATATAGGATGCAGTTTCAGCTTAGAACCAAACAGCCAATAAAGCAGAACAATGAATTTCCCAATCGTTCATTACGTTAAAAGAATAGTTTCTTTACTCTTTTTGCAGTTTTTGGTATTCTGCTATCCATCAGAAATAGTTGCACAGTCGGAATCAAAGAAAGTATATTTTCCATGGGTACTGAATACGACCTCCGTAACCATAAACTTTCAAGAGAAACAAACATTCAAACTAGAGGATATAGGCGTATTTGCAAGCAATGAATTTCAAGGGGCACGTTTAAATGGTTTTGAAAAACTTAACGATAGTACAATATCTGTCGCTATCAATCCAGAAAATACACCTATCAACAATAGTGCTTTTTATGCTTTCGTAATCTGGGCGGATGAAAAGAAGGAAATCTATCTGAAGTTTGAATACCCTTTGGGATATAAGCATAGGTATCGCCCAAAAATTAAGACCGTGAGCGGTGGTTGGACGAAATTGAAGAAAAAGGATGTCGTAAAAAAGGGCAATGGTGCCCTGGTCCGACTGGATATTGACAAAACTCCCATGTTGATATCGGCTCAAGAGCTCATTACCTCAAAAGATACGGAGAAATGGATAGCATCCCTTATTGAAGGCAAAGAATATGCACGGCTGTTATCTGCAGGGAGATCCAAGTTTAGAAGGAATATCCCCGTATTGGATATTTATAAGGGAGAAAAAGATGAAAAACCGATAGTTGTATTAATGACGCGTCAGCATCCACCCGAAGTAACCGGTTTTTTTGCCTATCAATTTTTTATGGAAACCATATTGAGCGAATCAGAGCTCTCCAACAAGTTTTTGGAAAATTATAGGGTATTGGCATTTCCTATTATAAATCCGGATGGAGTGGATATGGGAAACTGGAGACATAATGGCGGAGGTGTAGACCTGAATAGGGATTGGTCTATGTACAACCAACCGGAAACCAGAAACGTATCAAACTTTATTACCAAAGCAGCTGATGAAAGTGGTGGAAAAATCATACTGGGACTCGATTTCCATTCCACATATAAGGATGTTTTCTATACGAATAAAACAAGAGCCAGAACGACTATGCCCAATTTTGTGGGAGACTGGTTTAAAGCCTTGGAAAAACATATCCCCAATTATAAAGTAAACGAAAAAAGTAACGATAGTAGAACGCCCAACTCAAAAGGATGGTTTCTATATGGACACGATGCCGTTGGGATTACCTATGAAATAGGGGATTCCACACCTAAAGAAAAAATAGAGCTCGTTGGAACAGTTTCTGCCAAACAAATGATGCGAATTTTAATGGAACGTATCGAATAATAAATCTTCAATTAACCACAATAATAATTCACTGAACAACAAACCCATGACCCCAATATCTAACCAAAACCTACACAATAATTATGTTAATCAAAAAATTATCCTTCCTAATAGTACTATTGGTATCAACTACTATTTGTGCACAAAAAACAGTTACCGGTACTGTAACCGATGATTTTGATACCCTACCAGGAGCAACAATATTAATAAAGGGAAAGACCACTGGCGTTGTTTCCGATTTTGACGGTAAATATTCCATAGAAGTACCAAACAATGATGCGGTATTGGTATTCAGTTTCTTGGGATATGTTGATCAAGAAGTTATCGTGGGCGACAAAGTTCTTATCAACGTAACATTAAAGGAAGATGCACAGGCTCTGGACGAAGTTGTCGTTAATGCACTGGGTATTGAAGTTGACAAAAAAACTTTTGGGGCAACCGTTTCTTCTGTAAAGGCCGAGGACTTGGCAACATCAGGAGAGGTAAATATTATTAATGCATTACAAGCAAAGGCATCTGGCGTTAGAATTGCACGCTCCAATGGTGACCCCGGTGCAGGTGCTATAATTCAAATACGTGGTGCGAACACCATATCTGGTAGCACGCAACCCTTAATCATTTTGGATGGTGTACCTATAAGTAACGACAACCTTTCGGGCAACAGTGACCCAGATGGTGGAACCTCGCAACAATCACGCCTTAATGATATCAATGAAGACGATGTGGAATCCATCGATATTTTAAAAGGAGCATCGGCGGCAGCAATCTGGGGTTCGGAAGCTGCAAACGGCGTTATCGTAATCACCACCAAAAGAGGAAGGGACACAGGCAAGCTGAACATAGAATATGAAACGACTATCTACGTGGACAAGATAAATAACTTTCATCCTGTACAGACCAGATATGGGCAGGGCAACAATGGTGTTTATAGCAATGATTTTCAGAGCAGCCAATCTTGGGGAGATAGAATATCTTCGCGCTCAGGCACTGCTGACATATTTTTTCCAAAAAACGAAGAAGGTTTTTTTACCGATCAAAATGGTAGGGAGTGGCTATTGATTCAAACTAAAAACTCTAGGCAAACCTTCACGGAAAGTAACTTCGACAAGGTTTTTCAAGAAGCCTTTTCGCAAAAGCACTACTTGAGCATCAACAACGCCAACGAACACGGAAGATATCGTTTTAGTGTTGGGGCATTGAACCAAGAGGGTGTTATCCGAGAAAGCAATTATAGAAGAATCAATGTTGGTTTCAGTGGCAAGTATGTGTTCAACGATAAATTGAGTGTCCGTTCTCGGTTCAGGTATACCAATACAAAGTCGCTAAGGATTCAACAAAACTCCAATACGGCAGGTCTGCTACTTGGGCTATTGAGAGGAGCACCCGATTTTGATATTTCTGGTTATACCGGTACCTATACCACTGCGGATGGAGACACAAGGGCAAACAGACATCGTTCCTACAGAAATCCGATAGGAGCCTTAACAAATCCTGGATATAACAACCCGTTATGGACCCTATACAGACAACAAAGTCCCAACCAGGTCGATAGGGTAATTGCTTCAGCAGATTTTGATTACCGCTATAATTCTTGGTTACGATTCAAGATAAGGGGAAGCTATGACACCTATTTTGATGAGCGGAGGTATTTCTTTCCGGTTCATACGGCCGGCAGGGGAACTGGAAGATTCAATTTGGACAACATCAACAACAAGATTGCCAACTTTGATTTCATCGCTAGAACCAAAACATTGAAAATCAACAAAAACTTTAGAGGTAATCTTTTATTGGGCTATAATTTCAATGATAGGCTGAGAAAATCCGTATATAATGAAGGAGCAAACTTTCTCGCCGATACAGATACACAAGTTTTTTCAAACTCCACCGAAATAGAAACTACAAGGCACTTTATTACACAAAGGCGAAAATACCGGCTTTATTATACCGGAAGCATCAATTTTAAAAAGCAACTCTACCTCAACACTGCGGGTGCCATGGAACGTGCCTCCACAATTAACGGTGCCTTTTTCTATCCTTCTGCAGATATGTCTTGGTTATTTTCAGAGTTGGGCTTTTTAAAGGATAATTTGACGTTTAGCTATGGAAAATTGAGGATGGGCGTAGGCCAAGTAGGTGTTGAACCAAGGGCGCACAGAGCTCAAACCACCTATGAAACTCCAACATACTCAGATTATTCCGACCCGTTACAATTGGAAAATTTTGGAGGCGGTTTTCGATTCAACAATAATCTTGGCAATCCAAATCTAAGGCCAGAGATAAAAACAGAATATGAAGCAGGGATGGACCTCAAATTCTTCGACAATAGACTTTCTGTAAGTGGAACATATTACTACAATACCGTAAAAGATATTTTAATCTCCCTGCCAACCTCACCAAGTATAGGTTCGGACAACATATACGCCAATGGTGCAAGTTTGGAAAATAGGGGCTTGGAATTGGACCTTGAATATGACTTCATCAAGAACAACAAAGGACTGATAGCCACTATTTATGGAAATTTCAATAACAACAGAAATGAGGTACTATCTATTTTGGGAACCAATACGATACCACTCACAAACAACTCCATAAGTTCCCGGGCCATTGTTGGATACCCTATGGGCACCTTATGGGGGTCAAAAGCATTGAGAAACCCTGATGAATCTTTTGATTTGGACGAAAACGGTTTTCCACAACTAGACCCTGAACAAGGTGTACTGGGCGACCCCAACCCTGAGTGGAGAGGTGGCTTTGGGTTACGCGTAAAATACCGAAGCTTTTTCTTCAATACCCTTGTAGAACACTCGGAAGGTGGTGTGTTTGCGGAACGTACCCGCTTTATCATGAGAAATTTTGGTACACATAGGGATGTTGGGAATACGGTAGTTCCCACACAGGAACTTGTAGATCGTGCAGGCAATGTGTATCCAGCTGGAATTCCAGTTAGAGGAAATATACGAGATTTTGGAGGCGGTCCGGTACTACTTAACGAATCCTATTATACCACGGTTGGGGGAGGATTTGGCTCTTCGGTCATTAATGAGTTTGCCATTAATCAAGATGCCTCTTGGACCCGCTTAAGCGAGGTAACACTTGGATATACCTTAAACTCGGAGCGGTTTAGGGAGAAGACAAAACTAGCATCCATCGCATTCACCCTAACAGGAAGAAATCTGATGCTTTGGACAGATATTTTAGGCGTAGACCCTCAAACCAACCAGACCGGAGTGGATAATGGGTTTGGGGTAGACTATTTTACCAACCCAGCATCAAAGACCTATTCATTTACATTGGAAATCAAATATTAGCATCATGAAAGCAAAAATCCATATAGCACTACTCTGTACTTTTCTAATAATATCGTGTAGCGAATCTTTTGAGGAGCTGAATCGCAACCCAAATGCCATCACAACGGATGAAGTACTTCCACCAGAATTATTGATAAAAGGAACCATGTTGGCGGACATCTCTTTAAACATGAGCCATCTGCAACGCATATCGGGTATGTGGTCAGGGCAATACAGGGGTGAGATTGCTTTGTATCTAGGGCTCTACAATTACGATATTTCATCTGAGGAGTCCAACAGTGCATGGGGATATCTGTATAATGGCATCCTAAAGCAGAACAGGGAAATTGCAAAATATTATGACCTTAACGGTATTGATAGCGAAGGTTTTCTGATTACCGCAATCACTAGGGTAATAGAAGCACACGCTTTGGGTACGGCTACCACTATCTGGGGAGAGATTCCCTATTCTGAAATTGATGTTGCTGGTATTGAAGATCCAAAATTTGATTCACAAACTGAAATCTATGAGTCGCTTCAAACGATTTTGGACGAAGCGATAATCCTATTGGAAAGTCCGGATACGGATACTGGTCTTAGCGAAGATATTTTCTTTGAAGGTGATAAAGAAAAATGGTTACAAACCGCATATACTTTGAAAGCAAGATATTATTTACAAACAAAGCAATACCAGAACGCCTATAATGCCGCTTTAAAAGGTATTTCCGAACATGAAGGAAGCATGCGCTTCACACCTTTAGAAACCAGAATACTTGGCACCGAAAATTTGTTATATAGATTTATGGTCGGTAGCCGAAGAGGGTATATGAGCGCAGACGATACCTTTTGCAGAAATCTTTTGAGCACCAACGAAGGAAACAGAAACAATGCAAAGACCGATGAAAAAGCAAGGCGAAACCATTTAAATGCCGGTGCATCTACAGGAACGGACAGGGCAAACATCATCAATGGAGAACTTACTCCTATGAATTTGATAACCTATCAGGAAAATTTATTGATTCTGGCAGAATGCGCCACTAGAACGCTCTCTTTTAACCAAGGGCTTATTCAATTGAATCTTGTAAGGGAGTTTTTACAGTCCGAAAATTCATTTGAACTACGGTTCTCTTCAGATGATGATGATAAAATATACGAACCTTATGTAGAAGAGGACTTTGAAATCGGTGGAATGGAAAATGAGGACGGAATCGATAAAACAAGAGCCTTGCTCCGGGAAATCATTGAAGAACGCTATGTATCTGGTTTTGGTACGTTCATCCCATGGAATGATTTAAGACGTTTACAAAAAGAGCCTGATATCCAAGTGCCCGTACCCTTCAATAGAGAAGGTATTCAAATACATCCTCAACGCTTGGTGATATCACAAAACGAACTGAATTCCAATTCAAATGCACCCACAGGGTTATCCATTTTTGACCCAATACCCATTTTTGAATAGTGGTAAATCAAAACGAATTAAAAGAGTTCAATAAAAAAGAATACATTGAATTCACTTTGAATACATAGAACATGAAAAAACCATCAAAGACTTTCCTAAAGTTTGGCATAGTAATATATTTCACATCATTTTTTTTACAATCCTGCGCCGAAAAAAAAATAATAGAAGCTGATATTCTCATAGAAAATGGAACCGTTTACAATGGAACTTCCAATAACCCTTCAAAAAACAGCATTGCTATAAAAGATGATACCATCATTTATATTGGCGACAAAGAAGGTGTTGAAATTATAGCGTCCAAAGTTATAGACGCCACTGGGTTTATAGTATCACCTGGTTTTATCGACCCACACACCCATGCCGACCGAGATTTAAACAAAAAGGAAACATCCCACAACAAACCCTTTTTGTTTCAAGGGGTAACTACAGTGGTTGTTGGGAACGACGGCAACAGCTTTTTCCCGTTAGATACATTCAAAACCTTGTACAAGACACAGGGAATAGGAACAAACGTAATCCCAATGGTCGGTCATGGAACGGTCAGGAAATTGGTTATGGGAAAAAGTGATGAAAAGGCAACCAAAGAAGAAATCGAAAAAATGCAGTATGTGGTTCAAGAGGAAATAAAATCAGGGGCATTTGGACTTTCCACAGGTCTTTTCTATGCGCCAGGGAGCTATTCCAATACTGAAGAAGTCGTTGCACTTGCCAAAACAGCAGCCGAAAATAATGGTATTTACGATACACATCTGCGAGACGAAAGCTCATATACCGTGGGGCTTCTATCTGCCATTCAAGAAGCCATACAAATTGGCAGGGAAGCAAAGATTCCAGTTCACATTTCTCATATTAAATGCTTGGGAGTAGACGTATGGAATAAAAGCGAAGCTATAGTGGCAATGATAGAAGAGGCAAGAAAAGAAGGTTTGGATATTACAGCAAACCAATACCCTTACGACGCATCTGCGACAGGACTGTTAGCTGCGGTAATACCTCGCTGGGCCGAAAGTGGTGGGAAGGATTCCTTGTTCATTCGTTACGAAAACCCAGAATTGACGGATAAAATCTTAACAGGAATCAAAAAAAACTTAGCCCGAAGAGGTGGGGCAGAAAAACTATTGATTGTCAAATCCGATAATGAAGAGTTTATAGGAAAAAATGTATTGGAGCTATCCAAAATGATGAGTGTAGCGCCGGAAGTGGCGGTAATGAAAATCTTAAAGTCAGGATACATTCGCGTGGCATCATTCAACATGACCAAAGAAGACATCCACACGTTCATGAAACAGGATTGGGTCGTTACCGGGTCCGATGGCAATACAGGGCATCCTAGAAAATATGGTTCTTTTCCTAGAAAATTCCATAAGTACGTTACACAAGAAAAAATAATCGATACTGCCCAGTTTATCAATAACAGTACCTCTAAAACCGCAGAGATTTTCAAACTTGAAAAAAGAGGTAAGCTAGAAGAAGGGTACTATGCGGACATCATCATTTTTGACCCTAAAAGCTTTAAGGACAAAGCAGATTATACCGATGCATTTCAGCTATCGGAAGGGTTGGTATATAGTTTCGTGAACGGAAAGCCCACAATTGAAAATGGAACATACAACAATGAACTAAACGGAAGAGTATTGGAAAAACAGCCTCCCCAATAGGATTGAAAGATCCGATTACATCCCATAAAAACCAAATTCCTACTTATGAAAAAAATCATTTTGCTCACCGCATCCATGATGCTATTTGTAGTATCGTGTAATAAGAAGAATCCCAAAAGCGAAGATACTGTTGAGATCGCATCAAAAAAAGGTGATGGTTTTTACAATATAGATTTTGAGAATTACCCCCTGTCGGGCAGCTCATTGCCCATAGGTGTATTTGATTCTGGAACGGGCGGACTCACTGTACTAAAAGCCATTGTGGCATACGACGAAAACAATAATGCTTCTCTTGAACAAGGTAGCGACGGAAAACGGGATTTTGAAAAGGAATCGTTCATTTATTTAGCCGACCAAGCTAATATGCCCTATGGTAATTATGCAAAAGAAGGCAAAACCGACCTTCTAAGAGAGCATATTATTAAGGATGCACAGTTTTTGATGGGCCAAGAATATTACTCAGACAAAAACGACATTTCCACAAATACGGACAAACAACCTGTTAAAGCAATAGTGATAGCCTGTAACACAGCAACAGCCTATGGCAAGGAATCCCTTGAAGAATATGTAAAGAAAGTCAATCTGGACATAAAGATTATCGGTGTTATAGACGCTGGGGTACGTGGGGCCCTGGAAACAATAGAGAAGGATGAAAATGCCATAATAGGCGTATTGGCAACGGTTGGAACGGTTTCTTCTAAAGGATACCGTAACACTATTCTGAAAATGAAAAAAGAAGAGGGATACAGTGGAGAGATCGAGATATTTTCACAAGGTGGTCTGGGTATTGCCGAAGCTATTGATGATGACCCAGAGTATTTTGACAAAAATCTAAAAAAACCAAGAAACAATTACAAGGGCCCAAGTTTGGATGGTGATGCCAAAATTGACCATACACTGTTAGACATATACAATTTTGACTTCACAAATAGTAAAATGTTATGCAATTCGGAAAAAACGGATGATTGCTCGGTACTTCAAATCAATGATGCCGAAAACTATGTACGTTATCATTTGGTGACGCTTATGGAAAAGATACGATTGTCAAAATCCAACAATACACTGAAAACCATTATTTTGGGATGTACACATTATCCCTACATGACCGATGAAATATTGACGGTCTTAAATGAGTTGTACAACTACAAAGACAAAGATGGTAAACTGCTATACCGAAACTTTATGGCAGAGAACATAAAACTAATCGACCCTGCCATAGGTACAGCAAAAGAGCTTCATGAATATTTGAAACAAGAGCGATTATTCAATCCAAAAGGGAATATTCAGAATAGCGAGTTTTATATTAGCGTGCCCAATAAAGACAATCCAAATAATAGAATTGATGAAAATGGTCGCTTTCCCTATGACTATAAATATGGTCGAAACGCCAACCAATCCCAAGAGTATGTGAAGGTAGTGCCTTTTAGCAGGGATAATATTTCAGACGATATCCTAATTCGTTTTCAAAAACAGATTCCGTATGTCTATGGATTGATTCAGGCTTTCCATGAGAAAAACGAAAAAACCAAGGGTCTTCCACTAAAAGATAGAATACCGTAGTTTTATACCAAGATGGTAAGTAGTATACCTTAGTAACTAAGATTCCGTTACTTCACCTTCCCAGTTCATAAATCCACCTTCAAGGTTGTAGGCATTCTCAATGCCAACGCTGTTCATGATAGCGCAAGCCTGACCGCTTCTGTTCCCAGAGCGACAGTACACATAGTAGTTTTTGGACTTATCCAATTTTTCAATTTCGTTCAAAAAATCCTGTCCTAAATAAATATCTATATTGGTTGCACCGGGAATATACCCCTCCTCTACTTCTTCTGGAGTACGTACGTCCAAAATAAAGGCGTTATCATCATTCTCTAACTGGTTTTCCCATTCTTCTTGTGATAGGTCTGACATTTTTATCAATTTAAGTTTAGCAAAAATAAAAATCCGGAGCATAACCCCGGATTTGAATCTCTTAATTCTACGGATTATACTTTTATGGTGCATCCAATGGCCTTCGTAGAGGTCACTTTAATCTCCTTTCCAGCCAACATGGCATCTACCGCATCTTCAACGTATTTTTCATCAACCTTTGATGCGTCTTGGTAGTTATCATCTATTGCGCCGATGTATTTTACTACGTTACCATCAGCAGTCTTTTCAAGTAAATAGACATGGGGTGTTCTGGTTGCCCCATACTGAGGATACACTTTCTGACCTTCATCCAATAGATAAGGAAAAGTAAAGCCCTTTTCATTGGCTCTTACTTTCATTTTATCAAAACTGTCTCCGGGTTTGGCCGATGGATTGTTTGGATTAATCGCGATTACCGGAACCCCCTTTGACTTATATTTCGCATCCAGTTCAATAATACGGTCTTCATACGCCACTGCGTAAGGACAGGTATTGCATGTGAAAATCACCAAAAATCCTTTAGCATCAGAATAATCTGAAAGTGATACCATTTTTCCGTCAATATTCTTCAATGAAAAATCAGCAGCAGTATCGCCAATAGCATAGCCCTTTTCAGTAGTAGTGTTTCCAACAAAGGAAGCCATTGAAATCAAAAGTATCAAGGCGCCCAAAATTTTAAAGGTTTTCATTTGTATTTTAATTTATGAATTGATTTAATTCTTTTGTCAGTTCTTCATAGGTGAAGCCCCTTTCATAAAAACTGCGCTTCCCTTGATTATATATTAAGGTAGCAGGAATACCTCCTCCCCATTCTTCTGAGACTTTGGGAATCCACGTGTTCTGTTTTGGATCGTCCAGGATGACCACCTCTGATTGAAGTGCTTTTTTTTCCACAAAAGGTTCTAAACGAGACTTCCACATACTAGGCATATCCAGACTGACCAAAACTACTTTGACATTATCATCTTTAAATTCAGCATTTACTTTTTCAAAGTATGGCAGCTCTTCAATACAAGGTTTGCACCACGTTGCCCAAAAATTGACCACATAAGTAATATCGTCTTCTTTATGCAACAAAGGTTCAAATGAATCAAAATTGTAAACAGGGAACTTAACGTCATCATTTTTTCCACTCTCCTCGACAGTAACACTGGCGGCCACTTGTTCACTAGTATTATTATTTTGTTTGGCTTTTTCTCCACAACCAATCAAACTCAATGTAGCTAAAAAAACTACTGGCAGTAAATATCTCATTATTAAATATTCGGATGATTAAAATTAACTATTGCTTTACCCCTCTTTCTTTTTTTTAACAAAACTTTATCGTCACAAATATTTTTCTATCAGACAAATTATAATACATTTGTATATACAAATATTGTAAGTACATGAATGTAGAGGAAATTATAAAAACCACAAGAAAGATTCCATTAGAGAGCAGAACTTTAATTCACATGACTTTGGTGCACAACCAAATCAATGAGCGAATGAATGCTGTCCTAAAACCTTTCGAGGTTTCCCTACAACAGTTTAATGTGCTACGTATACTTAGAGGACAAAAAGGAAAACCTGCCAACCTCTCCACATTGAATGAGCGCATGGTCACGAAAATGAGCAATACTACTCGACTTGTGGACAAGCTATTAACCAAAGGTTATGTAAATCGGGCGGTTTGTGAGACCAATAGACGCAAGGTAGAAATCTTAATAACAGACCTTGGCATGAAAGCTCTTGCCAAAATGGACAAAGCGGTTGATTTAGTTGAAAAACAAGCAGTATCCAATTTATCCAAAAAAGAACTTGAAACATTGAACACATTATTAGATAAATTTTAAAAATGAGCACAACACTAGAAAACCTAAACTGGCGATATGCCACCAAAAAATTCGATGCAACCAAAAAAGTATCCGAAAAAGATTTGGAAACAATTTTGAAAGCAATTCAACTAAGCCCCTCCTCTTACGGATTACAACCATATCATATTCTTGTAGTAACAGATGAGGCACTTAGAAAAGAACTTCAACCTGCCTCTTGGAATCAATCTCAAATCGTAGATGCTTCTCACATGTTGGTTTTCGCGGCCAAATCCGGATTTGGCAATGAACTAGTTGATGAGTATTTGGAAAATGTAAGCAACACAAGAGGAGTTCATCCAGAGAATTTGAAAGGTTATGGAGATTTCATGAAGTCCAAACTTCTGGATTTATCAAATGAAGTAAAAGCCGCATGGACTTCCAGACAGACTTACATAGCAGCACAAAGCGCTATGGTAGCAGCGGCCGAGTTAAAAATTGATACTTGTCCCATGGAAGGTTTTGAACCAGCCAAGTATGACGATATTTTGGGCTTAAAGGATAAGGGACTTACCAGCGTTATGGTACTTACTATTGGCTATCGTTCCGAAGAAGACGATACCCAGAATTACCCTAAAGTCCGTAAAAACAATGAAGAATTATTTACACACATATAAATTCATACACTCTTAAATTTTAAACATGAAAACAAGCATTTTATCATTAGCATTGACCCTAGTTTTTGGCGGAGCCGTATTGGCCAACCCAATTGATGGAGAAAAAAAGGCCGTTAAGGTTGAAGAAAGTACAGTAACCTGGAAAGCCTATAAAGTAGGAGGTTCCCATGTGGGCACCATTGCATTAAAGTCAGGTTCATTGGAATTTGAAGGCGAAACTCTGGTAGGAGGTGAATTTGTGGTTGATATGTCCACTATCAACACCACAGATTTGACTGGCGACTATAAAAACAAATTGGACGGTCACCTAAATTCTGACGATTTCTTTTCAACAGCTTCAAATCCAACATCTTCTTTGGTTTTTACTGGTGTAAAGCAAACAGGAAAGAACGCATACAGCGTTACTGGAGACTTGACCATTAAAGGAATTACAAAGCCCATTTCCTTTGATCTTTCTGTATATGGAACAAAAGCAACGGCTACTTTGAAAGTTGATAGAACTAATTTCGACGTAAAATATGGGTCAGGAATTATTGGTACGGCAAAAGACAAACTTATTTATGACGAGTTTGATTTGGTTGTCGACCTTCAGATGTAATTGACCTAAGTTTAGTGTTTGGAAATCCCGCTCTGCATTGCAGCAAGGCGGGATTTTCGATTTATAGTGTATTGTTTCAAAAAATGTATCCTACTGATTTCATGGAATTTCCTTGTTTATTTTAGCAAAATCTGTATCTTCACAGTACCTATTAATGCTAGAATATTTTCCGCCCCAAAAATATCCTATTTAAAATTTTACCATGAAACGAATAGCAAGGAACTACTTGGCCTATTCTATCATTGTGGCGGCATCACTTCTGGTCAGTTGCAACAATGAAGAAAATAACGAGGCTACCTTTTCAGAAATCAAACTGAACAAATCTGTTTTAGGAATTTTCATTGGAGAAACGTTTGTGCTCACCACTACCTCCGATACTGAAAGTAGTATTAAATGGAGTAGTAATAAATCAGATATCGCTACAGTAAATTCAGAAGGTCTGGTAACTGGGATTTCTGAGGGAACCGCAATTATAACATCAGAATCAGGAAATGCCAAGGCCATTTGTACCGTGGTCATATCCAAAAAAACATTTGATTTAGAGTTGAACAATAGCAATCTTAGACTCTTTCCCGACCCCAAATATGCAGAAACTTTAGAAGTACTTACAGACGTTGAGGGCAACAATATTACATGGGAAAGCACGAATCCAGAAGTCGCTGTTGTGGATGAAAACGGATTGGTTACTCCAATTGCACTGGGAGAAACCAAAATTATTGCTGGGTTTGATGAGTTCTTTACGGAATGCCTTGTAGAAGTGGTAGAAGGACCTGTAACTGCTATTGAACTAGATAAAACTCAGGTCATCATGAAAACCTTCAAGACGGACCAACTTACCATAGTGAACGTAGCATCGGAATTGGAAGAGATAGGAACACCGATATGGGAGAGTAGTAATCCCGATATAGTAAGTATAGATGATGAAGGAAGTCTTACCAGTTTTGGTGAAGAAGGCAATGCGACCATATCGGTAACTATTGATAATTTAACTATAGAAGTCCCAGTTACAGTTACACCCGCCGTTGTTTATGTAGCTGGCTGGGACAACGGAAAAAAAGCTGTGCTTTGGAAGAATGGTGAAGAGATTTCACTAAATCAGGGAGTAAGCGAAGCAGAATCCGTACATGTAACGGATGAAAATAATGTTTATATATCTGGACATGTTGGGTCTACCAATAATAGAACCGTAACAGTATGGAATGATACTGGCTCAGAATTGTATAAGCTTACGAATGGTAATGAAGATGCCAGAGGGAAAGGAGTGCTTTATGACGATGGTACCAATACATTATATACCGTTGGATATGAGGATAATGAAGAAGGGAGGAAAATTGCCAAAATATGGCAAGATGGACAAATTCTGCATGAACTCACCGACGGTAGTGAAGATGCACTCGCCGATGATATCGTTCCACATAATGGAAGCCTTTACTCAGTTGGTTATGAAAGAAACCCCAACACCAATAGGTTGGAGGCAACGGTATGGCAAGATGGCATGAAGTTATATACCTTAACCGATAGTGGATTTGAATCAAGGGTTTATGGCGTGGAATTCATTGGCAATGATATCTACACGGCAGGTTATGAAAGAAATCCAGATTCAGATATCGGTCGTATTGCCAAAGTTTGGATAAACGATGAAGAACTATATGTCTATCCAAATAAGACTAGAGCATATGATATGTATGTTTACGCTGGTGACATATATGTAGCTGGTCGTGATGATGAACCAGGACCCGATACTGCAATCATATGGAGAAATGGGAGCGTATTATATGAACTTACTGATGGAACAAAAAATGCAGCAACTTATTCAGTATACGTAACAGAGAATGGAGACATATATGCTACAGGTTTTGAAGAAAATGAAAATGGGGACGAAGTTGCCAAAGTATGGAAAAACGGAGAGGTGCACCTAACATTAAGCGATGGTAACAATGATGCCCGCGGGTTATCTATTGTTGTCAAATAAAGATGGATTAGTATTAAATGCTTTTATGAAATAAAAAATTAGCGAGAATTAATTTTCCTTTCTATATTTGAAGCAATGAAAATAAATAATGTAAATACTTGGTGGTGGAAGAACTTACGACAGATATCGTGAGCTAGTCCCCATTGTAATCATACACGAGGCTTGTCATCACGACAAGCCTTTTTTAGTTTAAAATTTTAGCGCTTTACAATGACCTATAAATTAAAAACACATTATAAAAAAATCTTGGCTGACACCATCACCCCTGTTAGTGTCTACTTAAAAATACGGGATAAGTTTCCTAATAGTATCCTTCTTGAAAGTAGTGATTACCACGCTAACGATAATAGTTTTTCATATATCTGCTGCAACCCTATTGCTTCCATCAAAATTGAAAATGAAAGCATAACCAAGATGTTACCTGATGGTGAAATAAAAAGCATACCCATAACTAAAACGACTGATGTCACGCAAACCATTCATGAGTTTGCTCAGAAATTTTCAGTGGAAAACAATGGGTTCAAATTCATAAACAACGGTCTTTTTGGGTACATGGCCTATGATGCGGTGCGCTATTTTGAAGACGTAGAAATCTCCACCAAGCCAAATTCTATACAAATTCCGGATATCTACTATGCAGTTTATAAAAACGTAATAGCCATAAACCATTTTAAAAACGAAGCCTATCTTTTTGCACATTGCTATGACTGCGAAAGTAATGTAACAGAGATAGAACAACTACTTAACGTAAGAAGCTTTGCTTCCTATAATTTTTCTTTGGAAGGTGGTGCGGAATCTAACTTGAAGGACGAGGAATACAAAGAGCATGTGGCATTGGCCAAAAAACATTGTCAGCGCGGAGATGTTTTCCAGTTGGTACTTTCCAGACGTTTTAGCCAAACCTTTAAAGGTGATGAGTTCAATGTCTATCGTGCTTTGCGTTCCATAAATCCATCTCCTTATCTTTTTTATTTTGACTATGGTGATTTTAAGATTTTTGGTAGCTCACCAGAAGCCCAGTTGATTGTAAAAGAAGGGAAAGCTGAAATCCACCCTATTGCCGGAACCTATAAAAGAACAGGTAGTGATGAGCAGGATGCCAAACTCGCCAAACAACTTGCACAAGATGAGAAGGAAAATAGTGAGCACGTGATGTTAGTAGACTTGGCGCGCAATGACTTAAGTCGAAATGGAAACACGGTCAAAGTTGAGACCTATCGTGAGGTACAGTATTTTTCACATGTGATTCATTTGGTATCAAAAGTGACAGGGATAAAAAAAGAGGACATTCCAACAATGAAAGTGGTTGCGGATACCTTCCCAGCTGGAACTTTAAGCGGAGCGCCGAAACATATGGCCATGCAACTTATTGAAAAATATGAAAAAACAGGAAGGTCATATTATGGAGGTGCCATAGGTTTCATGGATTTTAGCGGTAATTTCAACCATGCGATTATGATTCGGACTTTTTTAAGCAAGAACCACAAGCTGCACTATCAGGCGGGGGCCGGATTGGTTGCAGCCTCAGACCCAGAGACCGAATTGCAAGAGACCTTCAATAAACTGGGCGCACTCACAAATGCCCTCAAAATAGCCGAAACTATCTAAGCCATGGGAAGAAAGATATTGATGATAGATAACTACGATAGTTTCACGTACAATTTGGTACACTATCTTGAGGATTTGGATTGTGAGGTAACCGTCAAACGGAATGACCAGTTAACACTGGAAGAAGTGGAACCTTTTGAAGAGATTGTTCTTTCTCCTGGGCCGGGAATCCCAGATGAAGCTGGACTCTTAAAATCCATAATTGAAACCTATGCCCCTACCAAACGTATTTTCGGGGTATGCTTAGGTCAACAAGCCATTGGCGAAGTTTTTGGAGGAAGCTTGGTAAACCTGGACCAAGTATACCATGGAATTGCCACTACCATTCAAATTGTGGAAGAGGATATCATTTATAAGGATATGCCTAAGAAAATTGAAGTAGGCAGATACCATTCTTGGGTGGTTCACCCAGACTTGCCAGAAGAATTGGAAGCTACTTCTGTGGATGAAAACGGTCAAGTAATGTCCTTAAGACATAAAACCTTGGATGTGATTGCCGTGCAATTTCACCCAGAATCAGTTTTAACACCCCAGGGAAAACAGATGCTAAAAAATTGGCTTGATAATTAACTTTAGATGTCATTCCTGCTGTCATCCTTAGCGCAGTCGAAGGAGCCAGGAATCCAAACAAATAGATTCCGCATCAAATGCGGCATGACAAAAAAGATAAAATGAAAGAAACACTAAATAGACTTATCAATCACGAGATACTCTCTAAAGAAGACGCCAAGCAAATCTTGGTCAATATTGCCAAAGGAGACTACAACACAAGCCAAATAGCTGCTTTTTTGACGGTTTATATGATGAGAAGCATTACGATTGAAGAATTGGAAGGTTTCCGTGATGCATTGTTGGAACTTTGTCTTGCTGTGAATTTAAGTGATTACAACCCAATTGATTTGTGTGGAACCGGAGGAGATGGCAAGGATACCTTCAATATCTCTACACTGGCTTCATTTGTTACTGCTGGTGCTGGAATCAAAGTGACCAAACATGGGAACTATGGTGTTTCCTCAAAATGTGGTAGCAGCAATGTCATGGAATTTTTGGGCATCAAATTCAGCAACGAGGTAGATTTTTTGAAGAAATCCATTGAAGAAGCTGGAATATGCGTCCTTCATGCACCATTGTTTCATCCTGCCATGAAAAATGTGGCACCCATTCGACGGGAGTTAGCGGTAAAGACCTTTTTCAATATGTTAGGACCCATGGTGAATCCTGCTTTTCCTAAAAATCAAATGGTAGGGGTTTTCAATTTGGAGTTGGCCCGAATGTATGGCTACCTGTATCAAAACACAGATAAAAACTTTACCGTCCTCCACGCTTTGGATGGGTACGATGAAATTAGTTTAACCGGGGCTACCAAAACCATTTCAAATGGTTCAGAAGGCATGCTTTCTCCTTCAGATTTTGGAATCTCCAAGGTAAATGCAGAAGCCATTGTTGGAGGTGATGACGTTTCAGATTCAGCCCAAATCTTCATGAACATTCTACAAGGAAAAGGAACCGAAGCCCAAAACAATGTGGTTTGTGCCAACGCTGGAGTGGCTATAGCTACGGTGGAAGGAGTAAGCCCAAAAGAAGGTTTTGAAAAAGCAAAAGAATCACTCTTGGGAGGCCAGGGACTAAGAACGCTGAAAAAAGTTCAAGAATTAAGTAAAAATTGATGTCATGTCGAACGCAAGTGAGACATCTAAATCAAGATTTCTCAATCGCTTTGCTCATTTCGAAATGACAAGATGTAATTAAGATGAACATTCTAGATAAAATAGTAGCAGACAAACGCAAAGAAGTATCCCTCAAAAAGGGGGTGATTCCAACAAGTCAATTGGAAGCTTCAGTACTTTTTGAAAGAAACTGTGTTTCATTGGCCCAGGCGTTGCGTAATTCCAATACAGGAGTTATAGCAGAGCACAAACGCCGTTCCCCTTCCAAACAAACCATAAATCAAAACACAAATGTTGGAGTTGTGGCTAAAGGATATGAAAAAGCAGGGGTTTGTGGAATGAGCGTGCTTACGGACATCAAATATTTCGGAGGTTCGCTGGAAGACTTGCTTTTAGCTAGGGCTTCAGTTACCATGCCATTACTTAGAAAGGAATTCATGATAGATGAGTACCAAGTAATCGAGGCCAAAGCCCACGGAGCAGATGTTATTCTCCTTATCGCTGCGGTCCTTACTCAAGAAGATATCAAAACCTTATCTGAATTGGCTAAAAGTTTGGGTATGGATGTTTTGTTGGAGGTTCATAACCAAGAAGAATTGGAAAAGTCAATTATGCCCAGTTTGGATATGCTAGGGGTAAACAATAGAAACTTGAAAACCTTTGAGGTCAGTTTGAATACCAGCAAAAATTTATCCAAACTGATTCCGGATGACTTTGTCAAAGTTTCAGAAAGTGGAATTAGCTCCATTGAAGCCATCACGGAATTGAGGAAGTTTGGGTATCAGGGCTTTTTGATTGGGGAGAATTTTATGAAGACAGAGAATCCTGGTATGAGTGCCGAAGCGTTTATTGAAGGTTTGAAAAAAAATACGTGAAGTCATGTCGAACGAATGTGAGACATCTCATTATTTTTTGAGATTCCTCAATCGCTTCGCTCATTTCGGAATGACAGAAACAAAATGAAACTAAAAGTTTGCGGTCAAAAATACAATGTAAGTGAAGTTGCAGAACTGCAACCAGACTATTTGGGCTTTATTTTCTGGGAACCGTCCGCCCGTTCTTTTGAGGGAGAGATACCCAAATTACCTGAAGGAATCGAAAAAGTAGGGGTTTTTGTGGATGCGCCAATTGATGAAGTATTGGAAAAAATTGAGAACCATCAATTGGATGGGGTTCAGTTACACGGAAATGAGAGTCCAGAGTATTGTGAACAGTTACGTCATTCCGAACTTGTTTCGGAATCCCATCCGAAGAAGACCCTCAAACAAGTTCAGGGTGACGGCTTAAAAATCATAAAAGTTTTTTCCATCAAAGACGAGTTTGATTTTTCGATACTCGAATCGTATGAAAAGGTATGTGACTATTTCCTCTTTGACACCAAAGGAAAACTCCCAGGCGGTAATGGATATGCATTTAATTGGAAAATCCTGGAAAATTACCCCTCCACCAAGCCTTATTTTTTGAGTGGCGGTATTGGATTGGAAAACGCAGAAGATATCCAATTGTTTTTACAAACTGATTCGGCAAAATACTGTCATGCAATTGACATCAATAGTAGATTTGAAACAGAACCCGGGCTTAAAAACATAGAAAAACTAGAAGAATTCAAAAAAATAGTGCACCATGAGTTATCACGCTAATGAAAAAGGATATTATGGCGAATTTGGTGGGGCATTTATCCCTGAAATGCTCTATCCCAATTGCGAAGAACTTCGCCAAAATTATTTAAGAATAATGGCAGAGCCTTCTTTTAAGGAGGAATTTCATCAATTGCTCAAAGACTATGTGGGTAGGCCAACTCCACTCTACTTTGCCGAGCGACTTTCCGAAAAGTATCAAACCAAAATTTATCTCAAACGGGAGGATTTATGTCATACTGGGGCTCACAAGGTAAACAACACCATTGGACAAATTCTGATGGCCAAAAAATTAGGTAAGAATCGAATCATTGCAGAAACCGGGGCAGGTCAACATGGCGTGGCAACCGCCACGGTTTGCGCACTAATGGGAATTGAATGCGTGGTGTATATGGGTGAAATTGATATCGCCCGCCAGGCTCCCAATGTTGCCCGGATGAAAATGCTGGGGGCTGAAGTAAGAGCGGCCAAGTCCGGCAGTAGAACCTTGAAGGATGCAACCAATGAAGCCATCCGGGATTGGATAAACAATCCGGTTGACACTCATTATATTATTGGTTCTGTGGTTGGACCCCATCCCTATCCAGACATGGTAGCGCGATTTCAATCTGTAATATCTGAAGAAATCAAGTGGCAATTAAAGGAAAAAGAGGGTCGAGAAAACCCAGATTACGTAGTGGCCTGTGTGGGTGGCGGAAGTAATGCTGCTGGAGCTTATTTTCATTATTTGGATGAACCCAAAGTTGGAATTATCGCAGTGGAAGCTGCTGGAAAAGGAATAGATACCGGGGAAAGCGCAGCTACCTCAGCTTTGGGCAAAGTTGGAATCATTCATGGAAGCAAAACTTTGTTGATGCAAACACCAGATGGACAAATCACGGAACCCTATTCTATTTCCGCGGGATTGGATTATCCTGGTGTTGGCCCAATGCATGCCCATTTGTTCCGCAGTGGCCGGGGCGAGTTTATTTCGATAACTGATGATGAGGCAATGACAGCCGGGCTTGAAGTTTCTCAATTGGAGGGCATTATACCTGCTATAGAAACCAGTCATGCCTTTGCCATTTTTGATTACAAAAAATTCAAAAAAGAGGATGTTGTAGTCTTCAATCTATCGGGCAGAGGAGACAAAGATTTACAGACTTATATCGATTACTTTAAATTATAAAGGTCATTTCGAACGAATGTGAGAAATCTTTATGAGATTCCTCGATTGTTTTACTCATTTCGGAATGACAAAACAACACTATGAAAAAAAACAGAATTCAAGAAAAACTAAACGAGGACAAAAAACTCCTTTCCATATATTTTACAGCTGGATACCCAGACATAAACGATACAGTTTCCATTATTGAATCGCTTGAAGAGTCTGGTGTAGACATGATTGAGGTTGGACTCCCTTTCAGCGATCCTCTAGCAGATGGACCAACTATTCAGGAAAGCTCCACAGCCGCACTTCATAATGGCATGCATACCGAACTGCTCTTTGAACAATTAAAAGATATTCGGAAGACCGTAAATATTCCTTTGATTGTTATGGGGTATTTCAACCCAATGCTTCAATATGGTGTTGAGGCGTTCTGTAAAAAATGTCATGAAATCGGTATTGATGGCATTATCATGCCAGACCTCCCGTTGGATGTCTATCAAGAAGAATATGAAGCCATTTATAAAAAATATGGGTTAATCAATGTCTTCTTAATCACGCCGCAAACCGGTGAGGAACGAATTCGGGCCATAGATAATGCTTCAGATGGATTCATTTATATGGTAAGTTCGGCCAGTACCACTGGAGCAAAATCAGGTTTCGGAGATGAACAAAAAGCCTATTTTGACCGAATCGCCTCATTAAACCTTAAAAATCCGCAGATTGTTGGCTTTGGAATAAGTAATTCAAAAACTTTTCAAGCAGCAACGGAGAAGGCAAAAGGAGCTATCATTGGATCGGCATTCATTAAACATCTAACCCAAAATGGAACAAGCGAAATTCAAGGATTTGTAGAGGGTATTCGAAACTAGGCTAGACCTAAGTTATGCTCTAAGGGAATGGATTTATAAATCTGGATTTCAGCGGTCACTCCTTTTTGGCTTTTAGAAAGCTTTAATCCTCCATTGTTTTTCTTAAGCATCCTCTTGCATATGAAAAGCCCTTTGCCGGACCCTTTCTCCTGGTTCGTGCCTAGAGAACTTGTTACTATTTGCCCCGTATTTATTTTTCCAAGTTTTTCTTCATCCACTTGTTCAGCCATGTTATGCACTCGTAGGCTGAAATGGTTTTCATTTTCTATGTTATCCACCAAAATACGTTGGTTTTGGGGTGAAAACTTTATGGCATTTGTAAGCAAATTTCGAATCACCGTTTGGAAAACCTCTTTGGAATAAAATAAATTGAATTCTTTGTCAACCGCGTTCACCAAACTCAGATTCTTTTCACTTAAATTCTGCGAATACTGATTCTTTATGCCCTCAACAAGTTCATATAGGTTAATGTCCATATACGATTTAAGGGTTTCATCATTTTGCATGGCCCAATTCAAAAGATTATCCAACATCCCATAGGTCTTATCAATTGATTGTTGAAGTAAACCCAGGTACTCGTTTCTATCCGATTTGGATTTTGAATTACGGGTGATGGTCGTCAACATCGAAATTTGATGGATTGGTGTCCTCAAATCATGTGCAATTATTTTCATAATATCCTTACGAAACGTAGTAAGTTCCATCAATTCCTCATTTTGAACACTGACCACTTGATGTTGTTCCTGAAGTTCGTTCTGTAAACGAATAACCCGATTAAAAATAAAAAAGCTTACCGCGCCTACCGAAGAAATCATAATAAAAGCCAGAATGTATTTTCCAAGAGGCAATTCGGGATAAAGCATTGCGCAAGCTATAATAAATGCAGTGTTATAGCCAATCACAACAAATTGATGCCAAGGTTTTTCAAATACCGCCAACAAAAGACCCATTACAAACACAATCATCTCGACTCTGGAGAAATAAGCTTCAAAATTCAGATTGGCATCTTCCAGCCTAAAGGGCAAATAAATTGTAGAGGAAAGGATATTAATGTACACCATAATGATGAACAACAAGCTGGTTGTCATCCATTTGAGTTTCCAAGTGACTGAAGAAATCAGGATAATGGAAAAAACCACGAGGTGTTTTACAGCATACTTATTCAGTCCCCCCAACTGATATTCGGTAAAAAAATTGGTGGCCAATCCAGCCAACACCAAAATAATGAGGACATGAAAAATTATGCTGTTGCGGTTAATAGCAACAAGCACTTGTTTATCTTTATAAAACGTACTCAATGTAGTTTCCAAAATTGACACAATATTGATACCTGAACGATTTTCGATGTATTTTCTTACTTTTTTGACATATTTTTAGATGAAACGCAACTTCTTTCTCCTTTTTTTATTGATTGTAGCATCAGCTTACAGCCAAAACTTGGATAGTATTACCATAAAATCCAGTGTGGCTTCTGCCATTAAGGATTTAAGGGACTTTGTAGCAATACCTAGTGATGCACTAAATGCAAGTGACATTCAAGACAACTTGTTTTGGTTAAAGAAACAATTTGGCGAGAGAGGATTCAATACCACCGAGTTGGACACCGACAACCATCCCTTATTTTTTGCATCGCTTCCTTTGGATGACGCTAAACCAACCGTTCTTGTTTATATGCATTTTGATGGGCAATCCGTAGACCCCAGCAAGTGGGACCAGCCCAGTCCTTATAAAACTGTGTTGAAAAAGCCTACAGATGGAGGTTTTGAAACCATTCCATTTGAGGAACTCGAAGACGATATCAATTATGATTGGCGCTTGTTCGGCAGGGCAACCGCGGATGATAAAGGGCCAATTGTAATGTTTCTTCATGCAATGGACCTTTTGAAAGAGAACGGAAGTGAAATGCCTTTTAATATTAAGGTCATTTTGGATGGCGAAGAGGAAAGAGGTAGCAAACCATTGCCAAAAGCAGTAAAACAGTATCGTGAACTGTTGGAAGCGGACTTTCTAATAATTAACGATGGCCCCATGCACCCATCGGGGAAACCTACACTAATATTTGGATGTAGAGGAATTACTTCGTTGACACTAACCACGCATGGCCCTTACAAACCTCAACATAGCGGACATTATGGTAATTATGCCCCAAATCCAGGTTTTCAATTGGCCCAATTGTTAGCAACAATGAAAGACGGCGAAGGTAGAGTTTTGATTCCAGGATATTATGATGGCATCTCCATAGACGAAAACACGAAGTCTATTTTAAAAAGTGTTCCAGATGATGCCAGAGCGATTTCTGAAAAACTACAATTTAAAACAGCAGAAAAAGTAGGTTCATTTTATCAAGAATCTCTGCAGTACCCAAGCTTGAACATTCGAGGGATGGGCTCGGGCTGGATAGGAGACGAAGCAAGAACCATTGTTCCAAAAAGTGCTACTGCGGAACTGGATTTACGGTTGGTACCTGAAACGGATGGAAATCGCTTAAAGAAGCTAGTCAAAGACCACATCAAAAAGCAAGGTTTTTATGTGATGGACAAAATTCCAAGCAAAGAAGAACGTATGTCCCATGACAAAATAATTACCATAAAGGAAGGGACTGTAACCGATGCCTTCCGAACCAATTTGGATAACCCTTATGGCAATTTTTTGGCAAATACACTAAAAACAGCTTTTGACGAAGAAGTTGTTCAAATTCGAATTATGGGAGGTACCGTTCCCATTGCCCCTTTTATCAATGAATTAAAAATTCCGGCCTTTGTTGTGCCCATGGTAAACTCCGATAATAATCAACATAGTCCCAATGAAAATCTGAAAATTGGGCAATTGGCCTATGGTATTCAGGTGTTTTATACGATTTTATCTAGTGACTTAAGTCGACCGTAAAAAGGCCCTAATTACTATGCCGAATTCCGGCTTGCATTAATATTACCATAAAGCGAACGAGTCACAATTTTTTCGTAGAGTTCCTTAAATTCAGAATCCTGTGAAATATGGTACAAGGCGTTTTGTTGAATAACCAACAAGGGTAATACAATGCTTTCACGAATATTCACAGACTCCCGCGAAATAGCTTCATCTTCCATCAAGATTTTAGATCCCGAAATCTGAAGCAGCATTTTGTTTGAAAGTTGATATTCAGAATACAGGATATTCCAGAATTCACCATATTCCGCATCTTCCTTCATATAACTGGTCAAATTGAAATTGGTCTTAGCCAGAGACATCATACTGTTGTGCATCAGTGCACGGAAAAAAGGAACTTCCTTGTATAGTTTTTTTACGTCATTTAAACGACCCTCGTCTTTAAATTTCTGAATTGCGGTTCCCAAACCAAAGTATCCTGGTACGTTTTGTTTCAACTGGCTCCATGAACCTACAAAGGATATAGCCCTTAAGTCGGACAAAGTCAGTTGTTTTTTGTTCCCTCTTTTCCCTGGCCGACTTCCTATATTGGCATTGGAGTAGTATTTCAATGTGCTTCTGTTCTCCAAATAAGAAATAAACTTTTCATGCTGTTTTAAAGCATCGTATTTGGCAAAACTCAATTCTGAAAGCTCTTCAATCAATTTTCGCTGTTCCGAGCTTATCCCAATCTCTTTCCCAAAAAGATTGTTGCTCAGGCCAGCGGTCAACAATTGTTCGGCATTATGGATAAACTGGTCCTTGGTACCATAGGTACTGGTAATGGTTTGTCCTTGAATGGTCAATTGAATTCCATGATTGGCTACATCTTTGGTTTGGGCAGCATAAAATCTATGGGTTTTACCACCACCACGCGCAGGCGGGCCTCCCCTACCGTCAAAAAACAGAGCCTTGATACCGTTCTTTTTACAAACCTTGCTCAAGGTCTCTTTCGTTTTTAATATGGACCAGTTGGCTTTAAGATATCCCCCATCTTTGGTACCGTCCGAAAAGCCCAACATAATGGTATGGGTATCTTTTCTTTTTATAAGATGGTCACGATACATTTTGGTATCAAAAAGGGTTTGCATTACACTTTCTGAAGCTTCCATTCCTTTCATGGTCTCAAATAGTGGAATGATATCAAATGTAATTTCTTTGGCATCCCATCCACACCAGCGGAACAATCCAAAAACAAAAAGTACCGAAAAGATATCTTCGGAGTTGCTTATGATATAGCGGTTACAGCCTTCCTCCCCATTTTTGGTCTGAATATCCTTTAATTGTTTGATATTGGCAATAGTGTCTTTGACAATTTCTTCCTTGTATTTTTGAGGAGTAATCTTTGGATTTTTTTTCAGCAACCAATCTATCAATTGCTTTTCTGAAAGTTCGTCCAAACTTTCTTTGATTGCCCCTTCTTCTTTGAGAATGGTTTCAACAGCTAAATAATGCTTACTATGGTCCTGGCGAATATCAAGCGAAGCAAAGTGAGATTTAAAAATCTGAACCTTATTGATTAAACCATCCAATTCTCCCAAATAAAGACCGTGATAGTCTTTTACAAGTGTTTCTCGGATTTCGATAAGTTTTCCCAAAATCTCCTCATAACTTATTATATAGTCCACATTGAACATCGCTTGGTACAATGAATCGCTTAGCGTACTCAACTCATTTTGCAATGATTTAAAAGTGAGTTTTTTACGAATGACCTTCAACTCATTGTAGTAACACTTCATCAAAGTTGTGCGTAACTCGTCTGCGACCTGATTGGTGATTTTAGCGGTGACAAAAGGATTACCATCACGATCTCCGCCAGGCCAGAAACCTAATTTAATGATATCGAAATTGGAAAAATCCTTATTTCGAACGTTGCGTTTCACATAGGAAAACAATTCTCCTACCGCGTCATAATATGTATGGCGAAGTATATGGATAATATTTTTCGCCTCATCCAGTGGAGTTGGTTTCTTTGCATTCACCAAAGACGTCAGACCCAATTGCTGTAACGTGACATCAATGTCGTTGACCTTGTTTTCCTGAATTAATTGCCCAAGCTCCGAAATAATGTCAAGTACCGCAGGAGTATAAAACTGCGTAGGATGAGCGGTTAGTACAATACGAGCGCTGAACGTAGATAGTTTTTTGGAAATCTTGTCCCAACTCTTGTCCTGGTCCACCAATTTAAAATAGTCCTTTATGGAGAGTGAATTGGTATACTTTTGAAGCTTTGGAAAAGCAGAATCTTCAACACTATCATATAAAACCACCTGTCTTTCCACATATTGGATAATGTTGAACATAAAATCCAATCTTTTGCGTTCGGAATCAATATCCGTGAAGTTGTCAAAGAAATTGTCAAGTATTTCCTGAGGTTTTTTGCCAGCATTCAACCCCTTTACACATTGATCAAAAAGTATGGGAATTAAAATCCCTACATTTTCAATATTGCGATATGGTAAGCTCAAGAAAAGGCTATTGTAAATGGTAAACTTGTTGACCACGGACTTCTTGAACTCCTTAAGTCTTTGAACTTGATGTGTGTTGGTATGTAGTGACATGATATAAGCAGCTTTGAATCTTTAAATATCGGGATAAAAGACAGATTACCACATTTTGTTTTCTCAAATAACAATTTGTTAAGCTAGAGAAACAAAAAATAACAAGTAAAAAAGGATTTTAGCTTAAATTGGAAGTCCCCATGAAGAATGGACGATATTGATCTACTCGAAAATCTAATGTGGTGTATTGAGGGTTTTCTTGTTTTTTGTCCTTGAATTTTTGAAGACTTCCCACAGCTCTATTGGCGGCACCTGATGGAGCCGTAAAGGAAACGGTTTTGACTATTCTCCCTTCTTCAGGTAATTTAAATTCATGTATTCTAGGTACTTGGGAAGAAACAACTTCTAAATGAATGTTTTGTGCTTTTATCAGTTTTCTGAAAAAATACTCAGGACCATTCTTGCTGTTTCCACCCATAAATAATACTGTGTCTATATTCTGGTATTCTTGAAGATATCCCAAAATGTTTCTGAGCTTTACATTTTGCATTCCCAAGTCCGAAGCATCCACTTTTTCCCGTTCAGCACTATCCACAATATCACAAACAGCTATTCTATGATTCAACAAAAATTGTTTTCGCTGCATAGTGGCCTCATGAGTAGTTTCGTATTTTAATCCTAAATCAAAAATCTTGTCCAAAATGGGCCAGAGCATACCATTTCTACTTCCATAACAAAAATCGACATCGTCAGCTTTTAAAGCTCCTGTGGTAAATCTAGGTGGTGGTAGTGTCCGAACAATAAGTTTTTCTGCTTCGGGAAACAAAAATGGTTCGTACGGATGCGAGTGAAAAAACAATAGGTCTTCAAATATATTTATCGGACAAAAACCGGCTGATTGGGTTTCAATGTATGTTCTTGACTGAACAAATAACCATCGTAGTTAAATCCTTTAATATCATCCATGGTTTTGGCGTCAGAATCCAAAATATAACGTACCATGGAGCCCCTTGCTTTTTTGGCAAAGAAACTGATGACTTTAAGATTATCATTTTTCCAATCTTTAAAGATTGGGGTAACAACCTCAGTTTTCAGGAGCTTTTCATCCAGAGCGCCAAAATATTCGTTGCTGGCCAGATTTACAAACAGCTCACCTTCCTCTAGCTCTTCATTTATATGTTGAGTAAGCTGCTTTTTCCAAAATTCATAGAGATTCTTTTTTCGAGCCACCTTCAATTGGGTTCCCATTTCCAATCTATAGGGTTGAATTAAATCCAATGGTCTTAAAATGCCATAAAGTCCAGAAAGAATCCGAAGCGTGTCTTGAAGTTTATCAAGTTTGTCCTCGGGAATGCTGTAAGCATCCAATCCTTGATATACATCCCCATTAAAGGCAAATACAGCAGGTCTAGCGTTTTCAGGGGTGAAGGGCGTTGAAAATTGTTGGTTTCGTTCCCAGTTCAGTTCAGCTAAATTGTCTGAAATGGACATCAGCTTTGCCAAAGCCTTAGGCTTTTTTTTGGCCAAGACTGAGTTCAATTTTGTGGATTGTTCCAAAAACAGAGGCTCACTGAACCTTGTGGTGGGCAAAGCCGTTTCAAAATCAAGGGATTTCGCTGGAGAGATAACAATTTTCATTTTCAGTGATTTTCAGTAAAAATAAGAAGGAAAGTCGATTTAAAGCAGAACCCCATGATGATGTTTTACAATGGACAGATTGAAAAAACTTATTAGCTATTGTGCTTGGCATAATTACTCCATTTCTCAATCCCGTTCCTCATATCTTCAGGAATTTCTGAATCAAATTTCATGAATTCCCCTGTATCTGGGTGTTCAAATCCCAAAGTTTTAGCGTGCAAGGCCTGTCTTGGTAATATCTTAAAGGTGTTTTCAACAAATTGCTTGTATTTGGTAAAGGTTGTACCCTTGAGGATTTTGTTTCCGCCATAGCGTTCATCATTGAAAAGGGTATGTCCCAAATACTTCATGTGAACGCGTATTTGGTGCGTTCTTCCCGTTTCCAATTTGCAAGACACCAAAGTTACATACCCAAAACGTTCCAATACCTTATAGTGCGTAACAGCTTCCTTACCAGTATCACCCTCTGGAAAAACTGTCATCTGTAACCTGTTCTTTGGATTTCTACCAATATTTCCTTCAACAATCCCCTCATCTTCCTCCACATTCCCCCAGACCAAGGCCACATATTCACGCTCACTGCTTTTCTCAAAAAACTGTTTGGCCAAATGGGTCATAGCCTCTTCCGTTTTGGCAATTACCAAAAGTCCAGAAGTATCTTTGTCTATTCGGTGTACCAATCCCGGCCTATTTGAGCTATTCTTTGGGAGATTTTCAAAATGATGTACCAAAGCATTTATCAAGGTGCCTGAATAATTTCCATGTCCAGGATGCACCACCATACCAGCGGGTTTGTTGACCACTAAAAGCGTATCATCCTCATAAACGATATCCAAGGGAATGTCCTCTGGAGTCAATAAAAACTCATAGGGAGGATGTTCGAACAGTACTTTGACCTCGTCCCCGGCCTTTACTTTATAGTTTTGCTTTACCACCGCATCATTCACCCAAATATGACCTTGCTTGGCAGCCTGTTGGATTTTATTGCGGGTTGCATTCTCAATAAAATTCATCAGAAACTTATCCACGCGAAGGGGTTCTTGACCTTTGGCAGCACTGAAGCGAAAGTGTTCAAAAAGCTCATCTGGATTAACCTCAGAATTTGCGGAACTTTCCATATTATTGGGAGTCTGCCTGAATGCGAGCTTTATCAGGTACGGTTCCATTACCGCAGATAAGCTCAATCTTGGAAGTCTTTGGGATTTTGTCCCCTGGCTTAAGATACTTGCCCTTGTGCTTCATTTGGTAGACCATATCCTTACCCAATTCATCAATATAGGTAACACGTTGTACATCTAAACCAACGGCCCGTAACATGGATGTAGCATTTCTTTGGGTTACTTGAATGATATCTGGAACCGTTACTTTTTTATATCCCGATGGGTTTACGGTAAAATATATTTTTCGATTAGACTTTACTTTATTTCCAGCTGGTGGGTCCTGTTCCAAAATAGAAAAACGGGGATAATCTGGATTGTAATTAGAAGAATCCAGTACCTGATATCGTAAACCTGAATCCTCTACCGCCTTTCTCATATCGGATACGGACATTTTCGAAAAATCCGGTACTTCAACAAACTCACCATGATTGGTCGAACTTTTCAACCATCTTAAAACTCCAAAACCGATGAGTATCACTGCCACTACCGCCAGTCCCAACTGAATCAATAAAGTCTTGCTTTTCAAAAAGCTAAAAAAATGTCTCATTTTAAATGGGTAACTGGACAAATATAGGAAAGCCAATGCTTTTTTCTTTACTTTGAACCAGCCATATTCGACGACCGGATGAAAAAGAACATTGCGATTGTGATGGGAGGATATTCCAGTGAACACGATATCTCCCTAAAAAGTGGAACAGTTGTCCATGCGCATTTAGATACCGAAAAATTCAATCTCTACCGAATTCATATCTATCGGAAAAATGGAAGTTTGACCGCGGGAACCTGGGTTTACCTAAATGAAAATGATGAGGAATTTGAAGTAGATAAATCAGACTTTAGCATTACAATTGATGGGAGAAAAGTGAATTTCGATTGTGTTTTTAACGCTATTCATGGAACACCTGGTGAAGATGGTCTTTTACAAGCTTATTTCGAGCTATTAGGAATTCCCCAAAGTTCTTGTGATCATTATCAGGCTGCCCTCACTTTTAATAAGCGTGATTTGTTAAGTACTTTAAAACCTTTTGGGGTCAAATGTGCCACTTCGTATTATTTGAATGCTGGAGATTTAATCCATGAAAAAGAAATTGTGGAAAAAGTGGGTTTGCCTTGTTTTGTAAAAGCAAATCGCGCAGGGAGTAGTTATGGCATATCAAAAGTCTACAGAGAGCAAGAACTAGCAATAGCCGTAGAGAATTCTTTTAAGGAAGACAACCAAGTGATTATTGAGTCCTTCTTGGACGGCACGGAAGTTTCGGTTGGAGTAATTACCTACAAAGGCAAGGTAACCGTTCTACCTATTACCGAGATTGTTTCGGAAAACGATTTTTTTGATTATGAAGCCAAGTATGAAGGGAAATCGCAAGAAATAACACCTGCTAGAATAACCAAAGACCAAAAGGAGAAAGTATCCAAGCTCGCAAAAGATATTTATCAGATTCTAGGGCTAAAGGGATACACCCGGAGTGAATTTATTTTTGTTGGGGATGAACCTTATTTATTGGAAGTAAATACCACCCCAGGACTGACGGAGGAAAGTATTCTACCCCAACAAGCAAAAGAGGCAGGAATCAAATTGTCTGAATTATTTGAAAGCGCCATAGACGAGGCTTTACGTTAGAATACCTATTTTTAGAAAAACTATCCAAAATGAGACGTGCCATTTTCCCAGGTTCATTTGACCCCCTTACTTTAGGACATTATGATATTATCTCCAGGGGAATTACATTGTTTGATGAACTCATCATTGCCATCGGAATAAATGCGGATAAAAAGTACATGTTCAGTCTAGAGGAAAGAACACATTTCATCAAAGAAGCCTTTAAGGAAGAACCCAAAATAAAAGTTCTTACCTATACCGGTCTTACTGTGGATTTCTGCAAGGAAGTAGGCGCAAACTTTATTTTACGTGGCCTTCGTAACCCAGCAGACTTTGAATTTGAAAAGGCGATAGCACATACCAACAGAAAACTATCAGAAATTGAAACCGTATTTCTTTTGACCTCATCTGGAAAATCTTATATAAGTTCCTCAATAGTTAGGGACGTTATCAGAAATGGAGGAGATTATACGGGATTGGTGCCAAATACCGTCAAGGTAAAACCCTAAAGTTTCAACGCAAGCATGCATTTTATCGATACTAAAAAGGCAAGAAACTTCAAAAACTTGCCGATAATCGATAAAACAACAGCTTTTGGGTCATTCACAACATTAAAAATAGCTATAAAAGTAATACTACTAATTTAGTAAGAAATTTCTTAATTCCCAATCTTAGCATTTTTACTTTGAAATCAACTCAAACTGACCTCAATAATTCTATTTTACATCAATTGCCCTTTGCTACTGCATTGGTCGACTCGTCCTTCAACCTTATAGATGTCTCGCATACTTGGTATCAGCTTTTTCAAGCTACCCCTGATGTTAACAATCCTAAACAAGTCTTCAAATTCTTTGAAGGTCATGAAGGATGCACTCCAGAATTACTGGAGCAATACTTAATTGGGAATGACATTCGCACCATTCGCCACAAAGTATCAAGCAAGGAAGGTATATCCTGGTTGGAAAGTACATTTGCTCCATGGTTTGATGATGACAAAAATATTCAGGGAACCATTATCCAGACCATCGATATTGGCAGGCAAACACAAAAAGATATTGAGCTTGAGCAGACCAAAGAGCTTTTTCAAGCTACCACCGAAATCAATAATATAGGTAGTTGGGAGTATAATATTGAGACCGAAAAACTCTCTTGGTGCAAAATGACCAAACAAATCCATGAGGTTCCTGAAGATTATGAGCCAAATGTGTCCGAAGCCATCGAGTTTTACAAGCAAGGATATAGTAGAAACAAAATTTCCATGCTGTTTCATAAAATACTCCAAGAAGGCGCATCGTTTAATGAAAGGCTTCAAATTGTTACCCAAAAAGGTGAAGAAAAATGGGTGGCAGCCGGGGGAAAAGCAATAAAAAAAGAGGGTAAGACCTTAAAGATTTTTGGGACCTTTCAAGATATCAACCAACAGGTAATTGCTGAAAAAAGAACCAAAGAAAGTGAGCGTCTATTGACGACGTTGATAGACAACCTCCCCATCAATGTATTTATTAAGGATAAGGATTCAAGAAAAATATTGGTCAATAAAGCAGAATGCAACTACTTAGATACAAGCCCGAATGAATTAATAGGTAAAACAGATTTTGACCTGTACGACAATGACATAGCCAAAACCTCCAGGGATGAGGATTTGGAGGTAATGCGCTCTTTAACACCCATGTTGGGCGAAGAAACTATTAACGCACGCAAAGATGGCAGCATTACTCATTTTCTCACTTCAAAAATCCCACTACTCGATTTGGACGGCAAAGCCTATGGACTTATAGGGATGAGCATGGATATTACGAATCTTAAGCAAAAAGAGGAACAACTAAGAAACCTCATCAATGTAACAGCCATTCAAAATAAAAAGCTCATAAACTTTGCCCATATTGTATCACATAACCTAAGGTCTCACAGTGCCAACTTTTCCATGCTCTTGGATTTTTTGATAAAAGAGAAAGAACCCGAAGAAAAAGAAAGAATTTTGGGGATGTTATCATCAGCTTCAGACAATCTTTTGGATACCCTTGAAAATCTTAATGAAGTAGTCGATATAAGCACAAATGTGAATCTCGATAAAAAATCTGTCAATTTAAATAAAAGCATTGAGAGAGTACAACAGAACCTATCGGCTTTTCTGGAAAAAAACAAGGTACAGATAACAAATACCATTGATGATAGCTTACAAGTAAAAAGTGTGCCAGCTTATTTGGAAAGCATAATACTAAATTTAATGACAAACGCCGTAAAGTACCGTCATCCCATGCGAGTTCCGGAGATTACTTTGGAGGCATCAAAAGAACCTAAGGGAATTGCTTTTTCAATAACGGATAACGGATTGGGTATAGACCTTGACCGTTATGGCGACAAAATCTTCGGAATGTACAAGACCTTCCACAATAACAAAGATGCTAGAGGTTTGGGTCTTTATATTATAAAAAACCAAATTGAAGCAATGGATGGGTATATCACCGTGGACAGTTCCATAAACAAAGGGAGCGTTTTCAAAGTATTTTTTTATGAAGAAAATGAATAGCATTTTTATTGTTGATGATGATCCTATCACTGTTTTTGGCATACAAAAAATGTTGAAAGCATCGGTGGCATGCGAAAACATACTTGCTTTTCACAATGGCAAGCTGGCTATTGACCAACTTAGGCAGGACATTGAAAACAGTATTCCCCTGCCCGAGGTAATCTTTTTGGATATCAATATGCCCATTATGGATGGGTGGGAGTTTCTCGAAGAATTCTTAAAGCTGCCCATCGAAGATAAGATTATTATAAATGTCATTACCTCTTCAATAGACCCTTCGGACTACCACAAATGGAATGAATTTAGATTGAAATGTTTTCATTATCTAAATTTCAAGAACAAACCCATCTTCAAAATAGAGACTACAGATCTAAGTAGGATCAACCTAGCTTCTTAATCCATAATTATCCCTATTTTTGAAGCTTACTGGAAAGCATTTTTCCACTTAACACCAATTGTCTAAAAGTTGAGGCCTTACTTTTTATTGTTAGTTCCGTTTCTGTTCTTTTCTTCCTGTAAAAAACCTTTGGAGGATGAAGTAGAGACCTATAAGACCATATTTGAATCTACCAAGGGTGAGGAAACGGCTACGTACGAAGAAACCATATCTTTCTATATCCGTTTGGCCAAAGAGTTCCCGGAAATCAATATCCAAACTATTGGAGAAACTGATAGTGGTTTTCCTCTTCACATGGTTACTTTCAATCCTGATGGGGACTTTAACTTTGATAATGTGCGAAAAGAAAAAGCCATTCTTCTTATTAACAACGGAATACACCCTGGAGAAAGTGATGGCATAGATGCCACTATGTTGCTATACAGAGATTTGGCGATAGAAAAACTAGAGGCGCCCGAAAACACCGTTCTGGTTACCATTCCCATATATAATATTGGTGGCGCCCTAAATAGGAATTCCACCACTCGTGTTAACCAAAATGGGCCTAAAGAGTATGGATTTAGAGGTAATGCCCTAAACTATGATTTAAATAGGGACTTCATTAAAACCGATACCAAAAACACTAAAACCTTTGCCCAAATTTTCCATTTGGTAAAACCTGATGTTTTTATTGACAACCATGTAAGCAATGGGGCCGATTATCAATATACCCTTACTCATTTGTTCACCCAACACAACAAAATGGGAGGTGAACTTGGTTCTTTCCTCAACGAAAGTTTTATGCCAGAGATTGAAAAAGGGCTTTTGGAAAAAGATTGGGATATTACTCCATATGTTAATGTGTTCAATAGACCACCCGAACTAGGCTTTGGCCAGTTCATGGATCATCCCAGATATTCCACGGGGTACACAACACTTTGGAACACCCTGGGTTTTATGGTGGAAACCCATATGCTTAAACCTTATGCACAAAGGGTTGAGGGTACTCTTGAAATTATGAAAACTACAATTGACGTGGTTGAAAATGAATACCAAAACATAAAAAAACTAAGAGCTGATAGTTTTGAGAAAAAAATGAATCATGGTAATTACTACTTCAATTGGCAGGTAGATACCACGCAAACATCTACACTACAATTCAAAGGATACGAAGCTGAGGTAATAGATAGTGAGGTTACCGGGCTTACCAGACTTAAATATCACAAAGACCGACCCTTTACCAAAGAAGTCACTTATCAAAATTCCTTTTATCCAAAAGATACAATACCAATTCCGGCAGCGTATCTTGTAAAAAAAGGACATCAAAAAGTATTGGATAGATTTGATGTGAACAACATCTCTTACTTCCCATTGGAAAAGGATACCGTACTACTCGTTGAAACATACAAAATCGTTGATTTCAGCACAAGAAAGAACCCTTATGAAGGCCACTACCTGCATTACAACACCCAAATAGAGAAAAGTGTAAAAAAGGTTCATTTTTCTGAAGGAGATTATATAGTTCCCACAAAACAAGAAGGAATTCGCTATATAATGGAAACCCTTGAACCTCAAGGAGTGGATTCTTTCTTTAATTGGAACTTTTTTGATACCATTTTACAACAAAAAGAGGGTTTTTCGCCCTATGTTTTTGAAGATTTGGCATTGGCTGTACTTCAAAAGGATTCTGTTTTACGGGAAACCTTTTTAATCAAGAAGCAAACTGAGCCAGATTTTGCTGAAAATTGGTATGCACAACTGGATTGGATTTATCAACATTCGCCTTATTCTGAATCCGCTTATTTAAGGTACCCCATCTACCGCATTGCTAAAAACAGTGAAGCCGCTTCCATCGTCAATCCTGAGTAGGCCAATCCTCAAACAATACTTTGATGTTGAAATAAGATTTCTCCAGAGCTTTTTTGGCTTTTTTGGGACCCTTCCATTTCACTTTCATAATTCCTTCTTCCAATTGACCTTTAAGTTCTCCTTTAAACGGAGTGGACATAGCAAACCAATGAACCACCTTTAAAGTGTATTCCCCATTTCTTTTAAAAATGTGATAGGTAGTTCGCATAAATTTATCAATGGTAAGGTCAGTTACTCCGGTCTCCTCCTCTACCTCGCGTACCGCAGCTTTTTCAATGGATTCCCCTTTATCCACTTTACCTTTTGGTAAGTCCCATTTTTCATTGCGATAGATAAATAAAACTTTGCCTTTGGGGTTGGTCACAAATCCTCCGGCAGCCACAACTACAGGTATTTTGTGCTTAAAAACCTCCAAAAGTTTAGATTCATCAGGATGATATAGATAAGCAATATCACTTTTTCCCTTAGCCAATAGATTGATGGCTTCAAGAACCGATTCACTTTCCATGGAAAACAAGTTTCCATTCACGTCTTTTGGCCGTTTGTTTGTTAAAATCAGTGGGGACTCATTAACAAAAACTTTATACATTTGCGCAATGGTTTTAGACAAGGATGTAGCGAAAAAAACAGCTGAGCTATTGCTACAAATTAATGCAATAAAGTTGGATCCTGAAAATCCATTTACATGGGCTTCTGGCTGGAAATCTCCTATTTATTGTGATAATCGTATTATGCTTTCCTTTCCAAAGGTAAGACGTTTTGTTGGCCAACAAATGGCCAAACAAGTGGAACAATTGTACGGAAAACCCGATGTGGTCGCAGGAGTGGCAACTGGTGCCATTGGAATAGGCCTTTTGGTTGCCGAGGCTTTAGACCTACCCTTTGTTTATGTGAGACCGGAACCTAAATCCCACGGGAGACAAAATCAAATTGAAGGACAAATTGAAGAAGGACAGACTGTTGTAGTAATTGAAGACCTAATAAGTACTGGAAAAAGCAGCCTAAATGCAGTAAGAGCATTGAAAAGTAAAAATGTTGAGCTAAAAGGGATGATAGCCATTTTTACTTACGGTTTTGACATTGCTTCGTCCAATTTTAATGAAGAGAAGGTTTCGCTTCATACTTTATCAGATTACGACCATTTGATTCAACAGGCCTCTGAAACTAACTATATCAAAGAATCACAATTACAAACCCTATTGCAGTGGAAATCAAATCCACAGCAATGGAAACAATAACCCAATATGCACATTGAGACTCCAATTCAAAAGGTAGCTAAAAGTCAACAAGAAGTATTTGAATTTTTGACCGACATCAAAAACTTTGAAAAATTAATGCCAGAAAACATTGATAAATTCGAGGTGTTGGATGACGATACTTTCAAGTTTGCCCTAAAAGGCATGCCAGAAATCGTTCTGCGAAGAAAGGAACAAGTTCCTTACGAAAAAGTAGTTCTTGGTGCTGCCAGCGATAAGCTACCCTTTACATTGACAGCTCTTATCAATAGCATAGAGGAGACAGAAAGTGAGGTTACTTTGAGTTTTCAGGGAGAGTTTAATGCCATGATGGCCATGATGATAAAAAGTCCCATAACCAATTTCATGGAAACTTTGTCCAACAATATGGCTACAGCTGTTTAGAACTGTAGGGATACCTCTTTAAAGGAATATTGAGTAAAAATTTCATCTTCTAGTTCCACAATTAGCTTTCCTTCTTCAGAAACACCTCGAATTATGCCAGGAACAAGTTCGCCATCCTGTTTTTTAAAGGTGGATACTTGATCCTTACGGAACAAATGAGATTCGTAATTTGTTTTCATGTCAAATGCTGAAATCTGCTCCAATGTGTCCAAGAAAGCCTTTATTTTTTCAAGAATAAGCTTTAAGACATAATCTAAGTCAAAAGTACGTCCTGAAAGGAGGGATAAAGAAGACGCTTTGTCAAGATTATTGAATGAAGCCTGATTTACATTGAGCCCAATACCAATGACAGACTTTTTTACCAAACTGCCATTTAAGACATTCTCAATGAGAATACCACAAATCTTTTTTGAACCTGACATAATGTCGTTAGGCCATTTAACTTTAACGTTTGGAATATTCAAGTCAGTCAAAACGGTATGCAAGGCAAGGGAAACCGCAATATTCAAATGAAATTGATGGTCAACATTGAGAGTGTTAAAATGCTTCAATACACTAAACGTCAGATTTTTACCTGCTTCAGATTTCCATACAGTTCCCATTTGTCCCCTACCCTTTTTCTGTACTTTGGTTACCACTGTGGTATAATCCTTCAAGGCATTGGACATCGCCAAACTCTTTAAATAAAGATTCGTGGAGTCCGTGGCATCAAGTTTGATTATTTGTGATAGTTCTCCCAAAGTGGTGCGTCCAAGGATATATTAAAATCTAGGACTAAGAAAACAAAAAAAACATAACTTTGTAGAAACTAAAATTTTTGAATGCAGAAAACGAAAGCGAGCGCAGATGAACTAATTGCCTTAATACTACATGGAATAGAAGAAGTTAAAGGTGTTGACATTAATCTTTTAGATCTTAGGGAAATTGAAAATACAGTTTGCGACTACTTTATTATCTGCAATGGTACTTCCAACACGCATGTAAATGCAATAGTTTCTTCCATCCAAAAAACCGTGAGCAAAGCAATACAGGACAAACCTTGGCATGTAGAAGGTTCCGATAATGCGGAGTGGGTTTTAATGGACTATGTAAACGTGGTAGTACATGTATTTCAAAAACATATAAGAGAATTCTACGATATTGAAGGACTTTGGGGAGATGCCAAAGTCACCATGGTGGAGAGCAGTTACAATTCTTAAAAAAAATGGCAAAAGAAAATAATCCCAATACCCCCAAGAAACCAAGGTTCAGTTCATGGTGGATTTATGGTGTGGTAATCGCATTGATCATAGGTTTCCAATTTTTTGGTGGAAGCGCTTTTTCAAGTACAGAAAAGACAACTACGTCTGAATTACAGGAATATCTCAGAAACGGTGATATCTCTGAAATTCTTATCATCACAAATACCAGACAGGCTAAAGTCTTTTTGACCGAAGAAGCTTTGCAAAAGGATGTCCACCGTAATGTGGCGGATAGACCTTTCAACTTTTCCGCGGGCAAAATGCCACAATATGTTCTGGACTACGGAGATCTTCAAAACTTCGAGGATGAAATCAAAAGCATTAAAAAAGAAAATAATCTGGACACCATTGTGGATTTCGACACGGAATCCAATGTGTTGGGAGAATTGTTGCTTTCCTTACTTCCATTCGCCCTTATTATAGGTATCTGGATTTATCTGATGCGAAGAATGTCTGGAGGTGCTGGCGGAGGTGCTGGTGGTCAGATTTTCAACATTGGAAAATCGAAGGCCAAACTTTTTGACGAAAAAACAGATACCAGAACTTCCTTTAAGGATGTAGCTGGATTGGAAGGCGCCAAAGAGGAAGTGCAAGAAATAGTGGAATTCCTAAAGAATCCTGACAAGTATACCTCACTTGGGGGTAAAATTCCAAAAGGAGCGCTGTTGGTTGGCCCTCCTGGAACAGGAAAAACACTCTTAGCAAAAGCCGTTGCTGGAGAAGCTAAGGTTCCTTTCTTCTCGCTTTCTGGTTCGGACTTCGTTGAAATGTTCGTGGGAGTTGGTGCTTCAAGAGTACGTGACTTGTTCAAACAAGCGAAAGAAAAATCTCCTGCCATCATTTTTATTGATGAGATTGATGCAATTGGTCGCGCTAGAGGAAAAAATAACTTCACAGGTTCTAATGATGAACGTGAAAATACACTCAACCAGTTATTAACTGAGATGGATGGTTTTGGCACCAATACCAATGTCATTGTTTTGGCGGCAACTAACCGTGCCGATGTACTGGATAAAGCTTTAATGCGTGCTGGTCGTTTTGACAGACAGATTTATGTGGATTTACCTGATTTAAGGGAGCGAAAAGAGATTTTTGAAGTTCACCTTAGACCCATTAAAACAGCGGAAACCTTGGATTTGGACTTTTTAGCCAAACAAACACCTGGTTTCTCAGGAGCTGATATTGCCAACGTTTGTAACGAAGCAGCTTTAATTGCGGCAAGAAAAGAGAAAAAAGCCGTTACAAAACAGGATTTCTTGGACGCGGTTGACCGAATTATTGGTGGTCTTGAAAAGAAGAACAAAATCATTACCCCAGAAGAGAAGAAAACCATTGCTTTTCACGAAGCAGGGCACGCTACGGTGAGCTGGATGTTGGAACATGCCGCTCCTTTGGTAAAGGTTACCATAGTTCCAAGGGGACAGTCTCTAGGTGCAGCTTGGTACTTACCTGAAGAAAGGCTGATTGTTAGACCAGAACAGATGCTTGATGAAATGTGTGCAACAATGGGTGGTAGAGCAGCTGAAAAAGTGATTTTCAATAAAATCTCAACAGGTGCACTTAGCGACTTGGAAAAAGTGACCAAACAGGCCAGGGCCATGGTTACCATTTATGGATTAAACGAAGAATTGGGTAATGTTACCTATTATGATTCTTCTGGGCAAAATGAATATGGCTTCAGCAAGCCTTACAGTGAAGAAACTGCTCAAAAGATAGATGAAGAAATCTCTAAAATCATTGAGAAACAGTATCAACGAGCCATCGATTTATTGAAAGATAATAAAGATAAATTGACCGAGCTGGCGGACCGTCTTTTGGACAAAGAGGTAATTTTCAAGGACGATTTAGAGAAAATCTTTGGAAAAAGGCCATTTGAGAAAGAAGAGTTAGAGACCGCGGAATAGTTATTTGGCATTTTGCTGAAGATAAAAAGGTAAACAAGTAACCTCAAAAAGAAGTGGGAGTATTTGATAAACTTTTTGGTGGAGGAAAAAAGGTGTCCAAAGAAACTTTGGAAACCCGTGGAGCCCATATGCCTGATTTGAAAATTCCAGTGGATGAAAAATTCACAATCTACTTTAAAAAAAATGGCGGTAAGTTTATCTACTGTGAAGATGATGCAGAAGTAACCGAAGCCTTACAGAACATTATCTCAGAGAATGATTGGCAGAGCCATCTATTTTATGTGATGGACGATAGGCTTGAAAGTAGATTCAAGCAAGACAAGCTCAAATTTACCAAAGTACGTAACGAAAGTGAGATTTTCTTCACCACCTGTGAGCATCTTATTGCACATAACGGGTCTATTCTTGTTTGCTCCAATCAAATCAAGGAAAAGAAACTATCCGAACTACCTTCCAACCTAATAGTTTATGCCACCACAAGCCAGTTGGTAGATTCCATAAGTGAAGGTCTCAAAATCATAAAAGAGAAATATCGCAAGAATATTCCCAATAATATCACTACCCTAAAGCACTTTGAGCCCACACCCGAGAACAAAAATGATTTTCTTTCCTACGGTAGTGCCTCAAAAAATGTATATCTTTTGCTTTTGGAAGATTACTAACAATAATGAAGGAAATACTAAGACGCGCTTTAACCGGTGTGATTTACGTGGTATTGTTGCTAGGGGCGGTTTTTTTAAGTTCTGACGCTTTTGATTTTCTTTTCATGGTATTCGGCCTAGGCTGTTTATACGAATTTAAAAGGATTGTACGAATAAAAGGATACCACATTTTCATTGCCTACTTGGCAATCTGGTGGGTCTTCATTTACATTACCCAGCACCCCTTACCTATCACCATTTTACTGATTTCCACCTTGATTACAAATCTAAGTTTAATGGCATTTCTTTTTTCCAAGAAAAAAACTAGGTTTACTAAGGTCCAAAAGTTTGGTATTGCCGTATTGTATATTGGAGGTGGATGTATTTTTTTGACCATGATTCCGTACAAGGAGAATGGATTCGCCAAATTTTTAATTATGGGTCTCTTTATTCTAATCTGGGTCAACGACACATTTGCTTATTTGGTGGGCAAATCCATAGGTCGAACAAAATTATATCCATCAGTTTCTCCAAAAAAAACTGTTGAAGGTTCACTGGGAGGTCTTATTTTTGCATGTATAGCAGCATATATAATGGCTGGTTACGAAACCAGCATAACCCTAATCCAATGGATACTTTTGGCTATTATTTTGGTGATAGCCGGTAATCTGGGCGACTTATTGGAATCTAAGTTTAAACGCTTGGCAAAGGTGAAGGACAGTGGTGCCATTTTACCTGGCCATGGAGGTATTTGGGATCGTTTGGACAGTCTTATATTTGCCGCTCCATTTGCATATTTGACACTAAACATTTTTTCCTATGTTTCATAGAGAGGGGCAGAAAATAATTATTACAACATTTTTTATAGCAGTAGCCTTAATCCTTTTATCCCACTATTATGTGGATATTGAATGGTTAAGAATCGGAATTCAATCATTGGCACTGGTTTTTCTAATTCTTGTCCTTCAATTTTTCAGGAACCCCAGAAGGTCTGTTACTCCAGATTTTGATGAGATTTTAGCTCCAGTAGATGGAAAAGTGGTTGCCATTGAGGAAGTATATGAATCTGAATATTTTAAAGAACAGAGAAGACAGGTTTCTATTTTCATGTCGCCGTTGAATGTCCATGTTACACGTTATGCTGCCAGCGGAACCATCACTTATTCCAAATACCACCCCGGCAAATACCTTGTAGCTTGGCATCCAAAATCAAGCACGGAAAATGAAAGAACCACCGTGATTATGCACACACCGAAGTTCGGTGAAATTGGGTATCGCCAAATTGCGGGAGCATTGGCGCGGAGAATTGTCAACTATGCGGAAGAAGGAGAGCAAGTGACCCAAGGACAAGATGCCGGATTCATTAAGTTTGGCTCTAGAGTAGACTTATTGTTGCCTTTGGACTGTGATATAGCAGTGACAATCAATCAAAAAGTAGTAGGTGCCAAAACCTGTATTGCAGCTTTCAGAAAGAAAGATGAGTGATGATAGCTTACATAAAAAATTTGATGAGGCTGTGGCTTACCTTAACTCCTACACCAAGCCACTACCTGCTGACACCCTCCTTAAACTATATGCCTATTACAAAATAGCAAATAAGAACTTCAACCACCCTGGGAGCAAAACTCCACTAATCAATGCCTTTAAAGCAAATGCATTGATACAGGCTCAAAACATCAGCATGGAAGAAGCCATGAAAAACTACATTGCTTTAACAGATAAGCTCCGTCTCAAGGATAAGAAAGACAATTAAGGGTTTTCGGTAAAGTCAGTTTAATTCTATCCCATCCACTGCCATATCCTTTTCTTGATAAGTGAAGTAAATCCCTCCAAAAATGGTAATGGTAAAATATAGTGCCATCATATAAGAACCAAAACCAAAATAAGCATTCATCCCAAACCAATCGCCAGTCAAAAGAATCAGTACGAGCCCCGCTATACCCCGAAATACTTCAATCCATACCGCATAGGAAACTCGGTCCATTAGGGTTGTATATCCGTAAATGCCCACAAAAACATAGGCTCCAAACCATAGAAGACCAGTGAATCCAATATTGGAATAGTTGTAGAACATAAACATCATCATTGCAGTGGTAGCCAGTAGTTGAAAAATAACATATCCCTTAAAAACCAAAGAAGCATCAGTTCTGTACTTTTTGAAGTTGTAGACGTCTTCAATGATAGCTACTGGATATTTATTGTTAACGTCAGATGGCCTCCAACCAGTGGGCATGAACCATATTCTTAACTTGTCCCAATAGTTGTTTGTACGCCATGCATCTTGCACCAACCTCCATATATGCTGAAAATTGATATGGATTGGGTTCCAGGTGTTAGCCGGTTTTAAAACTCCATATTGTGGTGGAACATCATCCAATTCCTCCTGGAAAGTTCCAAACATTCTGTCCCAAACACTAAAAATCTGTCCCAAATTCTTGTCAATGTACTCCGGATTTATAGCATGGTGTACACGATGTTGTGAAGGGGTTATGATAAGGTACTCCAACCAACCTAATTTACCAATATGCCGGGTATGGTACCAAAACTGGGCAAAGAGATGGATGGGTGCCAAAATGGCTATTACTTTGTGCGGTACCCCCAAAAGAGCCGCGGGAATAAGCAAAAGTGGAAAGTATCCCAACAGGTTAGATATGGATTGGCGCAACGCACAGGCCAGATTGAATTCTTCACTACTATGGTGAATAACATGCTGGTTCCAAAAAAAATTAATCTGATGACTCAGCCTATGGTTCCAGTATCCCGCAAAATCCAAGGTGATAAAGGCTATAATCCAGACCAGCCATGTTTCTTTAATTTCCATCAAGGCCAAATGTTCCAACAAAAATGGATAGCTAACTATAATTACACCTATACCAAGGGAATCTTTAACAATATTGGTAAGTCCTGAGCTCAAACTGCTCACGGTATCCATTACATTGTGCATTTGCCTCTTTACGAAGTGCCCATAAAGGATTTCAACGAGAACCAATCCTACAAAAAAAGGTATCGCATATAAAAGTGCCGTGGCGTAGGTTTCCATACAACTAAATATATAAAAAACCAGCTAAATTTAAAGGTAGACTTAACCAAGAGCCTATCTGAATTGATATGCGAACTTCTTCAAAACCTGTGTTTTGATTTATCAGCGCAGTTTTTCTTTGAAAAAATCCATAGTACGTTGCCAAGCAAGTTCTGCAGCAGGTTTATCATATCTTGGAGTACTTTTGTTATGAAAACCATGGTTTACATCAGGATACATATAGGCAACGTAATCCTTACTAAGTCGTTTTAGTTCTTTCTCATACTCTGGCCATCCTTCATTCACTCGAGTATCCAGACCTGCATACTGCAACATTAAAGGCGCATTTATCTTATCAATATCCGTTTGCGGTTGTCTTCCATAAAAAGGAACAGCTGCAGCCAATTCAGGTAAACGCACAGCCATCATGTTTGAAATCCATCCTCCAAAACAAAAACCTACCACGCCTACTTTTCCATTGCACAAATCATGATTCATTAAGTAGTCATAAGCTGCGATAAAATCTTCCAACATTTCTCCTCTATCGCGTTGGCGCTGCATAGTTCTACCCTCATCATCGTTCCCAGGATATCCTCCCAAGGGTGAAAGGGCATCTGGTGCCAAGGTAATGAACCCATCCAGAGCAGCTCTTCGTGCAGTATCTTCAATGTAAGGATTCAATCCTCTATTTTCATGCACGATAACAATTCCTCCCAGTTTGTTTTTGGTGTCTTTTGGCATGGACAGCAACCCTTTGATTGGACCGCCTCCTTTAGGAGAGTCGTAAGTAACATAATCCGAATTTAATTTGGGATCCTTTGGGTTTACCAACAAAGTATCCGAATAATTGGGCATCAGAAAACTCATCAACGATGGTAATGTGATTCCCCCAACTGCGTATAAGGAGAGTTTTTCCATAAACTCACGTCGTTGTAATTTATTATGGGCGTAATCATCGTATAAATCAAAGACCTCTTGTTTAATATCTTCTTTTTTGAGCTTTTTCATGATGTAGTGTTTGGAAGTTACGGATACGGTTTTGCTAGAGTCACTCCTAAAGATAACAACTTTCTTTTTGCATTCTGAAAAACCATTATTCAACTTTAAAACGACCGATATCTTCTGCATTGGTCAAATCCGGGATACGCTCTGACCGAGGATAACAGCGCATACTTTTTGGATTATCGGTAACCATGTTCCGAACTGCTTCAGGTAGTTCTTTTTCGTTACGAACTGGATGAATGGGACAGTTTTTTAGATAAGGATAGATGTCTTTGCCAGAAAAGCTAAAAATGTTCATGCTGACACGTAACTCGCCCAATCTATCCCGGTATTCGCCCATTTTAGAGGTTTCAGGCTTTTCAACGATACCCTTTAAATACCCTTCTGAGGTAATGTTCATCAAAGCAAATTTGGCTAAACGTTCTTCTGAAAATTGAAGTCCAGAGCTTGCGTAGCTAATTAGCGCATTGGGCTCATCCCTTTCTTTTCGCAAATCCATCAAAGCACCACTGGAATACAAATTATCCCCATTACACACCGTAAAATAGGTATTCTTTAATTCTGGATATTGGTCAAGACATTGCTCAAGCGCATCAGCGGTACCCAAAGGTTTCTCAAAACCTACTGAAATATGTTGGATGGCAAAATTCACTGAAACACCCAGATACTCGTTATTACTATCCTTATTGCCGATAACATTTTTAAACCCTTTGTTTTCTTTGGAAGTAATCAAATACACTTTTGTATACCCCGCTTTAGCTGCATTCTTAATCAAATAGTAAAGCAAAGGCTTCCTTAATTCGCCAAGAGGAATAAGGCTTTTGTGGAGTTGTAGTGCTGCATTTTTTGTAGCATCATCCAAATTAACGGTCTCTAGACTTTTTTTCATTCGAGATGAAGCACCGCCTACCATAATGACCAAGTTATCGTTATTCATTTATACTTGGGTTAGATTTACCTCATAGGCATCTTTTGCCCCTTGACTTAAAAAGGCCTCAATAACATCCTTCTTGGTTTCTTCGGTTGCCAAGGCCACCATACACCCCCCTCCTCCAGAGCCAATAATCTTGGTTCCCAAAGCTCCTGCTTTTCTTGCAGCATCCATCATACCCATCATAGGTTCAGGTGTATTTTGGATTTGATTCTGCAATATCATTTGATGCTCATTCATTAATTCCCCTAGCAAAATTGGGTTAGGGTTTTCCTTTAAAAGTTCTTTTTTGGCATCCTTAGTTATCTGATAGTTATGAATTGCTGCATACCAATGGGCTAAATATTCTTTTGGAACGCAATATTTATATTTTTCATAATCTTTTTCCTCAGCATCCTTGATATTAAAATTAGGATATTGTGTTTTTACAGCTTTAATGGCATTTTGAGCATATATCCGTCCATTTTTCAAGACAGTCAAGGTCTTTTTAGATAATCCCGACTCGGCTACTACCAATGTGCCCAGATTTGAATTTAACTTTGTGCTCTCCCCTTTTTCTGTATCAATGAAAATAAGTCCCCCTTGAGCAATGGTATACTGGTCCATTAGTCCTCCAGGCTGATTAAAATAGAGTACCTCTGCTTCATAGGCCCAATGGCCTACTTGTTTGTTGCTCCATTCTTTTTGAAATTCCTGACTAGCAAGCAAAAAGCGAATCCAAGCTACAGTTAGAGCGGATGAACTGGACAAACCTGCGTTTACGGGAATGTTTCCATGAATTTCGATAGTATATCCTTGATTTAGATGTAATCCGTATTTTTTAAGGACTGCAATGGCTGACAGAAAATAGTCTCCTTGTTCAACATTTTCCAATGAATCATTTAAATCAATAGTACGGTGTTCCCCTATATCTTTTAGCCGAATTTCAAGGCGATTTGAGTTATCCGGAACTGCCGATATATTTATATATCTATCAATAGCTCCGGCAATTACTGGCAGTCCCAAATAGTCTTGATGGTCGCCATAAAAACAGATTCGGGCAGGTACAGCAATGTTAATCATGGAGTATCAGAAAATGATTATGTAACGATACCTAAAGGATTAGTATTTATCCATTCTCCACGGGTGAAATCTGGAAAAGGTTGAGAAGTTCCACCACTGGCGACAGAACGCTCACTCAAAGGGGCCACGGCACTCCAAAAACAGCCTTCGTATACATTTTGGTCTAAAGGAAGTCCTTTTTGAAGACATTCCACGATCCGATACACCATTATACCATCCATCCCACCATGGCCACTATTTTTTGTGGCATTATTCAGTCGTTTGTAGAGTGGATGGTCATATTTTTCATAAATAGCATCCAATTCATCTCCTTCTACCCATGTATGATGGTCTTTTGTAATACCTTCCACTCCACCCTCCAAAGCTATTCGAGTTGGAAAATCGGCCAAAGCTCCTTTTGTCCCTTGAATTAGATTCAATCGGCTATAAGGTCTGGGGCTGGTTTCGTCCCATTGCACCATGATGGTTCTTCCCAAATGGGTCTTGATGATGGAAGTATTCAAATCCCCTCCTTTATACTCCAGTTTATTCCATTTATGGTCTTTTGGATAATTCTTTTCGGCATAAGCTTTTCTTCCTATGGATGGTGTTGAGAAGGAAACTATACTTCCAAAAGTATCATCCGTACGCCCCAAATTCATGTACTGTGCTACTGGCCCTAAACCATGTGTGGGATAGAGATTTCCATTTCTTTTGGCGTAGTGATGTGTTCGCCACGAACCCGTTCCCCTTTGTTCCTCAGCCATTTGCCATCGCAATTCGTGAATATAAGCTGCTTCACCATGAAGAATCTCACCAATTACCCCTTGTCTACACATATTCAAAAACATGAGTTCTTCCCGACCATAATTGACATTTTCCAACATCATGCAGTGTTTTTGGGTGCGCTCTGCGGTATCCACAATGTCCCACATTTCAGTCAGGGTTACTGCAATTGGAACTTCAACAAGGGCATGGGCACCTTGTTTCATAGCTTCTATGGCCATAGGGGCATGGTTAGACCAATTGGTAGCAATAAAGACTACATCTGGTCGCACTTCTTTGAGCATTAACCGCCATTTGTCTTCGTCACCCCAATACTGTGCAACTTTGTTTGCTGTTTTTTTATCTGTAACCTCTTCAACCCATGAGGTTTTTTCTTTCACCAAATCTTCATAAACATCGCAAATAGCCACGACTTCGGTACCTGGTAAGGATGCAAAAAACTTGACGTGGGTACCTCCTCTTGCTCCCACTCCAATAAATGCGGCCCTGACCTTTTCCAATTTTGGGGCGGCAAAACCTCCCATATATTTGGATTGAACGGGCCTACTTTCAGAAGCTCTAACGTATTCTGGAATAATAGACCAAGCCCCAATGGCTGCCGTTGAGAGTGTAGTTTTTTTAACAAAACTTCTTCTGTCGATTTTCTTCATTGGCGTGGTTTTTTATTACGTGAATACACGTTGGTTTACTTTATCCCAAACTTGCCAAACTTTTTTCCAAGGTTTCAATTTTAGCTTCGGCATCGGCGGCTTTCTTCCGTTCAACAGCCACTACTTTTTCGGGGGCATTGTTCACAAAGCGTTCATTGCTCAACTTTTTCTGTACGGACTGTAAAAAGCCTTTTGTGTAACTCAATTCCTCGGTAATTTTTTTGATTTCAGCTTCAACATCAATGGAACCTCCAATTGGAATAAAATATTCGTTGCTTTTTACTCTAAAACTAAGAGCTCCATCCAAACCAGAATCAACAAATTCCATCGCTGAAATATTGCCCAGTTTCAAAATAATGGCATCCATGGTATTTCCAATTCCTTCGCTGTTCAAAATGGAAAGTTCTAAACTTTCCTTCTGTGGGATATTTTTTTCTTTACGAATGGTTCTAATACCAGAAATGACTTCAGAAGCAAAACCAAAGTCCTCAATCAGTTCCGTTTTTTGCGGACCTACTTTAGGCCAATTGGAAACAATCAATGCTTCCTGTGGTGTTCGCTCTGCAATATGCTGCCATACTTCTTCCGTTAAAAAAGGCATAAAGGGATGAAGTAATTTTAAATTTTCTTCAAACCAATGAATCACTGCATCATACGTTGTTTTATCAATCGGTTTCTGATACGCAGGCTTAACGATTTCCAGCAACCATGAACAAAAATCGTCCCACACCAATTTGTAGATGGCCATGAGTGCATCCGAAATTCGGTATTTGGAAAAATGGTCATCTACCTCTGCCAAGGTCTGGTTAAATTTAGCCGCATACCAATCAATTCCAACTTTGGCCGATTTGGGTTGTTCCATATCAACCACTTCCCATCCCTTTATCAAACGGAATGCATTCCAGATTTTATTGGCAAAGTTTTTCCCTTGCTGACACAAGGCTTCGTCAAACAACAAATCATTACCCGCAGGAGAACTCAGCAATAAGCCCACACGGACCCCATCGGCACCAAAATCGCCCATGAGTTTAAGGGCATCCGGAGAATTACCCAGGGATTTCGACATTTTTCGTCGCTGTTTATCCCTTACCAAACCTGTAAGGTACACGTTTTCAAAGGGCCTTTTGCCACGATATTCATATCCCGAGATAATCATTCGCGCTACCCAGAAAAACAAGATATCTGGGGCGGTTATTAAATCACTGGTTGGATAGTAATAGTTAACCTCTTCGTTATCGGGATCCAAAATTCCTCCAAAAACGCTTATGGGCCAAAGCCAAGAAGAAAACCAAGTGTCCAGAGCATCTGGGTCCTGTTTTAAGTCTGATTCTTGGATATTTGGATTCTTGGATTTGGCTTTTTCCAAAGCTGCTTCCTTTGTTTCGGCTACAACGAAATCTTCCTTGCCATCCCCATAATAATAGGCTGGTATTTGCTGGCCCCACCACAATTGTCTGGAAATATTCCAATCTCGGATATTCTCCATCCAGTGGCGGTAGGTATTCTCGAATTTTTTAGGGTGCAGTTTCACATCACCTGTCTTCAATACCCCTTCAAGGGCTGGTTTGGCCAAACCTTCCATTTTCAGGAACCATTGGTCAGACAACCGAGGTTCAATTACTGCCTTGGTCCGCTCCGAAGTACCCACTTTATTGGTATGTTGCTCGGTCTTTATTAAAAATCCGTTTTCTTCAAGCTCTTTGGTAATTTCTTTCCGCACTATAAAACGGTCTTTGCCCTTGTAATGAAGTCCATACGAATTTAGTGTCGCATCTTCATTAAAGATATCAACAACCTCCAAGTTGTGCTTATCCCCAAGGTTTTTATCGTTTTCATCGTGGGCAGGAGTTACTTTTAGGCATCCTGTACCAAACTCAATATCAACATACTCATCTTCAATAATGGGTATTATTCTGTTACAAATGGGCACGATGGCCTTTTTCCCTCGCAAATGAGCGTATCTTTCATCGTTGGGATTGATACAGATGGCAGTATCTCCCAAAATCGTTTCAGGCCTAGTGGTTGCAATGGTTACTTTTTCATCAGAACCTTCAATGGCATAGGATAAATAATACAATAGTCCTTGCCGTTCTTCGTAGATTACCTCTTCATCAGAAAGTGTGGTTTTGGCCTCTGGATCCCAATTTACCATTCGATATCCTCTGTAAATGAGGCCTTTTTCATATAAATCCACAAAAACTTTTATCACAGAGGCTGACATATCGTCATCCATAGTGAATTTTTTGCGTTTCCAATCCAATGAGCAGCCCAACTTTTTAAGTTGTTCAAATATCACTCCTCCATATTGGTCGGTCCATGCCCAAACATGCTCTAAAAACTGTTCACGGGTTAAATCGGATTTTTCTATACCCTCCGCCTTTAATTTGGCAACTACCTTGGCTTCGGTCGCTATTGCAGCATGATCTGCTCCAGGGACCCAGCAGGCATTCTTTCCCATGAGTCGTGCTCTACGAATAAGCACATCTTGAATTGTATTATTGAGCATATGCCCCATGTGCAATACTCCAGTAACGTTTGGGGGAGGAATTACAATGGTATATGGTTCTCTTTCGTCTGGTGTTGAGCTAAAAAAGTCGTGCTTCATCCAGTATTGATACCAGTGCTCCTCAACCTTTTGAGGTTCATATTTTGAAGGAATCTCCATTTTTCGGTATAATTTTTGTCTTATTTGCCCCGGATAGAGGTTTGGAAGGAGTCGCATTATTAAATTTGTGCTATACTTCGGCTGAAAGCCCATCCGGAAATACGAAACAAAAATAAGTAACGTTATAACATAACAAAAGAATTTTGGATGCAGGTAGAAAACATTTACATTTGAAATTCACCCAAAACTAGAAATGATGAAAAAAACTGTACTCATGTTATTTGTAGGGTTGTTGTCCTTAAGCATTTATGCTCAGGATACAACTGCTAAAATCGAGTTTAAGAGCGAGACTATCGATTATGGTGAAATCGCAAAAGGTAGCGATGGTATTCGAGTTTTTGAATTTACCAATACAGGAACAGCTCCTTTGGTAATAAGTGATGTTAAGTCCAGCTGCGGATGTACCATTCCAAAAAAACCAGAAGACCCGATTATGCCTGGTAAAACTGGTGAAATCCAAGTAAAGTATGATACAAAGCGTGTAGGGCCCATCAGAAAAGCCATTACCGTTACTTCCAACGCAGATACACCCACTAAGGTTCTTAAAATAAAAGGGAACGTTAAAGCGGAAGGTGCGAAATAGAAAAATTCTATCAAAAGAAAGAAAAGCCTCCGAAACCGGAGGCTTTTTTATTTAGAATACTTTTTTCAATACAAAGGTGAAGAGCAAGTCTCTATTATAGCGTTCAATAAGTACTCGAATGCGTTTTCCTTCCTTTTCATTGAGCATTTTTAATATCTCCTGAAGCTTGTACTTATGGATTTTTTTACCATTCACTGCTAGTATAACATCGCCTTCTTTAAGGCCGGCCTCCTCAGCAGGACTTCCAACTCTAATAGAAGAAACCACAATTTCGGGAACCAAACTGAGGCGCGTTTTGTTTTCCAATAATATCTGAACATTACCAAACGAACCACTCTTTTGTTGAACAACACCATTTGCGTTGGCTATACTTTCTGCAATGTATCGCAACCCGTTATGCTGCAATTCGATACCTGCAAGATTATACTGGAAAGGTGCCTTGAAGTTTCCGTTTTTCTTGAGTTTCAATGTACCCCGAGAGTAATCAAAAACCATATTAAACCTTCTCAGGATTTCACCGCCTAAACTTCCACTACGGTCTCCAAAATTCTTTAAAAACCCAATAGATTCTCGATATGGAAAAGCCGCTTTGGCATCTCTTAACTCAAAATCTCCAATACGGATACCATTGACCTTAGAGCGTTTTCCAAAAATATCACCACTAAGTCCTCTACCCAAATAGTCTTCATAATGCTTCTCGGGTACTTCCAAGCCTTTTTCGGGGCGGTGAAAAAGCCAAAGCGCATCACTACTACCCGTATCCACCAGGAGTTTTACAGGTATATCGGAAGAATCCTCTGAAAGAACCGTGGCTTGCACGTAGGCTTTTCTGGATTCTACGGTCAACGGTAATATTTGAGCCCTTTTGTCTAACTTTTCTTCATACAACTCAGGATTGTGTAGTTTGATATTCTTGGCCGAATAATTGATTTCCACAATAAAATCCCGAAACAAGTCATATCCCATGATTCCATGAACAGGTACTCCCAATGATGTAGAAAAATTAATCCCTTTGTCTAAAACCACATACATGTCCTGGTTGTAGTTCTTAGCTTTTCCAAGTTTAAATGCATTTCCCTTGGAACTTAGAGCTTTTAGAGGTTCTCCATCCCCTAATCCTCGAATAGTGACTTCAGAAACATTATTTATCTGTACAGAATCTTGCTCCGCCAAATTGAAAAGAATGGGCTTACTAACCCCAGAGTCCAGTACAAAAGTCAAGTCCGAACCATTGATTTCAATAGGAATCAACATTAAATTATTAACCAATTCAAATCTAATCTTCTGAACTTTCTGTTCGGCAGGCAACTTGAATCCCTGTGCAGAAATCCATAACGGAAGACAGCTAAAAAGAATGGCAAAAAAAGGTATAAACCGTTTCAAATTGTTTACTTCTAAAACATTATCTCTCTTAAAAATAGGAAAAAACGTGTAATTATAACTTTAATTTAACATTACTATAACCGCTTAAATATTTGGAGATTTGGTTGTTTCCATGGCATGGTTTCACCATTTTTGTCTAAAATTTTTCAAATGCCCACGATTTCCGAAAAGGGTAAAAAGATGCCCGCTTCACCCATTCGTAAGTTGGTTCCTTATGCCGAATTGGCAAAAAAACGAGGAACTCATGTTATCCACCTAAATATAGGACAACCTGATATTAAAACTCCCCAAGTAGCATTGGATGCCATAAAGAACAATACTATTGAAGTATTGGCCTACAGCATGACCGAAGGTTCGGAAACGTATCGAAAAAAGATTGCCAACTACTACAAAAGAAATGAAATTTCGGTTTCACATGAGGACATTATTGTAACCACAGGTGGGTCAGAGGCTTTATCCTTTGCCATGGGCACCATAATGGACCCGGAGGACGAAATTATTATCCCAGAACCTTTTTATGCAAATTATAATGGATTTGCCACAGCATCTGGAGTAAAGGTAGTTCCCATAGTCTCTAAACTGGAAAACAACTTTTCTCTGCCTCCTATTGATGAATTTGAAAAACGTATCACTTCAAAAACCAAAGCCATTCTAATTTGCAACCCTGGAAACCCAACAGGGTACCTTTATACCCAAGAAGAAATTCAACAATTGGCGCAATTGGTAAAAAAACATAACCTTTTTCTGGTTGCTGATGAGGTGTATCGTGAATTTACTTATGATGGTACAAAGCACTATTCCATTCTTCAATTGCCAGATATGGAGGAGCATGCCATAGTTGTCGATTCGGTATCCAAACGATATAGTATGTGTGGCGCCCGAATTGGTTGTCTAGTTTCCAAGAACAAAGCCGTAATGGATAGTGCCCTAAAGTTTGCCCAAGCTAGATTATCACCTCCTACTTTTGCACAAATTGCCAGCGAGGCGGCATTGGATACGCCTCAAGAGTATTTTGACAATGTCATTGAGGAATACGTAGAAAGGCGAAATATTTTAGTTTCGGAGCTTCAAAAAATAGAAGGGGTAAAAGTGGCTATACCAAAAGGTGCTTTTTACTGTGTTGCTGAACTTCCAATTACTGATGCTGATGATTTTGCCCAATGGATTTTGGAAAGTTTTGAAATGGATGGAAAAACGATAATGGTAGCACCAGCCGCCGGATTTTATGCAACGGAAGGACTTGGTAAAAATCAAATTCGAATTGCATATGTTCTAGAAAAAGAACAGCTCGTAAAGGCAGTTTTAATCTTAAAAGAAGCCTTGAAAAAGTATTCAAATAAGTGAAGATTCAGGAAAATATATCACTCAAGGAGTACAATACATTTGGTATAGATGTTACGGCTAGATTCTTTGTTGCAATCTCTAGCTTACTTCAGCTTCAGAAAGTTCTTGAACTAAAAGCATATCCCAAAAAATTTATCCTTAGTGGTGGCAGTAATGTCTTGTTAACCCAAGATATTGATGCACTTGTCATTCACATCAATCTAAAAGGAATTTCAATTGAGGAAGAATCAGATTCAGAGGTAGTACTCAAAGTTATGGCGGGCGAAAACTGGCATAATCTTGTACTTTGGAGTTTGGACAATGGATACGGAGGTCTAGAGAATCTTTCATTAATTCCGGGTAACACAGGTACGGCTCCAATACAGAATATTGGCGCCTATGGGATTGAGTTAAAAGATGTCTTTGAAAGTTGTACGGCTATGGAAATAGCGACAGGTGAATTAGTTGAATTTGACCAAGACAGCTGTCAATTTGGTTATCGGGATTCAATTTTCAAGAACAAAGCGAAGGGAAAATTTATCATAACCTCTGTAAACCTTCGGCTGACCAAGGAAAATCATCAACTCAACACGAATTATGGTGCTATTGAGAATGAGTTAAAAAAACAAGGAATAGTATATCCTACTATCCATGATGTTTCTAAGGCTGTTATTGCTATTCGAAGAAGTAAACTACCTGATCCTAATGAGATTGGTAACAGCGGTAGTTTTTTTAAAAATCCAATTGTGTCCGGAAAAGTCTTTGAAAAATTAAAAAAAACATATCCAGAGGTTCCCTCGTATCAGATTTCGAAGTCTGAGATCAAGATACCTGCAGGATGGCTTATTGAACAATGTGGTTTTAAAGGAAAACGAGTTGGTGATGCCGGAGTACATAAAAAGCAGGCTCTAGTACTCGTAAATTATGGAAATGCTAGCGGACAGGATATTATGGATTTGGCCACGGACATTCAAAAAACGGTCAAGAAAAAATTCAATATAGAAATAACACCAGAAGTGAACATAATAAGATAACCCCTGCATTGCTATGAATTACAGGGGTTATACCAAACCAAACTAACCAAAAACTTAATATAATATGTGCTATAATGCACTGTATCTTCAAAGTAAACGCCTAACTATATTGCTTTTTATATTTTAGCGTTGTTTTATATACGGACTAAAACGTATTTTTAGATTTCGCCCTCAATAAATTTTACTTTAGCAACCTCATATGAGTTCACTAATCGAAAAACATATTGTTAGTCTTCTAGCTGAAAAAGATGACAAGGCTATATCATTATTATATGAACATTATGGAGACACGCTCTATGGTGTCGCCTACAAAGTGGTGAAAGACGACGACTTAGCCCAAGACATTTTGCAGGAAAGCTTTATTAAGATTTGGAAAAAGGCAGATACCTATGATGCTTCTAAAGCCAAGCTTTTTACATGGCTTTTTCGAATCACAAGGAATACCTCAATTGATAAACTGAGAAGTATTAATAATAAAATGGACAAGGAAGTCCAAATCGATGTTTCGGACGTATATAATGTTGGAGTGGAAGGTATTAGGCCTGATGTCTTGGACATGCAGGATAATCTCGAAAAAATTGAGCCTAAATATCAAATAGTTCTAGAAGCTCTATTTTTTGAGGGAATGACCCAACAAGAAGCTAGTGAAGAACTGGATATCCCTTTGGGAACCATAAAATCTCGACTAAAAATAGGATTACGTGAACTTGGTAAATTGTATAAAGTACCGACAATACTACTCCTTTTATTAAATGTTTTGCCATGAAAGAAAAAATACTATCATTCTTAGAGTCAGATGTTTTGGAAAAGTATCTCATAGGTGATGCCACCAAAGAGGAGTCTTCCCAAGCAGAACGTTACATTGCCATGTATCCAGAAGTTCGTAATACTTACAATGAACTTCAGGATAACTTAGAGGCTTATGCTAAGCTTTATTCGCGCAAAACTCCAGAGGGGCTTAAGGAAATAATCCTTCATAGTGCCAAAAAACAAAAGTCTTCCAATATTCGTTTATTGAGATATGCAGTAGCTGCCAGCGTTGCTATTTTGGTCTTTGCAGGGTCTTCTTTATTTTTCTGGAACCAAAATAAAAGCCTACAACAGGAAAATACATTGGTCAACAATAAGATTAAGTATCTGGAAGAGAATATGAAGAATCAATTGGAAGACGTGCGCAACCAATTTATTGTTCTTAACAATCCGGATACCAAAAAATATTCTGTTAAAGGAAAAAAAGAAGGGAAAGAACTTAAAGCTGTTGCATACATCAATCCTGTAAAAAAGCTTTCATATATAAACGTCAGTAATGTACCTCAACTTCCTGAAAACAAATGTTTTCAGATGTGGGCCGAAGTAAATGGCGAGCTTGTAAACCTTGGTGTGATCAAAAATCTTGATGACAAGGACAAACTCTTTGCCATTCCTTATGGCGATAATGCCATAGGCTATATAACTATTGAGCCTGAAGGAGGAAACACCACCCCTTCCGTAGAAAATATAGTGGCGAACATCATGTATTAAGCAAACTTTTCTAAAGTTCCCTTAAACAGCATTCTAAATAGTTCTGTATTTCGTAATTTTGCTTAAAATTTCGACTATGGAATTAGTATTTCTTACAATAGGTCTTCTTGGGATAGCACTCGCAGGAATAACTATCAAAATATGGTCTAAAAAAGATGGAAAGTTTGCAGGGACCTGTGCTAGCCAAAGCCCGTTTCTTAACAAGGAAGGAGAAGCCTGCGGTTATTGTGGTAAACTTCCCAGTGAGCAGGATTGCAAGAAAGATTCCGTAGTAGAGGTGTAAACACCACCTAAAAGGCTCATTTGTAGCAAATACACACTTTGAACAAAATCGATTCCATTAAGGAAAACATCCAAAAGGCAAAAAAGGGAAATCAGATAGCCTTTAGTTTTCTTTTGGATACTTTTTGGAACGACGTATATGGTTTTCAGTTGTTAAGGACCAAAAACGAAAATGACGCTGAAGACATTACCATACGCACTTTTTCCAATGCTTTTGATAAAATTGAAACCTATAACGAAGACTTCGAATTTCGTACGTGGTTGATTACTATTTCCAAAAATCTACATGTTGATTTAATCCGGAAAAGAAAAAAGAATCTTTTGGAAGAAATGGACACTCATGGGGATGCAGTCCAAAGGGTTCTAGATGAAACTCCTACAGTAGAAGACCAATTGATCACAGAACAAAATTTGGCCACTCTGCTTCAGGACATCAAAAAACTAAAACCCCATTACCAAAAAGTAATCAACCTTAGATACTTTAACGAATTGAGCTATGCTGACATAGCTAGAGAACTCGACGAACCGGTCAACAATATCAAAGTTAAATTATTGAGAGCCAAGAAATTGTTGGCTGAAATCATTAAAAAGAAGTAGACTTCAATCTGAGTTTATCATGCTATCTCAGTTTCGTATCTTTGTAATTCAAAAAAGTTGATATGAGCACCACAACGATTGAAAGCGTTGCGCCCCCCAAAGGAAAACCCAAATGGCTTCGTGTCAAACTCCCAACGGGTAAAAAATATACCCAGTTAAGAGGGTTGGTTGATAAGTACGATTTACACACCATCTGTACCTCCGGAAGTTGCCCCAATATGGGTGAGTGCTGGGGAGAGGGTACTGCCACCTTTATGATTCTGGGCAATATCTGTACACGATCTTGTGGTTTTTGTGGTGTAAAGACAGGAAGACCGGAAAGTGTTGACTGGGCAGAACCAGAAAAAGTAGCACGTTCCATCAAAATAATGGGTATAAAACATGCCGTAGTCACCTCTGTGGACCGTGATGACCTTAAGGACATGGGGTCTATTATTTGGGCAGAAACCGTTAAGGCCATACGCCGAATGAACCCAAATACAACCTTAGAGACCCTAATTCCAGATTTTCAAGGTATTGAAACGCATTTGGATAGAATTTTGGAAGCAGCTCCAGAGGTAATCTCGCATAATATGGAAACTGTGAGAAGGCTAACCCGTGAGGTTAGGATTCAAGCCAAATATGACCGAAGTCTCGGAGTTTTAGACTATTTAAAGAAAAACGGTGCAAGAAGGACCAAATCCGGTATCATGCTAGGATTGGGAGAAATGGAAGAAGAAGTTATACAAACCTTGAAGGACTTACGTGCTGCCGACGTAGATGTGGTAACCATTGGACAGTATCTACAACCTTCCAAAAAACATTTGCCTGTAAAAGAATTCATACTACCCGAACAGTTTAAAAAGTACGAAGAAATTGGTCTGGAACTTGGATTTAGGCATGTAGAAAGCGGGGCTTTGGTAAGATCATCCTACAAGGCACATAAACACATTGACTAACCCTCTTTTTGTCCTTCTTTTTTTATGAAACGCATTACCATTGGAATAAACGGTTTTGGTCGTATTGGTCGCACACTTTTCCGGCTTTTGGAAAATCGGCAGGACATCCAAGTTTCTGTTATCAACGACCTTGCTGATGCCCCTACCCTTGCCCATTTATTGAAGTACGACAGTATTCATGGCAGCTTTACGGCCGATATTTCATCTGATGGGAACCAGATTCATGTAAATAACCATTCCGTTCAAGTATTGAATCACCAAAATCCCAGTGACATCCCATGGGGCGATTATAATGTGGATATAGTAATAGAAGCAACGGGTAAGTTTAAAACTAGGGAGGCACTTCAAAAGCATATTGAAAATGGAGCTAAAAAGGTGATACTCTCCGTTCCACCTCAAGAAGATTCCATCAAAATGATAGTGATGGGCGTAAATGAAGAAATTCTTGGCCAAAACGATAACATTGTTTCCAATGCATCCTGCACTACCAATAATGCCGCGCCAATGATCAAAGTCATCAATGAACTTTGCGGTATTGACCAAGCTTATATAACCACGATTCACTCATACACATCGGACCAAAGCCTTCACGATAGACCTCATCGTGATTTGAGACGTTCCCGAGCGGCTTCCCAGTCCATAATTCCTACAACCACCGGAGCGGCAAAAGCACTTACCAAAATTTTCCCTAATTTGTCAGATGTTATTGGAGGCTGTGGTATACGTGTACCTGTGCCGAATGGGTCGTTAACGGACATTACGTTCAACGTAAAACGAGAGACATCCATACAAGAGGTAAACCAGGCTTTTGAACTCCGTGCAAGCCAAGATTTAAAAAACGTGTTGAAATATACGGAAGACCCTATAGTTTCTATTGATATAAACAATAGTTGCTATTCTTGTACGTTTGATTCTTTGATGACCTCTGTTATTGGCAAAATGGTCAAAATAATAGGATGGTACGATAATGAAACTGGATATTGTTCCAGAATAATTGATGTAATCGATTTGTTTATAAGGAAGAATTACGTTTGATTTTGAGCTCAACCCACAATCGCTTAAGCGGTAAAATCCTTATTTTGCTGTGCATAATCTTATGCACCCAACTGGGAATGGCCCAAAACGACATAAGTTCTACTACACAAGTTCAGGCCATTTTTGATGATTTTCTCAAGTATCGCCATCAAAATAGAATGGAAAAGGCTCTGGAAAGCTTAAATGAAGCCTCAGAAATAGCTGAAAACAACGAAGATGCCAAATTATTGCTTGATACCTATCATCAATACTCACGTATATATCTAGAAGAAGATGATCGCGAAACTGCTCTTTTTTATTGGGACAGAGCCGGTATTCTGCTCAAAGATTTATCCTATCCATTTGGAGATGCCTTCCATAAATACTTGGAAGCCTGTATTCGGTTTGATGAAGGAAACAATTTCCAAGCATTAAAACTCCTTCAAGATTCCAGAACACTTAGCAACAATAGGAATTTGGGAAATAATATTCTTTTATTGGAAGGGTATATCTATTCCAATATTGAAAAATACGAAGAAGCAAAAACCAATTTAAATGCTCTAATTGTCAATTCTGATGACAAGGAAAGACCTTATTTAGCCACCAAAGCCAACATACAACTAGCAAAAATAAGTAGGGTACAAGATGATTTGGAAGATGGCATTATGCACTCTAGCGCGGCTTTGGAGCTATCCCAAAAGTATGGCTATTACAAAGAAATAAAAGCCTCTAATCAGCTACTTTCGGATATTTATGAAAAAACAGCAGATTATGAAAAGTCACTTCTTTACCGAAAAAATTTAGAGCAAATCAAAGACTCCCTGTTCAATATTGACAAAGTAAAGCTTGAAGCAAAAACCGCTGATAAAATTCGGTTCGACCATCAAATGAATGAAATCAATAAATTGACGGCAAAAAACGAGGAGCTAAGCGAATCTAAGAATCGTTCAGAGATTACAGCGATTCTTACCTCTGCTTTTTTGACTATTATTTCATTGTTGGCCGTATCCCTGTTTAGAAATAACCAGATAAAGCTCAAGACCAATGATCTGCTCTATACAAAGAACAAAGAACTTGAGCTGGCAAGAGATGCTGCGGTTTCAGCTATGGAAGCTAAAACAAATTTCCTTTCTACTGTGACCCATGAGTTAAGAACTCCATTGTACGCCGTTACGGGTCTTACACATCTACTCTTGGATGAAAATCCAGCAGAACATCAAAAAGAGCATTTAAAATCACTAAAATTCTCTGGGGATTATTTATTGAACTTTATCAACGATATTCTTCAAATCAATAAGATTGATGCTGATAAACTAGAACCTTTGAACATTGAGTTCAAATTGGAAAAAGTTCTCGCTGATGTGGTCGACTCTCTGCAACAAAATGCAAACGAGAACAATACAAAACTAATATTGGACTACGATGCCAATATCCCCAAGCAATTATTGGGAGACCCATTGAAACTATCCCAGATTTTTATGAATCTGGTAGGAAATGCACTCAAGTTCACCAAAGATGGAAAAGTAGAGGTCATTGCCAAACTACTTAGAAAAGAAGAAGAGCAGGCCACCTTATACTTTGAGGTTAAGGATAATGGCATTGGTATTTCTGAAGAACAACAAATGCACATATTTGATAGCTTCGAACAAGGTTCGGTGCAAATCAATAGGGAATATGGAGGCACTGGTCTTGGTCTTACTATTGTAAAAAGTCTTTTGGGATTGTTTGACAGTAAGATTCATTTGGAAAGTGAAGTGGGGCATGGTAGTTCCTTCTTTTTTGAAATGAACCTGATGCTGGACACCAATGCCATGGAAGAAATTGCTTTCGAACTAAGTCCGGAAGAGTTCAACTTTAAAGGTCTGCATGTTCTAGTGGTGGAGGATAACAAAATCAATCAAGTCATTACTAAGAAAATGTTGAGCAAAAAAGAGATTAGCTGCGATATTGCAAACAACGGTAATGAGGCCATAGATTTGGCCAAAGCCAATACGTATGATGCTATTTTGATGGATATACATATGCCTGGTATCAGTGGTGAAGAGGCTACCAGACAGATTAGAAAGTTTGATATGGAAATTCCCATAATCGCCCTTACCGCAATTTCTTTGGATGATAGCTTGGAAAGTTTTTACCAAGCCGGTTGTAACGATGTTGTCACAAAACCTTTTAAACCAGAGGTTTTCTATCAAAAAATTGGAGAGAATATCTTTAGAAAGAAAACAGACGGAGTTGTTTAGTTAATATCCTCTAATCTGTTTTTGAGAAAATCTTCATCATGCCGCGAAAACTGATGGGATATTTCCACATAAAAAAGCTCGGGTACCTTACCCTCCAAACGCACATAATCTTTTTCAGTGGTCAGAACCACATCAAAGGTATTGAACAAACCAATCTCAGTTTTGGTAAAAAAATGATGGTCACCAAATTTCAGATGTTCAAATAGTATTCCTTTAGATTTTAAAAAGGCAACAAAAGGTTCTGGTAATGCAATCCCGGTGACCACTGCTACCGATTTATCCTTGAACTCATTCCATTCCATGGATTGTCCGGAACCATTCTTGGCAGATTCAGAATAGGCAGACCAACTAAATAGAACCCTTTGATGTTTTTTAGGCTTTAATTTATTCGCAATTTGTTCTCTTTCTCTTTCTGAAATTTCCTTTGGACATTTGGTAACGATAATGATATTCGCCCTGCGAGACTCTATTTTACTATCTCTTAAATCACCTGTTGGCAGATACCAATCATCCACATACAAATTTTCGTAAGTAGTAAGAAGAATGGAAAAAGAAGGGGTTACTTTTCTATGCTGAAACGCATCATCCAGAAGAATCAAATCTGGATTCACCGAATCTATCAATTTTTCAATACCGTTTTGCCTATCGGCATCCACCGCAACTTGAACCTCGGGAAACTTAGTATAGATTTGAAAAGGCTCATCACCCAATTCCGTAACCGTGGTATTGGAGTCAGCTAGAACAAATCCTTTTGATTTACGCTTATACCCTCTACTCAATACAGCCAATTTTTTCTGACTTAAAAGTCTTATCAAATATTCAATCATAGGCGTTTTACCCGTACCCCCAACACTCAGATTACCTATGCAAATAGTGGGAACATCGTACTTTTTTGATGAGAACCATCTCCAATCATAACATCGGTTTCTTAGATAGACTACAAGAGCATAAATAAGTGAGACTGGGAAAGCTATGATTCTTAGAACACGCCACATGGAGCGAAAATATAATATTTTATCTTTAGCCATATTTAATTTTTCCTATGAGAGTAAAGGATGTAGCACAAATATTGGAAGAGTTGGCCCCGTTGGCACATGCAGAAGATTTTGATAATGTAGGTCTTCTCGTTGGAAACCCCGAGAACGAAGTTACTGGGATATTGGTCACTCTGGACACTTTGGAAAACGTAGTGGATGAAGCCATTGAGAGAGGCCATAACCTCATAGTTAGTTTTCATCCAATTATATTCAAAGGGCTTAAGCGATTAACAGGTGCTAATTATATAGAACGTGCCGTGATAAAAGCAATTACAAACCAGATTGCCATTTACAGCATACATACTGCCCTAGACAATAACCAGTTTGGGGTAAACCGAAAAATTTGTGAAGTTTTGGGCATTAAAAATCCCGAAATACTTATTCCTAAAGACAAAACCCTAAAAAAATTAACCACATATGTGCCCCAAAAGGAAGCTGAATCGCTTAAACATGCTCTGTTCCATGCAGGAGCAGGTAGTATAGGAAAATATAGTCATTGCAGTTTTAGCTCAGAAGGGTTGGGAAGCTTCAAAGCAGAGGAAGGAGCCAATCCCACTTTGGGAATGGTAGGAGAAACCCATTTTGAAAAAGAGATTCAGGTCAATGTTGTCTTTTCTTTTGAAAAAGAAAAAGCAATAACAAAGGCGCTAAAGGAAAATCACCCATATGAAGAAGTGGCCTATGAAATCTATTCCATGGACAACACAAATTCCTACTTGGGGATGGGCATGTTGGGTACTTTAGCAGAAAGTATAAAAGAAGAGGACTTTTTAAAAGAAGTCAAGCAAAAGATGAGGGTTCCTAGCATCCGTCACTCCAAATTATTGGGTAAAAAGATTAAAAAAGTGGCTGTACTCGGTGGAAGTGGTGCTTTTGCCATTGGCGCTGCAAAACTAGCGAAAGCTGATATTTTTTTAACCGCAGACCTTAAATATCATCAATTCTTTGAAGCCGAAAACCAGATTGTTTTGGCAGATATTGGACACTTTGAGTCTGAGCAGTTTACAAAAGATTTATTGGTTGATTATCTTACGAAAAAAATTCCTAATTTTGCAGTCGCGTTATCGGAAAGTATAACAAATCCCATCAAGTATTTATAATATATGGCGAAAAAAAATGAAAGCATCACTGTTGAGGAGAAGCTAAGAGCGCTTTATGATCTTCAGTTGATTGATTCCAGAGTGGACGAAATACGTAATGTTAGAGGTGAACTTCCTTTGGAGGTACAAGATTTGGAAGATGAAGTATTGGGCCTTAAAACACGTATGGACAAGTTGAAAACCGATTTGGAAACCATCAATTTTGAAATAGCGGCCAAGAAAAACCTTATCGAGGAGTCCAAAACCTTGATGAAAAAATATGCTGAGCAACAAAAGAATGTTCGAAACAGCCGTGAATTCAATTCATTGAGCAAGGAAATTGAGTTCCAAGAGTTGGAAATTCAGTTGGCAGAAAAGAACATCAAGGAATTCAAGGCACAAATTGAGCAAAAGAAAGAAGTTGTTTCAGAAACCAAAGAGAAACTGACTGAGCGTGAAAATCACCTAAAACATAAAAAAGGGGAGCTAGACGCTATCTTGGCCGAAACTGAGAAAGAAGAAAAGGCTTTGCTTAAAAAGTCTGAAGAGTTTGAAGAAAAGATAGAAGAGCGTTTGGTGCAAGCCTATAAGCGTATTCGTCATAATGTAAAGAACGGATTGGCAGTAGTACCAGTTGAACGTGGAGCTTCTGGAGGTTCTTTCTTTACTATTCCTCCTCAGGTACAAGCAGAGATTGCTTCCCGCAAAAAAATCATCACCGATGAACATAGTGGAAGAATTCTAGTAGATCCTTTACTAGCGGAAGAAGAACAAGGCAAAATGCAACAGCTTTTTGCAAAAATATAAAGGATTCCTTTTTTCCTTTGGACAAAAAAGCCACTCTTTGAGTGGCTTTTTTTAGTATTTTACCCTATGAAAACTTTGTTCATAATACCATGTTTCTTGTTTACTCTTGGTTGCTTTGGACAACAATTGGTAGATTTTCAATGGAAAAAAAGACTGATTGTTCTTGTAAGCAAAGAAACAAATACATCTGAGGTGAAGCAACAGCTAAAAATCCTAAAGGAAAATAGTGTAAAACTGCAAAACCGAGATATCATCATACTTCAAAAGCATCCTCATTCTCAAGATTTATCCACGTTCTCAATTGACCAAGATTTTCGAGGGGTACTGCTAATTGGAAAAGACGGTGGGTTAAAACTAAAAAAACCGTTTGTAGTAACCCCAAAGGATATTTTTGATTTAGTGGATTCCATGCCCATGCGGCGAGCGGAAATACGACGTAATAATGGCTATTGAGCAGATACCAGTTCTAACATTTTTTGTTCTACTTCCTTAGAAGTCCATTCGGTCTCAATTTCGGACATTTTCATTACTTCTTGCATGATTTCCTCTTGCCTATCTCCTATTTGAAGTGCCTCGGCATAAGGACGGTCTGAGAAGGTAACTCTACTATACACAGGTATCCACTTATCCGGATGCTTGTCTGCAAACCATTTTTCTATTTTTTTCTGCAAAAGAAACTTGGGGTCAGCAGTTTTACTACTCATCTCTATAAAGTTTCTGTAGCTTAACTCGGCTATAGCATCAGCATTGGGTTTTCGCAGTTTTTGATAGTGTTCAAAAATCGAGTCCCAGTCATCCCCAAACTTTTCAATCTGTTCGTTCAACACAAAAATATCTTCAAATCCGGCATTCATGCCCTGTCCATAAAAAGGTACAATAGCATGGGCCGAATCCCCTACCAAAGCCACCTTGTTCCAATACGTCCAAGGATAACACTTCATCGTTACCATGGCACTAGTTGGGTTTTTAAAGAAATCCTCTGTCAAATTTTCAATTTCCTTACGCACATTGGGAAAATACGTTTTAAAGAACCGTTTGGCATCTTTTTCAGTAGTGATATTTTCAAAAGAAACCTTTCCTTCAAAAGGTAAAAATAAGGTACACGTAAAACTCCCATCCAAGTTGGGCAAGGCAATAAGCATAAACTTTCCTCTTGGCCAAATATGAAATGAATTTTTGTCCAGTTTGTGAGTACCATCCGCATTGGGCGGAATGGTCAATTCCTTATAGCCCACATCAATAAAATCCTGGGAATAATCAAACCTACTTCTACGTTGCATTTTGTGACGTACTCGAGAAAAAGCACCATCACAACCAAAAATCATGTCAAATTCATACTCCTTCCATTCACTTTTTTCAGATTCCCCCGTGTAGATTTTTGCTTCTGGTAGATTGACATCCCATACTTTTTCATTGAACTGAAAAACGGTGCCGGCTTTCTCAGCCAAATCAATCATTTTCCGGTTCAAAATACCACGGGAAATAGACCAAATTGCCTCCCCCTCTTTACCATAAGCCTGAAAATACATAGGCTTGTCCACAACATGCATAGCACGCTTATCCATGGGAATGGCAATCTCCTTAATGGTTTCTTCCAACCCTACTTGCTTTAGCGACCTCCATCCTCTATTGCTCATAGCCAGATTGATGGAACGACCGGAGAATTCAATGGTCCGAATATCTGGCCGACGGTCAAAAACCGTAATAGAATGTCCGTGTTTTCTTAAGTAAATGGCTAATAGGGAACCCACCAATCCTGAACCGATGATGGCTATGTTTTTTGGAGTCTGTACCATTAGGTGACTTGAGGTGAAATTTTTCAACTACTAAAATAAGGAATTTGACCCGTATGAAATCTTTGTTAGAATGTTTGGCTGACTTGTCTATTCTTGTTTATCCTTTTTGTATTTTTGTTAAACAATATGATACAATTCTCAAAAAAAACAATTAGAACTTTGCCTTCAAGGCATAAGGCCAACCTCATCAATACCATATCTGGGTACAAATCCGCTAATCTCATAGCCTCTCAATCCAAAGAGGGTATAACCAATGTGGCCATATTTAATTCGGTCATCCATTTGGGTAGCAATCCGGCGCTTTTAGGGTTTGTACTTAGACCCTTGACCGTGGAACGGCATACGTATGACAACATTAAAGCTACTTCTTCATATACCATAAATGCCATAACTGAAGAAATATACAAAACGGCTCACGCCACTTCGGCCAAGTACAAAAAGGGAGAATCCGAGTTTACCAAAACTGGACTGACGGAAAGCTACCAAGGCGATTTCCCCGCTCCTTTTGTGGACAAAAGCCCAATTCAAATAGCCTGTTCCTATGTAAACGAATATGAGATAGAGGAAAATGGATGTATTCTAATGGTAGGCGCCATTGAAGACATCTACATCAAAGAATCCATTTTGTTGGAGGATTGTTGGGCCAAATTGGATGAAGCTGATTTGATATCCATAGTTGGGCTGGATGGTTATGCCAAACCCAAAATAATGGATAGACTTTCGTACGCCAAACCGGATGAAAATTTAGAATCTCTTTTGCATGGCGCACAAGAAAGTGAACCTTCCCACTAAAATCTGTGCTGTATGTGGCAAGCCTTTTTCCTGGCGAAAAAAATGGGAAAAGAATTGGAAAGCTGTAAAATATTGCAGTCAACGTTGCAAAAAATTGAAGTAAGATGAACACATTGGTATGGTTTGGAAATGACTTACGTACGGTTGACAATCAAAGTCTCACGCAAGCAGCCAAAGGCAATAAGGTTATAGCTACCTACTTTTTTGACCCACGCTTTTTTGAAATGACCAAGTATGGATTCAAAAAAACAGAACGGTTTAGAACACAATTTCTCATCGAAACGATACGGGAGCTCAAACAAAATCTTGAAGCGGTAAACATCAGTTTATTGGTTTTTCATGCAAAACCTGAAGATATTTTGCCTGATTTGGTGAAAAAACATGGTATTCACCAAATTCATAAGCAAAAAGAATGGACATCAGAAGAGGTTGAAGTACTGCAAGCTGTAAAATCCAAATTGTCAGATGGTATTGAAATCATTGAGCATTTTGACCAATTTTTGTTCCATCCAGACGACCTTACTTATCCATCTTTTCAAAGCATCCCGAACATCTTTACACAATTCAGGAAAAAGTGTGAAAAAGAAGTAAGTGTAAGACAAACATTGGAAAAACTCTCTACACTATCAAAAGACAACTTGATAGAAAACACGAATAAAATCCCAACACTTCAAGAACTTGGATTTGAAAATTTCGCTGATGAACCCAAAAGCGCATTTCCATTTAAAGGTGGAGAAAAAGAAGCCTTAAAGCGAATACAATATTACTTCTGGGACTCCAAAAAGCTGGCATACTATAAGAAAACTAGAAACGGGTTGGTTGGAACGGACTACAGTTCCAAGTTTTCTCCTTGGTTGGCCAATGGGAGCTTATCTGCACGAACCACTTATTGGGAGGTTAAAAAATTTGAGAAGGAAATCAAAAAAAATCAAGATACCTATTGGCTCATCTTCGAGTTGATATGGCGGGATTATTTCAAATACGTTTCTCTTAAATACGGTAATCGTATTTTCCATTTGGGTGGAATCCTTCAAAAATCCTATAAATGGAAATCAGACAAAAGCCATTTGAAATCATGGATGGATGGGACAACAAAGGAGCCTTTTGTGAATGCCAATATGAAAGAGTTGGCTAAAACAGGTTGGATGAGCAATAGAGGACGACAAAATGTTGCCAGTTTTTGGAGTAAGGAACTTGAACAGGATTGGCGTATTGGGGCAGCCTACTTTGAATCAATGCTTATTGATTACGATGTTCACAGCAATTGGGGTAATTGGATGTACAACAGTGGTGTGGGCAACGACCCAAGAGACCGAAAATTTAACATAAAAAGACAGGCCGAGATGTACGATTCAAAGGGAAAATTTCAAAATCTATGGTTACAGGATACTTTATTCTAACAGTATGAAAACATTGCGCCTAGTTCTCGGTGACCAATTGAACCTACAACATAGTTGGTTCAAACAAACAGATGATAATGTTGTTTACCTGATGGCCGAAATGCGTCAAGAGACTGACTACGTAAAACACCATATTCAAAAAGTGGTAGGATTTTTTATGGCCATGCGAAACTTCTCAGAGGCTTTAAAAAAGAAAGGGCATCATGTCATTTACCTGAATATAAACGATTCCGAAAATCATCAAGATTTGGAGAAAATTATTCAGCACCATATCACAGAACTAGGTGTTGAGAAATTCGAACATCAATATCCGGATGAATACCGTTTAGACAAGCAACTTTCTGATATCTGCGAATCACTGGATATTAAGACCGAAGCCTACGGCACAGAGCATTTCTATACCGGCCGTTATGAACTTCGAGATTTCTTCCAAGGGAAAAAGCAATTGATCATGGAGAGCTTTTACCGCATGATGCGAAAAAAGCATGACATCATGATGGTAAATGGTCAACCGGATGGTGGAAAGTGGAACTTTGACCACAGCAATCGTAAAAAATGGAACGGTTCTCCTCTTATTCCTAAAGAACTCAACTTTGAGAAAAATGTGAATTCACTTTTGGATGAAATAAATGAGGCTGAAATTCAGACCTTCGGAAACATTGACACTGAAAGTTTTAATTGGCCAACTTCTGAAGCTGAATGTGAAGAACTTTTAGAATACTTCTGCGAGAACTTGCTTAAGTATTTTGGCGATTACCAAGATGCTTTCCATACCGAGGAAAAGTTTCTTTTTCATTCGCGCTTGTCGTTCGCCATGAACAGTAAGATGCTTTCTCCTAAAAAAGTGATTGACCGGGTATTGGAATACTTTTACGAAAACCAATCAGACATACATATTTCCCAGGTAGAAGGTTTTGTACGTCAAATTCTGGGCTGGCGGGAATATATGCGAGGTATATATTGGATGAAAATGCCAGAGTATTCCAATTTGAACGAATTGAACAATCACAATCCTTTACCAGAGTTTTTTTGGACAGGTGAAACCAAAATGAATTGCCTAAAACAGTCGATAACCCAAAGCCTGGATGACGCCTATGCGCACCACATTCAGCGGTTAATGATTATTGGCAACTACGCCTTGCTTACCCAAACCCATCCTGATGAAGTGGACCGGTGGTATCTTGGCGTATACATTGATGCCATTGAATGGGTAGAGATTACCAATACCCGTGGTATGAGCCAATTTGCCGATGGAGGCATCGTAGCAACAAAACCCTATGTGAGCAGTGCCAACTACATCAACAAAATGGGCAACTATTGTAAGGGTTGCCATTACAAGTCTACTGAAAAAATAGGCGATAAAGCATGCCCTTTCAATGCCCTGTATTGGAATTTTTTGGATGAAAAGAAAGAATACTTTGAGAACAATCAGCGAATGTCGATGATGCTCAATCTTTTGAAGAAAAAAGACCCTAAGGAAATGGTGGTACTAAAAGAAAGAGCTAAAGAAATCATAGCGCATCCGGAAAGATTTTAACATTTTAACAGAACCTTAAAATCTTTCGGCATTGTTATTGCCGTAGATATAATAAATATTCCGCTTCGGCGTCCATATATATGCAGAAAGTCCTTCGTAAACACTACGAAGGACTTTTTCCCTTTTATAAAAACAATTTTATTCTAAGATGCCGTCTACTATACCGTATGCCACGGACTCTTCTGCATCCATCCAATAGTCACGGTCAAAATCTTTCATTACCTTCTCAAAATCCTGCCCGCAATTCTCTGCTAAAATTCGTGCACCGATTTCTTTGGTTTTTATGATTTCCCTCGCTTGGATCTCAATATTGGACGCCTGTCCCTGAGCTCCTCCGCTAGGCTGGTGAATCATTACCCGAGCATGAGGCTGAATAAATCGTCTTCCCTTCTCCCCTACGGAAAGCAAAATGGAACCCATGGAAGCTGCAAGCCCAGAACACACCGTAGAAACGGGGCTCTTAATTTGCTTAATGGTATCGTACATGGTAAAGCCGGAGGTAACGTAACCTCCAGGGCTATTGATAATCAATTGAATTTCGTCGTGACTTTGTAAATCCAAGTATAGCAATCGGTCGACCACATGTTTCGCAGAATCATCATCTACCATTCCCCACAGAAACACTTTTCGCTCTTCCAGTAATTTTTCTTGGATCAATTCACTGACCTTTCCTTTTTTTGAACTCATCTTTTGCGTGTTGAAAGTTTCAAAATTAATCAAATTCCAAGGAAGTAACATCCCCTATTAACGACTTGTTATATCATTTTGCCCTATCCCTTTATTTCCACTTTGGAAGATGCCACATCTTTGATGGGTATGACATATTTTCCAGACTTGGTCACCAGCGTAAGAGTATTATTTTCTATGGCTTCTACAGTACCGGAATGTTCTCCTATAACAATCTTATCCCCAACGGCATACGTTCTTCTGGTATAGAAAGAACGAAGTAAATCTGTGATGATATCCCGAGAACCCAATCCCAATCCCAAGGCAAAAGCCAAAAGAAAGGCACCCAAAATCATGGTGATGTTGTTGGTAATTATGGTAGTATCAATGCCTGCTTGATTCAATGCTGTGATGGAAATAAAAATTACAATAATGTAAAACAGTAAGTTGCTGACCACATTAGATCCTGCAAATTCCAAACTATCGAACAGCTTTTTTACCGTAGTTTTTACAAAATTCCCTACGTATAGTCCAATCATCATCAAGGCCAGCGCGCTGAACAATCTAGGAAGGTAACGAAGTAGGTTTCCAATTTCAGTGGAAATAATCTCCCAACTCAAAATATCAGCAGCGACAATAAGAAAGACCAATAGCAATAGCCATTTTACAAAACCCAGGATGATTTTGGCTATGTCAAACTTAAAATCACCTTTTCCAAGTAAATCCATCTCATTGATTTTTTCGCTCAGTGTATCCACCTTGGCCAATTTTAGAATTTTACCAAGTATAAACAGGATAATTTTCGTTACAATCCATCCAATCAACAAAATAATGATTGCCCCAATTATTTTTGGCAATGCCGAAGCAATATCCCTTCCCATAGTTATCAGGGAATTAAAGGTCAGGTCTTTCCATTCGTTTATTGTTTCCATCTGTATTATTTTAGTATTCTTATCAATTGTTACCAAAAGTTTTAAAAAGTCTTCTTAATGCTGAACCAATATTAAATGAGAAAAGCGAGCCCATATCCATAATGAGCTTTGCCGCCGCAATATCGTTCATCACTTTTTTCTTCATACCAGGGGGCACCTCACGTAACGAGGCCTCCAATTCCTTAAAAGGATTTTTTCGTTTTTTCGCCATTATTCCAAGGTATTATAGGTTTCCATTAATCTTTCCTTTGCCCGTTTCAAGCGCATTTTCACGGCACTTTCACCCAGTTCCAATAATTCGGTCAACTCCTTGATACTGGCCCCATCCTGATATTTGAGCAATAACAAGGATTTTTCTTCTGCCGAAATCAATTCCAAGGCCTTTTTGAGTTTTTTCGATTTCATTTCAAAAAGATTCTCATCAGGAATCTCCGCCGAAAGTTTATACTCGGAATCCTCCACAGGAACCGATTTATCACTCATCTTGCGCTGTTTGTTCCGGTTTACGTAGTTGACACAAAAGTTATAGGTAAAGGAATAGAGCCAAGTTGAAAACTTAGACTTCCCCTTGAACATCTTCAACTTGATGAACAGTTGAAGAAAAACATCCTGTGTCAGGTCTTCGGCCTCATCTTGCGATTTGGCAAAACCATAGCACTTATTGTATACCATTTTTGCATAACGGTCGTACAATTTTCCAAAAAGCATGGGGTTGTTATTGGCTACAATCCGTTCTACCAATTCTTCATCCGAAAGATGGGCATACGGATCATTTTCTTGCAATGATCTATTATCAAGGTTACTTATAAGAGTTAGAAACAGCCTTTTGATAAAAGTCACTCGTATGGGGTTTGTAGAAGAAAACTCTTGGTTAAATCAATGAACAAGATAACTTAAAAAGACGGTATCTTTGAATAATAAATTAAGTTATGAAGTCAACGCTTTTTCTTTTTATCTGCTTATCTATTTCGCTCTTGGCTTGCAAGGCCGAGCCTAAAAAGTCTGTGATTGCTGAACCGGAGCCCTCTAAATCTGTTCTTGAGAAGATTGCCTCGGCCCATGGGTACGATAATTGGAATACTGTAAAAGAGTTTCACTTTACATTCAATGTAGATAGAGATAGCACGCACTTTGAACGTTCATGGATTTGGAAGCCCAAGACCAATCAGGTTACAGCTATGAGCTCAAACGACACACTTACTTATTTCAGAAAAGAAATGGATAGTGTTGCCTACAAAACCAATGGAGGTTTTATCAACGACAGATATTGGATTATAGCTCCTTTTAACTTGGTTTGGGACCAAAACGGGTTTGAATATGAGCATTCTAAAGAAGAAATTGCTCCAATTAGCAATAAGTTGATGCAAAAGTTAACTATTGTCTATTCCAATGAAGGTGGTTATACTCCAGGGGATGCCTATGATTTCTACTTTGGTGATGACTTTATTCTTAGGGAATGGGTTTTCAGAAAAGGAAACCAAGAAGAGCCGTCCATGACAACGACTTGGGAAAATTATATTGAGATTGAAGGTTTTCAGCTAGCGCAAGACCATAAAAAACCTGAAGGGGGTTTTAATTTAAATTTTACCAACTTGAAGGTCGTTACCGAATGAGGTTGAAGATTCTTCCACTACTTATCTTTTCCATCACTTTTGGTTTGGCACAAAACCAAAAGTTGGCTGTGGTTCTTGATGCTGAAAGCAAGGAACCCTTGGAATTTGTAGATATTTACAATAAAAAGGACCATACTTCCACCAATTCGGATGGGGCATTCTTTTTTATGAGTGAACTGGATTCAATCGTAGCCTATAAAGTAGGATATGAAGAATTGCGAACTACGTTTGATGTACTAAGAGACACCTTGTATTTAAAACCCAGTGCCTTTAAGCTCAACGAAATCATATTGACAAACACGAAGACCCTCTGGGACAAAGTGCGTGATTCTATTCCGAAACATTATATGTTCACCCCTTTTAAAGAGCGTTTCTTTTTGAGGTGTTTGCTCCGCAAGAATGGAAAAATTATCCGAATACAGGATATTGAAGGAAAATTGCAACGTAAGACCTTGATTTACCGTAAAGGAATGGAATCTTCCAAAAAAGATTTTTCTTTTGAAATATCCAATATGCGAAAAATTGGTGCAGATAAGGATGAGAACAAAGTATACTTCAGCTTCTTTTCACTTTCGGAACTCCTGTTCGAAACCATTCGTCTTAATGCCACAGGGGATGGTTTTAGTCTTACGGAAAAGGAATTTGAAAATGAAAGTAAGTCCAAAGTGTTGTTTCAAAGTGACCCCGACTTAGTTGGATTGAACACATCGGGCCATTATATGATAAACAATCAATCCAAGGCTATAGAAGCCTTTGTAATGCAAAGCCAAATAGATAGGGATAAATACTTCAAGAACGGACCTGTGCGCTCTCGTACGGTTGGGGTAAACCAAACGGTAAATTTTACAAGGTCCTCTAAATGGGGTAAATATTTTATCACCTCAGCCAAAATCTTGTATTCTGTGGAAATCACACATACCAAAAAAACATTTAAAGATTTGTATACCTGCGAATACATTTTGCAGACTTTCGATAATAACGGTTCCTTTTCTTTTAGTAGCAACGCCAATGCAGAGAAGGATATTTTTAAGCTGAAATTTGATTATAACCCTGAGTTCTGGGAAAATCAAAACCGGTTGCTGTTAACGAACGAGATGCAAGACTTTATCAACTCTTTTGATTCTAAAAAGAATCCATTCAGAACAAGACGAAAAAAGAAAAACTAACTTCCTTTTTTTCGAGCAAGTGCTTGTGACACTACAAGTACTAATACGGCAATGCCCAATAAAACAGAAAAAGTATATTTCAGCCCGCTGTTTTCAGCGATAAAGCCAAGAATTACCGGTCCGAGCAAAAACCCTGCATAACCAGTTCCTGCAATAAAAGATACGCCTTGAGCAGAATCCACTCCTTTAATATTTCCGCCAATCCTGAACAACTCTGGAACAATAACGGAGAAACCAAGTCCAGTAAAAGCAAAACCCGTTACAGCCCAAAATATGGACCCGGTCAGTACCAAAACGTATCCAAGAATTGCAATACACGTGCCCAGGGCAACAATTTTGATCGAACCAATTCTTGCACTTATTCCATCTCCCAAAAACCTTCCCAAGGTCATGGCTATCGAAAAAGCCAAGAATCCTGCACCAATTAATAGCTCGGGCGCCAAGACGACTTCCTTCAAATAAAGTCCACTCCAGTCCACAATCGCTCCTTCGCTACCCATAGACACAAATCCAATAATCCCTAAAAGCAGTAAAGGCTTGAATAGCTTAAGGCTGAAAGGTTCTTTTTCTATTGGGGCGGCTTGAATGGAAAAATAGTTTCGCTTGAAGTATAGATTGACAGAAAAAACAAGAACCACCATGATTACCATATGAAGGAAAGGGTTGTTTATCCATGGAATTAAAAAACTGCCCAAACCAGCTATAACCCCTCCCAAACTGAAAAAGCCGTGAGCAGCGGACATAAAATTTTGCTTGTCCTCTTTTTCGATTTCGGTGACCAAGGTGTTCATGGCAATATCAGTTAACCCATTAGTAGCCCCAAAAAGAAACAAAGAGACCATCAAAACATAATAGTTTGGAGCCAATAATGGAAAAAGTGCCGCTATACTGCTTAAAAACACCCCGTACCAAGTTGCTTTACCAACTCCCAATCGATTGATAATTGTAGAAGCCAGCGGAAATATGACAAATACGCCCAAAGAAAGACAGAACAAGGCAATTCCCAAATCAGCTTTGCTGATGTCCAGCTTTTCTTTTACTGAAGGAATGTATATGGCCCAAGTTCCAAACCAGATATTTAAACTGGCAAAAACCCAAGCCGGACCAAAATACCTTGGGTTGGAAAAAATAAGTTGTAATGATTTCATACGAATTAAACGATATGGGACAAATCTTCTCCTAAGTTTCTATTTTGGTTCAATCCTTCTATGACATCCATCTCCGTCTTTGACAGCTCAAAATCAAAAATGTTGATGTTTTCCCTGATTCGTTTTGGGGTCACCGATTTGGGGATAACGGCCACTCCCCTTTGCACCAACCATCGCAATGAAACCTGAACGGGAGATTTATCATACTTGTTTCCGATTTCCACAAGCTCGGGAATTTTCAAAACCTCACCCATCATTATGGGTCGCCATGCCTCAAGTTGGATTTCATGTTTGTGGGCGAAATCCAACAACTCAGATTGACTGTGATGCGGATGGATTTCCACTTGATTTACAGCGGGAACAATTTCTGAATGTTCCATCAAATCTTGTAACTGGTCCATGCTAAAGTTGCAAACGCCTATGGCTTTTGCGAGACCTTTTTTGTAAATCTCCTCCATGGCATGGTACGTTTCCTTGTATTTTGACTTTACAGGCCAATGAATCAGGTATAAATCCACATAATCCGTTTGTAATCGGTTCAAACTTCGCTCAAAAGCTTCAAGGGTAGTATCATATCCCTGTTCGGTATTCCACACCTTGGTTCCCAAGAAAATATCTTCCCTGGCAATTCCACTCCTTTGAATTGCTTTTCCAACCCCTTCTTCGTTTTCATAAGCAGAGGCGGTATCAATTTTTCTGTATCCAGATTCCAAGGCAGAAACAACGGCGTTTACAACTTCTTCATCGTTCTTTGCAAAAAGAACACCCAACCCAATTTTGGGCATTCTTAGTTGATTGTTAAGTTGAAAATATTCACCTCTTTCCATAAACACAGACGGTTATTGATTCATTTAATTGAACTGATAACAAAGTAACTCCGATTTTGGCGCTTTTTTTAGAATGAATTATTCAACTTATGATTCATTTTATTCTTAATTGGGTCATTTTTTGAAATCATTTGGTAGTTTTAACTTATGAAACCGATGTTAGAGACCATTAATGTTACTTCTGATGCTTCATTTAAGGTAGAGACCTATAGAAGTGCCGATAATTGTGCCATGGCCGGTTGGCATATTCATCCTGAATACGAATTGGTATTTGTGAAAAATGGTAAGGGACTTCTCCATATTGACTCCACAAAGACGTCTTATAACGATGGTACTCTTGTTTTTCTTGCTGGTGATATTCCCCATGCTGATTTTGGAAATCGTGAAAACGCAGATAACGTAGAAATTGTTATCCAATTCAAACAAGAGTTTTTAGATGAAAAGTTGAAGGTTTTTCCTGAGCTTCGGGCCATCAAAAAACTAGTTGAAAAATCAAAACATATTTTGATTTTTGACCAAAGCGTAAAGAAGAGGCTTGAAAAGAAATTTAAAAAGTTTAGAAATCTGGATAACCAAGGAAAATTAATCAATCTGCTCAGCATTCTGCATAACCTATCCCAAGAAACTTCATATCAGAGGCTACGCCAAAGCTTTCCTTTGGAAAGTTTTAAAAGGGACGACATACTGCGTTTGGAACAAGCCTTTGAATATGTAAACAATCAGTATTCCCAGAATGTATCAGTAGAAGAAATTTCTAAGCAATTGGGGTATACTCCAAATTCATTTTGTAGGTTTTTTAAAAAAATGACCAACAAGCGTTTTATTGGATTCGTCAATGAATTTAGGACACAAAAAGCGATTGAATTATTTAACGAAGCTAACTCCTCTATAAGTGATGTAATGTTTAGGTCTGGGTTCAACGATGCTTCGTACTTCTCCAAACAGTTCAAAAAATACCAAGGAACTACGCCTTCAGAATATGTAAAAGCCAGATATTCCCAATCAGTTTTTTAGTATGCCCTTTTTAAGTATTTGCCCAAAGCGGTACATATCCTCAAAAGAGCAATAAAAAGGCGCTGGCGCCAAACGAATTACATTGGGTTCGCGCCAATCAGTTATCACTCCATTTTTCATCAAATAATCAAACAACTCTCGGCCTTCGCCATGCAAGAATACGGAAAGCTGACAGCCTCGGTCAGAGGGTGTAATCATTTCAAATGAGCTCTCTACTTCTTTGTCTATTTCGCCCAAAACAAACTCCAAATAAGAGACAATTTTTTCTCTCTTTTCTATGAGTTTGTCCATTCCCACTTCCTCAAAAAGTTGAAGCGAAGCCAAATATGGTGCTAAAGAAAGGATGGGCGGATTGCTCAACTGCCATGCATCTGCTGTTTCAATGGGGTCAAATTCGGGCTGCATTAAAAACCGGGTTTCTTTTTTTGTGCCCCACCACCCTTCAAAACGGGGAATATCCTGTTTTCCCAAATGACTTTCATGCACATAGATTCCCGAAGCATTTCCAGGACCACTGTTCATATATTTATAACTACACCAAGCGGCAAAATCGGCACCCCAGTTATGTAGTTCCAGTTTAACATTGCCAACGGCATGGGCCAAATCCCAACCTACCATAGCTCCAATGGATTTTCCAGCAGATGTTATTGCTTTCATGTCAAATACCTGTCCATTGTAATAGTTTACCCCACCAATCAAGACCAATGCAATCTCCTCACTATTCTCTTGAATAGCTTTGAGAACATCTTCAGTTCTCCAAGAATGCTCTCCTTCTCTTTTTTTGACTTCAATAATAGCTTCATCAGGATTGAAACCATGAAATCGCACTTGGCTTTGAAGCATATACTGGTCTGATGGAAATGCTTTTTCCTCACAAAGAATTTTATACCGTTTTTTTGTGGGGCGATAGAAGGAAACCATCAATAAATGGAGATTAACGGTCAGGGTGTTCATTACCGATATTTCCTCAGGTTTTGCTCCAACAACTTTTGATAACCCATGAGTTAACTGCTCGTGATAAACCCACCACGGTTTCTCTGCGTAAAAGTGACCTTCAACTGCCAAATTCTTCCAGTCTTGCATTACCTCATCTACAAACCGCTTGGTTCTTTTGGGCTGAAGCCCCAGTGAATTCCCTGTAAAGTAAACCACATCTTTTCCATTTACTTGAGGAAAGTGAAACTCATCTCGATAAGATGCCAATGGGTCTTCAGCATCCAATTGCTTAGCAAATTCCAGGGTATTTTGAAAGGTCAGTGTATCCATATCCCAAAAATACGACTTGCTCATTGATTTTCGGAAGGTCTGGGCATACGCATTTCCACCAAATGCTTTTTGAAGCCTACTTTCTCATAGGCCTTTATTGCTGGCAGGTTGTCTTCATAAACAGTTAGTCGGATTTCAATAAACCCTTGGGCTCTCGACCAGTTTACCAACTCATCCACAATCAATGCATTTATTCCCATACCTCTATAATCAGGGTGTGTGAACATAAAGCCTAAGTAAGCATAATGGTCATGATCTAAATAATGTCTGGCTTTTTTTGAAATAGCATATCCTGAACCTACCAGTGTTCCATCGACCTCTGCCACAACGACACAGGTATCATTATCCAAAACCATTTCTTTGAGGTCATAATAACTAATCGGGTCCTTATCCAAAGTAGGATCAAAAGGTCGCTCTGCCACAATTATTCCCTGCTCAAATTCGAGAAGTATGGGCAAATCTTCAAGGGTGGCACTTCGTATGGTACCTTTGAATTCTTTCATAGCTATTTTTTGGTATTTACCAGAATTCTAAAGTAGTGTTTTCGCTATTTTTACGAAAAGGTTACGTATGCATTTTCTTTCGCCCATTTTGGAATCTTATATTGCAAACAGTTCTGAAGAGGAACCTTCCCTATTAAGGGAATTGACCCAAGAGACCCACCTTAAGGTGGTGCGCCCGAGAATGCTGACCGGGCATTTTCAAGGTAGGGTACTAAGTATTCTTTCTAAAATTATTGCCCCTAAGTACATATTGGAAATTGGTACGTATACCGGCTATTCTGCCCTATGTTTGGCTGAAGGGATGCAAAAAGGAGGCACATTGCATACTATTGAAGTGAATGAAGAACTATTTGATATCCAGAATAAATATTTTGAAAAAAGTGGGTTCCGCAATCAAATTGTGCAACATGTTGGTGATGCATTGGATATCATTCCGAAGTTAGATATCATTTTTGACTTGGTTTTTATTGATGCACATAAACTGGAGTATGATGCCTATTTTGAAAGTGCCATTGAAAAAACTAGACCAGGTAGTATCATTTTGTCTGATAATGTGCTTTGGTCAGGTAAAGTAGTAGAACCTTTGGAAAAGACAGATTATACCACAGCCGCATTATTGGAATACAATGAAAGATTAAAAAAAGATTCAAGGGTGGAAACCGTACTATTGCCTATTCGTGATGGGCTTACTTTATGCAGAGTGAGATAGGCGTTGATATCCCCAAAAAAACAACCAAGCTAGCGCTATTCCTACTAATGCTCCAACTAAGATATCCAGAGGGTAATGTACTCCAAGATATAACCGGCTGTACGAAAACAGCAATGGCCACAAAAAGAAAATACCTGCCCATTTTACTTTTTTCCTCAATAGTAAAAAGACCAAAAACGTGACTCCAAAGGAACTGGAAGCGTGTCCTGAGAAGAAGCTGAAATCGCTGGGCGTATGCAATATTCGCATGAACCCGTTTATAGCATCATCATTGCACGGTCTTAAACGTCCTACCGTACTTTTTACATAATTACACAAACCAGTTACTGCAAAAGCAAGTAAGACTACTACGACAATTTTTTGCAGTGCTTGTTTCCATGGATATCTAGTCAAAAACAATACAATGAAAAGAATGAAGAATGGAATCCATGAGCTAATACGGGTAACTAAAAACCAAAAAGAATCAAAAGCTGGTGAACCTAAGTTGTTAAGATAGAGTAGTAGTTGTTGATCCCACGAAAGCAATTGGTCCAACATGGGACTATTTTCTTTTTATAGTTCCCGTTACCTCATCCACGTTCTTTTTCACTTCATTTAGCTCTTCTCGAATTTCTTTGGTGAAGTCGGTATCTATTCCCTGTTTTTCAGCGCTTTTTTGAATTTCCCTTTTGATGTCATCCGTAGCATCACGCAACTGGCGCATTCCCTTGCCCAATCCTTTGGCAATACCGGGAATCTTATCTGCGCCAAATACCATTACCACGATAAATAGGATAAAGAAAATCTCAGCGCCACTTATAAATAGGAAATACATGAAACAAATATAATGAGAACTTGATTGGAAAATAAAAAAGCCCTGCTAAATCACAGGGCCTTTTAACGATTTTATGTCTATTGACTATTTTCCTTTGATATTTTCTTTGAACTTATCAAAGTCTGATTTCTCTTCTTGCTTAGGCCAAGCATTGTTTGTGGTATCGATATCTGCAGTTTCCAATTTAGGATCCACCACAATACCTACTATCTCTTTCTCAGTAGCAACAACACGCTTTACCTCTGAATCATTCTTTCTCCAAATTTCAGCAGGATATGTTATGTTTTCCTTCGTGCCGTCTGCATAGGTATATTCAACAATCAAAGGCATTGGAATTCCACCTGGCTTATCATAAGTAACTTCGTAGAAAAACTTAGGTTCTTTTACCTCAGCTCTTTCTTCTGCACTCATATTGTCCATCATAAATTCTTTCAAGTTTTGAGACACTTCAGTTGGAGCCTTTCCTTTCAAATCCTCGCTGTAATCTTCACTGTCTTCAGCAGCAAGATATACCAATGGAGGTAAATCAGCTTCGGTAAGGTTTCTATCTGCCATATACTTCTCCATTTCCTTGGTAGGTTTGGAGGTTACATAGTATTTCTTAACACCTTTTACGCCTATATCCACATAATCTGTAGTGTAGAACCATCCTCTCCAGTACCAATCTAAATCCACAGCAGAAGCATCTTCCATAGTACGGAAAAAGTCTTCAGGTGTAGGGTGTTTAAACATCCAACGTTGCGCGTAGGTTTTAAAAGCGTGGTCAAACAGTTCCTTGCCCATTACCGTTTCACGAAGAATGTTAAGGGCCGTAGCCGGCTTACCGTAGGCATTTGGACCTAGGCTATACACATTCTCTGGATTTGACATGATTGGCGCAATGAAATCTTGATCACCACTCATGTAAGGCACAATCTTAGAAGGTTCTCCTCTTCTGGAAGGATATTTGTCATTCGGTGCAATTACATCCGGATAATTTTCTCCGAATTCTTGCTCAGTCAAATACTGCATAAAAGTATCCAAACCTTCATCCATCCAACCCCACTGGCGTTCATCAGAATTTACGATCATTGGGAAGTAGTTGTGTCCCACTTCGTGTATAATCACACTAATCATCCCAAATTTTGTGCGATCAGAATACGTTCCATCAGGATTAGGACGCCCAAAATTGAAACAAATCATAGGGTACTCCATACCAATCTGCGCCGCATGAACTGAAATCGCTTTGTGATAAGGATAATCAAAAGTGAATTTTGAGTATGTTTCCAAAGTTTGAACCACAGCCTTAGTGGATTGCTCCTCCCAAAGTGGATTACCTTCTTTAGGATATAAGGAAACAGCCATTACCTCTTTACCGCCCAATTTTACTGCTTGGGCATCCATGATATATTTTCTTGAAGTTGCAAAAGCAAAATCACGCACCAAAATTCCTGGCTCCGTTTTGAATCTCCACGTTTTGGTGTCGTTTGCGAAACCGCTTTCTTTGGCAGTTGCTTCTTCTTGGGTTACAATAACAACGGGTTTGTCATATGACTTTTTTGCTTGGTTGTAACGTTTCATCATATCTCTAGAGAATACTTCCTTTCTATTCTGAAGTACTCCGGTAGCATCTAGAACGTGATCTGAAGGAACCGTAATGTTTACCTCGTAGTTTCCAAAGGGCAATGCAAACTCGCCATTCCCCCAGAATTGATGGTTTTGCCAACCTTCAACATCGCTGTAATGCGCCATACGAGGGAAAAACTGCGCTATAATGTAGTTTCTGTTTCCGTCTTCTGGGAAAAACTCGAACCCTGAACGACCTCTATCATTTACGTGATCGTTGATATTATACCACCACTTAATGGAAAAAGACATGCTAGCTCCAGCTTTAAGAGGCTGAGGGATATTTACCCGCATCATAGTTTGATTGATGGTATAGGATAATGCATTCCCATTGGCATCTTTCACAAAATCAATATTAAATCCTCCATCGAAAGGTTCTGCAACATAGGTTTTTGCGAAATTACCTGCTGTGTAGGCAAAATTAACCCCGTTTCCGTTGCGCAACGGAGACTTTGAATCTTTGGCCCTTACATTTTGGTCCAACTGCACCCAAAGAAATTCTAAATCGTCTGGAGAGTTGTTAAAATATGTTATGGTTTCCTCGCCATAAATCTTAGCATTTTTATCATCCAAGGTGATGTCCATCTTATAATCGGCCTGTTGTTGGTAGTAATCAGGGCCTGGGGCTCCAGAAGCGGAACGGTAGGTATTCGGTGTAGAAAATTCTTCGTACAGTTGCTTGAACTTGCTTTGGTTATAATGGCCTGGTTTACGTTCTTCTTTTGCTTCTTCTTCTTGGGCAAAGGCTAGTGCTCCAAAAAGAAACAGAAGGGAAGCAAAACAATACTTGATTTTGTTCATCTTTTCTTTAGTTTTTAATCGCGGAAAAATAACTCTTTTTTTAACCATTTCTTAAGAGCAGGTCACAAGTTTAACATTCCTTTATTATTCTCCCTAATCAGAACGAAACTTTTCTTTTGCCCTTTACATTTAAAATGGACAATGTTCTGTTGTTCATCAAAGAGATCGGTAAGGATTTCGTTTTGAATGGCAATGGATTTAGTTTCGGAAAGCTGAACGTTAGGAATCTCCAGATAGAGAATAACTACATCATTGTCATATGTTTTACCCAAAAAATCATAGTCTACCTTTTCCCCATTGATTTCAACCACAAATTTTTGCAGAAAATATCTTTGGATGTAGGTATTGGCATCATCCAATTCATCATTGGTAGCCAACTTGGCGGTTATCCCAAATCGTTCAGACAGCAAATCTTCCATGTCATCAATAAACACTCGACTGGTAATCTGAAAAGCAGCGTCTTTTTCTGAATACTTTACATTGGTAACACTTACATAAAACTTGTGTGCTACTGAAAAAGAGAGAAAACCAATAATGGCTAGAGTGAAAAAAATATATTTGATTCGTGTTTTCATCGAAGTTATGGTTTTCATTTAAAAGGCAAACCGTGTGCCAAAACTAGTCTAATTTATTGTTCTTCCTGTAGGTTTTGCTCTTCTGAAGTAAAAACTCCCAAAGTATTAACTCATCTGGTGTCTGACGGATCTTCTTAAACTCCTCGTCCATTTGGCAATAGTAGAAGAAATCGTAAATCTTATCACTTGGTATTTTTAAATGTGATACCAAAACCGAATCAAGATATCGACCCTCTATTTGTTGCATGTTTTTATACTCCCCATCTAGTTTGACCCTATTTTTCAACATTTTAGTCCTTCCGCTAAGCCTATTAAGAGTTTTGTTAATATTGAGAGCTATGCCCATTGGGACGATATATAAAAATTTACCGTTATCCGCATCATTTAACTTGTTCTCGCTTTGTGAAATAATCCTTACTTCTGCATTGGGCAGTCTCAAGGCTTCAGCGCTTACATCTTTCTCCAATTGAAGCCCTCCTAAATCCTTATTCAAATCACCCGTAAGATTATAGGGTTGAACAACGACTTCATCCAATTCATTCACAAATTCCTCCATGTTAATTCGTACAAAGTTTGAATTGTAAATATCCTTCGAAACTGGAATTTCTTTCCTCTTGAGTTGAACTGCAGAAAACACCAGTGTATCGTTTAGGTTTACCAAAATTGAAAAGCTCCCATCTTTTTTGGTAATCGTTGCCTTACCCGAGTTTAGGTTCTGAACTGTAACATCCTGGACATCCTTATTTATTGAAACCACTTTGCCCTTTAAAAGCTTTGTATTCTGCGAAATCCCACCATAAGAAATGAAAAGGAAAAAGAAATACGTTAGAAATTTGGAACCCATCTGAGCTTTTATTCCAAATTGTTGTCTTTTCTATACCCCCTGCTCTTCGCAATCATGAAATCCAAAATACGGAGCTTATCTCCTGAATCCACTACGTCTTGAAACTCTTGATCAACCTCACAATAGTACATAAAGTCATCTATTTTCCCTTTTGGTATTTTGAACAGGCCAACAAAAAGAGAATCTACATAAAAATCCTGCACTCTTTGGGTACGGGCATAGGTTTTATCCAACTTTACACGATTCTTAAGCATTTTGGTTCTTCCAGTAATAGCATTGATGATTGGATTTAAGGGAGGGCTTAAAATCATACCTGCGTTAAACTTGGGACCAGCTGCTTCTTGTAGTTTTCGCTCACTTTGTGTTTTGATACGGACTCCAGCATTGGGTAATCCTAAGGCTTCGGCGCTTACATCTTTTTCCAATTGAAGTCCCCCTAAATCCTCATTAAGGTTACCAGATAGGTTGTAGGGTCTAACCACAACTTCCTTCAATTCATTTACAAATTCTTCCAATGGAATGGTGACAAAACTAGTATTGAAAATAACACTGTTTATTGGCAGCGTCTTTCTTCTGAACTGAACTGCGGAAAATACCAAGGTATCCCCTACTTGCACTTGTATAGCAAACTGTCCATCAAAACTGGTGATTACGGCATTTTTTGAAGTAATATTCTGAACGACTACTCCTACCACATCCTTTCCGGGTGCCTCTACCCGACCCTCTAATAATTTATTCTCTTGAGCGCGGGTATGGATTAAAGTCAAAATCAGCGCACATCCCAAAAAGAATCTACTCTTCATTCAATTCGGCCAAATACGTTTTGCTCTGGGTTACCAAAAAATCAATCAACTGGAATTCATTTTCCTTCCGAAGCAAGGTTTGGGAAGGCACCTTATTGTCACAGTACAAGAGAAAAGCATCTATCTGGTCTTGAGGTAGTTTAAGGTCTACTACAAAAAACTCATCGTCATATACCTGCCGCAATACTTCACTGACCTTAAGTGGTGCACGTTCCTCGCCCCCTTGGTCACGAGATTTAAAGAGTGCTTTAAATATATTGGTAAAATTGAGCCCGTCTTGCATACCTCGTACGGTTTGGGATTCCGCCACGTTTTGCACTTCGGTTCCACGGTCTATTTCGTATTCAAAACCTTTGAAATCTTCATTCTTTACCTCTAAAAACTTTTTTTGATTTTCCGGACTCACAATCACTTCATCCAACTCAGTGATTTTCTCTGTCACTTCTACAACCAATCGGTTGTTACGTAAAATCTCAGAAGTGATATTGATTACCTGCAATTGATAGTTTACCGCGGTAAATACCAATTGGTCACCCTCTTTTACAGCAATTACAAACTGACCATCATCGTTGGTTATGGTTGCAGTTTCTGCCGTAGCATTGATTACATTTTCATTGGGAACATTACCGCCACGGTACAATACCTTTCCTCGCAACAACTGTCTTCCATCTTGCGCAATGGATAATCCGAAGAAAAAAGAACAGAGAATGAAAAGGATTGTTTTTTTCATAAAAAGGTGTTTAGTATCAGCTAAAGAAAGCCCATGGGCACCGTAAAAAAAATAAAAACATTCTAAACTTTTGTTAATTCCGCAAAAATCTAAGCTCCCTTCCTAAGGTTCATTCAACTTTGAAGGTGCACATTTTAACGGTAATAATTAGAATTATGATTAGAGAAAGGTAGTTTTGCGGTTTACAAAAAGTAAACCTCAAACCGCATTCCTGTGAAAAAAACTGTTCTCCCTTTGATTCTTTGCCTGCTTTTAGGGGCATCCCTATACAGTCAGATAAAGATTGGTGAAAACCCGCAAAATTTGGATGCATCTTCTGTGTTGGAGTTGGAAAGCAGTAATCGTGTTTTGGTCATCACCCGCGTAACCGATGCCCAAATGCTGAGCATTACTCCACTCCGTGGTGCCATGGTATACAATACCGACACCCAATGTGTTCATTTTTACACGGGTACGGAATGGTTCAATCCATGCGCTACGGAAGGACAAACTTTTTCCGCGGATCCCGTCAATTTTCCGGAATCCACAATACTCATTACAGAGACTGTGACCAATAATCCTCAGAACACCAACTTTAATTTTGAGGTAGGGGTAATCAATGGGGTGCGAAATATTGCTCCTTCTACCATTATAGGGGATTTCCATATTACTCCAAATTCCATAACAAGTTTACAACTGGGAAATGACTCGGTCACCTTGGACAAATTAGCAGATGGACTTATTAGTGGACAGCTTATTCAATGGAACGGTACGGAATGGGAACTCATTGAGGATACAACCTTTTTAGCAAATCTTGGAGAGGACGTTACATCTACAAACAACTCTATAACGGGAACTCAAGCTGGAGCTTCCTTGGTCCCGATGGACCTTGAGGTAAATGTAGACGGAACCACCATTGAGGTAGATGCCACCAACGGACTTCAGATACGAGATAACGGCATCACTAATGTAAAGCTGGATGATGATGCTGTAGGAACTAATGAAATTATAGATGATGGCGTAACTCGAGATGATATAAATAGTAATATAGTAGGCACTGGATTGATTCAAGCTGCGAATGGCTCCCTTGAGGTAGACAATGCCAACATCGCACCGGACTGGACCAACATAACCAACATCCCGGCCGGGTTTGCCGATGATACTGACGATGACACCACATATACCGCAGGGACGGGGCTGACCCTCACAGGAACGACCTTCTCCGCGGACAATGCCAACATCGCACCGGACTGGACCAACATAACCAACATCCCGGCCGGGTTTGCAGACGATACAGACGACGATACCACATATACCGCGGGGACCGGGCTAACCCTTACGGGTACTACTTTTTCTGTAAACAATCTAGCAGGTGACGTAACCGGACCAACTAATGCTACTGTAATAGCTAACGGAGCCGTTAATTCAGCAAAGATTGCAGATGGCGCTATCACGAATGATGATATAGCTCCTAGTGCTGCTATTGATGGAAGTAAGATTAATCCTGTATTTATAACTGATGTTACTACAACTGGTGATTTTATAGATCTCACTCCAGATTTTGTTTTTGAAAAATATTTTGATGGTTTTTCTAATCTGAACAACGACTACAGATTTAGGAGTTTAAAAGAGGTTGAAGAATTTATTAGAAAAAACAAGCACTTACCCGGTATTAAGTCTGCACATGAGATTAAAGTAGCAAATGAGTATCGTCTCACTGAATCTTCTCTAGGTCATCTGGAAAAAATCGAAGAGCTCTTTCTCCATACTATTGAGCAAGAAAAAAAGATTGAAGAACTAAGTTCAGAAAATCAAAAACTGAAAGAAGAGCTAAATTCTTTAAAATCCGAAGTACAAGCGATTAAAGAATTGATTCTTAAAGAAAATGATAACAAGTAAAACACTCTTCTTATACTTATTTGCTCTTCTTTTTTTGGGTTTAGTTCAAGCCCAAAACGCCCTCTATAATAGCGGCAACCTTCGTATTCACCCAAATGGGGCTTTAGGTTTTCACGCGGATTTGATTAATGAAGTGCCGTTTGACAATAACCAAGGTCTAGCAGGATTTTACGGAAATATTCCCTTACAAGTTCAGGGTAGTATTGCTCCAACCTTTACTGATGTGGAATTTTTGGTATCGAACAACATTTTTTTAAGGAACTCCATCAACGTACTGAACAATACCAATTTTATAGATGGTGACATTTTAACACCATTAAATGACCAAACCATTTTTCTCAATTTTCAAAACAATAGTTTTTTTACAGGTGAAAACGATGCATCCAAAGTAACAGGATTTGCGGCTATAACCAATCGTGACTTTTTCTCATTTCCAGTTGGAGATTCGGAACTGCTGAGACCTTTAATGTTAGATTCTGAAGGGAATACCGATTTGGCCGTTTGCGCTTACTTTTTTGAAAACCCCTCAAATCCATCCTCCATAACGGAGACTTTTGATGTGGAGGAAAAGGTAAGAAGCATAGGAACGGTTTCTGACCGTGAGTTTTGGATAGTTCAGAGTGATGTCCAAGCAACCGTGACCATTAGCTGGAACCCACGAAGTAATCTTGTGGCCATTCCCAACCTTCAACCCGAAGGAATCATCGTAGTAGGATGGAGCAAACAGTCCAACCAATGGATAGTAATCGGGAACTCGGCACAAAGTGGAGACCTAAACCAAGGGTTTGTTACATCGGAGCCCTTTGTGCCCAACGATTTTTCTGCAATCACATTCGGAACCATTCCTCTACCCACGGATACCTTTGCTGTAAACAACCCTACATTGGGCAACTACTTTTTAAGTCCAAATGGCGATAACGTGAACGATGCTTTAGTTATTGAAGAACTATCGGAATCCCCCAATAACATCCTACAAATTTTTAACAGGTTTGGGCAGAAAGTGTTTGAAAAAATCAACTATGTTGATGAGTTTACAGGAGTTTCCAACACGGGAAGTTTTGTACTTAGCCAAGATATTGGGCTTCCTGAGGGCTTCTACTACTATCTGGTAACCCTAAATGATTTGGAGCTGGAATACCAAGGTTTTTTGTACTTGGACCGGTAGTTATGAAGGTTTTTTCATGTTAAAGTATCGATGTAATCATTTAATTCCTAGATGATTGAAAAAACTGACCTATTTTACCACACTATTTTCCTTCTACACAACAATACTTTTCTTGATTAATTGTTTAGCTCGATTTTTACGTTAAATTTGTTTTGCCACAAATCTTAATGTTATCATGAAAAAAAGGCTGTCTCTGCTTGCCCTTCTTTTTCCTGTGCTTATATTTTCGCAGGTTAAAGTTGGCGACAATCCCAACGTAATTAATCCCTCATCCATTCTTGAACTGGAAAGTAACAACAAAGCGTTGGTACTTACACGGTTAACCTCGGCACAAATGCAAAGTATTACCCCATTGAATGGGGCGGTCATCTACAATACCGATACCAACTGCGTGCATTATTTTAATGGAGGACAATGGATAAATCTATGTGACGCTTCCAATTCTGGAGGATTTAGTTTTACGGATAACGGTGATGGAACCATAACACTATCGGATGGGCAGGGTACCGACTTGGTGTTTAATGGTGCGCCTGAAACGGTCACCACGCTGATTGATAATTTTGATGGCACTTACACATATACAAGTGAATCCGGGGCTTTAACCATTATTGATACCAATGGAACTGATAGTCAGACTTTAAGCACCGATGGAAACTCAGGAAACATTTCAATCTCCAATGGTAATACAATTGACTTGAACGTGAATGATGCAGATTCTGACGACCAAAATGAAATTCAAAACCTAGAATTTGCTGCTGGGGTTATCACACTTAGTAATGACCCAGATGCAACGAATATTGACTTAAGCAATTATGACACCGATGTGACCGATGACTTCTCCGGTAGCTTCAACGATCTTACCGATGTGCCGGCCAATCTGGACACGGACGCTTCCGACGATTTTGACGGGGAGTGGTCATCATTGAACAACGTACCGGCAGGCTTCGCCGATGACATAGACAACGACACACAGCTCACCGATGCGCAGGTCGCCACGGCGGTCAACAACGAGTTCCCGAACCTTGATACCGACGTGACCGATGATTTCTCCGGTAGCTTCAACGACCTTACCGATGTGCCCGCCAATCTGGACACAGACGCTTCGGACGATTTTGACGGGGAGTGGTCCTCGCTCAACAATGTGCCCGCTGGCTTCGCCGATGACATAGACAACGATACACAGCTAACCGATGCGCAGGTCGCCACGGCCGTCAACAACGAGTTCCCCAACCTTGATACCGATGTGACCGATGATTTCTCCGGTAGCTTCAACGACCTTACCGATGTGCCGGCCAATCTGGACACAGACGCTTCGGACGATTTTGACGGGGAGTGGTCCTCGCTCAACAACGTACCGGCAGGATTCGCCGATGACATAGACAACGATACACAGCTCACCGATGCGCAGGTAGCAACGGCCGTCAACAACGAGTTCCCGAACCTCGATACCGATGTGACCGATGATTTCTCCGGTAGCTTCAACGACCTTACCGATGTGCCCGCCAATCTGGACACGGACGCTTCCGACGATTTCGATGGGGAGTGGTCATCGCTCAACAACGTACCGGCAGGATTCGCCGATGACATAGACAACGACACACAGCTAACCGATGCGCAGGTAGCAACGGCCGTCAACAACGAGTTCCCCAACCTCGATACCGATGTGACCGATGATTTCTCCGGTAGCTTCAACGACCTTACCGATGTGCCCGCCAATCTGGACACGGACGCTTCCGACGATTTTGACGGGGAGTGGTCATCGCTCAACAACGTACCGGCAGGCTTCGCCGATGACATAGACAACGACACACAGCTCACCGATGCGCAGGTCGCCACGGCGGTCAACAACGAGTTCCCCAACCTTGATACCGACGTGACCGATGATTTCTCCGGTAGCTTCAACGACCTTACCGATGTGCCGGCCAATCTGGACACGGACGCTTC
>NZ_CANMUU010000004.1 GCF_947501165.1 uncultured Allomuricauda sp. | reverse complement strand
CCCTTGACGCGGGCACGGGCTACACTGTGGGTGTCGCTCCGGACAACTCGGCGACGGTCACCATTACGAGCGACGATACTTTCGTTGCCACCATAACAGCCAATGATAATACTGCTGCAGAAGCAGGTATAGATACTGGTCAATATACAGTAAGCTTGGACGCGGTGAATAACACTGGTAGTACCATTACCGTGAACTATACGGTTGGCGGTACGGCCATTTCAGTAAGTGACTTTGCTGCGTTACCGGGAAGTGTGAATATTGCCAACGGCCAACAAAATGCTACGATAACGCTTACTCCAGTTGATGACAGTAATGTGGAGTCCAATGAGACAGTAATCGTAACCCTTGACACGGGTACGGGCTATACCGTGGGTGCTGCGCCAGACAACTCCGCGACAGTGACCATTGAAAGTGATGATATTGCAGCAATTAGTATAAGTGATGTCACCTTATCAGAAGGGAATGCTGGGACTACTGCTTTTGATTTTATAGTCAGCGTAGATGGCGGAGGTAATGCGCTTGGTGATATTGACTTTACAGTAAATACCAATGATGGATCAGCGCAAGCCGGCACAGACTACACCGCGATAGTAAACAGTCCACAAACAATAACAAATGGCACGTCTAGTACAACGGTAACAGTTACAGTAACCGGGGATACGGACATAGAAGGAAATGAGGATTTTACGGTTGTTCTTAGTGCTCCTTCCTTAAATGCAACTATAAATAATGATACTGGAATTGGGACAATAGTCAACGATGACTTTGCCGGTCCATGTAATGCCGGAAGTACGGCTCCAAGTTTAGATACATCCCAACCCTTGGAATTTTGTGATGTAGTAATTGCTGATTTGAATGACTATGTCACTAACACTGCGCCTCCTGGGACCGTCCTTACATGGAGTTTGGATTCTGATATAACCAATACCGCTGCTTTTTTTGATGGTAATGTTGTAGCTGCATCATCTTATTTTGGTTTTTTCTATGATGAAGTCAATTTATGTGCGAGTCCTATTTTAACGATTACTTTGAGTAGAACAATTACACCATCTGTGCTAACGACAACGCCTGCGTCACGCTGCGGTGAGGGTACGGTTACGTTAAATGCTACTTCCGATGATGGCACTTTAGCTTGGTATGCAAATGCAACTGGTGGTGCAATTTTGGGCACAGGGCCGTCTTTTGAAACCCCAAGCCTTTCAACAACCACATCTTTCTTTGTGGAAGCGACTTTAAATGACTGTGCCTCAACGAGAACGGAAGTGGTGGCTGCCATTAATGCGAATCCTTCTCCCGGAACTCCAGAGAATACCTCTGCTTGTAATGTTGCAGGTAATGGAGGTCCTACGGTAATTGATTTAGATGATACATTGACAGGTGCTGAACCGGGGGTTTGGGCCGTGATATCACAACCAACTGGTGGTACTGTGGTTATTGGTACTGGAAATAGTACGGATTTTGAAGGGCAACCTGGCGGAGATTACATATTTGAGTACACTACAAACAATGCCATACCACCTTGTGTTGATATCTCCGTTCAAGTGACCATTTCTGTAAGTGCTTGTATTGTGGATAGTGATGGGGATGGACTTAGGGATTCTGAGGAGCTGAGTCTTGGAACTAACCCGAACAATCCAGATACAGATGGGGATGGATTAACGGACGGTGAGGAGGTATTGGTGAGGGATGACCCAAGCACAACGGCTGTACCTGAAGTGGCCACAGACCCATTGGATGCATGTGACCCGTTCTTGATTCCTTCCTGTAACCCAATGCCCATCGATTTAGCCGTTACCAAAGAAGTAGTTGGTGGAAATTTAACGCCTTTGTTGAATACAGAGGTAAGATTCATAATTACCATAGAAAACCCTATGATGAGTCGTGTGCTTGATATTGTAGTCAACGACCCTATTCAACTAAATCCTGGATTTCGATATGAATCAGATAATGCTTCAATAGGAAGTTATGATAGAGATACTGGCCTTTGGACCATTCCAGAGCTTTCTGGTGATGAGGAAGCAGTGACTTTGGAAATTACGGTTAGGGTATTAGCAATCGGACAATTATCCAATACGGTTACCATCGATTCATCCTTCCCCATTGATAATAACGCTGCTAATAACACAGCGACAGCTACTATAAATGTAACCCAAAGTCCGTGTTCGGAACCAGGTACCTTGTGCAATATCTTTTCTCCCAATGGAGACGGAATAAATGATACGCTGAGATTTGTTGACCCCAACAACGAGTTTTCAAATAATAGATTGGAAGTATTTGACCGGTATGGCAATAGCGTATTTGAGGCAAATGCGTACGATAGCACGTGGGACGGTACCGGAAGTAACGGAAATTTACCAAAAGGCACCTATTTCTATGTCTTGGATTTGGGTAATGGAACCGAACCGCAAAAAGGATGGATTCAAATAATTCGATAAGATGATGGGGAGGATGAGCATAGTACGAAGCACTTTTGTCGCATTTTTGGCTTCCATGAGCGTTTGTTTTGCTCAGCAAGAGCCTCAATACACACAATATATGTACAATGTGGGTAGTTTTAATCCGGCCTATGTGGGTACAGTGGAAAACATGGATATCTCAGGTTTGTATAGAGCGCAATGGATAGATGTTCCTGGGGCACCTACCACTATTCGATTTGGGATAAATGCTCCGCTTAACAATGAAAGAATGGGTTTGGGACTCAATGTTATAAATGATGCCCTCGGGCCCTCGGACCAAACGTTCTTTACGGTTTCGTATTCCTATCAAATAAACCTATCCGATGATACTAAATTGTCCTTTGGACTTTCTGGAGGAGGTTCGTTATTGAATCTGGATTTTTCTGAAGGGACTTTCAATGACCCTAACGATCCCGTAACCACTGGAGAACCTTTGAATAGTTTTTATCCCATTGTTGGAGCAGGTGTGTTTTTGTATGAAGATAACTGGTATACTGGGCTTTCGGTACCGAACTTTTTGACCAATGGTCTGTATAATGATGAAGTAGCTACGGTGGTTGAAGACAATTTACAATTTACTCTTATTGGGGGTTATGTTTTTGATATTTCGGACAGGACTAAGTTTAAACCCGCACTTTTGGTAAATTATTTGGAAGGAGCACCGGTAACGGTTAACCTCTCTGCTAATTTTCAGTTTTTGGATGCTTTTACCATTGGAGGAGCGTATCGTTTTGACAATGCAGTCAGTGGTTTAGCAGGTTTTCAGGTGTCCAATGGTATTTTTCTAGGATATGCGTATGATTATAATACAAATGGACTGGGAGAGTTTAGCGGAGGCTCGCACGAAGCCATTATGAAATTTTACTTGGGTCGGGGAGGTTCCAATTCAAGAAATAAATCTGGTAGCAAGGATAAATCCAAAAAGGGTAAACCAAAACAAATAGATTCACCAAGATTCTTCTAATATGACTTTACAACGAAATATATACTTGTTTGTAGTCCTTGGTTTGACAGGAGTATCACTATTTGGTCAAGGAAAAAGGTTAAAAGGAGATGATTATTTTTTTCAGTATTCATACAATCAGGCGATAACTTCATATGAAAGTGAACAGGCTAAGGGGACTTTATTAAGCGATAAGCAAGTGTTAAACCTAGCGGATTCGTATTACAAGGTTGGAAAGTTTGATAAAGCATCAAAGGTCTACGCAAAAGTGTATGAGAAGGATACTTCGCTATTAAGTAGCCTTCAGTTTAATATGATGTTGCAAAGTCTTTCCGCAACTTCAGATTTTACTAAAGTTGATTCTCTGTTAAACGAAAAATCAGCTTCATTCTCCAGAGAATTACTGGAAAATGCAGAATTCAATGTGTCGCTTTTAAGGCAACAAGATCAGGGGGAAAACTTGGATTATGAAATTTTCAATGCCAGGGTCAATAGTCCCCAATCTGATTTTTCCCCAACTTTTTTTGAGGATGAAATTCTTTTTTCAAGTGATAGGAATCAAGATGTAAAGAAAAGGACTGCTTCTGAGGTAGCATTCCTCAATATTTTTAGGGCAGATATCTTTGATGATGGGCAAGTGGACAATCAAAGAGTTTTTTCGGACATACCAACTTCCAACTATCACAAGGCCACTCCCAATTATTCAAAGGATTTAAAGACAGTTTTTTATGTAGCTTCTAATACGAAGAATGGAAATTTGGTATTTGATGAAAATGGAAAAAACGCGCTTTCTATTGCTAAAATACCCCTTAAAGGAACACCGCAGCTCTTATTCAGAGACCTAAGTACTTCGTTCTATTATCCATTTTATGAAGAGGCCACAGGAAGACTCTATTTTGCAGCTGATTTTGAAGATGGTTATGGGGGCACAGATTTGTACTATGTGGCTACTAATAATGGTCAAATCATGTCATCCCCGGTCAATCTTGGACCACGCATAAATTCTCCGGGCAATGAAATTTCCCCGTTCATATTTGAAAACAGTTTTTACTTTGCTTCGGATGTTTTTTATGGCCTAGGTGGAATGGACATTTACCAAAGCACCATTGAAGATGGAGATAGTTTTAGCATACCTGTTAATTTAGGTTCAGGAATCAATTCCATAGAAGATGATTTTGGCATGGTCATTCGAAACGAAGGAGCTGGACTTTTGGGATATTTTGCTTCAAACAGAAAAGGCGGTAAAGGCGGTGACGATATATATGGTTTCCGTGTTGCGGAGAAACCGGGGTTAAAAACAATTACGGTAAAGGGTAGGGTGGTAAAAGCATATGATTCCAAAGAAAATGTGGGTACTGCGTCTATTCAGTTATTGGGGGCAAATGGGGATGTGCTCAAGCAGACCGTCTCCGATGAAGATGGGAATTACCGGCTTGAAATTCCATGGCAAGACGAGATTACCATAAGGTCAACTAAACATCGTTTTTCCAACTTTGTTAAGAACCTGAAGAAGGAAGAAATTGAAACACTAATACAAAAGGATTATGACATAGGTTTATCCTTGTATGATGATTTGGTTGAGGAAAAGGAGGGGCAAAAAGTAGTCAAGTTCCAAAAGTTTTTCTTTGGTAGAGGGAGAACCAATTTGGATTCTAGCATTACCGATGAATTGGACAAAGTAGTTGAATTTATAAATTCTTTTCCCACGGCCCAACTTCGGATTGAGACATATACAGATAGTAGAGGGGGGAACAGTACCAATTTTAAACTTACCCAAGCTAGATCGGATGCAATAAAAAAGTACTTGATCAATAAAGGAGTGCCAACTTCCAATATTTTGTACAGTATTGGCTATGGGGAACAGAAAATTCTTAACAATTGCACGAACGGGGTATATTGTTTGGAGGTTCTTCACAGAAAAAATCAAAGAACCTTGATAGTCGTTCTAAACGATAATATTCTTTTCAATGAGTAATTAGCCCACAAGTATCCAACAATAGTAAAGCGCAAAGAAGGAGAGAAAAAGAATTCCGGAATACGTTAGGACTTTCAGCCCTGTTTTTGGATGATGCTCTTTGGGCATTTCTTTGCTTTTTACCGCCTTCAGGTTCATCCATCCTACAATGGGGGCCATAACAAAAGAGACAAAAGTGGCCAGGGCCACCAAATCTCCCATATTGGCACCAAAAGCAATGATAACAATCCAATTGACCAAGGCCAAAAGTAGAATGCCAATAGCGAAAGTGTTCTTGCCTCTAAAAGTTTTCCTATTTGGAGCTAATTTCTTTAATACATCGATGCTGACACGGGTAACGGCATCGTGGGCGGTCATACAGGTACTGAACATGGTAGCGAACGCTGCAATGGCAATAACGCTGTAGGTCCAACCCCCAATATGCGAGGTGAAAAGCGTAATCACTTGGTCTGCAAAAACAACCGCACTCCCACTAAGCTCCGTTCCTGTGCCATATAAAGTGAGCCATCCAATAATCAGGAAAAAGATGGCAAGGACACCTGTCAAAATATATCCCAAATTGAACTCTTGAAGCGCGATTTTCAAAGAAGGCTTATCCTTTTGGGTATTCTGATTCTCAATGCTCCAGAGACTTACCCAGCCAGAAGCTTCAACCGCCGTAGGCATCCACCCCATCAAACTGATAAGAAAAAGAATGCCTACTTCATTGAATATTTCTGGAGCTTGATAATTGGATATCGGAGCTACGGGGCCTTTTTGAATGACCAAAAAAGTGGTAACCAACAAAGCAATAAAAAGTATGGTAATAACGGCTTTTAGGGAATTCTCTAAAAATTTGTAGCGCCCTACAATCAGAATTCCGCTAATAAATGCAAACAATCCTAAGGAAACCCAACCAACATCCAATGTATTTAATTGAAACAGATTCATCAAGAGCCCAGTGGTAACAATATAAAGTGCGGCCAAAATGGTAAATGTAGAAATCAGGGTAACAAAGGCGTACACCCATAGATATCCCCTTCCCAAATTTAAATAACCCTCAATAAGGCTTTTTTGAGTGACCGTTGTGTATCGTATGCCAAATTCGAAAAAGGGATACTTGAGTACGTTTGCCAATACTATGGGAATTATCATGATCCATCCATATTGGGCTCCAGCTTTGGTAGATAACACAAGGTGTGAGGTTCCAATGGCCATAGACGCGAAAAGTAGGCCAGGTCCAAGGTATTTGAGTAGCGTTTTGATTTTTGTCATCAAGAAGATAAAAGTACGTTTTACTAAAGTAGTATATTTAAGGAATCGCCAAAACGGTAATTGAAACACGACTTGCTAAACCGGTTTTTATGAAGTTATTGAAAAACCTTTTTAAAGGAATATTATTGTTGATGGTGCTTTTGGTAGCTCTCTTTTTTTTAGGCCCAAAAGTGGAAAAACCTGACTTGGATACGACTTTACCGAATGTGCCAACGGATTTAAAAGTGCTTGAGAAAATGGTTTTGGCAAGGGAAGAAGGAACGTCAAATATTAAGACGGATAATGAATCCAGAATTATTTGGTATGATAGTATACCTCAAAAAACGGAATATAGTATTGTTTATCTACACGGTTGGTCTGCAAGTCAGGCAGAGGGAGCGCCTTTGCACATACAAACAGCCAAGAGATATGGTTGTAATTTATATCTTCCCCGTTTGGCAGGACATGGTTTGACTGAGAAGGAACCTATGTTGAATTTAACGGCCAATGAACTTATTGCATCAGCAAAAGAAGCCATTGCGGTTGGGAAAAAGCTGGGCGAAAAAGTGATTCTTATGGCAACTTCCACAGGGGGTACTTTGGCATTGCATTTAGCTGGTGGTGATGAAGATATTGCTGGATTGATTCTCTATTCTCCCAACATTGAGATTTATGATCAAAATGCCAAAGTATTGGCAGGGCCATGGGGTCTTCAATTGGCTAGATGGGTTAAGCAAGGGGATTATCACGAATTTGAGGCCAATGAGCTAAAAAAGAAATATTGGACTACAAAATATAGGGTGGAAGCCTTGACCCACCTTCAGACTTTGGTAGACCATACTATGAAACCCAAAACCTTCCAAAAAGTAACACAACCGATTTTTATGGGCTATTTTTATAAAAACGATTCTATTCAGGATAGAGTAGTTTCCGTTCCTGCTATGCTAGAAATGTACGACCAATTGGGAACTCCGCAATCGCTAAAGCGAAAAGCAGCCTTTCCTGAAGTCGGTGACCATGTCATTGCCTCAAGCATTACCTCCAAAGATTTAAATGCTGTTGAAAAAGAAACCAATGGGTTCATCACCGAGATTCTTGGTATACAACCCAAAAAATAAAAGCAAAACCACTTGACCTTCCCCTTTTAAGTAGTCTACTTTACGTTACCGTTGTCTTTCTCCATATAGTTTTTAAACCCTTCCAGTTTTTGCTTTATGGATTCTTCGTAATTTTCACCCTTGTACCGTTCAAAGGTTTTTTGGGAGACGCCTCGGTACCATACCGTTTCAGTAAGCTCAAGTGGAGTTTTCGAGCTTAGTTTACGTTGAATGTAAAGTGTTCCTGTAGGCAGGTCGTAACGCAGGGTATACGATTCGTTTTCAACAATTTCAAATATCTCAACATCATAAATCTGACCAGATTCCACAATAACTTGGCAGTTTTCTTTCTTCTTAAGCTCATCTGGACAACGAACATCTACGATATTGCTATCCCACATCTTGAAGCTGGAATAATCCATAAGGGCGTTCCAAACATTCTCTGGGGTATCGTTGATTACAATCGTGTGCGTAAATTGTTTCTTTTGTGCTACTCCTTCAGGTATTGTGAAGAAAGAGAGCATGACGAATAGGATAAATGCGTATTTTTTCATGACCAGCGTATTTAGAAGTTCTTGTTTTAAGTTCTACTTTAAAATTCGAATCTAAATCATGAAAAGTCTGTGTCATTTGACACATTAACATTTTTTGAATCCTACGCGGCGGCAAGTTTTCGACGAATACGGTGCAAGGTTTCTCTGGAAGTGCCAATGAGGGAAGCAAGAATTTGAACAGGAACTTCTTGAACCATTTTGGTGTGGTTTTCAAGCAAATCCAGATATCGTTGTTCTATGGTCATTCTCGACTTTTTGTTCGTTTCAATCACCTTGGCAGATAAAATCTGTTCTACAATGCTCTGAATAAAATTGCTGAGTTCCTTGTTTCTGGACTTAATGGCAAGATAGCTGTCTCTTTTCAGCTCACAGAGTCGAACGGGACTCAGGGCCACACAGTAATCGCTACTGGGAACCTGGTTAACGAAGCTATCCATCATGGTCCAACAATAATTAGCTTCCACTACTTTTAAGGTAATCCGCTCTCCAAAATCCGAATAGGTATAATAGTGAAGAAAACCTTCTTCAAGAAAGTAAACCGCATCCACATCTTGATTGGGCCTAATCAATTCAGTGCCTTTGGGGACTTCAAGACTTTTACAATGGCTCAGTAAGTAGTCCATATTTTCAGATGAAATAGTACCGAATCTGTTAAAGTATTCCCTTAGCATTTGCATGTATTAAAGTTACTTATTTTTAGAGTATTTTAGAATACTTGGATTATTTGATTTAGGATGGGCGAAAAGGTTGGATTGAAGTGGGGAAGGGTTGTAAACTAGATGTTGGTATATGTTTTTTGTAAATCCTTTAGATGTTTGCGAATATGGTTTGCCACTACAATTAGATGTTCTTCCCTTGAATAGTCCCGAGAACCCTTTTTATAAGGAATTAAATCAATTTTTTTCACGAATATAAACTCCTCTATTGTGCTTTGGGCGCCTTGGAGTCGAGCAATCAAATCATGTATTGATTCCTTTTTGGTGGTTTCAACGCTCAACACGTTTACCTCAGACAGTTTGCCTTTCAGTGGCGTTGGTTTAATGCCCTTTCCTAAATCAGAGATATTTCTTGCAAAACTTTCGTGCCAAAACGTGACGTGGCCAAGGATGTCTTTTGCGTTCCAGAGTTCGTATATCATGATTTCATGATCAAGTCCCTGTTCAAAAAAGTCAATGAAGCGTTTTACTTCGCTTTGTAAACGCTCTAGATTGATTTTTATTTGTTTCTCTTTTTCGTTCATTTTCTTTCCAACAATAAAATTGATTGGTCTTTTAGTGGTTAGAGTCATTTATAAAGATAAAATTGGAATTCTACTGAGAATATGCCAGAAGTCATTTTTCTCAAGTTTTTTTTATTTATAGTGGAAGTAGTAAAAAAAAGGTATTTTACTCAAGCCTACCTTGAGGTAATACACATGCGTGTTTAGTCTAATTTTTTTCGTTTGAGACAGAAGAAATGTAATTGATTGAGCCTTGAAAAAAAAACCAGCGTAGTAAAACTAAAAGGATATTGAAGTACTAGAGGCGGGAATTGCCATCCGGCGAGTCCCATTCGAACCTGTTGAGAATAAAAAATCAATCATAATATGATAGCCCATTTTGTTTTCGGACTTTTTACAAATTAAAATTTGAGCAAACCCTATAAACAAAAAAGTCGTAACAACAGTTACGACTTTCTATTCATTGGTACTCGAGGCGGGACTTGAACCCGCACGGCCACAATGGCCATTGGATTTTAAGTCCAACGTGTCTACCAATTCCACCACTCGAGCCAGACTTAAATAAAAAAACGCTGCAAGCAGCGTTTTTGAGCGAAAAACGGGATTCGAACCCGCGACCTCCACCTTGGCAAGGTGATGCTCTACCAACTGAGCTATTTTCGCATTTTAAAGAACATGCACCCTTTTCAAAGATGCGGATGCAAATTTAATACATTTCTGTAAATACAAAAGCATTTTAAGAGGAAGCTTTCTTCTTTTTAGTAAGAAGGCGCTTAATTTCGTTGAGTTTCATAAGAGCTTCCACTGGAGTTAAAGTATCAATGTCCAGATGCAATATCTCATCTCTAATTTCTTCTAAAAGTGGGTCGTCCAGATTAAAAAAGCTTAGCTGCATTTCATCAGCCGAAGCTTGTTCGAGTTTATCCGTAATCTCCTCACTGGAATGGGATTTTTCCAATTTCTTTAGAATCTTTCCTGCTTTTTGGACCACTTGTTGGGGCATTCCGGCCATTTTGGCCACGTGGATTCCAAAACTGTGTTCACTTCCACCCGGAACCAGTTTGCGTAAGAACAACACATTATTTTTTACTTCCTTGACCGAAACACTATAGTTTTTGATTCGGGAAAAAGTCTTGGTCATCTCATTAAGCTCATGATAATGGGTAGCAAATAGGGTTTTTGCTTTGGCAGGATGTTCATGCAAATATTCTGATATGGCCCAGGCGATGGATATACCATCATAAGTACTGGTGCCCCGACCAATTTCATCCAACAATACCAAGCTTCTTTCTGAAAGGTTGTTCAAAATGCTGGCGGTCTCGTTCATTTCTACCATGAAGGTCGATTCGCCCAACGAAATATTGTCGCTCGCACCTACGCGAGTAAAAATTTTATCGACTACCCCAATGTTGGCTGAAGAAGCTGGAACAAAACTTCCCATTTGTGCTAGTAAGGTAATTAAAGCGGTTTGACGGAGTATGGCCGACTTACCACTCATATTTGGTCCAGTTACCATAATGATTTGCTGTTCATCCCTATTCAAAATAACGTCGTTGGAAACATAACTTTCCCCTGGAGGAAGTTGCTTCTCAATTACAGGATGCCGCCCATCCCGGATTTCCAACGTTGTGGAATCATTCATTTCAGGCAAACTATAGTTGTTGTCTTGGGCTAAACAAGCAAAGCCGCAAAGGCAATCCAACTGGGCCACTAATTGTGAATTTTTCTGCACAGGAGCAATGTATTCCTGCATCCATACCAGCAGTTGCTCAAAAAGTTGTTGTTCCAAGCTATGGATGCGCTCTTCGGCTCCCAATATTTTGGCTTCGTATTCCTTGAGTTCTTCGGTAATATAGCGTTCTGCATTTACCAAGGTCTGTTTGCGAATCCAAGATTCCGGTACTTTGTCCTTATGCGTATTGCGCACTTCAATATAATATCCAAATACATTGTTGGAGGCAATCTTTAAGGATGTGATGCCCGTTTTTTCCATCTCTCGGGTCAGCATCTTGTCCAAGTAATCCTTACCGGAGAATGCAAGATTTCTCAGCTCGTCTAGTTCTTCAGAATATCCTTGGGCGATAACATTACCTTTGGCAATTTGAATGGGAGCCTCCTCATTCAATACCTCTTTTATTTTGGTACGCAAAGCATCACAGAGGTCCATTTGCTCCCCTAATTTGGACAAAGCCTCATTGTCACTTTCCATGGCGATTTGACGCATCGGAATCAGGGCTTCTAGGCTATTCTTTAATTGAATAACTTCTTTCGGATTTATTTTTCCTGTTGCCAATTTGGAAATCAAGCGCTCCAAATCTCCCATGCCGGAAATCCAATGTCGAATTCTTTCCAGTGAGGTTTCGGCTTCTTTCAAATACGAAACAATCTGATGTCGCTCACGAATCGTGTCTATATTTTTTAAGGGTAGCGCCAACCATCGTTTCAAAAGTCTTCCGCCCATTGGCGATAAAGTTTTGTCTATAACATCAATCAGTGTTATGGCATTGAGGTTATGTGAATGGTATAATTCCAAGTTGCGAATGGTAAATCGGTCCATCCAAACATAATCTTCCTCAACAATTCGCTGAATTTTGTTGATGTGCTGCAGACGGGTATGCTGTGTTTCAGAAAGGTAATGCAAGACAGCACCAGAGGCTACAATACCATCCTTTAGATGGTCAACTCCAAAACCTTGCAAGGAACGTGTCTTGAAGTGTTGGGTAAGCCGTTCATGGGCAAAATCATCCTGAAAAATCCAATCTTCTAAGAAAAAGGTATGATGATTGCCTCCGAAATGCTCCACAAATTCTTTTTTGTGACTCTTTGAAACCAATATTTCGTTTGGGGAAAAGTTCTGAAGTAGTTTATCCACTTGCTCCGTGGAACCTTGAGAGGTCAAAAACTCTCCTGTGGAAATGTCCAAGAACGCAACACCTAATTTTTTGAGACCAAAATGAACTGCACATAAAAAATTATTGCTCTTCGAGTTTAGAATGTCATCATTTAAAGCCACTCCTGGGGTAACCAATTCGGTCACTCCACGTTTTACGATACTTTTTGTTTGTTTTGGGTCTTCCAGTTGGTCACAAATGGCAACTCGTTGTCCCGCCTTCACTAATTTGGGCAAATAAGTATTCAAAGAGTGATGGGGAAACCCGGCAAGTTCAGTTTTATCACCCCCATTGTTTCTATGGGTAAGTATGATGCCCAAAATCTTAGCCGCTTTGATGGCATCTTCACCAAAGGTTTCATAGAAATCGCCCACTCGAAAAAGCAATATGGCATCAGGATGCTTTATCTTAATGGCATTGTACTGCTGCATTAAGGGAGTTACTTTTTTGGATGGTTTTTTGGTTGCCAAGGCGAGTGTATTCGTTTAATTTTGTCCAAAATCGGTACAGACGAAAATACCTTTTTCCCCAGACCTCAAAAATTTTTGTTGATATTTTGAATCCTAAAGTTGAAAAGTAAATATGCGGAAACTGCAGAACAGTGAACTGGAAAGGTTGAATGTGGAGGAATTCAAACAAGCGGCAAAAATGCCCATGATTGTGATTTTGGACAATATTCGAAGTTTGAACAATATCGGTTCAGTTTTTAGAACTGCTGATGCCTTTCTTGTAGAAAAAGTAGTCTTATGCGGAATTACGGCCACACCACCACATAAGGATATTCGAAAAACTGCATTGGGCGCCACGCAAAGTGTGGAATGGGAATACAGGGAAAGTACTCTGCAAGTAGTTGAAGAATTAAAAAGCAAAGGAGTGCAGACTATTGCCATTGAACAAGCGGAAGAAGCAACCCACCTTCAGGATTTTATGCCAAATAGGCAAGAACGAATTGCATTGATTTTTGGAAACGAGGTAAAGGGAGTTTCCCAGGAAGTGGTCTCCGCCTGTGACCTGGTTTTGGAGATTCCACAATTCGGCACCAAACATTCCTTAAACATCTCGGTAAGCGCTGGGGTAGTGGTTTGGGATATCTGGACGAAATTCAATGCACAAAAAAAGCCCTGAAATTTCAGGGCTTCAACATATAGTTCGAGTTAGTTAGTTTCTCTTAAAGAGATGGCTAATAAAATAAAACCATTCGTTATATCCAAACATTTTCCAAAAATTCTCTTAAAAACGGGTTAAAAGAATCTTGTTTTCCAGTTTTTCCAAGATGGACTCGTAATCGGATGGTCTGGACACGAAATCCATATCACTTAAATCCAGTATGATACTGTTTTGCTGGGGACGCCCCTTAATGAATCCCATATAGCCCCGGTTGATTTTTTCCAAATAATCAAAGGGTATATTTTGCTCATAAGACCTGCCTCTTTTTTTTATGTTTTTCAATAATCGCTCTGTGTTTTGATAGAGGTAAAGGTAGATATCCGGTTTTTTAACCTCCTTGTACATGAAATTAAATACCTTTCGATATAGATTGAATTCATCCTCTTGTAAGGTAATTTTGGCAAAAATCAAAGATTTGAAAATATCATAGTCACTCACCATAAAATTTTTGAAGAGATCAAATTGGGTGGTATCATCCGTAAATTGTTGATACCTGTCTGCCAAAAAAGACATTTCCAAAGGAAAAGCATAACGGGCTTGGTCTTCATAGAATTTTGGCAGGAATGGATTGTCTGCAAAACGCTCCAATACCAATTTAGCATTGAATTCTTTTGCTATCATTTTGGATAAGGTAGTCTTTCCAGCTCCTATATTTCCTTCAATGGCCAAAAAATGGAGTTGCGCAAACAGCGAACTACGGTCCTTGAAAAACTTTAATGGACTTTTATCCAGCTTTTCACGACCCTTGGTCTGCTGCAGTAGATTTCGAATGTCTTTGTTCTCAATGGGATGGTAATATTGTGGGGCGATATCTGCCAAAGGTTTCAAGACAAAGGCCCTTTCATGCATTTTGGGATGAGGAACCACTAAAGTATCTGTATGGATTATTTCATTGTTGTAAAGCAGTAAATCAATATCCAGTGTTCTGGACTCATAACCCTCATTCTGTTTGCGCTCCCTTCCAAAAGAACGTTCTATGGAAAGTATTGTTTCTAGCAAACTTAAAGGTTCTAGTTCTGTCTGGATAAGTGCGCAAGCGTTTAAAAAATCTTCTCCTTCAAAGCCGTCAGCTGGGGTTTCGTAAATGGAAGAAATCTTTATAACCTTTCCACCTCTACGGTTGATTTCAAAGATGGCTTTTTGGAGCGTATAAAAACGATTTCCCAAATTACTGCCCAATGATAAATATGCTATGTGTTCCTTACTCATAATCAGCTTGGCAAAATAAGCAAAACAATACAACATTAGTTATCTTTGGCATCGATTAAAATGTTAGGGAATGAAGTTTTTGAGGAATCTTTTGGCGTCTATTTTGGGAACACTATTGGCATTTGGTATTTTATTTGTCATGTTCTTCATTTTCACGCTGTTGATAGGAGGTGCCGATAATGGTGTTGTGGTGAAAAAGAATTCGGTACTTGAGCTTAGTTTTGTTGAACCCATTGAAGATTATGTAGGGCGTGATCAAGAAGATCCATTTGGCGGTTTATGGGAAGAAGGTATTGGATTGGATGTAATTCTCCATGCTATTGAAGAAGCCGGCAAAGATGAAAACATTAAAGGAATAAGCTTGACCACAAGTTTCCTTCAAGCCGGATTGGCACAGACTCAAGAAATACGCAAAGCTTTATTGGATTTTAAGTTGTCTGGGAAATTTATTTTTGCCCATTCAGACTTCTTCACTCAAAAGGATTATTATCTAGCGAGTGTGGCCAATAAGGTGTATCTGAATCCAGTTGGAGCTATGGATTTTAAGGGATTGGCCTCCGAAGTGCTTTATTTTAAGGAATTACAGGAAAAGTCGGGAGTGAAAATGGAGGTTATTCGCCATGGTAAGTATAAAAGTGCTGTAGAACCTTATTTGTCTGATGAGATGAGTGAAGAAAATAGAACACAAATCCGCGAGTTGATTTCTTCGATTTGGAATACCATGATAAACGATATTTCCAACTCAAGAAGTATTAATCAAACCAACTTGAACACTATAGCCGATACCCTAGGAGCTCGAACTCCGAAGTATGCCGTAGAATCAGGATTGATTGATAATGTATTGTACCACGACGAATATGAAGAAATTTTAAAGACTGAATTGGGACTTGAGGAAGATGACAAGCCCAATTATGTTGATTTCTATGACTACATGGATAAGGTGCAGAATAGAAATTTAAAATCTGGCAAAGACAAAGTAGCTGTGATTTATGCCCAAGGTGAGATTTTATATGGGGAAGGAGATAAAGACATTATTGGACAGGGATTAATCAACAAGTCGCTGGAGAGAGCTGTAAAAGATGATGATGTAAAAGCGATTGTACTTCGAATTAATTCTCCAGGCGGAAGTGCTTTGGTGTCGGATATTATCTGGCGACAAGTAGAGGTCTCTAAACAGAGTAAACCCGTAATCGTTTCCTTTGGAAACGTGGCGGCATCCGGAGGCTATTATATAGGCGCTGGTGCGGATAAGATTTTTGCGGAACCCACTACCATTACCGGCTCCATAGGTGTTTTTGGAACGGTGCCCAACATAAACGAATTGGCGGATAAAGTAGGGATTAACGCAGAACAGGTGGGAACCAATGAAAACTCGGTGGATTATTCGTTTTTTGAACCCATGACAGATAGTTTTAAGGATGTTTTGAAAGAAGGTATAGAAGAAACTTACGATACCTTTTTAGAAAGGGTTTCCTCGGGTAGAAACATGACGGTTGAAGAAGTAGACGCTGTGGCTCAAGGACGGGTTTGGAGTGGAGTTGAAGCTCAAAAGTTAGGTTTGGTGGATGAACTGGGAGGTTTGGACGACGCCATTGATGCCGCCGCCCAAATGGCAAATTTGGACTATTACGGAATTCGTAAATATCCAAGGTACAAATCAGGTTTTGAAAAGTTTATGGAAGATTTCAGTGGCACAAAAGCTAAAATTGGTGCTTCTGTAATTGAAGAAGAAATAGGCACTGAGGCCTACACAATTTTAAAAGGATTCAAACAGTTTTCAGAAAAACAGGGCATACAGGCCAAAATGCCCTTTAGATTAAACATCAGATAGGGAATGACGCAAAAAGACAAACGAGTTGCCTTTTCCATCTATTTATATTTAGGCGCTTTGTTCATCACCTCACTGGTGGTGTCCAATCTTATTTTTCAAAAGTTTTTTTATTGGAAACCCTTTGGCGACATCACCATTTTTGGTGCCCCATTGTTTGAAGTATCTGTAGGTATTTTGCCCTATCCACTTACCTTTTTAATTACAGATTTAATTTCTGAGATCTTTGGAAAGAAAAAGGCTAATCAGGTCGTGGTGGCGGGTATTTTTGCCTCTTTTTTTTCATTGGGCATTGTCTATACGTCGTCTGCCGTCTCTGCAACAGATTGGTCTCCGGTCTCAGATGCTATGTTCAAAGATGTGTTCGGGAATACCATTGTGGCGGTCTTTGCCTCCATGATGGCTTATTTACTGGCTCAGTTTGTGGATATTCAGATTTATCATTTTTGGAAACGAGTCACTAAGGGCAAATATTTATGGTTGAGGAACAATTTTTCAACCTTTTCATCACAGTTCATTGATACGTTTACAGTAGTATTGTTACTATGCTCCTTTGGTGAAATTCCATGGAGTCTTTTTTATGGATTGGTGATAAGCGGATTTGCTTTTAAGGTTTTTATTGCCTTTTTGGACACCCCTTTGCTCTATTTCTTCGTATATCTAATACGTAGAAGATTTAACTTAAAAATAGGGGAAGAGATACCGCTGGATTAATCCCTTATCTTTTACTTTGTTATCTCAAATCTTAAAGCATGAAAAAAAAGCTCCTTAAAATCACGGGAATTACTTTGGTGGTTCTTATCGCTTTGGTAGTTGCCCTTCCCTTTTTCCTTCAAGGTAAGATTGCCGACATCCTTAAAAATAAAGTCAATAATAGTATTAATGCCACTTTGGATTTTGAAGAGGCCAATTTGAGTCTTGTCAAAAGCTTTCCCAATGCCCATGTATCGCTTAAGGGGATTACGTTGACAAACCACGCCCCTTTTGAAGGGGATACCCTTTTTGCATCCGGGGAGGTGGAACTTAAAATGGCCATAAGTGAACTTTTTAAAGGTACTGAGGACCCCATTTCCATTAAAGCTCTGAATATTTCAGATGCACAATTGTCCATCAAAGTAGACGAAGAGGAAAACGCCAACTACGATGTATCCAAAGATACCGGAGGTACAGTTGAAGAATCGGATTCTTCAGAAGGTTTTACATTGGCTCTAGAATCATACAGCATCACCAATACCGACATTAGTTATGATGATTTTTCCAGTGGGATGCATTTGGAGATTACTGAAATGAATCATGCTGGGTCTGGAGACTTGTCGCTGGAAACTTCTGAGCTGAAAACGACAACAGATGCTTTGGTCTCTTTTGAATTGGACAGTACACGCTACTTGAATAAGAATAAACTCTTTTTGGATGCTTTAATAGGTATCGATTTAGCGAATAATAAATACACGTTTCTGGAAAATAAAGCTTTGGTCAACCAACTGCCACTGGTTTTTGATGGTTTTGTTCAGGTGAACGAAGACAATCAGGAAGTAGACATTAGCTTTGCCACGCCCTCTTCCGATTTTAAGAACTTTCTGGCCGTGATTCCTGAAGCATACTCAAAAAACATTGAAAATGTCCAGACCACAGGTGAATTCAAGGTTAATGGTGAATTCAAGGGTATTTTGGATGAAGAGCATATTCCTATGTTTTCCATCCAAATGAATTCGGACAATGCATCCTTTAAATATCCTGATTTACCACAAACCGTAAGGAACATAATGATTGACGCCGTGGTTGAAAACAAGACTGGAATTACGGAAGATACCTTTGTGGACATCAAAAAACTTTCCTTTGCCATTGGACAAGATAGGTTTAATCTGAGGTCAAGAATTACGGATTTGTTGGGGAATACCAAGGTGAATGCGCATGCAGATGGTAAAATGAATTTGGCAAATTTAGCGCAAGCCTATCCCGTGCCTGAAGATTATAATCTAAAGGGACTTTTAAACGCTGATGTTACTACAGCTTTTGATATGGCTTCAGTAGAGAACAAACGCTATGAGAATACTAAGACCTCTGGGAATTTGGAGCTAAATGGTTTTGAATATGATAGCGAAGAATTGAAAAATCCAATAGCTATAAACCAAGCTTCAATGACTTTTAATCCTGAAACTGTTTCTCTCAACTCCTTTGACGGTAAAACGGGTCAGTCCAACTTTAAGGTTTCCGGTACTTTGACCAATTTATTGGGGTATCTTTTCAATAAAGAGTCCATTGAGGGCAATTTTGATTTGACTTCCAACACATTTGCTGTGAATGATTTTATGGTAGATGGTGATGAAGAGGAAAGTACTGGAAATACAACAGAAGGTGAAGCAGTAATGAAAATACCTTCCTTTTTGGATTGTACCATTAATGCCAAAGCAAATACGGTACTATATGATAACCTGAGTTTAAGGAACGTTCAGGGAACTTTATTCATAAAAGACCAAAAGGCCACATTGCAGAATCTACAATCCAATCTTTTTGGAGGAATTCTCGAACTACAGGGTGCCGTTTCAACAAGAGAAGAAAACCCTTCATTTGATATGATTTTAGGAATGGATGGCTTTAATATTGGAGAATCTTTCCAAGCGTTGGAGTTATTCAAAGCAGTTGCTCCAATAGCTAGTGCCTTACAAGGAAAATTAAATTCAGATATCAAGATTTCCGGTTACCTTAAAAAAGACATGACTCCCAATTTGGCTTCCCTTTCAGGGGATATCTTAGCAGAACTTATGGCAACTCAGGTAAATACCGAAAAAGCTCCATTATTATCTGCGTTTAGTGGACAATTAGATTTTCTTGACATTAAAGACTTGAACTTGGATAATCTGAAAACAGCGCTAAGTTTTGATAATGGTGAAGTGCAGGTCAAACCTTTCACAGTGAACTATAAAGATATTGCTGTGAACGTTTCTGGAAGTCATAACCTTCAAAAAGAATTGCAGTACCAAGCCACTTTAGACGTACCTGCCAAATATTTAGGGAGTCAAGTAAACGATCTTATTGCGCAATTGGATGAATCCGATGTGGAAAATTTGACCATTCCGGTTGTGGCCAATATTGGAGGGAGTTATACCAATCCAACTGTTAAAACCGATTTAACTTCAGGGGTAAGTAAGTTGACAAACCAACTGGTAGAGATTCAAAAACAAAAATTGCTCGATAAAGGAAAGGATTCTGCCAAGGATTTGCTGTCCAATGTTTTGAGTAAAGAGAATGATTCAACAGGAACAAAAAAATCAACAACAGGAGAAGTGCTGGGCAGTTTGCTGGGAGGGTCTGACAAAAACAAGGATTCAACAAAAACTGAAGAAGATCCTGTAAAAAATACAGCTAAGTCGCTTTTGGGAGGACTATTAGGTAAAAAGAAGAAAAAGGATTCGGTCAAATAATTTAGTTAATGTCGATACCTACATAGTATCCTTCATGAGCCCGAACATTGAAGACGGTAGAATCTTCAAAAATCAGATATTGCCCCTTAATTCCTTTTAGTGTCCCAGAAAAGGATGGAATTTTTTCTAGGACGACACTTTTCACTTTCTCAGGATATTGTAAAACGGGAAACTCCAGATGGGTTTCGCCATTTGATTCGATAAAATAATCTGCCACTTCCTCTGGAATGTACGACTTCAATTTTTGGCGCCATTCAATTAAATCAACATCCTCAAGGTCATTTTTCAGCATTTTCTGCCAGCTGGTCTTGTCGCTCACATGGACTTTAAGCGCTACTTCTGTAATTCCTGCCAAATATCGATTGGGTGTTTCGACTATTTCAATGGCTTCATGAGCACCCTGATCTATCCATCGGGTTGGAACCTGACTTTTACGAGTAACGCCTACTTTTACATTGCTTGAATTGGCCAAATAGACAATATGTGGCTGCAGTTGCACGCGCTTCTCATAATCCAAATCTCGATCTTCTATGTTTAAGTGTGCTTTGCTGAGTTCGGGCTTCATTATCCAATCACCTGCCGCAGCAGATTCAAAGAAATATGATTTGCAAAATCCTTGGCGGTAGATGGGTTCGTTTTTGCCAGTGCCAAGGCATTGGTATTTGATGAACTCTATTTTGAGCTTTTGATTCAAGGCTTGGTTCATGTTGATAAAATCGTTCTCAAAAACCAAAAAGTATTGGATGGGACTTCCTAATTCAGTTCGCATTTTACGCAAAACACCTTCGTACAGCATAGAGAAATTTAATTGTTTTAGTTGATTTGATAATGAGATTAGGATACGCTATTTTAGCTATTGGACCTATAATCCATGTAGGTCAAATATACCTAAAATGCCAATACCATTATTCAATAGCATTGCTTCCTGGTTATTGAAAAAGCGCTATCATCAAATAGAACTTTTTTTAAAGTATCCTTTGGATGTGCAAAACGAAGTATTGCACCAGCTCATGGATTTTTCCAAGGATACGGTATTGGGTAAGCAATATGGGTTTTCAGGAGATTTGAAGTATGATGAGTTCAGGGAACGGGTGCCGTTGGTGAATTATGAAGATATTGCCCCGTTGATTGAAAGATCCCGAAGAGGAGAACAAAATCTATTTTGGCCCACACCCATTAAATGGTTTGCAAAAAGCAGTGGAACCACCAATGCAAAAAGCAAATTCATACCTGTAAGTTCCGAAGCGCTTGAGGATTGCCATTTTAAATCGAGTAAAGATTTGTTGTGCCTTTATTTGAATAACAATGAAAACTCCCAACTCTTTTTGGGAAAGAGTTTAAGACTGGGAGGGAGCAAAGAACTGTATGAGGACAATGGCACTTTTTTTGGCGATTTATCGGCAATTTTAATTGATAATATGCCTTTATGGGCTGAATACAGCAGTACTCCAAGCAATAAAGTTTCCTTGATGGGTGAATGGGACACAAAGTTAGAGGCCATCATCAAGGAAAGCATAAACGAGAATGTTACCAGTTTGGCCGGAGTCCCTTCGTGGATGCTTGTTTTGTTGAATGATGTATTGGAACGTACCCAAAAAACACACCTATTTGAGGTTTGGGAGAATTTGGAAGTTTATTTTCATGGAGGGGTGAGCTTTACACCGTATAAAGATCAGTTTAGAAAATTGTTGCCGAGAAAAAGCTTTAACTATTACGAAACTTACAATGCGTCAGAGGGCTTTTTTGCCATACAGGACCGCAATAACTCTGAAGATTTATTGCTAATGTTGGATTATGGCATATTTTACGAGTTTATTCCAGTAAATCATCCAGGTGAGGAGTATGCCATCCCTCTTTGGGAAGTTGAGGTAGGGGTAAATTATGCTGTAGTAATCACCACTAATGCAGGCTTATGGCGCTATAAAATTGGAGATACCATTCGCTTTACTTCCAAAAACCCCTATAGAATTCGAATTACTGGGCGAACAAAGCATCATATCAATGTTTTTGGTGAGGAGCTCATCATTGAAAACGCGGAGGAAGCCTTAAAGCAAATATGTATTAAGACCGATGCGGAGATTATGGACTACACCGCTGCACCCATTTTTATGAATGGCTCGGAAAAGGGGGGGCATGAGTGGCTCATTGAGTTTAGAAAGGCTCCTTTGGATGTCGCCTATTTCACCGAATTTTTGGACAATGCTCTTAAGTCCCTGAACTCAGATTATGAGGCAAAACGCTACAATAACATGACTTTGACCATGCCCAAAGTACATTTGGCCCGTAAGAATTTATTTCACGATTGGCTTAAATCAAAAAACAAATTAGGAGGTCAACACAAGATTCCTAGACTTTCCAATGAACGTACTTACATCGAAGAATTACTTCAAATGAACAATTAATTGTGTTTTTTCCGTTGTTTACAGGGAACTTACCTAAGCTAATTTAAATCAGGTAATCAAATAAACTAATAATGGCAGAAAAACTTGTTGTAATTTCTGATATGTGGGGAGTAAAGAAAGGGATGTGGATTACATCTTATTTTGGGTATCTTCAACAGTATTTTGATATTGTTTTCTATGATGCGCAACAGCTTGGAAACTTGGATGTTACCGTTTCCACTGAAGAAAATGTACACGAGGCTTTTGTAAATGGAGGTATTGATACTGCTGTTGCCCATTTACTAAAAAAGGAAAAGGAGCCTAGTCATTATTTAGCTTTTAGCACCGGTGGAACCATTGCGTGGAAAGCCGCTCTCAAAGGTCTTCCCATGAAATCCCTTACTACTGTTTCTCCCACACGCGTTCGCTATGAGGAAAAGAAACCAAACATTCCTATGCGATTAATTTTTGGGGAGTGCGATGCCTTCAAACCTGGAATGAATTGGGCGAATCAGGTCAATGCAAAGTTGGAAATAGTTCCCGGATTTGGGCACAATCTCTATTCTGATGAAAAAATAATTTCAGATGTGAGCTTGGGTCTTTTGCAAAAGGTAACCAGTTCAATAAGCAAATAGAATTCTTAGGAGACTGCTTTTAACTTCTTTATTGTCTCATGCGAAAGCTTTTCTTCAGCATATGCTTTGGAAACCTTGAATTCATTTTCTTCGCTACTAGGCAAAGTAAACATAGCGTCTGTAAAGACAGCTTCACAAAGTGAACGCAATCCTCTTGCGCCCAATTTATACTCTACAGCTTTCTCCACAATATAGTTTAATGCTTGTTCCGTAATGCTGAAAGTAATATTGTCCATAGCAAACAACTTTTCGTATTGTTTGATGATGGCATTCTTAGGTTCGGTAAGAATGGCACGCAAAGTTTTGGCGTCCAAAGGATTCATATGGGTCAAGACTGGAAGTCTACCAATGATTTCCGGAATCAATCCAAACTCTTTTAAATCCTTCGGGATGATATATTGAAGAATGTTCTTGCTGTCAAGGCTATCTTCTGCCTTAGATGCACTATACCCAACAGCTTGCATGTTTAAGCGTTTGTTGATGATTCGTTCAATACCATCAAAAGCACCACCGGCTACGAATAGAATGTTTTCAGTATTGACCTCGATGAACTTTTGGTCCGGATGTTTTCTTCCACCTTTTGGTGGAACATTGACAACGGTACCTTCTAAAAGCTTGAGCAAACCTTGCTGTACGCCTTCACCTGAAACGTCTCGTGTAATGGAGGGATTATCACTTTTACGTGCTATTTTATCAATCTCGTCAATGAAAACGATACCTCTTTCAGCTTTTTCCAAATTGTAATCTGCAGCCTGTAATAATCGGGTCAAGATACTTTCCACATCTTCACCCACGTAACCAGCTTCAGTAAGTACGGTGGCATCCACAATAGCTAACGGAACATTGAGCATTCTTGCAATAGTCTTGGCAATAAGGGTTTTCCCAGTTCCTGTTTGTCCTACCATTACAATGTTACTCTTCTGGATTTCTACGTCGTCATCATTGCCTTTGGGTTGTAATAATCTTTTGTAGTGATTGTATACCGCTACGGACATCACTTTTTTGGTGCGTTCTTGTCCAATAACAAAAGTGTCCAGAAAATCCTTGATTTCCATAGGCTTCTTCAGAATCAATTCTGAAGAAAGGTCCTGATTATTGGATTGCTTGGATTCTTCTGCAACAATACTATGCGCCTGTTCTATACATCTGTCACAAATATGGGCATCCAAACCAGCAATCAAAAGATTGGTCTCTGGTTTTTTTCTCCCACAAAAAGAACATTCTAAATTTTCTTTTGCCATATAACCTTAAGGTTCAACACACAATAACGCAAAAAAAGGTGAAAATCATACGTTTTTACGTTGTTTTTAGCTTTTAATTGCTAAAGACCTACTTTTCTCTGGCCAAAACTTCATCAATCATACCGTATTTTTTGGCTTCTTCTGCTTTCATCCAAAAATCTCGGTCGCTGTCTTCATAGACTTTATCAAAAGTTTGCCCAGAATGGTTTGCAATGATTTGATAGAGTTCATCCTTGATTTTAAGTACTTCTTTTGCAGCAATTTCAATATCACTGGCCTGTCCTTGAGCACCGGAAAGTGGCTGATGAATCATCACCCTAGAGTGGGTAAGTCCACTTCGTTTTCCTTTCTCGCCAGCACATAAAATGATGGCTGCCATAGAGGCGGCAATTCCTGTGCAGATTGTGGCCACATCCGGTTTAATGAACTGCATGGTATCATAAATTCCAAGACCGGCATATACGCTTCCACCTGGTGAGTTTATGTAGATTTGAATATCTTTTGAAGCATCGGCACTTTCAAGAAACAATAATTGAGCTTGAACAATATTGGCCACTTGGTCGTTGATGCCTGTTCCCATAAAGATGATTCTATCCATCATCAATCGAGAGAAAACATCCATCGCAATAGCGTTCAATTGTCTTTCCTCAATAATATTAGGTGTCATATTCACGGGATACATGCTACTAACGATTTTGTCATAGTACATGCTATTTACTCCGTGGTGTTTGGTGGCGTATTTCTGAAATTCATTAGCGTAATCCATAGGATATCGTTCAATTTAGCTTTAAAAAAAAGGTGCCGAAAAGGTCAACTTTCGGCACCATAAAGATACTTAAATTTCTTTTAGTTGAAGTTTAGCCGTAAACCTCTTTTACAAAGTTGTCATAGGAAACTTCCTTTACCTTCAAATTAGCCTTTTCTTTGAACAACTCCAGAAGTTTTTGACTCATCATTTGCTCCGAAAGTCGTTTTACTTCGTCTTGATTGCCCAAGACTCGATTAGCCACATTTTCCAGCTCTTCTTCTTTTGGGTCTAAATGCCCATATTGAGCCATTTGAGATTTAATGAACCCTTTAGCAAATTCCTTCAGTTCATCGAATTGAACCTGAAGGTCATTCTCCTTAATGATTTTACCTTCAATCAATTGGTATCTTAATCCTTTTTCAGACTTCTCGTACTCTTCCTTGGCTTGGTCATCTGTTAATGAATTTTCACCACTTACCTGAATCCATTTGGTCAAAAATTCTGCAGGAAGTTCAAATTTGGTGTCTTCAATGAGTTTTTCAGTTACATCATTTAAAAGTTTCTGGTCCGCTTGTTGTTCAAATTGCTTTTCAGAATCCTCTTTGATTTTTTCCTTTAACTCCTTTTCAGATGTAACATTGTCCTTTCCAAAGAGCTTATCAAAAAGCTCTTGATTCAATTCTGCGGGTTGTCTCTCGTTGATTTCCTCAACGGTAAAGCTTATTTCAATATTGAGTTTTTCAGCTTTTTCCCTATCAATGCCCAAAGCACTGGATAAAAGATAATCTTCCTTGAACAATCCTTTAGTGTTCAAAGTAATGGTATCTCCAGCCTTTTTGCCAACTAAAGCATTAATGGCTTTTTTGCCTTTTATCTTTTCAAGCTCAATAGTGGTTTTGTTTTCAATCTCCTCTTCTTCATTTTTGAAAACTCCTGTTACCTCGTCCTTGGCACCTATTTCCGTTTTGGAAACCAATTTTCCATATTGCTTTTGAATGCGCTCTACCTGTTCATCAATCATTTTTTTGTCGGCAACAATCTTATATTGGGTGATGGCTTTCTTGCTTTTCAGCTTCACTTCAAAATCCGGAGCCAATCCCAACTCAAATTCAAAGTCTAACACTTCACTGTCCCAATCAAAATTATCCATTTGCTTTGGTAGTGGATTTCCCAAAACATCCAACTTTTCTTCAGTAAGATATTTGTTAAGGTTGTCTTGTAACAATTTATTGACTTCATCAACCAAAACCGCTTTCCCGTATTGCTTTTTAATTAAACCAATAGGAACTTGGCCTTTTCTAAACCCAGGAATATTAGCTTGTTTCCTGTAGTCTTTTAGGATGTTGTTTACCTTTTCTTGGTAATCTTCCTTGCTAATGGCAACTTTTACAACTGCATTAAGCTCATCAATCTGCTGTTTTGTAATATTCATTTGCTACCTTAATAATAATTTCTAATGAAAAATGGGTGGCAAAAGTACGCTATTTTCTGCATCGCAACAACTTTTTAAGTCATTGAAGACCAACTAGGTCTATGATTCTTTTGTAGTCCCTTTTGATTCTGGAAAAATTAGGAAAAGACTATCTGTTAATATCTCCAATGCGGGTTGTTATTATTGCCAATTCCTAGAGAAAAAGTTCTTCTTGCAATTATTGCTTTCGGATTGTTAACGCGTTGTTTTTCGTGGTCTTTTAATTCCATAGTTCGGATGGCTCTTTTTTTAGTTGGTATAATTGCAATGGCATAAACTACACATAAAATCAAGCATAAAAAATAGGTTGGACCAATGTTGATTACCCAAGGTGTTAGAATTGCTGGCACAAAAGCAAAAAATAGTTGGATAATCAAAGCTGACCTATAATTGCCCATTTTAAGGATAAGTCGATTCTTTTCGCTGATGTTTTTACGTTGTGCGTATTCGGTTTTATGAAATCCCTTTATGCGCTTTATGTTCCTGGAATAGATGAAATGGCCCAAAAAAACGGATGCCAAGAAAATGAAAAGAGTGAACAAATTGGATTGATCTCTTAAATCTGGCAATTCACTTATTTTTATTTCTCCTTTAAAAAAAATGAAATGGAATGCACCGGTAATTAGAATCGCTAGAACAAAAATGAAATGGTTAAGGTATAGGATTCTGAAAAACCTCCTTGAGTTTAGATTCTGCGGTTTATGTGTCATTAAACATGTTTTGTAGGTTAAGCTTTTGTGCAATTGAGAGTTGGGAGCAGCAATAACTTTTATAATCGATAGTTTCTGAAATTACAAAATATAAGAATTATGATTTCTTTTTGTCTTCATTTAGGAGGGAATGCAAAATTGATTGTAGTATGGACAGCAAAATGCTGAATATAATAGCCCATAAGACGCCGTCAACATGAAATCCAGAGATGAAATTCGCTGCAATTAGTATAATTATTGCATTGATAATCAATAAAAATAGCCCTAAGGTTATAATGGTTATGGGTAATGTGAGAATGACCAGAAGTGGTTTTACCAAAAAATTGAGTATACCTAGCACAAGGGCGACAATTAATGCGGTAACAAACGAATCCACTCCAACGCCAGGTAGGGCATAGGCAAGTATTATAACGGCTAGGGCATTGAGCAATAGTCTGAGAATAAGATTCATAACGATGAATTTGGTTAATAAAAAAGCACCACATTATGTGGTGCTTTTAATATAAGTCTTTTTTGTATTTAGTCGATATACAATCCGGTAAAATCCAAAGGATTTACACCTGGAAGATTGGAACCGTAAGTTTCGTTTATCGCTTCAATAAAGGCATTGGCCAAAATAGCGTATCCTCTTGGTGCTGGATGAACTCCATCTAGAGAGAAACCGCCACCAGTGGCAAATGTTGAAGTTACCACGCTACCATCCACTTGAGGCAAACCATTGGCGTTTAGTTCTGCTAATAAAGCATTCGCATCAACAAAAGCCAAACCAAATTGATTCGCTAGAGTCTCTATAGTCTGGTTATATGCTGCTAAAGCATTTCCTACAGCTTCCTGCTCTTCAGGAGTCAATACCCATTGGTCTTCCAAAGGAAAAGTGATTCCATTCACTGCCAATTGGCCTGCGGTTTCAGGAGGTAGCATAAAAGTACCAGTGAGCAACGCAAAAGCCTCTTCATTAAGCTCACCAATTTCAGTGCGACTGGTCAATACCAATAAATCGTCTTCGTTTGCGGGTCTTGCTTGGCCATACAAGAAACCTGTAAGTTGGGCAGTTCCAGCATCCACACCGTTCATCATTAAGGCACCGGTTATCTGTGCCGATAAATCTGTTAAATCTTCATCTTTTATAATCACGGGACTGGCTTCTGTTTCAGAAAAAACAAATTGTCTTTCCGGTACGTCTAAGGCCTGGAAAACTAAGTTTAATCCTGCAAATTGAGCGTTCAAAGCTGGAATTTGTGGACCAAAAGTTTCGCTTGTTGGGTCTAGCGGAGCAAAAGGGACTGTCGTGAAAAACGGAATATCCGTAACATCTGGTAGATTTGCGATAACCCCACCAGCTCCATTTGCTGTCATGGTTTGTAGAATTCCTCCAATAGCATTGGCTAAAAGTCCCGGGTCTGTAATGTCATTTCGGTTATATTCCATGGCGTTGGCGTTACCAGTACGGTCAACTCCAGTACCTCCACTGGTCGCATATAATAATATGTCATTGGAACCTGCCCATAGAGAGAAGAAAGTAGCACCCTGTGCAGCTGCATCTCCAAGTACTGAGGCACTTTCAGAAGAAGAAAAACGCACAAAATAAGGGTTAGCCGTACCCATTGTTAGTCCAGCAATACTTCCATAGCCCTCTGCCAACAATTCATAGCTCTTTGCTCCTGGGATACCCATATTGTTGAAGGTTCCAGATAATTTTTGAGTGATTTCTGTTGTTCCTTGCCCTGGAACTCTAGTTGGCGCAGGACCGTCTGGAGTAAAGGCTAAGAAAAGACGATTTGCTATATCTGGATTTCCATCCATGTCTAAGTCAGTCAGGCCATTTATCGTAGCACCACCTAAATTGTCAGCCATAAAAGGGATATTAAAATCACCACCGCCAGCTAAAGCGAAGTTTGAAGCTAACATATTGGGTAAAGAGGCTTCTTGCCCAGCAATGAAAAGTGCGTTATCCGAAAATCCTGCGGTAAGGGAATTCCCTATAGAAACATAATTTGAAAAATCAGCCGTTCCCGATGTAAATACAATAGGGTCAGGGTCGGGAGTAGTGGTTTGAGCATCATCATCATCCGAGCATGCTATCAACAATAACCCTAACAAGGGGAATAGGGCATAGAATTTTTTCATAAGTATTTTAATTAGAGTTAGTTTAAGTTAACCTTACAGTTAAATCAGAATTAACCAAATCTATATGAAATTTGTTATACAGACAATTAAATGGGCAAAAAAATTATGCATGCATAATAAAAAGGGGTGAATTTTAAGAATTCAGAAAGTTTGCCGCCTTTTCAAAAAATTGCTTAGGATTCTCTGCATGAAGCCAATGTCCTGCTTTGTCAATTGTTTTAATATCTGCCTGGGGAAAGTGTTTTTGTATTTCTGAATAATCATTGGGCAAGATATATTCAGACCGATCACCTCTTAAAAACAATGTGGGCCCTTCAAAAGTAGAAGTGGCAGGTATGCTTTCACCTATTTCTTCCATTCTGTCCTTGAGAATGTCTAGATTAAAACGAAGACCGAGTTTGCCTTGTTCTACCCAATATAGATTTTTCAATAAAAACTGACGTATTCCAAAATCCGAAAGATGTTGGGATAAGACTTCATCTGCTTGTTTTCTGCTTTCAATACTACTGAAATCCAAATTAGACAAGGCATCAATAATGTATTGGTGATGCGGTGGATAATATTTTGGCGAAATATCGGCTACAACCAATTTAGCAACTTGGGTTGGATGGGAAATAGAGAATTGCATGGCGGTTTTTCCTCCCATGGAATGACCAATTATATTAGCTTTGGAAACTTGGTAATGTTCTATATAGTTTGATAGGTCATCACTCAAGATTTCATAGTCGAACTCATTGGAGTGGAAACTCTTCCCATGGTTTCTTTGATCTATAAGGTGAACCTGAAAACCATCTTTGGCAAATTGATTGCCCAAGGTTTTCCAGTTATCGGACATGCCTAAAAAGCCATGAAGAATCAAAAGAGGTTTTCCTTCTCCTAAAATCCTAGAGTGAAGTAATTCCATTATTTCAATCGATTTAGATACATATTCACCACATTTTCAAGCCCTAGATAGAGGGATTCGCAAATAAGTGCATGTCCAATGGATACCTCAAGAAGGTTGGGGACGTTCTCTTTGAAAAATTTAATATTATCCAAACTTAAATCATGCCCTGCATTTAATCCCAAACCAGATTTTTGTGCTGCAAAGGCAGCATCCGTGAATGGTTTTATCGCCTCTTCTTTTTTACCCATAGCGAACTTTTGGGCAAAGCTTTCAGTGTATAATTCAATTCGGTCGGTTCCAGTTTTAGCCGCTCCTTCTACCATTTCTATAATAGGGTCTACAAAAATAGAGGTCCGAATACCCTCGTTTTTAAAGGTTTTGATGACATCGACCAGAAAATCCTTATGCTTCAAAGTGTCCCATCCGGCATTGGAAGTGATGGCATCCTCCGCATCTGGAACCAAGGTTACCTGTGTTGGCCTCACTTTTAGGACCAAATCAATAAACTTAGGAATAGGATTGCCTTCAATGTTGTACTCTGTGGTAACAACGTGTTTTAAATCAAGGGCATCTTGATATTTTATATGACGTTCATCCGGTCTCGGATGTACTGTAATGCCTTGCGCACCAAAGGATTCAATATCTTGGGCGGACTTTAATAAATCCGGAACATTTCCCCCTCTGGAGTTTCTTAATGTGGCTAGTTTGTTAATATTGACACTTAGCTTTGTCATGTATTCATATTTAAGGAATCAAAATTAAACAATAGGCATGCCTTTTGCTATTTAAAATTAGTATTTTGCACTTAAGAATGTTGCTATGCAAATTCAAGATAAAATCATATCATCAATTCCTGTTTTTGAGGTTTCGGAAACCTTAAAAGATGTAATACTGTTCTTTGAGGAATCTGCATTTTCACATGTTGCAGTTACCGAAAATGGTGAATATCTGGGTGTTCTATCAGAAAATGACCTTCCGTGTTTTGAGCCTGATGAGACCATAGGTAAGTTTAGGTTTGAAATGGAGCGGTTTCATGTAAAAAAAGAAACTATGTGGATGGATGTTTTGGAGACATTTTCCAGAAATGAAGCCAATGTAATCCCTGTTATTGATGATAATGAAATGGTTGCTGGATATTATAACCTTGAAGAAGTTGTAGACTACTTCATTGATACTCCATTTTTTAGAGAGGCTGGCAGTATCTTGGTGGTATCAATAGGAAGTAAAGATTATTCTTTTAGTGAAATTGCCCAAATTGTGGAAAGTAACAATGCTAGGCTGTTGGGGGCGTTTATTTCTGAATCCTTGAACGATATCCTTTATATTACCTTAAAAATTGCTTCAGAAAACTTGAATGAGGTGGCACAAACCTTTAGAAGGTATAATTATACTATCGAGTTTGGGAATAGTGATGATAAGTTCATTGAAGACCTGAAAGAACGTTCTGATTACCTAGAAAAATATCTCAATATATAATATGAAGGTTGCCATCTATGGCCAAAATATTGTGGAGCAGGACAGAATCTTCGTTCTGGAACTTCTAGCTGAACTGAAATCCGTTGGGGCTAAGACCTATATTGAATCAGGTTTCCAAAGAATGCTTGAAAGTTTAGGAGTTGCCGCGGATCAAGAAGAATTCACCCAGTCTTCAGGTCTTGACAATACTTTTGATCTATTTGTTAGCTTTGGAGGCGACGGTACCATGCTCCGGGCCGTTACCTATATTAAGGATTTAGGTATACCAATTGTTGGTGTAAATACGGGCAGGCTGGGTTTTTTATCCACGTTTAAAAAAGAAGATGTTCGCAAAGTAGTAACTGAATTCATATCTGGAGCATACACGATAGAAGGACGTTCTTTGGTAGAGGTCTCATTAAGTTCCGAACAAAAGGAATTCAACGGATTGAACTTCGCTTTGAATGAGATTACTGTTAGCCGAAAGGATACAACTTCCATGATTACCGTGGAAACCTATTTGAATGATGAGTATTTGACTTCATATTGGGCAGATGGGCTTATAGTATCAACACCGACTGGTTCAACAGGATATTCTTTGAGCTGCGGTGGACCTGTTATTGCACCATCCACTAAGTCTCTAGTGCTTACACCTATTGCGCCACATAATTTAAATGCAAGACCTTTTGTGATTTCTGATGATACGGAGATACGCTTAAAGGTGTCCGGTAGGGAAGAGAATCATTTGATTTCGCTGGATTCCCGAATTGAGAGCATTCCCAACGGGCAAGAAATTAGAATAAAAAAGTCTGACTTTACTATTAACATGATTGAATATAAATCTGAAAGCTTTTTAAAAACACTTCGCAATAAACTTCTTTGGGGCGAGGACAAACGCAATTGATGTATTTTGAAACAATAAAAACAGCTAAAAACTGTTTAACAAAGGAGAACATATTAACCCAGATTTATATAGACTTTCCTTTACTTCTTTTAGGTTAACATTATATATGGTATGCGAATAGTTTTTGCTGTTTTTTTGTGTGCAGTGCTTGGAGCGAATGCCCAAACCTATGAAGTGGGGCTCTTTGCTGGTGGCGCAAATGTTATTGGTGATGTAGGTAGAACCAATTATATATTACCATCCGGGCCAGCTTTTGGAGGTCTTTTTAAGTGGAACAAAAGTAAAAGATATGCATGGCGCGCCAGTGTAATCTATGGAAGTTTTACAGCTGATGACACAAAGTCCTCCAAATCTTCACGTGAGCAAAGAGGTTTTGTAATCGATAACTCGGTCCTGGAAGGCTCTGTAGGGCTTGAATTTAACTTTGTGGAATACAATCTTCATAAGCTCGGGCCTGCCTTTACCCCCTATCTCTACACGGGTTTAACCTATTTTAGGTACGATTTTAATTATTTTGATGCACAACAAGTGCAGGATATTAACCAAAAAGAAGGTAGTTTTGCAATTCCAATGACGGTAGGGGCCAAGTATCGTTTGAATCAGTTTCTTATTCTTGGGGCTGAGATTGGGGCAAGATATACCTTTACGGATAATCTGGATGGGAGTAATCCCGAAGGTTCCAATTTTGAGCAATTTAGATTCGGAAACATTCTAAGTGATGACTGGTACGTTTTCTCTGGTATAACTTTAACCTATACCTTTGGACGTAAACCTTGCCAGGATTGCTTTGAGTAAATGCTAACACTAGAGGACGTTAACAAGAATAGATTGCCAAAACACGTTGCCATCATTATGGATGGTAACGGAAGATGGGCAAAACAGCGTGGAAGACTTAGGGTTTTCGGCCATGAAAATGGCGTTGATGCTGTTAGGAACACAGTAGAGTCCTGTGCAAAGCTTGGAATAGACTTTCTTACCCTTTATGCATTTTCAACGGAAAATTGGAATCGACCAAAGTTGGAAGTAGAAACCTTAATGAAACTTTTGGTTTCATCACTCCGTAAAGAATTAGATACCCTGAATAAGAACAATATCCGACTAAGGGCTATTGGAAATATAAATACTTTACCATCCAAAGCTCAAAAAGAACTATCAGAAGTAATTGCGAAAACTGAAAAAAATTCAGGAATGACCTTGACCTTGGCATTGAGCTATGGTTCTCGAGAGGAGCTGAAGACCGCAATTAAAGAGATAAGTTCCAAAGTTAAAAATAATATAATTTCACTCGAAAATATTGACGAAACCGTTATAAATACTCATCTTTACACGCACTTCATGCCAGATGTAGACTTGCTTATTCGCACCAGTGGAGAGTGCAGAATAAGCAATTTTTTACTTTGGCAGATAGCATATGCCGAATTATATTTTATTGACGTATTTTGGCCTGATTTTAGTGAGCATCATTTGGTAGAAGCAATATTAAGTTACCAAAATAGAGAAAGACGATTTGGAAAGACTAGCGAACAACTCAGTTAAAGGGACCACCAAAACTTTACAACCTTACCTAACATTACTCCTTCTTCTCCTTTACTTCAGCCCGAGCTTAGCCCAGGACACTTCCTTTGAAAATGGCAAGACATACATTTTAGGGGCTTTGTCGGTAACAGGGCTGCAAAGTTACAATGAGCAGACCGTAAAAACGTATACAGGCCTTCGTGTGGGTCAACGTATTACTGTGCCTGGAGATGAAATCAGTGCCGTAATTAAGAAATTATGGAGCTTGGAGCTGTTCAGTGATGTTAGTATGTACTACACCAAAATAGAAGATGATAAGATTTTCTTGGAGCTTAACATTTTGGAAAGACCAACCTTATCAAAAGTGACCATTTTTGGGGTTAAAAAGCGAAAAGTTGATGACATTATTAACGACACTGACCTTAAAAAAGGAAAGAAGATAACCCAAAGTTTGATAGCCAACACCAAAAACTATCTTCAAAATAAGTATAAGAAGCAAGGTTATTTAAATGCAAAAGTAAACATTGCAACCGCTAAAGATACTTCCGATACCAATTCGCAAAGTATGGTTATCAATGTAAACAAAGGGGATAAGGTAAAAATCAGAAGTATTGTTTTTGAAGGAAACGAAAAGTTGTCTAAAAAACGCCTTCAAAAGGCTTTAAAAAATACAAAGAAGAAAAAGCTATATCGTTTCTGGAAAAAATCAAAATATATAGAAGCTGATTTTGAAGAAGACCTTACCAATCTTGTTGATGCTTATGCAGAAAGAGGTTATCGTGATGCCCGAGTCCTATCAGATACCTTTATTAAGGTAAATGAAAACAACATTGATTTAAAAATAAAGGTAGAAGAAGGGAACAAGTACTATTTCGGAGATATCAATTTTGTAGGTAATTCTGTTTATACAGATAGACAGTTGAGCCAGGTTTTGGGTATTCGGAAAGGAGAAACATATAATGGGGTTTTACTCAAAAAAAGAATTGCTGATGATACCAAACCAGATGCAGTTGATTTAACCAACCTTTATCAGAATAATGGCTATCTCTTTTCCAGCATAAATCCAGTGGAGGTTTCAGCGGTCAATGACACCATAGATTTTGAAATTCGAATCATTGAAGGTAAAGAAACCTTCCTAAATCATGTTACGGTAGTAGGCAACGACAAAACCAACGACCACGTGATTTTCAGGGAACTTCGCACAAGACCAGGTCAAAAGTATAGCAAAGACAATATTGTAAGAAGTATTCGAGAACTTGGACAACTTGGTTTTTTCGATGCGGAACAAATTGCACCAGACATACAGAACCCCGACCCCAATGCAGGAACAGTGGATATCAAGTATAGTTTGGTTGAATCCGGTTCAAGTCAAATAGAACTACAAGGAGGATTTGGTGGTGGAGGATTTATTGGAACGCTTGGACTTTCCTTCAATAACTTCTCGTTGAGTAATATATTTAACGGAAAAGCCTATAAGCCAGTTCCTATGGGAGATGGACAAACATTTGCCTTGCGATTGCAGGCAAGTAGGTCTTTTAGGGTATACAGTTTAAATTTTGCAGAACCTTGGCTTGGAGGTAAAAAGCCAGTACGTTTTAACTTATCATTATCCAGAACTCAACAATTCGCCACAAACTTTGACAATAGGGGTAGGATAGATGTGGATAGAGATAGAGGGTTTGCAATTACCGGTGTTTCTTTGGGATTGGCCAAAAGAGTCCAATGGCCAGATGACTTTTTCACAGTTTCCCATGCATTGAGCTACCAATTGTACGATTTCAATGATTTTAACAATGGACTTTTCAATTTTGGAAATGGTAGTTCCAATTCTTTGAATTATACGTTTGGAATTTCAAGAAGTTCTCAAGGTCCAAGTAGAATTTTCCCTTTGACTGGTTCCAACTTTGAGTTTACTGCCAAATTTACCCCTCCATATTCTTTGTTTTCAGGGAAAGATTTTAAAGGGATACGATCAAGGATAGACGAAATAACCCAAGATCTTTTTGATATAGGGCCAAACCCGGGGTCAGTTGAAGAACAACTAGAGTTTGAAGAGTTAAGTGACGAATTGGAAAGATTGGAAGAGGAACGCTTTAAGCTTTTGGAGTTTTACAAAATAAAATTTAGAGGAGATTGGTATACTCAGTTAGTTGATAAGTTGGTATTGAGGACCAATGCTGAATTTGGTTTCTTAGGAAGTTATAACAATGATATAGGAGATGTTCCATTTGAACGTTTTTTCGTAGGAGGAGATGGTTTAGGAAACTTTACCCTTGATGGTAGGGAGATTATTCAGCTTAGGGGATATGAGAACAGTTCCTTGACACCTTTCATAATAAACCCAATTACTGGGAGACAAGAGCAGGATGGGGGAACCATCTATAATAAATTCTCTTTGGAACTTCGTTATCCGTTAACTCTAAAGCCAGCAGCTTCAATCTATGCACTTTCGTTTTTAGAAGCTGGTAATGCCTTCAACAATTTTAGTGAATTTAATCCGTTTGAATTAAAAAGATCTGCCGGAGTGGGGCTTCGTATTTTTATGCCGGCATTTGGTCTCTTGGGAATTGACTTTGGTTATGGCTTCGATACAGATGCCAGACCAGGTTCAGTTGGACCCAGTGGCTGGCAAACACACTTCATTATCGGGCAGCAGTTTTAATCATGTGGAAATACGAGCAATATAAAACATCTAAAGACTTCATTTTGAGGAGTTTTGGTTTTTTGGCACGATATTTTCTATTAAAAAGCGGAACAAGAATGAACAACAAAGTTCTTTTAACATTATTGACTTTAATGGTTTCTGCCCAAATGTTTTCTCAGAGGGGAGTAAGGATAGGATATGTTGATATGGAGTATATCCTTGAAAATGTGGAAGAATATAGGGAAGCTAGCACTCAGTTAGAAGCAAAGGCGCAAAAATGGAAGCAGGAAATAGAGCTGAAACGTAGCGTTGTAGAACAAATGAAGAAAGATTTAATGGCTGAGAAAGTTCTTTTAACGGATGAGTTAATTGCCGAGCGGGAAGAAGAAATTCAGGTGCTTGAATCGGAAATGATAGAATATCAACAGGATCGTTTTGGTCCTCAAGGAGATTTGGTTTTACAGAAAAGATTATTGATTCAGCCCATTCAAGACCAAGTTTTCAGCGAAGTACAAAAAATAGGAGGTAATAAAAGATACGATTTTATTTTCGATAAATCGGCAGATGTCGTAATGTTGTACTCCGAAAAAAGACATGACATTAGTGACTTGGTCCTTAGGGAAATAGCTCGCACAAGAAAAGTGAGCAAATCCAATAAAAAGCAACAAGAAAAAAGCAGACTGGACAAGTTCAAGGATGAAGAAGCAGAAGCTGATAAAGAAATAAGTGAGGCTCTAAAACAAAGGCAAGAAAACGCAGCAAAGTCTAGAGATGAAAAGGCAAAGGCTGCTGATGACAGAAGAGCAGAGCAATTGCGATTAAGAGAAGAACGCAAAAAAGCATACGAAGCAAGAAGAAAAAAGTTGTTGGATGAACGCGAGGCCAGAAGGAAAGCTAAATTGGAAGAACGTAAAAAAGCCCAAGAGCAACCGAAAGACTCCATCCAGCAGTAAAATAAAAACACTAAAATTAACATTCAAATAGTAACTCAGATTATGAAAAATGTAAAGAAGATGGCTGTAGCCCTGGTTTTGTTTGTAGCGGCTACAGGTTTTATTAACGCTCAAAGCAATACAGCCCACATCAATGTGCAGCAATTATTGTCTGAAATGCCGGAGATGAAAGCGGCTCAAGCAGAGCTTAAAAAACTTCAAGAAACGTATAGGGCAGATATAGAAAGTTCAATGACAGAACTTAAAAATAAGTACACCCAGTATTCCAACGAGGCTACTTCAAAGTCTAAAGAGGAAAACGAGAAAAGAGCACAAGAGCTTCAGGGGTTTGAGAAAAACATTCAAGAAGCCGAACAGGCCGCGGTTCAAGAAATGCAAAAAAAGCAACAAGAATTGTTTGCACCCATTTCGGATAAGGCCAAAAGTGCCATTGAAAAAGTAGCTGCCGCAGAAGGTATCGATTATGTAATGGATGCAAGTCCGGGACTTGGTCTCATTGTAGCCAAAGGAAAGGATTTATTGCCTGCTGTTAAAAGAGAGTTAGGCTTCTAAAAATCTTTGCTTTAAACAAAATAAAAACCGTACTTCTTTTTTGAACGTACGGTTTTTTGTTTTCCACAATCTAGCTACTTTTAAAAATGCGTAAACCCATAGGGATTTTTGATTCTGGTGTAGGAGGTACTTCCATTTGGAAGGAAATCCGAAAAAAACTCCCATTTGAGGATACCCTATATTTAGCGGATAGTAAGAATGCCCCGTATGGAACCAAATCAGAGACTGAAATTCTGGAGCTAAGTAAAAAGAACACAGACTTTTTGCTTTCAAAAGATTGCAAACTTATAGTAGTTGCTTGTAACACTGCCACCACTAATGCCATAAGTTACCTGCGAAAAAACTATCCTACTCCTTTTATTGGAATAGAACCGGCCATTAAACCAGCTGCATTGCATACTAAAACCAAAAAGGTTGGGGTATTGGCAACAAAAGGTACTTTGTCCAGTAATCTGTTTCATAGTACTTCAAGGCTTTACGCCGAAGGAATTACGGTTATTGAACAAGAGGGTAAAGGTTTGGTAGAGTTAATTGAAGCAGGCAAGGAAAATGACAAAGAAACAGAAGCATTGCTGAGGTCCTATTTAGAGCCTATGACACAGGCTCAAATGGATTGTCTTGTTCTTGGCTGTACCCATTATCCCTATCTCATACCCTTGTTAAAGAAAATACTACCAAAGCATGTTCAAATTATAGATTCCAGTGAAGCCGTCGCGAGGCAAACTGAAGCCATACTTGAGCAGGAAAGTCTTTTGACAACGTCAACCAAAAAAGGAAAATCTACTTTTTATTCCAATATTGAAACCAAAGTACTTCAAAGCTTTGTAAACGATTACGACGCTTTAGTCGAATACAAGGATTTCTAGACTATTTTCTTTTAAAGGTTTGATAGGTAAAATCAAATTTATGACGATCATCCTTTGGATGGAATTCTTCATTTACCAACCCCCAAACATCAAGGTCTATTTCAGGAAAAAAAGTATCTGCTTTAAAAGTGCTGTGTATTCGAGTAAGTTCTATTGAAGTTGCAATTGCCATGGACTGTTTGTAGATTTCACCGCCACCTATAATGAAGGCCCGCTCATTTTCTCCAATTAATGCAATTGCATCTTCAAGGGAATGGGTTACCAAACTAGGAAATTTTGGGGTATAGGTGGTATCTCGGGTAATAACAATATGCTCTCGGTTAGGCAAGGCTTTTGGAAAGCTTTCCAGTGTTTTTCGACCCATGATAATTTTATGCCCCGAGGTCAGTGCTTTAAAACGTTTAAAATCATCTGGGAGATGCCAAGGTAAATCGTTGTTTATACCCAAGGCGTTGTTTTCCCCGGCAGCGGCTATAATAATAAGTTCCTGCACTAGTCTTTTTTTTTATTGATGGAAGATAACGGAAAGTCGGTTTCAATTTCCTTTTGTATCTCAGCAATACGTTTTTTCTGTTTGGCCACAAGAATTTCCCTTTGCTTACGCTCCCAATCTTGTCCCATAAATTTATGGGTCACAAAAACGTTAAAGGCATGTAGTACAAACAGGAAAGCCCAAAGGAGTATTGCCCAAACGAACCAATCGTATTGTTCCCCGTACTTTAGTATTTTGTTGATCAATACCAAGAATACGCTGCCAATCAGAAAGATTACAAAATGGGAGAAGAGACGTTTTTTTTGCGTTACCCGCTTTTGCGCATATTCCAAAAGTTCATGTTGTTCATGGTCAACCGGATTGGATTTCTTTTTTCGAAAGGAGAGCATGGGAATGGCTATCTTTAGCAACAAAGATAATTGAATTGTGAGCAATACTTCTGAAATTGAAAAGCTAAGGAAAAAATTTCCTGTGGTTCAAGAATGCATTTATGCCAACACAGCTGCCACTGGACTCCTCAGTACGGATTTGTTTGAATGGCGAAGAGCGCATGATAAAGAGTACCTGCTGGGGGGGAGCCACATGAAACAAAAAAGTTTTGAAAATACACATTTCATAAATCAAACTGTTGGGGATTTTTTTGGATGTAAAAAGGAAAACGTAGCGTTGATTCCCAACTTTTCCATTGCGTTGAACTTGCTTCTTGAGGGATTACCGAAAAATCAGAATGTATTGCTTTTAAAGGATGACTACCCATCTCTAAATTGGGTCTTTGAAACAAGAAACCACGAAAGAATATATCTAAATATTGACGAAAAACTTGAGGAAAAAATATATGAAGCTATAAAAGGAAATGACGTTGATATCTTGGCGCTGAGTGTGATTCAATGGATAAACGGCATAAAAGTAGATTTAGATTTTCTTAAACGACTTAAAAACGAGTTTCCAGACCTTATGATTATTGCAGATGGAACCCAATTCTGCGGCACACAAGAATTTGATTTTGAAAATTCAGGAATTGATGTTTTAGGAGCCAGCACTTATAAATGGTTACTATCCGGTTATGGCAATGCCTTTGTTTTGGTAAAAGACCAAATCAAGAAAAGGTTTAATCTCAAGTCCATTGGCAATGGTTCCGTAGATAGGGATATTGCCAAAAGAAATTCCATTCCATTTTGCAAACATCTTGAGCCTGGCCATTTAGACTCGCTTAATTTTGGAAGTCTGCAATTTTCTTTGAAGTTTCTTCAGGGTGTTGGTTTGGATAAAATAGAAGAACGTTTAAAAAAACTATCTCAAAAGGCTCATACCGAGTTTTCCAGATTAGGGCTTTTGGAAGACTCAGTTCAGTATAGAAAGGAGCACAGTACTATTTTCAATATTAAGGGAAATCAAGAGCTTTTTAACACGTTACAATCAAACGGTGTGGTCTGTGCGCTGCGAGGGGCAGGTATACGCCTAAGTTTTCATTTCTATAATACGGAAGATGAAGTAGATGCCATTGTGGATATTCTTCGGTCCAACTGACGAGAATCATATTTTCCAAAAAATAAATCGGCTATTTTGCCAAAATAAGGCAATTGTAAAGTTCATTTTATCAATATGATAAATCGACCTTAACTTATTGTAAATAAGAGGTTTTATATTTTGCTTTGCTGAGTATTTTAAAAACAAAATTTAGTACCATGGCAATAAAGAAACAATACCTAAAAAGTAAGCCGATTTGTAAAGTAACTTTTACTGTTCCAGCTGAAGAAGCTAAGAAAGTAGCTGTAGTTGGAGACTTCAACAAGTGGAACCCAAAAGGAAGCACGTTGAAAAAACTAAAGAATGGAACCTTTAAGGGAACCTTTGATTTACCTAAAGAAAATTCCTTTGAGTTCCGTTATATCGTTGATGGAAACTATGTGAACGATGAGGCAGCAGATCGTTACCAATGGAACGATTTTGCTGGTACGGAAAATGCAGTGATTGAACTGTAACCAAAAATTTTGGTCACCATTGGGGATTATTCCTCAATGGTGACTCCTTTCCAAAAAGCTACTCTTCCTTTAATTCCCTTGGCTAACTCACTGGTCTCAGGATAGTACCAAGCGGCATCCGCATTTTGTTTACCGTCCACATCCAGAGTGTAATAGGAAGCTACACCCTTCCAAGGACAAGTGGAATGCGTTTCACTAGATTTAAAGAATTCCTTTTTTAAACTTTCGGGAGGAAAATAGTGGTTGTTTTCTATAACCACAGTGTCATCGCTCTCGGCAATAACCGTATTGTTCCAAATGGCTTTCATGGTCTATTTTTTAAATACATAGTTTTTATAATTCTCTTCAGAATCAGAGAAGGAGGTGACAACGTTAAGGCCTGATTTTTCGGCCAACCATTCCACAACTTCATCATCATACTTTTGGGAAATTTCGGTATGTATGGTTTCCCACCGTTTCAGTCGAATATTGAGCTCCAAACTTTCAATATTGACTTCTTGAGCTTCTTTGGATACCAAATAGCTTTTAGCTGTTCCACTTTCAGGGTCATATACCTCCCAATGCAGAAAATTGTCCGTATTGAAGTTGCCTCCCATTTCCTTGTTTATTCGGGTAAGGACGTTTTTATTGAAAGCCGCTGTGATTCCGGTTTTATCGTTATAGGCATCCAAAATGACCTGCGGATGTTTTTTCTGGTCAAACCCCATAAAAATAAGATCTCCTTCATTTATTGAATCTCGCATATTTTGAAGAAATTCAATGGCCATGGGATGTAATAAATTTCCAATATTGGAACCTAAAAAAAGGATTACCTTTCTCTTCCCATTAGCGCTTCCAATGTCCCGCAATGTTTCAAAATAAGTGCCTTGAAGGGTATTGATGGTAATTTCGGGAATCTCCTTTTGTATGGAACCTTTCAATTGGTCTAGCACATTTTGACTAATGTCAATAGGACGATAATCAAAATCGGCCTTTAAGTCAACCAACTGTTTCAATAAGACTTTAGTCTTTTTTCCATCACCAGCTCCCAACTCGAACAAACTGAAAGGAGAGCCATCTTTTATAAAATGTTGAACAATCGCTTTTTTGTGTTCTTCAAAGATGTCGAACTCACAATTGGTAAGATAATACTCAGGCATGGCCATAATGTCCTGAAAAAGCTTATCTCCAATTTCATCATAAAAATACTTGGAAGATAAATATTTGGGATAGGCGGTTAGGCCTTCATAAACTTCTTGCTCAAAAACTGAGGCAAAAGTTGGTATTTCCTTGTTTTGCATGTTTGTGTTTAGGATTTATCGAGCCAACCGGATTCCGGTAAACTGCCATCTCAAATTGGGGTGGAAAAAGTTTCGATACGTAAATCTTGTATGTTTCTCGGGTGTAGCAACAGAACCGCCACGGAGTACTTTTTGGCTGACCATAAACTTACCATTGTATTCACCGAGGGCACCATCGGCCTTTTGATAATTGGGGTAGGGCAAGTAGGCACTTTCTGTCCATTCCCATCGCTTGCCCCAGGGATAAAAAGACTGTGCCCCCTCCCATTCAAACTCGGTGGGCAATCGAAATCCTTTCCATTGGGCGTAGGCAAAGGCTTCAAAATAAGAGACATGTGTTATGGGAGCATGTGCATTCATTTTTTCAAGACCTTTTGCTGTATAATGATGCCATTCACCATCAACTTTGTGCCAATATAAGGGAGCTTGTATCTGATTTTGTTGAACCCAATCCCAACCTTCTGCATGCCATAAATCAAAACGTCCATACCCACCTGCCTCTATAAATTGGATGTATTCTTCGTTGGTTACCAGTTTATTCGATATTTCATAATCATGGAGGTAGACTTTATGCCTTCCCAGCTCATTGTCATAACAAAACTCCTCAGAATCATGTCCTATTTCATAAATTCCAGCCTGCATCCCAACCCAATCTTGTTGATGGGTTTCTACTGGATGGTCCTGGAAAGTGTTGGAATATGTGGGTAATAATGGATTGTTGCCCAAAATATATTTGATATCTGTGAGTAACAACTCTTGGTGCTGTTTCTCGTGATGTATCCCAATTTCAAGCAGAGTATTTAGATTTTTATCCTGATTCTGGGAAAAAAGCTTTTTGATTCCCGCCGTAACATAGGCCCGATATTCGTAAACCTTCTTTACGGATGGTCTGGAAAGATTCCCTCGGTCTGAACGAATTACTCTTTTTCCCACGGTCTCATAGTAGCTATTGAAGACAAAGGAAAAATCCTCATCAAATTGGACATAATTTGGACTATGGGGTTTAAGGATAAACTCCTCAAAAAACCAGGTTGTATGCCCCAAATGCCACTTAGGAGGACTTACATCGACCACAGGTTGGACTACGTAATCTTCGATTTCCAAGGGTTCACAAATGGTTTCAGAATGTTTGCGGGTTTCCAAAAAGAAATCCAGTAAAGAATCGGTCAGAATCATAAACAGATTTTACTCTTTAAAGATACGGAATATTCGAATTAGCGTATAGTGTAAACGGGAAGACTAAAACTAAAAGCCGTACCCTCATTGGGTTTACTAAATACTTTAATCCTAGAGTCGTGAATTTCCATGATTTTACGAACAATGGCCAACCCAAGTCCAACACCCTCTTTTTGTTCCCCGGTTTTGGTTTGTCGGTATCTTTCAAAAATCAAGCTTTGATTTTCTTTTTTGATACCTGGGCCCGAATCTTGGATGGTCACTTCCACATTTTGCCCCTCTACTTCAATGCTTACTGTGACTTTACCACCTTCTGGGGTAAATTTTAAAGCATTGTCCATTAAGTTCTGTATAGCACGTTCCACCAGAGAAATATCGGCAAAGACAAGCGGAATGTTCTCTTTCATGGAAAGTTTAAGTTCTATGTTTTTTTGCTGTGCCAGAATCATATAGTTCCTGTGAATATCATTGGCAAGTTCACTAATCAAAAAGGGTTCTTTTTCGGGTTCTATTTGGTTGGCTTCCAACTTGGAATACTCAAAAAGCTGCGCAACCAGCTTGGAAAGCCGCTCGCTACTCTTGGCCACGCGCTGCAAATACTCGTTTCGTTCTTCTTTGGAAAGCTCAGCATCTTTCATGTGTAAGGTTTCGATATACCCTTGGATTATGGCAAGCGGAGTGCGTAAATCATGGGAAATATTGGCAATCAGGTCGCGACGTAATTGCTCTACTGATTTCAATTTTTCAATATCCGAAAGTATGGTATCCGCCATGTGATTGTATGTTGTAGCCACGTTGGCCAAGTCTGTTTGCTCTGCATTTTCAATACGATATTGTAAATCCCCCTGTTGGAATCTTTTGGCAGCATAAATAATTTTACGCAAACTTCGGGTCAAGTACCAGATGGCCAAAACACCGAGTAGTGTGGCGAAAACGAGAGTTAACAAAGAGCCTCCAAGACCCAAACGCATAAAATAGCTATTGAACAAATCACTTCTTGTAGCCAAAAAATCTTCACCGGCCAAGACAATATAGACGAAGCCTTCACGGCCCTCCGAATTGAACTTCGCTGCTGAAAAAATGGTTTGTTGACTCAGGTCCTTGGGGTCATCACCCAATGTGTACGAAGCACCATCTTCTGCGATAAACCTTTGAATGGGTTCAAGGTTCACCCTTTTTTGTTGGGTTTCCGGAGCATCATGGTTTAAGACTACTGAATACTGTACATTTCCCTGTACATCCAATAGATAGACTTCAATGGCTCGGTTTACGGCCATCATATCGTGCATAATATCTCTAAAAAGTGCTTTGTTCACTTCGCCCGACTCCATAAACGGGCGATTATTTTTAAATTTCTCTTCAATAAGATCTTTAGCGAGATTGGCATGGAGGCGTTGGGTGGTCTCGTAAAAGTATTTGTTGGATAAATAAATGGAAGTAATGGTAAACCCTATTCCTGCCAACAAAAGAATGGCCAAAAAGGAAAGCGATAATTTAATGACAAATCGAGTGGTAAGAATATTGTTCTTCATATGCTATTTTTAGCTTTCCACAAGATCTTCGTTGAACTTATATCCAACGCCCCATGTGGTAAGTATAAACTTGGGATTGCTCATATCGGGTTCTATTTTGGACCTAAGCCGATTTATATGGGAATTGACCGTATGTTCGTATCCCTTAAAATCATATCCCCAAATCATGTTTAACAATTGGGTACGATCATAACTTTTGCCGGGATTGGATGATAGAAGTATCAATAATTCGAATTCCTTGGGGGAGAGTTCAATCTTTTTACCATCCAGAAGCACTTTTCGCATTTCAATGTTAATGGACAACATATCGAACTCGATCAATTTTGCATCTTGGTTCTTAGTGGGTAGACCATCATCCATCTTTTGTCTCCTAAAAATGGCCTTTACCCTTGCTATAAATTCTCTAACACTGAATGGCTTGGTCAAGTAGTCATCCGCACCAACTTCTAATCCCAAGACCTTATCAATCTCTTCAGAACGGGCTGTAAGCATCATAATGGGAGAGGCAATATTGTTTGCCCTAACTTTTTGGCACACTTCGATACCATCCATCTCGGGCAACATCACATCCAAAATAATCAAATCCGGATTTTCATTAATGGCTTTCCTTAACCCTTCAGCACCATTGGAGCTGGTCAAGACCTTGCAGCCTAAATCCTTTAGGTGAATTTCCAAAAGATGAATGATTTCGGCATCATCCTCAACAATCAATACCTTTTTCATGACATAACGAATTAAGTGGTAAAGTATCACGAAATGTTCACCGATGTTTCGGGATTTTGAACAGGATACTTCTATAAAAGTCCATTTTTATTGAAAATCTTTACAAATACAAGCTGTTTTTATAGTAACCTATTGAAAATGAAAGAGTAATGAATGTTGATTTTTATGTGATACTTCTGCAATGAATCGCATATTTCTTTGTGATTCTAACTAAAAGAACACATACAATGAACCACTTAAAATCTTTTTTATCCTTGTTGGGTCTTGCGATTATCCTGACCTCATGTAATAAAGGGGAAACAGATGATACCCCTGTAGAACTGAACGCAGGTACCCTATCCGGAGGACCATATACTTTTGTTGTAGATGGAATTCCCGATATGGTAACTACAATTTCATTGGATGCCAGTAATCTACTTGGTAGTAATAGAACCTATGTAATTACGGATGATTCCAATAACGTTTTAGGCATTCCTCTAACTTTGGATGCCGTTAGGGGTGTTGATTTTGACGAGGCAGGAGCAGGTACTTGCTACATTTATCATTTAATATATGAGAATGGATTAATAGGTCTGGAAGCAGGTGCAAACTTAGATAATTTAGAAGGCTTGTTCGACCTTTCCAATTTTGTAATGGTACAGCGTGATGGTCTTAATGCTGGCACACTTTCTGGCGGCCCTTATGAGTTTGCAGTTGATGGGATTCCTGATATGGTAAGTACTATCACTTTAGATGATTCGGCTCTTACCGGTGACGCTCAGACCTATGTTATCACAGACGATTCCGAGAATATTCTGGGCATACCACCAACCTTGGAAGCAGTAATGGGCGTTGATTTTGATGCGGCAGGTGTGGGATCTTGTTATATCTTTCATTTAACATATTCTGGTGAACTTTCTGGCTTGGAAGGCGGGCAGAACTTGAATGACCTTAGTGGTAATTTCGCTTTATCCAATTTTGTGGTAGTGAACCGAAATCCTTTGAATGCTGGAGCACTCTCTGGAGGTCCTTATAATTTTGTTGTGGATGGCACTCCAGATATGGTAAGTACCATCGCTTTGGACGATTCAGAATTGAATGGAGCAAAACAAACGTATGTAATTACAGATGATTCAAAGAACATATTAGGTATTCCTCCAACCTTGGAAGCCGTGATGGGTGTCGATTTTGATGATGCGGGAGTTGGCTCATGTTATATTTTCCATGTAACCTATACCGGAGAACTCTCTGGATTGACAGGTGGTGAAAATCTCAATAACCTGTCTGGCAATTTTGCCCTGTCAAACTTTGTGGTGGTAAACCGCAATCCTTTGCATGCAGGAAAAATAAGTGGCGGTCCCTTTACTTTTAAGGTAGATGGAAAACCAGATATGGTAAGTGGAATTCGTTTGGATGACTCAAAACTGAACGGAAGTATCCAAAGATGGGTAATTACAGATGACCAAAACAATATATTGGGCTTACCGCCAACGCTTGAAGTAGTGGAAGGTGTGGATTTTGACGAAGCGGGCGTTGGGGTGTGCCTTATCTGGCACATTACCTACGAAGAAGGACTACAGGGTCTTTCACAAGGTAACAATCTTTTATCTGGATTGGAAGGTTTTTATGCGGTCTCCAATTCCATTCGGGTAACGCGTGAAGCACCACATTGATCAATATGAAAAAGAGAATTAGTATTTGATTTAGCCAGCTAACTCAAAAAGCACCCAAGTGAAAGCTTGGGTGTTTTTGTATAGACAAAGTCTTTTCGAGAAAAGACAATTGACTTAATTTATAAATGATTCTTAAACAATATAAAAAAATGTAAAACAATCGTTATCTTCCATTTACCAATATATTTTTGAAAAAATGCCTACTAAAAAATTGATTTTTTTATTGGTCGTTGCACTTGCATTTTTTGCAAAAAAGGCTCAAGGTCAACAAAATGATACTGCAATGTTAAAGGTATCCGAGGGTCTAAGAAACTATGAAAAAATTTGGACTCCTGAAAAGGTATATGCCCATACCGATAAAACTCAGTACAAGCAAGGAGAGATTATTTGGGTCAAGGCATATCTCGTAGACGGGATTACCCATAGAAAGAGTCAAAATAGCAACGTACTATATCTTGAGCTTCTGGATGATAATGGTTTTTCAGTTTCTAAAAAGAAAACTTTTGTCAACAATTTCGGTTCTTCGGTAGGCTTTGATATCCCTAACAAAACTCCTGAGGGTATTTATAAGCTTAGATGCTATACCAAATATCATTTAAATGACCTGAAACCTTTTTATTATGAGCAAGAGGTATTTATAGGCAAAGATGATGCATTTCATTCTTTTGGTGTTAATGGCAGAAGAGAATCTTCTTTTTCTGATCATGAAGACACAGAAATTCAAATTTCTTTTCATCCTGAAAGCGGAAAACTATTGTACGGCGTCAATAATACCATAGTTGTCAAATCAGTTAAAGGTCCAGGAATTCCAGTATCAACAAGTGGAGAAATTATAGATGGTCAAGGCCGAGTGTTAACAACCTTTCAAACTGGAAAGTATGGACTGGCCAAATGCTCGCTCAGACCAATTAAAGGCACAACATATTTTGCGAAAGTCAAGTATAATTCTGTTGAAAAAAAATATGATTTACCTCAAATATACGAGGAGGGCTACATACTGAATGTAGAAAATATGGGGCATGAAATAATCATTAAAGCCGTTACATCGGCTCCAAATACTTTAGAAGGTACCACTTTAGTAGGTCATCTTAGGGGAGAACGTTTTTTATGGTTTAAGGGAAGTAAAGGGCATGGTACCAAATATATTATAAGAATCCCAACTCAAATTGAAGAGGGAATTGCCCATTTTACTCTGTTTGATTCAAAAGGGAAAGCGGTGAGCGAAAGACTAGCGTTCATTCAAAATTCAAGGGATAACGTTAAACTGTCATTCATACACAAAAAGGATAGTATAGATAAGAAAATGCGTTTCCTCTTTGAGTTGAAAGATAAAAAGGGAGTGCCGGCCAAAGGTAACCTTTCCATTAGTGTTGTGAAGAACATTAAAAATGATTTTAAACAGAGCATTAGAGATTGGCTTCATTTTTATTCAGATTTTGGAGATAATCCATTGTATGGGAAATTGGCATACGAAAGGAATTATTTTAGAAAAAACAACAACTTGGATGCCTTAATGATTACTGGTAAGTGGAAGCGGTTTTCTTGGCAAGATATTGTTCCCAAAAGGTCCATGGATGAATATGTGCAGCCAGAAAAAGGAATTGTTTTTAGCGGTACTACAAAATCTTTGGGTAATGGAGGTGTTGCGGTTCCTGCTATGGTTTCACTGGATGTACTGGGATCGGATATTTATCAGACAAACAAAAAGACGGATAATACAGGAAAATTTAGTTTTGGTCCTTTTGATTTTACGGATAGTTTGTCCATAGTACTTAAAGCAACCAAGCTCGCAGGTAAAAGTAAATCCGAAAGGAGCAAAATTACCATTAGCTTGGATAACAAAGAAAATTTTGTTTTACCTGAAAAAACCAGGCAGATTGAGGAAGTTCTATCAAATAATGGTACGGATGGACCCCCTCAAAAAAAAGAAGAGAAAAAACGATACGACAATGGGTTTGAAAACTATGATTTTGAACTGGGTAAAGACATAACCCAATTGGAAGAGGTAGTGGTCACAGAAAAAAAGAAAACTAGGGAAGAATACATTACGGAACAAATAAAAGAGATAACACTGTACAACCGTCCTTCGTATAGGGTATTTGCAGATTCTCTTTCTCAAAATGGGATACGTGATGTCTTTGAAATATTTCGTACCCTACCTGGAGTTCAGGTAAGAAGAGATGAGAATGGTAATGAAAGTGTACGGATACGCTATGGAGCAAGTAGTGTTTTGTTGTCTACGGAACCAATTTACTTGATTGACGGTGTTCAAGTATCGCTGGAAGATATGAGATTATTAAATAGTCTGGAAGTTATGTTCGTGGATGTACTCAAGGGAGCGGATGCTGCTATTTATGGTGTACGGGGTGCCAATGGTGCAATTGCGGTTTATACGCGAAGAGGAACTGGTTGGGATTACTCCGGTCTGGATGCGGATGTTAAAAATAGCGGGACTCCCAATGTTTTGGCTTTTACCCAAAAAGGTTTTGATAGAACAAAAATCTTTGAAAATAGGAGTTGTGATATTCCAAACGTCTTACCTAACAACAATGAAACTGTTTTTTGGGAGCCAGAAGTGGACATTTTGGGCTCCAGGCATAAAGAACTCAGTTTTTGCTTAAATGATAATTCAATAGGTGAATATCTTGTAAGGGTAGAAGGTATTTCTGAGGAGGGGAAAGTTATTAGCGAGGAGTTTAAATTGAATTTAGGTCGCTCAGATTGATTTTTTTTGCTCCATAAATTTTCCCCGGAAAGACTCTTCAAATTTGCAGAAGTTTTTAACATTTTTTTTAGTCTTTGAAGTGTAGTTTGTTGGTTCCTTTAGGTTTTTTTTAGGAGAAGAATCCTTATCTTTTTAAAGTAAAACACCTTCATTTCCAAGTCTATGAAAAAGTCTTTTTTTCTTTCATTTTTAGTGATTCCGTTTTTTGCCCAAACCTTGATTTCCCAGACCGGTGGTTCATCGGTCCGCGATATTTCCAAGGGTCTCAGGGCCTATAGGACGATATGGTCCCCGGAGAAGATATTCATCAACACGGACAAGGTGCACTATGCTCCGGGAGAGACCATTTGGGCCAGTGTTTACCTTGTGGACGGCATCACCCATAAGAAGAGCCCGAACAGTAATGTCGTCTATCTTGAGGTGGTGGACGGCAATGGAAACGTGATATCCAAGAAAAGGGGCTTTGCCGAGGACTTGGGATGTTCGATGAGCTTCCATGTGCACGAAAACACCCCTGACGGGGCATACACGATTCGTGGGTATACCAAGTACATGCAGAACGACCTAAAACCGTTTGATTATGAGCGTGAGATCTATATAGGTGATGTGGATGTGCCCATTTACTTAGCCAACGACCTTGGCAAAGGGGAATATGTGGATAAAGGCAATGACGTGGAACTGTCCTTTTATCCAGAAGGGGGGCAACTGGTGTACGGTATTTTGGGCGAGCTTGTTGTCAAATCTTTGGATGCTGCGGGCAGGCCAGTAGGAGTTAAGGGAGAAATCGTCAATAACCTTGGGAATGTGGTCACCACTTTTGATACTGGGGTGTATGGACTTGCCAAATGTACTTTCACGCCAGTTGACGGGAATACGTATTCTGCCAGATTTCAGGATGGTATTGATATTTGGGAGCAGAACCTTCCAGATATTTTGGAAAAAGGGTACTCGCTAAGCATGGAAAACATGGGTGAGCACATTATCATACAGGCCGAGACCACTGCGCCAACAGGTTTGGATGGCACCACTTTGGTCGGGCATATGAGGGGAGACCGTTTTCTTTGGTTCCGGGGAGATAAGGTCCATGGTTCCAAGTTCAGTGTCCGGGTCCCTTCAGATGAGTTGCAGGATGGCATAGCCCACTTCACCCTGTTCACTGAAGAAGGAGAGCCCGTTAGTGAACGTTTGGCGTATATCCAGAGCCAGGTCAATAGGACCAAGCTTTCATTTTCCACAGCAAAACAGGGCTTGGACGGGGAATTGTCCCTGAATTTTGAACTGACCGATGGAAAAGGAATCCCTGCGAAAGGCATTTTTTCCGTAAGCATATTGGAGGCCGGCGTTGAAAGGGACACAGCCCTCCCTTATGAAAACATTGAAAATTGGTTGGAGTTTCATTCGGATTATGGGAAGTCCCTTCAGGCCTATGATGTATTAAAGGAGAAGGACGTCACTAGGCGCCGTAACATTTTGGATGCCTTGATGGTTACCGGAGACTGGAAACGTTTCTCTTGGGAGGATATGGCCAAGGAAAGACCGATAGAGCGGTATTTACCTCCGGAAAAGGGCATTTTTGTGAGCGGTACAACGGAGTCCCTAGGTAAGAACAGGAAGGCGGTACCCTCCATGGTCACTTTGGAGCTTATGGGTGGAGAACTGTACCGTGCAAAAAAACAAACAAACACCGAAGGCAGATTTGTTTTTGGCCCCTTCGACTTTAAGGACAGTATCCCCATGGTACTTAAGGCATCACGCCTTAGTGGACGTAATGAAGAGGCCAAGCAAAAGGTGGTCATTGTTTTGGATGAGGAAACCGACTTCAACTTGGCAAAGACAGATGATGAGCTAAGTGAAGAAAAAAATGTGGCAGACCGTAAAGCGGATAGAAATCAGAAAAAGGTGCGTGTTGCGCAAATTGAACCGACGACCCCTAGAGAGGCCTATGATTTTGAGACTGGAAAAAAGATAACCCAGTTAAACGAAGTGGTGATCACCGAGAAAAAGAAGAGCCAAGAGAAAGTGATTGCGGAGCAGTTAAAGGAGATAACGCTTTACAATACGCCTACCAATAGGGTGTTTTTGGATTCCCTTCCGCAAACAGGTATACGCAATATAATGTATGTTTTGAGAACCCTTCCTGGGGTGCAGGTAAGAGGCCCTGAAGGAGGTGAATTTGTCACAATACGCTATGGAACCTTTAGTGTTAATTCAGGAATTGGACCACTATTTTTAATTGACGGAGTGCCAACAAGCATAGATGCAGTAAGAACTTTGAGCGCTTTAGATATTATGTTTATAGATGTGCTCGAAGGCGCTAACGCCGCCATTTATGGGACAAGGGGTGCCAACGGTGTTATAGCGATATATACCCACCGTGGGTCGGGGCTCAATTATGCCGGTTCTGGCGCAACCATTGGTGCAGATGGCCGTAGGTCACCACACATCCTTACCCTGATCAAAAAAGGATATGATACCTCAGATTCTTTTGAAGGTGAAGAGTGCAGTTCACCAATTCTTGGTAAAATGCCTCCTTCTTACGGAGAAACGGTCCTTTGGGAACCCAATGTGGACATTTTTGGTAAAAGGCACAAGACATTGACGTTTTGCCCAGATGACCTTGCAGGTGGAAATTACCTGATTCGTGTAGAGGGGATTTCCGAGGACGGAAATGCAATAAGCGAAGAGTTTGTTTTGCCCAAAGCTGAATTCTAACCTAACATCGGAATCTTTATTCTGCTTTATTAGGCCGCATCTTACTATGAAAAAGCTGCTCTGGTACGATATATAGGGCTAATGTATTGAAGAAATAGAGTGATATTTGGGATATGGTCCCTAAGAAACAATTAGATAATTTGACTCATTTAATTGAAGATACCTACGGCACACCTGAAACTCTTGCTCGGCAACTGGATTTAACGGTGGAAATGTTGTTTTACTTGGAGGACAATCCTTTTACCAAAAGGGAGGTGCAAAACGTGGTAGCCGCCCCACGGGATTTGGTTGGGGTGTTTCGAGCGATTTGCAACTAGCCTTTTAGCTAATGTCGGTTGCTTAAAAAAATTGCCAGTTTGTTCTTTGCATAAAGATTTTGGTGATATAGTTACAATAATCGAAATGCGAAAAATTGGTCGAGTAGTATTAGAACAGAACTAGCCACCATTACAACCAAATAAGTCCCAACTTGAAATTTCCAAGTTAGGGTATGCTTTTTTGAAATTCTATACACCATAAAAAATAACAATACGCCTACAACTATTGGTAGTGTAAAAGTTCCAATTTCCAAATACTGACTTACCCGCCCTTCGTCGTTTACATTAATAAAATTCATGAATCCCGCCAGAACCCGCATATAAAAAGCCGTGAAAAGGAATGGATAAAAATATTTGTTCCAGTCTTTCTTTTTTAAGAGGGTAAAAAACACGAATGCTTGTAAAACAGTGACCAATGGTGCTGATATTGAAATAATGGACATATGAAATCCAGTTGGATTTTCACCTTCTACGAATGAAGTTTTGTTAAGGTACATCATTGTGCCGTATCCAAAAGATTCGCTGGTCAACCAATGTGTGAATTCGTGGACTACCCAAGTGAAAACAACTGCCAAAACACCTGTGGCCATATATTTCACATTTATTTTTTGTTCGTTCATCTATTTAAAGTGGTGGTTAAATCTTCCGTTGCAATAATCAAGCAATTAGGATAAACTTTAAAAAGATGGTGCCGACAATATTATGTCAATGTTATGACAAGAGCTACAATAGTCTGATTCTCGGTGTTATGTACAACTCTGATTTGTTCGTTAAACGTACGGCGTTTTTAAAAACGATAAAGACATTGATGCAGATTAGAAGTATAATCAAAAAGGGAATGTTGAAGGGTATCCACTGCCTTGTGAAGGGAGTGATTATTAATAAAACAGACAAGGTGATAGTCCAAATAATTTGAGTACTTACGATGTCCTTCCCAAGTGCTTTACTTTTTTTACTCTTGCTTTTATAAGTTAAGATTGTGGGCACGATTATATTCCCAAATGGAATGATGAAGAAAGAAAGTGTTGCTATATTGATGAGTTTAATTCTCTCAACATCTATATGGCTGGTTAAAAGATTTTCTGGCAGAACCTTTAAAGCATTGGCAATAGATTCCAAAGTGAAACCTTTTAATGGATTTCCATTTTCTATTCTTTGAATGGTCCGTAAGGATATTCCAGATTTTTCAGCAAGCTCGGACTGCGTTAGATTATTTTTCTCTCTATAAAATCGAACTTCATTCTTCATGGGTTGTAAATCGTTTTTTATATTTTCAATCAACTGTCTTAGAAACGATTTTTAGTTCAGAAATTGCTAATTCATCTACTTTTTAAGTAGCCAATTGTTGTTCCTGCAATACCCTAAGATATCACAAAAACGGGAACTTTTATAAGGCTAAATCCCATAATACATAAATACCAAGGCAATCGTATCAAAAAAACCGTGCAAAGCAATACAGAACCAGATGTCGTACTTGCGGAAATAAAAGATGGTGGCCATGGTGGCACCAATAATACCTGTTATAATCTGGCCTGTTATGCCTTGGTAGGCGTGTATCCAGCCAAAGAGTGCCCCAAACAGTACAATGTTCAATACAATAGCGACTCTGCCATCTCCAAAGAATTTGATAAACTGCCGCATTAGATATCCTCTAAACAAGATTTCTTCTCCAAATGCAGCAGAGGCCCAAACATAAACGAAAAGACCTAAGATAGCGGGCAGATTGCCTTTGTAGACCTCGAATTCAGAGAAATCTATGGGCTTCCCAGTAAGATACGTGACACCGGGTATTAGAACATACAGGTATACAATAAACATGACTCCAGCAACCAAAGGGGCAATTACAAGTAAGTTTAAGGCCTTTAATCTATGGCGTTGAAAGCCCAAAGAAGCAAAGAGTTCTTTTCCATATTCTATTCTACTGGCCAATAACACAATGGGGACTGCAAATAGCACTTGAAAATGTCCCGATAGATATAGAACGCAACATAAAAGAATGGCAACTATGGGTGTGAGTGCAGATTTTAAAACGTTTGTTTTCATCATTTTTTGATTTTGGATTTTGAACAAAGAAATGATGGAGAAGCTAGCCTAGCATAAGAGAATCAACGCTTTTTGCCTGAATGGTATCAAAGAAATAGCTGAATGGTCAGCCTATTTCACAGTTTCTTTTCAAACCAATTCAAGAATTCCTGCTTTTTATAGCGGCTTATGTTTATGTGTTGTGCTCTATCCTGAGAAATATCCGACTTGAGTCGCACAGCAAGCTTACCGTTTTCTATAGCCTGTACTTGCTCAATAGCGGAGGCATGAAGTATGGTTTGTCTATTGGCCCTATAAAAACTATGGGCATTGATTTTGTCTTCAATTTCATTTAAAGTGAAATCCGTGAATACTGAACTGCCATCGGTTTTTACAATGTAGGCTATTTTGTTTTCTGTATAGACAAAGGCAATTTCGTCATAGCTGATCATGGTGATTTTGCCTCCGTATTCCACTTTGAGTTTCCCCTCAATGAATGAGAATCGATACATTTGGTATAGTTCCTTTGCGAATAAAATAGCAATGGAGATAACACTGATTAGCAGGGTTACACTTAGCCCTATGAGGAAGTAATACAAACTATACCCGTCGACATTGTCAACAATTCCAACAACAACCAAGTAAAACAGTCCGTAAAAAATGGATAAAAACCCCAAGGTAGACAGCAAAAAGCGTAAAAGCAGTGGTGTATTTATTTCTTGAACAAAATACCTTCTTTTAAAATAGTCAAAGTTCAATTTGGCAATGCCAATGATTGCAGCGCCAAGAACTATTGAAATAAGAATAGAAATCCAGGGAAATTTGTAGGACTCATTAAAGGGGAAGCTCTCCGGTTGGCCCAGATGGTTTACTACTACGGCGATGACAACTAAAGCAATACCATTTCTCACCCAAAAATTGGATAAGTTGATTTTCTTATTTAAAAAGTCAATCAATGAACGCATTAACGGGTTAAATCTAAGTTTTGCGGGAATGTAAAGTACGCTTGCAGCCCTAAAATACTAAAAAGCCATAATTTAAATCACCAAGATTCTTTTATTTAGTATGAGATGTAGGCTTTTCTTCAAACTCCGGACAATCGAGTCGTATTTCTTTAGAAGTCAATTTTTTCTGAAGGAGATTGCAGTAATCGGTGTCCTTGTTTTTTTGGTAGAACGTACATCCAAAGCACATGCGCTGTACGGTCAAAATACCAGTTCGGTTTAGTTTATAGATAAGCTCATTGATAGTGGTAGATAGGCTTTTCAATTGCTCTTGGTTAAAAGAGTCCAGCTGTTTTTTGAGAGGTGTTGCAAAATCGTGGGTTGTTCCTACCAGTTCTTTACCTAAATCGGTCAAGATAAGTGAATAGCTGCGGTTATCCGAAGAAGAGAAGTCTTTGGAGACCATCCCTTTTTTATCCAAGACACGAATGGCATCACTTATGGTAGGTTTGGTCACATTAAATTCCTTAGCCAGATGGCTCACATTGCACAAGTCCTGTTTGTGAAACGCAATGAAAATCAACATTTGAATTTGGATAGGACTTAAGCCTACCAATTTGGCTTTTTCCCACAAGAGCACCTTGAACACTTCTGAAATACGCTCAAGACCGGCCACAATCTTGCTCGAAATATCCTTTTCTTGTTGTTTCGGGTTAAATGTGCTGTTATCCATAAAAAAGGTCCCGTTGATGGACGGGACCAAGTTAGTAATCCTAATTAAATTATTGGCAATTCTCCATTTCTATTATAGTAAAGCCTTCGTTCTCAATTGAAGTGACCATTTCTTCCGTAGCATGCTCAATATGGCAGAACCTGCATTCCTTGGCAGAGAGTTCTCCTGTGGAAAATGGTTTGGTATCAAGGTACTTTTTTCCGAATCTGAAAATAGTCTCTTCTTCAGTAACGGTACTAGGTACAAGGATATCAAAATGCATGATTTTACCATCGTTTCGGTTTACATAGGTGTCCCAAACGGATACTTTCATCTTATCGTTTTTTTACGGTATAGGGCAAGGATAGGTCACCACTTGCTATACTATATACATCATAAACCCCCAGCATGGGTAAATCTTCCTTACTGGTGTTCACCTTCATAAATGCGGTAACACCGTCGTACTTAAAATCCGATTTGTTGTTCATTCTATAGTTGGGTACAACCACCTTTATAGTTTGCTCTTGAGTTGTTACGGGATATCCGGGAGAGTCCATAAACATGGGCATTCCAGGATTTGTTGGAGGTAGAACCACGGTTTCGTCTGCTTTTTTGAATTGTTTTACAGAAAGTCCACCGTCGACCCTATCATCTTGGACCAATACCACCCAGTGTGGATGCCAAACTAGGCCGTCATTATCAAAAACGTTATCATTGTTTTCATCCCAAAGTGGTGTGTCGTCAAAATCAGGATGCGAAGTAAGCGCTAGGGCAACAATGCCCTCGGTTTGCCCAAAGCCTACATCAGTAGATTGTAGACTGGTAGGGAAAACATAGCCCAAAACGGGTGCGCCATCCAGTTGCCCCACTTTAGTTGGTGTGGTTTCTCCGGCGGTACCAAAAACTTCAATTTCCCAAACCGTAATGCCTAAATCGGTTTTGCTGGTAACGCGGACATCCTTTATGGAGAAGTCGTCATTGTTGTATGGACTTTTTTGGGCACACGAGATTGTCGTGCCTAAAAGCATCGCTGCTGAAAGTAGTTGTAGTACTGATTTCATTGTTTTTGTTTTTAAATTCAATTTTATATAATTAGGAATCCTAACTATAAGAGTTAAAAAAATTTAAGCTTTTACATCATCTATGGATGCACCAAAGTTGATGTGAAGGGCATTTCCGTTTGGAGTTACCAAAGCCGGTACAGATTTAACACCTGCATTTTCCGCTTCAGGGATTCTTGATTTGATTTCACCGATGTTCACAATTTCTACGTTTTCTGTTCCAATTAGGTTTACGATGTCTTGTTCTGCGCTGATACAGACCGGACAACCTGCATGATAAAAAATTGATTTGTTCATTTTTAAATGTTTTTATGAATTAAAGATGAAACAAATATAGTAAGGAATCCTAACTTAATAATTGTTTTAAATAAATTTTAACGAGATAGCTTCCATAGGCTTATGTTTTTATTGCTGTTAGCCTATTTTTTTATGTAGTACAAAAGCGAAATATGCTATCCATCCGAATATGAAAACACTGGCGACACGCTGGGTCAAACCTCTATAATTTGCCGGGTCCAATCCAATCAGCATAGACCAGAAATAGATAAAAATAATCGCTCCGGCAATCAACGATATAGGAAAAAAGCCATGATTCACGCCTTCATTTTTTAGTTCGTAACAAGCTGCAAACGGAAGTAACATGAGTGATAGGCCTATGCCATAAAAACCATGCATTAGTGTTCCCATGGGATATAATCCATTGGAAATCATGGAGATTCCGAAAATGGTCAAGATGATACTGGACAGATAATATTTTTTGAAGATAAACCTTATGCCAATTGCTAGGGATATGCAAGATAGTCCGGTTGCAATTGCTCCACCGTTGAGAAATAATTTGGCCATTGCAAAATCCGTTACGGTGATTTCACTGCCATGTTGCTCAATAAAACTATAGTTGTCCGTTAAGAACCCAGCAATGGTAGTGGGGACAAAAAAGATAGCGGGAAGTAAAATGGCTTGTCGTATTAAATGTCTCATGGTTTCTTATAGTTTTTTTAAGGCCACTTCATAAATGACGTTCAACAATTCTTGTCTCATGGGAGAATTTCTATGGTTTAATAGGATAACAATACCCCAGTCGTCTGCTCGGTTGTAGCATAGCATGGAAGACTGTCCCATGGAGTCCCCAGATTTGAGGTAGAGGGTGTTGTCCCCGTCTTTAATGATATTGAGTCCCAATCCCATACTGCGATTTTCATCAGCATAGACTATGGTTTCAGTCAAAAAAGCAGCTTTAGAACGTACAGTTTTGGTGTTCAACATGGCTTTTAGGTAGGTCACCATATCCGAAGCGCTGGATTTTAGCAGACCAGCAGGAGCTGTTATGTTCCAATTAAAGAATTCTTGTTCTCCATCTTCAGGATTGTACCCGTTAGTTCGGTTATATACCTGAAATTCTTTGGTGAAGGTGTTGGTAAGCTGTAAAGGTTGGACGATTTTTTCGCGCACTAAAGTATCATAAGTTTTTCCATAGATGGTTTCCAATGTTTGCCCTAACAAGGTATAGCCTAGAGTAGAATATCGATATGTACCATAATCAATTAGTGTTTCGCAAGAATTTACCATTTCTGTGAGTACTTTTTGCGTAACACTACTGACAGGTTGCTGTGGATTTAATTCAATCAACTCTCTAAAATCAAGGTCGGGCAAACCAGATTGATGCGAGGCCAAATCCGATATTTTGATTTTGTTTTTAAGGTTATCGTGCAATGTATATACTTCAGGAAGGTAGCTATCGATATAATCATTCAGCTTTAGTTTACCTTCCAGTTCGGCTTGGGCAATTAGTGTAGCAGTGATAATCTTGGTTATGGAAGCAATTTCAAAAACTGAATTTTTATTGATTGAAATATTACTTTCCTTACTCAAAGTACCATAGGCTGAGTAATACTCTTGATTGTCTTGGATAAACCCAATGCTTATACCGATACCACTCTGCTCGTAATAGCTTTTTGCAACGGAATCTATTTTTTGGGAGATGCTTTGACCAAAGGAAAGCTGACCTGCTAGTAAAAGTAAGAATAAGAGTTTACCTAAATGCTTCATCGTTTTATGTTTTAAAGATTCATGACAAATCTGAAAAACATGCCTCTACTGTGCGACCGACTACATGAAGTCGAACCATTTTTTGGAAGAAAAAAGTCGAACTACCCTTTTGTAAAAAGGGACACTTTAATGGTAAATAACTGGTTATGAATTTTTTAAACGATAAGAGGTGGGTGTAGAACCTGTATGTTTCTTAAAAGCTGTATTGAAAGAAGATTTCGAGTTGAAACCCACTTCATAAAGAATTTCGAGAATGGTAACCTTCTTTTTTGAAGGATCCTTCAGTATATCCACTGCACTTTGGATGCGGTACGAATTGATAAAGTCAAAGAAATGTTGTCTCATCTTGTGGTTTATCAGAATGGATAGCTCCCTAGCTGGAATTCCAATCTCATCAGATAAGGTTTGAATGGTCAAAGCAGGATTAAGGAACGGTTTTTCCTCGGACATATATTTTTTAAGCCACAATAATTCATCCTGTCCTTTGGATTGATTATCATCTTCCTTTTTTTGTTCTGAAAGTAGAACTTCTACTAATTGCAATCTAGAATTTAGGTTTCGAAAAAGGTCCGGGTGGTTTAGCGCTTTGAAAAGATACCAACATATAATGATAAATTGTAGCACAAAAAGCCCTATTCGAATCCCTTCAGAAAAAGTATCAAAAACCGAAAACTTGAAAACATTTTTAGCAAGGGCTAGGGCGTAAAAAACAGAAATTGCAATGGTTAACTGAAACAACCAATAGTAGGATTTAATGTTAGCTCCGGCATAATTTTCCAGATATAAGCGTTTCACTTTTTTCAATACTAAAAAACAGGCGACAAGGTATGCTGTAACTTGAATATGGAAAAAAATATGGTTGAACTGTATTTCGAAAGTACTCCTGAAGTCTTGCAAAAAAAGGAGTTTTTCTTCTTGACTTTGTAAATAGAATCTTGGAAAAAATACAAGATTGACCAAGATAAAAGGAACAAGATGCAAAGCATGCTTGGGTTGTAGTTTAAAATCTACAAAACATGCCGAAAGGATATAGAGATATAATGTTGGGGGTTGAAGAAAAACAGCGAGGTTTCTTAGCAAACCTAAATTTGAAACGGATTGGCTTTGGGAACCAAACAAGAAGCTACTCAAATCAATTACAATTAAAAGCAAGAAGAAAGCAAAAAGACAATTGCTCAATCGGTTTTTCGTCTTAACCGTGACGAGAAAGAAAGCCAAAAACAAGGAAATAAAAGTAGTAATACCAACTATGGCAGATATAAAGCTCTCTTCAGACATTCGTTTTTTGGCAAGATATGAAACCTAGCTTCACGTTTCTATACAGCCACAATTCCCTTAATATGTGGATGGGGGTCATAGTTAAGTAGCTCGAAATCGTTAAAAGTAAAGTCAAAAATATTTTTTACTTCAGGATTAAGTCGCATAGTAGGCAGAGGTCGAGGTTCTCGGCTCAATTGTAATTCTACCTGTTCCAAATGGTTATTATAAATATGGGCATCACCAAAGGTGTGGATAAATTCTCCAGGTTGGTAACCACATACTTGAGCCATCATTAACGTAAATAGCGCATAAGATGCAATGTTGAATGGAACACCCAGAAAGATATCTGCGCTACGTTGGTATAATTGACAAGAGAGTTTACCATCTGCCACATAAAACTGGAAAAAAGCATGGCAGGGGGGGAGGGCAGCCTTCCCGTTGGCTACATTCTCGGAAAACGACACAGAAGTGTCTGGCAGTACACTGGGATTCCAAGCAGAAACCAACATGCGACGGCTATTTGGATTATGCTTTAAAGTATGAATGACCTCCTTGATCTGATCAATCTCTTCGGAATTCCAATTGCGCCACTGGTGGCCATAAACTGGACCTAAATCTCCATTTTCGTCCGCCCACTCGTTCCAGATACGAACACCTTTGTCTTGTAGGTACTTTACATTGGTATCACCATTTAAAAACCATAGTAATTCGTGAACAATGGACTTAAGGTGTAGTTTTTTAGTAGTCACCATTGGAAAACCTTCGGCAAGGTCAAACCGCATTTGATAACCAAAAACGCTTAAAGTTCCAGTTCCGGTTCGGTCACCCTTTTGGTTGCCTTGTTCCAATACATGCTTAAGTAAATCGTGGTATTGTTTCATTCTTGTATCCTAATTCTCAGTGTCATTTTGAAAGAGCATAGCGAGGAGAAATCCGAAAAGACATCTTGAATACGCTCGATGTGACAAAAAATAAATCCGTCTAAAATAATCTAAAGTTGATGAAAAATTGAAGCGAAAGAAGGTGTACTTATGAAGAATTTATCAACCGAGAATCATCCCAGCAATAGTAGCAGAAAGTAAAGATGCAAGTGACCCACCTAGCACGGCCTTCATGCCAAATTCGGAAAGTGTTTTACGCTGACCTGGCGCCAATGAACCAATACCACCAATCTGTATACCAATGGAAGCAAAGTTGGCAAAACCGCAAAGCATATAGGTGGCCATAATTACCGATTTATTATAGGTGAAATGAAGCGTATTGGTCATGGTTTTGAGCTCAGCGAGCTGGATATAGCCAATAAATTCGCTTGCGGCGAGTTTAATTCCGAGCAATTGTCCCATAAGCATGACATCATCTCCATTTACGCCAATCAACCACATCAAGGGCGCGAATACTGTCCCTAGAATGGCTTCTAAAGAAAAACTATCATAAGGTGAGTTCGATGCAATCCAATGGTTTAGTGTGGTGAAATCCCCAACCCAGCCTAGGATGCCATTGATCATGGCAATAAAAGCTACAAAAACAAGGAGCATAGCACCTACATTTAAGGCTAATTTCAAACCTTCCGTTGTGCCATTGGCAATAGCATCTAGGACGTTTGCTCCAATTTTTTCATTTGATACCTTAACATCCGTATTAATTTTATCGGTTTGAGGGTATAAAATTTTAGAAACCACAATGGCCCCAGGTGCCGCCATTACGGATGCAGCTAGCAGGTGTTTAGCAAAAACCAATCGTAAAGCCGGGTCATCTCCTCCTAAAAATCCGATATAGGCCGCTAATACCGCACCAGCTACCGTGGCCATACCTCCTATCATTACCAAAAGAATTTCTGAACGATTCATTTTTTCTAAATAGGCCTTGATTAAGAGAGGAGCTTCGGTCTGGCCCAAAAAGATGTTTCCTGCTATGGAAAGGCTTTCTGCTCCAGAGATACCCAAGGATTTTGTAAGTAGCCAAGCTAAAGCTCGTACTACTTTTTGGATAACACCGAGATAGAACAAAACTGAGGTCAGTGCGGAGAAAAAGATGATTGTTGGGAGTACTTGAAAGGCAAAAATGAATCCAAAAGTGTCCATATCTACCACCAGACCTTCAAAAAGGAATTTACTTCCAGCTCTTGTAAAGTCAAGGATGCTTACAAAGACTTCCCCGATTTTTTCAAAAATCAGTTTTACCAAAGGAACTTTTAAAACCCCAATGGCAATCAATAGTTGTAAACCTAAACCTATTCCTACTGTTTTCCAGTTGATTGCCCTTCGATTTGAGCTGAATAAAAAAGAAATAAGCACCAAAACTGCCATTCCTAATGCACCTCGCCACAGGCTATTCATGGAAAATCCTTGATTAGGCACCAATTCCGGGGTTTTGGTAACGGTTAAATCGTCAATGATGGTAGTGTCGACTGCTAGGTTCAGCGAGTCTGTGGGAAGGGAATTTTGTCCAAAAGTATGGGCACATATCAAAATTAGGAGTAAAAGAAAACCTTTTTGGTATTTACCCATATGTACAAGTTTATTTGCGCTTGGAGATTTCGTCCCGAATTTTTGCCGCCTTTTCGTAGTCTTCGTTGGCTACGGCTTTGTCCAATTCTTTAAGTAATTCTTCCAAAGTAAGTTCCCTATAGCCTTGGGAAGCAGCTCCTGATTCTATTTCAACAGTCTCGCCTTCCTGAAGAATCTCATCTACAACAATGCTATCATCATCATTTTCCTCCTCGTCCTTGTTGGAAAACTTCAGAAAAATTCCGGCTTTGTCCAAGATGTTTTTATAGGTAAAGATAGGAGCATCAAAACGCAAGGCCAAAGCAATGGCATCACTGGTTCTGGCATCTATAATTTCCTCAACCTTATCTCGTTCACAAATGATACTTGAATAAAAAACTCCATCCACCAATTTGTGAATGATAACTTGCTTAATGAAAATCTGAAAGCGATCTGAAAAGTTTTTAAAAAGATCGTGAGTAAGCGGTCTTGGAGGTTTGATTTCTTTTTCCAAAGCGATGGCGATGGACTGCGCTTCAAACGCTCCGATTACTATGGGTAGTTTTCTATCCCCATCTACTTCATTCAAAATAAGGGCATACGCGCCGTTTTGGGTTTGGCTATATGATATCCCCTTTATTTTTAATCGTACTAAGCTCATAATCTCCTCCTAAAACCAAAAAAGGCCGTTCAAATAAGTGGCGGAACCAGTTATCTGAACAGCCCCTTAAAGTGGGCAAATTAACAAAATTTAAGCGTTCTGGGCTTTAAATTCCTTTAATTTTTCGATGAGTTTGGGTACTACTTCAAAAGCATCGCCCACAATACCATAATCAGCTGCCTTAAAGAAAGGAGCTTCGGGGTCATTATTAATGACCACCTTGGTTTTTGAAGCACTAACCCCAGCCAAATGTTGAATAGCTCCAGAGATACCAATGGCAATGTATAAGTTACTGGCTACTGGTTTTCCAGTTTGACCCACGTGCTCCCCATGAGAACGCCATCCTAAGTCGGAAACAGGCTTGGAACAAGCTGTTGCCGCGCCCAATACATCGGCCAATTCTTCAATCATGCCCCAGTTTTCAGGCCCTTTTAAGCCTCGACCTCCTGATACAACCACATCAGCATCTGCAATGGTTGCTTTTCCAACTACTTTATCTACTTCAATGGATTTTGTTGTAAAATCTGAATCACCTAGCGATGGGCTAAATGCTTCAACAGATGCGGAAGTGCTATTCTCGACTGTTCCAAATGCGTTATTGGATACCCCAATGATTTTGGTTTCTGATTCAATAGCGGTAAAGGCAAAACCTTTGTTGCTAAATGCAGTTCTTTTCACTATGAAGGGTGAAGCGCTTTCTGGCGCTGATACCACGTTGGGTACATAACCGGCATTCAATTTGGCAGTGACAATAGGAGCCAAAAATTTGGTATCTGCGCTTGAGCTCAATATCACCATTTTGGCTCCTTCGGCTTCGGCGGCTTGAGCCAAAACGTTGGCATATGCTTTAGCGTTAAATGTGTCCAAGTCGGAGTTGGATACATTAAGGACCTTTGAAACTCCATAAGTTCCCAATGAGTCAGCGTTCTCCGCATTTATGGAAACAGCGGTAACGGTTTCTCCCATTAGTTGTGCAACGGCATAGGCATATGATGCCACTTCGAAAGCACTTTTCTTGAATTTTCCCTTGTCGGATTCTGTATATACGAGTACTGACATAATTTTTTTGGATTAAATAACTTTTGCTTCGTTATGTAATAAATTGACCAATTCTTCCACATTTTCGGCATCCACCAATTTCACAGGTCCTTTGGCTGCGGGCTTTTCAAATTTTTGGTCTTGCGTAGGGGATGGGCCATCTACAGGCTCTACTACATTAAGGGCTTTTTTACGAGCCATCATAATACCTCTCATATTTGGTATACGAAGATCACTTTCCTCAACTAAACCTTTTTGACCTCCGATAACCAAGGGTAAGGAAGTACTTATTTTTTCCTTTCCACCATCAATTTCACGCATGGCGGTGGCATTGCTTCCCTCAATCTCTAGACCTATACAGGTATTTACAAAGTTCATGTCCAAAAGGGTTGCCAGGATACCTGGAACCATTCCACCATTATAATCAATGGACTCCCTTCCGGCAATAACCAAGTCATATCCCCCATTCTTAACCACTTCCGCCAATTGTCTGGCTACGTAGAAACCATCTGTGGGTTCGGCGTTGATTCGTATGGCCTCGTCTGCACCTATTGCCAGGGCTTTGCGAATTGTGGGCTCGGTTTGAGGTCCTCCAACTGTCGCTACGTGAACCGCTGCCCCTTGCTTTTCTTTCAACCACATAGCTCTCGTAAGGCCGAACTCGTCATTGGGGTTGATGACAAACTGTACTCCATTGGTATCAAATTTGGTATCCCCATCCGTGAAGTTAATTTTGGATGTGGTGTCCGGTACATTGCTAATGCAAACTAAAATCTTCATATATTTTACATTTTGACCTTCCAAAGATAGCTATAAAATCCGAAATTTATTATGCATGCATAATAAATTTTGTTCTTTTTTTTGCTTTTTGAGAGAGTGATTCTTCTTGTTTAATTTCCTATTTTTGCTTGCCTTTTTAAGTAGAACAGAATAATTAAACCTTTCAAACTACTCAATGAAAACATTACAGTTCAGAGAAGCCATAGCGGAGGCCATGTCCGAGGAGATGCGAAAAGATGATACCATTTATCTAATGGGGGAAGAAGTTGCGGAGTATAACGGAGCATACAAGGCTTCCAAAGGAATGTTGGATGAATTTGGCCCAGAAAGGGTGGTGGATACACCTATATCTGAATTGGGTTTTGCTGGTATCGGTGTTGGTTCGGCGATGATTGGAAACCGACCCATTATAGAGTTCATGACTTTCAACTTTTCATTGGTAGGTATTGATCAAATTATAAATAACGCAGCCAAAATAAGACAAATGTCCGCTGGGCAGTTCCCTTGTCCTATTGTTTTTAGGGGCCCAACGGCCTCTGCGGGTCAATTGGCAGCAACCCACTCCCAAGCTTTTGAAAGCTGGTATGCCAACTGTCCTGGATTGAAGGTGGTTGTTCCATCAAACCCTGCTGATGCGAAAGGACTTTTAAAATCGGCCATTCGTGATGATGACCCCGTAATTTTTATGGAATCGGAGCAGATGTATGGTGATAAAGGTGAAGTGCCCGAAGGAGAATATACCATTCCTTTAGGGGTAGCAGACATCAAAAGAGAAGGAACTGATGTGACCATTATTTCCTTTGGAAAAATAATCAAGGAAGCCTACAAAGCTGCTGACGAATTGGAAAAAGAGGGTATCAGTTGCGAAATTATCGATTTGCGTACTGTGCGTCCTATGGATCATGATGCTATTCTAAACTCTGTTAAGAAGACAAACCGAATGGTAATTTTGGAAGAGGCATGGCCGTTTGGAAATGTGGCAACCGAAATTATTTATCATGTACAGGATAAAGCCTTCGATTATTTAGATGCCCCGATAGTAAAATTGAACACCGCAGATACTCCAGCACCGTACTCACCTGTATTGTTAGCAGAATGGTTACCCAACGCTCAAGATGTGATAAAGGCTGTTAAGAAAGTGTTATATAAGTAAAAGGGTTAAAAACAAACGTATATTTGTACCGCATTTTAGCCTCACCAACCTTTAGGTTGGTGAGGCTTTTTTAAAGGAATGGTTTTTGATAAGAAATTACCTTTAATTCTAAAACAACCTAGTAAAGCTGAAACTTTGAATGATTTTTCAGTAGACCTAACTATCAAAACATGAAAAAGTTCCTTTTCTTCTTTTTCCTGATTTTTTCAATTACCATTTTTTCGCAAACCAAGGTTGGGGGAATTGTTGTGGATGATTTTGGTTCACCAATTGCTTTTGCCAATCTTGTTTTTAAAAACTCGTCCGAAGGCACCATTACCAATGATAATGGTAGGTTTTACATGGAATCGGATAATACATATTCCACCTTAGTGGTTTCTTTTATAGGATATGAAACATTGGAAATAGATTTATCGCAAAAGATAAATTACAACATGCGGATTGAACTTGCCGAGTCCACCGAACAGCTCCAAGAAGTAGTGGTTTACACGGGAAAGCAATCCAAAAAGAACAATCCCGCAATAGACATCCTAAAAAGGATATGGGCCAAAAAGCGGGAAAATGGCATTCGCAAGTTCAAACAGTACAAGTATGATAAATACGAAAAAATAGAGTTTGACCTGAATACAATAGATAGTAATCTAATCAAGAGTAAACTCTTTAAAGGATTGGAATTTGTTTTTGATGATTTGGATACTTCCCGAATCACAGGAAAAACCTATCTGCCCTTATTTTTAAATGAGAATTTCTCCAAAGTCTACGGAGACAATATCCTGAAAAAAGAAAAAGAGGACGTTTTAGGAAACAAAAATTCAGGATTTCAAGGAAATCAGGCCATAACAGCATTTGTGGAGGATCTTTATTCCGACTACGATATCTATAACAATTACCTGAAGTTTTTCGATAAGAGTTTTACCAGTCCACTGTCCAAAACTGGGGTGGATACCTATAATTATGTCCTTTCGGATAGCACCTTCATTGATGACAAATGGTGTTATAACATTATTTACTATCCAAGACGGAAGAATGAACTTACTTTTAAAGGGGATTTTTGGGTAAATGATACCACCTTCGCCATAAAAAAGATTAACCTTCAGGTAACAAAAAGTGCTAATATCAACTGGGTTAAGGAGATTTATATTGAGCAGGATTTTGATGTTGTGAACGATTCTATTTTTCTGCTAAAGCGGGATTACATGCTAAGCGATTTCAGTTTTTCAAAGAAGGAAAAATCAAGAGGTGTTTACGGAAAGCGCACTACAGTGTATGACAATTATGAATTTGACGTACCCCGTGGCGAAGTCTTTTATAAATCAGTGGCAGACCCGTACGACCCAAGGGTCTTTAACCGAGACAGTGTATTTTGGAAAAATGCCCGTTTGGAAAAACTCAATGAAGACGAATCAGGTATTTTTAAGCTATTGGATACACTCAAAACGGTTCCCAAATTCAAAACCTACTATAATATAGTAAGTGTTTTGGGCTCTGGTTACATTGAAGTGGACAAATGGAATCTGGATATCGGTAATATCTACAGCACTTTTGGCTTTAATGATGCCGAAGGTTATCGGGTGCGGGCTGGGGCACGCACATATTTTGGACAAAATGATACCTGGCGTTTGGAAGGCTATATGGCGTATGGTTTCACTGATAGAAAATTCAAACACGGGCTGTCTGGAAAGTTTTTATTGGACAGAAAGACCCGACTCATTCTCTCGGGAGGAAATAGAAGGGATATAGAACAATTGGGGCTGAGTCTTACCAGTACCAATGATGTCCTTGGACGTAGTATTGCGTCCTCAGCCTTAGTAACTGTAGGGGCCAATGATAGATTGACAAATATCAACCTTTCTACGGTCAATTTTGAAATTGAACCTGTTACCAATCTTAGATTTCGGTTAGGTGGCTCTTTCAGAACGTTGAGTTCGGCTTTGCCAGAGGCGTTCAATTTGGATTATTTGGACCCAACTTCTCCTACAGGTATTTCATCAGAGGTAAAGCAGTTTGATGTCAATTCCACATTAATATATACTCCGGGTAAGAGAACTATCGGGTATGGCGTGGAACGGGTAAATATAAATGATAATCATAGTATACTACTTTTAAATTACACTAAGGGTGTAGAGGGTTTTTTGGAAAGTGATTTTGACTATGAGCGCTTACAGTTTTCATATACGCAACCTTGGCAAGTGGGCGGTTTTGGTAGATTGACCAGTACCATTGAATTGGGAAAAACCTTTGGGGAAGTCCCTTTGAGTTTGTTAAGCGTAGTTCCTGGAAACCAGACGTTGTTTTCCATTTACAATACTTTTCCCAACTTGGATTTTTATGAATTTGTCACGGATACCTACGCCACTGTGCATTTAGAACATAACTTTAATGGGAGGTTGTTTTCCAGAATTCCTTTGTTGAGAAAACTAAATTTAAGGGAAATTATCGGTCTTCGAGGAGCGTGGGGGCAGCTGTCCGATGAGAATATCGCTCTTAACTCACCTTCCAATATTCCTCTCATAGCTCCAGATGAGCAAATCTATTGGGAGTATTCATTTGGTATTGGCAACATATTTAAAATCTTAAGGATAGACTTCAACTTCAGGGGTAACTACTTGGATAATCCCGATGCTAGACCTTTTGGAGTGACCGGTTCCTTCGGATTTAAATTTTAGTTAACAATCATCCTCAAAAATTTGACTGAAATCTCAGTAAACTGGCTACTTTTGCAAAAAATAAAAGTATGGCCAAGAAGCAAGTAACTTTTGATGTGCTCATAGAAATCCCCAAGGGAAGTCGCAATAAATATGAATATGATTTTGTATTGAACAAAATTCGTTTTGATAGGACACTTTTCTCATCAATGATGTATCCGGGAGATTATGGTTTTGTTCCAGAAACCTTGGCATTGGATAAAGACCCATTGGATGTCCTTGTAATGGGGACCGAACCCACCTATCCTATGGTCGTCATGGAAGTCAAACCTATTGGTGTTTTCCATATGACGGATGAGAAAGGGCCGGATGAAAAAATTATTTGTGTGCCTGTAAACGATCCCATTTGGAGCAAGAGAAATGATATCAGTGACCTAAATCCTCATCGATTAAAGGAAATAGAACACTTCTTTCAAGTGTATAAAGATTTGGAAGAAAAGAAAGTAGATACTGGCGGTTGGGGCAATGTGGAAGAAGCTGTTAAAATATATCATCAATGTGTAAAGCGATATGAAGAAAGCGATCACAAAAAGAACCGAACATTTACGATATAGACAAAATTAATAGACTAAAAATGCGCTTTTGAAACCCAAAAGCGCATTTTTTTTATTAGTGGGTATTTTACTACTTTTGCCACCATTAAAAAATTCTTAAATAACTAATTAACTATGGATTTATTGATACAGTTTCTGCCCGTATTTGGTGTTTTGGCACTGCTGTACGTTTTTGTTAAAAATGTATGGGTTTCAAAACAAGAGGTCGGTGATGAAAAAATGGCTCGAATAGCCAAAAACATTGCTGATGGAGCCATGTCTTTCCTTAAGGCAGAATACAAAATACTGAGCATCTTTGTTGTGGCTGTGGCCATTTTGCTCTTCTTTAAAGGAACCAACGAAGAAGGATCTAATGGAATGGTCGCTGTTTCTTTTATTGTAGGAGCCATTTGTTCTGCTTTGGCCGGATTTATTGGAATGAAAGTGGCTACCAAAGCCAATGTAAGAACCACTAATGCAGCCAGAACTTCCTTAGGGAAGGCGTTGGAAGTAGCTTTTGCAGGTGGAGCTGTAATGGGACTTGGAGTAGTTGGTCTTGGAGTTTTAGGTCTTAGCGGACTTTTTATGATTTATAGTGGTCAGGGATGGGCACTTGGAGAAGTTTTGAATGTACTTTCAGGTTTTTCTCTTGGAGCTTCATCTATTGCTCTTTTTGCCCGTGTGGGTGGTGGCATCTATACGAAAGCTGCTGATGTTGGTGCTGATTTGGTTGGTAAAGTAGAAGCGGGTATTCCTGAAGATCACCCGTTGAACCCTGCTACAATTGCAGATAACGTTGGAGATAATGTTGGAGACGTTGCCGGTATGGGAGCTGACCTTTTTGAATCTTATGTAGGTTCTATTATTGGTACGATGGTATTAGGAGCTGTATTTGTAACACTACCTGAATTTCAGGCTTCTTTTGATGGTTTGGGTGCAGTATACTTGCCTTTGGCTTTGGCAGCTGTTGGAATTGTGATGTCCATTATCGGAACTTTCTTTGTTCGTGTTAAGGATGGAGGAAATCCACAGACCGCATTGAATATTGGAGAATTTGGTTCTGCAGGTTTGATGTTAGTGGCTTCCTACTTCATAATTAATGGAATGTTACCTGAAGCTTGGGTTGAAGGTGGAAAAGAATATTCTGCTATGGGTGTGTTTTGGGCTACCATCGCTGGTCTTGTTGCAGGTCTTGCAGTAGGAAAGGTGACCGAGTATTACACAGGAACAGGGACTAAACCAGTTAACTCCATTGTAAGACAGTCCGAAACAGGAGCTGCCACGAACATTATTGCTGGTCTAGGTGTTGGAATGATGTCCACAATGATACCTATTATATTAATTGCAGCTGCAATCTTAGTTTCTCATCACTTTGCAGGTCTTTATGGAATTGCTATTGCTGCTGTAGGTATGTTGGCAAACACAGGTATTCAATTAGCTGTTGACGCGTATGGGCCTATTTCAGATAATGCGGGTGGTATTGCCGAGATGGCTGAATTACCAAGTGAAGTCCGCGAACGTACAGATAAGTTGGATGCTGTAGGAAACACTACTGCAGCAATTGGTAAAGGATTTGCCATTGCATCAGCAGCGTTGACGGCTTTAGCATTGTTCGCTGCTTTTATGAAAACTGCTGGAGTTACTTCAATTGATGTTTCCCAACCGGATATTATGGCTGGTTTGTTGATTGGAGGTATGCTACCTTTTGTTTTCTCTGCGCTTTCCATGAATGCGGTAGGTAGAGCTGCAATGGCCATGATCGAAGAAGTGCGTCGTCAGTTTAGAGATATTCCTCAGTTGAAAGCTGCTCTTGAAGTAATGCGTGCCGTTGATTCAGACATGTCCAAAGCAACAGAGGCACAAAGAGCAACGTTCGACGCTGCGGATGGTGTTGCAGAATATGACAAATGTGTAGCGATTTCTACAAAAGCATCCATTAAAGAAATGGTATTGCCAGGTCTTTTGGCAATCGCTGTTCCCGTAGCAGTAGGATTTATTGGAGGTGCCGAAATGTTGGGTGGTCTTCTTGCAGGTGTTACTACTTGTGGTGTTTTGATGGCCATTTTCCAATCCAATGCTGGTGGTGCATGGGACAACGCCAAGAAAACCATTGAAAGTGATGGTCGTAAAGGTTCTGATGCACACAAAGCTGCAGTTGTTGGTGACACGGTAGGTGATCCTTTTAAAGATACTTCAGGACCTTCTTTGAATATCCTATTGAAATTGATGTCCGTAGTAGCTTTGGTAATCGCACCTAGTTTGGTGAGTCTTTCTCCAGCGGATGAGGTTAGTATGATGAAAGCAGATGGTACTACCATTTCAATTACTACGGATGGTATGAAGGAATCCAAACAGATTGAAAAACAGCTGAAAGTTGAAATCAGCAATACAGTTGATGGTTCTTTTAAGGCCGTGGTAACTTCTACTTCTGAAGTTGGAGAAGAGGTTGAAAAAGAGGTAAAAGAGTTTACTGCTGCTACCAAAGAAGAGCTTGAAAAGTTGGTTGACGAATATAAGAGTTCGAATAACTAGGAAAGTATTTCTTTTATAAGTAAAACTGAAAACCACGCTTTAAGCGTGGTTTTTTATGGATTGCATTGTCATATCGAGTGTAGTCGAGATATCTATTGCAACTGAAAAGTGATTGGAATGGCAAAAGGAACCTTAACAGGGGTTCCTCTTTGTTTCCCAGGTGTCATTTGAGGTAATTTAGAAATGATCCGTTCCGCCTCTCCCTCTAAAAGTTGATGAGGTCCTCGCATGCGTACGTTTCCAATACTACCGTCTTTTTGAATGGTAAAGACGACATTTACTCTTCCTTGCAGCCCCATTTCCTGGGCCAGCTCTGGATATCTAAAATTCTTGCGAATGTGTTTTTGCATCATTTCCTGAAAACAGGCTCTTTGATTTTCAGCATCTTCACAACCAGGAAATACCGGAACATTTTCGATGCTAATCCAGGGCACTTCATCCGGAATGTCTTCTTCAATAACTGGAATATCTTCGATAGGAACAATCTCCTCAGTTTGGTCTGTCTCTGTTGAAGCGATTACCGAATCTTCAATCTCTGAATCATCAGGGGCAATCTCAATTACTGGAGGGGTTTGAATTTTAGGAGGCGGTGGAGGCGGCAAATTCTGAATAGTAATAGGCACTTCTTCAATCAATTCATCAGTAATCTCTAGCTGTGCAAAGTCATCATAGGAAGGATGATACGTTTTCCATTCTAGAGCTAAATAAATCAAGGCAAGAATAGCTGACATACCAATAGCGAAGTACAAGTTGGAATTTCTTTCCAACTGGAGTTCACGGTTCTTTTTTGTTTCCATAATACATCATTTTGTTGTTAACATATGATGAACTTATTGGAAATATGAATTGAATAAAAGCTAGAATTAGGGAAACAGCGCTTTGGGCTAGCCAATGAACCTTTATTGAGATGTGTCCATTTATTTTAGGCACTGATTTTTTGTGTATAATCTTGGGAACAGCCCTTGGCTTTTGCCCAAACTATAGCATTTTCTATATCATGAAACGTTTTAAGTTTCTTACCCATAAATAAACGTTCAAGCAGCGAATTCTTTACTTGGGCGACAACAACATAAGATTTTAAGTTGTAGTTGTGTCTAAAAAACTTTAGCCAATCGCTGGGAACAACAGCGTAATTATGAATTCGGTTCGAAATATATATTAAATCGGTACCGTCGTTTTCATAAAGATTAGAGATATCATTTACCACCTGTTTTGCATGATGCTCCCAGGTAAAGACTACATCTTCTTTTATTTCTGATATTATAAAATGATCAAAGAGGTAAAAATCGCCGAAAGGATAGTTCAGTTCTTGGAACGCCTCCCGATAAAAGGGAGTATCGATTACGTTTTTCATAAGCAGTTAAAGGTTATTCAAGTTTGGGATTCCAAAACTGCTCATATTTAGAGAATTAGGGAATTTTAGTTGTTAAAATGTTTTTTTAAACGTTAAAACGTTTGTTTCACACCCGTAATTTAAAGTTTGAAACATTTGGAAAGTGTGGAAATTTGGTTATTCTCTTGAGAAGGGTTTGGAAGTATACAATGAATCACTTAAAACAAGCCGTGTAGTTCGGCATCAATCCTGTTGATGACCTCCCCTAAATCCTCAGGGTCGTCCACAAAATTTAAACTGTCAACGTTGAATACCAAAAGCTTGCCTTTTTCATAGGTGTCCACCCAAGCCTCATAGCGTTCGTTCAAACGGCTTAGGTAGTCAATAGAGATAGTATTTTCATATTCCCTGCCACGTTTATGAATTTGATTTACCAAATTGGGAATTGAACTTCTCAAATATATGAGAAGGTCTGGGGGCTGGACCAAGGTTTCCATCAACTCAAAAAGACTTTTGTAGTTTTCAAAGTCTCGATTGGTCATTAAACCCATGGCGTGCAGGTTAGGGGCAAAGATATGGGCATCCTCGTAAATGGTACGATCTTGAATTACATCTTTACCACTTTCCCTAATCTTTAGTATTTGACGGTACCGACTATTCAAAAAATAGATTTGAAGATTAAAACTCCAACGTTCCATTTGGGTGTAAAAATCATCCAAATACGGATTATCCACTACATCTTCAAAGTGTGCATCCCATTTATAATGCTTGGATAATAAATTGGTTAACGTGGTTTTTCCTGCTCCAATATTTCCGGCAACGGCAATGTGCATCCTGGGTTGGGTTTAAAAGTTTTTTAAAAAGGTCGGAGCTCGCAATATACAAAGTATATTGAGTTGGAAGAAAGATTTTAGTTGAAATGAAGGTTAGCTTAGCAAATCAATTTATAGCCCAATCCCCGTACGTTGATTATCTGTATGTTTTGGTCTTTTTTCAATTTCTTTCGCAGCTTGGTAATAAAAACATCCATGCTTCTGGCATTGAAAAAATCATCATCTCCCCAAAGTTTTTTCAGAATTTCTGAACGGTCCAAAACCTCATTTTGTTTTTGAATGAGGTGGTATAACAATTCTGTTTCCCTATGGGTCAAACTTTGTTGCTCTTCCTCATCTATTAGAAGTTGTTTAGTATAGTTAAAAGTGAATTCTCCAAGTATTATGTTATCCTTTTGCTGTTTTTGTGACCTGTTGAGCAATGCATGGATACGAACTATCAGTTCTTCCATGCTGAAGGGCTTTTTAAGGTAGTCATTGCCCCCCAATTGGAAACCATTTACGACATCTTTGGTTTGTGATTTGGCCGTTAAAAAGATAATGGGGATGTGCATATCTTTCTTCCGTATTTCTTCGGCCAATGTGAAACCGTCCTTTTTGGGCATCATTATATCCAACACCAAAAGTTCCGGTTTATTTTTGAGATAACTTTCATAGGCCTCTATTCCATTTTCGCAGAGAATCACCTCAAAATTGCGAGTTTCAAGGCTTTCTTTTACAATTTGTCCTAATGCCGGCTCATCTTCGGCCAATAGTATTTTTACAGGATTGCTCATAACACGATTTTAAAAATGGTGAATGAATTATCTGGGAGTAGGGTAAGGCTTCCGCCATGCTTTTCTATTATCTTTTTGGAGTAAAAAAGACCAATTCCAAATCCCTTGACATCATGGCGATTTCCTTTGGGAACACGATAGAATTTATCAAATATCTTGTCCCTTTGCAGTTTTGGAATTCCTTTGCCATTGTCCAAGACAGTGATTTCAGTTCTGTCTATAGTGGAGTTTAGAGATAGTTCAATACGATTTCCTCCGTACTTAACCGCATTGTCCAATAGGTTGGAAATGACATTTTCAAAATGAAAAGCATCAATTTCTTTGATGAGTTTGTTGGAATTGCTCTTGAAAACAAGCTCTTTGTCGGTGATTAGCTTGAGTCTATCTAAAGTTTTGTCCAACAAAGCGACTAAATCTTGTGGTTCTTTTTCCAGCTCCAGACGGTCGTTGTCCAGGGTGGCAGTTTCCAGTAGCTTTTCAACCATGGAATTGAGTTTTTTTAACTGCTCTTGGGAAATGTCAAGATACTTTTCTGTTTTTTGGGTATCCTTTAGGACGTTGAAATTTTTTATCCCTTCAATAGCAGTTGAAACCGTTGCTATGGGAGTTTTAAACTCATGGGTAATATTGCTGATTAAGTCGTTCTTTATCTCGGATAGCTGTTTTTGTTTTCTAATGGTCTTTAAAAGATAGAATAGACTGTAAACAATACACCCAGAAAGCAGTAAAGACAGTACAATACCTGTTAGACTCTTTTTCAATACAACAAGGACAGGATTGTTGTGTTTTAATTCGAGTTTTTGATAATCAAGTAAATAGTTGGATTTTGAAACAGCGGTAAAAGCATACTCACTAGTTTTTCCTCTTGAAAGCGTATTCAAAAGAGAGTCGTCTTCAAAATGGTTCAATTGATAGGTCAAATCAATTTCCTTTTGCTTTAAATCATGGTTCAACAAGCTGTCCAACTTCCCAAGGTCTAGATTTTGAATTGAGGCTGAAGTAATCAATCGATTGAACAATCTTCTAAAAGAACCAGAGCTGTCTCTCATCTTTTTTCTAAAAAAATGCATTTTGGAAAATCGCCCTGGTGGTCTTCGAGGTCGTATTCTAATTTTTGCACTATCAATTCTTTGCAGCATCTTCCCAATGGCTGCTTCACTATCCTTTTGGGGAACGTCAATATTGATTATGCTATCATTTTGTATAATGCTCACAAAACCACCTCTATTTTGAATGTTCATGGTATCGGTGTCCAAAAAGGCAAAAAAGTCAGACTTGGCCAAATTAGCGTAGTAGGCCTCAACACTTGAGTCAAAACTGTTTTGAACTTCATTGATGAGAGCCAGTTTATTGGTTTTGTAATTACCTATGTTCCAATACACCTGAATTGTTATGGTTGCCAAAATGGTGAACGTAATTAGGTATAGGATATAAGTGAATTTTTTGGTTTCCATACTTCAAATCTATTAATATGAATTGAGGTTTGTAACCGGTTAACACTCGTTAACACATGTTAACCAAGCGTCTAGGGATTACATGTCATATTTGTGAGGAGTTCAATCAAAAAAACAAAATGATGAAAACTAAAAGACTCGTTATCAGCTTTGTTCTAATGAATTGTCTTGTGTGCGCTGCCATAGGTCAGGATTTTCAGGGGAAGGCTTTTTACAAAACAAAAACCAATGTTGAAATAAACTTGGATGACCGTGAAATTCCTGAAGCGATGAAACAACGTATTAGGGAACGCGTGAAAAGTAGAACAGAACAGAGTTTTGAACTTGTGTTTGATAGGACAACATCGGTATATACACAAGAAGAGAAATTGGATGCTCTGGGGACCCAATCTGGCCCTAGAATGGCTTTTGCCGGCGCGGGTAATGGGGAGTATTTTAAGAATATCCAAAATCAAGAATATGTTAACCAGACTGAAATGTTTGGAAAAATGTTCTTAATAAAGGACAGTTTGAACACTTGGGAGTGGAAATTGGGCACGGAAACAAAGCAAATTGGAAATTACACATGTTACAAAGCTACTGCCACTAGGCAAGTGAATGAAGAAATGATGACCCGAATGCGCAATGCTTTTGATAGGAACAGAGATTCAAACAAAGAAGAGGCCAAAGATTCTACCGAACAGGGAAATGGCAATTCCATTTTGGCCAGAATTGAAGAACCGGAAAATGTGGAAGTGGTTGCTTGGTATACTCCAGAAATATCGGTTAGCCAAGGTCCTGGACCTTACTGGGGTTTGCCTGGATTAATTTTAGAGGTAAATAATGGTAGAACCGCAATATTGTGTTCAAAATTGGTACTGAATTCTAAAGAGAAACTAAAAATAGAAGCACCTAAAAAAGGTAAAGAGGTATCCCAAGAAGAGTATAACAGTATTCTGGCTGAGAAAATGGAGGAAATGTCCGAGCAATTTCGTTCAAGGGGCCGTGGAAATGGCGCGCGAATCATGATTAGGGGATAAGTATTTCAAATGAATTTGAAGCATATTTTTTTGCCAATTTGTTTGGCCTGGTCGTCTATTGTTTTTAGTCAAGGTTTGATCATTTCTGGGAAAGTTACCGATAGCTTGCAAAATCCTTTGGATGTAGCCAACGTAGTGGCCATTAATAAGAACACAAAGACTCTCGAGGGTTTTGGAATAACAACGCCAGAAGGGAAATTCAAAATAAATGTAAAGAAGAATACAGCCTATATCATCAAAATAAGCTACTTGGGTTTTGAGACCAAAGAAATATCAATTGAAACGAAGGAGGAAGATATCTTTTTAGATGTGTTGATGTTTCCGCAGCCTGAAAACTTGGATGAGGTTGAATTGGTTTATGAAATACCAATTACCATACAGGGAGATACCATAGTGTACAATACCGATTCTTTTGTGTCGGGCACAGAAAAAAAACTGGCTGATGTCCTCAAAAAACTTCCTGGAATTGAGGTAAATGATGATGGGGAAATTGAAGTAGAGGGAAAGGCAGTGACCAAAGTTATGGTGGAGGGCGACGATTTTTTTGATGGGGATTCAAAATTGGCATCCAAGAATATTCCGGCCAATGCATTGGATAAAGTGGAAGTGCTTCGCAATTACAATGAAGTTTCACAATTAAGCGGTCTTACAAATAACCAAGACAATGTAGCATTGAACATCAAATTAAAAGAGGGCAAGAAAAAGTTCTGGTTTGGTGAAGTTACAGGTGGATTAGGACCAGATGAGCGGTATGTAGCCCATCCGAAATTGTTCTATTACAGTCCCAAGTTCAGTTTAAGCGTTCTAACTGACTTAAATAACGTTGGGGAAGTTCCTTTTTCATTGCGAGATTATTGGAATTTTACAGGAGGAGCAAGAGGTAATGTCCGTCCAAATACAGGTACTTTATTCAATACAACTACTTCCGGACTTGGTTTGAGCACTACGCAAAATAACAGGGCGAGTTCTATAGATAGTAGATTTGGAGCGGTCAACTTTAGCTATAAGCCATCCTGTTCTTGGCGAGTATCTGGTTATGGAATATTCTCTAACACCAATACGTTGTTAGAAACTGCGGCAACACGAACGTTTATATCAACTAATGAGATTGAAAATACACAGACCATAGCAGACCAAAGTACAAGTTTGGGATTGGCAAAATTTACTTCGAACTATAAGCCTTCGGACAAGTTGCAATGGGATTATGAGGTGCTTGTACGAACTGTTGATGAGAATGAAGATACCAATACATTCTCTGTAGCTGATGTTACCGATACAATTTTTGAAAATCAGGAACAAAATCCTATAACAGTTACTCAAAACTCAAATCTGTATTATACCCTGAATGATAAGAACATTTTTGCTTTGGAGGCACAATATGAATATTCAGATGAAGACCCTTTCTATAATGCTATCCGCGAACAGCAGCCTTTTGTGGGAATTGTTCCTGTTAACATGGAACAGATCAATTTCAACATTGGACAAAGACAATACACACAAACCAATCGGGTTGATGCGAAGCTTGATTATTTTTGGGTATTGGGTCCAAAAAGCAATTTGAATTTTACTTTGGGAACAATTCAAAGCAGTCAACGCTTCAATTCCTCCATCTTTCAGATTTTGGATTCTGGTGACCAAAACACCTTTGGGGATGAAGATTTAGGAAATTCGGTGAGCTATAATTTTTCGGATAATTACTTTGGGCTTCACTACAAAATCATATCAGGCAAGTTCACTTTTAACCCGGGATTTCATATTCATGACTACAGAGCCAAAAATGAACAGTTGGGTAGTGAGGTTATGGATACCATGTTCAATATTGTACCTGATTTATTTGTAAATCTACAGCTAAAACAATCGGAAAGCCTTCGGTTTACCTATACCATTCAACGGCAGTTTTCAGATATCAATCAATTTGCCAGAGGATATGTCTTTATGAATTACAATGCCTTGTATCGGGGGAATAGGGATTTGGAAAGCGCTTTGTTTCATACGGCGCAGCTAAACTTTTTCAGCTTCAGTATGTTCAATCAGCAGAATATTTTCGCGAATTTGGTTTACTCCAAACGAATGGACGCATTTAAGACCAATACGGGTATTGTAGGCATCAATCAGGTGAATACAACGATTAATTCAAATTTGGATGATGAAACCTTAAGTGGAACGGGAAACTACCAAAGAGCATTTGGTAGAATAAAAGTAAGCGGCAGAAGCACTGTTGCTTACTCAAATACCTTTAACATTGTAAATGATATACCGCAAAATTCAAAGTCATTCACACAAGATTATGAGTTGTCTTTAGGAAGTAGTTTTCAGAAAGCTCCAAATCTGGAATTGGGATATAGGTACACCGTAAACAACTACAACACCGGGGGTATTAAAACCACTTTTTTTACAGATAGGCCATTTGCCCGTTTAGACGCATCATTCTTGAAAGGATTTATCCTTTTAGCTGATTATGAATATTACTTTTATCGCGATAGGAATCAAACTATTGAAAACAAATTTGGCTTCTTAAATGCCTCCTTATCCTATCAAAAGCCAGAAAGTAAATGGGAGTTTAGCATAAATGCGACAAATTTGACCAACAATCAAGATTTAAATCAAGACACGTTCAACGATCTCTTTTTTAGGACTTCACAATATTCGGTTCAGCCTAGGTATATCCTGTTTAAGGTTAAATATGATTTGTGATAGTTGTATTTTAGAAATGGATTTTTTTGCAGGGTTTAGGTTTTACCATATTTTTGCCACGCAAAATGAGGAAAGATTTGACTGATTGCAACCTCGAAAAAAAATGCTAAAAAGCGAAGTAAACTTTCTTCAGGGCATTCGTCAAATCCTTTCATAAAACAAATTATTAATGCCTTATTTATTTACTTCGGAGTCTGTAAGTGAAGGACACCCAGACAAAATCGCAGACCAAATCAGTGATTCTCTTTTAGATAATTTTTTGGCCTTTGACCCAGAAAGCAAAGTAGCGTGTGAAACATTGGTAACCACCGGACAAGTCGTACTCGCAGGTGAGGTGAAAAGCAACACCTATTTGGATGTTCAGAACATCGCCCGCGATGTAATCAATAAGATAGGATATACCAAAGGAGAATATCAGTTCAGTGGAGATTCTTGTGGGGTAATTTCGTTGATTCATGAGCAATCGCAAGACATTAACCAAGGTGTAGATAGAGGTAATAAGGAAGAACAAGGGGCCGGTGATCAAGGAATGATGTTTGGATATGCCACCAAGGAAACAGAAAACTACATGCCTTTGGCCTTGGATATCTCACATAAGATTTTACAAGTATTGGCAGACATGCGTAAAGATGGAAAGGAAATTTCTTATCTCCGGCCTGATGCCAAAGCTCAAGTTACCATTGAGTATTCGGACGATAACGTACCACAAAGAATCGATACTATTGTAGTTTCCACGCAACATGATGAGTTTGATTCTGATGACCAAATGTTGGAGCAAATCAAAAAAGATATCATCGAGGTGGTTATTCCTAAGGTAAAAGCACTTTTGCCTGCCGAAATTCAGGATTTGTTTACGAATGGAATTACCTATCACATCAATCCAACAGGAAAGTTTGTTATTGGAGGCCCTCATGGGGATGCAGGACTAACAGGACGTAAAATTATTGTGGATACCTATGGAGGAAAGGGTGCTCATGGTGGTGGGGCTTTTAGCGGAAAGGATCCAAGTAAAGTAGACCGAAGTGCCGCCTATGCAGCGCGACACGTTGCCAAAAACTTGGTTGCTGCAGGGGTGGCCAATGAAATATTGGTGCAAGTAAGCTATGCCATTGGAGTAGTAGAACCTACATCAATCTTTGTGGATACCTATGGTACGGCCAATGTGAATATGAACGATGGTGAGATTGCCAAAAAAGCCTCAGAATTGTTTGATATGCGCCCATTTGCCATAGAGGAAAGGTTAAAACTTAGAAACCCAATGTATTTGGAAACCGCGGCGTACGGTCATATGGGCAAAACACCAAGAATCGTAACCAAGGTTTTCGAATCGCCTTACAATGGTAAAGTGGAAAAAGAAATAGAACTCTTTACCTGGGAAAAATTAGATATGATTCAAGAAGTAAAAGCTGCTTTTGATTTATCCTAGATATCCTTTTAAACTAGCATAAGATTTCTTCGTAGCTTTAGGGCAAATCAAAAAATCAATTTAAACATGAAGTTTACTTTGCGCTTTTTTCTTGCCCTATTTTTGTTTTCAGCTGTCTTTTCTTCGTGCAAGAAAACAATCCAAAAAGAGGTTGTAGAAGAGAATTATGTTGCCCAAAACTACACGAAGAAAGAAGTGGATATTGAGATGCGAGATGGTGTGAAGTTGCATACTACCATTTATTCTCCCAAGGATGCCTCCAAAGAGTATCCAATTTTGATGCAGCGAACTCCTTATAGCTCAAGACCCTATGGCGAGGATGAGTTCAGGAAACAAATTGGTCCCAATATCCATTTAATGCAAGAAGGAAATATCATTGTGTATCAAGATGTGCGTGGAAGGTGGATGAGTGAAGGCAAATATGATAACATGAGGGCCTACATCCCAAATAAAAGTTCTAACGCTGATGTGGATGAAAGTTCAGATACCTATGATACCATTGAATGGTTGGTGAACAATGTGGAAAACAACAATGGAAGAGTTGGAGTTTGGGGTATTTCATATCCTGGCTTTTATGCTACGTACGCCACTGTGGATGCCCATCCTGCTTTAAAAGCTGCTTCACCTCAAGCGTGTATTGGGGATTTCTTTTTTGATGATTTTCATCACAACGGGGCCTATTTGTTGAGTTATTTTAGAGCAACATCGCTCTTCGGAACTCCAAGGCCGAACAACGACAGTCCTATTGACACAGCTTGGTATACCCTACCAGATATCGGTACGGAAGACCAATATCAGTTTTTCTTGGATTCAGGATCCTTGGAGAACCTGAATTCCTTTTTTGAATACGAAACTGCCGATACGCCAAAAATTAGACCGGAAGGTTTGACAGACGATTTTTTCTGGAATGAATTGAAAGAGCATCCCAATTATGATGAAGTATGGCAAAGTAAAGGACTAATTCAGCATTTAAAGAACGTTAAGAGTCATGTAGCGACCATGGTAGTTGGAGGATGGTTTGATGCAGAAGATTTGTACGGTCCATTGGAAACCTACAAGAACATTGAAAAATACAACGAAGGAAATTATAATACCATGGTTTTTGGACCTTGGGACCATGGTGCTTGGGCCAGAAGAAAAGGCAGAAATGCTGTTGGAAACTATTATTTTGGGGATTCAATTTCGGAGTTTTTTCAAAAAAAAATTGAAACCAAGTTTTTCAATCACTTTTTAAAAGGTGAGGGGGATGGAAATACAGGTCTTCCTGAAGCCTATGTTTTTGATTCAGGTAGTAAAGAATGGGCTGCTTTAGACGCCTGGCCTCCAAAACAACGCACTAAAAAAACCTTTTTCCTTTCCGAGAATCAAGAATTGACGGAAAAACATAAAGGTACTTCTGAGATAAAATTCATTAGTGACGTGAAAAAACCTGTGCCTTATTCTGAGGATATAAAAACTGTTTTCACTCCAAGAAAATATATGACGGATGACCAAAGGTTTGCTGCACGTCGTTCCGATGTGCTGGTTTTTGAGACCGAGGTAATGGAAGAGGACTTCACTCTAGCAGGAGATATTTTGGCCAAATTAAATGTGGCCACTACGGGTACAGCAGCGGATTGGATTGTTAAAGTAATAGATGTGCATCCTGATGATGTTGAAACCAATGAAGAAATGCAAGACCATTTAAAGCTATCTAATTACCACCTTATGGTCCGCAGTGAAGTAATGCGAGGTCGTTTCCGCAACAGCTTTTCAGAACCTGAGCCTTTTCAGCCAAACCAAAAGACTGCGGTAAACATCAAGCTACAAGATGTTTTTCATACCATAAAAAAAGGACATAAACTTCAAATTCAAATACAGAGTACTTGGTTTCCATTGATAGATTTAAATCCGCAGACCTATGTGGATAATATCTTTAAGGCCAAGGAAGAGGATTTCAAAACACAAACCCACACGGTTTTCACCGATTCCAGTATTGAGTTTTCTGTTTTGGAATGAAAACTGACGTCATCAAGAAGGTAAAAAAACCGTGGCCTACAAAAGCGGTAATGGAGCAAATCTATAAGGCCAAACTCTGGGGTGACAATGAAGAAGGTTTCTATTCCGGTGAAGGGTCTCACCTTCCAGGATTGGTCAAGCCCTATGTGGATAGCATTCAATCGCTTTTAAAGTCTTTTGAAAGCCCATTCACCGTAATTGATATGGGTTGTGGAGATTTTAACGTAGGTTGGCAACTGGTAAACTTTACGAAGAAGTATATTGCCATAGATATTGTCAGTGACCTGATTGAATTCAACCGAAACAAATACCAATATCCAAATTTAGAATTCTACTGTTTGGATATAGTTAATGACAATCTTCCAACTGCCGATTGTATTGTCCTAAGACAAGTATTGCAACATTTATCCAATTCGGAAATAAAAAGTATAGTAGCTAAACTTTATGATTATCAATACATAGTTTTAACCGAACATCTACCCTCTGAAAAATTTACTCCCAACATTGATATCATCTCTGGGCAGGGTACTAGATTACGAAAACAAAGTGGTGTGAATTTGTGCAAAGCTCCCTTCTATTTAAAAGTAAAGGAGTCAAAGCAGCTACTATGTTTAAATTCACCAAATTATGGAGGACAGTTAGTAACGACTATGTTTAAAATGTTCTAATTGGGGAAGGTACTATTACAAATACTAACAGTTTAACTCATCTTTCTTTTTGTATCGGGAGATGAAGTAAAGACTTGCGGTTCTACAAAATTTCCCCAAAACATTAGGATTTTAAAAAAATCTGACCTTATATTTGTTGTTCAAGTTCAAACACGTATTGAATAGTTATCAAGAAAGGTGGAGGGAATAGACCCTACGAAGCCTTAGCAACCCTTGCTACTTTGCAAGAAGGTGCTAAATTCTATCCTTGTCCTGAACTTGTTTCAGGACCTCAAGACGGCAAAGACCGAAACTGAAATAGGAATAGATAACAACAATCGATATTTTCGATTCACTTTCTTATAACTTTTTGATTTTACTTTTCTACTTCGTTTGTAGAGAAGGTTTGGCTTTTTTAATCGATGGAATTAATTAAAAAACTAAAATCATGAGTGAACACAAATTAGCGACCAACGCATTACATGCAGGTCACGACACAAACCACACGCAAGGTACAAGAGCAGTACCTATTTATCAATCCACCTCCTATGTTTTTAATGACACGGATCATGCGGCTAACTTATTTTCGTTGGCCGAACTGGGTTTCATTTACACAAGACTAAATAACCCTACAAATCAAGTTTTACAGGAAAGATTAGCTGCAATTGAAGGAGGTATAGGGGCTGTAGTTTTTGCATCTGGAACAGCTGCGATTTCCACAGGATTAATGACGCTTTTAAAAGCTGGTGATCATATTGTGGCATCAAGCAGTCTGTATGGGGGAACATTCAACTTATTGAACGTAACCTTACCTAGGTTGGGCATCACTACCACTTTTGTAGACCCAGCTGACCCTTCAAACTTTGGAAAGGCAGTGCAAGACAATACCAGGGCCTTTTTCGTAGAATCCCTGGGTAATCCAAAATTGGATGTGCTGGATTTAAAAGGAATTTCCAAAGAAGCTAAAGCGGCCCAGGTACCTTTTATTGTGGACAATACTGTTGCTACCCCCGGTTTATTGAATCCCATTGAACATGGGGCAAACCTGGTAATTCATTCACTCACAAAGTATATCAATGGTAACGGTACAGCCTTAGGAGGTGCCATTATAGATGCTGGTACCTTTGATTGGACTAATGGGAAGTTTCCTGAGTTTACAGAGCCTTCAGCAGGATACCACGGTCTAGTATATAGTGAGGCGCTGGGTGCTGCGGCATTTACCTTTAAGTTGATTTTGGAGGGGCTACGTGATTTTGGAGGTGCTTTGAGCCCAACCAATGCATTTCAGATTATCCAGGGATTGGAAACCCTGCCCGTCCGAATCAAACAGCATAGTGAAAGTGCCTTGGCTTTGGCAGAATGGTTGCAGGATAGGGATGAGGTAGCTTGGGTAAATTACCCTGGACTTAAAGGAAACGAATACTACGAATTGGCCCAAGAATATTTGCCCAATGGACAGAGTGGCTTGGTGACCTTTGGTGTAAAAGGAGGTTTTGAAGCTGCCAAAAAATTGACTGATACCACAAAAATATTTTCCCTATTGGCCAATATCGGAGATACCAAATCCTTGATTATCCATCCGGCGAGCACAACGCACCAACAATTGACCGAAGAAGAACAGGCAAGTGCAGGGGTCACGCAGGACTTGATTCGTTTGTCCGTAGGACTGGAAAATCTGGATGACCTAAAGGCTGATTTGAAACAAGCCTTTGAAGCTATATAAACTACTGAATAAATAAAGCTGCATGCTGCATCATTTGGATATAAAGAACTTTGTCACCCATTCGGGAAGTGAACAGGACATAAAGCTGTCTTATGAGGTCTTTGGCTTGCCACTGTACTCTGCTTCCATAGTACTCGTAAATCATGCGCTGACAGGAAACTCCAATGTTACAGGGGATACCGGTTGGTGGTCCGATTTGATTGGGGACGGCAAGTGTATTGATACCCTAAAATATACGGTTCTTGCTTTTAACATTCCTGGTAATGGCTACGATGGTTTTGTGATTGAAAATTACAAGGATTTTGTTGCTGGGGATGTTGCGAAAATCTTTCTTCTTGGGCTGGAACAGCTTAAAATTGAACGTCTTTTTGCAATAATTGGAGGTTCTTTGGGGGGAGGTCTGGCATGGGAAATGGCCACACTGAATCCAGAAATCACCAAACATTTAATACCGGTGGCTTCAGATTGGAAATCTACAGATTGGTTGATAGCTAATTGCCAAATTCAGGAGCAAATTCTAATAAATTCCAAAGAACCTGTCCATGACGCCCGAATGCATGCTATGCTATGTTATCGAACACCAGCATCTTTCAAAGAGCGTTTTAAAAGAACCACTAACGAAGAACTTCAGGTGTTCAATGTAGAAAGCTGGTTAATGCATCATGGAAAGAAATTGCAGGAGAGATTTCAGCTATCTGCTTATAAGTTGATGAATCAACTGCTTAAAACTATTGACATAACCAGAAACGGAGATGAGGCTTTTGAAAAGTTGGAAAATAGCGATACACAAATCCATATCATAGGGGTAAATTCAGACTTGTTTTTCACAGCGGAAGAGAATAAGGAGACTTATAGGAAATTGGCATTGGCGAATACCAATGTCACTTATGGTGAGGTTCAGTCCTTGCATGGTCATGATGCCTTCTTAATGGAATTCCAACAACTGGAAAAACTTCTGGAACCTGTTTTCAATCAACATAAAAAAACGGAACGCCCTAAAATTTTGAAATTTGGCGGTAAGTCCTTAGCGAATGGAAAGGGATTGGAACATGTGCTTGACATAGTAAAAAATAGGGCAAATGGCAAAGAGAATATAGTAGTTGTGCTTTCTGCAAGAGGAAAGGCAACGGATGAACTTGAGAAAATGTTGAAGAATGCTTCAAAAGGAAAGGACTATAAAGAGGATTTAACTGATTTTTCGAGTTATCAGCAAAACGGTTTAGATAAAATTGATCTTACTGAAGAGTTTAGGGCTATCAAAAGGATTTTGGATGGTGTTTCACTCACTGGGGATTTCAGCCCCAAGACCAAAGATGAGCTTTTGTCGTATGGTGAGTTGATTTCTGGAAAAGTAGTGACTAGCTTGCTTGTTTCACAAGGGGTTAATGCACAATTGTTGGATTCAAGGGAGTTGATAAAAACAGATGATGCTTTTACCAATGCAAAAGTCGATCAGCATCAATCCAAAGAGAATACGATTCGAGCCTTCAAAAATCTGGATCAAGATGTGCTACCTGTTGTTACGGGCTTTATCGCCTCCAATAGTAATGGAGTGACCACCACATTGGGGCGAAATGGCACCAATTACACTGCAGCCTTGTTAGCCAACTTTTTAGATGCCCAGGAATTGGTGAATTATACCCATGTTGATGGAATCTTTACAGCCAATCCGGACTTAGTTTCAGAAGCTAAGCTTATCGATTCCATTTCGTATGAGGAGGCCAATGAGCTCGCAAATTTTGGTGCTACCATTCTCCATGCAAAGACTATCGTTCCTTTAATTGAGAAAAACATTCCGTTGACCATTAAGAACACCTTCAACTTGGATAGTCCAGGTACTCGGATTGAAGCGAACCCCAGTGATGAAGGTATCAAATCGCTTTCCATACAAGAGGACATGTCGTTGGTCTATTTGGAAGGTAGGGGACTACTTGGGAAAGTAGGTGTTGATGCGCGAATTTTTAAAACCTTGGGACGGAACAATATCAATGTCGGGATAATTTCCCAAGGTTCTTCAGAACGGGGAATCGGTTTGGTGGTAGATGCTTCAAAGGCTCAAAAAGCAAAAAAAGTGCTTGATGAGGAATTTGAAACGGATTACAGTTTCCAGGATGTCAGCCAAATTTCCGTAAATAAGGATGTTTCGGTCATCTCCATAATAGGAATGGATTTAGGAAACTTTCATAAACCTTTTAATGCTTTAATAAAAAATCAAATAACCCCGCTGCTTTTCAATAATACCGTCACTGGTAGAAATGTGAGTTTGGTGGTGGAAAAGTCGGATTTGCACAAAGCGTTAAATGTAATCCATGGACAAATTTTTGGAGTATCCAAGCGAATCAATTTGGCCATTTTTGGGCATGGAAATGTAGGAGGTACATTGATAGACCAAATTTTAAACTCAGAAGAAAAGATAGAATCAAGAAAAGGAATTGATCTTAGAGTGTTTGCAGTTGCCAATTCCAAAAAAGTACTTTTGAACACCAAGGGGATAGATAAGCAATGGCAAGAAAAGTTAAAACAGCACGGTGAAGCATACACCATAGAAGATGTAATTGAATATGCGGAAAGTCATCATCTGGAAAATTTGATTGCCGTTGATAATACAGCCAGTGAGACTTTTGTATCCCAGTACGAAAAGCTTATCGAACATGGATTTGATTTGGTATCCTCCAACAAAATTGCCAATACCTTAGATTTTGGTTTTTACAAAGCTATTCGAAGCAATCTTAGCGAAAATAAAAAACAATATTTGTATGAAACCAATGTAGGAGCAGGTTTACCACTAATCGATACTATTAAATTACTTCACCTATCTGGGGAGAATATAACAAGAATCAAAGGTGTGTTTTCCGGGTCTTTAAGTTATATTTTTAATACATTTTCCGAAACGGATGTCTCTTTTTCCAAAGTGGTGCTCGAAGCAAAAGAAAAAGGATATACCGAACCTGATCCCCGAGAGGATTTATCTGGAAACGATGTTGGTAGAAAACTACTGATACTGGCCAGGGAATTGGATTTACAAAATGAGTTTGATGATATTGCCATAGATACCTTAATTCCAGAGAATTTGGAAGGGATTGATTTAAATATCTTTTTGGATAAGATTACTTCAATGGATGAAAGGTTTTTCGAGCTCAAGAAAAATCAAAAGCCTGGATATGTACTACGATATATAGGAGACTTACATGGTGATTTACAGCAGGATAAAGGGATTTTGGAAGCAAAATTAGTATCAGTCCCTAAAGAAAGTGCTTTGGGCCAAGTTAAAGGCTCAGATTCAATTATAGAGATTTACACAGAATCCTACGGAGAAAATCCTTTGGTAATACAAGGAGCAGGAGCAGGGGCTGCTGTAACTGCCAGAGGAGTTTTTGGCGACATTTTACGAATTGCTGAAAAAGCGTAATCATGAAGAACAATAAATTCGAAACGGAAGCAATACGAACACAATTGGAACGGACCCAATTTTTAGAACATTCTGTTCCTATGTATCTTACTTCCAGTTTTGTGTTTGAAGATGCGGAGGATATGAGGGCATCCTTTGCGGAGGAAAAAAATCGGAATATTTACTCAAGATATTCTAACCCAAATTCTTCGGAATTCATCGAAAAGGTCTGTAAAATGGAAGGCGCAGAGAGTGGTTTTGCCTTTGCTTCGGGAATGGCTGCGGTATTCTCAACCTTTGCCGCCTTGTTGAATAGTGGGGACCATATCATTTCGGCAAAAAGCATTTTTGGTTCTACACATAGTTTATTCACCCAGTTTTTCCCAAAATGGAATATTTCTACCAGCTATTTTGACATAAATGATTTAGATAGCGTTGATAATCTCGTTCAATCCAATACCAAGGTCATTTATGCCGAGTCACCTACGAATCCCGGAGTAGATATCTTGGATTTGGAAGCACTGGCAGCTATTGCTAGAAAACATAATTTAATTTTGATTATCGATAACTGTTTTGCCTCTCCTTATCTACAACAACCTATAAAATTTGGCGCAGATTTAGTAATCCATTCAGGAACCAAATTAATGGATGGTCAAGGAAGGGTACTTGCGGGAATCACTGTTGGAAGCTCCGAACTCATTGATAAGATTTATCGTTTTTCCAGAATCACAGGCCCAGCCCTTTCTCCATTCAATGCATGGGTCTTGTCCAAAAGTCTGGAAACCCTGGCACTTCGTGTGGATAGACATTGTTCCAATGCCTTGCAATTGGCTACTTTTTTGGAAGACCATTCCAAGGTTAACTGGGTTAAATATCCGTTTCTTAAATCTCATCCTAAATATAATCTTGCCAAAAAGCAAATGAAAGCGGGTGGGTGTGTTGTAGCTTTTGAAGTAAAAGGAGGATTGGAAGCCGGGAAAAAGTTTTTTGATGGAATACAGCTTTTATCACTGTCCGCGAATTTGGGAGATTCCCGAAGCATAGTGACCCATCCGGCATCCACAACACATAGCAAGTTGAGTCCTGAAGAAAGGCAATCCGTAGGTATTACTGATGGGATGGTACGTGTTTCCGTTGGACTGGAACATATTGATGATATTATTTCGGATATCGAACAAGCGCTAGGATAGCTGTCCGTGAAATAGGGTACTAGCTAATTTTCCCTATATTCGTGAGATGCTCTCCAAGAAGACAAAATATGGTCTTAAAGCCCTAACATATCTAGCTTCAATAGATAGCAAAACTCCGGTGCAAATCGCCGAGATTGCAAAACACGAAAACATTTCACAGAAGTTCTTGGAAAGCATTTTACTTACACTACGTCGCAATGGGTTTCTTGGTTCAAAAAAAGGCAAAGGTGGAGGTTACTACTTAATAAAAGATCCTAAGGATATTCCCATGACTTCGGTAATGCGCGTGCTTGAGGGACCTATTGCAATGGTGCCATGTGTAAGCCTTAATTTCTACGAAAAATGTGATGATTGCCCGGATGAAAATAAATGTTCCGTGAATAAATTAATGCTCCAAGTTAGGGATAGTGCACTGGAAGTATACAGAAATAATACCCTTGCCGACTTGATTTCTTAAGAGAATTTTTCTTAAAAGCAGATTGGAATAAGAATTTGATAAACTTTTCAATATTTATTTAATAATCTACTAAAACTATAGGATAATTATAATTTTATCTATGTTTTAACGATTTGCTTTAATAAATACTTCTACTTTTGATTAACCTATTAAATCCATAGGAAATTAGAAAATCATGATTGCAGACCAACTTTTAGTCAATAATAACGAAGCTAAGGCTACTTATAGCAAAGACAAAACCTCTGAAAAACCAAAACGTAGTATTGCCAAATCCGTTAGTTGGAGAATTGTAGGTACGCTGGATACCATATTGATTTCATGGATAATCACTGGAACACTTTCGTTGGCTTTTTCGATAGGTATGGTGGAGTTAGTGACCAAAATGGTGCTCTACTTTTTTCATGAAAGAATTTGGAATCGAATCAATTGGGGAAGATAAAGAATGAGCTTATGGCAATAACTGAAAAGGAAATAATTGAATTAAATCAAAAGTTTAGGAAGTCTGAACCCCAAACTATTGTTGAGTGGGCGCTACAATACGCAAAGTCTCCAGTGGTGACTACCAATTTTAGACCTTATGAAGTAGCAATTTTAAATGCAGTTACTTATGCCGATATAGATATACCGGTCATTTGGTGCGATACAGGATACAATACACCAAACACCTATAGACATGCAGAGGATTTGATTACTCGCTTGGGATTGAATATCAAATTATACGTTCCCAAACAAAGTGCGGCGCATCGGGATGCAATAATGGGCATACCTCAAATTGATGATCCAAAACATGCTGTTTTTACAGAGCAGGTAAAATTGGAACCATTCAAACGGGCCATGCAAGAACACAAACCAGATGTTTGGTTCACAAATCTTCGCAATGGGCAAACAGCACATCGGGACTCATTGGACATATTGAGCCTTAGTAAGGATGGTGTGCTAAAAGTTAGCCCTTTTTACTATTGGAGCGATACACAATTGGATGCCTACTTGGAGCAACTCGGATTGCCCAATGAACATAAATATTTTGACCCGACTAAGGTTTTGGAAAATAGAGAATGCGGGTTACACACCTAAATCAATACAAAGTGAACACAGTTTTAGAAAAAATAAAAGAACCCGAGGTTGCCAAATTAGTGGATAGACCAAATGCTAATGCTTTAGAGCATGAAGCCATTTATATTTTTAGGGAGGTAGCGGCCCAGTTTGAAAAACCCGTTTTGCTCTTTTCGGGAGGTAAGGATTCCATCACCTTGGTCCGTTTAGCGCAAAAAGCGTTTTGGCCAGCTAAAATTCCTTTTCCGTTGATGCATATCGACACGGGACATAACTTCCCTGAAACCATAGAGTTTCGTGATAAAATGGTTGAAGAATTAGGTGTGGAATTGATTGTACGCAATGTACAGGATTCGATTGATCAAGGAAAAGTAATTGAAGAAACTGGAAAATATGCTAGTCGTAATATGCTTCAGACAACTACGCTCCTAGATGCTATTGAGGAATTCAAATTCGATGCCTGTATTGGAGGAGCAAGAAGGGACGAAGAAAAGGCAAGAGCCAAAGAACGTATTTTTTCTGTTCGTGATGACTTTGGCCAGTGGGATGAGAAAAACCAACGCCCTGAACTTTTCGACATGTTGAACGGGCAAATTGAAATAGGCCAGAACGTACGTGTGTTTCCAATCAGTAATTGGACCGAGTTGGATGTATGGAGCTACATTGAAAAAGAAGATATTGAAATACCATCTATCTATTTTGCACATAAAAGAAAAACGTTCTTGCGAGATGGGTTGATTTGGTCGGCAGAGGATGATATAGTCTTTCGCTCAGAGGACGAAGAAGTACAGGAACGGATGGTAAGGTTCAGAACGGTAGGGGATATGTCGTGTACGGCAGCGGTTGAATCTCATGCGAATACGATTCAAAAGGTCGTTTCAGAGATACGAGACTCAAAAATCTCTGAGAGAGGTGCTCGAATAGATGATAAACGCTCCGAGGCGGCGATGGAAAAAAGAAAACAAGAAGGGTACTTCTAATAAATCAATCAAAACAAAATGGAAGTTTTAAAAATAGCAACGGCAGGAAGTGTGGACGATGGTAAAAGTACCCTTATAGGCAGGTTGCTTTATGATACAAAATCATTGACCGATGATAAACTAGAAGCCATAGAGAAGACCAGTAGGCAAAAAGGATATGATTATTTGGATTTTTCGTTAGCTACCGATGGACTGGTAGCTGAAAGAGAACAAGGAATCACCATAGATGTGGCGCATATTTATTTTTCCACGCCCAAGAAGAGTTACATCATTGCGGATACCCCGGGCCATGTGGAATATACCCGAAACATGGTTACGGGTGCTTCAACATCACAAGCCGCCATCATTTTGATTGACGCTCGAAAAGGCGTAATAGAACAGACCAATAGGCACTTTTTTATCAATAACCTTTTGCGTGTAAAAGAAGTGATTGTTGCCATCAATAAAATGGATTTAGTAGACTTTTCTGAGGAGAGATACAATGCCATTAAATCTGATTTTGAACAATTGATGGGCAAGCGTGATTATGTAGACCAAAAAATCACCTTTGTTCCTATTAGCGCCTTAAAAGGAGACAATGTGGTCTCCAAATCCCAAAATACACCTTGGTATTCAGGAGAAACCATACTGGAACATCTGGAAGGTTTGGATTTGGCTGCAGTATCCAATGTGGGTACGCCAAGATTTCCGGTACAGTATGTGATTCGTCCAAAAACGGAAGAATTCCATGATTTTCGTGGATTTGCAGGTAAAGTATATGGAGGCGAGTTGAATGCAGGTGATGAGGTAGTGGTTCTACCATCCATGACACAAAGCCGTATCAAAAACATTTATTTCCATGACCAAGAATATCGGACCGCCCCAAGGCGTTCCTCGGTGACCATTACTTTGGAAGATGAGGTGAATGTAAGTAGGGGCGATATGTTGGTAAAGGTAGGTGATCTGCCAACCGTTGAAAAACAGTTGACCGCTACGGTATCATGGATGGATTCCAACAGTCTTGTTACAGGAGGAAAATATGTGGTGCAACATGGGGTGAACAAAGTATTGGCAAAGGTCGATGCTATTGAACATAAAATACATCCCGATTATTCAGGCATAGAGGAAAACATAAATGCGCTTCAAATGAATGATATCGCCAAAGTACATTTACGATTGAACAAACCCATTTTCTACGATCGTTTCAAAGATCATCGTACCAATGGTTCCTTTATCATTTTAGACGGCCGCACAAATAATACGGCTGGGGTAGGATTTATAAATTAATCCACTTTCATTGTAATGAATGTTATAGAATACAGACAGATTATTAACCTATTAAATTGATAGGAAAAAAAGAGTAATATGCAAAGCTTCAGAACAGAAATTGAAAACCCAATAGTAGAGAAGGATATTATTGAGTTGGAGAAAAAAATACGCCAGTTCAAAGAAGGTAAAATTGACGAAGAGAAATTTAGAAGTCTTCGTTTGGCCCGTGGTGTTTATGGTCAAAGACAACCTGGTGTGCAGATGATACGGATTAAATTACCTTATGGTAAGGTTACTTCGAATCAGTTGGAGAGAATTTCAGATGTCGCCGATGAGTATTCTACAGGCAGATTACATATCACCACAAGACAGGATATTCAAATCCATTATGTGGATTTAGATAGAACTCCAGAATTATGGGCGCAATTGGAAAAAGATAAAGTAACGCTTCGTGAAGCTTGTGGAAATACGGTTCGTAATGTAACAGCCAGTGAAACGGCTGGTATTGATGTTGATGAACCCTTTGATGTATCTCCGTATGCGCAAGCTGTTTTTGAGTATTTTTTGAGAAATCCTATAGGTCAAGAGATGGGACGGAAATTCAAGGTTTCTTTCTCCGCCACTGATGCTGACACGGGTCTTTCTTATATGCATGATTTGGGCTTTATCGCCAAAATCAGAAATGGAGAAAGAGGCTTTAAAATAATGTTGGGTGGAGGATTGGGCTCGCAACCTCGTCACGCTGATGTTTTGTATGATTTTCTTCCTTCGGAAAAGATAGTTCCATTAATGGAAGGGGTAATCCGGGTTTTTGATAGGTATGGAGAGCGAAAAAGCCGCGCTAAAGCTCGGATGAAGTTCTTGCTCAAAGACATTGGATTGGAAGGTTTCAAGGTCTTATTGGAAGAAGAAAGATTGGCGGTACCTATTCAATCGTATCCAATTGATGTTGAAAACTATCCAAAGCCAAAATTGGCAAATACCGCTACTGCTTTTGTAGAAACCATTGAAGACGAAAATTTTGAAGCTTGGAAATCAACCAATCTTATTCCTCAAAAACAAGAGGGATATGTAGCCATAGGGATTAAAGTAATGTTGGGCGATTTTTACACAGATAAAGCGAGGGAATTGGCCAAACTGGTGCGTGACTATGCTGCAGGGGAAATCCGCTTGTCTTTAAGACAAAACATTCTTATTCCATATGTAAAAGAAGAACTTATACCCTTTTTCTACACAGAATTGAAAAAACTGGGCTTCACGGAAGCGGGTTATAACAAAGCGCTGGACATCACAGCCTGTCCAGGAACGGATACTTGTAATTTGGGTATTGCCAGCAGTACAGGAATTGCCGCTGAGCTTGAAAGAGTGATAAAGGCAGAATACCCGCAGTACATCAGCAACCCAGATGTGGTCATTAAAATAAGTGGTTGTATGAATGCCTGTGGTCAACACAATATGGCCAATATTGGCTTTCAAGGAATGTCCATCAGAACCAAGGATAAGCTAGTGGCGCCTGCTTTGCAAGTTCTGTTGGGAGGAGGAAACTTTGGAAATGGAAACGGAAGATTTGCGGATAAAGTAGTCAAAATACCAAGTAAACGCGGCCCTCAGGCACTTCGGTTAATTTTGGATGACTTTAACGCCAACGGAAATGGACTGTCCTTTGCGGATTATTATGCAGATAGAGGAGAAACGTATTTCTATGATTTCCTAAAACACTTATCCAGTGTGGACAATTTGACCGCTGAAGATTTTATTGACTGGGGAAATGCTGAAAAGTATAAAAAGGAGATAGGTATAGGGGAATGCGCAGGTGTAATTGTTGATTTAGTAGCAACGCTCTTTTTCGAAAGCGAAGAAAAAATAGCCAATGCTGAGGAAGCTCTGCACGCAGGAAAATGGGCTGCAAGTATCTATTATTCATACCAATCTATGGTGAATTCGGCAAAAGCATTGCTTACAGCTGAAAAAACCAAGACTAACACCCACTCAAGTATAATCAGGGATTTTGATAAACTTTTTGTGGATACTGATAAAGTAGTCCTAGAAGGTAGTTTTGAAGACTTGGTATTGCAAATGAACACGACAGCTCCTTCTGAAGATTTTGCAAAGTCCTATTTAAACACTTCAAAAGAGGTTTTGAGAAAATTCGAAGCCTATAGACAATTTGAACTTCAAGAAGCATAATATGGAATCCTTGAACAATTTACACGCCTTTGAAGGAGGAAAAACTGGAAAGCTTACCGTGGTTGGAGCTGGGCCTGGAGATGTTGATTTAATAACATTGAAAGGAGTCAAGGCTCTTCAAAGCGCTGATGTGGTTTTATATGATGCCTTGATTGATACCGAATTACTTGAGTATTCACCAAACGCTGAAAAGATTTTTGTTGGAAAAAGGAAAGGCTGCTACAGATACCAGCAAGAGCAAATCAATGAATTGATTGTTCAAAGAGCATCCCAAGGACTTCATGTGGTTCGACTCAAGGGAGGGGATTCTTTTGTTTTTGGTAGAGGCGCTGAAGAAATGGAGTATGCGGCAGCTTTCGGTTTGGATGTCGCAGTTGTACCCGGACTATCATCTTCAGTTTCAGTTCCGGCCATGCAAAATATTCCTGTAACCAAGCGCGGGTCTTCAGAAAGCTTTTGGGTGATCACAGGGACTACCAAAGAACATAAGCTCAGCAGTGATGTGGCTTTGGCTGCAAAATCAAGTGCAACCGTTGTCATTCTAATGGGTATGTCCAAATTAGGTGAGATTATGGAATTGTTCCGACAAGAGAATAAACAAGACATTCCTGTGGCCATTATTCAAAATGGAACCACAGAAAATGAAAAAATAGGAATTGGTACTGTTGCTTCAATTGAGGACAAGGCAAAGGAGCAGCAGTTATCCAATCCTGCAATAATTGTTATTGGTGAAGTAGTTGCGCACCGAGAAAAAATATTAAAAATCCAAAAAGAGTACAATCACAACGAATTAGTGTTTTCAGAATAAAGCGATACAATGATTAAAACAGATATACTTATTATCGGAGCTGGGCCAACAGGATTATTTACTGTTTTTGAAGCTGGCCTACTCAAATTGAAATGCCATTTGATTGATGCCCTTCCACAACCAGGAGGTCAGTGTTCAGAAATCTATCCAAAGAAACCAATTTATGATATACCTGCCTATCCTGAGATTTTAGCTGGAGATTTAGTTGATAGACTTATGGAACAAATCAAACCATTTGAACCGGGCTTTACGTTGGGAGAACGTGCTGAAAAGTTGGATAAACAAGAAGATGGTTCTTTTATAGTGATCACAAATAAAGGGACACAACATCATGCCCCTGTGGTAGTGATTGCTGGTGGTTTAGGTTCTTTTGAACCCAGAAAACCGCAAATTGAAAACATTGCTCAGTACGAAGATAATGGGGTGGCTTACATGATCAAAGACCCTGAAGTGTATCGCGACAAGAAAGTTGTGATTGCCGGCGGAGGGGATTCTGCGTTGGATTGGGCCATTTATTTAGCAGATGTGGCCTCCGAAGTTTCCCTGGTACACCGAAGAAATGAATTCCGAGGAGCTTTGGATTCCGTGGAAAAAGCCTCTGAATTGGCCAAATTGGGAAAAATTCAGCTCTATACCGAGGCAGAGGTGAAAGGATTACACGGTGAAAACGAACTAAAGTCGGTAGTGATAAAGCATAAGGATGTTTCCAAAGGCGAAACCTATGTGGAAACCGATTATTTCATACCCTTATTTGGTCTTTCTCCAAAACTAGGTCCTATTGGAGATTGGGGATTGGAAATTGAAAAAAATGCCATCAAAGTAAATAATGCCAAGGATTATCAAACCAATATCCCAGGAGTTTTTGCCATAGGTGATGTAAACACCTATGAAGGAAAGCTGAAATTGATACTTTCCGGTTTCCATGAAGCTGCAGTGATGTGTCAATATGCATATCAACTTATTAACCCAGGAAAGCGATTTGTAATGAAATATACCACTGTTGGTGGTGTAGAAGGATTTGACGGAACCAAAAAAGAAGCAAAAAAAGAAGTTGTGCAAAGTATTTTGTAACAATGAAAATTATTTGTTTTAGCTAGTAGCCTCCCAAATCTTGGGAGGCTTTCTATTTTGAAGGCAATTCATTTGTTTTTAAAAACTTTGTGTCTTTACTTTACGTTCTAGTTCATGAATAAATTGAAATGTTATCAAGAAAGGTGGAGGGAGTAGACCCTTTGAAACCTTGGCAACCCTCGTCTTCGAGAAGGTGCTACATTCTATTTCGCTTATGCGGAAAAAGATGACTTCTAAAGAGTATTCTTTTCCAATCTTTTTGATAACATCTAAACACGTCATTTTTTTGACCAAAAAGTTTTATGTCTAAAATTGAAGAATTATTAAAGGAACGGATATTGGTGCTGGATGGTGCAATGGGTACCATGTTGCAACGATATCAGTTCCAAGAAGAAGATTTTCGCGGAGAAAGATTCAAGGATTGGGAACATCCTTTAAAAGGAAACAACGATTTGTTGTCATTGACACAACCCAAAGCTATTGCAGAGGTACACCGCAAGTACTATGCTGCCGGAGCAGATATTGTAGAAACCAACACTTTTTCTGGGACCACTGTGGCCATGGCTGATTACCACATGGAGGATTTGGTTTATGATCTAAATTATGAGTCGGCACGCATTGCAAAAGAAGTTGCCAATGAATTTACAGAGCTTGAACCCCATAAACCCCGATTTGTAGCTGGTAGCATGGGGCCTACCAACAAAACTGCGAGTATGTCCCCTGATGTGAATGACCCTGGATTTAGAGCTATTTCGTTTGATGAACTTCGAATTGCATATAAGCAACAAGCCGAAGCTCTAGTGGATGGAGGTGCTGATATCCTTTTAGTAGAAACCATTTTTGATACCCTGAACGCTAAGGCAGCACTTTTTGCTATAGAAGAAGTCAAAGATGAACGTGGAATAGAAATTCCCATAATGGTTAGCGGTACCATTACCGATGCTTCAGGAAGAACTCTTTCTGGGCAAACGGCCCAAGCTTTTTTAATTTCCATTTCGCATATTCCCATTCTTTCCGTAGGTTTTAATTGTGCCTTGGGTGCTAAACAATTAGTCCCCCATTTGGAGGTCATTTCAGCGAAATCGGACTTTGCCGTTTCTGCACATCCTAATGCTGGACTTCCCAACGCTTTTGGAGAATATGATGAGACACCAGAACAAATGCGCGATCAGATTGAGGAGTATTTGGAAAAAGGATTGGTAAATATTGTTGGAGGGTGTTGCGGCACAACACCTGACCACATCAAAGCAATTGCTGACCTTGTCACAAAATATGAACCCAGAAAACTTGTTGTTCCTGCCTAAAAAGGAATCCTTCGGATAATGGAGAGCACCCAAAAATACTTGAGACTAAGTGGACTGGAGCCCTTGGTCATTACACCAGAAAGCAACTTCATAAATGTTGGCGAACGGACCAATGTCGCAGGTTCCAAAAAGTTCCTAAGATTAATAAAAGAAGAAAAGTTTGAAGAGGCTCTCGAAGTTGCACGCCATCAGGTGGAGGGTGGCGCTCAAATCATCGACATAAACATGGATGACGGCTTGATTGATGGCAAAGAGGCCATGGTCAAGTTTTTAAACCTTATTGTAGCCGAACCCGACATTGCTAGGGTACCCATTATGATTGATAGCTCAAAATGGGATATTATTGAAGCTGGACTTCAGGTGGTGCAAGGTAAATGCGTGGTCAATTCCATTAGTTTAAAGGAGGGTGAGGAAGAATTCATCCGCCAAGCTAAACTGATAAAACGCTATGGCGCTGCTGTTATCGTTATGGCTTTTGACGAGGTGGGACAGGCCGATAATCTGGAACGCCGGATAGAAATTGCAGAAAGATCATACAGAATTCTAGTGAATCAAGTGAATTTCGCTCCTGAGGACATCATTTTTGATTTAAATATTTTTCCTGTGGGTACAGGAATGGATGAGCATAAATTGAATGCCCTAGATTTTATTGAAGGGACACGTTGGGTTCGCCAAAACCTTCCGCATTGTAGCGTTAGTGGTGGAGTAAGTAATGTTTCATTTTCATTCCGAGGGAACAATACTGTTCGTGAGGCCATGCATTCAGCATTCCTCTACCATGCCATAAAAGCTGGAATGAATATGGGAATCGTTAATCCAGCTTTGCTTGAGGTCTACGATGATATTCCTAAAGATTTGTTGGAATATGTAGAGGATGTGTTGCTGAACCGAAGGGATGATGCCACGGAAAGACTTTTGGAATTTGCAGAAACAGTTGTTGGAAAATCCAAGGAAAGTAAAGTGGATTTGTCATGGCGCGAAGAGCCCCTTCAAGACCGAATAACAAGAGCTTTGGTTAAGGGAATCGACCAATTTATTGTGGAAGATGTGGAAGAGGCCAGACTACAAGCTTCAAAACCTTTGGAAGTCATTGAAGGCAATTTGATGACAGGAATGAATGTGGTTGGTGATTTATTTGGTAGCGGAAAAATGTTTTTACCTCAAGTGGTTAAATCGGCCCGTGTGATGAAAAAAGCTGTGGCTCATTTGACTCCATTTATTGAAGAATCTAAAGATTCAACCACCAGTTCTGCGGGAAAAATTTTGATGGCTACGGTTAAGGGTGATGTTCATGATATTGGAAAAAACATTGTGAGTGTTGTTTTGGCTTGTAACAATTATGAGATTGTAGACTTGGGGGTTATGGTCCCACCAGAGCTAATCATTCAAAAAGCGAAAGAGGAGCAGGTTGATATTATCGGTTTAAGCGGTTTGATTACCCCATCTTTAGATGAAATGGTATTCTTGGCCAAGGAAATGGAACGTCAAGAGTTTCGGGTGCCGTTGCTTATTGGTGGCGCCACTACCAGTAAAGCACATACCGCTGTAAAAATTGACCCAGTTTACAGTCATTCCGTGGTTCATGTGAACGATGCTTCAAGAGCGGTTACGGTAGTGGGAGACCTGTTACAAAAGGAAACATCGCATACCTATAAGAAAACGGTAAAACTGGATTACGAAAGCTTCCGAGAAAAGTTTTTGAACCGCACCAAGCAAAAGGAATATTTGAGTTTGGACGAAGCACGAAAGAACAAACTCCAAATAGAATGGAAATCCACAGATGTTGTTGAACCCAACCAATTGGGAATTCAGGTTTGGGAAGAATTTGATTTGAAAAAGTTGGAAGACTTTATAGACTGGACTCCTTTTTTCAGAAGTTGGGATTTGCATGGAAAATACCCGAATATTCTAGAAGACGACATTGTAGGGGAACAGGCTTCAGAACTATTTCAGGATGCACAAAAGATGCTCAAGAAGGTAATTGATGAGAAGCTTTTGAAAGGAAAAGCGATTTTTGGTCTCTTTCCAGCCAACCAAATAGATGAAGATGACATTCTTGTTAGTTCCGGCTCAACTGAAAATAACAATATCATTTTTAGAACCCTTCGTCAACAAATAAAGAAAAGGGATGGAGTCCCCAATATTGCTTTAGCAGATTTTATAGCACCCAAAGAATCTGGGGTTCAAGATTACATAGGCTGCTTTTGTGTTACAACTGGATTCGGAACCAAAGAATTAGCTGAAGAATTTGAGAAAAATCACGATGATTATAACGCAATCATGATAAAAGCGCTTGCCGACCGGTTGGCAGAAGCGTTTGCGGAGTATTTGCATAAGGAAATACGGTTAAAGCATTGGGGATACGCAAAATCCGAAAGTCTATCAAATGAAGATTTGATTGATGAAAAATACAGAGGCATTCGACCTGCACCTGGATATCCAGCTTGTCCTGACCATTTGGAAAAGTTGACCATTTGGAAACTTTTAGGTGTAGAGGATACGATAGGTGTTGAGCTTACTGAGAGTTTGGCCATGTGGCCCGCAGCTAGTGTTAGTGGGTATTATTTTGCGAACCCAGATGCAAAGTATTTTGGTTTGGGAAAAATAAAGCAAGACCAAGTAGAGGATTTTGCAAACAGAAAACAAATTTCGTTGGAGGTGGCCCAGAAGTGGTTAGCTCCCAACATCGTTGAAGTATAATTTTATGAAGGTTACCGATCATATAAAAAATGCAAAAGGAGAAACGCTCTTTAGTTTTGAAATTATCCCTCCAGTAAAGGGAAGAAGTATAAAAGAGCTATATAACAATATCGACCCTTTGATGGAGTTCAAACCTCCTTTTATTGATGTAACCACTTCGAGGGAAGAGTATGTGTACATTGATAGGGATGGTCTTCTGGATAAAAAATTGACCCGTATGCGGCCGGGAACCTTAGGTATTTGTGCCTCAATCACCCATAAATATAATGTAGATACAGTTCCGCATGTTCTTTGTGGAGGATTCACCAAAGAGGAAACCGAATACCTTTTGGTGGATTGTCACTATCTGGGTATCGATAATGTTATGGCGCTTCGTGGAGATGCCATGAAGGAGGAAAAATATTTTGAACCTACCCAAGGAGGACACAGATTTGCATCTGATTTGGTGAAACAGGTGAAGGAACTTAATTGTGGAAATTATCTTCACGAAGTAATTGAAACAGATAACTGTCCAGATTTCTGCATTGGAGTTGCAGGATATCCTGAAAAGCATATGGAGGCCCCCTCACTCAAATCGGATATTAAACGCCTGAAGGAAAAAATTGCTTTGGGTGCGGATTATGTAGTGACCCAAATGTTTTTCGACAACCAAAAATATTTTGAATTTGTAGATGCTGCTCGCAAGGCTGGAATTGAAGTGCCGATTATTCCCGGAATTAAACCCATTGCTGTAAAACGACATTTACAATTATTGCCGCAAGTATTCCGAGTAGATATTCCTGAAGATTTGATTGACGCTGTTGAGAATTGTAAGACCAATAAAGAAGTCCGTGAAGTAGGAGTGGAGTGGTGTATTCAACAATCCAAAGAACTAAAGGAAGCAGGTGTTCCGGTATTGCACTATTATTCCATGGGAAAATCAGATAACATCAAGGCAATCGCCAAAGAGGTATTTTAATTTTCTACTTTTGCGCCTCATGAAGCGCCTACTTTTTATAACCACATTGCTGTGCTCTATCTTGGGAACTTCCCAAGAAAATAAAACGCCCAGAAAATATGTGCTGGATGCTAATCAGTTCTATGGTTCCATATTGCTTCACAATCCAGATATTTCCCATCTTATTTCGGAACATCCTAGCGGATTTGTTTTAGGATATAGTAGGAAGCGATACGGCGAAAATGAATGGGAATCCGAATATGGATACCCAGATACCGGTTTTTCATTTGTTTATCAAAATATGAACAATCGCACTTTAGGAGAGCACTACGGCTTGTTCGCCCATTATAATTTCAACTTTTTCAAACGAAATCTACAATTTCGAATAGGTCAAGGAATCTCTTACAATACTAATCCTTACGATAAAAACAGGAATTTTAGAAACAATGCCTATGGAAGTCATTTTTTGAGTTCCACCATGGCCATGTTCAATTATCATAAAGAAAATCTATTTGAAGGATTTGGTGTGAAAGCAGGATTGACCCTTGTACATTACTCCAATGGAAATTTTAGAGCCCCCAATACCTCTACCAATACTCTTGCTTTTAATGTGGGACTCACGTATGATTTGGATGGAGGAAAAAATACAATCGCCTTTAAAAAACCGGAGAAGAAGAAAAGAATTATGGAACCTATTCGATACAATCTGGTTTTAAGAGGTGGTTTGAATGAAAGTGACGTAATTGGCTTGGGGCAATATGGTTTTTGGATTTTTTCTGCCTACGCCGACAAGCGTTTGGGTAGGAAAAGTGCCATTCAATTTGGTGCAGATATCTTTTTTTCTAACTTTTTACAGGAGTTGATACGTTTTCAATCCACTTCATTCCCTGAATTGAATGTAGATGAAGATACTGATTTCAAACGTGCTGGTCTTTTTTTAGGGCATGAATTGTTTGTCAACAAAATGAGCGTAATTACACAATTGGGGTATTATGTGTATTATCCTTTTGAATTTGAAAGTCGGGTGTATAATCGAATTGGGTTAAAGCGCTATTTTGGAGAGAAAATGTTTGGAGCGGTCACCTTAAAATCACATGGGGCCTCGGCAGAAGCCATTGAATTTGGAGTGGGGGTTAGGTTATAGAAAATCAGATATTGACTATAGAAGAGATGTTAGATTATAGAAGACTTTTACTTAATTGCAAAGTCATTTCGAGCGCAGTCGAGAAATCTATCTTATTTCTTTTTGTACTTTTTATTTCTTGCAATTCTGAAAATGCACCGGATTGTTTTCAGAACGCTGGTGATTTGGTCCGTGTTGAGGTGGAATTGCCTAATTTTACAACAATTACAGTTTTTGAAAAGCTCAATTTAGTCTTAAGACAAGGGGAGGAACAGCGTGTCGAGATTGAATCTGGCGAGCTTTTGATCAATGAAATTTCTGCAGAAGTTGAAAATGGCAGGCTGGCAGTCAGAAATGATAATGGATGTAATTTTGTTCGTGATTTTGGAATTTCAACCATTTACGTCACATCTCCAAATATTACTGAAATTCGTAGTAGTACGGGACTTTTAATTTCTAGCGATGGTGTATTAAGTTATCCTAGCCTCACCCTTCTAGCAGAAAGTTTTGTGAATACGGAATCAGAGACTACAGATGGTTCATTTGACCTTACATTGGATGTTGAACAGATTTCCGTTGTGGTAAACGGCATTGCTTTTTTTCAATTGAACGGTATAGCTGAAAATTTCAATATAACGGTTGCAGCAGGCGACTCACGCATTGAGACCGGAAGTCTGTTGGCACAAAACGTAAATCTGGACCATCGAGGAACCAATGATATCATTGTAAACCCGCAACAAAGTTTATCGGGAACTATTCGTGGAACGGGTGATGTAATAAGTGTAAGTGTTCCTCCTGTTATCGATATTGAAGAAATCTTTAATGGACGATTGATTTTTAGAGAGTGATTCATGAGCGGTTGGTCCAATTTTATTAAAACTCTTTTTCCAAATAATCCTAAACCAGAAAAGGGAGGTACATCCCAATTAGACTTTATATTTCAAAACCTGATAAAAGGAAAGCGCATCCCCGGTATTGCAGTTTCCATTTGGAAAGGTGGCGATAGAATCCTAGAAAAAGGATATGGTTTTGAAAGTTTGGAAACCAAAAAATCAATAGACCCTAGGCGTTCCGTTTTCAGAATTGCCAGTATTTCAAAATGTATTACAGGGTTGGCCTTGGGAAAAATGGTGGAGGAAGGTTTGATGCATTGGGATGCCTCTTTTTATGAGTATGTTCCGGACTATCCGCAAAAAAAGTATGATTTTACTATCCGGCAATTGGCATCACATACAGCTGGGATTAGAGCATATAGAGGAAAAGAGTTTGCATTAAACCAACCGTACAGTATTGAGCAAGGCATAGAGATTTTCAAAAACGACCCCTTGCTTTTTGAACCTGGAAAAGGGTATCTATACAATAGTTTTGATTTTGTACTCCTGTCATTGGCCATGCAAGAAGCGAGCGGAATTCCTTTTGAACAGTATGTAAGGGAAAAGATATTGTATCCTTTGGAGATGAACAATACTCTGGCGAGGGAAAAAGAAGAGCTGTCATTTCGAGCAGAGCGAGAAATCTCCATTTCGGAATTTTACACAAGAACTTCTACCGGATTTAGAAAAGCAGTTGATGTCAATAATTTCTACAAACTGGCTGGTGGTGGCTATCGTTCCACCTGTGATGATATTGCAAAATTGGGACAAGCTATTTTAGATCAAAAGCTCTTAAAAAAGGAAACCTACAAACAATTATTTACAGCGCAGTGTATAAACGGAGAATCCACATATTATGGTTTAGGGTTTCAAGTAAGCCAGGATATTGATGGCCGCCACTTTGTAGGCCATGTGGGCAGTAGCGTAGGAGCGTATAGCAACTTCTTTTTATATCCCAATGAAAAAGTGGTAATCTCAATCTTGATTAACTGCACTGATCCAAAGATTCAAATGGATTTGGACAACGGTATTCAGAAATTGTTTATGAATTTTACTTAGGTATTTGGAGTAAACTGAGAATTTATGGAACTTTATAAAAACCCATAGTAATGAAGGTAATTAAACACTTGCTTATAGGTACTTTTCTATTGGTTTCGGCAGTTTCTTTGGGACAAGAAAAAGATGGTTCCCTAACGCTAAAAGTTGAGCAAACTAAAAAATACGAGGACCTGTCCTTAATCGAATGGAAAAAGTTTAAGCGTTTTGAGACTAAGCTAAAACTAAGTGATTCCTCCTCTTCCAATTCGGATTATGAGCTACGTTCCTATGCCAGGGATTCCATTCAAATTTTAGGCGTGAAGCTAATGGCGATTAAGCTTTTGAACGAAAAAAAATTACTAAACCGCGATATCAGTGAAAATAAGGCATATTACACTGCCCTTTTAAATGAACTTAAAGAAAGTCAAATCCCACCTTCTGAATATCTGTTCTTAGAGGAAAAAATGGCTTTTATCAATCAAGAGAGTTTGGAAAACGAACTTGCTAGGAGTTACTGGTTCAATATAGGACTTGTTATTTTGTGTGGAATAGTGATAGTCTCTTTTTTCTGGTTTAGGGCAAAAAGAAAGCCTTTGGAACCCTCTGTACTGAGTAGACAGGAGACTACGGTGCGCAACCTTATTCTACAAGGTAAGACCAATAAAGAGATAGCAAACGAACTCTTTATAAGTCTAAGTACGGTCAAAACACATATCACCCATATTTACAATAAGTTGGATGTAGCCAATAGGCAGGAACTCTTTCAAAAAAGTACGGGTACTAGTACCTAAATCAGACCCATTTTTCTTCATCATAGCGATTAGTCCCTCTTAATTTGGTTTCAAAACCAGATTGTGAAACCTCTTTTCTTTTTTATTGTTATAGGATTTTTTCAAATGACTTTGTATTCTCAAGTTGAATACAAGATTCGAGGTCAAGTTACGGACGAAGTAGGTGTGCCTATACCTATTGCCGATGTCCTATTGTACGATGCGAAACGGGATAATATTGTGCAATATGCAATCCTTTCTGAAGGTGTTTTTGAAATGGTAGTAAAAAGTGATGAAGCCTATATTCTTGAGATTTCTGCACTTGGATATAAAACCTATTCAGAAAATATCCAAGTACAGCGGGCTTTGGAACTTGCCATTCAATTAAAGGAAAATACAGAAAGCTTGGAAGAGGTAGAAGTGGTCGCTGCGAAAAACCCGATTGAGTATAAGGCAGGGAACCTAAAAGTGGATGTTCAAAACCCCTATTTCTCATCAATCCCAGACCCTATGGATTTGCTTTCGAGGTTACCAAATATTCAGATTTCGGCAGATAGAGAATCCATTTCTGTTTTGGGAAAGGGGAGTCCCTTGTTGTATTTGGGAAATCAACGAATTTCGATTGAAGAATTTAGCGCTTTGCCTATAGATGGTATTGAATCTTTGGAACTGATTAATAATCCCTCAGCCAAATATGAGGCTGAAGGCCGAGCGGTTATCATTGTTCAATTAAAAAGAGGATTGGACACTGGTTTTCAGGGAAGCATTCAAGAAACCGCTTCCCAAAAGCGCAATTTCAACAACTATCTGGCATTCAATTCAAATTTCACTTCAAAAAACTTAACTATTCGCGGAAATTTGGGATACAATCAAATACTCCAATGGGAAAGTAACAGTTTTTTATTTGAAATACCCGAGCGAGAAGTTTTGGTAGATTATTTGGTGCTGATTCCAAGGAATGTTAGAGTACAAGTGAATCCAAGTTTTGGGGTGTATCATGGTTGGAACGATACGGATTATGTAAGCCTAAATGCATCCGTACGATTGCAAACTGATGATGCCGATTTTATTGGGGATACCTTTATTGTTGATAGAATGGTTGAAAGTAGCATCCGTAGTGAATCAGAAAATGATAGTAGGAAGGATTATTATAGTGCTTCTTTCAATTTCAATAAAAAACTGACCAATTCATGGAACTTGTTTACGGGAATCCAATATTCAGGATTTCGACAGACATTGGCTTCTGAAATAAACAACAGTGAAAATGATGCTGATTTTGTTTTAGACCAGACAAGAGAACAGGAGTATAGTATTAATTCCCTAGCATTCAGAGCTGATTTAGAAACGAAGGTTTCAAAAGATCTAAAATTAGAATGGGGCGCAAATGTAAGCCTAGCTAGAGCCGATGCCTTTACAGAAATTCAGGAAGTTCCGCAAAATGAAACCACGCAGATTGACTTTTCATATGAAGAGAGTCTGTTTGCAGGTTACAGTTCAATTTCAGGTAAGCTTAATAAAAAAACCGACTTTGAAGTAGGCGCGCGCCTTGAGCATAATGAAGTTGATGGTCAGGTACTCACAGAAGCTGCTCCTGTAATTTCAAGAAGTATTACCAGTTTGTTTCCCAAAGCCAATGTTTCAGTGACTTTAGATAGTACCCAGACCCTAAGCATAAACTATGCTAGAAATATCAATAGACCTGATTTTTCAAGGGCAAGCTCTATAACAGCATTCATCAATCCGTTTCTGGAAGCTTCGGGAAATGTGAACCTAAGACCAACGTTTACCAATGAGATATCCGCCAACTATCAAAAAGGAAACACTTCGTTTTTTGCTGCCTATTATCAAAGTACAAACCCCACCAATTTTACAATTTCATACGATGAGACAGTGGACCGTGCAGTGTTATCTTTGGTAAATCTTGAAAAAGAAATCGGTTTTTATGCAGGTGTTACCTTTCCTTACACCAAAGGTATATATACCTCAAATAACACGCTGACCCTGTATTACAACCAATTGGAAGATAGCACAGCAACAATTATTCAGGCAAGGCCCTACTTTTATGGATATACCAACCACCAATTTAAAATAGCAAAAGATACTACCCTAGTTTTCGGAGGCTTTGTTTTGAGCAAACGCCAAGAGGGCATATTTAGTCGTAATGCGTTGTTCGCTCTGGAAGCCTCTGTGTCAAAAACCTTCTTTAAGAATTGGGATTGTACCTTGCGATTCAACGATATTACTCGAGGAACAAACTTTCAAGAAAGCTATGCATTGGATGGGGTCATTGCTGACGGTATATACTTTACCGATTTGAGAGAGGTTGCATTATCATTAAAGTATCGATTTGGAAGGAATGATAAAGTGAACTTTAAAAACCGTGATGTTGACTCGAACATCGATAGAATCAAATAGAAATGGCGTTAAAATGTGCTTTCAAACTCTTTGGCAAAACGTTCGCAAAGCTGGATGGTTTCCTTTATATCTTTTAATGTGGTTCTAGGGTTGATAAGGCACATTCGTAAAACAACTTGTTTGTTCAATAAGGTAGTGACCAAAAGAGCGTGCCTAGATTCCACTACTTTTTCGGAAATGTATTGGTTGATTTTATCCAGTTCTTCAGCATTATACTGTTTTTCTATTGGGTGATACCTAAAGTTGATGATGGCTAAAGTGGCAGGATGAACAACCTCCCATTTTGCACTTCCCCGCAATAGCTCTTCCGTCTGGTCCGCAAGCCTAATGTTATAATCCACAGCTTTTCTAAAAGCATCCAAACCAAAGGTTTTGATGCTCATATAAAATTTTAAGGCTCGAAATCGTCGAGTCAATTGAATCCCAAGATCGTAGAAATTGATTTCGGAGGTGTTTCCCTCAATATCCCTCAAATACTCGGGTTTTTCTGTGAATGTATGACTCAAATGTCTATGGTTCCTAATCAAAAGACAGCCCATTTCATAAGGTTGGAACAACCACTTATGGGGGTCAATGGTCAATGAGTCCGCTTTTTCAATGCCTTTTAGCGCCTTTTTCCCCTTTGGGGAAAGAATGGCTGCTGCGCCATAAGCTCCATCAATGTGGAACCATAAATCTTCTTTTTTACAGATTTTTGCCAAGGCAGGCAAAGGATCCACCGTGCCCGTGTTGGTAGTTCCCGCTGAAGCCAAGACGCAAAAAGGATGGTAACCTTGAAGTCGGTCTTTGGCGATACAGTTCTTCAATTTGTTAAGCGAGAAATTGAATTCAATGTCCGTTGGAATAATCCGCACTTGTTCCTCGCTAAAACCCAATACACGAATTGCTTTTATATTGCTTGAGTGAGCTTGGTCTGATAAATAAATGACCGCTTTGGAAAAGTCCTTCCCACATTTGATGTTTCGAGCTGTGGCCAATGCCGTAAGATTGGCCATTGACCCTCCACTAGTAAATATGCCACCACCATTTTTGGGAGGGAATTCAAATATTTTTAGAAGCCATTGAATGGTTATGATTTCAAGTTCGGCGGCAGCGGGTGAGGTTACCCATCCTCCAGAGAATATATTGTACCCAGTGGCAAGTGCATCGGCCATAACGCTCACGTAGTTACTGGGACCAGGTACGAAAGAATACGATTTTGGGTGTGTTAACAAAGTAGAATTAGACATTACGTTTTGCAACACGAAGTCTAAAACGGCCTTGGGGTCAGAACCCATTTCTGGGGCTTCCTCTAAAAAAATCGAATCCATCTGTTCTCTAGAACCTACGGATACCGGTAATTTGTCATTTAACGTATGATAATGCTCAAGAATGGCATCTACTGTGGCATAACCCAATTCCCTCATTTTTTCTTTGGAGAGCTCAAGTTTAGCTTCTTTGTTCTGCATAATTTGCTTTAGGCACGTTAATCCGCAAAGATAAAGCGGGAGTGGATTTTAAGTTGCTGATTTATGTCAGGTCAGCTATTATTAAGAGGTCAGTTCAGTAAACAAGCCTTCAAGATTTTTGTTCTTTCTGCTCAATTGAAGGGTTTTTAATTGATTGTCGTGAGCAAAATCAAAGACAGCGGGGCGCATATCTTTTGAAGTGTCAAAACTGATTTCATAAACAAACCCCCCAGTATTCTTAACTTTAGAAACATGTGGTAGTTGGTTGAGAAGTACTTCTTCAACCCTATAATCAAATTCTACCTCAATGATTTGTTCTTCCGCTGCTCTAAGTTCCTCAAGGGGTTTATCGGCTACAAGTTCACCCTTGTTGATTATGATGACTCGGTCACATACAGCCTCAACCTCTTTCATGATGTGTGTGGACAAAAGAATGGTCTTTTCCTTTCCAATTTCTCGTATCAATTTCCGAATTTCAATAAGCTGATTGGGATCTAGCCCAGTTGTAGGTTCATCCAAAATAAGAACTTCGGGGTCGTGCAGCAATGCAGTGGCCAACCCTACACGTTGTCTATATCCCTTTGATAATTGCCCTATTTTTTTATTTGCTTCCGGTGTTAAGCCAGTTTGTTCAATGACCTCACCAATTCGAGATTTGGATACTTTGTATACACTGGCATTGTACTCTAAATATTCCTTTACATACATTTCCAGGTATAAGGGATTATGTTCCGGTAAGTATCCAATGCTCTTTTGTACATCTCTTGCCGAAGTCAATACATTATGTCCGTTCACCAACGCTTCGCCTTCATCAGCTTTATAATAGGTGGTCAATATGCGCATCATTGTAGACTTTCCGGCACCATTTGGTCCCAAAAAACCAACAATCTCTCCTTTATTTACAGAAAATGATATTTGATTTAGTGCTTTTTGAGCCCCGAAAGACTTGGTGATATTGTTGACTGTAATGGACATATCTCTTCTAACTGACTTCAAAAATAGTATTTAGATTCCTCATACGTGCAACGGCAAATCCATAAATCCTGGCTTTAATGTTAATATTCGATTTTTAGGAATTCCTAAAATAGTCTTCCATTGATAAAAAAAATCTCAAAGAAAAAGCAGAATCTGAGAAGGAATTAAAAAAAACAGGACAACACTTTGTTTTTTAAAAGGAAAGAACAATATTAGCCTCATATTAAGAACAATGTCTAACACGTATTTCTGGAACGGTTTTTATTTCTACTTCTTTTTTAAAAGAAGCATGGGACTGTTTTAGGATACGATACGTATAAAAGCACATAAAGTCCCGACATAAAATCGGGGCTTTTTTATTGCATGAAACTTAAGGTAGCCATACAAGGAATACAAGGAAGCAACCATCATCAAGTGGCCCATGATTTTTTTGGGGACGATATTGATTTGGTAGAGTGTTTGTCCTTTGACGCCATGATAGACCATCTGTTGACTGGCAATGCGGATAAAGGGGTAATGGCTATTGAAAACTCCATTGCAGGTTCCATTATTCCAAATTACAATCTGGTTTACCACAACAACATCCATATTATAGGAGAATATTACTTAAGTATACACCACAACCTTATGGTATTAAAGGGAAGGGATATAAAGGATGTAAAAGAGGTGCATTCCCATCCAATGGCCTTGTTGCAATGCAAGGACTTTTTTAAGAAGTATCCACATATAAAATTGGTGGAAGATGTGGATACGGCGGAAACGGCAAAGCGAATTCAGGAGCAGAAACTGAACCATATTGCGGCCATTGCTCCTAAAGTAGCGGCACAATTATACGATTTGGATATTATTGCTTCAGACATTCAAACGATTAAGAACAATGCAACACGCTTTATTGTCCTCAAAAAAATAAACAAGGTGTTACCGCAAAAAGAAATCAATAAAGCCTCCTTACGATTTATTACCGACCATAAGAGAGGAAGTTTGGCCACCGTTCTGAATGTAATGAGTGATTGTAATATGAATTTGACTAAAATTCAATCCCTGCCTGTTATCGAGACTCCTTGGAAGTATGCTTTTTTTGTTGACGTCACCTTTGAAGAGTATACGCACTTTGCGAAGGCCAAATCACTTTTGGAGATTATGTCAGAAGATTTTAGAGTATTGGGTGAATATAAAAATGCATTACTGTCATGATTGTTGCGGATAGACTCCATACGGTGAAGGAATATTACTTTTCTAAAAAGTTGAGGGAAGTGAGGCAGTTGGTTGCCGAAGGAAGACCCATTATCAATATGGGGATTGGTAGTCCAGATTTACCTCCACCTCCTGAAGCAGTTGAAGAACTCAAAAATGTGTTGCTACAACCTAGTGCGCACCAATACCAAAGCTATCAAGGGCTTCCGGAGCTTAGGGAAGCGATGACTTCATTTTACACAGAGCGATTTGGGGTGAAATTGGATGCGCAAACGGAGATTTTGCCTCTGATTGGCTCCAAGGAAGGTATCATGCATATTAGTTTGGCCTTTTTGAACGTTGGAGATGCCGTTCTTATTCCCAACCCTGGCTATCCAACCTATACTTCGGTCACAAAATTGGTAGGTGCGGAACCCATCATGTACAATTTGACTGAGCAAAACAGTTGGCTTCCCAATCTTTCAGAACTTGAACAGATGGATTTGTCAAAAGTGAAATTGATGTGGCTAAGTTATCCCAACATGCCCACAGGTGCTACCATCACCAAGAAAGCTATGGAAGATTTGGTTGCATTTGCCAAAGACCATGATATTCTTTTGGTCAATGACAACCCATATAGCTTTGTGTTGAACGATAATCCAACCAGTATACTTCAGGTAACAGGTTCCAAAGAGGTGGCTCTCGAACTAAACTCTTTGAGCAAAACCTTTAATATGGCAGGTTGGCGCGTGGGGATGGTTATGGGCAGTGCCAAGCATGTCCAGGCCGTTCTTAAGGTAAAGAGCAACATGGATTCTGGAATGTTCTATGGTATTCAAAAAGGAGCTGTTACTGCTTTAAACAGTGGCAAAGCCTGGTTCGACCAATTGGATGAAATCTATGCAAAAAGAAGAAATCTTATGTTTCAGTTGGTTGACAAGTTGGGGTGCACCTATGACCGGAATGCTGCGGGAATGTTTGTTTGGGCAAAATTACCTGCCGGTTCAAAGCCTTCGGAAGAATTTATAGATGAAGTTTTATATGATAAGGATATTTTCATTGCCCCAGGTACCATTTTTGGGTCTAATGGAGAAGGATACATTCGATTTTCGCTCTGTGTTGAAAAGCAAAAAATTGAAGAAGCACTAAAAAGATTTTGAGGATGAAGGTAGCTATAGTAGGTGTTGGTTTAATTGGGGGCTCTTTTGCAAAAGATATTCAAAAGCTTTGGCCAGAAGTAGATATTCACGGAATTGATTCCAATGAAATGCATCTTCAAGAAGCATTGGATTTGGGAATAATCCATGAAAAATCGGATTATGGTGGGCTGTCTCAAATGGACATGGTTTTGGTCACTATACCCGTTAATGCCCTGGTTGAAGAATTGCCAAAAATCTTGGATGCTTCAGGAGAGGAGACCGTTGTGATAGATGCAGGTTCTACAAAAAGCTTGATTTGTGAAACGGTTGAAGACCATCCGAAAAGAAGAAATTTCTTGGCATGCCATCCTATAGCCGGAACTGAATTCTCTGGACCATCCGCAGCTATAAATGGTCTTTACAAAGACAAAACCAATATTATCTGCGAAGTTGAGAAAACAGCATTCAAACTTCAGGAAAAAGCGTTGGAATTGTTTCAGGGTATGGGTATGCGTATTCGGTATATGAACCCCGTGGCCCACGACAAACACATTGCCTACGTATCGCATTTGTCCCATATCAGTTCATTTATGCTGGGGAAAACCGTAATCGAGAAGGAAAAAAACGAGCGAGACATATTTGATATGGCTGGTAGTGGTTTTGAAAGCACCGTACGTTTGGCGAAAAGCTCGCCCGATATGTGGACGCCAATTTTTGAGCAAAACAAAGACAATGTCATTGAGACGTTAGAGGAATACATTCAGAATCTGGAACAATTCAAGCAATTACTTTTGGATGGTGATTTTGAGAATGTTTACAACGAAATGAACAATACAAATAGAATAAAACAAATACTAAAAGGAATACCACTTACAAAACTATAAGTTATACCATGGAGAACAGTAAAGAAATGCGAAAATGGTTGGATGAGATGGCTTTGCCACATCCGTTGGTCATTGCAGGCCCATGCAGCGCGGAAACCGAGGAACAGGTGTTGAAAATAGCCCATGAGCTCAAAGATTCAGATGTGAATTATTACCGCGCTGGTATCTGGAAACCCAGAACACGTCCTGGAAATTTTGAAGGAGTGGGAGCCATTGGGTTAAAGTGGTTGCAAAAAGTAAAAGAGGAAACCGGGCTTAAAACAGCTACCGAAGTTGCCAACAGGGCGCATGTAGACCTTGCTTTGGAACATGATATTGATATGCTTTGGATAGGCGCACGTTCAACCGTAAGTCCTTTTATCGTGCAAGATATTGCGGACGCTTTAGAGGGAACTGATAAAGTGGTATTGATAAAGAACCCAGTAAATCCTGACCTTTCTCTTTGGTTGGGAGCTGTGGAGAGGTTGCACTCAGCCAATATCAAAAAACTTGGAGTTATCCATAGAGGATTCTCCAGTTACGAAAAGACAAAATATAGGAACATACCGGAATGGCAATTGGCCATTGAGTTACAGACCCGCTTTCCTGATTTGCCATTGATCAATGACCCAAGTCACATCACAGGAAAGAGAGATATGGTATTCGATGTTTCGCAAACTGCATTGGACTTGAATTTTGATGGACTGATGATTGAAACCCATTTTGACCCGGACAATGCTTGGAGTGATGCTGCTCAACAGGTGACCCCAGATACATTGAAACAAATGTTCATTGATCTAAAAATGAGAAAGGAAACAGATTTAGAGGCCGAGTACAACAGCAAGTTGAGCAATCTTAGAGCTCAGATTGATGTTATTGACAATCAATTGATAGACACTCTTGGAAAGCGTATGAAGGTTTCTGATGAAATTGGAAAACTGAAAAGGCAGAAAAATGTGGCGGTACTACAAACCAATCGTTGGAACGCTATCTTGGGCAATATGATTTTGGAGGGAGAAGAACGTGGACTTAGTGAAGAATTTGTGCTTCGTATGTTCAAGGCCATTCACCAAGAATCCATAAACCATCAAGAAAAAATTATCAACGCATCATAGTTTTCGAAAATATGGAATTACAATGCCGCTCAGACATGTTTGGGCGGCATTTTTTTTGTACTAAGTGTAACAAATGATTCTAGGGTTTATCTTTAGAAAAACAAATAACATGAAAGCACTAAGTACTCTATTCATATTGGCATTTACCATATCAAGTTTTGGGCAAAGAACTATTGACACCGAGGTTGGAGATTTTGATAAAATCAAGGTTTTTGACCTTATCGAAGTAAATCTTATTCAATCCGATGAGAACCGTATTATGATAAAGGGTAGAAATGTAGATGACATTGTTTGGATGAACAAGGATGGGGTTCTGAGACTAAGAATGCAATTGGATAAAAAATTTACAGGCGAAGACACTTTTATCGAGGTATACTATACAGACCTAAAGGTTATTGATGGTAACGAAGGTGCCGAAATTACCTGTAACGAAATGGTCAGCCAACATGAGATAGAGCTTAAGGCGCAAGAGGGGGCAAAAATCAAAATTGGTATGGATGTGAGCCACGCAAACATTAGGGCAGTAACCGGTGGTATAGTTGAGGCTTCAGGTTTGGCCAAAAGTCAAAGCATTGTCTTGAATACTGGAGGTATTTTCGAAGGAAGAGAGCTTCGCACCTCTTCGGCCAAAGTAAAGATATCCGCTGGTGGCGAAGCGGAGGTCTTTGCCATGGAAGAAATAGATATCAACATTAAGGCAGGAGGTGATGTGGATGTATATGGCCAGCCCAAAAAGGTAAACAAGAACACCTTTGTAGGAGGAAGGGTTCGCATAGTGGATTAAATAAAAAAGGCTCTGATATTCAGAGCCTTTTAACTTTTTACTTCGGTAAAGAACCTACTTTTTGAAGATGTATCTGGTAATGAAAATTCCTTTTCCATCTCCTTTACCTCCTTCACTTTCCACAGCACTGGTAACAAATGCAAGTTCCCAACCATTGGCAACCATGTCATTGATCATAGAAGTTAATAGAGCATCATTGGCAGCAATATTCTGAAAACGGATACCACCAATATTGTAAAAGTTCAACAATTTGGTTTCCTCAAAATTCTTAACACGGATTTCTCCACGCTTTGATTTGTTTCTTGTGTTGTCGTCTTCGGTTTGTACACTTGTGTATTCTCTGTAATCCTTGTCTTCAAGGGCGTTAACGATACGGGACCTACCCAAACCATTTGGGACAATAGATTCCACACTGGTAACTACCTTAAACTGTTGTGCATTGACGGAAAACGTCGATACAAGTGCGATTGCCGCTACAAATAAAATTTTTTTCATAATAGATTAGATATGATTGATTATTAATATGTTAAGATAGATATACGTTCATAATCCAGTATTATTGTTTCTTTGCAAAGAAAATTATAAACATTAGGTGCTAGGAACTGTTTACAAATCCACAGGTAGTTGGTACTCTGTAAAAACTGGGGAAGGGGAATTTTACAACTGCCGAATAAAGGGAAAGTTCCGCATACAGAGTATTAAAAGTACCAACCCAATTGCGGTTGGAGATGAGGTAAAGTTTCATCTGGAAGAAATAGGCGATGAAACCGTTGGGGTCATTTCCCATATTGAAGAACGTAAGAATTACATCATTCGAAAATCGGTCAACCTTTCCAAGCAAACACATATAATTGCTGCCAATCTTGATCAAGTTTTCTTGTTGATTACGTTAAACAACCCTATGACTTTTACAAGTTTTATTGATCGTTTTTTGGTGACATGTGAAGCATATGAGATTCCTGTGGTACTATTGTTCAATAAAATGGATGTGTATAGTGATGAGGAACAAGAAGAGGTGAGCCACCTTATAAAGCTTTATGAAAAAATAGGGTACCCTTGTATTGAAATTGCCGCCAAGGAAGGACTGAATGTGGACAAAGTAAAAGAATGCATGATTGGTAAAACAAGTATGTTCGCCGGTCACTCAGGTGTTGGCAAGTCAACTTTGGTGAATGCGCTAGAACCGGGATTACAATTGAAGACAGCAGAAATATCCGAGCAACACCTTCAAGGTCAACACACCACTACCTTTGCTGAAATGTACGACCTCAGTTTCGATGCAAGAATCGTTGATACCCCTGGAATAAAAGGTTTTGGTATTGTGGACATGGAAAAAGATGAAATCGGGGATTATTTTCCGGAGTTTTTTGAATTGAAATCAGAATGCAAGTTTAATAACTGCTTGCATTTGGATGAACCCAAATGTGCCATAAAACAAGCTTTGGAAGAAGGTAATATTGCTTGGAGCAGGTATCGTAGTTATGTTCAGATGGTCACCGGAGAAGAAGAGAGTTATCGTCTGGATATTCATAAAGTATAAGAATGCGGGCAGTAGTTCAAAGAGTCTCCAGAGCAAGTGTTACCGTTGAAGGTAGGGTAGTTTCAAAAATAGAAAGTGGTTTACTTGTGCTTTTAGGTATTGAAGACCAAGATACCGAGGAAGATATCAAATGGCTATCCAAAAAAATAATCAACCTGCGCATTTTCAATGATGATGATGGTATCATGAATCAATCACTTGTTCAGCAAGATGGAGATGTTATTGTTGTTAGTCAATTTACGCTTCATGCCCAAACCAAGAAGGGAAATAGACCTTCGTATATTAAAGCATCAAAGCCGGATATTGCCATTCCTTTGTACGAGAGATTCCTTGCTCAGATGGAACAGGACCTGGGCAAAAAAGTAGGTGCTGGAGTTTTCGGGGCAGACATGAAAGTAGAACTATTAAATGATGGCCCTGTAACTATCTGGATAGATACAAAAAACAAGGAATAGAGCATTTTTATCGAATAAGTTTTTCTTTTTTGTAGGAATTTTGGCATATTAGAGTATAAAATTAACCAACCAATCTTAATGCCAAATTTCTGTCCTCCCAGATATGTCATTTCCTTTTTTCTTTTTCTTCTTCTTTTAGCTAAAAGTTATGGAGGCACAATTGAAACTTCTGAAAGTCCTTATAAAGGAGTTAATGCCATTGTAAGACTTGATGAAATGAAGATTAATGTTCTTTCCGTAGATAAGATGACTTATACTGTTAAGATTGTTACTACGGTCCTTAATGAATATGGAGATTCATACGCTCGCAGCTCCGTGTCTTTTGATAAAGAAAAACAGGTAAAAGGTATTTATGTCAAAATCTACGATAATGATGGGGGAGAGATTGAACATATAAAACGGAAAGAATTTCAAAATGTAAGTGCTACGGATGGTTTTTCGCTTTATAGAGATGATAGGGTATTAACCTATAGATATGTTCCGATTAGCTATCCATACACTATGGAATTCTATTATGAGGTAGAAACTTCGGACACAGGATTTTTCCCACAATGGTATTTTTTGTCCGGATATGCTGTGAGTGTTGAAAAGAGTATTTATTCCATTACATATGCCTCTCAAGAATTAAAGCCGATTATTAAAGAACGCAACTTAAAAGGTTTTAATATCAAGAGCTTAGAAGACAACAATAACATCACTTACACAGGTAAGAGTATTGCAGCTCTGTACAGGGAGGAATTGAGTCCAAATTTCAACAAAATTGTTCCTAGACTATCAGTGAGATTGCCTAAATACGCTTTTAAAGGTATAAATGCGGAAATTAATACATGGCAAGATTTAGGGAGTTGGATGAACAAAAACCTTCTGGATGGGAGACAAGAATTGCCGATGGAAACCAAACAGGAAGTTATGGAGTTGGTTGATGGAATAGAAGATAAACTTGAAAAAGCCAAAAAAGTATACGAATACGTTCAGAACAATACCCGTTACATTAGTGTTCAAGTTGGGATAGGTGGATTCCAGCCCATTTCGGCTATTGAAGTGGACAATGTGAAGTACGGGGATTGTAAAGGGCTTTCCAATTACACAAGAGCACTCTTAAAACAAGTTGGCGTTGAGTCATTTTATGTTCATGTAGAGGCTGGAAGGGAGCGAATTGATTTTGATGAAGATTTTCCAGATTTACTTCAGGGCAATCATGCGATTTTAGTTATCCCTTATAACAATGAATATTATTGGATTGATTGTACATCCCAGCTACTTCCATTTGGATTTATAGGGGGTTTTACAGATGGGAGGAAAGTTTTTGTCGCAAAACCTGATGGCGGTGAGATAGTAAAAACAAAATCTTATTTGGATGATGATAATCTAAAAGATATTCGGGGCAAAATGAAAATGAATCGGGACGGAAACCTATTTGGGGAAATCGAATTAACAACAAAGGGTATAATGTATAATAGACATTTTCATTATCTAAATAACATTTCAAAGCAGGATGTATCAAAATACTATAGAACCTATTGGTCTTCATTGAACGGATTGGATATTTTGGATTATAAGTTTTTAAATGATAGAGAAAATGTTGCGTTTACTGAAAAAGTGGAGTTGTCCTTGAAAAACTATGGGGTTTCAAGTGGTAATCTTCTATTGGTTCCTTTAAATGTATTCAATAACAGATTGGAGGTCCCTAATAGATATTCGGATAGAAAATATCCCGTAAAAATATCTAGAGGCTATCTAGATAAGGACGAATATAAAATTGAGCTTCCTCCAAACTTCCGAATTGAAGCAATTCCAGATAAGAAAAAAATTGTATCAGATTTTGGTGAGTATTCAATGTCAGTGGAAAAACTTGATGAATCAAATACGATCTTGTTTAAAAGAAGTCTGTTGATTAAGTCGGGACTATATCCCAAAGAAAAATACATAGAATATCGAGCTTTTATAAAGGCTGTGATCAATGCGGACAATTCCAAGATGGTTTTAAATAACAAGACATAATCTAAATCACAATAAATGAAACCTTTATTTGCTTTAATAGCCCTATTTTTTTTGTATTCAAGTTTTGCTCAAGAGGTAAAATTTGGTAAAGTATCCAAATCAGAACTCCAAGAAACTGTATATGAAAAGGATTCTTCAGCCGCGGCAGCAATATTATATCGTAAAGTAAACATTTTCTTCAGGTATCAGCAGGATTTGGGATTCAGCATTATTAGAAGTGTTCATGAAAGGGTCAAGGTCTATAACAAAGATGGGTTTAAATACGCTACTGTAGCGGAGAACTTATATAAAGATGGTGGCAAGAGAGAGACCATGGGAAGTCTTAAAGGTTTTACCTATAACCTGGAAGGAAGTCAAATAGTGAAGAGTAAGGTTAAATCATCTGAAACTTTTAAAACCAACCTAAACAAATATAGGGATGAAGAAAAGTTTACTATGCCTAGCGTAAAAGAAGGGAGTGTAATAGAATATGAGTATAACGTGACTTCGCCATTTTTTTGGTACATAGACGAAATACCATTCCAATATGATATTCCGATTAAATTTGAAGAGGTTACCTTAGCAATACCTGAATATTACAATTTTAAGACCGCTGTTAGAGGTTATCTCCCCTTAAACCCTGAATTTTCTACACAATCAAAATCTATAAATGTTACAACAAAGGCAGACCGCCAAGGTGGAATATTGCAAAAAGCAGTAGCCGACTACAATCAAGGTTCCATCAAGTATAAAGAAAACAAAACTCTTTTCAATCTTGTTAATGTTCCTGCTCTAAAGTCTGAAAGTCATTCTGGAAATATCAATAACTATAGATCTGCAATTAAATACGAACTGCAATATGTGAAGTTCCCCAATTCTCCTTTGGATACCTATTCCACTACTTGGGAAAAAGTGGCTAAAAATATTTTTGAAAGCGAAAGCTTCGGCGGGCAATTGAACGGTACTAAATATTTTAATGATGATCTTGGAACATTAATTTCTGGTCTCACAAGTGATAAAGAAAAGGCATTTAAAATCTTTGATTTTGTGCAAAATAGAATGACTTGGAACGGCCTTTATGGAAAATATTCCGACTTAGGAACTAAGAAAGCCTACAGTGAAAGAAAAGGGAATGTAGCTGATATCAATTTAATTCTGGTCTCCATGTTGAAAGAAGCAGGATTAAAAGCTTATCCAGTATTGATAAGTACACGTGGGCATGGTATACCTTTGTTTCCAACAAGAGAAGGATTTGATTATGTGGTGAGTTCCGTTGAATTAGACGGAGAAAAAATCCTAATGGATGCTTGCAGTAAATTTACAGCTCCTGGTTTGTTACCTGTTGATGCATTGAATTGGAATGGTAGGCTAATCAAAGAAGGAGGTATTTCTGAAGAGATTTCTCTTTATCCAAAACAATTCGGTAAAGAGGCGGTCAGGATGATGGTGAGCTTAACTCCAGAGGGGGATGCAAAAGGAAAATTAAGGAACAGTTTTACAGGTCATGAAGCATTTCTTTACAGGGATAAATACGCTAACGTTCATAAAGAAGACTATCGGGAAAAACTCGAAAATGCTTTTGGCAACCTTGAAATAACAAATCTGGATGTAAAAAATGAGAATAACTGTTATAAACCTTTATTGGAAAGTTATGAGTTTGTAGTAAATGGACAATGTGATGTTATCGGAGATAAAATATACTTTTCACCTATGTTGTTTGAGGTTGCAAAAGAAAACCCATTTAAATCAGACATAAGGAACTATCCTATAGATTTTGCCTACCCAAGACATAAGAGCTACATCATAAACATTACCATTCCAGAGGGATATGAAGTAAATTCGTTGCCAGAGAACACAAGTGTGAACTTGCTTGAAAATGCTGGAAATTTCAATTATAGTCTGGGGAAGCGTGGAAATACATTGCAATTAAAATGTGATTTAAAAATAAATTCTACGATTATCCTACCTTCAGAGTATGAAGCAGTCCGGGATTTTTATGCCGAGATTATCAGAAAAGAAGCAGAACAAGTAGTACTTTCTAAAGTTTAATTATGAACATCCTAAATGCCCAAAAAGCGGTTGACGATTGGATTCAAGAACATGGAGTCCGGTATTTTAATGAATTGACCAATATGGCACAGCTTACGGAAGAAGTGGGCGAGGTAGCCCGTATTATAGCTAGGCGATATGGGGAACAGAGCGAAAAAGAGTCTGATAAGGCTAAAGATTTAGGCGAAGAGCTGGCCGATGTGGTCTTTGTAGTGCTCTGTCTGGCCAATCAAACCGGTATAGACTTGCAAGAGGCATTTGACCGTAAGTTGGATTTGAAAACCAAAAGAGATCACGACCGTCATCAAAACAACAAAAAACTGAAATAAAGTGATTTCCCCAAAGGGACATTAAGTTCGTTTTTTCTAGCTTTGACTCTCTTAAAGAATAGCCTTTTGAAACTTAAGCTGAACCAACTGCAAGACCCTTTTGTGAATGCCTCAATAAGGATTACGGGCTCCAAAAGTGAGACAAATCGACTTTTATTGCTTAAAGCACTTTTTCCAAACATTGAAATAGAAAATCTTTCCAATTCCGATGATGGACAGGTGATGCAAAAAGGGCTCCAAGTAAAACAGGGTGAAGTGGATATTCACCATGCAGGAACTGCCATGAGATTCCTTACGGGGTATTTCGCATCGCAAGAAGGTAAAGATGTTGTGCTAACCGGTTCCGCGCGTATGAAAGAACGACCGATAAAAGTCTTGGTGGACGCACTTAGCGAACTTGGTGCCGAAATAGAATATACCAATACTAAGGGATGCCCGCCAATACGGATTTCAGGTAAAAAGTTGACCAAAAGCAAAGTGGCACTTCCGGCCAATGTAAGTAGCCAATACATTTCTTCATTGCTTTTAATTGCTCCAAGCCTTGAAAATGGATTAGAACTTGAGCTTATAGGAAAAGTTACTTCGGTCCCTTACATAAAAATGACCTTGAGCTTATTGGACGAATTGGGCATTTCGAACTCATTTGAGGGAAACAAAATTATTGTTCATCCTAGAAAAGATGTTGATTCAAAAACCATGGTAGTTGAATCTGATTGGAGTTCGGCAAGTTACTTTTACAGTATTGTCGCTATGTGCAAAGTGGGTTCTCAAATAAAGCTTTCCGCCTACAAGAAAAATTCCTTGCAAGGTGATAGTGTACTTCAAGAAATCTATACCCAATTCGGTGTGGAAAGCTCTTTTTCAGATACTGAGGTTACTCTAGAGAAGGTAAACGAGCATCATACAGATTTCTTTGAATATGACCTTTCCAATGCCCCTGATTTGGCTCAGACCATATCGGTAACCTGCTTAGGATTGGGAATAGGGTGTCATTTGACAGGTTTGCACACACTTCCCATTAAAGAAACCGACCGTTTGGCAGCCCTTAAGACGGAGCTTACTAAATTGGGAGCACAAGTGGAAACCGATATAGAGAGTTTGATTTTAAAACCAAATTCTTCAATCAACGAAGGGATTTCCATTGATACCTATCATGACCATCGTATGGCTATGGCGTTCGCTCCTTTAACACTAAGGACCTATCTGTTTGTTAATGATCCAGGGGTTGTTTCAAAATCCTATCCTGATTTCTGGGAAGATCTCAGGACGATTGGTCTTCAAATAGCCGAGGTATAACTGCATTTAATGATCAAATTACTTGACATCCCCTATATCAGGATTGTATATTTGCCATCCTTTATTAAAATCTAAAAAAGTCTAGATGAAATTATCAAACTTCAACTTTGAATTACCTAAAGAATTATTGGCCGAATACCCTGCTGAAAATAGGGACGAGTCCAAGTTGATGGTAATCCATAGGGAAACTGGAAAAATTGAACATAAAATGTTCAAAGACCTCATTAACTACTTTGATGAAGGTGATGTAATGGTGCTTAACAATACCAAAGTTTTTCCTGCTAGACTTTACGGAAACAAAGAAAAGACTGGTGCTAGAATCGAGGTCTTTTTACTTAGGGAATTGAACCAAGAACAACGCTTATGGGATGTTCTTGTAGATCCTGCAAGAAAAATCAGAATTGGAAACAAGCTCTATTTTGGAGAAGATGAAAGTTTGGTGGCAGAAGTAATAGACAACACTACTTCAAGAGGAAGAACCTTGAGATTCTTATATGATGGTTCTTACACGGATTTTAGAAGAAAGCTTCGTGAGTTGGGTGAAACTCCGCTTCCCAAATACATCAAAAGAGATGTTGAGCCAGAAGATGAGGAACGTTACCAAACCATATACGCTAAGCACGAAGGAGCTGTGGCGGCACCAACGGCTGGACTACATTTTTCTAAACACCTTTTGAAACGTTTGGAGATTAAAGGTGTTGATTTTGCAGAAGTGACATTGCACGTAGGACTAGGTACATTTAATCCAGTTGAGGTTGAGGATTTATCCAAACATAAAATGGATAGCGAGGAATTGGTGATAGATGAAAAGGCCACTGAAGTTGTAAATAGGGCCAAAGAGAACAAGAAAAGGGTTTGTGCAGTAGGTACTACGGTAATGCGTGGTTTGGAAAGTGCAGTATCCTCGGAACATACATTGAATACTTTTGAAGGTTGGACCAACAAGTTTATTTTTCCTCCTTATGATTTCAGTATTGCGAACTGCATGGTGACCAATTTTCACCTGCCTAAATCAACACTTCTGATGATGATTTCTGCTTTTGTAGGACATGATTTGATGAAAAAAGCTTACAAGCAAGCGATTTTGGAGCAATATAGATTCTATTCCTATGGTGATGCCATGTTGATTATTTAATCAATTGAAACAATATTTGAGTCCCGTTGAGAGCCAACAGCATCCCAGCGGGATTTTTTGTAGCTATATTTACCCTAGTGGAAGTTAAAAAGAAAGACATAAGAGCCCTTACAAAAGATCAATTGCGCAACTTTTTTGTAGAGCAAGGGTATAAAGCCTTTCGTGGTAACCAAGTATATGAATGGCTATGGAAGAAATCCGCCCATTCCTTTGATGCCATGACCAATATTTCCAAGGAAACACGGAGTATGCTGGAGGAATCTTTTGTCATCAACCACATTCAGGTAGATCAGATGCAAAGAAGTTCCGACGGTACCATTAAAAATGCGGTTAAACTCCATGATGAACTCATTGTGGAATCAGTTTTGATTCCTACCGAAACACGAACAACCGCCTGTGTTTCAAGTCAAGTAGGGTGTAGTTTGGACTGTAGGTTTTGTGCTACCGCCCGTCTAAAAAGGATGCGTAACTTGAATCCTGACGAAATCTATGATCAGGTGGTTGCCATTGATAACCAAAGCAGGCTTTACTTTGATAGGCCTTTGAGCAATATTGTCTTTATGGGAATGGGTGAACCCCTGATGAACTATAACAATGTTTTAAAGTCAATTGACAAAATCACCTCGCCCGAAGGTTTGGGCATGTCTCCCAAAAGAATAACCGTATCCACATCGGGAGTTCCTAAAATGATAAAGAAAATGGCAGATGAGGAGGTCAAGTTCAACTTGGCGGTTTCCCTTCACTCTGCAATTGATGAAGTAAGGACATCAATAATGCCATTCAATGCCACTTTTCCACTCAAGGATTTAAGGGAAGCTTTGGAATATTGGTATTCCAAAACCAAAAACCGCATAACCTACGAATATGTAGTGTGGAAAGGAATCAATGACACCCAAAGCGATGTGGATGCCTTGGTAAAGTTTTGTCAATTTGCACCTTCGAAGGTTAATCTTATTGAATACAATCCAATTGACGACGGCGAGTTCCAGCAGGCCCCAGACTCTGCACTACAAATGTATCAAGATACACTTCAAAAAAATGACATTATCGTAACGGTACGAAGGTCGCGAGGTAAAGATATTGACGCAGCTTGCGGACAACTGGCCAATAAATCTTAAGCGCTACAGCCTAACTTCCACATGTTTTCGCATTCTTGAATGATGGTCAAACTCATCTTCCATGCTAAAGGCACAAATGAGCCAAATCGAATTGCCTTTTTTTAAATCCATGTGATATTTGTCCATGGCGGTAGTAGGAAGGGAAAAGCTTACCCACGTTTTTTTCGAAGATTCCCTGCCACTTGCCGCTATTACTTGAGATTGAGAGCCTAATTTAGCTACTGGCTTGGGGTTCCCAACACCAACAACAAAAAAGTCCTCTGCTTTTACCTTTCCGTCAATCACGTTCACCATAATCAAATTACTTCCAACAATATCATTTTTAGTATTAAATCCAAGGGCTATCCAGCCGTCATCTGGAGCAGATGCCGAAAAAGTGATGGTATTGTCATTAAAATCCCAAGAAACATTCATCTCATTTACTTTCACCTGCTGCGAGAAGCAAATGGAACAAAATAAAACAACAAGAGATGTGGAAACGAAACTGTTGCAATTCATTTTCTGATTTTTTGATTGATACACCTAAAGCTAAGACTAGAAATAATAATTAGCTCCTAACGACTAGTTAAAAAAATCCTGACGTATCTTTGCTTTTGGATGAAAATAGTCTCGCAGATTAAGGAACCCATCGAGAATGAGATGGAGCTTTTTGAAGAAAAGTTTCATGAATCCATGTCTTCCAAAGTTGCGCTTTTCAATAGGATTACCTATTACATAGTAAATAGAAAAGGGAAGCAAATGCGACCCATGTTCGTTTTTCTTACGGCCAAATTATTGAATGGGGGTTCTGTAAACGATAGAACCTATTGCGGTGCATCCATAATAGAACTTATACACACGGCAAGTTTGGTCCATGATGATGTGGTGGACGAAAGCCATAAGCGAAGAGGTTTCTTTTCAATCAATGCACTTTGGAAAAACAAAATTGCGGTTTTAGTAGGTGATTTTCTTTTTTCACGTGGGGTCTTGGTAGCTTTGGACAATAAAAACTACGATCTTCTTCATATTATCTCCAACGCGGTGCGGGATATGAGCGAAGGAGAATTGCTTCAAATTGAAAAGGCTCGACTTTTAGATATCACCGAAGACGTCTACTACGATATTATCCGTCAAAAAACGGCCACATTGATTGCAGCATGTTGCAGTATGGGAGCATGTTCCGTAAAGCCCGATTCAGAACATGTGGAAACCTTCCGGAAATTTGGAGAACTGTGTGGTATGGCATTTCAAATAAAGGATGACCTTTTTGACTATGGTGCAGAAAAAATAGGGAAACCAACGGGTATCGACATCAAAGAGCAAAAAATGACCCTACCTCTTATTTATGCCTTGAATCATAGCGATGCGGAAAAACGAAGATGGCTGATAAACTCCGTTAAAAATCACAACAAGAATAAGAAAAGAGTCCGTGAGGTTATCGCCTATGTCAAAGAAAGAGGAGGGTTGGAATATGCGATTACCAAAATGCTGGAATTCAAGGACGAAGCATTATCCCTCTTAGAAAAATATCCAGATTCCCAATACAAAGATTCCCTTATTTTAATGGTCAACTACGTGGTTGACCGAGAAAAGTAATGGTGTAAAAAACCGATATTCAGCGTATTGAAACTTTTTTAAGAGAAAAGTTAATACTTCGGGCAACGTTTTCTACTTCAATCACGTCTACTTATATAGAACACAAACTTGAAACCGCTCTTGAAAATCATAGCGTTCAGCAACAACGAGAAAATCTGGATTAAAAAGGCAGCGTCTGGCGATTCTAAAGCGCAGCGAATGCTTTATGAAAGATATGCCGGAAAAATGCTGAGCATATGTAGACAGTACATTAAAGATGTTCAATTTGCCGAAGATGTAATGGTTTATGCCTTTGTTAAGGTATTCAAGAATCTGGACAGTTTTGAACATCTAGGAAGTTTTGAAGGGTGGGTTCGCAAAATCATGGTCAGGGAAAGTATTTCCTATTTAAGAAAAAGACAGTTTGTGGTTTACGATGATGAAGTTTTGGAAAATCAGGAACAATCCATAGATTCATCGTATAGTGCTTTTGACGTGGCCTACATACAAAATGAGATAGACAGGCTTCCTGAAGGCTATAAGATGGTGTTTTTGTTGTACGCGGTTGAAGGATATAAGCATCATGAGATAGCGGAGATGTTACAAATCTCAGAGGGAACGTCAAAGTCACAATTGTTCAAGGCTAGAAAATTATTGCAGGAGAATTTAAAGTGGATGGTAAAAAGTACAGGTTGGAATTAATGAAATGGATATGGAAAAGTTTGAAAAACATATTAAGGAAAAATTAGAAACAAGGAAAATAAATCCTTCGGCCAATGCATGGGAAAAAATATCTCATGAACTATCCACAATTCAAAAACCAAAAAGAAAAAGAAAGTATGGATACGCTATTGCAGCGGGATTTATTGGATTGTTGATAGCGTTTGGAATTCTCCTTTTTAATAATGAACCAAATCAAAATACGCTTCCGCTTGCAGAAGAAGACAGCTTACCAAAAGAACAGTTAAAAAAAGAGAGATCTCCTGAATTTAAGGCCCAGCAAATGGAAGTGGCCAAGTCTCCGGAAGAAACACCGAAAGAACCCAAATACACCTTGGTTAATCCAGTGGTAATTGAAATACAAGAAACTGAACAAATCAATAGAATGCCTTTGAAAGATTCAGCAGTAGCTATTTCAGAGGATGTTATCAATACTAAAGTAAACGAAGTCATGAATCAAGTTACATTGCTTGAGGATATGGCCAATGCGGAAATTACGGATGCTGAGGTGGATTCATTGCTCCGAGCTGCACAGCGAGAGATATTGACGGACGGATTACTCAATCCGGAAGGAAAAGTGGATGCCATGGCCCTACTGACCGAGGTTGAAGACGAGTTGGACGAATCTTTCCGGGACCAAATATTCGAAGCACTCAAACAAGGTTACCTAAAGGTAAGAACAGCAGTGGCTGATAGAAATAATTAATCATCAATCAAAAAGCCTTTGTTTTCTCCTCCCCATTTTTGGGGAGGCAGGAACTGAAGGTTCCAAAATCAATCAAAATGAGACACGTTACCCTGTATGTAGCAGCATTAATTCTTTTTGTTGTAAGTCAAAATCTAAATGCCCAAAAACGGTATGAGCGTAAAATAGAGGTTCTTGAGGAGCAAAAAGAAAAAATTACCAAGCAGGAAAAAGAAGCTTTAAAGCTCGAAGTTAAGGACATAAACAAACGTTTAGACAGAGGCGCTATTACTTTAGAAAAGGCAGAAGAACTTAAGACGGAAGCTGCAAGAAAGCGAGCACTTAACATAGAGAATAGAGTAGCCATTCTTCAAAACCAAATAGAACTCTTAAAACGGAATGAAGGAAAAACTTTGGTAATGCTTGAGCTGGACACCATTGCAGAAAAAGGAGTTCGTCTAGGTGTTGATGTTAATGGAAAACCTACTTTTTTGTTTAGGGGAAAGGATTGGAGAAACAAAGTAAAATATGATAGAAGAACCTATTCGGATTTTGTCTTTGCGATAGGATTGAACAATGCAATAATTGAAGGTCAATCCTTGGATGACTCTCCGTACAGGATAGGGGGCAGTCGTTTTTTTGAAATGGGTTGGCAATGGCGCACAAGGGTTTTTAGAAATTCTAATTTTTTGAGATTTCATTATGGCTTTTCATTTCAATTCAATGGACTTAAACCAGAGGATAATCAATACTTCGTGCAAGATGGAGACCAAACTAGCCTGGAAGAGTTTGATGTTGAATTGGACAAAGCAAAGTTGAGAATGGACAATCTGGTCTTTCCCGTTCATTTAGAGTTTGGGCCTTCAAAGGTTCGGGAGACCGAAAAGAGCATTCGGTATTCCCTCCAAAATCAATTACGGATTGGAATAGGTGGATACGGAGGATTCAATCTTGGAACACGTCAGAAACTAAAATACAATCAGGGTGGTGAACGTATTAAAGAAAAACTAAAACGTGACTATAACACGAGCGATCTTATTTATGGTATAAGCGGTTATATAGGATTTGACGGAATTCTGCTATATGCCAAATACGATTTAAACCCTATATTCAAAGATGCGTTGGTGGAACAAAACAATATCTCCTTGGGCCTAAGGTTTGATTTATAAACCAAATTAAACATTTGAAGTAAGTCAGATTTAGCGGAGTTGGAAGAAGTATCATTCCTAATTCCGCTTAATCTATTTAAGGGCCCTCTCCATCTCAGCAGAAAACTCTTCTTCGTAATAAACTCGTTTGCAATGCGAACATTCTGCATAACGGGATGTGTTTATGGTCCAAATCGGAATCCAAAAAAGATGTAGGTAATTGGGTTGGGAATAGGCTGTTAGTGTGCTTAATTGTTGGCAATGCGGGCAGGTGATGCCTGATAGTGTCTTTGTAGTCGCTTTACCTGGACGTGTTCCGAAAAAAAGTATCATATCTTAAAGATAGCTCAAGATTATCTAGGATTTGCTTCTTGTTTTGGAACGTTTCTTTTTATAAAAGGATTTATTAGCGACATAAATGGTTTTGTTCACCACGCAAAACACTTTGGATTTATCTTTATCCATAAGTTGAGTTTCCTTTATTATGGTAATCTCATTTTCTGAAGCAACCCGTTGTTTAATTTTTTCTATTTCATCATGGGAATACATAAAATCTGCAAATAGAGTTTCTCGAGCGGGACGTTTAAACAAAATTTCTGCAGATTTATCCCAAACCACATAATCCTCACCTAAAATATTCATTAACTGAACCATGGGAATTGGGTCTACCGCTGAGAACATGCTCCCGCCAAAGATGGAATTGACATAATTCCTGTTTTTATAATTAATGGGAAGCCGAACACTAATATCCATCAAATCCTTAGATACTGAGATAATTCGCCCTGTACTTCTCCGATACATGGGCGATAGGTTAAAACCATGCTTAAAAAGTAAATCTTTTCCAAAAAATTTGGAACCTATCTTGGTAAGTTTTTGGTAAATGGACATAAACTGCAAATTACGCTTTGGGGTTAAAACTAAGATAATGAATCTCCTTATAAATAGGTTTAAGGATTAAAGAATGCTAGGGTGAAAGGTGCTGGGAATTTTGATTTTTATGTACCTTTAAAAGCTATTTTTATTCGCAGATTTGATATCAAAAGCTACCATAGACCAAGTATATGAAACCGCTAGGGTGGAGGAGGTAATTGGAGATTTTGTCCAGTTAAAAAAAGCGGGCTCCAATTTTAAGGGTCTCAGTCCATTTAGTGATGAGCGCACACCAAGTTTTATGGTATCTCCGGTCAAACAAATTTGGAAAGATTTCAGTAGTGGCAAAGGGGGCAATGTGGTGGCATTTTTGATGGAGCATGAACACTTTACCTATCCAGAGGCTATCAGGTACTTGGCCAAGAAGTATAATATTGAAATTGAGGAGACAGAACGTACCGATGAAGAAAAGGAAGAGGCTAATGCCCGAGAAAGCATGTATCTGGTATCCGAGTTTGCCCAAAAGTATTTTTCGGATACCATGTGGGAAACAGAACCTGGTAAAGCCATAGGACATTCCTATTTTAAAGAAAGGGGTTTTTTAGATAGCACTATCAAGAAGTTTGGATTAGGATATAGCTTGGATGAATGGGAAGCTTTTACAAAAACCGCTTTGGAAAAATCCTACCAGTTGGAATTCTTGGAGAAAACCGGACTTACCATTGTGAAAGAGCAAACGGATGGTACCAGTAGAAAGTTTGATAGGTTTAAAGGAAGGGTAATGTTCCCTATCCATTCCATGAGTGGTCGCGTGTTGGGTTTTGGTGGTAGAATCTTGACCAATGATAAGAAAGCGGCCAAGTATCTCAATTCTCCAGAAAGTGATATATACCACAAGAGCAAGGTGCTGTATGGTATTTATTTTGCCAAACAAGCTATTGCCAAGGAAGACAATTGCTATTTGGTGGAAGGGTATACGGATGTGATTCAAATGCATCAAAGGGGTATTGAAAATGTGGTGGCTTCCAGCGGAACAGCGTTGACACCCGAACAAATTCGACTTATAAATAGGCTGACCAAGAATATTACCGTGCTTTTTGATGGAGATGCTGCTGGACTTCGAGCTTCCTTACGGGGAATCGATTTGATTTTGGAGCAGGGTATGAATGTGAAGGTCTGTTCTTTCCCAGAAGGGGAGGATCCGGATAGTTTTGCCAAAAACAACACGTATGAAGATGTTGTGCTGTATTTGGAAGAAAATGCCAAGGATTTCATCCAGTTCAAGACTTCCATGTTAACACGGGAAGCTTCTGATGACCCTATAAAACGAGCTGATACGGTTCGGGATATTGTCAACAGTATCAGCAAGATTCCAGACCAGATAAAAAAAGAAATCTATATCCAGGAATGTGCCAAGATAATGCAGATTTCTGAAGAGGTTTTGTACAACACGCTTGCCCAAATCAATAAAAAAGAAAGGGGAGAGGCCAGTAAGAAGATAAAGCAAGAACAGAAGGCCTTTGAAGTGGTGAAGCATGACCAGGTTGTTGAAAAAGTGGATGTGCTTTATGAGTTGGAACGGAAAATTATCGAAATGCTCTTGCTTTATGGAAATCGCAAAGAGGAATTTGAAGATTTGGTACTAAAAGAAAACGAAGAGGGTGAGTTGATGTTGGAACCTGAAGTGGTTGAAGCCAAAGTGTACGAGAAAGTATATCTGGACCTTCAAGAAGATGAGATTGAACTGACCAACGAACAATTTAAGAACATTTATTATCGCCTTATTGGCGATTTGAATGAAAGAGAAGAGTTTACTATTAACGGTTTTCTTGCAGGACTGGAACAAGGTCTAGTAGAAGAGGTTTCCTCTATTCTTATGGAAGAAGAACGATATACCTTGCACGATTGGGAAAGGAAAGATATTTATCCAAAGGATAAAGAAACAGGAGTGGCTCAATTGGTAGGTGAAACCATTCTTACGTTACGATGTAATTTAATCAAGGCTAGAATTAATGAATTGCAGACAAATACAGAGGATAATCATGAGGATAACTCCGAGACCTTGGAGGAAATTATGAACTATCTTCAGTTGAACAAATTACTCAACGCCAAATTGAATAGGGTTTTGTCATAAAAAATCCCGAAACAACATTTTGTCCGGGATTTTTAATTTGGTATTGGTTTATGTTTAGTACAGCTCCAATGCTTTGGCTTGCTGTAGTAAATCCACAAGATTATCCACGTTCAATTTTTTCATCAAACGGGCTTTGTAGGTACTAACGGTTTTTTCATTTAAGTTAAGACCTTCGGCAACTTCTTTGTTTCGTTTGCCACTGGCCAGAAGCTTAAGCACTTCAACCTCTCTAGAGGAAAGCTTTCTGAAAAACCGTCTTGGTTTTTGTGTGCCTTCATCAAAAGCCAATCTTTGGGCCAGTTCATTGGTAATAAACATGTTTCCTTCACTTACTTTTCTAACTGCGGAAATAATGTAATCCAAATCAGCAGTTTTGGAAAGATAACCAAAGGCCCCTGCACGGATGGTGCTCAGTGCATATACATCTTCTGACTGCCCACTGTACATTAATGCCTTAACATTGGGAAATTCTTGTTTCATTTTACGCAAGGTGGCAATTCCGTTAATTTCTGGAATGTCCATTTCCAACATGACAACATCAGGGGTAACCTTTTCTAATACTTCAAACAGCTCGCCAGTGGTCGCAACATCTGCAATGACTTCCATATCACTGCCAGATTCAATGACCTGCTTAATGCCTAGACGAACTATGGGATGGTTGTCCGCTATTAATACTTTTATCATTCGGTTTGGGTTTAAGAAATTATAAGTTGATTAGTAATTATTTACTTACACGGCGTGGCGGCAAGTTAACCAATTGAGGCTATAAAAGTGTGATTTTTTTCTTAAAACCTTAAAATTTCTGGGGTTTTTTTCGTCTTAAGCTGGGTTTTTTCGGACAAGTCGCTATTTTATGCTATCAGGAATTTCGCAAATAGGTATAGGAATCATCTTATGTTTGTTGGCAGAATTGAACTTTTTATAAATTGAAAAGACTTCTTTTTCCCTGCCTGTAAAATCGGATTCTGTTTTACCTTCATCGTCCATTTTCATGGCCCATTCAAGTTCTGGATAGGATGCTCCTATTTGGTCTTCATCTGTTCTGTGATCACCCCAAAGACCATCTGTTGGCGCTGCATCCATAATATCTTGGTTTACGCCCAGCTCACTGCCTAGAGCATATACTTCAGTCTTTAACAAGTCTGCAATAGGACTTAGGTCTACCCCGCCATCTCCATATTTAGTGTAAAATCCGATACCAAAATCTTCAACTTTATTACCTGTTCCCGCAACCAGATAACCCTTTAGCGCTGCGAAATAGTATAAGGTGGTCATTCTGAGCCGTGCACGGGTATTGGCCAGCGACATAAAACGTTCCTCTTCATCTTCAACTTTAGGGAGTGCTTCGACCAAACTATCAAATACGGTGGTAAGGTTTACCGGTTGTCGTTTTACATTTTCAAAATTGGCCATTAGCCAATTAATATGGCCATCAGCTCTTGTGACTTGATTTTCCCCTTGATGAATTGGCATTTCGACACATAGAAGGTCTAGCCCGGTTTTTGCGCATAAAGTTGAGGTGACAGCTGAGTCAATTCCACCTGATACCCCAATCACAAACCCTTTCACTTTGGCATTGTTAGCATAATCTTTTAACCAGTCTACAATATGTGTTATTACCTTTTCAGTTTGCATAGCTTACTTTTTAGATTCAAAAAATTACCTTTGTGCCCTGTAAAAATAAACGCTGGCTTTATAATAATGAAGGGGTTGTCCAAATACTTTGAATATCAAATATCTACCTTTTTGGTTTTTGTCATTTTTTTATTGGTCGTAGGATGTAAAAAAGAGGATGAAACCGAAAAAAAGATAGCCCAGTTAGAACTAGATGTAAGGGTGCATCGCTTTGACCGTGAATTTGCTACCGCCCAACCCAAAGATATACCTGACTTAAAATCCAAATACCCCTATTTATTTCCAGCGCAGTTTCCAGATAGTATTTGGGAAGCTAAGCTTACGGATACACTTCAGGTAGAATTATCGGATGAGGTCAATAATGCTTTTGGCGATTTTTTAAAGGAGACCGAAGAACTGGAATTATTGTTCAAGCACATTTCATATTACTTCCCAAAAACATCACCACCTAAGGTCATTACATTAATATCCGATGTGCGTTATGAAGATCGCATCATTTTGACAGATTCATTGCTGTTGGTAGGATTAGATAATTATTTGGGAAAAGAACATCGCTTTTACCAAAGCATTCCGCGTTACATAGCTCAAGGTTTGGATAAAAAATATTTGGTTTCTGATATAGCTAGTGCCTTTACCAAGAAGGTCTTAAAATTTCCAAGAAATAGAACATTTCTTTCTAGAATGGTCTATTATGGCAAGGAACTCTATTTAAAGGATAAGCTTTTGCCTTACAATTCAGATGCACAAATAATAAACTACACTGAGGAACAAATAGAATGGGCCCAAAACAATGAAGAACAAGTTTGGCGCTATTTTGTGGAACGCGAACTCTTATACAGTACTGAGTCCAGTTTAGATAGGCGTTTTTTAGACCCAGCTCCATTTTCAAAGTTTCAATTAGCACTGGATAATGAATCTCCTGGAAGATTAGGAAGATATATGGGTTGGCAAATTGTAAGAGCTTTTATGGAAAAGAATCCAAAGGTTCAATTAATCGAGTTATTGGATTTGCCTGCTGACGAATTATTTAAAAAATCAAATTACAAACCAAAAAGATAGATGGCCGTAACACATACTTCAGAAATTACACTAAAAGTTGGTCTAGATGAGAATCGAGTACCGGAAGAACTAAATTGGTCTGCAGAAGATGGAGGCATAAAAAATGAAGAGGCCAAAGCCATGATGCTATCGGTTTGGGATAGTAAGAACCAAGAGTCTTTGAAAATTGACCTTTGGACCAAGGATATGCCAGTGGATGAGATGAAGGTCTTTTTTCATCAAACTTTGGTTACTATGGCGGATACCTTTATGAAAGCAACCCAAGACGAGAAAATGACCGCCACGATGAAGGATTTCTGCGACTATTTTGCAGAGAAACTGGAATTGAAGGAGTAAATGTGACCTTCTAGAAAAACGCTAATGAATTTCAATAAAACCTTGGTCCACTAGAGTAAACCGTTTATGGTTTCGGGATTTTTTGGATTTTACCGTATAGTCCTGTTTGTGGAGTTCATAAGTATCCATATAGTTTGGTGTGACAACTTTTGCAGAAAAGCCATCTGTGTTTTCCAAAATCTCCAAACGGTAGTCTTTAGGGAAAAGTAATTCTTTAGTGACTTCCGCATAAGAGGCTATACTGGATACTATTTTTTCAGAAATTTCGGTCTTCTCGGGTGTAGTTTTATAAAACTTCCACAAGTCAGATGGATTTGCTTCTTCACTATTGCTGTAAGGGCCATAACTCTTAGATTCACTGTTAATCTCCACTACAGCGCTGTGATAGTAATAATCACCTTTTTGGGCTAGGTGTATAGGTACATAGAAAATAACAACAATTTCATTATCTAAATGGTAAGCCCGAATCTCGAAGAAATCCGGAACGTATTCCCCAAGATCTTCCTTGATAATATCCTGAGCTTTTTGAACTATTTGTTTCTTGTTAAGCTGAATAGGGGAATTCATGGATTCTGTAGTATCTTTTTGGGACTTGCATGAAAAAAATGATAATAGTAGGAGTATTGGAACTACGGTTTTGATGTTGTAGGTCATGGTAGAAACATTCATTAGTAATTTGGGATTACAATAATAGGAATAAAACCTTTTGGTGCGAGACTCGACTAGAAGAAGTAAAGCTAGTATTCCTGAAACACTTCGAAATGAGTTACTTTTTCTGGGAATTCCAATAAAAAGTCTTGGTCCTCAGGATAATACTTGGCTTTTTCATAATCTTCACCTGCAAAGTTTTTGATGACCTCTAAATTGTCCCAAAAAGTAATCAGTTCAAAGTGGGCAAATTGTTCGTCGATTCTTTTCAGAAAAAGCAATTTTACAAAACCTTTGGTGTTTGAGTAATCCGGTACCGCTCTTTCATTCATGAACTCTTCATAAGCTTCTGCATGCGCTATTTTTGTTTTGCCTTTCCAGATTCTTGCTATCATTTTCCAGTTTTTTGAATAATTAAAATACACTTAAATCAAATCTTAACCATTAAAATGCATTGTATTTTTGAAACATGGAAAAGAAAATTCGTGAAAAACTGATATTCGTTTACAATGCCAACTCCGGACGAAGGAATGCTATTTTGGATAGTATGCACAAAGTATTCAGTCCGTCCACTTATGATTGCAACCTATGTGATATTACCTATGGAATTGTTGGGGAAAATAAAATTTGGAAGCAATTTCGTAAAGAAGGCGGGCATGATATGGTCTTCTTGCACCGGGATGAATTCGCGAAGAAGTATGCATCCAAGTTTGGAGCTAAATTTACATTTCCTATTGTATTGGTCGAAGGAACTAACGGTCTGGAGGTATTCATTGGTACTGACGCGCTCAATGAACTAAAATCGTCTCAAGAATTGATTCAGCTCATAGGGGAACGATTGGAATAATTTCCTATTTGTTTTCTTCAAGCCATTCTTTGGCTACACTGGTATACCAAAAAGTAGAAAAGTTTTTCGCATCCACTATTGTTTGGAAGTGTATCCTTGCTTTTTCAATCTCACCTTTTCCATCATAGAAATCTCCCATATAAACATTAGTGTAGGGGTTTTTAGGGTCATTTTTGAGCAATCTGGCTCCAATGGCTTCAATTTTATCATCAAACGTATTGAATTCCCCAAATCTTTTATGAAAAGCAACAGTTTTCAGGAACATTAGATTATGTAGAAGATTGAGATGTGCATATTCCAAATAATTTGGATAGGTTTCAAAGACTATATCCAGTAATTCTATACTCTTTTCCCACTCCATATCGTCAAACCTACCCATAAAGGAAGAAGCTAAGGCTTGGGCCAACATCTTTTTGCGATTGAGCCTCGAGATTGGCAAGTTGGCCTCACCGTAGATATAATTCTGTAAATAGCTCAGGGCAAAAAGCGAGCTGGTTACATCACCATAAATCAGCCTGGCAGGGTCACTCATAAAATTGTTATTGGCCAAAAGTATCAGGGTGGAGTTTTTTGCTGGAACTTTCAAAAATAAACTGGAGTAAGAATCATATTGGCCATATCCCCAAATAAGTTGAATCCCATCCAAAGATTGCACAAAAACTCCATGACCATAGGGCAAATCTTCTTTGGGAGCTGATAGCATGAAATCCCTTGTAGTATCGGAAATTAGGGATTGGTCATCCAAAGCGCGACTAAATTTCAACAAATCATGCGCAGTTGAGACAAGTCCTGATGAAGTGGATACGCCATATTCAATAGGGCCGGACTTGGTTTCCCCATCAAAAAGGTAAGGTTTCGCGAAGGTCGCATCATGTTTTTTTACGTCAACGGAATCATTTAAAAACCATGAATCATCCATCTTTAGTGGTGTTAAAATCTCTGAAGATACCATTTCGTGAAACTTATTTTCAGATGCTTTTTCGATAACCGGTGTCAAAGCCCCAAAACGATAGCTGTAATAAAAATTCTCCCCTAAATTACCTTGCGAGGTATGGGTCAGGATATGTTTTACCAACACAGAATCTCCTAATTTACTTTGTGTTAGAAATTCATTTATGGGAGTGTCCAACGATAATTTCCCCTGTTCCTTCAACTTCATCAATAAGACCCCAGAAAAAATCTTGGTCAACGAAGCAATTGGAAAAGAAGTATTCTTATTTACCTTAATGGAATCCTCAATATTGGCAAAGCCAAAATATTCTTCATAGATGATTTTGCCTTCTTTCTCAACCAATGCTGCTATACCTGGAATATGAAAGTATTCTTTTAATTGAGCTAGGTCTTCGGTAAATTGTTGATTTGCATTTTCTTGGGCTTTTGTGGAGAGGGGTAGACCAGAGAGCGCCAAAGTAAGAGTACAGAGAAAGATAGTTTTCATTTTTTGATTTTGATTGATACTCAAATATACTCTTTGATTATCGAACAGGAAATCAAGGTTGCCTTATAGGGTTGGCAAAAAGATTAGAATTTCTTCGAGGAAAGAAACTCTTTATTGATACCATCAATAAATTCTAGAACTTCATCTCGCCCCATTCGTTTGCTTGATGAAGTTATAAAGTATGAAGGAGCTTCTTCCCAAACACCATCTAAAAGCTTTTGAAGATAAGACCGAACTTGTTTTTCAATTACGGCTGGCTTCAATTTGTCTGCCTTAGTGAAAATAATGGCAAAAGGAATACCGCTAGAACCCAACCATTCCATAAAATCTAGGTCAATAGGTTGTGGATCATGTCGAATGTCAACCAAAACAAAACCGCAAACCAATTGCTTACGCTTTTCAAAGTATTCTGTAATGTATTTTTGAAAGGTTTTTTTGTCCTTTTTGGATACTCGAGCATAACCATATCCAGGTAAATCTACCAGAAACCAATTATTGTTGATTTTAAAATGGTTGATAAGTTGAGTCTTTCCTGGTCTACCGGATGTTTTTGCCAAGTGTTTACGCTCGGTGAGCATATTTATTAAAGAGGATTTTCCAACGTTGGACCTCCCAATAAAAGCATATTCTGGAATGGGGTCTTTAGGGCATTGGGCCACATTTGAATTGGACATCACAAATTCGGCCGAGATGATTTTCATGGTTAGAAATTACGGTTATCCAACCAGGTTTCTAGAATGGTATTAAACTCTTCCGGATGTTCCATCATGGGGGCGTGACCGCATTTTTCAATCCAGAACAAATCAGAATCTGGTAATAACTCATGAAATTCTTTGGCAACTTCAGGAGGAGTTACGGTGTCATTTTCACCCCAAATAATGCAGGTAGGGGTTTTCATGTGGGGTAAATCTTTAGACATATTATGTCGGATAGCACTTTTGGCAATGGCCAAAGTTTTTACCAATTTCATTCGGTCATTTACCGTGGCAAACACTTCATCCACAATCTCTTTGGTGGCTACTTCTGGGTCGTAGAAAACATCTTGGGCTTTTTGCTTTATAAAGTCGTAATCCCCCCTTCTGGGATAACCATCGCCCATCGCTTTTTCATAAAGTCCAGAGCTGCCAGTAATGACCAAGGCCTTAACCACTTCAGGAAATAATTTCGTGTGAAGCAATCCTATGTGGCCTCCTAATGAATTTCCCAATAGGATAACATGCTTCAACCCTTTAAATTCAATGAATTCCTCTAAAAATTTAGCAAAGTTTTTTACCGTGGTTTTCAACATGGGCATGTCGTAAATCGGCAGTTCGGGAATCAAAACTTGATATCCTTTCGATGGAAAATGTTCGGAAACACCTTGAAAATTACTTAGCCCACCCATGAGTCCATGCAGGATGATTATGGGCTTCCCTTCACCTTGTTCAATGTAGTTGAATTTGCCTTCTCGAATGATTTGGTTTTCCATCTAAAGTTAGTTGGTACTGGGAGGGCAAATATAGGCAATTCATATAACAAAGATTTTTCCTATGAATCTGTAAAAAGCCCCTTTTTTATCAGTTGAGTTTGAAAATAGCGAACCACCTGATTTTTCGGTTTTAACACGAAAAACCTACCATTCATATATAAATGTGGTGAATTTATTAACAAATGTGGAGTTAAGTGGAGAAATGTGGAAATAAAATCTATATATTTGAGTTGTTATTACTAACCAATTGATTTCTAGTGACCCATATAATTGGACAACATGATTGTAAAGCTGATACCAAAGGTAGGGTGATATTGCCTATTTCCTTAAAGAATCAGTTGTTGCCTGTTTTGCAGGATGGGTTTGTTATTAAGAGGTCGGTATTTCAACAGTGCTTGGAATTGTATCCAAAGAACGAATTTGATGCGTTGATGCAAAAGGTGATGAAGAAAAGCAAGATCAACAGGAAGTATGATGCTTTTGTGAGAAACTTCGTGGCAGGTATGAAAGAGGTGGCTATAGATGGAGATTCTGGAAGGCTTCAAATACCTAAGAACCTTGTAGATTTTGCAGGAATAGGCAAAGAGGTGGTCTTGAATGCTGTTTTTGATAAAATAGAGATTTGGGACAAAGCGAAGTACGAGAAAGTTTTGGAAGAAGGGGAGAAAGACTACGCAGATTTGGCGGAAGAGATTTTTGCTGACGATGACTAGCGAGTACCATAATCCGGTTCTTCTGAAAGAGTCAGTAGACGGATTGGCAATAAAAGATAGTGGAGTGTATGTAGATGTCACTTTTGGCGGTGGCGGACACTCAAGGGAAATATTGAAAAGGTTGGGTGAAAATGGAAAATTGTTCGCCTTTGATCAAGATAAGGATGCGTTGGCGAATACAATTGAAGATTCTAGGTTTCAATTGATTAATCAGAATTTTCGGTTTCTCAATCAATTTTTAAAGTTCTATGGCATTCGGGAGGTTGATGGAATTTTGGCGGATTTTGGAGTTTCTTCCCATCAATTTGATAAAGCGGACCGTGGTTTTTCCATTCGATTCAATGCGGATTTAGACATGAGGATGAACCAAGATGATCAGTTGTCAGCTTTCAAGGTGGTGAACTCGTATTCACAAGAAAAGTTGGCTTCAATTCTGCTGGGTTATGGAGAATTGCGAAATGGAAAAGCAATAGCTAGAACCATTGTTGAGTCTAGAACGGTTTCTCCAATCAAAACCACAGAGGAGTTGAAAATGGTTTTAAAACCTTTTCTGCCCAAAGCAAAGGAAAACAAAATCTTGGCCCAGATTTATCAAGCCATTCGTATTGAAGTGAATCAGGAGATAGAGGTGCTCAAAGAGTTTCTCCTTCAAGTTCCCAATATTTTAAAACCTGGTGGACGATTAAGCCTAATCAGCTATCACTCCCTAGAGGACAGGTTGGTGAAAAGGTTTATAAGAGATGGAAAATTTGAAGGGGAAGCAGAAAAGGATTTTTATGGAAATATAAATGTCCCGCTAAAAAAAGTAGGAGGACTAATTGTTCCATCGACAGAAGAAATAGCTGCGAATAACAGAGCAAGAAGTGCAAAGCTGCGTATTGCGGTAAGAGTTTAAAACAAGGAACATCATCAATTTGAAGAATAGGCAATGAAAAAAGGATTATTGGACATTTTAAAAGGAAAGTTTTTGGTAAGCGGTGATGCCCCCAAAAACTGGCTTTTTCTACTATTTGCCTCCTTTTTGGCAGCCTTGATGATTTCCAGTAGTCATAGGGCTGATAAAAAAGTCCATGAAATAGCGGCATTGAATGAAGAGGTGCGCAAGCTGCGAAGCGAGTTTGTTGAAGGTAGGTCTGCAGTACAGCAAATGCGTCTGGAATCTTCCATTCGTCAATCTATGGCCGAGGCCGGATTGGAACCCTCAAAAAATCCACCAAAAAAAATAAAAGTAAAGTCTGAAGATTAAATGGCCATTACTGATAAAAATATCATGAATCGACTGTACCTGACCGCAGGTGCACTGTTCATTTTTTCAATGGGCATTGTGTTCAAGTTGGTGGATATTCAAATGGTCAAGGGTGATGATTATAAAGAATTGGCCCTGAACAAGACCGAAAAGATGTTTACCATTGAGCCCAATCGGGGTAATCTTTATTCCCATGATGGAAGCTTGTTGGCGGCCTCAGTACCCAAATATGAAATACGTTTTGACGCAAAGACCGTTTCTCAAGAAAATTTTCAGAAGTATGTGCCTGCATTATCTGACTCTTTAGCTACGCTTTTCAAAAAACCTTCTTCATATTATCGCCAGTTGTTCAGGAAGGCAAGAGCCAACGGGAATAGATATAAACTGGTAGCCCGTAATGTAGATTATTTGGATTATGTAAAAATCAAGCAATTTCCATTGTTTGACCTGGGTCCCTATAAAGGGGGTTTTATTGAGACTCATAAAGTGGTTCGTGAGTATCCATTAGGCAAAATGGCGGCTCGTAGTATTGGCTATGAAAGGGTGGATGAAAACGGGTATTATACTCGAGTTGGTATGGATGGTGCTTTCGGGGAGCTTTATTTGAGAGGAAAAGAAGGGAAACGTCTGAAGCAAAAGATAGCAAAGGGGCAATGGAAGCCCGTCGGGTTGGACAATATTGTGGAACCACAAGACGGACGTGATGTGGTTTCCACTATCGATATAAACATCCAAGATATCGCGCACTACGCTTTGTTGGAGCAACTTGAAAAGTATAAAGCGGACCATGGCAGTGTGGTCGTAATGGAAACCAAAACAGGTGAGATTAAGGCGATTTCCAATTTAGGGAGAACGTCAGAAGGGAAGTATTATGAGAAGCTAAATTATGCCGTAGGAGAATCCCATGAGCCCGGTTCCACATTTAAACTAATGTCCTTGATTGCAGCTTTGGAAGATAAAGTAGTAGATACCAGTAGTGTATTTGATACCGAAAAAGGTAGATATAAAGTATATGATAGGGTAGTAAAAGATTCACGTTGGGGTGGCTACGGAAAAATTTCTTTAGCAAAAGCCTTTGCGCTCTCCTCCAATACGGTTTTTGCCAAGTTGATTAACGAGAATTATAAGGAAAAGCCAGAACGATTTGTCAATCGTTTGATGAATATGGATTTGCACAATGAGCTTGGATTGCCCATTGTTGGCGAAGGGAAACCAGTTATTCGGTATCCTGGCGATAAAGGATGGTCGGGTATATCATTGGCATGGATGTCTCATGGGTATGAAGTGTCCATGACTCCTCTACAGACCTTGGCATTTTACAATGCCATAGCCAATGATGGAATGTTTATTAAGCCCAAATTGATTAAATCCGTCAAGGAGGGAAATAAAGTAGTTAAGGCATTTGATAAAGAGGTAATTAACCCTTCAATCTGTTCTAAAGAGACTGTAAAAAAGGTACAACAGCTGCTAAAAGATGTAGTTGAAAAAGAATATGGAACTGGCCATGACCTATATTCCCCAGAATTCAGCATGGCGGGAAAAACAGGAACATGTCAAAAAAATTATGTTGCTAAAGACCCAGATAAGCTTGCTTACATTTCTTCTTTTGTAGGGTATTTTCCGGCTGACAATCCAAAATATTCCTGTATCGTGGTGATTCACGAGCCCGATAAGAGCGTAGGATATTATGGGGCAGATGTGTCTGGACCAGTATTCAAGTCCATGGCGCAAAAAATCCATACCATTTCACCTATTATCGATGAGGTAGATGAGAACATACCCAAATCTGAAGAATTGGATAAAGACTACCAAAAGTATTTTGCCAAAGTTCAACAACAACACAGTACCGTCCCCAATGTGCAAGGGATGTGTGGTATGGATGCTATTTCCTTGTTAGAAAATCTTGGGCTTCAAGTAGAGATACGAGGTAATGGGAAAGTGTCAAATCAATCGGTAAAACACGGAACTGCTTTGAGTGGTGTCACTAAAATTGTTTTGGAACTATCATGATGCTGTTAAAAGACATATTATATGGTGTAAGTCTTTCTGCGGTGAGTGGAAATACCAATATCATGGTGAATCAAGTTCATTTTGACTCACGCAAAGTGGAAATGGACGATGTCTTTGTTGCAGTTCGTGGAACCCTAACCGATGGGCATGAATACATTTCCAAAGCTGTGGAATCTGGAGCTATCGCGGTAGTGTGCGAAGAGCTTCCAAAACTATTGGTCAACGGAGTTACATACCTAAAAGTGAATAATAGCAATAGTGCTTTGGCGGTAATTGCTAGTAATTTTTATGGAAACCCATCCAAGAATCTAAAATTAGTTGGAGTTACTGGAACTAATGGTAAAACCACCGTCACCACTCTGCTATATGATCTGTTTACAAAGGCAGGCTACAAAGTGGGTCTACTTTCTACAATACGGGTAATGATTCACAATAAAGAATATCCGGCAACCCATACCACTCCGGATGTGCTTACCATTAATAAATATCTGTCCAAAATGAACGAAGAAGGGGTGGAGTTTTGTTTTATGGAAGTGAGCTCGCATGGAATTCATCAAAAACGAACCGAGGGATTGCATTTCTCGGGTGCAATTTTCACCAATCTTTCCCATGATCATTTAGACTATCATAAAACGTTTGCAGAATATCGAGACACTAAGAAAAAGTTGTTCGATGACCTCCCTAAATCTGCTTTTTGCCTAAGCAACGTGGATGACAAAAATGGGTTGGTGATGTTACAGAACACTAAATCAAAAAAGTTGACCTATGCCCTAAAATCATATGCGGATTATAGAGGTCAGATTTTGGAAAAGCAGTTTGATGGCCAGCTTCTAAAATTGGATGACAACGAAATATGGACCAAACTTATCGGAGATTTCAATGCCTATAACTTATTGGCCATATATGCCACGGCATGTGAGTTGGGGTTGGATAAAATCGAAATTCTACGCCTTATCAGCGAACTGGAAACAGTAGATGGACGATTCCAATATTTTATATCCAAAGACAAAATAAAGGCTATTGTCGATTATGCCCATACGCCGGATGCGTTGAAAAATGTATTGATAACCATCAATGCATTGAGGACTGGAAATGAAAACGTCATCACCGTTGTGGGGTGTGGTGGTGACCGTGATAAGTCGAAGCGTCCGGTTATGGGTCATATCGCCTCAGAAATGAGCGATCAGGCCATTTTTACCTCAGATAATCCAAGAAGCGAGCCCCCTATGGAGATTATCAAGGAGATGGAAAATGGAGTGGAGCCACAGAACACCAAAAAAATACTGTCCATTGAAGATAGGGGGCAGGCCATTAAGGCGGCATGCAAACTGGCCGCTACAAATGATATCATTCTAGTGGCTGGAAAGGGGCACGAGACCTACCAAGAAACTAAAGGAGTGAGAACAGATTTTGACGATTACAAAGAATTGCAAAAAGCTTTGGAAAGCTTGAATAAATAACAGGATGCTATACTATTTGTTTGAATACTTAGAAAAACAATATCAACTACCGGGAGCGGGATTGTTTCAGTTTTTGACCTTTCGTTCTGCCATGGCTGTTCTGTTGTCGCTTTTAATAGCTATGATATATGGAAAACGTATTATTCTTTTCCTTCAGGCAAAACAAATTGGTGAAAGTATTCGTGACTTAGGACTGGAAGGTCAGCAACAAAAATCAGGTACACCCACTATGGGAGGTCTTATCATTATTATGTCCACTTTGCTTCCCGTAATATTGTTCGCTGATATCAAAAACATATATGTAATCCTGCTGATTATAACCACAGTCTGGATGGGTGTCATTGGATTTATCGATGATTATATCAAAATCTTCAGGAAGAATAAAAAGGGGCTAAAAGGTAGATTCAAAGTGATGGGTCAAGTGGGTTTGGGTCTAATTGTGGGCGCTGTACTCTATTTCCATCCTGAGGTGACTTTAAAGGAAAAAGATACCACTCGTATAACCGAGAACTTCAAAGTTGAACAAGTTTACGGTGAAGAAATAAAAGCAGTTAGGACCAATGTACCTTTCTTCAAAAACAACGAGCTGGACTATTCTGAGATAATTTCTTGGATGGGTGAAGGTTTCGAAGACTATGCTTGGCTGATTTTCATTCCGATTGTAATAATTATTGTAACCGCCGTTTCCAACGGAGCTAACCTTACTGATGGTATTGATGGTCTTGCTGCTGGTTCCTCCGCAATCATTGTACTTACCCTTGGAATTTTTACTTGGGTATCTGGGAATATTGAATTTTCAGATTATCTGGACATTTTCTATCTGCCCAGAGTGGGTGAATTGGTGGTTTTTATTGCTGCTTTTGCAGGCGCCTTAGTTGGATTTTTATGGTACAATGCCTACCCAGCCCAAGTATTTATGGGGGATACAGGAAGTCTCACCATAGGCGGAGTAATAGCGGTAATTGCCATCATCATAAGAAAAGAGTTGTTGATACCCCTGCTATGTGGAATTTTCTTTGCAGAAACAGTTTCGGTCATGTTGCAGGTGAGCTATTTCAAAAGAACAAAAAAGAAATATGGTGAAGGAAAAAGGTTGTTCTTGATGGCTCCATTGCATCATCATTATCAAAAAAAATTATACCATGAGAGTAAAATAGTCACACGGTTTTGGATTGTGGGAATTCTATTGGCCATCATCAGTATTGTGACTTTAAAAGTGCGGTAGAAGATGAAGCGTTTGGTGGTTCTTGGTGGTGGAGAAAGTGGTGTGGGAACTGCCATTTTAGGAAAGAAAGAAGGATATCAAGTTTTTGTCTCGGACAAAGGTGAGATACAACCAAAATATAAAGAAGTTCTTGAACATTTTGAGATTGAATGGGAGTCAGGAAAACATTCTGATGAAAAGATTCTACAGGCCGATGTTGTGATGAAAAGTCCTGGGATTCCGGATAAAGTGCCCTTAGTGCAGCAAATATTGGCACAAGGGATTCCGGTGATTTCAGAGATGGAGTTTGCTTCAAAATTTTCCAATGCCACGGTTATTGGAATAACAGGAAGCAATGGCAAGACCACAACAACCATGTTAATCCATCATTTGCTTAAAAATGGAGGGTTGAATGCTGGATTGGCCGGTAATATTGGTGATAGCTATGCTAAAATGGTTGCTGAACAGGATTTTGACATGTACGCCTTGGAAATAAGTAGTTTTCAACTGGACGGCATTCAGGATTTTAGACCGCATATTGCCGTCTTGACCAATATTACACCTGATCATTTAGACCGATATGACAATCAATTTGAAAATTATATCGCTTCTAAATTTCGGATAACAATGAATCAGACCGAAGATGATTTTTTCATTTATGATGCTGATGATCCAGTAATACGAGATGGACTCAAGAAATTCCCAATTCAATCCAAATTAGTGCCTTTCTCCTTAAAGGAAAAATTGGAGACTGGAGCTTGGTTGGAGGATAACATAATAAAAATGACTATTGAACATAAAACCTTGGAAATGAGCACAGATATTTTGGCCTTAGAAGGTCAACACAATGTAAAGAACACCATGGCGGCCAGTCTCGCTGCGCTTTTGGTAAATGTAAGGAAAGAAACTATTCGTCAGAGTATTGAGACGTTCCAAGGGGTGTCTCACCGTTTGGAAAAGGTGTTGAAAATTAACCATGTCGAATATATCAATGACTCTAAAGCTACCAATGTGAATGCCACGTATTACGCTTTGGATGGCATTAAAAAACCTATTGTCTGGATTGTTGGCGGTGTGGACAAAGGAAATGACTATTCCGAATTGATGCCTTTAGTACGTGAAAAAGTAAAAGCCATTGTTTGCTTAGGTGCTGATAATTCCAGAATAAAAGAGGCTTTTGGCAATGTGATTGAACTAATGGTGGAGACCTATTCCATGCAAGAGGCCGTAAAGGTGGCCTATAAAATTGCAGAACGAGGAGATAATGTTTTGCTCTCCCCTGCCTGTGCGAGTTTTGACCTATTCGAAAACTATGAAGACAGAGGAAATCAATTTAAAAGGGAAATAAAAAGATTATAGGATGTTGGCATTACTGAAAAATTTGAAAGGAGATAAAGCGATTTGGGCAGTTGTTGCCCTTTTGGCACTCTTCTCATTTTTGCCGGTGTATAGTGCCAGTACCAACTTGGTGTATGTGAACGATGATGGTACTACCCTGGGACACTTGGTAAAGCACGGTGTGCTTTTGTTCCTTGGTTTTGGGATCATCTACGCAGTACATCGCATTCCAACCCATTACTTTAAAGGACTTTCCATAATCGCCTTGCCCATTGTGTTGATATTATTGGCATATACCCTAACGGTGGAGACAAGAATAGGGGGTGTTACTGCAAATAGATGGATTAAGATTCCGTTTGTAGGTGTCAATTTCCAGACTTCTACGCTGGCCTCTGTGGTTTTAATGATATGGATAGCGAGGTATTTAACCAAGATAAAAGACGTACAGATCACTTTTAAGGAAAGTATATTGCCCTTATGGCTTCCAACGGCTTTGGTGGTACTATTGATATTGCCCGAGAACTTTTCTACAGCAGCCATTATTAGCTTTCTGGTATTGGTGTTATGCTTTCTTGGAGGATATCCTTTAAAATATCTGTTCTCTATTATGGGAGCGGGTTTAGTTCTAGCAGGAATGTTCCTTTTTGTGCTTTTCAAGGCGCCAGATATGTTACCGCAACGCGCAGGCACTTGGAAATCAAGAATAGAAACCTTTTGGAGTCCAGAAAAAGCGGATAGTGACGATTTGCATCAACTCACCTTAGCGAAGATTGCCGTTGCCGAAGGTGGATTGGTAGGAAAGGGAGCAGGAAAAAGTGTGATTAAGAATATGCTGTCCCAAAGTACTTCAGATTTCATCTTCGCCATTATTATAGAAGAATATGGTCTTTTGGGAGGAGGAGCGTTGATGTTTTTCTATCTGTTGTTATTGTTTAGGATAGTGGTAGTGGCCAATTCGGCCAAGACCATTTTTTCTAAACTTTTGGTCATTGGAGTTGGTTTGCCCATAGTGTTTCAAGCATTTATCAATATGGCTGTAGTGGTCCAATTATTTCCAGTAACGGGACAACCCCTTCCATTAATAAGTATGGGAGGTACATCCATTTGGATGACCTGTATGGCCATTGGAATTGTTTTGAGTGCTAGCAACAAAAAAGAAAATTTGGAGGAGGAATCCTATGATATGGATGAAAGTAACCCTTTGGAAGTATTAAGTGGACAACTATAGATTCATACTTTCTGGAGGAGGTACGGGAGGGCATATTTATCCAGCCATCGCCATCGCCAATGAGCTAAAGCGAAGGTATCCCCAAGCAGAATTTCTGTTTGTGGGGGCAAAGGATAAGATGGAGATGGAAAAAGTGCCAAAGGCAGGCTACAAAATAGAAGGCCTTTGGATAAGTGGATTGCAAAGAAAACTAACGTGGAAAAATCTAATGTTTCCACTAAAGCTAATAACAAGTTTGATTAGGGCCGGTAAAATAATCAAGAAGTTTAATCCCGATGTTGCCATTGGTACGGGAGGCTTTGCAAGCGGCCCACTTTTAAAGAAAGCAGCTCACAGAAATATTCCTTATGTGCTTCAAGAACAGAACTCGTATGCTGGCATTACCAACAAACTGTTGGCCACTAAAGCGGACCGCATTTGTGTGGCCTATGATAATATGGAGCGATTCTTTCCAAAGGAAAAGATTGTGAAGACAGGAAATCCAGTTCGTGCGGATTTAGTAAGTATAAAAACAGATAAAGCTGAAGCCCTTTCATTTTTTGCCCTTGATGTAACTAAGAAAACAGTTTTGATTTTAGGAGGTAGTCTGGGAGCACGCAGGGTAAATCAATTGATAGAAAGTAAGCTTGGATATTTTGAATCCCAAGGAGTTCAATTACTGTGGCAATGTGGTAAACTTTACTTGGAAGATTATGAAAAACATGATTCCAAAAATGTCAAAGTAAAAGCCTTTGTAAATAGAATGGATTTGGCCTATGCTGCTGCAGATTTCATTATTTCTAGAGCTGGTGCAGGTTCGGTCTCTGAACTGTGTTTAGTGGGAAAGCCGGTTTTGTTCATTCCTTCCCCCAATGTGGCAGAAGACCATCAAACCAAAAATGCAAAGGCATTGGAAGTTGAGAATGCGGCAGTGGTCCTAAAGGAAAACGAACTCGATGAAAAATTTGAATCTGTTTTCTCTGAACTCTTGACTTCAGAAGAAGAACAGGAAAAACTAGGGGTAAACATTAAAAAAATGGCCTTGCCAAGGGCAACGGAACATATTGTGGATGAAATTGAAAAACTGCTGAAATGAAGCTGAAAGATATCCATAACGTCTTTTTTGTAGGTATCGGAGGCATTGGTATGTCTGCTTTGGCGAGATATTTCAATTATTTGGGTAAGCAGGTCGTAGGATATGACCGTGTGGAATCCCCAATTACCAAAGAGCTTCAAGCGCATGGAGTTGCAGTACATTTTCAAGATGATTTGGAATTGATTCCAGAGTCCTTTAAATCAAAAAATGAAACCTTAGTGGTTTATACTCCGGCGGTTCCCGATACCCACTCTCAGCTTCAATATTTCAGGAAAAATGGATTTGAGATTAAAAAACGTGCAGAGGTATTGGGTATAATAACCAGAGATACATTCTGTTTTGCCGTAGCTGGAACCCATGGAAAAACGACGACATCCTGCATTTTGGCACATCTACTTAAGGAATGCGGAATGCCTATTACTGCGTTTTTAGGTGGAATTTCAGAGAATTTTAATAGCAATTTTTTATTGGAGGGAACAGAGTATTCTGTGGTTGAGGCTGATGAATTTGACCGTTCCTTTTTACAACTTTCTCCAGATGTTGCCTGTATTACCTCAATGGATGCAGACCATTTGGACATTTACGGAAATCCCAAAGAATTGACGAAAGCCTTTGAGGATTTCTCAAAAAAGATAAAACCAGAGGGCATCCTTTTTGTAAAAAATGGGTTGCCTTTAGAAGGAATTACTTTCGGAATTGAAGATGACTCCCAATACCGAATAGAAAATATCACAATTGAACATGGAACCTACATTTTTGATTTGATCTCGCCCAAGGGAAGATTGGAGAAAACCCGATTCAATCAACCTGGACGGCACAATTTGCTCAATGGATTAGTTGCCTTCGCAATGGCGGTGCATGCGGGTTGTCCGCTGCACCGTTTAGCTGGGGCTATGGAAACCTTTAAAGGAGTACAGCGCAGGTTTTCCTATCAAATCAAGGAAGAAGATTTGGTGTTCATAGACGATTATGCGCACCATCCCACCGAAATCAACGCAGTTTTCGATGCGGTCAGCGAGATGTATCCTAGTGATGAAGTCACTGCAGTTTTTCAACCTCATTTGTTTTCCAGAACTAAGGATTTTGCAGATGATTTTGCACGTAGTCTGGAAAAATTCACTGTGGTATTGCTGTTGGATATTTACCCGGCCAGGGAAGAACCCATAGATGGGGTGACTTCAGAATGGCTATTGAAAAAGATTAATAACCCGAATAAAAAATTAGTGGATAAATCCAATCTAATTCAGGAATTGAAGAAGATAGATACCAGGATACTGGTCACCATGGGAGCTGGTGATATCGGTTTGGAAGTATCCAAAATAAAAGAAGAATTAGCGTATGCGAGTTAATTGGGACATACTAAAACTATCTGTATTAATCATAACGGCCATTGGTCTATATGGCTTTTCAGATTATAGGAGCAACAAAAGAGAAGTAGAACAAATTTCAATCAACTTCTTGGGAGACAATGACTTATTTATTGATGAGGCCTCAGTTAATAAATTGTTAATACAAAATTACGGCAGCGTCAAAAATAGGACAAAAGAACAATTAGTTTTGAATACCATAGAGAAGGTAATTCAGTCCAACGATATGGTAAAAAAGGCCCAAATCTATTTCACGGTAGATGGCAAGCTTATTTCTAAGATTGTTCAGCGAAAACCCATTGGAAGAATAGAAGGCGCATCAAAGTTTTACTTGGATGACGTTGGAAAACGTATGCCATTGTCCAAACATCATTCCGCAAGAGTTCCCATTATCACGGGAAAAATTACGGGAAAGACTTTAGAGGATGCGTATACAATTCTTAACTATATCAACGAGGATGACTTTCTTAGAAAAAACGTGATTGGCATCCATGTTGAAGAAGAAGGTAATTATCAACTGCGTTTCAGAATGGAGAATTTTGTAGTTAATCTGGGCGGAGTGGATAATCTAAATGAAAAATTTAAAAATTTCATGGCTTTCTATGCAAAGGCTACCAAAGACAATTCTTTGGAAAAGTATGCGGTAGTAAGCCTCGAGTTCAACAATCAAGTGGTTTGCACCAAAATTTAAAGTATGGAACAGGGTAATTATTCAGTTGGATTGGACATTGGAACTACCAAAATTGTAGCAATTATTGGTAAGGAAAATGAGTACGGCAAAATCGAAGTTCTGGGAACAGGAAAATCTAAGAGTTTGGGGGTTCACCGTGGAGTGGTGAACAACATCACCCAAACCATTTCCTCTATACAACAGGCGGTGGAGCAGGCAGAGCTTAATGCAGGTCTAAAAATTGGGTCGGTCGTAGTAGGTATTGCAGGACAACATATCCGCAGTCTTCAGCATAGCGATTACATTACACGTTCTAATTCTGAAGAAGTTATTTGCGATGATGATTTGGACAAGCTATGCAATCAGGTTTACAAATTGGTTATGCTACCTGGTGAAGAAATCATCCATGTACTTCCACAGGAATATAAAGTGGATGGGCAATCTGAAATCAAGGAGCCAAAAGGAATGTATGGAGGCAGATTGGAAGCCAATTTCCACGTAGTGGTTGGGCAGGTTTCATCCATAAAAAACATTGGTAGATGCATTAAAAGTGCGGGATTGGACCTTGGAAATATCACTTTGGAGCCTTTGGCATCTTCTGATGCCGTTTTAAGCCAAGAGGAAAAAGAAGCTGGAGTGGCGCTCATAGATATAGGAGGCGGAACCACAGATTTGGCCATTTTCAAAGATGGGATTATCAGACATACTGCAGTAATTCCTTTTGGTGGAAATGTGATTACTGAAGACATTAAAGAAGGCTGTTCCATCATTGAAAAACAAGCTGAGCTATTGAAGATGAAGTTTGGTTCGGCATGGCCTGGTGAAAACAAGGATAATGAAATTGTTTCTATCCCAGGTTTAAGAGGAAGGGAACCCAAAGAAATCACCTTAAAAAACCTTTCTAAAATAATCCATGCTAGAGTGGTAGAGATTATTGAACAAGTATATGTTGAAATCAAAAACTACGGCCACGAAGAGCAAAAGAAAAAACTGATTGCCGGCATCGTATTGACTGGTGGTGGAAGTCAGTTAAAACACCTAAAACAATTGGTGGAATATATAACGGGTATGGATACACGGATAGGATACCCAAATGAACATCTCGCTGGAGATTCCGATGAAGAAATTGCCAGTCCACTATATGCCACGGCAGTGGGATTGTTGATGAATGCCATTGAGAGCCAGAAGAAGAACATGGATATTACAGAGGAATCCATGGACGAAGAACGTGTATTGGTAGAGCAAGAAGTTTCTGAAGCATATACTTCTGGCACCTACACTAAAGAGCGCAAATCTATTTTCGATAAATGGTCTGAAAAGTTGAAGGACTTTTTGGACAATGCGGAATGATAACCCCATTGAGCAACAAAAAATAAACAATACAAAGAACGACATGAGTAAGAGCACCGAATTTGACAACATAGCTTTTGATTTACCTAAGAACAAAAGCAACGTTATAAAAGTAATTGGAGTGGGAGGCGGTGGTAGCAATGCCATCAATCACATGTTCCAAGCGGGCATTAATGGTGTGGATTTTGTTATCTGCAACACAGATGCACAAGCATTGCAAAACAGTTCTGTCCCCAATAAAATTCAGTTGGGCGTGTCTCTAACGGAAGGATTAGGTGCTGGAGCCAATCCTGAAGTTGGTGAACAGGCGGCTTTGGAAAGCATGGAAGATATCAAGGCCATGTTGGAAAGTACTACAAAAATGACTTTTATAACCGCCGGTATGGGTGGCGGTACAGGTACTGGTGCAGCTCCCGTAATCGCCAAACTGGCCAGGGAGATGGATATCTTGACTGTTGGTATTGTTACTATTCCATTTCAATTTGAAGGTGCCATGCGAAACAAACAGGCACAATTGGGAATAGAAAAATTACGAGCCAATGTAGATTCTTTGATTGTTATCAACAATAATAAGCTAAGGGAAGTATATGGAAATCTTGGGTTCAAAGCAGGCTTCTCCAAGGCTGATGAAGTTTTAGCCACTGCAGCTCGGGGTATTGCCGAAGTAATTACCCATCACTATACCCAAAATATTGACTTACGGGATGCCAAAACAGTTTTATCCGATAGTGGAACCGCAATAATGGGGTCTGCAATGGCTTCCGGTTCGGCAAGAGCCGGTGAAGCCATCATGAAAGCATTGGACTCTCCATTATTGAACGATAACAAAATAAATGGGGCTAAAAACGTATTGTTACTCATAGTCTCTGGTACGCAGGAAATTACTATCGATGAAATTGGAGAAATTAATGACTATATCCAGATAGAGGCAGGTCATGGCGCTAACATCATTATGGGTGTTGGTGAAGATAACGATTTGGGAGATGCGATAGCCGTAACGGTTATAGCCACGGGTTTTCATGCGGATCAGCAGGATGAAATTGTGAATACCGAAACAAAGAAAGTATTCTATACTCTGGAAGATGAGCAAACTGCGGAGCAAGAACTTACCACACAAGCCACTTCGGTACAAGAAATACAAGTAGAGGCTGAAGTTGTTGAGCCCACGCCAGTTGTGAGGCATACGCTTGAGATGGAAGATGAAGCCGAAAATCAGACTATGGAAAAGAATAATGCCATGGACTTGATTTCTACTACCAAGTACCTTAGAAATTTCAACGTGTTCTATGAGGAAGTCGTACCTGAGAATGTAGAGGATGATTTTGTCATTATTGAAGCCAAGAAAATCTTGAATAATATAGAAGTAGTGGACCCTGAGGTTGTTTCTCCAGAGAAAGAAGAAGATCAGTTTGCCCTTACATTCGATATGCCAATCAACGAACCTGGGAAAGGAGAGTCCGAAAACACTATAGTTTTTGACCTGGACAGTGATGTTAAAGATGTTGAGGTTAACGAGTACGTAGAGGTGAGTCCGGTTTTGGAATTCAAAAAAGAAGGAGAAACACGGTACAACCTTGAAGAGTACATGGAATTGGAAACCCAATTGACAGGAGCAAAATCTGTAGCTGAGACCCATGAACCTAAGCTGGTGGAAAGCGAGTTAGTTTTTGAAAAAAAGACGCTTGAAGTTGAAGGAAAGTCAGAGCCGGAAAATACTCCTCAAAACAGTAAGGACCCCATGAACACTTCTATTAATGATTTGTTGAAGGAGCGAGCCGACGAGCGAAGAAAAAAGCTGAAGAACTTTAACTATAAGTTCCAAAACAATAGAAACAGTATTGATGAAATTGAAAAACAACCCGCTTACAAAAGACAAGGGGTTGATTTAAATGACACACCTACGGAGCAAAAAGTCTCCAGGACCACGTTGAGTGAGGATAGCAATGATGAAATGCAATTGCGTTCCAATAACTCATTCTTGCACGATAATGTTGATTAGTAGTGTTTAAAAAGCATCCATTTAATATGGAAAGCTTAAGCCCGGAAGTTGTGAAACTTTCGGGTTTATTTTTTTATCTTCGCAGCCCAAAATGGAATAAGGATGGGTTTGCAGGAACAAGTAATGACGGAGATGAAAGCCGCAATGAAGGCCAAGAATACGGTTGCTTTGGAGGCGTTACGTGCTATCAAGTCAGCGTTATTGTTGGCCAGTACAGAAAAAGGAGCTTCACAAGGGTTGTCCGAAGCAGATGAAATTAAGTTGGTGCAAAAACTGGTAAAGCAACGAAAAGATAGTGCTACCATTTTCACCGAGCAAGGAAGAGAAGACCTGGCCGAACCAGAATTGGCTCAGGCTGCAATTATTGAGAAGTTTTTACCGGAACAATTAAGCGAAGCAGATATAGAAAAAGCTGTGGTAAAAGCTATAGATTCCATTGGTGCAACAGGAATGCAAGACATGGGTAAGGTAATGGGAATGGTTTCCAAAGAATTGGCCGGACAAGCTGATGGGAAAACAATTTCCACTATCGTGAAAACAAAACTAAGTTCATAAATAAAATAAGGCCGCGTAGTTCAACCTGCCTCGACTTGCGTCAGGCAAGGCGGGCTGGATAGAATAACGTAGTTATATGTATTTCGTATATATCCTATATAGTTCTAAGTTTGACAAAACGTATGTAGGATTGACAGAAGATGTTGAAAAAAGAATAATAGAGCATAATAACAAAAAATCGAGCTATACATCAAAATACATACCTTGGAAGGTGATTCATGTTGAGTCATTTAGCACTAGAATAGAAGCTAGGAAAAGAGAAAAATATTTCAAATCAGGTGCTGGAAGGAGATGGATGAAAGCAAACATAAATTGGCCGCGTAGTTCAACTGGATAGAATATCAGATTTCGGCTCTGAGGGTTGGGGGTTCGAATCCTCCCGCGGTCACTAGCGATTCACGTTAAACAAAAGGTAAGATTCTGTATATCAGTTTCTTACCTTTTTTCTTAGTAAGAAAATACATCGGGCTTGCTCGACATTTGCACGACTACTTTTAGTGCATAAAAAACTGATATTCAATGTAGTATAATGCAAATATTGAATCATAAAATTGATATTTATTTTTTACTTGGTATAAACTTGTCGAGCAAGGGTCGTGAAAAACGGTACTTTTTCAGGTATACATTTAGTACAAATATCTGATATACATAGTTTAACATATTTTATCTTAGTGACCCGACTAGAAGGAGTCTAAGATGTGGGGGTAAGGTTAAACAGAATTAACATTTGTCAGCTTATTATAACTATGTAACATACATCCATGAAGTTTTTTTTGAATGATTGAAAATGGATACTTTTAAATAAATGTCTGAAAAGCATAAAATTTTTGATAGAATATTTGGAGTGTTTCAAGTTCTTCTTGGGGTTGTAATAGGGGCTTTCCTTATTCCTGATTTATTGCCGTTGATTAAAAAGTCAGCCTTTTTGTTACTGGAGCCTGGCGCACCGTTTGTTAAACATGGACTCTATGAGGATTGGTTCATGCAAATCATTGGATGGACTTTTTCTATTCTTCTATTTCAAAATGGAAGAGCGTTTTTAACCTACAGCAAGAAAACTTTCTGAGTCTGTCCTATGTCAATGCGAAAACTTTTCAAATCAGCTTATTCCCAGTTTCATAAATATATTGGAAGCAAAAAGATATGGCAGGATAATCTTTGGCTGATGATATACGGCTTTAGTTTTCTCGGGTTTATTCTACTGCTGTATTGGATTTTTAATCTTTGAATAGGACTTTGGTTTTACCGGAGCTACCAAAGAATATCAAATAACTAAAGAAGAAGACACTTCTATCACTTATAAATGTTGGAAATTTCAAAAAGCTATGTACAGGTTTAGGTTTTGGTAAAGCCAACAAACATCACTTGTGAGCCTAGATTTCAACAAGTTGTGTTAAAAACTTTGACCCCTATTTATTAAAACAAGCTTTGAGTGAAAGCAATATTTGCTAAACTTTGTAGTGCATCCAGCAGATGTAACAAAAACTTGCCGGCTAAAAAAGTAAATAAGGGTTAACCATTAAGTTGGCTTATTTCTTAAAAAAACAAAAGGATATGTGCGGACACACATATCCTCTTATAACCTGTACTGGAGTAGTTTCCGAGAAGACGGCAGGTTCAAAACAACCGTCAACATGTTTCATCTAATTGAGAAGCCATATGGCAACAAGGACAATTAGAAGAACACGAAGAGTAACCATTCCTTCAAGAAGGATACGTATTACTCGTACTGTTCGGATTACCACTAAAGTTACTAGGTAATCTTAAAACGGGGAATTGTTGAATAATAGTATACAACCCCACAGAAAAAAAAACATATTAGAATTTTCTAAATGTTTCCCAGTGTTGCAGCACTGGGTTTTTAATTTCTATAAGCGACAATATTATGAATTTAGGTTGACTATCCAAGCAATTTGGATTTTTTTAAGTTATAATTATTAAAAAAGCCCCTAGAAACCTAGAGGCTTTTTCTTTTTTAGATGGTGTAACATAACAATTGAAGTACACATCCAGCAAAAATATGTCTTAAATCAGACACCATCATATGGATAAAGTACAGGAAACTTTATCCTAATGTTTTGTCAGGAACTTGACACAAACAACATTTCAAAAGTAAGGACACGGACCTGGTTTAAAAAGATTTTTGGATGGAAAATATTAACCAAATTATTGCCAACAATGTTGATAAACGAAGTTCATCTTAAAAAAATCTGCTCGACATTTGCTCTACATGTCTAATATGTATTTGTACCAAAATACATATAAGTACAAGTAAATAATAATTAAAGTGATTGATTTATATATGCTTTAGTTGTATTTGGTATAGAAAAAATAATCCTCCCGCGGTCACAATTCAATAGTTCGAAAAGAAAAAACGCCAAGCTTGCTTGAGCGTTTTTTTGTTTGACCCATTTCCAAAGCAGAGTATTGTATGGATATCCAATCTTCTCCGGTCAAGAATTGATTGTTTGCACAAGTGCCGCTTTTTTACCATTTTTCGATAAAAGATTATATTCATCATGTCATAAAATGGATTGTGTATCTACAAACAGCGGTTTAGCATAGTTATTAATGATAAAATTTTTAGACAAAGCGAATCCTTTTAATTCTAGCTACAAAAATCAACTACTGATTGCCCTTGTTCTAGGCTGCATACTGGCACTTATCATGATTTTTTTGGGACCTTTTGATACGGATCGCTTTGAATCAAGTTACAAGTATCCGATTTTAGCAGGCTTTGGAGTTCTATTATCCCTATTTTATTTAATCCATTCGCGGTTGGAAACGTGGTGGTATCGTCACTTGAATACTAGGTGGACAATCAAGCATGAAATGGCTGCTTTCATTTCTTTTGTGATTACGGTTAGCATTCCCATTCATTTTTACAATCAGGTTTTTCTCAATGATTTCTTTATTCAGGATTATGGAGTGAATGAATACATTGAGCATGGACTTTGGTTTTTCCGTAGCTCCATAATTCCCATAATGTTGGTTATGCTTCCCTTTTTTATTTATTTCAGGAACAAGTTCGGAAAATTACATGTTCCGGAGTCTTTAAAGGAAATCGAGTTAGTTGGTGCGAATAGGGGTGAGAGAATCAAAATTCAAAAACATAAGCTATTGTTTGTTAAATCATCAGAGAATTACGTCGAGATTTTTTATGAAGAAGACAATGGCGTACAACATACCATTTTCAGAAATACCTTAACTGCAATTAACGAACAAGTTCCGTTTTTAAGGCATTGCCATAGGTCTTACCTCGTAAACACTTCTAGCATAAAACAGATAAAAGGTAATTCACAGAATGCTAAAATTAATTTTGGGTATGATTTAGAGATTCCCTTATCCAATACGTACTACAAGAACGTAAAATCCTCTTTATTGGTTCAGCCCTAAAATCTACGATTTGGGCCCACTTCATATTTCTTCATCAACAAGAATACCTATTCGTCACTCTTTTTCGCGATGTTTTGATTTTTGAATTCTCTTTGGAAGGTAATTTCAAAACACAGGCATTCTTGGCCGATTCTTAGCAGAGCAAAAAAACTGTCAACCGCTTATTAAATCAGTAACGATGAAACTTAAACTTATCATTATTTTATGTTTACTTCTATCCCTTGTTCCAAATGTTCCAACCGAACATAGCCTGGATAAAGAGGACATGATTTGTCTCTCGGATACGATTTTTGATGAACTCGTTGCCATACGAAATGATTTGCACGACCATCCAGAGCTTTCAGGAAAAGAAAAGAGAACGTCCAAAATAGTGGAGGACTATTTATTGGACTTAGGCTTAGAAGTCAAAACAGGTTTTGGGGGGTATGGCGTGGTTGGAATTTTGAAAGGGACCAAAGAAGGCAAGAAAATTGCATGGCGTGCCGATATGGATGCTGCCCTTCATGTATTCGACAATAAACTAAACTTTAAACCTCAGGTGGCCCACATTTGCGGACATGACGTGCATACCACTATAGGTCTGGGCATTGCCAATGTACTTTCCAAACGTAAGGACAATATCCAAGGTACCGTATACTTCATTTTCCAACCTGCTGAAGAATCGTTCAAAGGGGCAAAAGCAATGATTGAAAATGGGCTATTTGAAGAAATCCAGCCAGATGAGATTTTTGGTCTTCATGTTTTTCCCACAGAAATGGGCACCATCAGTTCTAAACCCAATGAACTGTTCGCGTATCAGAGAAGAATCAAGCTGACATTTGACCATGCTATTGACGAAGGAGGCTTCAAGGATTTCTTCCAAGACACAATACAGCGATTTGTTCGTCACAAAACCAACAGTGAACCTTGGTCTCTAGAGTATTTGACCCATCCTGAATTTGGATTGATGAACCCAAACACGATATATGATGATTATTTCATTTTAGAATCAAATACTATTTCCTACACGGAAAATGAAACTACCTCATTCGAATGTACCTATTATGAAACGGACTCGGCAAGATTGGATTCGATTTCAAAACAGATTACGGATTACGTCCTGGATTCTGAATATGGAAAGCATTATATCAAGACATCATTTACAGCAGAGAGACCAACCGTTATTAATGACCCAAAGTTGACTGGAGAAAGCTTGTCCATATTGAAGGATTTGTATGGTGAAAAAAATATTAAACACTTCTATGGTCAGGTACCGTATTCCAATGAAGACTTTATTTGCTATCAATATGAAGTGCCAGGGGTCATGTTTCTTTTGGGAGCTTCAAATACAGAAAAAGGAATCCATGCTTTGCCCCATACTTCGGAATTCAAAGTGGATGAAGAGGCCATAAAGTATGGGGTAAACTATTTTTCATCTTTTTTGAAAAACAGGGTCAATCAAAAAAAGGATTGAATCGCAACGCAATCCAAAACAAAAATCAATTAAGAATAAAACTGAACGAATCATGAAACATCTAAGCATCCTATTTTTTACGCTACTATTCGTGGCATTAACGGCTCAAGAAATGCCAACCGCTAAAGATTGGCAAAATGACCTTAGGTTTTTGCAAAAAACAGTACATAAGGATTACCCTTTCTTATTTGTAAAAACAACAAGAACAGCTTTTGATGCTGAGGTTGAAAAGTTGTACAATACTATCCCCTCTTTGGAGAATCACGAAATAATAGTTGGGTTTTCTCGAATCATAGGACTGTTTAAGTACGGTCACATGGCCGTTGGATTTAATACAGAACCCTTCATGTTTCACCATTTACCCTTGAACCTATATCAGTTTTCCGATGGGATTTACTTGCAAGGTGTACATAAGGAATATCAAGATGTTGTTGGAGCAAAAGTTGTTGAAATCAATGGTATACCAATAACCGAAGCCTTGGAAAAGGTTTTTCCTGTGGTTAGTGCAGAGAATATGCAATTCTTCAAAAGTAGAGGTATAAATTTTCTAACGGTGATGGAAGTTCTTCACGCCCAAAAAATCACTAAAAACCTTAAAAGTTCAGTGGAGTTCACTCTTGAAAAGGATGGAAAAATCATAAGAAAAGTATTTGAGGCGATGTCGGCGGGCCAACAGGTACCTCGCAACTATGGTTATGTGTTTCAAGATGAGAATTGGTCAGAAGCGAGAGCTCAAAACATCACTCCTTTGTATTTAACACAACTGGATAAGATGTATTTTTTTGAATACTTGTCTAAGGAAAAAGCAGTATTCGTTAGGCTTAGCCAAATTGAGGACGATCCGAATGAGAGTATGGAGTCTTTTTATTCCCGCTTATTTGATTTTATTGAAAAAGATGATGTTGAAAAATTGATTATGGATGTTCGATTAAATGGAGGTGGGAACAACTTTAAGAACAGGTCGCTTATCACAAAAATCATCGAGAATAAGAAAATAAATGCAGTTGGAAGCCTTTTTGTTATCATTGGTAGAAGAACATTTTCTGCCTGCCAAAATCTGGTAAATGAACTAGATAACTATGCTAACGTCATATTCTTGGGAGAGCCAACCGCAGAGAATGTTAATTTTTATGGAGATAGTCGACCTGTAATTTTGCCGAATACCAATCTGCCGGTTTATTTATCATTTGCTTGGTGGCAAGATAAGCCCGCATGGCAAAATGCGGAATGGTTAGCACCAGCTATTCCAATTGACATGAGTTTTGAGGAATATTCGACAAATAGAGACCCCATCCTTGATGCGGCTCTAGCTTTTTCAGATACCAACTTTAAACCAAATCCTATGAGATTTATTACTGATTTGTTTGTTAGGGGAGAAATACAAAGGTTGGATGAAGAAGTTCCTGAAATGATAAAAGATCCGCGATATGATTTTTTTGATTTTGAAACTGAAGTTAGTAAGGCAGGTCTACATTTGGTGGGCAGTGGTAGAATGCCTGCAATTCAGGCTGGAATAGGTGTTTTTTCCTTTGTTACTCGATTGTTTCCGACTTCTGCAAATGCATGGAAAAACTTGGCGGATGCTTATTTTAGAGCAGGAGATATGGAAAAGACAAAGGAATCCCTGCGTAAAAGTATCACTCTAGATACTAACGGGGAAGTGGGCAAAAAGGCCAAAATGCTATTGGAAGAACTTGATAGTTCTTCTAAAAATTAAAATGCGTTTTCATGGGCCAAACTAAATCTGAATTTATTCCGAATATTGCGTAAAGTTGATTCTAAAAACGAAATGGCTCTTAGCTTCTAAAGAAATTTGAATGGAAATGATAAGATACGCCCATACAAATATTGTCAGTACAGATTGGAAAAGACTAACGGACTTTTATATAAAAACATTTAAGTGCCGTCTGGTACCTCCTATCCGAAAGCAATCCGGTAAGTGGCTTGAGAAGGGAACAGGATTAAAAGATGCTCAGTTGGAAGGGGCTCATTTGCTACTTCCAGGGCATGGAGAAAACGGTCCTACTTTGGAGATTTATCAATACAAAACCATTGGAAATCAAAAAGCAATTTTACCCAATATAAGGGGATTTGGACATATTGCCTTTGAGGTGGGTGATGTGCAACAGGTTCTTGAAGACGTTGTGAAACATGGGGGCCAATCTTTTGGAGAAATAACGAAGAAAAAAGTAGACGGTATGGGCGAAATAACTTTTGTCTACGCCAGAGACCCTGAAGGAAATCTAATTGAATTACAACATTGGAATTTGACAACCCCCTAAATTTGGTAATAAGTGAATGCTGAAATCTTAAAGGCCCAAATAGAACTGGAAAATGATAGGGTCAAGCTCGTACCGTTCAATCATCCAAGAAACCAGGAACTTAAAGAAATCATTTTTGATGATGAAATTTGGCGATACATGGGCATGTTCATTAGAACATTATCTGATTTTGAAGCATATCTGCAAAGTACCCTAAAGCAAAAAAAGGAAGGCATATGTTATCCTTTTTTAGTCATAGATAAAATGAGCGACCGAGTTGCTGGGAGCACGCGATATGGATACTTGAATATTCCCAGTCAAAAATGTGAAATTGGTTGGACATGGTATGGAAAAGATTTTCAAGGTACCGGATTGAATAAGGCATGTAAGCATGCACTCCTAAAATTTGGTTTCGAAAACATTGGGTTTAGAAGGATTCAATTTAGTGCGGACCAAGAGAATATTCGTTCGCAAAGGGCCATCGAAAAGCTTGGTGCATCAAAAGAAGGCATCTTCAGGAACAACTATGTGGACTCGGAAGGAAAAAGTAGGAATGATGTGTACTATAGTATAATTAAAGAAGACTGGAATTCTATTGAAAAAGAGTTGTTTTAAACTCCACCATCCAAAAATGAAGTGCCCACAACTTTATACATTCCTGTTTGCATATTTGTAATCTACCTTATTTGTTTTTAAACACTTAGGTCAGTCTTTTGTAATTTTTTTTACATTTAATAGGAAAACTGACCACCAAATGAACCGAAATATTGCCGTAGGGCTGCTTTTTTTTGGTTTGGCACTTGCTTCCAGCGGGCAAGAGAAACAAATAGATAGTCTAAAAACTGTTTTCGAAGATTCCAAAAAAACCGACTCTCTTCGTTTTGAAGCCGGCTATGCTTTACTGCGAATGCAATTGGCTATAAACATGGATAGCGCTAGCCACACAGGAAAAGGTGTTTTGGCCTTAGCCAAAAAAAGTAAGGACAAGAATTGGGAAGCGTTGGCCAACAAATGGATTGGGATAACGCATGCTGAAAAAGGGCAGTTCGCTAAAGCCAAAGAATACTTTTTTGCAAGTCATGAACTGCTGTTGGAATTGGAAGATGAAAAGGCAATCGCAACCTCATTGGGTAATATTGGCACGGTTCTTTACGAAATGGGCGATTATCCACAAGCTCAAGATTATCTTTTAAAGTCTCTAAAACTTTCTGAAAAAGTGCAGGACAGCGGTGCAATATCCAGAGCATTGAACAATTTGGGAAACTTGCACCATGACCTTAAAAATACATCCGAAGCCTTGGACTACTATCAGCGTAGCTTGGATATAAAGGAAAAACAAGGTCAGAGAAATCGCTTACCTGCTGCCTATAACAATATCGGTCTGGTTTATTCACTTATGGAAAACTCTAAGTTGGCCATTCAGAATTTGGATAGAAGTGTGGCCATAAGTGAAGAGCTTGGAGATAAACGTTCTCTTTCAAGGGCTTATGCCAATCTGGGCATAGAGTATTCAAAACTAAAGGAGTATGATAAGGCTTTAAATCTTTTCAACGATGGGGTTCGAATTAAAAAAGAAATTCAAGATGATGATGGACTAGCGACCACTTTGATATACCGTGGTATAAACTACTGGGAAATGAAGAAGTTCTCTCTTGCCAAAGAAGATTGTTCGCTCGGGCTTCAAATGGCAGAAACTTCAGGGGCCTTAATTTATCAAAGTTTAGCTTGTGATTGTTTGAGTAAAGTCTATGAGGCAATGGCAAACTACAAAAAAGCCCTAGATTTCAATCAAAGATTGACCGTACTTAAGGATTCATTGCTGAATGATGAAAAGGCACAGGAAATCACCAAGGCAGAGATGAATTATCAGTTTGAAAAGAAGCAACTAGCGGATAGCATCAAATATCACAAACTCCAAACAGAACAACAAGTGGCCTATGAGCGGAATTTGAACAAACAAAGCACAAAGTTTTACTACACCCTGCTAATAAGTTTGGGAATCATTTCATTTTTGGGATTTCTCTATTGGAAACACCGGCAAAACCTAAAGTTGAAGAAGGTAGAGAACGAATTGTTGAATTCCGAAATAGAATTCAAGAAAAAGGACTTGACCACACTTGCAGTGAACATTTCGAACAATCAAGAGTGGGCTGAATCCTTGGCCGTAAGATTAGACTCCTTAAAAGCTGCCACCGGAAGAAAAAGATTGAAGGAGCTCCAACTTCTTGAAGAAGAAATAAAGAATAAGATATGGGTGAACAAAAACAGTGATGACTTTTATCAAAAAGTGGATGCACTGAGTAGTTCTTTTTATAATAGACTTCACAAAAAGTTTGAAGGCTTGACCAAAACTGAGGTACGTTTGTGTTCTTTTATTAAGCTGGATTTGAACACCAAGCAGATTGCCACACTTCAAAACATCAACCCGGCTTCCGTAAAAATGAGTCGAAATAGGCTTAGAAAAAAGCTTGGTCTATCTCCTGAGGATGATTTATCGGAATTTTTACGCGCATTTTAAAGATTATTTTAAATAATTGATTTTGAATCACTTAAAAATGATTTTGTCACTTTTGTAACCCATTTGTAATCCCCATAAAAGGACTGTGTAACCCTTTTGTAACCATTCATTTTTCTTTTGTAGAGCCTTACCGTGACTAGGTTTGCCCCGAATTAAAAATCTAATAGTCATGAAAAAAGTAAGCATGTTTTTGTATTCAGTAATCGCCTATGCGATTGCCTTCGCATCCATTTTATTCTGGATTGCATCCGTGGGTAACCTAATTCCTGGACTAGGAATTGACCGGGAACCCCAAATGTCAACTCTATTTGCCATTCTATACAATTTGATGTTGATATCTCTTTTTGGGGTGCAGCACAGTATTATGGCCAGAAAATGGTTTAAGGAGTTGTTTGCAAAATATTTCCCCAGACCCATTGAGCGTAGCACCTTTGTATTGTTTTCGGGATTGTTGCTCTTCAATTTAGTGTATAACTGGCAGCCCTTGGGCGGTACTATTTGGGAAATAGGTCCGGACAGTATGGGGTACTATGTACTATATGCACTGTTCTTTATGGGGTGGGCGATTTTGTTTATCAGTTCGTTCTTAATCAATCATTTTGATTTGTTTGGACTAAGGCAAATGTTTTTAGAGTTGCAGAACAAGCCTTATACGCAATTGAATTTCAAAATTATTTCATTTTACAAGTATGTTCGTCACCCCCTGTACTTCGGAATGCTATTGGGTATGTGGGCCACACCACTCATGTCCATAACCCATCTAACCTTTGCCATGGCCATTACTGTTTATGTGGTCATTGGTACCAGCTATGAAGAAAAGGATTTGGTCAATGAATTTGGCGATACGTATAGAGCATATCAAGCTAAAAAGCCAATGCTTGTTCCATTCACAAAGCGGGCTAAAAAAGGCGTAAAGTCTTCAATACCTAAAAATGTATAGTTCAAACCATCATCAATCATAAAAGTGAATCAACATAGTAACCCAATCAATAAACACAGAATGAAAACAAAATCAAGCTATAAAATGCCCATGTTCTTTGGATTTTATTCCGGTACTGGAATAAAGCCCGGCCATGGCGCAAACTATCGAAGGATAGATAAACGGACAGCTTCCAAACCGGACTCAATTTTTTGGGACTAGACAAATTCAATTTTGCTGAAGAATAGCATATTCGCAAATGAAGGATTAAGGTCGGACAGATTCAATCTGTCCGATTTTATCATTTTTGAATCAATCAATTGAAAAAGGCTATGCTATCAAAAGGGTTTCTACGATATTAAATTTTGTATATAGGATTCTTCTGGATTTGCTTTGCTGGTCGCTTTTGTTGGCGAATATGGGTTGTCAAGGCAATCAAGTTTTCATTTTGTCTTCTACAATTCATAACTTGAAGAACCGATATTCTTATGATGAAACAAGCTTTTCATGTACTCTTTTGGGTTTCCTTCACATGTTTCTGTCAAAATACTGAGGTTAAAGAACTTAGTTCAATAAAAGACTCAAGGACAATTGCAAAGTTTGAACCCAAAGAAGGAGTTTTGTTGTTTGTTGGCCAGGAACTTGAAGCAGTTGGTGGGTTGGAAGAGTATGGTAATGGGTATTTGAATCATTTTCCAAAACCAGCAGGATGGACCACATATACCAATATAAGTCCTGGAGAGTATTCTTTTGGACTGCGACTTGAAGGATTGGATGGACTTTGGGAGAATGCAGATTGGGGTGATAATGATTATAATGCCCATATTCAGCACTTGGATTCAGATTATTCCGATATGATTATGGCAATCGGGTTGAGTTTTGTCAACCATGAAGAAAAAATCGCGGACGGGACCCATGATAAATACATAGACCGGTTGGGGAACTTTTTGCTATCCATAAACAATCGCCCTGTATTCTTGAGAATTGCCTATGAGTTTGATGGCGACCCATGGAATCATTATGATAGAAAGGCCACAATCCAAGCCTATAAGCGAATTGTGGACAAACTTCGGGCAAGAGGTGTGGACAATGTGGCTTATGTTTGGCAATCCACAGGTTATTTTTCCAACCAAGAGCAACTGGAAGAATGGTACCCCGGGGATGACTACGTGGATTGGTGTGGTGTGTCCTTCTTCAATAGGTGGGAGGAAATTGAAATGTTTGAATTTGCAAGAAGAAAAGGGAAGCCGGTGTTTATCGCAGAAGCCACCCCAACCATTTCAGGTAGTGGGGAACCCTTGGGAGTTACCAAAGAAACTCAGTTAAGTAATCCAAAACAAGCTGAAGAAGCTTGGCAAGAATGGTTCTTACCCTTTTTCAATACAATTGAGGAAAATGCAGACGTGATCAAGGCGGTACATTACATAAATTGTCATTGGGACTCTCATCCCATGTGGAAAGAAAATCCGACCTTTAGGGGAATTGATGCCCGCTTGCATCTTAGTGATAGTATCAGCAAAAGATGGTTGAAACGCACTTCGCGAGCACCTTTTATTCTTTCCTCAGAAAATCTATATCACCAGATAGGAGCAAAGGCAGATAAAAACTAGCTCTTTTTTATTTCACTCCTTTTACCTTATTCTGCTTTAGGTGTAAAAGAATGGTTGCACTGAAACCAAAGAAAAAATTACCGTCCCGCGTATTGAAGTTATTACTTGTTTGAGTTATAAAAACATCATCTGCAATATTATGGGAATTGGTCATGTAGAATTGTAGCATCAAATCTGTAAGCTCCCAATTCACACCCAAAGAAAATGCATCAAACGTATTTGAAGATTCAATGGGATTGGCCAAATAGTAATACTCTGAAGTCACGGAAACATGTCCTCCAATCCTATATCTACCTCCGAAACCCAGCGCAAAATGATTGGTTGGGTCTTCTGGACTCAAAGCTGAATTTCTATGAATGAAAGTTGGGGAAAGCTGTAAGGAAAAATTCCGTGTGAATTTCCTTGCCAATAATAATTGGGTTCCAAAAGAAAGCTTTTCAGAAAAGGAATCTGTTTGATTTATTGACCTTCCAGGATTGGTTTTTAAGCTGGCATTCTGAAAAAGTGTAATGGAAATGGGAGAGCCTTTTCCGGTTTTCTGATAAATCAACCTATACTTTCCAAAAGCATCAAAAATACCATCAAAAGTAGTAACCCCAGCTCCTAGGGTGAATCTATCCGTGAAAGCATATGAGGCACCAAACCGTGAGGTGACCCTATCGGCAACAAAGGCCTCTGTATCTTCTGGAATATTCCAAAATCGTGTGTTGGCAGAGATTTCTAGACCACCTTGGTTTCGGGTTTCTACAGATTGCCCCAATCCAATTCGTGTAGCTTTGAAAGTTGCTTGCACAGGAAAACTGGCTTCTTCATGCTCCTTCTCTAAGGATTCCAATAAACTTTGGGAATGACCTAAATTGAACATTACCAAAGAAAACAACAGGACCAATGGATGTATCTTAATTTTCATAGGGCAGATATTCTTCAAAACTAAAATTAACTTCTATGGTCTTTGAAATATTTCCTGCAACGATGGGAGGAATTTTGATTCTGAAATCGGCTACCGTTAAGTTGAAGGTCCCGGAAAAACTGATTTTATCTTGGTTGTTTTCAATTTTTGTCTTTATCTCCAATTCTTTGGAAACCCCGTGAATGGTAATATTGCCTTTAATGAGTTTGGTTTGTTCTTGAGGTAATGGCCGTTCTAGATCAAGAATTTTACCCTCAAAGGAGCATTTCGGATAAATATCAGATTCAATATAACTTTCGTTAAAGTGTTCCTGCATGAGTGCCTTTTTAAAGACAAAAGCTCGCATAAGCATGCTTATGGCTACGTGTTGTGAAGAAAAATCCACAATACTCAGTACCTGATTATTTGTAGCTTCAATATCTTCCACAGAAGTGTGTGAAAAAAAGCTCACCTGACCCTGTTTGGTGATGAGTCGTTCCCCAGACTGTCCTAGACAGAGTTGGCATAGGGATAAGGTTAAAAGTAAAAGAAATCTATTCATTTGTTTTTTTTACCAATACGCAATTCAATAAAATAGCATCCATTAAAAAACCTTTGCAAATACCTTTGAGAACAACAGAATCACCTCTGGACAGTGTTTGCGCCTGTACCACCTGATCTTCTTTCATATCGCACATAATGCACATGTATTCTCCACTGCCTTGCAATAATACAGTATATCTATTGTTCAAAAAAGTAACTTCCTTTACAATGCCTTCTACCTCTATAGTTTTTTCAACATACATAGCATTGGCTTGTTCTTCGTTGGATAGAAAGGAAGCCACTAAATCTTCGGATGTAACGTATAGTTCAGCCTCGGTGGAAATGTCATTTTCATTGGACTCTTTTTGTATGGTATCATTTAGATAGCGCAACAAAAACAAACCCACTATTAGAATTATAAAAAATATGAGGCTTTTTCTTAACGTCATTCTACTTCATCAATAGTTTGCAAAATGCTTTTAGAACATTAGCTATACAAAAATAGCCCACAGAAGCGACATCTCTAAGGATATAAACTCCTGTGGGCAGTAAACAACTAAACTGGAAAACTAATTTTAAACATAGCAATTCATTTCCCTTTCGTAATGAACCAAGCCCTCTTGGGGTGTTGACTCGTCAATATTCTCATAATCGTCATCGTAGTCGTCATCGCATGAGAATACGGAAGTCAGTAACACTAAGGCCATGGTCTTTAACAGAATAGTTGCTGTGAACTTTACTTTATTCATGATGTACTGTTTTTTTGGTATGGATATTTATTAAGGATTATCGCTTAACTATAAGTTCATTTGAAAATCCAAGTGTTGGAGTGCTGTCTTGATTCCAATCGTCGGAAGTGAATCCCTCACCATCATAAGCGATGCTTGAACCAGCTTCCACTCTGGGTACAAATCCACCGGCATTCCAGATACCAGCTTCTACAGCAACAGACTCTCTTGCATTGCCAGCAGCGCCCCATTGCACAAAGCTTCGGATGTTAGCCGCATTTCCAAACCCATCATTGTTTGCATAGAGACCAAGACCGCCGGCATCATCGGGAGCGGAAAGAACCACTGGAGATATGACCAAAAACTCACCCGGATTCAAGCTTACGTTACCACTTACAATATCTGTAGCAGCAGCATCACCGATTCTGAAATACATACCTGGGCCAAGGCACATCCAATAGTTGGAAAGATCTACAGCTATGTTACCGTTGTTGTATAGTTCGATCTCGTCATCTATTAGGTATTCCACCTCGTTAATGATTACTGATCGATTTACTAATGGCTCTCTGAATATATTGGCATTTCCAAAAGTTTGGGTAGAAGTCCCTTCCCAATCATTGGATGTAAAGCCTTCACCATCATAGGCTATACTTGAACCAAAGGGAACATTGGGCACAAATCCATCAGCATTCCAAATACCTGCTTCTACTGCAACAGATTCACGTGCATTTCCAGCAGCACCCCATTGCACAAAGCTTCGGATGTTAGCCGCATTTCCAAACCCATCATTGTTGGCATACAGACCAAGTCCACCTGCCTCATTTGATACTTCAAGAGTAACGGGAGAGATAACCAAGAACTCGCCGGGTGCCAGGTTTACGTTACCACTTACAATTTCCGTAGTACTTGCATCCCCAACTCTAAAGTATTGACCAGGACCAAGGCACATCCAATAGTTGGATAGATCAACCGTTTCTGTTCCGTTGTTATAAAGCTCTATAAGATCATCGACTAAGTATTCCAACTCATTGATTACAATAGATCTTACTGCAACAGCTGCAAAAATATTGGCAGCACCAAAGGTAGTTTCGGAGGTCTCTGACCAATCTGAAGCGCTAAAACCTTCACCATCATAGGCAATGCTATTGTCCTCGTTACCTACAACTTCTACGTACTCTCCTTCTGTCCAGATATTGGCGGCCACAGCAACATTTTCCCTAGGACTTCCAGCAGCACCCCATTGTACAAAGCTTCGGATATTGGCAGCGTCTCCAAACCCATCATTGTTTGCATATAGACCTATGCCACCTTCGGCATTGGGCATTTCATAAGCGATGCTCAAGAAAGAACCAGGAGTCATGTTTACATCACCTTCTGTTTGAAGATCTCCAATTCTTCTGTAGGTCCCTGGGCCAAGACATAGGAAGTAATCGCTTACATCTACGTCGATGTCCCCATTATTGTATAGTTCGATGTAGTTTCCTAAATAAGCAACCTCGTTCAAAATTATTGAAGCATTTTGAACGGGAGCGTTGAACTCATTTTCAGCTCCTAACGTAGTAGTCGTGGTTTCTGACCAATCTGTAGCACTGATTCCTTCACCGTCATAAGCTATACTGTTATCAGCATCTTCAACAACTTCTATATATTCTCCCTCCGTCCAGAGATTGGCTTCAACGGCCACATTCTCCCTAGGACTTCCAGCGGCTCCCCATTGCACAAAGCTTCGGATGTTGGCAGCGTCTCCGAACCCATCATTGTTCGCATATAGACCTATTCCGCCTTCTTCATTGGGCATATCGTAACCAATTACCAAGTATTCTCCAGGACCTAAATCAACGTTTCCTTCGGTTTCTAAATCACCAATTCTTCGATAAGTACCTGGGCCAAGACATAGGAAATAATCGCTCAAATCGACATTAATGTCTCCATTATTAAAGAGTTCAACAGAACCTTCCAAATAAGCTACTTCGTTAATTACTACCGAAGCACTTCCAGTTGGGTCTGGGGGAGTTGGATTATCCACCACAGGATCGTCTATTATTATTTCAGTGTCATCTTCGGAACAACTCCATGCCATGACGAGCAATGCGGCAATACATACATACTTTTTCATTTTGATTGTTTTTAAGGTTTAATGAATTACGGCTACAAAGCAACCACCACAGGGGCTTTATAGTATTATAAATGTTGGTGAAAGGGAATATTTGGCTTTAAAAGGGAATACCATTATGGTAATCTTTCAATAACCATTCATCTTTCGGTTAATGTTTTGTTATATGATTTTGATTCTGAACCTGAACTCTCTCGCAGTTGCAAAACGTGACGTTTAAATCGTCTGTAACTTTCTCACCTTCTTCGGGGCAACCCAATTCTGTGAGTACATTTAAGGCTTTTGAAATCTCATTTGCCCGAATGAAATTAAATACAATCAGCGATTCCATGGGATATAGGTTTACATTCGTGATGTCCTTTATGTTCAGTAGAGCGTCTTTTATTTTAATGGAGCATCGATTACAGAATGCTCTTTGTACCGGTATTCTCGCAACATTGGTTTTCATATCTCTGTCTTTTAGAATACCCTTGAAAGATTGAATCCGAAGAAAATATCACCCTCTGACCAATTGCCCGTTGCCTGTCCAAGAAAACCATTGGTATTCATTGGCTGAGCATTTGTAAAATGCAATTGGAAAACGTGACCTCCCGTTTCAATATCAAAACCTACTGAAAGCGGATTATTAAAAGGAGAGTTTGAAGCTCTATTTAAATGCAGTCCATAGTCCACATTAAGTGACACCCTTTTCGAGATTTTATGTCTACCACCAAATCCAATGGCATATTGGGAGTTCTCTTGCTCATCCAATTGGACCAAGTTGTCATGGAAAAAAGTAGGAATCAGCTCCAGAGAGAAGTTTTTACTGAACTTTTTTGCTATTAGGAGCTGTGCGGTGTACCCCAAACGATTTTTAAACTCAAGACCCGGCAAGTTGGCATCATCCAGCGCGCCATTTATCAATAGGGTTCCGAACCCCACAAACGTAAATGGTGAGCCTTTCTTCTTTTGCCGTATCAACCTAAGTTTTAGGGAGCTTTCATAGGTTTTCAGAAAAGAACTACGGGAAACTCCGATGTTTATGGCATCAGAAATACCATAGATAAAATTGAGACGTGTAACTGCTTGGTCCAACCCAAAGAAATCTTCAAAGCCAGGTTTAATGGAACCAAATCTATGGGAAACCACAAAGTATAGTTCCTTTTTTGATACCATTTTGGTGGACTCAAAGTTTACAATTTTAAGCCCCTTAAATGCTGCGCTTTCATAATCGTTGACCTCTTTGTTGTCTATTTCAGACAGAAGGTCGTCTTGTGTAAATCCTAATAAGGGTATTAGGAATATGATGATATAAATTGTTTTCATTTTGTTTGTTTTTATTGGTTCTTGATAAGGATGGCCTGATCTATTTTTACTATTTCAAGCAGGTCGTCAAATCCTACACAGCGACCCTTTATGGTGATGTTGGACCCGTTGTCGAATACCCCTTTCACTTGCTGAAGCGTATCAAAGTCTACCTGTACTTTGTTATCAATGAATATGGTGTGTGTCTGTTCTATCTCGGTTATGGACCCATTCACTTCCACTATCTTATCTGCTAGGTTTTCTAGAGAAATATTTGGATTGGCAAACTTTTCATGAATTTCTATAGCCGACAAGGAGCTGGCAACGCTTTCTTCAGCAATGTTTCTGTGAGGTTTGTACATGTAGTTGAGAGCTAAAAATGCAAATACCACAACTAGAAGAATCCCGGATAAAACAATAGCAATACGTTTCTTAGCTTTCATTTTTTGATGAGGTTAAAGTTGATATGCACCAATACTTCTTTGGCTATTTTGTTTCGTACAATTTTGGGAATACTGATATCAAAGTCTTCGGGTTTGACTTTGAAGCCTCCTTCCATCACAATGGAACCGTCCTTTTTATAAATCGATAAATCTGTACGAATGTCTTTTTCCTTTCCATGCAATTTCATTTTCCCATCCACAGATACTTGTGAAGGCGATTCTGAAAGCTCTGAGGCATCAAAGTCTATGAGTTTACCTTTGAAAGTAGCCTTGGGATAGGTGTCGGATTCGATATAGTTCTCATTGAAATGCTCTTGCATCAATGAATTTTTAAATCGAAATCCCTTTACCAAGGCCAATGAGGCAATTTGATTGGTTTCAGAATCGAAGATTGCGGTAGCGGATTCAGTTTGCGCCTTTACTTCTTCAAAGAGTTTCTCTGAAGCTTCAAATACAATTTTCGCTTTTTTGTCAATGTATTTGCTTTGAGCATTAACTGAATAACAGCCAAGCATTGAAATTGCAAATACTAGAAATAGTGTGTTTTTAAGATTTTTCATTGGTGTTTAATTTTGGATTAAGCTTTTTACTCTATCAATCCGTCCTCAATCCATTGATTGATCAGGTCGATTGATGCTTGAGGGATTCTCCCTGCGGGTGGCATAGCATCTGGTTGCCCAGTCTGCAATGAAACTGTACGTAGTACGCCACCATTTCTGGAACTCACTTGTTGAAAGGTGACTAGAGGGAAAGGAGCACCGTTTCTAGGTGGACTTGAATGGCATCCTTGACAATTGTTGACAATAATGGGTTGGATGTCCGTAGTGAATGTGACCGCGTCAACGATTTCATCATCATTGACATCATCCACACTTTCTGGAATAGGGTCCAGCAAATCACTTTCACTGTCGTTTGCGCAGCTAAATACTAGAAGTGATACCAGAGGTAAAAAGAATTTAATTACGTTTTTCATCTGTTGGAATTTAGAATTGGACTTAAGTTTTTTGTTTGCCCAAAACAATTCCATATCAAGGGGTTTAGAGAACAAAATGTTGGTGAGAGGGAAAATTTGGATTTAAAAAGGAATAAAAGGGAACTTATTTGGCTAAATATATTGTGAGGTTTATGAGAAACTTATCTCTTATCTTAGTCGCTTAAAATTTTCTACCTCAACCATGCGTAAAGACCGACTTTATTTTTTTACGTTTTTGGCCATTACGGCTATTTTTATACTAATCGCTGGAGTATCCGTCCAGTCTTTTATCAAAGTAAGTGCAAGTCAACTTCTTGAGGCCCAATTGGAGGCCAGTAAGAGGGAGGCGAACGAAGTGGCAAAATTGATTGGTTTTCAATTGGAAAATGGGGTGGATAAGGAGACCATTATAGAAAACGTACAAGAAAGCATTGAAAACACGAATACGGAGAATGGTTTTATCTGCATGTTTGATTGGTCAGGAAGAGAGGTTTGCCATCCAGATATTACGCAGGTAGGACAACAAGTAAACCCCGACCAGTCTTCCATTTCTTCTGTTAATGGGGAAATGAGTCCAGAAGATTTGTATGATTTGCTTACCAGTAAACGAACCTTCGGAGGTATTCGAAGTTTTGAAGATGGAGATGAACTGCAATCAGAAATCATTTATCTGAATCCAGTGCCAAATTCTGATTGGATTATTGCGGCCCATGCCAATACCGATAAAATAACGGAGCAGATAGATAGTCTCCGCAATAAGTTCTATACCATATTTAGTATTATGGGTTTCTCCATTGTCCTGTGTTCCGTGATAATGGTACGATTGATAGGTAGCTCTTACGAGAAAAAGTTAGAGGCTAAGAACCAAAAACTGGAAGATGAGGTGGTAAACCTTGCCAAACTGAATAAGGACTTGGATAATTATCAACAAAGAGTAATTGAGACCACTCCAGAAGCGCAAAACACCCAAACAGATAAAGGGAAGAAGCGTATTTTAACCTATGTTCGAAATGAACTGCGTCCGGTTTCCACAGATGATATTGCTTACATTTTTATGGAGAGTACAATTACCTATGTAGTTTGTTTTGATGGAAGCCAATCCACATCCAACTCCAGTTTGGATGACCTTTTCTCCAATTTGGATGAGACGCACTTTTATAGAGCCAATCGACAGTTTATAGTTGCTATTTCGGCAATCAGTAAAATTATAAAATATGGGAACAACCAACTAAAGATTTTAGTAGACCCCAACTCAGAAGTTGATATTATAATAAGCAAAAACCGAGCTGCTGAGTTTAAACAATGGCTTAACTCCTAAAGCCATTATTCTTCCTTTTTTAATGTTTTGATATCTGCAATCAGTTGGGCAATAGCTGTTTTGTTCAGACCATTATAAATACCTCGAATATGCTTGTTCCTATCTATCAAAATGAAGTTTTCAGTATGTAAAAAATCATCCTCTCCTTTGGGCACACCTAAATCTTCCTCCACAAAATATCCATTGCGCCCAAGGTTGTATATATCCTTTCGTTTCCCAGTCACTAGGTGCCACTTGTTTGGAATTACACCTTTTGTGTCTGCATAGTGCTTAAGGATAGGAACGGAATCGTAATCGGGAGTAACCGAATGTGACAGCAATAATACTTCTTCATCTGCTTCAAATTCTTTTTGAACCAATAGCATGTTATTGGTCATTTTCGGGCAAATTCCAGGGCAGGATGTAAAAAAGAAATCAGTCACGTAAATTTTATCTTTAAAGGTTCTTTCATCAATACTATCCCCTAATTGATTGATTAATTCAAAAGAAGGTACTTGGTGTATTTTGAGGGTATCCAAACTTTTTGGGTTTATCCATTTTGGTGTAAATGATGCATCTACGTAATAAGGTAAAGTTGCTACCCTACTAACTTTCTCTTTTTTTCTAGACTGGGTGCAAGCCAGAAAAGCAAATAATCCGATAAAACCTAAACTACTTCTGTACCACTTCATCTTTTAATTGATAACATAGATTAGAACGTCTCAGGCCAAAAAATCTTCCGTTTTTGGCTTCATAATTAGCATATAGTTTACCAGTCTGCAACCAAGCTTGTTGCAATCCTTCTTCCTTGCCCTTATTAAATTGGGTTATTCCAGCCAGCTGTCCATTGGGATACCATTTGATTTGTTTACCGTGTCTTTGCCTATTTCTATAATTGGATTCAGTACTCTGTTGTCCATTGGGCCACCAGGTTTTGGAAGTTCCCTCAAGCCTATTATTGTTATAGTTCTTTTGACTGTAAAGCATGCCATCCTCATACCATTTTAAAGATGGTCCCTGCCTTTTTCCATAAATGAAACCAGTTTTTTCGGCAATTTGTCCATTTTTATGAGTCTTGACCGAGTAACCGTTAAAAGGAGCCCCCTCATGATACCACCTACCTTCAAACCTATTTAATTGTAGGAGCTCTTTTTCAACCTCAACATTTTTAATTATTCTAGCATCTGGGACGGTATTTTTTGTATTTCCAACCAGCAGAAAAACAAATAGCAACAAAAATACTGGAATCCATTTAATTGATACTATTCGGTGTTCCTTGATAGTCTCCTGGAAAAATGACATAGTATTGATTTAAATACAACTCGTTTTCAATATGGTAGTGATATACTGGCTCGGATGAATGTTGTGTTATGCCCACATGACCGCCAGAAGCATCTAGATCAGTTGGGTAATCTCCTGTGGAATTACATTTTCTTCCATAGATGAAAAAACCGTCAGCTAGAATTCCAATTAAGGAATCGTCATCATCAGACCACGCTTTGGGCTCTAGGTGATAATGGTATACCGACGGACCAATATGGCCTCCAGTCCAATCCAAACTAGCCGCAGCAGCACTTAGCGGTCCGTTACCTTCTTGATCATTAAAAATGGCCGCCCCGCTTACCGCAATACCAATGGCCCCCAAACTTGTGGAAGTACTGCTTGAAGCCAACTCTGGGTTTGCAGAAACTACCAAGGTGGCAGAGCCATCAAAGTTGGGGATAATACTCGGTGTTAGTTCAACTTCTGGTTCTTCCAGGTACATATCGCTTGCTTCACCCCAATACACCGTCTCATGGTTTGGGAACCCAGTTGTTTCAATGACAACGTTACTACCGTCCAAATAAATTGTGGTTTCATTGGAGTCGAATTCAGCAAAAGCTGCGCTCAGACTTACATCGCCATAGTCATCTTCACCAAAGGTTTCATCCTCAAAGGTCTCTGAATCGGTATCGGAACTACATGCAATAATCATCAGAACAATCAATCCAGAAATAATCAAAATTGGATTTCTTTTCATAACATTCATTTTAATGGTTTAATTGCCTCTATTTCTATTGCCCCTTCTTTCAGGTTTTGGAGCTTTTTCCATCTCTTCTCGGGTCAAAAAACCGTCTTCATTCAAGTCAATCTCATCGAAATGATTCTTTAATGGACCTTTTACTTCTTCTTTTGATAGTTTTCCATCTTCATCTGCATCCAAATCTTTGAAAAGTTGGTCAATACTCGGAGGTTCTCTTCTTTGCCTTTCATTATTGTTGGATTGCGCTTTCATCTGGCATGAGACCATTGCGATAGCGGTAAGTCCAAGGAAAAAAAATTGCTTGTTTGTTTTCATTGTTTATCGATTTCTGTTTGAAGGTTTAGATGTGAATTCCAAAAAAAACTTGTGCAGGACACCAACTTTTTTTGAATTGCCCTTATTTTGTGATTGACTTTCTCACGTATTCTTTTGGACGAAAAACAGTTTTTAGAAGATTTAAAGGCCCAAAAACAACAAGCCTATTCCAAACTTTTGGATGAATACCAAAAGCTGGTTTTCAATACTTGCTTGTCCTTTGTGCCCAATGCAGAAGATGCAGAAGATATTGCACAAGAGGTTTTTATTGAAGTGTATAAGTCTGTTTCCAAGTTCAAGGGCAATTCTAAACTAACTACTTGGATTTATCGAATTGCTGTAAATAAAAGCTTGGAGTTTATCCGTAAAAGGAACACAAAAAAAAGGTTTGGGTTTATGCAATTACTTAGTGGTAATTCAATGCCAATGGATAAAACGGCATATTTTACGGAGTTTAACCACCCAGGTGTTCAACTGGAACGAAAAGAACAGCAAGAAACCCTTTTCAAGGCCATAGATCAGTTGCCAGAGGCACAAAAGGTGGTTTTTACCCTTCATAAAATTGATGGCCTCAGCTATAAGGAAGTAAGCGAGATTACCCAAAAAAGTATATCCTCAATTGAGTCATTACTTTTTAGGGCCAAGAAAAACTTAAAACAAATTTTAACAACATATTATAAAAAAGAGGGTGGGTAGCACAAGTTTTGGCAAAAAAGAACATCTAATTCTCTACACCACCATGATTAGTTATGAATGATAAAAAAAATACTTTGAAACATCTGGATGATTTAATAGAATCAGTTTCAGATATTGAATCTGTCGGTGCTCCTCCTTTTTTTAAGAACAAGGTGCTGAGCAAGCTTGGTAAGCTTGATAACCAAGAAGATGTACTAACCGTGTTGAACTGGTTTACTCCAAAACTTCAAATTGCAGCCTTACTGGCCTTTGTTTTTCTTAATCTAGGGGTTTTGTACTACTACAACAGTTCGAACCAAAAGGAAAAAATACAGACTTTTGCTGAAGCCTATGGAATTTCGTCAACCCAGGAAGATTCTATTTTAAATTAGGAGGCGATGAAGAAGAATATCTTGTTGATTATTTTTTTGGTTTTTTTGATGGTCATGAACGGTGTATTACTGTTTTTAGTGATAAAAAAGCCAAGCCAAAGGCAAAGACCTCCAAGAGAGTTTATTTCTGAACAATTGAATTTTAATGAAACCCAAACTGCTAGCTTTTTGGAGTTTGATAGAGAGCACCATCGAAGAATGAGAGAAATTAACTTTGAATTAAATGATTTAAAGCAAATGCTTTTTTCAGAACTTGGGAATAGCAGCCTTGGGTATGAACAATTGGATTCTATTACCGAAGAGATTGGTACATTGACAAAAGCAAGAGAGATTGAAGTATTCCGATATTTTAGTGAAGTTGAAAAAATCTGTAATGATGTACAAAAGCAAAAGTTAAAACGTATATTATCTGGTGCTCTTCGATATGGGCCACCGGGAGACCGCCCGCCCACAGGACCTCCGCCAAGATAAATCTGCCGCCTTACGCAATATGGTAAAGTTAATTTAGGTCCACTAGCATACGCTTTTGGACTTTTTTAATTAAAGTGATGCCACTAACCGATTTTTAACATAACTTAAGGCGTAATGTTAAAAAGTGGAGTTCGACTGAACTCTTAACAACCTGACAACAAACTTTATAATGCAAAACAACCTTATTGAAATCGCCAAGATTTCAGAGCTAAAGGAAAAACAACCTTTTTACGCCTTAGTCAAAAACACAGATTTAGTAATCATCAAACACGAAACTGGAATTTCAGTTTTGTATGGACGTTGTCATCATAGAGGAGCATTGCTGGCTGATGGCCATATTGATGGAAAGAATCTGATATGTGGGGTCCATGGCTGGGATTATCGCTATGATACTGGAATTAGTGAGTATAATAATGAAGAACAACTTCATAAGTTTCAAGAATTCGTTGAAGATGACTCCTTAAAAATTGATAAAAATGAGATTGAAGCTTTCGAACTAGAATACCCTCAGCCTTTTGACCGCGATGTTTATTTGGGAACCTACGCGGACACCCATCCTGAGGATACGGAGCCATACACCGGTTATATCAAGGAATTGGCGAGAAATGGTCTCAAGAATCTGGGGCACCACGGTTTTTCCGCCTCTATGGGAGTGGACAGAAATACATTGCCTAAATGGAGTGACATACAGTTTTTACCAGCTCAATTGGCTACCCGTCCTTTATTGGACCATGAAGAAGTAGCCACCAAAGTGGTCATTGGGCCTAAAGCTAAAAGGCCTTTGGTTTTGGATATCCCGCTTTTTGTAAGCGATATGAGTTTTGGTGCGCTGTCGCGGGAGGCCAAAATTGCGCTCTCCAAAGGAGCGGAAATGTCTGGGACAGGTATTTGTTCGGGAGAAGGAGGGATGTTACCCGATGAACAAAAGAATAACTCCAAATATTTTTACGAATTGGCTTCGGCTCAATTCGGGTTTTCATGGGATAAACTGGATAACGTTCAAGCATTTCATTTCAAAGGCGGACAAGGGGCAAAAACCGGAACTGGAGGCCATCTTCCTGGAAATAAAGTAAGTAAGGAAATTGCTGAGGTAAGAGGGTTGGAAGAAGGTCAAACGGCTATTAGTCCGGCCACATTCCCTGATTTTCATGGGGTAAAAGATTTTAAAGCATTCGCTGATAAAGTCCGGGAACGTGCTGGTGGTATACCCATAGGATTTAAGATTGCGGCAAGTCACATAGAAAAGGATATCCAATTTGCTTTGGATGTAGGCGTCGACTATATCATTTTGGATGGTCGAGGAGGGGGAACCGGTTCTGCGCCTACCATCCTACGGGATAATATAAATGTACCAACCATACCTGCTTTGGCCCGTGCTCGAAAGTATTTGGATAAAATTGGGGTTACGGATGTGTCTTTGGTCATTACCGGAGGTCTTCGAATAGCCGAAGATTTCGCCAAGGCCATGATGATGGGAGCAGACGCCATTGCAGTATCCAATTCTGCAATTCAAGCCATAGGGTGTCTGGGTATGAGGGCTTGCGGCAGCAACAATTGCCCGGTTGGTATAGCCACTCAAAAGGAACATCTACGAAGCAGGTTGATTATAGACGCTTCGGCCAAACAACTCCACAACTATTTTATGGCGACCAATGATTTAATCAAGGTTATAGCACGTTCTTGTGGTTATGACGATGTAACCAAGTTTAACCATAATGATTTATCCACCTTTAACAAAGAAATGCACGAGTTGACAGGAATCAAATACGCAGGGGTTCTTTAATAGATCCTGCTACCTACGTCATGGTCCTACTCTTCAATCCTAGTTTGAGAATTGAATGCTTGTTAGAGAACTTTTAAAATAAAATTAAATGCAAAGATTTGCCTTTTTTATTGTGGTTTTTATTCTGTCAAGTTTTCATTTACAGGCTCAAGTAGAGCCTCCTACGATAATGCCCGGACTTTCAGGGGTCTATTCTTCTGAATTGGAGACTCTAGGCTGGAATGCTCGATTATACTATGCCACAGATCATCACTTTTGCTTCGGTCCGGAAGTATCATTTTTTAAAAGAGATATTGAAGATGGCGAAATCACTTTTTTTGAAGCGAATGCAAACCTTCATTATATTTTAGATTTGGGTGGAGGTTTAGGGTTCTATCCTCTTTCGGGATTAAACTATTCTGAAGAAAGGGAAACGGAAAATAACACCTCATTTCAGGAAGAGCATGTTGAAAGAGCTTTTGGGTTGAATGTTGGAGCGGGATTTCACTATGCCAAAGGAAAACTCCTCTTTTTCACCGAATACAAATACGTGGTTAGTGAGTTGGACGATCACTTTTTTACCCTTGGGTGTTTGATTAACTTTTCCTTATCCAACAAGAACAAAAATATACAACACCATCAATCAAAATAAACTTTACTATGGACGAAAAAAAACGTATCTGGTACAAAGTGCTCGACAACAAAAAAGAGCTTCCCGAAGGTCGGGTGAAAACCGTAACTGCTGCACATAAAGGTATTTGCTTAACTCATTTTGAAGGTAAGTTTTCTGCCCTGGACAATAGATGTCCGCATCAAGGTGGTCCTTTGGGAGAGGGGTCCATTGAAAATGGTATGCTACGTTGCCCATGGCATGGATGGGATTTCCATCCGTGTACGGGACTACCTCCAGGAGGCTATGATGATGGTATTGAAACATTTGAGGTAAAAGAAGAAGGAGAAGCCATCTTTGTTGGAGTGCCTGAAGAAGCCGAACATGAAACTACAGTTTCAGATATTATGGCGGAAACCATGGTAAACTGGGGCGTGACAAAGGTGTTCGGTATGGTAGGACATTCCAATCTGGGTTTTGCGGATGCTATGAAACGTCAAGAACAAAAGGGGAAACTCAACTTCTATGGAATCCGTCACGAAGGAGCGGCCGCTTTTGCAGCTTCAGCCTATGGAAAGTTAACTGGAAAACCAGCAGCTTGTTTCTCTATAGCGGGCCCCGGGGCAACCAATATGTTCACTGGTATGTGGGATGCCAAGGTGGATAGAGCTCCATTATTGGCCTTGACCGGTCAAGTGGCAACGCAAGTAGTGGGTACGGGTAACTTTCAAGAAGTGGACTTGGTTCAGGCTTTTGGTAGTGTAGCTGAATTTAATCACAGGGTACAGAGTGATTCCAAACACGGGGAATTGATGTCACTTGCCATTAAACATGCGATTTTGAAACGTGATGTATCACATCTTACCTTTCCGGATGAGGTCCAAGAGCGAAAAGCCAAGCCTAATGCCAAACCACAAACCCCTGAAAAAAGAATAACTACTCTGGAAATTGCACCTCCAAAAGAATCCGTGAAGGATGCCGTAAACCTTATAAGAAAATCAAAACGGCCCGTAATAATCATGGGTCATGGAGCTAGGGCACACAAAAAGGCCATTATAAGATTTGCAGAAAGTTTAAATGCTCCTGTGGTTACAACGTTCAAAGGGAAAGGATTGATTCCGGATAACCATCCTTTGGGTGGAGGAGTTTTGGGTAGAAGTGGCACTCCCATTGCTTCTTGGTTTATGAATGAATCAGATGTTTTGATTGTTTTTGGGGCTTCGTTTTCCAATCATACCGGTATAACTCCAAAAAAGCCCATAATCCAAGTTGATTTTGACCCCCTGGCCCTGAGTAAGTTCCATCAGGTAGAAGTAGCCGTTTGGGGAGAAATTTCAAGAACCCTGGAAATATTCGATTCGGAATTGGAAGATGCTATCGATACCATTGACCAAACCGACGAAATTGCTGAACGCTGGAAGATTTGGAGAAGCGAAAAGGCGAAGCGATTATTGGAAACATCGGATAATGGAGTTAGTTCCATAGCTGTTTTTGATGCCATGAACCAGCTTACCCCGGAAGATGCGGTAATGTGTGTGGATGTGGGCAACAATGCCTACTCTTTCGGTAGGTATTTTGAATCGAAAGAACACGATTTTCTAATGTCTGGCTATTTGGGCTCCATAGGTTTCGCACTTCCCGCTTCAATTGGAGCATGGACCGCTGTTGGGAGTTCCAGACCGGTGGTGGCGGTCGCCGGTGATGGAGGTTTATGTCAATACCTGGCTGAAATCACCACTTTGGTAAAGTATAACATGCCAGTGAAGCTTATAGTTCTGAACAATCATGAATTGGGTAAAATTTCTAAGGAGCAAAGGGCTGGGGAGTTTGATGTATGGAAAACTTCACTTTCCAACCCAAACTTTGCTGACTTTGCAGTATCCTGTGGCGCTTGGGGAAAACGTGTGGAGAAACAAGAAGACCTTATGAAGACAATGAAATCACTTTTTGAACAACCCGGACCTGCCGTTTTGGAAGTTATCACAGATGTAAATCTGATTTAATATGGAGACAGCAATATTTACATTTTTGATTATTCTCCAGATTTACTTTTTGGCAGGATTTCTATTTGGACTCTACTTCATTCTTTTCGCAAAACGAATCGACCCCATAATGGGAAATAGTAAAAAAGTTGTCAGACTATTGCTTTTTCCTGGTGTAGTGGCCACGTGGCCTTTTCTCATAAAGCGTCTGTTCCAAAATAAAAAAGAATAAGAAATGGATTATCGATTACGAACAAGACATAAATGGATGTGGATGATTCTGACCCCCACATTGGCGATTGTCCTATTTCTTTCTGGAAAGAACCTTGACTTTTTCTCTTCATCAGAAAATCTTTACATGGCTGAGGTTAAAGGAAATGTGGTTGAGGAAATTGAGAATGCCGAAATGAAGGTCGTACTATCCAATACATCTGAGCAGTATTTACTCAACATTTGGCTTAAGTCCCCTTTAAGAGCTCCATCTTCGGTGGTATACGAAATTAATGGGAAGGGAGAAAAAGGTGCGGTGCTTGGCCAATTACAGGGAATAGGCAATTACTCATTTCCCAGTACAGGAATTATCAAAGGTTTTATAGTGATGGACGAAATGAAGAACCAACAAATTCTAAAATTGGAATTCTAATGGGACTGGACTATAAATTGGTGCTTTGGAACAAGCATAAGAAAAAGTATGACAAGGTTTTTGCCTTGTCCATGATATTGTATTTGGTATTGTTCATAGTACTTACCGTACTACTGAACCCCAAAGGAACAGCGGAAACTTTAATAATAAGGGCTTTTGGCTCTTTGGCAGTCCTGATGTTGCACATCATTTTGATTATCGGCCCCCTCAGCCGTTTAAATCCACAATTTCTTCCTATTCTATATAATAGAAGGCATTTGGGAGTAAGCATGTTCTTAGCCGCTTTGATTCATGGAACCTTTGCCATCATTCAGTTTCATACTTTGGGAAATACAAATCCAATCGTTTCTGTTTTTACTTCAAACCTGGACTATGGCTCCTTGACCAATTTTCCTTTTCAGGTTTTGGGATTTTTGGCATTGCTGATTTTATTCTTCATGGCCTCTACGAGTCATGACTTCTTTTTGAAAAACCTATCACCGAAGATTTGGAAAGGACTTCATATGATGGTCTACGTGGCCTATGCCTTAATTCTACTCCATGTTTTTTTAGGGGCTTTTCAGCAAGAACCATCCCTACCAACCATTGGAATAATGTTGGCAGGATTTATTCTGGTTTCAGGACTTCATTTTACAGCCGCTTTTAAGGAAGCCAAAATGGATAATGAAAACGGAAAGGTCGATAATGAAGGCTGGCTGAAGGTCTGCGAAATAAATGAGATTCGGGAAAACCGCGCTAAAATATTTACCGTAGATAAGGAACGTGTGGCAATTTTCAAATATCAAGGTAAACTATCGGCCATCCACAATGTATGCAAACACCAAGGAGGTCCTTTGGGAGAGGGCAAGATTGTAGATGGATGCGTTACCTGTCCTTGGCATGGATACCAGTATTTGCCTCAAAATGGTCAGTCACCACCTCCCTTTACCGAAAAAGTGGCGACTTATCAGCTTAGAGTGCAAAATGGATGGATTTTTATCAACCCTGAAGCTTTGCCAGAAGGAACTGAAGTGAAACCTGCAAAAATCTAAAATGAAACAAAAAGACGAGTTTTATATCGGGTATGTGGAAGATTCTGTGGGAACTCTAACCAAGAAAAGCCTGAAGAACTTTGTTCTATTCGGAATAGGGTTTCTGATTTTGGGGGCTCTGTTGTTTGGTATTTTTCAGAATACGGCCAGTAACAGTTCTTTTGATTTTGATTCTGCTACCAAGGTTTCAGGAGTTTATCATGAAATGCCCTATCCCATGCTTCAGGTAGAATTGACTGAGGGTACCTACAAGAATGTGGTGCTTTTGGGCTTTGGCAAATTTGGACCAAACCCTTATTTGAAGGATATACGTAATCAAGAAGGAGATCTGGAAGGCAAACATCTTACCATAGAAGGAAATTTGATTTATTACAATGGCAAGACTCTTTTACAAATTGATGATAGCCAGAAAGTAAGTCTTACGGATTCCAAACCCACGAAGTCTATTTCTACAGAATCATTGGGTGCCATTAGTGTTGAAGGAGAGATAGTTGACCCCAAGTGTTATTTTGGAGTTATGAAGCCTGGATACGGTAAAATTCACAGGAGTTGTGCTGCACTTTGTATTTCTGGTGGTATCCCTCCAGTGCTGGTTTCCGATGACCCAAATGCAATATCGGATTATTTTTTATTGACTGATTTGAAAGGAAATCCTATTCACAAAGACATACTACCATATATAGGCCAACCTTCAATCTTAAATGGATTGGCTGAACAACTGGGAGATTGGCACATTTTACGTGTTGACGTTTCCCAAATTAAAAAGTTGAATAAAGAATCATCAATTTACTGATATGAAAAATATTATTTCGTTCGCGTTTTTAGTTATGGGACTGATTGTTTCCGCCCAATCCATTGATTACAACACAAAAAAAGGCTACGCCGCCAATGGGTATGATGTGGTTTCTTATTTTGAGGACAAAGCCGTAGAAGGTAAAACTGAGTTTAGCACAAAGTTTGATGAGGTAAGCTATAAGTTTTCATCTCAAAGTAATTTGGATAAATTCACAGCAAATCCTGAAAAGTATGTGCCTCAATACGGAGGGTATTGTGCCTATGCAGTAGCTGTTTCTGGTAAAAAGGTGAGCGTGAATCCCGAGACCTACGAGATACGAGATAATAAATTGTACTTATTTTACAACAAGGGAAAAACGAACACCTTGGAACTTTGGGAAAAAGAGTCGCCAGATAAGCTTCAGGCCAAAGCTGATGTAAATTGGGAAAAAATTAAAAGTAAATAGTAGTACAAGCGGAAGATTAGTTCTTAATTTCTCCATGTTTAGTCAAGAAGGGTATTAGATGCGAAAAAGTCTAAAGGTTTTATTTTCAGGTTTTTCAATAAGTTTTTTGGGAGCTTTACCCTTGGGGACTTTAAACTTGACTGCATTTGACATAGCTGCATCACAAAGTGTTGTTTCGGCTATTTGGTTCGCCATTGCAGTGGTCTTGGTGGAACTTGTAGTGGTACGCTTAGCAATTTATGGAAATGAAAGGCTCACATTGACTGATAGAATCAGCAACTACCTCTTCCCTTTGGGAATACTATTGCTTCTGTATTTGGCGATACTCAGTTTTATAGATGCCGGTCAAGTTTCTGAAGCAGGACCACAATTTACTGCACTTCCTGAAATAGGTTCTTCATTTGTCTTGGGATTGTTATTGAGCGCCCTTAACCCATTGCATTTTCCTTTTTGGATGACATGGACCAAGGTTTTGTCTACCAAAGGGATTTTGGAACGCTCTGGTAAATCGTATTCATTTTATATGTGGGGTATAGGGGTAGGTTCCATTATTGCACTTCTGATTTTTATTTTTCTGGGTAAATATGTATTCAGCAATTATCAAGACTATAGCAAAGTGACCAATCTTTTTATGGGGCTGTTATATCTGGGATTTTCATTTTATCTTACGTTCTTGTTGATTAAAAAACACCTTAACCTTAAATTACAATAAACCTCCATGTTCATTTCATCATTAAACACTTTAGAACAATTCAAACATATATTGCAACAACTCCCAGCGGATTGTTATAATTCTCCTTGTGCAACACTCTCCAATTCCAGTATAGGACAACATACAAGACATGTTATTGAGCTCTATTTATGCCTCATCAATGGCTATGAAACGGAGGATGTTTCATATGATAGAAGGGAGCGTAATCCAAGAATTGAAAATGAGGTTGTATTTGCTATTGAGCAACTGGAAATCATTCAAGAACAGTTGGAAAAACCAAATAGACCTTTAAAGGTTACTTACGAATTGGGTGGTGAAGAAAACACTTTGGATTCCAACTATTATCGCGAAGTGATGTATAATTTGGAACATGCCATTCATCACCATGCTCTTATAAAGGTTGGAATTCAACACTTTACAGAGCTGGATTTGCCCGAATCATTTGGTGTGGCACCATCAACTATGCAATATAGAAAGGTATGTGCACAGTAAGCTTCATAGCAAATAAGGGAAATTATTATATTACTTCAAATAGGGACGAACACATTTCGCGCCCCACCGCTTTTGAGCCAAAACGGGAGATTGTTAATGGGATTGACCTTTTGTTTCCAAAAGACCCCAAAGCGGGAGGAACTTGGTTTGCCATTAATGAAATGGGTCATGTAGGGGTGTTGTTAAATGGAGCTTTCAAGAGACATAAACCATTGGGGAACTATAGAAAAAGTAGGGGTTTGGTTCTTTTGGACATCATGTCAAAGGAATCACCGGAAAAGTACCTTGATGAAATTGATTTGGAAGGGATAGAACCATTTACCGTAGTGCTGTTCCAACAAGGACGATTATTGGAGATGCGTTGGGATGAAAACAAACGGCATAGAAAACCTTTAAGTAATTCGGAAAACTATATTTGGTCTTCGGCGACCCTTTATGATGAAGAAGTGATACGACATCGAGAATCGCTTTTTTCCAATTTTATGGGGAATGCTTCAGATGTTAATCCTGAGGATGTGGTCGATTTCCATTCCAACAATCATTCAGATTTTGAAAATGGCTTTATCATAGACCGTAAGACTGGCTTGAAAACGTTCAGTGTGACTCAAGCCGTTTTGAAAGAAGATGATATTTCCTTGGGGCATTTTGACCTTTTGAATGACAAGAAATCAATTATATCATTTAATACAGACCAGTTAACCCTCCATTAAAATGAAAAACTGGCAGCTAAAATTGTATAAATGGACGCATTGGGAGTATTGGCCTTTCCCCTTGGTCTATTATCCTATGTTTCCGGTTTGGCTGTACTTCTCTTTGAAGGCACGTTCCTTTTTCTTTTTCAATGCTGCTAACCCGACCATGAAAAATGGAGGAATGGCCATGGAATCCAAAATGCAGATTTACGATTTGATTCCACCAGGCAACTACCCAAATACGGTATACATTTCAAAACAAGAGAATTTGGAAAATGCTTTGAACAAAGTGTTTTCGTCCCGTATTTCATATCCTTTTATCGTAAAGCCTGACATTGGAATGAAATCCTTTGGTGTGGATAAAATCAAGAACAAAGAAGAATTTCGAAATTACTTCTTGCGAATGCATGATGATTTCTTGGTGCAAGAATTGATTCCCTACCAAAACGAATTGGGCATTTTTTATGTAAGAAAACCGGGAGAAGAAAAGGGAAGGATAACCGGTATGGTATCCAAGAAGTTTTTATCGGTCGTTGGTGACGGAAAAAGCTCAATTTTACAGTTAATAAAACAAAACCCGCGTAGTCATTTTCAGCTAAAAACACTACAAAAAAAATATGGTTTCAAACTGAATGTGGTTTTAGACCCTGGGAAAGAATTCATTTTGGTTCCCTTCGGGAGCCATACCCGAGGTGCAGAATTTAGGGATGTTACCTACTTGCTCAATGACGAACTTTTGGAAACCATAGATGGAGTTTGTTCCAAAGTGGAAGGCTTTCATTATGGACGTTTGGATGTACTATATAATTCATTTGAAGAATTGAGCAGGGGCGAAAAATTCAGCATTATAGAAATTAATGGAGCAGGAGGGGAGCCGACTCATATTTATGACCCAAAGCATTCGGTTTTCTTTGCATGGAGGGAAATTTTCAGGCATTGGAAAATGATGAATGATATCAGTATCATGAATCACAAAAAGGGATACACCTATCTTAGTTTCAAAGACGGCAGGGCTATGCTGAAGGATAGCAATATTGTAGAACAACAAATAAAGGCTATTTAAGATGAAAGTGAAGTTTGCTTTTTTATTTTCCTTCTTCATTTTAACTGCGATTTCAGTATCTGCCCAGAAAACACCAGTAAATGAGGGCACCTATCTCGGGATATCTGTGCAAGCCTATCCTGCCGGAATTATTCCCACTGTAAATCTGGAGACGTATTTAAATGAAAAATCTTCACTTTTGTTTAGGTTGGGAGCCAATTTTACGGATAGACAAGACTTCAGCGATGTAAACCTGACCGAAGAAGGAGAGGGTTTTGGAGGCTCCATAGGGTTTAGAAAGCATTTTCCATTAAAAACTGGAAAGATTGTGGCGGGACTGATTACGGATTTATGGAGTTTGGAAATTGATTGGACCGATGTTGGACCAGCAGACAACCCAATTTCTGGTACAACGGATATTCTAGTATTGCAACCCTATTTGGAAGGTGGTTACTTTCTCCCCATAAAAAATTCCTCTTCGCAAATTGGTCTCACCCTTGGATTTGGGCGTGAAATCAATATTGTTACGGATGGTGATGAGGTGGCACAGGACTTTATCGCAAGCATTGCCCTTCAGTTTATGTTTGGTCTTTAGGTTTTTATTTCATGAAAAGGAATTTGAATTTTTTGTTTCTCATTCTTTTTATGGGCTTAAGTAGTCCAGCTTTTACCCAAACTCCAAAAGTGAAGTTTCTTCCAAAAGATTTTCGGGCTTCCGATTACGAGAAATATTCTTTGAAGAAAAAGTTCCCAAAAGAAATAGAGACTCAAGTACTAACTGCCCTGTCTTTTTATCCACAACTACTGGATACTCGAATCAAGTTTCGATTCAAAAAGAGAAAGACTCCATTGACCTCAAGGCCCAGAATAATGCATGTCTTTTTGCCTAAAAAATGGCGAACCTACGTAATTACAATCAGCTCGGAAACTACTGAGAGTTTTGCACCGATTTTATTCTCACAGCTCCCATATAATGCGCAAATAGGAGTATTGGGACACGAGATTGCACATATCTTAGACTATAGGGCACAAACTAGTTTTCAATTGATAGGACTTGGATTCAAACTTGGAAAGCCCTCTTTTGTTGACAGATTTGAGTTTGAAACCGATAAGCGAGCCGTTACCCAAGGATTGGGATATCAATTATTGGATTGGAGTAGTTTTGTTCGCAAAGCACTGGGAATTATTGAATGGAAGGGTGCTACGCAGGCCTTGGAAACGGGGAATGTCCCTGAAACGAACCAACGTTACATGAATCCGGAGACCATAAAAAAATATATGGCACAAAATCCAATATATAACATCAACTAACCAAACATTATAAAAATTACAGCTTATACGCTTGAATAGCTTGATTGAAAAATGTTACGGCATCTTCTTTGGTACAATCCGAAACGGGTAATACAGCTCCTTTAAAACCATCATTCATCCAGTGTCCTTTGGTTAAGGGTTTGAAGTTAGAAGTGTCCAAACTTGTGTGACCCTGATATCCGCTGATATAAAAATAATAATCATCCATGAGTGAATCAGGAATGGTGAGTCCCATTCCCACTGCTGTTTCTGAATCCTCGTCCAAAGGTGAGAAAGCCCCAGTGTCAAAATGATGCGGCCAAATTCGAATGTCAGAACTCAATTGATTTTCTTTTAAGACCTCGGAAAGGACCGTATTCCCCAGTATTCTTAATTGAACCAGCTTTTCCACTTTTTCAGGATTGTTATGCTGGAATGTTTCATCCGTACCCATTTGATAAGGAAGATCATAATGAAGCTTGTATTCATAGGTTTTTGAAGAATCCAAATGGACTGAGACTTCTTTTAACCAATTGACCACCTCTTCATGTGATTTTCCATGAAGTGCAAATGTTTTTGGTTCACCAGATACCCACTTCAAGGAAAAACTGGGATAGTCCAAACAAAGCTTGGTCCCTTTCTGGCCCAAAGGCCATGTTTCAAGACTCTTTTCCGTGTTGGAAAAGGCCAAGTTGGTGTGACTGTCATCCTCTTTTTTATCCAAAAAACTGATTGCTGTTGTGGCAAGGTACTGTGCTGCCAAATGCAGCTGCATGGCCATGTCCATACTAATGGTTTAAGGTTGTCCTCTAAAAATACGGATTTATGGTCTTACTTTTTCAGAATCAAGCCCTTGGAACCAATTGCATTTTTTCCAAAATCGATTGTATGATGATTTTGGCATGGATTCTTGAATTCTCAATGAACCATTTATGGGTTTCCATACCTCCACATATGACACCTGCCAAATAAAGCCCCTCAACATTTGTTTCCATGGTATCAGGATTGTATTGAGGCAGTCTTTTTTCATCATTGGAAAGTTGGATGCCAAGCTGTTCCAAAAACTCAAAATTGGGCATATACCCGGTCAAGCCGAGAACAAAATCATTTGGTAAATTGATAACTCCCTCCGGGGTATCCAAAATAAGCTCCCCATCAAGAATTTCTTTTACTGTAGAATTGTAATAGGCCTTGATACTTCCCTCTTCTATGCGATTGATGATATCTGGTCTAACCCAATACTTTACTCGCTGACCAACCTCAGGACCTCGAATAATCAAAGTTACATCGGCTCCCTTCCTATAACATTCAAGCGCTGCATCAATAGCTGAATTGCTTGCTCCTACCACTGCCAATTTTTGACTTGCATAAAAATGTGGGTCTTTGTAGTAATGGGAAACTTTGGGCAAATCTTCTCCGGGCACATTGATTTTATTCGGCAAATCATAAAATCCCGTGGCTACAATGATGTTTTTGCTTGTATAGCTGTTTTTGGATGTATGTATTGCAAAAGAATCATCATATTTCTCTACCTCATTAACAATCTCAAACAAATGAATATTGAGTTGGTTAGAAGTGACGATTCTACGATAATACTCCAGAGCCTCATTCCGTTTGGGCTTGGCCTCTTTACTAATGAAAGGAATGTCATCAATTTCCAGCTTTTCGGAGGAAGAGAAAAACTGCATATTAATAGGGTAATTGAAAAGGGAATTGACAATAGTGCCTTTTTCAATAATAATGTAAGAGAGCCCCTTTTTTTTGGCCTCCAAACCACATGCAATACCTATGGGCCCTCCACCTATTATAACCAAGTCATAATCCTGCATCATGAAATTTCGTCTTTAAGGGCCGATATGGTAGCTGCGGGGTCTTCACTTCCAAAAACAAAACTACCAGCAACCAATACATCAGCTCCTGCATTCACTAATCTTTTGGCATTTGTTGTAGTTACCCCACCATCAATTTCAATAAGTGTGTTTGAATTTTTCTTTTCAATCAGATTTTTTAGATCACTAACCTTATTATATGTGTTTTCAATGAAGGATTGTCCTCCAAAACCAGGGTTAACACTCATCACGCAAACCAAATCAACGTCTTGGATAATATCTTCCAATAGATTAATGGAAGTATGTGGGTTTAGAGCAACTCCTGCTTTCATACCTTCTTGTTGAATAGCATGTACCGTGCGATGCAGGTGATTGCAGGCTTCAATGTGCACCGTAAGATTATCACTTCCCAGTTCGGCAAAGGTTTTAATATACCTGTCGGGGTCAATTATCATTAAATGTACATCCAGTATTTTTTGGGTATGCTTGGCCATAGCTTGAATGACTGGCATCCCAAAGGAGATGTTAGGCACAAAAACGCCATCCATTACATCCAAATGAAACCAATCTGCCCTACTTTGGTTAACCATTTCGATGTCTTGCCTCATATTGGCAAAATCGGCTGCAAGTAAAGAAGGGGCTACCAAACGGTCACTCATTGTACTTTTTGTTTTGAGGTACAAAAGTAGCGAAATGAATCGGTTTGCCTTAAAAGACCAAACGTTTACGGAAGCCTATTTTTCGCGGTATCAAAGATGCTTGACATTTTGGTGAACTTTAAATTTTGGATACCATCCGTAAAAATGGCAAACCCACTTATTTTTTCACTGGCATCTCTTTCAAAACGAATACTGCCAAATTCGGGAGCATCGCTTCGGAACGTATCTTTCATAACCGAATAAAAAACAACTACTCTGCCGTTTGGACCTCTTGCGATAAGTTGTTGTTCGTCAATTTCAAAATCATATATAACTTTCAGGTTTTTACTATAAAAAGTGCCACAGTATTCGTTGAGAATTTCTGGAGTTTCTGTAGTTGGAGTGTACTCAATATAGGTATATGGACTGCTCTCACCTAAGGTGATATCATACGCTTTTGAACCATTACTGTTTTTAAAGGAAAAGACTATTTTTTCATCTCCCTCAACTACCAATTGAAATGTTTCTGATGTTGCCAATGGAACCATGGGCGCTCCTTCGTCTTGGTCTAAACGCTTGTAAAAAAGTGTATCGTTCTCTACCTCTAATTTTCGAGCTATGCCTCGTTTTGAGTCCCAATATAGCCCCTCATAGTTCTTTAAGGCTGAAGTTGATAATTTCTTGGTTTTTAATAAACTTGGGTCTATATCACTAGGTTCGGTGTATTTGTCTTCTATATAGTGATTAGCATGTAGCATGGCCGGCATACCATTGTAAGCATTGTTGTTGCCGATAACGAATGAGGTCAGATTCTGCTCTGGAAAACGAAAAACATTTGAAGCATAGCCGCCAATGCGACCAAATTGCCAATAGGCCGGTAAACCTCTTTCTAAATGATAGAATGATCTTCCCAAAGTCAATTTGCCCCACCAAGAATTAAATTCATTCCCATTTTCAAGGTTAACTGGGCTATCTAGTTTTTGGAAGATAGGTGTTAGGTTCGATTTTGATTTTCCCGTAAGAGCACTGTACCATATCAACATATCTTCCGCAGAAGTGTAAAACACATTTTCATGGTTAACCTTACTGAACTTTAGCGTATCTCCTTGATTCTGATAGGATATCGCCTGATTGTGGACAATACTGTTATAATCTTTCGAAAAACTGGTGTTTTTCATACCTAAGGGATTGAAAATATGTTCAGTCATAAAATTGGTAATTGATTGACCGGAAGCTTTCTTGATGATTTCCAACATTAGGGTGATTTCAGTTTTGGAGGTCATATGCGAAAAGTCGGTTCCAGGAACATAGTTCAGTTTATTTTGACTTTTAATCAGGTTCAAAGCTTCTTCATGTGTGTGGGTATCATTGTTTTTTACACCTATTATCCTTCTTAACATAGTATGATTGTCCAGACCGCTACTATGGTTTACCAAATGAGAAATCTTAAGTTCATGTTCGAATTTAGGAAAATCTGTTATATACTTTTGGATAGGATCGCTCAAGGATAACTTACCTTGATTTTCGAGTACAAGAATTCCAAAAACCACAAATTGTCGGGACAAATATCCAATTTGAAATTGGGTGTTTACCGTATTCTTCTCTTGGTTTTTTACATCTGCATAGCCGAAAGCTTTGCTGTATGCAAGATTATCACCATAAATGAGTCCTGCTACAATTCCTGGAACTTGTTTGTTCTGCCATTGACTGAAAATGCTATCAACTGCTTTTTCTGAGTCCTCAGCGGACTGTGGATAAACTGATAATCCAGCAAGTAATAGAAGGATTAAAAAAACACTAAGAGAACCTATATTCCCTTTCTTTTTTCCTAAAAGTTTCATTTTGGATAGTTTTTAAAAGTGAATGTTTTGTGGATGATTTTCCATTTTTGGTCGACTTTCAATAGTAAGAAATAGTCGGTGTAGATTCTCTTTGGGCCAGGCATAAGTATTTCAACCTTTGCACTAGCGGCATCTCCTTCAAAATCTATTGAAAGTACCCTGCCAATACGATTGCTTTTTTGTCCTGGTTTTACATTGTTTATATAATTTTTCCCAGACCACTTCTGTAATGAATCGTTTCTCACAAAGTACAAATTGAAATCTTCGTCAAATGCCTCTCTAAGCCTTTCAGGTTCCCCGTTGGCAGTACCTTCAATGTAGTCATAGAGTACTTTGTTAATACTTTCCAATTCGGATTGGGCATACGTGAAGGAAGCACTTGCAAAAAGCAAGAGCGCTAAGGTCATATTCTTCATTTGGTTTGGCTTTTTATGGTTTTAACTACATTTTCGGCTACGGATGCAGCAGCTGTTGGGTCTTGCCCAGTAATCAGACGTCCATCCAAGACAAAGTAGTTATCCCAACCCTCTTCAGAAAAGCTAAAATTCCCTCCTCTGTTTTGAATGGTCTGTTCTATAGAAAAAGGAAATTCTTGGTAATAGGCGGCCTTCATGTTTTCAAATAAATCGGGGAAGCCATTCACTTTTTTTCCTTCATAAAGGAATTTTCCATCCTTGGTTTTTAGATGCACTATTCCAGCGGTTCCGTGACAAATGGCGGATATTACGCCATTGTTTTCTTCGTAAATGGCCATTGCAATTTTTTGAATCGCCTTGTTCTCAGGCACTCCATACATGGCTGCTCCGCCACCTCCATAGTAAACAGCTTTGTATTTAGATGGGTCAACTTGTTGAGGCATGAAGGTGTTTTTAAGTTGTCCCATGAATTCAAAATCATAGAGGTATTGTTTTTCCAATGCATCGGATGTGTTTAAATATCCAATGGGTATGGCTCCGCCCTCGGGACTTACAAAATCAATAGCATAACCCGCTTTAATAAATACATCATAGGCAAATACAATTTCAGCAAAGTGGTTGGCTGCGTTTATAGTGGATTTTCCATAGGTATGTTGGTTTGAGACTATAAAAAGTATTCGGTTATCTTTCTCTTCTGGTGAAACAGAAGAAATAGGAGTCTCTTGCGTTGTTTGTCCGGTAGAATTTTTACACCCCAAAAGACCGAAGACCAGCAACAGAAGATAGATATGTTTCATTTGTCCTGAATTTTTGGACAAATTGCTTCTTTTGGTAAAGTCTCAAATTACAAGTTATAAATTTGGAGTTCGGATTTATAAATATGAACTCTTGTACTACCTGTTGTACTGGGATGGTGTAACTCCGGTAATTTTCTTAAACGTAGTGTAAAAGGTGGATTTAGAGTTGAATCCACACTCGTAACCAATAGCTTCCAATGTTAGTGGAGTATTGGATTTTATAATGGTACATGCCTTAGCAATTCGGTATTCGTTAATGAACAAAGGAAAACTTTTCCCAAGATTTTCATTCAACAATTGTGATAACTGATGGACCGTTATGTTTACTTTTTTGGCAATATCAGAGGATTTAAGATTGGCATTGGTATAGGGCTCTTCCTGGGTCATTAACTCTTGTAGTCTCTCCAACAAGGTATTGGCTTGTGTAGGCTGTATTTTTTTTGCGCTGTATTTATGATCGGCTATGAATATGTTTTGTTTGCTCTTTTTCCCCAAGAATACCAATAGGGCCAAAAGGTAAAAAAGAAAGGAAAAGGTAAGTGCCCCAACCAGATAATATGTGATATTGGTGAAGAAATAAGCGGCCCAAATCACAAGGTTACCCAGAAAAACACTCAAAACCCAAACATTCCGAGCGTCAAATTTTTGAGGTGAGGAAAACAGTGCATTCAGTTTAAAGCGTAAAATCCATCCAGAAGCCAAAATGTAGAAGAACCATTGGAGATAGATGCTATAGATTATATAGGGTCTCCAAAGTTTAATATGGTTTTCAAATGGGTACAGAAACCCAACAAGCACAATCAATGGAAGTAAAACAGCTATATGATACTTCCATGTTGTTTGAATTTTACTTTTGGGTTCTATCATGGACCGGATGTAGAAATAAAGGAACGGACCAATAAAAAAGCAAGCGGATAACCCAATTTGAAGATATATAAACGCCAAATCGGGATTGAAATAAAAAACAACGGATTTACCTATTCGGACACTCAACATGAGCAAAAAGAACCCCAAAAACTTATTGGAAATGTGGTTGGGCCTAGCAAACAATAAAAAATATAGAGCGAGGCAAAGCCCGTTAAAGGCACCGAGTGCACTAAAAAAGAAAAGTAAGGTTTGATTAAATTCCATAAGGAAAACTATGCCGACTCTTACACACTAAAAATAATCAAATTATAAGGATAACCTTATTTCTATAATGTATGCGTGGTTGTCAGACTGATTTTCAATAATATTTATTGGAAAATCAGGTGCAAAAGCTTTTTCCATATCGAAGATTTGTTTGAACGTTTTTTACGGGTGTTATGTAATTCAACCATCTCTGTATACGGGTTTGATTCAATTTCCAAGCTTTTGGAAGGGATAACCAATTTGATCAAACGATACCAGATATAAAGTAAAGCCAGTGCTGCTAAAACAATTATTGTCCAAAAAGCAATCATGGCGTAAACCTACCACTTCAGTTTTTGCTATAAGTTGCTCGATTGATGAAAACAGCATGGAATTTGACGGAATCATAATTTGATTTCACAAATACAAAAAGACCAATCACTTCATAAAACCCCACTCGTCAATTCAAAAGCTGCAACCATCAATTCAAGGATTTAGGCCCACATGATTTTAATATTTTGAAGATTAAATCAAGTATTCACCCTGTGGTATCACCTTTTCACTTTCAAATCGGAAAAATCATAGAAAAGCTAGCTAAGGCAAAGGAGAGTGATAGTGATTTAAGGGTTTTTGGATCAGGGAGCCATAAATATCACCTTAATAAACCAGCAGATAGCGAAAGAATAGAAAATTTTGAATTGGAATACTCAGTGAGTTTACCCGAATGTTACAGAGCGTTCTTGGAACATGTGGGCAATGGTGGAAATGGGTATAGAAATTCTGGAGCAGGTCCATTCTATGGTTTATTTCCCTTAGGAATCGGTGTTGAAGAACTCCTTTATTCCAATCCCGAAGAGCATTTAGGGAAGGAATGTATTCTAACACCGGAAATGGACCAAGAGACTTGGCATCGCTTAACGGATTTACTTGAACAGGAAGACATTTCCGATCATGATTACCATCGGGAAATAAACAAATTATATGCAGGGGTTCTGCCTATTGGATCTCAGGGATGTTCCTATCTGCAAGGAATTGTCTTAAATGGAACACATAAAGGAAGGGTGGTTAACCTGAACATGGACTTAGAAATTCCAAGGTTTGCAAAAGGAGATAATTTTTTGGATTGGTATGAAAAATGGCTTGATGAAATAATAGATGGGACTTTGATAAAAAGCACTCCTTCCTGGTTTGGGTATTGATTAATCCAGGAAAGAATTAATAACAAATAACCATAATTATGAAGAGACACAGATTGATTTTTTTGACTTTGGCATGTAGTATATGGTTTTCTTGTTCTTCGGATTTAAAGAACAACACAGATGATCCAATGGATTCCAGCAATTTCATGTTGAACATCACTTTTATCATGGACACCAATGCAGATAGATTGGATAATTTGGGCAACCCAGTTGACATCCCAGAAGGAAACGCAGCTCAAAATCCAGATTTTGAAGTAATGGGACTACATTTTATCGGATTGTACCCCAATAAATTTACTCCTTTTGAAAATGGAGCAACCGTTTTTTCTTCTCCAACGACGAACCAAGGAGGTGTCTCGGCCATTGATTTTGAGCATGAATTGTTTTTAACGGAAAGTGACAATACAATCAGTGTTCCGCTCAACACCATTGCATCCGGAACGTATGAATACTTTAGGAGTTCAATAGGGTTTCAACAATACAAAGTCATCTATAACCTTAGTGGTATTTCCAATTTGGATAATTCTTGGCCCACAGGGATTAACGATGATATAGATGTTAGTGGAACTGTGGCTTCTTTTTTAGGATTCAATACGTTTATCGATTCCTATATGATAGAAAAACAGACAGTAACCGTAAATGGGAACAAATTGCAGGGGTATTTTGGTTTGGAAACAACAGGTGATATTCAAGGTTTCCCTTTCAACTACTTAACTGAAGGCGATGCACCTGAAACGACGGTGCCTAATCCAATTAGCGATACATCTCCCGTACCTGAGGGTTCATGTGTGGTTACAGGCATATTTCTTTCCCCTCTTATAATTTCTGAAAGCCCAAAGGAAGATGTGGATATTCAGATTGTGATTTCAATAAACAACAGCTTTGAATGGAAAGACCCTAATGGTAATGGAAAATATGAACCTTTATTGGGGGAGCAGGTTGTGGATATGGGAACCAGGGGTGTTTTTCCTACCATTTTAAACTGATGAAATGATTTCTTCCCTCCCAATCTTATCGAAACAAGAGTATAGTTTTAGCGAAGTGAAAAAAAGTAGCATTTCTTTCTTATTTCCCGTGATTTTTTTGATGGTCTCAATGCAACAAAGCATAGCTCAAAGAAGTGACTTCTCCTTAGGAATTGCACCCAACTATAAAGTAAACGGATATGGTATAAGTGGTGATTTAAACTATTACCATAACACAACGGATTATTTTCAACTATCCATTGTTGCCGCATTTTCTGAAGAACAACCCAATTCTGCCGTAGAATTTCCTTTTGAAGATTACTTGGTAAATGTTGGCTATTTCACCACAGTTTTGACCTCACCACGTCGGGGTACTTCCATTTTTTTTGGAGGTGGCCCTTCCGTTGGATACGAAATTATAAATGATAATGTAGTGGAGGTTTCTTTTGGAGTTCCCACTCCGGAAAGCACATTTGTGTATGGAGCCTATGCCTCTTTTGAAATGGACTTTTACCTAACAGATTCTCTGTCTCTTATAGTACCGATTACTGGAATTTATCACCATAATAGCGAGGTTGAGGAGATTAAGACACTTCTAGGGCTGGGTATTCGTTTTTATTTGAATTGATTCACGGTTTTATTAATCAAAGGTTCATAAATGAAAAAACTCCGGTAATCAGCCGGAGTTTATTCATCAATCAAAAAACGAACAGTCATGATAAACTGTTATATGGTTACAAATTACAACTTTCTTGCCAAAAAACCAATTTAAGGTTTGTTTAACTGTAATTTGTGTGGATAATCTTAAAAATTATCCCAAATATGTCTTTAAAATTTTACTTCTAGAGGTATGTTTCAACCTACGAATCGCTTTTTCCTTAATCTGGCGAACACGTTCTCTAGTCAAGTCAAAAGTCTCTCCTATTTCCTCTAAAGTCATCGAGTGTTGACCTGCTAAACCAAAGTATAGCCTTATTACATCAGCTTCTCTTGGGGTCAACGTTTCTAAGGCTCGTTCAATTTCAGTGCGCAAAGATTCGTGCAATAATTCCTTGTCAGGGTTTGGAGATTCTCCACTACGTAATACATCGTATAAGTTAGAATCTTCACCATCAATTAAAGGAGCGTCCATGGAAACATGTCGTCCAGAGTTTTTCAAAGATTGTTTAACATCTTCGACGGTCATGTCCAATTCTTTGGCAATTTCCTCTGCAGAAGGCACACGCTCATGTGCTTGCTCCAAAAAGGCAAAAGTTTTGTTGATTTTGTTAATAGAACCAATCTTGTTCAAAGGCAAACGCACAATACGGGATTGTTCGGCCAAAGCTTGAAGAATGGACTGACGAATCCACCATACGGCATAGGAAATGAACTTAAATCCACGAGTTTCGTCAAAACGTTGTGCAGCTTTTATCAATCCAAGGTTTCCTTCGTTGATCAAATCGGGAAGCGTCAATCCTTGATTTTGGTATTGCTTTGCAACAGAAACTACGAATCTGAGGTTGGCTTTAGTTAATTTTTCCAAGGCTATCTGGTCTCCCGCTTTGATTCGCTGTGCCAATTCTACTTCTTCATCGGCAGTGATCAAATCAACCTTGCCAATTTCCTGTAAATACTTGTCCAACGATGCGGTTTCCCTATTGGTAACCTGTTTTGTAATCTTTAACTGTCTCATCTAAATTTCCCTTCAAATTAAGTTTGTGAGCCGAGGCTCATTAGTTTATACGTAGGAAAACATAAAAAGTTACAATTTGATAATACTTATTTCGATATTTTTCAGTAAAACAAAAAAACCCTGGAAATTTTCCAGGGTTTCAATCATTCATTAAAAGAAGAAATTAATCTCTATTTGGTTTTCTGTCACGGTTACCACTTCTGCGGTCACCACCATTCCTGCGATCACCTTTATCACGTCTTGGAGGTCTTTCCACATAACCTTCGGGTTTTGGTAACAAGGCTTTTCTAGATACCTTTTCCTTTCGGGTCCTTGGGTCAAGTCCGAAGTACTTAACATCTAGGGTGTCTCCTAGGTTGACGATATCGGTAACTTTGTCGGTGCGTTCCCAAGCTAATTCGGAAACGTGCAGTAATACTTCGTTTCCAGGTGCTTCAATGTATTCCACAACAGCTCCAAAATCTAAAAGCTTGATTACTTTAACCTCGTAAACGCTACCAACTTCAGGTTTGAACATTAAGGCATCAATTTTAGCGATTACAGCATCGATACCGTCTTGGCCTGTGCCCAAAATCTCCACAATACCTTCTTCGGTATCAGGATCTTCGTTGATAACAATAGTAGTATTGGTTTCTTTTTGCAGCTCTTGAATGACTTTTCCACCAGAACCAATAACGGCACCAATATATTCTCCAGGAATAATTTTGGTAACGATTTTTGGAGCATAGGATTTAACCTCTGGCTTAGGCTCAGCAATCGTGTCGGTTAATTTAGTTAAGATATGAAGTCTTCCATCTTTGGCTTGCATCAATGCTTTTACCAAGATTTCATAGGAAAGTCCTTTAACTTTTATGTCCATTTGGCAAGCAGTAATACCATCCGCAGTACCGGTTACTTTAAAGTCCATATCTCCCAAGTGATCCTCATCACCCAAGATATCAGAAAGAACGGCATATTTTCCGGTTTCCGTATCGGTAATCAATCCCATTGCAATTCCTGAAACCGGTTTCTTCAATTGAACCCCAGCATCCATCAAAGCCATAGTACCAGAACAAACCGTGGCCATGGAAGAAGAACCATTGGATTCCAATACTTCAGAAACTACCCTCACTGTATAAGGACAATCTTCAGGGACCATGCCTTTTAACGCACGTTGCGCCAAATTACCATGACCTACTTCTCTTCTTGAAGTGCCGCGAATAGGTCTTGCCTCTCCTGTTGAAAAAGGAGGGAAGTTATAGTGCAAATAGAAAGTTTCTTCACCCTCATAGGATGGCATGTCTATCTGATTCGCTTCTCTTGATGTACCTAGGGTCACAGTGGCTAAAGCCTGAGTTTCACCTCTAGTGAAAATTGAGGAACCGTGAACAGATGGTAAATAGTCGATTTCACACCAGATAGGTCTGATTTCGTCTGTTTTACGTCCATCCAAACGTAAACCTTCTTCTAACGTAAGGTTACGAACCGCTTCTTTTTCCGCCTTGTAAAAGTATTTGGATACCAAACCTCCAATTTCTTCCAATTCTTCTTCAGAAAATGTAGCTTTTACTTCTTCTTTAATGGCATCAAAAGCTGCGCTTCGCTCATGCTTGGCTGAACCAGCTTTGGCAATGGCATATACCTTGTCATACGTAAGTTCGTGAACTTTCTTTTCAAGTTCTGCGTCTTCAACCTCAGGTTCGTATTCACGAGTTTCTTTCTTCCCGAAAGCTTCCGCTAATTTAAGTTGCGCTTCACACTGTACTTTAATGGCTTCGTGGGCAAACTTAATGGCTTCTACCATTTCCTCTTCGGAAATCTCGTCCATTTCACCTTCAACCATCATCACAGAATCTGCAGAAGCACCGATAACCATATCAATGTCTGACTCTTTAAGTTGTGCACGTGTTGGGTTGATGATCAATTCACCATTGACCCTACCTACACGAACTTCTGAAATAGCACATTCAAATGGAAAATCTGAAAGTTGGATGGCAGCAGAAGCAGCAAGTCCAGCCATGGCATCGGGCATAACGTTCTCATCATGGGACATTAACTGGATCATTACCTGAGTCTCAGCATGATAATCTTTAGGGAATAAAGGTCGTAGTACCCTATCCACCAAACGCATGGTCAATACTTCACCATCGCTGGGTCTGGCTTCACGCTTGAAGAAACCTCCGGGATAGCGCCCGGCAGCAGCAAATTTTTCGCGATAATCTACCGTAAGTGGCAGAAAATCAACATCACTTTGTTTGTAGTTTGAGACAACCGTACACAATAGCATACACTTGCCAGATTGAACCACAACAGAACCATGGGCCTGTTTGGCCAATTTTCCAGTTTCGATAGAGATTTCCCTGCCGTCACCAAGGTCAATGACCTCTTTAAAAGTTTTTGGAATCATAAAATAAATCTTACCCACTAAAATTTAGGTGGGTCGTTAAACATTTGGTCTACCGCCTTCCGGACGGTCGGGTTGTGTTGTTGTGTTGACCAATTGAAAAACTGAATGCAGCTTTTTAAGTATATTCTGGATTTGACCAGAAACCGTTGCCCGTAGAGGGCCAAAATAAAAGGGAGGCCAAGAACCTCCCAATATTTTTTATTTTCTAATACCTAATTCCTTAATAAGGGTACGGTATTTTGCAATATCCTTTTTCTTTAGGTAATCCAAAAGGCTTCTCCTTTTACCTACCAATTTCACCAAAGAACGCTCGGTAGCATAATCTTTGTGGTTCTTTTTAAGGTGTTGTGTCAAGTGGTTGATACGGTATGTGAACAAAGCAATCTGCCCTTCCGTAGAACCGGTGTTTTGCTCGGAGCCTCCATGTTTTTTGAAGATATCCGCTTTTACTTCTTTAGATAAATACATTCCAATATTAGTTTAATGATTTTTATGTATTTGATTGTCTTTCAATCAGCGTGCAAAGATAGTTCTTTTTTTAGATTGAAAAATTTTTTCATTATGAATTAAACCTTTTTGAAAAGTTCTGGTCATAGGGACAAATCCTAAAATTCAATCATTATGAAAAAGAGTCTCAATCCAATGAACTTTATGAAAATTGCCCCATTTGCCTTGGCGCTATCACTTTTTGTGCTCGCCTCCTGTACTAATGAAACAGAAGAGCCCATTGTTGAAGCTTCCAGTGATGAACTGATCACTGTGGCGGAGCTACAGGCCAGTGATGAAACTGAAATGATTTCTGAAGAAGTTTCAACCATTGCCGAAGATGTGTATGCTGCAGATGAAATCTCCCTGACCGCTAAAAGCGATTATACTTCTGACTATTTACCGGATTGCGTGACGATTACTACCGTGGTTACGGATACTACCCGAGAAAAGACCATTGATTTTGGTGAAGGTTGTGAACTGCCCAATGGAAATATCTTAAGTGGTATCATCAATTTGAGTTACGCGAAGGACATGGAAGCTGCTTCAAAATCTATAGTCTTAACCCTAGAGAGCTTTACTTTTAATGGCGTAGCGGTGGAAGGTTCTGCCGATATTTTAAGGGTGCGTTCAAATGATAATGGAAATCCCCAGGGGACGGTAAATGCTACTTTTGAAGCAACATGGCCCAATGGTGATTCAGCTTCTTTTACCGGCACAAGAACCCGTGAATGGATAGAAGGCTTTGGTTCTGGTTTTTGGGGTGATAATGTATTTCTTATCACAGGTAAAAGAACCTATATAGGAAGACTTGGCAATGTGTACATGAAGGAGGTTATTAGTCCTCTGCGCAGAGAACTGTCTTGTAGGTTTATCGTAAGCGGTGTTTTGGAGATATCTAGAAACGATAATACCGCCAGTCTTGATTTTGGTGATGGAAGTTGTGATGCGAAAGGTGTCTTGACCCAGCCAGATGGTACTGAAACGGAAGTTTTCTTGAGGAGGTTTCTAAAGTAGAATAGACTTTGTATCTCAGTTTGATAAGGCGTGTTCATTGGAATACGCCTTTTTTATTGACACAGTTACCCTAAAACCGATTCTTAGGAGCAATTTGAAACCAAATATGTCGTTTTTAGAACAAACCAAATCTTTATGCGACTGCGACTAGGCTCCTATTCCTTGAAAATAAAATCGTATACGGCCCAAGAGTTAGGCTTGAAGGATATTTCTGAAAACTTGATTTTTACCATCTATCAAAAGGTTTTTCATCTTTGGTACATTCCGATATTTCCGGTAGAGAAACACTGGAAAGTACTTGATGGGGCTACGAAAAAAGAAGTTACGGATACCAATCCAGCGATGCGTTCCGCCCTTGATTTGAAGACTTTAAAAAAGCGTAGTCCATTTTGGAGTTACACTGGATTGATTGTCGTAGCACTTCCCGTTCTTTTTCTTTTAGGCTATGTGATATATGGCACTATTGATGTTTCTTCAGATGGTATTTATAAAGCTTTGGCAAAGAATACCCGGATTTCTGAAAAGAAAGAATTGGCTCAAACACCAGAAATTGGAGATATGTATACTTTTAAAATTTTGAATGTTGAAAGAATCACGGATATGAATGGGCAATCAGCTGGCTATAAACCTTCATATTTTTCTTCCCCTTATGATGTAGATTTTTTAGTGAATTATATTTCAAAAGATTCTGTTGGTTTTGATCATAACCACATAGAAGGACGCACGAATTATACGTTTGGATTTAGACCTCAGTTCAAACTGTCTAAGTCGGAGGTTTTACTAGCGGCTGAAAACTACCAAGACTTACAGGTTTTGGAACGTCCCAATGAGGACGGGGCGAAAACCAAAAACGTAGTGGGCATATTCCAAATACAAAGAAATCAGTAAGTAGATAAGTTGAAAAAAGTGCGACTTATCAAAATGCGCAACCATTGGGTAAAGGTTGTTCACTTTCTAGACTTTTAGCAAAATCACTGGGAAGTTCAAAAGCGTTAAAACCATTGGAAACACTGCCACGAAAGGCATTTGGGCCATAGCCAGAGTTATTCATATGGGCCCTTACATAGACTTCAGTGTCTTCAGAAATGCGTACTTGACCACCACTTCTGGTAAACGGTTGTTCTTCAACGTGGCTGTGGGCTAGGATTCTTCTATAAATTAAGTTTCCCTGCATATCAATTACCTCCCACCAATCTGCATACTGGTTGCAGCCTAAATCTGGACTTGAAATAGTAACACTAAAGGTATAAGCGTTTTCATTTCCAGAAACCGAAACTGCAGTTACGTCGACTGTTTCAGTTGACTCGGAAGTTATCCCGGGTTCTTCCCCGCTATTGTTTTCAGTATCATCTGTTGAGCCGCACGAAAAAAGAAAACTCAGAAGAATCCAATGAAGGGACAGCAATTTAATCATTCCCTTAGTTTCGAACCGGCTGGTTGGTAATTAAATCTATATATAGATTGATTTTGTTCTTTAGGTCCCTGCGATGGGAAATAAAATCTAAAAACCCATGTTCCTTTACAAATTCAGAAGTCTGGAAACCTTCTGGTAAATCTTTACCCACGGTATCTTTTACTACTCGTGGACCAGCAAAACCTATAAGCGCTCCAGGTTCAGAAATATTAATATCACCCAGCATGGCATAGGATGCCGTTGTACCTCCTGTTGTTGGGTCAGTGCATAGGGAAATATATGGAATTTTAGCTTCTGCCAATTGAGCCAATTTGGCTGAGGTTTTGGCCAATTGCATAAGAGAGAGCGCTGCTTCCATCATTCGGGCTCCACCCGATTTAGAAATCATCACAAACGGAATTTTACGTCTTTTGGCCACATCTATAGCACGAGCAATTTTCTCACCAACTACACTCCCCATGGAACCACCAATAAAACTAAAGTCCATACAGGCAATTACCAATTCCTTACCCATAGACTTACCTACAGCTGTACGAACGGCGTCTTTTAATCCGGTTTTCTTTTCAGCTGCCTTCAAGCGTTCGGAATACTTTTTGGTATCCACAAATTTCAGGGGATCCTTCGAGGAAAGTTTTGTGTCAAGCTCCCTAAATTTATTGTCATCGAAAAGGATTTCAAAATACTCTTTGCTTCCTATGCGAACGTGGTAATCATCCTCTGGACTTACGTAAAAGTTTTTGGCAAGTTCTTCTGACTCGACTATTTTACCAGTAGGTGACTTATACCACAATCCTTTTGGGGTGTCTTTTTTTTCCTCCGTAGCAGTTTGAATTCCCTTTTCCTTTCTTTTGAACCAAGACGACATGTAATCAGAATTAAGTTAAACAGATGCCCATTTATAGGGTATTGATGTTGTTAAGGTCTTCAAAAGCCTTTTTCAAACGCTCGACAAAGGATTTTTCTCCTTCCCTTAACCAAACTCTAGGGTCATAGAACTTTTTATTGGGATTTTCATCTCCTTCGGGATTACCAATTTGGGATTGAAGATATGCAGACTTTCCTTCAACATAATTCCTGACACCCTCCATAAAGGCGTACTGTAAGTCGGTATCAATATTCATTTTTATTACACCATATCCGATGGCTTCCCTAATTTCTTCCACGGTGGAACCAGAACCTCCATGGAACACAAAGTCAATGTGGTTATGTTCCACACCATATTTCTCAGAGATAAATTCTTGGGAATTTTTTAGAATTTTTGGAGTTAAGGTGACATTGCCAGGCTTATATACTCCATGAACGTTTCCAAAAGCTGCAGCAACGGTAAATCTAGGACTTACTTTAGATAACTCTTCGTAAGCATAGGCTACTTCCTCAGGCTGGGTATAGAGTTTTGAACTGTCTACATCTGTATTGTCCACTCCATCTTCTTCGCCACCAGTAACGCCTAGCTCAATTTCCAAGGTCATGTTCATTTTGCTCATGCGCTCCAAATACTTTTTACATATTTCTATGTTTTCTTCCAAAGGCTCCTCGGATAAATCTATCATATGGGAACTGAAAAGAGATTTTCCAGTTGCTTTATAATGTTCTTCACTGGCATCTAATAGACCATCTATCCATGGTAATAGCTTCTTTGCACAATGATCCGTATGTAAGATTACGGTTGCTCCATATGCCTCGGCCATTTCATGAACGTGTTTTGCTCCGGCCACTGCACCTAGTATAGCTGCTCGTTGGTTGTCATTTGATAAACCTTTCCCTGCGTTGAACTGCGCTCCACCGTTGGAAAACTGTATAATTACTGGCGAATTTAGAACTGCTGCGGTTTCCAATACTGAATTAATGGTGTTGGAACCAATTACATTTACCGCAGGAAGGGCATATCCATTGGCCTTGGCGTGGTCAAAAATTGCTTTTACCTCATCGCCAGTGGCAACGCCTGGTTTTATATTGTGGGACATAATTTGAGTTAGTAAGGGTTAAAATTAGGCAACAAAAGTAATAAAATATTTCTGCTAGAATGGGTAATTGATACCAACATTGAGGACGGAGTTTCTGAAATTATATTCGGAAAACCACCTTCTGGATTGTTCAAGAGCGGGATTGTAGGTCTTAAAACCGACATCTAACCTAAAAACGAAATAGCTAAAATCATAGCGCAAGCCCATTCCGCTTCCCAAAGCAATATCTGTCAAAGAACCGAAACCGCTAAAAATAGCATCAGGATTGTCTTCATTGTCAAAAACGTTCCAAATGTTACCAGCATCTGCGAACAGAGCTCCTTTTAAATCTCCAGCAAGAGGGAAACGATACTCAAAATTGAATGCTATTTTAAGATTGGCCTCATTAAAGTCATTTACATTGTCTGTGCTTCCCGGGCCAAGTTCATAAGCGTTCCATGCTCTATTATCATTTGACCCGCCAGCAAAATAACTTCGTACAAATGGAATGCTTTCCGCATTTCCATAGGGAATGGCCAAACCAAAAAAGGAACGAAAAGCAAATACTTCTGAACCTCCCAAATCCCAATGCTTTATATAATCAAGTTCTGTTTTAATATATTGTGAGAACGGTACTCCAAAGACCAACAACTGTCCATTATCGTTCTCATTGAACGGTATAATACTCGATGAAAGCGATAGGGCATTTCCCGCACTTTCAATTTTGCCCCTAAGTTGGTAGAAGCTATTATCGTTTAAATCGACCCTACTGTTTTTGGTAAAGGTGTAGCTACTGGTGAAAATGAGGTTATTTTCGGTAAGGCGTTGCTGACGTTCGGCTATACTATTTACCTCACGTGTGTCTTCCTCGTTTATTTCTGGAATTTCACCCTGTTGTACCGCATCAATAAAATCGTCGGCACCATCTGGAATAAGTAGAATGCCTTCTGATGTCTCTTCATCAAAATTAAAAAAGTCGGTATATTGTGGGTCGTCTTCAATTTGATTGGCAATTTCATCCAAATTATTAAAGGTGTTTTGATAGATGTTAAAGAAGCGTTCTGTATTCCTATTGAGTACGAACTCCACATTCAATAGCTCAATATTATTTTTTAGACTTAGGTCAGGGGACCAGTTATAGGATAATATGGTATTTAAAGTCTGCCTATCCAGTCCAATGTTTTGTTGAAAATTAGTACCTGCCAAAAGTCTGGTTTGTGGTAGCATGTAGTAAGGAATAACCTTTTTTGTATCGATTGGGAACCATATTCTTGGAAAGGTTATATTGATATCTCCTCCTATTTCTGAGGTGAAGGTTTCCCCTGAAAATGCTACTACATCACTTAATAGTCCTATGGCGCCTCTCGCCGAAATGTTCAAAGTTTCTGCTCCTCCAAAAACGTTTCTGGTAATTACCGATGCGCTTAAGGCCGTCCCCAGCTGTTGAATATTGGAATGGGTAACATCAAAATCAAGATTCAAAGAGAACTTGGGTCGTGGTGCCAGATATATATTCGTATTTAATTCGGTATCCGTTGAATCCGGTATAAACTCAATATTGGGATACTTAAAGGTATTCAGGTTTGTGATTTGCCGATAGGTACGTATTCTGTCCAAATCTCTATAAATACTATCACTCTCAAAAAAAATGGCATCTGCCAAAGCCTTTGGCTTATACTTTAATTTATCATTATAGAAAATGGTGTAGTCTTCATATGTAATGGACTTTAGGGAGTCTGATGTACTTCCTATAAGATAGTCGCTATAAATGTTTATGTTATTGAATCTATGAACTTTATAGGTGTTTGTGGAATCGGGAGCACTTGTTCCTGCAGGATTTTGAATATTAAGCTGGACTTCCATAAGCTGATCGTCAGAAGCTTTTATAGTGTCCCTTGAAATATCATAATTAATGGAACTTTCTTGAAAATTATACACCCCTGTGTTTCGAAACAACGTGGTTAGCCGTTCTCTTTCTTGATTAAATTGGGCCAAATCGAACTGGTCGCCTTTCTTTATCAAGGATAAATCAAGAGTGCTTTTATAAATTGAATCCAAATCTGGAGATAAAATGTTTAGATACACCGTGTCCAACACATAAGGTTTTCCTAGATTGATTCTGTAGGCCATCTGTGCTCTTTTTTTTCTTTTGGATTTTTCAATCTCATAAGAGCCAGTGTTATTGAAATACCCTTTGCTGTTGTAGTACGCTTTGATTCTATCAACCGATTTTTGGGACAGACTAGTGTCAATTACTACCGGGGCTTCTCCAATTCGTTTTAAAAATTCACTCGCTCCTTTAACCACAAATGACTCTTGTAAGCGAACTACTTGCTTTTTGGATAACAGCCTATTTAATCTTTTCTCCCTTTTTTCTTTACGGTACAACCAGCTTTGAAAGGAAGAATCTGGATTTTCTTTGGCCAGGTTGTATAGGTTCAGGCGTAGGGGGTATCCCAATAAACTACTGTTCGGTTTTTGTACAATAAGACTCCTAACGGTTTCATCCCCAACCTTTTCATCATCGGCGAAAACCGAGTTTTTAGTGAGCAGAAGTTCATCATTACCCACCCTTTTTAGGGTATTACATCCCATAAAGGTAGCTATGAGCAACAATAACCCTATTTTTGCTTTGTTACCCATTCCATGGACAAGAACCTTCATAGGCGTCAAAATTAACGATTTAGATGGTTACCAAAAACCAAATTAAACTAGTTAGAAGCTTACAGCAAAAAAAGTACCGAAATCAACAAGGATTATTTGTAGTTGAAGGCTTAAAGACTGTTCGTGAAATATTGAAATCGGAATTGAAGACCTTTGGAATCTTTGTAGATCAAGAAAGTTATAAAACTGATTTGGGAGATTTAGCTGTTTTGGTTTCCTCTAAAGTTATTGTCCAAATGAGTGGACAAAGTAATCCAAGTGGGGTTGTTGGTGTTTTTCATATACCAGAATTGATGGATTTTTCCTTGGAAGGTTGGGTAGTTGCCTTGGATGCGATTCGTGATCCAGGGAACTTAGGTACAATAATAAGATTGTGCGACTGGTTCGATATAAAACATATAATTTGTTCTAAGGATACCGTGGACTGTTATAATCCTAAAGTACTTCAGGCCACGATGGGGTCTATTGCTAGGGTAGATATCCGCTATTTGGATTTGGTGGATTTTTTTGAAAAACATCCCTCAACTCCTAAAGTTGGGGCGTTTATGGACGGAAATTCTTTATATAAAGCATCTTTTTCAGGAAGTGGTATTCTAATACTGGGGAACGAGGCGAATGGGATATCAAAAGCCATAGAGGACAAAGTTACACATCGTATAGGTATTCCTCAATTTGGAGAAACCACAACAGAAAGCTTGAATGTGGCTTCAGCAACTGCTATTTTGCTTAGCGAAATTAAAAGAGGTTGAGTCTTTAGAAAATCTCTACTCAAAAGTAAAATTAATGAAGATGCCTCTGGTACGCATGGCATTGATGTTTCCTGTCCATGGACTATTGGGGTCATTATCTGGGATAAGTTCATCGGTCAAAGCAAACACACCTCTAATGGAAGGTGAAAATTTGAAGTATTCCGTATAAAAGTCAATACCGAATCCCAGTTCATAGCCATATACATTTTGCTTCATGCGGAATTCCCCACTGCTGTTATCGTCCAAGCTATCTTCTTTAGCACCAAGATTTAAAGATGTATATAACCCTCCAACAACAAATGGTTTAAAATTATTGAATCGTTTTGTACTGACTTTAAGTAATAAGGGAAACCGTATATATGTGGACCTAACCTCTCGCAGAGCATCCTGTTCAGACGTGAATCCAGGAAATCCAAGTATCCTTTGTGTGTACAAAAGTCCAGGTTCAAAACGGACATCCATAAACTCATTAATTCTTAGTTCACCTATAACACCTACATTGAACCCAAAACTGGTATCCACCAAAACGTCCTGTCCTATGTCATTTTCATACTTAAACTGAAAGTCATATTGATTGAAGCCAAGGTAATATCCAAAGTTTAAAGGCTTCAAATCTTCATTTTGAATGTTTAGCACTGGGTCTTTTGCGAATTGAGCCAACGCTCCCGTGCTCAAAAAGAGACAGAGGAAAAGAGGAGATACGATTTTTTTCATTCAATTATTTTGTCGCCACATAAATGGATGCCACCCCAAATGTTTGGGGCATGTTCTCTACTCCTATAAACCCAATTTTGGCCAAAATATTGTTGAAAGCGAGCCCATGAGGAAAAACAGAGGCAGATTCGCTAAGGTATTTGTATGCAGAACGGTCTTTTGAGAATAACTTCCCTATACTGGGCAGAATATATTTTGTGTAAAAAGAATATCCTTGTTTAAATGGGAATTTAGTGGGTACTGATGTTTCCAAAACAACCAATTGTCCCCCAGGCCTCAATACTCTGTGTATTTCGTGAAGGCCTTTTTCAAGGTTTTCAAAATTTCTTACCCCAAAAGCTACGGTTATTGCATCAAATGTATTGTCTTCAAAGGCTAAATTTTCACTATCGCCAATAACCATATCAATAGTGCTGTCCAGATTCTTTTTAGAAACTTTTTTCTTTCCTACCTCAAGCATGCCGGGAGAAATATCCAAACCAACAACTTTTTCTGCTCCTGTTTTAGCCAATGCAATGGCTAAATCACCTGTTCCTGTTGCTATGTCCATTACGGTTTTTGGAGATTTGTTTCCAACCAGTTTTACTACTTTTTTTCTCCATTTTACATCTATTCCAAAAGAAATGACTCGATTAAGTCCATCATAACTCCCGGAAATGGTGTCGAACATTTGTCGAACCTGTTCTTTTTTTCCGAGCTCGGAATCTTTGTAAGGGTTGACTTTCTTTGGCATAACAGCAATTTGCGCGCAAATATACAACTTCGGTATATGGAAGGAGTATAAAATATTTGTGTAATTTTGACCCGGAAATAGGAAATCTTTCCATCACATGCGAGGTACTAACCCTTTGGATTGTAGACTATACAGTTTTTACAGCATAGCGAACAATAGAATCTATTTAGAAAAACAGTTTTTTCCAACCGATGAAGATTATTATTGCGGGAGCCGGTGAGGTTGGCTTTCATTTGGCAAAACTATTGTCTTATGAAGCTCAGGATATCACTTTGATTGATACGGATAAAGAAAGTCTGGCGTATGCGGATAATCATCTGGATATTCGAGTACTTCGTGGTGATGCCACATCCATTGAGGTTCTTAAGGAAGCCTGGGTAGAAAGTTCAGATTTGGTAATAGGGGTCACCGCCTCTGAGACTACGAATTTGACACTTTGTCTTTTGGCAAAACAACTTGGATGTGAAAGGACCATAGCTCGTATCTCAAATACAGAATTCGTTGACAACAAGGATTTAATCAAGTTTGATGAGTTGGGGATTGATGAATTGATATCCCCCGAAGAATTGGCAGCAACGGAAATCCAATTACTTCTTAATCAATCTGCGTTTAATGATACCTACGAATTTGAAGAAGGTCTATTAACCATGATTGGGGTCTTTCTTCCCAAATCTGCCCCATTTGTTGGAAAAATGGTAAAAGAGGCGGCCACAATTTTCCCAGAACTGCATTTCATGCCCATTGCTTTACAACGAATGGGAACTCAGTTCACAGTAATTCCTAGAGGAGATACCGTATTTAAGGAAGGGGATCAGGTCTATTTTATCACTTCCGCAGGAGGGGTTGATGAGCTCTATAAGCTCACCGGTATGCAGAAGCGAGATATAAAAAACGTGATGATACTTGGCGGTAGCAAGGTTGGATATAAAACAGCACGAGATCTCTGCGCCAATAAATTCAATGTAAAACTTATTGAAAAGGATAAGGAGAAAGCCTATGACATTGCTGATGATATCCCTCATGCGCTGGTAATAAATGGAGATGGAAGAAACGTGGAACTTTTGGAAGAGGAAAGTCTGGAATCTATGGATGCATTTATTGCTGTAACGGGAAATTCAGAAACCAACATCATGTCCTGCTTGGTGGCCAAATCCAAGAATATAAAGAAAACCATTGCTTTGGTTGAAAATATGGACTACTTCCAACTTTCACATTCTATTGGAGTGGATACCTTAATAAATAAAAAACTATTGGCTGCCAACAATATATTTAGGTATATCCGTAGGGGTGAGGTTCTTGCAGTGACTCGTTTGAATAATTTGACTGCGGAAATTCTTGAATTTGAAGTGAAAGCAAATTCTTTGGTCAATGGAGAGATAATTCGTGAGCTTAACTTTCCGCGCGAAGCCATTATTGGTGGTGTCATCCGCGATGGTAAGGGCATCATTGCTTTGGGAGATTTTAGAATAATGGAAGGCGACCGTGTAGTAGTGTGTTCAAAACCCAAGGCTATCTCCCGCATTGAAAAGCTGTTCCTGTAATGGGTCTCAATACTAGAATCATTGTACATATCATGGGTCTTTTGCTTTTATGCAATGGCTCCTTTATGCTTCTGGCGGCTTTTGCAAGTGGTATATATAAGGATGGGGCCACTCTTGATATCACTTTGGCTGCCATTGTAACCATGCTTTTTGGGGTTATGGCCATGTTCTATACGCGTGGCCATAAGAAAGAGGTAAAGCGGAAGGAAGGATATATAGTTGTGACCTTGGGATGGATTGTGATGTCCCTTTCAGGATCTTTACCCTATATTTTTTCTGGAGCCATACCCACAGTTACCAATGCCTTTTTTGAAACTATTTCTGGATATACCACAACTGGTGCTTCTATTTTAGATGATATTGAGTCGTTACCTAAAGGTATCCTGCTCTGGCGCAGCCTTACCCATTGGATTGGTGGAATGGGAATTATTGTCCTGGCCATAGCCATTTTACCATTGTTGGGAATAGGTGGAATGCAATTATTTGCGGCTGAGGCTCCTGGCCCTGGGGGTGATAAGCTGCATCCACGAATTACGGATACGGCGAAAAGATTGTGGCTTATTTACGTAGGGTATACCGCAGCAGAAACCATTTTGTTGAAACTTGCGGGGATGTCCTTTTTTGATGCTATTAACCATAGTTTGGCCACCTTGTCCACGGGAGGTTTTTCCACTAAAAATGCGAGTGTGGCTTTTTGGAACCATGAACCGTTGATTCAGTATATCATTATTCTTTTTATGTTCTTGGCGGGGAGCAATTTTGTTCTGAGTTATTTTGCCTTTACCGGAAAAGTGCAACGTATTCTTAAGGATGAGGAGTTCAAATATTACAGCAGTTTTGTAGTTCTATTTACTTTGATAGTGGGCTTAGTAGTTTATTTCAAAGCAAATGTTCCTGTTTCAGATTTTCATCCCATGGTTTGGGGCGAAGCGGAAAGTGCCTTTAGGCACGGATTATTTCAAGTGATTGCAGTAGTAACTACAACTGGGTTTGTTACTGCCGATTTTACTAGTTGGACGCCATTCTTGACGGTATTTTTCTTTGGAATCATGTTTTTGGGGGGCTCCGCTGGTTCAACAGCAGGAGGTATTAAGGTAATGCGCCACTTGCTGATTATTAAAAATGGTCTTCTCGAATTCAAGCGTACACTACATACCAATGCTATTATTCCTGTTCGGTATAATAATAAGACTGTTACTGAACATATAGTTTATAATATCATCGCCTTTTTCGTACTCTACATGCTCCTTTTTATTGTAGGTTCTTTGGTACTGGGATTTTTAGGATTAGATTTTGTTTCGGCCATAGGAGGTTCGGCCTCATCACTTGGTAACGTTGGCCCTGCACTCGGAAGCCTTAATCCCGTTAGCAATTACAATAGTTTACCGAATGCAGGAAAATGGTGGTGCGCTTTTTTAATGCTTTTGGGAAGATTGGAGCTTTTCACTGTACTGATACTCCTAACCCCATACTTTTGGAAAAAAACGTAGGAAAACCGAATGCACTAGACTACCGCGGCTATTCTTGAAATAGCTTCCTTTATTTCATCCACACTGGCGGCATAAGAAATCCGTATCGAGTTTCCATTTCCGAAGGCATCACCGGTTACGGTCGCAACATTGGCCTCTTCGAGTAAATACATGGCAAAGTCAGAAGCATTGTTGATTTGTCTCCCATTTAAAGTTTTACCAAAGAACGAGCTGACATCAGGATATACATAGAATGCACCTTGAGGTTCATTGCAATGGAAACCGGGAATGTCATTAAGTAATTCTAGAATCAGTTTTCTTCGATTCTTAAACTCGTCCACCATGTATTGTACGCGGGTAGGGGACTCTAACAGTGCAGTAATTACAGCTCTTTGAGCTATACAATTTGCTCCACTGGTTACCTGTCCTTGAAGTTTGTTGCAAGCTCGTGCAATGTATTTAGGCGCACCAATATATCCAATTCGCCAACCAGTCATGGCAAAAGCTTTTGCCACACCATTTACAGTGACCGTTCTATCGTACATATCTTCAAAAGCCCCCATGGAAGCGTGCGCTGTTACTCCATAGTTTATATGCTCATAAATTTCATCACTTACAACTACAATTTGTGGATGCTTTTGAAGCACGTCAGCCAAAGCCCTCAATTCTTCTTTACTGTAAATTGAACCACTTGGATTGCAGGGAGAGCTATACCAAAGCATTTTGGTTTTTGGCGTTATAGCGGCTTCTAACTGAGCAGGTGTCATTTTAAAATCATTTTCAATTGAGGTTTTTACCTCAACAGGAACTCCATCTGCCAATTTTACAATATCACTATAACTTACCCAATAAGGGCAGGGTAGAATAACCTCGTCACCTTTGTTTAAACAAGCTTGAGCAACGTTGTAAAGCGCTTGTTTGGCCCCGGTTGAAACCACAATTTGTGAACGGTCGTAGGAAATACCATTGTCCCTTTTGAACTTAGTTATGATAGCGTCTTTTAACTCAACATACCCATCTACAGGAGTGTACGAATTATAGCCATCATTGACAGCCTGTATTGCCGCTTCTCTTATATAATCTGGAGTTTTAAAATCGGGTTCACCTAAACTTAGTCCAATGATATCTTTACCTTCAGCTCTAAGTTCTCTAGCTTTTGCCGCCATTTCCAAAGTCGCGGATGGAACTAGGCTGTTGATTCTATCCGAAAGTTGGTCACTCATAAAATCGCTTTATTTTATTGGTACTGCAGTGCTGGATTTCTTCCCAGCTCCTTCAAGTGTTTGAAGTGCGAAATTATAGCTTTTCTAGTAGTTTTATATTCGTTGTAAGGCAAATTGAATTCTTTGGCCGTCTGTTTCACAATTTTTGAAATTTTTGTGTAGTGAACATGGCTTATGTTGGGAAATATATGATGCTCAACCTGGTGATTTAAGCCTCCGGTAAACCAGTTTATGATTTTGTTTCTGGTTCCAAAATTTACCGTAGTAAAAAGTTGGTGGATAGCCCATGTATTTTTCATGTTTCCAGTTTCATCTGGTAGTGGAGTCTCAGCATCCTCAACAATATGCGCCAACTGGAAAATCACGCTCAAAATAACTCCGGCTACATAATGCATAATGAAAAACCCTAAAAGCACCTGCCACCAAGCGATTTCTGCAAAAATCAAGGGTAAAACAATCCATATGGTCAAGTAAAGGGCTTTTGTAATGACCAACGTACTCCAATTTGCAACAGGGTTTGGAAGCTTTCCGTAGGATAACTTACGCTTCATGTATCGATACATTTGCTGAAAATCTGTGGTTATCGCCCAGTTGAATGTCAATAACCCATATAGGAAAATGGAATAGTAATGCTGGAAGCGGTGATGCTTTTGCCATTCCGCGTGTTTGGAGAAACGAAGTACTCTTCCAGCCTCCATATCTTCATCATGCTCGTGAATATTGGTATACGTATGGTGAAGTACATTGTGCTGTACCTGCCAGTTGTATACATTGCCTGCCAAAATATAGATGGACCCTCCCATGAGTTTGTTTACCCATTTTTTATTGGAATAGGAGCCATGATTACCATCATGCATTACATTCATGCCTACTCCGGCCATTCCCACTCCCATAGTTATGGACAAAAGCAGGTATGCCCAGAATGGTAGGTTTAAAGTAAGTACTAAAAAATAGGGTGTTAAGAAAAGAGCAAACATGATCACCGTCTTGAGGTGTAATTTCCAGTTCCCTGTCTTCTTTATATTATTGTCGTTGAAGTATTGATTAACTCTTTTGTTAAGCGTTCTGAAAAATTGAGCAGAATCTTTTCTTGAAAACCGTACGGTATTCTTTTCCATAAAAAGGTTTTTTACAAATGTAATGAAAATGCCCGCTTCGGACTATCTCTATTTGGAAAACGAGCATGCGAAAGCAAAAGTATTATTTTAGCCAAAATTAACATGTACAACAAATGACTGCAGACTTGATATACCAACATTTTGATATGCTGGACGATACACAAAAAAGTCGTTTTGAGGCATTGGAAGCTTTGTATCAAGATTGGAATGCCAAAATCAACGTGGTTTCTCGAAAAGATATTGATGAACTATACCTGCGACATGTTCTACACTCATTGGGAATTGCTAAAATCCAAACCTTTAATGAAGGAGCGGAAATTTTGGACGTAGGTACTGGAGGGGGATTCCCTGGTATTCCCTTGGCTATTTTATTTCCAGAAACCCAATTTACTTTGGTGGATGCCATTGGGAAAAAGATTAAAGTGGTTCAAGAAGTTATTGATGGTCTGCAATTGGAAAATGTAAAGGCGGTCCATAGCCGTGTTGAAGATATAAAAGGGCAATATGATTTTATTGTAAGCAGGGCAGTGGCTGCTATGCCGACTTTTGTGCACTGGACCAAAGGTAAAATCAAGAAAAATTCGACCCATGAGCGCAGAAATGGAATTCTTTATTTGAAGGGTGGAGACTTGTCAGAGGAGCTGAAAGACTATAATACGGCTCAGATTTTTGATTTGAAAGAATATTTTTCAGAAGATTTTTTTGAAACCAAAAAGGTGGTGTATCTACCGCAGAAGTTTAAAAGCTGATTTTTGAAGAAATTCATAAAAAAGCCCCAAATTATGGGGCTTTAATTTTTTTCTATTGCGGTTGACTCCATGGGGGAGTAACTTCATTTGAACGTGCATAGGCAATTAATTGCCCTTTGTGCTCTCCATTATGTTCCATAATAACGAGGAGGCCGGAAAGTGTATTCAGTTTTGCAAAACCGAAATCTACTTCATCACCAAATTTGGAAGATTCCACTTGGGTGATTTTGTCCAGAACAAACTCATTCGATTTCTTTAAGGCTGCAATGATATTTTCTTTTCCTGTAATCTTACCCAAGTTCATCATATCTACATCTTCAGGAGGTGGAAACCCTAACTTTGAAGCTAGGAAGTAATTTCCTCCCGCAACGTGCAACAAGGCTTCTCCCACAGAATTTACTCCTTCCATAGGCCTCCAATCATATTGTTCTTCGGAAAAAGCTTCAGCAAGCTGGATTACTTGGCCTTGGTTTTGGGTCAAGATTCCTTTAATGGTCTGCTGTACCAGTTTGTCTTCTTGAGCCATGGTGGAAAAACAAACCATTCCTAGGAATAGAATTAGAATTTTTTTCATAGTGCTAGTGAATTAATGGTTGAGTGCTACCTGATTTTCAGGAACTTCTAAAGATAATCAATAAAAAAGTTCCAATGATTGGATATTCCTAAAGCGCTATGAAAAGATGAACAAGTCTAATTTTGAGTGACAAAGCAAGCAAAATCATCGGGCTGCCAGATTATCTTAAAGTTGGACAACTCATTTTGGTCAATTCCATCACCTCCCAAAAAACCTATGTATTCCCCCAAACAATCAAAAACTGGAATTACTTTGTTGATTACCGGGTTACAGTCAAAATACAGGAAGACGGGTTCTCCTTCATACTCTGCTTGTGAAATGTAGCAGTATTTGGTTTGTTCATTTATATTCAATTCCCTTCTTTCAATTTCTATTCGAAGCCATTCCAGGTCTGTTGCTGGTTCTTCAAATGCACAACTGACCTCTGTTCTGGAAACAATCTGGATAAGTTGATACCTGAACGAAGAGCCATCGGGTGGAGGATTGTCAACTCTGGTCCTCTCAACCCGTAAATCGTAGATGAAACCGGGCTCAAAGTCAAAATTCTCAATGGGGTCAAAGAAATTGAACCAACTATCCCCACCAATCTGATCACCTTCCTGAACTTGCAAGCATTGGGTCGGAAAAGCTCCCTCACAGTCCAGCGTAAAATAGTTTACCCGAAGGTTTATTAGTCCCTCTTCGGAATCGTCAGAGGAACACGCCAGAAAACACAGGGAAACGAATAGTAGGGTAAAATAAAGAAGCTTATTCATTGTTTTTGGTTTCTTCTAAGATGTTACATAAAAACAATGGTTGCCTAGCTTTCTTTATTATTTATCTCTTTTCAAAGAGTTCCCCATCCTTATTTCTGGAGTAGCCAATGATTTCTCCAGAATCATTTCGTTTAAAGTAAACGGGACTGTTGGTCTCATCTGAAAAAATATCTCCATTTTCATGATATAGGGGATGAGCCAATTGGTCAAAAATTGCATAAAGAGTACCATCTTGAGGATTCACTGTGACTTCAATTTCACTGTTATTGGTAAATTGATATGTGCCGATGTAGGCCTCCAAATCGGAAATTGATATCTGATTTTGGTATGGATTGTCATCAGATAATATAAGACCATCTCCAGGTTTCCAGTTGTCATACTCCATGTAGTAGGCAGTTCTTCTAGCCGCATTCAAACCTTGAAGCTTGGCAACAAGATGTAAAGCCCCATCAATTCCGGCGGAGATGCCAGCCGTGGTTATAACCTCGCCATTGTCCACAAATCGAACATTTTTTCGGACATCTACATTGGGATATGAGCTTTCTAGGTTATCTAAGGCACTATGAAAAGTGGTAGCGGTTTTTCCTTCCAAAATGCCAGCTTCCGCTAAAATGAAAGCCCCGGTACAAACGGAAAAATGATACTGTATATTCTTTTGGCTTTTTACCCACTGTATTACATCTGGGTTATTGGCTGCCGCATTCGAATTGCCGCCAAAAAAAGCCAGAATTTCTGCTTTAGGTGCATCTTTAATACTGTAATCAGGAACCACTTTTAAGATACCTTGTGAGGTGATGGGGGTTTTGGTGGCGGAGACAGTGAATACTTTGTATCCAGCATAGGCAAATACTTCCATAGGTCCAGCAAAATCAAGTACTTCCACACCATCCTGAAGGTAAAATGCTATGGTTTTTGAGTCACTTTTTTTAATCAAGACCATATTACAATGCTCGCATACCCCGGGTTTGTCATATTCAGCTTGGTCACATGAGTTGTTGCATGGAGGGCAAATATATTTCGAGGCAGGGACAACACTGTTCTGGGACATAATGGAAAGCGTTGATAGGAAGAAAATGGATATTTGAATGATTCTGTTCATTTTTGATGATTTTGAACTACAAACATATAATCCAAAAGATTGATAGTAAAGGACAATCAACCGCAGAATAAGGACATGTTACAGGGCCAATTCCGAGGGTAGGGAATCGATGTGTTTTTTAAGAAGTGTTCGTAACTGATTTGCACTTTTCAAGCCACAGGCGTTTGAAACAGCACTTACCTTTTCACCTTTTGATAACAATTGTATGGCTTTTTCAACCCGTAGCTTTTCCAAATAGTGCCCAATAGTGGTGCCTGTTGTTTTTTTGAAAAGTCGTGTGAGATTTCTAGGACTCATATGAACTTTCTCAGCCAAATCCTCTATTGCTGACTTGTCTTCCAAGTTTTGAGCTAGAATATCTTGAACTTGATGGATTCGCGTTTCAATATGATTGCGATATTGTAAAAACACACTTAATTGCGGGTCGCTTGGCGAACGCCGAAGATAGATAACTACTTCCTTAGCGATTTTGGAGGCAAACACAGAACCAAACAGTTCTTCCAAAATGAACAGGGAAAGATCAATTCCGGATGCTACTCCCGCGCTTGAGTAGATGTTTTCATCTTTTATGAGTAACCGGTCTTGTAAAAGCTTCGCTTGGGGAAAACGCTTTTGAAAATCTTCAAAATACTTCCAGTGTGTGGTGCATTCCTTGTCATTCAAAAGCCCTGCATATCCTAAAATATAAGCTCCCGTACAGACAGAACAGGTTTTCGCTCCATTTTTAAATTGCTCTTTCAACCATTCAAAAAAAGAAGCATACTTTTCCATAAAGTCGGGTGCAAAAAAAAGATGGGATTCCAATCCTGGTATAAAAATCAAATCATGATTGGTGAGGGTAAAATCTGAAAAGGATTTTAATTGTCCCAAAACCAAACCTGCACTGGATTTCTCTTCAGCAGAATGATCCATCGCCAAGTAGTGCGTTTCAATATTAGCACCATATTCCTTTGCTTCATAAAACAAATGGGCAGGCCCCGTTATATCCAATAATTGAACCTCTGGAGGAATAAGGAAAAAAGCACGCATTCCAATTAAGTTTTACCCCAAAAACGGATATCTGTAATCCTCAGGGGTAACAAAAGTCTCTTTAATCAACCTCGGAGATACCCAGCGCAAAAGGTTCTGCGCCGAACCTGCCTTATCGTTCGTTCCTGACGCCCTTGCACCTCCAAAAGGTTGCTGACCTACCACTGCGCCGGTCGGTTTGTCATTGATGTAAAAGTTACCTGCGGCATTCTGTAAAATGTGTGTGGCCTGTTCAATGGCATAGCGGTCTTGGCTCATAACTGCACCGGTCAAAGCATATTCCGAAGTGGAGTCCACCAATTGAAGGGTTTCTTCCCACTTATCGTCTTCATAGACATAAACAGTGACCACAGGTCCGAACAGTTCGGTTTCCATCGTAGTATATTTTGGGTCAGTCGTCAATATTACGGTTGGCTCTATAAAATATCCAACTGATTTGTCATAATTACCACCAGCAATGATTTCTGCATTTGCATCTGCTTTAGCTTGATCAATGTACTTGGCCAACTTGTCAAATGAACCTTCATGGATTACGGCAGTTATAAAATTGGACATGTCTTCTGGAGAGCCTGGTTTGTTAAAAGATGCGATATCTTTTTTTACCGATGCCAGAATCTCATCAGCAGTAGATTTTGGCAAATAAACTCTTGATGCGGCACTACATTTTTGACCTTGGAACTCAAATCCACCTCGTGTTATGGCTGTGGCTACTTGTTGAGGTTTAGCTGTAGGGTGTGCAACTATAAAATCCTTTCCCCCAGTTTCTCCAACAATTCTCGGGTAAGTTTTATAGGTATGAATGTTGGTTCCAATTTGTTTCCATAGTTCTTTAAAGACAAAGGTTGAACCTGTAAAATGTAAACCAGAAAAATCAGGACTGGAAAGTACAGTTTCGGTAATCATCACAGGGTCACCCATTACCATATTGATTACTCCTCCAGGCAAACCAGCTTCTTGGAATACATCCATGATGACCTTTGCGGAATACACTTGGCTGTCACTGGGCTTCCACAGAACCACATTGCCCATCATTGCGGCACTTGCAGGTAGATTTCCAGAAATGGCCGTAAAGTTGAAGGGAGTAATAGCATAAACGAATCCTTCCAGTGGGCGATATTCCACACGGTTCCAAATACCATCTGACGAGTCCGGTTGTTCCGCATATATTTGAGACATGTATTCTACATTGAACCTTAAAAAGTCAATGAGCTCACAGGCGGCATCAATCTCTGCTTGATGAATGGTCTTGGATTGTGCCATCATTGTGGCGGCATTGATTTTTGCGCGATATGGTCCGGCAATCAACTCTGCTGCTTTAAGGAAAATAGCAGCGCGCTGTTCCCATTTTAAATTGGCCCATTTTTCTCGTGACTCCAACCCATTGGCAATGGCTTCCTCAATGTGTTTTTTCTCAGCAATATGGTAGTGTCCTACCTCTTGTTGATGTTCATGGGGAGGTGACATGGGTTTTGTGTTCCCAGTTTTAATTTCTTTAGAACCAATGTACAGTGGGACTTCTACCTTGGAATTATAGTAATCCTTGTATTGTTGAAGCACGCTTTTACGCTCTGGAGTACCAGGAGCGTAGCTTTTTACGGGTTCATTAAATGCAGTTGGAACTTGAAAGAAACCTTTTCCCATGGTGGTGAAATTTTAATTTTAAAAATGTCACCAAATGTACTAAAAGGAGAGGCGATTCTAAAACGAAAAAGAACTAGTTTATGGCAAAAGGCGCAGCAAACTTGAAAAGTGGAATCTCTACTTCGAAATCTTCAGAATTACCCAAATTCACCATATGATAATAGCCCATCATGGCCCCAATGGGAGAGGCAAGTAGACAACCCGAACTGTAGGTGTGCGATTTGCCAGGCTGTATAACCGGTTTTCTGCCAATTACACCTTCGCCATCCACTGTTTCCATTTCTTTCAGAGTGTCATAAATATCCCAATGTCTTGCTAAGAGTTGTACAGGGTATTTGCTCTGGTTTTCAATGGTTACGGTATAACCGAATGCATAGTGTACTTTGTAATTTTTGAAAAAAGTTCCCTCAAAATTAGTCTTCACGGAGACCTTTATTCCTTTGGTAATTTGGGTAAACATAGGCTTGGTTAATAAACAAATGCGCTTCCTGCAAACAATAAAATTGCTGTGAAAAATGCCAAAAAGACAAAAATCGTATTCAGAAAGATGTATTTAACAATCGTTTTAAATCTTCCTTGCCCATAAAATTTTCGCATGGCTTTGTACAGGTAAATTCCAAAAATCAACAAAAACCAACCTGCACTTGCGGTACCAAAAATGGTATCTATTATTAGGCTAAGGATGAGCAAGATAAATAATAAGGATTGGTTGTGGAAGCTAAAAATGAGATGATCGGTGTAGGTATATTTTTTTCTGATGTACACCAACCAAATGAACGCCGTGAAGATGGGAAGGAAGAAAAATATCACAAAAGGTAGCTTTCCAATAGTAGCGTTGATAAAGCTACCTGGAGCCTGAATCACCCGAAGCAAACTGGCTGCTGCATTAAAGGGCATTCGATTACTTCGTCTATTTTCGATTTGATATTTTGCAACAGCGTCATTGAAAGAATAAATAGAATCTTTTCGAATAACAACAGTGAAAAAATCCATTTTCTTCATGGTTCTGCCCATCGTGGAATTTTCCTTTTGAAGGGATTTGAAATACTTGGCAGGGTCGGATAAAATTAGGGAGTCATTGTTTTCCTTGAATTTCTTTGGGTCGAAGTTTGTAATCGAATCCAAACCTTGTAAAGTCTCAGTTATTTTGAGTTCGTTCTTATCCAACGAATCCAATTGTTTCAAAGCCTCTTGTGCATTTTCGTTCAGGACTATGGAGTCATTAAAAACGTTAGTTGAGTCAAGTGCATAGGAAAGTGGCCGTACCTGATTTATTATTTTCTCATCAAAACCGCTAAACTGCCTGTCAAAGTCAGAAAACGTAGAATTGTAGGTAAACATCAAAAAGTACAGAAAAGCCAAGCTCAAAAGAAAGCGAAAAGGATTGGTGTAAGAAATCCGTTTGCCTTTAATATAATCTTTAGTGATGGTTCCTGGTCTGATTAAAAGTGCAGAAAGTGTTTTGAGCAACTTGGAATCATAGTTCACTAAACTGGAGAAAAACTCGTCGAAGAAGTCCTTTAGGGTTACCTTTTTTGTACTGTTCATTTGCGAACAGTTTGGGCAGAATTTATCGCTGACATCCAATTCATGTCCACAATTAAGACATTCTACACCGCGGTACTTTAGCTCAAAGCGCCCTTTTTTGATTAAGCTTGGTTTGTTATCCACTGCGCTGCAATGTTTAAGGCTAAGATAGTTTAATTGGTAATATTTCTTGAATTGACTGAACCTATGCCTATAATGCTGTCGAAAAATTCTCCAAAATCACGATAGTATACTAAAACAAGATAGTTGTTTTCGGTAAAGTGAAAATTTCCACTTACAGTATTAAGGTCAATACTGCCATCTTCACGTTCAATAACATATTTGTAATTATAAAAGCCCTGTTTTATGGGTAACTCAAGTTCCATTCTCCCTTCCTCCTCATTGAATGTCATTTTATTTTCCTCCTCAATGGTGTAGTTGTTGAATTTTCCAATGACGTACACATTGTCCAAACCAATTTCATTGGTATAAGGGAGGCTAAAATGAACCTTGGTGTATTCCGCTTCTCGAGATACATCATCGCCTTGAAGAGTTCGCACCACAAAATCACCATTGATGTCAGGGAAAAAAGTATACTCCTGGTCGTTCCTGAATATATTTTCAAAAAGATAGTGGTGGTATAAATCGGTTAATTCAATTCGAGATATGGCAAAATTAGTGGTCCTTAGGTCTTTGGTGTCAAAATTCAAAAACTCATTACCCCCAAAAAAGCTTGTTTCTTTATCATATCGATATATCAATTCCTGGCCCAAGGTAAATTGAGGAGCTATGTTATATAGCGCGGTTGGCCAAAAATGATTTTGAATAATGGCGACCTTGATTTCCTTTTTTGGATTCACCACCGGAAAGCCCGCAGTATTGATTGAAAACTGGACCACCTGTTTTTCGTTCAAAAAATTAAAATCCCTAGAACGACGCACTACTCCGCCAACTTGAACTAAATCCTTATAGACTACAAACCTCCTTGAAAATTGCAAATCTCCACCCATATTATAAATCTCCAATACGTAATTCCCAGTTACCCGAAGTCTAATATTTTCATTGGGGATAGTAAGTCTGTAATTGGAATAGGGCTGAAGGGTCGTATAGCTGTTTTCGTAATCTATAATGCGTTGGTTGTCCATTCCCGCCAGATACTGTGATTTAAGTAATTGAGATGGTGTCCAATCATAGTCACAATGGATAATTTTATAATAGTAATCCTGCTCGTTTGCAGTCAAGTCATCAAACTCCAAGGTTATGCGTTCCCCTAGCTTGACTACGGGAAATTGATCCTCCGTAGGACCCTTGAAAATAATAGTTTTTATGTTGGATGGGGGATTGACTTCTTCCTGAACCTGAGCCGAAACTGAACATACCAGAAAAAACAATACAATCTGTTTAAGCCTATTACCCATTTATCGCTTCATTTTTGGGTAAAGGTAAACAAAAAGTATGCCTATCGAATTTAGCTCGTTGTAATCCCATTTTTCTGGATATTTATTATGAAAACAATGCTTTTAATACTAAATTTGCGTTCAATTTTTTAATAAAAGGTCTACAACATATGTCTAGAGACATCCGGATTAAAAAAGGGTTGAACATCAACCTTGTCGGGGCAGCTGAAAAGACTCTTTCCAAAGCCGTTTCAAGTAACGTGTATGCTCTCAACTTAGATGATTTTCATGGTATTACCCCAAAAATGCTGGTGAAGCAGGGGGCCGAAATCAAAGCAGGAGAGCCACTTTTTTACAACAAATCCAATGAAAACATGCTTTTCGTTTCTCCAGTAAGTGGAGAGTTGGTGGAAATTGTAAGAGGAGCGCGAAGAAGGATTCTTACCCTAAAGATTCTTGCAGATAAAAATCAAGAATACACAGAAAATCAAATATTGGATTTAAATGCGGTAGATGGCGGGGCAGTGCGCGATTTCTTGTTGAAATCTGGGGCGTGGCCTTTTATAAAGCAAAGACCTTACGACATTATAGCGAACCCTGAGTCTAATCCCAAAGCTATTTTTATATCAGCTTATGCTACAGCTCCTTTGGCCGCTGATGCCGATTTTGCACTGCAGGGCAAGGAAGTAGAGTTGCAGGCCGCCATTACGGCGTTGGGAAAGCTAACTCCTGGAAAAATTCACATTTCGGTGGGTAAGTCAAGTAATTCACCTTTTGCCAACATAGAAGGCATTACTTTGCACAAAGTAAGCGGTCCTCATCCGTCTGGTTTGGTAGGAACCCAAATCAATAAAATAGACCCTGTTAATAAGGGAGAGGTAGTTTGGACTCTTTCTCCTCAAGACTTGGTCATTATTGGTGAACTTTTGCTTACAGGAAAGTTCAATGCAGAAAGAACCATAGCTTTGGCAGGCTCTGTGGTGAAATCACCAAAATACTATACGACAAAAATTGGAGCTGAGATTTCCACTTTTTTGTATGCCAGTGGAGTAAACCATGAGAAGTTCAGATTAATAAATGGAGATGTATTGACGGGTAACAAAACACATCCTGAAGGATATCTTGGATTCTACAACAATACGGTAACTGCCATACCCGAAGGAGATGATTACGAATTCTTTGGATGGAACAAACCCGTATTCAATAAAATATCTTCTACCCGGGCACTTACATTCTCTTGGATGCAGCCTAATAAAAAGTACGATTTGGATACCAATACAAATGGTGAACACCGTGCTTTTGTGGTAACAGGTCGTTATGAGGAAGTATTTCCTTTGGATATATATCCTTTACAATTGTTGAAGGCATGCATGGTAAAGGATTTGGATGAAATGGAGCTTTTGGGTCTTTATGAAGTAGCTCCTGAAGATTTCTCGTTAACAGAATTCATTTGTACTTCTAAACAGCCACACCAACAAATAATTAGGGAAGGATTGGATTTATTACATCAAGAAATTGGATAAAACATGGGATTGAAAGAAACATTACATCAAACCAAGCTCAAGTATCAGGGGAAAAAGATGGCCCCTGCATTCAATGCTTTACACACCTTTTTGTATTCACCAAATGAAACCACCCATTCGGGAGGACATGTTCGTGCGGTAGACGACTTAAAGAGAACTATGAATACGGTAATCTTGGCCTTGGTGCCTTGTTTACTTTTCGGTATGTTCAATGCAGGTTATCAACATTATTCAGCCATTAATGGTTTTCCAGAGAATTTCTCGGTAATGGAGCACTTCATTACATGGGATAACTTTTGGTTGGGAGCAATTACCATCTTGCCATTGGTAATCGTTTCATACGGTGTAGGATTGGCTATTGAATTTGTATTCGCGGTAATCAAAGGCCACGAAGTGGAAGAAGGGTACTTGGTCACGGGAATGCTCGTTCCATTAATTGTTCCAGTTGATACCCCACTTTGGATGTTGGCGATTGCGGTCGCCTTTGGTGTAGTTATTGGTAAGGAAGTCTTCGGAGGTACAGGAATGAATATCCTAAACCCCGCTTTAACCATTCGTGCCTTCTTATTCTTTGCTTATCCCACATGGATGAGTGGAGACAAAGTATGGGTGCATGGTGCTGTTGATCGCGCAGGTACGGCGGATGCCATTTCAGGAGAAACCATTTTAGGGTATTTGGCACAGGGAAATTCAGACTTTTCATATTCACTTTCAGATATGTTCTTCGGTTTCATTCCGGGCTCAGTAGGAGAAACGTCTACTTTTTTGATTCTTCTTGGAGGTTTGTTCCTTATTTTCTCCAAGATTGCTTCATGGAGAATCATGTTGAGCGCAGTGTTGGGCTCTCTAGCCATGGGGTTGATTTTCAATGGCGTTGTGCAAGCAGGATGGATACCAGAATATAGCAAGTTTTATGGATTAATGAGTTTTGAATTCTGGCAACACCTTTTAGTCGGTGGATTGGCATTTGGAATTGTATATATGGCAACAGACCCTGTAACTGGTTCTCAAACCAATAAAGGAAAATGGATTTATGGATTCTTGATTGGTTTCATGTCAGTAATGATTCGGGTTTTCAATCCAGGATATCCAGAAGGTGTTTTCTTAGCAATTCTCTTATTGAATGTATTCGCACCAACTATAGACCATTATGTGGTTAGAGGAAATGTGAAAAGAAGAATGAAGCGACTGAAGAATGCCACAATACTGCCAAAAGTATCAGGCGAAGTTGAAGAACTTAAAACCGAAACCGTTTAATCATGGCATTGAATACAGATAAAAATAGTTATACCGTATTGTTTGCGGTGATTATGGTAGCTGTTGTAGGCTCGCTATTGGCCTTTCTTGCATCTAGCCTTAGCGGAAAGATTAAGGAAAATGAACGTTTTGAAAGACAACAGAACATATTGTACGCCATGGGAATCAATGAAAATACCCCAGATAGTGGTGTTAATTTCATACCCACGGATGTAGTAGAGCAAAGATTCACTGAAAAAGTAAAGCATCAATATGTTTGGGTAAATGGAGAAATTCAAGAGGATGACCAAGCATTTCTTATTGATGTGAAGAAACAGCTAGCAGCTTTAAAAGAAGGTGGTGATGCCCGTCTTCCCATATTTGTTGGGGAAAAGGAGGGGGAAGAACTCTATGTGTTGCCCATGTACGGTAAAGGACTATGGGATGCTATTTGGGGATTTATGTCAGTGGATAAAGACATGGTAGTACAAGGAGTGTATTTTGATCATAAGGGTGAAACAGCAGGACTTGGTGCTAATATTAAACTAAGGTTTTTTATGGACGACTTCATTGGCGAGTCTCTGATGGAAGGAAAAAGCTATTCTGGAATCGAGGTGTCAAAAACCAACAATGATCCTGTTAACAACGATAAAGAAGATAATGAGGTAGATGCCATAGCAGGGGCAACGATAACAGGGAATGGTGTTTCGGCAATGATTAAAGAAACCCTGAAAGCTTATAGACCTTATTTGGAAACAATTAGAAACAACTAGAAATGGCATTACTCTCAAAAAAAGATGCAAATCTTATACTAGACCCTCTAGCAGATAACAATCCAATTACTATTCAAGTATTGGGAATTTGTTCTGCTTTGGCGATTACGGCCGAACTAAAGGCTTCTTTAGTAATGGCTATTTCTGTAATCTTTGTGATGGGAATTGGAAATATCGTTATTTCCTTGCTCAGAAATGTAATCCCTTCTAAGATTAGGATTATTGCACAGCTAATAGTGGTTGCTACTCTAGTGATTGTAGTGGACCAGGTTTTAAAGGCTTTTGCCTACGAATTGAGCAAAACACTATCTGTATTTGTCGGATTGATTATTACAAATTGTATTATCATGGGACGCTTTGAAGCGTTTGCCCTTGGTAATGGGGTATGGAGATCATTTTTAGATGGTATCGGTAATGCTCTTGGTTACGGTGTAATTTTGGTAATCATTGGATTTTTTAGAGAATTATTAGGTTCAGGAACTTTGTTCGGTATTCCGGTTTTAGGAGACCCCATTGCCAAAACGGGATTGTATTCCATCGGTTATGAGAACAATGGATTTATGATTATTCCTCCAGCAGCATTGATTGTGGTTGGAATTATCATCTGGGTACAACGTTCCAGAAATAAGGCATTAATTGAAGAAGCATAAAGTAAGGAAGCATGTTAGAGCATTTAGAGTTATTTTTCAAGTCCATCTTCATAGACAATATGGTTTTTGCGGTCTTTTTGGGAATGTGTTCCTATTTGGCCGTATCCAAAAAAGTATCAACGGCCGTAGGATTGGGAGCTGCGGTAATCTTCGTATTGGCCGTAACAGTTCCTCTTAACTGGCTTTTAGACCAATATCTTTTACAAGATGGTGCTTTGGCTTGGTTAGGACCTGAGTATGCAGATTATAATTTGAGTTTCCTTTCATTTATAATGTTTATCGCAACGATTGCAACCATGGTGCAATTGGTGGAGATTGTAGTAGAGAAGTTTTCTCCGGCCCTTTACAATTCTTTGGGTATTTTCTTGCCATTGATAGCGGTTAACTGCGCTATCTTGGGAGGTTCCTTGTTCATGCAAGCCAGAGAAATACCTAGTTTGGGCTTGGCACTTAATTACGGAATTAGTTCTGGAATAGGTTGGTTTTTAGCCATTTTGGCCATTGCAGCTATCCGAGAAAAAATCAGATATTCCAATGTGCCACCACCGTTAAGAGGGTTGGGTATTACTTTTATTATCACAGGATTGATGGGTATTGGTTTTCAAAGTTTTGGAGGTATGCTAACTGGCGATAATGAACCACCCGAAGGCACAGACAATACTACAGTTGAAAAAAGTAAAGAGGAAAAAGAAATAAACGAGGAAATTGATAGCGATGATAAAGCAGTTTCCTATAACGAAGTTTTAAACAAATAAATATGATTTTAGCTACGAGTACCGGAGGTACAATTTTAATCACCGTTGTTGCTTTTCTTATTTTATTGTTGCTCTTGGTGGCCCTATTGCTATTTACCAAGGAAAAATTATCTCCATCAGGTCCCGTTACCTTGACCATCAATGGAGAAAAGAAAATTGAAGTTGCCTCCGGGGGTACCTTATTATCCACTTTGGGCAATCAAAAAGTATTCTTGCCTTCTGCCTGTGGAGGTGGTGGAACATGTATCCAATGCGAATGTCACGTGCTTTCAGGAGGGGGAGAGGCCCTTCCAACAGAAACTCCACACTTTTCACGGAAAGAATTACAGCACGGAGCAAGATTGGCATGTCAGGTAAAAGTAAAGCAGGATATGGAAATTACCATTCCTGAAGAAGTCTTTGGCATCAAAAAATGGGATGCCAAGGTAGTGCGTAACTACAATGTGGCCTCTTTTATTAAGGAATTCGTGGTAGAAATTCCGGAAGAAATGAATTACAAGGCTGGAGGTTATATTCAAATTGAGATTCCTCCGTGCGAAGTAAAATATTCAGATATGGATATTACAGCCCACCCCGAAGAGCACGAAACTCCGGATAAGTTTCAAGCGGAGTGGGATAAATTCGGACTTTGGCCGTTGGTAATGAAGAATCCAGAAACGGTAGAGCGTGCTTATTCCATGGCTTCCTACCCAGCAGAGGGTCGAGAAATCATGTTGAACGTTCGTATTGCCACACCGCCATGGGATCGTTCAAAGAACGGATGGATGGACGTTAACCCAGGTGTTGCATCTTCCTATATCTTCGGATTAAAACCTGGAGACCCAGTGACTATTTCTGGGCCATTTGGAGAATTTTTCATTAATGAATCAGAATCTGAAATGTTGTATGTGGGTGGTGGAGCAGGTATGGCACCGATGCGTTCGCACTTATATCACCTGTTCAAGACTTTAAAAACCAACAGAAAGGTAACCTATTGGTACGGAGGTCGTTCTAAAAGAGAGCTTTTCTACATTGAGCATTTCAAAGAGTTGGAGAGAAGCTTCCCTAACTTTAAGTTTTATATGGCGCTTTCTGAACCTTTGGAAGAAGACAATTGGAAAGTAAAGGAAGATATAGATGCTGAAGGAGATGGTTTTGTTGGATTTATCCATAACTGTGTTATCGACAATTATTTGAATCATCATGAAGCACCCGAAGATATTGAACTCTATTTCTGTGGACCTCCATTAATGAACAAAGCTGTCCAAAAGATGGGTGAGGACTTTGGTATTCCAGATGAGAACATCCGCTTCGATGATTTTGGTGGATAGAAGTTAGAATGTAATCTCGAGTGTAATCAAGAGGTATAAAATAAACCAAACCGATGCGAAAGTATCGGTTTTTTTATTCGGTGAATATGAAAAAACTACTGTTGATAATTCTAGGCATTTCATTGCTTTGCCTTGTTCTTTACAAAGTAAAGCCTGTAAAGCATAAGGATACGGTAACAGCTCTTGTAACGGAACCAAGCTTAATTAACGAAGATAGCCTCACGATTATATCTCGGGTAAACGTACCTATCGGTTATGAACGTGTTGAGTATCCAAGGGGTTCATTCGAAGACTATTTAAGAAATTACAAGTTAAAACCCTACGGAAGCAAAATTATCAATTACGATGGTACGGAGTATTTTTGGCAATATGGCCATATTGGAATTCTTGAGATTCCTGTCCCAGAGAATGGTCTTCAGCAATGTGCAGATGCCCTTATTCGAATCCGAAGTGAATATTTATGGGATACCAATAGAAAAGAAGAGATTGGCTTTAACTTCACTAGCGGACACCATTGTACATGGAAGAAATATGCTCAAGGCTATAGACCCAAAATAGACGGAAACAAGGTTAGTTTCCATAAAACAGCGGTACCCGATGATTCCAAGGCTAATTTTTACAGATATCTGAAACTTATCTATACCTATGCTGGAACTCTTTCACTGTATCACGAACTACCTAGGGTTGAAGATGCCAGGGATTTAAAATTAGGTGATATGCTGATAAAAGGTGGAAGTCCGGGACATATAGTAATGATTTGTGATGAAGCGGTTAATTCAGAAGGAGAAAAAGTGTATTTGTTGTTTCAAGGTAACACTCCGGCCCAAAACGTACATTTGGTAAAAAACCTTGAAAATACGACCATATCTCCGTGGTATACCTTAGAAAAAGATGCAGTTATTCCAGTATCCAACTACACCTTTCAAAGCTCAAAGTTTGTACGTTTTAAATGACTTTTAAAATCAAAAAACTAGATTTTTTGGATTACACTAGTTACTGAGCTTTAAGTTGTATTCAATTCTTAGAATTATTGATTTCCTTCTTCAAAGTACTGTACTTTTCTTTGAGCTTATCATATTCTGTGTTAACTAGAAGTTTATCCAAAGCCGCCAAATATGCTACCTTTAAAGCTTCATCCACTTTTGCGTTTCGGTGGGGTATTACACCAATTCCTTCCCAATCTGTCTTAGTTACAGGATGTATATGTTTTACTATTGGAAGTTGAATGGCAAAATTGTCATTTATTTCAATAAAATCAATGGCATGAGCGGCACCAGCAGTATTTTGTCCAACTATTATTGCTTTCTTAAAATGCTTCATGCTGTATGCAAATTGCTCTGCTAAAGAAAAGGTTTCCTCACTGACCAAAATAAAAATAGGCTTGTTTAAATACCTATCTCCCCCAATTTCCTGAAATGTAAAAACATCTGAAGTTTCTCCTAAAGGCCTATTAAAGCTTGATGTCCATTTTGTTGGATTTTCTTCAAAAAAGTAACTACCCAAGTAGCTATCTGAAGGACTATAGCCGCCTTGATTCTCTGTTAAGTCGATAATCAATGCATCGGTATTGGCCACAAAGCCCATTGTAGCATCCATGGTTGCTCTCACCCAGTCTAGAGGTTGCCAAAAGGTAAGTTTTACATAACCTATGTTCCCATCGAGTATTTCTATTTTTTCAAATCCGAAATTCTCTTTTTCTGCATACCAAAAATTCCAATCAATGTACTCCTCGTCAGACTCATTTTCTTGTTCTCCCTCAATATCTGGGTCATCTTCTTCTAGTAGTTCTTGCTGTCTTTGGAACCATTCACGTCTTGATTGTATTAACTCTGGGTTGTATTGTACTTTAAAATGTTTATCCTTGCTTATTTTCACTAAATCTTCAGTCAAAGTCTTTGCAAAATCTTCATGTTTTGATATTGAACTGTACTTCCCGGAACCATAGATACTGTCTAACGAATGATTTATAGTTTCAATTAGATTGACCATAACATAGTTTGAATCAATCAATTCTTTGATACTCGTAATTACAGTCTTTTTTTCATTTTTTGGCAATGATTTTTGGGTATAAGTCGAAAGCGGGAGTAGGATCAATACAATGAGTAAAGAGAATCTAAATCTCCGCAGGATTGTTTTTTTAGATATCATTCTGGTGATAAATTTTGAATTTCAATACCGAGTAAAGAACGTACTTATTAGGTGTTTAGATTTCCAAAATTGGTTCTCTGTTAGTCCTAAATTATAGGATGGGACTACTTTTCATTTCAATCTTTTTTGAACAAACCCTAAATCGAAAATCTAAGTTTATTTTTATTTTAGATTGAGTTAAAAATATGCTTCAACGCAAAAGCCGAAATTTTAAATAGATGAGCATATCCCCTTATGAACTTTTTCTTGTTTTAGTGATAGGCCACTGTATTTCCCTAATTTTTGCTATTCAGTTTATCCCCAAAAAATATACAGGAGCAAATAGGGTTATGCAGTATTTGCTAATTATTTATAGTGTTTTTCTGTTTGAAAGGGTCATAATCTCAGAACTGGAAACGGATTTCTACTATACATACCGTTATCTAACCAATGTGCTGTATCTTCTTCTAGGCCCCTTTACCTATACCTATATTAGAAGGTTACTGTTTTATAAAAACGGAAACTACACTTTAAAATACGTTCATTATTTACCGGCTGCGCTATACTTTATCTATTGCCTTTTTCATATCTACAACTATAATTTCATAAAAGATATTAGTAGTTACGCTTTTAGGTTTTTGTTTTTTAACGACCTTGTATTCTTTGTCTCTATTTCTGGGTATTTAATTAAGTCTTGCGCTTTACTGAATTTTTATGATAAAAATGAAAAACAGGAACTCTCCTTTAATCAACCTATCATAAAATTTATCAAGGTGATGCTCATTTGCCTGTCTGTTTATATGGTATTTTGGTTTTTAGGTATTCTAGAACGATTTGTAATTGATTTATGGATTGATATTGCATTGATTTATGACATATCGTGTTTAATACTTGGTATTCAGATTTATGTTGTAGGTTTCTATAGCCTAAAACATCCCGAAATATTTAAAATTCAGTTTCCTTCATATCGGGAGGATGAGCCTAAAAAAAGGATTAGACTTGACGAAAATGAAATAAGCAAGATTCAAAGTCTAGTAGATACCTTTTTTGAAGAAAATAAAGGATATCGCCGCCCTGAATTAAGTTTATCGATTTTAGCGAATGAAATTGATACTACAACTAACAAGTTGTCATGGGTGCTCAATAATTCTTATAAAAAGTCTTTTTATGAACTGGTTAATGGATATCGAGTAAAAGATTTCATAGAAAGAATAACTCAAAATGAGCACAAAGAATTTACGCTTATTTCCATAGCGTTTGATGTTGGGTTTAACTCAAGATCTACTTTCTACAAGGTATTTAAAGAGATGACAGAATTTACTCCTACTGAGTACATTAAAAATATAGAGAATGGGTTCAAGGATAAAAATATCACCATGAATTAGTCCTATCAGTTCTGCATGGCTAACATAATTTAGTTGAACGGAGGTTACCATTCAAATGACTTTTAAGCCCTAATTTTGCATCATGGGAAAACCACTTACAGAGCAAGAACTCCACAATCTGGCCATGAATATTGTGGGTAGACAGTTGGAAGCTGACGGGTTTGAATTTATGGCTATAAACAGTAAGCTTCAAAAGAACCCGCAATACGTATGTTTGAAAGAAAAGATATTGCATTTCATTGTCGTCAGGAACATTAGCTATCCTGAAAACCCAATGGTGTATGACAAAGGTTTGATGGAAAAGATGAAAAATCATGCAGACAAATTTGAGGCTAAAACCTACTTTGCGGGAGTTGGTCTTTCCAATGCTTCGGACCAAAACCTTCCAGTGTATTTGAATGAAGAATATGTTGTGGAATATCAAGGACTAATCGAAATACAATAGGATGCGAAAAGTTTTAGGGATACTATGTCTGATATCTTTTTTTGGATGTAAAAAGGGGCCGGTAAAAAATCAAAACGTTGGTAATGCATTAGGAACCACTTATTCCATACTTTATATAACGGATGAGGAAGTTGATCTACAAAAAGAAATCGATTCTGTCTTTCAGGTCGTGAACCAATCGATGTCGACATACATTCCTGATTCGGATATTTCCAAAATAAATCAAGGAGATTCAACCCTAGTAGTGGACCATATGTTTCAAGAAGTTTTTGAACTCTCTAAACGAATTCATGATGTTTCCAATGGTTTTTTTGACCCAACAGTGGGGGTTTTGGTAAACGCGTGGGGGTTTGGTCCAGGAAAACCGATCGAGTTGGATAGTACCCGTGTAGATAGTCTTTTGCAATATGTGGGATTTGATAAGGTAGAGTTGACCAGTTCAAATACGATACGCAAGAAAAGGAAGGAGATCTATTTTGATTTCAATGCTGTAGCAAAGGGATATACCATAGATAGATTAGGAGCATTTCTCGATTCAAAAGGAATCGAAGATTATCTTGTAGAACTTGGAGGTGAGGTGTTGACCCGTGGGACTAATGTGATTTCAAAAAAAGAGTGGACAGTGGGTATAGATGACCCTCAGGCAGAGAATGAAAGAAAATTGAAACGCATTGTCCGTTTAAAAGATAGGGCTATGGCCTCATCAGGTAATTATAGAAAATTTCGTGTTGATTCTGAAACGGGTGAGAAATATGTCCATACCATCAATCCAAAAACTGGCTTCACTAAAAATTCCAAGGTTTTGGCCACCAGTGTAATTGCTAACTCTTGTGCAGAGGCAGATGCATTTGCCACGGCCTTTATGGCCATGGATTTGGACGACACCAAAAAGCTACTTTTGATATCTAATATTTTGGGAGGTCCGGAAGTGTATGTTGTTTATTTGGATAGTGAAGGAAAAACCAAGGAATACATGACCCCAGGGTTTGAGAACCTGGTAGTTAACTGACCAAAGTTTTCTTGACAAGCGGAATTATTTCTCCTTTGGCCAGCCGATATTTTTCCACTTCGTTTTCGGAAAGATGAGCTGTGTAATCTACTTCTTCCACGATAAACCCAATACTTCTTAATTTGTTGAAATAATCCCTGCCATATATGCGAACATGGTCATATTGGCCAAAGATTCGAGCACGCTCCTTTTTATCGGTGATGTTATCATCTTCAAAAGTGGTTTCCCGTTTTAAATCTTGTGGAATTTGAAAAATGCCCCAACCTCCCGGTTTCATAACTCGATACAGTTCTTGCATAGCTTTGATGTCATCAGGGATATGCTCCAATACGTGATTACATAAAATTACATCATAACTATCGGAGTCAAAGGGAAGCTTACAAATGTCCGCTTTCACTTCGGCTAAGGGAGAGTTTAAATCAGTAGTTGTGTATTCAATGTTCTTAAGCTTTTTAAAACGCTCATGAAATGCCTGTTCTGGAGCGAAATGTAACACCTCTAAGTTTTCTTTGAAAAAATTGGTCTCTCTCTGCAAATAAACCCATAGTAAACGATGACGTTCCAGGGAGAGGGTAGAGGGGGAGAGCACGTTTTCTCTTGGGTTTTCATAACCATATGGCAAAAAGCGTCGAAAAGACTTTCCGTCGATGGGGTCCATGTATTTTGAACCTTTCATTGAGAAAGCAATCAGAGGTCTTACCCAGTAACTTAATTTAATAAGCCAAGGTCTTGGAATCAGGTTCAGAAAAAACTTAAAGATTTTTGACACGAATTACGCCAATTTTAATGATGCTCTTGAATCTTAGGATTTATTATAAGATAATCGGTGATTTTCTGAATTCCTCCTCTTCGTTAGTTTCTATGCCTAAAGCTTCATTGATATATTGGAAGGTGGATAGCAGCTCTGGTTTTCCATCAACAATGGCCACATCGTGCTCAAAATGGGCGCTGGGTTTTCCATCTGCCGTAAGAATGGTCCATCCATCATTTAATTGCTTTATTCTTCGTGTCCCCATATTTATCATAGGTTCAATGGCCACTACCATACCTTCAACAAATTTTTTACCCCGACCACGTTTTCCATAATTTGGCATTTGAGGGTCTTCGTGTAAATCGGTGCCTAAACCATGGCCCACCAATTCTCTGACCACACCATAGCCGTGAGCCTCACAATGGTTTTGTATGGCAAATGCAACATCTCCTACTCGGTTACCAACTTTAAATTCTCGAATTCCAACGTATAGTGATTCTTTGGTGATTTTGAGCAGTTTTATGGTTTCCTCAGCAACTTCTCCTACTTCAAAAGTGTAGGCGTGATCTCCATAAAATCCATTTTTTAGGGCTCCACAATCTACAGAAATTATATCCCCATCTTTTAAAACATCATTATTGGGAATGCCATGAACAACTTGGGCATTTGGGCTCCAGTTTAGGGTGTTTGGAAAATCGTACATGCCTAAAAATCCAGGTTCCGCACCCTGTTCTCGGATGAATTCCTCAGCGAGTTTGTCCAACTTTAACGGATTTGCCCCAGGCTTTATTTCGGAAGCAAGCATCCCTAAAGTTCTAGACACAACAAGGGCGCTTTCGCGCATCATTTCAATCTGCTCTGGAGTTTTAATTTTTATCATGCCTGCAAAGATAGGATGAAATCAATTAACTGCTAAGCTAGGCTGAATAGACTAAATACTGGCCAAGATTTATTAAACCAATGATTCTTGGGTCATAAGAGCTGGTTTCTCAACACCTAAAAGTGAAAGGATTGTGGGGGCAATATCACCAAGGACTCCATCTTTAACCGACTTGATGTCGAGGTCAACGATAATCAATGGTACTGGATTGGTTGTATGAGCGGTGTTTGGACTGCCATCAGGATTCACCATAGTATCACAGTTACCATGATCCGCAATTACAATGGTGGTATATCCATTTTCCAATCCAGCTGAAATTACATCTTTGGCGCAAGTGTCTACGGTTTCACAAGCTTTTACTGCAGCTTCCATTATCCCGGTATGCCCTACCATATCTGGATTTGCAAAGTTTAAGCATACAAAATCGGCTTCTCCTTTCTCAAGTTCGGGAACAATGGCATCGCGAATATCAAATGCACTCATTTCTGGTTTTAAGTCATAGGTAGCCACCTTTGGAGAGGGGCATAAAATTCTACTTTCTCCTTCAAATGGCTCTTCGCGACCACCATTAAAGAAGAAGGTTACGTGCGGATATTTTTCCGTTTCTGCTATCCGAATTTGTTTTTTGTTGGCCCTGGCTAAAACCTCTCCTAAGGTCTCACGTATGTTTTCTTTGTCGTAAATCACATGAATGCCTTCAAAGGAATCGTCATAGTTGGTCATGGTAACATAATAGAGATTTAATTTTTGCATGTCATAATCAGCAAAATCTTCTTGGCTCAACACTTGGGTAAGTTCTCTTCCTCTATCTGTTCTAAAATTGAAAAAGATGACCACGTCACCTTCGTCTATTTTTGCTATGGGTTGCCCAGCTTCATCTAAGCCGTATATAGGCTCGATAAATTCATCTGTAATTCCACGGTCATAGCTCTCTTGCATACTTTGAACAATATTGGAACTAGGCTTTCCTTCTCCTTTAACAACCAAATCATAAGCTTTTTTGACTCTTTCCCAGCGTTTGTCCCTATCCATGGCATAATATCTGCCTATAACAGAAGCTACGCTAGTTCTTTTATCATTACAGAAGTTAATCAAATCCTCCAAAAATGCTTTCCCACTTTTTGGGTCTACATCCCTGCCATCCGTAAAAGCGTGCACAAAGGCATTTCCCGAACCCTGAACTCCTTCAAAAGCGGAAATCAAAGCCTTTATATGATCAATATGACTATGTACTCCACCGTTGCTAACAAGACCTAAAAAATGAACATTCTTGTTGTTTTTCTCGGCATAAGTAAAAGCATCTGTCAAAACACCTTCATCCTTAATAGTATTTTCTTTGACTGCTTTGTTGATTTTGGCCAAATCCTGATATACAATCCTACCAGCTCCGAGGTTCATATGTCCAACTTCACTGTTGCCCATTTGTCCTTCAGGAAGTCCAACGTTCATACCATCCGTGAGAAGGTTGGCATTGGGATACTTTTGATAAAGAGAATCTATAAAAGGGGTGTTGGCTTGTTCAATGGCTGATATCTTCGGATCCGGAGATTTTCCCCACCCATCCAAAATCATGAGAATGACTTTCTTATCCATAGTGAAAGATTGAAATTCAAAAATAGGATGAATTGATTGGATGCCCTAGCGTTTCAGGTGGTTTTCCTTTTGAGAATCTCACATTTTTTTCGTCAAAAACCTGAGACTTTGTTAAAGTTAAGTTATATAAGTGTTAATCGTGTAACATTTGGAGATAGAACGAGTCTATCATGTTATAAAACTTATTTATAATCAAAAATTTATTCATCATGAAAAAAACAATCCTAACAGTTACAGCGGCATGCCTTTTATTGGTAGCTGGCGTAAGCGCAAACGAAACTTCTGCTCCAGCAGTAGAAGTGGAAACTACAATCTCTTATGAGATTAACTCTTTTTGTATGGCTATCGTTAAAGGAGATATCGACACTGTTAAAAAACTAATTAGCTTGGGAGAAGATGTAAACAGAAAATCTTTGGGTATGACACCACTGCACTACGCGGCCCGTTACAACCGTGCCGATATTGCAGAAGTTCTTTTGGCAAATGGAGCAAATGTCAAAAAGAAATGTGATAAAGGATATACGGCAAAAAAATATGCCGAGCTTTCTGGAGCCATGGAGGCTTTGGAAGTAATAAATTCTGCTGTGAAAAAATAGAAAGGAGTTTATTCATCCAAAAAAAGCCCCTGCAGTCCGCAGGGGCTTTTTTCTTTCAAATGTATAGTGTCCTTGTAAAAGAGTAATTCTCTTAAAACTCAAAGCCAGTAAAGGCCCTGTACAAAAAGGCATATAATGCCATAGCCAATAAAATGGCACAAAAAATTGAGTATGCCTTTAAAAACAATACCAAATAACTTGGTTTGCAATCGTCAAAGGCTTCTCGGTAAAGCGACTTAAAATGCAATAGTGTTCCCATTTGTTCTCGTATTAGGGTAGCACAAAGGGGTCGTAGAAACTAGTAATTGATTTGGGGTTACTCAAAGGTAAGGAAAACTAAACAATCCTATTTTTTAATCGATGAATGTGCAAATTCTATCGACCTGAATATTTTTTAATAGCGTCCCTTATTTTTTCAATCCTATTTTCTGGGTCGGGATGGGTACTCTGAAATTCCGGAACCCTATTAGGACCAGCAGCGGCTTTTAGAATTTGCATCACCTTTATCATTTCATTTGGGTCGTATCCCGACTGAATCATTAAAAGCACTCCAAGTTCATCACTCTCCAGTTCATCACCTCTTCCATTTTTGAGTAAGGTATTTTGTCCTATTCCACTTACCAATCCACCCATGTCACCACCAACATTGGCTCCCATAGTCAAAGTTTGCCAGAAACTACTTTCTGCAATACGTTCAGCAGAATGCCTTCCGATTACATGACCAATTTCATGACCCAAAACTCCTGCCAGTTGTGATTCATTTAATTGGGAAAAAAGCGCATAGGTAATAAAACATTGTCCTCCCGGAAGTGCAAAGGCATTGATGGTTCTATTATCTGCAAGCAAATGAAAATCAAAGTCATAAGGAGTCTCACGAGCTATGCTATTTTGGACTAGACGATTGCCAACAGCATCAACCAAAGCTTGCATACGCTCATCGGGGTAAAGGCCTCCATGCTGCTGGGCCATTTCAGGGGCACTTTGAAGACCTATTGCAATCTCCTGTTCAGCAGTCATGTTGATATTTTGGACCCTGCCTGTATATGGGTTTTCTTCCTGATTACTGCAGCGCTGTATAAAAGCAAAGACCACAATGGCCAATCCAATAAGTATACGGATTTTCCAACTTCCTCTTCTCATGGTGTTAGTGTTATAGTAGTTGGAAGATACAAAAAATGGGCTATAACAATTTGGGGTTAATATCTAAAATGTTATCCCTGATATAAGATTTTAGGAAACCTAAAGTAAAGTGTTCGGAACCAATAAACTCTTCATACTGAAGTAATTTCACAATATTTTTCTTTCTAAAAGTGGTCAACATAGGAATTGAAATGGGCGCGTAGCTGTAGTGCCAAGGTTCATATTTAAATCCCCTTCGTTTAGGTTCATTTGTATAGACCAAATAGAAACCAAAACTTTCAGAATGCTCATCAAGCCACTTTTTGAAACCCTCAAATGGTCCTCCGCTTTCAAATTTTTCCGGGACTAAAACACCCCCTGTTGTTTTAGGATATCCATCAATAATATCGATGTCCGTTCCCCAATGGTGCCTGCTAGTCCCCGGAATGGTAGAATATTCAATGATTTTGTCAATGGCATCCAGCGGTTGCATACCATCATCTTCTGTATACCTCAGATATTTTCTTTCCCATATACTTTCTTGACGATAGAAATCTCGGAAACTGGAAACCATTTTTATGTCAAACCCATCTTGATAAGCGGCTTTTTTCATTTTAACGTAGGCGTCATGTGCTTCCTCTCTTAGATTGATACCTTCACCAAATAATGGAATTTCCTCTTTTCCCATCAACTCCAAAGTAGAGTATTCGGAACTTTTTTGGTTGGCGGGGAGAACAAAAGGGAAGGAAAGTGCGGCACCAGCAGCAGCGGTTCTTTTAACAAATGACCTTCTTTTCATAAATGATTGACGAGTTTTTAGCAAGTTAAGAAGTATTTTTAAGTCCTTGCTTCAACTCCTGAATTTTATAGTCTATTGTGTGTCCGATATATAGAGATATCCTTGGAATTTTTCACGGGTATCACTCACGGTAAGCACATAAAAATATATACCTGCCGAAAGTCCTGAGTTTCTGCTGAGAACTGAGTCCCTATTGGAGATTCCATCAAACTCATTGGCATAATTCAACTTGGAATATACCAGTATACCATATCTGTTGTAAATATTTAAAATATTGTTGGGTACGGTTTCTATACCATCTATAATTAAGCGGTCATTGACCCCATCACCGTTGGGTGTCAAAAAATAATTGTCCAACTCCAAAACAGAAAAAGGCTCCAAGAGTTCATCCGTTCCACCAAGTGTAATTACTTCATAATCGCTTGGTAAAAAAGTTTCGGATGTAACGCTTCCATTGTCTAGATTACCACTTACACCGGTATTTCCAAGACTTTCCCACTGATTGGATGCTCTGCTCCAACCCACTACCAATACATTTTCGGTACTCTCTGCTAGTAACGAAATATTACTTTGCGTATCCCAGGTTAGCGTAACCACAGATGATTCACTGCCATCCAATCGCCAAAATTCAAAGTTGCTAATTTGAAAATCATCGGTTGCAACGGCATCTGTACTGAAGTTTTCACTTAACGAAGTTGGAGCACTAGGGTCTTCAAAAAAATAGGCACAACGAGTCAGGCTATTAATTTGATTGGATGTTAGGGTAAGTTGCCGAATCCTGGTTCCATCGCCAACCGGAAATGTAATCATCGATTTATTGCTTGCACCTGCATACCCATCAACATGATTCTCATTTCCAGTGCCTGTAAAGAAGGCATCATTGATAAAATTTAGATAGCTATCCAATGTGTTTTTTGACGTCAAGACATTACCGGAAATAAAATTGGCATTATTGGTAACTCCTACCCAAGTCTCCAATTGTAATCCATTGTCCGTAAAGATTTCCAAGTCATCAAAAATAGGATTTGAACTTCCAGAGATTGTCAATTGGTCATCACTATAAAAGCCGGTTAGTCCTCTATTGTTGATAAAAAAGCCATCATCTATCAAATCTAGATGAAAACCTACCGATGCATCAGAATGAAATTGTAGCGAACCATAATTATGGAAGGCCTGCTGTGAATGCGCAGACATACCTAAAAGGAACATCATGGTTAAAACTGAAGCACTGTGCGATATGTACTTTTTCAAACTCATTTATCTATATGCCTGATAAATTACAACGACTCCATCTGCGAAACTATCCGTATTTAGAGTGAAACCATCTGAATTAAAGTTTGTGACCGTGGCCGAAGTAATCCCTAAATTATTTCCGTTCTGATTCCCATAACGCAACCCAATGCAATGTGAATTAGAGGCAAAACGTGAAATATCGTTGATGGAATTTCCGCTACCTCCCACATAAATAACTTGTTCTGAAATACTGTTGCCTTCATTTCGTGCAAACCCGGTCATAGAACCAAATGAATTGGCAATACCAGAGTTGTTATTGCCTACTTGGTTATCTGCATTTAGATTAAACTGCTCAACATTGGCATAAGCTGAAAAGGTAACATAGCTTGGTTCAAATGGAATTCCGGTAATGCTTTGATTCCCTGCACCTGTAATCTGAAACGCACCAACATAGCTGTTTGAAATATTGGGAACTTCTACCCATGCGGAATTACTATAAAAATGAATACTGCTAGTAGTGGTATTGTACACCAAAGAACCTTCTATAGGATTGGCAATGTTATTCATTTCCACAGCGGTTACGTTATGTATGCCCACTAAATCACCTGCCGTTACCTGAGCTGTCAAGAAAGATACCGAGAACAATAAGATACCAAAAAGAGTTTTTCTAAAAAGCATAGGCTATAGGTCAATTACTGTAAACATGAATTCCGAGTTGAAACGGTTTCGGTCGCTACCCCCATTATCATTATCCCCAATGATTACCTCGAAACCATTTACATTTTGATTTCTGTAGGATATGCCAGGGTCGTCATTGCCTGCTCCGTCTCTACTAGGCTGCGAAAGCTGTATGATGTAATTTCCATCGCCTACAGTACCAACGGGAAGATTCACTCTATAGTAGCCGTTGCCTCCTAGTTTGGTAACTGAAACTCCAGCGGTTGCTTTGGTAACACTTCCATTAGCAGCAATTTTACCAAAAGCTTTAATTGGACTTGCGTAAAAAGCACCTCCATTGGCTCCTACTGTAATACTATTATTGGACTCGGCACCAACCACATTGGCAGTTTGATCTGTTGTATCCTCATTGGTATATGTGATTACGCCTGTAGAGGTATCTTGACTCAGATTGGTAACGGTATTGTCATCACCATCAGCAAGGTCGGCGGGCACATTGGTAAGGTCGTTGAAGCTACCGGAGAAGTCATCGGTCACATCGGTATCGAGGTTGGGGAACTCGTTGTTGACCGCCGTGGCGACCTGCGCATCGGTGAGCTGTGTATCGTTGTCTAT
>NZ_CANMUU010000003.1 GCF_947501165.1 uncultured Allomuricauda sp. | reverse complement strand
CACACAAGGTGGGAGAGTAGGTAGCCGCCTTCCTCGAAGCCCCTCACAACAAGTGAGGGGCTTTTTTGTTTTTAATATTTGATTGAATATTGGGCAAAATCAAAATGAGTATATTGGTTTTCATGAAAACCAACTCAGTTAAAGACAACCGCAAAGTACTATTTGTACTACTCACTTTTTTTATTATCTCTTTTTTGACAAATGTGTTAGGTGCTTTGAATCCAAGTGCTACCATAAGTTTTGGGTTAACAGAGACCATGGCAGGGTTTCTTCCATTTTCTTTCTTTATAGCTTATGGTTTAATGTCAATTCCAGCAGGTATCTTTTTAGAAAAGTATGGGCAAAGAAAAATGTTGATTTCTGCCTTTTTGCTATCTTTTTTAGGCTCTGCACTTTTCGTTTTGATACCGGTCTTCGAAGTCTTTTTGTTTAGTCTATTTACTATTGGAAGTGGAATGGCTATTCTGCAAGTTGTAATCAATCCACTGCTTCGAGTTTCAGGAGGAGAGGAGAACTATGCCTTTAACTCTGTACTAGGGCAATTGTGTTTTGGTGCTGCTGCTTTTTTGAGCCCCTATGTATATTCAATAATCGTATCAGGTAATACCTTCCCCCAATTTTTTTCTAAAAATCTGGATTGGGTGCTCATGTATGCATTTTTTGCATTGTTGAGTCTCATAATGATTTTTGTAGTTATGCTGTTGAACCTTTCCCGCACAGAGCTAAAGGATGATGATAAAATGGGTACGGTTGAAGTTTTTAAAAAGTTGGCACGAAACAGAATTGTAGTTCTCTATTTTCTTGGAATTTTTGCTTATGTAGGGGTGGAGCAAGGTATTTCATACTGGATGTCGAAATTCTTACAAAACTATCACGGACTGGATTTTGAAACGATAGGAGCATCAGCAGTCGGTAATTTCTGGGGACTAATGACTATTGGGGGAATGGTTGGACTTGTGTTGTTAAAACTATTTGACAGTAAAAGGGTACTTAAGGTCTTTACTTTAATTACTATGTGTTGTTTGATTGCCGCCTTATTTGGCTCTACAAATTTATCTCTATACAGTTTTCAGGCATGTGGTTTTTTTATGTCTGTTATGTATCCTATTATTATTTCTTTAGCATTGAACTCATTAGATGAGCACCATGGTTCATTTGCGGGAATTTTGATGACCGGTATTATGGGGGGTGCTGTAATGCAATTACTGATAGGCTTTATCAGTGACCATGTCTCACTTAAATCTGCTATGATGCTCAACATTATTGGCTTACTTTTCGTTTTTAGCATAGGTATTTGGGCAAAACCATTAATTTCTAATAAAATAATTGTGAAATAATTACAAAAATCACTAATAATTGTAGGTAAATACATGTTAATATGTATTTTTAACTCGTCTCAACTTACAATTCTGTTTTCCCCCAACCGAAACACGCGTGAAAAGCGTGTGACGTTATGGTATTCATTTAAGAAACCAATTAATTTGAATACTATGAATAAACCATTACTATTAATTTTTGTTTTTTTATCCTTAAGTATGGCTAGAGGTCAATCGTGCAATTGTGATGTGACTTTAACCGGCCTGTCTTCTACAACCTTGAATTTGGTCTGGGCCTCTCAAATCAGTTATTCACCTGGGGATACTATTTGTATTCCTTCCGGGAACTATGCCGGAATTCGATTCTATGATTTTGAAGGAGATGCTAGCAATCCGGTCATATTTAAAAACTGCGGTGGCCAAGTCACCCTTAATGAAACCGCTTATTCTGCTTTAGAATTCAAGAATAGCAAATACATTCATTTAACTGGAACTGGTGATTCAACCGTTGATTATGGAATTAAGATAACGGGCACAGGTTCTTGGTCTATGGGTGTTGTTTTAAGTGCTTTATCTACAGATGTTGAAATTGACCATATTGAAGTAGCCTCGGCCGGTTTTGCCGGTTTAATGGCTAAAACTGATCCAGATTGCAATAAATCTGAAACATGGAGATCTAATGGTTTCATAATGAAAAATCTTAACATTCACGATAATTACATTCATGATACCGGAGGAGAGGGAATGTATATTGGTTTTACCATAGGATATAAACTAGATGACGGAAGAAATTGCAGTGGCACAATGGTATACGGCCATTGGCTAGAAAATGTTGAAATATATGACAATGTAGTTGAGAATACTGGCTGGGATGCCATTCAAGTCAATTTAACACGAGAGGATGGTAAGATTCATGATAACACTATCTACAACTATGGAACCGATGGTAGATGGGGGCAGGCTTTTGCTATGAGTTTAGGTGGTGGCACTTATGATGTTTATAATAACTTCATTGAAAATGGGCCCTTGGAAAAAGGCTGGGGAATGCAGATTATTAATGGAGAGAGTGGTACTAAAGTTTATAACAATGTATTTGTCAAGCCCAAAATGCATGGTATCTTTTTACATAATCGACATGAGTTTGAAGATACTTCTGAAGGATACTATATAGCAAACAATACCATTATTGAACCTGAGCGTGCTGGAGTTCATTACAATACTACTGTCTTGCATCCGGTTGACCCGGCGGACCTCTATAGAAATCAGAGTGAAGTGCCATCCTATTTTGTCAATAATCTCGTGGTAGACCCGGGATACGATTTTGAAGGTGGAAATACTTGGAAACAAAATCAGGAGAGTTATTTTGACTTTAACGAGCGTGACACCCGAGATAGTCTGTTGACCAATATCTATACGAACATAATGACACGTCAAATAGATACCTTGGGCTTAACAGATACGGCTAACCTTGATTATAGCCCAAGTTCATCATCCTCATCAGTAGTGGGCCAAGGGTCCAATCTAACTAGTTGGGGAGTCACTTTTGACATGGATAACACAGCGAGACCATCTGGTTCAAATTTTGATATTGGAGCTTATGAGTTTTTATCAAGTACACCTTTACAGGCCACTATTCCGGACGATATCGAGTTGTTCGATGTATTGTCAAATGAAGAAGAAATAAAAACCTTGTTTTATCCCAATCCAACAAGTTCTACTTTCCGTCTAGAAAATGCGAACTATGACAAGGTACAAATGCAACTGATTTCCTTAAATGGTAAGATGGTCTATAGTGGCCCTTACACCATAGGTAACTCTTTTAATGTAGAAGAGTTTAGGTCCGGACTATACTTCTTGAAAATAATAACCCCTCAAAACACTGAAGTTCATCGCTTGGTTATACGTTGAGGATTGATAAATGAAGATGTAAAACTCCCTTTAGATCAAAGGGAGTTTTTTGTTTAAATCATCTATACTCTTGGTAAATCCCCTTCTCCTTTTAAAGGTAAATGGGAAGTTCCCATTAAATAGGCGTCTACATGATGTGCTGCCTGGCGCCCTTCGGAAATTGCCCAGACAATTAGCGATTGTCCTCTACGCTGATCACCTGCAACAAATACCCCTTGAACATTAGTTTTGTAATCTTGGGGAGAAGCTTGAATGTTGGTTCTTGCATCCATTTTAAGTCCCAACTGTTCTGCTATTGTAGTTTCAGAACCTGTGAAGCCCAAGGCAAGCAATGCCAAATCACAATCCCATTCTTTTTCTGTTCCCTCTATTTCCTTTAACTGTGGCCTTTTTCCGGGGACTCTTACCCATTTCACTTCTACTGTAATCAGACTTTTTAGATTCCCCTTGTCATCTCCAACGAATTTTTTTGTTGCTATACTAAAAACACGTTCCGCTCCTTCTTTATGAGAAGAACTGGTGCGTAATCGCATGGGCCAAAAAGGCCAAGGTTGCCCCTCTGGCCTATCCAAAGTGGCCTTGGGCATGATTTCAAAATTGGTAACGCTCTGTGCTCCATGCCGTATGGAAGTTCCAATGCAATCGGATCCTGTATCTCCTCCACCGATTACGATTACTTGTTTGCCTTCTGCAGAAAGATTTTCCCCGTCAAATGGAATTCCATCGACTTTTCTGTTGTTTTGAGGTAAAAAATCCATGGCTTGGACAACTCCTTTCAAATCCGAACCAGGAATTGGAAGTTGGCGCCTTATCGTGGCTCCACCACATAGTACAATTGCGTCATACAGAAGTTTAAGGTCTTTGGCGAGGATGTCCACTCCAACGTTGACTCCAGTTTTAAAAACTATTCCTTCCTTTTCCATAATCTCCAAACGTCGGTCTATGATATGCTTTTCCATTTTAAAATCAGGAATACCGTACCGTAACAACCCTCCAACTTTTTCATCCCTCTCTAAAACAGTAACATTATGCCCAGCCCGATTTAATTGCTGAGCAGTGGCCAATCCGGCCGGTCCAGAACCTACAACAACAACTTTTTTGCCTGTTCTTTTGTTTGGTAAAACGGGTTTGACCCATCCTTTATCAAAAGCGGTTTCTACAATGTTCTTTTCAATATTCTCAATGGATACTGGATCCTCATTAATTCCCAAAACACAAGCTTCCTCACATGGTGCAGGGCATAATCTTCCTGTAAACTCAGGGAAATTGTTGGTGGAATGAAGAATTTCAGCTGCTTTTTCCCATTTTCCACGATACACAGCATCATTAAAATCTGGAATAAGATTTCCCAAAGGGCATCCACTGTGACAAAATGGGATGCCGCAATCCATACATCTGGCCCCTTGTTTTTTGATTTCACTTTCCTTCAAAGGTTGAGTGAATTCCTTATAGTTTTTTATACGCTCCTTGACAGGGGTGTAGGATTCCACCTTTCTGTCAAATTCCATGAATCCTGTTATTTTTCCCATGATAAAATTATAAGGTTTGCAATTTTTCTTGTTCCAAACGAATTAACGCCTGTCTGTATTCTTCTGGGAATACTTTGATAAACATAGGTAAGGAACTCTCCCAATTTTCCAATACATGTTGGGCTATTGGACTTAGTGTTGCATTATAATGATTTTCAATAAGCTGCCTTAGTTCTTGAATATCGTTTTCTTCTTCTACTGAAAGGAGATTCAAAGCTTCTCCATTACATCTTTTTCTGAATGAATTGTCAATATCATAGATATAGGCAATACCTCCGCTCATTCCTGCACCAAAGTTCCTGCCTACAGACCCTAGAATAACGGCAACGCCGCCTGTCATGTACTCACAACCATGGTCTCCAATACCTTCTACAACCGCTTTTGCCCCAGAATTTCTAACGCAAAACCGTTCACCAGCTTTACCATTAATGTAGGCTTCCCCGGAAGTCGCACCATAAAGTGTTACGTTACCAGTTATTATATTTTCCTCAGGTTGTAGGGTGGATTTATAGGGCACTTTGATGATCAGCTTTGCCCCAGAAAGTCCTTTGCCCAGATAATCATTGGTGTTTCCGTTTACTATCATGGTTAGGCCTTTAGTGGCAAACGCACCAAAACTTTGCCCTGCGGAGCCTGTAAAATTCAACTTCAAGGTGTTTTCCGGAAGTCCGTCCGCCCCATAGATTTTGGATATTTCATTGCTGATGATGGCACCCACTGCTCTATCCGTATTGTGAATTGGAAAATCTAACGTCGTTTTTTCCTTTCTGAACAAGGCAGGGTGAGCTTTGGCAATTATATCAAACTCCATGGAATGCCTTATGGTATGTTCCTGCTTTTCAGTATTGTAGAGTTTTGTGCCTTCTGGAACATCTATTTTATAGAGAATGGGACTTAAATCAATACCAGAAGCTTTGTAATGTTCAATAGCTTTCTTTCTGTCCAATTTTTGTACTTGTCCCACCATTTCATTGACTGTGCGAAAACCTAGCTTGGCCATAATTTCTCGCAGTTCTTGCGCAACGAAGTACATATAATTGACAACATGCTCTGGTTTTCCCTTGAATTTTTTACGTAGTTCAGGGTTTTGTGTAGCAATACCTACAGGGCAAGTATTGAGGTGACAAACGCGCATCATAACACAACCTGAGGCCACTAATGGAGCAGTCGCGAATCCAAACTCTTCCGCACCCAATAGGCAGGCTATGGCCACATCCCTTCCTGTTTTTAACTGACCGTCACATTCCAATACAATACGGTTGCGCAAATCGTTGAGTACCAAAGTTTGTTGAGCTTCGGCAATTCCCAATTCCCAAGGCAGTCCGGCATGTTTTAGCGAGGTTAAGGGAGAAGCCCCTGTTCCTCCATCAAAACCCGATATCAAAATTACATCGGCTTTGGCTTTTGAAACTCCGGCTGCAACCGTTCCCACACCTACCTCAGAAACTAGTTTGACATTGACACGTGCCTTGCGGTTAGCTGATTTCAAATCATAAATCAGCTGCGATAAGTCTTCAATGGAATAGATGTCGTGATGGGGTGGTGGAGAAATTAGCCCAACATAAGGGGTTGAATTTCTGGTTTTGGCAATTGCAGGGTTTACTTTTGGTCCAGGTAGTTGCCCACCTTCACCGGGCTTGGCCCCTTGGGCCATTTTTATCTGGATTTCCTGTGCACTTGTTAGGTAATTCGAGGTAACGCCGAACCTACCAGAAGCTACTTGTTTTATAGCGCTGTTTTTCCAGTCTCCGGATTGATTTTTATAAAACCGAGCAGAATCTTCGCCACCTTCACCGGAATTACTCTTTCCGCCAATTCTATTCATGGCAATGGCCAAGTTTTCATGTGCCTCTTTGCTGATGCTTCCATAGGACATGGCACCCGTTTTGAAACGCTTTACGATTTCTGTCCATGGTTCCACTTCTTCTATGGGAATAGGATCATAGTTTGAAAACTCAAACAATCCGCGAATGGTCATCAAGTTTTTGGATTGCTCATTGACCAATTCTGAATATTCCTTATAAGTTCCCGGTTCGTTGTTTCGAACTGCTTTCTGGAGTTTGGCTACACTAAGAGGGTTGAACATATGTTTTTCCCCGTCTCTTCTCCAACGATACTCTCCACCTATTTCTAAATCTAGATTTGCTGCCAAATCTTGTTTCTTGAAAGCTTTTGTGTGTCTTTTTGCAACTTCTTTTTCTATTTCATATAAACCTATGCCTTGAATTCGGGTAGGGGTGTTGGGGAAGTATTTTTCTACCACCTGGGTATTGATGCCTATGCATTCGAACAATTGTGAACCTCTATAGGAGTTTAAAGTTGAAATTCCAATTTTGTTCATCACCTTAAGAATGCCTTTGCCAATGGCTTTATTATAATTCTTAATGGCTTCGTCAAAGGTGTATTCTGTAATGTCGTTTTCCTGAATTTGTTGCCCGATGATTTCATTAACCAAATATGGGTTAATAGCACTTGCTCCAAACCCAAATAGCAAGGCAAAATGATGGACCTCCCTTGGTTCTGCGGACTCAACGATAATACTCAGCTTGGAACGTTTGCCCATTTTACGTAAACCACTGTTCACAAAAGAGCAAGCCAACAAGGAAGGAATGGCTGCCATTTCCGTACTGATCATTCTATCGGACAATATAATGATGTTGGCTCCTTCGTCAATAGCGGAAGAAGCTTGCTGTAAAACAGAATCCAAGGCTTCTTCCAGTCCGTTATGCCCTTTGTTCACCTCATACAAAATGGATATTGAAACTACTTTATAGTCCGGACTGCTGTCATAATTCTTGATTTTATCCAAATCTTCTTTAGAGATAACAGGGTTCTGGATTTTTAATTTTCCACAATGTTGTTCTGAAAAATCAAAAATATTATGATCACTGCCCAAGGTAAGACTGATATCCGTAATCAACTCCTCCCGAATTCCATCCAAAGGAGGATTGGTTACTTGGGCAAAAAGTTGTTTGAAGTAGTTGTATATAAGTTGTGGCCTTTCAGAAAGTACGGCAATGGGGGTATCCGACCCCATGGAGCCGATCGGTTCTTTTCCATTTTTTGCCATAGGTAAAATAATGGTATTGATGTCCTCAAGGGTATATCCAAATGCAGAAGTACGTGTTTCTAAGGGAAATTCACCATAAAACACAGGGCAGTCATTATACGGTATGTCCTTTAAGTGCACTAGATTATCCTTCAGCCATTTTTTATACGGATGCTTTTTTGCGATGGATTCCTTGATTTCTTCGTCATTTATTATCCTACCTTCTTCCATATTGACCAAGAACATTTTTCCAGGCTCCAATCGACCATGAAATTCTATATCCTCAGGTTCCAAATCGACCACACCGGTTTCGGAGGACATAATAACATATCCTTTTTTAGTTACCGAATAGCGTGAGGGACGTAGACCATTTCTATCCAAAACAGCACCAATATAGTTTCCATCGGTGAAAGGAATCGAAGCTGGGCCATCCCAAGGTTCCATCAAGCAAGAATTATATTCGTAGAAAGCCTTTTTGGTTTCGGACATTTCTTCGTTCTTCTCCCAGGCTTCAGGTACCAGCATCATCATCACTTCAGGTAAGGAACGGCCGGTCATCAAAAGCAGTTCCACTACCATATCCATACTTGCTGAATCTGATTTTCCGGGAAGCACAATGGGCAGCACTTTTTTGATGTCTTCACCAAACCAATCACTCTGCATAAGCTCTTCCCTAGACCGCATGCGGGATACGTTTCCACGGAGTGTGTTGATTTCTCCATTATGACACATATACCTAAAGGGTTGGGCCAAATCCCAAGTGGGGAAAGTGTTTGTTGAAAACCGTTGGTGAACCAATGATAGTCTCGTCACTACCCTTGGGTCCAATAAGTCTTCGTAATACTTACTTATGTCTTGGGGGACCAATAGTCCTTTAAAGATGATAATTTTCGTGGACAGACTGGGCAAGTAAAAAAACTGCGACTGTGACAGTTTACTTTCTATAATGGTATGTTCTGTTACCTTTCTTGCAATAAACAGCTTTAGGTTAAACTGAAAATCATCTAGGGCATCACCTTTGGCGACAAATACTTGTTTTACATAGGGTTCGGTTTCTTTCGCAATTCTTCCAGGCACAGAACGATTTACCGGAACATCGCGCCAACCCAATAATTTTAGCCCCTGCTCCTCTAAATGATTTTCAAAGGTGTCAATACAGAAGTTCCGTTGATTTTCTTTTTGTGGTAAAAAGACATTGCCCACTGCATATTCTCCAGGTTCTGGAAGTTCAAACTTGCATACTTCAGTAAAAAAATCATGTGGGATATCAATAAGGATTCCAGCTCCATCACCCGTTTTGCCATCAGCACTAACTGCGCCTCTGTGCTCTAGCTTGTCCAAAATTTCCAACGCCTTGTGAATAATATCGTTGGACTTTCTTCCTTTTAGACTGCATATAAAACCTGCTCCACAATTATCGTGTTCAAATTCCGGCAGATATAATCCTTGTTTTTTCAATCCCATCTTTGCGACATTTCTTCAAAAATATCATTTGGAATGAGATAATATCAGTGTTTGGTTAAAATGTATATAAAATATGTAGGTATTGAATTAAATCGTTAAAAATAACGGAATACGTAAAAAAGAGAGATGCTAAATTATCATTATCTCAAAACCTAGTATTTCATACAAGGTTAACCCAAGAAAAAAAGGGGTTTAGAGAAATAAGAATAAAATGAAAGCTCTATTGCCCTAAAAAAAGTAAGGTACTCCGAGAAATAAATATAATAATAAGCAGATGCCCCCTATTTTTTGACGGTTAAATATTTCTTTAAAAATCAGGTTTATCCTAATCTCGAAGAACGCTTCTAGAAATCACAATTTTCTGGATTTCTGAGGTACCCTCGTAAATTTGGGTGATTTTGGCATCTCGCATGAGGCGCTCCACATGATAATCCTTTACAAAACCATTGCCTCCATGCACTTGAACAGCTTCCACTGCTGTTTCCATAGCTACTTCAGAGGCATATAGTTTGGCCATTGCTCCAGATAAATCATAATTGTTACCATTATCCTTGTCCCATGCTGATTTGTAAACCAAGTGTCTTGCAGCTTCAATTTTGGTATGCATGTCCGCTAACTTAAAAGCAATAGCTTGATGATTGCTGATTTCTGTTCCAAACGCTTTTCTTTCTTTTGAATATTTTTTGGCAAGCTCATACGCTCCAGCAGCAATTCCCAACGCTTGGGCCGCAATTCCTATTCTTCCTCCAGCCAAGGTTTTCATGGCAAATTTAAAACCAAAACCGTCTTCTCCTATTCTGTTTTCCTTAGGAACTTTTACATCATTAAAAATCAAGGAATGGGTGTCACTTCCCCGAATTCCTAACTTATTTTCTTTCGGGCCTATTTCAAAACCTTCCATCCCCTTTTCAACAATAAAGGCATTGATTCCTTTGTGCCCTTTTTCGATGTCGGTTTGTGCTATAACAAGGTAAACTTCGGCCGAGTTTCCATTGGTGATCCAGTTCTTGGTACCATTTAATATATAATGGTCCCCTTTGTCGAAAGCAGTGGTTTTTTGTGAGGTTGCGTCACTACCAGCTTCTGGTTCCGATAAACAAAAAGCACCTATGACTTCTCCAGTTGTCAATCTGGATAAATATTTTTCTTTTTGAGCTTCGGTTCCGTAGGTTTCCAATCCCCAACATACGAGTGAGTTGTTCACAGAAACCACTACAGATGCCGAGGCGTCAATTTTGGATAACTCTTCCATAACCAAAACATAGGAAAGGGTGTCCATTCCGCTTCCTCCATATTTTTCTCCAACCATCATACCCATAAAACCGAGCTCTCCCATTTTTTTTACCTGTTCGGCGGGAAACTCTTGTGCTTCATCACGTTCAATAACTCCTGGTAGCAATTCATTTTCTGCAAAATCTTTGGCAGCTTGCTGTATCATCAAATGTTCTTCAGAAAGAGAGAAATCCATAATATTGAAAAATAGTTAAAAAAGGATTGCAAATATAATGTTTAGATAGGGAATTTCTAAAAGAATGGGTGTATAATTGAGAATGGTTTAAAGGATTAATCTAAGGGTAAGAGACCTTGCGTTGGCTTGATTTCTATTTTTCTGCGATGAAGATTATGTGGGCAAACTCATTTTGAATATCTTTAGCAAACTAGACTTAGTACTGTAGACTTAACAACAAAATAAACCAACTGACCTATGGAAACCTTACTGATAGTCATTTTTGTTCTTGGATATCTTGCCATCACTTTAGAACATAACCTTAAAATTGATAAGCTTATTCCAGCTTTGGCCATGATGGCCATTTTATGGGCTTTGATGGCGTTTGGCATCGATGGGTTTACATCTTGGTTTGATTCTGGAAAACATGCTTTGCTCGATAATTTCGGAGCATTGGGGCATGAAGATAAGATGCACTTATTGGAAGAAACCTTGCTCCATCATTTGGGAAAGACTTCTGAGATATTGGTCTTCCTTTTAGGAGCTATGACCATTGTTGAAATTATCGATTACTTTGATGGTTTTGCTACTATTAAAACTTTTATCAAAACACGTAGTAAGAAAAAAATACTATGGATTTTTGCTTTTTTGGCGTTTATCCTTTCGGCTATAATAGATAATCTTACAGCAACTATTGTATTGATTTCCATTTTACAAAAAATTGTTGCAGATAGAAATTCCAGACTTTGGTACGCTGGTTTAATTGTTATTGCAGCGAATGCTGGAGGAGCTTGGTCTCCTATTGGGGATGTAACTACAACCATGCTTTGGATAGGGAATAAGGTGTCCACCGGTAAATTGATTAGTTACCTTTTGATACCCTCACTAATTTGTATGTTAGTACCAACTTTTATTGCTTCTTTCTTGTCTCCTTTTAAAGGAGAAATTGATGTGGAAGAATCAGGACCATCAAAATCAAAGTTTGGTGCAAGAATGCTTTACCTAGGGTTAGGGGCCATTGTTTTTGTACCTATCTTTAAAACTGTTACGCATTTGCCACCTTATGTTGGTATGATGCTCTCACTGGCCGTAGTAGCTACCTTTGCAGAGATATATAGTCAAACAAAGATTTCTATCTCTTCTGTAAATCAAGAAAGTGATGCCAGTTCTCACCATAGTCCTGTTCATAGTGCTTTAACTAAAATTGAATTGCCCAGCATCCTTTTCTTTCTAGGTATTTTAATGGCGGTTGCCGCTCTGGAATCTCTGGGTCTACTCTTCAATTTTGCGGAGGGCTTAAAACAAGGTATTGGGTTGTTAGGAACTGAATTGGATGGTACCGAAGTTTCTGATTTGGTTGTGATAATTCTTGGTGTTGGTTCTGCGGTTATTGACAATGTGCCTTTGGTCGCTGCCAGTTTGGGAATGTTCTCCGAGCCCTTGGATAACCCACTTTGGCATTTTATCGCGTATTCCGCGGGAACCGGGGGTAGTATGCTAATTATTGGCTCTGCCGCGGGTGTTGTGGCTATGGGTATGGAAAAAATTGACTTCTTTTGGTACCTAAAAAAGATAGCATGGCTAGCACTTATTGGTTTCATTGCTGGTGCCATCGGTTTTATTGTAATGCGATTTTTCCTTTAAAGAGATACTTTAACAAAAAAATCTCCGTTATTATTGCAACTTAAAATTGGGGATTTTATATGAATTTGTATCAAGAACTGGAAACAGCGGCAGAACTTGCTGAAGCTGTTTCAGAGGAAAAGACACTTTCCGTAATTGATTTAATTGTAAACGGTGGTACAGGAAGTATTGTAATTATCATGGTACTTTTCGTGCTTTTGTTCACTGCACTCTACATTTATTTTGAACGCATTTTTGCTATTAAGGCAGCTTCCAAAATCGATAAAAATTTCATGAACCAAATTCGGGATCATGTGATGAACGGTAAACTGGAAGCAGCTAAACTTCTTTGTGCCCAAACGGATTCTCCTGTGGCTCGGCTTACCGAAAAAGGAGTGGCCCGTATAGGCAAACCTCTTGATGACATCAATACAGCTATTGAAAATGCAGGAACACTAGAGGTTTATAAATTGGAGAAAAATGTAAGCGTTTTGGCTACAGTTGCCGGAGCAGCGCCAATGATTGGTTTCTTAGGGACGGTTATTGGTATGATTTTGGCATTCCATGAAATGGCTTCAAGTGGTGGACAGGCGGAGATGGGATCACTGGCTTCGGGAATTTATACTGCCATGACTACCACGGTTGCCGGTTTGGTAGTGGGTATTATTGCATATATTGGATATAACCACCTGGTCAATAGAACAGACAAAGTGGTTCATAAGATGGAAGCTAATGCCGTAGAGTTTTTGGATCTATTAAATGAACCTATTTAGAAGAAGGCTTCGGTATGAAACTAAAGGGAAGAAATAAGGTAAGTCCAGAGTTTAGCATGTCATCCATGACAGATATTGTATTTCTGTTGTTGGTCTTTTTTATGCTGACCTCCAATGCACCAAATGCATTGGACCTTTTGCTGCCCAAAGCCAAAGGTAAATCGACAAATACTCAAAATGTTTCAGTGACTATCAACAAGAACTTGGAATATTTTGTGAACAATGAGCGGATTAACGAGGAATACATTGAAATTGAATTAAAAAAAGCACTGGAAGGGCAAGAGAAGCCTACCATCATTCTAAGGGCTGAGGAAAGCGTTGCTATCAAAGAAGCGGTTAACGTTATGGACATTGCCAATAGAAACAGTTATAAGGTTATCTTGGCAGTGCGACCCAAGTAATGCCATTTTTAGACACGAGACACAAGAAAAAATCTTTCACACTTACTACGCTTTTACTGGGCGCTTTATTATTGCTGCTGTTTTACATTGGACTGACCTATTTGGACCCTCCCATTGAAAATGGAATAGCGATTAATTTTGGTACTACCGACTTTGGTTCAGGTAAAGTGCAGCCCAAAGAAAAAGTTAGGCAAGAACCTATGCAGGTTCAACCCGAACCAGTTCAAGAAACTCCTCCACCCTCAGAACCTCAACAAGCTGCACCAAATGAACCCGTGGAAGAAGTATTGACAAGCAATGATGAAGAAACCATAAAGATTAATCAGCAAAAGGAAGCTAAAAGAAAAGCTGAAGAAATTGCAAAAAAGAAAAAGGCGGAGGCTGAACGTATTGCCAGTGAAAAAAAGGCGGCCGAAGAACGAAAAAGAAGGGAACAAGAGAACAAAAAGAAAAACCTGGATGCTTTGATTGGTGGGATAGGAAAATCAGATGGAACAACAACAGGAAGCGAAGGGGATGATTCTAGACAAGGGGATAAAGGAAACCCCGCTGGAAATCCTTATGCAACCAGCTATTATGGAGCACCGGGAAGCGGAAGCGGTACCGGAGGGTATGGACTCAATGGCCGTTCTTTGGTAAGCAAAGGAGCTGTTCGTCAAGAATGCAATGAAGACGGGCGCGTGGTAGTTCGTATTGTAGTGGACCGAAATGGCAAAGTGATTCAAGCCACACCTGGGGTTCAGGGGAGTACCAATACAGCTCCGTGTCTTTTGGAGCCAGCAAAAAAAACAGCATTATCCTACAGATGGAATTTGGATTCGAAAGCCCCATCCAAACAAACAGGTTTTATAGTGGTTAACTTTAAGTTAGGTCAATAAATAATGACTTATAAAGAGACTATTGCCTGGATGTTTGCCCAGCTACCCATGTATCAACAAAAGGGAGCTTCCGCTTTGAAGCATAAGTTGGACAACATCTTAAATTTTAGTCAACACTTAGATTCTCCCCATACACAGTTTAAGAGTATACATGTTGCAGGGACCAATGGCAAAGGTTCTTCCAGCCATATGCTCGCTTCCATTTTACAAGAGGCAGGCTATAAGGTAGGACTGTATACCTCACCGCATTTAAAAGATTTTCGAGAACGTATCCGAATTAACGGTAAACCTCTCCATAAAGACTATGTGACGGATTTTATTTCGGCTAATAAGGACTTTTTGGAATCAAATGCTCTCTCTTTTTTTGAAATGACCGTTGGAATGGCTTTTTCCTTTTTTGCTAAAGAGAATGTGGATATTGCCGTGATAGAAGTAGGTTTAGGAGGTCGATTGGATTCTACCAATATTATTGTTCCGGAAGTCTCTCTCATTACCAATATTGGTTTTGACCATATGGATTTACTGGGGGATACTTTGGAAAAAATCGCTATGGAGAAGGCAGGAATTATTAAAAAAGAGGTTCCTGTGGTGATAAGTGAGAAACAACAGGAGACTACAGGAATTTTTCAAATAATCGCGGCCCAGAAGCAGTCTCCATTATTCTTTGCCCAAGATGAAGGCATTGAATCCTATGAGACGGATTTACTGGGAGAATATCAAAAAAAGAATGTGAAAGGCGTAGTGGTTGCTCTTCGTCAACTAGAGGGTTTTCGGATTGGCAAAAAGCACATCAAAAAGGGCCTGTTACGTGTGGTGCAGAACACTGGGTTATTGGGAAGATGGCAGATTCTTGGAAAAAAGCCTAAAGTGGTTTGTGATACAGCGCATAATAAAGAAGGCTTGGAAATGGTCCTAAAACAACTCAAAGAACAGAAATATGATAAGTTGCATATCGTTCTTGGGTTCGTTTCTGATAAAAACCTAAACTCCTTATTACCCCTTTTTCCTAAAAAAGCAAACTATTATTTTGTCAAACCTGATATTGCTAGGGGACTTCCTGAAGAGATTCTACAAAAAAAAGCAAATTTTTTCGGTCTAAAGGGAGAACTGCATTCTTCAGCTAAGAATGGATTGAAAGCTGCCAAAAAAACCGCAAACACGTCTGATTTAATCTTTATTGGAGGCAGTACTTTTGTGGTTGCAGAAGTGCTTTAATATTTTAGGTATTTTCTTTTTGCAAAACAGAAAATGATACTATATTTGCACACCCATTTGGGAAACGAATGGGCGCGTAGCTCAGTTGGTTCAGAGCACCTGGTTTACACCCAGGGGGTCAGGGGTTCGAATCCCTTCGCGCCCACTTATACTTATAAAGGGACACATTTTTGAATGTGTCCCTTTATTTTTTGGTGTATTCCCCTTTTTAAAATTTAATGTATTGTATCCGGAATATTACCCTCTTTAATATTCTGAAAGTCAAGTAGTATCCTTTAAAACATAAATATTATTTATATAAATAGTAAATAGATTAAATAATATTTTATGTGAAATTCTTACGTTATTTGTTGCATCAACATCTAATTTAAAAGTTTATGGATACAAAAGTATTGACAAGACAGCCAAGCAGGAAACAACTAAATACTCCGGTGAAGGTTGCCGTTGCCCAAGGGGATGGTATTGGCCCTGAAATTATGAAAGCTACCCTTCGTATTTTGGAGGCGGCCGGTGCCAATATAGAACCAGAATTTATCGAACTTGGGGAAAAAGTATACTTATCTGGCAATACCTCTGGTATCGATGCGGATGCTTGGGATGCTATCCGTAATAATAAAATAATCTTCAAGGCTCCTATAACTACTCCCCAGGGAAAGGGATATAAGAGTCTGAACGTGACCCTTAGAAAATCGTTAGGTCTTTTTGCAAATGTAAGACCGGTCACCGCCCTACATCCTTTTGTGCCAACCCATTTCCCTAATATGGATGTTGTCATTATACGTGAAAATGAAGAAGATTTATATGCTGGGATTGAACACAGACAAACACAAGACGTTTACCAATGCTTGAAATTGATTACACGCCCTGGTAGTGAACGTATCATCCGATATGCTTTTGAGTATGCCAAGGCCTTTGGAAGAAAGAAAGTGACCTGTATGGTGAAAGACAACATCATGAAAATCACAGATGGATTATTTCATACGGTTTTTGATGAGATTGCCCAAGAATACCCTGAAATAGAAAACAATGTTCAGATTATTGATATAGGTTCTGCTCGTTTGGCTGCTACACCTGAACAATATGATGTTATAGTTACTGCCAATTTATATGGTGATATTATCTCTGACATTGCTGCAGAAATTGGAGGTTCGGTAGGAATGTGCGGTTCCGCAAATATTGGGAAGAATGTTGCTATGTTTGAAGCTATTCATGGTTCTGCTCCGGATATTTCCGGACAAGGAATCGCAAACCCTTCTGGACTAATTAATGCAGCTGTTGCCATGTTGGCCCATATAGGACAGCCAGAAATAGGAGACAAAGTTAAAAACGCGTGGTTGGCCACATTGGAAAAGGGATACCATACTGCTGATATTTATCAGGAAGGAACAAGTACCAAGAAGGTTGGCACACAAGAATTTGCCGATCAAGTAATCTCTAATCTTGGACAAACCCCAACAGAGCTAGCAAAAAGTGTTTTGTCTCAAGGAAAGGGAGCTATTCAAATTCCTGATTATGTTCGGAAAAGTGAACGCAAGGAGTTGGTAGGGGTAGACGTTTTTCTAGATTGGCCAGGTAATGACCCCAATGAACTGGGAGATATCCTATCTGAATTGGAAATCTATCGCTTAAAGTTAAAAATGATTACCAACAGAGGTGTCAAAGTATACCCTGAAGGACTAAAAGAAACCTATTGTACTGACCACTGGCGTTGTAGGTTTGTAGGTGATGATGCCAAAATAAATCGTAAGGAACCCAAATATGCTTCCATTGATTTTGAGCGCGTGGTAGCGTTGCTATCCAAACTAGGTACTATGGGCTTTGATGTAATCAAAACAGAGAACCTATATGAATTTAACGGAAAACGGGGCTTTTCTCTAGGCCAGGGAGAGTAAAGTCTTTTGGATCCATTTTTAGTCGTGAATGCATCAGCCTATTGTCCGGGTTGGTGCATTCCTTGTATTTAATCTTCACTAATAAGAGATTTAAAAAGAAAGCCGGAAGATTTTCTTCCGGCCTTCTATCAACAAAAGCATCTAAATATACTCCGAAACACTAATTCTTATTGTGGTTGAATATCTACGCGTACCAAATTGTATCCACCCCTAGGGTCTTGAAGATAAACTACTCCAGGAGCACTGTTAATGGTACCTTTTCCAAACTGAACATCCGTTAAGGAAGCTTGTCTTCGTATGGTTGTATTATCGTCTGCAGGACCAAGATTTGGACCAGCTTGTCTTGGTGCTTGGTAGATTCCAAAGCCAACAGGCTCGTCTTCTTCGGTACCCGCATCAAAAAGATAAGCTTCATCACTCTCGCCAGTTCCTGAGAATGGTGTACCCACTTCGTCGAATAGGGCTACACCACTATTATTATAGCTTATGAACCAATCGTTGGTCTGGACCAACATAGTTCCAATACCTAGTTTGTAGTCTTGACCTTGAGGTACTTCAATGGTAAAGGTCAAATCTTCACCAGGACCTATTGGTGCGCTTTGTTCACTGGCAGCTACGGGCAACCCAAGGTTTTCAAAATAAGATACAGCAACGGCGTTGTTTCCATCCTCAGCCAATTCTTCTAATCCACTTTCTGGGTTTACAGAAGCTCCCTGAGTGAAAAATGGGTCGCTATCTGTGTTAAAAGCATAGACCAAACCTGGAGAGAAAACACTAAGCGTGGAAGATAATCTTAAAGGAGCACCTTGTGAACCAGTTTCGGTGAACCAATCATACAAAGGACCAGGATTACCATCTTCAGCGATGGCCTCAAGACCAACACCTCTATCTTCTGTTCCTAATGTGAACAATGGCTCTGGCAGAGCATGAAGTATAGCTATACCCGGAGTTACTACAAATCCATTTGTGGAACTTGCAGGTTGGCTAGGGTCTGGAGTGTTGATAGCAGTTATTGTCAACGTAAAAGTACCTGCAGATTGTCCGTCGCCTGGCTTGTAGGTAATATAAGCCGTCAAGTAGAAGTCACCTCGGACTCCACGGTTAACCGTTCTTACCAAGGTGTTTGGGTCTGCTGGACCTACATTGGCACCGGCAGGAGGGAAGTAAGAAGGCTCATTGTCTATCTCAGTCCCCAAATCATAAAGAATCAAATCACTGGCAATATCCACTCCATTAAGTGGAGAACCGTTTGGATATAAATCGATTCCAGCTAAATCTTCAGGAGCCAAAAACCAGTCATTACTATTCCCCATCATGGTAACGGGGGTCAGTTTTGTTCCACGTACCGCTTGAAAAGTAATTTCATAAGAATCACCATTTTGAGTCAAAGGACCAGGAGACCCTGTTCTTGAATTTTCGTTGAATACATGAACATTCAGATAGTTGATAACATTGCTTATGGTTACGTTGAATGTAGTTGTAGCATTTACTGCATCATTTGGAAAACCAAGAGAAGGATTGATTTCTTGACTCCAATCCGTGAAAGCATCACCTTCCCCATCATATTCAATACTAGCACTGCTAAGGGTCACGGTGGGAACATAGTCGTCGGCTGTCCAAATACCTGCTTCAACGGCTACATTTTCGCGAGGACTTCCCCCAGCACCCCATTGTACGAAATCAACAATAGCATCGGCACTTCCGAATGAGTTATTTGAGTAAAGACCCAAACCACCAGCTACATCAGGCATAGCATAAGGTACTACTAAGAACTCTCCTGCAGCCAATTGTAAGTTTCCGCTCTCTGGAGTTACATTGCCCAGTTGTATATAAGTGCCAGGGCCTAGGCATAACCAGTAAGTGCTCAAATCAACAGCTACTTCACCATTGTTGTAGATTTCTACTAAATCATCACTGGCGTACTGCACTTCATTTAGAACTATGCTACGTCTCAATTCTGTGGGCATAGTCAATACGTTTTCTGCACCAAAAGTAACGGTGGTAGTTTCTGCCCAGTTTGCCACACCTGTACCTTCACCATCAAAAATAATGCTGTAATTCTCGTTTCCACGTACTGGAACAAAATCACCAGCAGTCCAAATTCCAGCTTCAACAGCAACGTTCTCTCGTGGACTTCCTGATGCACCCCATTGTACAAAATCTGCTAATGTGGAAGCATCTCCAAAGCCTGAGTTGTCTATGTATAAACCAAGACCACCTTCGGCATTGGGCATGTCATAAGAAACAACCAAATACTCTCCAGGGCCTAAATTGGTACTTCCTTGAGTTTCTAGGTCTCCAATCTGTCTATAGGTACCTGGCCCTAGACAAAGAAAATACCCACTAAGGTCAACATCCACTTGACCATTGTTGAAAATCTCAACACGGTTGCCCAGATATTCCACTTCGTTTAAAACAACAGAGACTTCACCTGATGGATCAGGCTCGATGGGGTCAGGGGTATCCCCGACAAAATCGTCTTCAGAACAAGAGGCTAACAGTAAGGTTAAAACTGCAGCCTTCAAAACATTTTTTTTCATAATAATTCTAGATTTTTAAAAAGTTAATTGTGAAAACTTTGTTCTGTCTTTTGGTTGTTGCTGCAAATGAACAATCGAAGTAGGATTCAAATCCAAAAAAACTAAGCGAAGCGGAAATTCTGGGTTTAAAAGGGATTTTTTTATACCCAATAAATATTGCGTTTAAAAAGAAGCTGAAAAGTATACGTAAAAAAGAAAAGCCTCCAATCTTTTCAGATTGGAGGCTCGTTCTGTGGGATATACTGGATTCGAACCAGTGACCTCTGCCCTGTCAAGGCAGCGCTCTAAACCAACTGAGCTAATATCCCTTTAAAAGGTGCCGCAATATCGGAAATTTGTTACCAATCTCCATACTCTGCGGAATTCTTTTGGGTTTCATGAAGCGTGATGTGGAGTAAATGACCTTGGGGCAATTTGGGCTTTAGAATGTCATAGATCACCTTTACAAAATACTCCGTGGTCGGGAACAAGTTTTCAAATTCGGGGCAATCTTCGTTTAAATTTTTATGATCAAAACGTGCTTCAATTTCATTTTTAATGAGAGCTCCCAAATCCGCTAAGTCCATAACAAAACCTGTATCCATATCTATTTCTCCCCTTACCCTGACTTCTAGGTCAAAGTTATGGCCATGATAGTTTGGACTATTGCATTTTCCAAATACCTCAATGTTTTTTTCGTCACTCCAATTTGGATTGTGTAATCTGTGCGCTGCGTTAAAATGGGCCTTCCTGCAAATTGTGGCAATCATTGTTCAAATAAAATACAAGATGGCAAATTTAGTCATACGGGATATCAAAACCTATCCTCAATGCATTAAACTCAATCTACATTTTATTTTGGTATGAAGATTCAGATTTTTAACAAGACATTCCTAAGAATCCAATTTTATTTTTCAACACTGATTTTAGTTAAAACAAATGCAATCATCGAATATATACGGGCCTTGTATGCTACTGAGTTTTACATTGATCATATTGACAAAAAATGAAATATCGTTCAATGGGTTTAAACTGTTTTAGGTGATTTATGTCTTGCTATCGAAAGTATTGAATAGTGGAAGAGCTGAGTTATAAAGTTCATGTATATTGAAATGCTATAGGACCAAAATGAGAATACCACTGACCTTAAAGTGGACAGTGGTATTTCATCGCTATAATCAATTTCTAAAAGCTACCTGGATTTTGAGTAATATTTGGATTGTTCGTGGTTTCATCATCAACAATAGGGAAAATAATCTTATTCGCTCCTGGAGCAGATTCTGAACCACCGCCTGGTCTTAAATTTAAGTTGTTTCTCAAAAGATCCATTCGGCGATGACCTTCAAAACAAAGCTCTTTTCTTCGCTCTAATGCGACAGCATCTAAATCGACAGAACCTAGATTTGATAAACCAGCTCTATCTCGAAGCAAATTGATATCGTTAAGGGGAGTATCACCGATTGATGTACCATTTTGAAGATTCGCCTCGGCCCTAATAAGATACATTTCGGTAATTCGAAGCTCCATTCCATCGGATGCATTATTGATAATATCCGGATATTTCGTGGTAAAGAAAGTATCGTTTCCGCCGGCGTCGGTTGCTGCCTGTGAAAGTTCATCAAATCGTCTATCGCCTGGCTCCGCTGCAAAAGCATCAATCAAATCTTGACTAAATGGAGCATCTCCACGACCTCCAGGTGCGGGGTTGTAGAAGTTTACATAAACTTCATCCGAGCCAGGAACGGATTCATCCTGTGGACCATCTGTTGGAGTATTTATAACAACAAAAATATGCTCACTTGAGGTAGGATTATCATCATAAAAGTCGTAATCATTGGCCAAAGAGTATTCTCCTGATGTAATCACTTGATTGGCTAAATCAGCAGCTTCTGCCCATTGTTCCCGATAAAGATACAATCTGGATAATAAGGCCTTAGCGGCACCTGATTCAGCTCTCACACCGTTATCATCTGGGAGTGCTGCAATGGCATCCAATAAATCCTGCTCAATAAAAGCATGTACCTCGTTCACAGAGGATCGTTCCAATTGAAACTCGCCAATTTCCCCCCCTTCAAAGGGTGTCGCAATTATGGGAACCCCTAGATTGGATCCTCCGTTGAATTGAAAGGGTTGTGCAAAGAGGTTAACCAATCTGAAATAAGTAAGTGCTCTTAGAAATTTTGCTTCTGCTACAAATCTAGCTTTGTCGGTCTCGGAAAGACCTGTAACATCCTCTGTATTTACATCGGGCAGGTTAACAATAATGTTGTTCGCGGCTCCAATTAGTTCATAACCATCTAGCCAGATATTGTCTATAGTGGTATTCGTAGCCAAAGTCTCAAATTGATCTATATCTTGTAGCGAAGTGAAACTTCCTACAAAGGAAACATTGTCTGACATAAAGTCTGATATAAGTTGAGGGTTTCCATTAAGATCTCCACTTTGATTTTTGCTGTAAATACCGACGACAGCCCCATTGATTGTGGCAAAACTACCAAAAACAGTGTTAGAAGCTACATTATCCTCTGGAACTACGTTAAGTTGGTCTTCGCATGAGAAAACAAAGCCAAGACCAATAATAAATGCAAATATTTTTATCGTTTTCATATTTATTTTTTTAGAATGTTAGCCTAGCTCCAAATGAATATAGTTTAGCCTGTGGAGCGGTAAAAAAGGACTCTCCTTGGAAAAGTGGGTCAATATCATCGGTTACCTCTGGGTCAATTCCATCCATTTCATCTGCCTTTAATGTCAGTAAATTGGTTCCCGTAACATAGAACCTTACCCCGGAAAAGATACCCCCCAATCTGTCCAATACCGATTGTGGAAGATTATAACCAAGCGTTACATTCTTTATTCTTAAGTAAGATGCATCCAACTGTTGTTGAGAGGACCTTTGATTGAAAAGATTGAATGTTGAACTATTTGGGCTTGGTAAAAAAGCGTTGTCGCCAGGTTGTCTCCAGAAATTTAGGTTTTGTCTTCTTATGTTAACAATACCTCCAATGGCATCGTTTCCGTCGGCAAATCGGAGACCGTCGATAACCACTTCATTTCCATAGGAATAATTCATCAATACGGCTAAATCAAAACCTTTGTAACTAAGAGTGTTCGTCATACCTCCTGAGAAATCGGGCAGTGGGCTTCCAGTGACTACTCTATCGCCAGAACCTGGATTCGTTGTAACATTACCATCAACATCTAACCATTCAGCGTCACCAGTCTGTGGATTTACTCCTATGTATCGGATCAAGAAAAAGTTGTTCAAAGATTCTCCTTCAATTGCTCTTTGTATCGGACCATCAATAATTCTTCTACCTTGCTGATCGGTAGCGGCGTCCGCGTTAAGTGCTAAAACTTTATTATCAATTGTGGTAAGGTTGAAATTAGTACGCCACTCAAAGTTTTCCGTTCGAACGTTAACAGTGCTTAACTCAAACTCCCAGCCTTTATTTTCCATTTCACCAATGTTTCGACTAATACTGGTAAAACCGGTGCCTGGCGGTAGGACCTGATTTAATAGAAGGTCACTAGTGGTTTTTTTGAAGTAAGCAACGTTGAAATTAATGCGTCCATTTAAGAAAGTGGATTTAAGTCCTATGTCCAAAGTTTCACTTTCTTCCCATTTCAAATCAGGATTTGCAGGTCGCTGCGCAGGAACCACTCCTGATTCTCCATTATAATCCCCAAAGCCTCCAGCGTTGAACAATCCTAACGAAGGGAATGTACCCAATCTGTCATTACCTACAGTACCAATACTTGCCCGTAAAGAGAGGAAGTCAAAAAAGTTTAAATCTTCAATAAAGGATTCTTCAGAAAGTACCCAACCAGCAGCAGCTGACCAGAAATAACCAAAGCGATTGTTCGCCCCAAAACGGGATGAGCCGTCACGTCTGATAGAACCTTCAACCAAGTATTTTCCTCCGTAATCGTAGGATACTCTGGAGAACAATCCGAAAAGGCGAGAAGGGAAGCGGTCACCGTTTAGTACTTGTGGTGTTGACCCTGACCCTAAATTTCTTAAGTCATCAGTTAGAAAGCCAGTTGACTGGACATTGGATCGGGTTCTAAGGGTCTCTTCATAATTTAGACCGGCAAGTATGGTCAATGTATGTTCTTCGTTGAATGTATTGGTATAGTTTATGGTCTGGTTGGTCAACCAACGGTCATCTGACACCCAAATTTGTTGAGCGAAACCTCCAGGTGAGTTGAATTCTGCGTTTCTTACGAATTCTTCTAGATTCAACTTGTCCATACCAAACTCTGATCTCCAAGTAAGTCCGGGTAGTGGACTAATTTCGGTAAAAGCATTTCCAATCACTCTGAAGGTCTTTACCTCATCGGTATTCAAAGCCACTCTGGCAAAAATGTTCGGTATGAATGAACCCGATTGTAAAAAGTTGCCTTCGTCATCGAATGCTCTAACTACAGGGCTTTGTAAGAAAGCAGTAGTAAATGGAGCGTTAGTATTATTTTCGATGCCAACACGGTTCAATCTATTATTGGTTACCCCAAGATTCATTCCTGCCTTTAACCAATCATTTACTTGTGAATCAATGTTTATTCTTGCACCAGCTCTCTGTTGATCATTTCCTACGATGAAACCTTCGGTATCCTGAAAATCCAATCCAAAGAAGAAGGAAGTCTTTTCACTACCTCCCCTTATTCCTAAGTTATAGTTTTGGGAAATACCGGTTCGTTGTACACCTCCGAGCCAATCCGTACCGCCAGAACCTATTGCTCCTAAACCAAGGTCCTCGGGAGAAACTGTAACTCCTCCATTTTGGATGGTCGCTACATCAGATTTGAACTGTCTGAATTCATCAGCAGTCAATATATCCGGAACATCAGTAGATTGTGAAAATTGTGTGTTTACATCTAAAGTAACGGTGGTATTCTCTCCTTTTCTACCTTTTTTTGTAGTAATTAGTATGACACCATTGGCACCCCTGGACCCATAAATGGAAGTTGCACCTGCATCCTTTAGAACCGTAAGAGATTCAATATCGTTCGGATTCACAAATGAAAGTGGGTTTATGCCGGTATTTCCACCACGATTAAGAGTGTTGGTGGCAGTATCGGTAATCGGAACACCATCAATTACAATTAAAGGTTGGCTACCGGAGTTTATGGAGTTTACACCTCGAACCCGGATTACGGCCGCAGAACCTAAAACACCCGAGGCATTCACAATTTGTGTTCCTGCTGATTGTCCTTGAAGTAATTGGTCAGCTGAAACCACTTGAAGGTTTTCAATAGCTTCCTGCTTTACAATACCTACATTTTGAATGATTTTCTTCTCTTCTTGATTACCGTAGCCAATAACCACAACCTCTTGAAGAGCTTGGGCGTCCTCTTCCATTTGTAAATCAATCACATTGGATGCACCAATGACCCGTCTTTCAGTTTTCTGACCTAAATAGGTAAAAAGAAGTGCTTGTCCAACACTTCCTGTAATGGAATAATTTCCATCAAAATCAGTTTGCGTACCATTGGAGGTCCCTTCCACCACAATGTTTACTCCGGGCAATGGAATCCCAGTTTGGTCAATCACTGTCCCAGTAATTGTTTTTTCTTGAGACATAGCTACCGTAGTCAACAGTAGCATGAAGAGTGTCCCAAACAGTTTCTGTACTTTCATAGAGTTAAAAGTTTTGTTAGTAATAATGAGTTAGCGCAACTGAGAAAGGTAGGCGGGAGAAGTTGTTTGATAGCTAATTCAAATAACACTCCCTTGCACGAAAACAAAACTTAATGGAAAGTCTATTTTAAGGTAGTAAAGCCTCTCACCGCCTTACCTTTACAATTGCAATAACAAAGCAATTGGAAAACAATACTGGAGGGGTACTTCTAAAACGGGAGGAACTTTAAAAATTAACGGCCCAAACGGGCCGAACTCTTTTTAACATAGTTTTATTCATTTCATTGTATCAAGATTGGATATCTTTTTATTGAAAAGGATATTGGAATATAATTTCTAAAAAAGGAATGGATTAGGGTTGAGGTAGTTAGGAAGCCAATCTGACGAGATTTCTAAAGTCATTTGGGCTGAGGCCTGTTTCTTTTTTAAAGGCTCCATAAAAACAGGTTTTGCTATTGAAACCTACTTCATACATTATAGATTTAACACTAAGGTTTGGATTGTGAATCAATAGGTTTTTGGCATCTTTTACCCTGTATTGATTAAGAAGTGTATAAAAATTTACAGAAATGTATTCGTTTATTACTTGGGATACTTTGTAGCGGTCTATCGATATATGCGATGATAGGTCATTGAGTCCAAGTGCATTATTCTGATGTATCTTATCACATTCAAACGCCAGACGCACTTTCTCCTTTATCTCAAGAGCTTCGGACATTTTAAGACCGGATTTTTGATATTTTGATAATAAAGTGGTCTCATCTTGATTGGATGAAGCCTTTCTATTATTAAAAATAGTTGAGATAAACTTTTTCATGAGTTCTAGCCCCTTAGGGTGTAATAGGAAAACTAGTTACCATATTTTTAGCGAGCTGTGGTTTTTTCCGATAAGTGTTTTCGTAAACTATGTTCGGGAGAGTTTACCTTTACGGTGTCCAAAATAGATAGAACCTAACTTAAAATTTTGAAGTTGGAGAGACCAAAATGTGTTTCCGATAAGAGTTTATAGCTTTTCCCACATATGGTCCGAACCTAATCTAAAACTACCTAAATGCTCAAAACCACATTCGTTGGGAGCCAATATGGATAGAAACGCTTCGCTGTTTTTATTTTTATACAGGTGATAGGTTTCTCCCACAATGGGTTGAAATGAAAACTTAGCGGCATACACCAAATTATTGTATTCATACTGTTCCATTAATTGCTCATATTTCACTTTTACCTCGTCAAATTCTGCTTTCAGGGAGTTATTGACCTTGCGGATATTACTGTTTTTCCAAGGGGAGAGATTATTGGATCGTATTTTCGGCGAGCTTAGACTGGTAGCGTAGGGTTTAAGAAAAGCATCATATGCTTGTTCTTCTTCGTTGAAGACAACATTATCCGGTTTTTTCTTTTTCATGACCCAAAAATACAACCTCTCTCTGAATTGGTATATAGAAGGAGTTAATGTTGGATTCTTCTAAGAAAGATTTACGGTACAGAACTGGGATTTTCCAAACCAGCGCACTCGATTTTTTGCAGCAAGTCTATAAACACTATCCCGTATAAATCTTGGAACCCAACCAAAAATAGTAGCTAAAGATTTCCATTGTGGAAGTTTGGCCAGTATTCTTAAAAATCCATCGGAAAGTGTATGAACACCCTTTTCATCAAGAAGCACAACGGTTTCTAGATTATCAGTTTCAAAACCATTGTTCCTAAGAATCTCTTGACCATAGTTGGATTGGAATGGCACAAAATTGAAGACGTCCACATCAGCATTTTTTAATAACCAGCCAACTACTCCGTTGCATAGGTTACATTCGCCATCAAATACTATAACACTTTTTTCCATATCCAAACTGTTGATACTCCTTAGTTCGGAATAGTACCGACTTCATTTCATGGAAGTTGGATGGAAGAAGGAAGTTTTAGAAAAGTTTATGATTTTAGTGGATTATCCCAGATAATCCAAAATACGCTCTAAAGCCATGCCCCGAGAACCTTTGATGAGCACGTTTCCCTTTTCTATAGGATGGGATTCTAGATGGCTTTCAAGCTCTTCATAGGTTTTAAATTTTAAAAATGGGGTTGGTGTTTCATAAAAATGCTTGCCTACCAGCAAAACATTTGTAAACTCTAAAGTTTTTGTGAGGTCGGCGATGGCCTGATGCTCTTCCGCAGAAGCTTCTCCTAGCTCAAACATGTCACCAAGAATTAGATATGAATCAAAAGTTTTCAGGTTAGCAAAATTGCGAATGGCCATTTCCATGCTAGTCGGATTTGCATTATAGGCGTCCAATATGATTTTGATTCCACTTTTTTCAATAATCTGGGAGCGGTTGTTTTCTGGAGAATATCCTTCTAAAGCAGATTTAATATCATTTAAAGGGACGTTGAAATATTTGCCCATGATAATGGCAGCACAACAGTTGGTGAAATTATAGGCTCCTGTAAGCTGGGTCGAAATTCTCGTTTTCTCAACTTCCATTACCACAAAGGGACTACTTTCCTTTAGCTGGATTGAATAGTATTGCGGATTTGAAGTACTGTAGCCTATCTTCTTTACATAAGTACCTAGCTTTTCCAATTGAATAGGGTCATCCGCATTCATGAAAACATATTTATCATGAGCTATGAGATAATCGTAAAGTTCACTTTTTCCTTTTATCACTCCTTGAACTCCCCCAAAACCTTCAAGATGGGCCTTGCCAAAATTGGTAATGTAACCAAAGTCCGGTTGCGCAATAGAACTTAAAAAAGCAATCTCTTTTTGATGGTTGGCCCCCATCTCTACCACGGCTATTTCTGTATCATTTTTAATAGAAAGTAAAGTGAGCGGAACTCCTATATGGTTATTTAGATTTCCTTGTGTGGCAATGCTTTTGTATTTTTTTGAAAGTACACTGAAAATAAGCTCTTTGGTAGTGGTCTTACCGTTACTTCCCGTTAAGGAAATAATTTTGGCACTACACTGATTTCTATGATAGGTGGCAAGTGCTTTCAATGTTTCCAGCACATTATCCACTAGGATACATTTATCGGAGACTTTGAATTCAGTTTCGTCAATAATTGCATATGCGGCTCCTTTTTTCAAAGCTTCATTTGCAAACAGGTTACCGTTGAAATTAGGTCCTTTTAAGGCAAAAAACAGACAACCAGGATTAATTTTTCGGGTGTCCGTGCTTACTTCGGAATGCTTTAAAAAAAATTGGTAGAGTTTAGCTATCTTCATAGTTCGAAGATAAAAAAAGCCCTGATGATGTATCAGGGCTTTTTTGCTATTTTTTTCGGAATTTATTTCGCCTTTTTATGACGTACCGTTTTGTTCTTAGATTTTGATTTGGAGCCCACTCTAGACATGGCACATCTAAATCCAATGTCATCCGTGGCCATATACTGTGGCAAATATCTACGTTGCGCTGGATCTAGCCAGAAAGCTCTATCTCTCCAAGAACCTCCTTTGTATACTCTTACCTCATCATTGATCAATGAAGTTCTATAGTTTGAGGTATCATATTGTCGAAGCAATTTTCCTGTTGAATCACGCTCAACTTTATGTTTTGGAGAATCATACATTTTACGATTGTCAGACTCATCACTAAAACGCTCAAAGAATCTTGAGGAGCCTGGGTCACCATCTCGGTAACCACGGTTATCACTTGATGAGAAGTTGGTTCTTAAATAGGTTTCTTCATCACCGACGGGAACCTCCTTGATTTCACCTGGAAGGTTAACTGCTACTATTTTTCCATTTGGAAGTGTATCGTATACAATCTCGTCTCTTAAGATTTCTACTTTACCATCTTCACCAATAGCTTTTTTCAAATAGACATTACCTCTGTAGTAATTAAAATCACTGATTTCATCATCAACTATAGGTCGATATACATCGGCAACCCACTCAGATACGTTACCGGCCATGTCATAAAGACCAAAATCGTTGGGCTTGTAAGATTTAACTTGAGCCGTGATATCAGCACCATCATCGGACCAACCGGCAATTCCGCCATAGTCACCTTTTCCTTGTTTAAAGTTGGCTAGCTGATCACCTCTACCTACACGTTGTCCGTTTCTGGTATAGTCACCTTCCCAAGGATATTTTTTTCTACCTCTGTAGTTGTTGTATTCTCTTGAACCAATCAAAGCTTGAGCTGCATACTCCCACTCGGTTTCCGTGGGCAGTCTGTACTCAGGTTGAATAACGCCGCTACTTCGCTTAGCAAAAGTATTAATGGAATCTTTTTTCTTTTTTCCTTGAAGGGAATCAATTTGCCCTGCATAAACAGACTCAGGATTGTTCAAATAGGCTTCTGTACTAAAAGTACCTCCAATCTCTCCATTGAGTACCTGATATTTGGCATCTTGCGCTAGGAAACCTTCACGCTCCAGCATGGCTTCGTTAACCCTGTCCGTTCTCCATTCAGCATACTGTGAAGCTTGTACCCAATTAACACCCACTACTGGATACTCCGCATATGCAGGGTGTCTTAGGTAATTGTTCGTCATGGTCTCGTTAAAACCCAATCTGTTTCTCCATACCAATGTATCTGGTAGAGCTCCTTTGTAAATATTGGTATAATTTGGATTTTCGGGAGGATATACCGCCTTTAAATAATCCAAATACTCCAAATACATTACATTGGTTACCTCAGTTTCATCCATATAAAAGGACTGGACGTGCTGTTGGGTAGGCGTATTGTTCCAATCGTGCATAATGTCGTCCTGTACTTTACCTTTGGTAAAAGTACCTCCTTCAATAAATACAGTTCCTGGAGGAGTTTCTTGTTCCTTGAAGTCAGAATTATATTGGAATCCTCCTTCTTTGGCATTAATCTTCCATCCTGTGGCTCTTGAGACATTCTTAGACGAGGATGATGACTTTTTACAACTGGAAATACCTCCAACTATAACAGCACAAGAAAGTACAACTTTGATAAGATGTTTTTTCATAATTTGGGCTTGAGTACTTTTTTATTTTAGGGTTTGCACCCTTTCCTACTTCAATTTGATTTTAATTTTACTATCCTAGAACGAAAGAATGGCCATTATATTTTATCGAACTAAATAATAACTTCCAATTCTTTGGTGGATTTCTAAACAAAACGATTGGTTTGTATAATTAGTATGGCAATTATGTGTTTTAACGCTTACAATGTTTACCTTTCCGTAGAACTTTCTTACATCGTATATTCGGTTTATCGAGAATTAGAGAAAAAAAGAGGTTTCTTTTACAAGAATTTATAGAAAACCCCGTTTACATGTAATATGTTCTATACCAATTAGGCTTAAGGGTGTTATAGCCCCAACATTTTTAACGCTAAAGACAAGAAATGAAGAAGTTACTATTGGCAGTAGTTGTTCTAATTGCTGCACAAGTTAAAGCACAACAAGAAAGAGCAATTACTACTGCAGTTCCCTTCCTTACTATTGCTTCGGATGCCCGTGCCGCAGGTATGGGTGATATGGGAGTCGCTACTACTTTCGATATTTTCTCCCAACAGTGGAATCCGGCCAAATTTGCATTTGCTACCCAAAAAAGTGGTGTTGCGGCGAGTTTCACTCCATATTTGGAAACCATCGTAAATGATGTGTCATTACTAAATGCGAGCTACTATAATAAGCTTAACGATAGAAATGCTTTTGCTTTTTCGGTTAGGTATTTTGGATTGGGAGAGATTGAATTAAGACAAACCATAGACGAAGAAGCTACTTTGGTCAACCCCAATGAATTTGCAATTGATGGGTCTTATTCCTTAAAGTTAAGTCCAACCTTTTCTATGGGAGTTGCTGGTAGGTTTATCAGTTCCAACCTCAGATTTCAGGATGCCACGCAAGATTCCCAAGCCGCCAATGCTTTTGCGGTTGACATTGCTGGTTTTTACCGATCAAGAGAAATTGCATACAACAGTTTTGATGGAAGGTGGAGAGCAGGATTTAATATTTCCAATATTGGAAACAAAATTCAATATGATGCTGGAGGTCAAGAAAACTTCTTGCCTACCAACCTGAAATTTGGTGCAGGTTTTGACTTCATTTTTGATCAAGATAATGTCCTTGGCCTATATAGTGAGTTCAACAAACTTCTTGTTCCTACGCCACGGGATTTTACCGGTGATGGTATAATTGGTCCGGAGGATAATGACGAATACCAACAAATTGGGTTTTTAAGTGGTGCTTTTGAATCTTTTGGGGATGCTCCCGATGGATTTAGCGAGGAACTACAAGAAATTACATGGGCCCTAGGTGCAGAATATAGATTTCAAGAAGCATTCATGCTACGTGGAGGATACTTTAATGAGAACGAAGCAAAAGGAGCTAGAAAGTTCTTTACACTTGGAGCTGGATTTAAATTCAAAGCAGCGCAGATAGATTTGTCTTATCTGTTCTCTACCTCACAAGTACGTAATCCTTTAGAGAATACATTACGCTTTTCACTTTCCTTTAATTTTGGAGAAGAGTATTTGAACGATTAAGAAAAGTATATAAATAAATTTTTGAAAACCTGCTCATTGGCAGGTTTTCTTATTTTTGATACCCAGCCATTCAGTTTATGAAAAAACAACATATTGGTTTTGACCTTGATATCTATGAAGAAATAGAGGAATTGCCCTCTTCAGAAAGAAGACTTCTGGAAAAAGCAATTGCAGCACGGAAAAATGCCTATGCGCCATATTCAAATTTTCAAGTTGGGGCAGCAGTGCTTATGGAAAATGGCGAAGTTGTAATTGGCAACAATCAAGAAAATGCTTCATATCCTTCTGGGCTTTGTGCAGAGCGGGTTGCGGTGTTTCAAGCTGGGGCCTTGTATCCTGGAGTGGCTATTTTAGCTATTGCTATAAGTGCAGCTTCAAAAAGCTATGTATTGGATTTGCCGGCAGGCCCTTGTGGCAACTGTCGACAAGCGATAATGGAGTATGAAAGCAAACAAAAATCTCCTATTTTTTTGTTACTTCAGGGGCAAGAGGGGCCTGTCTATAAATGCAACTCCCTTAAGGACATATTGCCCTTGGCATTTGGCAATTCATTTTTAGGAGATTCTTAAATAGTAAATCTTTTTTCCAAAAGATTTATATATGTATTTTTGCTTTCCTCCACTATTGGGGAAATTCAATTAATTCAACCATTGATGAAAAAGATTACCAAGGAAGTATATTTAAAATGGTATGAGGATATGTTGTTCTGGAGAAAATTCGAGGACAAACTGGCTGCCGTATATATTCAACAAAAAGTTAGAGGATTTCTTCATTTATATAATGGGCAAGAAGCTGTACTTGCTGGTTCCTTGCATGCCATGGACCTTACAAAAGACAGAATGATTACGGCATATCGTAATCATGTCCAGCCTATCGGCATGGGTGTTGACCCACGAAGGGTAATGGCTGAGCTTTATGGTAAGGTCACTGGAACTTCTAAAGGAATGGGAGGTTCCATGCATATTTTCTCCAAAGAACACCGCTTTTATGGAGGGCATGGAATTGTAGGTGGTCAAATTCCATTGGGAGCTGGATTGGCTTTTGCCGATAAGTATTTTAAAAGGGATGCTGTTACTCTATGTTACATGGGTGATGGAGCCGTTCGCCAAGGGTCTTTGCACGAAGCGTTTAACCTGGCAATGTTATGGCAGCTTCCCGTAGTTTTTATTTGTGAGAACAACGGATATGCTATGGGTACATCTGTAGCCAGAACATCATATTCCACGGACATATGGAAATTAGGTTTGGGATACGAAATGCCTTGTGGTCCTGTTGATGGTATGGATCCTGCTATTGTCGCTAAAGAAGTGAATAAAGCCATAGAGCGGGCTAGAACAGGCGGTGGTCCAACTTTCTTGGAAATGAAAACATACCGTTATCGTGGTCATTCCATGTCGGATGCTCAGCATTACAGAACCAAGGAAGAAGTGGAGGAATACAAAAAGATTGACCCCATTACCCAAGTGAAAGATGTAATTCTTGAAAAAGGATATGCTACGGAGGAAGAGATTAAAGTAATGGACAAGCAGGTGAAGGATTTGGTGTCTGAATGTGAGAAATTTGCAGAGGATTCGGATTTTCCACCAATCCAACAATTGTACGATACAGTATACGAACAAAAAGACTATCCATTTTTACAACATAAACTTTAGGTAAATGGCAGAAGTAATCAACATGCCAAGATTGAGTGATACCATGGAAGAAGGAACCGTGGCAAAATGGCTCAAAAAAGTAGGGGACAAGATAGAAGAAGGTGATATACTTGCCGAAATTGAAACGGACAAGGCCACTATGGAGTTTGAATCCTTCTATGAGGGAACCCTCTTGCACATAGGTATAGAAGAAGGAGATGGTGCACCTGTAGATTCACTTTTGGCCATTATTGGTGACGAAGGAGAAGACATTTCTGCTCTTTTAAATGGCACCGGTGCTACTTCCACTGCTGAAGAAACGCCAAAGGCGGAGGAATCCTCTAGTGAAGCCCCAGTTTCTGCTCCTACTGAAGCAGCGGCGATTCCGGAAGGTGTTGAAATCATCAACATGCCAAGATTGAGCGATACCATGGAAGAAGGTACAGTAGCTGCATGGTTAAAAAATGTTGGAGATGTTGTTGAAGAAGGAGATATTCTTGCGGAGATTGAAACAGACAAGGCCACCATGGAGTTTGAATCGTTTTATTCCGGAACATTGCTACATATTGGTATTCAAGAAGGGGAAGGTGCTCCAGTAGATTCGCTTTTGGCAATTATTGGTCCTGCCGGCACGGATGTTAATGCTGTTTTGAATGCTCCAGCTAAAGGTTCTATCTCTGAAAGTGCTCCTGAAGTAAAAGAGCCAGTTACTACATCACAGGAAACCCCAACTGTTACAGAAACAGTTTCGGTTAATGACGGACAACGTGTTTTTGCTTCACCACTGGCCAAAAAGATTGCCGCCGAAAAAGGAATTAATATATCCGACGTAAAAGGTTCTGGTGATAATGGTAGAATAGTGAAACGGGATGTTGAAAATTATCAACCTTCTGAAAAGAGTGCACCCGCAACAGTTTCTACTCCTACGGAACAAGCTGCACCGGCTGCAATGGCTCCAATAAACCTTCCGGTTGGTGAGGAAAGTATGGAAGAGGTGAAAAACTCTACCATGCGTAAAGTTATTGCCAAACGTTTGGGAGAATCCAAATTCTCAGCGCCACACTACTATCTTACCATTGAGGTAGATATGAGCAACGCAAAAGCATCCCGTACGCAGATTAACAGCTTACCAGATACTAAAGTATCTTTCAACGATATGGTGTTGAAGGCATGTGCGATGGCATTGAAAAAACATCCACAGGTGAATACCACATGGAATGCAGATACTACGGTCTACAAACACCATGTGCATATGGGTGTGGCCGTAGCTGTTGATGAAGGTTTGGTGGTTCCGGTAATTAAGTTTGCAGACCAACTGACCTTAACTCAAATAGGGGCATCGGTAAAAGATTTGGCAGGTCGGGCCCGTTCAAAGAAAATCAAGCCTGATGAAATGGAAGGTAGTACGTTCACAGTTTCTAATTTGGGAATGTTCGGTATTTTGGAATTTACTTCCATTATCAATCAACCTAATTCAGCAATTTTATCCGTAGGCGCCATAGTGGAAAAGCCCGTGGTCAAAAATGGCGAAATTGTCGTAGGAAATACTATGAAAATCACTTTGGCTTGTGACCACAGAACCGTAGATGGCGCAACAGGAGCACAGTTTCTTCAAACCCTAAGGGCGTATTTGGAGAACCCGGTGACCATGCTTGCTTAAAATTAATGACGAAATAAAACTACATACTGAAAAGTATCTCTGGGATAGAGATACTTTTTTTAGTTTAGATTTGATAGAACCTGGTGGTTATTTGATTAATTAAAGTAAATAGAATAGGTACATCCTAATTTAAGAAAAATAGACAATGAATTTTAATAAACTAGCATGCCTAGCGTTTTGCGTGTTGATGGCTTCATGCAAGACCACGCAAACACCTGAGCGGATTGAAACTGACCCCATCAGTCCCCATTGGAAACCACAAGCTCAGAATATAGGTGGCCCTGAAGGTCTTAAAGCTGATGCCAATGAAATGGCGAGAATTCCATTTGTGGATGCCAAAACTATAGAAACCCACATGAGTTTTCTTGCTTCGGATGATTTGAAAGGCCGTGATTCAGGAAGTGAAGGCATTGAAAAAGCTGCTCGGTATATTGAAGATTTTCTTCAATCAAATCAAGTAGCTCCATATTACGAATCTTATCGAGACACCTTAACCAATTTTAACAAAACGTCTTACAATGTTTTGGGTGTGGTAGAAGGCTCAGACCCAGAATTGAAGAAGGAATACATCATAATTGGGGCCCACTACGACCATATTGGAATAATTAAAATTGAAAATGGGGATGCCATAGCTAACGGCGCTAATGACAATGCCTCTGGAACCACTTCTGTGTTGGAATTAGCCAGGTATTTTGGAGAGAAGAAGACGAATAAAAGGAGCTTGATTTTTGCTCTGTTCAGTGCAGAAGAAAAAGGCTTGTTAGGTTCTAAACATATGGCAAAAAATATGAAAGAAGAAGACCTTAATTTATATGCGATGCTCAATTTTGAGATGACGGGCGTCCCTTTGCGAGGGAAGGATTACTTAACCTATATCACAGGATATAAAAAATCAAATTTGGCTGAGGTAATAAATAAGTATGCCAAGGAGAACTTGGTGGGCTTTCTACCAACGGCCAAAGAATATAATTTGTTCCAACGCTCGGACAACTATCCTTTTTACCAACATTTTGGAGTACCCTCACATACCTTTTGTACGTTTGACTTCACTAATTTTATGTTCTACCACCGTGTAGGTGACGAAAACGAGTTGATGGATTTTGAACATATGGCTACTTTGGTTAACAAACTTATTCCGGTTGTGGAAGGTATCTCCAACGCTCCTGACCAAGTAGTCAAGATGAATTAACTAATATGTTATTTCGACCGTATGGGAGAAATCTCGAAACCTCGAGATTTCTCATTCTTTTCCAAAGATTTGAAATGACCAGTAAGATTTAATATACATACCAAGTAATGGCAAACATTATAATCACGGGAACAAGCAGGGGCATAGGCTTTGAGTTGGTAAAACTTTTTGCCGAAGAAGGGCATCAAGTTTTAGCGCTATCTCGAAATGATAAACCAGTATTGGACTTGCAATTGCCCAATGTTGAAGCCTTTCCATTTGATTTAGGCAGTCCAGATGACTTTAGTCAATTAAAAAGTGTTTTGGAAGATTGGTCGTCCGTGGATGTACTCATCAATAATGCGGGCAGCTTTTTGAATAAACCCTTGTTAGAGACTGAGATGGAAGACTTTAAAAAAGTATATGGGGTCAATGTTTTTGGGGTAGCGGAAACAACCAAAACGGTCTTACCTAAAATGTCCAAAGATGGACATGTTGTTACCATAAGTTCCATGGGAGGAGTACAGGGCAGTCTTAAGTTTCCTGGATTATCCGCTTACAGCTCAAGCAAGGGAGCGGTCATTACTCTAACGGAACTCTGGGCCGAAGAATTCAAAGAAAGTGGTCCAAGTTTCAATGTTTTAGCGATAGGTGCGGTACAGACCGAGATGTTGGCCGAAGCGTTTCCGGGCTATGAAGCTCCAGTTACCGCATTGGAAATGGCTAACTATATCAAGAACTTTGCACTCACAGGGCATCAATTTTACAATGGAAAACTGTTGCAAGTAAGTAACAGTACACCTTAAAGGTTACTCCTCCGATTCTTTACTTTTATTAAACAATTGAACGGCTTCGGTATAGTTTAAGGCTCCCTCTACAGTTTGATTATATAGAAAACCGTTCAATTCCGGTTGATTTTCATCAATATAATTAACTAAACGGCTACGTACCGAATCCCAACGTTTCCAATTAAAAACCACATATTTATCAATGCTCACTCTTTTAATCTTTCCATTTTTAAAAGAAATGGTTTCTTTTGTGACAACAGGTTCCCCGTTCAAAAAAAGCGTTCGTAAACAGGCTTTAGAAATTTTTGATTTTACCTCTCCATCGACCTCTTGAATCTCAAGAATTTTATAAGTAGGTTGAAAAACGGAATCCCAGCGTTGCAACTCTTTATATCCATCTTTCGAAAAAGAAGCTTCGTAATCCAATTCTTTACAGATTATACTATCAGTAAGGAGAGAGGAAAGTTTTTTTAGATTGGAACTATTCAAAGACTTATAGTAGGCTTTGGCTACTTCGACAGATGCTACATCTTTGTCATTATTTTTACAGCCGACTAAACAAACAATAGCTGCTAACAATAAACTCAAGGAAGTATTTTTCATAGGTGACAAATGTAAATGATAATTCATAAACCCCTAATTTTGAATACGTGAATGCTACACTAAGCAAATATTTACCCGAAAGGGCAGTGGAGCCCTGTTTTGAGCTTATCAAAACGTATGAGGTGCATTTGAAAATTGTTAATCATAGGGTTACGCGTCACGGAGATTATAGAAAACTTCCCAATGGTGGACATCAAATCACGGTGAATGCCTCACTGAACTCATATCGATTTCTTATTACTCTAGTTCATGAAATCGCTCATTTAGTGGCTTTTGAAACGTATGGCCGTTATATTAAACCTCATGGAGTGGAATGGAAACAAACCTTTCAACGTTTGATGCTTCCCTTTATCCGACCCGAGATTTTCCCATCTCAATTACTTCCAATAATTGCCAATCATTTTAAAAACCCAAAAGCAAGTAGCAGTACAGACGCTCGCTTGTCCATTGCCCTTAAGGCTTTTGACCCAGAAGAACGTAAAAATCAATATATTTTTGAAATACCTATGGGAAGTACATTTCGTCTGTACAACGGAAAGTTGTTCAAAAAGGGTAAAAAACGAATTAAACGTTTTGAATGTGTTGAATTGAATACAGGCAAGGTATATTTGTTTCAACCCAATGCAGAGGTCGAATTGATACAATAAATAGCATTCTGCACTTGGTGCGGAATTAAAAATATTAGCAGACTCCTGTGGTGGCAGGAACTACAAAGTAAAACCAATATGAACAAAAACTATTATGCCATTTTAATGGCGGGAGGGGTAGGGTCTCGGTTCTGGCCGGTGAGCACCTCTTCTTATCCCAAACAGTTCCATGATATGCTGGGAACGGGAAAAACACTTATCCAAAAAACGTTTGACCGCCTCAACCAATTTATCCCAACAGAAAACATACTCATTCTGACCAATGAACGCTACAATGATTTGGTTTTAGAGCAATTGCCTATGGTAAAACAAAATCAAGTTGTTTTGGAGCCAGCCATGCGTAATACTTCTCCCTGCATTTTGTATGCCTCTTTAAAGATTCAAAAAATGAATCCTAACGCTGTAATGGTCGTGGCACCCAGTGATCATTGGATTGAGGATGAAGAAGCTTTTGCGAATGATGTAAAACTCTGTTTTGATAAGTGTGAGCAGGAATCGGCATTATGTACTCTTGGTATTCGGCCAACATTTCCCAACACAGGTTTTGGCTATATTGAATTTGAAAAGGAAGGTGGCCAAAAGCTTAAAAAAGTGTCACAATTCAGAGAGAAACCTGATTATGAAACCGCCAAAGAGTTTCTGGCTCAGGGAAATTTTTTATGGAATGCCGGAATATTTATGTGGAGCGTGAGAACCATAGTTGATGCATTTAAAAATTACCAGCCTGGACAATACGAATTGTTTCAAGGTGGTTTTTCATGCTATAACACTCCTGATGAAGCTGAGTTTATACAGGAAAACTATGCCAAGGCGGAGAACATCTCCATTGATTATGCTATCTTGGAACAGTCCAAGTCTATTTATACCCTACCCGCCAGTTTTGATTGGAACGATTTGGGTACATGGGGTGCTTTGTACGACAAATTGGATAAAGACAGTGAAGAGAATGCAGTTGTAAACTGTAGAACCTTGCTGCAGAACGCCCAAAACAATATGATTAGAACTTCCTCAAATAAGATTGTTGTTGTGGATGGTTTAGAAGATTATATTATTGTTGATAAGGAAGATGTACTTCTCATATACCCCAAAGCCAAACAGCAGGATATTAAAAAGGTGCTTGGTAAAGTAAAAGATCAATTTGGAGAAGAATACGCATAAATATGAGTGAGAATTTATTCGCTGGTGACCCCAAATCTCAGGATAGTGGGGATGAGGTAAAAAAGGATTTTAAAGGCCTTTTGGGTAGTGGCCTAAGGTTTCTTTCCGATCTTTTGGAAATACGCTCCAACACGGATGCTGTGGCCACCAAAGAATCTATTATTGCTGATATCCCATTTAAGGGACATACCTCATGGATTCTCATTTGCTCCATTTTTATAGCATCCATTGGATTAAATGCCAATTCCACTGCTGTGGTAATTGGAGCCATGTTGATTTCTCCCTTAATGGGCCCAATATTGGGGATGGGCTTGTCATTGGCGATAAATGATATCGATACGCTCAGGCGGTCTTTGAAGAACTTCGCTGTGATGGTCGTGCTCAGTGTGGTAACTGCATTTTTGTTTTTCTACTTGTTTCCATTACGGGATGAATCTTCTGAGTTACTGGCACGAACAAAACCGGATATCCGCGATGTTTTGATTGCTTTTTTTGGAGGTTTGGCCTTGGTGATAGCTAGAGCAAAAAAGGGAACTATTGCCAGTGTTATTTTTGGTGTTGCCATTGCCACAGCGCTTATGCCCCCCTTATGTACGGTAGGTTTTGGTTTGGCCATTGGAAAATTGGAGTATGCTTCTGGTGCCATGTATCTGTTTATAATTAACACCATGTTCATTGGATTGGCCACGTTCTTGGTGGTTAAGTTCTTACGATTTCCAATGGTGCGTTATGCAAATTCCCAAAGGCGTCGATTCATCGCAAGAGTGGCTTCTATAGCTGGGATTGCTGTTATGATTCCTGCTGGAATTACCTTCTACAGTGTGTTTCAAGAGTCTTTATTTAGAAAGCAGGCTCAGGAGTTTTTAAGGGAGACTATAGAAGTTTATCAATTCAGTACATCTGGCCGGTATGTGGACAATCTAACTAAGTTAGAGTTCCGAGATGGAGAAACACCATTGATTGAATTGGTTTGCATGGGAGATGAATTGATTCCCGAAAATGTTATCAATACCTGGCGAACGCGGAAAAACCAATACTCCAGACTTCAAGATGCAGAGTTTAGGGTATTGCAGGGGGGAAGGGATGATTCAGAAGAAAAGTTTAATTATGTGAGTGAGCTTTATGAAAAGAACAAGGCAGAGCTTTTGAATAAAGATGAACAAATTCGGTTATTGGAGCAAACCGTGGCAGATTTGACCAAAAATACTTCAAAACAAATACCTTTTGGAAATATAGGACAAGAGTTAAAAGCCAATTACCAAAACGTGGATCAAATGAGTTTTTCCTATCAATTACAAACGGATTTTAAGAAAACAGATACAATCCCGGTCTTTGAATTGAAATGGAATAAAACCGTTAGAAAAAAAGAACGCGAAACGGAGCTGAAAAAAATCAATGATTGGTTAAAAATCCGCTTAGGCGATAAAACTGTGGTGGTTAAGGAAGTGGAACCTTGATTAGTTTCTTTCTTCAATATACATTTGCCGTACCTTTTTGAACAATTCGGAAGAATAGACAAAATTAGTTACAGCTTCATTATCTGTTTTGAAGATTTCTTTATTAGTGCCTTCCCATTCTTTATATCCGTTTTTCAGAAAAATAATTTTCTCTCCAATTTCCATAACGGAATTCATATCATGGGTATTGATTACAGTGGTAATGTTGTATTCTTTAGTTATTTCTTGGATTAGATTATCTATTAAAATGGCAGTTTTAGGATCCAAACCCGAGTTGGGCTCATCACAAAACAAATACTTTGGATTCATTACAATGGCCCTAGCTATAGCTACCCGTTTCTTCATTCCACCAGATATTTCCGAAGGGAATTTTTTGTGTGCGTCCACTAGATTTACCCTTTCCAATACAAAGTCAACCCGGTCCTTCATTTCTGCTCGAGTCTGCTTGGTGAACATTTCCAGAGGAAACATCACATTACCTTCAACAGTCATGGAATCAAAGAGTGCACTACCTTGAAAAACCATACCCATTTCCTGTCGTAAATCCCTTCGTTCGCTTATGGAAAGTTCAGAATAAAACTGTCCATTATAACAAATTTTGCCTTTTTCCGGTTCAAAAAGTCCAAGCAGACATTTGAGAAAAACAGTTTTTCCAGAGCCACTCTGTCCTATGACCAAATTGGTTTTACCTTTTTCAAAATTAGTGGTGATTCCCTTTAGAACATGGGTTTCTCCAAACGACTTGTGTATGTCTTCAACCTGAATCATTAGCCCAAAAGTAATTGAGTGAGAATATAGTTTAATATAATGATGACAACACTGGTCCATACAAAAGAAGTCGTGCTGGCCTTACCAACTTCCAAAGCGCCTCCCTTCATATAAAAACCATGATAGGAGGGAATGGTGGCTATAACAAAGGCAAAAACTACGGTTTTTATAAAAGCATAGGTGACATGGAATGGAATAAAGTCGAGTTGAAGCCCTTTAACAAACTCCCCACTAGGGGCATAACCTCCAAAAGCTCCAGCAATCCAACCGCCGAAAATTCCAACATACATGGCAAGGGCCACAGCAAACGGATACATCAACATGGCAATTATCTTGGGAAAAACAAGATAATTTAATGAATTGACCCCCATTACTTCAAGCGCATCAATTTGTTCCGTTACTTTCATGGTTCCAATACTCGAAGTGATGTAAGAGCCTACTTTTCCTGCCATGATGATAGAGGTAAAGGTGGGAGCAAATTCCAAAATAACAGATTGTCTAGTGGCAAAACCAATAAGACTTTTTGGTATAAGTGGGCTATTCAAATTGAGTGCGGTCTGTATGGTAACCACCCCACCTATAAAAAAAGAGATGAAAATGATGATTCCCAGAGATCCAAAGATAAGTTCATCAATTTCCTTGAGAATCAGGGACCTCATGATTGGCCATTTGGTAGGTTTTTTAAACACTTCCCATACCATGATGAAGTATCTACCAATCGCTTCCAGATAGTTCATTCGATAAAAATAAGAATATTGCTTTGTATTTAACCTTCAATTGAGTTTTAAACTGGAATATTAGATAGCTTTGCCGTTATTGTTTAAAAAAAGAAATTGTGAAGAGAAACAACCTCATACTTTTAATTGTTGTGCTTTTTAGTAGTTTTTGCGTTCAAGCACAGCGTAATAAGAAAAAAACACCGGAGGTAAAGGCTGTTGAAGTTGCGCAGAAACCCAAATTGGTTGTAGGTATTATTGTAGACCAAATGAGATATGATTATCTGACTCGTTTTTGGAGTCATTATGGTGAAGGAGGATTCAAGCGTCTGGTCAAGGAAGGTTTTAACTGTAAAAATCATCACTTTAATTACGCTCCAACAAGCACAGGTCCGGGTCACGCCTCAGTGTATACGGGCACCACGCCTGCTACGCATGGCATTATAGGTAACAATTGGTATGATAAAACCCAGGATTTAGGGGTGTATTGTGCTGGGGACAGCGAGTATAATTCCATAGGAACATCTTCCAATGCCGGGAAAATGTCACCACATCGGATGCTATCCACAACGATAACCGACCAATTACGTCTGCACACACAGAAACGGGGGAAGGTTGTCGCCATCGCTTTGAAAGATAGAGGGGCCGTGCTTCCAGGCGGACATATGGCCAATGCTGCTTACTGGTTTGAAGGAGGTGATGTGGGAAAATGGATTACCAGTTCCTACTATATGTCACAACTTCCTGAATGGGTCAATGATTTTAACACATCCGATGCCATTAAGCAGTATAAAAAAGAATGGAATACTTTAAAGGATATCAGCACATATATTGAGAGTGGTTCTGACAACAACGCCTATGAAACTCCATTTGAGGATGAGGTAAGTCCCACATTTCCCCATAACACCCCAAATCTGTTAAGTAAGGAAAAAGATTTCGAAATATTGAAATATACACCCTACGGCAATAGCATCACTGCGGATTTTGCTTTGAAAGCTCTTGAAAAAGAGGGCTTAGGCGTTGATAGCGTCACCGATTTTTTGGCGATAAGCTTTTCTAGTACTGATTATATTGGTCATAAATATGGAGTGAACTCCAAGGAAATTCAAGATACCTATCTTAGATTGGATTTGGATTTAGAGCGTATACTCAATACACTAGATGAAAGGGTAGGGGTAGGGCAATATACTTTGTTTTTGACCGCAGATCATGGAGCGGTTCATGTGCCGGCGTATCTACGTGATCAAAAAGTGCCAGCTGGGTATATCGACCTTGAAGGAATACGTGGAAGGTTTAATGAGTTTTTGAGATATAAATATGGTACAACAGACATAGTAATGAATATCTCTAATTTTCAGGTTTTTTTGGACCACAAGGTTATAGAGAATTTGGATATTGATTTGGATGACGCCCAAGTAGAAATTGCTTTTGAGTTATTGGGATACGAAAACGTCAATCAAGTTTACACTGCATTTCAAATGTGGCAAAATGAATATACTTCTGGAATTCCTTCTATTTTGCAGAAAGGCTATAACCAAAAACGTTCAGGTGATATTCTTTTTGTTCCTAGACCTGGTTTTGCACAATATGGAAGAACTGGCTCTTCACATGGTACCCCTATGATTTATGATACCCATGTGCCACTTTTGTTCTTTGGAAAAGGAATTAAGAAGGGTACTACTGTCAATCGAACCGAAATTCCAGATGTAGCCCCGACAATTTCTACTTTATTAGGAATAGCCTTTCCCAATGGCACTACGGGAAAACCTATTGGAGCGATTTTGGATTAAGGGTTTTATATAGTCTTTATTTCTAACGTACTATAAGTAAGTTTTTGATTATTGGCTTGTTGGTCGTGAGATTTTGGAAAATCAGGATATAGGTTCCTTGGGATAAGTGGGCCACTTTTAAAACATTTTGATTCTTAACCTCTAATACAAGCCTTCCATTCTGGTCAAATAATCTAATCCGATAAGACTGTATTTTTTGTGGAAGATTGATATTTAGCTCTTCATTGGCCGGATTGGGATACACAATAAATGAATTATTAACTTCTTCAAGTTCTTCTTCAGATGGAATGGTAATTTCATCTGAAACGGTGTCCGATGTTTCTGGATTACAATGGTCATCAACTCCATTATTTGGTATTTCTTCGCCGCTCGGGTTTATTGAAGCATCGTTGTCATTGCAGTCGTTTGCATTTGCAAAACCATCTCCATCGAGGTCGTCATCGGGTGTATTGGCATTGCAGTCATCGTCAATGCCATTGTATGGAATCTCTTCTGCATTCGGGTTTATTGAAGCATTATTGTCATTGCAGTCGTTTGCATTTGCAAAACCATCTCCATCTAGATCGTCATCAGTAGTGTTGGGATTGCAGTCATCATCAATTCCATTATATGGAATTTCCTCTGCGTTTGGTTTTATGGAAGCATCGTTGTCATCGCAGTCATTTGCATTTGCGAAGCCATCGCCATCCAGGTCATCATCGGGCGTATCGGGATTGCAGTCATCGTCTATTCCGTTGTATGGAATTTCCTCTGCATTTGGTTTTATGGAAGCATCGTTGTCATCGCAGTCATTTGCATTTGCAAATCCGTCACTGTCCAGGTCATCATCGGGTGTGTCCGGATTGCAGTCATCATCTATTCCGTTATAAGGAATCTCTTCTGCATTCGGGTTTATTGAAGCATCATTGTCATTGCAGTCGTTTGCATTTGCAAAGCCATCCCCATCTAAATCGTCATCAGTAGTGTTGGGGTTACAGTCATCATCGATTCCATTGTATGGAATCTCCTCTGCATTTGGGTTTACAGCTGTATTAGTATCGTCACAATCGTTTGCATTTGCAAAGCCATCCCCGTCGATATCGTCATCGGGCGTATCGGGATTGCAGTCGTCATCTATCCCGTTGTATGGAATTTCCTCTGCGTTTGGTTTTATGGAAGCATCGTTGTCATCGCAGTCATTTGCATTTGCGAAGCCATCGCCATCCAGGTCATCATCGGGCGTATCGGGATTGCAGTCGTCATCAATGCCATTGTATGGAATCTCCTCTGCGTTTGGTTTTATGGAAGCATCGTTGTCATCGCAGTCATTTGCATTTGCGAAGCCGTCGCCATCCAGGTCATCATCTAGTGTATCGGGATTGCAGTCGTCATCTATTCCGTTGTAAGGAATCTCCTCTGCGTTTGGGTTGACAGATGCGTTATTGTCGTCACAATCTATATCACTGAATGCTCCATCCCCATCAAAGTCTATTACTCCTAGGCCATAATGAAGGCTTATGTATTCGTTAATTGCGGTTGCACATAATTCTGCAAATTGTTCTCTAGCTGGTTCTCCACCGTTTATTCGGATGTCTTGGTCACACTCAATTTGAAACGCATCGAAGTTATCATTAAAATGTGCTCCGTGCATGAGCACATTATACCCTCCATTAAAATAAGGTTCATCAAAGTTTGGAAAAAGGTCTGCTGGACTTGGTACCGCGGGGTATCCCTTATTATGGATAAGCGCCCCAAAACTCATCGGCCCTCTAACCAGTTCTGAGTGTTCAAGATTTAAAGCATTGTCATTAATTAGATTTTTGGTACTGTTTCTATTGATATGAAATGGTGTGTTAAGAGTTTCATCGGATTGGTTAAGGTCGCTGTGCGTCAGGATATACCCTAGCTCTATTCTTTTTATTTCATGAGCATGACCATGAAGATCTATAAGAAGTCCTCTTCCAAAGACTTGAACAATTTTGGTTTTGGCCATCTCAATAAAATTTTGATAACTGTCCCATGCTTCCTCCGTTTCGCCACCCTCATTTTGATATGGTTTTTGTTCTTTGCTACGATTAGTATCCAGTTTTCTTCTCCTTAAACGATTAATCACCACGTGCGGATAAAAGCCTGTTTGTTCGTGAAAGTAGGTAGTTATACTTCTTCCGATTTCTTGAGTAAAAGAATCGTTGAGAGTAATTATGCTTCCGCAAGGAACATTAAAATCATCATCAAAATCATCATCATTTAAATCAACACAGACTCTATCAGGAATGATGTCTGGTGACATATCTCCTCCATGGGGTACGGAAATAATTAAAGGGTAATTTCCAGCGATGTATTCGATGTATCCTGTATCATCAAAATAGCTTTGTCCAGGAATTTGTGAGAAAATCAAATGTAGATTCAGTAGAAAGAAAGCAGAAAAAAAGAGAATTGAAAACTTTTTGGAATTGGTGTGACATCGATTTTTTATATAAATGCTTTTCATTTTGTAGGTAAATCTCAATAGTAGCTCTACTATTAAAATACCCTTCAAAACTGATATTATGGATTCTCAATTGATGAATGGGTTCTTTGGATTAACCAATTGATGTTCAGGGGTCTATAGGTCAATAAATCGTAATATTTAGATGATTGAGTAAAAAGATTAATCGTTTTTCTTTGTAAGAAAAAATTAGATTGAAATAAATATTTATCTGTAATTTAAAATTGTTTAGAAAATTTTTGACCAAACACCTTTCCACCGATACTTTCTAATAAAACTACCTTCTAGTTTGGTAACGTATCGTGGTAATTTACGTATAATTGCTTTGCAGTAACCAATAAGCACTTGGAAAAAAAGAAGTGGTTTTTTTGCTTGCCATGTCATTTTAAGTGCAGCCAATTTAGTGAGCAGTATTCCGTAGCGCATTTTATAAAGCGCCAATCCTTTGGCCTGATAATTTTTGGAACTGTATCCATGACCAGTGGGCCGTAGATGTTTTACCTTTAAACTTGGGTCGGTTTTGGTTTCAAAGCCATGGTATTTGGTCAAGAGCACATCTACGGTATCCCAGCCAATACCTGGGCGTAGCCCACCAATTTTTTCAAAACACTTCTTAAAGTACAGTTTTATAGGCCCGCGAACATGTGACTTATCTGCAATGTTTTCATAGACCCAATCTTCCCCTTTTTTGATATATAGGAGACCACCGCACATTCCCAACTTCCAATTACTTTGAAAGTGGTTAAGTAAGACTTCAAAATAATTAAGCGGCAAGATAATATCCGCATCAAACTTTCCAATAAGATCATAGTCAGAAGTTTGTTGGAGCCCAAAATTAAAGGTGTCCACCACTTTTTTGCCTGGAATGTGCTCGTCTGACGACTGCCGTTGAAGGACTTTTATCCATTCGAACTTTTTGGCAAATTTGGACGCAATTTCAAAAGTGTCATCACTTGAGTTATCGTCCACAATAATCAACTCGGTTGGGGGATGGGTTTGATTGACAAAGGAATCCAGGCATTGTGAAAGATACGCCTCCTCATTATGTGCCGGGATGATAATGCTTATATGCATAAGTTAACGCTCGGCGTAGACAATATAATACCTATTAGTGAAAAACCTGAGCAAGGGTCTTATACCTATTTTTTTGGTCGGGTTCGTCCATTTTGCAGTATCCTTTATTTTCCAACCAGATTTCTCCAAAAGCCAATCAAATTGCCAATCTTCAAATTCGTGGTAGTGCCTGTCCCATGGGTCTGTCTTACTTCTGTAGGCGGATGAAAACCAGAGCCGCATAGGTATGCTGGCCACTAGTTTCTTGGACTTGATTTCTTTCAACACATTAAAAGGAGCAACCAAATGTTCAAAGATTTCAAAGGCTGTTACTACCTCGGCGTTTGATTGCGTTACGCTGGAAAAATCTATATCCAAATCCTCTCCCTTGGTGTTTTCTACACTATAACCCTGTTCCCTCATAATATTGGAAAATGGATTGTCCACGCCCAAATCCAGAATGGTATCTGAAACGGGTATATGTTTCTGTAGAAAGGTAAGAGTGTGTTTGTATCTTTTGTTTGGAAAGTTGTTCTCGTACATTTAATATCTGTAAACAATGGCATTGATATTCATACCAGCACCAACGCTTGCAAAGATAACAACATCTCCTTTGTGTACTTCATGTTCTTGTAAATGGCCTTTTCGAACTAAATCAAAGAGGGTGGGAATAGTGGCTACGGAGCTGTTGCCCAGCTTATGGATGCTCATGGGCATAATGCCTTCAGGGGCTTCTTTACCATAGATTCGATAAAAACGCTTAATAATGGCTTCATCCATTTTCTCATTGGCTTGATGAATGAATATTTTTTTAACATCGTCAATGGCAACACCACTATCTGCCAAACAATCTGCCATTGCTTTAGGCACATGGGTACATGCAAATTCATAGATTTTACGTCCATGCATTTTTATGTAACGGGTATCTGAACAGCCTTCTTCATTATAGGTTTTATCAAAAAACAGAAAATAGGCTTCTCCGTTGGCATGTGTAACCGAAGCATGACTCAAAATTTCACCAGAGGCGTTGCTCTCAATTATGGCTGCGCCAGCTCCATCAGAATAAATCATACTGTCTCTATCGTGTTCATCAATCACTCGAGATAATGTCTCTCCACCGATTACCAAACACTTTTTGGCCATTCCACTTTTAATATAGGCTGAAGCTTGTATTACACCCTCTATCCAACCGGGACAACCAAAAATTGTATCGTAAGCAACACACTTAGGATTTTTTATCTGAAGCAAGTGTTTGACTCTAGTCGCCAAACTGGGTAAAGTATCTCCCTGACTCTTTCCTACGGTCAAATCTCCGAAGTTGTGGGCAAAGATGATATAGTCCAGTTCCTCTTTATCAATTCCTGCGTTCTCTATTGCTTTCTCGGCAGCTAAGTAACCTAAATCCGAGGTTTTTAGTTCAGGTTTTGCATATCTCCTTTCAGCAATACCCGTAATTGATTTGAACTTTTCTATGATAACTGCATTCTCAACTTGAAAGGAAGAGCCATCGGTCCCTAAAAAATCATGTTCTAAGAAATCTTCATTCTTCGTGACTACAGACGGAATATAACTTCCAGTTCCAGTGATGCCTATCTTCATATTGAGGTTTTAATCATTTTAAAAATAGCCTTAATCCTAAATTTTATTATGCATGCATAATATTAAGTACGACGTTCAAGCGCTACTAAATTTAAGCTAATAAAAAACAAGGCACCAGACTTTATGAAAATCCAGTACCTTATATCAGTCATAGTGCTACTTTATCTAAGCTTCGGCATATGCTTCGATGGGTGCGCAAGTACATATTAAATTACGATCCCCAAAAGCTTCATCCACTCTCCGAACTGTAGGCCAAAACTTGTTTTCACCTACATATTCCAATGGGAAAGCTGCTTTTTGCCGCGTATAGGGAAACTCCCAATGGTCACTTGTGACCATGTTCAAAGTGTGAGGTGCATTTTTAAGAACATTATCTGAATTGGCAGGATTAGCCTCATCAATTTCTTCGCGGATAGCCAACATGGCATCACAAAATCTATCCAACTCGGCCAAACTCTCACTTTCCGTGGGTTCAATCATTATGGTTCCCGCAACAGGGAACGATACAGTTGGAGCATGAAAGCCGTAGTCCATCAATCTTTTGGCTATATCGGTCACTTCAATTCCATGGGCTTTAAAAGGTCTACAGTCGATTATCATTTCGTGGGCAGCTCTGCCTCTTTCCCCAGTATAGAGCACGTCAAATTTACCTTTTAAGCGGTCCTTGATGTAGTTTGCATTTAAAATGGCAATTTTGGTAGCATCAGTCAGCCCTTTGGTCCCTAGCATTTTTATATATCCATACGAAATGAGGCATGCTAACGAACTGCCCCATGGAGCACCAGAAATTGCCGTAATGGCCTGTTCACCACCTGTTTTGATTATAGGATTGGTGGGAAGGAAAGGTTTTAATTGTTCTGCTACACAAATTGGCCCCACTCCAGGGCCCCCTCCTCCGTGTGGAATGGCAAAAGTTTTATGTAGATTAAGGTGACATACATCTGCGCCAATAGTGGCTGGATTAGTCAACCCAACTTGAGCATTCATGTTGGCCCCGTCCATATACACCTGCCCTCCGTTATCATGAATAAGTTTAGTGATTCGTTTTATGGAAGATTCAAAAACCCCGTGTGTTGAGGGGTAGGTTATCATAAGTGCAGCAAGGTTTTCAGAATGCTGAAGCACTTTCTCCTCTAAATCAGCGACATCAATATTTCCTTGGTCATCGGTTTTGGTAACCACAACTTTCATTCCTGCCATTACTGCTGAAGCTGGGTTGGTACCGTGTGCCGAAGCAGGAATAATACAGATGGTACGGTGTTCTTCACCTCTCGATTTGTGATAAGCCCTTATAGTCATCAATCCAGCATATTCACCTTGGGCTCCGGAGTTGGGTTGTAACGAAGTAGCTGCGAAACCAGTGATTATATTTAGCTGCTGCTCCAATTCTTTTAAAACAATTTGATAACCTTCAGCTTGGTCAAGCGGTGCAAAAGGGTGGATATTGCCCCAATTAGCCCAACTTAAAGGAAGCATTTCAGAAGCCGCATTCAACTTCATGGTGCAGCTTCCCAATGAAATCATGGAATGATTTAATGCCAAATCTTTGCGCTCCAATTTTTTGATATAACGCATCAACTCTGTCTCGGAATGATAGGAATTGAAGACTTTATGTTCCAAAAAAGGAGTTTTGCGCTGCAGGGATGAAGGAATTGCTTCGTTATCGCCCTGTTCTAAACTTTGAACTGTACTACTGGAAAGTTCAGCAAAACAAGAAACCAAGTTTTCTAAATCGGTTTGGGAAGTGCCTTCGTTTAAAGAAATGGATACGGTTTTTTGATCGACCACATTTACATTTATCCCTTTATTCTCAGCAATATCTCTAAGCTTTGCACTATCACTTACTTGAACTTCTATGGTATCAAAAAAAGCAGTATTCACCTGAATGTAACCCATCTTCGTAAGGGTTTGGGCCAATGCTTTTGTTTGTTTGTGTACTTTTTGGGCAATATATCTAAGTCCATTTGGACCATGATAGACCGCATACATTCCGGCCATTACCGCCAGTAATACCTGAGCCGTACAAATGTTGGAAGTTGCTTTATCCCTTTTGATGTGTTGCTCACGGGTTTGCAATGCCATCCGCAGTGCACGATTGCCATCCGTGTCCTTGGTCACACCAATAATCCTTCCCGGAATATTTCGTTTGTAATCTTCTTTCGTGGCAAAAAAGGCAGCGTGTGGGCCACCATACCCTAGTGGAATTCCAAAACGCTGAGTGGTACCCACGACCACATCAACACCCCATTCCCCAGGAGGGGTCAATAAAACCAAACTTAAGATATCAGCAGCAACGGCAACCTTAATATCATTTGCCTTTGCTTTTTCAGAAAATGAAGCATAGTCATGAACCTGACCGTGTTTTCCCGGATATTGCAACAAAGCTCCATAAAAATCAGTTGAGAAATCAAATTCTTCATGATTGCCCACAACCAATTCAATTCCTAAAGGATGTGAACGAGTTTCCAACAAACTTAGCGTTTGGGGCAGTATTTCTTCTGAAACAAAGAACTTTAGAATACCTTCTTTTTTTTGCTGTCTACTACGAACATCAAAAAGCATGGTCATGGCTTCAGCAGCTGCCGTACTTTCATCCAAAAGTGATGCATTGGCAATTTCCATTCCCGTGAGGTCACAAATTGTGGTCTGGAAATTAAGAAGCGCTTCCAGTCTTCCTTGGGCGATTTCTGCTTGATAGGGGGTATAGGCGGTATACCAACCCGGATTCTCAAGAATATTTCTTTTAATTACGGAGGGAGTCAACGATTCATGGTATCCCAATCCAATATAGCTTTTAAATACCTTGTTTTTTTCAGATAGCTTCTGGATATGACTCAAAAACTCATGCTCACTTATGCCTTCAGGTAAGTCTAAGGGAGATTTTAACCTGATTTCATTTGGAATGGTTTCTTGAATTAATTGTTCCATGTTTTCCACCCCAATGGTATCGAACATATGGGGCAAATCCTTTTCTGTGATTCCGTTGTGCCTAGATGCAAACACTTCTGTATTCATAGTCAGCTTATAAAGTCCACAAAATTAGCGATAAATTCAATGAAAATGGGCATTTTTGAGCTATGGCCCTTCAAAGTTGTTAACTGAAAATTAACCTTTAGGGGCGTTTCTTAAATTCTGTTTAATGCGTACGCTTCGGACCCTTTTCGACTTTTATTTGGATGCCAGTATTCATGTGGGTTTGGCGGTTACCGCACTGGTTATTGTATCTTCTCTTTTGTTAAACATTCCAATTGAAAATGCTTTATTGGGGTTTTCATTTTTTTCGACCGTTGTATGCTATAATTTTATCAAATATGGCGTGGAAGCCAAAAAGTATCTCATTGTTTCTAAAACGTATCACAGGAAGATTCAGGTATTTAGTTTTTTGGGTTTCATTCCAACGGTTTTTTTCGCATCTCAATTGAGGCAGGAAGTTTTAGTTTACATTGCCGGACTGGGTATATTATCTGGCCTATATGCCATTCCTTTTTTACCCAAAACCAAGAATCTTCGAAATCTTGCAGGCTTTAAAATCTATGTTGTTGCTTTGGTATGGGCAGGATTTACCGTTTTATTACCTGTGGTTCAACATCAATCTCCATTTAATTGGGATGTCGGAGTTATGCTTTTGCAACGATTCCTTTTGGTCATCATTTTAATGTTGCCTTTTGAAATACGGGATATGGAAACAGATTTTAAAGAGCTATGGACCATTCCTCAGCTTATTGGAATTCGACGCACCATGGTATTGGGAGTTGTACTTACCTTACTTTTTGTCCTGCTTACTTTTTTTAAGGATGTTCTTGCTGAAAAAGAACTGGTATCCAGGGTTCTATTGGGAGTTGTTTTAATACCCATGCTTCTGGTATCCAAAAAAAAATCCAAATACTTTACGTCTTTTTGGATTGAGGCAGTACCCATATTCTGGGCTATTTCAATTGTAGTTCTTCGGGAATTGAGCTAGGAGAGTTCTTTTAGCTTTTTCTTCATATCGTCTTTTTCATTTTCTGATAGTGTATCCAAACCAGCACGTTCACATAGGGAAGTCAGTTTCTTGTTCTTTGCAGAGAAATCAGAACACTCTTTGCTAAAGAGCAAATACACATTGAGTTGCAGCAATTCCCACCAGGTAGCTTCTCCATATTGACTTTTGGTGCAAATTTGCTTTGCCTTTTCAATAGATATTTTCATACGTCTAAAACCATGTTTGATTCATACAACCCATGAGCGATGTGCGTGCTCTATGGATCATAACCCATAAATTGGACGGGTTAATTCCCAATTCATTACAAATATCTTCTGTACTCATTCCTTGAATGGTCTTCATCTTAAAAACCAAGGACTGCTTTTTGGGCAATTTGGAAATGCAATCTTCGATAGCAAGCCCCAATTCCTCATTTTCAATAGTGTTGTCCCCATCTTTACTGAAAGGGTCAGCTACCTGTTCTTCCAACCAGTCACCTTCTGATTCTGATGATGCATTGTAATTGATGCGAACCTCAGCTTTTCCTTTGTTGGAGTTGATTTTGCGATAGTGGTCAATCACTTTCCGTTTTAAAATTGCAATTAACCACGTGCGCTCAGCGGCATCACCTTTATAGTTCTTTGCCGAATTTAGTCCAGCAAAAAAAGTTTCCTGTACTAAATCTTTGGCGATTTCAGCATCGCTGACTCTTGCGATGGCATAATTAAAAAGGTAGTCTGCGTATAAATCTACCCAGCTGTCGGGATTGAGTGTGTGAGCTGCCATATTGTTTGAAGTACCAAAAGTAATGGATTTTAGTTAATGATTTTATGTTTTGTCCATTACAAACGACTTCAAAAAGTATCACGAAATGTTCATGAAATACGTATTTAGCTATTTGTTAAGAAATTTTGGCTAGAATACTAAGAAAACAAATATGGTAGTTCCCTAGTTAAACAATAAAGACTATTTTGAACAGCTTATCAGATAGTATCCAAAACTTTTCATGTGTAGGCCGGATAGCAATGCGTAAAAAGAACCCTTTAGATTATGCAAGCTTTCTTTCTTCAAAACTTTGTTTCTAAAAAGTTTTTTTAAAACGAAACCTAATATGGCAAAAGGTACATGCAACACGGATGGAGCGACCCTAAATGAAACGTCTTCTGCCTTTAAGTTTTTAAATCCAGCTAGTCTAAGTTCGCGAACTACTTGATGTATATTCCCCAATCTTTCCAAGCTCCAGTGATCGCATAATTTTCTATAAGCCATAAGACTTCCATGACAGAGTTCATCTACTTCTTTTTTCAAAAAAGCATCTGCAACTACCAATTTCCCTCCAGGTTTTAAGGTACGATATGCCTCTTTAAACGCCGAAATACTGTGGCCTGAGTGACAAAAACTTTCAATGACAATGACACCATCAGCAGAGTCTGAAGGCAAAGAAGTATTGTTATAGTTCTGTTTGAGAATAACACCATTCGTTGAGTTTAAAAGTCTATTGCCCTCTTTAACCTGAAAGTCCGACAAAGTGACCCCGATAGCGGAAAGTTTTGGTCTGGACTTTAGGGCATATCTCATTGTACCGCCCATTCCGCAACCTAAATCTAACAAGAGACGCTTTTCGTTGTCAAGATTCAACCTGTTTAAAACCTGTTTGTTCATTTCATTGAGCATTTGGTCTCTTTTAAATGGATTTGTTCTAAAAAAATCATAGTAGCCAAAATGCATGTTGAAATCCTTGCTCCAGAACTTATAATCTTCGGTAGCCTCATTATAGAAATCAACAATATCTACGTGACTTCTTAATTTTTCTTCCGTTAAATCGTGTTGTTTTTCAAAAACCAATTCTTTCATGACTATAACTTTTAAGAATTTGAATAAATCAGACAATTATTGATGAGCAACCAGGAAAATACCACTGCAAACAATATAAATAGGGTATTCATAAGATAACTTCCTATTCTGAAGAGGGGTTTCTGGGGTATAGTGTACATGGGATAATAGACGATTTGTGTCGCAACCTTACCTACCCAGTAGGCGGCTACAAGCCCTGTTAAAGCGATGGAGAGCCGTGTGCCGCTCTGTAAATCTTCTGCAAGGAGAATTGCGATACAGCCAAACGAAAAGTTGAGTCCCTGAATATAGCGACCATAGGTTTTGGCTATTTCTTGATTTAGGGGTTTCAGTTGTTTCACATCCGTATACCAATCAAATACCTTGTGCCTTATATATGGATAAATGAGAGCTGTGAATATTTGACCTATTCCTCCCAGAATAATCAGCCATTTTGGAGTTTCGTAGTACATTTTTTAATTTTTAAAGTTTCAGAAAATATTGAAAATATATATCAAAAAAATTATTTTATGATTTTTAGTAGCGTAGAGCTTACCCAATTTTGTTTGTGATGAATGGCTTTGTTCAAAAGTGAATCAGCTGTTTTGGCTAAATCATGTAAGGCTTTCGTTTGTTTGATGAGTTCTTTGGTTTTCTCTGTACCATCATCTTTTATTGAACTGATTTCTTGAAGTGTTTTGATGACAGGTTGAATTTCCCTTCGGCTTCTTTCTTCAGCAATAATCCGAGCCAATTCTTGTACATCTTTTTCCGTAGAAAAATACTCCTTGCGCTCACCGGCCTTCAATTCCTTCTTTACGATGCCCCAATCAATTAGTTGACGGACATTCATGCTTGTATTACCTCTGGAAATCTGAAGCTCTTCCATAATCTCTTCGGTGGTCAAGGACTTCGTCGAAATAAAGAGTAAAGCTTGTATTTGGGCCATAGCTTTATTGATGCCCCAAAGCGTACCCAGGCTACCCCAGGTACTAATGAACTTATCTTTTGCCTCTTGATATTCCATAAGACAAAGATAGTATTATTTTTGTATTTTCAAAAATTATTGAAAGTTTAAAAATATTATGCAGTCCTCTTGATGAGCCCCGCACGCTCCAATAAAGGTTCAATTTTAGGCTCTGCTCCGCGAAAACGCTTGTATAGAGTCATTGGGTTTTCAGTACCTCCTCTGGAAAGTACATGGTTTTTGAATTTATCCGCAACCTCTTTATTGAAGATGCCATTCTCCTTAAAGTAGGCAAAGGCATCGGCATCCAAAACTTCTGCCCATTTGTAGCTGTAGTATCCTGAAGAATATCCTCCTTGGAAAATATGTGAAAAGGCTGTACTCATACAAGTTTCAGGCGTATCCGGGAACAGGCGTGTTGATTCAAAAGCCTTGGTTTCATGGTCTTTTACGTTTGTGATATGGGATGGGTCTGAACCATGCCATTCCATATCCAAAAATCCAAAACTTAGTTGGCGCAACGTGGCCATTCCTTCATGAAAAGTAGAAGAATCCTTTATTTTTTGAACCAATTCCATTGGAATCAGCTCTCCTGTTTCATAGTGATGTGCGAAAAGTTCCAAGGCCTCCTTCTCGTAACACCAGTTTTCCATCACCTGGCTGGGTAGTTCTACGAAATCCCAATACACTGAAGTTCCAGAGAGGGTTGGGTAGGTGGTGTTTGCCAACATTCCATGCAATGCATGCCCAAATTCATGGAAGAGTGTAGTTACTTCATTAAACGTGAGTAAAGAAGGTTTGGTTTCGGTCGGTTTTGTGAAATTGCAGACGTTTGAAATGTGCGGCCTGCTATTTTTTCCGTTTTGAATATATTGAGATTTATACGAAGTCATCCACGCTCCACCTCGTTTTCCCGGTCTAGGATGAAAATCCGCATAGAAAAGCGAGACCATATTATCATTACCATCGTAAACTTCATAAGTTTTTACCTCCTCATGGTACTTTTCAATAGTAAATACTTCCTTGAAGTTGAGGTCAAATAGCTTTTCAGCCACTTTAAAAACACCATCAATGACATTTTCCAACTTAAAATAAGGTTTCAATTTTTCATCATCCAAATCGAATTTCTCTTGTTTCAACTTTTCGGCATAATAGGCACTATCCCATTTTTCCAGGCGTTCAATACCATCGATTTTTTTGGCAAATGCCTCCAGTTCAGCAAACTCTTTTTCAGCTGCTGGTTTGGCTTTTTCCAAAAGTTCATTCAGAAAGCCGAAAACTTTTTTAGGGGTCTCTGCCATACGCTCTTCCAAAACAAAATGCGCATGGGACTCATAGCCCAACAGATTGGCCCTTTCATGTCGTAGATTTACAATTTTTAGTACGTTTTGCTGATTATCCAGTTCATCTTCATGAAAACCTTTGCTTCCAAAGGCCAAGGAAAGTTCCTTTCTCAATGCTCTATTTTCGGCATATTTCATGAAAGGGATATAGCTGGGATAATCCAAAGTTACCAGCCAACCCTCTTTTTCTTTTGATTTGGCCAATTGCGCTGCGGCTTCTTTTGCACCTTCGGGAAGTCCTTTTAACAGTTCCTCTTCCACTAGGTGCATTTCGTATTTGTTGGTTTCAGCCAATACGTTTTCTCCAAACTTTAGTTTGAGCTGGGCCAATTCCTTATCAATCTCCCTCAATCTTTTTTTGCCTTCTTCATTCAAATTGGCTCCATTGCGACTAAAACTTTTGTATCGCTTTTCCAAGAGTGTTTTCTCTTCTTCAGAAAGCTCAAGGGTATCTCGCTGTTCGTAAACCGATTTTATTCTTTGGAAAAGAGCTTCATTAAGTGTGATATCATTGCTGAACTCGGATAACAATGGCGAAACCTCTTGAGCAATTTTTTGAATCTCCTCATTGGTTTCTGCCGAGTTAAGGTTGAAAAACAAGCTCGAAATCCTATCCAGTTGCTGACCAGAAAAATCCAATGCCATCAAGGTATTTTCGAAGGAAGGAGGTTCTGGGTTTTGGGTAATTTGGTCTATCTCCTTTTTAGCTTCTTCAATGGCTTGAAGAAAAGCGGGTTTAAAATGTTCATTTTTTATTTGCTCAAAGGGAGCTTTATCGAAAGGAGTTAATAAGGGGTTGCTCATTAATAAATTTTATAGGGAATAGTTCTCAATCGCAATGAAACAGACAATTCTATTTTTTGTTTTTTACTTCTTCTGCGCCTTTGATTACTTTTTCTTTAAGGCCTTGTTTGTAGACTTCAATTTTATCCAGTACACACTTATCTGAAGAACCAATAATCTGAGCTGCTAAGATTCCTGCATTTTTTGCGCCATTTAGGGCAACCGTAGCAACGGGGACACCACCTGGCATCTGAAGTATAGAAAGCACGGAGTCCCATCCATCAATAGAATTGCTACTTTTTACAGGCACACCTATTACTGGAAGAGGCGACAAAGAGGCCACCATACCCGGAAGATGCGCAGCGCCTCCTGCACCAGCAATGATTACGGAATAGCCATTCTTGTGGGCGTTCTTTCCAAAATCAAATAATTTTTCAGGGGTTCTGTGGGCAGAAACTATATCTACATCTACTGGAATATCAAATCCTTTTAGGATTTCTACAGCGTCCTGCATTACGGGAAGGTCGCTGGTACTTCCCATGATTACGGCTACTTTGCTCATATAAATTATTGACTTATCACTTTGATTATTTCCTTTGCTTCTTGTGCCTTTGCTCTTGCTTTGGACATGTCTTCGTCCACTATGGTGACATGGCCCATTTTACGGAACGGACGTGTTTGTTTTTTGCCATATATGTGAGGCGTAACTCCATCCATTTTCAAAATATCGTTCATGTTCTGGTATATCACATCTCCGGTATGCCCTTCAGCTCCCACCAAATTTACCATCACTCCTGCTACCTTGCTATCTGTTTTTCCAAGGGGGAGCCCTAGAATAGCTCGTATATGTTGCTCAAATTGATTGGTGTAACTGGCTTCAATGCTATAATGCCCACTGTTATGAGGTCTTGGAGCCACTTCATTCACCAAAATTTCATCATCTTGAGTTTGGAACATCTCCACGGCCAGTAGTCCAACATGTTCCATTTGTTCAGATACCTTTAAAGCAACTTCACGAGCCTTTTTTGCAACGGCTTCATCAATTCGAGCAGGACAAATTACATATTCTACCTGATTGGCCTCTGGATGAAACTCCATTTCCACCACAGGATATGTTTGTATGTTTCCTTCCGCATTTCGAGCTACGATGACGGCAAGTTCATTTTTAAAATCAACTAACTGCTCGGCAATACACTCTACATTGGGCAATTCCTGTAAATCGTCAATGCGTCTAACAATTTTAACTCCTTGCCCATCATATCCAAATTGGGCACTTTTCCATACAAAAGGGAGCTGAAGTCCACCATTGGAGATGCTATCCTCAATTTCCGAGGTATACGCAAATCGGGTAAATGGGGAAGTGGGAATATTATGGTCTACATAAAACAACTTCTGGTTTGCCTTGTTTTGTATGGTACGGAGTGTATGGGAAGAAGGATAGACAATGACACCCTCTTCCTCCAACTTTTCCAAGGCATCCACATTTACGTTTTCAATTTCAATGGTTAAAACATCCACATCATGACCGAATGTACAAACAGTTTCAAAATCCAATAAATCCCCTTGAACAAATTCATTACAGGCAATTTTACAAGGGGCCTCGGGAGATGGGTCCATTACCTTGGTTTGAATATCCCATTTTCTGGTTTCATACAACAACATTTTGCCTAATTGTCCGCCACCAAGAATACCCAATTTAAAATCTGAAGAGAAAAAATGCATTGACCTAATATTCGAATGAAAGCAAAAATACGTCAATTCATGAAAGCGGTAAAAGCCTTGGCAAGAAAGACCTCATAAAATGTTATCTTTGCCAACCTGATAAAACTGGCCATAGCTTTGATTAAACTTCACGACAAGTACTTCAAACCCTTTTTAAGAGAAGCGCAGATTTTGGAAGCTATCGACAAGATAGCTCATGAAATAGCGCAGGACTATAAGGATGAAGTGCCTGTTTTTGTGGGAGTGCTCAATGGAGCTTTTATGTTTGTATCCGATTTTCTAAAGGCCTATCCACATCCGTGTGAAGTGTCCTTTGTCCGTTTAAGCTCATACCAAGGTTTGACATCAACCGGTATTGTGGAAAGTTTGTTGGACATACCAGATGATGTTGAAGGGAAAAGTGTCATTATCCTTGAAGATGTTATTGACACCGGGCGCACCTTAAAAAAATTGGTGCACCTATTTTCAAATACCAATGTCAAAGAATTTAAAATTGCATCCCTTTTTCATAAGCCCGATGTTTATAATGGCGAATACACCATCGATTACATAGGATTGGAAATCCCGGATAATTTTATAGTGGGTTACGGATTGGATTACAATGAATTGGGGCGTAATTTAAGGGAAATATATCAACTTAATGAATCACATATGATCAATCTAGTGCTATTTGGAAAGCCAGGAGCTGGAAAGGGAACCCAAGCCGGTTTTTTAAAGGAAAAGTATAATCTAAAACATATTTCTACCGGAGATGTTTTTCGGTATAATATGAAGAATGGAACTGAATTGGGAAAATTGGCCAAATCCTATATCGATAGAGGAGATTTGGTTCCTGATGAAGTTACCATTGACATGCTGAAGGACGAAGTGGAGAAAAATACAGAGGCTGCCGGATTCATTTTTGATGGATTCCCTCGAACAGCAGCACAGGCAGAAGCACTGGATAATTTTTTGGAGTCCAAAAATATGCAGGTGAACGCTACTATTGCACTTGAAGCGGAAGATGATATTTTGGTGGCCCGACTGTTGGAACGTGGAAAGGATAGCGGACGTTCTGATGATCAAGATGAAGACAAAATTCGAAATCGTTTTGACGAATACAACGCCAAAACAGCTCCTTTGCGTGCCTACTACGAAAAACAAGGAAAGTTTCATTCCGTTAACGGGATAGGGGAGATTTCTGAAATCACTGAGCGTTTGGGTAAGGTGATTGATTCTTTGGCATAGCAATTAGCCATTTTTATACTTTTTTGATACACAATGACCGAAGGTAATTTTGTCGATTATGTAAAAGTGCATATTGCCTCTGGAAATGGAGGTAAGGGTTCTGCGCATTTGCACCGTGAAAAGTATGTAGCCAAAGGCGGACCAGATGGAGGGGATGGTGGTCGTGGAGGTCATGTCATTGTTCGAGGCAACAAAAACCTTTGGACCTTAGTTCACTATAAATTCAAAAAACACTTTAAAGCAGGCCATGGAGAGCATGGTAGCAAAAATCGCAGCACTGGCGCCGATGGTACAGACGTATATCTGGAAGTTCCTTTGGGAACGGTGATACGCGACACGGAGACCAATAAAGTGTTACTGGAAATTACAGATGACCAAGAGGAAAAAATTATTTTAGAGGGTGGAAAGGGAGGCCGAGGTAATTGGCACTTTAAAAGTCCCACCAATCAAACCCCAAGGTATGCCCAACCTGGAATTCCTGGAGATGAAGCACAGGTTACATTGGAATTGAAAGTTTTGGCGGATGTCGGCTTGGTTGGTTTTCCCAACGCAGGAAAATCTACGCTTCTCTCTGTTATGACTTCTGCGAAGCCCAAAATCGCTGATTATGAGTTCACCACCCTAAAACCCAATCTCGGCATTGTGGAACATCGAGACTTCTCAAGCTTTGTTATGGCCGACATTCCGGGAATTATTGAAGGAGCTGCTGAAGGGAAAGGTTTGGGACATTATTTTCTTCGACATATTGAGCGAAACGCTACCTTACTTTTTTTGATTCCCGCGGATAGCAATGATATTTCCAAAGAATACGAAATCCTTCTTGATGAGTTAAGGCGATATAATCCAGAACTTTTGGACAAAGAAAGGTTGGTCGCCATTTCCAAATGCGATATGTTGGATGAAGAACTAATGGCCGAAATGAAAGTGGAATTGGATAAAGACTTCAAAGATATTCCCTACCTATTTATTTCGTCAGTTGCCCAGATGGGAATTCAAGAGTTGAAGGATAAGCTGTGGGCGCTTTTGAACGATTAAATACATCCAGACTGTTCTGAACCGGGCAGATTCAGTAACTTTAATAGAAATTTTTTAAGGATGAGATTTCTTCTTGGGTTGACCATTATGATGTTGATTGTCTCTTGTAGCGCGGTCAAGGTAGACTATGACTTTGATCGTGATGTGGATTTCTCTAAATATTCTACTTACAACTACTTTTCCGATATGGAAACGGGGCTTAGTCAACTTGACGAAAGAAGACTTCTCCGGGTTTTGGATTCCACCTTGAAAACCAAAGGCTATCAATTGGCCGAAGAGCCCGATTTCTTTATTAACATTTTAAGCAATGAATTCCGCAGTGCCCTAAACAATGCAGTAGGTGTTGGCATTGGTGGAACCGGTAGAAATGTTGGGGGTGGGGTTTCACTTGGAATACCTGTGGGGAATTCTGGTTTGCAAAGAATGATTCAGTTTGATTTTGTGGATGCCGATCGTGATGCGCTTTTCTGGCAGGCCTTCAGCGAAAGTGGCTATCGAGACAATGGCTCTCCCAGTGTGAGGGAAGACAAATTGCGAGCTGTGGTCAAAAAAGTGTTCTCAAAATACCCACCAGAGAAATAGGGTTTCCGCTAAAGTTCGGGAAATTACCGTTTGTCATATTTTACTACTTACCAGAAGTCTCTTCCTATAATTTTGTCCCCGAAGTTTGTAACAAACACTAACTGGGATGAGTCTTATTTCAGGTAATACTACTTCTTAACAAAAAAATTAAATCACTACGAATGAAAAAAACACAAAAAACGAAACAGATTTTTGGAACCCTGTTTTTCCTGGCTTTTGGTATTGTATCCCAAGCTCAAGAAATTGCAGGTTCTTGGCATGGTACAATTGAAGTACAGGGAACAGAAATGCCTTTGGTATTCAATATTTCGGAAGAAGATGGGACGTTATCTGCTACTATGGACAGTCCTTCCCAAGGAGCAACTGGTATCCCAATGGATGAGACCACTTTTGAAGATAGTCAACTAACGGTGGTTTTCAAGCAGGCTGGAATCAAATATGTTGGAAAGGCGAATGGCGATACGATGGAAGGTACGTTCTTTCAAGGAGGTATGGAATTGCCACTAAACTTGGAAAAGAAGGAAAAAACAATTCCAGGTAATCCTGACTTGGTAAGTTCAGATGCCGAATTGTTGGAATTGGCTTCATTAGATCAAGGTGATTATCGCTATAAGGTTGAAGATTATTTTGCTCGCCCAAAGGCATCTACTTTCAGATTTTCACCAGATGGAAAATATATGTCGTACCGTGAGAAGGATGAAAATGGCAAGCGGCATATTATGGTCAAGGAAATAGCATCGGGAGATGTAAAAATGGCGATTGAGGAAAAAGAAGAGCTGGTGCGAGGCTATGGTTGGATAAGCAACGACAGACTTGTTTATGCTATGGACAAAGGTGGGGATGAAAATTACCATATCTATGCCGTTGATTTGGATGGGAGCAACCTGAAAGACCTTACCCCTTTTGATGGAGTGCAAGCGCAGTTTACCGAACTTCTAAAAGAAGATAAGAACCACATCATTGTCTCCATGAACAAGAACAATGCACAGGTTTTTGAGCCATACAAGGTAAATGTCAATACAGGGGAATTAAAACAGTTGTTTTCCAATGAAGACCCAGCCAATCCAATAATAGGCTATAATTTTGATAAGGATGGAAATCTAAAAGCTTATACCAAGATTAGAGATGGCGTGGAACAAGACCTCTATTACGAAGATGGCACTGGTGGTTATAAGGTGGTCAAAAGCTTGAACTGGAAAGATTCCTTTACTATCCTCGATTTTAATTACGCTTCAGATAATCCAAATGACGCCTATATGGTTTCCAATCTGGATAATGACAAAGCCGAAGTGGTTCTGTATGATTTAAAAGAAGATAAGATTCTGAAAAAGGTATTTTCAAATGACAAGTACGATGTTCAGGATATGGGAATCTCTAGGAAAAGAGGGTATGAGATGGACTATTTTCAATACGAAGGAGAGAAGACTGAAATTGTACCTGTGAGCGATTTCTACACCAAATTCCATAAAAAGATTGTTAGTCGCTTCCCGGGCAAACAATACAGTATTGCTGACTTTACAGATGAAGAAGACCAATTCTTGATTTTTATACAAAGCGACAAACTTTATGGGGAGTACTACTCATATAACCAAAACACCGATGAGTTTACATTTCTATACAATCTTATGCCCCAGTTGAAGGAAGAGGATATGTCCGAAATGCGGCCAATTACCTTCAAGAGCAGGGATGGACTTACATTGCATGGGTATATCACCTTACCCAAGGCCGCTTTGGCTGGAGAAAAAGTGCCATTGATTGTAAATCCTCATGGAGGTCCACAAGGAATTCGGGACTCATGGGGTTTTAACCCAGAATCCCAGTTGTTTGCAAGTCGCGGCTATGCAACACTTCAGGTAAACTTTAGAATATCAGGAGGATATGGTAAAGAGTTCTTGGAGTCTGGGTTTAAGCAGATAGGAAGAAAAGCTATGGATGATGTGGAGGATGGGGTTGAATATGTTATTGACCAAGGCTGGATAGACCCAGGCAAAGTGGCTATATATGGAGGTAGTCATGGAGGTTATGCTGTACTTAGAGGGCTTACCAAAACTCCGGACCTCTACGCATGCGGAGTGGATTATGTGGGCGTTTCCAATCTGTTCACTTTTATGGAGACCATTCCACCATACTGGAAGCCTTACCTAAAAATTATCAAAGAGATTTGGTATGATGAAGACGTTCCAGAAGAAAAGAAAATCATGGAAGAAGTATCCCCAGTTTATCAAATTGATAAAATCAAAAAACCCTTATTTGTAGTACAAGGGGCTAATGACCCTCGCGTAAACATCGATGAATCGGACCAAATAGTGAGTGCCCTCCGTGGTAAAGGATTTGATGTTCCTTACATGGTAAAGTATGATGAAGGCCATGGGTTTGGAAAGGAAGAGAACCGAATAGAACTCTACAAGGCAATGATGGGCTTTTATGCTAAACATTTAGGCAAACAAGAAATTCCAACACCTTTGAAGGATTAATAAATACAGATCAATCAAAAAACGAAAAAGGAGCCCAAAGGCTCCTTTTTGTGTGTATAAATGTGGCTGAAAAGTGTTTACCGCTCAAGCATTTGTTTTTACCACTGGTCATAAATTGGTTTTGTTGACCTCATTTCTGTGATACATTAGCATTATAAATCAACGTAAAGCGTATAAACATGATAGCTCTAGCAAAATTGATAGTTACCCTTTTAACCTCACTTTTTCTAATAATCTTCTAAACCTGATAACTATGAAACTAAGAAAAGATCAATGGATAGTTTTGGGAATGGGTATAGCGGGAGTTTCTATTGCCCTTTACCTGAGAGCAACTGATTCTGGATTTGATAAATTCTTCCCTATTTTTTATGCAGGTACTTCTATGATTTGGATTGCATTTGTAAACGATAGACGTTCTTGTAGGGCAAAGCGAAAGAATACAGAATCCAAAAGAAAATAGATTATGGAACGGAAAGAAAAAGTACTGGCACTCCTAGCATCCTTTACATTCACCATAGTCGGGTTTCTTCAAATTGACCAATCTGAAAATAGAGTTTTAGCAGGGCTTTCATTTTTGACCGCTGCATTGTTTTTTTATCAGGCTTTTGGAAGGAAGATATTGGCCTCTTGCTCACTTTCCACAATCAAGAACGAATCAAAAATCATGGTGGCGGGCGATGGTAAAGCACTTTTAAATAGGAATCAAATGGTTAAAGTGGCTTTAATAACCTTTTTAGCTGTAGTGATATGTTTTGGTATTGGTTTTGGCGTTGGGAAGCTTCTATACCACGTTATCCACTAAAAACTTCCTAAAGTCAATATATTTGATAGCGAAATAACAACGGATGAATATTACCGAGAAGAATCAAAACACCATTTTTTGGGTGCTCCAGTTTTTTGGATGGGGGTTTATTAATTGTCTTTCGCTTTTCGTAATAAAGGAAAAGACCACTTTTCTGATGGTATCTTCCATTGTCTTTGGTATTCTCATGAGTATTTCTACAACCTCTTTGCTTCGATGGTATTTGAAGAGAAATGTGAGTTTTGAATCTTTTGATATAAAGGATTTTTTAAAAATAGTTATCTCATTTCTAGTTACCTGTTTCCTCTTTGGGTTTCTAAATTATGCCTTTGGATACCTTTATGGCAAGTTTGGACCAGAACATACGGACGCGGAAATCCAGTTGTATAAGGCCTATAATGCGGTGTGGCTTCAGATTATCAACGCCCTTTTTATGGTTGGTGCATGGCTAGTTACCTATTTGGTGATCAAACTATTGCTCAAACTGAATCGGGACCGCATAGAACGACTGGAGTTGAATACTAACCTCAAGCAAGCACAGCTCAACACACTTAAAGGGCAAATCAATCCCCATTTCATGTTCAATAGTCTCAATAATATTAGAGGACTTATGTTGGAGGATGTTGATAAATCCCGTGAAATGCTGACCAAATTGTCGGAAATTCTTCGGTACTCCATGACCAAAAACAACATCAATTCAATACCTGTTGAAGAGGAACTTGAAGTGGTGGATAATTATATTGATTTAAGCAAGATTCAATTTGAAGACCGTTTGGAATTTGTAAAAGATATTGATTCGAGTACACTTGGGCTTGAAATTCCGCCTATGGTGATTCAACTTTTGGTGGAAAATGCTGTGAAACACGGTATTTCGAATTTAAAGCACGGCGGAAAAATCATATTGAGTATAAAGAAGGATGCCGAATTATTAAAGATAGAGGTAAAGAATACTGGGAAACTACAGATTGCACACAATACAACTCAGCTAGGATTGAAAAATATTAGACAACGTTTGAAGTTGCTTTATGCTGATAAAGCATCTTTTTATTTAAGCGAGATAGCGGACGAGGTTGTAGCACTTATTAAAATTCCCTTAGCATGAAAATGAAAGCTGTGATTGTTGAGGATTCACGTTTGGCCCGCCAAGAGCTTAAGGAGTTGCTAAAGCAACATGACGAGGTAGAATTAATAGGGGAGGCAGGAAATGTGGATTCAGGGTATGAGTTAATTCAAAAAGAACATCCAGATATTTTGTTTTTAGATATCAATATGCCAGAAAAGGATGGTTTTGAGCTTTTGGAAATGCTAGACGATGTTCCCATAACCATTTTTACAACTGCTTTTGATGAGTACGCTATTAAATCCTTTGAATACAACGCCTTGGATTATTTGTTAAAGCCTGTAAGTGCAAAGCGTTTTTCCCTAGCTCTGGAAAAGGCACAGGCAAAGCTGAACGAGAAAAAATCAAAAACTGTTAAAGGAAATCGTCTTTCCGCAGATAGTCAAATCTTTATAAAAGATGGGGAAGACTGCTGGCTCATAAAAATAGGTGAGATTTCACATTTTGAAATTGTAGGAAACTACACCCGTGTCTTTTTCCAAGATAAAAAACCGCTGCTCTATAAATCTTTGAACCAAATTGAGGAAAAACTACCCGAAGATTCCTTTTTTAGGGTAAACCGACAGCAGATAATCAATACTAACTACATTGATGGTGTTGTGCCTTGGTTCAATGGGAAGTTAAAACTGAAAATGCAAAATGGAGATGAGATAGAGGTTTCCAGAAGGCAATCCTACATCTTTAAAGACAAAATGAGTCTATAGAAAGAGGCCATCTTGAAAGAGGGAAAATCGTCATTCTGAATTTATTTCAGAATCTCAATATTATGAAATTGGAATATTTAAGAGAACCTGAAACAAGTTCAGGTTGACGAAACTTTATTTTTAAGATAGCCTCTTTTAAGTTAAGCCCTTAGTATATCCTTATACCGGTCTTTGTATCCAATAAGTACAATAATGTTCAAAACAAGCATTCCTATGGCCGGGCCAATATCAGCAGGTGCAAGCGTTGCATGAAAAAGTACGGCGTTTACAGAAACACTCATCAAAATAATCGCCATTAGTGCCCCATAACGATTGAGAACAAAAGCCAATCCTGCCAAAACTTCAACAAGGCCCACTAAATCCAGCGTCTTACTTGCTGAAAGGGAAACAAAATAGTCTAAGGGAGGTCCAGTTAGTTCAAAAGGAGGTAAAAATTCGAAGAATTTGTTTACCCCAAAAACCAACATCATGATGCCCAAAAGCCATCGAACCACCAAAAAGATTTTCGAATTCATCAGTTTGAATTTTTAGGTTAGATACTAAATGTACTTAATTTTTATCAACCCAATGAAAGATGCTAGGTTACATGGATTTTAAGAGGCCACCATCTATAGGGATGTTGGTCCCAGAAATATAACCTGCTTGTTCCGAAGCCAAGAAGGTAACTAGAAACCCGTATTCTTCGGGTCTACCAATTCGTTTTGCCGGAACCTGTTCTTCCATGGCGCTTCTTACTTTATAAGGAGAAACCCCCATTTTTTCCGCCTTCTTCGCATTAAGCGTGGCAATCCTATCCGTATCAAAATAACCTGTCAATACGCTGTTCACAGTAATATTGTCCTTACCTACATCAAAGGCTAGACTTTTGGCCCAAGTAACCATGGCAGCTCGGATGGAATTTGAAAGTGCCAAATAGTTTAATGGCTCCTTTACCGAAATGGAAGCAACATTAATGATGCGTCCCCACTTTTTTTGAAGCATTCCTTTGAGGGCATGCTCGGTAGTCAGCACAACCGACTTGAAAAGTAAATCAAATGCTTTTTGGTAGTCAGAAACGGTTTTTTCCAGGGCCCCACCTGCTTCAGGACCTTGGGTATTGTTCACCAAAATATCAATGGTTTGGTTTTCAAAAAACTTGGACATTTTTTGAGAGAATCCTTCAAAATCTGAAAAATCGACCACCAAATACTGGTGGTTTTGACCAGAACTTATATCCATTTCGTCCACAACCTTTTTTAAGGCTTCTTCGTTTCGGGCCATTACGGTTACATTGGCGCCACTCGATGCCATTTGCAGGGCAATTGCTTTTCCAATGCCTTTACTGCTTCCTCCCACAAGGGCATTTTTACCTAATAAAGAAATATGCATATCTACTTATATTCGGCTCTTACCGGGTTGAAAATATCCATCAATTTACAGGGTGTTAGTGCTTTCCCACTATGCGGAACATTTGAGGGTATAACCACCACATCTCCAGCATGGTAAATTGCAGTTTTTCCATCTAAGGTAAACTCAAAATCACCTTCAACCACATGCATTATCTGTTCATTGATATGATGGTGCTCGGGTACGGCGGCACCTTCTTCCACATCCCAGAAAACCCAGGTCATGCTTTCAGAATGTACCAGTTTGCCATGGTATCCTGGCATTATTTCCTTTGAGGGAATTTCAGATAGATTCATTTGTAACATTGTTTTTCCATAAAGCTAAAAATACTGAAATAGGCCATTAAGACCAACTCCATCCTCTTATCTTAAAATTAACAGTGTTCCATTTAAGGAAACCCAAATCCTATCGACAGTTTTTGTGTTTGAACCCTTTTATGAGATCTGTATCCTTACTTCTTTTCTTGGCCGCTTTCCCGATTTTTGGACAACAATCCCAGATGGAAAAGGCTTCAAGTTTGTTTGCTGAAAAAAAATATGGGCAGGTCAAAACTATTCTACAGGATGAGGTAAAACGGAATTTATCTTTTGAAGCTAAAGCACTTTTGGCAGAAACTCATGGAAATTTACGAGAATGGGACGAAGCCATAGATTTGTATGAAGAGTTGGTAGCACAATTTCCAAATAATGCAGAACTGCAGTTCAAATATGGAGGGGTCATGGCCAGAAAGGCAGAGGTTGGCAGCAGGGTAAAAGCATTGATGTTGGTTGGGAAAATCAAGAAAAGTTTTCTAAAATCTGCGAATTTGGACCCTAAGCATATTGATGTCAGATGGGGTTTGATTGAATTTTATACCACTGTTCCCGCTATTTTGGGTGGAAGTACCGCCAAGGCCTTCCAATGTGCCAAAGAGCTTTTAAAAATATCTCCTATTGAAGGCCATTTTGCTTTAGCCTATCTGTATGATTTGGAAAATGAACCACAAAAGGCCCAAGAGAACTTAATGAAGACTGTACCTTACTTCAAAAACCTGCAATCCGTAAAGCGAAATCAACTCAACTACCTTATTGGTAAGGTTTGTAGTGATTTTAATTTGGATTTGGAGAATGGGATTGAACGGATGAAAACCTACATACAAGATTATGGCGTAAAGGATGGAGTGCCTATTTCCAAAGCATACTATCAAATGGCAAAACTATATCGCTTAAAGGGCGACAGAAAATCAGCTAGTATTTGGATAAAAAGGGCATTGCAATCAGATTCAAAATCCAAACTTGCCTTGGAAGAGCGTAAAATCATCGATATGCTCTAAAGCAAGGTAAAAACTCCACAGTATTTTTTTTGGCAATAGCTATCTTTGGTGGGTAAATTCAATTTATGAAGATTCATTTCATAGCCATTGGAGGCAGCGCTATGCATAATTTGGCCCTTGCCTTGGCAGATAAGGGTTACGAGGTAACTGGAAGCGATGATGTAATTTTTGAGCCTTCTAAAAGCAGACTGGCTGCTAAAGGCATATTACCCACTGAATTTGGATGGTTTCCAGGCAAAATACACACGGAATTGGATGCTGTGATATTAGGAATGCATGCAAAAGCGGACAATCCAGAACTGTTAAAAGCTCAAGAACTTGGCGTTCCAATGTATTCGTATCCAGAGTTTTTGTATGAACAATCTAAGGACAAGACTCGTGTGGTCATTGGGGGAAGTCATGGGAAAACTACAATAACTTCCATGATTCTGCATGTACTCCAATATTATAATATGGAAGTGGATTATATGGTTGGTGCCCAATTGGAAGGTTTTGACCGGATGGTACATCTGACCGCTACCAATGATTTTATTGTGCTGGAAGGGGATGAGTACTTGTCCTCCGCTATTGATAGAAGGCCGAAATTTCATTTATATCAACCCAATATTGCCCTGTTGAGTGGCATTGCCTGGGACCATATCAATGTGTTTCCCACTTTTGAAGGGTATGTGGAGCAGTTCAAGATTTTTGTTGATGGAATAGTCAAAGGAGGTAGCATCACGTACAATGTGGAAGATGAAACTTTAAAAACTGTGGTTGAATCTTCTGAAAATACCATACGCAAATTTCCGTATCAAACTCCCAAATATAGGGTTGAAAATGGCCTTACCTTGTTGGATACCCCGGAGGGCGAAATGCCCATCGAAATTTTTGGGAAGCACAATCTAAATAACTTAGCGGGAGCAAAATGGATTTGTCAGCAGATGGGCGTGGACGAGGCCGATTTCTATGAAGCCATTGCCTCTTTCAAAGGAGCTTCTAAACGGATGGAAAAGATAGCTGAAAGAGGCACTACGGTAATATTTAAGGATTTTGCCCATTCTCCGAGCAAGGTTCGGGCCACTACTTCTGCAGTTAAAGAACAATATCCTAAAAGAAGAGTATTAGCTTGCCTGGAACTGCATACGTATAGCAGTTTGAATGCCGAATTTTTAAAGGAGTACCAAGGTGCTTTGGACAAAGCAGATGAAGCAGTTGTTTTTTATTCTCCGGATGCCGTTAAAATTAAAGGGTTGGAGGAAGTCACTGAATCTCAAATAAGAGAGGCGTTCAAAAATCAAAACCTTAAGGTTTATACTGACCCAATTGCATTTCAAGAGTTTCTTTTTGGCCAAAACCTAGATAGTACAGCTTTGTTATTGATGAGCTCGGGAAATTATGGTGGACTTGATTTTAATCAACTGAAATAAAAATCGATACATTATGTTGTAATGTACCGCTTCTTTCTTACTTGAGTTTTTTGTTCATAACCCAATTCTCGTAGATGTTTTTCTCCATTGGAAAATCAACCTTACCAATTTTTTGGTAACCTAGCTTTTCATAAAACGAGATTGCGTGAACATTACCTATGTAAACTTCCAAGTTTAATTCCTTAAATCCTTTCTCCTTTAATAGTTTTTCAGACGCGAGCATTAAACCATATCCTATTCCTTTTCCATTAAATCTTTTTAAAACATATAACTTGCTCAATTCAGAGGTGCTTATTTTTCTTATTGGGCAATTACTATTAAAAAGTAGTTCGGCCACACCAATGGGGTTGTCATCGTAGTAGGCAATCAGAAATTGGTCAGGATTATTTTTAATTATTTTTTTGATATGGTCGTTTGAAAATCTTTTTTCGATAAAGTTTGCAAACTCAAATGTGATTCCTTCGGTTGCATAAACTTCTATGTAAACGGTTTTGAGCAAAACGGAAATTCTTATGGAATCATCAATACCTGCCTTTTTATAAGAGATTTTATTCATGGAGGAAATTGTTGTCTTTTTGTGATGCTGCACCGCTTAAAACCGTTGGTTAATCTATTATTTTATTACTTTCAGATGCCAGAGCTTTGCCATTTAAAAAGTCTATTGTCGTTGTAATAGGCTCTATTGAGTCAGTTCCAATCCAAAATAAGTGCCCCCATTTATTATTCAATGTAACAATCCTTGAATTCTCAATCATTTTGCTTGAGTGCAAGGCGTGCTCAAAAGGAACACTAGCGTCGTTTTCACTATGAATGATTAGCGTTGGGCATTTAATTGTTGTAAGGATTTCTTCATCTATGCTTTGGTCAATATCGTTAAGGAACCCATTCTTAGAAGAGTAGTTTCTCATTGCTGAAATCAACTCATCAACATCATCTTTTTTTAGTTTGTGACTTAGCTTATTTGAAAACTGAGGATAAAAATTCTTTGCAATCATTTTGGGGAAAATAGTAGAGAAAAGCCTAACCATGCCCCAGACATATTTTTCAACTCTTGGGTTGAACATTCTTTTTGCAGTCTTATATATTTTTTCCTCTTTGTCCACCCATTTTTTTGAGATTGCGGAGGCCAAAATCAGTTTGCTTACTTTGCTTGGGTAATTACTGGCCAACTCAATTGCGGTCAGTCCACCGGCCGAAACTCCATAAACAACAAAACTGGTTATTGACAATTGATTCAGTAATTCCATAATCAGTGCGGCGGCTTGTTTTGGAGTTCGATTTCCGGTCAATTGGGTTTTTCCATATCCAGGACGGGAAGGTGTTATCAACCGAAACTTCTTTACATCAAAGCCCTTGTGGCAAAGGTTCTCAAAACAATTTGAATGCCCGCCATGCACAAATACTATTGGAATTCCTGTTCCTATGGAACAGTACTCAATAGCGCCGAGTCTTGTATGTATTACTTTGCTACTGGCTATTTTCTGAGTTTTATTTCATTTTCCAAGTCCGTTACCAAATTTTGGTACTCCAATTCCAAACTTTGACCTTTTGATATAACCTCGCCCATTTTGTTGAGAAGCAATATGTACATGTTTTTAACTTTTTGCGAATTAAAGGTTTTGGTGTAGAAAGCTTTATCTCTTTTTTTTTGCTCGTCTGTTCTCTCCTTAAGTTTGGCCAATACCTTTGGGTCAATACTATAGTTTTCAATGAAATGACTTTCCAAATGTTCTTTGGTATATTGTGTTATTTCATCCTCACTTTCTTGATAGTCCTTTACCTTATCATAAAGTTTGGATATTCTGTTTTTTAAGGAATCATTGGATATTAATTCTATTTTACCTGAATTTATCATGGAATTGTAAATTCCAGTAGATGGGTCGAACGTATGATTTTTAACATTAGTTGTTATCAACGAATCAAGATGGGGAAGTTGATAGCTTGAGACCTCAATGAAGAGAACTTCCCGTAGGCTCTTATTTCTTAGAATTTGGGCGTTGAGAATATAATCTAACTCAATACTATTTATTTTGATAGACTCCTTTAAACTTTTTAAGGTTTTTAGTTCTTCCTTTTTAAGTTGTTCATTTTGATTCCAATTGTTTATCTGTAAAGCGATTAAAATGCCGAGTACTACCAGTATTATTTCTCCGATGGCATATCTAAAGTATTTTCCAATTTTTCCTTCGGATAATAGATTTTGTCGCTTTTTTCTAAAGAATTTTATCATCGATATGGTTGGTTAAGGTATAACAGCACTTTTGCTCCGTCAAAAGATGGGTTATTGGCTCATACATTTTGGTGTTATTCTAAATTACAATGAATTAGAGCTAAAGTCTGCAAAAGCTTATTCTTCTCCAAGTGTAATATCTGACTTTTCATATTTTACAAACCCGTTTTTCATGGGCAACTCTTTTTTTAATAACCAATACTTTTTGACATCTTTAAAAGCGTAATTGGGATTATCGTCAAGGAAATCCCTAATATACTGGCTGTACATGTTGTTTTCAGCTATATCTAGCTTAAAATCTGGATTATCTTTTCTCATTTCAAGTATATTCCATTGTTGAATGGCGTCTTTCAGTGTTTTTCCCTCGTTTGATTTTACCCAATCCATAAAATCTCCGTGACAGCGGAATTTACCTCCTATGTGATTTGCCATAAAGTTTCTGAAGTTGGGTCCAAAAGATACGTTGTCGGTAATTCGGGTATCCTTGGTCAATTTAGACTTTGACCAATTGAATTTTGATTTTACTTTACGTTTTTTGGGTTCAGGCTTTATCTTTCCATCATTATCCAAAGCGAACATAATTCGGTCTCTCAAATCGAACTTTCTTCCATGGATAGGCAAACCTGAACGCTTACAGATTTCTACCAATTCTTCCTTTAACCAATACCATTGATTAAATTCCTCTCCAGTTTTTATATCTTCAAAATTGGGTTTAGGCATAGTTGGTGTTCGGTTTTTTTTTGTATTCAACGGTTTGTAAAAAGATTTTTGAAGTATTTAATGCTTGTTGTTTGTAGTTTTTATCTCAAAATTAAAGTGACGAACTTTTTCACCTTTTCCCATTGTTGATTCATAGAATTTCACTGCTTGCTTATCCTCTGAATATGCATCAACAAAAATTGTTTCTATTCCTTTTTTTAATGCGCATTCTTTCAAATAGTTGATCAACCTTTTTCCTACCCCTTGATTTTGGAATTCAGGTTTTACAGCTATATCATAAATGTACAATTCACTTTTATCATTGTAATAGCATTCCAGTTCATATGCGGTCAACCCACCTATAATACTACCATTCATAAATGCGGCAACCGCATAAAACTCTGGTTTGTTCAATAACTTCTCCAACTGCTTTTTTGAACCTACTGTATGATATTCTTCAAAAACCTCATTGAGCAACCCAATAAGTTGAATAAATAGATTGACATCGTTCTTATGAAGCCTTGATACTTTCAAACCGTTTTCCATAATTATCTTCAGTTGCACCCGATGGTCTTGGCCCAGAATTGTTTTATGAGGTGTAAAAAGTCTTTATTTGGAGTCATTGTTGTAGATTCTTTTTTTGTTTTCTATCCATTTTTTGCAATTCGCTTTTGAGGTTTCTTTTTCTAAATAAGTTTGATTTCTTTCAATGATTTCAATACAAAAATCAACAACTCCTATATCTTCATTCAGTTCAATTAGCTTGTCTGTATTCTTTAATCTAAAAACTTCAAGTAAAAAATAAGCTGCCCAAAGATTTGTTCCAAATTGTCCTTCTTGTAAAAAATGACAAAACTCTATGAGTTTATCTTGATTCTTATAGTTCAGTACAATAAGTTCTAGTTGGATTTTATCTCGTTATAGACCTTTTCAAGTTTGTTCCAATAGCCTTTGTTCATCCATTTTAAAGTCAGATAAGAACTTTCAATTGCGATTTTCTTTGCAGTATTTCTTTTTGAAAGTGACTCAACGATACTATTGACCAACCATTCTTCATGAAAACCGGCCCATTCTCCCGCAACGCTCATTAAATTGGGTTGAAGAACCGGAAAAATCTCGTATTTATCTATTTCCTTGACTTTTTGGAAGGAGTAGGGGCTTTCAATTATTTTGAAGGCAATATGTCTGAAGTCTGATTCTTGAAGTTCTGTATCCAGATAAAAATCAGATAACGCAATCCAAATTGGTTTCCTTTCTTCTATGTTCAAAGTCCTATTCCTTAAAATTACAGATAGCGTTATCTGCCATAATTTATAATGGTAATGTCTACTTTACGGCTTGCTAATTGATGTTCTGAAAAGTTAAGATTTTTTCGTTTATGGAATATGCCTTGGATTTATGTTTTTGGGAATATGGGCCTAAAGCAAACTAAAGATTCTTTTGCCGACGTTTCAGTTTCAATTAGGGCATTTCCAATATAGCCGCACTTACCCATCTAAGCTTCCCATTGTTTGAATAAAATATAAACTTTCCATCCGGCGAAAGTGATGGCGCAAAATCTTGACGTGTAATATTGATTTGATTCCCTAAACTTTGAGGCTCTGTCCATGTGTTATTACCGTCTTTGCTGCTGTAGTACAAACTACTATTACCATTTTCATTGATTGAAAAAAGCATAAAACGTTCATCTGGAGAAATATACGGGTCAAACTCATACTTTTCCGTGTTCAGAGGTCTCCCAACATTTTGTGGCTCCGAAAACGTATAGTTGTCCAAAATTTTAACCGTGTAGATATCAAACGAACCCTCTCCACCATTTCTGTTTGAAGAGAAAAAAGCATTTCCCATATTTGAAATTGAGAAGAAATATTCGTCAAAATCATCGGAATTAATAGGTTTTGCAAGTGGCTTTGGATTTAACCATTCACCGTTCTCTTTATCGGCGTACCAAATATTAAAATCCAGATTTTTATCTGTTTCGTGAGTCGGTCTTTTAGAAATAAAGTATATCCTGTTTCCATCTTTGGTTAAAAATGGGTCGGCGTCGTTATAGTTGGAGTCGGAAAAAGAGGCGATGGTTGGTTCGCTCCATTTTCCATCATGTTTTTTTGAAAAGTAAATGTTTTCTTTTGAGTCAATTGTAGTGAAATAGATTTCGTTACAATTCTTCATCTCAACATTGTATTTGAAGCTTCCTTTTAAATCCAATACCTTAGGATTGAAATCTTGCGGAACACCTTTTGGTAAGGATAAATCGAAATAGTTACAATCATTTTCTTGGGCATTAAGACCACAGCCAACTAGGGCAACCAAGGAAGTGAAAACTAATTTTTTAAAAAAGGATGCTCTTAAAATATGCTCGGAACCTAGTTGCCAATTCATTTCTTTTTAAGTTTTTGTTTTTGTTATTCAGCGGTGCAAAGATCATGGAATCAGCGTCAATTTCATCTTGATGCTATTTGATTTTTTCTTTGAAAACTTTAAAATCTATTCAAGGTTATCCCAGGCTGATATTCCATCTTTTTTAATTTGTAAAATACCATATAGGATTGCTACTCCAGCAAGTCCAAACAATGCCGTTCCAAGACCTAGTCCAATTGAAAGGTTTATTCCCAAAGCTATTAAACTCGTTGCTGCAAATCCCCAAAACGCCCATTTTTTCCATTGAAACAACATAATTGAAAAAATGAGGTTGGCAATTCCAACGAATGCAAGTGTCATTATCATTGATTTTGATACTGGGGTCGGTAAATTTTGCGAAACAGTGTCTCCCAAAAAAAGATAGGTAATTGAGGTAAAAGAATTGGCAATTATCATCAGAATAAGCCAGGCAGTTACACATCCATGTCTTTGTTTTGATTCCATTTTTTTTGATTTAACAAACAGTGTTGGGTTTGAAGGTCTAAGCTACCATTTCTTCGATTGTATCAAATATTTTTTTGAATCTATTCGGAAATAACCAGATAAAAGACTTCCAACTGTAATTAATTATTTTTTAGTTCTATTGTTTCACTCCAAAGTCATGTGCACGATACACAATTCGTTTCCAAGTTGCAATTTGTCCACAATGCCACATAGTATGTTTTATATTCCAATCTATAGCCTCAAATTTAGTTTTAGCCACAGGATGGGGAACTTTGGTTGGTTTAACGGCTTTTTGAAGGTCGTTCTTAGATAGTGATTCAATTACTCCTAGGGACCGTTCTTGCATATATTCCAAATGCTCCATTAATTGCTCAGGATTGGTTTTTCCAACCATTTCTTTTGCGAAGGTGTTATAGTTGCACAGTTCAGTATAGAAACGTAAATTCAGCTTTTCAATTAGTTCAGGGATATGTCCTACAGTTGTCATGATTGTGTGGTAATAAATGCTGATTATTTGATGACCCACCTGCCAGCTTAAATTCGACTCGATTCCGTTTGCTATGGTATCCCATTTCCCATGCGGTACCATGGTAATCAACATATTGGTCCATTCAAATGCATTTTTTGTCTGCGTGGTAAGGATTTGGATTTCGTTCATTTGATGGATTTTAAGCTTCGTTTCGAATGTAATTCGGTTTATATATAAACAGTACCGAATTTGTACTGACTAACTTTTCAGTTTTACACCAATCTTTGTTTTATACTTTAGCTTTAATACTTACATACAAGGTTAACCGTTTGCCTTTTCTTTTTTTAAGTTCAAATAATATTCCTTTGTTGGCTTGTCCAACTTTTCAATTGCATATCGTAAGGTTACTCTTGGCATTGTCTTCGCATGTTTGTCTAAAAACGACTTTAATCTATTTTCATCTTTCTTTCCAGCCTCCCTAATCCAACTTCCAACAGCTTTATTTATTAATTCCTCATGATCATTTATTAGGATATCTGCAATTTGAAAGGTGTCATCGAGTTGATTTTTCTTGATAAATGCATAAGTACTGACCATTGCGGTTCTACGTTCCCAAATATCATCTGATTTTGCCAACTTGTAAAGAATATCGCGTGGTTTGTCCATTAGAAATTCCCCAATGATGTTGTACGAACCTCTGTCTACAAAATCCCAATTGTTTAATCTGTCATGACGAGATAAATACAAGTCGAAGAGCTCTTTTTTTCATTTTCAGACGTTTTTTTCGACCTAGCTTGATAATCCATTATACTTACTGCTCCCATCCGGATTTCATAATGTTCATTATCCAAAAGCTTGTTTATTTCCGTTAACGGCATTGATGTAAATTCTTTAGCTGTTTTAAAGACATCTCCAAATTTCACTCCGAAAGATTTGGTTACTCCATCATTGCCTTTAAAGAACTTCTCAGCTTTGTTCAGTTCCTTTTCTGATTTAAATTCAGATAATCTGTTTATGTATTCTCTTGCGGTCATTTTTGTTGAGCTTTCAAGTAACGGTTTCGAATAAGAATAGTTGCGGGTTTGTGTACGAGGATTTTTCGCAGGAAAATCAAATGTAGTTAACACGGAATGCCTTTTGATTAAGCACTAAACTACAATTATTTTTATACGTTGTTGTAAGCAGTTTTTTATTCAATTGTTATTCCACTTTTTTCGGATTTAGCTCTTTCAATTACTTTAAAAATAACTTCAAATAAATCTTTTCCTTCAGAAGTCACATAGTAATTGGATAAGTCAGTTATATCCGAACTAATATTATCTCCCCAAGGTGGCATTTTATTCAAGTTATATTTGTCCCAAACTACTTTTGAGGGTTTGAATTTGCTCAACCTTTTCCGAATGTCTTTAAGCTCTTTTTCTGCTTTGTCTAAATTTTCATAGTTCAGATTTCCGTTATAAAACTCATTCAGTACAATAGGGTATTTTTTTCCAAATATTCCTTTTGTCAGTCGAATTTCAATTGTGTCAAAAAAGGAAGTCAAGAAATCGCTCGTTCCTATTTCGTATATGAAATGACTTGTTCTTAAATGTACTCCCATTTGGTTTTTTCAAATTGCTTACAACAATAGTATAGCCTTTAATTCTTAAATTTCCATAAAAACCGTTAACCATCCAATAAATATGGGAGAATAAGGCGAATTACACATTTGTACTTAAGTACAAGCGAATACAAACATTTCACTTTTTATATATGTATTGAAAACCTTTTGTTTTTCAGTACTTTGGCCAGATATCACTCTGAAGATATCTATATGTATTTCTCCTGAGTCTTAGTTTTGAAACCGCTATATTTAAGCATGCAAGAAAATACCCTTTCGCTTCCCATCCGAAACTGGGCCAATGACGATAAACCTCGAGAGAAATTGGCACAAAAAGGGCGTTCCGTACTTTCAGATGCAGAGCTTTTGGCTATTTTAATTGGGTCGGGAAATAGGCAAGAGAGTGCCGTTCAACTTTCTCAACGTATTCTTTCCACGGTGGATAATAATCTTAACGAACTGGGAAAACTATCCATTAATCAATTGAAAAGATTTAAGGGAATAGGGGAAGCCAAAGCAATTACTATCGCCGCGGCTTTGGAGGTAGGCCGCCGTCGACACGTACAGGAAGGCATAAAAGTGGAGAAAATAACAAGTAGTCATGATGTTTTCACCTTGTTGTACCCTCTGATTGGAGAATTGGAACACGAAGAGTTTTGGGTACTCTATTTGAACAACTCCAATAAGGTAATCCATAAGTCTCAGCTAAGTAAAGGCGGTATTACGGGTACTTTGGTAGATGTGCGTTTGGTAATGAAACAAGCATTGGAGCTGGGTGCAGTTGCCATTATTTTGGCCCATAACCATCCTTCAGGGAGTTTAAAACCAAGTACATCGGATAAACAGATAACCAAAAAACTGAAGATTGCAGCTGAAGCTTTGGATTTAAAGGTTTTGGACCACCTGATTTTGGCCCAACACCAGTATATTAGCTTTGCCGATAAAGGAATACTGTGATATGTTGCTCATATACACCCATAAAATAACTAACCGTCTAAGCTATGTAACCAAACAGATTTTTGGGGGCATCTTAGGGGTGGATACTGCACTTACCACCAAGGTTGAAGACTTTATTAAACATGCTGGTCCCAAAATAACTTACACCAAGCAAGCGCTCCAAAACGAATTTTTTATACGAAGCAACGACCTTCTGTTTGAACAGGGCATCAATGATTTGGAGATTCGAGTTTCAGATTGGGATGGGGTTCCTTGTTTTTTTGCAACGGATGAGAAAAGCGCTGTACCCTATGATATTTTTTCAGCTAGTTTTTTTCTTTTGAGTAGGTACGAAGAATATCTCCCGCATGTTAAGGACAGTGTTGGTAGATATCCTGCAAAAGAAAGCTTGGCTTTCAGAAATAAATTTTTGGAGTTACCCGTTGTGGATCTTTGGGCTCATAAACTATTCGTATTGGTGAAAGAGCGTTTTCCGGAAATTAAAGCTAAAAAAAGAAAGTACAATTTTACTAGTGTGGTTAATGTAACTGCCTCTCATTGCTATGCATATCGTGGTCTGGTAAGAACTCTGGGGGGATATATACTAGATCTTGGTAAGTTTGGTTTTAACAAAATGGTAAAACGAACGGCTGTTTTACTACGCCTTTCCAAAGACCCTTATGATAATTTTGAAAAACTGGTCAAAATTCATAAAAAGTACAAAGTAAAAAGTATGTTCTTTTTTCAATTTGCCGAATATTCTGCACATGATAAAAACATTTCACCCAATAACAATAAATTTCGATATTTAATTAAATCCATCGCAGATTATAGCGTGGTTTCCCTCAGCACTTCGTTTTTATCCTCTACGGACAAAAAAGTTTTGATAGAGGAAAAAAAAGGTCTACGGGGTTTGATACATAGGCCCATAAAATATGCTCGACTCCGCTATAACCGGGTAAATGTGCCTAATACCTATCGTACATTGATTGAGGCGGAGTTCACAGATGATTTTTCAATGGGCTACACACACCAGATAGGTTTTAGGGCAGGTACCTGTACACCCTTTTATTTTTATGATATAAGTCTGGAATCCAGACAACCCCTAAAGGTGCACCCTTTTGCAGTGCACGACTATGCGCTGTTGAATTACAAAAATCCCAGTGAAGTGTTTGATAAATTGGACATTGTTTTTAGGAATATTAAGGGAGTAAAAGGAAGGTTCATAGCTATTTTTTCCAATGAACTTCTGGGAAGTAGGCATAGAATTCCTTGGATTTCCCTCTATGAAAATTTATTGAAACGTTATCATGTTTGAAGGAGTTAAGGATGTCTTTTTTGATTTGGACCATACCCTTTGGGATTTTGAATTAAACTCAGCCCTCACGTTCCAAAAAATATTGGTAGAAAATGAAGTTACTGTGGAAATAGCTTCATTTCTTGAGGTGTATCGTCCTATAAATTTGGCATACTGGAAAGTATATAGAGAGAACAGGATAAGCAAGGAAGATTTGCGGTACAAAAGGCTGAAAGAAACGTTTGATGCAATTGGATATAAGGCCTCAGATAAATTAATTCACATTCTTTCAGAAAGGTATATCGAGGATTTGTCCACTTTCGGGAATCTCATCCCCTATGCCATGCAAACTCTTAACTACTTAGCCCCAAAATATAATCTCCACATCATTACCAATGGGTTTAAAGAAACCCAGAGGAGTAAAATGAAAAACTCCAATATCGATCATTTTTTTGATAAAATCATAGATTCTGAGACTGCGGGAGTAAAAAAGCCGCATCCCCAAATTTTTGAAACCGCTTTGGAGCATGCAAAAACCTCAGCTAAACAGTCTTTAATGATTGGAGACAACTTAGAAGCAGATATTCTGGGAGCACAAGCCTTGGGCATGCAAGCGCTTCATTTTAATTTTCACAACGAACCCAAGCATCAATTGAGCCGAATCATTAACAGTTTGGACGAAATAAAAAACCTTTTGTAGAGTTATAGTAGGGTAGTAGTATTGGCTATTTGTTTTTTAAAAAAGAATTGCGACTATGCGGCCCATATTGACCCTATTTTTAACTTTGGTGATTCCTTTGTTTTTATGCCTTTCTTGTTCGGATGAACAGGATTTTGATCAGTTTGATGATTTGGAAATCACACCAGCAGTAGCCTCCAGTATATTTTCTTTTGAAGCGGATGAAGACTTTATAAATACCGTAACCACTGTAAATACGTTTTACACCCAAACCTTCATTTTTGAGGCCTTTAGTGAGCAATTTGTTGCAGAAAGATTGCTGGAAGGCACAATAACATACGAGTTTGCGAATACCACCAGCAAGCCTTTGAATATTATCGTGGAGTTCTTGGATGCTGGAGACAATGTGTTGGATTTTGAAAATTTCAACATTGCACAGGGACCTAATCAAACACTGACTAGAAATGTGGAGTATGGCCCAAATGGAAAACCATTGGATATTTTGATTAACACTACAAGTATTCGAGTAACCGGTAGAAATCTTGGAGATAACGTAAGTGTCTCACCAGAACCAGATGCCAAAGTTACCATGAAATCGGCTGCTGAATTTATATTCCAATTGGTAGAATGAAATGTATCAGACTTCTGGCATTGGTTTCTTTCTTTGGAACTGTTTTTTTAAATGCCCAAAATAAACAACTACTCTACGATTTCTACGAGATTCCCCAATCATTGATGGTGAACCCTGGGGTCAAAGCCAATGAAAAATGGCACGTTGGCATTCCGGTTTTATCGGGATTTTCCTTTCAAGCCGCAACCAGTGGTGTAACGGTGAATGACCTATTCGCCAATGACGGCATAGATTTTAATGTCAAAGTAAGGGAGAGGGTAATCAACTCTTTGAACCAGCGAGACGATTTTAGTACCACAAGCCAAATTGAAATTTTCAATATTGGTTTTAGAGGAAGAAACAGGCCTGATGATTACTACAGTTTTGGTATGTATGGAGAGACCGATGTAATAGTCTATTGGCCCCAAGATTTAGCTATACTCGCTTTTGAAGGCAATGGAGGGGCAAATATCGGGAGAAGCTTCGACCTTGGACATCTTAATGTTCGAGGTGAAATGGTGAACGTGCTGCACTTTGGAGTCAATCGAAAAGTAAATTCTGAACTAACGGTAGGGCTTAGGGCCAAACTGTATTCAAGTATTTTTAATTTTAAGTCTACTAACAACTCGGGAACCTTTAGAACCACGGCAGGGGAACAGAACATTTTGGAAAATTCTATCGATGCCGATTTACAACTACGGACCGCTGGAGTAGATGAGTTTTTGGATATTATAGATCAAGGGTCAGGTACCAGAAGACAGGATGCGCAGAACTTGTTTACCCGAAGAGCATTGCTTGGAGGCAACCTAGGTTTGGGCTTTGATGCAGGATTTACCTATAAATTGAATGAACAGACCACTATAACTGGTAGTGTTTTGGATATTGGCTTTATTTACAATACCAAAGATGTTCGAAACTTTACTCTGGAAGGCAGCGCATCCAACGAAGGAATCAATGTTTTTTTGCCAGAGGATATTGATAATTTAGGAACGGACCTATGGCAAGAGCTTATAGATGAAATAGAGGCGGCTGTTCCTTATGAAGAGAATGAAAATGGGTATATTTCGTTCAGACCGGTTAAGGTGTATGGCTCTATCAGATTCGATTTTGGCGAAGGCAGCACCAAAACTTCTACCATAGACTGTGGTTGTGCCATAAATGTAGTGGAAGGAAATAGTGAACAATACTATCGCAATAGTATTGGAGGACAGATATTTTTACAAAAAAGACCTTTGGGCATACAACCTGCGCTTACCGGTTTCTATCAAAGAAGATTAGGTAGGGCATTAACTTTAAAAGGTGCCTATACCGTGGATAAGTACTCGTTCTCGAATGTTGGTGTTGGACTTAATCTACAAGCTGGTCCTGTCAATTTCTACATTCTTGGGGATAATTTATTGGCATATCGAAATGTGGCAGATAGTCATTATGCATCCTTTCAATTTGGATTTAATATCATATCTTGGAACGGTAATTGATTACCGTTTACCATGAAACCGAAATTTATCTTCTCGTTGATTTTTACCCTGGTTGTTGGCGCTAGTGCATTAGCCCAGTTCAATGACTATAAATACATTATTGTACCTAAAAAGTTTGATGCATTTAGAAAAGAAAACATGCATCAAACAAGTACTTATATAAAATACTTTTTGACTCAAAAGGGGTTTAACGTGGTTTATGATGATGCTTTGCCAGATGATTTGTTTCAAAATAGATGTTTGGGTGCGATTGTCAGCTTGCAAGATGATTCTTCATTATTTGGCACAAAGGTTTCGATTGTATTTAAAGATTGCCGGTCGGTTGAAATATTTAGGACAATTGAAGGTAAAAGCAAGTTGAAAGAGTTTAGACCAGCATATTCACAGGCCATACAGAGAGCTTTTGTCTCTTTGGATGGTGTGGAATATGAGTATCAACCAAAAAATGCGAAAACAGATACTTCCAAAGAAGAAACTTTGACCTTGAATTTTAAAAACGATGTCAAAACGTTGAAAGAAGAACCGAAAGAGGTTGTTTTGGAACAAAAGGCCACTCAAGAAGAACAAGTTTATAAGGCTATCAAACCTAAACCGGCTATTACGAACAAAGTGGCGGATGAAACCTCTAAAACCGAAGAGGCAAAACAAATGGTTTTGGAACAAGAATCCACAATGGAGAATCAAACTTTTAAGGCGATTGAACCTAAATCTGGTATTTCGGGTTTATTGTATGCCCAACCCACCCAAAATGGGTTTCAACTGGTAGATAGCTCTCCAAAAATCAGATACAAACTAGTGAGGACTTCGGTTAAAGATTTTTATTTGGTCGCAGAAGGTGACAAATCTGGGGTTGTTTTTGTAAAAGACGGTAAATGGCGTCTGGAATATGTTGAAAATGGGGCAATTGTGGTTGAAGAGCTTAATATTAAGTTCTAGTACCCATATTTTCCCTTCCACCGTTTCTGAAGGAATTCACGCATGCCTTTTTCTCTAGGATTTCCTCCAGGGTTATAAAATGTTGTGCCCGAAATTTCATCAGGCAAGAACTCAAATTCCACAAAGTTGTCTTTATGGTCATGTGCATATTGGTATCCTTTTCCATAATTGAGCTCCTTCATCAATTGCGTTGGGGCGTTCCGTATTTCTAAAGGAACCGACAGGTCTCCGGTTTGTCGAACTGTTTGTTGTGCTTTGTTTATTGCCATATAGCTTGCATTACTTTTTGGAGAACTGGCTAGGTAGGTGGCACATTGACTTAAGATAATTCGAGCTTCTGGATAGCCTATGATGTTCACGGCCTGAAATGTGGAATTTGCCAATACCAAAGCAGTTGGATTGGCATTTCCTATATCTTCGGAAGCCAAAATCACCATCCTTCGGGCAATGAACTTGACATCCTCTCCACCTTCAATCATACGAGCCAACCAATATACGGCAGCGTTAGGGTCACTCCCCCGTATGGATTTAATAAAGGCAGATATTATGTCATAATGTTGTTCTCCTGTTTTGTCATAGAGTACCGTGTTTTTTTGAACTTTTTGCAATACCATTTCATCATTTATGGTAATTGGCTCAGAGCTTTCTGAATTGATAATAAGTTCAAAGATGTTCAGTAACTTTCTTCCATCCCCACCAGACAATCTGAGTAAAGCCTCAGTTTCTTGTAAGTTTATCTTTTTGGCTTTTAGGAGTGAGTCAGATTCTATTGCCCGTTTCAACAAGGCCTCCAAATCTTCTTTTGTAAAGGGATTTAATACATACACCTGGCATCTTGACAAAAGGGCTGGAATTACTTCAAAACTGGGATTCTCTGTGGTTGCTCCAATCAGGGTAATCCATCCTTTCTCTACAGCTCCTAACAATGAATCTTGTTGGGATTTACTGAATCTATGAATTTCATCAATAAAAAGGATTGGATTTTTTGCCGTGAAAAGTCCACCACTCTGTTTGGCTTTTTCTATTACTTCTCTAACTTCTTTAACCCCACTATTGATAGCGCTCAAGGTATAAAATGGTCTTTTGCTATCATTTGCCATAATCTGAGCCAAGGTGGTTTTACCCGTTCCTGGTGGCCCCCAAAGAATCAGGGAAGGTAGGGTTCCATTCCTTATTTGCTGGGTAAGAGCCCCATTTTCGCCCACCAGATGTTGTTGGCTGATATACCCTTCAAGGGTTTTGGGTCGGACGCGTTCCGCTAGAGGTTCATTCATAAGACTAAAAGTAAAACAAATTTTATTCTGGGATTTAGTAGTTTGGTAAGACAAATTATCTAAAAACCGACAATTTGTCCATTTTATCACTGTGGAAAGGAAATTGAACAAAGAGACCTGATGAAAGATTTCAAGATGCTAAAAATGTGGGAAAAGGCTCTGTTGGCCCCCTTATTTGCTGTCTTGGCCATATGGATGGTGTATTGGGCGGAAGTACGTTTCGATTTTAATTTTAATCACTTGGGGGTACAGCCTAGAACTCTTTCAGGGTTAAAAGGGGTGATTTTAAGTCCCTTTATCCATAGCTCGGCGGAGCATTTGTATAACAATACCATTCCTTTGGCGGTGTTGACTTTTTTTCTCTTTCTTTTTTATAAAGGCGTTGCTTTTCGAGTACTGTTACTCGGGGTTTTAGGTTCTGGAATTTTAACGTGGCTCATCGGTCGACCTTCGTACCATATTGGGGCAAGTGGCTTGATCTATGTATTGGCCAGTTTCATTTTCTTCAAAGGCATTTTTACAAAGCACTACCGGTTGGTGGCCCTTTCACTAATTGTGGTCTTTGTGTATGGCAGTATGATATGGTATGTTTTTCCTATAAAGGATGGTATTTCTTGGGAGGGTCATCTATCAGGCTTTCTAACAGGTCTTTTACTCGCTCTGTTCTTGAGGGTTCATACTCCACAAGAGAAAAAGTATGATTGGGAAAAAGAAGATTTTGATGAAGAAAATGACCCTTTTCTGCAACATTTTGATGCTGATGGTAATTTTATAAGTACCTCAGAAAAGTTTGAAGAATTTAAGGAGCAGATTGAAATTAAGTATCATTACAAATCAAAAGACGGCAAAGAAGAATAATCTATTTTAACCGCTGCCTTACCACTTCGTACAAAAAAACACCACAAGCGACGGAAACGTTCAGCGAGCCAATACTACCCATCAGAGGAAGTTTGGCCCTTTTGTCCGCGGCTTTTAATATGGATGGCGAAATCCCTTTATCTTCAGCACCCATGATAACAGCGCATGGACCCGAAACATCTAAGTTGAATAAATCGTCTTCAGCCTTTTCTGTAGCTGCCACAATAGTTATTTCATGAGACTGTAGGTAAAAAATAGCATCCTTTAAATGGTTTACCTTAGCAATGGGAACCCTAAATGCAGCTCCCGCTGATGTCTTCACAGTGTCATCGGTAACGGGGGCAGAACCTTGTTTTGGAATAATAATACCATCTACTCCGCAACATTCTGCGCTACGGATGATAGCGCCAAAATTTCTCACATCGGTTACACCATCCAATAACAGAAAAAATGGTTCTTTTTTTTCTTTAACTACCTTTTCCGTCAATATTTCAAAATCGACGAAAACAACAGGAGATATATTGGCAATGGCTCCTTGATGATTATTTCGATTCAATCGATTTAATTTCTCAATAGGAACATATGAGGTGCTAATCCCTTCTTTCCGAAGTAAGGATTCCAATTCTTTGGCAAGGTTACCCTTTAACCCTTTTTGTAAATAAACCTTTTGGATGGGCCGTTCTGCTTCAATTGCTTCGATAATGGCACGCAGTCCATACACTTGGGATTTTTTTTCCATGTATTATTTTGCTAGATAGGTGACAAGTTTTCTTAACATTCCAATAAAGGGAATATTGCTATTATTTGTACCTTATATGCAAAGTAAAGCAAGAAGTGGCAATTATACTGATAATTTTTCCTATTGCTCACGATTCAAGCTAATTCATATCAATAAACACGATCAAAATGAAAAAAATGAATAGAAAGATTTGCTTTTTGTCAATAGCAATGACAGTAAGTACAATATCAATTGCCCAATTACCCGCTTCAAATTTTAGCGCTTCCAATGTTGACTTGGACGTTACAGGGAGAAATCCAAGATTGGATTTTGCTTTTCAGCAAGTAAGAAATCGGAAACCTATAGAAAAGAAAATAAAAATACAAGGTTCTGCTTATTTTAATGAGGAATATAGAAAAGCTTCAATTTATAGTGTAGATGGTATTGAAGGGGTATTGTTGTTAAGATATGATGGTTTTAGGGATCAGTTTGAAATCAAACCAACGGCTAATAATGAAGAGACCCAAATTCTTCTTCCACGAGAAGATATTTATTGTGTGATTAATGGAAAAACGGCCAAATTCAAAGGCTATAATGACAAGAAAGGAAAATTCGAGCAAGGATATCTTTTTGTATTGGCAGATTTAGAAGATATGGTTCTGTACGAGAAAAGAACAAAACTGTTTAAAGAAGGTAAAGAGGGAACAACTTCTTTGGAACTTGATGTGCCCAATCGTTTCGTTGAATCCAGACAGTTGTTTTTGGGTAAAAAAAACGGAGATAAAGAAGAGATACAATTTTTTAAAACCTCAAAGAAAGAAGTGTATTCCTTGTTTGATGGCGAACCGGAAGCGAGTAAAAAAATTAAGCAGTTTGTTGGCAAAAATAGATTAAACCTAAAAGAGCCTTCTGATGTAGCAAAAGTATTCCGATATTACAATACGTTATAAAAATTGTAATCAACAAAAAAGGCCATCCAAAAACGGATGGCCTTTTTTGTTGGTATTAAAATTGATTATTAGTTATTGGCAGTAAAGATAACTGGCCAATCTACTCCACCTTCTCTGGTTACTACAACAGTTCCTGCATCACCCGTTGAGCTAGAGAACTCAATGGTCATATCTGGTCCAGAAACATTGGTGATCTCATAGCTATAGGTTATTTCAGTATCTGGGTCATTATCACCCTCATCATTTGGAACAACTACGCCATCTTCCAAAAAGACTTCTCCATCCGGAGTAAGTAATGTACAATCCCATTCGATTTCAATATCGTCTCCAGCTGCAGGACCTCTACCTGTATAGCAATCCTCGTACTGACCAAAACTCATGTCGCTAGAAGTTAGTACGCCACTTAGTTCACTAGACTCAGTCCATGTAACGACACCATTTGCGGATCCTCCTGAGCATAATCCGCCACCACCTGGTGCAGGTCTAATATCAGTAGTTACATAGGTATGTGTTCCCGCCAAGCTTTCTGTAATTGAACATTCAATTACTGGGAAGTACTCGAATGGAGCTGAAAAGAAAGCACCTCCACTTACAGGTCCTCCAACATCTGTATTGGTATAGGTTTCTCCATTTGTCAAATTAAGGACCAAACGAAATTCAAAACGGTCTTTTCCAATAATCATGGACTCATCTATTCCAGTAGCGGCGATTAGTTCATCTGATGTGTAAGAAACTGTTACCTGAGGCAATCCTCTGTCACCGGTGCTAAATTCACTGGCTTGAAGAGTTTGCAAGGAAACTTCAGTTGTAGTCATATCACCACCGTCTGTGGAGTTGTCATCAAAGTTGACGAAGATTTCAACACTTTCCAGTAGAGCTCCTTCCTCCTCATCTTGTTCTTCCAAAACGAGGGTATAAGCTGAACCTGCATCAAATGCATCTGTTTCGTCGTTGTAGACTAGGTCATTATCCTCGTCTATGGTTCTTATAACAGCACCAGTGCCTACTTCTGCCAAAATTTCATCAACAATCTTATCGTCTGTTTCACAGGCAACAAGTGTAGCAAGTGCTAAACCTAATATTGCAATTTTATAATTATTTGTTTTCATTGTCTGCGTCTAATTTTTAGTTAGCTATTGGGAAAGTTGGCGAGGCCGGATTGTTATCCCAAAAGACTTGAATTGTTTGATTTGGCTTAGGGTCTACCGAAGAGTTGTTGTTCACAAAGTCTGCTGGGTAGTTCAATGACCTTATAAATGATCCTGGCTCTGGTTCCAAGTTTGGTTGGAACGTAGTTGGGAAACCAGTTCTTCTGTAGAAATTGTATCCATCAATTCCATTACCAAATAAAGAAATCATAAACTGTTCTGCCAAAATATCCCACTTGCCATCATCATCAGCAGCAATAAAGTCAGCACTTACATTGTTACTGTGATTCGTTATCTCTCCAGCCGTAGGGAAGAACGATCCATTTGCAGAGGCGTCCAAAGAACCAAAAGAAGTAACTTTAGCAACTGACTTGGCAAGACCAGCTAATATAAAAGGCTCTCCATCGGAAGGACTTGTCAACATTGCTACTTCAGCTCTCATAAAATCTACCCAAGAAGCCAACATAATTGGAGTAACTCCAGCACCACCGCCACCATCACCAACGGATAGACCTTCAAAACTACTATCGTCAAAAATACCGCCGGAAGGATAAACCCCATAAATAGCTCTGGTAAATCCATCTGGTGGAATACCTGCATTTTGACCATGATCTCTACCCCAGTATCCATTTGGAAGTACACAGAAAGTGAATCCACCATCGGTATAATGCTGAGGAGTAGGCTCCAATCCGCATGCTAAGGTTTCCTCATTTGGCGGAATCTCTGCACCAGGTACAGCATTTACCTGTCTGTAGAAGTAATACCGGATTCTTGGATCATCAGAAGTATCCATAAGATTCATCAACCAGTTTGGTAGATAATCCGCGCCTCCAGAAGGAGTATAGTTATCCGCGTACCTTGGATGTCTAGCATCTGGAAGAATTGAATTTGTTCCCCATTGGAATTCTAAATCCTCAGCAGTTTCATCGATGAAGTTGTTTTCAGCAACAAGAGCATTAAAACTCGCTACAGCACTTCCATCAACCAATCTACGTTGTAGGTAGATTTTCATTTTCAATGTATTACAAGCCTTAACCCAGTTGCTCCAAGTTCCACCGTAATAGAAATCATTCTGTGGCTCGGTAACCACATCGCTTTCAAAGTTAGCGATTGCAGCATCTAGTAAGCCCAAGGCAGCATCATAAATACTTGCTCCAGGATCCACATTAGGATTTAATATTGGTGTTTCCGCAGTAGCCTGAATTGCTTCAGAATAAGGAATGTCACCAAAGAAATCTACCAATGTTACAATGGTATAGGCTTCAATAAACTGAGCTATTGCAGTATGTCTTAATAGTTCATTAGTTTCTGCTGCTGGAGCTAAAGCTCTGATATCAGCTAAAATACCGTTTACTTCAAGACCTGAAGGCAAGGTTTCTGCGTTATCTCCTTGGTAGGCTATGTTCCATTCCAAGTTCAGCTGTACTGGGGAAAAATTAGCAATATTCTGATAGTTTCTACCATTTAGGTAACCTATTCGTACCAAATCTCCACCATTTTGTCCCATAAGTTCTACGAACGTCGCAAAATCAATTTGAATTGAATTCAAAAGAAGATCTGCGCTGGACTGATCCAAACTCAGTTGGTTTGGATTATCTGTTAGATCAAGTTCAATGGTTTCACAAGCTCCTAAAAGTAAGGTGGCTATGAGTGCACTTGAACCAAATTTTTTAAATATTCTTTTCATTGTTAATCTTTTTAATTTAGAATGTGGCTTTTACACTTAGACCATATCTTCTTGCACTAGGTCCAGCCAAGAAATCGAATCCTCTACCGTTACCTACACCTAAACCAGCTTGGTTAGGGTCGAAGTTAGTTCCATCTGGTACATTGATGGCATCATAGAACAAGTTTAAACCTGAAGCAGTAATGCTCAAAGATCCAAAAGGAGTTTTGTCCAAGAACTTCTTAGGTACTGAATAACCCAAAGAAACTTCTTGCAAACGAATTACAGTTCCATCAAATACCCCTAGTTCATCAGGACCAAACAATACATTGTTGAAATAGAATGTAGAGTTGTTGATTTGCTTGGTATTTGGACTTCCATCAGATTCCTGAACACCAGGGAGGATAAAAGTATTGACCCTATCCACTGTGTCCGTAGTTAAACCTCTACCTAAAAGAGTTGAGATAGTTCTGGAGTAAATGTCTCCACCTTGTGTATAGTTCAAAAGGAAAGAGAATGTGAAGTTTTTATAGGACAAACTGTTGTTTACGTTAAGTATCCAGTCTGGATTTGGATCACCTATTACAAATTGTCCTTGTTCTTCAACAAAATCACCAGCACTATCAACCAATGCTTCGCCATTTTCATTACGTGCTATTCGTGTTCCTACAATTACACCTAATTGCTCACCTTCAATGGCCGCATTACCTAAATCTGCAAAACCAGAGTACACGATGATATCTGTATCTGCTCCTAGGTCTTCAACCGTTGCATTGTTGGTTGTGAAGTTTGCATTCAAATTCCAGTTAAACCCACCTTCTTCTGAACTACGGAAAGGATTAATGCCTAAGTCTACCTCAAGGCCATCCCCTTTAATCTCACCAACGTTGGTTTGCTGTCTTGTAAATCCAGTAGATGGATCTAAAGGTCTATCAACAATCAAGTCTTCTGTTGTTCTATTATAGTATGAAGCTTCCAAAGAAACAATATTGTTAAAGAATCTAGTTTCGATACCTACTTCAAACTCCGTTAAAAGTTCAGGCTGCAAGTCTGGATTACCTAAACGGTTTCCTACAGAATTAGTTACAATATCAACCCCTTCATCTTGGAAGAATTGCGTATTAATATTAAGGTTTGTCGCTACAGGGAATCCAGTTGGGAAGTTCGCTGAAGTTCCGAAACCAGCTCTTAACTTTAAGTAGTTCAATCCTTTTTCAGATTTTAGACCATCAAAGACTGTGGTTGGGATGAAGGATACACTCGCACTAGGATAGAAAACAGAACGGTTTTCAATATCCAGGTTGGATACCCAGTCATTTCTTCCGGCCAAAGTCAAGAAAATCCATCGGTCATAATCAAAATCAGCTTGAAGAAATGCTCCGGCGATGTTTCTTTCTTGGAAGAACTGAATCTCATTTTGGTTGGCAAAGTTCACATGCCTAAATACGTCAAACACCTGCTGACCACTACTGGCAACACCATTTCTATCCAAAACCTCTCTTCTGGAAGTGATACCCGCGTTGAACGTCATACCCACTTGCTCAGAAAGATCGTAATCCCCATTTAGGATAAGGTCATGGTTCAAAATGGTATTTGTATTGTTCCATGTTTGGTAGAAACCACTGATTAACTCAGCATTAGGCTGCCCTCTACCTCCTGCGTTTTGTTGGTTTACGTTATTCTCGCTAAAGACATCAAGACCGAATCTATATAGAAGGTTTAGATTGTCGTTAAAGGCATATGTCAATGACATATTACCAAATACACGATTAGTTACCTGTTGTACTTTGGCATTGGCAACGGTCCATAATGGATGCTGAATACTGTTGTTCTGTCTGTAATAAACGCTGGAACCATCAATTGGATTTTGGAAGGGTAATCCTATTAAATCCACACTTCTAGGAGTAAAAAACAATTCCCCGAAAACAGATGAACCTGTTGCTTGGTTCAATGCTCCGTTACCTGTACTTGCTGCTACCGGAGGTGTTCGAAAATCAGTATTGGAGAAATTGAGAGTACCTGCTACAGTAAATTTATTTGAAAGAATAGCTCTACCTCCAAGTCCTATGGTATACCTTCTAAGGTTATTCCCAGGAGTAAATCCTTCATCATCCAAATGACCAAAGTTGGCATTGTACGATACTTTTCCATCATCAGAAGCCCCTCTTATATTTATAGAGTTGGTCTTTACAGTTCCAGTTCTAAAGAAATCAGGAACACTGTTATAAGGTCTCCAGTCATATCTAACTCCCGCAAACTCTGGGAATGCATCCGGAATGCCAGTAGCACTTGCTGCTGTGGAATATGGGTGGGCCAAGGTGCCGTCCTCATTAAAGCCTACATTGTCTCTTGAATCTACACCGTTAATCCAACCTGCTACACCATCTCTTTCAAAACTAGGTCCCCAGTTACTGAAAAACCATCCAAAGGCTTGATCAAATCCATTACCAAATTGATTTTGATAATCTGCCAAAGAAGCGATTTCGTTAAAGAAGAGAGAAGAAGTTACAGTAATCTCATTTTTCTTCACTGCTCCAGTAGAAGCTCCGTTTTTTGTAGTTATCAAAATAACCCCGTTTCGTCCAAGTGTCCCATAAAGTGTGGCAGCAGCCAAACCTTTAAGAACGTTAACACTTTCAATGTTGTTTGGATCTAAATCTAAGAAACGGCTAGAACCCGAGTTACCATCGATAAAATCATCTCCAGCATCTCCATCAGTACCACCAACACTGTTTGTACCACTATCAAAAGGAACACCATCAACAATAAATAATGGTTGGTTACTTCCACTAAAGGAACTGAACCCACGAATGATAATGTTTGTTCCAGATCCGGAAAGTCCACTCTGCTGAGTAATGTTAAGACCGGAAGCCTTACCAGTCAAAACTCTACCAACATCACCTTCAGTACGTTGTTCCAAGTCTTCACTTCCAACTTCAGATACCGCGTAACCAAGAGCTTGCTTTTCTCTTTTAATACCCTGGGCAGTAACAATTACCTCTTCAAGAGCCTGGGCATCCTCCTCCATTTGGACATTGACGGTGTTTCCGGCACCAACCGTACGTCTAACCTCTTTTTGACCGATGTAGGTAAAAAGAAGGGTTTGACCCACGCTCGCCGAAATGGAGTAATTCCCATCAAAATCTGTTTGAGTACCATTACTGGTACCTTCTACGACAATGTTAACCCCAGGCAACGGAAGGCCGTCCGAATCCGTGACCGTCCCTGAAATCGTCTTGTCTTGTGCAAAGGATAGATGCACAACAAACGCCAATAGTAGCGTTAACAATCCATTAAGTTTTGTTCTCATTACTTTAATTATTTGAATTAGCTGGGCCTAAAGTCATAATTTCATGTTAATAATCCAAAGGATTTTAGATAAAATTTTAGAATTCCTTAAGAATTTAAAAAGGAATCAAAAAAGTAGATAATGATTAGAAAAAAAATAATCAGGAGCTTTCTTTTTGCGGATTTAATAAAAATGATCGGTTTTAATTCGTTTGAGAAGTTTTTCCAATCTTAAGATTTAAGAAAAATGTCGAGGTATACATTAAGGTATAAACCACTTATAATTTTTGATTGTAAAAACAGAACGGAAGTAGGGTATGGTTTTTAAAATCTTATCAAAAGAGTGCTATTTATTGCCGAGATTATTTTGAAACTCAAAAAGGAAAATTTTAAAGTATTTTCAAGTTGGTGATTCTTCAAAATTGCATGTTTGCTTCGGTAAGCATGTGCTCAAATTCAAAAAAAAATAGACTTGATTTGATTTATTGTTGTTTATCACTACATTTGCACCCCTCAAAACGAGGGTTGTTTTGATTTTTTAAAGAAATTTTAATGCCAACAATTTCACAATTAGTACGAAAAGGAAGAGTCACAATTACCAAGAAGAGTAAATCGGCTGCTTTGGATTCGTGTCCTCAAAGAAGAGGGGTATGTACGCGTGTTTACACCACTACGCCTAAAAAACCAAACTCTGCAATGCGAAAAGTTGCGCGGGTTAGGTTGACTAATGGTAAGGAAGTAAACGCCTATATCCCTGGAGAAGGTCACAACCTCCAAGAACACTCGATAGTATTGGTAAGAGGTGGAAGAGTAAAGGATTTGCCTGGTGTGCGATATCATATCGTTCGAGGGGCTTTGGATACTGCAGGTGTTGCAGGAAGAACCCAACGACGATCCAAGTATGGTGCAAAGCGTCCTAAAAAGTAAGTAACACTTTTAAGAAGAAGAGATGAGAAAAAGACAGGCAAAGAAAAGACCGTTGTTGCCGGACCCAAGGTTCAATGACCAGCTGGTAACTCGTTTTGTTAATATGATGATGTGGGACGGAAAAAAATCCGTAGCCTACAAAATTTTTTACGATGCCATTGACATCGTTGATGAAAAAAACACAGACGAAGAAAAAACTGCTTTAGAGCTTTGGAAGGATGCTCTTTCCAATGTTATGCCACATGTTGAGGTGAGAAGTAGAAGAGTGGGTGGAGCTACGTTCCAGATTCCCATGCAGATTCGTCCAGATAGAAAGATTTCTACTGCTATGAAGTGGCTGATCAGTTATGCTAGAAAGCGTAATGAGAAATCCATGGCTCAAAAATTGGCTGCTGAGGTTTTGGCGGCTTCCAAAGAAGAAGGTGCTGCAGTTAAGAAAAGAGTGGATACACACAAGATGGCAGAGGCCAATAAAGCATTCTCACACTTCAGATTCTAGTTCATAAAATGGCAAGAGATTTAAAATATACAAGGAATATTGGTATTGCTGCTCACATTGATGCTGGTAAGACCACAACTACAGAGCGTATTCTTTTTTATACAGGTGTAAGTCACAAGATTGGTGAGGTTCATGATGGTGCAGCTACTATGGACTGGATGGAACAGGAACAAGAGCGTGGTATTACGATTACTTCTGCTGCTACAACCTGTACATGGGAGTTTCCTACTGAGAATGGCAAACCTACAGCCGATGCAAAAGGATACCACTTTAATATCATTGACACTCCGGGACACGTTGACTTTACGGTTGAGGTAAACCGTTCACTGCGTGTTTTGGACGGATTGGTTTTCTTGTTTAGTGCGGTTGATGGTGTTGAGCCTCAGTCTGAGACAAACTGGAGATTAGCGGATAACTATAAAGTACCACGGATTGGTTTTGTAAATAAAATGGACCGCCAAGGATCTAACTTCTTAATGGTTTGTAACCAGGTTAAAACAATGTTGGGCTCTAATGCAGTTCCAATTGTTTTGCCAATTGGTGAAGAAGCAGATTTCAAAGGAATCGTGGATTTGGCAAAGAACAGAGCTATTGTATGGCATGATGAGAACTTCGGTTCTACATTTGATGTTATCGATATCCCTGCTGAAATGCAAGATGAGGTAAAGGAGTATAGAGCTGCTTTAATTGAAGCGGTAGCAGAATATGATGAGGAATTAATGGAAAAATTCTTCGAAGATGAAGATTCCATTACTGAAGAAGAAGTGCATGCTGCATTGAGAGCTGCTGTTATGGATAGAGCTATCATTCCTATGATTTGTGGTTCTTCTTTCAAAAACAAGGGAGTTCAATTCCTATTGGATGCTGTTTGTCGTTACTTACCATCGCCTATAGATAAGGATGATATCGTAGGTACCAACCCTGATACTGGTGAAGAAATCACTAGAAAGCCAGATCCAAAAGAGCCTTTCTCTGCTTTAGCATTTAAGATTGCTACGGATCCTTTCGTAGGTCGCTTGGCATTCTTTAGAGCATATTCTGGTCGCTTGGATGCAGGTTCTTATATCTTGAACAACCGTTCAGGAAAAAAAGAGCGTATCTCTCGTATTTATCAAATGCACTCTAATAAGCAGAATGCGATTGAATATATTGAAGCTGGAGATATTGGTGCGGCTGTAGGGTTTAAGGATATCAAAACAGGGGATACCATGTCTTCTGAGAAACATCCTATCGTTCTTGAAAGTATGGACTTTCCTGACCCTGTAATCGGTATTGCAGTTGAGCCTAAAACGAAAGCTGATGTAGATAAATTGGGGATGTCTTTAGCTAAGTTAGCTGAGGAAGATCCAACGTTCCAGGTTAAGACTGATGAGGCTTCTGGTCAGACAATCATTTCTGGTATGGGTGAGCTTCACCTGGATATCATTGTTGATCGTTTGCGTCGAGAGTTTAAAGTTGAGGTGAACCAAGGGCAACCTCAAGTGGAGTACAAAGAAGCGATTACACAGTCTGCTGACCACAGAGAGGTCTACAAGAAACAGTCTGGTGGTCGCGGTAAGTTTGCAGATATTGTCTTTACTATGGAGCCTGCTGGTGATGAAGTAGTGGGATTGGAATTTGTAAATACTATTAAGGGAGGTAACATTCCTAAAGAATATATTCCGTCAGTAGAAAAAGGATTCAAAGAGGCTATGAAGAATGGTCCTTTGGCTGGATTTGAGATGGATAGTATGAAGGTTACTTTGAAGGATGGTTCTTTCCACCCTGTGGATTCTGATTCACTTTCCTTTGAATTGGCTGCAAAAATGGGATACAAAGCTGCAGCTAAATCTGCAAGATCTGTATTGATGGAGCCTATCATGAAAATTGAGGTGTTAACACCTGAAGAAAACATGGGAGACATAGTTGGTGACCTTAACAGACGAAGAGGAACTATTAGTGATATGAGTGATAGAGCTGGTTCCAAAGTGGTTAAGGGTGAGGTGCCTTTATCAGAAATGTTTGGTTATGTTACATCATTAAGAACATTGTCTTCTGGTAGAGCAACTTCAACTATGGAATTTTCGCACTATGCAGAAACTCCAACCAATATTGCAGAAGAAGTTATTAAATCAGTAAAAGGAGTAACCGCTTAATTTTTCAGCAAGATGAGTCAAAAAATTAGAATTAAATTAAAGTCTTATGACCACAATTTGGTGGATAAATCTGCTGAGAAAATTGTGAAAACAGTAAAGACAACAGGTGCTGTTGTAACTGGACCAATTCCATTACCAACACATAAAAAGATATTTACAGTTTTGCGTTCACCTCACGTGAACAAGAAATCTAGAGAGCAATTCCAATTAAGTTCTTATAAGAGATTGCTTGATATTTATAGTTCTTCTTCAAAAACTATTGATGCTTTAATGAAATTAGAGCTTCCAAGTGGTGTAGAAGTCGAAATAAAAGTGTAGATTTGCACGCCCTTTGAGAAAAAGGGTAAACATGTCCTGAGCTGCGTGCGAAGGAAAAACGGGAAAAAGAAAAAATATCTGGGTCACAGAATCTTTTCTTTGACCCAATTTTTTTGCCAAGAAATTGGCCTTTAAAAGTGAATAATTAATAACAAATAATATGTCTGGGTTAATAGGAAAGAAAATCGGCATGACCAGCATCTTTGACGAGAATGGAAAAAACATTCCATGCACTGTCTTGGAAGTAGGGCCATGTGTGGTTACCCAAGTCAGAACCGAAGAGGTAGACGGGTACAGTGCCCTTCAGCTCGGTTTCGATGACAAGGCAGAAAGACGTGCAAACAAGGCCGAATTGGGCCATGCAAAAAAAGCAGGTGCTTCTCCAAAGAAGAAAGTCGTTGAATTCCGTGATTTTGAAGGTGAGTTTAAATTAGGTGATACCGTAGGTGTTGACCTTTTTAATGAAGGAGAATTTGTTGATGTTATAGGAACATCAAAAGGAAAAGGATTTCAAGGTGTTGTTAAAAGACACGGCTTTGGTGGTGTTGGACAAGCAACGCACGGTCAACACAATAGATTAAGAGCTCCTGGTTCCATTGGAGCTGCATCATATCCTGCTCGTGTTTTCAAAGGCATGAAAATGGCCGGAAGAATGGGAGGAGAAAGAGTTACAGTTCAAAACTTGAAAGTATTGAAAGTGGTTCCTGAGAAAAACCTAATCGTTGTGAAAGGTGCTGTTCCAGGTCATAAAAATGCTTACGTAACAATCGAGAAGTAATGAAGGTAGCAATTTTAGATATTACCGGAAAAGAGACAGGAAGAAAGGTTGACCTTTCAGATGATGTTTTCGCAATAGAGCCTAACGAACATGCCATTTATTTGGATGTTAAGCAGTATTTAGCTCACCAAAGACAAGGTAATCACAAAGCGAAAGAAAGAGCTGAGATTACCGGAAGTACCAGAAAAATCAAAAAACAAAAAGGGACAGGTACTGCTCGTGCGGGTAGTATTAAGTCTCCTGTGTTTAGAGGTGGTGGTAGAATCTTCGGTCCAAGACCTAAAGATTACACCCAAAAGCTTAACAAAAATGTGAAGCGTTTGGCTAGAAAATCTGCACTTAGCCAGAAAACTAAAGCGAAATCTTTGGTTGTGGTCGAGGATTTCAATTTTGAAGCTCCCAAAACAAAAGATTTTGTATCGTTTTTGACTTCCTTGGGGATTGAGAACAACAAATCCTTGGTTGTATTGGGAGGTGCTAATGATAATGTGTACTTGTCTTCAAGAAACTTAGAGCGTTCTGAAGTAATCAACAGTTCTGAATTGAACACTTATAAAATAGTAAATGCTAATAGTATTGTGTTGACTGAGAGTGCTTTGGAAGGAATTGAATCGAACTTAAAGAAATAAGAGTATCATGAGTGTGTTGATAAAGCCAATCATTACGGAAAAAATGACCGCGGATAGCGAGCTTTTCAATCGTTATGGATTCTATGTTGACCCCAATGCCAACAAAATCCAGATTAAAGAAGCGGTTGAGGCCACTTATGGTGTATCTGTGGAAAAAGTAAGAACTATGAATTACGGTCCAACCCGTAAATCTAGATATACAAAAACAGGTATCCAACACGGTAAAACCAACGCTTTGAAAAAAGCGATTGTGGATGTTGCCGAAGGAGATATTATTGATTTTTACAGCAATCTATAAGGACAAGAGATGTCAGTTAGAAAATTAAAACCGATAACCCCTGGACAGCGTTTTAGAGTAGTAAACGGATTTGACGCGATTACTACTGATAAGCCGGAGAAGAGTTTGATCGCTCCGTTAAAAAAGTCGGGTGGTAGGAACAGTCAAGGAAAAATGACAATGCGCCATAGAGGTGGGGGTCATAAAAGAAGGTATCGTATTATCGATTTCAAAAGAGATAAGCAAGGTGTTGAAGCTACTGTAGTTTCTATCCAATACGATCCCAACAGAACAGCATTCATCGCATTGGTGGAGTACAAAGATGGAGAGAAGCGATATGTGATTGCACAAAATGGATTGCAAGTGGGCCAAAAGATTTCTTCTGGTTCTAAGTCTGCTCCAGAAATTGGTAACGCATTGCCATTGAGCGAAATTCCTTTAGGTACAATTATTTCTTGTATCGAACTTCGTCCAGGTCAAGGTGCTGTTATTGCTAGAAGTGCTGGTACTTTTGCACAATTGATGGCGAAAGATGGAAAGTTTGTCACCATTAAATTGCCTTCTGGTGAAACTCGAATGATATTGGCTAATTGTTTAGCTACGGTCGGAGCAGTTTCAAACTCTGACCACCAATTGTTGGTATCTGGTAAAGCAGGTAGAAGCAGATGGTTAGGTAGAAGACCAAGAACTAGGCCAGTAGCTATGAACCCAGTTGATCACCCAATGGGTGGTGGTGAAGGAAGGGCTTCCGGAGGTCACCCAAGATCGAAGAACGGTATTCCTGCTAAAGGATTTAGAACTCGTTCTAAGACCAAAGATTCCAATAGATACATTGTAGAACGTAGAAAGAAATAAAAGTAAAGAGAAATGGCACGTTCATTAAAAAAAGGACCATACGTTCACCACAGTCTGGAAAAGAAAGTACAGAACAATATAGAATCAGGAAAGAAGACCGTGATCAAAACTTGGTCAAGAGCTTCAATGATTACTCCTGATTTCGTAGGACAAACCATTGCAGTGCACAACGGGAGACAATTTGTTCCTGTGTATGTTACTGAGAACATGGTAGGTCACAAACTAGGAGAATTTTCACCTACACGATCTTTTAGAGGTCATGCAGGAGCTAAAAACAAAGGTAAAAAGTAAGTAAGCAATGGGAGTTCGTAAAAGACAAATGGCCGAAAGAATCAAGGCTGAAAAAAAGCAACTTGCTTTTGCAAAGTTGAACAATTGCCCAACTTCGCCAAGAAAAATGCGACTGGTAGCTGACCTTATTAGAGGAAAGCAAATTGAAATGGCTTTGGCTATTTTAAGATTCAACCAAAAAGAGGCATCAAGAAGATTGGAGAAACTATTGCTTTCCGCTATTGCCAATTGGGAAGCTAAGAATGAGGAAGCTAGTATTGAAGATGCAGACCTTTTCATCAAAGAAATCCGTGTAGACGGGGGTACAATGTTGAAAAGATTGCGTCCAGCACCTCAGGGTAGAGCGCATAGAATTAGAAAACGTTCCAACCATGTAACCTTGGTATTGGAAGCTAACAATAACGTTCAAAGCTAGAACAGAATTATGGGACAGAAGACCAATCCGATAGGAAATCGCTTAGGAATTATCAGAGGATGGGAATCCAACTGGTACGGCGGTAATGATTACGGCGATAAGCTGGCTGAGGATGACAAAATCAGAAAATACATCCATGCACGTTTGGCTAAAGCCAGTGTGTCTAGGGTAATTATAGAAAGAACCTTAAAATTAATCACCATTACTATTACCACGGCTCGTCCTGGTATCATTATCGGTAAAGGTGGACAAGAGGTAGATAAGCTTAAGGAAGAGCTTAAGAAAATCACCAACAAAGAGGTTCAAATCAACATTCATGAAATTAAAAGGCCAGAGTTGGATGCCAACTTGGTTGCTGCGAGTGTTGCAAGACAGATTGAAAGTAGAATTTCTTACCGTAGAGCCATCAAAATGGCTATTGCAGCTGCAATTCGGATGAATGCTGAAGGAATTAAAATTCAAATTTCTGGACGTTTGAATGGTGCTGAAATGGCACGTTCTGAATCCTATAAAGAAGGTAGAATTCCATTGTCAACATTTAGAGCGGATGTGGATTATGCCCTAGTTGAGGCCCACACTACCTATGGTAGATTGGGAATCAAGGTATGGATTATGAAAGGTGAGGTATACGGAAAAAGAGAGCTTTCCCCATTGGTAGGATTATCCAAGAGCCAAGGAAAAGGTGGTAAGCAAGATGGTGGAGGAAAGAGACAACAACGCCGCAGAAAGTAATTAAGATAAAGTAAAGGAAACATGTTACAGCCAAAAAGAACAAAGTTTCGTAAAGCGCAGAAGGGAAGAATGAAGGGGAATTCCCAAAGAGGTCACCAACTTTCCAATGGAATGTTCGGTATCAAATCTTTGGATTCACACTTCATCACGGCCCGTCAGATAGAGGCTGCACGTATTGCTGCGACAAGATATATGAAAAGACAGGGTCAATTGTGGATTAAAATTTTCCCGGACAAGCCTATTACTAAAAAGCCTCTTGAGGTACGTATGGGTAAAGGTAAAGGTGCCCCAGAATATTGGGTGGCCGTTGTTAAGCCTGGACGAATCATGTTCGAGGTTGCCGGAGTACCACATGACATTGCTAAAGAAGCACTTCGTTTGGCGGCTCAGAAGTTGCCAGTGAAGACTAAGTTTGTTGTTGCAAGGGATTATTCCGCTTAATCTTTTAATGGGTAAGAAAATGAAACAGTCAGAAATAAAAGAACTTTCGGTAGAAGAGCTTAGAGAAAAGCTTGCCGAGCTGAAAAAACAGCACGAAGACCTTAAAATGGCTCATGCTGTGACACCATTGGAGAATCCTATGCAGATACGCAGTACAAGAAAAACTGTGGCTCGATTGGCAACAGAATTAACTAAAAGGGAAGTACAATAATTGGTTTTGCCTTATGGAAAAAAGAAACTTAAGAAAAGAAAGAATAGGGGTAGTTACCAGTAACAAAATGGAGAAATCCATTGTGGTTTCTGAAGTAAAACGAGTAAAGCACCCAATGTATGGGAAATTCGTTTTGAAAACCAAAAAATATGTTGCCCATGATGAAAAGAATGACTGCAACGAAGGTGACACTGTTAAAATAATGGAAACCCGACCATTGAGCAAGACAAAATGCTGGAGATTGGTTGAAATCCTTGAAAGAGCTAAGTAATCATGGTACAACAAGAATCTAGATTAAAAGTTGCGGATAACACTGGTGCAAAAGAAGTGTTGACCATCCGCGTTCTGGGAGGAACAAAAAGAAGATACGCTTCATTGGGAGATAAAATTGTAGTTACCGTAAAGGAAGCTACTCCTAATGGAACTATAAAAAAAGGGTCAGTTTCTACAGCTGTTGTAGTGCGAACCAAAAAAGAAGTAAGAAGACCTGATGGTTCTTACATCCGTTTCGATGATAACGCATGTGTATTATTGAACCCTACCGGAGAGATGCGAGGAACCCGTGTTTTTGGACCTGTAGCAAGAGAGCTTAGGGACAAACAGTTCATGAAAATTGTTTCATTGGCCCCAGAGGTACTTTAAAAAGTAGATAGAGAGATGAAATTAAAGATAAAAACAGGGGATACGGTTATAGTTACTGCCGGAGACCATAAAGGGTCAGAAGGAAAAGTGGTGCAATTAGACCGTGAAAAGAATAAGGCCATCGTGGAAGGTATCAATATGGTATCTAAGCACGAGAAGCCAAGCGCTCAGAATCCTCAGGGAGGAATTGTGAAAAAAGAAGCACCTATCCATATTTCAAACCTTTCATTAATTGACCCAAAATCTGGAGATGCAACCAGAGTAGGTTACGAAGTGAGAGACGGGAAAAAGGTACGTGTTGCTAAAAAATCCAATGAAGTACTTTAGTTATGAGTTACATTCCTAGACTTAAGCAAGAATATAAGGAGCGCGTGATGAAAGCTCTTTCCGAAGAATTCGGATACAAGAACATTATGCAGGTTCCTAAGTTGGAAAAGATTGTAGTAAGCCGAGGTGTTGGTGCTGCAGTTTCAGATAAAAAATTAATTGACCACGCGGTAGAGGAACTTACCAATATCACGGGTCAAAAAGCAGTAGCAACAATGTCTAAGAAAGATGTTGCTTCTTTCAAGTTGAGAAAAGGTATGCCAATCGGTGCTAAAGTAACTTTGAGAGGAGAGCGCATGTATGAGTTTTTAGATAGATTGATTACTACTGCTCTACCAAGGGTTCGTGATTTCCAAGGTGTAAAAGCTAATGGTTTTGATGGAAGAGGAAATTACAACTTGGGCGTTACAGAACAAATTATCTTTCCTGAAATAAATATTGATAAAATCAATAGAATCAACGGAATGGATATCACCTTTGTTACCTCTGCAAAGACGGACAAAGAAGCAAAATCATTATTAAGCGAATTGGGAGTACCCTTTAAAAAGAACTAATATGGCCAAGGAATCAATGAAAGCCCGTGAAAGAAAAAGGGCAAAAACGGTAGCCAAATACGCAGCAAAGCGCAAAGCTTTGAAAGAAGCAGGAGATTATGAAGCATTGCAAAAGCTTCCAAAGAACGCTTCTCCGGTAAGAATGCGCAACCGTTGTAAATTGACAGGAAGACCTAGAGGGTATATGAGAACTTTTGGTATTTCAAGGGTAACCTTTAGAGAGATGGCCAATCAAGGCTTGATTCCAGGAGTTAAAAAGGCTAGTTGGTAAACCGATATAAAGAAAAGAAATGCTTACAGATCCAATTTCAGATTATCTGACCAGAATTAGAAATGCCAGCAAGGCAGGTCATAGGGTAGTGAACATTCCAGCTTCTAACTTGAAGCAACAAATGACAAAAATCCTTTTTGATCAAGGATTCATTTTGAGCTATAAGTTTGAAGAGAATGAGGTTCAAGGAAACATTAAGATCGCATTGAAATACGATAAGTTTACCAAAGAACCTGTGATAAAAAAAATTCAGAGGGTAAGTAAACCGGGACTTCGCAAGTATGCGGGTTCTGGAGAACTGCCTAGAGTATTGAACGGTTTGGGTATTGCCATTGTTTCAACTTCTCACGGGGTTATGACTAGCAAGCAAGCCAAGCAAGAGAACGTAGGTGGCGAAGTATTGTGCTACGTTTATTAATGATAAAAGAGTAAAGAAATGTCAAGAATAGGTAACAATCCAGTCTCAATCCCAGAAGCTGTTACTGTAGAAGTAAGCGAGGGTACGGTTACTGTAAAAGGTAAACTTGGAGAATTGACACAAGAATTTTCAGGAGTTGCCATTAAGGTTGAAGAAGGTAATGTAGTTTTAGAAAGACCTTCAGATTCCAAGGAGCATAAAGCGAAGCATGGATTATATCGTGCTTTAATTGCCAACATGATTGATGGCGTTTCCAAAGGTTGGACCAAAGAATTGGAGTTGGTTGGTGTTGGATATCGTGCCAGCAATCAAGGACAAAAATTGGATTTAGCCCTTGGTTTTTCTCACAATATAGTTTTAGATATTGCTCCCGAGGTCAAAATTGAGACGGTTTCTGAGAAAGGAAAAAATCCTATCGTAAAGTTGACATCCCATGACAAGCAATTGGTTGGGCAAGTAGCGGCTAAAATCCGTTCTTTCCGTAAGCCGGAGCCTTACAAAGGAAAAGGTGTCAAGTTTGTTGGTGAGCAATTAAGAAGAAAAGCAGGTAAATCAGCGTAATACGTAGTACAATGAAATTATCCAAGACTGACAGAAAGTTAAGAATACGAAGAAGAATACGTAAGATTTCCTTCGGAACAGAAACTAGACCCAGATTGTCTATTTTTCGAAGCAACAAGGAAATCTATGCGCAATTGATAGATGACAACAAAGGTGTTACATTGGCTGCTGTGTCCTCCAGAGACAAAGAAATTGATGCCAAAGGCACAAAATCTGATGTTGCTGCTTCCGTTGGAAAGGCAATTGCAGAAAAAGCAAAAAAAATAGGTATCGATACTGTTGCTTTTGATAGAGGAGGAAACCTATATCACGGAAGAGTAAAATCATTGGCTGAAGGCGCCAGAGAAGCAGGACTTAAATTCTAATAACGATGTACGGGAAGTATAAAAATGTAGAAATAGTTAAACCAGGGGGTCTGGAATTGAAAGATCGTTTGGTTGGAGTTCAAAGAGTTACCAAGGTAACCAAAGGTGGACGTGCATTCGGATTTTCTGCCATAGTTGTTGTAGGAGATGAGAATGGTGTTGTAGGTCACGGTTTGGGTAAATCCAAAGAAGTTGCCACTGCCATTGCTAAAGCGATAGAGGATGCTAAAAAGAATTTGGTACGAATTCCTTTGAACAAAGGTACATTGCCACACGAACAAAAAGGTAAGTATGGTGGTGCGCGAGTATATATCCAACCTGCATCACAGGGTACCGGGGTTATTGCCGGTGGTGCCGTACGTGCGGTATTGGAAGCAGTAGGTGTGCACGATGTACTATCAAAATCACAAGGTTCTTCCAATCCACATAATGTGGTAAAAGCAACATTTGACGCCCTTCTTCAATTGAGAGGAGCCCGAACAGTTGCCAATCAAAGAGGAATTTCCTTGGAAAAAGTCTTTAAAGGATAAATAGAGGATAGCATGGCAAAGATTAAGGTAAAACAAGTACGAAGCAGCATCAAAAGACCACAAAACCAGAAAAGAACACTGGAGGCTTTGGGACTTCGTAAAATAGGACAGGTTGTTGAGCACGATTCAACGCCAAGTATCCTTGGAATGATTGATAAAGTAAAACACTTGGTTTCCACAGAGGAAGCTTAAAAATAGTTTGTAATGGAATTGCATAATCTTAAACCAGCCGAAGGTGCTGTACATAAAGAAGGAAAACGTGTAGGTAGAGGAGAAGGCTCTGGAAAGGGTGGTACATCTACAAGAGGACACAAAGGTGCAAAGTCTAGATCTGGATATTCCAAGAAGATTGGTTTTGAAGGAGGTCAGATGCCGTTACAACGCCGTGTGCCTAAATTCGGTTTCAAGAACATTAACCGAAAAGAGTACCAAGGCGTAAACTTGAGCAAGTTGCAAGAGTTGGTGGACAAAGGTATTGTGAAGAAAGAAGTGACTTTAGATACTTTGGTGGAAAACCGTTTGGCCCACAAGAATGACTTGGTTAAGATTTTAGGAAACGGGGAGCTTAAGGCTTCATTGAAAATATCAGTACATAAATTTACTGCTTCTGCCAAAGCGGCAATCGAGGCTGCAGGAGGTGAAGCAATAAGTTTATAAGAACAACGCATGAAGAAATTTGTAGAGACCATATCGAATATCTGGAAAATTGAGGAGCTGAGACAACGCATCTTGGTTACCTTGGGTCTACTTTTGGTGTACCGTTTTGGAGCACAGGTAGTACTTCCTGGTATTGATACTGCACAATTAGCGGAACTATCGTCCAATACGGAACAAGGTATTTTAGGTATTCTTAATGCCTTTACGGGAGGGGCTTTTGCCAATGCTTCTGTTTTTGCTTTGGGAATTATGCCTTATATCTCTGCATCTATTGTGGTTCAATTGATGGGAATAGCCATTCCTTATCTTCAGAAACTACAAAAGGAAGGAGAAAGTGGTAGAAAGACCATAAACCAAATCACACGATGGTTGACTATTGGTATTTGTGTGGTTCAGGCTCCGGCATATTTGTACGGATTGAGTGCTTTGGGTGTTCCTGAAAGTGCTTTCGTTCTTGGTAAAGGTCTTGACTTCATTATTCCTTCTGTAATCATACTGGTTACAGGTACCATCTTCGCGATGTGGTTGGGTGAAAAAATAACGGATAAAGGAATTGGTAATGGTATTTCTTTGTTGATTATGATTGGTATCATAGCAACAATGCCTCAGTCCTTTGTTCAGGAATTTATCTCAAGAACTACTAATAATACGGGTGGAATCATGTTCATGTTGATTGAAGTAATCATCTGGTTCTTGGTAATCTTGGCAAGTGTACTATTGGTAATGGCTATTCGTCAAGTACCGGTTCAATACGCTAGAAGAACGGCTTCTGGAGGATATGAAAAGAACATGATGGGGTCTAGACAATATATTCCATTAAAGTTGAATGCCTCTGGAGTAATGCCAATCATTTTTGCACAAGCAATTATGTTTGCTCCCAGCCTTATAGGAAGAACATTTAATGATACGGCTGCAGGACAATGGATGGAGGTTCAATTCGCGGATATTTTTGGATTGGCATACAACATTTTGTTTGGAGTGTTGATTATCATTTTCACGTATTTCTATACGGCGATAACAGTTCCTACCAACAAAATGGCAGATGACTTAAAAAGAAGCGGAGGGTTTATCCCAGGAATTCGCCCAGGCAAAGAAACAGGTGATTTCTTAGATAAGATTATGTCGTTAATAACCTTCCCAGGTTCTATCTTCTTGGCTTTGTTGGCGGTTTTGCCAGCGGTTGTGGTTAAGTTGATGGACGTTCAAGCGGGTTGGGCATTGTTTTACGGAGGAACCTCCCTATTGATTATGGTAGGTGTGGCTATCGATACCGTTCAGCAAGTAAATTCATATTTGTTGAACAGACATTATGATGGTCTAATGAAAACAGGTAAAAACAGAAAAGTAGCATAACCTATGGCGAAGCAAGCGGCAATAGAACAAGACGGAACTATTATCGAGGCATTATCCAATGCTATGTTTCGGGTAGAACTGGAAAATGGACACGTGGTTACGGCTCATATCTCTGGAAAAATGCGTATGCACTACATCAAGCTACTTCCAGGAGATAAGGTAAAGTTGGAAATGAGTCCATATGATTTAACAAAAGCAAGAATTACGTATAGATACTAATACGATGAAAGTAAGAGCATCCATAAAGAAAAGAAGTGCCGATTGCAAGATAGTTCGCAGAAAGGGCAGATTGTATGTAATCAACAAAAAGAATCCTAGATTTAAACAAAGACAAGGGTAGTTATGGCAAGAATTGCAGGTGTAGACATACCAAAACAAAAGCGAGGCATTATTTCACTTACCTATATCTACGGAGTAGGGAAAAGTAGAGCCAAAGAAATTTTGGAAAGAGCGCAAGTAAGCGAGGATACCAAGGTTTCTGATTGGAACGATGACGAAATCGGACGAATCAGGGAAGCAGTTTCCAGCTATACTATTGAAGGTGAGCTTCGTTCCGAGACCCAGTTGAACATCAAGCGATTGATGGACATCGGTTGTTACCGTGGAATTCGTCACAGATCCGGATTACCATTAAGAGGTCAGCGTACCAAGAACAACTCTAGGACAAGAAAAGGAAAGCGTAAAACAGTTGCGAACAAGAAAAAAGCAACTAAATAATAATAGATAGCAGTCATTAGTATTCAGGCGTTAGAAGAATCTGTTTGAAATGTAAAAGTCTAGGATTCCAATAACAAAGAACTAACAGCTAGAAACTAAAAAATATGGCAAAAGCAAATACAAAAACAGCAAAGAAGCGTAAAGTAATCGTTGAGTCTACAGGTGAGGCTCACGTAGTAGCTTCTTTCAACAATATCATTATCTCTTTGACAAATAAAAAGGGAGACGTAATCTCTTGGTCTTCTGCGGGAAAAATGGGCTTTAGAGGTTCTAAAAAGAACACCCCTTACGCTGCCCAGGTTGCTGCCGAAGATTGTGCCAAAGTAGCACACGAAGCAGGTCTTCGCAAAGTAAAAGTATATGTCAAAGGACCAGGAAATGGTAGAGAATCTGCAATCCGTACCATTCATAACTCCGGTATTGAAGTTACCGAAATTGTGGATGTTACACCACTACCGCACAACGGTTGTAGACCTCCAAAAAGAAGAAGAGTTTAATTATTTATTTACTAACGGCCTTTCGGCCTTGAAGGTGCAAAGAGATTATCGAAGGATAAGCCTTAATTCATAATCGCATTTTCAAAAAATAAAAAAGATGGCAAGATACACAGGACCAAAAACAAAAATCGCTAGGAAGTTTGGAGAAGCGATTTTCGGAGACGATAAGTCGTTCGAAAAGAAAAATTACCCTCCAGGGCAACACGGTAACAACAGACGCCGTGGTAAGAAATCGGAATACGCAATCCAGTTGATGGAAAAGCAAAAGGCAAAATATACCTATGGTATTTTGGAGCGTCAGTTTAGAAATCTGTTTACAGAAGCTAAAAGACGCGATGGGGTAACCGGTGAGGTATTGTTGCAATTGTGCGAATCCCGTTTGGATAACGTAGTCTACAGAATGGGTATTGCTCCATCAAGACGTGGAGCCAGACAGCTGGTTTCCCACAGACACATAACCGTAAACGGCGAGATTGTAAATATTCCTTCCTATTCCTTAAGAGCAGGTGATGTTGTGGGAGTACGTGAAAAATCAAAATCCGTTCAAGCCATTGACGATTCTTTGGCCGCTAACAGTAGCGTATACGAATGGATTACTTGGAACTCAGAAAAAAAGGAAGGTACTTTTGTAACTGTTCCCGAAAGACTTCAGATTCCTGAAAATATCAAAGAGCAGTTAATAGTCGAGTTATACTCTAAATAAAATCAACATTAGTCCAATATGGCATTACTTAATTTTCAGAAGCCCGATAAAGTTATAATGATAGATTCAACAGATTTCGAAGGGAAATTTGAATTTCGCCCTTTGGAACCTGGTTATGGATTAACTGTTGGAAATGCATTGCGTAGAGTTTTGCTTTCCTCTTTAGAGGGATTTGCCATCACCTCAGTTCGTATTGATGGTGTTGAGCACGAGTTTTCTGTTATTCCCGGTGTAGTGGAAGATGTAACAGAAATGATATTGAATCTGAAACAAGTACGTTTCAAAAGACAGATTGATGATGTTGAGAGCGAAACCGTTTCAGTTTCAGTAAGTGGAAAAGAACAATTGACCGCTGGTGATTTCCAGAAATTTATCTCTGGGTATCAAGTATTGAACCCAGATTTGGTCATTTGTAACATGGACCCCAAAGTGAGTATCAATTTGGAGGTTATCATAGAAAAAGGACGTGGATATGTTCCTGCAGAAGAGAACAAAAAGTCCAATGCTCCTCTTGGTAGTATTGCTGTGGATTCAGTATATACTCCTGTAAAGAATGTAAAGTACAGCATTGAGAACTTCAGGGTAGAGCAAAAGACCGATTATGAAAAATTGGTTTTTGAAATCGTTACTGATGGTTCCATTCATCCTAAAGATGCATTGACAGAAGCAGCCAAGGTGTTGATTCACCACTTCATGTTGTTCTCTGATGAGCGTATCACTTTGGAAGCTGATGAGATTGCACAAACAGAGACGTATGATGAAGAGTCCTTACACATGCGTCAGCTATTGAAGACCAAATTGGTCGATATGGATTTGTCTGTACGTGCATTGAACTGTTTGAAAGCTGCTGAAGTAGACACTTTAGGTGACTTGGTTTCTTTCAACAAGAACGATTTGATGAAGTTCAGAAACTTTGGTAAAAAATCACTTACTGAATTGGAGGAGTTGGTTATCAACAAAGGTCTTCAATTTGGAATGGATTTGTCCAAATACAAATTAGACAAAGATTAAGTAATCATATTTTGCTCCCCAAGAAATTTGGGTCCGGTAGCAAGATGATAAAACAAAGACAATGAGACACGGAAAAAAATTCAACCATTTAGGAAGGACAGCAGCGCATAGAAAAGCGATGTTGGCCAATATGGCCTGTTCTTTGATTGAACACAAGCGTATCAACACTACAGTTGCTAAAGCCAAAGCGCTTAAGCAATTTATTGAGCCCTTGATTACAAAATCAAAGACGGAGAATAACCAAACAGCTGAAAAGGGTATGCATAACCGAAGAGTTGTATTTAGCAACTTGAGAAATAAGCATGCAGTTACTGAACTTTTTGGTGAGGTAGCGGAAAAAGTAGCTGACAGGCCAGGCGGGTATACTCGTATCATCAAGTTGGGGAACCGACTTGGGGACAACGCAGATATGGCGCTTATCGAATTGGTTGATTTCAACGAATTGTACAACGCTGGTAAGTCTACCAAGAAGAAAACTACTAGAAGAAGTAGAAGAGGTGGGGCTAAAAAGGTTGAAGCTGCAGCTCCAGTTGTTGAAACTAAAGAAGACGATTCAGAAGAATAATAACTATGTTATTAACTTATGGAATAGTAGAAAAAGGATACGTGAAAACGTATCCTTTTTTTATGTTCTTTTGTGAAATTGAAATTTTTTAACGGGCTATGAAATACCACTCAAAAAAGAAAGCACTCATATTGTTGGCAGACGGAACCATCTTTTATGGTAAGTCTGTAGGAAAGAAAGAAGGAACCGCTGTAGGCGAAGTTTGTTTCAATACGGGGATGACCGGATATCAGGAAATATTCACGGACCCTTCGTATTACGGACAACTTATGGTAACTACCAATGCCCATATTGGAAACTACGGTACAATGAGTGATGAAGTGGAATCCGATGGTACCAAGATTGCTGGACTTATCTGTAAAAACTTTAGCTATGAGTATTCGCGCCCAGGTGCGGATATGAGCTTGTTGGAATTTTTGGATAAGAATGATTTGTTCGCCATATCTGATGTAGATACCCGTGCCTTGGTCAGCTACATTCGGGATAACGGTGCTATGAATGCTTTAATTTCCACTCGAGTGGATGAGATAGATGCACTTAAGGAAGAATTGAAGCAAGTGCCCAGTATGGAAGGTTTGGAATTGTCTTCCAAGGTATCTACCAAAGAACCCTATTATTATGGGGATGAGAATTCAGAAATAAAGATTTCGGCCTTGGATATCGGTATCAAAAAGAATATTCTACGTAACCTGGCAAAAAGAGGGGCCTACATTAAAGTCTTTCCCTATAACACATCTTTTTCAGAAATGGCGGAATGGAATCCTGATGGATATTTTATTTCCAACGGACCTGGTGACCCAGAGCCGCTAAGCGATGCTATATCCACTGCCAAGGAAATGATACAATCCGATAAACCATTGTTCGGAATTTGTTTGGGCCATCAAGTTTTGGCCTTGGCGAATGGGGTGTCTACATACAAAATGTACAATGGACATAGAGGTATCAATCACCCTGTTTTGAATCTAGTTACTGGAAAAGGTGAAATTACGTCCCAGAATCACGGTTTTGCCATAAATAGGGAAGAAACGGAGGCAAATAAGGATTTGGAAATTACCCATGTACATTTAAATGATAATACAGTGGCGGGAATCAAGATGAAGGACAAGGATGTATTCTCTGTTCAATATCACCCAGAAGCTAGCCCTGGACCCCATGATGCCGACTATTTGTTCGACCAGTTTTTTGAAGTGATTCAAACTGGACGCAACTAAAACGATGTAGTTTGTTTTTAGGGTATTAAGCGGGCTTTATTCTGTTTTAAATGAAGCCTGAAAGACTGTCTTTTCATATATTAGCCAAATTAATTTCAACCAAATAAATTGCTTCAATATGAGTATAATCATCAACATTCATGCTAGACAGATATTAGATTCACGAGGGAACCCAACCGTAGAAGTGGATGTAATCACAGAAAACGGAGTTATGGGAAGGGCAGCTGTGCCTTCAGGAGCATCAACAGGGGAACACGAGGCAGTAGAATTACGTGATGGTGGAGACTCTTTTATGGGAAAAGGAGTTGGCAAAGCAGTCAATAATGTAAACACCATTATTGCTGAAGAATTGGTGGGTACTTCCGTATTTGAACAAAACTATATTGATGCGACCATGATGGATTTGGACGGTACGCCGAACAAATCAAAACTGGGTGCTAATGCAATTTTAGGGGTTTCCTTGGCCGCAGCAAAAGCTGCAGCTGAAGAACTGGGAATGCCACTATATCGCTATGTAGGTGGCGTAAGCGCCAATACGTTGCCAGTGCCCATGATGAACATTATCAATGGAGGCTCTCACTCCGATGCTCCGATTGCATTCCAGGAATTTATGGTAATGCCTGTAAAAGCAAAAGATTTCAGCCACTCCATGCAAATGGGAACTGAGATTTTCCACAACCTAAAAAAGGTATTGCACGATAGAGGTTTAAGCACTGCTGTAGGGGATGAAGGTGGTTTTGCACCAACCTTGGAAGGTGGAACGGAAGATGCCTTGGATACTATCGCTAAAGCTGTAGATAAAGCTGGATACAAATTGGGTGATGATGTTATGATTGCCTTGGACTGTGCTTCCGCTGAGTTTTATGTGGATGGAAAATATGACTACACCAAGTTTGAAGGAGACAGTGGAGTGGTAAGAACATCCGAAGAACAAGCTCAATATCTTGCAGATTTGTGCGAAAAATATCCAATAATCTCCATTGAAGATGGTATGGATGAAAACGATTGGGACGGTTGGAAGATGTTGACAGATAAAGTGGGTGATAAAGTACAGTTGGTAGGAGATGACCTTTTTGTGACCAATGTAGAGCGCCTTTCAAGAGGAATTGAAAATGGAATCGCCAATTCCATCTTGATTAAAGTAAATCAAATAGGTACACTTACAGAGACCATCGCGGCCGTTAACATGGCAAAGAATGCAGGATATACTTCTGTAATGTCCCACCGTTCGGGCGAAACTGAAGACAATACCATTGCAGATTTAGCTGTAGCCTTAAATACAGGACAAATCAAAACCGGTTCAGCATCACGTAGTGATCGTATGGCCAAGTACAATCAACTGCTTCGTATAGAGGAAGAGTTGGGGGGAACGGCTTACTATCCTCAAGAAAAAGCCTTTAAAGTAAAAGCATAATGTTTTTTTAGCATTGTAAAAGCCTTTCTGATTGCGGAAAGGCTTTTTTTTGCGCTATTGATAAAGTTTAGGTAACTTATAATCTCGTAACTAAAACCACCTAACTAAAGCACCCCTAATGAACAATTTTCTTTTTGTTTCTGCAGAAAATGATGCCATCCCAGATTGTAAAGCTGGAGGAATGGGAGATGTAGTCCGAGACGTTCCTCGGCAGATTTCGGAGCATGGCGATAAGGTGCATGTAATAGTGCCTTCCTACGGAAGATTACATCAAGATGGAATTTTTAAGACCAGCTTATATTTCAACCTAAGGGGAATGGGCTATGCGGCTGAGCTGTATGAGGTGAAACCCAAAAAAGAGTTTCCGAATATTGTACATTATGTCATTCATCATCCAGAAATTGAAGCTGGAGATATTGCCCATATCTATCACAACGACCCGGAGGAGCCTTTTTATACCGATGCCATCAAGTATTTTATTTTCTGTACCGCCGTTGCAGAAGGGGTAAAGCGTGGCGCTTTTGGGGATTTGGATGTTATCCATTTGCATGATTGGCACTCCAGTTTGCTGTTGTTTCTTCGTGAGTACCATGAAGAATATACACTTTTAAAGGATATTCGGTTTGTGTACAGTATCCATAATTTGGCCATTCAGGGAATTCGTCCGTTTGGAGATAACTACTCTTCCATGGAAAATTGGTTCCCTAACGTTCAGTTTGATTATGATGCTCTTAAAGATTACCGATATACGGATTGTATCAACCTTATGGCGGTAGGTATTCGTTTTGCTGATGCCGTCCATACCGTTTCACCATCTTATAAAGATGATGTGCTCAAACCTAGTTCTCCTCCTGAGTTTATTGGAGGCGAGGGCTTGGAATTGGATTTGCAAAAAGCCAACGAAGAAGGTCGATTGATAGGCATTTTAAATGGGTGTAATTACAAAAACATCAACCAAGAAGAAAAAGGCTTTATTTATCGGAATACAGTAAAGGCGCTCTTTGGTTGGTTGCAAATGGAAGACAAGAAATACAAAGCGGACTTTTTGGCCCATACCGGTGAAAAAATTATGGAATATGTAGGTAATCGGCCCAAATTCATTGCTTCTAGTGTGGCCCGTTTGACCGAACAGAAATTTTACTTTTTCATGCGTTCTCCCGAAGCATTTGTAGAAATTTTGAAGAAGCTGGAAAAAGTCGATGGTATTTTTATGCTTTTAGGTACCGGCGCTCCAGAATACGAGGAATTGTTCAGACAATTGAGCTACGAGCACAAAAACTTCATTTTTACCAACGGCCAATCGGAAAACCTTATTGATTCCATTTATCTGGAGTCCGATCTATACTTTATGCCCAGCCTTTTTGAACCTTGCGGAATAAGCCAAATGTTGTCCATGCGTAATGGTAATCCTTGCCTAGTACATCATACCGGGGGGTTGAAGGATACGGTAAGCCATATGAAAACCGGCTTCACTTTTGATGGGGATACCTATGACGAGAAAATAAAAAATATGCTGGCCGCTTTTGATACTGCTTTGGATGTTTACACCAATGACAAGGAGAAGTGGAAGAAAATACAGGCCGGTGCGAAGAGGAAGCGTTTTACTTGGAAAAAATCGGTGGATAAATATTACGAATTGCTTTATAACTTAGAGTAGATTTTCAAGTTTGGATTTCTTGGTTTTACCTATCTGTTAAGAAGGATATAAATAGCTTTGGGAAATTGTTAATGCCTTTGCTTTTTCGTAATTTTGCGCCTCTATTTTAATAATCTTTTAAAAATTTCAATGTCGGATAAAGCAACACTTCAATATGCTGGTAACAGCTACGAGTTTCCAGTTATAAAAGGTACTGAGAATGAATTGGCCATAGATATTAAAACCTTGAGGTCTGCCAGTGGTATGGTAACCATAGATCCTGGATATAAAAACACGGGATCTTGTGAAAGTGCCATCACCTTTTTAGATGGAGAGAAAGGCATTTTGAGGTATCGCGGCTATTCTATAGAAGACTTGGCCGAAAAGGCCGATTTTCTTGAAGTGGCTTATCTGCTAATTTTCGGAGAATTACCCAATAAGGAGCAGTTGGAGAAGTTCCATCACGACATTAAGGAAGAGGCGGATGTAGATGAGGAAATGAAAAAGATTTTACAAGCTTTTCCAAAAGCGGCACATCCTATGGGCGTATTGTCCTCCATGACCAGCGCCTTAGTTGCCTTTAATCCGGTTTCTGTGGACGTTTCTTCTGAGGAGGCCATGTATAATTCCATTGTACGGATTTTAGCTAAGTTCCCTGTTTTGGTGGCTTGGACACAACGCAAGAAAAAGGGACTTCCATTGAATTATGGAGACGATACCTTGGGCTATGCAGAGAACTTTCACAAAATGATGTTCAAGAGGCCTAACAAAGAATATGTAAAGGACCAAATCGCTATCGATGCCATTGATAAGCTTTTGATTCTTCATGCAGATCATGAGCAAAACTGTTCAACCTCTACAGTACGAATTGTTGGTTCGTCCCATGCAGGCCTTTTTGCTTCCCTTTCAGCTGGTATTTCTGCGCTATGGGGCCCACTGCATGGTGGAGCTAACCAAGCGGTGTTAGAAATGCTGCAAGCAATAGAAGCTGATGGTGGTGATACCAAAAAATATATGGCCAAGGCAAAAGATAAAAACGACCCATTCCGTTTGATGGGCTTTGGACATAGAGTGTATAAAAACTTTGATCCACGTGCCAGAATCATTAAAAAAGCAGCTGACGAAGTTTTGGCTAATCTGGGAATTGAAGATCCTATTTTGGATATCGCCAAAGGCTTGGAAAAAGAAGCTTTAGAAGATGAATACTTCGTGCAGCGCAAATTGTATCCAAATGTAGATTTCTACTCTGGAATCATTTATCGTGCTTTAGGTATCCCAACGGAGATGTTTACGGTAATGTTCGCCTTGGGAAGACTTCCAGGATGGATTGCACAATGGAGGGAAATGCGTTTACGTGGGGAACCTATAGGAAGACCAAGACAAATTTACATTGGAGAAAACCACAGACCTTTCGTGGATGTTTCCAAACGATAACAATAGGGGAAAATATACCTAATAGAAAAACGCCCTTTAAAGGGCGTTTTTTGGTTTTACAGTTTTGCTAAACTGTTTTGAGAACTTTCATTTAGTATTTTATCCTTTTCATAGCAGGCCTCCATTATCTTTAAATGATAGTAGGTTTGAAAAGATGAACTCTCAGAGGATAATAAAATGTTTTCACATCTCCTATACTCATTATGAAGAAAGCCATGTGCATCAATGGCACTCAAATTCTGAATTGTAGAATCTAAAGAAGTTCGGTATTTCTCTACTTGTATATCCAGTTGAGATAGGTTTTTACCAAAAAGCAATCGGTTTTTATGTTTCAAAAAGACTTTAAGTTTTATCAGCGATTCTTCCTGAATACAATCTTCATATTTAATTATTGAACTGGATACTCTTTCCTGAGTTTGGGAAACTGCTTCCAAAGAAAAAGGGTTGGTACGATTGGCGTTCATGTGTAAAAGAAACACACAGCTCAATGCAACTATGGGGAGAACAATTATTAATCGCTTCATCTTTAAATCATTATCATACTAAATGTAACAAAATTTGCGAATGAAGCTGCACTTTTTGTCAGAAAAAAGAGTAAAATCAATTATATTTAACTATTTACTAATCAGGTAGTTAAACGAAAAAAGAATACCACAAAAGTGTTAAGGGATACCCCTAAATGTGGGTGTTGTTTTTTTGTTTTCCTGTTGGGGAAAATCAAACGTAAAACACTAGATTTGCCCCTGAAATTATAAGGTTTTTCTTTTCGTTTTTGAGAAGTTTTAACCATTCAACTCACCTCACGCATATGATGAAGCTTCATATTGTAGACGAAACGGCACCACTTAAAGCGGTGGTATTGGGTACTGCGGAAAGCTGTGGCCCTATCCCAAAACCTGAAGAAGCATATGACCCAAAATCTTTGGAACATATCCTGAAAGGTACCTATCCTAAAGAAGCTGATATGGTCAAAGAGATGGATGCTTTTGCTGCAGTCTTTGAAAAGTATGGTGTGAAAGTGTTTCGACCTGAGGTGATTCAGGACTGTAACCAAATCTTTTCACGAGACATTGCTTTTGTAATTGAGGATAAATTGTTTCATTCCAATATTTTACCAGACAGGGAACGCGAGTTTGAAGCAATTGGACCTATTTTGGAACAGATAGACCCTAACAAAATTATCAGGCCTCCAGAAGAAGTGCATATAGAAGGAGGTGACGTGATGCCCTGGAACGATTATATTTTTGTTGGCACCTATACGGGAAAGGACTATCCGGACTATATTACAGCAAGAACCAACAAGGAAGCCGTAGAATATCTTCGGGAGTTGTTTCCACATAAAACTGTAAAATCCTTTGAGCTGAGAAAATCCAATACCAACGCTAAAGAAAACGCGCTGCATTTGGACTGTTGCTTTCAACCCGTTGGCAAAGACAAGGCCATTTTGCACAAAAACGGCTTTTTGGTGGAGGAAGAATACCAATGGTTGGTCAATTACTTCGGTAAGGAAAACATTTTTGAGATTGACAAAGAAGAGATGTACCAAATGTTCAGCAATGTATTTTCAATCTCTCCTGAAGTTGTTGTCTCGGAACAGAATTTTATCCGATTGAATAATTGGCTTCGCAGTCAAGGATTTACCGTAGAAGAAATCCCTTATGCCGAGATTGCCAAGCAAGAGGGACTTCTTCGTTGCAGTACACTACCCTTAATACGGGAATAGCATTACATAAACAAAGCCATTAAGATTTCTTGTTGCATGTTTTCTGCTTCCCTTAAAATGGGTGAATCCATTAAAGTGTTGAAGTTAGTGGACATGAAGACGATGGAATCCAATTCCGGAAGGTACAACAATACGCATCCAGCACCTATACCGCCTCCAGAATGCCCTATAGCGTAAGTAACGTCAAGGTCATAGTATTGAATACCCAATCCGTATTTTTTTTCTCCCTTGTCGTTTAAAACAAACTCTTGCATCATTTCTAAGGTCCTAGGTTTTAAAAGTTTGCCAGAGACCAATCCTTTAAGGAACAATACGGCATCTTTGGTGGTGGTAACCATACCATCATCACCTTTCATGGAAGAAACATTGGCCCGCTGTATTTTTGAAATGTTGGCGGGACTTCCAATAAGTAGAACATCCCAATAGGCATCAGCAATATTCAAATCATCGCTGATGTTTTCTATAGAAAGGTAATATGTGGACTCCAATCCTAACTTTTTGAAGATGTGTTTTTCCATGTAGGCAACATGGTCCCCTGTAATTTTATCTGCAATTAGTGATAATAGTTCATAATTGCTATTTCGATAGGCGTATTTTGTTCCTGGAGCAAAATCCATATTCTTTCCTCTTAGGTGAGATAGGAGTTTCTCTACCGACAAGACCTTTTGCGGGTTTTGAATAATCCTAGAGACCAGAATAGGGTCAGTGCTATACTCTGGAATGCCCGAAGTCTGGTTCAATAGCATTTTGATGGTAACTTCATCTATTCCTTCTTTGTCCATTAACCAATCGTAGCTTAGATATTTGGTAATAGGGTCGTTCAAATCCAGTTTTTTCTTCTCGTACAGTTGAAGTATCTGCACCGCCATATAGGTTTTGCTAACACTTTGTAGATAGAACAGATGTTCGTTTGTCAAGGGTTCCTTGTTTTCCATATTGGAATAGCCTGCAGCATGAGACCAAAAACCCGTATCCGCATTGAATACGGTAAGTGCAAGGCCGGGAATTCCCATGTCAAGATACTTTTGGAGTACAGTTTTAACGGCTTCCTTTTTTTCTTCAGGAAACCCTTTGGTTTGTGCTGTACTTAGTGCTGAGAAAATAATTAAAATAAAAGTTGCTGTTTGTTTTTTCATGATTGATATTTTGGGTCAAATATCCACCAAGCAGCATCATTTAGGAACGCACACAGTCTTTAAAATGTGTAAAGTGTAGCATTTTTTAGGATGGAATGTCATGGGAGTTGCATTATACACTGTGCACGGTAAGGCTAAACCATTGTTTAAACTCCGGTGCGGTAATTCGGCTTACGATTTCAGTATTGTTGGGTTGGGTTTCATTTCCAAACTCGACAGCCAATTTTCCATTCACTTCTTTTTTATAGCCCAAAAGCTGATTTCGATTCACGATATACCTCCGATTTAACCTAAAAAAAAGTTCTTCAGGAAGCTTGGGCATAATTTTATTCAGCGAATCATCCAAAACAAAAGATTGGCCTGTTTGGGTTATTAGATAGGTAGTTCTTTCATCCACAAAGAACCAAGCAATTGAAGAAAAGGGAATATGGCTCTTTTTATTTCCCAACCCAACTTCAAATCCGGTTTGCCGCAATGCCTTGTCCCGTTCCCGCATTTTTTGCGAACTGCACCACTCATCATAAAAGTAAATACCGATGTACAGGCCATTTATGACCAAGATCCAGATAAAAAAGATGAATAGGTTATAGGTGTAGAACTTTATGGGCAAAGGTTTATCGGTGTATAGGGCATTGATAATTTCAGTGGCAAGTATGATAAAACCCTGGACAATGAGGTTGGTTAGCAGTATTTGTACTATCAATCTTTTGGACAATCCCTTTTCATAAGGCATTTTCTTATCCAAATACATGATGGTAACCCGAAGCAACCACCACGCAATAAATCCTTGCGCCGTGTCTATAAAGTAGGTGGCATAGGTATACCAGTCCCAACGGATGGTACCATAGGTGAGATGATAGTTAATGGTATTGATAACTGGAATCAGTATCAGACACAACAACCAATCCTTATATTTTCCCAAATAATTGGACCACATGCTATAAAGATATCGATGCTGTTTTTTTGTTACAAAATGAACATCGGATTTGCTACTTTTGGGGGATTTTATTCCAAGCTGATGCAGATTACGAATACCATTTTAATGATTCGTCCGGTAGCGTTTAGAATGAACGAACAGACCGCGGTGAACAACTATTTTCAAGAAACCTTGGAAATTACCAATGCCGAAATCAACCAAAAGGCCCAAAAGGAGTTTGATACTTTTGTAGAGGTTTTGCGAAACCATGGCGTAGAGGTCATTGTGATTCAGGACACCAAGGAACCGGATACTCCAGATTCCATATTTCCTAATAATTGGGTGTCATTCCACGCTACGGGTACGGTGGCTGTGTATCCCATGTTTGCGGAGAATAGAAGATTGGAACGAAGGGAAGAGGTTTTTGAAGTATTGGAGCAGCATGGTTTTCGCATAGATGATGTTTTGGACTATACCGCTGCTGAAGAGGAAGGCGTGTTTTTGGAAGGCACGGGGAGTATCCTTAAGGATCGCGTGCACCAAAAGGCCTATTGTGCCCTCTCCGAACGCGCACACGAAGAACTTTTTATTGAGTTCTGTGAGGATTTTGATTGTTTTCCCGTATTGTTTACGGCTAACCAAACCGTAGATGGGGAACGCAAGCCCATTTACCATACCAACGTAATGATGGCCATGGCGGAGACCTTTGCCGTAATTTGTTTGGACGCCATAGACGATAAAAAAGAGCGCAAACATGTGGTGGAACACTTGAAAAAAGATGGAAAGCAGATCATTTCCATTACTGAGGCCCAAATGCATGCCTTTGCAGGAAATATGTTGCAGGTAATTGGTGCGAACGACCAACGTTTGATGGTGATGAGCACCCAAGCCTATAATAGCTTGCGCCAAGACCAGATTGATGCCATAACCCAACATTGCGAGATTGTACACAGCCCATTGGATACCATTGAAACTTGTGGGGGTGGTTCTGCACGTTGTATGATGGCGGAAGTTTTCTTGCCTAAATCTTAATTGTCACCCTGAACTTGTTTTAGGGTCTCTTTTCTTCCGTCATTTCGAATGAGCGAAGTGAATGAGAAATCTCTAACCTGTTAGATTTCTCGTTGCACTCGAAATGACACTAGTATCGACCCTTATTGCATTAACAATCCCCCTCAAAGTACTCACCACATCTTGTACCTCTCTTTTTTCAAAAGTGTTTTCCTCCTAATAAAAGAGCATCTCTATGACAAAATCCAGCACTTGGGCCAGTTTTTCTGGAGAACCGTAGGTATCCTCAATCCAGTTTTTTAATGCTTCTTCTGTGCTCATGTTTAGAATTTACTGAGCAAGAAAGGATTTTAGTATGAAGTATTACATGCCATAAATGGCAAGTTGGAAAAAGCAAAAAAGAATTACTTGTTCATTTTGTCTTGAAACAAAACGAACCAAAAATTCAAGATGATTTCAAGGAAATTTTTGTGCCACATCGCAAAACCGCTTCTAAATCTCACCACTCCATGCTATTTTTTGCTTTGCAAAACGCACTTTCGTTGGATTTGAAGCTATTTCTGTGAAATCATCATCTTTAGACTACTCTTCCGAAACCGTAAACTCCCGAATCGCTTGGTTGGGTTCCATGATGGTATAGCCTTCCCAAAACTCTGGGTTATAGGCGGGCATATAGGTGGCTTTGGCACTCTTGTCCTCTTTTAGATTTTCAAATTGGCCATTGTCTATTAGGGTATTGTTATAGACCACTAGTTCCCATTTGTTCATGTTTGCCATTCGAAAATCAATATTAAGGCGAAGTTCGTTCTGCTTGCGGCGACCCTTTACATTTTTGTTCTTTTCAATAACATCCAAGGGGCGGTCAAAACGGAACCAACGCCCAAAACTAAAGTCCGCAAACTTGAGTTCGTATTTGTTATTGGGCAGTTTGGTAAAGCGCATGGTGCCTTTGTACACGGTTTCACGGTAATAGATGCCCAGAAGCCGAAAATTGCGTAAGTTCTTTAGGTTCTCAAAGTCAATTTGCATAATGGCAAAGTCCTCAATGTTCACATAAAGCTTGCCTCTAAAATCGGCACTGCCCTTGGGTTCAAAACCAATCACGTAGACCCCGTTCTCATCTATATCCGCATAGCCATCCAGCGTAAAGTTGTACTTGCGGCTTTTGTTGATAACATTCAACTTGCTGTCTTCTTCGTAATACACCTCGCCCAATAACTCTTTAAAAATGTGTTTTTGTCCATCAACTAGACCAGAAACCGTATCCTTTCCTAGCTCCCTTTCCAGTTCTTTGGCCTCCTCGGCCTCTATATCGGATAAAATAGAGTCCACCTGTACTTTTTGGCTAAAAAGACCTGACTTTATCTTGAGATAGGAGTCCTTTTTCACGTTTTTCTTGAACATTTCTTCCATTCGCTCACCTAAGTCCTCAAAAGAACCAATGTCTTTTTTGTCATACAGTTCTGCAGCCCTAAGCACGTTCACTTTATTGGCATCTCTTGTTTTGTAAAAATCCCCTAATGCCTCCGTATAGAAATATGAGTTTCGGGGTACCGTCTTGGCGATACTATCTACCAATTCTTTGTCTAGACCTTCTATTGAAGACTTCTCAAACCCCAAATCGATTTTATGGATATTGCCAAAAACGGATTGCCGTAAAAAATAACGTTGTTTTACGGGCTGGTCATTGGTGTTTTGGGGTAAACGTTCCTTTACCTTACGCATAATATCGTCTACCTCCAGTTCTTTATCAAAAAGATAGACCCCGCTCAGCTCAATGTTTTTAGGCTGTACCAAAACCACCGAATCTTGAAGTTGTTCTAGAGTAAATCCAATTTTTTTATATCCTAAGGAAGAGATGTAGACGGAATCCAAAGCTAAGGAGTCTTTTTCCAACATGAAGCTAAAGCGGCCTTCTTCGTTTGTAATCACTCCCTGATTCTCTCCATACTGCACGGTGGCGTAAGGAATGCCTTTTTTTGTCTTGGCATCAATCAGTCTTGAGCTTACATTCTGCGCCAATGCCACAGGCATTGTAATTAAAGCGATTGCAAAAAAGATGAGAGATTTGCGTACGGACATAGGGTTGTTTTTGGCTATCATCAACATAAAGACATCAAAAGTAGGCAAAGGGTTGCCTCCACTTAGACGATTTTAACTTGATTTTATAACAGAATAGGAGCTAAAAACATCAGGTATTCGCCAAGTTGCGAATCATCCCCCCAAAAATAAAGAAGTGAAAGGGGAGAACGCTGTACCAATATAGTCGTCCTTTTAGACCTTTGGGCCGAAAGGTGGCGGTTTGATGCAGGACTTTGTTGTCGTCTATTCGAAACTCCAACCATGCCTCGCCAGGTAGGCGCATTTCGGCAAATAGGAGCAAGCGTTTTTTCTTTTTATCGGCTAGGAGTACGCGCCAGAAATCCAATGCATCCCCAGGAAAAATTTTATCTGGGTGGGTACGTCCCCTTCGTAACCCTGGCCCTCCATTGAGTTTGTCCAAAAAACCACGAATTTTCCAAAGCCAACCACCATAGTACCAACCTGTTTCTCCACCAATCTTCCAAATGTTTTCCAACGCTTTATTCTCGTCTTCTACCTTTAAGGTCTGCACATCTTTCAATACCCCAAATTTGGGTACTTGGATATACTTCTCTAGATTTTTATTGAAATTTCCACTTACCATGCTATCCTTCCAGCTACTAACCACGGAGTTTTGAGCAATTTTTATAAAAGCCATGTCAATGGCCTCTTTGTAGGTATGGGGTTTAATCCCAAGAATATCTTGAAGACGTGTATCTTCTGCGATGACCTCAATTTTCATGCTATCCACCAGATTCAAAGCCAGTTTATAGGATGTTGAGGTTACAAAATAGAGCCAATATGAGGATAGTTTGGGGGTCATGACCGGTACGGTGTATATCCAATTCTTAAATCCGCGTGCTTCGGCATACTGATGCAACATTTCTTTATAGGTGAGCACGTCTGGTCCGGCAATATCAAAGGAATCGTCATAGGTTTGTTCATGCCCCAACACACCCAAAAGGAAGTTGATCACATCTCGAATGGCAATAGGCTGGGTTTTGGTCAAGACCCATTTTGGAGTTACCATGAGAGGAAGTTTTTCACAGAGATCACGAATAATTTCAAAAGAAGAACTTCCCGAACCTACAATGATGCCGGCACGCAGTACAGTTAGTGAAAATGGGCCATCTTGAAGGATGTTTTCAACATTTTTGCGCGACCATAGATGTTTGGACAGGTTTTTATCGTTAACAATGCCGCTTAGGTAAATAACCTGTTTGATGTTGGTTCCCTTCACATATTCATTGAAGTTTCTTGCGACCTGTGCTTCCAGTTCATCAAAGTTCTTGGTAGTCACCGTCATCAAATGAATCAGGAAATAGGCGACATCAATGTCCTTCGGGATTTTATTTTGCAACACATCTTTGAGGAAATCAATCTCAATAACCTCTACTTTTTTGCGGGTTTCACAATCAATGGACAATCGGGTTTCATCCCGCACGGCGCAGACTACTTCATGGCCCATTTCCAAGAGTTTGGGCAGCAATCGCATACCTATGTAGCCATTAGCACCAGTGAGAAGGATTTTCATAGGTCTTCGATTGAAGTGGGCGCGTTATCCGCCTTATAATCCAATAGTTTTTTAAAGAATTTCTGTATAGCCTTTGTATCCGACTTCACTTTGATAAAATAGTTATCGCGGTAAATGGAGTATATGGCAAAATCGCCTTTATAGATGGTCAATTTGTAGAAGGGTATAATCAAACCGTAGGTTTCCAGCAACGAACGAAATCTCACAATGATTCCTTTTGGGCGCATTTCGATATTACAGCTGTTGAGGTTGTTATCCAAAATGAGCAAATTTTGGATTTCCACGCTGGTTTCGGTAATGAACAGCTTGGGAGATCCTATGCCGCCCATGTTAAAACGTTCTTTTAGGGTAAAGGGCTTACCCACTTCATTGTCAATTTTTTCCCTGATTTTTTTGTCGTTGTACGAGACGTTCAGAAGCATGTTTAAAATTAACCAAAATAGATGGGTTTGTTGTAGGCAAAGCCCATTATTGTTGATGGAAACGGGTAAAAAATATGTAGTTTTGCTGCCTCAAAACAGGTTTTATGGATTTACAGCCCTTGTTGGTGGAAAAAGTAAAGGATGCAGTTAAGCAGATGTATGATGTGGAAGTACCGTCCGTGGAGTTTCAACCTACGCGAAAGGACTTTGAAGGTGACATCACTGTGGTTATTTTTCCCATGTTACGCTATGTTAAGGGCAATCCTGTTGAGATAGGTTCCAAAATAGGAGATTATTTGCAGGAACACGTTGAGGAAATCAGTAGATATAATGTGGTCAAAGGTTTTCTGAACCTTGTGGTTTCTGATGTGTTTTATTTAAATTTCTTCAATAACATAAAGAACGAAGAAAACTACGGTTTTGCCGAAACCAATAGTAAAGCTTCCGTTATGGTGGAGTATTCTTCACCAAATACCAACAAGCCTTTGCATTTAGGACATATTCGAAACAACTTGTTGGGCTATTCGGTGGCTGAAATCTTAAAAGCCTCTGGACACAAGGTCTATAAGACACAAATTGTGAATGACCGCGGAATCCATATCTGCAAAAGTATGCTGGCTTGGCAACGATTTGGAAATGGGGAGACGCCTAAGAGTTCAGGAATGAAGAGCGATCATCTGGTAGGAAAGTACTATGTAGCTTTTGATAAAGCCTACAAAGCTGAGATAGCGCAGTTGAAATCTGAGGGCAAAGAAAAGAAGGAAGCAGAAAAGACAGCTCCCATTCTTTTGGAAGCACAAGCGATGCTGCGTCAATGGGAGGCCGGTGATGAAGAGGTGGTAAAGCTGTGGAAAATGATGAATGGTTGGGTATATGCAGGTTTTGACACCACGTACAAGAACCTAGGAGTAGACTTTGACAAGCTTTATTACGAGAGCGACACCTATTTGTTGGGGAAAGATGTGGTAGAAGATGGTCTAAAAAAAGGGGTTTTCTTTAGAAAAGAGGATGGAAGTATTTGGATTGACTTGAGTGATGAGGGATTGGACGAAAAAATTGTGCTTCGTGCTGACGGAACTGCGGTATACATGACCCAAGATATTGGTACAGCAATTCAAAGAGTTACTGATTTTCCAGATATCAATGGGATGGTCTACACTGTAGGTAACGAGCAAGACTATCACTTTAAAGTCTTGTTTTTGATTCTTAAAAAGTTAGGTTATACTTGGGCCGAACAATTGTACCACTTAAGTTACGGTATGGTAGATTTGCCCAGTGGCAAAATGAAGAGTAGGGAAGGTACTGTGGTAGATGCGGACGATCTTATTCAAAATATGGATAAGACTGCTGAGGAGATATCCAAAGCTCAAGGAAAATTGGAAGGATATTCTAAAGATGAGAAAAAAAAGCTGTATCGAACAATCGGTTTGGCGGCTCTAAAATATTACATCCTGAAGGTGGACCCTAAAAAACGGATTCTTTTCAATCCAGAGGAATCTGTAGATTTTCAAGGTAATACAGGTCCTTTTATTCAATATACCTACGCCCGAATTCAATCGATTCTCAGAAAGGCAGATTTCGATATTTCGACTACCCGCGAGATGACTTTTGACTTACATGCCAAGGAGAAAGAGCTATTGAAACAAATACAAGTTTTTCCGGAAACGCTTCAGTTGGCAGCGGAAAACCATAGTCCAGCATTGATTGCTAATTATACATATGATTTGGCCAAGGAATTCAATTCATTTTATCAACAAGTTCCGGTTTTACCTGAAGTAGATCAGCAGAAAAAGCAATTTAGGGTGCAACTTTCCAAAAAGGTTGGTGAAGTAATTCAAGCTGCATTTAAATTATTGGGTATAGACGTTCCGGAAAGAATGTAAAAAAAGCCATGCTTTTTAAGCATGGCTTTTTTCAATAACCAACTAAATTAACTATGCATTTGAATCAGAAGTAGCAGTCACTGCTAAATTGTAAATAACCAATCCAAATCCAATTTTGTTTATGGCGTCACCAATGTTGTAGATAACATCCATTGAAATTCCACCAAAAATACCTTCGTACCATCCTGGAGTCCCTGCCATGTAACCAATAGGGTAAATAGCCCATCCTACCAATACGAACCAGCATAAAGTTTTGTGTGCTTTAAGAACAGCACCTCCAGCTTCTTGAGCCAATTTCTTTGCTTGGCCTAACCAAATGTCATAGACAATCACGAAGTAAGCAATACCCGAAATTAGACCCCAAATTTGCGCTTGGTCACGATACACTGCTTCTCCCAGATATCCTGTTACAAGCATAATTACAGAAAGGAAGATAAGCCTCCACATCAAAGATTTTTTAGCTCCAGCTACTTTGAGTATCAAATAGAACTCAACGCACATTAATGGTACGGTAAGTATCCAATCCACATAGCGGAAGAAAGTAGGCGATTCTGCATTCACGGCCCAATAGTCCCGCATGTACCAATAGTGTACCGCAGCAATAAACGTGATAAGACCGGAAACCAAGATTGAGGTTTTCCATTTTCTGTCAAATCCGTTCATGGACAAAAAGAAAAAGGCAGATGCGGCCATCATGGCCATACATCCTACAAAGAAGGTAAAGCCTACATAATCATTGGTAGCCATTTTGGCCACCATAGGTAAAGAAGTTAATAAATTTTCCATGTATATATTAAGTTATTAGTTTTTGTTTAAACAAATCTAATAAAAACTAAACATTATTTCATAATTTTGTTCATATTTTTTTAAAGATGATTCAACAAAAGACATTGAATTTTACGAAAATGAAAAGCGCAATGATTGTAGTCACGGTCTTTTCATTATGGTTTTCTGTGTTTTTTGATGACTATGTTGAAACCATACTTTCTTATGTATTGATTATGAGTTTTGGAGTGTTGCACGGAGCAAATGATATCCGATTGATTCAGAGTGTCACCTCAAAGAATTCAAAATCAACGTTTTTTAAAGTTGTCTTGGTCTATGTTTTGGTTGTTGCCGGAATTTTAACTCTTTTTTTTACAATGCCCATTTTAGCTCTTTGTTTGTTTATTCTCATTAGTGGGTATCATTTTGGAGAACAACATTGGTCAAAAAGTATTCTAGTGGATTCCTATTGGAGTACACTTTTTTATACCTTTTATGGCCTGTTTATTTTGTTTATGATTTTTCATATAAAGAGTGAACAAGTAACACCAATATTAGAGAGTATTTTGAAAATATCTATAACAACTGAAATAATAGACTATACCTTCCTATTTATCGGGCTTTGTCTTCTGGTTTTTGGTATTTTCTTTTATACGAATAGATTGGTCAAGAGTAGTCTTTGGGAGGAGCTCTTTGTTTTGTTGGTTTTCTTTATCATTTTCAAAACCGCTTCGTTGTTATGGGGTTTCTGTATTTACTTTATTGTTTGGCACAGCATCCCGTCATTAAAGGACCAAATGGATTATTTATATGGCGAGTCTACTTGGAGAACGTTTGGATTATATGTTAAAGAGTCTATCCTGTACTGGGCAATATCCATAATAGGGTTATTAGCCTTAATTTGGTTTTTAAAGGATAGTTCTCAAAACATGGTCGCAGTCTTAATTTACTTTTTAGCGGCCATAACTTTTCCTCATGTGATTGTAATGTCCAAGTTGGAAAAAGGGAGTTAGAAACTGACTCTGAAACTCAGGTTTGGAGTGATGCCCAATGAAATATTGTCCACAGTTTCAATCTGATTATCATCAGCTACCCGATAATAGGTGTTAAGGATGTTTTTACGGTCTGTCACATTTAAGACGGAAATTCCTGCATTGGCCTTAATACGCCTGCTTATATCAAAATTATAGATGGCCGAAGCATCCACTCGAAAATATTCTGGTAATCTACTTGAGTTGGGGTCTCTAAAGTTGATTTGTGCTGGAAAAACCGAAGTGTTCAACGACTCGTCCCCCTCCAAAGGTTCGGTAAATGGTCTTCCTGTTCGATAATTTATTCCTAACCCCAATTTGAGCTTTTTATAGTCGTAGATGCTTGCTAAGGTTAGGGTATGGCGAATATCCAGATTGTTGGGAAAACTAACAGGATCAAGAGATTCAAAAGTGTAATCATTATCATTATAAGTATAGCTGAACCATGTACTGTAGTTTGCACCTCGTTTATTGATTAGCAACTCCATTCCCCTAACATTATAAAACCCTATCTCTCCATTGAATTGATTTTGGTTTTGGAAGCCTTGGGTACTGGTGCTTATGCCATCCACTCGTTTGTAGAACCCTTCAATACCAAAATAGAGGTCATTTTTTTCATAATTAAGCCCAACTGAAGCCTGTTTGCTTTGAGTTACCGGTAGTGAATCGTCATCGGACAATACCCAACGTCTTTTCTCAATACCCAAAAAGTTTTGTTCCAAGTCCACAACTTGGTTGGTGCTTTGACTTTTAAACTCACCTAAGATTTGCGCCCTAAGGTAATTGGCCACCCTAAAATTGATATTCAATCTGGGCTCTACCAAGAGTGTATTAAAAGTTTCCAAATTTTCAATGTAATTCACACGGGTGCCTATTCGGGCTATAAAGTGTTTGTTTTCTGTAGCATAAGACAACCCAGTATGTGGGGCATGAATACGGATAACTCCTTTAATGTTGCTGCCAAAGGGCGGTTGGGTGATATTGGTCACATTTCTGATTCCCGTTTCAATAAATTGATAACCATTGTTCCAATTTAAACGTTCTGAAAATTTATAGGAGGTATTTAACTTTAGAGCAGTTTCCTCAACTTGATTGTTTTGGAAAAGTAACTGTATTTGATTGGCAAACAAATTCTGGGCATCCAAATTGTAGCTGGTGTAATAAATGTTCAAGTTACTTGAAAACCGGCTGGTCCATTGACTTGTAAGTTGAGCACCAGCGGAAAAATTGGTTTGGTCCAAAAGACTATTGGTCGTTTCATCAGTATCCAAATTGGTTTCCTCAAAATTCAAATCATTATTTATGTTGATAAAATTCAAGCGAAGTTTATGATTTTCGCTGATGTCGTAAAGCAATTTCGCCGTGAAATCATAGAAGAAAAAGTTTTCTTCACGGCTAAAAGCTTGATTTAATCTGATATTGTTTTCATCAATAACCTCACTATCCTGAAATGCACGGTCAAAAAAGCGATCATAGGTAGGGGTGTTCAAAAAATCTGTGGTAGACCGTCTCGCAGAAAACTGGAAGGCCATATTATCTGTCAATGGAATTTGGCCATAAAGGTCTCCACTTATAAAGTTAAAACCGGCTCCGCCAAAAAATGTATCGGATATTTCGTTGTTGGTTTCCATTTGGAGTACACTGCTAACCCCATCCCCATAATTAGAAGGAGTCCCGTTTTTGAATATGGTGACCTTATCTGTCAAATAAGGGTTAAATGCCGAAATCAACCCAAAAAAGTGGCCGGATTGATACATTTTAATGCCATTCCAGAGTATAAGATTCTGATCATTGGTCCCACCTCGTACATTAATGTCGGAAACAGTCTCGTCTATGCTCTTAATTCCTGGTAAAGCCTGTACCGTTTGAAGGATATCTGGCTCTATAAGTCCAGGTAAAATACCAAAGTCTGCTGTATTTAGGGTGATGCTCGCGTCTTCTTCCCTAGTTATGCCAGTGGTTAGAAACTTGTAAACAGTAACTTCCTTAAGCTGCTGATAATTTTGGGCCATCAATATACTAGGACAGTCTTTTCCGGATACTAGCTCTTCAACTGAAACGTATTGGGTGATATAGCCCAAAAACCTGACTTTTAAAGAGGCATCCCTTGGAATATCCTTAAGGGTAAAATTACCGTCCATGTCGGTCGTTAAAGCGATTTCAGAATTCAAAACCTCCACGGTTGCGCCCATCACGGTGTTTTCGGCAAAATTGTCCAATACCCTTCCGCAGACATCTACCAAACTCTTTTTAACTACGGAATAATACCTGTCGCTCAGTTTTTCAAGCTTTATTTGGAATTGGACCTCCAGATATGAAATGATGTCTTCAAGGGCAACAAGGTTATTTGGGAGGGTTGTATTTAAATCTTCAATATCCTTGTTTATGTATGAAAACTTAATATTGAATTGCCCTTCGAGGTCTTTTAAGATACTAACCACGGGACGTGAGGTGCTTTGCGTAGTCTGTGCCATTAGGAAAAAGGGCAAAAACAACACAATCGCTAAGAAGAACCTTCTAAAACTACTGATTTGTGTTCTCAGCATAGAAAAGTACGTTATCACCCTCATTCTTGAACTTAATTCTGGACGGGGTAGCTATACTTTTTAACGCCATTTTTAGGTCTGTGTTGCTAAAAGTACCTGTAAAAAGGAGATTGGTGTCTACATTTTCGGTATTCACGGAAATATCGAACTGTCTTTCCAGCTCTTTAAAGACGAATTTTAAGGGAATGCCTTCAAAAGAACTTTCGCTTCTGGTCCATGAAGGTTCTAAAGCACTTGATTCTTCTACATCCAATACTTTACCGTCTAAAACCAAAAATGAGGTTCCGGCCGGTAATTGTTTTTTGATGTTTTTGTACTCCACTTGCACAAGCCCTTCGTAACAATTTACCTCGAAGAAACCATCCCGGTTCTCAACGTTGAACTGGGTTCCCAATACGGATACACTTCCCTGAGTGGTCTCAACTGTAAACTTTTTCCCTTTGGCTACTTTAAAGAAAGCTTCACCTCTTAAGTTCACTTTTCGATTGGTATCCCAATTTTTTTCATTAAAAGTAACTTTGGAATCAGCATTCAATATAACCTCGGAATTATCTGGAAGTACAACTTCTGTATTTTCTGCCAGCTCACTTGAGTATGAAGTATTTGAGAAATTTAGATACAAATAAGAACCTGTTATCAAGATGACAATGGCAGCTGCGATACGCAGGAATTTTTTGTAAGGGTTTAGGGCAATTACTTTGGGTGATTGCTGTGAACGTTTGGTCTGTAGTTCGTTCAATGCGATTTCCACATCAAAATCAGGTGCTTTCAAAGAGGCGGATACCCCTTTGAGTTTTTTGTACGAAGCATACTCTTCGGAGCTTTTGAACTTAGCCAGTTCTTCTTCCGAAAGTTCATCATTAAGCCATTTTGCCAAATAATTATCCTGCATGATTTCTAGGCTTTACCTTAATATAACAACTTAGTTTTAAAATACCCTACCTTAATCATTTAACAATGTTCAATATGCAATGGACAATGACTTACTTGAAATGTTATTTGTGCAGATAATCGAAATTGCTAATTATTCAAATTCCATCAATTTTTTCTCGAAGCGATTTTAACGCCAAGTGCATTCTTTTTTCAATAGCTTTTACACTTACACCTTCCATCTCTGCAATTTCCGCATACTTTTTTCCATCAATTCTGTTTAGTAAAAAAGTCGTTCTCTGATTTTCTGGTAAACTGTTAAGTGCATTATCCAGTTTTTTCTTGTATTCCTTTTCTTCTAAAAGAAATTCAGGGGATTCGTTGGAATGTTCTTTAGGGGTCTGTGCGTACTTTAATCGCACCTTTTCCGCTTTGAGGACATTCAAATACATATTGTTGGCCACAGTGTACAGATACGATTTTGCTTTCTTGGGTTCAACTTTACTACAGTTTTCCCAAAGTTTTACAAATGCTTCCTGTACGGCATCATGAGCTTTTTCCTCATTACCAAACTTATAATATATAAAGTTAAATAGCGTTTTCGAGTTAGCCCTGAATATAGAGCTATACACTTGGTCTTCACAAACATTGCTCATTTAAAAGGAGATGTGTTGGTGTTCAAATATATTTTAAAAAAATGGAAGGCCAAGTAGGGTTTTTTTTTTGACAATTGTTCTAGAAGTGTACCAAGAAACAAAAATCCGAATCGTTATGAAAAATCTATTCAACAAATTAATATTTACAAACCTCCTCTTTGCGGCATTACTATTTACTTCGTGCCAAGAAGAATTTGAAGAAGTTGGAGGAGACACCCAAGAAACTATCTCGGCAAATTCCAATACTGCGGTTTTGATAGAAAACACAGCAACCAATGATGGTTCTTTTGATAACATTGTGGACGGCGCAAGCTGTTTGGCCATCAAATTTCCATATACTGTCGAAGTAAATGGTATTCAAATTACCATAGATTCCAGGGAAGACTTGCACATCATTGAGGAAATCTTCGATGAATTGGACACAGACGATGATATCCTTGATATTATTTTCCCTATCACTATCACATTTGGAGATTTCTCTGAACTGGTCATAGAAAATTTTGAGCAATTGCGTGAACTTGCTGCGCAATGTACGGAAGGTGGAGATGATGATGATATAGAGTGTATCGACTTTGTGTACCCCATCACATTGTTCACATTTGATATTAATGATCAACAGACTGGAGAAGTCACGGTAAACAGTGATATGGAGTTGAGAAGATTTTTTGCTGGTTTGGAAGATGACGAGCTTGTAAGCATTCAATTTCCTTTGACTTTGAAAAAGTTTGATGGAACTGAAATAGTGGTAGATAGTAATGCTGAATTGGCTGCAGCTTTGGAGCGCGCCAAGGATGAATGCGATGAAGATGATGATGATGATTTCAATGATGATGATTTCACCAAAGAAAGACTGGACCATTTATTGGTAGAATGCCCATGGGAAATCCGTGAAGTAATCCGTATGAGCATGGACCAAACAGGACAGTATCTTGAAAATACCTTAACATTCTCTGAAAATGGTAGTGTTACCTATCAATCTCCTGCAGGAGGTATGGTTACAGGTGAATGGTCTACCAGAGTCACTGATAATGGTATCGCACTTAATCTTGAATTCGAAGCATTGGTTGACTTTACTTTGGAATGGTTGGTTTACGAAATAGGAGATCACAAGATTAAGTTGTACTCCGATGACGGAAACAAAATTGTATTGAGACAACATTGCCCAAATGATGGTGGTGATGGTAACGGTGGTGGAAACGGCATCATTAGCGTAGAAACTTTGACAAACGCATTATTGGAGTGCGATTGGATTATCAAAGAGGTTGAAAACCAAGGTGAGGAAATTGAAAGACTTTTAGGGTACGAATTCATCTTTGTTGAAGATGGTACGTTAACCGTAGGTAATGGTATCACTTCTTTCTCAGGAACATGGGAAATCGTATCCAATGATGATAACGTTCGCACTTTAAAAATCAATATAGGTGATGAGCCTGCGGTATCTTTTGATTGGCCGTTGACCGAAATTGATGGACCAAGTATCGTTGGAACAACAAGATTGGTGTTCGAAGACGAAAACGCAGACTATGAAATGGTCCTTGAAAAAGTTTGTAATGACAATGCTGACGACCAAGATGTTGCCGAAATAAGAAACATAGCCTTAGGAGGTGGTTGGAATGTCACTAGTTATATCAGCAATGGAATGGATATGACAGCTGATTTCAACGATATGGACTTTAACTTCTCCAATATGCACCAATTAGAAGTTTCCGTGAATGATACGCCCATAGCGGCAGGTCTATGGAGAGTTCTAAGAGATACGGATGAAGAGTTGAAATTCTTTATAAACCTTGAGGAAAATGCAACCTTGGCCGAATTGACCGATGACTGGCATATTGTTTCCGTAGAAAGTTCAAGAATTGAACTTGCCTACGAAGATGAAGATACCACTGAAACTTTAGTTTTTGAAAAACCATAACCAATTTCCCCAATAGTCACGAAAAGGACGGTCCTCCCCAAGGCCGTCCTTTTTGCTTGTTAAATATTTCACAAACCAAAGAAGTGAGGTAGGGATTTTAATGTTTAAAACGTTTCATAGGAACAAGAGAGTAAAAATCTCATCGAAGAGTAAACAATTGCTGTAACACAAAACAAAATGAAACACTTAAAAAACCTATTCCTTGCTATTCTAGTCCTCAATGTAGTATCGTGCAGTGACGATGACGATTCAAACGGAAACGAAAACTTTGACAGTACAGATATAACGGCCTTGACCAGTGCTGTAAGTAACGCAACTTGGCGTATTACCCAATTTATTGATGACGGTCAAGATGAGACCAGCAATTTTGATGGAGTTGTATTTACGTTTAACGCAAATGGCTCTATTGACGTCGAAGATGGTATGGATACCTTCACTGGTACATGGACTGTTGAGTTGGATGACAGTGATTTTGATGACGATGATGATCTCGATGAACTTGAATTCGAAATATCGTTTTCCCTATCCAATGATTTTGATGATTTAAGCGAAGACTGGTACGTTATCGAATATAGCAGTAACAGGGTCCAGCTGAGAGAAGATGACGATGACGACGATGATTTATTGACTTTTGAACGTATCTAAAACTTGTAGAATGTAATCATATTAAAAGAGCGCTCTACAAGCGCTCTTTTTTATTTCAGGGCAGCCAATTGTGCTTCCCAGAGGTTATGCTTAACTTTGTCCCTCTTCAAAAATGACAAAAGCCGATGTTCGATAATTTAAGTGATAAACTGGACAAAGCCCTACACGTACTCAAGGGTCATGGTCAAATAACAGAGATAAATGTAGCGGAGACCATTAAGGAAATCCGAAGAGCTCTGTTGGATGCGGATGTCAACTTCAAAATAGCTAAAGAATTTACCAATAAGGTCAAGGAACAGGCTATGGGCCAAAATGTACTGACCAACCTTCAGCCGGGCCAGCTTATGGTCAAGATTGTAAAAGACGAGCTGACCGAGCTCATGGGTGGTGAAGCAGAAGGCATTGACCTATCTGGAAGCCCTTCTGTGATTTTAATGTCAGGTCTACAAGGTTCGGGTAAGACCACATTTTCCGGTAAACTAGCAAACTATCTTAAAAATAAGAAGACCAAAAAACCACTTTTAGTGGCTTGTGATGTCTATCGACCTGCAGCAATTGACCAGTTGCATGTGGTAGGCGAACAAATAGGCGTAGAGGTCTATTCCGATAGAGATAATAATGACCCTGTTGCTATTGCCAAAGCTGGTATACAGCATGCAAAAAGCAACGGATGCAACGTGGTTATCATAGATACTGCTGGACGATTGGCTGTAGATGAGCAAATGATGACCGAAATTGCAAACATTCACAAGGCCATTACGCCACAGGAGACCCTTTTCGTAGTGGACGCTATGACGGGTCAAGATGCTGTTAATACAGCAAAAGCCTTCAATGATGTATTGAATTTTGATGGGGTAATCCTTACCAAATTGGATGGTGATACACGTGGTGGTGCGGCTATATCTATCAAATCGGTTGTAGACAAGCCCATTAAATTCATCGGTACCGGAGAGAAGATGGAAGCCATCGATGTGTTTTATCCCTCAAGGATGGCAGACCGTATTTTGGGAATGGGCGATGTGGTTTCTTTGGTAGAGCGTGCTCAGGAACAATTTGATGAAGAACAGGCTCGAAAAATCCAAAAGAAGATTGCGAAAAACCGCTTTGGTTTCGATGATTTTCTGAGCCAGATTCAGCAAATCAAGAAAATGGGGAATATGAAAGACCTCATGGGCATGATTCCTGGCGTTGGCAAGGCCATGAAAGGAATGGATATAGATGATGATGCTTTCAAGCATATTGAAGCCATAATCCATTCCATGACACCGGATGAGCGCTCCAACCCTTCTAAATTGAATGCGAGTCGCAAAAAACGCATAGCTCTAGGTAGTGGAAGGTCCATTCAAGAAGTAAATCAATTGCTGAAACAATTCCAACAAATGAGCAAGATGATGAAGATGATGCAGGGCGGGGGAGGCAAGAAGATGATGCAGATGATGCAAAATATGAGATAAAACTTAAGCCATTTCACAAAAAAACACAAATGGAAATACTGGACGGGAAAAAGGTATCGAACGACATCAAGGACGAAATAGCCGCAGAGGTCAAAAAAATGAAGGAACGCGGAGAAAAAGTTCCTCATTTGGCCGCAGTAATTGTGGGTAATGATGGAGCAAGTTTAACCTATGTTGGGAGCAAGGTCCGTGCGTGTAAGCGTATTGGTTTTGAATCCACACTTATTCAGTTGCCCAATACCACCAGTGAAATTGAGTTGCTAAAAACCATAGATGAACTCAACACCAATCCAGATATAGACGGTTTTATTGTTCAGCTACCATTACCGGACCAAATTGATACCCAAAAAGTTATCATGGCGATAGATCCCGATAAAGATGTAGATGGTTTCCACCCTACAAACTTTGGAAAAATGGCATTGGATATGAGTACGTTCATTCCGGCAACACCTTTTGGAATTTTGGAATTGTTGGAACGATACAAGATTGAAACCCAAGGTAAACATACCGTGGTTATTGGCCGTAGTCATATTGTTGGCAGGCCCATGAGTATATTGATGGGCAGAAAAGGATTTCCAGGAAATTCAACCGTAACGCAAACCCACAGCCGAACCAATAATATTGAAGAAGTTATTGCCGAGGCGGACATCATAATTTCTGCCTTAGGTATTCCTCACTTTGTAAAAGCAGACATGGTAAAAGAAGGAGCCGTGGTCATTGATGTTGGAATAACCCGTGTTCCAGATGAAACCAAAGAAAAAGGCTATTACATTACGGGTGATGTAGACTTTGAAAATGTAAGCAAAAAAGCTTCGTACATCACACCTGTACCTGGCGGGGTTGGCCCTATGACCATTGCCATGTTGTTAAAAAACACCTTACTTGCAAGAGAAAGGCATAGAACAAAAACTAGCTGGTAACCTTTTCTTCAGATTGTAGTAAAACACTGGAATCCTCTTCTTCTGGAGTAAGGACTTCAAATTCAGTTTCACCTTCGTCATTGGTGCAACTGCCCACAGCGAAACCAGCAAAAACCAAAGAAACCAATAGTAGTATAGTTTTCATGTAGGTAAAATTTAGGGTTTTGCCTTATTGAACGTTTTTATGAGCTGTATCATATTACAAATCAGTACTTTTCGATGAACGGGTTATTTGGTCCATGATTTGGTTTATGGAAATCTACATTTAAATTATGTATCTTCAAGTCAAACAACCTAATCATGAAGTCACAGATAATTCTATTATTTCTTTGTGCCACTATTCTGGTTTCCTGCCAACCTAAAAATGAAGCAGGTCCAATTGTTGAGGTTTCCTTTTCAGATGGCGTAAGTGCAGAAAGTTTGGATGGCCGTTTGTTGCTAATGTTCGCCTCGGACGAAACCAAGGAGCCTAGGTTTCAAATCAGCGCTGGATTGAATGCACAACCTATTTTTGGAATGGACGTGGAAGGAATGGAACCCAATCAGAAAAAGGTATTTGACAATTCTATCTTTGGTTTTCCTCATAAAAGTTTGAAAGAGTTACCGGATGGAGAATATTATGTGCAAGCCCTCTTGCATGTCTACGAGACTTTTGATTTATCAACTGGCCATACAGTCAAATTACCTATGGACAATGGAGAAGGACAACAATGGAATCAATCTCCAGGAAACGTATACAGCAAACCGGTTAAAGTTGAAATCAAGGATGGTGAGGTCCCACAAATGGATTTGGTTATGGAAGAGATAATTCCTCCTATAGAAGAGCCCGAGGACACGCAATGGATTAAACACATCAAAGTAAAATCTGAAAAATTATCAGAGTTCTGGGGTCGTGATATGTATTTAGGGGCACATGTTCTTCTTCCAAAAGGGTTTGAGGAACATCCTGAGGCCAAGTATCCCCTTATGATTTTTCATGGTCATTTTCCATATGATTTTGGTGGTTTTAGAACAACACCTCCTGACCCAGATTTAAAACCGGACTATTCCGCAAGATTCGATGTGCAGGGTTACAACATTATACAACAGCAAGAAGCCTATGATTTCTATACACGTTGGAACGAACCCGACTTTCCTAGATTTTTAATAATCAAAATCCAACATCCAACTCCATATTATGATGACTCTTATGCCGTAAACTCTGCAAGTCAAGGACCGTATGGAGATGCCATTACCCATGAACTTATCCCGCATATTGAAAAAGAGTTTAGGGGAATGGGAGAAGGCTGGTCACGCTTTTTGTATGGCGGGTCTACAGGAGGATGGGAAGCTTTGGCCGTTCAAGTTAAGTATCCAGACGAGTATAATGGCTGTTTTGCCGCTTGTCCTGACCCTATAGATTTTAGAGCGTATTGTTTGACGGATATCTATGAAGATTCCAATGCTTATTATTATCCGGCAGAACATAAGCAAACAGAAGTTCCTGGCCATCGTGATTATCTTGGAAATCTTCAAAATAGTATAAGGGAATACAATCATTTGGAGTTGGTGTTGGGAACAAAATCCCGTTCGGGCCAACAATGGGATATTTGGGAAGCGACTTACTCTCCTCAGGGAGAAGATGGATATCCCGAAAGGTTATGGGATAAAATGACGGGAGAAATCAATCATGAAGTTGCCGAATACTGGAAAGAAAACTACGATTTACGATATATCCTGGAGCGGGATTGGGATAAGTTGGGAGATAAGCTCAAGGGAAAGATAAACATCTATTGTGGGGATATGGATAACTATTATCTAAATAATGCCGTGTATTTGATGGAGGATTTTTTAGAGAGTACTACGGACCCTTATTATGCGGGTGAAGTTGATTATGGAGACAGAGCGGAACACTGTTGGAATGGAGATCATGAAAACCCTAATCACATCAGTAGATTGCGATATAATTCCATGTACGTGCCAAAAATTATGAAACGGATTATGGAGTCTGCCCCCCAAGGTGCAGATTTAAGCAGTTGGAGGTATCAATAATGAACACGTCAAATAAAGTTGCTTGGTTTGTATTTGCTTTTTTGGCCATAGGTGTTGGGCTATACCCATTACTGTATTTAGTGGCCGATAGCAAGATAGGGCTGTTGCAAAGCAAAAGTGACGAACTTTTGGCGAATGACCTTTGGAATATTGGTTTCTATGGTCACATCATTTTTGGAGGAGTCTCATTGATTACCGGTTGGTCACAATTCAGTCAAAAACTAAGGAGAAAGAGGCTTCAGCTGCATAGAAACCTTGGAAAGATATACGTAACTGCAGCCTTGGTAAGCGGTATTTGCGGTATATATATTGGGTTTTACGCCACAGGAGGTCCTATTGCTTCTATGGGATTTGTGATTTTGGGTGTGATTTGGTTGTTTACCACCATCAAAGCCTACATTGCGATCAGAAACAAAGACTTGTCTTTGCACCAGGGTATGATGATTTATAGCTATGCCGCCTGCTTTGCCGCTGTCACATTACGAATATGGCTACCTGTTTTAACCGCAACGATTGGAAACTTTATTATTGCATATAGGATTGTGGCTTGGCTTTGTTGGGTGCCCAATATTGTTTTTGCCTACTTCTGGGTACGTAAAAAAGGATTGCAGATAGGATAAGCTTATTTAGTAAATAATTGTCCCATATCTTTAAAAGCTTTAAACTCCAATGCGTTTCCCGCTGGGTCAAGGAAAAACATGGTAGCTTGTTCACCTACCTCACCTTTAAAACGAATATAGGGTTCAATGATAAACTGTACTCCTTTTTCTTTCAAACTCGTAGAAAAAGTTTGAAAAGTGTCCCAAGAAAGAACAACACCATAATGAGGTATCGGTACGTTTTTACCATCAACGGGATTTGTATGCAACTCTTCTTCGGATTTTGGTTTATAATGGATGACCAACTGGTGACCAAACAAATTAAAATCTACCCAATGGTCGCTGCTGCGACCTTCTTCGCAACCTAAAATCTCACGATAAAATGTTCTGCAATCATCTAGATTATGCACGGGAATGGCAACGTGGAAAGGCGTAATACTGGACATGACAAACTCTTTTGGGGAAATTACCCTTTCTTTTTCAAGCTTGCAAAAAATCTATAATCTGATTGTTCACATCTTCTTGATGCATAGAATGCCCTAATCCCTCGGTACTTACCAGTTGGCTATTCTTCCAATTCCCATGCACCTTCTCAGAGGCAATATAAGGAGCTATGGCATCCAAGCGATCATGAAACAAAAGGCCTTTTTTAGTGTTGGTTTTGGCGAATTGCGAGGTGGAAAAATCCCGGATATGAAAACCAAACCTATTGAAGATATAACTGTCCAAATGGCCCATAAATCTATCGCTGAATTTTAAAACATCCTGAAATTGGTCCATAATTCTATGGAATTCAGATGGGGCCCCAATGGTAACAATTTTTTCTACTTCTGGGTTCGGATTTTTATACTCGTTGTACATTAAAGTCATACCACCAACAGAATGGCCTATTACATATTTTGGGTTGTATTTTCTTATGATATGATGAACTGCTTCTTCGTATAAGGGAACATAGAGCAGCTTGCCTGAAGAATGTCCATGTGAGGGCGCATCAAAAGCGATAATATTATAATTGGCCCCTTGGAGTTTTTTAATGAGGTTTCGCCAACGAAATGTGTTGCTTTCCCAACCATGCACCAATAATACTGTCTCTTTGGTTCCTGGCCATGAATATGTTTGTATGCGGTGTCCTGAAACTTCTTCTATTTCATTCTTGGCACTTTTTAGATATTCAGATTGTTGGGGTAAAACTCTCCCTTTTCTAACCGTACAAAACAAAACAAATGCCTTATGCGCTGTTTCTTGCGCTGCAAAAAAGGACAAAAAGTTAAAATACTGACCATAGAGCGGAGGCAGAATTTTCGCGATAATTTTTTTCATATGGTTACTTTTTGTAACTTACTCTTTATTGGAGAGTAAAAATAAGAGTATTTTTTGAGAGTTTTTAAGGTAACTCACATCTAATCAAGTGATAAAATGGAAACTACAACTGATAATCAGAAGGTTAGAATTACAAAAAAGTTAGAAAAAATGTTTGGGCACATTGATTACAAGAATCCCCCGGAGCTTTGTCCGGTAAGGGATGTAATGTCTGTTGCTTCAGACCAGTGGAGTGTGCTGATTATTTTGTGGTTGGGTTATTTTGAAACACTTCGGTTTAATAAACTTAAGAAATTTGTCTATGGTATTTCAAATAAAGTACTGAGCCAACGCCTAAAGGTATTGGAAGCTGATGGTTATCTTTCACGTAAAGCCTATGCTGAGGTTCCTATTCGTGTGGAGTACAGTTTAACTGAATTTGGACACTCTTATGTGGAAAAATTGCTCGAATTGACCGAATGGATGCAGATGAACAGCCCAAAAGTAATGGAGAACCGGGAAAAATACGGACTTATCTAGGGATACTACCCTTTGAATGTCGAATTACTAGGTTGCTAACATATTCTTCTAAGGTTCGCGATTCACACTTTCCATACTAAAAGCAGGCAGACAAATGGCCACGTATTCACATTCTTCATCAAATGGGTTGGAGTATTGAACACGGGTGTGTTTGTGTACCTTAATGGATTCTCCTGCTTGAAGAACAATTTTTTCATTATCAATAATAAATTGTTTTCTCCCGCGTACTACCAGGGTGTACTCATCAAAATCTGGAGTTTGAAAAGGCTCACTCCAGCCTGGCGGTGCAACCATATGTGCAATACTTAAGTCGTTATTTCCATCAGTTGCAAGCCCAAAATGTTCTGCAATATGTTTTCCATCATCCGTGGGGACTATAAAAGGGGATTTTTGGAGAATGTACTTTTTACTCATACCCTTAGTTTAATCCCACCCCAGCATTAGGTATTTTATTTTAGCATCTTCAGGAATCTGAACCGCCTCAATGTTTGAGGTGGTATATCTTAGATTGGCGGGAAGTTCTTCTTTGTCCAATGTGAAGTAAAGGTTACTCCCCTTGGGAAATATTACAACACTGTTCAGAGTGGTCACAATTTTCTTTATTGAATGATTGGTTTTGATATCCTTGAAAGTACTTTGAAGCCCAATCCCTTTTTCAGAAAGGTATCGAGAATCAAAAATCCGCACATTTTCAACTGTAGGAACACTGTCTTGATTGGGAGTAAGGGTCAAAAGATGTTTTCCCCCTTTTTCAAAAATTTGAATCTTACTTAAAGCATTACCTATTCGGGTATTCAAACTATCCCTTACTACAGAATCTGAAGCAAAAATGGACTCAATATCGGCTATGGGAGTTTCTTTCGCCAAGGGTCCAATTTTCTCCTCACTTATTAGGAAAGTTTTATCTTTTTCAGCACAAGAGGAAATCAGTATTGCCAATAAAATGGCAAATACACTAGATGTTTTTTTCATACTAAATTTTAACGGATAACTTTTTTTAAAACGCCAAGAACCCCACGAATAAAAGTTGCGCTGGTCAATACCTTAACTACTGGATTCATTCGTGTACTTCGGCTTCGGGAAGAACTTCTCCGACTTGATGTGGATTTTTTTTCTTTTTCCTTTTCAGCTTCTTTTTCGGCTTTTTCAATTTTTTCATTCAATATTTCATAAGCACTTTCCCTATCAATATCCTCATTGTATTTTTTGACCAATTTTGATTTTTCAATGGCTTCATCCAATTCTGCAGGCGTAAGTACATCCATTCTGCTCATGGGTGCCCTGAGCATGGTAGCTGCCAATGGAGTAGGCCTTCCTTTCTCATCCAAGGCAGAAATAAGCGCCTCTCCAATTCCTAGAGAAGTCAATACTTCTTTGGTGTCATAAAACTCAGAATCCGGATAGTTTTCTGCGGTCAACTTGATAGCCTTTCGGTCTTTGGCAGTAAATGCACGAAGCGCATGTTGCACCTTCAACCCAAGCTGAGCCAGTACGTCATCAGGCACGTCTGTAGGGTTTTGAGTAACAAAATATAGTCCTATTCCTTTGGAACGAATCAGTTTTACAATGCTTTCAATCTGGTCCAGCAAAGCCTTTGACGCTTCCTTGAAAATAAGGTGTGCCTCATCAATGAACAAAATCAGTTCGGGTCTATCACTATCCCCTTGTTCTGGGAATGTTCCATAAATCTCTGCTAATAAACTCAGCATAAATGTTGAAAATAACTTGGGTCTATCTTGAATATCGGTCAATCGGATGATATTGATGTACCCTCTCCCATTTTCATCTATTCGGACCAAATCGTCCACCTCAAAGGATTTTTCTCCAAAGAAAAGCTCTGCCCCTTGTTGTTCCAGCTCAATTATTTTTCTGAGTATGGTTCCTGTGGAGCTTGTTGAAATTCTTCCATATTCGGATTGAAATTCCTTCTTTCCCTCGCCTGTGGCATATTGCAATACCTTCTTGAAATCCTTTAGGTCCAATAATGGCAACTTGTTATCATCACAATATTTGAAAACCACGGCCACTATGCCTTCTTGGGTGACGGTCAAATCCAAAATTCGCGAAAGAAGCACTGGGCCAAATTCAGAAACCGTTGCTCTCAATCGAACCCCCTCTTGTTCGGAAAGCGTAAGAATTTCAACCGGAAATCCTTTGGGTTCAAAGGGTAATCCAATTTTTTCATGGCGCTCATCAATTTTGGGGTGGCCCGGACTTGATTGGGCAATACCACTTAAGTCACCTTTAAGGTCCATAAGCAGCACAGGGATGCCTTTGTCAGAAAGATTTTCGGCAATGACCTGAAGGGTTTTGGTTTTTCCCGTTCCCGTTGCACCGGCAATTAATCCATGTCTGTTCAGGGTTTTTAAGGGTACCTTTACAAAGGCATTTTTTATAGTTTCCCCATCAACTATACCTGCGCCCATGGTTATATAATCACCTTTGGTGGTATACCCTTTTTCTATATGCGCTAAGAAATCTTCTTTCCGACTCATCGAGTTCATTTTCCGATAAAAATAGGGTAATTTTAAACAATTCTAAAAATGCCAAAATGAAACAAAAACTATCTCTATTTCTGCTTTTAACCTTCTTTGGTTTCATATTTTCCTCATATGCACAAGAAAATAATGAACTTATCTTTCATAAATCTCCTGACCCTAAAAGGCAAAAGGCACCATTTAGCGAAACGGTACAGGCAGGAAATCTTTTCTTTTTGGCCGGACAGATAGGAATGGACCGAAGTGTGGGTAAATTGGCGGAAGGTGGTATACAAGGAGAAACTGAGCAGGCCATTAAAAACATTGAAGGTGTTTTAAAACGACATGGTTTGACTTTGGACAATGTGGTAAAATGTACAGTGATTTTGGGCGACATTAATGATTTCAGGGCTTTTAACGAGGTGTATGTGAAACATTTTACAAGGAAACCGGCGCGAACTACCTATGCAGCAGCTGGTCTGGCGGCTAATGCCAAAATTGAAATTGATGTAATCGCTGTTAAAGAATAGTCCAGACCAAAGCGTGGCCTAACAATCCTTTAAGTCCTATCTTTGTTCCATGGTTTCTGAAGAGATTATGGATTTGGTGAATCAAGGTACAATGCTTCCTTTGATGGAGGAGTTTTATACCATTCAAGGTGAGGGGTACCATAAAGGTACAGCGGCCTATTTTATACGAGTCGGTGGTTGTGACGTGGGTTGCCATTGGTGCGATGTAAAGGAAAGTTGGAATGCCGAAACGCATCCTCCTACTTCAGTGGACACTATTGTAGAAAACGCAGCTAAATATTCAGACACTATTGTGGTAACGGGTGGTGAACCCTTGACTTGGGATATGAATCCCTTGACCCAAGGACTGAAAGCCCAGAGTTTACAAACCCATATTGAAACTTCAGGAGCCTATCCACTAACAGGTACTTGGGACTGGATTTGTCTATCTCCCAAAAAGAACAAGTTGCCGGTGGGTGAAATCTATGATGAGGCCCATGAGCTTAAAGTAATAGTCTACAACAAGCACGATTTTATCTTTGCTGAAGAGCAAGCAGCCAAAGTGTCCCAAGATTGCATACTCTATCTTCAACCTGAATGGAGTGTTAGAGAAAAAATGATTCCTCAAATAGTAGACTATGTTATGAAAAATCCGAAATGGAAGGTGTCTCTACAAACTCACAAATATTTGAATATTCCTTAGGGTCAACGACCACCATTACCTTGTAGGTCCAAAATACATTCACCATCCAATATCGGTACTACCGCTAGACTTCGGGCAGCTCTTGATTCCAAAAGCTTTAGCATGGAGTTTCCGTTCAAAGTACATGGGGAGGTAAGAATTTCTCCTCTGGAGGTCAAACTTCGGGCGGCGGGACTCCCAAATTGCAGCTGGGCTTGCATTAAACAGCCTTCAACATTGCAATGATTTGGAGCTTCGGTATCCTCATGGTCGTTAACAGGTTCTGTACCCAGATTTACAAGGCCAAAAAGATGTCCAAATTCGTGATTAAGTGTGGCTGTTTCAACATCGGTAAGAGTAACAGAGGCACCACTATTATCTGGTGGAGCTAATCTTCGGATAGTTGACTCAAAAATAACCATGGACGTATTTCTAAATACAGCCCCTAAGGTTACCAAGTCCTCTTCTTCGTCATCTCCATCTGACGGGGCATCTGCAAAATAGATATAAACCGCCAAGGTGTTTCCGTCATTGAAAGCAGTTCTATTGTCTTGTTCCAAATCGTCAATTTCCTCTAAAGTGAGGGTTTCTTCGTTTGGAGAAGGAAGTTCGTTGAAAATAATATCTATGTTTTCCTTAAAGGTTTGTTGCTGAATGAATTCTTGAAAACTTGCCAAGGTTTCTGCTGTTGGACGAAAACCCTCTACATGTGCTATTTCCACCAATATTCTATTAAAATTTGTATTGGCCAAAAGATCGTTGGCCGAAGCCCCTGTTGCTAAAAGGTTACCTGACCTATCTACATTAGGATTAGGTGGAGTAGGAGGTGAAGGTGTCTCTCCTTGAGGATTATCTGGTGGGGTTTCAGCGGTATCGCCATCGGAGGAACATCCGATAAACAAAGCCATAAGAGCCAAAAGGAAGAATATTTTTTTCTTTTTCATGTATGAGATTATTTCAATTGTAAACGCAATTTTTAAACGGTTTATTCTGTTTTTACAGAAAGTTTAGCTAAATAGTCGTAATGTTCTCCAGATATTACAAGTTCACAGTTCAGGTTCAACGAATTACAACATGCCTTTAACGTGTTGAAATCCAAATACAACCAGTCAAAAACTTCTCCTCGCTGACCTTTATAGTCCATTGAAAAAGTGACTTCACCATAGTATTTTTTATCACCTTGAACCCAAACACCACCATCTTCATCCTGATCAAACATGTATATGATATCACTTGAGTCCAACAAGATTTGACCATTGGGTTTGAGCAATTCCATCAAATGAATCAAAAACCCTTCCAAACTAGATAGTCTTCCGGCCAAACCTATTCCATTCATCAAGAGGAGCAAGGTATCAAATTGCTCTTCTTTATAGTATTCAATTTTAGAGTGAACCGTTGACTTAAGACCTCGAAGTTTGCATACTTCGATAGCTCCGGGAGAGGAGTCGAGTCCGATAACGATATGGCCTTTTTCCTGTAAAAAAAGACTATGTGAGCCCGCTCCACAGCCAATGTCCAACACTTTTCCAAAAGAAAGCTCCAAGGCACTTTGTTCTATCTTGGGCATTTCCTCATAACTTCTAAACAGATAGGGAAGGGGAATAGTATCTTGTTCATCCAATGAGGAAAAAGTTATAATGTCTTCAGAATACCTGTCGTTATGATAATCTAATAGGGCATTCCCCAAAATATCTTTATTGAAAATCACTTCCATATGATGAAATATGACGGTATTAGTTGCTTAAGGTTTAAATGAAATCTGTTTTTTAAGTTTGCTCATATGAAAGAAGAATTGGAACAATTGGGCCGGAAAGCTAATGAAAAGCACTTGGAAAACAAGAAGTTCTTCGCAAAACTCAAAAAGAAACCCCCTAAGCAAATGGATTATCTTATGCAAGAGCTTCATGAAGAGGAGTTCCGGAGGACCGATTGCCTAGATTGTGGAAATTGCTGCAAAACCACAGGACCTCTTTTTACCCAAGCAGATATTGAACGTATTGCCAAACATTTAAAAATGCGTCCTTCAAAATTTATAGATGAATATCTTCGAGTGGATGAAGAGAACGACTATGTGCTACAGCAAGTACCCTGTGCTTTTTTGGGCTCAGATAATTATTGTTCCATCTACAAAGTGCGACCTAAAGCTTGTCGGGAGTTTCCGCATACGGACAGAAAAAAGTTTCACCAAATTTCTAATCTTACCTTAAAAAATGTCGCCATTTGTCCAGCGGCGTATAATATTGTAGAGGAAATGAAGAAAAGAATCAAGATTTAGCGATTTCTTATCTTTGAGAATATGGAACAAATTATTACCTACTTTGAAACGATTCCTCCATTACACAGAAGTTTGATATTGGTTGGGGGCATCACTTTTTTTTGGATTCTGGAAGGTATAGTGCCCCTTTTTAACGCCCCTTATAAAAAATGGAGGCATTCGGTGCCGAATTTCTTCTTTACTCTCACCACTATTATTGTTAATTTTCCTTTGGCCTTTATATTGTTGAAAACATCGGATTGGGCAGTGGCCAATAGGTTTGGAATTATTAATTGGTTGCCAGAAATGCCTTTATGGCTTTATGTTTTATTGGGTGTTTTGCTTTTAGATTTAATAGGAGCCTACACAGCTCACTTAGTGGAACACAAGGTTAAGCCTCTATGGATGGTCCATTTGGTGCATCATTCCGATCATAATGTGGATACTACTACAGCCAACAGACACCATCCTTTGGAAAGCCTTATACGCTACACCTTTACATTGATTGGTGTTTTTGTGGTGGGGGCTCCCATTGGAATCATTATGTTGTACCAAAGCTTATCGGTGGTATTGTCTCAGTTCAACCATGCCAATATCAAATTGCCCAAAAAGGTGGATAATGCCATCAGTTGGGTTATAGTAAGTCCAGATATGCACAAAGTGCATCATCACTACCAATTGCCTTACACGGATTCCAATTACGGGAACATCTTTTCTATTTGGGATAGACTTTTTGGTACCTATATGACCTTGGATGCCGATAAAATTGTTTATGGTGTTGATACTTTTCCAGATGAAAAGGAAAATGCCAGTGTCGTTGGTTTGTTGAAACAACCGTTTCATAAATATCGTAGACCTACTACTGAAAAGGCAGAGACTTTTTAATTCTCATTTTTTCTTTTGGTACAATTTCAGGAAAAGGAAATCCAATGTGAAGACGGTTTCGTTCTAAAAGCGCGTCTTTTTTCTCCAGAAAAAGATAAAAAGGACACTTTTTTAATAATCAACTCTGCTACGGCAGTAGGTCAAGGTTTATATGCCAACTACGCCACCTTTATGGCAGAAAATGGATTTCATGTGCTTACCTATGATTATCGTGGTATAGCCGAGTCAAGGCCAAAAAAGCTTAGAGGCTTTTATACTTCTTTTACGGATTGGGGCGAAAAGGACGTAGGTTCGGTCTTGACTTATGCTAAAGAAACCTATCCAGAGTTTCCAATTTATGTGTTGGGACATAGTATTGGGGGTACGCTGATAGGGATGACCTCAAAGTCAAATTTGATTAATAAAGCATTGACCATAGGTGCCCAGACGGCATTTTATAAAGACTGGGGTAAAGGACGATTGAAGTTATACGTTCTGTGGCATTTGTTTTTTCCTGCAGTGACCAACTTGATAGGTTATTTTCCAGGAAAGAAACTGAGATTGCTTGAAGACGTTCCGAAAGGAGTGGTGCAACAATGGCATGCAAGACGAAAGAATCCTAGTATGGTAAAACAACTTGAATCCAAAGGGATAAACACCTATTTCGCAAGATATACAGGAGACCTTTTTACCCTAGCAATTTCAGATGATCCCATTGGAACCGAACCCGCTTTAAAAAGAATCCATAATTTGTTTGAAAATGCCAACAGAACCTGGGAAACGATAAGGCCGATGGATATTAATAAAAAAGAAATAGGACATTTTGGTTTCTTCCGAAGAAGGTTCAAGGAAACTTTGTGGATGAAAACCTTGAAATGGTTTGAGACCTCTTGAAAAAATTATTCGTAGAGTAAATACTTCTTCCGTATTTGCTTAAAAGCCTCCAGCTCTTCTTGCCATGACATTTTAATTTCTTCTTCGGTCAGTCCGGATTCAATTTGCTTTTGAAGCTTGGTTGTGCCCGAATGTTTGGTAAAAGAATCCGTTTTGAAGAATTTTGACTTGTCTAAAGAATTTGAATACGCGTCAAGGAGCCACTTTAAAGAAATAGAATCCATTCTCCTTTGCGAAGACAGGTCTTTCCCAAAGCATGTTTTCCCCTCCTCCTTAGGATATTTTGCACCAAAATTAGGTTTTGGAGTATAGCTAAAATCGTAAGCTACGCTATCCAAAAATGAAGCACCATACCTTTGAAACTGAAATTCGGTTCCTCGTCCAGCATTGATATGGGTTCCTTCAAAAAGACCCAAACTTGGATATAGATTGATGGAAATATCATTGGGCAAATTGGGAGAAGGCCGAATAGGCAAAGAATACGCAGTTTGGTGTGTATAGTTTTCTAAAGAAATAACGGTTAGGTCAGCTTTTATTCCATCGGACAACCAGCTCTCTCCATTTAGCATTTGTGCATATTCACCAATAGTCATTCCGTATACCAAAGGTATCGTCGTCATTCCCAAAAAACTAGTATGCTTTTTTTGCATGGTGGGTCCATCTACATAATGTCCGTTTGGGTTGGGTCTGTCCAAAACAATAATAGGTATGTTGTTTTCTGCACAAGCTTCCATAACCAATTGCAAGGTTGCGATATAAGTGTAAAACCGTACTCCCACATCTTGAATATCGAAAACTAACAACTCCAAATCTTCAAGAAGTTCCTTCGAAGGTTTTTTATTTTTGCCATGTAAGGAAAAAATGGGAAGTCCTGTTTTTTTGTCCAATTCATCGTTGACCAACTCCCCGGCATCGGCTTTGCCTCTAAATCCATGCTCGGGCGCAAATACTTTCTTGATTTCGATTTGATGGGATAGTAAGGAATCCACTAAATGGATGTATCCTTCATCTTTAAAAATCACACTTGTGGGATTAGCCACAACTCCGACGCTCTTATTTTCTAACAAAGGAAGATATTCGTGGGTTCTATTGGCGGCAACAATAATTTTCTTATCCGTTTCCTTTTCGGAAACCACGGTGATGGTGTCATGGGTTTGAGTTCTTCCTTTGCACGAAGAAAGGAGTAAAAACAAACAGAAAAATGTACTTTTGAGAACCGATAAATTGGGCATCCGTTGAATTTAGAACTATTTATTGCCAAGCGCCTGATTACAGGAAAGGAACATAAAATTAGTATTTCCGCTCCTATAATAAAAATTGCCATTGCAGCTATTGCCATTGGTATTGTTATGATGCTTATTGCCATTGCTACTGGCGTGGGGCTTAAACATAAGATTCGGGAAAAAGTAGCGGCGTTCAATGGCCATATTCAAATTTCCAACTACGACAACAATACCTCTGAAGTTTCCTTGGTACCTGTTTCTTTGGAACAAGAATTTTATCCTGAGTTCAATATTGTGGACGGCATAGACCATGTGCAGGCAGTGGCAACAAAAGGAGGTATTATCCGTACAGAAGATACTTTTGAAGGGATGCTTGCCAAAGGTGTGGGTACAGATTATAACTGGACGGTTTTTGAAGAATACTTAATAGATGGTCGATTACCGGATTACACTGGGAAACTGAATGATGAGGTATTGGTATCCCGTTTAATGGCCAATCGTTTACAACTTAAAGTGGGCGATTCTTTTTTCTCTTTTTTTCTAAAGGAAGATGACCCTTCCAAAGTACCCAACAACCGTCGGTTTCAAATTGTTGGCATTTATGATAGTGGTTTTGAAGAATTTGATGCAACCTATGTTTTTGTAGATATCCGACATATTCAGCGTATGAACAAATGGGAAGCTAACCAGATAGGTAATTTCGAAGTTTTCCTTTCCAACTTTGACGAAATGGAAACCAAGACCAACGAGATTTATGGCAAAACCATTTCAAGTCTGGATACGCAAAATATCAAATCCAAATACTTTCGCATTTTTGAATGGATAGGGCTTTTTGACTTCAACATCGCACTTATTATTGGGATAATGGTAATCGTCGGAGGGATCAACATGATTACCGCCCTTTTGGTTCTGATACTGGAACGGACTCAAATGATAGGTGTTTTAAAAGCTTTGGGGTCGGAGAATTGGAGTATTCGAAAAGTGTTTCTCTACAATGCAACTTACTTGATTTCCATTGGACTGTTTTGGGGGAATTTCATTGGGTTGACAGTTCTATATATTCAGCATCGTTATCGTGTTTTTAAATTTCCAAACCCTGAAGAATACTATATTGAATACATACCCGTGTTTATAGATGTGCCTACCGTAGTAATGTTGAATCTTGGAGTTATGCTACTCTGTTTGTTGATGTTGCTTATACCTTCCTATATCATCACAAAAATAAGTCCTGTTAAGGCCATGAAGTTTGAATGATTTTTAACTCAGGTCGTTGGCATTTTTAGGGATATTTCCTTTTGGATGATGGGGTTCCCTGTTCCAAAAAACTATCTTTGTGGCCAATATGGAATACGTAGAAAATATTTTGGAAACCATAGGCAATACGCCTTTGGTAAAACTTAATACACTTACATCGGAATTACCCTGTTTGGTACTTGCCAAGTATGAAACTTTTAACCCTGGAAACTCGGTAAAAGACCGTATGGCCTTGCAAATGATTGAAGATGCTGAAAAGGCCGGAGTATTAAAACCGGGCGGAACCATAATTGAAGGTACATCTGGTAATACGGGGATGGGCTTAGCGTTGGCTGCAGTGGTGAAGGGATATCGAATGATTTGTGTTATTAGCGACAAGCAATCGAAAGAAAAAATAGACATTTTGAAGGCCGTGGGTAGCGAGGTTCATGTATGTCCAACCGATGTTGCGCCCGAAGACCCACGAAGCTATTATTCCACAGCAAAAAGATTAGCAACGGAGATTCCCAATTCTTGGTACGTAAACCAATACGATAACCCTTCTAACTGTAAAGCGCACTTTTTGAGCACAGGACCTGAAATTTGGAAACAAACTGACGGTAAGGTTACTCATTTTGTTGTGGGCGTTGGTACAGGGGGTACTATTTCAGGTGTGGGATCTTACCTAAAAATGAAGAATCCCAACGTAAAGGTTTGGGGGGTGGATACTTACGGCTCGGTATTCAAAAAATACCATGAAACTGGAATTTTTGATCAAAAAGAGATATATCCTTACATCACTGAAGGTATTGGAGAAGACATTCTTCCTAAAAACGTAAGATTCGAAATTATAGATGGTTTTACCAAGGTAACTGACAAGGATGCTGCTGTTTACACCCAGAGATTGGCCAAAGAAGAGGGGATGTTCTTAGGGAACTCAGCTGGAGCTGCCATCAAGGGAGTATTGCAGCTAAAAGAACATTTCAAAAAAGATGATGTTGTGGTCGTTTTATTTCATGATCACGGTAGTAGATATGTGGGCAAGATGTTCAATGATGATTGGATGCGTGAACAAGGTTTTATCGAATAGCTATGGAAGAATTAGTGCTTGACAACCAAATTGTCCGAATTGATGCAGGAGAATTAGTAGGTTTTGAGGCTAATGGTCTTGAATACATTCACCAAAAAGGAAGTCCTGGGTGGGGCAGTGCTGACACTGAGATGTTTCCAATAATAGGTCCCGTGACCAATGCCGATTACGTTGTGAAAACTCCAAAGGGCAATGGAGTAATGGACCAACATGGCCTTCTGCGGCTAATGGACTACGATTTAGTTTCCATCAGTAATACGCATGCCGTTTTTAAAAAGGTGTATGTGGCAGATACTCCTGTTAAAAACAAAAAGTATCCTGAAAAGTCAGATGTTGAGTATTTGACATGGCCCTATGGTTTCGAGTTCGAAAAGCATTATACACTAACCCCCAAAGGGTTGGAAATCTTATTTAAAATAGCCGGTGATGCAGGAATGCCATTTATGCTTGGATATCATCCTGCATTTAAATTGCATACGGATGCTCCAGTAATCGTTGCGGGGAAAAAACAAATTACCTTGGATGAGGTTTTAGCCGTTGGAAGCAGAGCGCTGCAAGTAGCCAACTGTACTTCTATCACACTTCAGGATAAAGGGGAAATTACCATTTCTACCGAAGGTTTTGGTCACTTTATGTGTTGGACGGAGGTAGGGAACATGGTCTGTATAGAGCCAATAAGCTTCTATCCGTATGCCGTTGAAGAGAAAAATCTACATGAAGGGTTTCAACAATTAAAAGACGAGGCTCAGTTTAAGGTGATTTTGTCGGTAAGTACCTAACTAAATTTTTGGTTGAGTTCTTCAACAATAGCATCTATTTTGGCATCCTTTTCCTTTTGGGCCAAGATAGATGGTGGAGCCATACGTTCCTTGCAATCAGAAATAGGACAACGCTCACAAGTAACCCCTACGTTATAAGTAGCAACGGACGAATCATTTAAAAAATTCACCTTTTTTCTAAGCTGATCATTAATAAGTAATCCAATACCAACACTTCGGTAAAGGTCTTTCTTAAAAGGGTCTTTAGTAGCCGATGCGAAAATGAGGTACGAAAGCTGGTCATTGGGGTAGTGGGAGATTTGAACCTGAATATGGTGTTCGTTTCCGGTTTTTTCAATTTCCTGCAACACACGAATTGAAGCCCATCTTCTGCAGTACTTTTCGTTGGTTTCGTTACCGTGGGGCGAATGTTGATGTGTTAGGTGCAGTTCCTTTGTAATATCGAAACGTTGGGTTCCTTTTTGGTGGGAAAACCTCAGAAAAAAGAGATTTTCCATTTTATAATCCGTTGGCAAGATGTTGGTCAAACGTTGGTATAATGATTCAGGCGATGCATTGAAACGTTTGGTCATTTTTGCTAAAAAAGTCTTGTCGAAATGGGGTTTTTGTAAAAATCGGTCTAGATATTGTCCCAAAAGCTTTCTCGGAATAATCAATGCACCAGCAAAGTAAGAAGCCGCAAGGTTGTTCAGTACGTGATCAAAGCTTTCAAATTTAATCCAGGTAAAGGTGTACAAACGCTCACTAATATTCAGATAGTTATACGCTATTTCTTTCGCATAGATAAAAGTGCGTTGGGCCTCATCTACATGGTCTGCAATAAGGAGTGTTTTGGTTTTTGGAACAAAAATGGAACGAAGATTGTCCAGTTCGCTATGTTTTATTAGGTCTTCGTTATTTATGGTATAGCCATACTCCTCTATCAGTATTTCTTCTAACTCCTTGGAAGAAACCGATTTATCCAGGTTGATTTGATATGCCTCTGCAAACTTCACCACTTCGGCCTCCCATTCAGGAAAAAAGTTTTGGTTGGCTTCCTGGTATGATCGTAAAGCAGCCAAGAAGAAGCTTTCCTTCCCAAAATCGTAGTGTTTTGCAATTTCAATGATTGTACTGATAAAGGCATTCACCTTGGCAGGGGCATTGGCCACAATATCTATCAAGTCACTTTCTTTGATGCCAAAAAGGTCAAGCGGTAGCTCTTTAAGGATTTTGGATTGAAGCAATTCGCCAACAGGTGCAAGGTTTTTGTCCAACTTTAAGGATACCAAATTGTCGTAAGGTATCTCCAATTTCTCGGCTAGTAGGGCAATCTTATCTGTTTTCGGATACTTTTTTCCTTTCTCGATCTCATTTAAATAGGATTTAGAAAGTCCGGTGAGTTTGGAAAGCCCAAACAAGGATAGGTTTTTTCGACCTCTAATTTGCTTGAGTTTTAATCCAAAAATAAGTTTGATATATTCTTCTTCCATTTTTCGCAATCAAATATAGGCTATTTTGCGAATATCATAAAAATAGCGTATTTGATGTTTTTAGCGAACGTTCGCTTGTTTTTTTCAAAACTTTGATTTATTCTTGTATGAACAAAATCAGTTTGTCATGGAAAATATAATCGCATCACCCACCAATCTTCAGTTTTCAAAAGAAGTGACCAATTACTATCCAGAACTACTTATGGATGGAGCCCTGGAATTTGTTATTGAGCTACATCAAAAGTTCAATAGGGAACGTTTACAACTGTTGAATAAACGTTTGAGACAGCAGGCCAAGTTTGATCGCGGAGTTATGCCTTCCTTTCCCCTTGAAACTGAGGAAACTCGAAATGCCGACTGGCAGATAAAGCATATTCCAGCGGATCTTTTGGACCGAAGGGTTGAGATTACCGGTCCTGTGGAACGAAAAATGGTCATCAATGCGTTGAACTCTGGAGCTAAAACTTTTATGGCGGATTTTGAGGATAGTAACGCTCCAACTTGGAACAACTGTCTGCAAGGTCAACAGAATCTAATTGATGCTAATACGCGGAAGATATCTTTTTATGATTCAAAGAAAGATAAATCCTATAGATTGAATGATGAGGTGGCTGTTTTGTTGGTAAGGCCTCGGGGGCTTCACCTAAATGAACGTCATGTTTTGATTAATGGAGAAGAAACATCAGGAAGCCTTTTTGACTTTGCGCTTTACGTGTTCCATAATACAAGAACGCTTATGAACAGAGGTTCTGCACCCTATTTCTATTTGCCAAAACTAGAGCACTATTTGGAGGCAAGATGGTGGGATGAAGTTTTCACGTTCTCTGAAGAATATTTAGGTGTACCGGTAGGAACTTTTAAAGCCACTGTTTTGATTGAAACGATTACGGCCAGCTTTCAGTTGGATGAAATTATATATGAATTAAAGAATCATATTGTTGGATTGAACTGTGGACGTTGGGATTATATCTTTTCTTATGTCAAGAAATTTAGAAACCATCCCAGTTTTATTCTACCTAACCGAGATCAAGTGACCATGACGGTCCCGTTCATGGATGCCTATTCTCGTTTGGTTATCCAAAGATGTCATAAAAGAGGAATTCATGCCATGGGAGGAATGGCGGCCCAAATTCCAATTAAAAGCGATCCAGTTGCCAATGTAGCCGCTTTAGAGAAGGTGCGATTGGATAAAGAAAGGGAAGTGCTAAATGGACATGACGGTACTTGGGTGGCCCACCCTGGATTGGTTTCCATTGCAATGGACGAGTTTAATAAGCATATGCCCGAGGCCAATCAAATAGATACGGCTTTGAGGGAAACTGATGTTATCCTGGAGTCGGACTTGATTGCCATTCCAAAAGGAACCATTACGGAAATAGGGATTCGTAAAAATATGAATGTTGGTATTCTGTATCTGGAAGCCTGGCTAAGGGGCAACGGTTGTGTCGCGCTATACAATTTAATGGAGGATGCTGCCACTGCCGAAATATCAAGGACCCAGCTATGGCAATGGCGTAAGTTCAATGCTCAGCTAGAAGATGGCAGAAAATTCAATGATGCTCTTTATTCAAAACTTTTTGAGGAAGAGAAGGATAAAATTATTCACTTAGTCGGTGAGGCTAATATGGGAAATACCCAATTTGAAAAAGCCTTTGAGCTATTTGATAAGCTGGTCAGAAGTCGGGAATTTGAAGAATTTCTAACCTTAAAGGCCTATCGAGAAATTACATAAATCAGTATATCAACAACTAAAAAAATCCCAAGAATGCGCGAACATTACATGGGATTCATATCAAATTCGAAAAATTAAAATTATGGAAAAAAAAGAAAGGATTCAAGCGTTGTTAACGGATTGGACAATTAATCCCAGATGGAAAGGAGTTGAAAGGCCATACACCGCGGAAGAAGTTATAAAACTACGAGGGTCTTACGAGATAGATTATTCCATTGCCCAAATGGGTGCTGAGAAACTTTGGAACAAACTAAACGGCCAAGATTTTGTGGCAGGTTTAGGTGCACTAACGGGAAATCAGGCCATTCAAGAAGTAGAAGCTGGTCTCGAGGCCATCTATTTGAGTGGATGGCAAGTGGCGGCAGATGCCAACTTGTCCGGAGAAATGTACCCTGACCAATCCCTGTATCCTGCCAATAGTGTTCCTATGGTGGTAAAGCGCATCAATAATGCGTTGCTTCGAGCAGATCAGATTCAGGTAGTAAACGAAACCGAAGACAAGAAAGATTATTTGGTTCCCATTGTTGCTGATGCAGAGGCTGGCTTTGGAGGAAACCTGAACGCTTTTGAATTAATGAAATCCATGATTGAAAGTGGTGCGGCGGGAGTTCATTTTGAAGATCAATTAAGTTCAGCAAAAAAATGTGGACACTTGGGAGGTAAGGTATTGGTACCCACTCAGGAAGCGGTAAATAAGTTAATTGCCGCCCGTTTAGCAGCAGATGTAATGGGAGTTCCCACGGTGATTATCGCACGAACAGACGCCGATGCGGCCAATTTAATCACCAGTGATATTGATGAGAGAGATCATAAATTCATTACAGGAGAGCGTTCGCCAGAAGGATTCTTTTATGTGAGGAATGGATTGGAGCAAGGTATAGATCGAGGTTTGAGCTACGCCCCTTTCGCAGATTTGATTTGGTTGGAGACTTCTACTCCTGATTTGGAGCAAGCGCGAAAGTTTGCAGAAGGTATTCATGCGCAATATCCTGACAAAATGTTGGCCTATAATTGCTCCCCATCCTTTAACTGGGCAGCTAAACTAAGTGTTGAAGAGATGGAAACTTTTAGAGAGGAATTGGCTGAAATGGGCTATAAGTTCCAATTTATTACCCTAGCCGGGTTCCATGCGCTCAATACAAGTATGTTTGAGTTAAGCAAAGCCTATAAGGAAAGGGGCATGGCTGGTTATTCCGAATTACAGGAAAGAGAGTTCGGATTGCAGGAATTTGGATTTAAAGCCGTGAAACATCAAGGATTTGTGGGTACAGGTTATTTTGACAAGGTCCAGAATATTGTTACCTCAGGTACATCTAGCACGGTAGCTATGAAAGGAAGCACAGAAACCGCTCAATTCTGATGCATTCTAATTTAGTTGGTTAGCAAATGCCCCTGTTAAAAGGGGCATTTGTTTTGATTAAACAGAAAAGTTAAAAAAATCATAATTTTTTAACATATCATGTCTTTTTTCTTGTTAATTTAGCTAGAAGCAAAGGGATTTGGTCTTTTCTGTTCATCCACTTTGTTTTGAACTTTTCTTTTAGAAACAATACGATTTCCTTGGGAATTCTGGTGTAGGGGCTTTAATTATTTAATCTACGTTATGGATGTCATCGTTCTCTATGTCAGCATTGCAGCTTTAATTGTTGCTGCGTGGATTGTTTTTATGGTAAAAATGTATCGAAGAATAAAAAAGAAAGTATAGCTCCTTCAAACTTTCTACAATTCCAAGCATTCTCTTTTCGACATCATATTTTCCACAATTCGCTGTGTCTCCAGAGTGTTTTTTTGAGAAATTAGAAAAGCTTCAATATCCGTTTTGGAATTGATTTCCAAGGTATCTTCAATAAAGCCGTACCCTCTATATTGTCCATTATCAACAAGTACAAACGCGTTTTCGTTTACATGCCTTCCCTTCTCTTTTAGAATTTTAATACCTGCCTTTTCATAGGCTAAATCCTGCAAGGCACTATCTACTTTGGTATTATACGCTTCTATTTCTTCCTCACCTGAACAAATTCCTTCACAAAATGTGCCCTCGAATAGAGAACAGTTCGATTCCGTTAGCTGTAAATGACAGAATTTGGGACATAATTGGTATGCCATACAGATTTGCTTCAGGAACAGCCTGCAGTCCGTTAAGTTATAAAACACCTTTACGGGATGTTGAATGTACTTTAACGTATTAAAAGCTAAATGTTTTATACCCTTTCTGTCTTCATAACAAAAAACCCCGAATTGTTTGATGTTTCTTTTTTGCGCCCGATTGTATAAGGGAAAATGTTTTTTTATTTCTGCAGATTCCATTAAAAGTGCTACTAATTCGCTTCCGGAGAGCTCAAAATCTATATGTGCGGTCTCTCTACACAATCGAATCTCCTTTTCGCTTTTATCATAAAAATGACCGAGGACTCTTTTTTTAAGGTTGATGGCTTTACCTACATAAATGATAGTGCCATTTCTGTCCTTAAAATAGTAGATACCTGGTTTTTGAGGAATGGCGTCAATCTCAGATTTATCCAAATGTGGAGGAAGTGTGGCTTCTTGGCTTCGGGCATTTAAAAAGGTTTGAAATACCTTTTCAGAAGCGGGTGTCTGCAATAACTTTTCAAAAAGCAATACTGTAGCGTGGGCATCCCCCCGAGCACGATGCCTGTTCGAAAGCGGTATGTCAATGGATGAGCATAGTTTTCCCAAACTATAAGACGTTAGGCCTGGAATCAGCTTTCGGGATAGGCGGACAGTGCATAATTTTTTACGAATAAAACTTACCCCCAGTTGTCTAAACTCTTCTTTAATGACCCCGTAGTCAAAATTAACAGAGTGGGCAACAAAAACACTGTCTTGGGTAAAATTTAGTACAGTATCCGCTATTTCAGAAAAAAGTGGAGCATTGGCCACCATTTGATTATCGATGCCAGTAAGACCAGTAATAAAATAGGGTATGGGGCATTGTGGGTTTACCAAAGATGTAAATTCGTCCACAATCCTATAGCCATCATGCTTGAATATGGCAATTTCAGTAATTCGGTTGCCCTTAATGCCATTTCCCGTAGTCTCTATATCAATTACAGTGTACACCTGACTAAGTTAGCCAGAAATTAGCGATACAGGAAAACCAAAAAACTACGCTACTGCTATAGCAAAGTTTCACGGCCCAGTACAGCCATGATAAAAAACACAGTAATGGAAATGATCAGACAACTTATGGCCGCCACACGATTATCTGAAATGGAAAACTCTTTTTTTGCACGAAGTATTAGAACTTTCATAGGGGTCTGTTTTGTCCCAAATTTGATAAGGAGGCATGATTTCCTTAAAAAGTATCGGTTAAGTCAAAAAAGTTGCGCTAAATGGTATAGAGGAATGTTTTAATCGAAAAAAGGCGTTTTTTAACCATTTTTCTTAAAGACAAAAGCAGTCTTTTAATCGAGTTTGTTTTTCACCTCATCCAAAAACTCCGACCCAGAAAAAGGAATAAGTTGCGCTGCCAGCTCCAAAACTGCTTGAATGTCCACATCCGGCTCTGGAATATGAGCATGATTAGCTGAATTCTGATTGTCCAGTGCCAAAATACAGACATTAAGAAGTGATTCCAAAGTAAAAAGCAGGTCACGGTAATCTTTTACTTGTAGTTTGGAAACGGCATAACCATCTTTTTGAGGAGTAAGTGAACTAAAATAGGCATCAAGAGGGAGTTCCAAATGGGAAAGGTCAAGTGTTTTGTTGGTTTTCACAATGAAAGATTTGGGTATTTGAAGATAGTATTAAATATAAAAAATGCGGATTTTAGTCCGCATTTTTTATTCACTGAACATCTTCCTTTGTTTTCAATGGAAATAAACAAAACCATTTGCAACTACATTACATCCGAGTGGATTGTTAAGGCAAAGTCAAAGAGAGCATTTGCTCTGGACCACAATATTGACGAAAAGGTAGTTCGTAAGATTTGCCAAAAAGATGGTTATAGTATCCCTTTAAAAACCCTTCATAAAATTTGTGAAGCTAGGGAAGTGAAACTTTTTGAGTTTTTTAGCCTTCTTAACTCCTGATTTTTATCCACAACTTCTTGTATCATAACTTGAGTCAAATTTTGCTCGGGACTTTACTTTTCAAGTAAATATTGTCGAATAAGCTGTATTTACTAGAAATCTGATTGATTATCAACTAAAATTCAGAATTATTAACAGCGAATATGTTAATGACTTGTGGAAAGGAGAAGTCGGTATTAGAGCTAATTTTGTAAGTGGTTGATTTACATTTGCTCTAACAGAATATGAAGGAGTCGAGGTTAGTAATGATAGTGTTCCGAACAAAGAGGTCCAAACTCTTTGATGACTAGCAAAACAAATCTTTGGTCGGGTGTCCAAAGCCCGACCCCTTCTCTTTTCAAATTTAGCTAAATATCTTACCGCTCAGAATTCAATTTACCAACAACTACCTTTATTAACACTAAATTTACTATCATTTTCAAATAAACCTTTTGTTCCTAAAAGTAAGACCCGAGCCTGATTTTAGATATTTTTCAAAAGCATATGCTTTTTGCCTATCTGTAAAAACAATATAAGTTGCCAGTTAAAAGGTAATCGGTAACTGGTATAAAAAGATTTACCTTCCCTATGTTCTTTCAATCTTCGTTGTAAATTGTTGGTAAAACCTGTATAGAACTTTCCATCACTACATTTTAAAATATAGACTGTCCAATTCATGCCAAAAAAGAGTGTTTGGGAACCTAGTGGAGGGGTCCAACGAAGCCGGAGAAACAAAAAATAAAAAGGAGGTTGAAAAGTAAAATATAACCCTCCTTCGCTTTTTGCTATGCTCAAAGCTTCGGAGGGCGTAGGTGGAGCCGGAGGGACTAGAACCTGTCTTTCAAAACCCTAATAGATAAAGGTATTTTCAGCAATTCGGAAATTTCGCTCACCGAATAGGTAACTCTCTCCATGCAAGGAGGGTTCGATTCCCTACAGCACCTCAAATAGGTACAAATGTTAGTATTGCGCTGAGTATTTAACTAAGATTATTGTTGTTCCAAAAAAGGTTAGTTAGATGAAACTGAATGAGAAACCGGAGGGGATTGCTAAAAAACCAAACCCTACGGTACGTAGTAAAAATGAAACACTTGAATTCACTTTCTGGCCCTGTAATGTTCAAAGCTAAGTGATTTAAGTGTTTGCGCGGCTTGTTCAGGTGTGATGTCACGCTGGGGATTTGTCAACATTTCATAGCCTACCATAAACTTTTTAACTGTGGCCGAACGGAGCAACGGTGGGTAAAAAACCATATGAAAATGCCATTCTGGATGTGATTGATCGTCTGTGGGTGCTTGATGAATACCAGCGGAATATGGAAAAGACACTTCAAACAGATTGTCGTACAATATGGTCAACTTTTTATAAGCATCCGCTAGGGAAATTCGTTCTTCTTCTGTGAATTCAAGAAGATTCTTTACAGGACGTTTGCTGATGATCATGGCTTCAAAGGGCCAAATGGCCCAAAAAGGAATCAAACAAACAAAATGGCTATTTTCAAATAGGATACGTTCGTTTTTTTCCAACTCTTTTTCAAGATAGTCGTGCAGAAGTGTCTTTTTGTATTTATTGAAATAATCCAAAAGTTGCTTACCTTTCTTTTTGGGTTCATCAGGGATAGATTCCTGTGCCCATATCTGTCCATGGGGATGTGGATTGGAACAACCCATTACCGAACCTTTGTTCTCAAAAATTTGTACATAATTAATAAAATCAAGCTTTGCTAAGGTTCGATATTCTTCTACCCAGAGATCAACCACTTTTTTTATAGAGGGTAAATCCATTTCAGGAATTGTCAAGTCGTGCCTTGGAGAAAAACAGATAACCTTGCAGATTCCACGTTCGCTCTTCGCTATAAAAAGTGAATCTTCGTTGATATGTCCAGAAGGTATATCAGGTTGCAACGCAGCAAAATCGTTCACAAAAGAGAATGTGTGCTCATAATTAGGGTTTTGTTTGCCATTGGCGCGCGTGTTCCCTGGGCATAAATAACAGTTGGCATCATAAGTAGGCCTATTGGTTTCACTGACCTTTTCCTCTTGACCTTGCCAGGGGCGTTTTGCCCTATGGGGAGAAACCTGCACCCATTCACCCGATAATGGATTATAGCGTCTGTGGCAATGGTTTTCTAAGTTAAAATCACTCATAGTTTTGTGAATTGATAAGATGGGTTCCTTTACTTAATCGGACTTCATAAGATTCCAGCTCTATCTGAAATTTAGCATGGTAAGCCTTTTGAAATTCATCAATGATATTTTCTTTGGTGGCTTTTTTGACCACATTTATGGTGCATCCCCCAAAACCACCACCCATCATTCTAGCACCAATAATGGCCGGATGTTCAGTGGCTAAATCCACCAAGAAATCTAGTTCGTCACAACTCACATGATATTTTTCCGAAAGGCCCCAATGTGAAGCGAACAATAAGGAGCCGAGCTTTTGTAGTTGCCCTTTCTTAAGAGCTTTATTAGCCTTGCGTACTCTCTCGTTTTCTTCAATTATATACGAGCAGCAGTTGAAGGTTTCCAAGGAAAACTCTTGCCTTTGTTTTTCTAATATTTCCAAAGAGGCATCTCTTAGGCTTTTCACTTCGGGAAAGGACTTTTGTAACAGGCGTACCCCTTCCTCACAAGTTGCTCTTCTCGCATTGTATTCTGATTCTGCCAGTGAATGTTTAACTTTCGAGTTGAACAATACAATTTGATATTCACCAAAATCTGCTGGGATGTATTCAAATTCCAATGATTGGCAATCCAGTTGAAGCACATGGTCTTCTTTTCCCAAGGCACTTGCAAACTGATCCATGATACCGCAACGCACACCTGCGTATTCATGTTCCGCTTGTTGCCCTACCTTCGCGAGGGTAATACTATCCAATTGAAGGTCAAAAAGTTGATTCAAGGCAAACCCTGCGGCATTCTCCAAAGCTGCTGAAGAAGATAGCCCAGAGCCTATCGGGATATCTCCTCCAAACACCATATCAAAACCGGAAACCTCAAGCTTCTTATCACGTAAGATTGCGAAAACACCTAAAATGTAATTTGCCCATTGGATGTCAACAGGTTCCGTTTGGTCTGTGCTTAGAATCAGCTCCTGCTCAAAATCCAAAGAATACATTCGGATGGAGTTCAAATTGTTCTTTGCAAAAGCACAATAGATACCCTTGTCAATGGCTCCTGGCATTACAAATCCTGAGTTGTAATCAGTATGTTCACCAATGACATTAACTCTCCCTGGAGAGAACAATAATCCAAAGTCTTCAGCGTAATGCTCTTTGAATTTTTGTCGTACTTCTTCGCTAAGTTTTTTTGAGTAATGCATTTCAATCATTGGGCAAAGTATCCATAAATGAAGTAGCTAAAGTGAGTATTAATTCACCTGTTTTTGTGAGTCCTGAAAAACAAAATATTTTCATAAGGTTACTTAAAAAAGGTAAAATATTTAGTTTGTTTTTGCTGCCTCACCAGGAAGGGCATAACGTTGCTTAATTTGCGCATTCTCAATCGGAATGAGCACAAAGCTATACTGATGATTTTCTGGTTGAACCCTAAACTCCTCGTGGGGCAAGGCATTCTTAGACCAACTGTCATCACCACCAACACCCATTTGAACAAGGTCTAGGTTCAGCGTGATAAAATCGCGTGGCTTAAGGTCGTAGGTATGCAAGGCTTCATCAATATCTTTGGTAGTATATGGCCATGCACTTACACTTAAGTCGTTACTATCACTTGCCACATAAAACCCTTGGCCTTTGGAGTTGCTAATGGTAAGCCATTGCACGTCTGTCTTGTTGCTGCTCTCTTGGGGTCTGATGTATTTATAAAAGTCCTCAGAGACAGATTCCTGATACAAACCGATTGCAGCTCCATGATTACGATCACTATAATTTTCATGAGGACCTCGACCAAACCACTGTAAAGCATCCAGTTCTTTGGAAAGCTGTACCTGCATTCCATATTTGGGAAGGATGGGTAGGTCTGCATCTTCAGTTATTTGGGCTTTATTTCCAATTCTGATAACACCATTCGAAAAAATGTCATATTTCAAGTTCAAGTTGACCATTCCTTTTACAAGCGAATACACGACTTCTACTTGCTGATGGTTCTCATCCACTTCAGTGTTTTTAAAGGATACTAACGTTCGATTCTCACTGGCTTCTTTCCACAAGGCAAGCTTCTTAGGGGTTTGTCCGCCTCCACGATCATTGTCAGTAGTTGGCCTCCAAAAATAAGGGATAAAATCTCCCGTAATCAACGGGACACCTTTGTAAGTATATGCAGTCAATGCACCCGTTTCCTTGTTGAATTTGGCCTCAAAATCTTTTGCGGAAAATGAAATCTCATTTGTGGTTTCATCCACCGAAATTTGACCATTCTTCTTTAGGATAAAATCAGGTAGGGGTTTTTCAAAGTGGAGGCTGAACTGCTCCCAAGCCACTTCATGTTTTGCAGCTGCCCATGGGGTCTTGTTTTTTAAAACAAAGGAAACCATTAGATGATAATCTTTACCAGCTTTAAGTTTTGGTTTTTTAATAGGCAAAATGATTTCTTTTGAAGCTTTGGCAGCAATATCGAGATTGTTAACTTCTCCAGATTGTATCGTAATACCCTCCTCTTGCACCTCCCAAATAAGATCGTAGCGATTTAGGTTAGTAAAATCGTGACGATTTATGACCATAAGACGTCCTTGTTGCAAATCGACAGCTTTTACCTCTATGGGTTGGAATACCTTTTTACACTCCCAAAGTGCGGGTTGTGGTTCACGATTGGGATTTACAATTCCATTCAGACAAAAGTTTTTATCATTTATCTTGGTATCGCCCATATCACCACCATAAGCATAAAAGGCAATGCTATCTTTAGTCTTTTGAAGTAAGCCTTGGTCCACCCAATCCCAAATATAACCACCGATCATCCGTTTGTTGGCGCGAATTGCATCCCAGAATTTGAATAAATTGCCTGTGGAATTTCCCATGGAATGAGCGTACTCGCACCAAATCACCGCTCTTGGGTCATCATTCAGATTAGCCATGTCTACCATAGGTTGAATGGGCATGTACATTCTGCTCATCATATCCACATATTTGGGGTCTCTTAAAAAATCATCTCCTTGGTGATTTAAGGTCTGAGCACCTTCGTAATGAACAAAACGGGTATCGTCATAATTCTTTATCCACCCAGCCATAGCCTGATGATTCGGACCAGAACCAGATTCATTGCCCAAAGACCAAAAGATTATGGAAGGATGGTTTTTGTCACGTTCAACCATTCGTGTAGCCCTTTCCAGAAATGCATTGCCCCATTCTGAACGATTACTCAGATATCCACCCAACTGGTGGGTCTCCAGATTAGCTTCATCCATCAAATAGATGCCGTATTCATCACAGAGTTCGTACCAACGTGGGTCGTTGGGATAATGCGAAGTGCGTACCGCGTTGATGTTGAACTGCTTCATGGTCTTTATGTCTTTCAGCATCAAAGCCTCATCTATAACTTTTCCGGTAATTGGGTGGTGGTCATGTCTATTAACGCCATATAGCAGAACAGATGCTCCATTCACAAACAATTCACCATCTATCAACTCAACTTTTCTAAAACCTATTTTGGTGCTTCGATATTCTTGGATATTACCTTCTTTATCTTTCAGAGAAAAGACCAGCGTGTACAGATTAGGATGTTCTGCACTCCACTTTTTAGGGTTTTTGATACTTGCTTCCAGCAGACCAAATTTTGGTTTTCCCCTTTGGTTATAATATTCATAGACAATGTCTTTGATTGGTTTGGTAAGTGTTTCTTCTAAAACTGTTTTTTCCGTTTCATCAAAAAGTTGTGCTTCCAGCGACCAATCCTCAATATTTTGGTTGTCATAGATTTTGATTTTTGGCCGAATTTGCAATTGGGCATCCTCGTAAGAGTCGTCAAGTTTGGTTTTTACAAAAAAATCGTACAACTGCACTTTGGGAGAAGCGGTAATAAATACATCCCGTTGGATACCACTTAGTCTCCAATGGTCCTGGTCTTCGAGATACACACCATCGCTCCAACGGTATACTTGCACAGCCAATGAATTTTGTCCTTCCTTCATGAACGGCGTAATGTCAAATTCTGAAGGCAACATGCTATCTTGTCCATATCCCACTTGCTCGCCATTGACCCAAACGTAGAAGGCCGAGCTTACCCCGCCAAATTGTAAGGTAATCTGCATGTCTTTCCATTTAGCAGGAATTTCAAAAGCGGTGCGATAACTCCCTGTAGGATTATCATCATCTGGTACAAAGGGAGGGTTGACGGGCGTAAAAGGATAGCGAATGTTCGTGTAGATGGCCGTACCATACCCTTGAAGTTCCCAATTTGAAGGTACCGGAATGGTTTTCCAATCCCTGTCGTTATAACCAACTTTGTAAAATTCTTTTGGGGCTTGTTCAGGGATAGATGCCCAACTGAACTTCCAGTTTCCATTCAAGGACATATAACGCTTAGAAGCCTTCCTATCAGCCTTAAGGGCAGCTTCTTCAGTTTCGTAGGAAATCGAAGTGCTCCGTGAAGGAAGTCTATTCATCGAGGTAATAGAAGGGTCTTCAAATACCTGAAAATCAGATTGTTGAAAACTGAAGGTGTACAATGTAAACAATAAACAAGGTGTAAGACAAAGGTTAATTTTAACCGAGAGGAAATGAAACTTTTTCATAAAAATAAAAGTAGCCCCCTTTTAAAGATTGCTTATCCTGTACTCTCCTGTTTGGTTATTTATTATTAGCTTTTTTGAAGTGTTTTACTCAAGATTAAGTAAAGTAAGCCGCAACAAATCCAGGCAGGTAATGTCACAAATGATAGGAAGACATCAAAATATAGCGAGATGGCATAAAAGAGGCCAAAACTGATACCCCATGCCAACAATACTGAAATATTGAATGGAGCTTTGGTCCTTTCAGCGTAGAAGGGTTGTATACCAAATTTCTTACCGAAGAAATGCTCAAAAACAATAATTGCACCAAAGGGGGCCAATATAAATCCATAGAGTGCGACGAAGCCCAATAATTTCATGGCAAAGGCTGGAAAAATTCCTGCAATGGTGGCTACGCTACCCGCAATGATGGTGACCCAAAAAGTTGAAAGCTTAGGGATAATGGCTTGGAAGGCCAAACCTGCCCGATAGATAGTAGGATTGGCAGTGGTCCACCCAGCCAACACTACAGCAATGATTCCAAAGAAGCCAATAGCATTATAAGCTAATGGTCCCGGTGCTACGGGTGGTGCTTCGTTGTTGGCTAAAAAGGTCTGCGCTTCAGGTGATTTCAGGTACACAGCATACAAAAGTGCAGCTGCAATCCAAGCCATATAGTGGCCCACATACATACCGGCAGCAGTTGTCCATCCAGAACTAGGTTTCTTCGCAAAACGGAAAACAGAAAGATCGCTCATGCCCATATGCATGGCAGCGTTACAAAGCCATGACCAGGAAACTACATGCCAGAAGGTGTATTTTACCTGTCCTGGAAATGGTTCGCTCCCTTCACCCCAAATATTCCAAAAATCGGTAAAGCTTTTAACCTCCAGTTGTCCCAATGCCACAATGCCAGAAGCTATAAAAGCTATCACGATAACCGGAGACATCCAGTTAGCAGTTTTGGATACCGTGTCATAGCCTTTTCCGGCAATAATAGAAATCACGGCGCCCACTAGAATCACGATGATTATCCAAGTAAGGCTGTTCGGCATGGTGTCGGTGAGTTTGGGCATGTCAATCTCTAAAGGAACACCTATGGCCGTGGCAGATACCGTAATCATGGCACCAGCCAAAAAACAGAACAGGACGCCATTGGCAAGATTATAACCAACGACTAATTTTTTGCCACAAATTTTTTCGAGGTGATAGTATAGAGTATACCGATATTTAACGGCAATTTCCGCCGTTAAAAAACGCCAACTCAATACAGCCAAAAAATTACCGATCAAAAGGCCAACAATTAAATCAAAGGCACTGACACCTGCCGTGAGAAAGAGTGGGCCTATCATAAATTCGGTGCCTGCTGCATGTTCACCGGCATACATGCCCAAAAAGCTTTTCCAGCTTTTCCAATGCTTCTTTGGTACTGGAGTTCGTTCAAATTCGCCCCCAGCTTTTTCTTCAATTTCTTCTTCAATATTGAATTGACTCATAGTTTTGTTCCTCTAAAAAAGTTAGAATTGGCTGGCTTATGGATGTATCAGGTGTTTGGGAAAATCTTTAACCTCTTCACAACATAGTTGCTCCATCACCTGCTGTAACTGGGTTTTTAAAATAGAAATGGTATGGTCCCCACCTTGTTTGCCTAGAGCAGCTACACCATACATAAATGAACGTCCCATAAAGGTAAATTGAGCGCCACTGGCAAGGGTTCTGGCAATATCTGGCCCAGAGCGAATACCGCTATCCATCATAATTGTGATTTTTTCTCCATATTTGGCTGCAATTCTTGTCAAAGGGTGAATGGAAGCTTCGCCCGCATCCAGTTGTCGACCTCCATGGTTGGAGATAATGATGCCATCCAATCCCAAATCAATTGCCTTTTTGGTATCCTCCTCATTGGCCACACCTTTTAAAACAATTTTGCCTTTCCACATGTCACGAATGGGTTTGATGCGTTCTTCGTTTAACCTTCCGTTAAAAGTTTGATCCATAAATTGCCCTAGTTGCTTTAAATCAAGATTTTTGGGCATATAAGGCTTTAAGGTCTCAAAATTAGGCTGTCCAACTCGTAGTGTTTCCAAAGCCCATGAAGGCCTTCCCAGTATTTGTAAGATATTTTTTAGCGACATACTTGGTGGCATGGCTAGACCATTGCGAATATCCCGTGGGCGGTATCCAAACGTGGGCACATCACAAAGAAGCACCAAAACTGGATAGCCTGATGCTTCAACACGTTTTAGGATATCATCACGTAATTCGTCTTTGGCAGGTCGATAAAGTTGAAACCAGGCTTTTCCTTCGGTAAGCTCACCAATGCGTTCAATGCTACTGGTGGTTACTGTACTGAGTATAAACGGAATATTATGTTTTAAGGCTGCTTTTGCCAATATTTCTGGTGAATTTGGCCACATCAGTCCCTGCAAACCCACCGGAGCAATACCAAAAGGAGCGTCATATTCCACACCAAAAAGACGGGTTTTCATATTGGAATAGGTATGTTTTGTCAAATAGTTGGGCCGCAGGGTTATCTTGCGAAGTTGAGCCGTGTTTTGATAGAGATTGACATCTTCATTGCAACCACCGTCCAAATACTCAAAAGCAAATCTAGGAATACGTTTCTTTGCCTTTTTTCGGAGGTCTTCGATAGAAGGGTAGTTTTTGTTGTAGTTCCAGGTCATGTTTGTTTGTTGTTCGCTAGAATTTGTAAGGGCATCAACTTCTTCATACGATAATGTTCCTTGAAAAACCTTTTGTCCAGTTTTTCATTTCCCATTACCATAGCGGCGCCCAAAGCGGAACCCAATGGCGACTGTGTGGTTCGCACTTTGTATCGGGTAAAATGATTCGCAATCAATTTCACAAAAATGTCATTATCGGTAAAACCACCATCTATGTAGATTTTCTTAATGGGCGTATTGCCTATGGTACGTTCTATGGTTTGATACTGCAATTGTAACAACTCGAACATTAACTGGTGATACCCTTCTTCAAAATTGTCAAATACGTTCAAATCGGTTTTTTCAGCTCTTTCATGCTTTAGCTGGATACTTTCAAACTTAAAATGCGGAATAGTATTGGCCCGCAATTTTTGATAGATTGATAAATCAAACTTCATCCCCCGATGATAGCCTTTGGTTTTGTTGAAATACTCGGTCAATTTCTTGACCTGTAGGTTGTACTCATTCCCCATAAAAAATCGCGATGCCCGTACAGGATTCCCATCAATGCGCATGTAATTCAAGCAGTTATTCTCAATATCATCAGCTGTCAGTGGATCTTCGGTAAAAGGATTCATAGCTACTGACCAAGTACCCGTAGAGAGGAGCAAAAATGGTTTGTGCTCTCCCAAAAGATAGGGGAGTAGGGCAGCGGAACTATCATGAATTCCAACGCCAATTTTTAAGGGTTTTCCTTTGTGGTACAAGTTTATGCTGGTCTTTGTAGAAACTACTGGAGGAAGTACACCTTCCAAACCTTCGCTATATACCCATTCATGGTAATCTTGGGTGCTATAATCCCAGAGATTGGTATGGCAACCAATACTTGTGTAGTCACTAACTGGGATTCCTGTAAAGAGGTAAGAAAGGTACTGTGGCAAGTGCAATGAATAGCGAATTTTTTGAAAGATTTCAGGCTTTGTTTGTTTCAACCAAAACAATTGCAGCCCTGAGTTGAGCATTCCTGATTGTGGTGAAGCTGTTTCAGCAGCAATGATATCTTCGCCTCCATGTTTTGCATAGAATTCCTTCAAAATGTCAATTGGAATAGGTTTTAAGTAATTGTATAAAGGTGTTAGTATCTTGCCATGCTTATCGAGATGCACCAAACTGGCTCCATAAGTGGAGAAATTGATACCGGTAACGTTGAAATCTTTCGCACCTAAGATTCTGTCAAAACATTGTTTTAACCACATTTGCAGAGCAGAAAGGTCTTCTGTTGGAAAACCGTCTTCATCTTCAATTTCATCAAGCCGTTTATATTCTTTGTGGACTTCCTTGTAGTTCCTATCAAAAAGAAAGAATTTTTTATTGGTCTTTCCAATGTCAAATATTGCTGTAACTTCTTTCCTTGCCATACAAAATCCTTAAAGTCCAGAAGCCACAGAATGCAATCCCCTCTTTTTGATAAGCTGGTTGCGAACATTCAAAGCTCGGTAGGTGGCTATGGGTTCTATGGCTGCATTGCTTTGCAATCGTGCCTCTCTCAATAGGGGTCTAACATCTGTGCGGTATGCATCTTGTAAGATTTCTTGACATAGAACTACATCCTGTTGTTTTTGAGCTTCTCGCAAAGCGTTTTGATCTATGAGCAAGGCTTGCGCATGCGCTATCTGAATAGCTTCAAGAGATTGTAGCAAATCTTCAAGCGGGTCTTTGATGTTATGGCTGGCATCAATCATCCAAGCAAGTGATGGATTGTTTTTGTTGTGTTCCATACCATAGACCAATTCATTCCAAATCAAGAACAAGGCATACGGTTTTATAGATCCCACGGTAAGATCATCGTCCCCATATTTACTATCGTTAAAATGAAAACCTCCCAACTTACCTTTCATCATCAGAGTAGCTACAATTTGTTCAATATTGGTATTGGGCAAGTGGTGTCCAAGGTCGACTAATGTATATGCTCTTTCTCCACAGGCTTCTGCTAACATTAAAGAGGTTCCCCAATCTTGGATAACTGTACTATAAAAGTTGGGTTCATACGGTTTGTATTCTATAAAGAGCTTCCAATCATCCCTCATGGACTTATAAATGTGTTGCAAGCTATCTTTAGTGTTTTGCAGGGTTTCCTGAAAATTGTGTTGCCCAGGAAAATTACTTCCGTCGGCTAACCACACCGTAAGGCTTTTGGAACCCAATTTTTCACCAATATCAATGACATCAAGATTATGTTGGATGGCAAGGTCTCGAACAGAAGTGTCTGAGTTACAAAGCGAACCAAACCGGTAACTTTTTTTCATTTTTGATTTGTCTTGAAATGTATTGGAATTGACAGCGTCAAATTCAATACCTAAAGAAGCAGCGAATTCTTTAATAGCATTGGCATCTTCAGGGATATCCCAAGGAATATGAAGCGAAATTGCTCCAGCAGTCTGGGTCAATGCATGAAGCAAGCCTACGTCACTTATTTTATCTTTCAAAGTGGCTGGCTCACCTTGATAGGAAAATCTTCCGAACCTTGTTCCTCCTGCTCCCAGTGCCCAACTGGGAATAGCCACTTGCAAATCTTTCAGCTTCTTTAAAATACGCTCCACATTGGTTCCGTTCTTTTCCAGTTGTTCTGCTAGAAAACTATAAGCAGCCTCATGGGTCTCCAACCATTTTTGATTTTGTTCGATGATTTTTTCGACACTCAGTTTCATGGTGGCAAAGCTATCTTGATTAGTTTTTTTGAAGGATGTAATCAAATTTATGACATCCGTTAGTATATTAGGTCAAAGGATTTATCGTACAAAAGCATTGGCCATTCCTCCGTCGACATTAATGGTGTTGCCTGTACTCTTATCCAAAATGGCGACCAATGTGAAAACAGCATTGGCAATATCTTCTGGTAGTATAATTTCGTTCAGTAGGTTGCGTTTTGCATAATGTTTTGGAAGATCTTCTACTGAGATACCATAGGCTTTAGCACGACCTTCAGCCCAATCACCTTCCCATATTTTACTTCCCACAATTACCCCATCTGGATTTACCGTGTTCACACGAATTTTTAGATCTCCCAATTCGGCTGCTAACAAGCGTGTCATGTGCTGTTGTGCTGCTTTGGCAGTACCATATCCAACATTGTTAGGACCTGCCATAAGTCCATTCTTACTGGCAATATTCACAATATTGCCGCCAAGATTTTGCTTTTTCATAATAGCGACCCCTTTTTGTACCATCAAAAACTGTCCTTTCACTAAAACGTTCTGCAAGAGATCCCAATCTTCCAAAGTGGTCTCTTCTAACGGTTTCGAAATGGCTAACCCAGCGGAATGAACAACAATATCAACGCCGCCAAAATCAAGGCATGCTTTCTTATAGGTATTGTCTATTGAGACAGGGTCTGTGACATCACAAATCGTAGTACTAGCGATATCTTTGTCATAAGAACTACTAATGCCCCTTAAGTTATCTTCATTGACATCGGTAATGACCACATTTGCGCCTTCAGCTATTAATTTATCGGCAATAGCTTTGCCAATACCCCCAGCAGCGCCCGTAATGACGGCCACCTTTCTAGAAAGAGGGCGTTCTTTTGGCATACGCTGTAGTTTTGCTTCTTCAAGTAACCAATATTCAATATCAAAGGCTTCTTGTCTAGGTAAGGCTATATAGGTAGAAATTGCTTCGGCCCCACGCATTACATTAATGGCGTTGATATAAAATTCACTGGCAACTCTTGCCGTTTGCTTGTTCTTGGCAAAGGTGAACATACCAACCCCTGGATAAATGATAACCACTGGATTTGGGTCTCGCATTGCCGGACTGTTGTCATGTTTACAGGTCTCATAATAGTCCTTGTAGGATGCTCGATAGGCTTCGAACTGAGGGCGAAGTTTTTCTAAAATCCCATTGGTATCCGTAAGATTATCGGATTTATCAATAGAGAGCACTAAGGGTTGTATTTTGGTACGCAAGAAATGATCAGGACAAGATGTGCCCAAGGGAGCCAGCTTTTCCAAATCATGACTATTAATAAACTCCAATACACGTTCATCGTCGGTAAAATGCCCGATCATCGGTTTTTCACTAGAACAAAGACCGCGTAAAAGGGGAGCTAAGATAGAAGCTTGTTCTTTTCGCTCTTGGGAGGGTAGACTTTCTATTTTTTCTCCACTAAAGACATGACCCTTCTTTTCGATGTGTTCGTTAATATATTCTGAAGCCATTTCGATGGCTTCAAGACTGTTCAAGTAACATTCATAAGAAGTTTCGCCCCATGTGAATAAGCCATGACTTTCCAGCACTATACCACGGATTCCAGGATTCTCATTTAAACACTTTTCCAATTGAAGCCCTAAATCAAAACCAGGACGTTGCCATGGGACCCATCCCATCGTATCGCCCCAGATTTCTTCAGTAATTTTTTTACTGTCCTTTGTTGCCGCAATTGCAATGAGAGCATCAGGATGTAAATGGTCAATGTGTTTGAAAGGCAGCAATCCGTGAAGTGGTGTGTCTATGGAAGGTGCTTTGCTGTTAAGGTCATAGAGGCAGTGATTAAATAAGGCCACCATTTCATCTTCATGTTGAAGGCCCCTGTAGACTCTCTTTAAATCTTTGAGACGTTCCGTATACAATCCAGCAATCCCTTGTCTGGTCAATGTCCCAATGTCGCCTCCTGAACCCTTAACCCACATAACCTCTACCTCTTCGTTGGTCAGAGGATCTTTTTCAAGGGTCTTACAGCTAGTATTACCACCGCCATAATTAGTGATTCGAAGGTCGGAGCCCAGAATGTTAGAACGGTATAGGAACAATGCTAGTTGGTCATCACCCAATGCATTGGCTTTTTCGTCGTCCCATAAATAATCAACATGATCAAAAGTTCTTGTTTGCATATTTTTGAAGTGTTTTAAGCCACTTTCAAGACGAAAATAGAACAACGAACGAGTTCAGGCATCCTGTACTATACTGCACCGTCAAGATAGGTAAAACTTATCAATCTACTTTTTAATTAATACTTTTAGCTTTTATTAAAAGATTAAGAATTACATAGTTATTAGAAACGAAATGGCCACTAATAGTATTGAACACATCAAAGTAGATGTAAATTCTAGAATACCCAAATACAAACAGATTGTTGACTCCATAATGGAAGCAATAGGGAAGGGATATTTGCTAAAAGGTGAAAAAATACCTTCAATCAATGAGGTCAGTGAAGAGTGCTTGCTTTCTAGAGATACGGTAGAGAAAGCATATGGAATTCTAAGAAAACAAAATATAATTGAATCTGTAAAGGGCAAAGGTTTTTACGTGGCCAGAACTGATTTTTCTTCTAAAATCAAAGTACTGTTCCTAATTAACAAATTGAGCTCCTACAAAATGAGGGTTTTCAACTCTTTCGTTCAGACATTGGGGTCTAAAGCCCAGGTCGATTTGTATATCTATCACTGCGAGCCTACCGTTTTCAAGGATATTCTGTCGAAACGTATAAAAGAGTACGATCAGTTTGTGATAATGCCTCATTTTAAGAATGAAGATTTGAAACATATGGGATGTACCCATGAGATTTTGGAAGTAATTCGAAAAATTCCCGAAGAAAAACTTATTATCATGGACAGGAATATTCTTAGCCTTTCCATGAAGGTCGGTCGCATATACCAAGACTTTTCAGAAGACATCTATGTTGCCCTCTCCCAAGGATTGGATAAAGTAAAAAAGTATCAGAAGATCATTCTCGTTTATCCATCAAAATCGGTATATCCCTATCCCAAGGGAATTGTTTCAGGGTTCATAAAGTTTTGCGCCGAGCATTCCATAGATTATGAGGTTCTAGATGAAATATATGATAGTATGGAATTGCAACTTCATGATCTCTTCATAATGATTGAAGAAGCTGACCTTGTCAACTTGGTTAAACAACTAAGAGATAGGCATTATAAGTTTGGGGAAGACGTCGGCATCATTTCTTACAACGACACACCATTGAAAGAACTTTTGGGTATTACCGTTATCAGCACAGACTTTACAAAAATGGGAACCGAGGCTGCAAAAATGATATTGCAAGACAAAATGGTTACCCAAAAAAATGACTTCAATCTAATTGACAGACATTCTGTTTAATTCTTTCTTCCTGTTTCAAATCAGTAAAAGCTCTTTTCTGATTTCCATCTTAACCTGAATTAAATACCCCACAGTACAGTACAGGATGGATAGTTTTTGTCTAGGTTATATTATTGTTAAGTATTGATAAATATGCATTTAAACCTGTAAGTTTTTGATTACATGAAAATTTTTAGGGTGTATTTCAGTTCTTTTCTCAAAAAAATTCAAACGACTAAACAAAACTAAGTATGAAAAAAAAGCCAACTGAGAAAGCCGTTTCTAAAGGTTTGTCCTTTTTCCTAGTTCTTTTGGCACTTGTCTTAAATAGTTTTTCAGCTATTGGTCAAACCAGGACAGTTACGGGTACCATCACTGCTGAAACCGGTGGGCCTTTACCGGGTGCCACAATTATTGAAAAAGGTACTACAAATGGAACACAGACAGATTTTGATGGTCAATACTCTATAACCGTATCCGAGGGTTCCACTCTTGTATACTCTTATATAGGGTATGTTGAACGAGAGGTGGTCATTGATGGAAGAAACACGATAGACATCGTTTTAACAGAAGATACTGCCCAACTTGACGAAGTGGTCGTCATTGGTTATGGTACCCGAAACCGAGAGGATTTGACTGGTGCCGTTTCTACGGTGCAGGCTGCAACTATTGAAGATCAACCCATAACTACTTTTGAACAAGCTCTTTCCGGTCAGGTTTCCGGGGTCCAACTTCGACAAAATGGAGCACCCGGTGGAGGACCTGAAATCTTGATTCGGGGTGTGGCATCGACCGGAGCCAATAATGCCCCTTTATATGTAGTGGATGGAATTCCTTTGGGTAATGTTAACAGCCAACGGGATAACTTTGTATTGAGTTCCATTGACCCAAATAGCATTGAGTCTATCAGTGTTTTAAAAGATGCTTCGGCAAAGGCCATCTATGGTTCTCGTGCTTCCAATGGGGTAGTGGTAATAACTACAAAACGTGGAAAAATAGGAAAACCTACTATTACATTTGGAGTATCCACAGGTTTTCAGAGTATTCCTGAATTTGAACAACCCAATATATTGAATGCGGAAGAATTACGACGATATAGAATAGAAATTTTCGAGGACCAGCGCTTCGCCACAGGTTCTTTGGGAGCAGGTGAGGAAGCAGAATTGGACCGATTGATTGCTTTGGGCAATTTGGGAGAAGGCACCAATTGGTTTGATGAAATCACAAGAAGCGCATTGATTTCTGAATACAATGTCGGTGTAAACGGGGGTACCGAAAATGTTCGTTACAACATTTCAACCAATTATACCAACCAAGATGGTACGTTGATAAATACCAATTTCAAACGATATAGCATTAGGGCTAACATTGATGTAGACGTAACCGATGACATTCGAGTTGGCTTTAATCTAGCACCCACCCAAACCATTGCTACAGGGGGGCGTACAGATGCAGGTCGTGAGAACTTCCAAATTTTTAATGCGGTACCTTTATCTAGATGGTTAGACCCCTCTGCTTCTGTGTTTGACGAGAACGGAGAGTTGACCAATATCGCCCGGGGAGATGTCCTGCCTTTTTTCAATGTAAATCCGGTATATCTTTTAACCGAAAGAGAAGATAATCGCCGTACAAACCAACTTTTGGCAGGAGGTTTTTTAGAGGTGGATATAATAAAGGGGCTTACAGCTAAAACCTTCGGGTCAATCCAGTATATCGATCGTAGAAACACCTTCTTTGAACCTTCGGATTTTCCGGGCAGCAATTTGACCCCCAATTTATTGGGAACCAGGCAAGCAAGGGCAGGCATCGACGAATTGACCAATTTTAATTGGATTTGGGAAAACACCTTGAGATACTCTACCACCATTGCCGAAAATCACCGTATTGACGCCTTGATTGGGGCTAATTTAGAGGTAAGGCGTTCTGATAATACCATTATCCGTGCTGTAGATATTATTGACCCATCTATAAGAATTCCTAATTCTGACAATGTGAATCCTGAGAACATTAATAATTTCACTGGGAGGGGCGAAGCTGGCGAAAACAAACTAGTTTCCTTTATTGGCCGATTGGATTATGCCTACAAGGATAAATATTATGTTACAGGTACCATACGTCGTGATGGTTCTTCACGTTTTGGCGCTGATACACGTTTTGGTAATTTCCCTTCAGTGGCCGCTGCTTGGCGTATCTCAAACGAACCTTTTTGGAAGAACATTAAAAACACTATTTCAGAATTTAAACTGGAAGGTGGATATGGTATTAGTGGTAGCAATGCCAATATTGGAAATTTTCAGGCCCAAGGTCGAATCAATCCATCCAATCCCAATACGCCAAGACCTGATTATGTCTTTGGAGGAAACAATGCTCCAGGAAGTGCAGTGACCAGTCTCCCAAACTCTTTATTGACCTGGGAAGAAGCCGAAGAAACCAATTTTGGGGTTGATTTGGGCTTTTTGAACAACAAAATCTTTTTGGGCGTAGATTATTATAATATTGAAACCGAAGGCTTTTTAGAAGATTTACCCTTACCTACTACCTCTGGCTTTGGCTCTATATTGACAAATTTGGGCAGTATTCAAAATAGGGGTATTGAAATTGAATTGCAATTGAAAAACGTCTTTGGCGGTAAGGAATTTCAATGGGATGCCAACCTTAATTTTACCCGTAATCGAAGTGAGGTATTGGAGTTGTCCGCAGATGCAGGATTTATTAGACGCGGTGTGATTGCTCGTCAATTTACTGAAACTGCTGTTGGTGAAGAAGTAGGACTATACCGAGGTTTTAAGGTTACTGGTCTGTTCACCCAAGAAGATTTGGATAACCCGGATGTACCTAAATATGATGACAATTCACAACAGGTAGGTTCTTTAAAATACGAAGACGGTAATGGTGATGGTATTTTGGGTGATGCTGAAGATTTCATGATTATCGGGAATCCCAATCCCGATTTTAATTATGGAATGGTGCATACCTTTAGATATAAAAACCTAGACCTCAGCATGATTTTTGTTGGGGCGGTAGGTCAACAAATATTCAATGGTTTTACGCAGTTTAACGGCAACCAAGACGGGGTGTTCAATGTTGACACCAGACAATTAGAAAGATGGCGACCTGGGCAAGACCCCGCTTTAGGCGGTATTCCTGGAACAGCCAGTGCGAGAAGCCGCCAGCGATTTCGTCAACCCAATACATTTTATGTAGAGGATGGCGATTACCTATGGGTTCGTAATATTACTTTAGGATATAATATAAACGGTGAAGATTCGGGTAATTTCTTTAGGAATGCACGTGTTTACACCAGCATACAAAATCCTTTTCTCTTTACGGAATATGAAAATGGCAATCCAGAAATCAATAGGTCTGGAGATACTGCCTTGGTTCGTAATGTTAACTATGGTGCCTTTCCAATAGCAAGAGTATTCACGTTGGGACTTGATGTAACTTTTTAAAAATATCAGCATGAAAATCAGATTATCACTATACATGATTACAGTCGCTTTGATCGCTGTCAGTTGTGACGAATTTTTGGATGAAAGCCCTGAAACCTTTCAAACTCCTCAAGCTTTTTTTCAAACAGAAGCCCAAATAGATGAGGCGGTGGCAGGCATTTATAATACGAATAGGGGATTAAATGATGGAGCACATTGGCGTTTTGGGGAAAACAGGTCGGATAATTCTTCTTTTCAATTCAATCCCGGAGACCGCGGGGGACAAGGGAACGAAGACGTAGATCTTTTCTTGATGCTGTCTGCGAATGGAAATTTGTCTTCCTATTGGAACACGGCATATTCGGGAATTTCCAGAGCTAACTTTGTATTAGAAAATATCGATAATGTTGAATTCATTAATGAAGAAAATAGGAACATCAGGCGTGGTGAAGTATTGTTTCTCAGAAGTTGGTTCTATTTTAATTTGGTACAGCTTTTTGGAGATGTTCCTTTTGTAACCTCAGCTGGAGATTCTCCAGATGAAATTCTTTCCGATGAGTTTCTTGAGAGAATACCGGTAGCACAGGTGTATGCCAATATTTTGGGAGACGCACAGACCGCAATAGACCTTCTCCCGAATCCGAATACCGTGGAAACTGGAAGGGCCAATAGGGGAGCAGCATTGATGCTAAAGGCAAAAATGCATATGGTCTTACAAGAATTTGCTGAAGCTAGACCACTATTGGAACAGATACAAAACCTCGGGTACTCTTTACAGGCCACCTATCCAAGCGTTTTTGACCCGGCTAACAAAAACAATAGTGAGTCTATCTTTGAAATCCAGTATTCTTTTGCCCTAGGACAGGGATCTAACTTTGTTTCTCGTTTTGTGCCCTTTAATAGCGGTAACGATATCTTGGGAGAAAATGGTCCAGCTGGTTCTCGAGCAGGACAAAATCAACCTACCCAAGATTTGATAAGTATATATGACCCAGATGATGCTCGTTTTTTACATAACATATCCTTCTATGATGATGGAATGACTATAGAGCCATGGATGAGCAAATATAATTTTGGGTTTGAGGCTCAAGGCAATAATACTCAAGATGTTAATTTTCCTATGTTCCGTTATGCGGATGTTCTTCTATTATTGGCCGAGGTATATAACGAAATAGGAGGTGGAGATCCTGTAGTATTGTTGGAACAGGTGCGTGCTAGAGCTTTGACGGATGCTAGTCTAAGTCCAGAGGAACTTGCAGATTTAGAACAGACCATTGCAGATGAGCGGCGCAGGGAACTCGCTTTTGAAAACCATCGTTGGTTTGATTTGTTGCGTACGGGTAGGGCCGTGGAAGTCATGACCGCCCACGGGGTCGAACAGCGTGGACTTAGAGCAACAGATCCACCACAAGCCTACACCAATATTAGAACTTTACTGGGAATTCCCTTAGGACAAGTGGAGGAATTCGGTTTTAGGCAAAATGAAGGCTGGTAGTGAACAGTGTTTACCAAACTATACTTAATAACTTGATATAAAACATTACAAAATGAAGACCAAACTTAGTTCTGTGCCGATTCTTCTTTCAATCCTAGCGATTTTCTTTTTGGTTGGGTGCGATGAAGATGACTCAAGCGTAGATGAGCCATATACCTTGTTTACGTTCAATGTGACTGATTTAACTGTCACATTTCGAAACGAATCAGTGGATAATCCTGAAAGTTATAGTTGGGATTTTGGTGATGGGCAAACATCTGCCGAAGAAAACCCCACCCACACATATGAAGAGGGAGGTACGTATACGGTTGTTTTGACAAGTGGCAATAATTCCGGAGAGGATCAATTCGAAAGAACAGTCACAGTTGTTGAACCCGTAGAGCCACTACCCCCGTTAGTTTTTGAAACGTTCGATAGCTTTACGGCCGATGCTACTTTAGGAGGACAGGGTGCTGCTGCCGACGGATGGGCAAGTGCATGGACAAAATTAACAGGAGATGATGTGAATGTAGTCTCTGGTGGAATTCTTAATAATTCGCTTGCCGTAGAATCTACAGGAAACGCCCTTTTATTGGACGCAAGCGGTGCCAATACGCGTTACAAACGCAATTTTTCAACACCTTATTTGGATAATGGCAATACGTACTGGTTCGCTTTTCAAGCGGAGTTTAGCAATACGGGGCTAGATGGTGGTGAAGTTCAGGTGATGCTGGTTGATAACGATGCGGAAAGTTTTGGTGCAGGTGGCGGTGACGGCCAATTTTTGGGAATCGGTAAAACTATTAACCCGAGTGCCTTAGGTCTAATGACCTTTGGACCATTTAACAATATAGAGTCAACCGATGTTACGGCGGATGGTGCACTATGGTTGGTGGCCAAAATCGAGACCAATGGAACCGCTGACCCCGACCTTGTCCGACTGTTCGTCAATCCTACTCCCGGAACCGAGCCTACAGATGGTACGGAGACTGTTTCCTTTTCGGCCCCTGAACTCAGTGGTGGATGGCAGGGAATTGGCTTTAAGTACACCGGCGGAAACGCTTCCTCAGTAAAAATTGATGACATTTACGTTGGGAATACCTTTCAAGATGTGACACCTATAAATTATCTAGACCTTCCACCTGTAGCTTTTGAAATCTTTGATAGTTATACCGTTGATGCTTCCGTTGAGGGACAAGGTGCTGTCGAAGATGGATGGTCAGGCCCATGGGCTAGATTATCTGGGGGCGATGTAAATGTAGTGTCTGGAGGAATTCAAAACAGCACACTCTCAGTAGAAACAACAGGAAATTCTCTATTGTTGGATGCAAGTGTTGGCGCAACGCGCTATAAACGAGACTTATCGGAAACCTATCTGGATGATGGGCGTACGTACTGGTTTGCTTTTCAAGCAGAGTTTAACGGCGCAACCGACGACACAGGTGAGTTAGTGGTAATGCTAGTCGATAATGATGCAGAAGACTTTGGCGGAGGTGGACCGAATGGCCAATTTTTGGGAATCGGTAAAACCATATCCCCAGATGCCCCTCTTGGTATAATGACCTTCGGACCTTTCAATAATATAGACGCAACAGACGTGTCAGTTGAGGATGGTCCGCTATGGCTGGTTGCCAAGATAGAGACCAATGGAACCGCCGACCCTGATTTGGTTCGGGTGTTTGTCAACCCTACTCCAGGCACCGAACCCGCCAACGGAACAGAGGCAGTATCTTTTGCAGCTCCTGAACTGAATGGCGGCTGGCAGGGAATTGGTTTTAAATTTAGTGGAGGTGCAACCACTGCGAAAATTGATGACATCTATTTAGGTTTCCGCTTTGCGGATGTTACGCCAGAAAACTATTAAGAAATGTGGAAGCATGTACCAACAAGAACACAATAGTGGGAATACTGTTGGGTCAAATGCAGAAATTTGGATTTGAACAAACCCCTGGATGGGAATAAAGAGAATCTCATAAGTAATTTGAGTTAGTTTAGTTAATTTCTTAGCGGTACGGCTTTAAATGCGGTACCGCTTTTTTAAATATGAAATCAACATATTTTCATTTTTTTCTTTGTGTAGCTATTTTGATTTGTGTCTTAGGATGCAATCGAAGCAAAAAGGATATTAGGTCACAAGCTGAAAACAATACCCCCAACATCATCTTCCTTCTCACTGATGACCAACGTTGGGACGCACTTGGCTATACGGGAAATCCAGACATTATAACACCAAATCTCGATGCTCTGGCAGCTGAAGGTGTGTATTTCAAGAATGCCTATGTAACCACATCCATCTGTGCGGTTAGTAGGGCCAGTATTTTAACAGGACAATATGCCAGAAGACATAATATTTGGGGCTTTGCCAAAAACTTTTCAGAAGAACAACTCCAAAATACATATCCTTTGTTACTAAAGAAGGCCGGGTACCACATTGGTTTCATTGGCAAGTATGGGGTTGGAAACGAAATGCCCAAAAAACACTTTGACTATTGGAAAGGATTTCCAGGGCAAGGTACTTTTAATGAAATAGATGACAATGGGGATTCCATCCACTTGACTAAAAAAATTGGTAAACAAATAGTCGATTTCCTAGAGTTACAACAAGGCAATGAAAAACCATTTTCCCTATCTGTTAGTTTCAAAGCACCTCATGTGGAAAGTGATCCGGGGCATTTCAATCCAGATAGGGCGTATGATGATTTATATGTCACCGATAGTATGAATATTCCTAAAACATCTATTGAAGCCTTTCGGAATCATTTTCCGGAAAGATTTACGGAAAACAACGTGGCACGAAACAGATGGGAAACCCGTTTTGCCAATCCTACGATGCAACAAGAATCCATTAAGGATTACTATCGTTTGATTTATGGTGTTGACCAAGTAATGGGGAAATTACGCAAAGAACTCAAAAGGCTAAACTTGGATCAAAGCACCATTATTATTTTTACTAGCGATAATGGTTTTTATCTGGGTGAATACGGTTTTGCCGGCAAATGGTATGGTAGCGAACCTTCCATTCGTGTTCCGATGATGGTTTATGATCCGCGTGACACAATAAATTCCCAAAAAACAATCAACGAAAAAGTACTCAATATTGACATTGCGCCTACCATACTTTCCTATGCGGGAATACAAGTGCCGGAGCAGATGCAGGGCAAAGACCTATCTAAATTAATTGACGGAAAGAATAATAATTGGCGGAACGAATTCTTTTACGAACATCTTTGGGAATCTTCTGAAGCCTATTATATTCCTAGTACTGAAGGCGTGGTAAGTGGTGACAAAAAGTACATGAAGTACTTCATGAATCGCGATACAACCGATGTTATTTTTGAAGAGCTCTATGATCTGTCCAAAGACCCTAAAGAAATCAATAATTTGATTGGAAAACCTGAGGTAAAGGAATTGGAAACGGAACTACGAAAGAAACACGTAGCATTGAAAAAAGCAGCGGAATGATGATGAGCACCAAATGGTTAAACACAGTTTTTCAACTCTTTTTTTTGGTATTTGCCTCTCTACTGCACGCCCAGACCAAACCTCATTGGCAAAACCCTGAGGTCGTCAACATAAATAAGCTTCCAGCAAGGGCAACGTCCATATCCTATCCTGACGAAAAACTGGCCATTGCTGCAGATAGGGATGCTTCCCCAAGAAAGCTATCGTTGGATGGGGCTTGGAAGTTTCATTTTGCCGAGGCACCTTCCAAAGCACCACAAGATTTTTTTCAACCCACTTATCCTGATGATAGTTGGAATGAATTGCCCGTACCCTCCAACTGGGAGCTATATGGCTATGGCAAGCCTTGGCATCGTCTAACACACCAAATTTGGGAAAATAAAGGAGTAGAACAACCCAATATCCCAGAAGATTATAATCCAACAGGAAGCTATCGAAAGAATATCACCCTTCCCAAAAGATGGAAGGATATGCAAGTGACCTTACACATAGGAGCAGCATCTTCAGCTCTTCGGGTATGGGTCAATGGTAATTATGTTGGTTATAGTGAGGACAATCGGCTTCCAGCAGAATTTGATATTACACCCTTCCTCACCCAAAAAGAAAATCTCATTGCCTTACAGGTATTGCAATGGTCAGATGGTAGCTATTTAGAGGATCAGGATCATTGGCGCATGAGTGGAATTACCCGTGAAGTCTATCTTGAAGCAGCACCCAAAGTACAGTTATATGATTTTGAGGTTCGAACGGATTTGGATGAAAACTATGAGGATGCTGAACTACAGATACGTCCAGAAATTGTTAAGTTCGGGAATGTTGACACCAAGGATTGGACCGTTGTTGCACAGCTCTATGACGAAAAAAGGCAGCCTGTGTTATCCAAGGCTTTGAAAATAACTGTGGAAAAGATTTTGAAAGAGCACTACCCGCAAATTGGAAACCGACCCTTTGAAAACCTGATGAAGGTTGATGTAAAGAACCCCAAAAAATGGTCGGCAGAGTTTCCTAATCTGTATACACTTGTTCTTTCTTTGCGAGATTCCAAAGGAAAGTTGGTCGAGGCCCGAAGTACTCGCATAGGTTTCCGAGAGATTGATATCAGCGATGGACAGTTTAAGGTGAATGGAATTCCAGTTTTGCTCTACGGAGTGAATCGGCACGATTGGGATGCCATTACTGGCAAGGCTGAAAATAAAGAAGCCATGCGTCGCGATGCAGAACTGATGAAACGGTTGAATGTGAACGCCTGCCGCTCTTCACACTATCCAAACCCACCATACTGGTATGAATTGTGCGATGAATACGGTATTTATGTAATGGACGAGGCCAACATTGAGAGTCATGGCAAAGGTTCTCTTTTTAGTAATATTCCAGCTTGGCATAGTGCTTTTTTGGAACGCGGCATCCGTATAGTAGAGCGCGACAAAAACTATCCATCCATCGTTAGTTGGTCTTTGGGTAACGAAGCTGGTTTTGGACCCAATCATGCGGCACTTTCAGCCTGGATCAAGGAGTTTGACCCAACTCGCCCTATACATGCTGAGGCGGCTCAAAACATCTATGGTTATAATTGGCCGAAACCCGAACCAAAAGATCGTATCTACACGGACTTTTTAAGTAGAATGTACCGATTGACTGATGATATGATTGATCTTGCCACAAAATCTGATGACAATCGACCAGTAATTTGGTGCGAATATGCACATTCCCAGGGCAATTCAACAGGAGATTTAGAAGGGTATTGGAAGGCAATCAGAAAATATCCCCGACTTGTGGGGGGCTTTGTATGGGATTGGCGGGACCAATTGGTTTTTAAGGAAAGTAAGGATGCAAAGCCATTATGGAAACATGGGCAAGACTTTGGTCAGGAACAAGCCGATTTAAACCCTGTTCAAAAGGGATTGATTTCTGCTGATGGAAAGATAAAATCTGGGGGATGGCAAGCCAAATATGTATGGCAGCGGGTCAAAATTACTGCCGATAGCATTTCCAAAGGTCTGTTCAAAGTAGAAAATCGCCATTTCAGAACAAATTTGAACGCCTATGATGTGATTTGGGAAATCGCTGAGGATGGACAAGTCATTAAAAACGGTATTGTAGATTCACCCGATATTGAAGCATGTCAAAAAGGAGCATTACAATTAGATTTACCCATTTTTGAAGCCAAAGAAGGGCTTCGATACCACCTTACCATTTCCTTCATTTTAAAAGAAGACCAACCATGGGCTAAGAAAGGCTATGCCCTAGCCAGCGAGCAGTTTCTCTTGGGCTATATACCTAATTCAAAAATGGTTACAGAGACAGCAGCTCCAAGACTTGTTGAATCAACATCTGCGGTTACCATAACCACCGTCAACATAAAAGTGGCCTTTGATAAAAAAGAAGGTCGTTTGATTACTTATGCAATTAATGGGAGAAACATGGTCAGTGCAGCTCCCAAACCAAACTTTTGGCGACCTCCGACAGATAACGATGGTGCTTCGGGGATGGGAAAGCGCCAAGGTATCTGGAAAACAGCCTCTGATAGCCAAGAGCTGCTCAACATGGTCACCTCAAGTACTGAAAATGGTATTGAGGTCATCACCAAACATAGGCTGGCCCAATCCAACGCGATAGTAACACAGACCTACCATATTGATGTAGAAGGAACCTTACAGGTGTACTACCAATTCCAGCCCGAAGCCAATATGCCTGAAATACCAAGAGTGGGCTGGCAATTGCAAATCCCCTCAGAATATGACCAACTCGAATGGTTTGGGCGAGGACCTTTGGAAAGTTATTCTGATAAAAAAACCGGAGCCTTTTTCGGGAATTACCAAGAATCGGTAAAGAATGATTTTACCCACTATGTACGTCCACAGGAAAGCAGTAACAAGGCAGAAGTGCATTGGGCAGAATTGAGGAATACTGCTGGAAGAGGCCTTCGCATTGAATCCGTTGGTTATCCGGTAAGTTTCAGCGCTTGGCCCTTTACCCAAGAACAAATTGAAAAGTCTAACCGCATTGAGGAATTGACTTTTGGAGAAACCATTACCTTGAACATTGATCATAAACAAATGGGAGTGGGGGGAGACAATACCTGGAATTTGGATGCACGTCCACATAAGGCTTTCCAGGTTGATGCAAAACCGTATAGCTACTCATTTAAAATTATCCCATTGCAATGAAAGCTTTTAAATTACATAGAATTCAATATAGTTTTTGCTACCTGTTCATGCTATTATTGGCACTTGAATCCTGCGATAAACATAAAGACCCTCAAAAAGAGATCCAACCAAAGCAATACGATTATCATCCAATCATAAAGACCAGCTGGCAAGCCAGTTGGATTACTCCGAAAAATCAATTACCCGAAAAAAACGCATGGATTGCATTTCGAAAGCAATTTGTAGTTGAAAACGAACAAACTCCCGCAACTTTGCGCATTGCAGTCGATTCCAAATACTGGCTCTACCTCAATGGTGAAATGATGCTATTTGAGGGTGGTTTAAAACGTGGTCCAACACCTAATGACACCTACTATGATGAGGTGGATTTGAGTGGAAAACTTCAAAAAGGAAGCAATACACTGGCACTATTGGTTTGGTATTTTGGTAAGGAAGGGATGACTCATAAATCCAGTGGTCAAGCAGGAATGATAGCCGAATTGTTTCAAAATGACCAGTTGATGGTTCAATCTGACGATACCTGGAAAGCAATACCGCATCCCGCATATATTTCCGAAAGTGCAAATCCCCAACCCAACTGGCGATTACCCGAATCCAATCTGGTTTTTGATGCACGGAAAGATATCTCCGAGTGGGTAAATCCAGAATTTAATGATAGCAACTGGCCTTTTGCAAGAGTACTCGGAACAGGAATCACACCACCTTGGAATAATCTTATCAAAAGACCAATTCCCTTCTGGAAGGATTCCGGGTTAAAAACCTACGAAAATGAAATTAGCTTTCCTTTTATCAGTAAGGGAGATACCATAAAGTGTGAGTTGCCCTATAATACACAGGCAACACCCTTTTTAAAAGTCAATGCCAACGCAGGTGAAAAAATTACCATGCTCACTGATAATTACAAAGGAGGCTCAGAATATAATATGCGAGCAGAGTTTATTACCAAAGAGGGTGAGCAATCTTATGAATCATTGGGTTGGATCAATGGGCATACAATGTACTATGTGATTCCCGAAGGCGTAGAAGTTCTTGGCCTGAAATATCGCGAAACAGGGTATGATACTGAATTTACCGGCAGCATTCAGGTAGATGATGATTTTTACAATCAAATGTGCAAAAAAGCTGTGCGAACGCTGTACGTAACCATGCGCGACAATTATATGGATACTCCGGGCCGTGAACGTGCCCAGTGGTGGGGCGATGTGGTATTGGAAAGTGGTGAAGCCTTCTATGCATTAGGTCGTTCATCAGATGCATTGATGAGAAAAGGAATGCTGGAACTGATGAACTGGCAACGTCCTGACAGCACTATTTTCTCTCCAATTCCCACGGGAATCTGGGATCAAGAATTACCTGGACAGATGTTGTCCAGCGTGGGACACTATGGTTTTTGGAACTATTATCTGAATACCGGTGATTTGGAGACCATAGCACAGATTTATGCCCCGGTGAAACGCTATCTTTCTGTTTGGAAGTACACGAAAGAAGGTGTTGTCAAAGAAAGGCAAGGGGGTTGGAATTTGGGTGATTGGGGTGAAAATAAAGACATGCCACTAATTCAAAACACACAATTTTTTATGGCCTTGAAGGGATATGCGAATATGGCTGAAGCTTTGGGCAACAAAAAAGAAGCGGATAGTGTTCGAAAAGAGATGAGTCGCTTTAAAAAATCCTTTAATAGAACTTTCTGGAAGGGTAATCATTACAAATCGGCAAATTACAAAGGTGAAACGGATGACCGTTCCCAAGGATTAGCTGTGGTTGCAGGCTTAGCGGATTCTGACAAATATGAAGCCATCTATCAAGTCCTTCAAAAAGAAAAACACGCTAGTCCTTACATGGAGAAGTATGTGTTGGAAGCACTATTTCAAATGGGTTATGCCGATTATGCCTTAGAACGAATGAAAGAACGCTTTTCCAAAATGGTACTCGATACTACCTATACCACCCTGTGGGAAGGTTGGGGTATTGGTGCGGAAGGTTTTGGAGGGGGAACCACCAATCACGCATGGAGTGGTGGGGGCCTTACTTTGTTGTATCAGTATGCCGCAGGCATAGAACCTACCTCCCCTGGGTGGGAAACCTTTCAGGTAAAGCCGCAACCCGGATTTTTAAAACATATCTCCGCCGTGGTTCCTACAGTGAAGGGAACCGTTAAGGTGGAAGTGAAAAATAAAGAAACGTATCAACTGATTATAAAAGTTCCGGCTGAAACAAAGGCAACAGTTTATATTCCTTCGAAATACAAAGACATAATGGTAAATGGAGTGGAAGTGGTTTATACCGAAGAAGAAGGTTTTAAACTATTCGAAATTGATTCAGGCTATTACAAAGTTGAAGCAACAGAATAAAAAGCTTCAAATCGGAGTTTTTCAGATTATGTATTAAGTAGACTATTCGTAATGATTAAAATAGGATTGTTTGGTATTGGATTAGATACCTACTGGGGGCAGTTTGAAGGGTTACAAGAACGATTGATTGGATATCAGAACGCCATAAAGAAAAGAATTGAAGGGTTTGAAGTAGAAGTCATTGATGCTGGAATGGTTGATGATCCTTACAAAGCAAATGCAGCAGCTGCTCTTTTTAATACAAGTGACGTTGACTGCATTTTTCTGTTCATTTCCACTTACGCGCTTTCCCATAACGTGTTGCCCGTAGCGCAAAAGACCAAGGTGCCAATTGTTGTGCTTAACCTTCAACCAGAAAAAGCCATCGATTACAAAAAAATCAATGCTATGGGTGATCGAGGAAAAATGACGGGTGAATGGTTGGCCTATTGCCAGAGTTGCGTGGCTCCAGAGATCTCAAGCGTATTTAATAGGGCTAATATTGACTTTTACCTGGTTTCTGGTTATCTGGGGGAAGATTATGTGTGGAAAGAAATCAAAGAATATATCGATGCGTTTACGGTTGTCAAAACCATGAGCGACACTCGTGTGGGAGTTTTGGGCCATTACTACAATGGTATGCTAGATGTTTACAGTGATTTGACCCAACAGGCCATTGTTTTTGGAAACCACTTTGAGATTTTGGAGTTTGGCACGTTGAAGAGTATCCGAGAACAGGTCTCGAATGGAGAAATAAGGCAAAAAATAGAGGAGTTCAATACATTGTTTGAAGTATCAAAAGATTGTGATAATCATGAATTGGAACGGGCGGCACAAACATCGGTGGCGTTGGATAAGCTAGTGGAGAAGTTTCAACTTGGCTCATTGGCATATTATTATGAAGGCGATGGAGACCCTGGTTATGAAGATATTGTCACTTCACTGATTCCCGGTTTTACGGCCCTTACTGGAAAAAACATACCTGTTGCCGGAGAGCTGGAAATCAAGAATGTTCAGGCCATGAAAATTATAGATATTTTAGGAGCAGGGGGCTCTTTTTCAGAGTTTTATGCGATGGATTTTGAAGATGATGTCATTCTTCTGGGGCATGACGGGCCTGCACATTTTACAATGGCCGATGGCCGGGTAGGTTTGGTACCGTTACCCGTTTATCACGGAAAGCCAGGAAAAGGATTGTCCATTCAAATGAAGGTTGCCAGCGGTCCCGTGACACTATTATCTGTATGCCAAAACAGCATGGGAGAAATCTATTTGCTTACCGCCGAAGGTGAATCCGTTGATGGCCCAACACTGCAGATCGGAAATACAAATTCACGATACAGGTTTCCAATTTCCATAAGGGATTTTATAAATCAATGGTCAATGGCTGGGCCATCACATCATTGTGCAATAGGTGTAGGACATAAATCTTCCACTATTAATAAACTGGCCAACTTGCTATCTATTGAGCACATCAAAATTTGCTGAAATCCCATAAAGCTATTCAAAAAACACAACCAAAATGATCAATTCTTTTTTTGGAATTCTTTTTCACGCCATCGGAGGATTTGCTGCGGGCTCTTTCTACCTTCCTATTAAAAAAATTAAAGGATGGTCTTGGGAAAGTGGTTGGCTCGTTAATGGTTTCTTTGCTTGGTTAATTGTTCCATGGATGGTTTCCGTGCTTACGGTACCGGAAACCGTGACTATTTTATCCAAAGCCGATTTTTCTACGCTGTTTTGGACCTATTTCTTTGGAGTGCTTTGGGGAATTGGGGGGTTGACCTTTGGAATGACCATGCGTTATTTGGGAATGTCCCTGGGGATGGCATTGGCTTTGGGACTTACTGCGGCTTTTGGAACCTTAATACCTCCCATTTACGAAGGAAAATTCAATTCACTTTTGCAAACCACTTCAGGCCAGGTAGTGTTAATAGGAATTGGAATTTGTCTTGTCGGAATCGTGATTTGTGGTAGGGCTGGGATTCTTAAGGACAGAGAACTTTCTGATGAGGAAAAACAAAAGGGTGTTAAAGAATTCAACCTCAAAAAAGGAATTATCGTCGCCATTTTTGCCGGTATAATGAGTGCTTGCTTTGCTTTTGGGATTGCGGCGGGAAGCCACATTTCTGAGTTAGCCGTTCAGAATAGTGCTCCGGTATTATGGCAAAACGGCCCTGTTTTTATTGTCATCCTTGCAGGAGGACTTACTTCCAATTTGATTTGGTGTGTCTATTTGAATATTAAAAAGAAGAGCTATAAGGATTATAGTAACAAAACAACACCTTTAAAAATAAATTATCTTTTCGCCGCCATTGCAGGCAGCACTTGGTATTGTCAATTCATGTTTTACGGTATGGGAACCACACAAATGAGTGAGCATGACTTTGCCAGTTGGACACTGCATATGGCTTTTATCATCATTTTTAGTACAATGTGGGGCTTAATCACCAAAGAGTGGAGGGGCGTAAGTAAAAAAGCAATTCTAGTATTGACCTTTGGCCTAGCCATGTTGATTGCTTCCACAATTATTATCGGAATTGGGAACCAACTTGCTCAAGTAGAGTAGCAACGCATTATTTTTTTAATTCGAAAGACCAGCTATCGGTCCATTGCATGGATTTTATGGTTCCATCAGGGTTGAATTGCAATGGGGCACTCCAATACTGATAATCATGCCCTTTTATGTTGTCCGAGGCCGAACCCCATAAGTCACCCATCCAGATGTATGCTTCGCCTTTATCCGTGTTCAATTTCATGACATAGGTCTGTTGAGCAGGGATGATGGGTTTCTGTGGAATTTTAGGGCCTATAATAAAAAAGTGTCCCTTGGTGTTTTCAGAAACTTCTTCATTAAATAATTCGACTTCATTCACATAGAGGTTTGTTTCACTTTCCGAAGGAACAATTTTAAATCTGTTGGAAAAGGTAGGTTTCAATTCCAATTTGATTTTTTCCTTCAGTGCAGACTTGGATACATTCCGACTTTCAATATTGATTTTTTTCCATCCGTCATAGTCCCAAGCAAAGACATTAAATTCCGGGGTTTTAATTTCCGGGTGTACTCTAGGATTGTTTATATCACCACAGTTTTCAGGTCGGTTTCCCGTGAAGACATGTAATGTTATCTTGTCAATGTTATGCTTTTCATTAAAATTGACTTCAACAGCATCAAACCCGTCTTCATTTTTTGTTAGGGTTTCATAAAGGATACCCCGGGTTACCCCATCGTTGAGCAAAGCAGCATATTTCCCGGGGTAGCGGTTAATATTCGTAGTCAACCTATAGCCTTTCAAAGGGTTATTGGACATGTAGACTCTTGCCCCCGAACCATAATTGCAAAAACAGCAGGTATAATCCGTTAGCAAATAATAGTTTCCATCCTTTTTGAACATGGTACCCGCTTCCATGTGCTGGGATATGGTGCCACCATTTTCAAGGGTAGATGACAAGTAGTCATTGCTTAGTTTTTCAACGGACACTTGATGGTTCTGGATAGTATTATAGCTGATATATCCCGTTCCGTCATCATCAACAAAGAGGCCAAAGTCTCCCAAACCAATTTTTGAATTGTGCATCTGCACATTTTCATTCACAATTTTGAAAGGCCCTTGTGGCGTATCACTTATGGCCACACCAAATTGTCCTTCCCAAAGTTTGGGATACCAATTGTACCAAAGCACATATTTCTTGGTCCTTTTATTGTAAATCACATGTGGTCTGTAATATACCCCTTCAGGTGGGGCTTCCAATAATCTTCCCTCATATTTCCAGTTCATCATATCTTTTGAGGTATAGCATCGATACTGGTTTTGTGTGGTAAATCCATTTGTATTTCCATAGGCGGTGCCATACCAATAATAAGTATCTCCAAATTGAATGACCCTCCCATCATGCGCATCAACAATTTGTCCTTTTTCATCCAATCTGGGCATAGTATTGTCCATGGTGATTTTTTGGGCACTGGTAAAGAAAGGATGGTGAAATAGCCAAACCAGCAAGACACTTTTACATAAATGTTTCATACCTCAAATGTTTATACTTTAAAATTCCTGTTTTATTCTTTGAAAAGTATCCTGTGGCATAGGGGGGGAGATACAGGTGGGTACATGATGCAACTTTTTCCATGCTTTACTACATTTAGCTTTTGAAGATGTAATCCAATTCAAAATGCCAATTCGTTTCAACAATAATTTTTTTAAAGCCGCTATAGTTTTATGTTTTCTAGTCTCTTGTGGTGAAAAAAGCATACCCGGGAATCCAAACATCATCATGATTGTTGCTGATGACCTTGGTTGGTATGACTTGGGCTGCTACGGCAATGACTTTATTGAGACACCTAATCTGGACAGATTGGCTTCCGATGGTATTCGATTTACGGACGCCTATGCAGCGGCACCACTTTGTAGTCCTTCCAGAGCAAGCCTAATGACAGGATTGCATCCTATCACGGTCAATATTACAGAGCATATCCACGGTAACCATCCTGCAGGGCCCAATCAAAAACTCCAAACACCGCCTATTGCACAACAACTGAATGTGGAGTTCGAGACGATTGCCGAGGCATTGAAAGAAAAAAATTATCACACAGCGTTTATAGGGAAATGGCATCTTGGTGGTGGAAAATTTAAGCCTGATAACCGTGGATTTGATTTGAATATTGCAGGTGCGTGGAACGGACTTCCACAGAGCTTTTTTTATCCATTTTTTGCACCTGGCGAAAAACCTGAAATCCAGGATACTTCAAAAGAAGGTGATTACCTCACTGATGTATTGACAAATAAAGCGATAGAATACATTACCCAAAAAAAGGACTCAACCTTTTTCATGAGCCTCAATTACTATTCGCCTCATGTACCCATTGAAGCCAAGGACAGTTTAGTGGAAAAATATCGAAAAAAGCGAGGTGCAACTGATGAACCCCTATTGCCCAACATTCACTATGCAGCCATGGTGGAGAGTATTGATATCAATGTAGGTCGAATTTTAAAGAAGCTTAATGAATTGGACCTTGAAGAGCATACAATTGTCATCTTTACTTCAGACAACGGTGGACTTTCAGTAAGGGAAGTACCTGCCTTTGCCAAACACACTCCTCCAACGGATAACGGAATGTTGCGCGAAGGAAAAGGCTACGTCTATGAAGGAGGTATTCGCGAACCTTTGTTGATACGTTGGCCTTTGGTAATCCGAGAAGCTAAATTGGATTCAACACCTGTTGTGGGTCAGGATTTTTTTAATACCATCATGGAAGTTGCTGGAATTAAAAAAAGAACTTCCGATGGTGTTAGCCTTGCTCCTTTATTTAAGAGTAAAACGTTACCTGAACGTGGTATGCTCTGGCATTTACCGCACTATAGTCCGCAAGGGGGAGAGCCGTCCACTGCTTATCGCGAAGGGGATTGGAAGCTAATCCATCATTATGAAGATGACCGTTATGAGCTTTTTAATCTAAAGACGGACCTTTCAGAAAGCAATAATCGTATAAAGGAAGACCCCGAGCGATTTGAAACCTTGAAGGAAAAAATGAATGCAACGCTATTGGAAATGAACGCCAAATTGCCTGAACCAAATCCTAATTATCAAGGTGGTGGAAATTCTAAATCGAATTAATGAAAAAATTGATTTTGTTGTTTTTGTGCCTATCGGCAGTACAAGCAAATCAAGCCCAGCAAGATGCATACTCCTCAGTTTTCAACATTCAGTATTATCCAGATTCCATTAACACATCTGATGCTTACGTAGCTAAAAAATGTGTCTTGGATATTTACCATCCAAATAATAAAAAGGATTTCGCTACAATAGTCTGGTTTCATGGAGGGGGATTGGAAGGTGGCAATAAGTTTATTCCGGAACGACTTAAGGAACAAGGAATCGGCATAGTCGCTGTCGATTACAGATTATATCCTAAAGCAAAGAACCCTGAACATTTAGAAGATGCAGCTGCAGCTGTAGCGTGGGTCTTTAAAAATATTAAGGACTATGGAGGTAATCCTAACAAAATTTTTGTTTCAGGCCATTCAGCAGGCGGCTATTTGGCTAGTATGATTGGGTTGGACAAAAAGTGGTTATCAAGGCATACTATTGATGCAAATAACCTGGCTGGGATAGTGCCACTAAGCGGTCACACTATAACACACTTTGCCATCAGAAAAGAAAAGGGTATTTCCGGCACGCAGCCCATAATCGATGAGTTCGCGCCACTATATCATATTAGAAAAGATGCTCCTCCAATTTTGCTCGTTACGGGGGATAGGGAACTTGAACTTTTAGGTCGCTATGAAGAGAATGCTTATTTCATGCGAATGATGAAAGTAATGGGGCATTCAAAAATTAAATTGTTTGAATTGGACGGGTATGGTCATCAAATGACAGAACCTGCATTTCCACTTTTATTGGAATTTGTGGATACCAATGCAGACTCAAGAACCACAGAACAAAAGAAGTGGCAACTTGTTTGGTCAGATGAGTTTGATGATCCTGTTTTGGATACACTTAATTGGAACATCCGAGAAGCTAAACCAGGCTGGGTGAACAACGAACTGCAGACCTACGTAAAAAGCGGAACCATTGCAGTGGAAGATGGAAAGCTCATAATTACTGCAAAGAAAGTTGGGGATACATATCTTTCAGGAAGGGTAAACTCACAGGGTAAACGTGAATTTCAATACGGAAGAATGGAATTTCGTGCCAAATTACCTAAGGGAAATGGGACATGGCCCGCCCTTTGGATGTTGGGCAGCAATATCGAAGAAGTGGGTTGGCCTACTTGTGGAGAATTGGATATCATGGAGCACATTGGAAGACTGCAAAACACGGTACACGGTACCGTTCATAATACAATGGCACATGGGTCTCATAATCATACTGGAAGTATACAAATAGGCACTGCCGCTGAGGCATTTCATGTCTATGCGATGGAGTGGAATAATGAAAAGATAGACTTTTTTGTGGATGACACCCTATACTACACCTATGAACCGCAAGAAAAGACCAAAGAAAACTGGCCATATAATCAGCCATTTTTCTTCATTATCAATTTTGCTATTGGAGGGAATTGGCCCGGGTTCGATATTGACGACAAAGCATTACCACAAAAGATGGAAGTGGATTATGTGAGGGTTTATCAGGCTAGTCATTGAATTTATACTCTTATCTCGGGATAATGAACGCCAATGTTGCCAAGGAAAATAGACCGATGATTATGGAGGTAATCAAATTGACAAATTCCAAAGGAATGAATATGGAAGTATGCAGCTACGGTGCCACCCTAATATCATTAAAAGTACCGGATCGTAATAATCATTTGGTTAATGCGGTAGTGGGACTGGATAGTGCATAGGATTATGCATCTCCCAAATATCAAGAATACAATTTATATCATGGATGTACCGTAGGCAGATATGCAGGTCGTATATCCAAAGGATACTTTGAGTTGGAAGGTAAGAAGTACAATTTGGACCATGAAAATGGTGGAGTACATCTACATGGTGGCAGGGCAGGATTCGATAAAAAACTTTGGGAGGTGATTTCTACTAAAAACAGTCGTAACAACAGTTTGAAATTCAGTTTATTAAGCGAGCATATGGAAGGTGGTTATCTCGGGAATGTGAAAATTACAGTGGAATACGATCTTTTGGAATCAAACGCTCTGCGAATTGTATATACTGCTATAACTGACCAGACCACAGTACTCAACTTAACAAATCATGCTTATTATAATCTTAATGGGGAAGGCAGCGTTTCTGAACACTACCTACAGATTAATAGTAACAAAATACTAGAGTTGGACGAAAGAAAGGTTCCTACTGGGAAAATATTGAATTGTTCGCAAACGTATTATGATTTTGTCCAAAAAGGAAAAATCAAAAAGATACCTTCGTCGGGACTTGATGACGTTTACGTGCTGAATCATAAACCCTTTTCGGCTGGACTGTATTCTGAGAAGAGTGGAATATGTATGAAGGTATTTTCAAAACAGCCGGCCGTTGTTATTTATACGCCCCTTGAATTCCCGAATATGGAATTTAAAAATGATGCAACTTTAACATCTTTGTTTTTTTCCATTGTTCAGAAAGATATTCTTTAGGATGAGTGAGGATATTGGGGTATTACTCTCAACAAGATTCTGGTGAATTCTGTTGAGCTTTGCAGTCAACGAATTTATATACGAGTTAATTTCCTGAGCAACTTGACTGACGCCTTTTACCCGTCATGCTCTACCATTCCATTTCTCGACGGGAACTTTCCTATTTATGCTTATTTCAGTTCGCTGCCCATCTATTGTAATTCTTAAATACACATTGGCATAACCTTTTTTATCAGCCTTACTTTTTTTGATATAAAACAGAGTGTGGAATGAATTCTGCATTAAATGAATACATTTTAGTATAATAAATATATAAAAAACAAATCAATATTTTATCGTAACTTGTTGATATGTTTTAATTTATACTGTATTCGGGGTCACTAAAAAAACATATGAAATAGACACCTAATAACACCCTTATAGGATAGTTTTATTTGAATTCAATTGAGAGTAAAGCAAACAAAAAACCCTGTAAATCATACGATTACAGGGTTTTTGATGAAACTTATTGGGTTTTCAGTGGAGCCGGAGGGATTCGAACCCTCGTCCAAACAAGCAATTGCAAGGCTTTCTACATGCTTAGACTTTGTTTGGTTTTCGATGCACGACCGACCAAAGACCGCCTATCGTACACTTAGCTTCTTAAAGTTTTAGTGTTAGTGCCAAAGCGAACACTAACCTTATGTTGACTTTTCTGGTGCTCCTAAACGGGTCGCCATCAACAAGGGCTACCCAGGAACATCTCGCTTCCCTACCTAGTAAGGACGAGGCAAATCCTACTATAATTCAGATTATGCGGCAAGAGCGTAATTATTATCGCCAATTAAAAGTGTGAAACATGAGATTAACGAGCTGTATTCCAGCGCTCGACATGCTTACATTGCCATTGGTCTCGCTGTCAAAACCAGTCGGCCCCGTAATGAGTATTGTCATTCCCGCGAAGGCGAGAATCTCTCATTTTTTTATCAAAGAACCAGTGTCACTTCAAGTATCATGCTTGCATGATGTATCAAGAAGTGGGCGTTTGCTCTTTGGCTAAAGCTTCGGAGCACCGGGCTATCGGTTGTGCATGGCACTTACCTCTATCCCTAACGCTATCACCTTCGCCAAGGCTTCGGTGAATATGGATTTGTCCTCCGTAGCTCAAGCTCATTTTGAGCAAAGGAGGGCAAAGTTAACCATTTATCTCGCTTTAGGCGGAAAAGTTTGTTTCCCCTACCCAAACCCCTTATTTTAGATCAATAATTATACCAAATCAAACATGAAGTTTGGAATCATAAAAGAACGTAAAAACCCACCTGATCGTCGGGTGGTCCTTTCCCCAACTGAATGCCAAAATGTCCTAGAACAATTTCCAAAAGCAGAAATAAAAGTGGAAACCTCGCCCATTCGGGTTTTTACAGATACAGAATACGAAGCTGCGAGTGTTAAAGTCACTCAAAATGTGGAAGACTGTGATGTGCTTCTTGGTGTGAAAGAAGTTCCGATTTCGGCACTAATTCCCAACAAAAAGTATTTTTTCTTTTCTCATACCATTAAAAAACAACCTTATAATCGGGATTTGTTACGTGCTGTGCTAGAAAAGAACATAGAATTGTATGACCATGAGGTGATTACAAATACCAAAGGACAACGTTTGGTAGCTTTCGGTCGTTACGCTGGTATCGTGGGGGCCTATAATGGTATTCGCGCATACGGGTTAAAATATGGAACCTTCAATCTACCCAAAGCAGAAGCTCTTCACGACCAACAAGCCTTGATAGATGAGCTCCAAAAAATACAATTGCCCAATATCAAAATCCTGTTGACAGGAAAGGGTAGGGTAGGCAATGGCGCCAAAGAAATGTTGGATGCTATGAACCTCAAAAAAGTAAACGTAGCCGAATACCTTTCTGATACTTTTTCAGAACCGGTCTATTGCCAAATCGATGCTTCGGAATACAACAAACGAAAAGATGGGGTTCGTGGCAATAAAGCTGATTTTTTTGCCAATCCTGAAGAATACAAATCCAATTTCTTTCGTTTTGCCGAGGTGACAGATTTTTACATTGCGGGACATTTTTATGGGGATGGAGCACCATATCTCTATACTCGTGAGGATGCCAAACACCCAGATTTCAAGATTAAAGTGGTAGCAGATGTCAGTTGCGATATCGATGGTCCAGTAGCCACTACCATAAAGCCCAGCACCATAGCAGACCCTATTTATGGCTATGATCCAGTTTCGGAATCAGAGGTAGATTTCAAAAAGTCAAATGCCATTGCCGTTATGGCCGTGGACAACCTTCCATGCGAATTGCCCCGCGATGCCAGTACTGGTTTTGGAGAGGCATTTTCAAAATATGTGATTCCCGCTTTCTTTAACGGAGATAAAGATAGAATTCTGGAAAGAGCACGAATGACTTCTGGCGGAAAGTTGACACCAAGCTTTGAATATTTGCAGGGTTATGTAGATGGTAGATAGACCTGCCCTCTTTATCGATGTGAATAACTTGAACTCTGGTCAAATGTGTTTTTTTCTTATATTGAGCTGCCTTTATAACCAATACAGTGAAATTCAACTGGTTGATAACCGAAAATGACGATTCCTTTACAAACAAAATCTGCATAGATTTGGAATATCGTCTAAGACCTAGAATTACTAAGTTCCTATTGTCCCAATACGATAGTGATTATCTAATTGATTTTTCCAAGTTTCATTTTGACGTGGATATTAAAAACCAATGGATATGGATTTCGGAGAAAACACCACAAGACTATATTGATCGTATTAAAGAAGATTTTGATATCGAGATAAATGGGTCACATCTATTTTCTGTGGCTTAAAAGCAAATCGCTGCCCCGATACATCCAAGACAGCGATACCATATCACTTATTCGCTGGACCCTCCAGACCAATCAATTTTTCGCGAGGCGAACATGATTATGGCCAAAATGATGAACAGGCCTATACTTCCAACTAGTAGCGCATAATCTTCCAGTTGGATGATTACAAAAATGAAAGCGTATAAACTGAACATGGAACCCAAAACCAAGAATGTGAACTTAATGTATTTGAGAATGGAACGGGAATACACCGTGATCAAAGAAACTACTGCAGTTCCGGAAATCAAATATGCCTTTAAATAGTTTTGATGCTCAGAGATGGAAATCAGAAGAGTGTAGAACATCACCAAGGCCAAACCTATCATTAAATATTGAAAAGGGTGGATAGGGATTTTACTGCTTATCTGAATGAGTAAGAAAACCAGAAGGGTCAAGCCTATGATCATCAAACCATATTTGCTGGTACGTTCAGTTTTCTGATAATCACCTATAGGGACCAAAAATTGGGTGCCAAAAGAAAATCCGGTCAAGTCAGGCAGATGGTCAAAAAAAGATTGTCCAAACTTTCTATTGGTTTCCAAAACCTTCCATTGTGCTTCAAATCCTTTTTCGGTTATTTTCTTACCATCGGTTTCGGGTAGAAAATTACCGTTGAAACTTGGCGAATGCCAATTGGATTTCATGAACACCTGAGTTTTTTTACCGATAGGGATAAATTGCAGGACACTACTTCCGTTTATGTTGATCGTAGACGAAAAATCCATCGGAGTTTCAGCAATTTCTTCCAAATTCACCAAGTAAGAAGATTCCAGCGTGTTCATCTGTGCGTTGTTGAATTTTGGTTTCAATTCATATTCATTATCTGCCAGTTTTACCGTTATGGTGTTTCGGATTCCTTTTAAATTGCTCGTTTTGAATAGCAAGGTAGCCTTGTTCCATAAAATGTCCTCTTCATTGATTTCTTTGTTAGAGAAATCAGGCGTGGAAAACTTGCCTTGTATCCTGTTCTCAGAAGAGTATACAACGGATTCATAAATGCCACGCTCCAACGGCTTGGTTTTTACTTCGGATTTAATATTAAGATCTTGCGGAAAAAAGTAAGCGACGTGTCTTTCCGGTTTTTGGGAGGTCAAAAAAGTTTTTGTCTTTTCATCGTAGATCTTTTCTTCAATATAGGTACGATAGGGCACTTTAAGAATTGGTCCGTTCAATGTGACCTGGGTTCCCCATTTGGTGTTGATTTCATCAATTACTTCGACCTGCCTATATTTTCTTTCCCTAATGAGGTCTTTAACGAATCCCAGCGGAATCATTAAAATGAGTATTAAAAACCCAACGACTGCCATTTTAATGGAAATTGAGTTTCTCAACCAGTTTTTGATTTTGTTTTTTGCAGTATTCATAATTTCATATTTAAAAGTACTTTGTTTTTCAAAGTGAATTAATAAAAAAATTTAATTTTGATTTTTGATAATCTGTTCCAAAGCTTCAATATGTTTTTTGAAGGCCAGCTTTCCCGACTTGGTAGCTGAATATCGGGTATTGGGTTTTTTACCAATAAACGACTTCTCTATTTTGATGTATTCCGCCTTTTCAAGAGTTTTGGTATGACTGGCAAGATTTCCGTCCGTGGCATTCAATAATTCCTTTAGCCTATTGAAATCAACGTCTTCGTTGACCATCAAAATGGACATAATACCCAATCGAATACGATGGTCAAATAATTTGTTGATGTTGTCTATAAGACCCATGTTATGCCTTTTCTTCTTTGAAATAAATCAAACTCCCGTAAATAACATGAAGTACGCCAAATCCTAAAATCCAGAACCACAATCCATATCCAGGAAGTGCGGCACAGATAAGACCAAGAATAATTTGAACATACCCCAGATATTTGACATTACCGATGGTGTATTTGGATGCATTGACCAATGCAAGTCCATAAAAAATGAGCATCAAAGATGCGGTGAGACCATAATGTTGACTGTTGAGTTTGATTAAAATATAAATGCCTCCCGTTACCATGGGTATTAAAAAATTGAGTAAAAGCCTTTTCGTAGTATCGTCCCAGACTTTTTCATTGTTCTTCTTTGCCTTTCTTGTGGTAAGCAGATATGCCGAGATAATACTCAATAGGGCAACGCTGACCAAAGTGATGACCAGCATTTTGAAATTCCAACTATGCAATACCACATAGTCTCCTTCCGGAAGTAAGAACAGATATGCTATAATCGCACCTAGAATTGCATATACTCCAGCCAGTATTCCTGAAAGCCCGCTTAAGGAAATGAATCTGGATGAACGATTCATCAGATTTTTGATTTCAGAAATGTCTTCTAAATATTTTTTTTCTTCCATTTAAAAGTACTTTGAAATTCAAAGTTAATCTTTATTTGAATATAATTCACTTTTTTTGATTAAAATCGTTGAACAACAACAAGACCATGTGAAATGAATCCAGCCGAAGAATACATTTTATCACAGCCTGAGCCCAAGCGCGGTATATTATTGCACTTGAAATCAATTATAGAAGCTGTGGCCCCAGAAGTAAATATGAAGTACAAATGGGGTATTCCCTGTTTTTACAACGGCAAGCATCCCCTTTGTTATCTGAATGCATCTTCCAAGAAAGGCTATGTGGATATTGCTTTCTGGAACTCTGCCCATTTGACCAAACATGTGGAACTCATGATTTCAGAAAAAAGAAAGGTGGTGAAATCGCTTCGTTACCATTCTTTGGAAGACATCAATGATCAAGTATTGATTGAGGTACTTCAAGAAGTAAACTCACTAAAGGAAAAGGGCTTTTACAAAAGAGATTAAAGCTGGGTTATAACTTGTCGTATCGCTACCAAATCACTCAATAATTTTTCCAGCAGACTTAGGTCGAGCATATTGGCGCCATCACTTTTGGCATTCGCGGGGTCAAAATGGGTTTCCATGAAGAGGCCATCTACCCCGGCAGCCACACCAGCTCGTGCCATTGTACCAATAAGTGCTGGGCGTCCTCCAGTAACTCCGGATGATTGATTGGGTTGTTGCAACGAGTGAGTCACATCCAAAACTACGGGTGCATATTGCTTCATAGTGGGAATGCCCCTGAAGTCTACGACCATATCCTGATACCCGAACATGGTACCTCGATCGGTAATCCAAGATTGATCGTTCCCGGAATCGGTTACTTTTTTCACAGCATGCTTCATACTTTCGGGACTCATAAACTGGCCCTTTTTCAGGTTGACTACTTTTCCAGTTTGTGCTGCAGCCACTACCAAATCCGTTTGTCGTACCAGAAAAGCAGGAATTTGAAGGACATCTACATATTCAGCAGCTTTTTCGGCATCATTGATTTCATGAATGTCCGTAACGGTAGGAACTTCAAAGGTTTCTGATACCTTTTTCAGGATTTTCAGTGCTTTTTCATCTCCAATTCCCGTAAAGGAGTCAATACGACTACGATTGGCTTTTTTAAAACTACCCTTAAAAACATAGGGTATTTTCAGTTTGTTCGTAATCTCGACAACTTTTTCGGCTATGCGAAGGGCCATATCCTCTCCTTCAATGGCACAGGGTCCTGCCAATAAAAAGAAATTATCTTCCGTTGTATGTTTTATCTGGGGGATACGACTTAATTGCATACGTTTAGTTTTGGCAAAAATACTATTTTGAAAAAGTATCTGTTATCTCTAAGCACCCAAATGTACCTACTATGCGAATCTTTTTACTTCTTTTTGGGGTTTTCTCAACCCAATGGGCCATGGCTCAGTTTGGGAAAAATTGTGAGATACGGCAAATTAAAATCAATATGTTCCACCCCGGTATGGAATATGAAATGAGTTTAGGTGTGAATTCAACCTTGGACGCACGCGTGGCTTATCAGTTTTCGTTGGACCCTTTCGTAGCAGAACCAATTGAAAACTATAAGTTGTTCCCAGCAATAACCATTCAAAATAGATATTACTACAATTTTGACAGACGGGCTACAAGCGGACGGCAGATATATGGAAATTCTGCCAATTACATAGCACCATCAGCTTCGGTTTTTTTTGCAGGTGACGATTTTACCGGAGACGATATTCCCAGAAGTACTTTTGCAACCGCCGGACTAGTTACTGGAATTCAACGAAGTTATAACTCAGGATTAAGTTTTTCAGTAGATGTTGGTGCAGCCTATTATTTAGGGGAATTCAATGGAGGTATATATCCGGTCTTTAATTTGAGCATAGGTTGGATTGTTAGCGAAAAAAGATGGTGTGTAGGAAGATAAACGCTAAAGCATTATCTTTTTTATGGCATCCATATATCCGCGACTTACCCGAACAACTTCGTCATTGTCCATGGTAACATCGTAGCTTTTACCATATTTATTGAGTTCTTTTACGCGGTCTAGATTTATAATCGATGATCTATGCACCCGCAAAAAAAGTTGGGGATTCAACTTTTGTTCTAAGTCGGTGATGCCAAAATTACTTAGATATGTATTGTCCTGCGAATGCACCTTGGAATAGTCCCCGTAGGCCTCTACCCAGACAATATCTTCACATTTTATGGTTATAAGCTTCTTATTGTATTGGACCAATACTCGACTTGGGTAGGCCGCATCTTCCATAAATACGCTCTGCGCCAATTTTCCTATTTTGGAAGTATTTGCGCTTAAACGTTCTATGGCTGTTTTAAAACGTTCTTTTGTATAGGGTTTTAATAAGTAATCCACCGCATGTACCTCAAAAGCTTTTAAGGCATATTGATCGTAGGCCGTAGAAAAAATTATCTGAGGAATTTCCTCTAGATGATTTAGGACCTCAAGACCGGTTTTTCCTGGCATTTGAATATCCAAAAAGACCAAGTCGGGCTTAAATCGATTGATTTCATTTATGGCATCCACACCATTATTGACTTCTGCTATCAAAACCAAGTCTGGGTAATCCTCGAGAAATTCTTTGATCAATATCCTTCCTGCCTTTTCGTCGTCGGCAATCAATACTTTTTTCACAATGCAAAACGGATTTTAAGCCCCTGTGGTTCGTTATCTAGTATTTCCATTTGGGATTGATACATTTTTTGAAGGCGGAAACGCGTGTTGGTTAATCCAACCCCTTTTCCAAAAATGCTTTCCTTGTCTTTAACACCGGAACCCGTATCTGCAATTTCAAACTTCAGCTTTTCATTGTCCTTAAAGATGGAAATAGAGATTTTTCCCCCGTTAAGTTCATTGGCGATACCATGTTTTACTGAATTCTCAACCAAAGGTTGGAGTAACATAGGCGGGATTTTTTCGGTATATAAATCTTGGGATACGTTGATTTCAATTTTCAAGCGTTCTTCAAATCGTGCTTTTTCCAGCTCCAGATACTTTTTGATAAACTCAAGTTCTTCTTCTAGGGGTACCCATTCTTCTTTGGTAGCTTTTAACTGATATCGGAACAAATCAGATAATGTTGCGATTAATGTTCGAGTCTTCTCCTGTTTGGGCGGCACCGAAGCATTAATGGTATTAAAAACATTATATAGAAAGTGCGGGTTGAGTTGAGCTTTGATGGCGGCAAGTTCACTTTTCAATGCCACTTGTTTAAGTTCCCCTTCAAGCTTAAGCTTTTTCTGATTTTCAAGATAATGCTCATACGCATGAAAAATGCCGAATTGAATCAAATAGAAGAGTCCAGGGATGTATAAATCCCATACAGAGCTAGAACCCACTAAATGGAACCATTCTAGGGCTTCGCTAATTTCATAATAGATTTTTTGCGAACCAAAAATGAAAAAGGGAAGAAAAACAATGTGCAGAACCAATCGTTCCCAAAGCTTTGAGTTTTTTAGGCGAACAAACAGAAACCACCAAATAGGAATGGTAAAAAGGAGGAAAATAAAGTACTGCAAAGCACCTCCATCAATGAAAGCATACAGACCAAATAAGGAACTTGATTCTTTTCTTACATCAGCAACACTTAACCAAACGGTAAGGTGGTAAAAAAAAGCAGAAACAATGTAAAAGGCTAGAACCATCAAAAGTTCTTTCACCGTAATACCCCAAATGATTTTCCTATTCATGTTTGGTTTTTTGGAAAGATACCTATAAACCTAGCTTTTTAAATATACATAAAAGTTGAATGGACCTATAGGTCGATGAATTGCCCAGGACCATTTATAGGTGTATGGGTCAACTCGTCGGGTTGCTCTTTCAATGTCGTAACCAAATTCAAATTTTTGGGTATTCAATATTAAATAACGACAATCATGAAAACCATTTTGACTTTATTTCTATCGTTTTTTGCCGTAGTTTCTTTTGGGCAAAAAATATCGGGAACACTTAAATCTGCATTGAACGAACCTATTCCGTATGCTGCGGTAACCATTAATTCTCCATTAGATTCTTCCCTGGTGAAAGCCACCATAAGCAACGAAGATGGAACTTTTGTATTGATTGGAATGCTTCCTAGCGAATACTTGTTTAAAGTAACAGCTCTAGGGTATTCAGATTATAAGAAAAAAATAAACTACACCGGAGGCGATTTTGCATTGAATCCTATAGTAATGACCGAGGCTACACAAAACTTGGAAGAAGTAACGGTAGTAGCCGAAAAACCAATGGTGCAAGTTCTGGCGGATAAAACGGTTTTCAATGTCGAAAACACAATCAACGCCACCGGAACCAGCGCTTTTGAATTGCTAAGGAAGGCACCGGGAGTAACAGTTGACAATAATGGAGGCTTCATAGTGGAGGGGAAATCTGGTGTTCAAATATTCATAGATGGAAAATTGTCCGTTCTCCAAGGTGAAGATTTGACTAACTTCTTGGAAAGTCTCCAAGCTACAGATATAGAGGCCGTGGAAATTATTACGCAGCCCTCTTCAAAATATGACGCAGCAGGAAATGCAGGAATCATCAACATCAAACTCAAAAAAGATAAAAGTCTTGGAACCAATGGGACGTATAATACCGGAGCTACCAGTGGAGATTTTGTGCAATATAATTCTAGCATCAATTTTAACAATAGAGGAAAAAAGGGAAATCTATATGGAACGTACAGTAACCGATTCGGAAAAACTACGGGATTCTTAAATCTCTTACGAACCCAATCCAATACCCAATTTGATGCAAGGACCACAAGTATTTACGACCGGAACAGTAACAACATAAAATTGGGTTACGATTATTATCTGGATTCCAAGCATACCATTGGTGCGGTCGTCAACGGAAATTTTAATAATAGATTCAGTACAAATAACACAAGAACCCCAATCCGGCCCTTTGATGTAGTTCAAGTAGATAGTATTCTGGTAGCATTAAATCAGGTGGACAATACATCTTATAACATCAATGCCAACGTCAACTACAAGTATGCAGACACCTTAGGTCATAGCCTTAATGTGGACCTAGATTATGGAGGGTACAATAGTGACCGAAATGCGTTTCAGCCCAATACCTTTTTTGACCCTTCGGAGTCGGCGATTTTTCGGGAAACGATTACCTTCCAAGAAACACCCATCGATATTGAGATTGCCACGGCAAAAGTGGACTATGAACAGAATTTCCTAAAAGGAAAGTTGGGATTGGGATTTAAGCTTTCTTATGTGGATACGGACAATACATTTAATTTTTTCAATGAAATCAATGGGCAAAATATATTGGATGATACCCAAAGCAATCAATTCCGGTATACTGAAAACATCAATGCTGGGTATTTCAACTACAATCGCAAATGGGGCAAATGGAATCTTCAGGTTGGTGTTCGTGTGGAAAATACAGTATCTGATGGAAACTTGGAAAGTACACAAGAAAATGAAAACAACAGAGTGGAACGAAACTTTACGGATTTCTTTCCTTCTGGTGGACTTACCTATCAACTTAATCGAAAGAATCAGTTTGCATTAAATTATAGTCGAAGAATCCAAAGACCCAATTATCAATCCCTGAATCCATTCCAATTTCGATTGAATGAGCTTTCTTTCAGTGAGGGGAATCCATTTTTGCAGCCTCAATATACGGACAACCTAAAACTGTCCCATACCTTTAATTATAGATTGACCACGTCCATTAGTTATAGCCGAATCACTGATTTTTTCGCAAGGGTCACCTTAGAAGAAAGTGAAAGTGTAAGTAACCTGACCACGCTGAATGTGGCAAATCAAGAAGTATTTAGTCTAGGGATTTCGTACCCCAAAAAAATATTTTCTTGGTGGGATGTGTACGTAAGTTTAAACGCTTTCATCAGTGACTATCAAGCAACCAGTCCAGAGTTTTTACCGGTTAGACAGGAAACCCTCAACTTCTATGGACAAAATACTTTTTCTTTACCTAACGATTGGCGTATTGAAGTTTCAGGTTGGTATAATTCTCCATCAATTTGGGGAGGAACCTATCAAACGGATGCATTGGGTTCCTTGAATGCAGCTGTTCAGAAAAAATTTATGGATGGTCGCTTTACGGCAAGATTATCGGTAAATGATATTTTGTTCACTTCTCCCTGGAGCGGCATAACACAATTTGGTGAATTGTTTATAGATGGTAGTGGGGGAAGTGATTCTAGACGAGTAGCCTTTGGACTCACGTATGACTTTGGAAGGAACGAAATCAAAAAATCCCGGAAACGAAAAACCGGTTTAGAAGACGAGAGGGGTAGGATAGGTAGTTAAGTATTGGTATGGTGTTTGTAGCTCTGCGCTGTAACTAAAACCTTTACACCAATGAAACACCTATTCATTCTACCATTATTTGCCTTTACCTTGATTTTAAATGCACAAAACCAGAAAAATGTGGAGGACAGCCAGTTCAAAATCAATTTTCTGAATCCAGGTTTGGAGTATGAAGTTGGAATAGCGAAGGACCAAACTTTGGCCTTTGGAGCTGGTTTGCAGTTTGGTACGAATTCAGATGGCTATGCTTTTTTTCCAGCACTCAATGGGCAGTACAGATACTACTATAATTTCAAAAGGAGATTGGATCGAGACAAACGTATCCAAGGAAATTCAGGAAATTATCTAGCCGCTTCAGGAACCTTGTTTTTAGAGGAGGTAATTATTGGAAACCTAAGTTCTGGAGATGGCTATTTTGGCTTTGCTGGACCTGTATATGGTATTCAAAGAACATATTCCAAGGGTTTCAACTTTAATCTAGAATTTGGTGTGGGATATTATTTTGATAATTTTCTGGATGATGATGGTTTTGGTCCTACGGTAAGTTTTAGCATAGGATGGGTTCTTGGCCAAGGTAAGAAGCAGAAATAGTGTATCTGAAACACCTAAGAATCAATAACATAAAAAAAACATTTCCAGTTGTGCCCATGTAGAGAAATCGCAGTACCTTTGCGGCCTTAAAACTGGAAACATGTCCAAAATAAAGAATATTGCCATCATTGCCCACGTCGACCATGGAAAAACTACCTTGGTTGATAAGATTATGTACCATTGTCGTCTTTTTAGGGACAATGAGAATAAGGGAGACCTGATTTTGGATAATAATGACTTGGAACGGGAACGTGGAATTACCATTGTTTCCAAGAATGTTTCAGTAATCTATAAGGACACTAAAATTAATATTATTGATACCCCTGGTCACGCCGATTTTGGTGGTGAGGTAGAACGGGTACTCAATATGGCCGATGGGGTTCTACTTTTGGTAGACGCTTTTGAAGGCCCAATGCCTCAAACTCGATTTGTGCTTCAAAAAGCCATTGATTTAGGCTTGAAACCCTGTGTGGTAATCAATAAAGTGGATAAAGAGAATTGCACACCAGAAGAAGTACATGAGAAAGTGTTTGATTTAATGTTTGAATTGGGTGCAGAAGAATGGCAATTGGATTTCCCTACAGTTTACGGCTCTGCCAAGCAGAATTGGATGAGCGAAGATTGGCAAAAACCTACAGATAATATTGAACCACTTTTGGATATGGTAATTGATCATATTCCAGAGTTTAAGCCAGAAGAAGGCTCTACACAGATGCTTATCACTTCATTGGATTTTTCATCTTTTACAGGACGAATCGCTATTGGTCGTTTGCAGCGAGGAACCCTAAAAGAGGGGCAACAAATTTCTTTGGTTAAGAGAGAAGGTTCTGTTGTAAAGACTAGAGTGAAGGAGCTTTTTACTTTTGAAGGTTTAGGTCGTCAAAAAGTACAGGAGGTTGTTGCTGGGGATATATGTGCCATAGTAGGTATGGAAGGCTTTGAAATAGGGGATACCGTGGCGGACTTTGAGAATCCGGAAAAACTAAAGACAATTGCCATAGATGAACCTACCATGAGCATGCTTTTTACTATCAACGACAGCCCATTTTTTGGAAAGGATGGTAAGTTTGTGACTTCAAGGCATATCAAGGAACGTTTGGAAAAGGAGCTGGAAAAGAATTTGGCACTTAGAGTTGAAGAAACGGATAGTGCCGATAAATTCATGGTCTTTGGTAGAGGAGTGCTACACTTATCGGTTTTGATTGAAACCATGAGACGAGAGGGATATGAACTTCAAATAGGCCAACCTCAAGTGATTATCAAAGAAATTGATGGGGTAAAATGTGAGCCAGTTGAACACTTGACCATTGATTTGCCAGAAGAAGTTTCTGGTAAGGCGGTTGAGATGGTTTCGATCAGAAAAGGGGAAATGACCAGTATGGAAGCCAAAGGTTCTCGGATGCTTTGTGAATTTATCATCCCATCCCGAGGTATTATTGGCTTACGAAATCAACTGTTGACAGCTACTGCAGGTGAAGCCATTATGGCCCACCGGTTCTTGGAATATCAACCATTGAAAGGAGATATTGCACAGCGCATAAACGGTTCATTGGTTTCTATGGAAAACGGAACAGCGATACCATATTCTATTGATAAACTGCAGGAAAGAGGAAAATTCTTTATTGACCCAGGGGAGGATATTTATGAAGGACAGGTGATAGGTGAGAATTCAAGAGGTGATGATATGACCATCAATGTCACTAAGACCAAAAAATTGTCCAATGTACGGTCGGCTGGTGCTGATGATAAGGCAAAAATTGTACCGGCAATCAAATTTTCATTGGAAGAAGCTTTGGAATACATTCAAAAGGATGAGTACGTAGAAGTAACTCCAAGTCATCTTCGTATCCGTAAGATATTCTTGAAAGAAGTGGATAGAAAAAGAAACAAGATAGATTAGACTACATGGCCATGGTGGTGTTCGCGTAGGCAGGAAACCGCGGCTCCAATAATTCCGGCATTGTTCATCAATTCTGCCTTTACCACCTCGGAATCCACATCAATGAGATGCTTGAATTCATTCCACTTTTTGGAAGTACCTCCTCCAAGGATAATCAAGTCTGGAGATGTAATAAGTTCTACTAATCTTAGAAACTTATTAAAACGCCTTCCCCATTTTTCATAGGAGAGACCTTCACGTTCTTTCGCTGAAGCAGCAGCCCAATCTTCTATTTTCTTAAACTTTTTATAGGGAATTTGGCCAAGTTCAAAGTTTGGAAGCAACACCCCATTATGGAAAACACCGCTTCCAAGACCCGTACCAATGGTAATCATAATTACCAAACCTTGCCGGCCCTTCCCAACACCGTAATTCATGGAGGCATAGCCGGCTGCATCGGCATCGTTCAAAACTGTGAAAGGTTGTCCCGAGGCTTTGGTAAAAAGCTCATCAATATTAACGCCAACCCAGCTTTTGTGTAGATTTCCTTCTGATTTGCAGACCCCCTCTTTCACAATACTTGGAAACCCACAACCGACAGGACCTTTGTAATTGAAATGTTCAACGATTTGAGCCACCACCTCGGCCATTTCTTCCGGTTTTCTGGATGATGGGGTGGGAATTCGATGTCTTTCTGTGATCATTTCACCTGTCTCCACATTGACTAAGGCCCCCTTTATTCCGGTGCCGCCAATATCGATGCCTAAAATTTCCATGCAATGGTTTTATTTTTGAATACGGCAAAGAAACAAAAATCTTTAAAAGTTAAAAGAATATCCGACAAGGTGTTTTTTGAGTGAGACTTAAGGCTCAATATGGTAATCAATTGAATTCAATGAATGGTTGGGGTCTATTAAATCAAGTATTTTATCAATTGCTCTTCCAAAACCGGTTAGTGTGCCCAGTTGTTTGTTTTTTCCCAATGCACTGGAAATGGTTTCGTCACGGTTGCCAAACTTGTAACCTACTTTAGTTATCCAAAGGGTATTGAACAAATGTTGCATGAGCACATTGCCCAATTGGTCAATGGAAATCGCCAATTCCAAGGCAAATTCACCAACTCCCTTAAAACCTTGGGTAAACAATTGTCTTAAAAAGCCGTAAATCAATCCTAAAGGTCCGGTAAGGGCCATAAGAACAATGGAAATAAAGAAAAGAAGAATGCCAATAAAAGGATTTACACTTTTATCCCTGTTACAATCCTGCTGCTTTAAAATCATGACTACATTGCTTTTTGTATCACTTCAAAAATCTTACTTCCATCACATTTTAAAGTTTTGTGTGGATACTTGAGAATAAGTGCATAATCATGGGTGGCCATAATAATGGTTCTCCCGTTTTCATTGATTTCCTGTAGCACCTTCATGACTTCCACGCTGGTTTGCGGGTCTAGGTTCCCAGTTGGTTCATCGGCCAGAATCAACTCAGGGTCGTTTAGCAAGGCTCTGGCGATAGCTACACGCTGTTGTTCGCCACCCGAGAGCTCATGTGGAAATTTAAAACCTTTGGTTTTCATGCCCACCTTTTCTAAAACTTCCTCAATTTTGTTTTCCATCTTACCAGTGTCCGTCCATCCAGTAGCCTTAAGCACAAATTTTAGGTTGTTGTTTATATTTCTATCCGGTAATAGTTTGAAATCCTGAAAAACAATGCCCAATTTTCTTCGGAGAAAAGGGATTTCTTTTTCTTGCATGGTCTTTAGGTCGAAATCTACGATCTTACCTTTGCCCTGTTTTAAGGGTAAATCGGCATAAAGCGTCTTCATGAAACTACTTTTGCCGCTTCCGGTTTTTCCTATTACATACACAAACTCCCCTTTTTTAACCTCAAGATTGATTTGATTCAGAATTAGGTTTTCTCGTTGAAAAACCGCAACGTCTTCTAATTGAACAATGGTTTCGGACATAATGGAGCTTTAAAAACTAAAGGTACTAAGTTCTAAAATTTTATCTTGTTCGGGATAACCAAATTCATTTTCAAAAATGTAATTACATACTTTGGCGTAGATTTTGACGTTATGGTAAAAGTCAATCGAGAAACAGCGTAGAACACTATGTATCGAAAAAACCTCTTTTTAATACCCGTTATTCTGGGTATATTTTTTGCTGCCTCTGCTCAGGAAACCAAAGTTTTTTATCATGAGGACAAGGCTTTTCAAGATGCCCTGAACCTTTATAACAATCAACAGTATCAGGCTGCCCAATCTATTTTTGAACAGGTTAAATCAACCACCAAGGATAACGAAACTGAAGCGAATAGTGCATATTATTCCGCGAATGCAGCTATTCGACTGAATCAAAGGGGAGCAGATAAAATGATGGAGGAATTTGTAGAACGATATCCAACTTCCACAAAACGTAATTCTGCATTTTTGGATGTGGCCGATTATTATTTTGAAACCGGGAAATACCCATATGCCTTAAAGTGGTACAAGAAAGTGGATGTTTCTACCATGTCATCAAATGACAAAGAGCGGTTCAATTTTAATAACGGTTATTCTTTATATGCTTCCAAAAGACCAAAAGAGGCGGAGAGATACCTCAGTAAGGTAAGTACTTCTCAGAAATATGGCTCCCAAGCCAAATATTATTTAGGATACATTGCATATGAACAGGATGATTACAATGAAGCAAGTGCACGTTTCGACCAAATCACAGATCCTGAGCTACTCAATGAAAAACTATCCTATTATCAGGCCGACCTTAATTTCAAGTTGGGAAATTTTGAAGAGGCCATTGCTATGGCCAAAAAACAGCTTGCAAAATCAGATAGAAAGGAAGTATCTGAGCTTAACAAAATTATAGGGGAAAGCTATTTCAACTTAAAACAGTATAACGAGGCCATTCCGTATCTACAAAAGTATAGGGGCAAACGAGGCCGTTTCAGTAATACCGATTATTACTTGATTGGATATAGTTTTTACAAACAAGGGGATTATGAAAATGCCATCAAACAGTTCAATAAGATTATAGGAGGGACCAACAATGTATCCCAAAATGCGTACTACCATTTGGCTGAATGTTATTTGAACCTAGACCAAAAAACCGAGGCTCTCAATGCATTCAAAAATGCTTCGGAAATGGAGTTTAGTCCTGAAATACAAAAGGATGCGCTATTGAACTATGCCCGATTGAGTTACGAAATAGGAAACCCCTACGAACCTGTTCCGCAGGTATTAAAATCCTATTTAGACGCTTATCCTAAGGATGAGTATCAGCAAGAAATTCAGGAATTGTTGGTGGATTCCTATATCACTTCTAAAAATTTTGAAGGCGCTATGACCCTGTTGGAGGAAAACCAGAATTATGCCAGCAAGGAAACCTATCAAAAAGTTGCTTTTTATAGAGGCATTGAGCTTTTTTTGGAAGGCGATTACGAAAATGCGAATGAACGATTTTCAAAATCTCTAAAGAATCCTGAAAACAAAGCTTTTGAAGCTAGAGCAGAGTTTTGGAAAGCCGAGTCTGCATATCGTCTTAATAGGTTTGAAGATGCACTATCCGGTTTTGCAAAATTTCAAAAGCTGCCTGCTGCAAAATCCTTAACTGAGTACGAAGAATTGGACTATAATTTGGGATACTGCCATTTTAAACTGAAGGAGTACAATAGTGCCGTTACCCTATTTAAAAGAATGGCGGGTTCCGAAACCGCGGAAGATACCAAGCGAGCAGATAGTTATCTTAGATTGGGGGACAGTTATTTTGTGACAAGCCGATATAGTTTGGCCAAAAAAGCATATGATTCAGGTTCTAAGTTAAATGGACCAGAGAGGGACTACGCCACTTTTCAAAAAGCCTTGTGTGATGGTTTCTTGGGAAATGCTTCGTCCAAAATTAAAGGGTTAAATGACTTTCTTCGATTAAACCCAAAATCATCCTTAAGGGACGACGCACTCTTTGAATTGGGAAATTCCTATGTAAAATCAGGTCAAGAAAGAGAGGGACTTCAAATTTATGATAGATTGGTGGAAGAATATGCTAGAAGCAAGTTCGCGCCAAGAGCGCTGCTGCGTCAGGGTTTAGTACACTACAACGCTAATCGAAATGATGAAGCGCTCACTAAATTAAAGCGTGTTGTGGAAAAATATCCAAAAACTTCAGAGGCAAAACAAGCGGTAGCTACAGCCAAACTGGTCTATATTGATGAGGGAAGGGTAAGCGAGTATGCAACTTGGGCCAGAAATCTGGATTTTGTTGAGGTTACAGATTCTGAGTTGGAAAATGCCAGTTTTGAAGCTGCAGACAGGAAATATGCCGAAGGAAACACTAATACAGCACTGAAAGGGTTTCAAGATTACATCAAAGAATTCCCAAATGGAGTGCATGCACTTCAGGTCAATTTTAACATTGCTCAAATCTATTTCAGCAAAGGTGAAAAAGAAAGAGCGCTTCCCTTCTTTAAAACAGTTGCAGACAGTGGAGGCGAATATCAAGAACAAGCACTGACTCGTGTTTGTGAGATTTATGTGGCAAGGGAAGACTACAATAGTGCAATTCCCTATTTGGAACAATTGGAAGAAACGGCCGAAATATCTCAAAATAGAACTTTCGCCCAGTCCAATTTAATGAAGGGTTTTTATGGAAAGAAGAATTATGATTTAACGATTGCCTATGCCGAGAAGGTATTGGCCGCATCAAAGATTGATAATCGTATTAAGAGTGATGCCCAAATAATGATAGCCAGGTCAGCCATTGAAACTGGAGATGAAAACTTAGCAGAAACTGCTTTTGCCAAGGTCAAAAAAATTGCTACTGGAGAATTGGCTGCCGAAGCCTGGTATTATGATGCATATTTTAAAAATAAAGCACAAGATTTTGAAGCTTCCAATGCTTCTGTACAAAAATTGGCCAAGGATTATGCTGCGTATAAAGAATGGGCGGGAAAAGGGCTGGTTATTATGGCCAAGAATTTTTATGCTTTGAACGATGCCTTTCAAGCCACCTACATTTTGGAAAGTGTCATTTCCAATTTTTCGGAATACGAGGAGTTGGTAGCGGAAGCTCAAGGAGAATTGTCCATAATCAAGTCCAGAGAGTCACAACGAAATTCTTCCGTGGACCCTAATGGCAATTAATCAGAATACGATGCGAAAGAGAACCACTATATTTTCCATAATTTTTTTGAGCCTTTTGGGTCCTGTTTTGGCCCAAGAAACCAAGGATATAGGCACTGAAACAGTAACGGTTGTTAAGCCCTACTCCCCAACTGTTTCAGATGCCTTTAAACTAAAATCAAACCCAACTTTGGATGATTCCATTGTACTTCAAAAGAAGAAAATCAATTACAGCATTTTTTCCGTCCCTGTGGCTTCTACCTTCACACCCGCCAAGGGCAGGGCATCGCGAGTTAAGAAAACGCCCCCACCTACCTTGTATAATTCCTATGCTTCAATAGGTTTGGGGAATTTCAACAATGCCATGGTCGATTTGTATACCAGTCGCGAGTTCAATAGAGGTGAAAACTTGTTGGATGTAGGTCTAAGCCATCATTCTTCCCGGGGTGACATTGAGTCTACACCGCTGGATGCCGACTTTTACAATACAAAAGTGGATGTTTCCTATGCCAAAAAGGATAGGGATATGGATTGGGACATAGGACTTGGTCTTCAACATCAACTATATAATTGGTATGGTGTAGAGCTGGAAGAGTTTGATGAAACCATACTTATTCCCTTGGACGAAACCCAGAATTACTTCAATGCCCAAGCTACCGGGAACTTAAGCTTGGAGGATTCTTTTTTTAAAAAGGGAACCGTTTTGTTGCGCAGGTTTTGGGATGCAACCGATTCTGGGGAAAATAGGGTGGTACTGGAACCGACGATTGAGTTACCTATCACAGAAGAATTGGTGACTATAAAGACCAAGTTTGATTATGTGAGCGGTAGTTTTGAAAATGCTTCTTTGAACAGTGCAACGAATGAATCAGGGATTGATTACAGCCATTTTCAGGTAGGGGTAAACCCAAGTTTGTTGATTCTTCGAGATGATTTGACCCTAAATTTAGGGGCAAATATTGTATACGGGTTGGATACCGAAAACTCGGATAGTAACTTTTTTATTTATCCAGCGGTAACTGCTTCGTATCGCTTGGTTGATGAAACCGTAATTGCCTATGGAGGAGTAGAAGGCGAACTTAGACAGAATTCCTATTATGATTTTGTTCAGGAGAATCCATATGTTTCACCCACATTGGATATTCAACCCACAGACCAACAATACGAAGGGTATCTGGGTCTAAAAGGTCAACTATTGCCTAGTGTGGGATATAACATAAAAGGATCCTACACAGCCGAAAACAGGCGACCACTCTTTTTGTTGAATCCAGAGAATCTGGCCAGAAACGAAGAAGAGGGTTATTTTTTGGGCAATTCGTTTCAAGTTTTTTATGATGACATCAAAACCTTGGGTGTCTTTGGAGAGCTTAATATAGATGTAAATCGTAATTTTTCTTTGGGTGTCAATGCTGAATTCTATGATTATGATACCGAAACCGATAATCCGGCATGGAATCTACCTTCTATTAAAGGATCCTTATTCATGGATTATCAAATTTCAGAACAATGGTTTTTTGGCGCTAATCTATTTTATGTTGGAGAACGTGAAGATTTGGATAGGCAAGTCGTTGCTGGTCCGCTGCCTCCCATACCTTCGGATGTAATTCTGACTTTAGATGGTTTCTTTGATGTAAACGCACATGCCGGATATCGATTTAATGAACAACTTTCCATTTTTGTAAAAGCTTCCAATATTGCCAACAACGATTATCAGCGTTGGGCGAACTTTAGAGTTCAGACTTTTCAGGCTCTAGCGGGTGTCTCCTATAAGTTTGATTTGTAGGAAAAAGGGCAATAAAAAGTTAAGAAAATCGTTATGATTAGCTCTAGATGAACCTTTTTCCAGTCTAGAGACCCAAATCTGAACGTGAAATCATGCGATTACAGTTCATTCAAATAATGTGCTTTGGTCTGCTTTCTACAATGCTTTTTGCCCAGAAGGCAGAGAATCTTGTTCACAACGGTGGGTTTGAGGATTTTGTGGAATGTCCCGTCAAAATGAGCAACCTCAACAAGGACACCGAATATTGGAATGCCCCTACCTTGGGTACTACCGATTACTTTAATGTTTGTAGCAAGACCAAGTTGGGTATCCCTATGAATTTCAAAGGGAAACAGGAAACTTTTGAAGGTGATGGCTACATAGGACTTTATTTATTTGCGCCGAAAGACTATCGCGAATACATTCAAGTTCCACTTAAGGAAAGTTTACAAAAAGGACATCGTTATCGATTAAGTCTCTCTTTAAGTCTTGCTGAAAAATCTGATGGAGCCGTAATGGATATGGGCGCAGTTTTCTCAGAAAAACCACTTTCGGTGCATACCAAACGACAATTGTCCAATGCAATGCTTTCTTCGCAAAGTGTAAAAACCACCCATTCCAAATCATTTTCCAATTCGGGTTTTTATGTAGATAAGCAGGACTGGATGAAAATAAGCTTGGATATTGTGGCCAAGGGATTTGAGAAAAATTTAATTCTTGGGAATTTTAAGAGCAATGGTGGAACTAAGTATCTGGACTTCAAAAAAGACCCAACAAAACCAGAAGGGTATGCCTATTACTATGTAGATAATGTGGTTTTGGAATATTTAGGGCCAGAATACAAACCCAATAAAAGCTATGTTTTGGAGCATGTGAATTTTGACTTTGATAAGTTTGAACTTTTACCAAAGGCCAAATATAACCTGAGAGAGGTGTATTCTTATTTGACGAAACATCCTAACCTGAAAGTAGATATAAGCGGTCATACCGACCACATGGGTTCCGAAGAGTATAATAGCAAGCTTTCCAAACAACGCGCTAATATGGTGGCTAAATATTTGATTCAGCTAGGGTTGGATAAGGATAGAATCTCATACAAAGGCTACGGGAACAAAAAACCTTTGGATAGCACATTAACAGACCAAGCAAGACGGAAAAATAGAAGAGTCGAGTTTGTTATGACGAAATTTGAGGATAACTGATATTATTTTCCCTCTAAAAGTTTTCTCATTTCCTCATTGTATTCTAGCACAATCTCTCCTGCACTGCCTCCGCTTAAAACAAAGAAAGATTCTGTTTTGTATCCTTTGGAGCTGATATTCAGTTTCCAGTGAAAGTTTTTCTCGCTTTCAATAGTAAAAACGCCATCAAAATTCGTGTACACTTTGTCGTCCGTAGAATTGATTTCTACCGAAGCCAGATAAATAGGAAGTCCCAATTCATCAATTATTTTCCCGGTTACACTGTTTTGGCTAAAGCCAAAAAAGGGAATAGCAAAAATTATTAGCGTAAAGGTTCCTTTGCGCATAACAGTAAGATTTGGACTAATAGTAACGGCCTAAAACCGATTTTAGTATAGACTCACATACGAGGACACTTTGTTTACAACATAAATTGCTCTTAAAGCAACAAAACCGCAATATGGAAATAAGATGTGCGTTAATAGTCCTACGGGAACCTTAAAAATAAAACATATAACATGGTTACCCGTCTACTCTCTCTCTTTAGCATCAGTATATTCATTTGTACAGGAGTTTCTGCTCAAAATTTAATTGTTAATTCAGGATTCGAGAATTTCTCCGATTGTCCCATCTATATGTCTCCAATGGATGTATTGATTGAGGATGTGTCTTTGCCAACCTCTAGTTCAGGAGATTATTTCAACAAATGTGCAAATGATGAATTTGGAGTACCCTCTAACTTTAAGGGAAGTCAGGTTGCTGCAGAGGGTTCAGCGTATATTGGATTATATTTTTATGCACTGAATGATTATCGGGAGTATGCTCAACTGAACACCACCAGAACACTTCGTGAAAAACATCCCTATAAAATATCATTTCAGGTAAGTTTGGCTGAAAATTCCACTTTGGCATTGAAAAACATGTCCATCTTACTGGTGAATCAAAAAGTGAAAGTGCCAAATTCTTCTGTTCTTACAAAGTCAAGATTGGATTTGGAGTCAAACTTGGAATTCCATGAAGTCCATTTAAAAGCTGATAATTCAATGGCCGATACAAGCGGATGGGTTACCTTATCTGCCGAATTCGATGCCAAAGGATTTGAAAATCATATACTGATAGGAAATTTTCAAGATAACGGGAGTACACAACTTTTGGAGTCTAATAAAATAGCCTCATCCAGTGATTTTTCATATTACTATGTAGACAATTTTAAGCTAGAAAAACTACCAAGGATAAACTACGAGCAAGACAAAATATATGTAATGGAGCAAAATCCTTTCGAGCCAAAAGGTTACGAATTGGATGCAAAAGCAATGGCCAGTATTCAAAAGATTTTTAAGTATCTCAAGGAAAATGCAGAAGTGCAAATGAAGATTACTGGACATGCTGAAAACATTGGAACCACCGAATACAATAAATTTGTTTCTTCATTGAGGGCAAGAGCTGTAGCGCTCCACTTAAAAAAGCTAGGTATAGCCGAAGACCGCATTGTTTGGGAAGGTGTGGGAGATTCCAAACCACTTCGAAATGGTAAGCTAAAGACCAAAGATTTTGAAGATGGGAGAGTGGAGTTCGTGATGACCAAGTTCGACGACAAATAGAAACATTCCTTTCCGGACTTTTTCTATTTTTGGGGAAACCCAAAATATATGAAACGGTCTGTAAGTATTCTTGTACTATCTTTTTTATTCGCATGTACCCCTAAAGAGGAAGTAGACCTCATTGTCTACAATGCCAATATTTACACTGTTGATAGTGATTTTTCAAAAGCTTCTTCAGTAGCTATAAAAGATGGAAAATTTGTAGCTGTTTCTGAACAAGCGAATATCAGTGCAAGCTATACTGCCAATCGGCAAATCGATGCGCAAGGAAAAACAGTAGTACCAGGCTTAATCGATGCGCACTGCCATTTTTACGGATTAGGCCTTAACCAACAAGTTGTGGATTTGGTCGGAACCAAAAGTTACGATGAGGTACTCCAGCGGGTTGCAGATTTTCACAAAAAAAATCCGTCAAATGCGGTTTTGGGAAGGGGTTGGGACCAAAATGACTGGGAAATCAAGGAATTTCCTTTCAACGAACCGCTCAATAAGATGTTTCCGGATATTCCAGTGGTTTTGCAGCGAGTGGATGGACATGCGTATCTGGTAAACCATAAAGCCCTTAAAATGGCTGGCATTGACAATTCCACTCAAGTAGAAGGAGGTGAAATTGTAAAGGAAAATGGTCAGATTATAGGAGTTCTTGTGGATGCTCCAATGGCTATGGTTGATGCTGTTATGCCCCAACCCAATCGTGAAACACAAATCCAAGCTTTACAACAGGCAGAAAAACTTTGTTTTGAATATGGACTGACTACGGTGAACGATGCTGGTTTGGACCGCTCTACGATAGAACTCATAGATAGTCTTCAACAAGCAGGAGATTTATCCATTAGGATTTACGCTATGGTAAGTAACACTCCTGAGAATTTAGAGTATTATCTGAACAAGGGAATTATTAAAACGGACAAGCTTAATGTACGCTCCATAAAAGTATATGGCGACGGTGCTCTGGGTTCTCGTGGTGCAGCACTGAAAGCCCAGTATTCCGATAAGAAAGGTCATTTTGGTGCGATGATTACCCCAATTGACGACATTGAGAATATTGCAAAGCGTATTGCGGCAACAGAGTACCAAATGAATACACATGCCATCGGCGATTCTGCCAACGTGGTGATTCTAAAAACCTATCAAAAAGCATTGGAGGGTAAAACGGATAGACGTTGGAAAGTGGAACATGCCCAAGTTGTCTCCGAAAAGGATTTTGATTATTTCAAAAGTGGTATCATACCATCGGTACAGCCTACCCACGCCACTAGCGATATGTACTGGGCAGAGGACAGATTGGGTCCCGAACGTATAAAGGGAGCTTATGCCTTTAAAAAGCTATTGGAGAAAGCTGGAACCGTTGCCTTGGGTACAGACTTTCCAGTGGAGCAAGTAAGCCCATTCCTGACATTCTATGCCTCAGTTGCTAGAAAAGACTTGGATAATTATCCTGATGGTGGATTTCAAATGAAAGATGCACTCTCTAGGGAAGAAACCCTAAAGGGAATGACCATTTGGGCGGCCCATTCCAATTTTGAAGAGGAGGAAAAGGGAAGTATTGAGGTGGGTAAAAAAGCTGACTTTGTAATCTTGAGTGAAGATATAATGACAATTCCTGAACAAGATATTCCAAATCTAAAAGCGGAACAGGTCTTTGTTGGGGGAGCGCAAGTAAAATAAAAAAAGCGAGCTATATGCTCGCTTTTTGATTATTTGTAGAGATTCTTTCTTTAGAAAGAAACGGGTACTGCTACACGAGTAGTTCCCCATCCCATAACCATATGGGCTCCGCCGTCAACATCTTTATAAGCAATAGAGAAAGCTTCCAAAGACTCAGAATCTGTTGAAACTGCACCAGTCACACGCGTAACATCTGCCGCGCTGTCATAGGAATAAGCACCCCATTGATTCAAGTTGCTGTTCAAAATAACAGTCCACTCACTTTCACCTGGAATAGTGAACAAAGCGTAAGTTCCAGCCTTTACAGACTTGCCGCCAAAAGTAGCATCCTTGTAAAAGGTGATTTCAGGAGCTTCGTTTGCACCGGTTCTCCATACTTTTCCAGCAGGAGCAAGGTCAGATAGGTTTCTTCCTTTAAGCTGAGGTCTGCTGTATACAACACGTACAGATTTATCCGCTTCCCTGTAACTCGTAGGGTAAGATGCAATATCTGCTGGGCTTTTGTCAAGACCACTGAATTTTTGTGCAGTAGCTTCAGTAGTAAAGACTAAACCAAGGGCTAAAAAAGAAAATAGAATTAGTTTTTTCATGTTTTTTAAAATTTATGGGTTCAAAACTAGGAGGTAAATCTCCGGGATACTTATAAAGAGACGTTAAATTTTAACAACCTTTCAAAATGTTCATAAAAAAACCTTTCTACCTGCATATAATTACTAATTTATATTAAATGAACGCTTTTTATTAAATTTTGAATTCAAAATCCTCATGTAAGTTTCATTTTTGATATTTAGGGTTCATTTTTGTTTCATCATAGAATAAAAGAAAAGGATTATGTGTGGAATTGTATGTGCCTTTGATGTAAAGGAAAGTGTAGATAAACTAAGACCCCAGTTATTGGAGATGTCCAAAAAAGTGCGTCATCGCGGTCCAGACTGGAGCGGAATATATGCAGATGATAAAGCCATTTTGGCCCATGAAAGATTGGCCATTGTTGACCCAGCATCTGGAAAGCAACCATTGTTAAGTTCAGATGGCAAACTGATACTTGCCGCTAATGGTGAAATTTATAATCATCAGGAGTTAAGAAAACAGTTTGAAGGGAAGTATGAATTCAAGACACAATCGGATTGTGAAGTGATTCTAGCGCTTTATCAAGAAAAGGGTGTTGAATTCATGGATGAGATGAACGGAATTTTTGGCTTCGCCATTTACGATAGCGAAAAAGATGAATATTTCATTGCTCGTGATCATATGGGGATTATCCCGCTTTACATAGGTTGGGACAGAAACGGTACGTTTTATGTCGCTTCGGAACTTAAGGCTTTGGAAGGGGTATGCACCAAGATTGAGTTGTTTCCTCCTGGACATTATTTGCATAGTTCGCATGGGGAGTTTAAAAGATGGTATAAGCGCGATTGGATGGAGTACGAAGCGGTAAAAGAGAACAACACCAGTATTCAAGAACTAAAGGATGCTTTGGAGGCTGCTGTTCATCGGCAATTGATGTCAGATGTGCCTTATGGTGTATTATTGTCTGGAGGCCTTGATTCTTCCGTTACCTCGGCAATCGCAAAAAAGTACTCCCAGATGCGAATAGAATCTGGCGATACCAAAGAGGCATGGTGGCCTCAATTACATTCGTTTTCTGTTGGTTTGGAGGGATCTCCCGACTTGGCCGCAGCCCAAAAAGTAGCAGACCATATTGGAACTATCCACCACGAAATTAAGTTTACCATCCAAGAAGGATTGGATGCCATTAAAGACGTGATTTACAATCTGGAAACGTATGATATCACCACTATACGAGCTTCAACACCAATGTATCTTATGGCCAGAGTCATAAAATCTATGGGAATAAAAATGGTACTGTCCGGTGAAGGAGCTGATGAACTTTTTGGTGGATACCTTTATTTTCATAAGGCACCAAGTCCAAAGGATTTTCATGAAGAAACAGTAAGAAAACTAGATAAACTCCATATGTACGATTGCCTTCGTGCCAATAAGTCTTTGGCAGCATGGGGAATTGAGGGTCGCGTGCCCTTCTTGGATAAAGAATTTATGGATGTGGCTATGCGAATCAATCCAAAAGATAAAATGATCAATGGAGAGCGTATGGAGAAATGGGTAATTCGAAAGGCATTTGAATCCTATTTGCCTGAGAGCGTGGCTTGGAGACAAAAAGAACAGTTTTCAGATGGTGTAGGGTATAGCTGGATAGATACCTTGAAACAATTGGTTGAGGAAGAAATCTCTGATGAGCAATTGAAAAATGCCCATTTCAAGTTTCCAATTCAGACTCCAACCACTAAAGAAGAGTATTATTATCGTTCCATTTTTGAAGGACATTTTCCTTCGGATGCTGCCGCCCTAAGTGTTCCTCAAGAACCTTCTGTGGCTTGTAGCACACAAATTGCATTGGAATGGGATGAAGCGTTTAAAAATATGAATGATCCTTCAGGTAGGGCCGTGGCGCATGTTCACGAAGATGCCTATGTGAAGTAGATTCTTAAGAAAGTTTCGTGCGGTAGATGAATGAGGTTTTGTTCATTTTCAATTAGTCGGAAAAGCCCCTTTTTAAAGGGGCTTTTTGTGTTTTTAGAAAAAGAGGGCAAAACCAATTCTAAATTCAAAGATTCCATCATCTGAAAAATCTTCGTTTAGACTTACGTTGTAACGCAAACCAGGTTCAATACTGATATGGTCGGTCAAAAAGATGGCATAACCTCCTTGCAGACCTACCCAAAGAGGATTTTCCGTGGCATCCTGAATACTAGCGCCTGTAATGTCCACTTGTACGGGAACAGTACTTATAACATAATACTTCGCTCCCAGCTTGTAGGAAAAAATAGTAGTACCATCAAAATCGGAATAACCAAGTCCTGCTTTTAGGGCTAAATCGTCAGCTATAAAATAGCCTCCTTCCGCACCAATGCTCCATATGGTGGCGTCTCCAGAAGAAACAAGCCCGAAACCGGTATTGGCAGAATGGGCAGCTAGGCCATCTCCCCCAAAACCAGTATTTGCTTCAATCAACCAACTTCCTTGGCTGGTTTGACTCCCATCCTGTGCCTGAACAGAGAATAAGAAGCCAATAATTGCTAAAAATGAAAATGTGAATTTTTTCATGGTATAGATTTTATTGTTTATCTAAAAATAACTCAAGAATTCATTAGAATCATTATTTTCTGTCTAAAACCTATGTAATTTCATACATCTATTGTGCCTTGAACTCTAAATTTGTTATAGCATAGTTTTGGGTCTTTGGTGATGCGTTTCTGGGTGGTTTGTAATGAATAATTTTCGCGATTTTCAGAAAGCTACTTTTCCACAGAAATCTGTTGATAACTTCAACCTTAAAAGTAGTTCAACACCCTAATTTTACTGGGTTTTGCTTATATTTGTAAGATTTGAAATTTTCAAAAACAACATAGCAAATATATATGAGCGAAGAAGCTAAGAAAAACCAGTATTCGGCGGATAGCATCCAGGCCCTTGAAGGGATGGAACACGTAAGAATGCGTCCCTCCATGTATATTGGGGATGTAGGTCCGAGGGGATTGCACCACTTGGTCTACGAAGTAGTGGATAACTCAATTGATGAGGCCATGGGAGGCCACTGTGATACCATAAGTGTTATCATCAATGAGGACAACTCCATTACAGTTCAGGATAACGGTAGAGGAATCCCAGTAGGATTGCACAAGAAAGAGGGAGTTTCCGCTCTGGAAGTTGTAATGACGAAAATTGGAGCTGGGGGTAAATTTGATAAAGATTCTTATAAAGTTTCCGGAGGACTTCACGGGGTTGGTGTTTCCTGTGTGAATGCGTTATCCGACCATCTAAAGGCCACCGTACATAGAGATGGAAAAGTTTGGGAGCAGGAGTATGAGCGTGGAAAAAGCATGTATCCTGTAAAAAGTGTTGGGAATACTGATATAACAGGAACTATTGTCACTTTTGTACCGGATAAATCCATTTTCACCCAAACCATAGAGTACAATTACGATACTTTGGCAAATCGTATGCGTGAGTTGGCCTATTTGAACAAGGGAGTTACTATAACGCTTACCGATAAGCGCAATAAAGATGATAAGGGAGAGTATGTTGGAGAGACCTTCTTCTCTAATGAAGGATTAAAAGAATTCATAAAATTCTTGGATGAGACCCGTGAACCCCTTATCCAAAGTGTTATTTCCATGGAAGGGGAGAAGAATGGGATTCCAGTAGAGGTAGCGATGATTTACAACACAGGTTTTTCCGAAAACCTTCATTCCTACGTGAATAATATCAACACACATGAAGGTGGAACACATCTTTCTGGTTTTAGAAGAGGTTTGACTTCTACTTTGAAAAAATATGCGGATTCTTCAGGAATGTTGGATAAATTGAAATTCGAAGTTTCTGGTGATGACTTTAGAGAAGGACTTACTGCAATTGTTTCAGTCAAAGTAGCGGAACCACAGTTCGAAGGTCAGACCAAAACAAAATTGGGAAATAGGGAAGTTACCAGTGCAGTTAGCCAAGCAGTTTCTGAAATGTTGACCAATTATTTGGAAGAACATCCAGATGATGCCAAATCCGTTGTGCAAAAAGTGATTTTAGCGGCACAGGCAAGACATGCAGCAGCCAAAGCACGTGAAATGGTGCAGCGTAAGAATCCAATGAGCGTTGGAGGCTTGCCCGGAAAACTATCAGATTGCTCAGAACAAGACCCAACAAAATGCGAAGTATTTTTGGTAGAGGGGGATTCTGCAGGAGGTACCGCAAAGCAGGGAAGGGACAGAAACTTCCAAGCCATTTTACCGCTTCGGGGTAAAATTCTGAATGTGGAAAAGGCTATGCAGCACAAGGTTTTTGAAAATGAAGAAATCAAAAACATTTACACGGCACTTGGAGTGACCATTGGTACGGAAGAAGATAGCAAAGCGTTGAATTTAGAGAAGCTCCGTTATCACAAAGTGGTCATTATGTGTGATGCGGATGTAGATGGTAGCCACATTGAAACCTTGATTCTTACATTCTTCTTTAGATATATGAGAGAGCTGATTGAAGGAGGTCATGTCTATATTGCCACTCCACCACTGTATTTGGTCAAAAAAGGTGCTAAAAGAAGATATGCATGGAACGACCAAGAGCGAGATGAAATTATTGAGTCCATGAAAGGTGGAGCAAGCATTCAGCGCTATAAAGGTTTGGGGGAAATGAATGCAGAGCAACTTTGGGATACCACGATGAACCCAGAGTTTAGAACCCTACGTCAAGTCAGCATAGAAAATGCTACTGAGACGGACAGAATCTTTTCCATGTTGATGGGTGATGAGGTGCCTCCAAGGCGAGAATTCATTGAGAAAAATGCCGTCTATGCGAACATAGATGTATAAATAACCTTTGTTTCACAACAAAAACTCGCCCCTACAAGGCGAGTTTTTTAGTTTTAGGAAAAACTTTACAGGATGAAAAGACTTTTTTTCATTTGGGTTTTATCCATGAGTACAATGGGTATGGCCCAAGATTTAAATGATTTATTCGTTGCCGGAGTAAATGATGCAGAGCGTTTTGCCAATGCCTATTTGGCTCCGGTTTCTGAAGCTGCTATTTATAGTGTTTCCAACGGATGGTACAATACGGCTGACGCCAAACCTCTGGGAGGTTTTGAAATATCCATTGTAGGTAACTTAACAGGTTTCAAAAACAAGGATGATAAAAAATCGTTTATTCTCGACCCGAATGACTACGAAAACCTTGATTTTGTAAACAATCCTGGTCAGGCCAGACCTGTTTCAACAGGACTAGGGGATATTGAAGGTATTGATGTGGTAGTTGAAGACGAAACGAGTCTTTTCAGGGAAGAATTTGAACTACCTTCAGGATTGGCCGGAGAAGATTTAAATTTTATTCCTTCAGGATATATTCAGGCCAGTGTTGGATTGATTAAAGGATTAGAGGTTAAAGCCCGTTTTCTTCCTAAGATTAAGTTTGATGATGATGCCAATTTAGGACTGTTTGGAGCCGGTCTGCAATATGAATTTACCAAATTACTTCCTGCGGATAAGGTATTGCCAATAGCAATATCTGCAGTAATTGGATACACCAATCTTAGTGGAGAATATGATTTTACCGATACTGGGGTAATAGATGGAAGCGACCAACGGCTCGATGCCTCATTTAGAACGTGGAATTTCAGCGCAGTGGTTTCCACAAGAAAAATACCGGTCATCAATTTTTATGGAGGTATAGGGTATATTACAGGTAGTTCCGATATAGATTTATTGGGAACCTATGAAGCTAATGGACCTTTCTTGCCTGTAACAATAACGGACCCGTTCTCCGTGTCCCAAAATGCTAGTGGAGTGTCTGCCAATTTGGGAACCAAAATAAAACTAGGATTCTTTAGATTAAATGCAGAATATAATCTTTCCGAGTTTAGCACCTTTACTTTTGGACTTAATTTTGGTTTTAGATAATAGTGAAAAGAAAATTATATAAACCTGAACGCCCCGGCATTTGCCGGGGCGCTCTGTTTTCATAGAGTGCAGGTCTCCGTCTACTCTCTAGTAGCGAAAACAGCTCCGTCTTCAAGCGCCAATATTTCGGGCTGATTACTTTCTTCAAGATTTACCGTAACTTCTTCAATGTCAGTTCCAGAATAGGTAATGGTATAAACACCATTTTCATTAGACCATTTAAAGTCAGTATAAAAAGTGAGTGTATTATTGGAATATCTTTGATATCTGCCTAGGTAGACATCATTAAAAATCCATTCTTCTTTTAAGTTTTGGGATTTAGAATCCTCGGATAAGGTAGCTGTTCGTGCCCAGATGCCCAAAATAGGGTCATTGTTCTCTGGAATATCTGTACAATTGCTCACGGCAATAATTAGTACGATTAACAGCAAAGAAAAGAGCTTCTTCATAGGTCAATCACATTAGGTAAAATTTGGGACTAAGAGAACGTCAAAAAGAGATGATCTATTGTGGTAAAATCGATGTATGGTATATCCACCTCCTGTTTTCTCGTTGAACGGTACGTATTTTTAACATTGAGAAGAATTTGCTTATGGTTTTAATGGCCATGTTGCGATATCGGAAAATGGGAAAAAGTCAGGTTTTTTCTCCATCAAATACCGTATTTTTGGAGCTGTTAAAATTTAAACTGAAAATCATGAAAGTTACCGTTGTTGGGGCAGGAGCCGTTGGGGCAAGCTGTGCTGAATATATTGCGATGAAGGATTTCGCATCAGAAGTTGTATTGTTGGACATCAAAGAAGGCTATGCCGAAGGAAAGGCCATGGATTTGATGCAAACCGCGTCATTAAATGGCTTCGATACCAAAATTACAGGAAGCACCAACGACTATTCTAAAACAGCAGGTAGCGATATAGCAGTGATAACCTCCGGTATTCCAAGAAAACCAGGCATGACGCGTGAAGAATTGATAGGAATCAATGCGGGTATCGTAAAAACAGTGGCCACGAGTTTATTGGAGCACTCTCCGAATACTATTATTATTGTTGTGAGCAACCCCATGGATACCATGACCTATCTGGTACATAAAACCACAGATATTCCAAAGAACAGAATCATTGGGATGGGCGGGGCTTTGGACAGTGCCCGTTTTAAATACCGATTGGCTGAGGCTTTAGAAGCCCCAATTTCAGATGTGGATGGTATGGTAATCGGTGGACATAGTGATAAAGGTATGGTCCCACTTATTGGCCATGCTACCCGTAATAGTGTTAAGGTTTCAGAATTTTTGAGCAGTGATAAGTTGGATTACGTTGTGCAAGAGACCAAAGTAGGGGGTGCTACCTTAACCAGGCTTTTAGGAACAAGTGCTTGGTATGCTCCAGGAGCTGCGGTTTCTGGTTTGGTGCAGGCTATTGCTTGCGACCAAAAGAAAATGTTCCCGTGTTCCACGTATTTGGAAGGGGAATACGGATTGAATGACATATGTATCGGAGTTCCTGTACTTTTAGGGAAGAACGGTATTGAAAAAGTGGTGGAGATTGAGTTAAGCGATGCCGAAAAAGCCAAAATGCAAGAAAGTGCTGAAGGTGTAGGCAAAACCAACGGATTGCTTCAGCTTTAAATTTTTAAAAAAGATATAAAATAGTCATTTCGAATCCGAAGGATGAGAAATCTTTGTACCTAGAGATTTCTCGCTTCGCTCGAAATGACTTTTTTGTTTTAACATCCTTTACAAATGGTGAGCATTGCAATTCCCATAAAATGTATTGGCAAATCTTATGGGAAATGATATATTTGCACGCTGTTTAAGAAAACTTCTAAAATTTTAGTAATCAATGCAAAATAAAGGACTTATAAGGCTTTTCGCAATCCTTTTTGGTGTGGTGAGTATTTATCAGCTTTCCTTTACGTTTATCACAAGTAAACTGGAAGGAGATGCTGAAACCTATGCCATAAGCCAAATTTCGGAAGCAGAGGAGGACTATGTAGCTAAGCGTGAGGCTTTAGAAGCATCGTATTTGGATTCTATTGGACCTGCATCTGTTTTTGGGTTCACGAGCTATGAAGATGCCAAGACTAAAGAATTGAACAAGGGTCTTGACCTTAAAGGAGGTATCAATGTAACGCTTCAGATTTCGGTAAAAGACATCTTGAAAGGATTGGCCAATAATACCAAAAATCCGGTATTCAATAAAGCTCTTGCCGATGCAGACAACGCTTCTAAAAATAGTGACAATACCTATCTGGAACTCTTCTTCGAGGCCTTTGACAATATCAAAGGAGAGACTAAATTGGCATCTCCCGATATTTTCGCCAACAAAGGATTGAGTGATGATATCAATTTTCAGATGACCGATGATCAGGTAAAACCAGTCATCCGAAGAAAGATTGATGAGTCCATCGTTTCAGCATTTGAGGTATTGCGTGAACGTATTGATGGTTTTGGAGTTACCCAACCAAACATTCAGAGAGAAGGAAATTCTGGGCGTATTTTGGTTGAATTACCAGGTGCTAGAGACATTGCGAGAGCTCAGGAGCTTCTTTCAAGTACAGCACAATTGGAATTTTGGGAAACCTATCCTCAGAGCAATCAAAGCTTAGGTGCGTTTTTTGTGAATGCCAATGAGCGCTTAAAGGAAATCTTAGAGCCAGAAGAGGAAGACGAAGAGGTAGCAAAACCTGAATCCGAGATTGATTCATTACTTTCTGATGTGGCCCAAGACTCGTTGGACCTTGCTCCGGAGGTAAATCCTCTTTTGAGTAAGCTGATTCCTGCCAACCCAGGAAGCCATGCCATTGCCAGAGCATTGGTCAGCGATACTGCTGAAATAGGTGCATATTTAAGAATGCCTCAGATAAAAAGGTTACTGCCTAACGATGTTCAGTTTGCAAAATTCCTTTGGGAAAGACCTGCTAAAGATATAGAGGTAGCAGAGTTGTATGCCTTGAAATCTAATAGAGATGCCGTGCCACGTATTAGTGGAGATGTGGTATCTGATGCACAAGATACTTTTGACCAGTTCAATAAACCTGCGGTAAGCATGACCATGAACACGCGTGGTGCCAAAGAATGGGAAAAGCTTACTGGAGACGCTTTCAATAATCAAACGGGAATTGCAATTGTTCTTGATAATAAAGTATATACCGCTCCTGGAGTTTCCACAGGACCTATTTCCGGAGGTCGTTCAGAGATTACAGGTACGTTTACGGTAAACGAAACGAAAGATATTGCTAATGTATTAAGAGCAGGTAAACTTCCTGCTTCCGCAGAAATTATTCAATCTGAAGTAGTTGGACCCTCACTGGGTCAAGAAGCCATTGACAGTGGTTTCATGTCTTTTATGATAGCTATGGCCTTCGTACTGGTATGGATGATTTTCTACTATGGCAAGGCCGGTATCTTCGCAGATATTGCTTTAACGTTCAATATCGTATTAATTTTTGGAGTTTTGACAAGCCTTGGTGCGGTTCTTACTTTACCTGGCATTGCAGGTATTGTACTGACCATTGGTATGTCGGTGGACGCCAACGTACTTATTTTTGAAAGAATCAAGGAAGAATTGGCGCGCGGAAAAGGAAAAGCACAGGCTGTAGCGGACGGATTTAGCAATGCTTTATCGTCAATTTTGGATGCCAATATTACTACAGGTCTTACGGCCATTATTCTATTTATTTTTGGTTCAGGACCTATTAAAGGATTTGCAACTACGCTTTTGATAGGTATTGTGACCTCATTGTTTACAGCAATTTTCATCACTCGTTTGATGGTGGATTCCTATCTAGCCAAAAAAGGAAGAAGGTTGGAATTCTCAACACCAGTGACTAAGAACCTGTTCAAAAACATGAGCATTAACTTCTTGGGCAAAAGAAAGATAGCCTATGTCATTTCTGCCATTTTGGTAGGAGTAGGGGCCTTTTCTTTATTTACAACTGGATTGCAACAAGGGGTAGACTTTATTGGAGGCCGTTCCTATCAAATTCGTTTTGAAAAGGCGGTAAATCCATCTGAGATAACTTCTGAATTGAATACAGTTTTTGGTAGTGGAACCAACGTAAAGACTTTTGGAGAAGCTAATCAGGTAAAAGTAACCACGCCATATAAAGTGGATGTGGAGGGTATTGAAGTGGATACAGAGATTCAGAATAAATTGTACACCTCTCTTCAAAAATACCTCCCTGATGGAACCTCATTTGAAGATTTTACAGTGGGTGCTTCAGAAAAATCAATTGGTATCTTACAATCGGTAAAAGTGGGACCCACAATTGCGGATGATATTAAAAACAATGCCTTCTTGGCCATTATTGGCTCGTTAGCGGTAGTTTTCTTATATATTTTGCTTCGCTTCAGAAAGTGGCAATTCTCTTTGGGAGCGGTTGTTGCGGTGTTCCATGATGTGATGATTGTTTTGGGAATCTTTTCATTGACTGGAAAAATCATGCCCTTTAATATGGAGATTGACCAAGCATTTATTGCAGCTATTCTGACGGTAATAGGATATTCCTTAAATGATACTGTGGTTGTATTTGACCGTATACGTGAAATCGTGACTTTGAAGGGTTGGAACAATGGTGAAAACATCAACCAAGCTTTGAACAGCACCTTGAGTAGAACATTGAACACCTCCCTTACAACATTGATTGTACTTTTAGCAATCTTTGTTTTTGGTGGGGAAAGCTTAAGAGGGTTTATGTTTGCTATGATTGTTGGGGTATTGGTAGGTACCTATTCCTCGGTGTTCATTGCAACTCCCATAATGTTCGATGCCTTAAAAAAGAAAATAGGCTCTTTGGCTACGGCTTAAGATTTGAATAAAATAGATTCAAAAAGGCCGCTTTAAGCGGCCTTTTTTATTTTGGAGGAAGGGACATTACATGTTCATATCCTTTTTGTAACAAGTTGCCAATCAAGTCCTTGTCCTGAAGAAGATTCTGAGGAATCAGGATGTATTCCCGCATGGTCGCTCCATAGGATAAAAACGGATTTGCCCTGTAGCGGGCATCAAAGTCCTCAGTATCCGCTTTGGACAACCGAATTCCCAACTCTCCGGCTTTGTTAACTTGGGAAAACATGTGCCCATTTGCAGAGGTATAGGGCATGGTCTTTCCCTTTCGTTCAAAATTGGGATTTTTTGCTACCACCTCATCCAATAGTTGTATTACTTCTTCCCTTGTCATCGCTATATGGCCAATTGTTTTTTTTGAACTATCATTTTTTCCGCAACCTCTCGGATAACCTGTAAAAGGTAGTCCGTAGTCTCTTCATTTTTTCGATGATTGATAAAACACGCACGGATGGCATAATCCCCCTTAAGTTGAGTTCCCATGATAAAAACGCGACCATCTTTTTCAAGTTCAGGCATTAACAAACGATTAAACTGGACAATCTCTTCCTTTGATTCCATGTTTCCAACATATCTAAAACAGGAAACCGCCAATTTGGAATCAGCAACCAGTTCAAAGTCTTTTGATTTTTGTACTTGTTCATTCAGGTAATCTGTTAGGTCAATATCCTTTTGTATCATGGCCCTTAACCTTCTCATGCCATAGGCTTTGATACTCATCCAAACCTTAAAGGCCTTAGCATTTCGAGATAATTGGAAATAGTGTTCATTGAATTCCAGGCGATTTCCATCATTGGCCAGTTCGGTGTCCAAATATGCTGCTTTTTTATAGTAAGTCCTGCGAAGGTTATCCCAGTTCCGAACCAAGGTACATCCTCCTTCAAAGGGTTGGTAGAGCCATTTATGAAAATCAATGGCAATGGAATCTGCAAGCTCCATACCTTTATACTCCGGTTTCAAATCGTCCAATAAAGCTGCTAGTGCCCCATAAGCTCCATCCACATGAAACCACATATCATATTGTTTTGCTAGTTTGGATAGGCTTTCCAAATCATCAATCGCTCCAGTATTTACTGTTCCTGCGTTCCCGATAATGCAGAAAGGGTGCAGACCGTGGGCCAAATCATCCTTAATTTGGTTTTCCAATGCTTCTAAATCTATTTGAAAGGAGTCGTTGGTTTTTATTTTTTGTAAGTGATTTGAACCTATGCCTAAAAGTTCTACGCTTTTGTCCACACAACTATGCACTTCTTCAGAGGCGTAAACCACAAAAGGCTTCATTCCAAAAAGTCCAGTTTTCCGAATTCCTTCTTTTTCGAAGAAGACATTTCTTCCCACGGTTAATCCGGTCAGGTTTGCCGCGGAGCCTCCGCTCACCAGAACTCCACCAGAATCCATTGGGAATCCCAACATCTGAGCGGTCCAACGAATTACACGTTTTTCAATCTCGTTCATGGCCGGAGCCAAATGCCATTTCGTCTGATTTTGGTTGATAGTATTAGCTAACTTTTCGGCAATAATGGCCATTTGGTTTCCTCCTGACATTACGTATGCGTACATGTGAGGTCCTAAATTGCCTGTTGCCGTATTAAGCACTTTGGTTTCTACCTCATCCAGAAGTTCTGAAGGGTCTAGACCTTCTTCAGGAAGTTCTTCATCGAACCACTGTTCTACTTCTTTTTGTGAATGGTCGTTGTATCCTTTTTGGTTATGAATATTTTCAAATTGCCTTAGGACCAGTTCACTACTTTGATTCAAAAGCTGTTTGAATTCACCATTCGAAAAATCAAGGGTCTCTTCGCTCATAGTTTTGTTATCAAATGAGATTTAAAGATACGGGTAATAGGATTTTCAAGGCATTAAAGATAATGGGTCTTTTTAAGCATGTTCTTTGACTTTGGCAAAAACCTCTAACCAAGAAATCAACTGGCTGAAAAGTGTAAAATTCTGAATAACTCTGGACTGCCCATTAAACCCCCATTTATCTCTTTCTTTAGGATGATTGAGCATATAAGCAAGGGCTTTGGAAAGACTTTCAATGTCCGTGGGATCTTCATTTATCAGTCCTGTTTTTTGATGCTCTACTTGGAACTTTAGTCCAGCGGCCGCAGAAACCAGTAGGGGTTTTCTTTTCCACATACCTTCGGTAGCGGTTAATCCAAAACCTTCTTGAATGGAATTTTGAACAATAATACTGGATGCACGTTGGAGCGCATTGACTATCAGTGCATTTTCCTTAGGATTGTCTAAGGGAAGCAATAAAATGGCAATGTCATTTTGCAAATCTCTATCCAATTCTTGATAGGCTTCTGTAAGCTCCCTCAGAACCTCTTGACCTTCTGGATCATCGGAAACAAAAGCGGGGTCTGGACCACCCAAGACCAATAAAGTCATTTTGATTCTTTTGTATTCAAGACTTTCAGGGTCTCCATGCTTTAGATTGTCTTTTTTCATTTTGATAAAAGCATCCATCAATTCCTTAAAGCCTTTTAATCGATCCCATCTCGAAATCTCTGTTACGAAGGGGCGATATATGAGATTAAGTTTACTGGTCTGATTTGGTGGTCCAAAGGAACCATCGGGTAATATTCTTCTAACTAGATGACTATAGCGATGGTATAAAATTGCCTCATGATCATCGGTGATGCCTGATTGATACAGAATACCAATAGATTTATGCAATTGGAGCGCCCTGTTTTTATGACTTAAAGGGTCGATAGCTGGCGGGATAATACTGGTCTTGCTTTTTAATGACTTTGGCACATAAGCTGGTAAACTAAAAATAAAATGGTCGTAATCATCCGTGTAGAGAGACAAAAATTTCCAAACGGCATCAGTGACCTCAGTATCTTCTTCCAATCCAATATGACAACGCCAAATAATGGGTACCTTTTTTACTTTTTTAATCATTGCGGCCAAGGGCATGGGCTGAGGGTCATGCACTACCACAATATCACCATCATTAATAAGTTCCAATGCTTTTGTAAGGTTCTGCTTGTTCACCGCCTCGTAGACTTCCCTATCTGCCTCGGTAAATTTCCCATCACCACTTCCATGTATGGCATTGTGAATTCGTTTAGTGAGGTCAAAAAACGCATCTTCCTTGGCTTCTATAACCAACCATTCTATGGAAACTCCAAGTTCGCGAAGGATACGCATTTGACTGGGAAGCATTTCAGCAACCCCTCCGCCGATAGCTGTGGAATTGATCATCCAAATGGTTTTCCCTTCAATTGAGGCAATGGCATCTTTGGTCCGCTCAAGAAAGTTTAGGACCAAGGAGTAAAGGGAGCCATAGGCCTTGTAATCGTTGAGTTTGGCGCCGGGTTTTACCTGAATCTTTTGCATACTGTAACGTTTGTCTATTGGTTTTCCTTTAAGATAGGAAAAACCCGGAGACTAAACAGGGCAGAAGTCATAGTTTATGGTTTCTTTACTATTCCAGATGAACCATTTACTGAAGGGACAAGTTCTAGAACGGACATGGGATTGAGATTCTTTTCAACCCGATGCGAAACAAAAACAAGGGTAGAGGTGCTTTGCTTTGCAATTCTGTTTACCAAGTCCACGAAGAAACTTGCATTTTTATCATCCAGTCCAGCGGTGGGTTCATCCAAGATTAAAAGTGGTGGATGTTTTATCATTGCGCGTGATAACATCACCAGTCGTTTTTCTCCATTGCTCAACTCCCTGAACTGAACGTTTTTTTTATGCTCCAATTGAATAACATAAAGCCAAGACATGGCCAATCTCAATTCCGCATCCGTGGGTTCTTGGTAAAGCCCTACCGAATCATGTAACCCGGACACAATCATATGTATTACCTTATGGTATCCTCTGAATTGGTCAATCATCGAGGGAGTGAAGTATCCGATATGTTCTTTAATGTCCCAAACGCTTTCTCCACTACCTTTTTTTCGTCCAAACAAGGTAAGGTCTTGGCCATATCCTTTATGATTGTCCCCGGTCATTAGAGTTAATAAGGTAGTTTTTCCACTGCCATTGGGCCCGATGAGCTGCCAGAATTCATTTTTCCGGATAGTCCAATTGATTTTTTTGAGAACACATCGTTGGTCATAGCTTACCGTGACATTTTTGAACTCAACCAATTTCTCTTCCAAAATGGAATCATTTTCATGCAAAGGCGGAGGAATATCTCCCAATGCATTGGAATTATCTTTTTTGGTCAAAGGCTTTAATGCTTCAGTATTCTCAAGTGGTAAAAAATCACCTTTAGAAAAGGTCAAAAGGATATCTGTATCTGAAAGTATATCTTCGGCTCTATTCAATAATTGGATAAGTTTCACAGATTCTGAAATGGTATGTAGACTTTTCCGTAATTCTTTTTGGAACGCAACATCCAGATTATCGAAAGGATTGACCAAAACTAAAAAATCTGGGTTCTGACCCAGAACATGTTCCAACAAAGCCTTTTTTCGCTCACCACTACTCAGCGACCGGAGCGGTTGAGGTCTTTTGGTTGCAAGTTCTCTTAAATCGTGTTGTTCTTCTTCCCAAATGAAGCGCTCAATTTCAGTATTTGAAAAAATTGCACCTTTTTTCGATGATAAATCTCCAAAAAAATCTTCGGGAATGCCTTTTTGAATTTGAAATGCCAGCTGTTCAATTTGCGATTCGTTATCCACAAAAACGGCATAGTGTCCAGGCATACTCTTATGAAGAAATAACTTAGATAATGAAAGTAGCAATTATGGCTGACTCACCCTAAAAATATGAACGGGATTATCGCGATAGGTTGTGGTTTTATCCAATTTCATCCCATTTTTTATGGCTACTTTTTGGGAAGGCACATTGTCAATATGAATAATGGAAATAAGCGATTTGGCTAAATCATTGCAGAAGGCATGTATTTTGCACTTATAAGCAGCTTCAAACGCAAGACCTTGGTTCCAAAATTGGGGCAGAATTGAGTATCCTATTTCTAATTCATCCTTTTCATCAACAGATTGAACCAAAAGACCGCAAAGACCAACCATTTTGGAGTTTTTCTTTAGGACAAGTGCGTTCATTCCTCCCAAATTGTGCTCGTAGCGTTCAAAAATGCGGTCAAATTGTTGTTGGCAAGCTACTTTGGGATTGGAGGGTAAACCTTCCCAATATTGGGATGATAGAGGCTCCTCGTGAAAGGGAAGCCAGGTTTCAAAATCAGAAGGGACCACTTTTCTAAATAGTAACCTATCCGTAGACTGTCCTTCTAGAAGATAATTGTGCATTTAAATCTTGTTGAATGCAATACTATCTCCAACTTGAAGCCCCCAGATATCTGACAATCCACCCTTTACCTCTAATACGTATTTTACCGGAACACCGGATGGCAGGCCACTTTCATCAAAAGGGGTTGTGTTTTTTTGAAAGCTAGCAATTTTAAGGTTCTCATCAATGTAAATGATGTCCAAAGAAAATTGGGTGTTCTTCATATAAAAGGAATGTTCGGCCACATCTTCGAAAACAAAAAGCATTCCCTGGGAATCTTCCATGCTTTTCCGGTACATCAATCCAGTTTGAGTTTCATATTCCGTGTCCGCAATTTCAATATCCAATTGGGCAAGTACTTTTCCTGATTCGTTTTGGGCTATGGTTAGTTGTCCTTCTTTAGTGAATGTTATAGTCTCTGTTTGAATTTCCCGTTTGTTTTCAGTCTTACAGGAAGCGAAAATCAGAAGAACAATAAAAATAAAGTTTAAAACACTTCGCATAAGAATGGGCTTAGGTTGCTTTGGTGGGTCTAAACATGAAGTACAGCCCAAGAAGAATCATGGGAATGCTTAGCCACTGGCCCGTGGAGAGCAAATCTCCAAGAGAATCCTCAAAACCACCTTGACTCTTTTTGACAAATTCAACAAAGAATCTAATGGTCCATAAGCCTACCATAAAAAGTCCAAATAGGAATCCAACTTTGTTTCCTTTGTCCGTTTTCCAATACAACTGATACAAAATGATAAAAAGAATCAGATATCCAGCAGCCTCATATAGTTGTGCTGGGTGACGATAGGGGATAGTTTCCAAAACGCTAGCAAAATCAGGATTTGTTTCAATGGCCTTATAGGCAGCGCTTGGCGTTTTTTCACTGGTCAAAGACATGGCCTTGTATGCCGGCATGTCGTCAGAATCTCGAATAAAACGAGTTGCCAAGGCAAAAGAACCATCCACGACTTTTCCATTTATTTCAGAATTGAAGAAATTGCCCAAGCGAACAAAACAGGCACCAATGGCAGATACCACAACCATTCTATCCAATAACCAAAGCATTTTTATGTCTTTCCACTTTCGGCAGTACAGCCAAATACCTATTATGGCGGCAATGGTTGCCCCGTGACTGGCAAGGCCTGTAAATCCTGTGAATTCGTAGCCGTTGATGATTCCGAAAAGGGACTCATTAGCACTTTCGCGAATGGGCAACAAAATTTCAAGAAGATGATTTTTATAGTAATCCCAATCATAAAAAAAGACATGGCCCAATCTTGCGCCTAACATAATGGAAACCACGGCATAAATGAACAGTGAATCCAATTTTTCCATGGACTTGTTCTCCCTTGTAAATATTTTCTTCATGAGGTACCAGCCTACAACAAAAGCTGCAATCCAAAGCAGGTTATAATATTTAATTTGAATGAAACCGAGTTTAAGTAGCGTGTCGTCAGGATTCCAATTGAAGCCTAGAAAAAACATAGGTTAGAATTTTGGACTAAGATAACCACTTTGAGTGGTTGGCGAACCGGATTTAATTTTTTTTACCATTTGCCAATTCTGGTAAAACCACTCATCCCAGTTATTATGGAACAGGATCATATCCTTTACCTCCCCAAGGGTGACAACTGAATATTCTCTTTAAAGAGAGCCAGCCCCCTCTGAAAAGGCCGTACTTTTTTAGGGCTTCCAAAGTATAGGTCGAACAGGTGGGCGAATACCTACATGTAGCTGGGGTATAAGGTGAAATAAGCAACTGATAGGCTCTTACCAGAAAAACAAAAGGAGCAATAAGAACCTTTTTTAAAGTCATCTTTTTTGAATTAAGAGCAAATCACCAATAACACTCTCAAATTATTTTAAACTGAAAGTGGTTCCATCCTTACCATCTTTTAGCTGGATGCCCAGATTGGTAAGTTCATCCCGAATCTTGTCCGACGTTTCGAAATCTTTATTGGCTCTGGCCTGATTTCTTAAATCAATCAATAAATCCATTACTCCGCTCAATGTATTGGAATCCTCATTGGATTGGGCAACGTGCTCAATGCCCAAAACATCGTGCACGAAGATTTGAAAAGTATCGGAAAGCAAATCCAAATCCTGCTGTGTGATGGATTCTTTACCTTCTTTTACTTGATTAATGTGTTTTACTGCGTCAAAAAGTTGAGCGATTAAGATGGGCGTATTGAAATCATCATTCATGGCATTGTAGCATTTTTGTTGCCACGCCTGAACATCAAAATCAGATGTTGTGCCTGTGTCCAATTTTCCTAAAACGGAAATGGCATCCATGAGTCGATGGTACCCTTTTTCAGAAGCTTGAAGGGCATCATCACTTAAATCCAAAATACTGGAGTAGTGGGCCTGCATCATGAAAAAACGAACGACAGCTGGTGCATAGGCCTTACTCAGTAGGTCATTGTTTCCACTAAATATCTCGTGCGGATATACATTGTTGCCAGTGGATTTGGACATTTTCTTCCCATTAAGTGTTAGCATATTGGCATGTAGCCAATACTTAACAGGAGATTTGTCGCAGCATGCTTCAGCTTGGGCTATTTCACATTCGTGATGGGGAAATTTCAAATCCATACCACCTCCGTGAATGTCAAAGGTTTCACCCAAATATTTTGTGCTCATGGCCGTACATTCCAAATGCCATCCTGGGAATCCATCGCCCCAAGGTGAAGGCCATCGCATGATATGATGTTCATCTGCTTTTTTCCAAAGCGCGAAGTCCTGTGGATTTTTTTTCTCACTTTGGGCAGTAAGTTCACGCGTATTGGCAATCATATCCTCCAACTTTCTACCACTCAGTTTTCCGTAATCATGTTCTTTGTTGAATTCTTGAACATCAAAATATACAGAGCCATTAATCTCATAGGCAAAGCCTTTTGCTAGAATTCCTTTTATAATTTCAATTTGCTCTATAATGTGTCCTGTTGCGGTTGGTTCAATACTTGGGGGTAAAAAATTGAACTGTCGCAAGGTGTTATGGAAATCAACCGTGTAGCGTTGAACCACCTCCATAGGTTCAATCTGCTCCAGTTTTGCTTTTTTGGCAATTTTATCTTCACCTTCATCCGCATCGTTTTCCAAATGCCCGGCATCCGTGATATTTCTGACATACCTGACCTTATATCCCAGATGTTTGAAATAACGGAACATCATATCGAAAGACATAAATGTACGGCAGTTGCCCAAGTGCACATTGCTATAAACTGTAGGACCACAAACGTACATACCGATGTGGCCTTCGTTTATGGGCTCAAAATCTTCCTTTTTTCCGGTAAGAGAGTTGTAAACTCTTAGTTGTTGATTTTTATAAAGGTGCATGGATGTGGTAGAAGTTAAAACTCGGTATCCAGGTTGATGTAATCCAAAAACTCGCGACGTACGGACTCTTCTTTGAATTTACCGCCATACTCGGCAGTAACTGTACTGCTTTCAATATCTCGAATCCCTCTTGAATTCACACATAGATGTTTAGCGTCTATTACACAAGCTACATCTTCAGTGCCCAACACGCGTTGCAGTTCTTTAACAATCTGAATGTTCATACGTTCTTGGACCTGTGGACGTTTGGCATAATAATCCACAATACGGTTCATTTTGGAGAGACCCACAACCCTTCCATTTGAAATGTAAGCTACGTGCGCGCGTCCTACTATAGGAAGAAGGTGGTGTTCGCAGGTGGAGTAGACCACAATGTTCTTTTCCACCAACATTTCTCCATATTTGTACTTGTTCTCAAAAGTGGAAGACTTAGGTTTTCTGTCTGGATGCAACCCTCCAAAAATCTCGTTTACGAACATTTTTGCCACCCTCTTTGGGGTTCCCTTAAGGCTATCATCAGTCAAATCTAGGCCAAGAGTCTGCATGATATCCTTAACATTTTCCTGTATCTTGTCTATCTTCTCTTGGTCACTCAATGCAAAAGCATCCTCGCGTATTGGAGTTTCCGAGGCGGAACCTACGTGTCCATCTCCACGTTCTTCATATTGCTCTTCCAAGGCCTGTTCTACTTTCATTTGTTTTTTCTTCAAGGGTGCAAAGATATGCAATAAACACCTATTTAACATCTGGCAACTGGCCTTAGCATCTATAAATTATTGTTAAGCTAAAGCAAGCTAGTAAGCTGTTTGTCAAAATCAAAGCCCTGTGCTTTCAGTGAAACATTTGAATAATTGGAACTTATTTTAAGTCATGGAATATGGATTGGGAATGCATTTTGTCGATTAACTGCATATTTTTTCGGTTGAAGGATACTAAAAAGGGTGAAAAAGTAGTTATGGTTAGATAAAATGCAGCATAACCTTTAGCCCCAAACCGTATGAGAGCTCTATTTTGCGCTATCTGTTGTTTTTCCCTGTTTTTTATGGAAATAAACGCCCAGAATTCAGGTGATTGTAGAACAGCAATTCCTGTCTGTGCCGATATGCCCATTCTATCCGCTACGGATGGTAGTGGTGATATTGATGATTTTGACCCCATGGTCATTACGCAAACCGGATGTTTGGAAAAAGGAAGTGTAGCTTCTGCCAATATAGAGAACAACACTTCCTGGTATGTTTTTAGAGCGGGTACGGATGGTCAGATTGGTTTTGATATTGAGGCTCTACCTGTTAACCCTGGAGGTATTGTTACTTCAGAAATCGATTTTGCACTCTATGGGCCATTTGACCAAACATTGGGTTCAAATTTTTGTACCATAATTGGTAACGGTTCGGAAATACCAATCCGATGTAACTACGAAATTAATGATACCGGATTTACAGGGGTAGGTGTAAACCCAATAAATGGACAAGTGGGGGCCCCATTTGTTCGTGCTAGTCAAAACACCTATGATGAGTGGTTGGATGTTCAACAAGGTGAGATTTATTACCTGTTCATCAACAACTTTAATACAAACTTTAATGGTGATGCTGAACCGTATTCATTAACCTTTACAGGTAGTTCAGTGGACGCTGACCAAAATTCAGCTTTGGACTGCACCTTGCGGGATGAGTTCCTAGGGTTGGACATTATTGCCTGCGAGGGCGACCCAGATATCGTTTTAAGTGCCCTTAATTCACCAGCGGGTCCTAGTATTGCGAACATTACTTGGGAAGTTGATTTGGAAGACGATGGTGTTTATGACCAAGTCCTGGCCACGGGTGCGGGCGCCACCGAACTTACGGTTACTAGTCCCAATTCTGGAAGATATCGAGTAACTATTGAAACTACTTTTGCCACTACGATTACTGATGATATACTAATTACTTTCTTTGGAGTGCCAGTGCTTGATGAAGTACGGGTAGTGGATGATTTGGTGAACAGTGACCAGACCGATCCTTATAATATTGAGATTTCGGTTTTGGGAAATGGCAATTATGAATACGCCATTAATGGAGGTGAATTTCAGGACGATCCTGTCTTTTTGGATGTGCCCCCAGGTGTAAACACAGTTGTCATCAATGATGTAAATGGATGTGGAACCACAGAACCTATCGAATTCTTGGTAGTAGGATACCCTAAGTTCTTTACCCCAAATGGTGATGGCATACATGACAACTGGAACGTTCTCGGTGTTGAAACCTTAACCAATCCGAGTATTTTTATTTTCGATAGATACGGAAAACTTTTAAAGCAGCTGGATATCAATTCTTTGGGATGGGACGGTACTTTTAATGGTAGACCCTTGCCTTCTTCGGACTATTGGTTCCGTTTGGATTATGAAAGGGATGATGAGGGTGTTTTCGTGGCCCGATCGGTAAGAAGGCATTTCTCTTTAATTAGATAACAAAAAATAAAAGCCGGGAATTTTCCTGGCTTTCTTCATTGTAGCATTTCTTTGAGTTTCCTAAAACTTAAAGCTGTAACCCAAAGTTATATTTGTATTTATCTGGTTGATATCCACAGAGCTATCAAGGCCTGAGGCGAAGAGTAATTCGTTCACATCGCGTTCGGTTCTTACAAATGCGAGATCTAATCTGCTTGGTCCAAAATTGACACCAATACCACCAGAGTATCCTACTAGGTCTCCAATAATTTCACCATTTTCATACGGACTGTCTTCATAACGATAACCGCCTCTAAGACTAACATTATCAATTCTAAATTCTCCTCCAATTCTGTAGGAATTGACAATTCCAAGCGTATTGGCAATGAAATCATTTTCGGCTGCAAAGTTAGGGTCTGCATTTGGCGTAAGTTCAGCTTGGGAGAAGTCTTGGTATCCGTAATCAAAACTTAAAAACCCATCTTTGCCAAAAATCACAGCGGCGCTTCCCGTTATTTTTCCAGGAGTTTTAATATTATATTCTTCAAATAAGTTTACAATATTAAAATCTATAAAATCAATATCCGGTTCTGCCAAAGTAGAATTGATTCTTTGAGATGTGTCGTCCGTAAGTCTATACCATGTAGGGGATTGGTAACTACCTCCAACCCTTATATTATCATTTAATTTTGCAATGGCACCCACACTAAAAGAAAAACCATAACCTTCCGTACGTAGGAAATTATCAAAGGTTGTGAATTGAACAGGTGAGGTAGGGTCATAGCCGTTCTCATCCAATAAGGTCAATTGCTCAAAGAGCACAGAATGAAAATTTAGAGCAGCCCCTACAAATAGGTTTTCTTGATACTGTCCGGCAAAGTTTGCTGTAAACTTGCTGTTGAATCCAGATGTGCTTTGTAAATAATCTTGATTTACGGCACTGTATTCCGCATTGGATACATAAGAAGTATTGGTGTCTTCATCCGCAGTGGGTTCAATTAAGCCAGCTTGGAATCCTAGAAAAGCTTGTTGGGCACCAAATCCCAAAGAAGAACCGATATCCAGATAGGCGTCTTCAATAAACTCACCTTGTTGTACACGTAGAGGACCTAATTCTACCCCTTGTGCAAAATTGAGAAAGTAATTGTCTATTCCTTGGGTAGTAGTTCCCGAAGCCCTAAACTCATTATCAAAGTTTCTGACTTGATCATAATTAAAAGCCAACGTTAATTTTTTCCATGGACTTTCATTAGACTTAAATACAAAAACACCACCAACCTGATTTAATTTAACAGAATTGATATTTGTATTTCTTTGAGAATTCCCAAACAATGCCTCATTATCTCTATTATAATTTGAGCCGGTAAGGGTAAATTCACTAAAGTTAAATATGGCGGACCCTGCAGGATTGACGTTTAAGGCAGATAAGTCCCCGCCTACAGCTCCAAAAGCTCCACCAAGAGCCTGAAACCTTGCTGTTCCCTGGGTTTCTTCCAGACTGTAACGTAGTACATCATTAATGTTCTGGGCACTTACAAAAGTGCATGACAATACTATTATGAAAATTGATAATCTCTTCATTTTGAATATTTTTTTTAGTCGATAAGGTTTTTGGGAATTTATCTTCTTCCTCCTCTGCTTCTTCCTCCGGAAGACCTTCCGGCAGAGGAACGACTTCCTCCTGAACTTCTATAGCTACCTGAGCTTCTTGAACTTCTGCTACCTGAGCTTCTATAGCTACCCGAACTCCTAGAACTTCTGCTTCCAGAACTTCTATAGCTCCCACTACTTCTGGTTCCACCGCTAGAACGGCTATATGTTCTGCTGCTTGGTGCAGTCCTGCTCTGATAACTCCGTGTGCTTCGGTTCCCGGAATTGTAGCGTGATGAACTTCTTGAAGCGTTACCACTTCTATAGGTTCTACTATTTCCGTTTGGTGATGACCCATAGGAGCGATTGCTTCTCGAGTTTGTGCCATACCTTGGTGTGGTACGTGTGCTTCTGCTTGAACGGTAGCTTCTATTGCGTGCCGCTGCATCTGCACTAATACTCCTTCTTGCGCTACTGTTACTTCTATATGTTCTGCTACTTCGGGATGCTACAGAACTCCGGCTTGTTCCAGTTCGGGACACCCCGGCCCTACTTCTTGAAGCGGAGCTTCTAACGGAGCTATATGCTAAGTTAGACCTTCCGGTTCGCAATGAAGTGCCTGGAATAGTTCTTGAAGCATATCCTCGTCGGGTTCTGTTGAAGGCAACACCTCTATTAAAACCACGTCCATAGAAACCTCTGCCATAATAGGGTCCAAAACCACCACCATAAAAACCGGCATAACCAATTCCAAACCTATTCCAACCCCAACCGAAGCCGCCGCCCCAACCGAAGCCACCGCCCCAGCCCCAGCCGTTCCATAACCATGGGTCGTTCCAACCCCAGCCAAAGCCACCGCCCCAGCCCCAGTTGTTCCAGCCCCATCCTCCGTTCCATAACCATGGATTGTTCCAACCCCAGCCAAGGCCACCGCCCCAACCCCAGTTGTCATAAACATTTATGGTAACGTTATTGGGATTGTCTCCCCAGCCAGCATTACCGTTATAGGTATTCCCAGTATCAAAATAATCGGTTTGAGCCCCAACTGCAGTACTATCAATAGGGCTATTGCTTGAATAGCTATCTACGTCGGTAAAAATTTCATCGTCTAATATTTCTCCAAACTCATCAGCCTTTTGGCCAAAATAATCTCCATAAATGTTACTTTCCTTGTTCTCAACGCGGACGGCTTGAGGAGATTTTTTTTCTACTCTTACCACTTCATTCCCACTGGAATAAATACCATCATCCTCATAATAAGAGGCTTGCTGGTACGACCCACAGGAGGAAAGAATTAAGACCATGGAAAGTGCAAAAAAGAGGTGGAAGTTGTGGAGTTGTAAAGACTTTATCATGTCGCAATTTTTATTGTTGAACGTACTAAAAAATAATTAGTTTTACCGAATTATTTTCATGTATTAAAACACAAGTTTTGTGCCAAACTATGATAAATGGGTAAAAATCTAACAAGTCGCGGTGAGGATTATTCTCGCTGGTATAATGAATTAGTGGTTAAGGCGGATTTGGCTGAAAACTCTGGTGTACGAGGTTGTATGGTGATTAAGCCCTATGGCTTTGCCATATGGGAAAAGATGCAAGCGCAATTGGACAAAATGTTTAAAGAGACTGGACATGAGAATGCGTATTTTCCGCTTTTTATCCCTAAGTCCTATTTGAGCAAGGAAGCCAGTCATGTAGAGGGTTTTGCCAAAGAATGTGCTGTAGTTACCCATTATCGTTTGAAAAATGCCGAGGATGGAAGTGGAATTGTTGTGGATGAAGAAGCTAAGCTGGAAGAAGAACTGATTGTGAGGCCAACATCAGAAACCATTATCTGGGATACTTATCGGAGATGGATACAGTCCTACAGAGATTTACCCATTATGGTGAACCAATGGGCAAACGTAGTGCGTTGGGAAATGCGTACACGCTTGTTTTTACGTACCGCTGAATTCTTATGGCAAGAAGGACACACTGCTCATGCTACAGAAAAAGAAGCAATGGATGAAGCGGAACAGATGATGCATGTATATGCTGAGTTTGCCGAGAACTACATGGGTGTGCCCGTAATAAAGGGAACTAAAACGGAAAGCGAACGTTTTGCCGGGGCAGAAGAGACATTTTGTATTGAGGCTCTTATGCAGGATGGTAAGGCGCTTCAGGCTGGAACTTCACACTTTTTGGGTCAAAACTTTGCCAAGGCTTTTGATGTCAAGTTTGCTACCAAAGAAGGGAAGCAAGATTTTGTGTGGGCTACCTCATGGGGGGTTTCAACTCGATTGATGGGGGCCCTTATTATGACCCATAGTGACGACAATGGCCTGGTTTTGCCGCCAAAATTGGCACCTATTCAGGTTGTCATAATACCTATATATAAGGGTATGGAGCAATTGGATGCCATTGCCGAACGTGTGGACCCTCTAATTAAATCGTTGCGAGACAAAGGAATTTCAGTGAAGTTTGATAAACGAGACACCCATAAACCAGGATTCAAGTTCAATGAATATGAATTGAAAGGGGTTCCTGTACGATTGGCTGTAGGACAACGCGATTTGGAAAACGGTACCTTCGAGGTGGCAAGAAGGGATACTTTAGAAAAAGAATCTGTAAATGCTGGAGAAATTGTTGATAAAATTACAGTGCTTCTAGATGATATTCAAAAGAATATTTACCAAAAAGCGTTGGACTTTAGAAGTGAACATATTACCAAGGTAGATACCTATGAAGAATTCAAAAAAGTCTTGGAGGGGAAAGGTGGATTCATCTCTGCCCATTGGGATGGAACTGGTGAAACCGAAGAACGAATAAAGAACGAAACAAAAGCTACTATTCGCTGTATTCCTTTCCCTGCTGAAAAGGAGGAAGGAAGTTGTATGGTAACAGGGAATCCATCGGTACAAAGAGTGCTATTTGCCAAGGCATACTAAAACGGTCTAAAAAATAACCGTAACTGTTGCAATACTTAAAAATAGTTGTATTTTTGCATCCGCAATTATGCGACCTTAATGGCCCGTTCGTCTAGGGGTTAGGACGCCAGGTTTTCATCCTGGTAACAGGGGTTCGATTCCCCTACGGGCTAC
>NZ_CANMUU010000002.1 GCF_947501165.1 uncultured Allomuricauda sp. | reverse complement strand
GCCCGTTCGTCTAGGGGTTAGGACGCCAGGTTTTCATCCTGGTAACAGGGGTTCGATTCCCCTACGGGCTACGAAAATGCTTTAAATGTCAACAGAAATGTTGGGTTTTAGGCGAATTAGTTAAATAATGGCCCGTTCGTCTAGGGGTTAGGACGCCAGGTTTTCATCCTGGTAACAGGGGTTCGATTCCCCTACGGGCTACGAAAACAATTAGATACAATGGCGAATCATAAGTCAGCATTAAAAAGAATCAGAAGAAACGAAGCCGTACGTCTTCGTAACAAGTATCAGCATAAAACTGTTCGTAATGCAATTAAAAAATTGCGTAACGAAGAGGATAAAAAGGCTGCTGAGGAGCTTTTGCCCAACGTAGTTGGGATGATAGATAAATTAGCTAAGCGAAACATTATTCATAAGAATAAGGCCGCTAACTTAAAGAGTAAATTGGCAAGCAAAGTTGCTACTATGTAATTTTTGCCTGATAGAGATATTTAAAGAAAAGCGCCCCATTTTTCAATGGGGCGCTTTCTATTTTGCGTTGTACTATTTCAATCTTGCAAAACAGATTCATTCCTATAGCCATTGGAATCTTTGTACCAGTCAGGAAAGGCAGTACCTCCTGATGTGGCCCACTCATTAAAAAAGTTATAGGCTTGGTTTACTGGTACATTTTCTTTAGGGGGTTTAAAGTTATGTACAATGTTTATGGCCCATGGCAATCCTGATTCAGTTTGGTAATTACCATCTTCGTCTCGGTTAACACCTTCGGCTTCGGGGTTATTGGCCCCTAAGCTGGTTCTAAATCTATTAGGTAAATGGATTTCGTTTCCTCTATCTCTATCAACAATCAAAAATGGATTGAAAGGAGCAAGTCCCAATTGATTGGTGGTAATGGGCGTTGTGAATTTAACCTCTATTTTAGAGGGTATGCCCAACATGGTCTCATGGTTATCAAATAAGATTATTACCGCTCTATCCTGGTTTTGTTCAACACCATTGGAAGCCACGTTAATGTAACCTTCGGTCAAGACCGTACCGGTTACGGATTCTATTAAACTTGGGGCAATGCTTTCCAATTCTATTCCAAAAGCATTTACAAAACCTGCCCCATCAGAACTTACCTCAAAATAAATGTCCAATTGCACAGCCATGTTATCCGAGTTAAGAACGGCCACAAACCTGTAGTTGATTGTGGTATCATTAAAATCATAATCTCCCAAGAAAGGCCATAGATCTTCAAAAGCTACGGTTCCCCAACCATACTTACTGGGTGTAAACTGCTCAAAGGCTTTGTCGGCATCTTCTGGAAAATCATCATTACTATCGGTAATTCCATCTCCATCAGTGTCTGGGTCTACTGCTTCTTCATCTAAAACACGGAAGGTGGTTAAATCATTTATGGTTCTGTCAAAAGAGATACCTGAATTGGAATTTGGGCCATATCTGTATTCCCAACCACCGGTTTGGGTGTCCATCACTATCAGATTGCTATTGCTGCCATTATTGGCCAGCCATAATTCGTTATTGGAATCGAATGTCATGGATGTTGGGTTAAATGGCAAGTCTTCACCACTAACTCTTGTTGAATCATAATCACCCTCATTGTTCAATTCAAGTCTGTACAATCCTGAAAAAGTACATAGGAATAATGTCCCATCTTCGGCAAATGCCAAATCGCCTCCCTGTATTCTATCTAGACCGTTGATATCCCATTGCGAAAGAATGGACCCGTTTGTTGGGTCAATGGAATAAAGCTTGTCCCTAGTTGAAAAATATAGTAATCCGTCTTGGCTGTTAAAGTCAAGTCTGGGTCCACCAATGCCCAAATTGGCTACGGTAGTCCAGGAATCGTTGACTATATCATATTTCATTAGTGGATTGGGATTGGACCTTCCAATAGAGTATAAAACCTTGTTTTGCTGGTCTATTGCCGCGGTATAACTTCCCATGGGCATGGTCGAAATAAAAGTATATTCACCTGTAATAGGATCTACCTGAAACAATTCTGCACTACCATTTACGCAGTAAAGAAAATCTTCGACCATCGCCTTTGCTGAAGAAGCTCCTTTAGCACTAGATGGCGAATAAGTATAATTTACTTGCTCTGAAGAGATGTCTACTATTTCTGAAGAATATGCAAAACCTTCTTTTCTTCGAATGTATAATTGCTCAAAATAGTCAGGAACTGCAAATTTGTGTTCAATTCTTCCTCCCGAAGGGGCACCACTGAAAATTAAGTGGTTTAAGTTGTCTACTACATATTCTGAACCGGTAACTTCTTCATCGTCTTCATTAACGTAGGATACTTGTCCACTAGTTGAGGTCTCTTGATAGGCATAAACGTCATACTTAACGTTACTGGAATTGTCATTGATTATCAATTCCACTGATTTTTCTGTTTTAAACTCAAAACCGGAGGGAATTTGAAGTTCGGTTATGCCTAATTCTTCAACCGAAGTGGGTGTTTCAGGTTCTTCTTGGGAGTTGGGCTCAACAGGGTTGTCTAACTCATCCTTCACGCAGGAGGTAAACATTAATGTGAGAAAAACTACAGCAATATATTGAGCAATTTGGGACGTTTTCATTTTTGTAGATTTTGTAAGTTCTATTCAGAATTGGTATAAAACTAAGTTTAGCATTTTACAATTTTCTTTGTTTAAGGTCTATGAACTATTTACTGTCGATAAATGGCGATCATTCATCGATGAAAGTATTTAAACAAATAATTGAACGAAAAAACCTACAATAACATATATTTTATCGATGAAATACGCATAGTTTGTTGTGAAAGAGAGTTGAGAAGTGGTTTGCCCAATAGGGTTCTTGTTAGCGGAATGCATTTCTACGGGATACAATGAATCCTATACAGAAAAGTAAATACATAAGCGTAATCAAGATTTTAAGTACCATTTTTAGCTCATACATAACCCACGTCTCAAAGTGCAGATAACCTATTAGGAAAAGGATTGGGAAGAATAAATAAAAAATAACCAGACTTATTGTAGTCCAAAACATAAGGTTTCGTTTATCTAGTTTCCATGCAAATGGAGGATTTAGATTTTTCAGATAATAAATACCGTAAGCCACTAAAAGCCATGATCCTATTGCATTGGCATAAATTAAATCTACATTAAAAGGATTCTGGAAAAAACTGTTCCCCAAATAACAAATTACTACTAAAATGCTTCCCCATTTAATGAGCTGTTTGATTTTCTCGTTTTTGATAACCTTTCGAAATACGGAATAAAAATAAAGGAAGAAAATGAGGATATAAATGTTGTAGATAATCTGGTTGGTGCTAGTCAATTTAGGAAAAAAGGCAAAGCTTTCATTATATCGTATAAAACAGCCCAAGAGCTCATTAAAAAAAGTGTAAGCAATTATAAGAGGAAAATGCTTTAATACTGTATCAAAGAACTTCCTATAATTGAACATGCTCACAATCAGTGTGATTAAATAAATAGGAATAAAGAAAAAGTCCTTTAATAATATTAAAAGCTCTTGGGTAGTCATTTAACAAAAGGAATTAGAAATCTGTTTCTGGAGGTGGTCCTGAGCCTCCATGATTCATTATTAAACTTTGATCACCTTGTAATAAAGTTGGAGAAGAAAAAGAAGGAACGAAACTAGCCTGTGATTTTTGTGTTTTGTTCTCTAAGCTTCCATAACCTTGTTCTTTACCTTTAATTGTATTTCGTATTAGCTTGGCTTGGCCATCGGCTCCAATGTAGAATCCCATATTTTGCCCATCCTTCATTAGAGTAGGCAGTACAAAGATTGAATTCTGTCTGGGATGTACCACTTTTTTTCCGTCACGGAATTTTTCTTTATTGGGATAATTGGCAAAATATAAACGAAATGTAGAAACATCCACTTTTGCTTTTTTAGCTTCTTGTTCTACATAGGCAATGTACTGTTTCATGGTTTTGTAGTCAAAATCCACAAAACGGGCAGCTTCAAAATCTTCATCATCATTCATTTCTTTTTCATAAGCCATGATTGGGGCAATACGATTCTTTGTGTAGTTATCGTAAAGGGATTTGGACTCTCTAATAGAGATAATATCAGAAGGTGGTTTTACCGTTTCTTTTTCTTCCTGCTCTGGTTCCTGTGGAGGTTTAGGCTTTTCTTGACAAGATGTTCCGATAAGCAGCATGCCTCCCAAAACTAGCAAGAGACCATTTTTCTTGGTGTTTTTCATAGTGGTATAAATTTAGAGTTTAGTGTGTGGGAAAACTGTACTAAAGATATGTCTTTTCTTTAATACCAATATGTAAAAACCCTCCAAATATGTTGGAGGGTTTTCAAATCTTTTAGTCAAAACAATAGTAAATGCCTACTCGTTCATGGTAAGCAAGAATTCTTCGTTGTTTCGAGTCTGTTTTATTCTTTGTTCCATAAACTCCATAGCCTCAACCGGGTTCATATCTGCTAAATACTTGCGCATAATCCACATACGTTGAATGGTGTTTTCATCCAAAAGAAGGTCGTCCCTTCTTGTAGAGGAAGAAATAAGATCGATGGCTGGGAAAATTCTTCGGTTGGAGATTCTTCTATCCAACTGAAGCTCCATATTACCGGTTCCTTTAAACTCCTCAAAAATAACCTCATCCATTTTGGAACCTGTTTCGGTAAGGGCAGTGGCTATAATAGACAATGAACCACCGTTCTCAATATTCCGTGCCGCTCCAAAGAAACGTTTTGGCTTGTGCAGCGCGTTGGCATCAACACCACCACTCAATACTTTTCCAGATGCAGGCTGTACCGTATTATATGCCCTGGCCAAACGTGTAATGGAATCTAAAAGAATAACCACATCATGGCCACATTCTACCAGTCTTTTGGCTTTTTCAATTACAATATTTGCAACTCTTACGTGTTCTGTTGCTTCTTTATCAAAAGTTGAAGCTACTACTTCACCACGAACGTTTCGTTGCATATCAGTAACCTCCTCTGGACGTTCATCGATAAGCAAAATAATTTGGTATACCTCTGGATGGTTGGCGGCAATTGCATTGGCCACATCTTTAAGAAGCATGGTTTTACCCGTTTTCGGCTGTGATACGATCATACCTCTTTGACCTTTTCCAATAGGAGAGAACAAATCGATGATTCGAGTTGATAGCGTACTCTGTTTTTCGGCCAATCTAAATTTTTCCTTAGGGAAAAGTGGAGTTAAATGCTCAAAAGAAACACGATCGCGAACTACCTGAGGGTCTAGACCATTAATTTTCGTCACTTTGATTAAAGGAAAATACTTTTCACCTTCTTTTGGAGGTCTAACGTTTCCTAAAACCGTATCACCAGTTTTGAGTCCAAATAGTCTAATTTGGGATTGGGAAACATAGATATCGTCAGGTGACGACAAATAATTGTAATCTGAAGAACGAAGGAAACCATAACCGTCTTGCATGATATCCAATACGCCCTCACTTTCAATGATGCTGTCAAATTCGAATTCAGGCTCTTTGTACCGGTTTTTTAAATCCTTATCAAAGTTGCTACTCTTTTTCTCTTGTTGACTGACCCGATTGTGTTGGTTGTTCCTTCGGCTATTCTGATTTTTTTGTTGACCACCTTGTTTGTGATCACGCTTATTTTGATTTTGATGGACGGGCGCTTTTTCCTCCTTTTTCTCTTTGTTTTCTGGTACTGCCGAAGATTCTGGTGCTGGGGTTGGTTTCTCTTCTTTTTTCTCTCGAGAAACCCGAGTTCTTCTGGGTTTGGCTTCGGCTTTTTCTTCTGATTTGGGCGCACTTTCTGTAACCACTTTAGGGTTGGAAGCTTGAAGGTCTAAAATTTGGTAAACCAAATCCAGTTTTTTTAGGGATTTGAACTTGGGAACTTTTAGATCTTTGGCAATTTCTTGAAGCTCTGGAAGCTTTTTAGCTTTTAGGTCTGAAATCTCAAACATTAAGGTATAAATAAGTTAAACGTAGTTGTATACTTTATCGAAGTGAAAAATTATTGGGGTACTGCGTGGGGGAAAAGAATCCCTGGGTGAGCTTTACTCAAATAACGCAACAAGTATACAAATAATTTTTCAACATTCTGGGTTATTTGTAAAAAAGACCTTTATTTTTGCAGTCCGAAATCCAAATTGTACAATGATTCAACGGATTCAAACGTTCTTCTTAGTGGTAGTCGCATTGCTCGCGGGGACTTTGCCGTATTTCTTAAGTCTCTGGAAGGATGCTAACGGAGGTGAAGTTTTTGCTTTACAGAGCATTGCCGTGATTTCCGGTTTTATGGCATCGGCTGGTCTAGCTCTGATTACCATTTTTATGTACAAAAAACGACAAAATCAATTTGTGTTGAACAGGTTGAATATGATATTAAATCTTTTTTTACTAGGATTTTTCGTTTACCGATCGCTAAACTTATCCGGAGAAACTGAGGTTTCTGAGAAGGGTATTGGGATGCTGATTCCTGTATTTTCTATCGTTTTTCTGGTCTTGGCCAACAGGGCTATCAAAAAGGATGAAGATCTTGTAAAATCTGTGGATCGCTTACGTTGAACCTAACATCTTAGTAGTATTAGTGCGAAAAACCCCGGCCTTGGCCGGGGTTTTGTTTTTTTATAATCTCTAAAGACTATAAATTCTCCATCATACTTTCGGTAGTAAACCCATTGTTGAACTTTACGTTTTTAAGGGTCTGTACAATGTTTGGTTCTTCAGAATATCCTTGCTCACTAGGTAAAAAGTACGTTCGTTTTGTAGCAATCAATTGACCATCTACATTCTCATATTCATAGTTTGCAATTATTACAGGTTCATTGACTCCTAAAAATGGCAATGAAAAATAGAAACGGTCAATCAACTTGGTGTCTGGATTAACATAGAGTACGTAGATATCATTTTGTTCTTTGCCTGTTATCTCAGGGTCATAAGTAACGTGTACTTTATCATACGTTTTACCATCGTACTCTTCTTGACCTTGATAGGTTATTATGGTTCCCTTATCGGTTAATTTATAGGGCATGGTAAACCAAAAGTAGTTGGCTCTCCTTAAGAAATCACTGACTCCCAATAATTGCGGATTTTCTGCTTTTTTGCCATCCACCATCACTATAGTTTCTTCGCCATTGAAGTATTGTATGACTTCCCCGTCTTCACCTGGCATTATATTAATATCGTGTTGAACGTATTTTCCAAGAGAAGCTTCATTATTAAAAACATATCGTTCTACGGAGACATCAGCCTTTCCGTCAGCTGTGCGATAATCGTAGGTATACTGTACATCCTGCTTCTTCCAGAGATCTACCCAACCTCCATGGGCATAAGCCACTGCTTTTAATATGGTTTCAGGTTTATTAGTGTCATAAACAGGAGCTTTTTCAACTATTTTTTCAGGTTGTTCAGCTTTGGTCTGTGCTTCCTTTGTTTTTTGCACACATGCAGTCAATAGAACTATGGATGCAAAAAGAAGTAATCGTAAACTTTGTGTTTTCATGTTTTTGTGCTGTTGTTTGCGGAATTAGACGGAAATATTTTATGGTGCTTACGTTTACCTAAACAAAACTAAAGAGTGAAAGTATCCATAAAGGAAGCTATATGAAAACCGTTTTCGATAACAGTCTGATGGGCTTCACTAGTGTTGTCCAATAAAGGATTGGTGTGGTTAAAATGGATGAAATGAATTTTCTTTTTTTCATTCGTCGGCAAATCTTTAAATAACCCTATGCTTTCTATTGCAAATGGATGCGGAATCTCAGAAATATCCCTATGGTTCAACTCTTCACCACTATAAAAGGTTGCGTCTAAAAAAGCAAAATCCACTTTTCTTATTTCTTCAACAATACTTGTATTCCAAACACTCCATTTATTGATATCAGGAATAAACAATACTGATTTATCAGGCCCCATTATTTTAAAACCAACGGTTTCAGAATATTCATCACGATGTGGAACTAAAAAAGGAACTACGGTCAGTTCTTCCGAAAGCTTAACCGCATTTTTATCTTGAAGGGGTTCCAAAACAATATTTTTTAATTCAATTAATTGGTCCCAAGGTCCATTGGTCTTTAAAAACGAAGCCATTTTAGGCATGGTGAATACAGGGATGCCCTTAGCGCCCAAGGCTTCCCTTCCTAAATACGTCAAACCTGTATAATGACCCATATGGGCATGGGTCAGAAAAATACCATCAGGAGCATCCTTGGTTTTGTCACCTGCTTCACTGAGCAGCCTTAATTGACTGGAAATATCAGGTGTAGCTTCGAAAAGATATGTTTTGTTATTATCATGGTCAATCACCCCTAAACTGACAACTTTTCGAGTTTTATCTGGATTTTCAAAAAGCAATTGGCAGCAAGCTCTTTTACACCCTATATGGGGGCTGCCTCCATCTTGAATAGTGCCAAGAACATGGAGTGTTATGCCTTTTGAAGTATAGATGGGCGTGCTAGATACAACTTCCTTGGTTTTATGAGCGTTATGACATCCCGTTAGAATGAAGAACGTGAAAAGAAAAGTAACCCGATTCATACTATTATCTTTTTCCCAATTCAATCACCTCAAGGTTGAATATTTTATCCTTATCAATACTAAAACGAAGCATGGTTCGAGTAGCATGAAAGCCATGTTTTCCGCAAGCCCCAGGGTTCATATGTAACAATCCCAGCTTCTTATCATTCATTACTTTCAAAATATGCGAATGCCCACAGATAAAAAGTTTTGGAGGGTTCTTTTTGATATCTTCCCTTACCCTTACATTATATTTCGTGGGATAACCGCCAATATGGGTTATCCAAACATCTACTTCTTCACAATAAAAACGATTATGTTCGGGAAATTCCCTTTGGATTTGATGGTCGTCAATATTACCAAAAACAGCACGTAAAGGAGCAATTTTCTCTAGAGCATCCGTTACTTCAAGACTTCCTATATCTCCTGCATGCCATATTTCGTCAGCTTGTTTAGCGTACTTTAAAATGGCTTCATCCATATGGCCATGGGTATCGGAAAGCAAAAGAATTTTGGTCATACGCTAAAAATTTGCTAAAAAGTTTACCAACAACTACCACTGCGTAGGATTCAACTATATTTAACCTCTTAAAAGTACTGGATTCCCTTGAGATATTTTATCAAGTTCTCTTATTTTGGAAAAAACTATCATGGTTGGCAGCGTCAACCCAATGCGATTACCGCGCAGGAGGTATTGGAAGATTGTATGTCCACCCTTCTACGGAGACCTATTGAAGTCGTAGGGGCAGGAAGAACGGATACCGGAGTACATGCCAAAGAAATGTTTGCACACTTTGATGTTGAATCCATTCAGGATTTGGATGAACTGACCCATAGAATGAATGCGTTCTTACCTGAAGACATTGCGATTCAAGATATCTCCCAGGTAGTGCTGGATGCCCATGCTAGATTCGATGCTGAGGAACGCACTTATGAATATTGGGTGGTTCAAGAAAAAGTCCCTTTTTATAGCGATTTTGCCCATTTTGTAAAACAAAAGTTAGATATAGTGGCAATGAACGAGGCAGCTTCGATTTTATTGGAACATTCGGATTTTGAATGCTTTTCCAAATCCAATACAGATGTAAAGACTTTCATTTGTGATGTTCGTAAGGCCCAATGGTCAATTGAGGCGGACAAGCTTGTTTTTACGATTACGGCAGACCGCTTTTTACGTAATATGGTACGCGCAATTGTTGGTACCTTGTTGGAAGTAGGTATGGGAAAGCGCAAACCAGCTGAAATGAAGGAAATTCTCAAAAGTAAAAGTCGGTCCAAAGCCGGGGTTTCGGTGCCAGCAAAAGGCCTATATTTGATTCGAGTTGTGTATCCAGAAAATATTTTTTCATGAGCCAGAAAGAAGAGATAGGCAAAGCGTTTGATTTTAGTCTTTTTAGACGTGTTTTTGCATTCACTAAACCTTATCAAGCAATTTTTTGGGTCGTGGCTTTGGCGGCTATCTTATCTGCAGGTTTTGCCATACTCACGCCCGTTCTTGTCCGAGATATTATCAACAAAGCGTTGTCATTGAAGGATAGTGATTTACTGCTTTTTCTGGTGCTGGCCATGCTTGGGGTTTTATTCGGGCAAGTAATTACCCAACTGCTTTTCAACTATTTTGCCAATCTTTTGGGTGAATCCGTCATCAAGGATATTCGCATAAAGCTATTTAAGCGGATGATGGGCTTTAAGATGACCTATTTCGATAATTCCTCCATTGGAGTTTTGGTTACTAGAGCGGTTGCCGATATGCAGCGGATTGGGGAAATCTTTAGTCAAGGTTTTTTCGTGATTGTAGCGGACTTGTTGAAAATGATATCTGCGGCAGCCATTATGACCATTACCAACTGGAAGTTAGCTCTGATTGTTTTTGCCATATTACCAATTATCCTCGTGGCCACCCGACTTTTTCAGCAAGCCATGAAAATAGCTTTTATTGAAGTAAGGGCCCAAGTTTCAAATTTGAACTCTTTTGTGCAGGAGCGTATTGCCGGGATGAAAATTGTACAACTTTTTAACCGGGAGGAAATTGAAAAGGAAAAATTCAGAGCCATTAACGAGAAACATCAAAACGCCTGGTTGAAAACGGTTTGGTATAACTCCATCTTTTTTCCTATTGCTGAGATTTCCTATTCTGTGGGTATTGGTTTAGTGGTATATTTTGGGGTCGTCCAAAACATTGAAAATACAGGGTTGAATGATACAGGTTCCATATTCGCGTTTTTCTTCCTAATGGATTTGTTGTTCCGACCTCTCCGTCAAATTGCAGATAAGTTCAATACCCTTCAAATGGGAATGGTTGCTGCCAACCGGGTATTTCGAATTTTGGATACGGAAAGTCATATTCCGGATACAGGGACTTTAGAAAAAGTAGATGTCAAGGGAGATATTGAGTTTTCCGATGTTCGTTTTTCTTATGTAGAGAATGAGGAAGTGCTTCATGGGATATCGTTCAAGGTAAATGCCGGAGAAACTGTAGCGATAGTGGGCGCAACTGGTGCTGGAAAATCAACAATCATCAATTTGTTGAATCGATTCTATGAAATTGATGCAGGCCACATTTATATTGATAGTCAAGATATTCAGGACTATACCCTTAAATCACTTCGTTCGCATATTGCCATTGTGCTTCAAGATGTCTTTTTGTTTGCAGATACCATTGCGAACAACATTTCGCTGAAGGATGAGACTATTTCTCAAGACACGATAGACGAAGCTGCAAAAGAAATTGGAGTAGATGAGTTTATTCAAAGCTTGCCAGGGGGCTATCAATATAATGTGAAGGAGAGGGGAAGCATGTTGTCCAGTGGACAGCGTCAACTGATTGCGTTTTTGAGAGCCTTTGTCAGCAATCCTAGTATTCTTATTTTGGATGAGGCCACTTCTTCAGTAGATACATATTCTGAGCAGCTTATTCAAAGAGCAACGGAGAAGATAACCGAGGGGAGAACTTCAATTATTATAGCACACCGTTTGGCTACAATCAAAAAGGCGGACAAAATCATTGTTATGGAGGCCGGAAAGATTGTTGAGATGGGTACCCACAAAGAATTGCTTCAAAAAGGTGGATACTACAGCGATTTGTATGAAGCCCAATTCATGGCCGAAGAAGTAGCCTAAGCTATTTTTTTGGGGCAAAATCTTCAATATTCAGTTGCCCCGTTATAAAAAGTATTGCAGCTATTGCTATACCAGCTATAAGCATAATGATTACGAAAAGTACCAAATATCCAAGAGACCTTATAAAAGTGCTTAAAAATCCAATTTTGTGTATTCTGCCAAACACGAAAAACAAATAGGCGGTTATAAAAAGCAGGTAAATCCAATTGAAAACTTCATAGCGGATATCAAAAATACCAAAAAGAGGTAGGCATACCATTACTTGGACAAACGACATTTGAGCGGTAACATAGGCATTTGCAACCAAGTGTTCCGTGTAGTTCATTTTTCCCTTATCCAAAAACAAAACCCATGTTATTAATGAGTATAGGGGCATAAAAAGATAAGACATCAACCCTTGATAGTCAAAAATGAAATCCAAGTTGGGAGCATCGGGATTAATAGCATTGTTTTGAGTCAGGGTAATTTCATACACATTTCTTAGAACAAAGAACAAAACTCCTGATAGGGTAATCGCAATGGCAAAATAACTTATGGGATTCATGTACTTTTTTCTGATACCCGAGATATAGCTTTCCACAACAACTTCCGGTTGGGTAAAAAGGTGCTTAAAGGTTTTGAATAAGGTATTGTCTAAATTGAAAACTTGGAAACTGAGGTCTTGCCAAATGTTCTTTAAGGTCAGTCGGTTTCTTATGATCTTCGCGCCACATGAAGGACAAAAACTGAAATCTGAACGTAAACTCGAATCACAATTTTTACAAACCATAGGTTACTCCAAATCTTTTTCAATTAGCGATGCCAGTTCTGTTGTACCTTTAAAAGGAACAAACTCACCATTTTTTATGTATGAAATGGCACCGGTTTCTTCACTTACTACTAGGCAAACAGCGTCCGTTTTTTCAGTAATGCCCACAGCAGCTCTATGTCTTAAACCAAATCTCAAAGGAATATTGCGGTCATTCGATACGGGTAAAATTACCCGTGTTGCTGTTATATAGTTATCTTGGATTATAGCTGCCCCATCATGCAAGGGGCTATTTTTAAAAAAAATACTCTCTAAAATGGGCTGCGTTATTTTTATGTTCATCTGGTCTCCGGTCGATTTGACAAAATCCAATGGACTGTTTCTTTCAATAACAATCAAGGCTCCGGTTTTGGAACTTCCCATCTTTTCGCAAGCAGCAATAATGCCCGTTACATTGGTGGCAGAAGGAAGCGCTTCCTGTTTTAGGAATTTAAAGTGCCTTATAAAATTCCGTTTGGTGGCAAAGTTTGTAGAACCGATCATCAACAAAAACTTTCGTATTTCCTGTTGAAATACAATGATTAAGGCAATCAACCCAATATTCATAAATCCACCCACCATACTGCTAATCATTTTCATTTGAAGTAGTTCGGTTAATTTCCAAAGCGCCCAAATAATGACAATGCCTATAAAAATATTTATGGCAACGGTACCTTTAACAAGCTTATAAATATAATAGAGAAGCGCAGCGACAAGGATAATGTCAATAAAATCTGTGATTTTGAATTCAAGAAAATTGAGGAAATCCAATAGTGGCGTTTTTGTAAAATTAACAAAATTAGAAGAATTGAAATAAGCTAGCCATTGCTCTTCAAGGTTTCAATTAAAGTAACACATTCCACGGCTTCTTTCACATCGTGTACTCTTAAAATATTGGCACCTTTCAACAAGGCAATACCATGCAAAATGGATGAGCCGTTAAGCGCTTCTTTTGGTGAGGATTTTAAAACCTTATAGATCATAGACTTTCTGCTCAGCCCAATTAATATAGGTTTATTCAGATTTTGAAATAAATCCAAGTGGTGTAGCATATGATAGTTTTGTTCCAAAGTTTTGGCAAAGCCAAACCCAGGGTCGATAAGTATGTCGTTGATTTTCTTTTCATGCGACTTCTCAATTTTTTCCGAAAAGTATAAGAGCAAATCTTTGATTACGTTATTGTAAATCGCCTTTTCCTGCATGGATTGAGGAGTACCTTTCAGATGCATAAGGATGTAGGGTACTTGATAGCGTGCAACAACATCAAACATTTCTGGGTCCAAGTTTCCCGCAGAAATGTCATTGATCAGAGCCGCTCCAATATCCAAGCATTGACTGGCAACACTACTTCTAAAAGTGTCAATTGAAAAAAACGAATCAGGAAAATGCTTTAACAATAACTCCAATACAGGCAAAATTCGCTTCTTTTCTTCATCTTCTGGAACATGATTTGCCCCAGGACGGGAACTATAGGCGCCTAAATCAATAAATGTAGCACCATCCTTAAACATTTTCTCTGCTTGATTTAAAATGACATCTTCATCCTTGTATTTTCCTCCGTCATAAAATGAATCTGGAGTAAGGTTAAGGATTCCCATTACTTTGGGGATGCTTAGGTCTACAAGCTTTCCCTTACAGTTTATCGTCATAAAAAAGAGGTGCTTTTATGGGTTTGATTATCTTTGGCAAACTGCTTTTGCAGTCAGACTTTGAACGAAATTTACATAAATTAAGAAGAATAGATGCAGCAGACTTCCCAACAGTATGACAAGGTCATACAACAATGCCGGGAGCTTTTCATCAAGAAGACCAAGGATTATGGAACGGCATGGCGGATTTTACGTCTTCCTTCCTTGACCGACCAAATTTTTATAAAGGCCCAACGTATCCGAGGCCTACAGGAAAATGATACCCGTAAAGTGGACGAAGGGGAGCATTCAGAGTTCATAGGAATTATCAACTATTCTATTATGGCACTCATTCAATTGGACAAAGGTGTTTCTGAACAGCCCGACTTGAGTGCGGAAGAAGCCATAGCGCTGTATGATGAGCAGGTTAACATTACAAAAAACTTAATGGAGAACAAGAATCACGATTATGGTGAAGCTTGGAGGGATATGCGTGTCAGTTCTTTAACCGATTTAATTCTTCAAAAGTTACTGCGGGTAAAACAAATAGAGGATAACCAAGGCGAAACCTTGGTAAGTGAAGGCATAGATGCCAATTATCAAGATATGGTCAATTATGCAGTATTCGCATTGATTCATTTAAATGCTGGAATATGAGATATCTCGTATGGTTTTCTAGAATATTTGTTGGTGTCCTGTTTATTATCAGTGGATTGATAAAATTGAATGATCCAGTGGGGTTTTCATTCAAATTGGAGGAATACTTTAGTCAAGGGGTATTGGATTTACCCTTTTTAATGCCTTTGGCTTTGGGAATTTCCATTTTTGTGGTGATTTTGGAAGTGGTTCTAGGTGTTTTTCTTTTACTGGGATTCAAACCTAAGTTTACAGTATGGAGTCTTCTGTTGATGATTGTCTTTTTTACATTCCTGACCTTTTATTCCGCCTATTTCAACAAAGTAACGGATTGTGGGTGTTTCGGTGATGCTATAAAGTTGACTCCATGGGAATCTTTTACCAAGGATATTATTCTGTTGGTTTTTGTCTTGATTCTTTTCTATGGACAAAGATTTATTAAGCCTCTCTTTCAAACTAGAACCAGCTGGATTTTGGCTGGAATTACCGTGTTGGCATGCGCAATTTTTGCAAATCATGTGTTGAATCACTTGCCCTCTGTTGATTTTAGACCGTATAAAATAGGGGCTAACATTCAAGAAAGCATGTCTGTTCCAGAAGATGCACCTAAACCGATTTATGAGTACGCATGGCAGTTTAAGGTTGATGGAGAAGACAAAATAGTGGTGACCAATGGTGAATACCCTTCAGTTGACGGGGAGTTTGTTGGGGTTGAAACCACGGAGATTCAAAAAGGGTATGAGCCCCCAATTCATGACTTTACTATAGAGCAAAATGGTGAAGATTTAAGTGCAGAATTGTTGGAAGAAGAAAAGTTGATTATGGTGATTGCTTACGATTTGGCCAAGAGTAATAAAGAAGCTTTTAATGAGGTGGCTATAGTAACCAAAAAAGCGGCGGCCAAAGGATATAAGGTCATTGGAATGTCAGCTTCCAGTAGCGATAGAGCTAATTTGGTCAAGAAGGAGTATGGTTTGGATTTCGATTTTTACTTTACGGATGAAACCGCATTAAAAACCATTGTCCGTTCCAATCCAGCTATTTTGGTCTTGGAACGAGGAACCATTCAACAAAAAGTGCATTACAACGACATAGATAAGCTTAAACTATAAAACACTATTTCAAACGATACTACTATGAGAACTCAAATAGTTGCCGGAAACTGGAAAATGAACAAGACTTTAAATGAAACCGAAGCCTTGCTTTCTGAACTTTCCGCAAAAGTTCCAGATACACATGCACAAGTAATTGTAGCACCTACCTTTGTTAATTTGGTTGCTGCAAAAAACAGTCTGGAGTCTTCTACGATTCAGGTCGCCGCACAAAATATGCACTTTGCAGATAATGGTGCTTTTACAGGTGAAATATCTGCCGATATGTTATTGGATATTGGATTGGATACTGTAATTCTGGGACATTCTGAAAGAAGGTCACTTTTTGGAGAGGATGATGCTCTTCTGGCCAAAAAAATGAATACGGCAATGGCAAAGGGAATGACCGCCATCTTTTGCTTTGGAGAAGAATTGGATGATAGAAAGTCAGGGAATCACTTTTCTGTAGTAGAGAAGCAATTAAAGGATGCCTTGTTTCATTTGGAAGAAAAAGCATGGAGTCAAATAGTATTGGCTTACGAGCCTGTTTGGGCCATTGGAACTGGTGAAACAGCCAGCCCAGAACAAGCTCAGGAAATGCATGCCTTTATTAGAAAAACCATTGCTGAAGCCTATAATGATGGTATTGCCAACAACGTTTCCATTTTATATGGAGGCAGCGTAAAACCTGGAAACGCTGCGGATATATTTTCTAAACCAGATGTAGATGGAGGTCTTATTGGAGGTGCTTCGCTAAAAGCTGACGATTTTATTGCCATTATAAAGGCTATCTAATATTCAGTGCCATTGCTTTATATTGAATTTGACTTTACGATTTCTCCTCGCGAACCTTTTTCTGATATTTTAATCGCAGAATTGGGGGAGTTGGGATTTGAAAGTTTTCTTGAAACCGATTCTGGTGTCCTGGCCTACATTTTGGAGTCAGATAGGAAAAAGAGTGTATTGGAAGACTTGTTCGTAATTCAGAATCCAGATGTATCCATTTCATGGACCCAAAAGGAAATTCCACAGCAAAACTGGAATGCGGAATGGGAAAAAAACTTTCATCCCATTCATGTGGATGGGGTTTGTTCAGTTCGAGCTCCCTTCCATTCTCCTGAAAATGTTGAGTATGATATCATAATTGAACCTAAAATGAGTTTTGGGACCGGTCATCATGAAACCACATACATGATGTTGAAACGAATGCTCACTTTGGATTTTGATGGAAAGTCTGTTCTGGACATGGGATGCGGGACAGGTGTTTTGGCCATTTTATCTCAAATGAAAGGCGCCAGTCATGTAGATGCCATAGACATTGATGAATGGTGCTATATCAATACCAAAGAAAACATTGAACGGAACCAAAGTCATGGAATTCAGGCTTTTCAAGGTGATGTTGGACTTTTGGAAGGCAGAGAATATGATGTAATTCTGGCCAATATCAATAGAAACATCCTGCTCAAAGACATTCCGGAGTATAGTAAATCACTTAAAGCCAAAGGCTTTTTATTGTTAAGTGGATTTTACATTGAGGATTTAAAAAGCATCAAAAATGCTTGTGCCTCAATAAAAATGGATTTTATTGACAATCTCGAAAAAAACAACTGGGTGGCTGCTCTTTTTCAACTTTCATAACTGAAAATTAGTATATTAGATTTACAAATTATCGAATTTGGGCAATAAGGAAAAAATATCGGAAGAGTTATTGTTGGAAGAAGAGGTTCTGAAACAATCGGAAATCATTCTCTTTAATGATGATGTGAATACCTTTGACCATGTAATCTCCACATTAATAGATGTCTGCGAACATACTCCGGAACAAGCAGAACAATGCTCCTTAATTGTCCATTATAATGGAAAATGCACAGTTAAGACCGGTGATTATGATGATTTAAAACCCAGATGCTCCAAACTACTTCAAGCAGGGTTAAGTGCCGAAATTGTGTAAATACTACTTTGCCAGAAGGTTAAGAACACAAGATTCTTTGGCAAACATTATTTCTTTGTGAAATTATTGGAAGAATAGACTTCAATCCAAGTTTTACTTTAAATTTAGGTCTTTTCTAAGAAGCAAACTACTCACATGGGCGAATTTTTCAAATCAGAGCTTAAAGACCGCTTTCTTCAATATGCTCTTGAACGGCGAGACTACTTTGAAGTAAGAGTGCTTTATGATGAGTTTCTTCGTCCCAATTATAATTTGGATTTTGCTAAAAAGCTGATTAAAGAGATTCGGGATTACAATCCCAGTCTGTTGGACATTATGAGTGGTAATGGTTCTGAAATATTTATGTTGGCCTCTACGCCAAAAACAAAAGAATTTTTAAGTGGGGGAGGGTTTTTGGACATGCATGTAAAGGAAGAGGAAAAATGGGATGTGTTTCTAAATCAGGTTTCGGGGAGTAGGAGGCTTTCAAAGGATGAAAAGGAGTTGCTCGAAAAAAATTCACCGTCAATAAAACGGGAAAAGAACTTACTCACCTTTCTAATTGCCGCCGTGGTCATAAGTTTTGTTTTTACACTATACAGTATTTTGAACAACGCCCTTTTAGAACCTCAATATGTCCCCAAGGATGAGTTTGAGCGAAGGCTGGAAAAAGTTCAATCCCAATATAGACTTGAAAACGAAAAACTGATTAAGGAACTGGAAAAAGCCAAAGCAACAATAGATTCCTTAAAGAACTGAATCATCCCAATAACAATTGTTTTTCTTTAGTTTGGATGTTCAAAAAGTACTACCTTTTGGTGTTTCCAAATGAACTATCATGAAGCACAAGGGTTTACTACTGGTTTTGGTTATTTTTTTGTCGTGTGGGCCTTCCATGTCAACAAATGAAAGCGAATGGCGATTGATTTACAGAAACGACTCCAATGGAAAAACACTTTTTGGCAAAAAACAAGATTTGTTGAATGCTATTCGTAATGGAAATCTTGTAAAAGTAGGGTATGGGGGCCAATTACGAAGGGATACCACCCTTACCATCGAACACGTTTTTGAGGCTCAGTTTTTTACAATTTTGAATGATTCGGAAGTATATGCCCAAATGGCACCCATAATTGGACAAAACCCGTTGATTGAAAAGGATACCACAAATGTTCGTTTCAGGGACACCCAATGGAATATCATAGTAGGTACTAATGGCTTTTCAGACCGCTTGACCATGAGTCTGAATAAAGACACGATTCTAAGTCAAAATCAAAGAAACATGAATGTTTCATGGTTTGTTAAAAAAGGAAATGGGCAAAGCAAAAATGCTATGCCGTTATGGAAAAAGTGATGTAAGCTTAGAATACTGCATTTCCCTCCAAAATAGGCTTCAATAGTATTAAAAAACAAGACAATTCTATAAAAAAGGTATAGTCTTAGACAATAATTTTACATTTCAACAAATCGGATTATGAGACAAGTAAAATGGAACGGCGTATATCCTGCGGTCACTACAAAATTCAAGGAAAACGGAGAACTCGATATTCCTGCGTTTTTGAAAAACATCGAATTTCAGGTAAATGTGGGAATTGATGGAGTCGTCATTGGTGGCTCCTTGGGCGAGAGCAGCACCATTACACATAAGGAAAGACTGGAATTGGCCAAAGCGGCTTTGCATAGTGTGGGAGATAAAATAGATGTGATTTTGAACGTTGCCGAGGGAGCAACCCATAAAGCAATTGAATTGGTTCAAAAAGCCGCTGAACTAGGAGTTCATGGTATCATGTTACTACCTCCCATGATGTACAAGCCGACCGATGAAGAGGTTTTGGATTATTTTATCTCAATTGCCCAGAGCACCCAACTACCTATAATGATTTACAACAATCCGGTAGATTATAAAATTGAGGTATCTATTGAAATGTTAGAGCAGCTCAAAAAAATTGAAAACATCAATGCAATTAAAGAGAGTACACGGGATATCTCCAACGTGACCCGGATGAAGAACCATTTCGGAGATAGATTCAAGATACTTTGTGGTGTAGATACTTTGGCTATGGAAGAACTGCTGATGGGCGCCGATGGCTGGGTGGCTGGTTTGGTAGATGCATTTCCTGCCGAAACTGTAGCCATCTATCGATTGGTAAAAGCAGGTCGAATCGATGAAGCGCTCAAAATCTATCGTTGGTTTTTACCGATATTGGAATTGGATATAAGTCCACAATTGGTGCAGAACATAAAATTGGCAGAAGTTATGACCGGAATTGGGACCGAACATGTAAGAGCGCCTCGGCAGGTGCTGAAGGGAGACGAAAGATTGCGGGTTCAATCCATATTGGAACAGGGACTTGCTACCAGACCTCAATTACCAGACTATTTAAACATTTGATTAGCCTTGAATTATGATAACTGAAAACCTAATAGCCTGTATTCCAAGTTCTGAAGGAAAGACAGCCTTACAATCTACAAATCCTATTACTCAACAAATGTTGCCTGAAAGATTTGTTGTAGCAACTCCTGAAGAAATCAACAAGGCATGTTTGGAAGCCAGTAAGGCTCGTAAAATATACAGAAACAAATCAGGAAAGAAAAAAGCTGTTTTTCTAAGAACAATTGCTGACGAAATAGAACATCTTGGAGATGTTTTGGTGAATAGGGCAATGTCCGAAACAGGATTGCCTCAAGGAAGGATTGTTGGGGAACGTGGCAGAACGTGCAATCAATTGCGTCTTTTTGCAGATTTGGTGGAAGAAGGAAGCTGGGTCAACGCCATTATTGATGAAGCACTGCCGGAGCGTAAACCTTTGCCCAGAGTAGACATCCGAAAGATGTTGGTTCCTTTGGGGCCAATTGCAGTTTTTACAGCAAGTAATTTTCCCTTAGCTTTTTCTACCGCAGGAGGAGATACCGCCTCTGTTTTGGCTGCTGGTTGTCCCGTTATCGTAAAATCTCATCCATCGCATTTGGGCACCAATGCCTTAGTGGCCAAAGCAATTACCAATGCTATTCAAAAATGTGATATGCCCAATGGAGTGTTTTCATCCCTAAATGGTGAGATAGAAACTGGGCAGCAGTTGGTACAGCATCCTTTGGTAAAAGCTGTTGGTTTTACGGGTTCATATGCTGGAGGCAAGGCACTGTTCGATTTAGCCAATAATCGACCAGAGCCAATTCCGGTTTATGCCGAAATGGGCAGCAACAATCCTGTATTTGTATTAAGTGAAAAACTGAAGAATCACAGCCAACAAATGGCCGAAACTATTGCCAACTCAGTGAATCTAGGAGCTGGTCAGTTTTGTACCAATCCAGGTATTCTGGTGCTTGAACAAAGCGAAATTGCCCAGACCTTTTTGGGAGATTTAACCAAAGCATTTGAAAAGTTACCGTCAGATACCATGTTGAATAGTGGAATACATTCCAAATACATTAAAACTAAAAATGAGTTCCTAAACTCAAACCGAGTATCTGTCCTTTTTGACAGTACCTCAGAATCTTGGAAAGCCGGACCTGCCGTTGCCAGGGTATCCGCTTCAACTTTTATGAACAATGGGCATTTACAAGAAGAGGTCTTCGGACCTTTTACTATAGTGGTAGTGTGCAACAATAAGAAAGAAATGTTGGAAGTGGCCAGTATGTTGAATGGACAACTAACAGCCAGTTTGATGGGGACAAGCGCTGATTTGGAAGAATCAAAAGACCTAGCAGAAGTGTTGATGGAAAAAGTAGGGAGATTAATTTTTAATGGCGTTCCTACAGGTGTTGAGGTATGCTCTGCCATGCATCACGGAGGGCCCTTTCCTTCAACTTCAAATTCCCTTTTTACTTCAGTGGGCACGGATGCGATAAAAAGATTTGTAAGACCCGTGGCTTTTCAGAATATGCCCAACAGTCTATTGCCAAGTGAGTTGCAAAATGAAAATCCATTAGGGATATGGCGAACGGTAAATGGGGAATTAACCAAATCATAATGGTTTTGTATTCTTCTGTTGAAGCAGTTTTTTAAATGGAAAATGATACAGTACATATTATTGGTGGGGGTATTATTGGACTTTGTGCTGCATGGTATTTAAAAAAGGCGGGATGTACCGTTACCGTAATCGATAAAGGTGATTTAAAAGAAGGAACTTCCTTTGGCAATGCAGGAATGATTGTTCCGAGCCATTTTGTTCCCATGGCAAATCCGGGAGTTGTTGCCCAAGGTTTAAAATGGATGCTCAATAGTAAAAGTCCATTTTACATAAAGCCTAGGCTAAATCAGGATTTAATACAATGGCTATGGCATTTTTACCGCTCTTCCAATCATCAGCATGTTAAGCAAGCGATGCCCATCTTATATGAACTGAATGAACACAGCAAAGGATTATATCGCGAATTGACAAGTCTAGAGAGTTTTGATTTCTGTTTTGAAGAGAAAGGCTTGTTGATGCTGTACAAATCTAGCAAACAAGAGGAAAAAGAGGCCAAAATGGCTGAGCAAGCCAGAAAACTGGGAGTGGAGGCAGAGATTTTGGATTCAGAAGAATTGAGCAAGTTAGAACCTGATATGGATTTGGATGTGTTGGGCGGTCTTTATTTTCCTGGCGATGCACATCTCTATTCCAACAAATTAATGTTTCAACTTGTTGAAGTTCTTAAGCGGGAAGGGGTTCAGTTCAGAACAAATACCTCTATTTCGGATTTTGGTTTGAGAGGATCAAAAATTGATACATTAATCGATGATAAGGGGAATTTGATCCCTGTAAAAAATGTAATTGTAGCCTCGGGAACCTGGACAGCCAACCTATTGAAAAAGGCAAACATCAAGCTTCATATTCAGGATGGTAAAGGGTACAGCATCACACTAGACCAATCCAAAGTTAAACCTCGGATACCAACAATTCTTTCCGAAGCTAAAGTGGCCATTACTCCAATGGGAGATGATTTGAGGATTGGGGGCACTTTAGAAATAAGTGGCATATCACCAAAAATCAATCTTAAGCGAATTCAAGGCATCAAGGAGAGTATTCCAGACTATTACAGGAATATGGATTTGCCCCATACGGAAAGCAAAGATATATGGAAGGGATACCGACCCTGCACGCCAGATGGGATGCCATATATTGGAAAATCTAGGACACTAAATAATTTGTATGTAGGTACGGGGCACGGAATGATGGGATTGAGCCTAGGAGCTATAACCGGAAAGTTGTTAAGTGAGTTGATGACCCAAAAAAAACCATCAATGAATTTGTTCCCATTTCGATTGGATAGGTTTGAAAAATAGTATCAGAATATCTTAAACCCAACAAACCTATCATCAGCCATGAGTCCAAAGTTTTTTGAATTGAGTAGGAGTTGTATTCTTAAGCTTTTTAAAATGTCTCAAAAAATTGGACATGTTCTTAAATCCCACACCATAACAAATATGCTCGATAGAGTATGTGTCGTTTTTAAGCAAAACGCAGGCATTTTCAATTCTTAGCTCATTTAGAAACTGTATATAGGTCTTCCCTGTATGCAATTTGAAGAAGTGGCTAAATTGAGCCCTACTAAGGTGAGCTAGGCTGGCAATTTTTTCAATGGTTATTTCTTGTTTATAGTTTTCGAACGTGTAGTCTAATACTTTTTTTAATCTTCCTCCAAGCTCTGAATTTGATATTTGGTTACAAGAAGTACTATTTAAATATTCTTTTTTACAAGAATTTAATTGGGAAAGTATTTTGAGAAAAGTGATGATTCTTTTCTCGTTTTGTTGTTTGGTAATTGAGGTAATACGATTGAAAATAGGGTTTTGGGATGTGCCAATAACACGAATTCCCTTTAAGGAATCTTTAAGAAGCGCCTTTACACCCTTCATCTCTTTAAGGCCGAAAAAACTCTGACCAAACGAGCCTTCATTAAAGAAAAGGGATATTCCTTGAATATTTGGAGAGTTTTTGGTAAAATATACGTTATCGCTTTTTAACAAATGTGGAACATTGCTTCCTATCATAAAAACGTCTCCAGCATTGAATGGTGAAGTGCTGTTTCCTAAATAAAGAACACCTTCTCCACGGATGATCGCTATAATTTGATAATCTTCATGATAATGCAAACGATCATAAAAATGCGGACCAGAATCAAGTTGAACAAGGAGAGCATGGTTGGCAGACTTTGGTATTTTAAATGGGATGGGGTTCTTCATTTTTAAGAATTCATATCTTAATTTAGAATATCAAAGATGTATGAGAATAGTTTGAAACAATTTAAAAAGATATCTTTTACCCATGCAAATAGAATATTTAAAAGAGACTTACTTCTTCGATTTTAACAGTCCTCAAATTCAAGATTTGATTTCAGAGTTTGAGTCCCTTCCATCTGAAAAAGAAAAGATTTCGGGTCTGTACATCAAGGTAAGGGATTCTTGGCGATATAATCCGTATCATATTGGTTTTACAGATAAACATTATAAATCCAGTCATATCTATTCAAAAGAGCAGGCGCATTGTATGGACAAAGCCATCTTATATATTTCAGCACTTAGAGGTTTAAGCATTCCCGCTAGGATACGTTTGGCAAAAGTATCCAACCATATTGCTACGGAAAGATTGGAAGCGAAGTTAGGGTCAAATGAAATAGCACCACACGGTTTGGTAGAGGTCTTTCATAACGGTCAATGGGTAAAGTGTTCTCCCGCCTTTAATAAAGAGTTGTGTGAAATGTATCATGTGGAACCGTTGGAATTTAATGGTGAAAAGGACTCTATTTTTCAGGAATACAACAAAAACAGCGAAAAATTTATGGAATATCTTGAGTATTATGGCAGCTTTGCTGATGTTCCCCTAGATTTTATAAAAGAGACTTTCAAGGAGAATTACCCCAATTTATACGAATCATATAAAGGAAAAGAAGAGATTAAGATTTCTTGATTGAAGAATTTAAATCAGTATTTTATTTCCAATCTGTCGCCAGACTTTGAATAGGAGAAATCCAAGAATCAACGCCACTGCCAACATAACAAAAGCTGTGCTTGTTTTTCCATAAATAAACATTCCGGTGGTAAAAAGAATGCAGTACACAAGCAAGCAACCTAGAACCATGGCCAAGAGACCTTTTGGAACCATCCACTTACCTGAATCAGAGACAATGGAAACATTCTTTTGTTTAGCAAGTTTAACGATTTTGTTCCAACCTCTCCCACCGGGCTGGATGTGCCTATAAAAATCAAAAAGCTTTTGTTCATCATCCGGTTTTGTGAGGAAAGTGACCGTCAACCAAACTATGGAAGATGTCAAGACCACAAAAGGAAATTCAAACCAACTAGGAAAAATTCCTTCCTCTCCTGAAAACATAGCTGAGTTTACTGCTGGGATACTAATAATGATGGAAATGAGTCCCGAAGCAAACATGGCAGAAATCTCGCTCCATGCATTTATTCGCCACCAAAACCATCTTAGGATGAATATTAGTCCGGTACCTGCGCCAAACATCAAAATATATTTAAAAAGCTGAACAGCATTGGTTAATACCATAGCGATTGCAGTACTGGCCACCATTAGAATAACCGTACAGATTCTACCAACTGCCACTAGTTTTTTCTCAGAAGCGTTCTTGTCAATAACTTCTTTGTAAATGTCATTTACCAAATACGAGGCACCCCAATTAAGGTGTGTGGATATGGTGGACATATACGCAGCTACCATAGATGCAACTACTAAACCCAATAAACCTGAGGGCAAAAAGGTGAGCATTGCGGGATATGCCAAGTCATGTCCCAGTTTATCGTCAGTTATACTGGGGAAAGCATCCGAAAGATTTGAGAGTTCAGGGAATATAATCAACGAGCATAGTGCTACAATTATCCAAGGCCAAGGACGTAGTGCATAATGCATAATATTAAAAAAGAAGGTGGCACCAATGGCATGGTTCTCATTTTTAGCGGCCAACATTCGCTGGGCAATATAACCTCCACCACCAGGTTCAGAGCCAGGATACCACGAACTCCACCATTGTACTGCAAGAGGTATGGCCAATAAGGTAATAATGGCATTTGTATCGTTCTTCTCTGGGACCAACGCCAATTTATCTTGGACATTTGGATGTTGAATTAGGTTTTCAAGACCTCCAATCTGTGGGAGGTTTACACAATAATATGCTGCTCCAATAGCACCTGCCATAGCCACAAAAAACAATAGGAAATCAGAATAAACTACACCTTTAAATCCTCCAATTGCACTAAATAGCAGGGTAACAGATGCAGCATAGCCAACCGTTTCCCAAGCAGAAATCCCAAGCATAACCTGGCCTATTTTAATTGCGGCCAAGGTGACTCCGGACATTGCCAGAATATTGAATAGAAATCCCAAATAAAAGGAACGGAAAACTCTCAGAAATCGAGCTGGTTTTCCTGAATAGCGAATTTCGTAGAATTCCATGTCGGTTTTGACATTGGACTTTCTCCATAAGCGCGCATAAACAAAAACAGTTAGTAAGCCAGTGAGCAAAAAGGCCCACCATACCCAATTTCCTGCCACACCGTTCTGTCTGACAAGGTCAGTTACTAAATTTGGAGTGTCGGTGGAGAATGTGGTGGCGACCATAGAAAAACCTAATAACCACCATGGCATATTACGTCCGGATAGAAAATACTCAGAAGTATTTTTTCCAGATTTTTTAGCTACTACAAGTCCAATTATCAAGGTTGCCAGAAAAAAGACAATAATAATTCCGTAGTCCAGATTGCTCAGCTCCATGGTTAGTTATTTACAGATTGGTTTACCTTACTTTGGCAATGTCAATATACAAGTATTTCAACATCAAAGTCTATTTTCTTTTCTTGGATTGTATTGAAGTACTTTAAAATAGAAAAGCATTACATCTGAAAAGCACTTCAATACAATCAAATGTTGTAATTTATTTCCGAGCCAAACCCAGAATATTGTCTAAATTGGACTTTTACTTTGATACCATGAATTTGAGGAATTCATTCCTGAGAAAGTATACTCCATTCTTTATTACAATTCAGTCACTAACATTGATCTTTTTCTTTTTTGGATGCTCTGGGAAACAAAAAAGCAACTTAGAAAAGTCGCAAAAAGAGGAAAAAAAGGTGGCTAAAATTGAATTGATTATTGAGCAACCTGATTCGATAGCTACTCCAAGCGGAATGGTTTGGATACCGGGAGGAACACTTCGGCAAGGTGCTGTTGATGGGGATACTTTGGCAATGGCTCATGAAAAACCAGCCCATAAAGTGATGTTGGATGGGTTTTTTATGGACACGCATGAAGTGACCAATGCCCAGTTTGCCCAATTTGTTAAGGAAACAGGATATGTTACGGTGGCTGAAAGAGAGGTGGACTGGGAGGAAATGAAGAAACAGCTTCCCGCTAATACCCCTAAGCCAGAGGATGCACTACTTAAACCAGGTTCGTTGGTATTCAAGAAAAATGTCACTTCTATTTCTAACCTTCATGACTATTCCCAATGGTGGAATTGGACAATTGGAGCAAATTGGAAACATCCCAATGGTCCCAGAAGCGATATTGATGGAAAGGAAAATCATCCCGTAGTGCATGTAGCTTTTGAAGATGCATTGGCCTATTGTCAATGGGCTGGAAAGAGATTGCCTACTGAGGCTGAATGGGAATATGCGGCAAGAGGAAAGAAGCCTGCTTCAATCTACTATTGGGGAGATGATATAAATGAACTAAACTCGAATGCAAACACTTGGGAAGGTAGGTTTCCAATATCCAATACGCAACAAGATGGTTTTGCACTTAGAGCTCCGGTGGGTTCGTTTAAACCCAATTCCTTTGGACTTTATGACGTTTCAGGTAATGTATGGGAATGGACCAACGATTGGTATCATGCAAAGTACTATCAAACATTGCATGAAAAAGGACAGGTTTTAAATCCAAAAGGAGCTGAATCCGCTTTTAATCCATCAAACCCAAGAGCTAAGGAGCGAGTGATAAAAGGAGGGTCTTTTTTGTGCAGCGTCACCTATTGCGCCAACTATCGTATATCCTCTAGAATGGCTTCTACAGAAGACTCTTCATTGGAACATTTAGGGTTTCGAACGGTCCTTTCATTGGATATGTTGGATTGAGAGACCTTTTGAAAACATGGGCATGAGGTAAAATAGGTATAGATTCACTAGTGAGGATATGTAAACAACTTCAGACATGAACTAGTTGGGATACTCTTTTAAAGCTGGTAATTTAAGTTTAACACCAACAACAGGGCCACGAAAATACTCATCATCAATAGTGTAATTGGAGAGGTTAAACTCAAAATTTCCTGGAAACAAAGAGTCAAGCCTTTCCAAAACGTTTCCAATACCGTTTCCTATGATGGGTGTTTCGGATTGCAAGGGTTCCCCATTGTTAATTACATCTATTTCAAGAAAATCATTAGTTTCTCGTATTCGCAACAGGACTTTGATTTTTTGATGTCTTTCTGAAAAGCTGTGCTTAATGGTGTTCTCTAAAAGGGGTTGAAAAAGAAGTGGAGGGATAAGGAACCTGTCAAGGCCTTCTGGAATTACTTTTATCAGCTCCCACTTATCATCATATCTTAATTTTTCCATTTTTGCATAGGTTTTCAAAAGCAGAAGCTCATCCTTTAGTAAGATTAATTTGGAATCTTTTAGACTCAACGTTTTTCTTAGTAGGTCGCTCAAGTCAGCAATTGCATTTTGGGCTTTAATTTGATTTTCATCTATCAATGAAGAAATATCGTTCAAAGAATTAAAAAGAAAATGTGGATTCAATTGTGCCTGCAAGGCCCGAATTTTTGAATCAAGAAGTTCAGCTTTTAGTTTTGAAGTTCTTAAATCATCGGCCTTTTTTCTTTGGAAATAATTATAGGCGTAGACGATAGCTATCATTGAAAAGTACAAGAAGAAGTTGAAGCTTAGTCCACCCAAGCCCCTTATGTAAATACTCTCTGCCGTCAGCGAGATTGCTTTTGAGAACAATTTAATCTCTACCCAAAGTCCTACAAAAGCAGTATAAAATGAAAGTAATGCAGCTAATGCCAAATGGATTACAATTATCCTCCAATGCAGTGTCCTTTTTTCGAAAAACTTCTTAGTTAACAATAGTGCTACAAGGACGTAGGACAACTTCGCAACAAAAAAAATCACATATTGAATGGCTAACTGGCCCAAGACAATGGTTGAGGTCTCATCTTGATTGTAGATAAGTACAGTTGCCAAAAAATCAATTACATAGGCCACCAAATAGTATACAAGAAGTACTTGAAACAATTTGCGGTCGAGAAATGTATATGCCTTAGTGTTCATTTTATGATTTCCTAAGATTCAATTGATTTACAAAAGCAGTTTTATACCCTTTGGAAACATTGAATTTCTGATCATCCATCATTATTACGCAGTAATCACCGTATCCTTCGCTGACAACTTCCTTGATTCGGTGAATTTGTATTATGGTTGAACGATTTAGCCTTAAAAATGAATTGGGATCGAGCTTTTCCATTAAAGCGGTCATGGAAGTTCTATAGACATGCTTTTTACCATCTATCATGAACAGTTCTGCATAGTAGGCTGAAGATATGATGTATTTAATATCGTTGGTGTAGGCGAACAAGTACTTTCTGCCGACTTTAAGAACAATCTTTTCTAAAAAACCTTTTGAAGGCTTTTTTACATCTTGTAGATGATTCAAGAGTTGGTCAAACCTTGAATGCATTTCATCATAATTGTTGCTTTTTTGATTTGTTTCTGCTTTTAGGACCGCATTCTCCAAAGCATCCAACACTCTACTTTCCTTGTAAGGTTTTAATACATAGTCAATAGCTTGAATTTCAAAAGCTTCAATTGCAAAATCATCAAAAGCAGTAACAAAAACGGTAATCGGTAGTATGGGTGGGTCTATTTTTTTTAGCACTTCAAATCCTGAAAAATCAGTCATTTTAATATCCAAAAACACAATATCCGGGAGTTCAGACTTAATCTTAGAAACCGCTTCAGATCCAGAACTTGCCTCAATTAATGATATGCCATTGCGGTTTTGAAGAATTTTCAAAATTCTTTTTCGCGCCAGATTTTCATCATCAACAATTAAAACTTTCATATACCATGTTCCATTAGATTGAACTTGTCTTAAAAAAAATCAATAGGCTAATCTTTTAAAGGCAAACTCCGAAAAGGAGTCAAGAGATGATTGCTATTCTCCGTTACTTATTACAAAGCAAGATATTCAATAATCCATAGAGCAATCATGCCATATTTATCTAAAAATAGGCCATACATATCATATTTAACTGGAGAAGTAGCGAATTCAATACATTGTGATAAATCACTTATTAATGAGATATTGTTTTTTGATAGCTTTAGCTATCTTTTCCTTTTTTTCCCACGGGCAGGATTTAAATTCAATTTATAAGGAAAGCATGGAAGCCCACAAAAATAAAGACTATACCAAATTTGTGGCCCTCAATAAAGAAGCGCTTAAGTTGCACCCATCACAGCCTACTTTTCTTTATAATCTAGCCGCTGGATACAGCCTAGTGGACAGTTTGGAAAACGCATACCAAACCTTAAAAAGGCTACTGAGCTGGAATAACAAAATAGACTACCAAAAAGATGCTGACTTCAACAATTTCTTGATATCGAACAGGTATACTAGGTCTTTGGATTCCTTGGTCAACTATTATGGACAGGTAAAGGAAGTTGGAAAAGATTATGCCCTTTTCAAAGACAAAAGGCATTTGGAGGATTTAGTATTGTTGGATTCCCTTTTGTTCGTTACTGATGTTTATCATGGCGAATTGCTCAGGTACAACACAAAGAAAAATGAAGTTGCCATTGTAAAAGCGTTTGACTTACCCGTTTTGGCTTTGGCCTCCAAGCCCAATTCAAATTCGGTTTGGGTAAGCACTGCCAAAATACTTCAATCCAAGAAAAAAGGACTTCCTTCAAGTGCCCCGGAAATTATTGAAATCGATACTTTTAAGGGAAAAATAAAATCAAGAATTCCTCTGGACGATGATTTTGTGGGCGGCAGTATGGTATTTGATAGAGATGATAATTTATATATATCGAACTCCACTAAACCCGAAATCATCATTATAGATACCAAAACGAATACTATAAGGCAAAAGCTACCTGTGGATGATGGTTTTAATCTACAAGGAATAACCATTGATTTGGACAGGAATATCTTGTACGTTGCAGATTATATAAAAGGTGTGGCAAAGGTTGATATTACGAAGGATTATCAAATTACATGGTTGCAATCGGATAACTTTTTGTTTAAGGGGATTGATGGATTGGCGCATGTTAAAGGAAATCAATTACTGGCAATACAGAACAATTCAAACCCGAAAAGAGTAATTCAATTAGAAGTGGATGGTTCGGCTATTGAAACAGTAACGTTGCTAGACAACAACCTCAATACTACTAGCGAGCCTACCAATGGCAAATACTACGAAAAGCTTGGGTTTCTTTATTTGGCAAACAGCTCATGGCCCCATTATGATAAAAACGGTGATGCGATTTTTGAAAAGTGGGAAGAACAAAAAGTACTTCAGATACACCCGGATACATTTCTTGGCCAATAGTATAGTATGAAAGAGCCCATCCATTTATAATTTTTAATTAGACCTATGAAACACTTGATGCTTATCACCTTCTCCATTTTAGTGATTGCTTGCAATTCCAATAAAAAAGAAACCAGGGAGACTTCCAATCCCTCAATTGCTCTATTGGGAACTTTTCACTTTGGAGCGACCACAGATTATTCTTCCATGGATATGGACAACTTCAACTCTGAGAAAAGACAAAGTGAGATAGAAGAACTTGTACAAACTTTAAAGGAATTTAAACCGACAAAAATACTCTTGGAATGCACCCTAAAAGATGAAGCCTTTTTTCAGGAAGCCTATGCCAATTATGTGAAAAATGAAACGCAACTAAAAATGGACGAAAGAGAACAGATAGGGTTTCGTTTGGCATCAGAACTAAATCATAGTACCATTCATTGTATTGATTACAAACTGCCCGTGCCTTTGGATTCTCTTTCAAATTTTGCAGAAAGGAATATGAAATCTGAGTTCTTACGTTTTTTAGCCAGTATTGAAAAGAATGATGAGGATGATTCAAAAATTTTAGCTGCCAAGTCACTTAAAGAATACTATGCTTTCAAAAATAGTAACGAGGAGGACCTAAAAAACAAGAGGCAATATATTCAAGAAACCGCAAAGTTTGTTTCCGACTCAACTTATATTGGAATCAAGTTTGTCTCTGTCTGGTGGGAGAGGAATTTCCATATCATGTCCAATATAGACAGACATATTGGTGATACAGATAGAGTATTGGTTTTGATCGGTGGTGCCCATCGAGCCGTGCTTAAAGATTTTTATCAATCTAGAGACGATATCCATTATGAAGAAATAGGAAACTATTTACGTTGAACTAACATAAATTAAACTTGAGAATAGATACTTTGTGATTATTCAACGATATCCTTCATCAAAAGCATATGCCGATTTATTCATTCGTTTTCCGATTGGCTTTCACTTGATTTATGGAGTGGCTGATAACATTTTTTCTTGGGAACGGATGTTGGAGTTTGAAGCTTTTTTAGAGAACTTGGATGTTCCCATTCCTCTGCTAGCAGCACACGTATCTGTATATACCCAATTTGTATGTGGTACTTTATTTATTATTGGATGGAAAACCAAATGGGCTTCAATCATTATGATTATCAATTTTATGGTTGCCATTGGATTGGTGCACCTAACAGACCCTTACCAAAACAAATTTCCTGCTATTATGATGCTTAGTGCGTCAATTTTTATGCTTTTAAATGGAGACGGGTACTTTACTGTAAAAGAGCTTGCAAAAAAGAAGTGTTGAAGTGATTTAAGAGGTAAGTTTGCCTTAGCTGGATTCAGGTATCTTTAAGAACAATCGGGTTTTAGTTGGTTCAAACTAGACTTGCCATATTTTACTATCCGTTTGTTGACAATCCATTTGACTAAATGAAAAGAGGATGATAGTAAACTCTTTAGCTATACCCTGTTGTTGGATTGTAGCTAAAGGAGTCTTTAAATTTGGAAATCATCATTGTTTTAATCGTTAGCCTATTTAAAACGTAAATCCAACCCTAAGGTCAAAAAAGTCTGCAACATGGCGATGCGCCTTTAGACTAAAACCGGTAAATATCTGCTTGTTGAAACTGTAGGTTAAACCGTAGCGTTGATACACATCATCTGTTGTGAGAAACTGATTGAAGTAATAAATGCCCAATTGTTGGCTAAATGTGATTTTACCCAACCAAAATTCATGGCCCACCAACAAACCGCCTTGTGGAAACATTGCATCAGCATCTTCCAACTGAATTTGCTCTCTTCTGGCAAAATCAGCTATAAATTCGGTTCCTATGGTGATGGCACTTCTCCCGCCTACCCATCTACTAAAATGACCCGAAAACCCAAAAACGTAGAATTGGTCCCTCTCGCCAACCGTAGCGTTACTCAGACCCGAAAAATGAACTAAGGAGAGCCTTGTTTTGTCTTCAGGTGGCTTTCGATTTGAAATTTTTGGTAAGTTGGGATAATCAATAGGAACCAGACTAGTGTTAAGACCAACGCTTATCGTAGGAAAATTAAGGCCCTTGTTGGGTGAGCTCACACCACCATTCGAGATGTGGCTGTACTTTGCAGCGAGGCGAAAGTTTAACTTATCAGTAATTCGATAATTGAGGCCTGCCCCTAAAACAATGGCAAAGGCCAGTCGAGTGCTGTAGGACTGGTTTCTGGGATTGTTTACCTCATCAAAAGGATCCGTCAAATAGGAACCACCAAGCCCCATTCTTACAAATAAATTGGTCCGTTTTTGAGTGAAAAAGTAGGGTTCCAAATATCCTACACCTACTATTCCACTTCCTAAAACCTCTGCGTTGTCCCAATTCCAGTAAGCTAAACTAACTCCTACTCTTGGAAAGCAATTACAAAACTCCCAAGATTTTCTGGTCAGCAACAATTTACTGCCGTCTGCTCGAATACCAAAAGGATAGGCATCCTCTATTTCCCGAAGGGATTTGGAGTGTCTTAGCAAAAAACCATAGTCAAAACTTAGCCCGAGAAACAAGGGTTTGCTTTCAACAAAAACAGTATCCTTTTGGCAATGACCTTTGAAGTTGAAGAAGATGAGACCTATCAGAAGTAAGCAAACATTTTTCACAATATGGAAGATTAAAGGATTATTAAAAATCCAACCACTTTATGAGAATATCAAAGTATTTTCTGTTTTCTTACTGTTAAATTTTTTTGCTTGTAAACTATTGAAAAAAAGAGCTGTTGTCTACAATAGAAACGTTCATTCTTCGGTTTTAATTTCCCTTTCAATATGGATAAGACACACACTTCAGAAGTTTATAGAAAAACGAAACCCTGCATTTTTATGCAGGGTTAACTTTTGAAGTGACCTCGGCAGGATTCAAACCTGCAACCTTCTGAGCCGTAATCAGATGCGCTATTCAGTTGCGCCACGAGGCCTTTTTAATGGGGTGCAAATATATTTCTTTTTAACTTTACTACAAAACCTAGTCTTTAAAATAGATGAATCTAAAATCCTTTGTTCGCGATATTAACGACTTTCCCAAGCCTGGAATTATTTTCAAAGACATTACACCTCTCTTTAATGATCCAATAGCCTTAAAAAAAGCCTCAGAAGGACTTGTTCAGATGGTCAACAACAAACAAGTTGATAAAGTGGTTGGCATGGAAAGCAGGGGCTTTATTTTTGCTCCAATTTTGGCTTCAGAGTTAAACGCCGGTTTTGTTCCGGTCCGTAAGAAAGGAAAGCTTCCTTATGAAACCATAGGTGAACGTTACGGATTGGAATACGGAACAGATGAATTGGAAATTCATATTGATGCCATATCTCCAGGTGAAAAAGTACTGATTCATGATGATGTACTAGCCACTGGAGGAACCGCTGCTGCGGTTCGAAAACTGATTGAAAAACTAGGTGGAGAGATAGTTCAATGCAATTTTCTTCTCACATTGGATTTTCTAAATGGTCGCAACAAGCTACCAGGCCTTGAAATTGCGTCCTTGTTGAAGTACTAATCACCCAGTGCTCTGGTAGTAACGTAATATCGCCAACCTATAATGGCAAGCTGAAATTTGGAAGCTTTTGCAGGGTCTAGTCCTTTTTTGGTGAAAGAAGGCAAAAGAACTTTATTCAATTTGGCCAAAAACTTATAAATCATTGTATCTATATGGTTGGGTTCTACAAATATAGGTATCAAAAAAATAATAGGCATTTAAAGAAACCCTAAGAAGAAAGCAGAGCCAAAAGTGTATTAGTTGTTTTCCAAGCTATCTTTTGGATTTTAAAATTCCTTCAGGTAAATAATTCAATGATTATTCTTTTCAAGGTGTTTTCAAATCGGTAAGTATGGAAATAAAAAAACACCGCATAAAATTCTATGAATTCTATTACGGTGTTTTCGTTTTTGACTGGTCAAACTTGATTGATGATTTTTTGATTGATGGTTTTTTGATTGATGATATTTTGATAACCGGTCTTTTGACTAATTCTTTACTGTATGATGAGTACAGTTAAAACAATATGACTTGAATAAGGGTTACCAATAAATTGACTAAAAACTTTGCAATGGCAATCATTCTTTTTGATGGTTTTAAAGGTTGATACTAGTGTTGTTAACCGGTTACGGATTCGAATATAGAATGACAATCATCATGTTTCCAAGGAATTATAGTAAAACCTATGAAATTGAATACGAGATTGTAGTGAAAAAAATGAATTATTTTACAATATTTATGTGACCCCCTTGTATAAAGTTATTATTTGTAATACTAAGGGATTTAAAATGATGATTATTGTAATAATTGTAGGGGGTTTTTGAGTCAGTTTTTGAAAACCAAGGGCACATTCGTTTAAAAAAAGGCGTTTTTAGGTGTTTTCGTTTCGGGAGTTAAAAAAAACCAGTTCAGATTTTAAGCCTTTACTTGATGAAAATATGTTTTCACTAACCCATAAACAGGCTTAACTCATTACCTGTTTTAAATGAGGGTTTAGCGATTTACTTTCATTTAAAATTTAAAATCTACTCAAGATGAAATCTAAAATGCATTTCCTATTCTTTCCTGTTATTGCGGGGATTGGGATTTTACTTTACGCAACATTGACGGCTTCAAAGCCTAAAAGAACTATACAACCTGAGAAAGGTTGTGTATTTATGACGGTTATGGGTGAACAATCATCCAATGGATTTAATCGGTATAAATCAGATGAGAACACACAACTGGCTGTTCGTGACGGCTTAGACTGGCTTTCAAAAGCGCAATTGCCCAATGGGGGTTATGGTGCAGGAAGTCATGCTGCACAACATGTTAGGGACCCCCATTCTGTAAAAGCAGACCCTGCAACCACTGCGATGGTGGGAATGGCTTTACTGCGCAGTGGTACTACTTTAAATAAGGGAATCCATGCAGATAACTTAAAAAAGGCGATGAATTTTTTGTTGGAAACCATTGAAAGCAACAAAGCAGACGGTAAATATATTACTGAGGTGAGAAATACCCAGATACAGACCAAGTTAGGCCAAAACATAGATGCTGTTTTGGCTGCCCAATTCCTTTCCAATCTTCTGGAAAGAGATTTAGAAGGCATGGACCGTAAAAGAGTTGTACGTTGTCTGGATGTTTGTATTGGTAGAATTGAGGAAGGAACGGATGAAAATGGAAGACAAAGAGGTGCAGGTTGGGCAGGTGTATTACAAAGCGGAATGGCTAATAGTGCTTTGGAATCTGCTCAAGCCGCTGGTGTACAAGTGGATAAGGAGGTTTTGGAAAAATCCAGAAAATACCAGAAAGACAACTACAATGAGGAAGATGGGGCCGTAAAGACGGATGACGGCGCAGGGATTATGCTGTATTCCGTGAGCGGTAGCGTTAGGGCAAGTGCCAAGGAAGCACGTAAGGTCAGATCAGATGTTAACAAAGCAAAAGCGGAAGGTAAAATAGCGGAGAATGCAGAAATAAACGCTGAGACCCTTGCAGAAATAGGTTATGCAGAAGGAGAAGCTCAAAAATATGGCACTGCCTATAAAGTATACGAATCTGCTAAAGAAGTAGCGCAAAAGGATGAGGTGCTAAGTGGTTTTGGAAACAATGGCGGAGAAGAGTTCTTAAGTTATTTGCAAACTGGAGAATCTTTATTGGTGAGCAAGGATGAGGACTGGAAAAACTGGTATGATAATATGAGCGGACGAATTTTAAAAATCCAAAATGAAGATGGAAGCTGGAATGGACATCATTGTATTACCAGCCCCGTCTTTTGTACGGCTACAAGTTTGCTTTTACTGACTGTGGAAGAAGATATTGAGTTTTTACAGAAAATAGGGGAGGAAGAGTCAAAATAAAATCCCTAACACATAAAACAACCCGGTCAAAGACCGGGTTGTTTTATAGAGACAAATCTAAATTCAACTATTTTTTATCTTTCGTAGTGATTTCTACCACGCCATTCTTAGCCGCTTTACCATATTTTTTTCTCGCAGCTTCGCCTTTTAGCACGTTAATGGATTCAATTTCATTGGGAGAAAGGTTTCTTACAGCATTTTGAGTTGATTCTTTTTCATCAATAATATATAGGGGAGCTTTATCTCCATCTGTATCTATAAAGAAAAAACCATCATCCTCAGTAATTACTTTGATATCACTGCTATCGTCAGAACTAAGCCAAACTCGGTTACTATTCGAGCCGATGGATGTATTTTTTGAACTTTGATAATTCTTTGATCCAATAAAAACTTTGTTACGTTCTTTATTAATAAAGACCGTTAAGGGAGATATTCCCTTATCATCTGACGTGCTATAATGATTATTGAAGGTTTTACCCTGTATTCCTTCTCCAGAAATATGAAAAGATAAATCAATAATTTCTTCGGATTCATTGCGAACTATCGTGTAAGAGAAATCAATACCGTTTTTAGCCAAATATGCTTTCTTTTCGGAAAACTCTGCATTCGAAGTTTCTTTATCAATAATAAACTCAAAATCCTTTTTGGTTTGAGAAAGCTGATTGGAACCTGTTTTTTTGATGTTACTTTGACTTGCAGCTGTTTTAAAAGGAATTAAACTCTCTGGGTTCAATGGTTTTTTAAACTGAAGCACTTCAAAATGTAGATGCGTTCCTGTGGACTTTCCAGTACTGCCTACATGACCGATAATCTGTCCTTTGGCAACCTTGTCACCGGCTTCTACCGTCCTGTCTTTTAAATGAAGATATTTAGTGCTGTAAGAATCTTTGTGTTTGATAACAATATAATTTCCATTATTCGTATCGGTTGCACTTAGTTCAACCTTTCCATCAGCGCTTGCTAAAACGTTTTTTCCGCTTTCTGCGACTAAATCGATTCCACTATGAAAATCCATATCTTTTGTAAACGGATTTCGGGCAGGGCCAAAACTGGATGATACCTTTTTGATATCCTTGGCTTTAATGGGACTTATAAATGAGATAGGCGGTTCGTAGATGGACACCCCATTGGTAGTGGTATCACTGAACTCAACGGTTTCTTTAGTATTGAAACCTACTAAAAAGAGACCAAGTAGCGGTAGAACAAGAAGTAGTTTTAGAAGATTGATTCGTTTTGATTTACTTTGATTTAACATGACTATTCGTTTTTTGATGATTGAATTAAAAAAGGGATTTGCGATAGTTATATCTTGATTTCCAGTTGCCTGCTTTAGCATTAAATATTGATACTCCTTTTTGTTTTGATGTGAATTACACGCTTCCAAATCGGCTATGTATTCTAAGTTTTGTTTCAATGCAGTCTTGTAAAACCATACTGCCGGATTAAACCACTGAAGAATCAGAATGATTTCGGTAAAAAGAATATCCAAGGAGTGCAGTTGACGAACATGTACCTTTTCATGACTGATAATAGTGTTCAATTCATTTTGGTCATATTGTCTTGGATTGTAAAAAATGTACTTGAAAAATGAGAATGGGGATATTTGGGAATGGGTTCTCACGTGGTGACAGCTATCTTCGGTGAGGATGTTTCCATTTTTTTTAAGGTTTTGAATGGTTCGAATTTGAAATAACAATTTCAAACCAAAATACAGCACGCCCATAAGATAAATCACCAATACAGGAAAGAGCGAGTTGAATGATGTTTCAGTATCAAGTTGGGCGCCAATCTCTGATGGGGCAATATTGCTCCCGGATGACATGGTCGCTCTTGGAACATAAGTGGTTTTGGTGATAGTGATAAAAGGTACTATAAAGGATGCCGTCAATCCAATAATTAAGAACACCCTGTTACTTGTAAAAAAGGTTTCTCTTCTCAAAAAGAAATGGTAAGAAACCAAAAACAACAAAGGAATCAAAGATGATTTAAGAAGAAATGTAAAAAAGCTTTCCATCACTTTTTGTTTTCAATGAGTTTTATGATCTCTTTTAACTCTTCTACGGATATTTTTTCTTCTTTAGCGAAAAACGAAACCAAGCTTTTATACGAGTTTCCATAATAATCGGCGATCGTAGCGTTTACAAAAGTCTTTCTGTAATCCTCCTTGCTAACAATGGGATAGTACCTATGTGTGTTACCAAAAACCTCATGGCCAACAAAACCTTTTTCCTCAAGGTTTCTAATAATTGTTGAAAGCGTATTGTAATGAGGTTTGCCGTCTTTCATTTCTGTTAATACCTCTTTGACAAAAGCTTTCTTTAGTTTCCAGAGGATTTTCATGATTTCCTCTTCCTTGTTGGTCAATTTTTGCATATTTCTTTAAAATGAAATCAAACATATTCCTATTTTTTTAGTTGCACAACTATTTTTATAGTTATTTAACTAAATTGATAGTTTTTCTTTTTCCTTTGGGCAGTATTTTTTGATGAATACATGGTCTATATTTGCTGCAAATTCAGGATTTGGGAAACCTACTTTTTATACTACTCGGACTTTTTCTACTGATTTTGGGAGGTAACTGGTTGCTAAAATCAGCTGTAGCCCTTTCATTACGACTATCCATTCCAAAAATTGTTATCGGAATGACGGTGGTATCTTTCGCAACTTCCGCTCCCGAGTTGATAGTGAGTATTAAGGCGTCCCTTGACGGTTTTCCAGATTTGGCTTTAGGAAATGTTGTAGGTTCAAATATTGCCAATTTAGGACTGGTCCTTGCTATTACAGTGATTTTGGGAAGTATTAATGTTCGAAAGAGCTTCTATACCACAGATTGGCCGGTAATGATGGTGGCATCGGTACTTTTTGTAGGTTTTATCTATTTCGATGGACAACTGCAACGTTACGAAGGAATCATAATGGTGGTATTCCTATTCTTGTTTTTGGTTTATCTACTCCGATTTCAAAAGAGTGCTGTCGTGGATGAAATGCCTGAGGATGACATTCCTTTGCCCTTATACAAGATAGCACTGTTCTTAGGTTTGGGTGGTACGGCTCTGTGGGGTGGTTCGGAATTATTGATTGATGGTGCAGTGGGCATGGCTTCCACTTTAGGAGTAAGTGATAGGGTTATCGGTATCACAATAGTTTCAGTGGGCACCAGTATTCCCGAATTAGCAGCTTCAGTAATTGCAGTGATAAAAAAGGAAAAAGCCATTTCCTTAGGAAACCTTTTAGGCTCCAACATTTTTAATTTACTGGCGGTATTGGGCATTACCTCCATTATTACACCTATTTCAGTTTTAGATCAAGGATTGCTGGCAAGCGATATTTTCTGGATGTTGGGAATTTCCTTTTTAATCCTACCCTTGGTCTTTTTTCCAAAAGGTCTTCGTTTAGGTTGGCGAGATGGCGTTATACTTTTGCTTTGTTACGTGTTATTTGTTTATCTTACAGTAAGTTAAAACGCATGATAATTGCCCATCTCTGTCAAACATTTTTTCCTAAGTCTTACCTTCTTTTGTGTACATGCCATTTGGGGGCAAAATGATTTTATCCAAGGTCAATTACTGGACTCAAATACAAGTAAACCTGTAGTATTTGCAACCATTCGGATTGAGGGAAAAGCACTGGGGGTTATCTCAAATCAAGACGGCGGATTCCGATTACCATTGAAGTTCAAGGATGAAGGTGATACTTTGATTGTCTCAAGTATGGGATATGAAAGAAAACGCATTGCAATGCTTGACCTGTCCCAAGATGAACTTAACATCATAAAGCTGACGCCAGGCGTAATTGAATTAAAAGAAGTCGTTCTTCGCAAAAAGCAGAAAAGAAGAGGTCCTTTGAGTGCTAAAAGTATAGTTAGAAAAGCCATTCAGGCAATACCAAAAAAATTTCCTCGACACCCTTCTTCGGTTATAGGGTATTATCGTGATTACCAATTTAGCGAACGAAAATATGTCAATTTAAATGAAGCGATTCTTGAAGTTTTCGATTTAGGTTTTCAAAAATTGGACAATCTCAATACTAAGGTTCAGATTTATGATAAGAAGCAAAATTTCGATTTTAAGAGGGATACTATATCCGATAACAAATATGGTGACGACGAGAATTACATGAAAATTATAAACAATGCCTACTTATTTGATTATGGAGGAAACGAATTTGTAATACTAAGGGTGCATGATGCTATTCGGAACTACAAAATAGACTCTTATGATTTTGTGAACCAACTCGAAACCGATTTAATCAAAAACCACTTCTTTAGAAAGCTTGAGGATACCTACATAGATGAGGAAGAACTTTATACAATTCGTATGAACAAAACGTTCTTTGGGTATAAAGTTTCGGGGCTTTTATACATTTCGAAGCAAGATTTTGCCATACATAAATTAAAGTATACCGTATATGAGAATTTTGGTTTGCGCTCAAAAAGAAGAAATAAAAAAGAAAAGGACCAGAAACTTTTTTTTGAAATCATAACAGAGTATCAAAGAGCAGATGATGGAAAAATGTATCTGAATTATATTTCTTTCCACAACGATTTTATGCTTATTGAACCACCGGAATTTGAAGTGGATGCGATTAGATGGTTAGGTACTTGTCAATGTTTTGAGGTAAGATTCAATAAATATATAGATACATCCTCTGCCGGTGATTTAAATAACTATGATTGGACTTTTGAAGGGAAAAAAGTCAAATTCAATGAAGTGGTCGTGTTTGATAACGCGGTTCGTCTTTTTCCTGATTTTGATGTCGAAACCCTTAAAAATATGTCGGTTTTGCTTGCCAGCACGAAGAAAAATCCAGATGGGTCTAATAAACATTTGAAAACTAAAGTTTTAAATATAAGGGATAGAGGTCTTAAGTATGAACTGGGGAAAAATAAGCATCGCGACTTTCAACAATTCCGAGAGTTTTTTGTTCAGCGGATAAATGCTAGCAAAGAGCCTCCAAAAGACAAGAATACCTTTATGAATAAGACCAAACCAATTTTTGAAGACCAACCCATTACAAAGCCCACCGACTTTGACAACTATTGGATGAATACCCCCTTAAAATCAAAACAATAAAAAACCGCCCCACTACATAGGGCGGTTTTTTAAATATAATCAACAACTAATCTATCTATTTCTATACGTCTGCCGACTTTACAGTCTTAACAATTCTTGCAGCAACCTTATATGGGTCTGCATTGGAAGCTGGTCTTCTATCTTCCAACCATCCTTTCCAACCACTCTCCACGGTTGCAATTGGAATACGGATGGAAGCTCCTCTATCAGAAACTCCGTAACTAAATTCGTTAATGGATTGCGTTTCATGAAGACCGGTCAAACGTTGGTCGTTAAACTCACCATATACTTCAATGTGTTCTTTAGTAACAGGTCTAAAGGCTTCACAAATCTTTTCATAGGTCTCTTTTTTACCTGCAGTTCTCAAAACAGAATTTGAGAAGTTTGCGTGCATCCCAGAACCATTCCAGTCTCCTTTAATAGGCTTTGGGTGGTAATCGATATAATAACCGTATTCTTCAGTCAATCTATCTAACATATAACGCGCAACCCAAATTTGGTCTCCGGCGCTCTTGGCACCTTTTGCGAAAATTTGGAATTCCCATTGCCCAGCAGCTACTTCTTGGTTGATACCTTCAAAGTTCAATCCCGCTTCAAGACAGAAATCTGCGTGTCTTTCAACCAATTCACGACCCCATGTATTTTTTCCACCAACAGAGCAGTAGTAAAGACCCTGTGGTCCAGGATAACCCCCAATTGGGAATCCAAGTGGTAATTGAGTATCTGTATCCATAATGAAATACTCTTGCTCGAATCCGAACCAGAAATCATCATTTTCATCATCAATTGTCGCTCTGGAGTTGGAAGCATGAGGAGTCCCATCAGGATTCAATACCTCTGACATCACCAAAAATCCATTTTTACGTGCTGGGTCCGGATAAATGGCCACGGGCTTAAGCAAACAGTCAGAAGAACCGCCCTCTGCCTGTTGTGTGGAACTTCCATCAAAAGACCACATAGGACAGTCCTCCAATTTTCCGCTAAAGTCTTTTTCAATTTTTGTCTTACTTCTCATATTGGCCGTGGGTGTGTAACCGTCCAACCAGATGTACTCTAATTTAGATTTGCTCATAATTCCGGTAGTTATTTGTTCTCAAATTTATGATTGACAAAAATATATTTTTCCTTGAATAATATTTCTTTTAAAGGGGTAAATTAACAAAGTGAGACAAATATTTTATGTTACCCCTGTTTTGTAAAGGGTTGATTGAGAAAAAAGTAATTTTTTTGCCATTTATTATTAAATTGTTAATTGTAGATTTGCTGTTTAAACAATTTAGACCATAATGAGATTTGATGCTGTAGCAGAGAGCCGTCAACGAGACTATAAATCGGTAGAAGAAACTGGTAAACGCTCTGAACTTTTTGGCAAGAATGTGTTCAACGAGGAAAAAATGCGTCAGTTTTTGACATCGGAAGCTATGGGAAAGGTGGAGTCTGCAATTTTTCAGGGAACAAAAATAGATCGTAAAATAGCCGACCAAGTAGCAGAAGGGATGAAGGCTTGGGCCATGTCCATGGGGGCTACGCATTATACGCATTGGTTTCAGCCCTTAACAGGTTCAACTGCTGAAAAGCACGATGCTTTTTTTGATATTATGGCCGATGGTCGTGCCATGGAAAAGTTTGGAGGAAGACAATTGGTGCAACAAGAACCAGATGCCTCAAGCTTTCCTAGCGGCGGGATACGAAATACTTTTGAAGCTAGAGGGTATACTGCTTGGGACCCAACTTCACCCGCGTTTATTTATAAAACGACTCTATGTATACCTACCATTTTTGTGGCATATACAGGTGAAGCTTTGGACAATAAGGCGCCTTTGTTAAGAGCATTGCATGCCGTAGATGAAGCTGCTACTGCGGTTGCCCAATATTTTGATAAAAATGTAAGAAAGGTCTATGCTACTTTGGGCTGGGAACAAGAGTATTTTTTGTTGGACAAAGCTTTGGGTCAATCGCGCTTAGACTTGGTTATGGCCGGTAGAACGTTGGTAGGAAGCCGAGCTCCTAAAGGGCAACAATTGGATGACCACTATTTTGGGGTGATTCCAAATAGAGCTTTGGGTTTTATGAGCGATTTGGAAAAGGAATGTACCAAACTAGGCATACCCGTAAAAACAAGACACAATGAGGTGGCGCCAAATCAATTTGAGTTGGCACCCGTTCATGAAGAAGCCAATTTATCTGTAGACCACAATCTACTTTTGATGGATGTTATGGAAGAAATGGCGGACCGCCATGGTTTCATGGTTCTTTTTCATGAAAAACCCTTTGCAGGAGTCAATGGTTCTGGAAAGCACAATAACTGGTCTTTGGCCACGGATACGGGGGTTAATCTACTGAGTCCAGGCACCACGCCAATGAAGAATCTTCAGTTTTTAACCTTTTTCGTGAATACCATCAAGGCTGTAGATACTTATGAAGAGCTGTTGCGTTCCTCAATTGCTTCGGCAAGCAATGATTACCGATTGGGAGGTAACGAAGCGCCACCATCCATTTTATCCATATTTGTTGGAAAACAATTAACTGATGTTCTGGATGAACTGGAAGGTGTTTCCAAAGGAAAACTCTCACCCCAAGAAAAAACGGAGCTTAAACTGAATGTGGTAGGAAAGATTCCAGAAATCTTGTTAGACAACACAGATAGAAACCGTACATCCCCTTTTGCCTTTACGGGCAATAAATTTGAGATGCGTGGCGTAGGGGCTAAGACCAATTGTGCCAAGCCCATGACCATTTTGAATACCATTGTCGCCAAACAGCTCACTGATTTTAAGAAGGAAGTTGATGCATTAATCAATAAGAAGAACCTGAAAAAAGATGAAGCTGTTTTCAATGTGCTCCGAGAGTATATCAAAACTTCAAAGCGCATTCGTTTTGATGGTGACGGTTACGGAAGAGAGTGGCAGGAGGAGGCCAAACGAAGAAAATTGAGCAACAATCAAAACACACCAGAAGCTGTACAGATTCTTACGGACAAGACCAGTATTACCTTGTTCAAAGACATGGATGTGATGAGCGAAGTTGAGCTCAAGGCCCATCAGGAAGTGGAATTGGAGACTTATGTTCTTCAGCTGCAAATAGAAGGTAGGGTCTTGGGAGAAATGGTGTACAATTATATAATACCAGCGGCCATTCGATATCAAAATGAATTGTTGGAAAATATTAAAGGGCTTAAGGAAGTCTATGGAGCCGCTCATAAAAAAGTGGCCGAGACCCAATTGAATATATTAGAACAAGTTGGTAACCATATCGCCGATATTCGAAAAATAACCGAAGACATGACCACTGCCAGAAAAAGAGCTAATTCGCTTTCAACAATTGGTCGAAAAGCGCAAGCCTATTGTATCAACGTTAAACCGTATTTCGAATCTATTAGAGAACAATCGGATATGCTTGAAAAGTTGATAGCCGATGATTTATGGCCCTTCGCGAAATACTCAGAATTATTGTTTACCAAATAACGGAATTAAGTCAGCATTTACTTCCGTTTCATTTATTTTTGCCCAAACCTGATTTATGTCTTCAGAAAATAGCAAGCGATACAATCTACGTGGTGTTTCTGCATCCAAAGAAGATGTGCACAACGCCATAAAAAATATTGACAAGGGATTGTTTCCCAAGGCATTTTGTAAAATAGTTCCGGATTATCTAACAGGTGATTCAGAATATTGTATGGTCATGCATGCAGATGGTGCGGGAACAAAGTCTTCTTTGGCCTATATGTATTGGAAGGAGACAGGGGATATTTCCGTTTGGAAAGGAATTGCACAGGATGCCCTAATCATGAATATTGATGATTTACTATGTGTGGGTGCTACTGGAAATATTATGCTTTCCTCAACCATTGGAAGAAACAAGAATTTGATTCCAGGCGAAGTTATTTCAGCAATTATAAATGGCACTGAAGAATTAATATCCGATTTGGGCGAATATGGAATTTCTATTCATTCCACAGGTGGTGAAACGGCGGATGTAGGTGATTTGGTAAGGACAATTATAGTGGATTCTACCGTAGTTGCTAGAATGAAACGAGAAGATGTCATTGACAATGCCGACATTCAAGCTGGGGATGTTATAGTCGGATTGGCCTCCTATGGAAAAGCAAGCTACGAGACTGAATATAATGGCGGAATGGGGAGCAATGGTCTCACATCAGCACGACACGATGTTTTTTCAAAATATTTGGCTGAAGAATATCCTGAGAGTTTTGATGCCAAAGTCCCAGAAGAGCTTGTATACTCTGGAAAAACAAGTTTGACGGATGCAGTTCCTGACTCACCTTTGGATGCAGGTAAATTAGTGCTTTCACCAACCCGAACCTATGCGCCTATTATCAAAAAAATACTGGACCAGTACTCCAATACCCAAATTCACGGGATGGTGCACTGCAGTGGGGGAGCACAAACCAAAATCCTTCATTTTATTGATGATTTACATGTGGTTAAGGACAACCTGTTTCCAATTCCTCCTTTGTTCAAACTAATTCAGGAGCAATCAGGTACAGATTGGAAAGAAATGTACCAAGTTTTTAATTGTGGACACCGCATGGAATTATATGTCGAACCTGCAGTTGCAGAGCACATAATAACAATTTCCAAAGAATTCAGCGTGGAAGCACAAATTATTGGTAGGGTAGAAGGATCGGATAGTAAAAAGTTGACGATTGAAAGTCCTTTTGGTAGGTTTGAATATTAGCATACGATTTGCCCAAATTCCACGTTCTTTAACAGTAACCCCTTTAATTACGCTATGGAAAGAAAAGATTTTTTACGAAGTCTTGGTGCGGGTGCGGCCTTTGCCTTGACTTTTCCCTGCTTAAATGGATGTTCCAATTCAGAAGATTTAGAGCAATTTCCCGAACCAGATGGTGTTGATTTTACAGTTGATTTAACTTCAGCAGAAGCTACACCTTTGGCCACTAACGGAGGTTTCATTTTAGTCAGTTCGAATCCAAGTTTGGGCTATACTGATATTGTGGTGGCTCGCAACCTTCAAGGTGAATTGATTGCAGCTAGTCAAATATGTAGTCATCAACAGACCGAGGAGGTACGTTTTATCTCTGAAGACGGGGGCATCTTCAGATGTTCCACCCACGGTTCTCGATTTGACCAAGATGGGACACCTCTAAATTCCGTTACATCCAATCCACTAAGAGTGTTCAATACAGAACAGGTGGATGACAACACGTTACGAGTATTTGAAACGTTAATGGGCTAAAAAATGAAAAAAGTAGTTTTCTTGATATGCTTACTTCTAGGACTTGCTGCCAAAGCCCAGGCATGGGAGGATAGTTATACGAATGCATTGAACAAAGCCAATACTGAAGATAAGCCTATAGTTCTTGTTTTTTCAGGTTCGGATTGGTGTGGGCCATGCATACGTTTCAAGAAGAAAATCTTGGAATCTGAAACTTTTGCCGGTTTTGCAGCTAATAACTACGTGTTGTACAACGCAGATTTTCCAAGAAAAAAGAAAAACCTGCTTACCGAAGAGAAGTTAAATGCCAATAAGGGTCTTGCAGAAAAGTATAACCCAAAGGGTTATTTTCCGCTGGTAGTGGTATTGGACAAAAATGAATCTATCTTGGGAAAGACTGGATTTGATAAGAGAAAATCCCCAGAAAAATACTTAAACCTTTTTAATGGTTACCTAAAATGAAACTTTGCAACATACTCCTAGTCAGTTTTTTTCTGTCGCTTTTCGGGGGTATGGCCCAAGAGAATACTGATGTTTCTGTAAAAAAGGCCTTGGAATTGATGGGCACCCGTTTTGAAATAACCGTGGTGGCCCCAAACGAGGATATTGGCTACATTAATATTGACGAAGCCGTTTCAGAAATCAAACGTGTTGAGAAGTTGATTTCCTCCTGGGATGAGAATTCAGAAACTTCCCTTATCAATCGAAACGCAGGAATTAAACCGGTTAAGGTGTCAAAAGAGCTTTTTAGTTTAGTAGACCGTGCTGTTCGAGTATCCAAAATAACGGATGGTGCTTTTGACATTACCTATGCTTCTGCGGATAAAGTATGGCGGTTTGATGGAAGCATGAACAGGATGCCAAGCCATGAGGAAATTACACGGTCTGTTGCCAAGATTGGATATGATAGAATTAAGCTGGACAACGAAAACCAAACGATTTTTCTTACCCAAGTAGGTATGAAAATTGGTTTTGGGGCCATTGGAAAAGGATACGCCGCTGATAAGGCAAAAGAGTTATTGGTTTCCAAACAGGTAAAAGCAGGTATTATTAATGCTTCGGGGGATTTAACCACTTGGGGGACCAAAGCAGATGGTGGAAATTGGATGGTAGGCATTTCCAATCCTTTGGATAAATCAAAAGTGTTTAGTTGGCTGCCTGTAGTGGAATCTTCGGTGGCTACCTCTGGCAATTATGAGAAATATGTTGTCTTTCAAGGTAAAAAATACTCGCACATTATAGACCCAAGAACGGGATATCCTACTTCTGGAGTAAATAGTGTTTCCATTTTTGCAAAAAAGGTCGAACTCTGTGATGCATTAGCTACAGCGGTTTTTGTAATGGGGAGGGATACGGGCCTGCATATGATTAATCAACTGGACGGCGTGGAGGCAGTCGTGGTCGATTCCGAAAATAAAATCCACAAAAGTTCTGGAGTAGTTTTCGAACAAAATCAATAACTTTAAGAATATGCGATTTCTATTTGTATTATTGGTGGCTTTTGTTCTCTCAAGCTCTTGCGTTGCTGTAAGGGAGTATGACATGATTTACGTGAATGATGCAGAAATGCAACTGGGCGCTAAAGCGATGGAGCGTTTTGAAACCAATTTTCAAATATATCGGGAAGCATCGGCTGGTGCCAATGGAGGTAAAACCGGCGGCGGTTGCGGGTGTAACTAAACAAACATGGAATTGACTCCAAAAACTGTAATCTGGGTTCTACTATTCCTGTGTTCGGGATGGGTTTCGGCTCAACAGACTGACGCTACCTATACCAAAAGAGTTCTGGAAAGCAGTGAGATTGATTTTCTCTTCAGTTATTATTCCCAAGACGGAAACAACGCAGCGGTAACCGGAGGCGAAGGAACGGAAGAGCTCACCGATGCTACATCAACGGTGGTATTGCGCCTACCCATGAACGAAAATGATATTTTAACTGTAGATGTTGGACTTTCTGCGTACACATCAGCTTCATCAAGCAATGTGAACCCCTTGGATGGCACTAATTTGAATGTAACCCCTTTTGATGCTTCATCCGGTGAGTCAAGAAGAGACCAGCTCGTTTATATCAATCCAACCTATCAACATAGCTCAGTCGATAGAAATTCAATTTGGAGTGTCAATGGATATTTTTCCAATGAATACGACTATGTTTCGGTTGGTTTTGGAGGCAGTTATACCCGATTGTTTAATCAAAAGAATACTGAGTTAACAGTTTCGGCCAGGGTATTTCTGGATAAATGGCAGGCCATCTACCCAATTGAACTTCGCAGCGGCTTTTTTGATGATAGGATAGAAGGGAATGGAACATACAACCCATCATTTACTGAATTTGATAGTGAAAACCGAAATTCGTATTCAGTTTCATTCAATTTTTCGCAAATATTGGGCAAACGTTTGCAAGGGGCCCTTTTTGCTGATGTGGTTTCTCAAAACGGTCTTTTGAGTACGCCTTTTCAACGGGTGTATTTTGGTGATATTGAAGATTTTTTCATTGATGACTTCCAACTGGCAGATGATGTGGAACGACTGCCCGATAACAGATTAAAATTACCTTTGGGAGGGAGGCTCAATTATTATTTGAATGATTTTATCGTGCTTCGTTCGTATTATCGCTTTTATTGGGACGATTGGGGCATAGTTTCGCATACAGCTAGTGTTGAAACACCGATTAAGTTGTCTGATAAGTTTACGATATATCCCAACTACCGGTACTACACGCAAACTTCAGCAGATTATTTCTTTCCCAAAGAAGTGGCACAGTCCACCTTTGAGTTTTATACTTCGGATTTTGATTTGTCGGATTACGACGCACATCAATATGGAATAGGAGTTCAGTACAAGGACATATTGAGTAACGCCCAGATTCTTAGTTTTGGATTGAAAAGTATTGATGTACGATTTAACCAATACGATAGAAGTAATGGTCTTACCGCATCCATCATTACCTTGGGGACCACTTTTGTAGGGAACTAAGCGTTACTTCAGCAGAAAACAATCCCATCAAAAATTGTAACTTCGTGCCTTCAACGAAGATTGATTTATGCTCGATAAACTGAATATTGTTAAGCAACGTTTTGATGAGGTTTCAGATTTGATTATTCAACCAGATATCATATCTGACCAAAAGAGGTATGTAAAGCTCAACAAAGAATACAAAGACCTCAAAATATTGGTGGACAAACGCAAACAGTATGTGGAGTTGACCAACAATATAACAGAAGCCGAAGAAATTATTGCCGATGGCAGCGATGCAGAAATGGTTGAAATGGCCAAAATGCAAATGGATGAAGCAAAGCAAGCTTTACCCAAACTTGAGGAGGATATAAAGTTTCTCTTAATTCCAAAAGATCCAGAGGATGAAAAGGACGTGGTGATGGAAATACGAGCGGGGACTGGAGGGGATGAAGCCAGTATTTTTGCCGGGGATTTGTATCGCATGTATTCAAAATATTGTGAATCCAAAGGTTGGAAAACCAATATTATAGATTTGAATGAGGGAACCAGCGGGGGATATAAAGAAATCCACTTTGAAGTTTCTGGTGAAGATGTGTACGGTACCTTAAAGTTCGAAGCAGGAGTGCACCGTGTACAGCGTGTACCTCAAACGGAAACCCAAGGTAGGGTGCATACCAGTGCCGCTACGGTAATGGTCATTCCAGAAGCAGAGGACTTTGATGTGCAAATAGACCCCAAAGATGTCCGGATTGATTATTTCTGTTCTTCAGGGCCGGGAGGGCAATCCGTGAATACAACCTACTCCGCAGTACGACTTACTCACGTTCCCACAGGATTGGTGGCGCAATGTCAGGACCAAAAATCACAACATAAAAACAAGGAGAAGGCTTTTAAAGTGTTGCGTTCCAGGCTGTACGATTTGGAATTGGCCAAAAAGCAGGAAGAAGATGCTGCCAAGCGTAATTCACAGGTAAGCAGCGGAGACCGTTCTGCCAAGATTAGAACATACAACTACCCTCAAGGCAGGGTTACTGACCATAGAATAGGGCTTACACTCTACGATTTACAAAACATTATCAATGGTGATGTACAGAAGATAATAGATGAGTTGATGTTAGTGGAAAACACTGAAAAACTGAAGGAGGCCTCAGAGATATTCTAAATGACCACAGAATTTTTAGTAAATCAGATTAAACAGAAAAAATCTTTCCTCTGTATTGGACTGGATACGGATTTGGACAAGATTCCTCCGCATTTATTGGAAGAGGAAGACCCTATTTTTTCATTCAATAAAGCCATTATTGATGTTACACATGATTTATGTGTTGCCTATAAACCCAATATTGCCTTTTATGAGGCTTACGGACTGCAAGGTTGGCAAGCATTGGAAAAAACGATGGCCTATCTCAATGAAAACTACCCAGAGATATTTACCATCGCTGATGCCAAAAGAGGAGATATAGGGAATACTTCTACACGATATGCCAAAGCTTTTTTTGAAACCTTAAACTTTGATTCCATTACCGTTGCTCCATATATGGGCAAGGATTCTGTAGAGCCTTTTTTGATGTTTGAAGATAAACACACTATTCTTCTGGCTTTAACTTCCAATGAAGGAGCTTTTGATTTTCAAACTAGAACACTTGAAAACAAAGAGCTTTATAAAGAAGTTATTTTGACATCGAGCAAATACAGGAATTCGCAAAACCTTATGTACGTTATTGGAGCTACAAAATCTTCGTATTTAGCGGAAATTAGAGAAATAGTGCCCAACAGCTTTTTTCTTGTTCCAGGTGTTGGTGCACAGGGGGGGAGTTTGGAAGAGGTCTGTAAATATGGAATGAACGACCAAATTGGGTTGTTGATTAATTCATCAAGAGGTATACTTTATGCATCTAAAGATGAAGTATTTGACCAAAGTGCGCGAAAAGAAGCCATGAAGCTTCAAAAGGAGATGGAAAAATATTTAAAGGGATAATACCCTTGGATTAAGAAGACAGATTCTCAAGTACCTTTTTGAGTTCTTGGGCTTTGCGATTAAAGAATTCACCTAAGTTGGTGTTAATGTAAGAGGCGTCTGAAGCCTTTTCTAAAAAGCTTTGATATCTGAACCTTAAAACGTTGACAGCGTGGTTTCCACTAGTTATTGGAGTTACCGTACCAACTTTACAATACTGATTATGCATGACTAAAGATTTGTTACATCAAAGATACGTTGAAATTGCTTTTTTGGATGAGTGCTCTATAGTGTATACACCTATAAATCAGGTACTTTATCTAATATTTAACAACAAATGCCCTAGATTGAGAAGTATTTGCATTTTCTTCGAAAAAAATTAACGTACTTTTAAGCAAAATAGCTGTGCTACATTACACTAAATATATTCATGAAACCTCCAAAGAATGGGTGACCTTCGTGCATGGCGCTGGTGGTAGTTCTACTATATGGTATAAGCAGGTAAGGGATTTTAAAAAACACTTCAATGTGCTTCTATTGGATTTACGTGGCCATGGCAATTCAAAACCCAATCTAAAGGATGCTTTCAATGACCGATATACTTTTGATTCGATTACTGAGGACATTGTTGAGGTCATTGATTATGAAAAAATAGAAAAGTCCCACTTCATAGGAATTTCCTTAGGTACAATATTGATTCGGAATCTAGCTGAAAACTACCCTGACAGGGTTAAAAGCATGGTGATGGGAGGAGCAATAATGAAATTGAATTTTAGGTCCCAAGTACTTATGCGTCTGGGCGTCATTTTTAAATCAGTGGTACCCTACCTATGGTTATATAAGTTTTTTGCTTTTATTATTATGCCCAACAAAAATCATAGGGAATCACGTTCGCTTTTTGTAAGAGAGGCCAAAAAATTATACCAAAAGGAATTTATAAGGTGGTTCAAGTTGACATCAGAGATTAACCCCTTACTTCGGTTTTTTAGAGGAGCTGATATTCGGATACCTACTTTTTATATTATGGGAGGGGAAGATTATCTCTTTTTGCCCACCATAGAAAAAGTGGTCAAAACCCATAAAGAATCCAGTTTGTTCGTGGTTGAAAATTGCGGACATGTGGTAAACGTGGAACAGCCGTTGATATTTAACCAAAGAGTAATTGATTATTTATATACTGCATCATAAATCTTTTATGATGAAAACTTTCTTTTTTATTCTTGCCCTGTTCCTTTTTCAGGGTGCAATTGCTCAAAATTCGGATTCCTGCGCTTGTTGTTCCGAAAATCATTCTGCCTTTGATTTTTGGATAGGAGAATGGACAGTGACCAATGCCAATGGTTCACCTGCTGGTGAGAATAGTATAGTAAAGGAAGAAAGGGGCTGTGTGCTTCGTGAAAATTGGACAAGCGCTAAACAAGCATACACCGGTACAAGTATCAATTTTTATAACCAGATAAGTCAGCAATGGGAACAAACATGGGTGGATAACTCGGGTGCGTTTTTAAAACTAAGGGGAAATAGGGAAGGCGATAAAATGATTATGTCTTCCGCAGAGTTCTTAAGGGATGGGAAGATGTTGAAAAATAAGGTTACATGGTTCAAGAATGAAGATGGCACTGTTCGTCAACTTTGGGAATTGCTTGAAGGGGATAAGGTGGTATCTGTTCTTTTTGATGGATTGTACAGAAGAAAATAAAAACAGCCCCAGGATATTTTGCTGACTAATTCAAAAACCCCATTCTTGAGACAAAGCAGTTTGTGAAGAATATGGTGGGCTGTTTTTCTTGAGATAAAAGTAGTCAGTTGCTGGGAATGATATACTAACCCTTATAAACCATTACCATACCCGTACAATACTTACCTTTACGAAGTAGATTCTGTGGCTGTTTTTTGATATTGCGAAGGTGTCAGCTTGGTATCTTTCTTGAAGGCTTTGTTAAATGTGACTTTGTTGTTATAGCCAACTTCATAGGCTACGTTAATAATGTTCAATCTTTTGTTGTCTTCACAGGTAAGAAGTTCTTTTGCCTCCTTTATCCTGTAGATATTAACAAATTCATGAAAACTAACATGAAAGTGCTCATTGATAACCTGGGAGGCATTGTGTCGTGTTGTGTTCAGTCTATCGGCTACCATATCAAGATTAATGGTATTTTCCTTATAAACCTTTTCTACTGCGAAAAGATGCACAAGGTTCTCCTTTAATTCCAGAGACAAACTGGGAGTCAATCCAGATTTTTCATACTTGGGAAAGAGTTTGTTGGTATTATAAGAATAGGCGCCGTTGAAAACATCAGGTTGTATGTTAGCGGAATACCCCACATAAAGCACCATAAGGGCCATGCTGGCGGTAGAAACATCGTATAACCAACCATTGGCATACCCATTTATTATTACAATACCGTAGGCGGTATAGGTCAATACGTACAGAATATGGATTACATAAAGGTTTTTCTGCCATTTGAGACTTTTTGAATTCAGTAACTTTTCTTTTTTACCTTTATTATAAGCCTTTGCTATAAATAGACCATATACGGTCAATGATATGATTTTCAATACTACAATTACTATAAGACGATTGGAATCTTGAGGCCCTAATCCATTTTGCATTCGGGAAAGCATCAAAACAATTTTACTCTGAGCGGGCATATAGTAAACCTCCGTAATCAGGTAAACAAAAAGAATGATTGTTGGAACCAAATGCAGCATGTCCTGTAGTTTGAAAACATATTTTTGAGAGGTTCTCTTAATGTAGAAATAGAGCAAAGGGCCATACAAAAAAGTACCCCACGTAGACATTAAATATGTGTGGGGATATTCAAAGAAATAATGAGCGGCATTAATACTAATATGAAGTATAAAAAAGGAGTGGATGAAAATGAAGCTCCCAATGAGTATTCTTGATACAGAATGAATCTGTTTATTCAGAGTGATGAGAAGTACCACGTAAAATCCGATAATCGCTACAAAAAGATAAATTACAGACCAAGTGGTCACTCTAGGAATAACACGCTCTTCTATTCGTTTAAACTCATTTGATTCCCGAATTGGGTCAAACCCTTCGTTCAATAAGAAATTTGGATGGAACTCCAATTGCAAGTACTTATTGATGTTCTCGACGGATTTCGACGAATTTCCCATTCCGGCTTGACTCAATGCCAAACGTTTAAGGATTCGCGTTTTCGGAACGTTTGGATTCTCTAGATTCTTTTTATAAAGAGGTATTGCTTTCTTATACCGTTGTATATTATAAAAATAATCGGCCCACTTGATAGAATCTTGATAGGAGGAAATGGATGATGCCAAGGTTTTCTCCTTTAAAGGAGTATGATTAGCATATCCGAAAATTGCAGACAACGACAGGACAAAAATGATTATTGGCCTCCCCATTTTTTGATTGATTGAATTAGCTTGTCTTCAAGTTACTTATTTAACGAGCTGGAAATGTTAAAAAACTCCTAAATGCCGTAATTGCCGATAATAGTTTACTTCTTGAAAAAGAGCTTGGAAAGAATTTTTAGACTGAATGCAATCTGTTGAAAAACAAATACTTGAAATAAAAAACCGGTGCGAACACCGGTTAAAACTAACTAACTCAAAAAAATGCTAACTCAGATAATTGGTTACAAAATTCCTTTTTAACCAGCTTGCAAAGGTTAATTTAACTTTAGGATTTTGTTATAATTCCTTTGCTCTGATATAACTATAACGGAGGTATTTCGTTGATATTGTGTGTATAAGAATAATTATTGACTGTCTTGCAAGGCAAAGACTTTCTTCAATAAATCGGTGGTTCGGGAAGACAGCTTAGTGCGAATTTCTTTTTCTTCAACCGCTATCATGGTGTATACCCCTTCCAAGGCTTCTTGGGTAACGTATTCTGTAAGGTTAGGATTTACATCTGATGTTAAGGGAAGGGCATTATATTTGGTTATCAATGAATTCCAAATCTTATCCGCACCAACTTTTTTAAAAGATGCTTCAATCTTTGGTTCGAATTTGCTATAAAGTTGGGAACTTGTAGATTGTTCCAAATATTGGGTTGCTGCATTATCGGACCCCAAGAGTATCTGTTTGGCATCACCAAAGGTGATTCCTTTTACAGCATCTACAAATATAGGTGTTGCTTCACCAACAGCATCTTCAGCAGCTCTATTGAGAATGCGTAAACCTTCATCAGCTAAGTTGCCTAAGCCTACGTCCCGTAAAGTTTTATCTACTTTCTTCAACTCATCTGGCAATAAGATTCTAACCAATTCATTTTTGAAGAAACCGTCCTTTAACGACAGCTTTTTTACCTGTTTGTCTATGCCCTGGTCAAGAGCAGCTCGCAATCCCTGAGCAATTTCCGCATTGCCAATTCCAGTTGTTCCTTGTGGTAGTTGATTTACGACCTGTTGAAGTTCAGTGCAGGCAGATGTTGCAAAAATTAAGAGTAAACATAGAACTATACGTTTCATGGAGACAATTTTTAAAATTTTCCTCAAAGTACATCTTCTAACGAAGAAACTTTCTTTTTCAAAAAGAAAATCAAGAAAAAATAACGGTTTTATTGTTGTATACCATGGTTTTTCGGCTTAGGTGCAACTTAACTGCTCTCGCCAAAACAATTTTTTCCAAATCCCTTCCTTTGGCAACAAAATCTTTTATGGAATGGGTGTGGGATACTGCTACTACATCCTGTTCAATGATTGGTCCCGCGTCCAGCTCTTCGGTTACATAATGGCTTGTGGCCCCAATGATTTTTACACCGCGTTCAAATGCCGCATGATACGGTTTTGCACCAGCAAATGCAGGTAAAAAAGAATGATGTATATTAATAATCCTGTTAGGAAACTTATCGATAATTTTTGGTGAAACAATTTGCATATAACGGGCTAGAACTATAAAATCAACTTCGTGTTTCTGTAAAAAAGAGAGTTGCTTGTTTTCCGCATCTTCCTTGGTTTCTTTTGTAACTGGTATATGATGGTAAGGGATGTTGAATTGTTCCCCGATATATTCCAAATCTTGGTGATTACTTAAAATGAATGGAATATCGACCCAAAGTTCACCAGATTGATATCGACTCAATAAATCATAAAGGCAATGATTGTATTTTGATACAAAAAGACCCATTTTGGGTTTTTCCGTATCCGTAAATATATTCCATTGCATTAGGTATCGACTGGCTATTTTCTGCTCAAAATCATTCTTAACATCCAATAGATTCAATGTTTTCAAAAACTCACATTCCAAACGCATAAAGAATACGCCCGCCTGCTTATCCACATGTTGATCCAAATAGACTACGTTTCCTCCAATATTTGTAATAAAACCAGTAGTGGAATGAATAATACCAGATTGATCTGGACAATGGATAAGTATGGTGAGCTTCATTGGTTGATTTTTATATCCCAAAATTATGATATCAAAAAAAAGTAATGGGTTATATCTAATATTTTTATAAAATATGAATTAAAATCAAAATTTTGTTGCACTTTCCGTAAATTGCAAGAGAATTTTTGACCTTAAATTGACAATGGAGCAATCGAAGCCCTATCAGCCTAAAAACAAAATACGAATTGTAACCGCAGCTTCACTTTTTGATGGACATGATGCCGCCATCAATATAATGCGAAGAATAATACAATCCACAGGGGTTGAGGTTATCCATTTGGGGCATGATAGGAGCGTAGCTGAAGTGGTGGACTGTGCAATACAAGAAGATGCCAATGCCATTGCGATGACTTCCTATCAAGGGGGGCATAATGAGTACTTTAAATACATGTACGATCTGCTACAAGAACGAAACGCTGGTCAGATTAAGATTTTTGGAGGCGGTGGCGGTGTTATTCTTCCCAGAGAGATTGAAGATTTGATGGAACATGGGGTGGAACGCATTTATTCACCTGATGATGGGAGAGAGATGGGACTTCAAGGAATGATTAACGATTTGGTACAAAGAAGCGATTCTGGAGTACCGAGCATTTGCATTCCTGAAAACAAAGGTTTGTCGCAACTTCTTCAAGAGAAACAGACCAATACCATAGCTAGATTAATCTCGTTGGCAGAAAATAAGCCTGAAGTATATGCAACCTATCAAGCCCAGATAGAGGAATCAAAAGCAACTGTGCCTGTTTTGGGAATCACGGGCACCGGTGGGGCTGGAAAATCTAGTTTGGTTGATGAGTTGGTGCGAAGATTTCTGATGGATTTTCCAGATAAGCATATTGGAATCATCTCTGTGGACCCATCCAAGCGAAAAACGGGTGGAGCCCTTTTGGGAGACCGAATTCGCATGAATGCTATCAATAGCGATAGGGTTTACATGCGTTCTTTGGCAACAAGGCAGTCCAATTTGGCACTTTCCAAACATGTTTCGGAAGCTGTGGAAATACTTAAGGCCGCCCATTATGATTTGATTATTTTGGAAACTTCGGGAATTGGACAGTCTGATACTGAAATTCTGGAACATAGTGACATCTCCTTATATGTAATGACGCCCGAATTTGGTGCTGCCACCCAGTTGGAAAAAATTGACATGCTCGATTTTGCTGATTTGGTTGCTATTAACAAGTTCGATAAAAGAGGCGCATTGGATGCAATTCGAGATGTAAAAAAACAGTACATGCGAAATCATGGACTGTGGGATACCAATATGGACGACCTTCCTATTTTCGGAACAATTGCCTCTCAGTTTAATGACCCAGGAATGAATAAACTGTACAAGGCCATTATGGAAACACTTGTGAATAAGGCAAACTCAAGCTTGGTTTCCAATTTTGAAGTCTCTACCGAAATGATGGAGAAGGTGTTTGTTATTCCTCCCGCACGCACCCGTTATTTATCCGAAATAACGGAGAGCAATAGGGCCTATGATGTAAAAGCCGATGCACAGGTACAGACTGCGCAAAAATTGTACGGCATTTTTATGACGATAGCTTCTGTAGTTGGACTTGATTTGACAAAAGGACAAACTGAGTTTCTTTCAAAATCAGGTCTGCAGGATGATACATTGATTGAATTGTGCACGGAAGACAATGGTAAAGAAATATTGACAATCCTTTTTAAAGAGTTCGATAAGGTAAGAATGGACTTGGATCCCTATAATTGGGATTTAATACTGAGATGGGAGGAGCAGGTTGCCAGATATAAATCTCCTGTGTATACCTTTAAGGTAAGGGGCAAAGAAGTGCATATAGATACACATACGGAATCGTTGTCGCATAGCCAGATTCCAAAAGTGGCATTGCCCAAATACAAAGCGTGGGGCGATTTGCTGCGCTGGATGTTACAGGAAAATGTTCCAGGGGAATTTCCGTATACCTCCGGTCTTTATCCCTTTAAAAGAGTAGGAGAGGACCCTACCAGAATGTTTGCAGGAGAAGGAGGCCCGGAGCGAACTAATAAAAGGTTCCACTATGTTAGTTTGGACATGCCGGCAAAAAGACTTTCTACCGCTTTTGATTCGGTAACCCTTTATGGGAGCGACCCTGATCATAGACCAGACATTTATGGAAAAATTGGAAATGCCGGAGTATCCATTTGTTGCTTGGATGATGCAAAAAAGCTGTATTCTGGATTTGATTTGAGTAATCCGATGACTTCCGTAAGTATGACCATTAATGGTCCAGCACCTATGTTATTGGCTTTTTTCCTGAATGCCGCCATTGACCAGAACTGTGAAAAGTACATTTCAGAAAATGAACTGGAAAAAGAGGTGGAAGCTAAGATTGCCTCTATTTATAAGAAAAAGGGAGTGGCCCGCCCAAAGTACAATGGGGAATTGCCAGAAGGAAACAATGGACTGGGCCTAATGTTACTTGGGGTTACCGGAGACATGGTGTTACCGGAAAATGTGTACGCAGAGATTAAAAAGAACACACTCTCCCAAGTAAGGGGAACTGTGCAAGCAGATATTTTAAAGGAGGACCAAGCACAGAATACCTGTATTTTTTCTACCGAATTCGCACTGCGTTTAATGGGCGATGTGCAAGAGTATTTTATTGATAGTCAGGTGCGTAACTTCTATTCGGTTTCCATATCAGGATACCATATAGCGGAAGCAGGAGCAAATCCTATTACCCAATTGGCCTTCACGTTAAGTAATGGTTTTACCTATGTAGAATACTATTTAAGTAGAGGGATGGATATCAATAAATTTGGTCCCAACCTATCCTTTTTCTTTTCCAATGGAGTAGATCCGGAGTATGCAGTAATTGGTCGTGTGGCCAGAAGGATTTGGGCTAAGGCATTGCGAGACAAATATGGCGCCGACCCAAGGGCACAGATGCTCAAATACCATATTCAAACCTCTGGAAGAAGTCTGCACGCCCAGGAAATTGATTTTAATGATATCAGAACAACGCTTCAAGCACTGTATGCCATATATGATAATTGTAACTCACTTCATACCAATGCATATGATGAAGCAATAACCACCCCAACGGAAGAGTCGGTGCGTAGGGCTATGGCCATTCAATTGATAATCAATAAAGAATTGGGCCTTGCTAAAAACGAGAACCCTATTCAGGGGTCTTTCATTATTGAAGAACTTACCGATTTGGTAGAGGAAGCTGTGTTGTTGGAATTTGATAGAATAACGGAACGAGGTGGGGTACTTGGCGCAATGGAGACCATGTACCAGCGTTCTAAAATCCAGGAGGAAAGTCTACATTACGAAACGTTGAAACATTCTGGAGAGTATCCCATTATTGGAGTGAATACCTTTTTGAGTTCCAAAGGCTCACCCACCATCCTTCCGGATGAAGTAATTCGTGCCACTGAGGAAGAGAAAATGAATCAAATTGAAACCTTGGAAAATCTTCATCAAAGAAATAGTGATGAATCCGAGACACTGCTTAACGAGCTGCAACAAGTTGCAATAGAAAACGGAAACATGTTCAATATGCTCATGGAGGTTTCCAAGTATTGTTCCTTGGGCCAGATTACCAAGGCACTTTTTGAAGTGGGGGGTCAGTACAGAAGAAATATGTAGTTTTTAGATTTTAGTCCGTTCCGCTTTGGAAAGACTTTCTCCATTTCTTAAAGGAAACCCGAAAACTTCTAATTTCCTTTCGCAAAAGGTTCAAATACTCCTTTTCTTTAACACCATCTTTTTCCAGACCGTTGCAGTATGCCAATATGTTTTGAGTCATGACGTTGATGAACGCCAAACTTTTCATTCTTGTGTTATGCGAACTACTTGAAGAGGCAAGATGAATTTGCTTTGTTATTAAGTTGGCATCGGTAACCAAGCATTTGGAAATATCATCACGGAAACTACCATAGCGCCTTATAGACAATGCATCCCTATTGGAGGAAAAGTAAGCCGCAATGGCCTCACTCAAGTCTTGGAGCGCCAATGACTTTCTATAAATCTTTTGAGAATTAAAGGAAGCAGATTCCATGTAAAAAATAGCAATTTTGTAACTATAAAATTAAAAATGAATAGATAAAAATGAATTTTGTTTTTAAAGCCAAATAGTATGTTTACTTTTAATACTAAATATATTATGTGATTTTGCTTAATTATGAAAGTTGATAAATTAAATTGGGAAATCCTTAACTATTTACAAGAAGATGCACGTGCTTCTCACACGAGTATTGGTAGAAAAGTGGGCCTCACGCCACCAGCCGTTTCAGAACGGGTAAAGAAAATGGAAGATGCTGGAATTATTGAAGGATATTTTGCGAAAACATCCCATGTGCATTTAGGGCATCAACTAAGGGCCATCATTATGCTCAAAGCCTTTTTGGGCAAGCTGAAACCTTTTTTGGAGAAAGTAAAGTCTTTTGATGAAGTAATAAATTGCTATCGGATAACTGGAAATGAAAATATTATTATGGAAGTTATCTTAAAAGACCAAGGTCATTTAGAAAGGTTTATCGATGAGCTTATTATCTATGGGGAATGCCGAACCCATATTGTATTGTCCAACGTGATTTCCAATTCGCCAATTAAGGCCAGCTAGGTTTGCTATACATATTTAATGTAACTTTATATTGTTTTCTAGGATTCGGGATTTTGGCCGGATTTTTGTTATGAAAATGCTATGAAAAAAAATCTTCTGTTCCTTTTGGCCTGTCTTTTTTTTCAATTGGTGGCTGGCCAACAGCTTGTGCTAAAAAAAGGCAAGCTTATCGATTCGCTAAAAATCAATGATTCCATTCCCGATACGTACTCACTTTACTTGCCACAAAAATTTGATACCAGTAAAAACTGGCCCTTGCTTTTGGTCATTGATTTGGAAAAGAGAGAAAAACAAGTAGCCAACTGGTTTGCAAAAGCTGCGGAAAAAGAAGGCTATGTAGTTGCTGCAGTCGGAATTGAGGATTCCCTTAGCTTAACGAAGAACATGGTGAAAACCGGCCAGGTTTTAAAGCGGGTCAACAGCATATTGCCAATACAAAAAAGTAGGATTTATGTTGCAGGAAACGAATCTGGAGCTAGATATGCTTCATTGACCCCATTATTTTTGAATGTAGTAAACGGTGTGATTTCAATTGGTAGTTCAGTTTCCAATACTGATGCTTTAAACCTGAAAAGACCTTTTCATTTCATCGGAATTGTTGGGAAAAATGACTACGCTTACACTGATTTATTAGCAACCGAAAAGGTATTGAATCGTCTAAAGTTTCCAAGTCAATTATTGGTATACAATGAAAATCAGAAATTACCTGATAATGCGTTAGTGGAAAAAGCACTTCAAGCTTTTACCCTCAAGGCAATGGGCAGAAAGCTAATACCTAAAGATTCAATGTATGTAGAGAAAGCTTATGTGCAGGATATTCAAAAAGTGAATGGGTTAAGAAGCCAACAGAAGATGCTGTTGGCAGAGCAATACTTGAGTCAAATGCTTTCTATGTATGGCGCCCATAAGAATTTGGATTCCCTTCGATTGATTTTGAAAGAAGTACGAAAAAATAAGATGTTCAAAGCGATGCGAAGAGCTGAAAATGCCACTTTCTTTAAAGAGACTCTTTTGAAAGACGAATATGGTTATGACATGGATGAGGATGTCCAGACCCATAACTTCAACAATTTAGGCTGGTGGAAGTATCAGATGGAAGAGTTGGACAAATTCATTAACGGAAATTCGGTGTATGAAAGACAAATGGGAAACCGACTCAAAGGTTTTGTCAATGCCCTTGCAGACGACAACATCGAATTGATTAAATCTGACAAACTAATAGATGAGGATGCCTTGGCCTTCTTATACATGTTGAAGACCATCACTGACGCGGATAATTTTGATTTTTATATGAAGATTATCTCTTTAAGTGCAAAAAATGAAGATTTTGGAACTTCTCTTTTCTATTTGGAAGAAGCTTTGAAAGCAGGGTTTAAGGATGCTGAAAAGTTATACGCTTTGGAAAACACAGCCTTACTCAGGATAAACCCAAAATTCAATACATTGGCATCCAAGTATTTGAAAGATGCCCGTTATAAAATTATTGAGGAATAACCTTTGGCACAGATTTTAAATCCCAATCGATAACCAACCCGCCTGCCAAAGATTCTGCAATTTCTTTTCCGTAAAGATGTTCACATAAATAAAGGGCAGCCTCAAAACTTTTTGCGCCACCAGCTGAAGTAATATATTTTCCATCGTGAACAAAGAGTACGCTGTCTTTTACCTTTAGTTGTGGAAACATCTTTCGATAGGTATCAATATCACTAGGAAAGGTTGTAGACAGAACGCTATCCAAAAGTCCAGCTTTCGCCAACACAAAAGCCCCATCGCAATGCGAGGTCATGTATAACGCATTTCTATCCACCTTTTTTACAAAATTCAACATAACAGAATCTTTCAAGTCGCTGTCCAAATGATGTTCCGCGCTGGGCACTACCAAGATGTCAATTTGTGGAATAGAATCTTTTGTGTAATCATAATCGGGCAATATTCGAACCCCTTCAAAAGAGGTTATGGGTTCCAAGGTATTTGCCACAGTAAAGGTGTTCATGGCCTTTATATTCTTGCGATATTGGGTATGTTGAAAAATATCGTAAGGGGCCGTAAACTCAGTATTATATACTCCATCCATAATTAAAAAGGCCACGTTATATCGATTTGGTTTTAAATCTGGAAACGTTCTCAATGTTTCCTCTTCGATTTTGGGTGCTTGCTTATTTGGGGTGCAACCCAAACCCATTATATAAAAAAATAAAACCGGGAAAAACCATTTTTTGAACATAGTCTATAGTTTGTGATTGAATGCTTGTTGCTAAGATAGCATTACCTTTGAATAGTTTTATTTAGAAATACGATGGTAAGATATTGGTGTTTGATATTCATGGTGCTTTTGTCTTGTAACGGACGAAAAAAATATCATGATGAGCAAAAAAAAGTAGAAGTTGCAACTGCGGAACTGGTTGATATTATTGAATTTCAAGAGGATTTGAACGAATCTTTCCGGAACCCTGAAACTTCGCCATTGCCAGATAGATTACGTAAGAACTTTGAATCATTATCATTTTTTGAAGCGGATACTTTATACAGAATTAGGGCCCGATTTGAAAGAACACCTGATGCCGTTCCTTTTTTAATGCCCTCAACAACCGATGAGAAAACAATTGAAGTGGTATATGGAGTTGCACATTTTGAACTCAATGGAAAGCAGCATCAATTGGAGATTTATCAGACTCCTGAGCTTATTTCGCAAAAAGGATATGAAGACTATCTGTTTTTGCCCTTTTTGGATGATACGAATGGAGATGAGACTTATGGTGGAGGTCGTTATATTGATTTGACCATTCCGAAGGGAGATACGATTCTAATTGATTTTAACAAAGCCTACAATCCGTATTGCGTTTACAATAAAAAGTACTCCTGCCCTCTAGTGCCAAGGCAAAATTATTTGAGAACTAAAGTGAGAGCAGGAGTGAAAGACTTTATTAAGGAATAAAAAAGCCTTACTCCTTTTTTGGAATAAGGCTTTTTTCAGATTTTATTCAATATAACTTAGAATGAGTAAACAGCTGCTAGCAAGAAGGAAGCTAGGCTTTCATTGAATTCTAAATCACCATTCAAAAATACTTCTTCAGAAGCACTATCCAGTCTTAGTTCGGGAATTATGGTCAAATCTCCAACTTTGGCATTACCAGTCAAGGTAACTGCAAAAACATTGGCATCTCCATCTGCATCTGCTCCGATTCCAGCAACATTTCCAAATCCGTCCATAGTGGCAAAGTATTCACCTCTCAAACCGATTGCAAAATTTTCTGAAGTGGTCAATTGTGGATATAAAGCCGCTCCATAAAATCCTACACCATCCGTATCTTGATACGTGGCATTGATGCCAAGAAAGAAATCTTCAGATAAATTGAATCCTCCTGTAAAATCTACTTGAAATAGGGCTTCTACATCGGTATCGACAAGACTTTCCCCATCAAGAACTTCATTGAAACCCTGTTTTCCATACAAGAAGTTTAAGTATTGACCTGAATAGCCTAACTGAGCTCCAAAAGACAATTCACCAAAAGGGTTGATATCTGTAAAATCTGTTGGGTTCAAGATAGCTAGCATAGCGCTCCAATCATTCCCTAAATCAAAATCGGCCTTCAATCCAGCATGGGAGAATGGTCCGTAGGAGAACATGTAGGATGTACTATAATTGAAATTTGATGCTGGGGAAATCACTTCGTAACCTAAAAACGTATTGAAATTACCAAAGGTAAGCGTGGTACTTTCACTTACATTCCAGTATACATATAATTGGTTAACAATATTAGGTGAACCATTTGGAGAGCCAAAGACCGCATCTTCACCTCTAGGTCCAAAAACCAAATCTGCAACAAACCCAACTTTTTCACCTTCATAAGAAGCGATTAAGTTAACCATACCCAAAGCAAAACCTGGGTCGTTGGCAAATGAGGTTCCAGGAGCAGTAGGAAGAAAAGTCCCTACTTGTTCTCCTGCGTCAACATCAGGAATTTCTTTGTTCAGGCCATTAAAGTTTGCTCGGTAATAGGCATCTACCGTACCGCTAAATTCAAACTTTTTCTTTTCCTCTTCTTCTTGTGCTACAGCGAATACGGATACTAGAGCCAAAACGGCAAAAGCTATTTTTTTTACGTAATTTGTATTTATAATCGTTTTCATAATTACATCTTTTAGGTGTTCCTTTTATGGAACATTTAATTGTTTTGTTTGAGTTTACTTTGTGAAAAGGTTATACTACGGAGCGTTCTGCCAAACGCTCCGTTTCCTTTTCCATAGATTAATTCTGTGTTGTAATGTGTTCAGGATAGGCTTCCATTCCATGTTCATGAATATCCAAGCCTTCCAATTCTTCTTTTTCCGAAACTCGAAGACCTATGGTCTTTTTCAATATGAAAAGGATGATGAACGTAAAGACTGCGGCCCAGATGATATAGGCAAGTGAGCCGTAGGTCTGTACCCAAAGCAATTTGGCGCCACCCCCATAAAGAAGGCCTCCGTCAAGAGCGAAAAGCCCAATTAATACAGTACCCAAGAAACCGCATACACCATGAACTGAGATAGCACCTACAGGATCGTCTATCTTTAGTTTTTTGTCTATGAATTCAATGGAAAGAACTACGACAATCCCGCAAATTAGGCCAATTGCCAAAGCACCCCAAGCACTAACGGCTCCGCAACCCGCGGTAATACCTACCAAACCAGCCAAGGCACCGTTCAGAGTCATTGAGATATCTGCTTTTCCGTATTTAACCCATGTAAAGAATAAAGCAGCTATGGCTCCAATTGCAGCAGCTAGGTTCGTGTTTATGATTACGCTGGTTGCACCAACGGTATCATCTCCTCCCCATGCTAATTGAGAACCTCCATTAAATCCGAACCATCCTAACCAGAGAATGAATACACCCAAGGCACCAAACGCCATGTTGTGACCTGGAATTACTTGTGCTTTCCCATCTACGTATTTTCCTATTCTAGGGCCAACCAAAATGGCTGCTACCAAAGCCGCAGAACCACCCACAGCATGCACTACGGAAGAACCTGCAAAATCCACAAAGCCAGCTGTATTCAACCAGGCATCATCGTCAAAAGGCCAATACCAGCTTCCAGAAATAGGATAGATTATTGTGGTAAGCACTGCGGAAAAAATTAAATATGTAGAAAACTTAGTTCTACCAGCTATTGCACCAGATACGATGGTGGCTGCAGTAGCGCAGAAAACCGTTTGAAAAAACAAGTTGTACCAATCCGAGGCACTAAAAAAGAAATAACCTTGGTCAGATGGACTGGTCCTTCCCAACCATCCTCCAGCTATTAGCTCGCTTCCGTACATAAGGCCATAACCTATTGCCCAAAACATTAAGGAACCTATGGCAAGGTCCATTACGTTCTTCATTATTATGTTACCGGAATTCTTACTTCTTGTGAATCCAATTTCCAATAGGGTGAAACCCGCCTGCATGAAAAATACCAAAACGGCAGCCAAAGTAATCCACAAGGCTCCCATATCACCATTGATTGCTTCAATGGCTTTATCTATTGCTTCTTGTTGTTCAACAATCATAATCTAAAATATTGTTAGTTAGTTTTTATCTTTAGTTAATACCTGCACTACCGCTTTCCTTGGTTCTTATGCGATAAGCTTCCATGACATCTGAAACGAAGATTTTACCATCACCTACGTTTCCTGTGCCTGCGGCTTCCAGCAGCGTGTTGACGGTACGTTCCAAAAAGTCATCAGAAACCACGATGACCAAATACCTTCTTTGGATGTCTGTGGTACTGTACGAAATGCCACGATATACATGGCCTTGTTTCTCATTGCCCACTCCAGTTACATCCCAGTAACTGAAGAAGTTTACCTCAATTTCATGAAGTGCTTTTTTCACCTCATCAAATTTGGATTTTCTGATAATTGCCTCGACTTTTTTCATATTTAAGTAGTTAATTGATGGCTCAAATATATATGAATTGATTCTAGACCATAAAAAATTACAGGTTATGTAGAGTATTTTTATCTGTATAAAAAAAATACCCCTATTTTTTTAGGGGTAAATGATTTTAAAAATACTTTTTTTAAAGATTTGATGATTTTTTCTCAACAAGACGCTGTATAACGATGTGTTTTTTATCGATAAAACATGCTTTTGATATTAAATGTGTAGTAATTAACAAAAATTAACAGAAAAAAGTAATTTATAACTAATCAAGGGAACGAACCAACCAGGATCCCAGAGCTACGGCAAGAATTCCTAAAATAACACTCGAAGCGAGGTATATGAGAAATGGTAAAAAAGCACCTTCTTTTATAAAAGAATGTTTTTCAAACGCAAAGGCAGAAAATGTAGTAAAACCTCCGCAGAGTCCGGTTGCGAAGAAAAGTACACTTTGTTGGGATACAGCTTGATTTTTAGAAGCCATGCCCATAATAATACCTATAAGCAAGCATCCTACAATGTTTACAGTGAAAGTGCCTAGGTAAAAATTATTGTGAAAATCGTTAAGAGGTTTTGAAATGAGATAGCGTAACATACTGCCCAAGCCACCACCCAAAAAAACAAGAAGAGCATGTTTCATACCTTAAAGGTACAAACTAAACGGCCTTTTTGTATTTGGCTTCGGAAGATTCCTTAGGAAACAGTTTGGGAATGGATGTCTCCGTAATCTTTTTAACGGGCTTCTTAAAACTTTCCTTAGCGCCGTTTACGCTGAAAATCAGCAATACAGCGTTAACAAGTAATAAAACAGATAGTATGGAAAAAAAAGCTATCATTTATCCAGAGGTTGTTCCAATACAAAAGTACGTGTTTTCTTAATGTTAGTGATTCAACTTCTTATATAAGTTGTAAAAATGTTAATTTTTGTAGGGAAATCAATATATCTGTTAATTTTTCAGGAAATGCTTAATCAGGAAAAGAAAAATCACGAATATCATAAAGGAAATCAAAACCCAGACAACACCTTTGTAGTTTTTTGTATGGAGTTTTTTGTCTTTTCTATAGGAGAATACCATAACTCCTATAAAAGCAACAATAAATAAACTGGCAAAAATCAATTGCCCTGAGCTGAACATATTTCCTATTTTTAGCAAAATTAAGTCAATTATAGAACAATGAAAAGAAAGATAGAAGCTGTTGAAGAATTTCACAATGCATTTGGATTAGGTGTGTTGTATAACCCAAAAGCCAACTTGGGCCTGGAAAAAAATATGTTGCGCTACAAACTGATGCGTGAAGAAAATGAGGAATATTTAGAAGCGGCAAATGATGGTGATTTAGTTGAAGTAGCGGATGCTTTGGGAGATATGCTATACATTCTTTGTGGTACTATTTTGGAGCACGGCATGCAGTATAAAATTGAAGAAGTGTTTGAGGAAATTCAGAAAAGCAACATGAGTAAACTTGGGCACGACGGAAAACCTATTTATAGAGAGGACGGAAAGGTGCTTAAAGGCCCTAACTACTTTAAACCTAATATTCAAGCGGTGTTGGATAAATAAAAAGGAGCACCTAGGTGCTCCTTTTTATTATACCTTAAAACGCCATCCAAAATTATCTTCGGCCCTGTTGTACTGTATGTCGGTTATGCGTTTTTTTAGCAGTGAAGCATAACTGTCCTGTATTTCAGGAAGTTCATAATCAACTCCTTTATAGCCAAACGCAGCAATGGGAGAAACAACTGCAGCAGTGCCTGCTCCGAACATTTCTTTTAGAGAACCATTTTGGGCAGCTTCCACAACTTCTTTAACTGATATTTTTCGTACTTCCGCTGAAATTCCTTCGGCCTCGGCTATATCCAGAATACTCTTTCTGGTAATACCGTCCAAAATTCGGTCATTGGTAGGAGCCGTAATCAGGGTGTTATTAATACGGATAAAAACGTTCATCGCGCCAGCCTCTTCAATAAACTCATGACTATTGTCATCGGTCCAGATAACTTGCTGATACCCTTCTTCCACGGCAAGTTGAGTAGGGTAGAACTGTCCTGCATAGTTGCCGCCTGCCTTGGCATACCCAACGCCTCCATTGGCCGCACGAGAATATGTTTCTTCAATTTTCACCCTCACCTTACCAGAAAAATAAGCTCCAGAAGGGGCCAAGGCTATGATAAACTTGTACTTGTCCGCTGGAGAGGCGTGAAACCCAGTTCCAGAGGCAAACATAAAAGGCCGAACATAAAGTGAGCTGCCCGGAGTTTTTGGAATCCAATCCTTTTCCAGTTGTAATAGGGAAGTAAGGCCATCCATAAAATAACTTTCAGGTAATTCTGGAATAGCAAGTCTTTTGGCAGACTTGTTCAATCTTTTCCAGTTTTCCAAGGGTCTAAAAAGCCAAACTTGGTCAGTTTCGTCCTTGTAAGCCTTCATTCCTTCAAAAATGGATTGACCGTAGTGAAAGATTTTGGACGATGGTTCCAATTCTAAAGGACCGTACGGAACAATTTTTGGTGCGCTCCAAGAGCCATTTTCATAATCACAGACCAACATATGGTCAGTGAAGGTGTTTCCGAATGAAAGGTTCTCAAAATCCACATTATGAATCTTGGAAGTAGGCGCTTTTTGCACTGAAATATTGTTTACCGTTGCATCCATAACTTACAAATTAGACCATAAAATTAGCTATTTATTGTTAGTTTTGATGTAAGCCCCAATTCTAATTGTTATCCTTGTTCAGGATATAATCAAAACTTATCAATTATGAGGTATTTTAACATTTTTGCTGTTACTTTTTTAATCTTTTTAGTTTGCTCGGTCCATAGCCAAGAGAGTAAAGGAGGTCGTTTTTACGGAGCAGAGTTCAGCTCAGAAAAAAAAGTTGAATCTTTTGATGCTATAACCAAAAAACTGATTTCCAACGATACTGTCCAAACACGCTTATCTGGAAAGATAAAAGAAGTATGCCAAGCTAAGGGGTGTTGGATGAAAGTTGTTCTTGAGAATGATGAAGAAGTTTTTGTAAGGTTCAAGGATTATGGATTTTTCGTTCCCACTGATTCATCCGATAAAAATGTTGTTATGAACGGAGTTGTTTTTGCTTCGGAAATGTCTGTGGAAGACCAAAAACACTATGCGAAAGATAGAGGCGATTCACCTGCCGAGATTGCCAAAATAACCACACCAAAAAAGCAACTGCGTTTTGAAGCGAATGGCGTTTTAATACAAAACTAAGCAGTGAAACGCAGCATTATCGAAACAGCCGATGGTTCCAAAACCATTCAACTTGAGGAATGGCAGGAACAGTATCACTCAAAACATGGGGCTGTTCAAGAAGCGTATCATGTCTTTATTAAAAACGGTTTGGAACATGTCTGGTTAAAAAAGTTGAACATTCTTGAAATTGGTTTTGGGACAGGGCTAAATGCCTTAATCACTTTAATTGAAGCTCAAAAAAAGAACATTGCTGTGCATTATACAGGTGTTGAGCAATATCCAGTCACATGGGAAGAAGTTCATCAGTTGGACTACATAACAAGTTTATCTGCTCAAGCTTTTGAAAATGAGTTTGACAAAATGCACAAATGTGAGTGGGAGAAAGAGGTAGTTTTGACGAATAATTTCTTATTGACCAAGCAAAAAAAGGATTTTAGGGCGGTTAAGAACTTAGATTTGTTCAACCTTGTTTATTTTGATGCATTTGGCCCTAGGGTACAACCGGAACTTTGGGCAAAAGATGTTTTTCAAATTATGTACGATGCATTAAGAATGGGAGGGGTTCTGGTTACATATTCGGCAAAAGGTAGTGTAAGACGGGCTATGCAAGAGGTAGGTTTTTCTGTGGAGCGATTGGAAGGGCCACCTGGAAAAAGAGAAATGTTGCGTGCTACCAAAATATCAAATATTCCCAAATGATTGTTAAAGTGCAATACAGTGCTTATCATAATTTTACTTAAAGTTTAAACATTTGTGTTAAAGCTGAATTAATCCCTCAAAAACAGCGAATTAAACATCTACTTTTGTTCAAAAACAGGCTATGAAAGTATTGATAACTGGAGCAACTGGATTGGTTGGCAAAGCGATTACCAAAGTTTTGCACCAACATGATATTCCAGTCCATTATCTCACTACAAGTAAGAGAAAGATTGTTTCTTCCGAAAACTACAAAGGCTTTTATTGGAATCCTTCCAATGGCAAAATTGATATGGCATGTTTTGATGGGGTCACCTCAATCATTAATCTTGCTGGGGCCACAATCGCAAAAAAATGGACTACGTCTTACAAAGAAAAGGTGCTTTCCAGTAGACTGGATAGCCTCAATACTTTAAATACTGGCTTGCACAAAATAGATACTTCCCAGATAGAGTATTTAGTCTCCGCTTCAGCCATTGGAATATATCCCAGTTCCCAAATAGATTTATGCGATGAGAAAGATGTGGGCGTAGATGATAGTTTCTTAGGACGAGTGGTTGAAAAATGGGAGGATAAGATAAATGAATTCAAAAAGTATCCTTTTAATGTGACGACCTTGCGAATTGGTATTGTGCTGTCCAATGAGGGTGGGGCTCTGCCTAAAATGGCAAAGCCTATAAAGAACTTTGCGGGAGCTGCCATGGGTAGTGGTGAACAATGGCAGTCTTGGATTCATATAGATGATTTGGCCGAAATGTTTGTTTTTGCCATTACCAACAATATTAGTGGGGTCTTTAATGCCGTTGCGCCGAATCCGGTAACCAATGCAAAAATGACAAAAGAGCTAGCAAAAGTACTTAAGAGACCATTAATATTGCCGAATGTGCCAAGGTGGGCTATGAAACTGCTGTTGGGCGAAATGTCTTATTTGCTCTTTGCAAGTCAACGCGTTTGTAGCAAACGTATCGAAAAACAAGGTTTTATCTTTCAATATTCTAATATTGGCCCAGCTTTAGAACACCTCTTGGGGTCAAGTCGTCCAAAAGAAGAAGATGCCTTAGTCTCCTTGGATAAGGAATACGTCTAGTAAAAAATATTTCCTTTTATATAAAGACCGCCTTTTGGCGGTTTTTTCTTGTTTTCCTGTGACATTTTGACATTTTCAGACAAATGGCAGTACTTTTGCCACTTCAAAAACGATAAATGAAACCCTAAATATGGATAAGAAAAGTAAAGTTGAGGAAATGGAAGGAGAAACAAAGGATTCTCAATCTGTTGAAACCCCTGAACTGAACGATGATATTAAGGACGAGGGCATGGAACTTTCCGAAGAGGAAAAGCTCAAAGAAGAACTTGCTAAAGAAAAAGACAAGTTTTTGCGTCTTTTCGCCGAGTTCGAAAATTTCAAAAAGCGTACTTCCAAAGAGCGAATGGAACTCTTTAAAACAGCGGGGCAAGAAGTAATGGTTGCTTTACTACCTGTTATGGATGATTTTGATAGGGCTTTGAAGGAACTTTCGAAATCAGAAGACAAGGAAATGTACAAGGGAGTAGAGCTTATAAGCACTAAGTTCAAGGAAACTTTAAAGAACAAGGGGCTAGAGCAAATAAAAGTTCAAGAAGGAGATGCTTTTGATGCCGAAGTACATGAAGCGATTACCCAAATACCCGCTCCTAACAAAAAGATGAAAGGCAAAATCATTGATGTAATTGAGAAGGGATTCAAAATGGGTGAACGCGTTATAAGACATCCAAAAGTGGTTGTTGGAAACTAAACAAAACCTATGAAGGAGGATTTTTACGAAATATTGGGCGTTTCCAAAGGAGCGTCTGCTGCTGAGATAAAAAAAGCATATCGCAAAAAGGCCATAGAATATCATCCTGATAAAAACCCTGGAGATACAAAGGCTGAAGAAATGTTTAAAAAAGCAGCGGAAGCCTACGAGGTATTGAGCGACCCTGACAAACGTGCCAAGTACGACCAGTTTGGTCATGCAGCTTTTGAAGGTGGGGCAGGATTTGGCGGTGGTGGCATGAACATGGATGATATTTTCAGCCAGTTTGGCGATATCTTTGGTAGTGCTTTCGGTGGTGGCTTTAGCGGTTTTGGTGGATTTGGAGGAGGTCAGCGTCGTGTAAAGGGCAGCAACCTGCGCATTCGCGTAAAGTTGACCTTGGAAGAAGTGGCGAATGGCGTTGAGAAAAAAGTCAAAGTTAGAAGAAAGGTGCAAGCAGATGGGGTCACCTATAAAACCTGCCCCACCTGTAACGGAAGTGGTCAGGTAACCAAAATTGCGAATACCATCTTAGGGCGCATGCAGACAGCAACTACATGTAGTACATGCGGAGGCTCTGGACAGATTATTGATAATCGTCCTAGTGGAGCGGATGCCCAAGGACTACAAACCGTTGAAGAGACCGTATCTATTAAAATACCGCCAGGTGTTGAAGAGGGTATGCAATTAAAAGTCTCCGGAAAAGGAAACGGCGCTCCAGGAAATGGAGTCCCTGGAGACTTACTGGTAGCCATTGAAACGGAAGAGCATGGAACACTAAAAAGAGAAGGAGACAACCTTCACTATGACCTATATATTAGTTTCTCTGAAGCCGTTTTAGGAAGCTCCAAAGAAATTGATGCTGTAGGGGGGAAAGTGCGCATTAAATTGGAACCTGGCATTCAATCGGGTAAAATATTGAGATTGCGAGGAAAAGGTATATCCAATATCAACGGTTACGGAAGCGGTGATTTATTGGTGCACGTAAATGTTTGGACTCCAAAAGAACTGAACAAAGAACAGCGAGAATTTTTTGAACGTATGCAGAGCGATGAAAATTTTGTTCCAAAACCTCAAAAATCTGATAAATCTTTCTTTGAAAAGGTTAAAGATATGTTCTCGTAGCGATTAAAAGTTTTCCGTTTAAATAAAAAACGTATATTTGAATCTGATGTTGGGAAACCAATATCTAATTTTCTTTTTCATAGCAATTTTTTTCCCATCCTTAGATTTTTTTAAGGGTGGGTTTTGTTTTTAAGAGCATTCTTTCTTTATGGACAAATACATATCTTTGGAAAAATTGTTTGGATGCATCACATTTTAGTTGCCCAAAATGTCTCAAAATCCTACGGAGACTTTAAAGCGTTGAGCAACATATCCTTAGAAATTCCTGAAAACAAAATTTATGGACTTCTAGGTCCTAACGGAGCTGGGAAAACAACCTTTATTAGAATCGTCAACCAAATTATTTATCCAGATACAGGGCAGTTGGTTTTTGATGGAAAACCTCTGGCCCCAGAACATATTGCAACTATAGGGTACTTGCCGGAAGAACGCGGGCTTTATAAAAGTATGAAGGTAGGTGAGCAAGCCTTATATCTGGCCCAGCTCAAGGGACTATCCAAGGCCGATGCCAAGAAAAGGTTGAAAGAATGGTTTGAACGTTTTGAAATTGGTGAATGGTGGGATAAGAAAATTCAGGAGCTTTCTAAGGGGATGGCCCAAAAAATCCAATTTATAGTAACGGTATTGCACAGACCTAAGCTTTTGATTTTTGATGAACCTTTTAGTGGTTTCGACCCCATCAACGCCAATATTATTAAAGATGAAATACTGAGATTAAAAGAAGAAGGTACCTCTATCATTTTTTCAACGCACCGAATGGAATCTGTGGAAGAGCTGTGTGAGTATATCGCCTTAATTCATAAATCAGAAAAAATCTTGGACGGCAAATTATCCGAGATTAAAAATGCCTATAAGAATAATATCTTTAATGTATTGCTTCAAATAGATGACTCTGTGAACGGGTTACAGCAAGATATCAAGGAGAAGTTTAATGTACTTTCTTCTAAACCCGATAGGGAAGAAGGTAGTTGGGCCATATCCATTCAACTTCCTTCAACGGATACAAAAGGTGTTTTAGCCGAACTCTCTAAATATGGTAACGTAAGCAGGTTTGAGGAGGTAATTCCTTCCGCTAATGATATTTTCATCAAAACCGTTAATGGAAAGGAACGCAATGGGTAAGTTGGGATTGATTGTAAAGCGCGAGTATTTGGCCAAAGTAAGGAACAAATCGTTCATCATTATGACGATTTTGAGCCCAATTCTAATTGTGGGAATGATTCTTTTAATAGCCTATCTTACCAAATTGAATGATGGCGAGAAAAGAATTATAACTGTATTAAATGAAAGTTCCTTTTTTAGCAATGAATTCAAACCTGGCCAAAATGTTTCCTATGTTCATCTAAAAAATGTTTCATTGGATCAGGCAAAAGACTCAACCATAGCTTTAGGCTATTTTGGTCTATTGCATATTCCTGGAGGAGATGATATGGAAGATGTGGCCCAAGCTACGTATCTATTCACCAAGGAAAATCCGAACACTACCGTGACGGAGGGCTTGGAACGTTTATTTCAAAAAAAATTACGCTTAAAACGACTGCAAGAACTTGGAGTATCATCCGATGAATTTACCGGAATAGAGAAACCCTTTGTAATGAACCTTTCCACTTTCGATGGTGAGAGAAGCATCAAAGGTATTACGGAAATTAAGGCATTTATAGGAGGTGCTTTTGGCTATGCTATTATGATGTTCATCATTATCTATGGTGGATTTGTGATGCGCAGTGTGATTGAAGAAAAGACAAGTCGAATCATCGAGGTCATAATCTCATCGGTAAAACCCTTTCAGCTTATGTTGGGGAAGATTATCGGAACTTCATTTGCAGGTCTTACCCAATTCATTATATGGATAGTATCGGCATCTGTCTTGCTCTTTTTGTCCGTATTGATTTTAGGAATAGATTTATCTGTTTTGACTGCAGAAAGCACTTTGCCAACCTCAGGAATAAATGGGGTGGCTGAACTGCAAACGTCGGGTCTTGATGGAGACATGTTGTTGTATGCCAGGGAAATTGTCAATATTCCTTGGGGACTTCTCATAGGCTCGTTTTTGATATATTTCATCCTTGGATATCTTATCTACAGCTCCATCTATGCGGCCATTGGTGCCGCAGTGGACAATGAGACGGACACCCAACAATTTATATTCCCCATTATTTTACCCTTAATGTTGGCCATTTATGTGGGCTTTTTCTCGGTTTTTAGCAATCCGCATGGCCCTATTGCCGTAGGTTTTTCATTGTTTCCCTTAACTTCACCTATAGTAATGCTCATGCGACTCCCTGGAGGTATAGGGGAGGGCGGAGTCCCCTTATGGCAGTTATTGCTCTCCATAGCACTACTGATAGGGGCATTTTTAGGTATAGTATGGTTGGCATCCAAGATTTATAGGGTGGGAATATTAATGTACGGCAAACGCCCTACATATAAAGAACTGTTTAAATGGTTGAAGTACTAGAAGAACTATGCAAGACGGTACTGAAGAAATAAAGGAAATTATTCAAGAAGATATTTGGGGTACCCTTAAGGAGTTCCTCAATTGGGGAATTCATCTTGGCGAAGGTGAGAAATCCATTCATCTTACTTTGGGCCTACTATTACTGCTCACAGTTTCCATAATAGCCACAAAGCTCTTATTAAAGTGGTCTCGCCATCTTGTCACCCGAAAAATGGAACCAGAGGACAAGCAAAAGTTTTCAAGCGTTTTTAAGTTCGCGAACTACGTTATTTATCTTATTGTGGTGCTGCTCACATTGAGTGGGGCAGGTATAGATATTACACTTATTATTACCGCCTCTGCAGCGCTTTTCGTAGGATTGGGATTGGCCCTCCAAGAGTTTTTCAAGGATATTTTGGGAGGTATTTTCATTATTATAGATAAATCACTTCAAGTGGGGGACATTGTGGAAGTTGATGGTAAAGTAGGTAAGGTATTTGAAATTAAATTACGTACCACCCGAGCACTTACCAGAGATGATAAGGTAGTGGTAATACCCAACCATAAATTCATAAGTGATATTGTTTTTAACTATACCCAAAATCATCGGACAACTAGAGAAAGTGTACATGTGGGAGTAGCCTATGGGAGTGATGTGGAACTGGTGACCCAATTGTTGCTGGAGTCGGTTCAGGAACATAAAAAAGTGCTAAAAAAACCGGTTCCTTTTGTGCTTTTCAATGATTTTGGTGACTCAGCACTGATGTTCTCCGTTAACTACTTTATCAACGATAGTTTTGCAGATCCTCGAATTAAAAGTGATATCCGATACAGCATAAACCAGAAGTTTAAAGAGAATAGTGTAACCATCCCTTTCCCTCAGAGGGATATCCATATTTTTCAAAATCAAAAACCTCAAAACAATACAGGTGCAAATAACCCATAAATGGCTTTTAGGATTTTTAAGCCTTTTTGGTTTTTTTCTTTCGCATGTCTCATTGGGGCAGAGTACGGACATTCTTCGTTTGGAATACCTAAACATACCTGAGAACGATACGGGAATAAAAACCCAGCGCTACAAGTTTCTTTTTAATCTTCCCTTGAAACTTAATGAGAAGAAAGATTATTTGGTCACTGGACTGGAGTATAATCGATTTGATGTAGGGTATTCCCAAAATTTTCCTTTTAATCAAACTGAACTGAACAGGTTTCACGTAGTTGACTTAAACTTGGGATTTATCACAAAGTGGAACGAAAATTGGAATTTTGTGGGCATCCTTACCCCTAGATTGGCATCTAACTTTACCAACGGTGCCCAAACAGACGATTTTTTCATTAATGCCACAGCCACGTTATGGAAGGAAAAAATGAATGTTAGCAAGCCGTTTCGATTGGTTTTAGGGTTATCCTTTAATAGTACCACGGGTTTGCCATTTCCACTTCCGCTGTTAAGTTATTATCGTAGGTTCCATCCCAAATGGTCCTATACCTTAGGTATTCCGAGGTCAAGATTTGAGTACCATCCTTCACCAAAACATACTTTTGGGTTCACCATGCTTTTGGATGGTTATTTCATCAATGTGCAAAACGACATTGAACTACCCGATAATCAGGTAGGTTCCAAGATTTCACTATCCGCCTTAGTTGGAGCTTTTGGGTATCAGTATCATATATCTAAGCGCACCTCACTATTTGCCTTGGTGGGCCGTTCCATTGAACAGATAGGCGAACTTCGAAATGATGATAGAAACGCTGTTTTTTTATTGAATGATGAAGCAAATCTTTATATTAGAACAGGTTTCAAAATCGGAATCTTTTAAATAGAAAAATATGTCCAGAATATTGGTAATAGAAGATGAATCTGCAATTAGGCGGGTTTTGATAAAAATATTGAGTGAAGAGAATGATGCCTATCAAGTTTTTGAAGCAGAAGACGGATTGAAGGGGATGGAGATAATAAAAAAAGAAGACTTCGATTTGGTTTTGTGCGATATAAAAATGCCCAAAATGGATGGTGTGGAAGTTTTGGAGGCGGCGAGGCAAATAAAACCAGAAATACCTTTTATAATGATATCCGGTCACGGCGATTTGGATACGGCTGTGAACACCATGAGATTAGGTGCCTTCGATTATATCTCCAAACCCCCCGACCTTAACAGGCTTTTGACCACGGTGCGCAACGCCTTGGATAGAAAGGAATTGGTTGTTGAAAACAAAATCCTGAAAAAGAAAGTCTCCAAGAATTACGAAATGGTTGGGGAAAGTAAGGAAATAGACACTATCAAAGACATGATAGAAAAAGTAGCTCCTACGGATGCTAGAGTCCTGATTACCGGCCCGAATGGAACTGGAAAGGAATTGGTAGCGCACTGGTTACACCAAAAAAGCGCACGTTCCTCTGCACCTTTTATAGAAGTCAACTGTGCGGCCATACCATCGGAACTTATAGAAAGTGAACTGTTTGGGCATGTGAAAGGAGCTTTTACTTCTGCGGTTAAGGACAGGGCCGGAAAATTTGAAGCTGCCAACAAAGGGACTATTTTTCTGGATGAGGTTGGGGACATGAGCCTTTCTGCACAAGCCAAAGTGTTAAGGGCGCTCCAGGAAAACAAGATTTCAAGAGTTGGAACAGATAAGGATATTAAGGTGAATGTTCGCGTTTTGGCAGCAACAAATAAGGACCTTAAAAAAGAAATAGCTGAAGGTAATTTTAGGGAAGACCTCTATCACCGTTTGGCTGTAATTTTGATTAAGGTTCCGGCCTTGAACGATAGACGGGATGACATTGCCATGCTCATTGAGCACTTTGCTAAGAAAATAGCGGAAGAGCAAGGAACAGCGGTAAAATCATTTTCTAAAAAGGCTACAGAACTTCTTAAGGGTTACGATTGGACTGGAAATGTGCGGGAATTAAGAAATGTAGTGGAGCGTCTTATCATTCTAGGAGGTCAAGAAGTTTCGGAGGAAGACGTAAAATTGTTTGCAAGTAAGTAACCAGTTTACTGACAATCCTGAATCTTGGCTAGTGCGTTTTGGGTAATCGTCTTTACCCGCTGATGGTAAATTTTCTTTGGTTTGGTCAAGTCGGTATTCAACAACGCAATGCTGGCATTGTCATAGGTCTTTTTGATGAATTTTCTAGCTTCATCACAATCAAGCTGTTTTACGATATTGTCTATGGAAATTTCAAAGTCCTTTAGACCATTGTGAATTTGCTGCTGTAATAATTTGCCTTCAGGTAAAAGAATTCCACCTTGCGCATCCAGAACCTCTTTCGTATTCAATACAAGCATATTATCTCCATAAACCTCATTGGCGCTAAATCCAAAATTTTGGAGTTCCTTTATACCCTTTAAGGTGTTGTCCAATGCTTTTTGTAAAGCTGTTTTTGATGAAGAGTGGGTATCGGCTGCAGTTGCATTTTTAAGATGTATTAAAACATCGTCCAAGGTTGTAATAGCTTCTTTACAACCACAGGCATCAAAATTGGAACGGGTTTTTTCAATACCATTTATGGCCTTATAGGCGTAGTACTTTGTTATTTGAAGTTCTGTTGAGGAAATAGCCGTTTCGGTTTGGTCCTTAATGTATTCCATATTGGAGTTGGCATATTCGCAAGCATTGGCTGTTTTCTCCAAAAACATTGGGAAAAGGCTTTGAATACCCAAAAGGAAGATGATGAAAAGGTTTGTTTTCCTAGATTTCATAACGGTAGATTTGGGACCACACGTATAGTTATTTACTAAATTACGCCAGAATTCAACTGAAATTGAATAAAATCGATAAAAAACGGAGTAAAACTATCAAATGTAATTCCCATCGATGAATTACATTTTAGAGGCTCTAAAAAGGAATATATAAAAAACAGTATATTCATTTTATGGAATACATGAAATCAGAGATTTACAAGGTAACGAGCAAAAAAAACCTTTCTGAAGAAGCCACGTTTGAGGATTTTGGAAAATCGGATAAGGAATTAAAGAAAGACTTAAGAGATCTTCGGAGAGAACTGGGAAAATTTCAGGATACCCTCTATGCCCACGGTAAATATGGTGTGTTAATCTGTTTGCAGGGAATGGATACTGCTGGTAAGGATAGTTTGATACGAGAAGTTTTTAAAGATTTCAATGTTAGGGGCGTGGAAGTTCACAGTTTTAAGGTACCCACGGATTTGGAACTTAAACATGACTATTTGTGGAGGCATTACATTGCACTTCCAGAACGTGGAAAGTTTAGTGTTTTCAATAGGACCCATTACGAAAATGTTCTGGTGACAAAAGTGCACCCTAGTTATATTCTTTCTGAGAACATTCCAGGTGTGGATTCTGTAAATGATATTGATTCAGAGTTTTGGGAAAAACGGTATCGTCAAATTAATGATTTTGAAAGACACGTTGCGGAAAATGGAACCCTTATCTTTAAGTTCTTTTTACATTTATCCAAAGAAGAACAACGCCAAAGATTGTTGAGGCGATTGCGCCTGAAGGAGAAGAATTGGAAGTTTTCACCAGGGGACCTAAAGGAAAGAAAACTTTGGGATACCTATCAAGAATGTTATGAGGAAGCAATTAATAAAACTTCAAAACCAAATGCACCTTGGTATATTGTTCCAGCCGACAATAAAAAAGCGGCACGTGTTATTGTTACCTCCATTTTATTAGAAGCGTTAAAAAAGTTTAAAGATATAGAAGAACCTGAGTTGGAGGATGAAATAAAGGCTAACTTAGAGTCTTTTAAGCAAGAATTGGAAAAGGAAAGCAAATGAAAAGAACAATACTCTTATGCCTTTTGATAAGTGCTGTTGCCTTCGCGCAATCCGAGGATGAAAAACAACTCAAGGCCATTTATGACACTGCTCTGACCGATGGAAAAGCCTACGATTGGCTTAATTATCTTTCCAATCAAATTGGAGGCCGTTTATCAGGTTCAGTCGAGGCGCAGCAAGCCGTTGAATACACCAAAAATCAATTGGATTCTTTGGGCTTGGACAGGGTATGGTTGCAGCCCGTGATGGTGCCAAAGTGGGTAAGGGGAACACCAGAATTTGCCTACTTTGAAACTAAACCTGGGTTAACAACCAATGTTCGGATTTGTGCTTTAGGAGGTTCTGTAGCAACACCAGATGTAGGAATCAAAGCAAATGTTGTTGAGGTACAGGGTATAGAAGATTTGGAAAAACTGGGGAAGGATAAAATTGAAGGAAAGATTGTGTTTTACAATCGACCCATGGACCCGACCCAAATAAGTACATTCAGTGCATATTCAAGTTGTGTGGACCAACGCTATTCTGGGGCAGCCGAAGCTGGAAAATACGGAGCCCTAGGGGTAATTGTTAGGTCTGTGAATCTTAGGTTGGACGATTTTCCCCATACCGGTTCCATGAGTTACGGGGAAACTGCGGTCAGTGATCGTATACCCGCTGCTGCCATAAGTACCAAAGGAGCCGAATTATTAAGTACCACCTTGGCCTTGAACCCTGATATAAAATTCTACTTCAAACAAAATTGCAAACAATTGCCTGATGTGGAGTCGTACAATGTAATTGGAGAAATCAGGGGTTCCGAATACCCCAATGAGGTGATGATTGTTGGAGGGCATTTGGATTCTTGGGATTTGGGAGATGGCTCCCATGATGATGGGGCGGGCTGTGTGCAAAGTATGGACGTACTCAGATTGTTGAAGGAAACAGGATACAAGCCCAAACGAACTCTTCGTGTAGTACTTTTTATGAATGAGGAAAACGGATTGAGGGGTGGAAAAAAGTATGCGGAGGTAGCTAAGCGAAAGAACGAAAAGCATGTTTTTGCTGTAGAAAGCGATGCAGGTGGCTTCACTCCAAGAGGTTTTTCATTTGATTGTTCCGAAGAAGATTTTCAAAGGATTTTGGGCTGGAGGGAACTCTTTGAACCCTATTTAATCCATTTGTTTGTGAAAGGTGGCAGTGGTGCAGACATTGGTCCTTTGAAAGATGAGGGTATTGTTTTAGCTGGGTTGCGACCAGATTCCCAACGATATTTTGACCATCACCATGCGGAAAACGACACCTTTGACCATGTAAACAAACGTGAACTGGAATTAGGTGCGGCCACCATGGCCAGTTTGGTATACTTGATGGATAAGTATGGACCTTTACCTTCAAAAAAGGTAAAGGGTTAATTGCACCGTCTCTAAAGGATTTGTTTGTTGCTTTTAATTGAGCCGAAACCCAGATTTTGGCTTTATCCTAATACGTTGCCATAGGCATCCATTTTGAGGTATGGATTAAATGCAATTTCCCAGAGGTTGCCATCCAAGTCCGAAACATAACTACTATACCCACCCCAATGTGCTTTTTGAGGTTCCTTGATGATTTTCACCTCTTTCTCTTTTAGATCCTTTATGATTGAGTCTACCTCATGTTCAAACTTGGTATTGTACGCGAGAGTGAATCCTTTGAAACCACTTCCCTTTGCATCCACTTCGGCATCTTTGGCCAATGCGTTGTTCTCGTACAAGGAAAGTAGAATCCCATTTAATGTGAAAAAAGAAATATTTTCATTGCTTGAATCTGATTTTTCCCAACCGAATTGGGTTTCATAAAAGTGTGTCGATTTTTTTAAATCCGAAACACCTAATGTAATGATGGTTAAGCGTTGCTCCATTTTCAAAACTGTTTGTCTCCTAATCTTTGAGGAAGGAGAATCTGTATACGGAATTAAAAGGTAGTGTTTCTGAACCAAAAAGTAACCTACCTACCACTTTTTCAAAGTTTTATTTGAGTATTTAAAGCTTCAAAAACTTGTATCTTTGCAGCCTTTAATAAAAGAAGAAATAGAAAAAAATAGTTAAGAAACATAGATATGCAAGACGGAATTTATGCAAAGTTCAATACTGGTAAAGGAGAGATTTTAGTAAAATTAACCCATGATAAAACACCCGGTACGGTTGGAAATTTTGTGGCCTTGGCAGAAGGAAATATGGAAAACTCTGCCAAGCCTCAAGGAAAACCATATTATGACGGCCTCAAATTTCATAGAGTAATCGCTGATTTTATGATTCAGGGAGGTTGCCCACAAGGAACTGGCACTGGTGATCCCGGTTATAAATTCGATGATGAGTTCCATCCAGAACTTAAGCACGATGCCCCTGGAATACTTTCCATGGCAAATGCAGGACCGGGAACGAATGGAAGCCAATTCTTCATTACACATGGGCCAACCCCATGGTTGGATAACAAACATACGGTTTTTGGTTATGTTGAAGCCGGACAGGAAGTGGTAGATGCCATTGCGCAGGGTGATTCCATTGATTCTTTGGAAATTGTGCGTGTGGGAGCCGAAGCTGAGGGTTGGAACGCCGTTGAAGCTTTTCGCGTTTTTGAGGGCGCTAGAGAAAAAAGAATTGCAGAAGCTAAGGCACAAGCTGAAGCTGAAATGGAAAAATTGGCTGCCGGGTTTGAAAAAACGGAAAGTGGACTACGTTATCAAATCATTCAAAAAGGTAGTGGAGTTCAAGCTCAAAAGGGAAAGACCGTATCTGTTCATTATGAGGGAAGTCTTACGAATGGTCAGGTATTTGATTCTTCTTATAGCCGTAACCAACCTATCGACTTTTCTTTAGGAGTTGGTCAAGTAATACCAGGCTGGGATGAAGGAATAGCACTTTTAAAAGTCGGAGATAAAGCGAGATTTGTGATTCCATCACACTTGGCTTATGGTAGTGCTGGAGCTGGTGGGGTTATTCCACCTGATGCGACCCTTATTTTTGATGTAGAACTTATGGATGTGAAATAGTAGAACAATCTATTCCATAGTATAGATAAAACAAAAAAGCTCCCATATGGGAGCTTTTTGTTATTTGGACCGGTTTACACTTAACAATAACAGACAAGCATTGATGATAAGCAGAAACAGTAATACGGTAAAAAAAGTTTGCATGAGTACTTATTTGTTAATGATATGGGGCTGCTTTGTTCAGTATAACAACTGAACGATATTAAACCCTACTTATTGTTTGTAGATTGTTGATTTTTAGTTTTCTGGAAACCTAATCCAGGTAAGAAAATTACTTTTTGGCGCGATTTACACTTAGAATCAATAAAACAATATTAACAAGTAATAGCAATAGGAGTACTAAAAAGAAAGCATTCATTAGTGTTGTCGATTTAAAGGTTATCGTTGCTGAGGTTGTCTATTGATTAGATATGAAAAGTAGCAGAGGTTGCGTGTGTAGGAAAAAAATGTCTTTTTACAATTTAATCTCTTTGCTAAACAAAAAAAACTCCCCTATTGGAGAGTTTTTTAAACTGTAAACATTAAATGCGCTAAGCCGTAGGGTCTGGTGTAAGACGTAGATATGGTTTTACTTCATCAACCCCTGCTGAAAACATTTCCTTTGCTTCTTCCGTAGGTATTGAGGGACTCACTACTACCTTATCACCGTGCTCCCAATTTGCTGGTGTGGCCACTTTGTGATATGCAGTCAATTGAAGCGAATCAATTACACGTAACAATTCATAGAAGTTACGACCCGTTGAAGCTGGGTAGGTCAAAATAAGTTTTACCGTTTTATCAGGAGCTATGATAAAGACTGAACGTACCGTAAGTGTATCATCCGCTTTGGGATGAATCATGTCATACAAATCGGATACTTTTCGGTCCACATCAGCGATTATTGGAAAATTGACCGTGGTGTTCTGGGTTTCGTTAATATCCTTGATCCATTCACCATGGGATTCAACCCCGTCTACGCTAAGGGCTATCATCTTCACATTACGTTTGTCAAACTCATCTTTGAATTTAGCCGCAGTACCCAATTCTGTGGTGCAAACGGGAGTAAAATCTGCTGGATGTGAAAACAAAATTCCCCATCCATCGCCTAAATAATCATAAAAATTCAGTGTTCCTTGAGAAGTCTCCACGGTAAAGTCGGGAGCGGTATCTCCCAATCGAATTGTTGCCATAGTATTTGTTTTTTATTGATTTATAATTCATGCATTACAAAGTTAGTTGATGAGATTTCCTACCCATTTTTGTGCAGTTAAAAGTGTATTAAAATTTGGGGTTCATCGATATTGGTTCTTTGTTTGAAATCAATCTTTATCGGTAATTCTTTAGTATTTTTAAAGCATGGAAAACGAACAATTGGAAAAACTACGCTACCCCATAGGAAAGTATGAAGTTCCTGAAGGGATTAACAATGAGCATTTGAAAAAGTGGATACATATTTTGGAGGAACTCCCTACGCGTCTGGAAAATATGGTTTCTACCTTGTCCGAAGAACAATTGGAAACACCCTATCGCCCCGGAGGTTGGACAGTAAGGCAATTAATTCATCATATTTCGGATAGTCACCATCACAGTTACATCCGATTTAAATGGGGACTTACTGAAGATAATCCTGTTATTAAACCATATTTAGAAAAAGAATGGTCAAAGTTGTTTGATGCCAATTCCGCTCCAATTCAAATGTCGTTGGATCATCTTAAAGCAGTACATGCCAAATTGGTCTATCTTTTAAAAGGATTATCCAGTGAGCAGTTGGAAAGAACCTTCGTCCACCCTGAAGGAAATGTACAAAGTACCTTGGCCGAAAATATTGGTCGGTACGCATGGCATGGCAGTCACCATTTTGCTCATATTCAAAATTTAATTGATAGAGAAGGTTGGTAAACTATAGAGTTTTGGTCAAAACCCACATAGGCCTTTCTTCTTCCACCGCATTGGGTAACTCTAGTTTTGACGCCTTATGTATGTTGAAACCATTTTTTAAATAAAAATTTAGGGCGTTCCCTTTCTGCATGGTGTCCAACCAAATTACCTTTTTCCCAAGTTTTTTAGCATGGGTTTCAAGTAGTGAGACCAATTCATGCCCATATCCTTTTCCTGAAAACTGACGCAACAAATAGATTTTTTGGATGAGTAAAGAAGTACGGGCGTCATAGCTATCCAATTCTTTGTCTTTAATTAGTTTTACAATGCCAATAATGTTTTCGCCTACCTTTACCAAAAAGTTCTCGACCTTATCATCATCCAATTCCAGTTTTAAGACTTCCGAAGTAAAACTTTTGGAAATGTATGGTGTTGGGTCTTGTTTTTCCCACAAATGCAGATAATGCTGTTTATAGGATTTTAAACCAACAGCTATGTATACATCGACTAAATCTGGAGTAACCGATTGTAGAATGACCATATTTTATTGTTTTTCCCCTCCTTCTGGTCCATAAAAAAGAACCCAGGTAGCAAAGTCTTCAGTGAAATTCTCAAATCTATGTTCAACACCAGCAGGTACGAACAAAAAATCTCCTGGTGCAAACGTATGGCGTTCATCACCGTTCAAGAACTCTCCGGTGCCTGAAATGATAACATATACCTCATCTCGAGTATGGGGTTCTTGAAGGTCAACTTGATTCGGTTTGTACACTTCAACTTGAAGCGTTCCGTGCTCGAATACATTTAGAAAAAGAGATTTGTTTTCCCCCAGTTTTTTTAAGGCTTCTGAAGTACTGATTTTCATTGGAATTTTGTATTTCTTATGGTTTCCATTTGATATTACAACCTATACTTGGCTTTTGAAGTTCATCAATGGGATTTCCTTTCAGTAAATCATCCATTGCCTTTCGCAAGTCCCTTCCCGTGACAGGAAGTCCATTTCCGGGTCTTGAATCATCCAATTGTCCTCTGTAAACAAGTTGCAAGGTGTTATCAAAAAGATAAAAATCTGGAGTGCAGGCCGCGTGGTAGGCTTTAGCTATTTCTTGGGTCTTATCATACAAATATGGGAAAGAATAATGTTCTTCTTTTGCTTTTATCTTCATTAAATCAGGAGCATCTTGGGGATAATTTTCAACATCGTTACTGGAAATGGCTACAAATCGTATTCCTGTTTTTTGATACTCCAGTCCCAAACGCGAAATCTCAGGGTTTACGTGAATTACAAAAGGGCAATGATTGCAGATAAACATAACTACAGTTCCTTTTTCACCCTTTGCAGTTTCCAGAGAGACCAGGGTATCGGTAATCGTGTCCATCAGTTCAAAATCAGGGGCTTTGGTTCCTAAAGGGAGCATATTGCTTGGTGTTCTTGCCATCTTTACTATTGATTATTACGTTGGGCTATAGCAAAGCTAACGCTTTACATTCCATATCGATAGTCCTGTCTAAAAATAAAAAACGGCCTGCATAGCAGGCCGTTTTTTAAAGCTTTTTTTAAGGTTCGATTAAATATCATCAAAGCTGACATCGGTAAAGTTTCCTGATGCAGTGCCATTGCTTTCAATGTTATTATCCTCCTTCTTGTAATCTTTCTTATGTCTTTCGGAAATTACCTCAAGACCTTTCTCATCAATGATGTAGTCCATCATTTCTTCCATTATTTCCTTAAAAGCAGTAAAATCTTCTTTGTAGAGATAAATTTTATGTTTTTTATAGTGGAAAGACCCATCGTCATGGGTGAATTTTTTGCTCTCGGTTATGGTCAAATAATAATCACCAGCTTTTGTACTTCTAACATCAAAAAAGTAGGTTCTCCTTCCTGCCCGTAGGACTTTGGAGTATATTTCCTCCTGGTCCATAATTTCTTTGTCACTCATAAAGTATAGGTATGTTTTAACGCTTTGGCGAATATTTCTACCAAAAATGTAAAAAAAATGCTAATTCAGCAACTTTTTTGTCATTCTTTCTCGGAGAGTTGGGTTTGGTAAAGTTCCTTGTAGTACCCATCCTTGCTATTCAATTCCTCATGGGTTCCCTCTTGAATAATCTCACCTTGGTCCAAAATAATTATGTGGTCTGCATTCTTGGCAGAAGAGACCCGGTGACTTACAATTAATGTGGTTTTGTTCTTGGAAGCCTGTTTTAAATTGTTCAAGATTTCTTCTTCTGTTTCTGTGTCAACAGCAGATAGGCAATCATCAAACAAATATATTTTTGGGTCTTTTAAAAGAGCACGGGCAATGGAAACCCGTTGTTTTTGACCTCCGCTCAGCGTTATTCCCCTTTCGCCCAAAATGGTATCATACTTTTGGGCAAACCCCTCAATATTATTATGGACTACTGCTTTTTTAGCCACTTCAACAATTTCATCAAAACTTGCATGTTCGTTCCCAAACCGTATGTTGTTCTCTATGGTATCTGAAAAAAGGAAAGCGTCTTGCGGAACTGCACCGATTGCCAGTCGTAAATCATTCAGATTTAATTTTCTAATTGGTTTGCCGTCAATTAAAATATCGCCTGACGAAGTATCGTAAAGTCTGGCTATTAAATCTAAAATGGTGGATTTTCCGGAACCTATTTTTCCCAGAATGGCCACAGTTTGTCCGGCCTTTATGGAAAACGAAACATTTTTTAGGGCTGTTATTTCCGTATCCTCATAAGTAAAGGTCACATTTCTAAATTCGATATTCCCTTCAATGGGTGTATCTGTACTTACTTCATTAATAATATCAGGTTCTACCAATAAAAACTCATTGATGCGTTTTTGAGAAGCTTCGGCCCTTTGTACAATGGATGTGAGCCAACCCACTACGGCTACAGGCCATGTAAGCATGTTTACGTATAAAATGAATTCAGCAATTAGCCCGAAGGATGCTATTTTTCCATCAATATACATTTGTCCACCAAAGTAGATAACGATGATGTTGCTGATACCTATGAGCAAAATCATAAGTGGAAAAAACCAAGCGTTTACTTTGGCCAAATCCATACTGGTATCCTTTCCTTCAATGGCCAGACCTTGCAGTTCTTGATTTACTTGTGGTTCTATACCGTACGCCTTTATCACTGCCACCCCTGAAAAAGACTCTTGTGCAAATGTGGATAGTGATGATAGAAACTCCTGCACTTTGGTGCTTCTTAGGTGGATTATCTTGCTGATTTGATAAATCAGAACAGAAAGAACAGGTAGAGGAATAAGTGTATAAGCTGCCAAGGTAGGGGCCTTAATAAACATTATAGTTATGACACAGATGAAAATGGTGACCGTATTCATGCCATACATGATAACCGGACCCGCATATAACCGAACCTGATTGATATCCTCGCTTATACGATTCATCAAATCCCCAATCCGGTTCTTTTTATAAAAATCGAGCGTAAGAATTTGATAGTGGTCAAAGACCTCGTTTTTTAAGTCATATTCAATGTACCGTGAAACATTTATGATAGTTTGTCTCATCAAGAAAGTGAACAGAGCTGAAAGCAAGGCAGTCCCAACAATAATTAAAATGTATTGAAACAAAGTGGATTTGGCCTGAGATAAGGAAATGGTATCTCCCAAATAGTTTTCAATAACTCCAATAGATTGGTTGACATAATTTGGGACTACCAATGAAAATAATCTGGCAATAATCGTAATTACTATACCCAGCAACAACTTGAGCCGATATTTTTTAAAATACTTAGTAAGGTGTTTTAGTTCCTTCATCAGGAGAAAAGGTGGTCAGAGTTTTAAACAATAGCCGGGCAAATATAGATGATCAATATTGAAATAAATGTTATAAAACTGATAAGAAAGGAACTTGAGTGGGAGGGATTAAAATATAAGATTACTTTTGCGCTGTAAAAGCCAAAAAACGACTTTAAAGTTCTTTTAAATGCTAACAAGAAGGCACATCCGTGTAAAAGTGATGCAATGTATCTACGCATTGATTCAATCCAAAGACGAATCTTTGGAAAAACAACAAAAGTTTCTGAAGATGAGCATAGACAATATGTACGTGCTCTATGTTTTGATGCTCAGCCTAATAAAGGAGTTACATGCCTTGGCTGAAAAATATGTAGAGCTGTCTTCAAAAAAGTATCTGGCTACGGAGGAGGATAGCTATCCCACTCCTGAAAAGTTTGTCAAAAATCAACTTTTGGTTCAAATTGCCCAGAATCCTCTTCTTAAAGAATATACTTCCAAGCGAAAACTCAACAATTGGTACTTAAATGAGGATTATGTAAAAATTATTCTCAAAGATGTTTTAGCCAGTTCTTTTTACAAGTCTTACATGACAAGTGGTAAGAGCAGTTATGATGAAGACAAACAGTTGGTATTGGATTTGTTCAAGAATGTGATAGCACCCAATGAGAAAATCTATGAGTATTTTGAGGATGATAAGCTGACTTGGATTGATGATTTCCCCATTGTGAACACCTTTCTTTTAAAACGTCTTAAAAAAGCAGATTCCAAGGTAGGGGACAATTATTTTCTACCGCGGTTGTTAAAAGATGAGCAGGATTTGGATTTTGCGAAGAAGCTGCTCACTAAAACTCTTTTAAATGATGCTCAATGGGAAAAGGAGATAGAAGGGAAAACCCCAAATTGGGATAATGATAGGATTGCTGAAATAGATTCCATTATCCTTAAAATGGCGATATGTGAGTTGCTTAATTTTCCTTCAATACCGGAAAAAGTAACTCTGAACGAATATCTTGAAATAGCCAAAGAGTATTCCACTCCCAAAAGCAGCATCTTCATTAATGGTGTATTGGACAAGTTGGCCAAAGAGTATAAGAAAGAAGGTCGATTGCAAAAAATGGGAAGGGGCCTTCAATAATTTTTTAATTGATTATTTTTGAAAAAACAAAATCTTAAGAATGAAAAGAATAACAACAATCTTTAGCTTGGTTATGGTAATGGCATTTGTTGGTCTTTCTTGCAAGGACAAGGCTTCCAGCAAAATTGTGGCTGATAATGTGGACAATGCTTCAACAAGAGATGCAGCCCAGAAAAACTTACCTGTAATGACTTTTGATGTATCTGAACATGATTTTGGTACCATTACGCAAGGTACCCCTCAAGAAACGCTTTTTAAATTTACCAACACTGGTAATGCGCCGTTGATTATTACAGATGCAAAGAGCAGCTGTGGGTGTACAGTGCCCGAGTATCCGAAAAATACACCTATCGCACCAGGAGAAAGTGGTGAGTTGTTGGTGAAGTTCAATGGGTCTGGTCAAAACCAAGTGACAAAGACAATTACCGTTACGGCAAACACACAAAAAGGCTCTGAGATTCTTAGAATCAAAGCATTTGTAAACCCAAAAAATGCGGCCCCAGTACAAGCTGGTCCGGTTAAATAAGACCCTTCCCATACATGGAAAATATAGGACAATTTTTACCACTGATACTGATTTTTGTGGTGGCGTATTTTTTTATGATTCGCCCACAGGTCAAACGTCAGAAGGATGAGAAGAAGTTTGCTTCGGAACTAAAGAAAGGGGACAAAATCATTACGAAAAGTGGACTCTACGGGAAAATAGTAGAGTTGAATGAAAAAGACTTTTCTTGCGTAATTGAGACTATGGCAGGTCGACTAAAGTTTGACCGCTCCGCCATTTCCATGGAAATGAGCAAGAAGTTAAGTGCTCCTCCCTCAAAAAAATGATTTTATTTATCTGTAAAACTTGAAAACGCTGGCAACTGTCAGCGTTTTTTTTGTTCATTGGTAAAATGGTAACTTGTTACAACAAATAAGTTAATCATGGTTACCCGCAGAAACTTCATGAAGAAAAGCACTCTCCTTGCTACTGGCGTAGGGGCATCTTTCTTTTTTCCTGTTGAATTATTAGCTACCCTCAGAAAAAGGGTCAGTCCAAACGATCAAATACAAGTAGGTCTTATTGGTTGTAAAGGAATGGGCTTTGCCAATTTACTCTCCATGTTAAAAATTAGCGATGTACAGGTGGTTGCCCTATGCGATGTTGACGAAAATGTACTTAAGTCCAGAGTAGATGAACTAAAAAAGGCAAATATTAAGAAACCGAAGTTGTATGGGGATTACCGAAAAATGCTTGAAGATAAAGATATTGATGTGGTCATTATTGGTACTCCCGATCATTGGCATTGCCTGCAATTGACGGATACTATTATGGCAGGTAAAGATGCGTATTGCGAGAAACCCATTGCCAATTCGGTACAAGAGTGTGATATAATGCTCAAACATGTAAAAGCCAGCGACCGCATGGTGCAGATTGGTCAATGGCAACGTAGTCAACCTCATTTTAAGGATGCCATTGATTTTGTCCATTCTGGTAAATTGGGTCAAATACGATTGGCAAAAGCATGGGCGTATCAGGGATGGATGAAGCCAGTAACTGTTGTTCCAGATAGTACGGTGCCATCAGGTGTTGATTATGATATGTGGTTAGGGCCTGCTCCGAAAAGGGCCTTTAACCAAAATAGATTTCATTTTAACTTTCGATGGTTTTGGGATTATGCAGGAGGGCTCATGACTGACTGGGGCGTACATTTAATGGATTATGCGCTTTATGGAATGAAAGCATCCCGTCCAAATTCAGTTATGGCCCTAGGAGGTAAGTTTGCCTATCCAAACGATGCTTCTGAGACTCCTGATACCTTACAAACGGTTTTTGAATTTGACCAGTTCTCTATTTTATGGGAACATGCTACCGGGATAGATGGCGGTAACTATGGTAGAAATCATGGAATAGCCTTTATAGGAAATATGGGAACTTTGGTTTTGGATAGAGATGGGTGGGAAGTCATTCCGGAAAAAGAATTTCAAGGCTGGGGAAAAGAGGGCATAGACAGAATGGAAAAGATACCCTTAAAAATAAGTGATGGCACAAACGGATTGGATTTGCATACCCAAAACTTTATTGAAGCGGTAAAAACCCGAGATTCATCTGTACTAAATGCACCAATACGGGTGGGCTATGACACGGCAATTGTTTCTCACATGGGCAATGTGGCCTATAAAACAGGGAATCGTATTTATTGGGATGAAGAAAAAAACAAGTTTACAGAGGAAAACGCAAACCAATTTCTCACGGCAACCTACCATAATGGATGGAAGTTACCTAAATAACAGTTTTCAGAGTAAAACACTATTACCGGTACTTATCATTTAATCCTACGCCTTGCTTGATAAGGGGGACAATTTTTTCCAATCTTTTCTTTTTGGTGGTCTCTTGTTTGGCCTCCATTAAAAATTCACAGAACTCCTTTTGTTTGTACGTGGAAAAATCTTGAAATGCTTTTTTCAAAGCTTCTTGTCCGTCTAGATATTCTTTTAGAATTTCTGGAATCACTAAATCCTTGTTATTCTTTTCAGTTTTTAACTCAAGACCATTTTTTTGGTTTTCTATGGCCTCCATCATGTAAGCTAACACATTCTCAGAATCAATCTCGGAAATTGCACTAAATTTCCAATGGCGCATTGCTTTGGTTTTCCCTTCTTGAGCATTCTCCAGCACCTTTCTTGGGTCTTTCAAAAAAGAACCATTGAAGAACCAAATTCCAAAATGATGCTTAAACCTGCAAATACCCAAAACATTTTTGTTTCCTATGGTATACACCGGAAAATTCCATTTATAATCCTCTTTGGCTTCGGTTTGTTTTGCTATACCTCTTAGGATTGCAATCCCTTCCTTAAAAGGATGTTCCTTTTCATAGTATGCTTCTATTTTTTCAGATGTGGTCATATTATTTGATTTGAATTGCAGTAAGCTCACAGATTTTTACAATGACTTCTACCGCTTTTTGCATGCTTTCCAAGGGAACATATTCATATTTTCCATGAAAATTGTGCCCTCCTGCAAATATGTTGGGGCAAGGCAATCCCATAAAGCTTAATTGTGAACCATCGGTTCCGCCTCTAATGGGTTTTATGATAGGTTCAATATTCAGGGATTTCATCGCCTCCTCTGCAATCTCAACAATGTGAAAAACAGGTTCTACCTTTTCTCGCATATTAAAATACTGATTTTCAATATTTAAATCAATAGAATCACCAAATTTGAGGGATAGCTTTTCAACAATATCTTTCAATAGCTGTTTTCTGGCTTCAAAATGTTGGGCATCATGGTCGCGTACAATAAGTTCTATCTCTGCTTCCTCAATACCTCCTTTAATTTTATGGACATGAAAAAAGCCTTCACGTCCTTCGGTTTTTTCCGGAACCTCATGCTGGGGTAGCAGACTTAAAAATTGATTGGCAATGTGTATGGCATTGACCATTTTATCTTTGGCATAACCTGGGTGTACACTTTTGCCCTTTATTTTTATAGTTGCACCAGCCGCATTGAAATTTTCAAACTCCAATTCTCCAATTTGGCTACCATCCATGGTATAGGCCCATTCTGCACCAAACTTCTTGACATCAAACTTGTGGGCGCCTCTTCCAATTTCTTCATCAGGAGTAAAGGCTACTCTAATCTTACCGTGCTTAATTTCAGGATGTTCGCGTAAATACTCCATGGCCGTTATAATTTCGGCCACCCCCGCTTTGTCATCGGCCCCTAGAAGCGTAGTACCGTCTGTAGTAATTAAAGTTTGACCCGTGTACTGTAACAGTTCAGGAAAATAGTCTGGAGATAGCACTATGTCTTTTCTTTTGTTTAGCACAATATCCCCACCATCATATTCTTTTACTATTTGGGGGGAGACACCTTTTCCAGTAAAATCCGGAGTAGTGTCCATATGCGCTATAAAGCCAATTACGGGTACATTTTTTTCAATAGTACTGGGAAGCGTAGCCATAATATATCCATTAACATCAATCGAAACTTCTTCCATTCCTATGGAATGTAGTTCCGTAACTAATTTTTTGGCCAGATTAAGCTGTTTTTCAGTGCTGGGGGTTGTTTTGGAATAAGGGTCGCTTTGGGTATCTATAGCTACATATTCCAAAAAACGGGGTAATAATTGCTCCATAAAGTGCTTTTCAACAAAAATAATGCTTATTCAATCGTGATTTTGCTTAAACCTTTAAGGTAGCTCCTATCTTTCTGATAATTAAACAACAGCTATTTGAAAAAACTACTACTATTTGCACTTTTATTCTCTTTCTTTTTTTCTTCCGCCCAGATGGATTGCACCTTAGGTGTTGGAGGGAAGGACAACGAGACTATCATTGAAGTTTTCCAATTGAACGAAGAACAAAGAGAGAGCTTAAAAAACTGGAGTGCTGAACTTGAAGTAAGAAACACCTATCTAAAGAATAAAGCTAAATCCCTTCTCAATAAGCATCAAGAGAGTCCACCCTCAGTTTTGATGGAAATGTCGTATGAGTATCGGCAGCTTTTGGATAGTATGAAAAGTAATTCCAGAAGTATTGATAGACGGTTGTTGGGGACATTCAACCAGAAACAGTATGATTTGTATGTTGAACTTTGTGGTATGATTTCCATGAGTCCAATGCAGGTTGACAATTCAGTTAATGAAAAATAGCAGATTCCTTACATTGGGTTTTTAGAGTTTCTATTTTTGTATAAAGTTTTTCTGAATGTACAAGCTTCTGATACGCCCCTTGCTTTTTCTGTTGGATGCAGAAAACGCCCATCATTTTTCATTTACTATGATTAAACTACTTTCCAAATTGGGAATGGGAGGGCTTATGCGCAAAAAGTTTGTGGTTGAAGATTCCCTGTTGGAACGAGAAGTTTTCGGACTCAAGTTTAAAAACCCGGTAGGTTTGGCCGCCGGATTTGATAAAGATGCCAAATTATACAATGAGTTCTCCGATTATGGTTTTGGTTTTGTTGAGATAGGCACTTTGACCCCAAAACCGCAATCTGGCAATCCTAAAAAACGACTTTTTAGATTGATAGAAGACCAAGCTATTATCAATAGAATGGGATTCAATAACAAGGGTGTGTTTGAAGCGGTGGATCAGTTGAAGAAAAAGCATCGTGTTTTAGTGGGTGGAAACATTGGAAAAAATAAAGCTACACCAAACGAGGATGCGGTAAGGGACTATCTTATATGCCATGAAGCTTTATTTGAACATGTGGACTACTTTGTTGTGAACGTAAGCTCTCCAAACACTCCAGGATTGCGTGAATTACAGGATAGAGGGCCTTTGACCTATATGCTGAACAAATTGAAGCAACAAAATAATAAAATGGCCAAGAAACAGGCTGCTAAACAAAAACCTATTCTACTTAAAATTGCACCGGATTTGACCGACGACCAATTATTGGACATCATTGAAATAGTGACCACTACGGGAATTGATGGGGTAATAGCAACGAATACCACCATTGCTCGAAAAGACTTAAAATCTCTCCTGATTTTAACCGAAGAAAAAGGCGGGTTAAGTGGAAAACCCCTTGCAAAACGAAGCACCGAGGTTATTCGCTTCTTGGCAGAGAACAGTAATAAATCTTTTCCAATCATTGGAGTAGGGGGTATACATTCCCCAGAGGATGCACTTGAAAAGTTGGATGCAGGTGCAGATTTGATTCAACTGTACACTGGTTTTGTGTACGAAGGCCCAAGTTTGGTAAAAAGAATCAATCAGGCCATCTTAGAACGGGCCAGAAAGGCAGTCCATGCTTGAGACATTGCTCATTGGTTTAACTATTAGTTATCCCGTATTGGGTGGATTTGTTCTATCTACTGCCATTTTGGGAATTTCTCCGGGACCTGATAATATTTTTGTATTGACTCAAAGTTTAGCGAATGGGGTCAAATCGGGTCTTGCTGTTGTTTTGGGATTAGCCTCAGGATGTTTGGTGCATACTACCTTGTTGGCATTTGGCGTATCAGAGATTATAAAAAGAAGCGATACCCTCTTTTGGTTGATAAAACTGTTTGGAGTTGCATATTTGTTGTATTTGGCTTTCAAGGTTTTTCGTAGTGAAGCACAAATAGAGATATCGGCATCAAAAACATCCAAACAAGCTCCGCGTAAATTGTTTTGGACAGGGTTTACCATGAATGTGCTCAATCCGAAGGTGACCATATTCTTCTTGGCTTTTTTTCCTGGTTTTTTATTTAGTACAGATATGAACCATGTGGTTCAATTTTATGTTCTAGGTTTTCTTTTTATCGCGGTAACCTTAATTATTTTTGGTAGTATAGCCATGCTTTCAGGCAGTATTTCCAAATTTGTTACAAAAAATGTCAAAGCGGGAATTGTACTAAAATGGACCCAGATTGTTGTTTTTGTGGGTATCGCAGTCTATCTGCTACTATCATAAATAGTGGTATTTTTATAGCCCATTATGTCTGAAGTAAAACTGATAGAATGCCCCCGGGATGCCATGCAAGGCATCAAAACTTTTATTCCTACTAAGGAAAAAGTCAAGTACATACAATCTCTTCTAGGATGTGGTTTCGACACCATAGATTTTGGGAGCTTTGTCTCTCCAAAGGCTATCCCGCAGATGGTGGACACGGCTGAGGTTTTACATGCGTTGGACCTATCAAAGACTCGAAGTAAACTTTTGGCTATTGTGGCCAATGTAAGAGGAGCCTCTGACGCTTCTAAACATGAAGAAATAAATTATTTAGGGTATCCTTTCTCCATTTCCGAAAACTTCCAAATGCGGAATACCCATAAGACCATAGCGCAATCCGTAGAAACGCTGAAGGGTATTTTGGAAATTGCCAATAAAACAAACAAAAAAGTGGTCACATACATTTCTATGGGTTTTGGAAATCCGTACGGGGACCCATGGAATGTTGAAATTGTTGGAGAATGGACAGAAAGATTGGCTGCTATGGGTGTTGGGATTTTATCCTTGTCCGATACCATAGGAAGTTCTACCCCAGAGGTAATTGATTATTTGTTCTCCAATTTGATTCCAAAATACCCAGAAATCGAGTTTGGCGCTCATTTACATACCACACCAACAAAGTGGCATGAAAGAGTGGAGGCTGCTTATCAGGCGGGTTGCAGAAGGTTTGATGGAGCTGTTCAAGGTTTTGGTGGATGTCCTATGGCCAAAGATGAATTGACAGGGAATATGCCTACTGAGAAAATGCTTTCTTATTTCACATCTCAAAAAGTGGATACCGGAGTGAACTGGATGGTTTTTGAAGCAGCTTACAACAAAGCTACCGAGTTGTTTTCTGTATATCATTGAGCTTCTGGCGTATAAATATTTCCATATTGTTAAATCTTAAATTTATTTAAACTTATTCTAGATAACTCTTGTTTAAATGCAATAGGTGCTCTACTTTCGCTGCTCAATTAAAGTATATTTAATCTAAATAAACAAGAATGTTTTCAAGAAATCTTCTATTGATAGCCATATTTTCTCTACTCTTTACCTCATGTTCGGATGACGATTATATGGATATGGATGATGATATGGTAGTTGCCACGTGTGATGATGGAATTCAAAATGGTGATGAAACTGGTGTAGACTGCGGAGGAAGTGCATGTACTCCTTGTACAACGGCCGTTGAAATTCCCGCAACCTATATCTTTGAACGAGATGGGGAATCCACGGTTAGCTTTAGCGGACAAACTACCCGTCTGTTGATGGCCAGTGAAATCCTTGCATTATTAAGAGACAATACCTCAACAGAAGATGAAATAGATGCGGCGTTTGCTCATATGGAAGGAGCTGCCGATTTTAGCGATGCGGATTTAAATGCTTCGGATAAGCAGATAAGAAATAAAACCGCGGGTTCTTTTGTCTTTACCCAACTTTTACCATCTATAGCGTCATCTACCGTTAAAGCTGATTTTGATGGATACATTACAGAGCAGGTTGAGGATGTATTTCCTTTTTGGAACCAAGTAGCTACGGAAGGTAATGCAGGCCAATTGCCCGATGGCTCTTCAACACGCTATGTAAATGGAAGGGGGCTGGAGCTAGACCAAGCTTTTATCAAGGGTCTTACGGGTGCTTTTGTATCAGACCAGATTCTTAATAATTATACTGATCCTGGTCAGTTAGCTCAATTTGAAGATGACAATGACAATGAGGTTATCGTGGATGGTAAAAACTATACCGATATGGAGCATGACTGGGATGAAGCTTATGGGTACTTCTTTGGTGTGGCTGCAGATGGTGAAAATCCGGTAGCTGCTTTACTTGAAGGAGCGGATCCAAGTGCTTTCAGTTCAGGTTCTGATGAATTCTTATATAAATACGTTGACAATGTAGAGGCTAATTTTGATGGTACTGCCGCCGCTATTTTTGATGCATACAAAGCAGGTAGAACAGCCATTATCAACAAAGACTATGCTGAGCGTGATGCCCAAGCTGATATCCTAAGAGAACAAATTGCCACGGTAGTAGCAGTTAGAGCTGTGCACTATCTGAAGGCGGGTATTGCTGGTTTAGGTGGTGCTCAACCAGGAACTACTTTCCATGATTTATCTGAGGCGTATGGTTTTATTTATAGTTTACAATTTTTAAGATTACCAGGTACGGATTTGAGTTTCTATTTCACCAGAGACGAAGTACTAGGATACTTAGATACAATTTACAACGAGCCAACGAATGGGTTTTGGAATGTAACCGAAGAGAATCTTAATACCGTTGCTGAAGCCATTGCCGCTAAGTTTAGTTTTACGGTTGCAGAGGTTGATTAATTGCGCTTCAAGACAAAATGAATAAATGCTATGTGAATTAAAAAGAAATATAATGAAAAGAAGTTTTTTTTGGATTTTTTCTCTGTTTATGGCCCTTCTTATTTGGGCCTGCTCTTCTGATGGAGGTGACACGGAAAACCCAACTGATGGTGTGGGTATCACTGATGATGATGGGGTTACGGATGATGATGGTGCATCCGTTACTTTTGACCGCGGTGCAATGTTGACCAATTGGGCGGATAATATAATTCTTCCTTCTTACAATAACTTTTTGGACATTTTCAATGTTGTCCAATCGGATTTTGAAAGATTTCAAGGTGACATCAATGAAGACAACCTAAGAAACTTTAGAGCAGCTTGGATTGATGCCTATAGAACTTGGCAGCTTATCTCAATGTTTGAGATTGGTCCAGCAGAAGATAATGGACTTAGATTAAACATTAATACGTATCCTACGGATTTTGAATTGATTGAAACCCATATTGCCACTGGAACGTATAATTTGGATTTACCTTCAAACCGAGACACTAAAGGATTTCCTGCGCTTGATTATCTGTTGAACGGTGTTGCTGCAACTGATGCTGAAATCGTAGCTGTTTTTGCAGATGCGGATACTGGAAATGCATATGTTACCTATGTCCAAGATGTCTTGAACGACATCCAGACAAGGGTTACCGCCGTTCGTGATGCCTGGCAAGATGGTTATAGAGATACGTTTGTAACTAACGACGGTTCTTCTGCCACTGCCTCGGTAGATAGATACGTAAATGACTTTATTTTTTACTACGAAAAGTTTTTAAGGGCTGGTAAAATGGGTATTCCTTTAGGAGTGTTTACAGGTAATCAAGCCCCAAACACGATAGAGGCATTCTTTTACCCAGAACTTTCCAATCAATTATTTCAAGATGGTCTTAATGCGGTCCAAGACTTTTTTAATGGTGTTGAATTTGGAACGGAGAATACTGGCGAAAGTTTAGCTTCTTATCTAGCAGCACTTGGCGAAGAAAGTCTTCGTGATGATATTCTAAGTCAGTTTGAAAGTGCACGAACCGCTGTTGGAGCATTACAGCCGTTCAGAACCGAAATCGAAACAAATAATCCAGCTGCAGATATGTTCGCGGCTTACGATGAGGTTCAACGTGCGGTATCCTTGCTAAAGGTCGATATGGTATCTGCTATGAGTATTGCCATCGATTTTGTTGATGCCGATGGAGACTAATGAAAAAAAGAATTGATGTATATCTTTCCAAAAATGCAGAGGCCGCCTCATTGGCGGTCTTTCGCATTTTTTTTGGAATTATGATGATTTGGAGTATCATCCGGTTTTGGCACAATGGCTGGATTGAAAGCCTGTACCTGGAACCCAAATTCCATTTTTCCTATTATGGTTTTGAATGGGTAAAGCCGTTTGGAAACTGGACATATCTCCTTTTTATCTTATGTGGCCTTGCTTCAATTTTAGTGCTTATTGGATATAAGTATCGGATAGCCATCGTTACTTTTTTTCTCTGCTTTACCTACATCGAATTGATGGATAAGACCACGTATCTCAATCACTATTACTTTATCAGTATCCTATCATTTCTGCTGATTTTTATTCCCGCAAATGCCTACTTTTCCGTAGATGCCAAGTTGAACCCTAAAAAAAGATTTCAGTTTGTTCCCAAGTGGAACGTGGATGCCATCAAATTGCTTTTGGCGATAGTTTACGTTTATGCTGGTTTGGCCAAATTAAATTCAGATTGGTTGTTGGACGCTACGCCATTGCGCATATGGTTGCCCTCCAAAATAGATTTACCGCTGATTGGCGAACTTATGGGATACCGTTGGGTGCACTATGGTTTTAGTTGGTTTGGGGCTCTTTACGATTTGACCATTCCTTTTTTCTTGCTCTATAAACCCACACGTTGGGTTGCTTTTTTCTTTGTAGTGGTTTTTCATGTAATGACCCGGATTCTGTTCAATATTGGAATGTTTCCCTATATAATGATTGTTTCTTCCCTTATTTTCTTCAGTAGCGGTACGCACCATAGAATCCTACAATTTTTTGCAACACTGTTAAGAATCAATAAATCAACATTCGATAATGCAATTCAGTTCAATTTGCAACCAAAGCTGCGAAAACAACTAGTATACGGAACGTTGACTCTATTTTTTAGTATTCAATTACTATTGCCATGGCGTTACTTAGCGTACCCGGGAGAATTGTTTTGGACTGAAGAAGGCTATCGGTTTTCATGGCGGGTCATGCTTGTTGAAAAGGCTGGGTATTCTCAATTCAAAATTGTGGATGGTAAGTCGGGAAAGTGGTTTTATGTAGATAATTCAGATTTCTTAACCCCTTTTCAGGAGAAGCAAATGTCTTTTCAACCTGATTTCATTTTGGAATATGCCCACTACCTAAAAAATCACTTCGAAAGTCAAGGTCACGAGAACATTGAAGTTTATGTGGAAAGCTATGTCACACTCAATGGACGTCGGAGTACGGATTATATTGACACTACAATAAACTTAGTGGAAGAAAAAGAATCGTTTCACCACAAAAAATGGATAATCCCTTTTAAAGATGATATCAAAGGCATTTAATATTGCGTGCTTTTTATTGTTCAGCGCTTCGGTTTTTAGTCAAATTACCGTTAGCGGGATAGTAACTGATGGGCAAGGTGCTCCAATACTGGGTGCCGAAGCTTACCTAAGGCAAAACCAAACCTTAAGTATTACCGAGGAAGATGGCCAATTTACAATTGATAATATTGAGCCTGGTGTTTACGACATTGTCATTTTTGCTTACGGATTCAGCGTGATTGAGGAAACCTTGGAGCTAACGGCATCCAGAGAGTTACAGTTTCAACTTGAAGCATTGGCCGTTCAAGAACTTTCAGAAGTTATTCTTACCCAAGAACGGGAAAAGGTTTTTGCTCTTCAGAAACTAAAAACCGTAGAAGGCACCGCAATCTATGCTGGAAAGAAAAGTGAGGTAGTCCTTGTGGGAAACATTCCAGGTAATTTAGCAGCAAATAACCCGAGGCAGCTTTACAGTCAAGTAGCAGGACTCAATATTTTTGATTATGGTGATGCAGGGTTACAGTTAAACATTGGGGGTAGGGGATTGGACCCGAATCGTACGGCCAACTTCAATGTACGTCAAAATGGTTATGACATAAGTGCCGATGCACTAGGATATCCAGAGAGCTATTACACCCCACCTGCGGAAGCTTTGGATCAGATTCAAGTAGTTCGGGGAGCGGCTTCACTCCAATATGGTCCGCAGTTTGGAGGTTTGGTAAACTTTAAGTTTAACAAGCCAAACCCCAACAAAAAATTGGAATGGGTTTCCAGACAGACCGTAGGCTCTTTTGATTTAAAAACTAGCTTTAATAGTTTATCTGGAACTATTGGGGACTTCAGTTATTACACCTATTTCAACTATAAAGAAGGTAACGGATTTCGACCTAATTCCAGATTTGGTAGCCGTAATTATTTTGGGCATTTTAAATACCAATTGTCAAGAAAAACCAGTCTGGCCTTGGAGACTACACTCCTAAATTATCTGGCAAAGCAACCTGGAGGACTTACAGATGTACAATTCTTGGAAGATCCTGAATTCAGTAATCGTGACCGCAATTGGTTCGATGTTGATTGGAAGCTATTTTCCCTGAGACTGGAACACCAATTTTCGCCAAAAACCGACTTTAGTATTAATCTTTTTGCCTTAGACGCTTCAAGACAGGCACTTGGATTCAGAACTAATAGAGTCTCACAACCTGATGACCCGGAAGAACCTAGGGAGTTACTGGTTGATAACTTTTATAATTGGGGTGCGGAGGCCCGTATTTTGACAAGGTACAAAGTGAACAATAAGGATGCTGTTTTGCTTTTGGGATCAAAGTACTATCAAACCTCAAATGATCAAAGACAAGGCCCTGGTAGTAATGATGCCAATCCAAATTTCGAATTTGCGGACGATGATTTTCCCAATTTTGAACGCCAATCTCAATTTGAATTTCCCAATTTGAACGTTGCCCTATTTGGAGAAAACATCTTTAATCTATCTAAAAAGTTCTCTATAACCCCAGGCTTTCGTTTCGAATATATCAAGACCGAGAGTGAGGGTAGCTTTCAGAATATCGTTTTGGACTTAGCTGGCAACCCACTTTTGAATGAAGAAGTGCAGGACAATAGAACTTTTGAGAGAAACTTTTTGTTGTTAGGTCTGGGTGCTTCCTTTAAGCCGTCAAATACAGTTGAAGTTTATGGTAATTTTTCGCAGAATTATCGCTCGGTTACCTTTAGTGATATCCGCGTGGTAAATCCCTCATTTCAAATAGACCCTAATATTTCTGACGAGGATGGATTCACTGCTGATTTGGGAATAAGAGGAAGATTAAATGAAGTTTTGAATTATGATTTAAGTGGATACGGTCTATTGTATGATGAGCGATTAGGAGAAGTATTGCGCAATGAAACAAGAACGAATGCACTTGGAGAAGAGGTAGAAACGGGAAGGGTGGTGCGTTTTCGAGGAAATATAGGTACGGCATTTATTTATGGTCTTGAATCATTTGCAGACTTAAATATTAAAAAAATAGCGTTTCCAGGTTTGGAGAAGGTCAAGTTGAACTACTTCATCAACTTAGCGTGGACAAATTCAGAATACACTCAGTCTGAGCAAAACAATGTTGAAGGAAATCAAGTAGAGTTTATTCCGGAAATCAACCTGAAAACAGGTGTTAGTTTTGGTTATGGAAATTTCTTGGGAAGCCTTCAGTATACCTACTTATCTGAACAATTTACAGACGCGACCAACGCACCACAAGATGTCAACGACAACCAGCGGGGCATTGAAGGAACCATTCCAGCGTATGATATCATGGACCTCTCCTTTTCGTATACCTATAAAAAATTCCGGCTAGAAGCCGGAATCAATAATGTTTTGGACAATTCGTATTTTACTCGAAGGGCCACCGGATATCCTGGTCCAGGAATTATTCCCGCTGAGCCTAGAACTTTTTATACAACCCTGCAAGTGAAATTATAGACTTTTACTTAGGCAACAGCCTGTGGAGCCCACTTGGAACATAACATTTCTTTTGATGCTTTTCCAGGGTGCGGACATGTAGGTGTACTAAAACGGGAACATGTTCCGCAGTTCATATCATCCTTTAGGGCATCCTTCATGGAAAAACTATCACAAGTATGTCTTTCAGATACTGGAATATTGTGTTGAACACAAGTACTACCGTTTGTAAAGTTTGTGCAATTCGTACAATTTGTGGCTGATCTTATAGGCATAACAATCAATTTTTTTATTCCCTATAAAATTAAAATTGCCTTGACTTAGAAACGATTTAAATAGTTGTTTTTCAGGTATTTGTATTTAGATTGATTAAAAAAGAAAGCGGCAGAATCCTAGTGCCGCTTTCAAACCTACTAACTCCTGAGAACACTTAGGAAGCTAGTTTTCTATAAACCTGTAGTTGATGTCTTTGGCATGTAGCATAGGTATCTTTTTTGTCTCAAGATTCAATAATGCATCCAATTCAAAAAGTTCTTCCTCCGAGACAAGTATAACAAAATATTTATTGCCCACCGAAATAGGTACTTTTTTGGACCGAAATGTATCTTTATGGAGAGAATCCCATTTAGTTTTCATCAGTGCTGCTATGTAGGATTTAAAATTCTCCAATTCCCACTCATAGAACTCAAAACACAAGTTGTTAAATGTAATTTGAAATAGTTTAGAATTATCACAAAACGTAAAGTGTCCATTTTTGGTCTGGTTCAAAAATTTAAGGGCAGTGCACATAGATTTGAATTGATACTCAAATATAATATTATTTAAAACAAGTCTAAATAAAAATAAATGATATTTCAAACCAAATCATCGATTTGTGATGTAGGTGAGACTTCATATAAAATATGGTATATTTGCACGCAATTAATCCGTAATTGCAATGGAAGCTCATCTTTCAAAAATTGTTGGCGAGGGATTGACCTATGACGATGTCCTCTTAGTGCCTGGTTATTCAGAAATACTTCCCAGAGAAGTAAGCATTCAAACCAAGTTTACAAAAAATATAAGTATCAATGTTCCTATTGTCTCTGCGGCAATGGACACGGTTACCGAATCACAAATGGCCATTGCTATGGCTAGAGAGGGAGGTATCGGTGTGCTCCACAAGAACATGACCATTGAACAACAGGCCAATAAAGTGCGAAAGGTAAAAAGGGCGGAAAGTGGTATGATTATGGACCCCGTTACTTTACCATTGGATTCTTATGTTAAGGATGCCAAGGCCAGTATGAGGGAACATAGTATTGGCGGCATCCCAATAGTTGATGACGAACAGAAATTAATAGGTATTGTCACCAATCGTGATTTACGGTTTGAGAAAAATGAACAGAGGTCTATTTCTGAAGTAATGACAGCCGAAAATCTGGTTACTGTTAGTGAAGGAACATCATTGACCGAAGCAGAGGTTATTCTACAGGAAAATAAGATTGAAAAGCTTCCTGTAGTAAATGATGACAATAAGTTGGTAGGGCTAATTACCTTTAGGGATATTACCAAGCTCACTCAAAAACCTATTGCCAATAAGGACCAATATGGAAGACTTAGAGTAGCAGCCGCTATTGGAGTAACCCCAGACTCAGTAGATAGGGCAGAGGCACTGGTAAATGCAGGTGTAGACGCCATTGTAATAGATACTGCACATGGGCACTCCAAAGGAGTTGTTAGAGCTTTAAAGGCGGTAAAACAGAAATTTCCTGAACTCGATGTTATTGTGGGCAACATAGCCACGGGTGAAGCAGCAAAATATTTGGTAGAAGCAGGGGCCGATGCTGTAAAGGTGGGTATTGGACCTGGTTCAATATGTACAACTCGAGTAGTTGCAGGAGTAGGATTCCCTCAATTTTCCGCAGTATTAGAAGTGGCTGCTGCTATTAAAGGTACTGGAGTACCCGTAATTGCTGATGGTGGTATTCGATATACAGGCGATATTCCTAAAGCCATTGCGGCTGGAGCCGATACGGTAATGTTAGGTTCTTTGTTGGCTGGGACAAAAGAATCTCCAGGCGAGACCATTATATATGAAGGTCGAAAGTTTAAATCCTACCGTGGAATGGGTTCGGTGGAAGCCATGAAGGAAGGTAGTAAAGACCGTTATTTCCAAGATGTGGAGGATGATATCAAGAAATTGGTTCCGGAAGGTATTGTAGGTCGTGTACCTTATAAAGGAGACCTTTTTGAAAGTGTCCACCAATTTATTGGTGGCCTTCGTGCTGGTATGGGGTATTGTGGTGCCAAAGACATTGAAACTTTAAAGGAAACCGGACGATTTGTTAAAATCACAGCGAGCGGTATTCATGAAAGTCACCCTCATGACGTGACCATTACTAAAGAGAGTCCGAATTATAGTAGATAATTATCTACTTGCCTTATCGTACTCCTTCCAATCCTGATTTTTGTAAATATCGTCCCCAAAATATCGGGCAATTTTTAGAAAAGGCTTCGCTTTTTGATATCCTGGAACAGGAGAAAGCATATTTAGCTTTTCATCAAGAAATACAACAGTAGGATAACTCATCTTACCTTGAAGCAGTGCTGCTGCCAATTCATGATATCCTCTTCTTCCAGAAGGTACATATTTGAATGTTTTACCTTGATATTCGATAGGGTCTTTTCCTTCGGCATCAAACTTTACCATGTAAAAGTTGTCTTGCATATAAGCCGCAACCTCAGGGTTTTGAAAAGTATCTTTATCCATTTTTTTGCACCATCCGCACCAATCGGTGTAAACATCTACAAATATTTTCTTTGGATTCGTTTCGTTTTGTGTCAACTGGACAGCTTCTTCCCAACTGATCCATTCAACAGATTGGGCTTGAGCGTGAAATCCAGACACCAATAAAAGTAATAAGCTGGTTTGGGAAAAAAGAGTAAAAATAGAACGCATAAGCATGATTTTGAGGGTTTAGTCCTTGGACTTTATCAAAACTAACGAAAATTATGCCAAAATAGTGTTCAGGAAAATAGTTCCAATATTAAGATAAGCGTGCCCATTAGCAAACATAGTGGTGAGTAATAACGAGTATCCAGAGCAGAAAATTTACTGTCTTTGGAAGTTTTGAAAAAACCAACATATTTGAAATCGCCAAGAGCTCTCACAATAAAAATCATGCCTATGCTTATAGAAACGTACTTAAGCCAATAGAAATCAAGGTACATTATCACCCTGTTTAAAAAAACAAGCGCAAAACCCAATAGTGCTAAACCAACCAGGGCCGCGGCCAATTTTCCTGGGGTTTTTACCTTTTTCTCAGCACCAATAGCAGGTATCACCTTTTCTGGACTTTTGATTCCAAAAAGCGACCAATAAAAATGTAGTACGGCCAAAAAAGTAAACGTGATGGATATAAATATGGCCAATACATCCATACCCTACTTCATAACGGCTTTAACCGTAGGTTTTTCAAATAATTCTTGAACATCCACTTGGTTATGAAGTATGTCATCAAAAGTCTCCCTTTTTCTAATCAAATGCGCTTTTCCGTTATACCAAAGTACTTCGGCAGGACGATATCTTGAATTATAGTTACTGGCCATAGTAAAGCAGTAAGCCCCTGCATTTTTAAAGCATAGAATATCCCCTTCGGAAATCTCGTTGATTCTTCTATTACTGCCAAAAGTATCGGTTTCGCAAATATATCCTACAACAGAATAGTAGCGCTCTCTTCCTTCAGGATTGGATATGTTGGAGATTTCATGATTGGAACCATATAACATAGGACGAATCAAATGGTTGAAACCAGAATCGATACTTGCAAATACTGTGGATGTGGTTTGCTTTACCACATTTACTTTGGCCAAAAAGTATCCCGCTTCACTGACCAAGAATTTACCGGGTTCAAAAGCGAGGGTTAGCTCTTTACCGTATTCTTCGCAAAACTGGTTAAAACGGGTGGTAAGCTTCTTGCCCAATTCCTCAATATTGGTTTCAATATCACCCATTTTATAGGGCACTTTGAATCCGCTCCCGAAATCTATGAATTCCAAGTTTTTGAAATTTTTGGCGGTTTCAAACAATATTTCAGAAGCATAGAGGAAAACATCAATGTCCAAAATATCGCTCCCTGTGTGCATATGAATTCCGTTGATATTCATATTTGTAAGCTCAACAATACGCAACAAGTGCGGAATTTGATGAATGCTTATACCGAACTTGGAATCGATATGCCCCACAGAAATGTTGGAGTTTCCACCGGCCATTACATGCGGGTTGATGCGGATACATACGGGAATATTTGGAAACTTATTCCCAAATTGTTCCAAAATGGACAGATTATCGATATTGATTTGAACTCCTAGAGCCGCTGCTTCTTCAATTTCTTCCAAGGAAACACCATTTGGAGTATAAATTATGGATTCCGGCTGAAAACCGGCCATCAAGCCTAATTTAACCTCTTGAATGGAAACCGTATCCAAACCTGCGCCAAGTTTGTTCATCAAACGGAGCACGGCAATATTGGAAAGAGCCTTTGCGGCGTAATTCAAGCGAAGTTTGCCTACTCCAGAGAACGCGGTGCTAAGGCGATTGAACTGTGATTCAATCTTATTCGCATCATATACGTATAAAGGTGCATCAAATTCTTTGGTGATTTCTAACAGGGTATTGGAATCCATAAAAATAAACTTTTGACAAATCTAACAGAAGAAGTGAAGTTCTACAAGAATGCATTTTTTAATTAAAATTAATATAACAAATTGTTATAAAAATAACAAAACAATACAACATATATTCTTGTCACTTCTATGCGGTCATTGTAAATTTAGGACAAATATTCAGCATGACATTACCCCTATTCCCGTTGCAGTCCGTGTTCTTTCCAGGAGAAACGGTACCTCTCCATATTTTTGAAGAACGCTATAAACAACTTATCAATGATTGCAGGAATGAGGCCATAACTTTTGGAATCCCGGTCTATATCAATAACTCCATTGCGTACGGAACAGAGGTACAGTTGGTTGAAGTAGTAAATACTTATGAAGGAGGAGAAATGGACGTAGTGTGCATAGCACGTCAGGTGTTTCGGGTTTTGTCCTTTGAGAATCAAATGGAAGGAAAGCTATATGCTGGAGGGGAAGTTGAGTTTTTGGATGTTGAAAATGATGCCAATGATACCCTTCGGAAAACCGTTTTGGACAAGATTGAAAAACTATATGACTTAATGGAAGTGCCCTTTACAAAGACCTCACCAAAGCAGTTCAACAGCTATTCACTTGCCCATAAAATGGGTTTGTCTTTCCAACAAGAATATCAGTTACTTCAAGTACCCAAAGAAACGGATAGGTTATTGTTTATTCAAAGACATTTGGAAACAACTTCAGCCGTTCTAGAGAGTATAAACCGTACGAAATCCACAATAGAAATGAATGGACACTTCAAAAATTTTGACCCACTCGATTTTAAAGATTTTAAAGTATAAGTTCTTTAGGGTAATTACCTTTCGTTTTCTATTTTTGTCAGCAATTAAAAGTTACTTCTAAATGAATCTTCACGAATATCAAGGAAAAGAGATTTTGGCCAGTTTTGGTGTGCGAATCCAACGAGGCATTGTAGCCAGAAATGCAAAAGAAGCTGTAGATGCAGCCAAACAATTGACTCAAGAAACCGGAACAGGATGGCACGTTATCAAGGCGCAAGTACATGCTGGAGGCCGTGGTAAAGGAGGAGGAGTTAAGTTGGCCAAAAACCTGAAAGAAGTTGAAGAGCTGGCTGGAAGTATCATTGGAATGAATTTGATTACACCCCAAACTTCGGCAGAAGGGAAAAAAGTGCACCAAGTTTTGGTGGCTGAAGATGTTTATTATCCTGGGGATAGCGAAACCAACGAGTTTTATATGTCTGTTCTTTTGAACAGAGGTACAGGTAGAAATATGATCATGTACTCCACGGAAGGAGGAATGGACATTGAAGAGGTTGCGGAGAAAACACCTCATTTGATTTTTACTGAAGAAATTGACCCGGCAACAGGTTTGCTTCCTTTTCAAGCGAGAAGAATAGCTTTTAATCTTGGGCTTTCTGGGCAGTCCTTTAAAGAAATGCTCAAATTTGTCTCGGCCTTATATAAGGCATATGAGCAAAGTGATGCCAGTTTGTTTGAAATTAACCCCGTTTTGAAGACCTCTGATGATTTGATTATGGCGGTGGATGCCAAAGTTTCTATCGATGATAACGCGTTGTACAGAAGAAAAACGTACGCAGAAATGCGTGATTTGCGTGAAGAGAACCCGATTGAGGTTGAAGCACGTGAGGTTGGGTTGAATTATGTAGATCTTGATGGTAATGTGGGTTGTATGGTAAATGGTGCAGGTTTGGCCATGGCAACTATGGACTTGATAAAAATGGCTGGTGGTGAACCTGCCAATTTCTTGGACGTAGGCGGAACTGCAGATGCCAAACGAGTGGAAGAGGCTTTTAGGATAATTTTAAAAGACCCTAATGTTAAGGCTATATTGATTAACATCTTTGGAGGAATTGTTCGTTGTGACAGAGTGGCCCAAGGTGTTGTGGATGCTTACAAAAATATGGGAGACTCCATTAAAGTGCCAATCATTGTAAGACTGCAAGGTACCAATGCAGAATTGGCCAAAGAAATTATTGATAATTCAGGTTTAGCGGTACACTCTGCGGTGCAGTTCCAAGAAGCTGCCGATAAGGTAAAAGAAGTGCTTGCCTAAGAATTAGAAACATAACATGTATAGAAGGGCTTGATTTTTCAAGCCCTTTTTTTGTGATAAATTTTTCTTAATCTCAAAAAGGAATCCCAATTCGATACCAAACTTGTGTTAAACGCTCTTTTTTCTGGAAACAATTTTGAAAATTGATGATACAATTCAAATCAATTAATATTCATCATTAATCAAAAAACAATATGGGAAAATTAATTTTAGCGATAGCTACGGCTATTATGTTGGTATCTAGTAGTATTTCGGCTGCATCTTCAAAGAAGAATCCAGAGGTAAATACGTTGTCGGGACAAATCCAAGAGATTCTGGCCAAGAATTCAATTTATGTAAAGAATAAGGATTTGACCGCTCGAGTTCTATTTGCTTTAAATGAGAACAAGCGTATCGTAATCCTGGCAATCAAATCGGATTATTGGGATGTAAAAGAGTTTCTTAATAGAAGATTGGATAAAAAGAAACTGGACATAACCAATTTTGAGGTTGGAAAGCAGTATGTAGTTGATGTGAGGTTGACTTCATAATGGTGTTGTTTTAGGGTTTTTATCCAAGGAAGGGTAATGTTCAGTTAACATTGCCCTTTTTATGTTCACTTAATAGGTGTAGCACACTAAATTCATATATCTTGAGTTATCCATAGTAGACCTCCAACTCAGGAAGATTATGGACTCTTACCAAGAAAAACTGAACATCTTATCCGAAATGATTGCTTTTGCAAGAGTGGACCAATCCATTAAGGATTCGGAATACCAGTTCTTGGTAAAAGTAGCATCCAACCTTGGTATAGACAAAACTACCTTTGATGAATTGTTGAAAAAGAAAACCACAAAACCCATTCTAAAATCCCAAGCCGAACGTATCGTTCAATTTCATAGACTTCTTTTGTTGATGAACATTGATGAGGAGCAGCATGAAAAAGAAATCAATTCGTTGCACACCATGGGCCTTAAAATGGGATTGCCTCCAACCGGAATCGCCCAGGTTTTGAAGGTGATGCACAAGTACCCCAACAAAATTGTTCCCCCTGAAGTCCTCATAGATATTTTTAAAGCACAATACAATTAATGACATAGTGTCATTATGTTTTATTAATAAAATGCCAAAATGACATTAAAAACGTGTTGGTACGGCATTTGAAAATGGTATTACGATTTTAATTCTAAACAAAATTGATTTACCATGAGTATCGTAAAAAGAAATAATCTGTTTTTTCCTTCAATCGTAAATGATGTTTTTGGACCGGATTGGTTCGGAGGAGTGGATAAGTTACATACAAATCTTCCTGCCGTAAATATTAGGGAAAACGAAGCTGGCTTTGAATTGGAGTTGGCCGTTCCAGGTGCTAAAAAAGAAGATTTTAAGGTTGAAGTGGACAATGAAGTACTTACCATTTCCAGCGAAGGAAAAACTGAAAATGTTGAGACCAAGGAAAACTTTACAAGAAAGGAATTCTCTTATACTGCATTTAAAAGAGCATTCACTTTACCAGAGACCATTGATGGTTCCAAGATTGACGCCATTTATGAAGATGGAATTCTGAAATTGGCATTACCCAAAAAAGAAGAAGCTTTGCCCAAACCCAAAAGATTTATTGAAATAGGGTAGGGTAAATAAAAAACACCAACGTAGGTGTTTCATGATGATTGGTTTAGTTGGTTAGTTTGAAGGCGTGCCCATGTATGGGCGCGCTTTCTTTTTAGTCCTGTTCTTGGAGTAATTTGATTTCGTCCCTCAATTTGGCTGCCTCCATAAAATTAAGTTCTTTGGCAGCTTTTTCCATGGCCTTTCGTTTTTCCCGAATCAGTTTTTCTTTTTGGTCTTGGGTTAGATACTCCAATTCTGGTTCGGCCGCCCGTAATTCCTCTTTCTGATAATGGTATGTGGAAACCGAATTTTTGGCGAGTGCGTTGTCTAAATTTTTATTTAGAGCCTTGGGAACAATATTGTTTTCGGTGTTGTAGGCCATTTGTTTATCCCTTCTGTAATTGGTCTCATCAATGGTTTTTTGCATACTGTCCGTTATGGTATCCGCGTACATTATAGCTTTTCCGTTGAGATTCCTTGCTGCCCTACCCACGGTTTGAGTCAATGATCTATTACTCCTTAAAAAGCCTTCCTTATCCGCGTCCAAAATAGCGACCAAAGAGACTTCCGGTAAATCCAATCCTTCACGTAGCAAATTGACCCCAATCAAAACATCAAACAATCCTTTTCTTAAGTCCTGCATAATTTCTACCCGTTCCAAGGTATCCACATCACTATGAATGTAGCGACAACGAACTTCAATACGGGCCAAATATTTGGCCAATTCTTCTGCCATACGCTTGGTCAAAGTGGTCACTAAAGTACGTTCGTCCAGTTCAACGCGCTTTTGTATTTCTTCCACCAAATCGTCTATCTGATTTTTGCTAGACCGCACTTCAATTTCAGGGTCTAGTAAACCTGTGGGCCGTATCACCTGTTCCACGTAAATCCCTTCACTTAGTTGAAGCTCATAATCTGCAGGAGTAGCACTCACATAGAGGGCTTGGTTCTGAAGTGCTTCAAATTCTTCAAATTTAAGAGGGCGATTGTCCAATGCTGCTGGAAGACGAAACCCGTATTCCACTAGATTTTCTTTTCTGGAGCGGTCTCCTCCATACATAGCATGTACTTGCGGAATGGTAACGTGACTCTCATCAATAACCATTAGATAATCATCTGGAAAATAGTCTAAAAGACAGAAAGGACGGGTTCCAGGTTCTCTACCGTCCAAATATCTTGAATAGTTTTCTATTCCCGAGCAGTATCCCAATTCCCGAATCATTTCCAAATCAAAATTGGTACGCTCTTCCAACCTTTTGGCTTCCAATGGCCTTCCAATCTCCTTGAAGTAATCGATTTGTTTTACCAAATCATCTTGTATTTGGATGATTGCATTTTGAAGAATATCTGGAGAGGTAACGAACATGTTGGCTGGATAGATATTGAGGTTTTCGTAGACTTCAATAACATTGTTGTTAAATGGGTCTAATGCCTCAATTTCTTCAATCTCATCCCCAAAAAAGTGAATTCTAAAAGCATGGTCCGCATAACCAGGAAAGACATCCACTACATCTCCCTTGACCCTAAAATTCCCATTTCTGAAATCTGCAGTTGTTCTGGAATATAAACTTTGAACCAATTGTTTTAAAAATTTGGTTCTTGAAATAACTTGATCTCTATGAATAGAAATCACATTTTTTTGGAACTCGATGGGATTTCCAATGCCGTATAAACAAGAAACCGATGCTACTACGAGAACATCCCTTCTACCTGATAACAGAGAAGAGGTAGTGCTCAATCTTAGTTTTTCAATGTCTTCGTTTATTGATAAATCTTTTTCAATATAAAGTCCACTGGTCGGGATGTAGGCTTCGGGTTGATAGTAATCATAGTAGGAAACGAAATACTCTATGGCGTTATTTGGAAAAAACTGTTTAAACTCAGAATACAATTGAGCTGCTAAAGTTTTGTTGTGTGCCAAAACCAATGTGGGTTTTTGAACAGATTCAACAACATTGGCAACCGTAAAAGTTTTTCCAGAACCAGTAACTCCTAAAAGGGTTTGATGGGGCTCTCCTTGATTGATTCCGCTTACCAGTTGCTTAATGGCCTGAGGTTGATCTCCCGTAGGTTTAAAATCCGATACTACTTGAAATTTCATCCTCTAAAATTACGAAAGCATTGTACTAAAATGAAGGAAGGGAAACATTATCTTTTAAGGGTAAAATGACCTTGAAAGACTCGATTGTCTGTATCGATTGCCCTAAACCAATAGTCTGAAGATGGTAGTGGCCTCCCATTGAAAGTGCCATTCCATCCTTCGGAATTTTGAAGTATTTGAAATAAAAGTCGACCAAACTTATCAAAAATAGATATGGAGGCAAATTGGACTTCCTCCGCATTGGGTGGAAGTTCAAATCTCCAAAAATCATTTATTCCGTCTCCGTTCGGAGTGAAAAATTTGGGAAAACCTTCCGACACCAAATCTTGGGATACATCTACGGGCAATGTACACCCATCTAGACTGGTATCCCGAACGTAGACTATGTTATTACCCCGGGGTATGTTTGTAAACACATTGCTGTTTTGATATGGACCATTTATATCATTTATGGCATACTCATATACTCCATTACCACTAATATTGACCGTTAGCGTCAAATTATCACCGATACGTTCTACATCCACAGAATTTACTGTAGGCCCCGGTGCTACATTCACGGTAAAGATTTGCGAAGAGGTACAGGGGATATTATTGCCATTGGCATCTACAAAATCGGTTACATCCAATCTGTAAATTCCACCTTCACTTATTTGTACTTCTGTAGTTTCAGAAAGCAATTCAATCTCCGACCCTTGGGAGGTAACTCTTGCCCAGCGATAACTTTCAGCCAATGTGTCTGTGGAAAGCGTTAAGGGCTCCGAATTTTCGCATAGTGTAAAACTCTCAGGAAAATCCAGTTCTGGAAAAAAAGATACAAAGTCTCCAACGGAAGGATCAAAAAAGGGACCACACCCAACCGATGTGGAAAAACTCTCCTCAATACAATCAGTTGCTTCTACAAAGTCATTGAAAGGTACAATCTTCATGAAAAGAAGAGTGTTTGGGTCAAAATTGATCACAAATGTTGAATTGGTCCTAAAAACCCTTTCCCGTACTATTTCATTTCCTCCAGGAGTGGTGCCAATAGTAACTCGATATCCAGTCGCCCCTGGCACTTCTTCCCATTGCAATAAAGGGGTCAAAGGTACATTTGTTGCTCCATCTATGGGGAATGTCAGTCGAGTACAATTCAGACTTTGGGCTACAACCGCCGTCCTAAAAGATTCAATAGTACAATTCTGGGCTTGCCCATTATCATTAACCGGTGTGATTTGAACAAATATATCTGAATTAATGGGTAAGTCGTTTGGTGGATTGTAGCGCAACACATTGCCAACATTGGTTTCCGGTAAAATCTCACTTCCATTCAAAGTGGTACCAATACGCAGCAAATAAGATGTTGCACCTGGCGCAAGATTCCATCTTAGATTTGTTCTAAAATTAACGTCAAAATCCCCATTTTCAGGAAGACTTAACTGGGTACAGCTTGGTGGCGTTGTAACATCCTCTGTTCTAAAAGATATGCTTGGACATACAATGTTCTGGTTGGGATCACTAAAAAAAAACAGGGTGATTGTGACAAAAATCTCTGTGTTTTCAGGTAAACCGAATGGTGGGGTATACGAAGTACTGGTGCCCACTGCCGCTTCATTTACAATATCTCTTCCACCTGGAGTAGTTCCAATCGAAATATTATAGCTGGGAACGTTAATAACCTCTTGCCATCTGATAGTGGCATTAACGGGAACATCGGTTGAACCTGGAACTGGACTTAAAATCCGGGGACAACTTTGGGCAAACGCCCAAAAGGGTAAAAAAACCCAAACTAAGAGGAGCAATTTTTTTAGCATTTGACCAAAATCAAACACTACAAGATACTACAAATCCCGTTTCTTTAATAATGCATAGGATAAATAGATGAAAAGGGCCGTCCAAAAGATTACGACCAAAAATTCATACCAATATACCTGATAATCAAACTTCATGTTTTCTCCAATCTGTTGTCCGATGTTCTGTACCGCGGATAAACGTGTGAAAGGTTCCTTGATCAGATTCGTCATGGATTCCAAAGGAAAGAAGTCTTTAATTCTTTTAGCTGCATCCCAACTCATTACCTTCCATCCTAGAAGACCAAAAACAATTTGTTCCAAAATGGCCCATAGAATCAAAAAACCAAGTGCAAAAGCTGAGCGCTTTACAAAAATACCTAGGAACAAGCAAAAAGAAAAGAATCCGACCAGCTTCACAAAAAAGGCCAGTAGAAATTCCAAATCTGAAAAAATGATACTGATTTCATTGTAATCTGAGTAAATCAATCCTAAAATCAAGGACACTACAAACACGAAAACTGTAGAAATCAGTGAGAAAGAAATGACCGTCAGAAACTTGGATAGTATAAACTCTTTCTTAGACAAACCATCAATAAGATTCTGTTTTATGGTCTTGTTGCTATATTCATTGGCCATCATAGAAACAATGACAATGGCAAGGAAAAGCTTGAACAAGGCCGTCATAAATGTGTTGAAATGCCAGATATACGGGAAATTAAAGATTCCCTGGTCCGCCAGATGAAATTTTACGGGACCAATATCAAATTTAATCGCTGCAATTAATGCAATGGAAGTCAGTAACACAAAATAGGAAGATATAAGAATTTTACTGGCCCTATTGTTCCACAGCTTGATGAATTCTATTTGTAATAAGCGTACCATTCGTTTTTGATTAGTTGTTTTTGGTTAAGGCCAAGAATTGTTCCTCCAAGCTCTCTTTACGTTTTACCAAGTGGGAAAGTACCATGCCCTCTTCGAAGAGTAGCTTGTTCAAGGCTTCGGCATTCATTTCTTCCTTTAAATATGCGGTTAGTGTACCATTTTCCTGGTTGATTTTTCCAAAACTGGCATGCTTGTCAAGGATATCTTTAAGTTTTTCCATATTACTGGTTCTAAGCTCAAAGAAACCGTGGCTGGCCAGCATTTCGTCCACTGGACCTGAATATAGTTTTTCACCTTTTCGAAGGATTACAACATGGGAACATACTTTTTCCACTTCATCCAATAGGTGTGATGCTAGAAGAATTGTGGTGCCTTGATTGGCAATTTTCTTGATGATTTCTCGAATCTGGTGGATACCTTGTGGGTCCAATCCATTGGTTGGCTCATCCAAAATCAAGATTTCGGGGTCGTTCAATAGGGCTGAGGCAATAGCCAATCGTTGTTTCATACCCAAAGAATAGGTTTTGAACTTGCTGTTTCTGCGTTCCCAAAGTCCAACCAACTCCAGTTTTTCTTGGATTTTGTCTTCAGATACTTCCTTTATTTTACAGACCAGTTTTAGATTCTGAATGGCGGTCATATAGGGGTAGAAGTTAGGGCGCTCAATTATGGCTCCTACCTTTTTTAATGCTTCGTGAGTAGAAGTTTGTCCATTAAACCAGCTAAAATCCCCTGAAGTTCGGTTGACTACGTTCAGGATTATTCCCAAAGTGGTGGATTTTCCACTTCCATTAGGTCCCAGAATACCATAGACATTACCCTTCTCTATGGAAAAAGAAAGATTCTTTACGGCTGTGAGGTATCCGAATTTTTTGGTTAGGTCATTAACCGTGAGTATCGTGCTCAAAATGAAGTCGTTTTTTGATTTGTTTGTAGTAACTTGACGAGATATGTTCGTTTTTGTTACAAAATAGAGGAGAAATGTCAGGAGAAAAATTAATGTCAAAAAAAAAACCAGCCTTTCCCATAAATAAGAAATTGGATGGATACCTAAATAAATACAGTAGGAAAATTGAGATTCCAATCTTTTATGAGGACTTACTTCGTTTCTCGGGCTCTATAATTGTTTATGATTCCAATGAGGAAGATACCTTATGGGTAAGGGTCTACTACTCTGATTTTGAGCGGGAAGAAATCGACATTAGTTTAAAGAAGGTCTATTCCATTCTTCACTCAGACGGTTCAGACCGTATTTTGGATTATTTGACCGTTGACGCGGTGGACTATTGTACTTTTGGAAACTCCAAACCTTTCCGAATTAAAATCAGGAATATCCTGAATGACAACTACACGTATTTCTATGTAAAAAAAACGGACGCTTCTAGGGTGTATGGACTGGAACTGGAGCATATGTTATCTCCTTATAATCTTAATTTTTTGGTTCATGGGGATACCTTGATTGAGGAACATATTGCGGGAATTCCTGGAGACGTTTTTATTCAAGATATGTTGCCCAAGTGCAATGATGCTGAAAAGGCGCAATTGGCCAAAGAGTTTGTCAAATTCAATGAACGTTGTATGATTCGCCTTTTAGGCGACATGCGGTCTTATAATTACGTTATTGTTCCGGTTCATGATTTTGACCATGTGGTGTACCGGATTCGTGCAATAGACTTCGACCAACAATGCTTTGAGGGAAAATTCAAAGTGTACTTGCCGCAGTTTTTCAAAGAAAACTATCAAATGGTTAACTTGGTGGGCGACCGATTACAAGAAAATTCTGTTGATCAGTATAAAATTGAAGAGCGTTCCATTGTTGCCAAGCGAATTATTAGCTCAGGAAATCGCATAAAGCGTTTGCTCAACTGCGTTAAAAACCACAAAATATCTCTATCTGAGAATGTATTGCAATTAAAAAATGAACTCCATGATTTTACAATGGACGTTGAGTTTAAAAAATGTAACACCATGGGGCAAATACTTGCAACCGCTTTGGATTTTGTAAAAAGAAATTATGAGGATGTAAGTATGAAGGAAATAATTGAAAACAAATTCTAACTCTTCTGCTCTTTATTGAAATAGACTAGATAGTAGTACATCTGACGTTCTTCATCCCAACCTTTTTCAACAAATTTTTCTGCAGATTCTGGATTGATGAAATCCATTTTTATCTGAATATTTGTATCCAGCTGAATCACGTTTTTCATTTTTTTACGCGCATCGGAAACTGCCTTGTTGGCAATATCGAAGTTGGATACGTCTTCAATGCTATACTTTGGTCCTTTTTCGACCTTGTAGTGCTTAAACTCGGGAATTAATTCCGGGTTTTCCATCACCTCGTTCAAGAAGGAGCTTTCCTCAAAGGCATCATTCTTTGCGAAGTGGTTCACTGCACGATTCATAAAAAGCACCTCCTGTTGTTTGTCCTCCGCTGGTAGAACTACATCCTTGGCAAAGTTTTGACAGAACTTTAAGTAGTTTTTGGTGTAGAAATTTTCATCCGTTAGTGGAACAAGTCCCAAGAAGTTTTCCAGCCAATATTTGGCATCATACCGATTACTGTCCACTGATAACACTTTGTACCCCTCTTCTTTATCTGTATTGAAGATAATACAACCTTTATCCAACTTATTGATGTTGATTCCTTGTCGCACTAAGATTTCAAGGTTATCCGTGCGTTCTTCAAACTCAAGAAAATCATGCTTTAACTCACTCTTAAAAATACCGATGGCATCCGTCTTTTGATTGTCAAGAACCACGTCGGTAAAGTGGGCAATGTATACCTCACCACTTTTTATATGGGGATGATTGGATTGTTGATACAGGTGTTGCGTTATTTTTTTTGAAATCTCGTGTGAAGATGAAGTGTTCAAGAAAAGCTCCGATGCTAACTTGAAAACTTCATTGAACTCTATGTCTACCTCATTGAAAAATCGAAAGTAGTTTTCCTCCTTTTCTCGAAAAGGTTTAAAAAAATACTCCTTGAGCAACCCAGCCATTTCATCAGAAAGAGAGAAAGGAGAGTTAGACAAAAAAATAGGTTCGTTTTTACTTTTATTCCCTACCCGGTGAAGGGAGATGCTTTCAATTTGAGTAGAATACAGGTTAAGCATGAATGTTTGTTGGGTATTGTTTTTAAAGTGTAGTTATTAAATACTGTTAGTTCCAGTTTTCGTCAAAATCCAAATCCTCATAGCTATCGATGTCGTCATCTAAATTCATCATGGGATTGGGATTGGACTCAAAACTCTTTTCAGGGGGTGAGTCAGGTAACTCCCCAAAGCTGAATAACAGATTGGGATACGTACTTCCATCCTCTTTTTTAACAACGTCGGCCAATTCCACAAAAAAGGTCCACATACTTAGAAAATCATAGACATAAATGAGCTTTGGGCTTTCCTCGGTCAGCACATCACTGAGAAAGGTATTAGACATCAATCGTACATTGGAACCATTTTCACCCATATCAAAAAGCGCAATTTCCTCGTCTTGATTCCATTCCTCATCACAGGTGTAAAAAGAGGCCATTTCATTTCCCATAAACCCAAAAGCTTGGGTGACAGCGTTGTGAAAATCCTCCAAAGTATTGGTATCCTCGACTTCAATATCCCTAAAAATATCCTCCTCGGCATCAAGGATAATCCTGATTTTGTATATCATCCCAAAAATTTTGAGTGAATGCAAAGTTAATAAGTTTTAGCGGTAGTTTTTGAGCTGAGTGCATTCAAAACCAGACTAAATTGAAATCCGAAGAGTACTGAGGCCAAAACCAAGTGGGCGGGTTGACTGCCAAAGGGGAAATCAATATAATACATACTAATTCCCGTAAGTACCTCTAAACCAATTATGGCCATAACCCAATTGATTTGAACAAGGTTGGCCTGTTTTTTCTTCATGAACCACCATATGTATCCATTTACGAGTAAGACGATAATGGAAAGCGAGCGATGCACATAAAACTGAAGTGTTGGGTTTTGTAGCCATAGATTTTTTGCATTTTCTCCGACCAAATCAATTTGTTCATCCACAAACTGACGTACCTGTGTTCCCAATATAATTTGAACCAAAGTCAGTAAGAGTGCTCCAATCAAGAAAATTCTAAGCTGGGGAACGTGCAAAGAGTTCTTTACTGATTTTGTGAGATGTATCAGGTAAATCAATAGGGCAACAATGACCAGAGCCATCACCATATGCAATGTGATTTTTACCGGTTCAAGTACAGAATACACTACCGTTGCGCCCAACCAGGCTTGAAAACCCATGCCAAAAACCACTATCCATGCAAAGAGAGTTATTCTTTTTTGGGTTCTCCAAAATTTAAATGAGTATAAAGCAAGTAACAAAGTAGCCAGTCCAGCTAATGCTCCAAGTAATCTATTTATGTATTCAATCCACGTATGCCACACATTGAAAATGGCATAATCGTGTTTGGTGTATTTGCTCCAATTTGAAGCATTGAATGAGTCTTTGGTATTGAAATCTGTATTGGCAATCAGAAGGTTTTCTTCCTTGATAATTACTTGACCCTCTTTAAATGTTTTGTTTGGTTCCCATTGAAGGGTTTTTTCTTCCGTAGGGGGTATGTAATATCCAAAACACTTGGGCCAGTCTGGGCAACCCATACCACTTCCGGTCATTCGAACTACCGCACCAGCAACAATGACCAGATATACCAATACCAAACTTACTTTGGCCAGCTTTTGAAACGAAATAATCATGATGAAACAGGTTTGAGTCCGAGTGATTCTCCCTTTTGTAACATGAACTGGAAAGCTGCTTCATGTTCATTGGGAATTTCCCCCTCGAGGATGGCTTCTTTTATGGCTTCTTTTATTACTCCTATTTCTTTGGAAGGTTTAAGATTGAAGGTTTCCATGATTTCTTCCCCGGTCACAGGCGGTTGAAAGTTTCGAACCTGATCGCGTTCCTCAACTTCAACAATCTTTTGTCGGACAATTTGAAAGTTGTTCTTGTATTTTCGCTGCTTTTTTGGGTTTTTGGTGGTAATATCAGCTTCGCATAGCGTCATAAGGTCGTCCACATAGTCCCCAGCATCAAAAACGAGACGGCGGACAGCAGAGTCGGTTACGTGATCTTCTGCAAGAATTATGGGTCTGGAACTCATCAAGACCATTTTTTGAACAAACTTCATTTTATCATTCAAAGGCATGCGAAGTCTTTTGAACAACTTGTAAACCATCTTGGAACCTACAAACTCATGGCCATGAAAGGTCCAGCCTACTTTTTTGCTGAACTTTTTTGTAGGTGCTTTTCCGATATCATGCAAAAGAGCGGCCCACCGCAACCATAGGTTATCTGTTGTTTTTGCAATATTATCTACAACTTCTAACGTGTGCCAAAAATTGTCTTTATGTTTTTGTCCCTCCACTTCTTCAATGCCTTGAAGAGCCATCAACTCCGGTAGGATGTAAGGCATAAGTCCCGTTTCGTGAATTAACTTAAGACCTATTGAAGGTTTGTGACTCATCAATATTTTATGAAGTTCGTCTATTATCCGCTCTTTGGATACGATTTTAATTCGCTCCTTATTTTCGGTTATCGCTTGTAAAGATTGTAATTGAATATTGAAGTGCAATTGAGTTGCAAATCGAATGGCGCGCATCATGCGAAGAGGATCATCCGAATAGGTAATGCTAGGCTCAAGAGGAGTTTTGATTAGTTTTCTTTCTAAATCGCCTAAACCATCAAAAGGGTCTAAGAGTTGACCATAATTTTCTTTATTAAGAGATAAGGCCAAAGCGTTAATGGTAAAATCCCTTCTGTTTTGGTCATCTTCCAAAGAGCCATTTTCAACTATGGGTTTACGACTGTCCCTCTGATAACTCTCTTTTCTGGCACCTACAAACTCGACTTCAAAGTCTTCATGCTTGATCATAGCGGTGCCGAAGTTTTTGAAAACAGATACTTGTGGATTTCCTTTTAATTTGGAGGCTACCTTTTGCGCCAATTGGATTCCGCTGCCAATGGCAACTATATCTATATCCTTGGGAGTACCTCGATTTAAGAGGTAATCCCTAACAAAACCTCCGATTACATAGGAATCCATATCCAATTCTTCCGAGGCTTTCCCGATAAGCTTAAAAATAGGATGTTGTATGGGTTTTTTATGGAATTCCTTCGTCATCTACTCCCTGATTACCTTTACTTGACCATCATTGCTTAGCTTAATGATGGACGATGGAGGTGCGTTTTTGTTCTCCAAAGGCAAATTTACCACATAGTCCACTCCTTTTAAAATTTTTGGACTAATCGATTCGAAGTTTATAGGGGTAGGTTCTCCGGAAATATTAGCAGAGGTGGATACGATGGGTTTACCAAATTTTTGAATCATGCGTTGGCAGAAAACATCAGAGGCTACACGAATGGCCAATGTGTTATCCTCGGCAACCAAGTTTTTGGCAATGCCAATAGGCTCATCAAATACAATAGTGGTAGGTTTTGTGGCGAAGTCCATAATGTCATAAGCAACATCAGGTACCTGTTTTACATACCTTTCCAACATAGCTTGATGGGCTACCAAACATACCAAAGCTTTACTATCGTCCCGATTTTTTAAGGAATATACTTTTTGAACTGCAGTTTCATTGGTTGCATCGCAACCTATTCCCCAAACCGTGTCCGTTGGGTAAAGTAAAAGACCTCCCTTTGAAATAATCTCAGTTGCCTTTGATATGTATTCTTTATAATTTTCCAACTATTTGGAGTTGTGCAGTTGTTTTAGTTTTTTGTATCTGCTATATACACCTAGAGCATTTAGATAACAAATAATGATTCCCTTTTTGCCATCCAAAATACCCAATCTCAGAATGTAATTGTTGAAAAACTTATAAAAAGGCCGAAATAGGAAATGATAAAACCTTGCTTTATTCCCTTTTTTGAATTCTTCCTGGGCCTTCATTTCGCCATATTTTATCATTTTCCCCTTATAATCTTCATAATTTGAATAGGAATAATGAATGAGTTTGTTCTTCAAGGTTCCAGAATCTCCATTGACTATTAGTGTTTCATGAACAATCTTCTCTTTGTCAAAATGTACCCGACTCTTTTTGAAGAGTCTATAGTTTTTATCAGTTTGCCATCCGCTAAAATGCAATACTTGATTTTCAAACATGAATTTTCTTAGAAAATAATATGCTGAAACATCATTATCCGCCCTATTGGTGGTTTCCAAAATTTCGTCTCTCAATTCGGGAGTAATTCGCTCATCGGCGTCTAGAAACAAAATCCAATCATGTTTAGCTTGAGAGAGAGCAAACTCTTTCTGATCCGTATAATTTTTGAATTCTCTTTGAATTAGTTTGACACCTTTGTGATTTTTAATTTTTTCAATGGTATTGTCCGAGCTGTAGGAATCAACTACTACAATTTCATCGGCGAAACTCAGATTTTCAAGTACCGCATCGATATTTTTCTCCTCATTAAGGGTGATTAACAAAGCCGATATACTACTTTTTACCTTATCCATTCACCAAATAGTCTTCAATTTTTTTTAGTTGTTTATTCCTGTCAAAGTTCTCTTGAATTTTTAAGAAACCATTTAAGCCCATCTTGGTTCGTAATGCATCATTTTTTTGCAGTTCCACAACTTTATCAGCAAAAGTTTCTACATCATTACATTTTAGAAGGTATCCTGTTTTCTCATGGTCTACCAGTTCGGGATTGCTGCTAATGTCAAATGCGATTATGGGTTTTTTACATAATGCGGCCTCTGCCAAAACATATCCAAACCCTTCCCATAATGAGGGTAAAACAAAAACATCAGCTTGAAGGAGAAAGGAAATAGGGTCTTCTACGAAACCGGCCAATAAGACCTGTTGCTCCAATCCGTGTTCTGCTATCATAGCTTCCAACTCGTTTCTTAAGCGACCCTCGCCGCCGATTATTATCTTGAACTCCAGTCTTCTTTTCTTTAACTCTAAGGCCAAGGGAATCAAAAATCTTTGATTTTTTTGATATTCCAGCCTGCCAAGGTTGACCAAAGTGAATTCTTTTTTAGAGGTCTTGTTCTCTTTCCTTACTGTATCTAAAACATCAATTCCATTGTAAATGACTTTAATACCATCCTCTGGGAAAAGACTTGCATTGTTCTCTAAAACGGTTTTTTTTGTAGCTATTGAGTTTACCAGAACTTCCGTTATTACATTTTTAAACAAAAATCGATTTAGCCAGCTATTCCGAATAGGTATTGCACTTCCCCGACGATAAATTATACGTTCAATGTTTGCTTTTTTAGCTGATGGACCAGCAATCTTTACATCTCGGGAAAGATTCATAATGATTGCCCTAACATTATTTTTTTTTAGTAGGTTCTTAATCTTGAGGTGTTTCAAAGGATTCAAGAAACTGAGATTGGTCAATTTTATTCCTAAACAAGGAATTTCGGCTTCAAGCAGTTTTTGATAAAGCACACTTTGACTATGCGCTATGACCAGAACATTATGTCCGTTTTTATGTAAATAATCACTTACTTCAAAATGCCATTTTTCTCCACCACCCCATGCCTTTGCCGTATTAAAAAAGCATAACCTTCCCATTTAAAGAACAGATTTGTAAAGTTCTATCAAATTATTTGCCACATTTTCATCCGAAAATCGCTGTGCATAGTTATATCCTTTTTCAATCATAGAATTACGAAGTGATTCATCATCAATCAATTCTTGAAGCTTGTCCCTTAATTGTTCCCAATCATTAGGATCAATATATGCGGTATGGGGTCCTCCTGCCTCAGGAAAGCACCCTCCTTTTGATGTAACCACTGGGGTCTTGCTAAAAAGTGCTTCTATTATTGGTATGCCAAAACCTTCACAAATTGAAGGGTAACAAAAAACACTGGCTATCTGATAGATTATGGCTAAATCTGCTAAGGGCACGTTTTTTAAAAAGTGAACTCTATCATCGAGATTATAATCATCCACATATTTATGGACCTTTTTTGCATATTTCTTTTCGCTCCCGATGATAACCAAATGTAAATTTGTGTGTTGTATGGCCTTTACTAGGGTCAATACATTTTTGCGTTCCTGAATGGTGCCAACATTTAGAACGAACTCTGAGGGAAGGCTATACTTTTTTACGATTTGTTGTTTTTCTTTCTCTGTGTATTGTATTTTATACGCTCCATTACACCCTTGGTAAGCTACCTTTATTTTTTCTTCTCTGACCTTCAGATATTTTATAATATCTCTTTTGGTTTGTTCGCTAATTGCAATTATTAAATCAGCTCGATGGGCAGCATATTTAAATTTTAGCTTATAAATAAGCCTGTCGAAAGGATTGTAAAAATGGGGATGACTTAAAAAGATAAGATCATGAATGCTTACAACTGAAGCAATTTTTTTAGATAATCCAATTGGAATTTCTCCAGATAGTCCGTGATAAATATCAGGGTTGTCTAGAACAATTTGTTTGTTAATGGCGAACATTCTCCACAGGGAAGAAAGCTTTTTCCAAAACCAACCTTTGGGATAGATAATCGAAACTTTATCTTGCGGAAGTATATTTTCTAAACTGGATTTTTTTGTATTAAAGAGAAAGAAACGTTCGATGTTCGAATTCTGATGTAAAATACGGACAACTTCTCTACCATAATTCCCTAGCCCGGTATTATTATGGAAAATCCTTTTTGCATCATAACTGATTCGCATTCTTAACTTTAGTTTTAACTGATGATTCGTAAAAGTAATTCAAATTAACCATTCATACTTCTAAATCCATTCGTCTTTATCTAAAACCAAGAAGTTGCTAAGTCCAGTGATTTGAAACGGAAAAACATGATAATCAATTAGAAAACTATCAAAAGATTAAGTAAGCCAAGGTAAAACTTGAACTATTTTACCATTAATTTATAAAAACTAATTAGGTGAAATCTTCTATGAAGCGAGTAAAGAAACTTTCTTGTTAGGTTTTGTATTAATTGATTTAGTTTTTTGGTTATAGTTTGGCAACGTTCTGGTTTGATATATGGTCTGCGTCTTCATAACATGAAGCATTCTGTAACGTTCATGAACACTAAGGGCATTCAGCCAACAAATCTGAACTCCTCTTTCTAAATCCAATACTCCGAGCCTTACAATATAATTGTACAAAAATCTCCAAGTTGGTTTTGCCCATAACTTAAAATAGGTGAAAGATTTCCCCTTTTTAAATTCTTCTTGGGCGCGTAAACCACCATATCTAAGCATTTTCCCTTTATAATCTTGGTAATTCTTGTAACAATAATGAGTTAAGCGGTTTTTCAGGATACCTGATTTCCCATCTACTTCAAGGGTTTCATGAACAATTTTTTTGGAGGTGTATTTCGCTTTGCTTTTTCGAAAAAGCCTATGATTTTTATCTGTTTGCCAACCACTGAACCTTAAAGGCTTGTTCTTAAACATGAATTTTCTATAAAACCAGTAGGCTTCACAAGCATCAGGTTTTTGAATGGTCTGTTGTATTTCTTTTCTAAGAGCAGGTGTTACTACTTCATCCGCATCAACAAATAATGTCCAATCATTAGTGGATTGGCTCAAGGCATATGATTTTTGCGCAGTGAAATTTTCGAAAGGATGTTGAAACACTTTTACCCTAGGATGATTTAACAAATACTCATAAGTTCCATCAGTACTGTAAGAATCCACAACTAAAATTTCATCAGCAAATGAAATGGATTCTAGACACCTTTCAATGTATCCTATTTCATTATAGGTTATAACCAGGGCGGAAAGTTTTGGTGCAGCTGATGGAGCCATAATTTATTGGTATTTGCACTTCGTTCTACAAAACTATAACAAAAAAACGGGCTAAAAATTGTTCGTGAGGTTATTTTCTTACAAAACAATTCAGAATGCTTAAACCCTACTTTTTCGCAAAATTTTAACATTTTAGGTTGTAATTATTTAGATGTCTGTTATTGACGAAGGTTGCGCTATATTTGAAAAAATCTTGATAATGAGCTTATTTCTAAAACTACTAATTGCTGGAATCTGTGCTTTTTTTATTGGAAAATTCATTAAGCATAAATCTCTTTATCCATTTATGTCCTTTAGGTATGACTTCAGAAAAAGAAGAGATACTTTTAGAAAGTCCATGTCCTTGATGAAAGAATTTGGAGCTAAAACCATACTCGAAACAGGTACATCCAGAGAGGGTTTAAGAGGTGCGAAAAGTAATGGAGCAGCAACTATTGTTTTTGGCAAATGGGCTAAAAAAAATGGTGGATTCGTTCATTCTGTCGATATTAGTGAGGAATCTGTCAATAATGCTCAGAGAGAAGTGGATAGACAAAATCTTCAAGATTATGTGAAGATTCATCTAAACGATTCACTGGTCTTTTTGAAAGAATTTGAGGAACCAGTGGATTTTTTATATCTAGATAGTTACGATTATAGCAGTGATGTAAAAACTCAGAAAGAAAGTCAGGAACACCATCTTGAGGAGTTTAAAAGAATAGAAAGTCGCCTACATGAAAAATCTATCGTTTTGATTGATGATTGTGATTTGCCAAATGGGGGTAAGGGAAAACTAGTAATCGAATATATGCTGCAAAACGGATGGAGAGTCCTGATTGAATCCTATCAGGTTTTGTTGGTAAGGCAGGATTTGATTCTCGATGAAACTAAGTAAAGCTTCCAGTAATACATTTTGGGCAAAAGTACTGACACTTCAAGGGAGCTGCATTTCTTTTCTTCAAAATGTTCAGTAGTTTGGATTATCATTTCATAAATCCACATCGCGATTTCCTTTCTTATTGATTCGAAGTGGAATAGAATTTTAGACTTTTAGTGCCAGGACTTTGGCAAAACAATCTTGTCGCTTGCCAGGTTTATATAATCCATAGCGAGAGCATTTTTTGATTAAAATCTACCTCTGCTTGGAGAGTTAATTCCAACATGCTTAGGAAAAAATGGTACTTGTAAGTATGTCAACAGCCATTTTTTTAGATAACCAAGACCTTGTTTCCTATCCTTAAGCTTAAATCCAAGAACAACGAACAAGGATTGATGAATAAGGTTGTAATTTATGTGTCTTTTTGTAATATTTAAAGAGGATATGCGCTAAACTGCCACATCATGTTCACGTAATGCATTGTTCAAAGATGTTTTCTTATCCGTACTTTCTTTTCGTTTACCGATTATTAGGGCACAAGGTACTTGGTAGTCACCAGCGGGGAAGGACTTTGTGTAACTTCCAGGAATCACAACGGAACGAGCAGGGACCCTACCTTTTAATTCTATGGGTTTATCACCAGTTACATCAATTATTTTGGTAGAGGCCGTAAGCACCACATTTGCACCTAAAACAGCTTCCTTTTCTACTCTAACCCCCTCAACAACAATACAACGTGAACCGATGAATGCATTGCCTTCTATGATGACAGGTGCAGCCTGAAGAGGTTCTAATACCCCCCCGATTCCGACACCACCACTTAAGTGGACATTTTTGCCTATTTGAGCGCAGCTTCCTACGGTGGCCCATGTATCTACCATGGTGCCTTCGTCTACGTATGCACCAATGTTTACATAACTGGGCATAAGTATTGTACCCGATGAGATATAAGCTCCGTGTCTTGCAACGGCATGTGGAACAACACGAATGCCTTTTTCTTGATAACCTGTTTTTAAAGGAATTTTATCATGATACTCAAAAATTCCTGCTTCCAACACTTCCATTTTTTGTATTGGAAAATACAGCACGACCGCCTTTTTAACCCATTCGTTTATCTGCCAGCCATCATTGCTAGGTTCGGCACAGCGTAGTTCTCCTAAATCTATTAGGTTGATAACTTCTCGTATTGCATTTTGGGTAGTTGGTTCTTTTAAAAGTTCTCTATTCTCCCATGCATTTTCTATCTGTGCTTTTAATTCGGTCATGTTAAAAATTTTGGCAAATATAGTTGGGTGCGGGATAATATTCTTACCCATTTTAAACTCATAACATTTTTAGGGTTATTTTTGGCAAAATTTTATGGTTTGGCTCGAATATTAGCCCTTGACTATGGAAAGGTTCGTACGGGAATAGCTGTTACTGATGAAATGCAGATAATCGCATCTGGATTGACAACCCTTGAAACGAAAGATTTAATTTCATTTTTGAAGGATTACATAGCTAGGGAAAAAGTGGAACTTTTTGTGATGGGACTTCCCAAACAAATGGATAACACTCCATCAGAATCGGAAACTCTGATTCAAGCGTTTTTGGACAAGCTTAAGAAGCAATTTCCCAGCATCCCCGTTGAACGACAAGATGAAAGATTCACTTCCAAAATGGCCTTTCAATCTTTACTTGATAGCGGAATTAAAAAGAGTAAAAGAAAAGCCAAAGGGCTGGTAGATGAAGTTAGTGCAACACTAATTTTACAAGCCTACCTTGATAGAAAAGTATAATATGATTTTACCTATAGTAGCTTACGGAGAACCTGTTCTTAGAAAAAAAGCCAAAGAAATTGAAACCGATTATCCCAAGCTAAAGGAACTTATTAGCAATATGTGGGACACTATGTACAATGCCCACGGAGTTGGTCTGGCTGCACCTCAAATCGGTTTGCCCATTCGTTTGTTTTTGGTGGATACCACTCCGTTCTCAGATGATGACGATTTGTCTCCTGAAGAGCAACAAGCATTAAATGGTTTCAAAAAAGTATTTATTAATGCCAACATTGAGAAAGAAGAAGGAGAGGAGTGGGATTTTAATGAGGGGTGTTTGAGCATTCCAGATGTAAGGGAAGATGTAAAGAGGAAGCCCACCATAACCATAAGTTATTTAGACGAAGATTTCAATTCTCATACAGAGACCTATGATGGCTTGTTGGCCAGAGTTATTCAACATGAATATGATCACATAGAAGGTATCCTTTTTACAGATAAACTTTCTTCACTTAAAAAGCGACTTTTAAAAAGCAGATTGGACAAAATATCCAAGGGAAAAATCAAAGTGGACTATAAAATGCGTTTCCCAAATCTTAAAAAAGGACGATAGGTCATTTTTGTACTCAAGAAAAGCATAATTTTGCGCGCATAAAAATAGAATATGGCTTTGGACAAGATTTTATCCATAGGAGGGAAACCAGGTTTGTACAAACTTCTTACTCAAACAAGAACTGGATTTGTTGGAGAGTCCTTAATGGATGGAAAAAGGATAAGTGTAAGTATGCGAAACAATGTGAGCGTACTCTCCGAAATTGCAATATATACTTTGGAAGAAGAGATACCGCTAAGAGAAGTATTTCAGAAAATAAAGGAAAAGGAGCAGGGTAAAAAAACCTCAATAAGTCATAAGGCTGAGAAAATACAGTTGGAAGAGTATTTCTTTGAAATCTTACCGAACTATGATGAGGATCGTGTTTACGCCAGTGACATTAAGAAGATTGTTCAGTGGTATAATTTGCTTCTAGAAAATGGTATCACAGATTTCACTGAAGGGGATGCCGAAGATGTTGATTCCGAAGAGGAAGAATAAGGTTCGTTACCACTCAACAAGCGGACTGCGATAAAAATTCACATCATTTTTTTCTAGGAAACTACGTTGTTTTGCAAGTCTAATTTTATAGTCTTCCCAATTACGATTTTCTGGTGTGGACCAACCCAGTTCTGCATATCCAATTACTCTTGGGAAGGCCAAATACTCCATTTCTGATGAATTGCTGATTGTCTCTGACCATAAGGGTGCTTCAATACCTAGAATGCTTTCCAAAGGAAGGCCTTCAACAAAGGTTGATGGATTCCAAATGTAGGCAGAATCAACAGTGATATGACCCGCCCAATCCAATCCATATTTGGACAAAGAATCGTATTTCATATCCAAGTAGGCTTTTTTTGCAGGTGAAAGAATCACCTTATTTCCATTTTTGGCCGCCATTAAAGCATTTTCTACCGTCCTCCAATGTTGTGCTATGGATTGGGAACTAATTTTGGCTTCTGCAATTTCGTCCCAACCAATCATATTTTTGCCGTGTTTTTGTACAATGGCTTCAACCTTTTCCACAAAATATTTATAATCCCTTTTCTTGGTAACAAAACTTTCATCACCTCCTATATGTATGTAGGGGCCTGGAGTAATGGCTGCTATTTCTCGAATCACATCATCCAAAAAAGAATAGACCGTATCTTTTCTTGTATCGAATGAGCTAAATCCCACACGAGTACCAGTATAGGACTTTAATGGCTTTCCTGTTCCGTTCAAAAATGGATAGCTTAAACTAGCCGCATTGGTGTGTCCTGGCATATCAATTTCAGGGATAATGGTAATAAAACGCTCCGCGGCATAATCCACGATTTCCTGATATTCAGATTGGGTATAAAACCCTCCGGCTCCCCCTCCAACTTCTGTTTTTCCTCCAATTTCAGTGAGTTTGGGCCAAGATTTTACTTCAATACGCCAACCTTGGTCATCGGTCAGGTGTAGGTGCAGTACATTCAATTTATAATAGGCAATAAGGTCAATGTACTTTTTTACCTCTTCAACTGTAAAGAAATGACGAGCCACATCCAACATGGTCCCACGATAACTAAAGGTCGGTCTATCTGTAATTTTTCCAGCTGGGATTACCCATAAAGGCGAATTTTTTAGGGTATCATTTCTTTTTTCTGGGATAAGCTGTAATAAGGTTTGAATACCTCTGAATGCTGCTGCTGGAGTTTGAGCTTGAATTAAGATGGAATCCTGCTTAATCTCCAACTCATAGGATTCTGAAGCAGATAAAGAAGTGTCCTTTGATTCAACAATGTAAATAGAGTTTTCCGGGGAATCATTGTCCACCGATTCAGCTGATGCATTCAATGGAAGGGAAAGCGTGGTTCTAAACCGAATTTTTTCAGATAGAAATTGACCTATTTTTGAGTACAATGTATTCTGGTCGTCGGTATAGATAACTGTATTTTTTCCGAGCCCAAAAGCATCATAGGATGCCTGTATATTTAAGGGTACAGGAATCAATGCTGATTTGGTAAGGTCAGTCTTTGGAAATTGAATCTTCTTTTTCGGTTTTTCACAGGCAGAACAGAGAACCAGAAGAACAAAAACAAATATTGAATTGAAAAAAAGTTTCATTCCCCTAAGGTAACAAAATCCTTTAGGGCTTCCTCCCAAAGGTCGTATCCCTTGGAATTCATATGCAGGCCATCTTCAATGAACAAGTCTTTTTTCAATTTCCTTCTATCCAACATAACGGACCACACATCAGCGTAGGAAATCCTACTTCTTTCAGAGGCCAAGGCTTTTAGTTTTCGGTTGAGTCGTCTATATCTAGATCTAAACTTCCAACGGGAAATGCTTGGTTTGGCAGAAATTAATACTATTTCTAAGTTTGGTCTTTGTTGTTGAAGTGTATCTAAAACATCTATAAATGTTCCAATAATTTTTTTAGGTCTTTTTTTTGCGAAAATGTCATTGTCTCCTTCGTAAATAAAGACTTTACTTGGATTGTAATCCAGAATAAGCTCATTCAAAAAATTGGCAAGGTCAGAAGTTTGGGAACCTCCAAAACCTGTATTTAAAACCTGATTCTCCGGAAAACGTTCCTGCAAATCTTTCCATAACCGAACGCTTGAACTTCCTGTAAATAGAATAGAGGGTTTAGATCTGTCCCAAATGGTGTCCATTCGTTCTTGTATTTCCTTTACCTCACCGTAAAAGGGTAATGAACTTTGTCCAGAAGAAATTCCACTATACAGAAACAGAACTACCAGAAAAGGAAAATTGTATAGGATTTGCTTCAAAATACTATTGTTTTTCAAAAGTCTGACTAAGTCCTTCTTGCGAGTTTGTTCCTATCATGACTTCAAACTCACCGGGCTCCACCACAAAATCATAATTGTGATTGTAGAATCCAAGTTCAGCATCAGTTAAAACAAATTCCACTTTTTCAGATTCTCCAGGTTGTAAACTGATTTTTTGGAAACCTTTTAGTTCTTTTACAGGACGGGTCACAGTGGCCACTTTATCTCGAACATAAAGTTGTACTACTTCCTCGCCAGCTACACTTCCTGCATTTTTTATGGTAACACTGACCTTGATGGCACTTTGATTTGAAGCATCAACCTCTAAATCACTATACTCAAATTGAGTATAGCTTAATCCATGACCAAACGGATATAACGGCGAGTTTTGTTCATCGCTGTAGTGCGACCAAAACACATTAGGTTCTGGATTTGGCCTTCCTGTGCTGAAATGATTATAATAGATTGGAATCTGTCCGACACTTCTTGGGAAGGTCATAGGCAGTTTTCCACTAGGATTGTAATCTCCGAAGAGTACTTTGGCAATAGCATTTCCGGTTTCCGTCCCCAATTGCCACGTTTCTAAAATGGTTGGAATGTTTGTGGCTTCCCATTCAATAGTAAGCGGGCGACCATTCATTAATATGAGAACTACATTTTGATTTACTTCGTAGACTGCTTTTAATAAATCTAATTGAAGTCCAGGTAAATCCAAATTTGTTCTACTTCTTGCTTCACCACTTTGAAATCCATGTTCACCCAGCACCATAAGAACAACATCTGATTCTTTGGCCAAGGCCACAGCCTCTTCCATCCCAGAAGTGTCGGTTTCGTTAACCTCAACTTCATTTAAAAAGTTGGCATCCTTGTTGAATACCTTAGGCCCTGGAGCATACGAAACCTTATCCGTGTAACTTTTTAGTCCTTCCAAAAAGGATACAGCCGTATTATTATCAGACCCTATTCGCCAACTGCCTAGAGGACTGTTTTTGTCATCGGCCAATTCCCCAATTACCGCAATGTTAGATTGATCTTTTGCCAAAGGCAACAAGTTATTCTCATTTTTGAGCAGAACAATAGACTTCATGGCCATTTCCAGAACTCCTGCTTTGTGGTCCTCATGATAGAGTTCTTCTTTTTCACGCTCAGAATCACAGTATTTGTAGGGGTCATCAAAAAGGCCTAGTTCAAACTTTACTTTCAAAATTCTTCGCACAGCATCATCAACCAAAGCCTCATCCACTTTTCCTTCATTTACATTTTCAACCAAATGGTTCACATATGATGAAGACTCCATATCCATATCCGAACCGGCTTTAACCCCTAATTCAGCAGTATGTTTTAGATTTTTTGCGAAACCGTGTGGTACCATTTCAGCTATGGAAGCCCAATCAGAAATTACAAAACCTTCAAATCCCCATTTTCCCTTAAGAACATCCCTTTGGAGAAAAGCATCCCCGGTAACTGGAACACCGTTAAGAATATTGAATCCATTCATCACGGTTTTGACATCGGCATCGACCGCGGCCTTAAATGTGGGTAAAACGGTATTGAATAGGGTAGAGGTACCTATATCAACCGTATTGTATTCTTTTCCAGCCTCAGCAAATCCATAGGCAGCGAAGTGTTTTGCGCATGCAGCGATGGTATTGGGTTGAGAAAGGTCATCACCTTGAAAACCGGTCACACGGGCTTTGGCAATTTGTGCGCCAAGGTAGGTATCTTCACCGCCCCCTTCCATAACTCGGCCCCATCTAGGATCTCGGGAAATATCAACCATGGGAGCAAAGGTCCAATGTAGTCCAACTGCGGAAGCTTCCTCTGCGGCAATTCTTGCTGATTTTTCAATAGCTTCCATATCCCAACTTGCCGCTTCAGCCAAAGGAATTGGCGCCAAAGTTTTATATCCATGAATTACATCAAATCCAAAAAGGAGCGGAATGCCCAATCTTGATTCTTCAACGACCAATTTTTGCAACCTCCTGGTTTCTTCCGTACCAGTTACATTTAACATGGAACCTACCCAGCCTTTTTTCAAATGCTCGTATTTAATGGCTGCGTTCCCACCTTGGGGCGCTGGTCCGGTGACATCCCAAAAACCATTATATTGATTCATTTGACCTGCCTTTTCTTCCAAGGTCATTTGTTTCAATAGGGATTCTACCTTTTGGTCAATTGTTTTTTCTTGGGCCATAAGCTCAGAATTAGGAAACCACAAAGAAATTGAAAAAATAAGAATGTAAACAAGAAAGCGTTGCATATTATTGGGTTGTGTTGAAAAGTGGTTGATAGTATAACAAAATAACCCCTAAATATAGTATTTACTGGTATTTTCTCTTTGTACTTTTATTCAAAATATCACTTTTATGCATTCGCGAAAAGAACAATTAACCGCATTTGATAGGTTGTTGACCATTATGGATGAGTTGCGGGCCCAATGTCCATGGGATAAGAAACAAACGATACAGTCCCTTAGACATCTCACTATTGAAGAAACCTATGAGCTTGGTGATGCCATTTTGGATAACGATTTGGATGAGGTCAAAAAAGAACTTGGAGACTTGTTGTTGCATATTGTTTTCTATGCTAAAATCGGTTCGGAAACCAACGATTTTGATATTGCCGATGTAGCTCATGGTATAAGTGAAAAATTGATAAATAGACACCCACACATTTATGGTGATATCAAAGTTGAAAATGAGGATGAGGTTAAGCAGAATTGGGAAAATATCAAATTGAAGGAGGGTAAGAAAAGTGTTTTGGAAGGAGTTCCAAACAGCTTACCTGCACTGGTAAAAGCCAATCGAATTCAGGAAAAAGTGGCTGGAGTAGGATTTGACTGGGAAGAACCGGCACAAGTTTTTGAAAAGGTCAAAGAGGAATTATCTGAGCTTCAGGAAGAAGTAAAGAGTCAAAACGCAGACCGATTGGAGGCAGAATTTGGCGATGTTCTTTTTTCAATGATTAATTATGCACGGTTCTTAAACGTTAACCCAGAGAATGCCTTGGAGCGTACCAATAAGAAATTCATCAAACGCTTTCAATACCTTGAAGAAAAGGCAAAAGAATCTGGAAAGGCATTAAAAGATATGACACTTGCCGAGATGGATGTGTTCTGGGAACAAGCAAAGAGCCTATAAACTTTTCTCACACATTCTTGTGTATAAAATGTTGAAATCGGACTCATTTTTGCATCAGAATCCAACTATATTTGAAGCCCGCTAATTTTTCACCTTGTTCAACCAATATACCAGAGAATTCAGATATAATTTGCAACTGGCCTACCCGGTAATTTTGGGTATGTTGGGGCATACTTTTGTTGCATTTGCGGATAATATCATGGTAGGGCAGTTGGGTACCGCTGAATTGGCCGCTGTTTCATTGGGTAATAGTTTTGTATTTATAGCAATGTCCCTTGGAATAGGTTTTTCCACGGCCATAACACCTTTGGTTGCAGAGGCTGATGGAGCCAAGAATAGTGCTAGTGGCAAAAGCGCCTTAAAACATGGACTTGTGCTTTGTACCTTATTGGGTGTTTCCCTATTCGGAATTATTCTGCTTTGCAAACCCCTTTTGCATGGTATGAAACAACCTGAGGAAGTGGTGGAATTGGCTATTCCCTATCTCGAATTGGTGGCATTTTCCTTGGTTCCCTTGATAATGTTCCAAGCCTTTAAGCAATTTTCCGAAGGGATGTCCCAGACCAAGTACCCCATGTATGCTACTATTTTGGCGAATGTGGTTAATATCACAATCAATTATTTGTTGATTTTTGGATCCTTTGGTTTTCCAAAGTTGGGCATTGTTGGGGCCGCAATCGGAACTTTGGCTTCCCGATTTATTATGGTGGGATACGTTTATTATCTACTACGGCGAAAGAAGCAAATACAGCCTTACGTGACCAATTTTAACTTTAGGAAGATTGAAAAGGCTGTTATGAATAAGATCATAGGGCTTGGGTTTCCTTCTGCATTGCAGATGTTTTTTGAAGTCGCCATTTTTACCGCCGCTATTTGGTTAAGTGGAGTACTTGGCAAGAATGCCCAGGCAGCCAACCAAATTGCTTTGAACTTGAGCAGTATGACCTTTATGGTAGGCATGGGACTTGGTGTAGCCGCGATGGTGCGTGTAGGCAATCAAAAAGGATTACAGAATTTTAAAGAATTGAAGCAAATAGGGGAGTCCATATTCGTATTGACTCTACTTTTGGAAATTGTTTTTGCTGCACTTTTTCTTATTGGACGACATTGGTTGCCTACTTTGTATTTGGATGTGGATGACGCTATAAATTTGACAGACAATACCGAAGTGATTGCCATCGCCGCCAAACTATTGCTGATAGCAGCTTTTTTTCAAATATCCGATGGCATTCAGGTTGTTGTTTTGGGGGCACTTCGCGGAATTCAAGATGTCAAAATACCAACGCTTATTACTTTTATAGCGTATTGGCTTATTGGTTTTCCGGTTTCTTATTATTTCGGATTGTTCACGGAATACAAAAGCTCGGGGATTTGGATGGGCCTTTTGCTGGGTCTAACAGCTTCAGCAGTAATGTTGTATATTCGATTCAATTATCTTACAAACAAGTTGATTTCAAAACAGACCACTTCATAATTATATCACTTTTCTAAACAATAGCGACCAACCCAATGGAAATACCCAAGTTTCTTTTAGCAGATAACACAGATTACCCTTCTTCAGTTTTTATTATCCATACCGAATACCCAAGATTCATTATTAATCTAGAAAATGACGAAGTGGAATGGTTTGAGGAGTTTTCAAAAGAAGATGAAGAAGAGTTGGCGAATGAAACGGAAAGTCTTATCGAAGCGGCAACCGCATTTTACGATAGGGAAGTATCCAGATACGAAGATTAGGCATGATTGACACATTGGTTCAATGGGATAAAGAACTCTTCCTTTTCCTCAACGGACTGGGAACCGAAACTTGGGATGGTTTTTGGTTGTTTATTACGGACAAATTGAGCTCCATTCCCCTTTATGCTGCCTTGCTGTTTTTTACATATCGATATCTTGGCCTTAAGCGAACCTTAATAGTTCTTCTCTTTGTGGGTCTATTGATTACAGCAACAGACCAATTAGCCAATTTCTTTAAATATGGAGTGGCCCGCCTGCGTCCATGTCATGATGAGGAAGTAAATATGTTGGCCAGATTAGTGAAAAAATCCTGTGGAGGTAAGTTTGGTTACTTTTCTGCCCATGCGGCAAATAGTATGGCTTTAGCCTCGTTTTTTACGGTAATGCTGAGGCCTAACTTAAGCAAAATTGGGTTCTTCCTGTTTTTATGGGCCTCTTTAGTGGCTTATAGCCGAATATATATAGGAGTCCATTTTCCCTTGGATGTTGTTACCGGTAGTTTTATAGGTATTCTTTTCGGCTGGTTATTTGCCAAGTTATCTATATTTGCATTCCAAAAATTTGGGACATGATTTCTTCGGTAAGATACTGGCTTTTAGTAGCTCTTGTGATTGTTGTTTACATCACCGGTATGTTTGTCACCCTTTTTGAGAACGACTCTGCTCAATTTGCCGTCATGGCCATGCGAATGGTGCAGGAAAACGATTTTATCAATCTCATAAAGGGAACCCAAGAATATTTGGATAAGCCTCATATGCATTATTGGCTTGCCGCTCTTTCTTTTAAAATTTTTGGAATACATGACTGGGCCTATAGAATTCCAGGTATTTTATCCACCTTATTAGCGGCATATAGCTGTTACGGTCTAGGAAAGCTCTTCTACAATAAGGACATCGGAAAGTTTTCAGCTTTGATTTTTATGACAGCACAAACCATTGTGCTTTCCAATATTGATGTACGAACTGATGCAGTGTTGACCGGATTCACCATCTTTTCTATCTGGCAGTTGATAAAATTTATTGAGAAGGGAAGCTTTTGGGGTATAGTATTAGGTGCTTTTGGTGCAGGTATGGCCTTTTCTACCAAGGGTCAGATTGCATTGTTGGTTATTGGAATCTCAGTATTATGTCACTTGATATATACTCGAAAATGGAAAAGCCTGTTGAGTTGGAAGTTGATTCCAGCTCTCTTGATTTTTGGGGTGACCATTTCTCCAATGCTCTATGCATATTACCAGCAATTTGATTTACATCCTGAAAAGATTATACGCGGTAAGTCCGATAGAAGTGGTATTTTCTTCATCTTTTGGGAACAAAGTTTTGAAAGGTTAAGCGGTCAGGGACATGGAAAGAACAGCAGCGATTTCTTTTTCTTTTTCCATACTTTCTTGTGGGTTTTTCTACCATGGACCGTTTTGGCATTGATTGCCTACTGGTGTAGGGTAAAGACCTTCATAAAACTTCGATTTAAGTATTTGCCCCAATATGAGTTTGTAACGGTTGGAGGTATTACCATTTTGTTCTTCATCATAAGTTTTGCCCAATTCAAGCTGCCACACTATATGAATATTTTAATTCCACTCTATTCTATTTTGTCGGCTTCTTATCTACATAGTTTATATAGATTTTCAAAAAATATATCCATCAAGGTCATTTTGGGTATTCAATATTTTGTATTGAGCTTGGTCTTCATTTTCACCCTTTTGGTGTGTTTTCATTTCTTTAAGTTTGAGCAGGTCCATTACTATGTTTTCTTAATCATTATTTTGGCGGTAATCACCTATTTCTGTTTAAAACGTGAAGCATATTATATGCGGATAATTACCCTTTCGGTGTGCAGTTCCTTGCTTTTGAACGGTGTTATGAACTCTCATTTTTATCCAAAACTTTTAAAGTATCAAGGGGGCTCTACCATGGCAGAAAAAATTGCAGATTATGGAATACCGGTAGATGAAGTTTACAAAGTTTCCGAAAGGTTTACTTGGTCGCTTGATTTTTACAATAAAAAACCAGTTAAAATAGTTTCCATTGATGAGTTAATGACCAAACATGATGTGTGGGTCTATGTTAATGATGATGAGCTGGAACTATTGGAAAACAAAGGCTTCCATTGGCATGAGAAAATTTCAGTGGACCAGTTTAGAATTACCCGCCTTCAGCTTAAGTTCTTAAACCCCCATAGCCGACAAAAGGTACTGAGTCAAATGCATTTGGTTCATTTGGATTGATTTTGTAACACCATTAGTTTTGGTTTTTTGAAGTGATATATTACTCCAAAAAAAGAAATGAGCGCCGTCATTAAAAAGAATACAAAACTGACCCCAACCGAAATCTCCTCATTTAATCCCAACCAAGTGGCTCCATACAAAAAGGTCACTTCTCTACTGCCAATTCCACCAATCGTTAATGGAATTACAGAAACGATCGATGAAATAAGAAAAACCAAGAGATAGTCCATCTGTTGAAGTTCAACACTAAATGATTTTAAAATAAAAACTACACAGACCAACTGAGAAAGTTGGACTATGGCAGAATACCCCAGTGACTTCCAAAATATGGGAAGGGTATATCCAAAAAATCGGTTATTGACCCACCAGAAAGTTAAAACACTTATGGGAATTGCTAGATAAAAAAGTATCTGAAAAGGACGGAACAATTCATCATTCATTAGTATCGCTAAGGCACAGATGTATATAAAAATTAGCAGCATACCACTCAAACGGTCCAACAACAAAACGGAAACAACCCGCTTTGTTCCCGATTTAAACTCTTTTTGAATAACATATCCCTTGTAGGCATCCCCTCCAATGCCTCCTGGTAGAAATAAATTATAGAACATACCTAAAAAGTAGAGTTTTAGATTGCTCTTTTGCGTTATTCTAACATCAATTTGGTGAAAGTAAAGATTGAGTCGAAAGGCGGCGATTACTTTGGAAACCAATACGAGTAGAGTTCCAATTATCAAATAATATGGATTTCCCGTTTTCAGGGTTTCAACAACATCTTTAAAATTGATTTTGGTAAAAATGAAGTAGATGAGTACCCCGCTTATTACAATCTTTAAAAGGGTAAGCAATCGTTTACGCAGCTTCTCTGGCACCTATACTAATTTTTTTGACCCGATAAGGTCTTTTTTGTTGAGATTCGTAATAGGTTCTGATAAGCAATTCCATTACAATCCCTATGGTAAATAACTGAATGCCCCCTAGAATGAACATCATTCCAAAAATCAATAAAGGTCTGGTTCCAATGTCTTCACCTAAACCTAATTTTACAATAAGGAGGTAAAAATTGATAAGTACCCCAAGGATTATGAGCAAGACCCCAAAAATTCCAAAAAGGTGAATAGGGCGCTGAAAGTACTTGCGGATGAAAAGTAAAAGCATCATATCCGCCACTACCTTAAAGACCCGTTCCAATCCATATTTGGAAACCCCGGCGTGACGCGCATGATGTTTTACCGGAACTTGCTTGATTTGGGCACCTTCCAAATGAGCTAATAGGGTTATGAAACGATGCATTTCCCCATACAAGTTCAATCCCTTGGCAATATCTTTGGTGAATACTTTTAGTGCGCATCCATTGTCCTTAATATCCAGTTTGGTCACACGACGAACTAGGAAGTTTGCAATCTTAGATGGAATTTTTTTTACTAAGGAATCCTTTCTTTTTTGTCGAATACCGGTAACTACATCATATTCATCGGTTATAGCGTACTTCAACATGGATGGGATATCGGATGGATCATTTTGTAAATCTCCATCCATGGTAATTAGGTATTCTCCTTTTGCGTAGTCAATTCCAGCTGCAAGTGCTAGACTTTGGCCATAGTTTTTTTTAAGTTCAATCAGATGAACTTTCCCATCATTCATTTTCTTAACCACTTTTCGGGTATCATCTGTTGAAAAATCATCAACATAAACAATTTCATAGGCATATCCGGCTAAACTTTCGTGTATTTTCTCAGTGAGAAGAACCACATTATCCTGCTCATTGTACAGGGGGACAACTATGGATAGGAGGGAGTCTGTAACAGTGTTCATCTGCTAGGTGTAATTGTGGCAAATGTAGTGCTTTTATTTAAGTTGGTCATGGATGGCCTTGAGCACCTCACGTGCTGCTTTAAAAGGGGAGATAGTGTTTTTTTCAACGGCAACCAACATGTTTTTTTTCGCTTTTTCAAAAGCTTCATTTTGTTGCAAAATCTGCGTCAATTGTTGATTCAAGGACTGTAAAAACCAATTTTTGTTTTGAAGATTCCGTTTACGATGAAAGTGCCCGTTTTGTTTTGTCTTGTCCAAAAATTCATTGATGATATGCCAAATTTCAACTATACCGGAATTTTCCGTGGCGGAACAGGCCAATACCTTGGGTATCCAATCATTTTCTTTGGGTGGATACAAATGCAGGGCCCTTGAAAATTCGGTTTGGGCCAGTTTGGCACGTTCTTTATTTTTTCCATCAGCTTTATTGATGGCAATGGCATCTGCCATTTCCATTATACCTCTTTTTATACCCTGAAGTTCATCACCAGCACCTGAAAGCTTCAACAATAGAAAAAAGTCGACCATACTATGAACAACAGTTTCACTTTGTCCGACCCCTACGGTCTCTACAAGAATCACATCATACCCGGCTGCTTCGCAAAGAACAATGGTCTCCCTTGTCTTTTGGGCAACGCCACCCAAGGATTCACCTGATGGGGAAGGACGAATAAAGGCATTTGGGTCTTTGGAGAGTTCCTCCATTCGCGTCTTATCTCCCAAAATACTTCCTTTAGATAAAGAACTGGATGGATCTACCGCTAAGACCGCCACTTTCTTACCGAGATTGGTCAATGTTTTACCGAAAACCTCAATAAACGTACTTTTTCCTACACCTGGAACACCTGTTATCCCAATCCGAACGCTCTTTGCTGCATGTGGTAAACATTTTTCAATGATTTCGTCAGCCATAGAAATATGTTCAGTTTTTGAGCTCTCCAATAAGGTAATGGCTTTCCCTAAAGAAGCTTTATCCATCTTCAAAATCCCATTGACCAAATTTTGGGGATCGATGGCTTCTTTTCTCAGCGCTTTAATTTTTAAGGCTGTGTTTACTGGGATGTTTTGTTTGCGGTCCAATTCAGTAGGGTAATGAGACTACGAAGGTAAAAAGTTTTATGTAGAGCGGATAGTGTTAAAATTCAATTAAAATAAATCCATTTTGCCACGTGTTGTTTTTTTTATCGTCCTTAACTTAAACAACACCAAAAACCAACATTAAAGCTGACCATGTTTCAAATTGAGCTGGTAGAACAATGTAAGGCCAACAATAGAAAGGCTCAAATGCAACTGTACAAACAGTATTGCGATGGTATGTTCTGTGTTGCAATGCGTTTTTTAAAGAACGAGGATGATGCGGAAGATGTGCTGCAAGAATCTTTTATCAAGGCATTTCAGCGGATAGACCAATTTAAGGGTGAAGTAACTTTTGGAGCTTGGTTAAAGAAAATAGTTGTGCATCGAAGTATTGATTTCCTAAAATCAAAAAAGCAACAAATGGTGGAATTGAATGAAGGATACCTGCATATACAGGATGATGGAGATTGGACCGTTGAAAATGATGTAAATGTTGAAGATGTGAAGAAAGCCATTGAAGAATTACCAGAAAAGTATAGGTACGTGGTACAGTTATTTTTGGTTGAAGGATATGATCATAGAGAAATATCGGAAATATTGAAGATTTCCGAAACAGCGTCAAGAACTCGTTTGTTGAGAGGTAAGGCGCAATTAAAAGAAATGCTTAAAGACATGGCGTATGGCACAGGATCTTAAAGAATTATTCGAAAGGGAACGGAATGAAAGGAAGTATTCCATGAAATCAGGTCATGAAGCCCGTTTTATGGAGCGATTAGAAAAAGATTTATCGGCACACAGGAAAAAGAACGATCAATTTTGGTTTTCTGCGGCAGCTTCGGCGGCCATATTGATTGGTTTGGGAATATATTTTCTTTTACAACCTGGAAAAATTGAACCGAACCCGGAAAAGAATGTGGTTGATACAAATGTTGAAAAGGAAAATGTTATTCCGTTATCCCTAGGGGATCTTTCTCCCAATTTGAAGAAAATTGAAGATTACTATGTAGCGAACATCAATTTACAGCTTTCGGAATTGGAATTCAATGACGATAATAAGGCTTTGGTAGATGGGTATATGGAAAGAGTAGCAGAATTAGACCGAGAATACAATCGTTTGAACAATGAGCTTAACGAACTTGGCCCAAACGACGACACTATTAGCGCTCTAATAAACAATTTGCAGTTACGCCTACAATTATTACAAAAACTGAAAACTAAGTTAAATCAATTAAAATCATCAAAAAATGAACAGGAATTGTCTTATAGTATTTAGCCTATGCATGTTCTTGGTACAGGGATTACAGCTGTATGGGCAGGATACACAATCGAAAACGTATAAAGAAACCTTCACGGTCAATCCAGATGCCGTTTTGGATATTGACACAAGTCATGCTGACATTGAATTTGAAACTTGGAGCAAAGACCAAGTGGAAATCACAGCAGTGGTTGAGTTGGAGGGCGCAACCAAAGAAGAAGCTGAAAAATACTTTGAAAAAGATTTAATACAGATTGTTGGGAACAGCAAGGAAATTGAGGTTTCCACCAAAGGAAGGAGCTGGAGTGTTGTTTCTGGGGATGGGGACTGGGATTTTGATTATAATTTCAATGTAGAAGTATTGCCGGATGTTTCTTTTGTTGAACCTTTAATAGAGAGTTTACAAATACCAGATTTACCTGAAGTATTAGTAATTCCAGAATTACCTCCAATGCCACCAATACCCCAAATCAATTTTGACTATGATGCATACAGAGAAAGGGGTGATGAATATCTTAAGGAGTGGAAAAAAGAATTTGATAAGAATTTTGACAAAAAATATAAGGTTCGCTATCAAGAATGGAGTGATGAGGTAAAGAAAATGGCCGAGGAGCGTAAAGAACAGCGAGCCCAGATTAGAGAGCAGCGGGAAGAAATAACTGAACAAGCAATGGCCGTAAGAGAACAAGCAAGAGCCATTAGGGACAAAGCCTTGGCAGAAAGAGAGAAAGTACGTGGAGAAAGAAATAGGGAACGTAGTAAAATTAGGTCTAAGCGAGCTGTAAGATTACAAAATGATGGCAACTCCAACATATTTTACTTATCTACTGATGGGGAGAACAAAAAATACAAAGTCAAAAAGAGCATTAAAATTAAAATGCCAAAATCGGTCAAATTGAAGATGAACGTGAGGCATGGTGAAGTTAAATTAGCCGCCAACACAAAAAACCTAAAAGCAAGCTTGTCTTATGCAAGCTTGCTTGCTTCCACTATTGATGGGGACCGTACAGATATTCAAGTTTCTTATTCACCGGTGGTTGTCCAAAAGTGGAACTATGGTCAATTACGGACCAATTATTCTGATCGTGTAGACTTAAAAGAAGTAAGGGAACTTTCTTTGAACTCAGTATCTTCCAAGGTGGTCATTGGACATTTGGTGGATAAAGCTTTGGTAAAAAGCAGTCTGGGAGAGTTATATGTCAATTCTGTGGGTAACAGCTTTAATACCATTGACATTTCGGTTGAGAATGGAGAGGTGGATTTTAAAATGCCCTCTGTTCCCTTTAGCATTTATGTTAATGAGACTACTTCCGATATCCGATATCCGAAAGAATTGGAAATTGGTAGATCAAAAAACTATAATAGCAATGTATACAAAGGGTATTACCTCAAGGATGACGGAAAAAAATCCATCAATATCAACTCCAAATACAGCGAAGTTGTTTTGAAACAGTAATCCATTAAAGAGTTACGTCCCAAAACAACTTCTACTTTCCTCTTCAATTATCTACTGGCCGAAAAGGTTACTTTTTCAACTTCTCAAGCCCATTTTTCTCTAGATGTGATTGTCTCTAATGAGACTCTTCTTTTAAATACGACTGGAAATTTTCTTTGAATCGATTCAATCTTGGAATGGAAACATTGCGGATGTAAGAATTATTTGGATTTTTACGCTCATAATCCTGATGGTACTCCTCTGCCTTATAGAATTTTTCAAAAGGGGTTATTTGTGTAACAATCGGTCTATTGTATACCTTTTCAGATTCCAAGAGGGCAACGTAATCCTGAATAATTTTTTGCTCATCAACGCTTTTATAAAAAGCAACCGAACGGTACTGAGCACCGCGGTCTGGGCCTTGTCTATTTAAAGAGGTAGGGTCATGGGATCCAAAGAAAACTTGAACAAGCTGTGTGAAGCTTATGACTTTTGGGTCGTAAAAGACTTCAACTGCTTCGGCATGCCCCGTTCTTCCATATGCTACATCCTCATAGGAAGGGTTTTTTTCCTTCCCGCCTGAATATCCAGAATGGACTTCTTTTACACCTTTCACGCTTTCAAAAATGGCCTCCACACACCAAAAACAACCACTGGCAAAATAAGCTGTCTCATATTCTTGTAAATCCTCTGCGGAGAGCATTACCTTTATAGGTTCTGAAGAAGTTTCTTGGGCTACTGTTTTTGTGTTTTTTGGCTGACAGTTGGCCGATATCAACAAAACGATGGCCAAAAAAGGAATTCTTAATATCTTCATTATGGTTTTTAAGCTTAGTAGCTCCAAGATACTAACTATTACTTCAGCCCCTGTTAAAAAATGTTAATCTAATCGCCTTTCAATGCTTGAGGATTTTTTAAATGAATATCATACTGGCCCAATTTCAATTCTTGATGAGAGTATCTCTTTGTTGAATTATACTCCTCTTGACTTATCATCAGAAAACAAGGAGGTTACCAAATATGAAATAACCACGCCCGAAGGATGTCAACAGTATATTGATACGATTTTAAAAAGAGAGGGAAAGAAGGTAGCATTTGGAGGATATTTAGAGCAACGTGATATATACAACTCTTTTGGTCGCTTTGATGAAGGAGAACAGCGAAATATTCATCTTGGAATGGATTTTTGGCATAAATCGGGAACAGGGGTTATTGTCCCTATAAAAGGAAAGGTGCACAGTTTTAAAAATAATAATGATATGGGTAACTATGGGCCTACCATCATTTTGGAACACCATGTTGAATCAATTTCTTTTTATACCCTATACGGACATTTATCTTTGGAATCTTTGCAAGGTTTAGAGAAAGGTAAGGTATTTCAAAAAGGAGAGGTTTTGGCCACTTTAGGTACTCCCGATATTAATGTCAATTATGCCCCACATTTGCACTTTCAGATTATTAAGGATATGCAAGGAAATGAAGGTGATTATCCTGGGGTTTGCTCCCAAACAGAACTTGATTTTTACAAGATTAATTGCCCAAATCCGAATCTGTTATTTAAACTAAAAATCTAAAACATCGATGAAATGCACATGAGTTCGATAGCGTGTTTGGCACCCTAAAAACGTTCATCGAGGATAAAATACACTTCAACTTAAAAAGATTCCAACACCGAGAAAAAAGGGAAGTTAAGCGAGATAAATCCGCACTAGGCTTGGTCTGAGAGTAATTTTACTCTGTAATAAAACCCAAGTCATGAAAGCAATCTTAACCACAATCGCAGTAATCTTCTTCGGAACTTTGACTATGGCACAAAGTGCTTCTAAAGAAACTAAAGTGGAGGCCGTAGCATATTCAGTTACCTTGGATATTCAAATTGATACTGATTCTGAAAAAGAAATTGAGGTAGCTAGACTATACCGATACAAGAATTCAAGAATTAAAAAAGCTTTGGCCTTTAGAACAAAAAGAAACAGAGCTAAGCTTGCTTAATACATCATCCTCAAACCAAACATATGCTTTCTATTTCATTCCTGGCTGTTTTATCTTGTAGTCTAATTTTTGTTTTTCTTCAGCGACCATCTTTTTTACGTCCTGTAAAAGTGCTTTTGCGTCGAAGATAACACCGTCCTTAATAGTATACTTCACACCACCAACACGTACTACTTCGTTATCATCCGTTAATCGAATTGCTCCTGTTCCATAGAGCACCTTTAAATTTTTAAGCGGATTTTCGTCTACAATGGCAAAATCGGCCATTTTTCCAATTTCAACAGAACCAATTTTATCGGCAACTCCCAAAGCTTCTGCTCCATTCAAGGTTGCGGAACGGATAACTTCCATTGGATGGAAACCAGCTTCTCTCAATAATTCCATCTCACGGATGTAAGCAAAGCCGTATAATTGGAAAATAAAACCAGAATCGGAGCCTGTTGTGACCCTTCCGCCTCGATTTTTGTATTCGTTGATAAAGGTCATCCATAACCTGTAGTTATCTCGCCAAGCCACTTCTTGTTCAGTACCCCAATCATGCCAATAAGAACCATGTGATATTTTACTAGGTTGGAAAAAAGCCCATACGGTAGGTAGTGCATAATCTTCATGCCATTCTGCCCTACGTGCTCGGTGCAAATCCCTACTAGCCTCATAGATGTTAAAAGTAGGGTCAATGGTAAAATCGAGGTCAATTAATTCATCCATGACCTTATTCCAGTGCTCGGAATAGGGTTTTGCCGCTTGCTTCCACAATTTGCCGGCTTCCTCAAAGCGGTCTTGTTCATTTTGATAGTTGTAGTCTAATGGATAATCCTGAACCGTTCTATCCACGAAAAGCGCTTCTGGAAGACCATACCAGTGTTCCATACTGGTCAGTCCTGCTCTTGCAGAGTTCAATACATTCCATCTGGCAACATCGACTTGCGCATGATGACAGGCAGAACGTAATCCCAGTTTCTTGTTTTCGTCCAAGGCTGCAGCCATAATTTCTGGTGGGGCGCCAAAGAATTTGATACCATCGGCACCTCGCTCTGCATTGGCTCTCACCCATTTTCTGGCTTGCTCCGTGGTACTTATGGGAATATCGTTGAGTGGATTAAAACCTTTGGTAGTTTGTCCGAATCCCGTGTAAGCAAAGATTCGTGGAGCAATAATCTCGTTCTTTTCGCTTTTTCTTTTCAAATCCAAGGTCCAATCGATGCTCCTTCCACTTGGTTCCCTTATGGTCGTGATTCCATGTGCCATCCATAGCTTGAAAACATAATCGTAATCCGCGCCTTGTGCTACGCCTCCAATATGGCCATGCATATCTATAAAACCGGGCAGAAGATACATGCCCGAACAGTCCAACTCCTTACCACCTGGTTTTAATTTTGGACGTTTGGTTTCATCTATAGTAACTCCGGGATACCCAACAATCTTGATGTCCACTATCTTGTTCTGTTCCACTACAATATCAACAGGTCCTCTAGGAGGAGAACCATTTCCATTGATTAAAGTGACCCCACGGATGATGAGTTGTGAAAATGGACCCTCTCGCATTTCTTCTTGTCCATAAGATGCAAGGAAAGCAAAGGAGATTATAAGGACGAATAGTTTTTTCATAGTGTTTGTTTATTCTGGAATTCTGATTTTATTTCCCAAGAAAAGTGCATTTAAGAACAAACGGTTGGTTCCGTACCATGATCCTCTAAAATTTGGATTGTCGGCAAATAGCACGGCCCTACCGCTCCCCACTTTACTTACTATCAAAGATGCAGAAGGTTTTAGATTTTCTTCCATGTTTTTTTTGGTGATAAAGCCATCAATATGCGGGTCTGTAGCATATTTGGCCACTGTGGCATATTCGTTTTTACTTGGAGCCAACCAAATCGAGTTATTTTTATAGACAGGAATTGAGGTGTCGTGATAACCGAATGCCAAAGGGTGTGTTACATCCAAATCCGCTTTGAAAATTGCGCCGCCAACGCTTTCCTTACCTAGATTTTCAGGTGCATCTACATAAGGCTTACGTTGTGCAACTGCTGTTGTATCCTTTTCGGCATTGGTCAACTTTTCTTTGACTATTTTTTTATCAATTGCCCATTTAGAAGCGCTTCCAATAGTAATCAGCGTGTTCCCTTTACTGGTCCATGCCTTTATTTTATCCATCATCTTTTTAGAGAATTGATAGTTTCCGGATACCATCACCAAGGTGTTGTACTTATCTAGATTTGCCCTGCTAAGGTTGCGCATGGGTATCTTGGTTATGGGCATATGCACTCGAGTGTCCAATAAGTGCCAAACCTCACCTGCTTCGTAGGAGCGTACTCCATCTCCAATGATCATAGCTGCCTTTGGACGCGTTATAGGCTGAATATAACGACTTCCCAAATCAATACCTTGTAAACTGTACCCTGAATTGACCGCATATACAGGAACGTGATATGTTTTCTGAGCTTCAGTAATTATGGAATACACTTCATTGGCATCTTTTTTTTGAAGACTTACAGGAACTACAAGGGCTCCATAATTAAACTTTTTATCACCAGTAGTGGTTTTTGCGGTAAATGGCTTAAACGCAGAAGAGACAACTAAACTTTTTTCTTGCATGTGATTTAATGCAGCTACGGCATTATAATCATCATAATCCACAATATATGCATAGTTCGTTTTTTGAACCGTTGCCGGGTTTACCAGACCATCCAAATCCGTGACCTTTTCTCCCAAATTCAGGGATGAGGTGGACTTGTAATCAATGTTGTAGAAATTGGCCACTGACCAGGCAGATGCATCATAATATACGCTGTCCCTATACTTCTCATAGGTTTCGAACATGGTTTGTACCATTCTGTACTGTGGCTGTCTTGTAGGAACTGTGAAACTATCACCATTTTTATACACATCAATCTTATGCAAAAGCAACTTATCCACAAAGGCTTTGGTTCTGTTAGCATCATGTTCGGTTTTGAATGTGTATCCCTTTATTTTGCTTCGGGAAGAATTGGTCAAAGCACTTTTAAAGAAATTCTGCTGATATTTTCTTAGGGTCGCTTTGTTTTCAACAGCAGCTTTTACCGTGGTCATACTAGAAACATATTGGTTTCTAATAGTGAACGGAAACGTGATCTCTCCAAAGGGTGTTGTTTGTTTGTGTCCCCTGGAGCTGGCTTGCTCAAATAACAATGCCAAACCGCCCTGAAGGTCAGGATAGGAGGAACCATACCCAGGGTAGGTACCGTCAAATACTTCCTTGGTAAAGTAGAGTGAACCAATGCTGTCCAGGGATTTAGCAAAGTAGTCTCCGAACAGGTTATTTAAGTCTTCATAGTTTTCCTTGGGCATAATAGGTTCCAGGGAAGCATTATCCTTCATGGGTTCAAAGAAATACGTGCTTTGGGTTCCCATTTCATGAAAATCAGTGACCACATTAGGGTACCATTGATGGTACCATGTTAATTTTCCACGACTTTCTGGGTGGATGCCCAAAAGCCAATCCCGGTTTAAATCAAACCAATAGTGATTTGTGCGCCCGCGAGGCCAATACTCATTGTGTTCGGCATCTTGTGGATCTGCAACCAAAGGGTCACCTTGGTACATGTTGGCCCATTGGGTATGACGGTCCCTGCCGTCAGGATTTATGGTAGGGTCAATAAATATGACTCCGTGGTTCAAATAGTTCAAAATTTCAGGGTGATTGGATGCGGTAAGGGTATAAGCAGTGAGCAGTGCAGCCTCAGAACTAGAAGGTTCATTACCATGTACATTATAGCCCAAATTGATAAAAACTGGTAATCCGTTGTAATCCGTAGGAGATTTTGAAGGGTCTGTATACTCAAGATGTTTTTCTTTGAGCGTTTCTAGGTTGCTTAAATTTTTAGGTGAAGTAATTGTGAGAATGATTAGTTTTCGGCCTTCATGTGTTTTGCCATACTCATAATATGAAGCTCGTTCAGAGTTTTTGGCCAAATAATCCATATAGGCCACAATTAAATCATGTCTGGTGTGTCTTTCACCTATGCCATGTCCCAAGAATTCTTCTGGAGATTGGATGTTGGAATCAAATGGATGAAATTTTTTAAAAAAATAGTCTTGTGCAGAGATGGAAATGCTAAAAATACATAGCACTCCCAATAGAGATTTTTTGAACATTCGTGCAGGATTGGTTAATCCTTTAAAGATAGGAAAAGCTTTTAATCGATAGAATTGAATTCCTCGATTATTTCCTCAAATTCAATTCTGTAATAGGTGCCTTTTTTTGACATATCCCTTGAGATGGTTCCCCGCAATTGTCTAGTGAGATTATATATCAGTTTTAAACCTAAAGATTTTGAGTTTTTTGGATCAAAATTATGGGAGTAGCCCCTTCCATTGTCGCCCAGATAAAGTTCATAACGGTTGTTGGGTAGTTTTTTCAAGGATATGGTTATTTCCCCATTCTCGTCTTCGGCAATACCATATTTAAGAGCATTTGTAATGGTTTCATTGATAATCAAACCTAAAGGAATAACAGTGTCAATGCTCAACTTGTTATCTTCAATGTCCAAATGCATTTTTACATTGTCAATATTTCCTTTGACAGAGCGCACTAAATAGTCACATAGCTCCTTAACGTAAGGTTTTAACTCTATTTTTGATAAATAATCATCACGTTTATAGAGCATCTCGTGTACCATAGCCATGGAAACCACCCTGTTTTGGCTACTTTTAATAATACCACTGATTTTATCATCTGCAATAGACCTGGATTGCAAACTTAGAAGACTTGAAACGGTTTGTAGATTGTTCTTAACTCTGTGATGCACTTCTTTGAGCAAGGTTTCCTTTTCATTTATTCGTTCAAGGATTTCTTTGCGTGATTTGTACAGTTTATGATGAGCTTTCAATAGGTTTTTTCCAAAAACCCCACCCAATAGGTATACAGCAAAAACAGAACTTATAAAGGCAAACCACTTTTTTGAGCTTTCGGGAATAACGTTTTCCAAAATTCGAAAATCACCTAAATCATACAGGAACAGCATGGCAAGAACAACCAAATTTATGATAAGGTAAAAGTGCCCATAGATTTTAGTGGTAACATATCCTGCAAAAACGATTATGGCAAGAACGAATATAAAAGGACTCTGTATGCCTCCACTACAGAGCGTAATCAAAATTGCCCCGACCATGGATAACATCGAGGTTATATTGTATGTTAAAAGTATGTTCTTATGCAGTTTGTACAATAACGTGTTCAGTACATTGATACAAGCGAAACACAAGCACGTTAAAGGGATGATTTCCTTTATATCTAAAAAGAAAAAGCAGATTGCCCCGAATAGAACAGCAAACAATGAAGAACTATAATTAACTTTTAGTACCAAATCAATTTTATCTCGTAAACGATATTTATCCTTGACAGGAATCTTCATATGCTGCGATTGGTTATTCACCTGGTACTATAAAGAGGTCGAAGCTATAGTTTAGGTTAATTATATGGGGTAATAATGTTGTAAATCTAACTATGTTTTCTTTATAAACAAAAAACGACAGTCATTCTTGACCGTCGTTTTTCTCTTCTATCGAGATGGATTAGTCTTCAATGAGTACCCATTCGCCCTTATCTATCAAAGGCTCAGCTTGTTTGTATTTTACGGTCTTACTTTCACCAGACATAACATTCTTAATAGTTACTCTGTCATTACGACCAATTTTCGGTTTTTCCCGTATGATTGTTTCTGTTATTTGCGGTCTTCGGCCTTGTGTCTGACCTGCTGCACGATTCTGGGCTGCCAGTTCATCACTGTTAGGAATTTCCTCTTTCGTGGTCTGTAATTTTTCTTTAGGTCTACTTACGTTCCTAGCTTCTTGTATTTGATTGGTGCTTTCCGAAGGCAATTCTCCTTTATAAAGGAAGGAAATCACTTCTTTATTCACCTTGTCAATCATTTCTTTGAAAAGCTCAAAAGCTTCAAATTTATAAATCAAAAGTGGGTCTTTTTGCTCGTGTACTGCCAATTGAACGGATTGTTTCAATTCATCCATTTTGCGCAAGTGCGTTTTCCAAGAATCATCGATTATGGCAAGAGTAATGTTCTTTTCAAAGTCGGTCACCAGCTGTTTTCCCTCACTTTGATAGGCATTTTCCAGATTGGTAACTACATTAAGCGTTTTGATGCCATCTGTGAATGGCACTACAATACGTTCAAATTTATTGGATGGGTCTTCATATACCCTTTTGATAACTTGAAAGGCAACTTCTGCACTGCGCTGCATTTTTTCTTGATAGAAATTATAGGCAGCTTGGTATACTTGATTTGCAATTTCTTGAAAATTCAGTTTTTGAAACTCTTCTTCAGAAACAGGAGAAGTGATGGAAAAATACTTTATCAGCTCAAATTCAAAGTTTTTGTAGTCCTCGGCCAATTTATTGGTCTCTGCAATAACCTCTGAAGTATCATAGATCATATTGGCAATGTCCACCTTCAGTCGTTCTCCTTGAAGCGCATGTCTTCTTCTTTTGTAAACCACTTCACGTTGAGCATTCATCACATCATCATACTCCAACAATCGTTTACGGATACCAAAGTTGTTTTCCTCCACTTTTTTCTGAGCACGCTCAATAGACTTGGTCATCATGGAATGTTGGATTACCTCACCTTCTTCCAAGCCCATACGGTCCATCATCTTGGCCACCCTGTCCGAACCGAACAAGCGCATAAGATTGTCTTCTAACGAAACATAAAACTGGGAACTTCCAACATCTCCCTGTCTACCGGAACGGCCTCTTAGCTGACGGTCTACACGTCTGGAATCATGCCTTTCCGTTCCTACTATAGCCAAACCACCTGCTTCTTTTACTTCATCAATCAACTTGATATCGGTACCCCTACCAGCCATGTTAGTGGCAATGGTAACCACGCCAGGCTTTCCTGCTTCGGCAACAATGTCCGCCTCTTTCTTGTGCAACTTAGCATTCAGCACGTTATGGGGTACCTTCCGAACACTTAGCAGCTTGGATAGTAATTCGGAAATCTCAACCGAAGTAGTACCAATTAGAACAGGTCTGCCAGATTTGGAAAGCTCAGTAACCTCTTCTATAATGGCGTTATATTTTTCCCTTTTGGTTTTGTAGATCAAATCATTTCGGTCGTCACGGGCAATGGGTCTATTGGTTGGTATTTCCATAACATCCAATTTGTAGATTTCCCAAAATTCACCTGCTTCGGTAACGGCAGTACCCGTCATACCTGCCAGTTTTTTGTACATCCGGAAATAGTTCTGGAGCGTTACCGTAGCGAAAGTTTGGGTCATAGCCTCAATCTTCACATTCTCCTTCGCTTCAATAGCTTGATGCAGCCCATCGGAATAACGTCTACCGTCCATGATACGTCCGGTCTGCTCATCCACAATCATTACTTTATTGTCCATGACCACATACTCCACATCTTTTTCAAAAAGTGCGTATGCTTTTAAAAGTTGGGTCATGGTGTGGATACGTTCACTTTTTACAGCGAAATCCTTAAAAAGCTCTTCTTTGAGTTCAGCTTCTTTTTCAATTTCCAGGTTTTGCTGTTCGATCTTGGCAATTTCACCGCCAATATCGGGCATCACAAAGAAATCTTTGTTCTCTTCTCCAGAAAGGTAATCGACACCTTTGTCCGTTAACTCAATCTGATTGTTCTTTTCGTCAATGGTGAACAGCAAATCTGCATCGACCTTGGGCATTTCCCGATTATTGTCCTGCATATAGAAGTTTTCGGTCTTTTGAAGTAACTGTTTTACTCCTTCTTCACTCAAAAACTTGATGAGGGCTTTATTCTTAGGTAATCCACGGAACACACGAAGCAATAAGAAACCACCTTCTTTGGTATCACCTTCTTTGATAAGTCTTTTAGCTTCTGCAAGAACGCCGGTTAGGTGCTGACGTTGTTTCTGGACAATGTCTGAAACTTTTGGTTTTAGCTCATTGAACTCATGACGGTCACCTTCGGGAACTGGCCCTGAAATAATCAACGGAGTACGCGCATCATCAATTAAAACAGAATCTACCTCATCCACAATGGCATAGTGGTGGGGCCGTTGCACCAAATCACCAGGTGCGTGTGCCATATTATCACGTAGATAATCGAAACCAAATTCGTTGTTGGTTCCATAGGTGATGTCTGAGTTGTATGCAGCTCTTCGTCCTTCCGAATTGGGTTGGTGTTTATCTATACAATCTACAGAAAGCCCATGGAACTCAAATAATGGGGCCATCCATGCACTGTCCCTTTTGGCCAGATAATCATTGACAGTAACCAAATGCGCACCTTTTCCAGCAAGGGCATTCAAATAGAGTGGGAGAGTGGCTACCAATGTTTTTCCTTCACCTGTCTGCATTTCAGCAATTTTTCCTTGGTGAAGTGAAATACCACCTATTAACTGGACATCGTAGTGAATCATGTCCCAGGTGACCTCCTTGCCCGCGGCGTCCCATGAATTTTTCCAGATGGCGTTATCCCCTTGAAGGGTTACATAATCCTTGGAACCTGAAAGGGAACGGTCAAATTCAGTTGCCGTTACCTGAAGAGTTTCATTATTTGCAAAGCGTTTGGCAGTTTCTTTCACCACTGCAAAAGCTTCGGGTAGAATATCGTTCAAGGTTTTTTCTGAAATAGCGTAGGCTTCTTCTTCAAGCTTGTCAATTTCAGTGTAGATTTCCTCATTTCGGTCAATATCCGTGGAGTTCTGGACTTCCTCCTTTAGGACATCAATTTGGTCATCTATATCTTTTCGTTCTTCTTTTATCCTTGATTTAAAGTCAACCGTCTTTTGTCTAAGTTGGTCCAAAGACAAGGATTCGAGTTGCTGTTCAAAGGATTTTATCTCTTTTACCAAAGGTTGAAGTGCCTTTACGTCTTTTTCAGATTTATCTCCTACAAAAACCTTTAGTACGGAATTAATAAAACTCATGAAATGTTTTTCTTTTGGGTCGCAAAAGGTGTTCCATTGTCAAAAGTGGTTAGGAACTCCTTCGCAAGGGTGTCAAAATTACATAAAAAAAAGCCTCAGAAGAGACTTTTTAGTTTGCTTTATACTTGCGGAATCAATACTCATCCTCATTCCAGAGGTAATCTTCTTCCGTAGGGTAATCGGGCCAAATTTCCTCGATGGATTCATATACTTCGCCTCCTTCTTCCTCCATGGATTGCAAGTTCTCTACAACCTCCAACGGAGCTCCGGTTCTAATGGCGTAATCTATAAGTTCGTCTTTGGTGGCTGGCCAAGGCGCATCACTTAAATATGAAGCTAATTCTAATGTCCAGTACATAGTAACGGTTTGATTTTAAATTTTTTGCAAAAATAATTTTTAAAGCCAATTTGTCAAGTAAAATCGTAATTATTTAAAAATTATTTTGACTTTGCTAATCCTGTAACGCAAAAAATAAGGTTTTATTCATCTATTTTTTTTGGAATCCACTTGACTTCTTCTGCGTTCAATTGCTTTGACAACTTCCGTGCCAAGACAAAAAGGTAGTCAGAGAGACGATTAATATATGCTATTAGGTTCTCGGGGACAGGTTCTTTTTCATGCAAATACGATATCATACGTTCTGCTCTTCTACATGTGGTCCGTGCAACATGACAGTATGACACCGTTGGGTGACCTCCAGGCAGAATAAAATGGGTCATTGGAGGAAGCTCTTCGTTCATTTTATCAATCTCCTGTTCCAAAAACTCAATATCCTCGGTATTGATTAGTGGAATTTTGAGCCTGTTGTCTTTTTTGGGTTCTGTTGCTAAAATAGCGCCAACGGTAAAGAGCTTATCTTGAATGTGTATCAAAACCTCTTTGGAATAATCATCCATTTCTTGATCGCGCACCAATCCTAAGACCGAGTTAAGTTCATCAACTGTTCCATAACTTTCTATTCGAATATGGTGCTTGGGCACCCGCGTTCCTGTAAAAAGTGACGTATTTCCTTTATCCCCAGTCTTTGTGTATATCTTCATTCTTCTTTCCAGTTATCAATTACCAATTCACAATAAGCCAATAATCATTGTTCCTTGCAGATTGTTGCTTGTAGATTGTTCATTGTCGATTGTACAATGCTAATTGAACGTTGATCATTGGTCATCGTGTCTACGTTTCCCTTCCATGAATCTTCTCGACTTCCTTCTTTTTTGCCTCCTTTTGTTGGTAAAAAATACTATAAAGTATACTACGGCCAACCCTCCTAAAATGATATAAATGGTATCATCCATACTAAACCTTTCTCAATTAAAAATACCTTTTTAAATCCGAATCGTAAAATGTTGTTTTACTTGCTCTTTGCGAATGAAAAGTAAACCGCAATGGAATAAATCCATACTTACTGTGACCTTTTCGTTTTTTGTGAACTCCATCCAATGTGAAAATGTTTCCTTGGAGTTATAAATTCCTCCAAGCACTATCAAGCTGTCGTTATGCAATTGAAAATTGGAAAAAACTTGTTTTGGATTTTGATTTAAAGCGGATTCAAAATACAGGATATCGATGGGATTTCCCTTTTTAAAGGGGGTTTGAAAATTTAAGTCTAATTCTTCTTTAACAGCATCATTGCCTTGAACCGAAACTGATTTGGCATTGAAATACGGTATGCTTTTTAGCAAGACATTGATACTTTTATCTTTTGACTTTTTCGGTTTCGTATACAAACACTTGGTCAAATAATTAAAAACAAAAGGAGAATGGATTCCATGTTGGTTAGTAGACTTTACAAGAAACTTGAAATACGATTTTAGCCTAAAACTCATTTCTACCCTTCAAGGATTGCGGAAAGTTCGAACCAACGCTCTGTTTTTTCTTCCAATGCGTCCGTAATTTTACTAAGTTGAATGGAAAGGTCTTTGATTTCATCTGAGGTAAGCTCAGCATCGGAAAACTTGTTTTGAAGTGTTTTTTTCTGTTCTTCTAGTTTTTGAATATCCTTTTCCAGTTGTTTATGTTCTTTTTGCTCTTGATAGGAAAGTTTTCCCGAGGTCTCGCGTTGTCTCCAATGAATCTTCTCTTCTTTCTCTACAGTTTCCTTATTCTTTCGGTCTTCAATTATGCGGCTATTTTCATAAGCTCGATAGTCTGAATAATTTCCTGGAAAATCTTCAATGATACCTTCTCCCTTAAATACAAAAAGGTGGTCCACGATTTTATCCATAAAATACCTGTCGTGAGACACTATGACCAAGCACCCAGGAAAATCCAATAGAAAGCTTTCCAAAACATTTAAGGTCACTATATCCAAATCGTTGGTGGGTTCATCCAGGATAAGAAAGTTAGGGTTTTGAATTAAAACCGTACATAAATAAAGACGTTTGCGTTCTCCTCCGCTAAGTTTCTCTACAAAATCATATTGTTTTTTTCGGTCAAAAAGAAAACGCTCCAAGAGTTGCTGGGCAGAAATCTGTTTTCCTTTTTTAAGGGGAATATAATCTCCAAACTCACGGATGACATCAATAACCTTTTGTCCTTCTTTTATGGGGATGCCTTTTTGGGTATAGTACCCGAACTTCACGGTTTCACCTGCCACAATTTTCCCAGAATCCAACCCCTCACTTTGGGTAAGTATGTTCAGAAAGGTGGATTTACCTGTTCCATTTTGACCAATAATCCCAACTCGCTCACCTTTAATAAAATTATAGCTGAACTTGGAGAGTATTGTTTTATCCCCAAAAGATTTGGAAATATTATGGAGCTCTAGAATTTTATTGCCTAAACGCTCCATATTTAGTTCCAGTTGCACCTGATGGTCTTCTCTTCTTTTTTTTGCCTTTTGTTTGATTTCTTGGAAATCATCAATTCTGGATTTGGATTTAGTGGTCCTTGCCTTAGGCTGTCTTCGCATCCAATCCAGTTCTTTTTTGAAGAGTATTTTGTTTTTATGCTGTTCTACGGCCTCTCGTTCCTGTCTCGCTTCTTTTTCCCTTAAATAGTAAGAGTAATTGCCCTTGTAACTGTACAACAGCTTATTGTCCAGTTCCAGAATTTCGTTGCAGACCCGTTCCAGAAAATACCTATCGTGGGTGACCATGAAAAGGGAAAGGTTCTCCTTGGAAAAATATGCTTCCAACCACTCAATCATATCCAAATCCAAATGGTTTGTGGGCTCATCAAGAATCAATAAATCAGGTTTATTGAGCAGTGCACTTGCGAGTGCTAATCGTTTTTTTTGCCCTCCAGATAGTGCGCCTACTTTTACATTTAAATCTGATAAATGCAGTTTGAACAACACTTGTTTGTACTGGGTTTCAAAATCCCATGCATTATGCTGTTCCATGGCTTCAAAAGCTTTTTGATATTGCTCGGAATCATCCGGATTTTGTAATGCCTTTTCGTAATTAGATATTATTTTTAAGATTGGATTTTCTGAGCTTAGGATAGACTGTTCTACCGTTAGGTTTGGGTCTAGAGCCGGTTCTTGCTCTAAAAAGGCTACTTGTATTCCCTTTCTCTTAGTGACTTGACCGGTTTCTGGAACATCTTTTCCTGAAATAATGTTCAATATGGAAGTCTTCCCACTTCCGTTTTTAGCGACCAACGCAATTTTCTGCCCTTTATTTATTCCAAAGGAAAGATTGGAGAACAACACTAATTCCCCATAAGACTTTGCGATATTTTCTACGGTAAGCAGATTCATTCAATAGGGGTTTTCAATATTTTAATCTAAAACAACGGAGTAAATACCAATACCGAATTCCCAAAGCTAGGAATATGGGAATCAAAACGGGGGAAAAGACCTGAACCCCAAAAATCCAAAGCAGTAGAACTAATCCAATCAAACCCAAGGCAAGGATAATATACAGAGGTGTCCATTCCGGAAGTTGAGGTTGGAAGATAAGGATGAAAGCAACCACTAAGTTGAGTGGAAATGCCCAAAGAATATTGTAATTGTATGGCGTGGATGTATGGTCTGTAGCGATCCATAGAAGTAAAAGTGCTAAACCTACTAAACCAGAAATCAACAACATGGAAAAATCCAACCATGTACTCCTAGTCTTATGTCGTGTGTCCAAATATGTAATGATTCCAACAAAAACTAAAAACAATGAAAGCCAAAACAAAGGAGATAGCGGAAAATACCCGTTTGGCTCTTGTTCGGAGTAATCTAGAATATCACGTGTTCTCATTACCAAAGGCTTGCCGTCAATGGTTGTGTTGTCTATTTGGTCCATAGTATAATATGGCAAAAACATATGTTCCCTTACCGTGGCCTTGCGGTCTACCAAAGAACCAAAAGCTAAATCAATCCCAAAAGAAGACCATGAATTAAGGTTTAGAAATTGTCTTACCAACTGACGGAAGGTAAATTGTTCGTTAAGATGTGATTCTCCAAAGACAATGGAATCGCCAAATAATTTCTTCAGAATATCTCCTGTGATGCTAGAACAATTGTTAAGTAGGGGGTCATATAGATAATCGCGATTTTCCGGGAGGTAGTTATTTTCTAAAAAAGCAAGAAACTCATTTTTTTGTCCAAGTGTCAAATCAAGAATTTGCTCTTTTACCCATCGTTTTTCTAGTTCATACTCAAAAAGAAAGTTGTCAAAAGACCTTCTGGATAGGGAGTATATCATTTTGCCTTTGACAAAATTTAGATAAAAGTTAGGCTGGTCAAAATCAAAAGTTCCATAGTTATATACCACATCAATGCCCAGAATGGGATCTTGAACCCGAATAGCAGTGTGCCCAAATGTTGAATAGAGTTGGTCCCCGGTTGCGCATGTAAGTACACTGATCTGGGAGTTATTTGAAAGTCCTGGAACTTGGCTTAATCCAATACTGCTTGAGAACAGTAAAATCAAGGAAAGTAATATACGTATTCTCATAGATGTTGTTGACTTGGCAAATATCAGAATAAAACCAACATAGCCTAGTGTTTAGGCAATCACACTCTATTTTTTTAGGTTATTTTTACCAAAATCTAACCCTTTATGAAACAACACATCCCTAATTTCATTACCCTTTTAAATCTTTTTAGCGGATGCATAGCGGTTGTTTTTGCTGTGCTCAACAAACTGGAATTGGCCGCACTCTTTGTTTTTCTAGGTATTTTCTTTGATTTTTTGGATGGTCTTGCTGCCCGTATGCTCAAAGTGCAGAGTGAAATAGGAGTGCAGTTGGATTCCCTTGCGGATATGGTTACCAGCGGTGTAGTTCCAGGGATTGTAATGTTTCAGTTGTTGAATATGTCTCAAACTGGGGGGTGGAGTGCCGATAATTTGATTGGTTATGAAAATACACAAACTATGATATGGTTTGGAGGTAAGTTCTATACAATCTCCTTATTGGGATTTATAATCACCTTAGCTTCAGCCTATCGCTTGGCCAAGTTTAATATTGATGAAGACCAAGTGAGTTCATTTATAGGATTGCCTACCCCTGCCAATGCTTTACTGGTTCTATCCTTACCACTTATTCTGTTGTATCATTCCAATGATGCATTAAATGCGATTATCCTTAACGAATGGTTTTTAATTGTTTTAACCTTATTGAGTGCCTTTCTTTTAAACGCCAATATTGAACTGTTCGCTTTAAAATTTAAACATTGGGGATTCAAGGGAAACGAAGTACGTTATCTCTTTTTAATTGGAAGTCTGGTACTTTTGTTGACTTTAAAGTTTTTGGCTGTACCTATCATTATTGTCCTCTATGTTTTAATGTCCTTACTGATGAAGACAAGTGGTAATTAGAAATTGAGCTTTTTCTTTCTAAGCTCAAAATTTTGTCCTAAATATACTTTTCTAACCATTTCATCCTTGGCCAAATCTTCAGGAATACCTGCTTTAAGAATTCCTCCTTCGAACATGAGATAGGACCGTTCTGTAATGGCCAGAGTTTCTTGTACGTTGTGGTCGGTAATTAAAATACCTATGTTCTTATTTTTCAATTGGGCCACGATACGTTGAATATCCTCTACTGCCACAGGGTCTACTCCTGCAAAAGGCTCGTCCAACAATATAAACTTGGGGTCGGTGGCCAATGCCCTGGCAATTTCTGTACGTCTGCGTTCCCCACCTGAAAGTAAATCACCTCGGTTTTTGCGAATATGGCCTAAACCAAACTCATCAATGAGCGACTCCATTTTCATGTGTTGCTCTTTTTTGCTCAACTTGGTAAGCTGCAATACACTCAGAATATTTTTTTCAATACTGAGTTTCCTAAAAACAGAGGCTTCTTGGGCCAAATAACCAATACCATTCTGGGCTCTTTTATACATGGGGAACGAAGTTATCTCCATGTCATCTAAAAAAATCTGGCCCCCGTTGGGTTTAATCAAGCCAACAATCATGTAAAACGAAGTGGTTTTTCCGGCACCGTTGGGCCCTAAAAGACCTACAATTTCTCCTTGGTTTACCTCAAGGCTGATACCTTTTACTACCTTACGCCCACGATAGGCCTTCATTATGTTTTCTGCCCTAAGCTTCATATAAACGTGCCAAATCTAATGATATTCGCAATGATTGATATGGGTTTTATCATCTTTTTAGGATTCCGTTTCCTCAAGTGCTTCCCAATATTCGTAGGCTCTCCTTAGGTGTGGAATCACTATGGTACCTCCTATCAATGTGGCTATGCCCAAGGTTTCCATTACCTCTTCTTTGCTGGCCCCAGCTTCTTTAACACTTTCTAGATGATAACTTACACAATCATCACATCGTAAAACCGCGGAAGCTACCAAACCCAATAATTCTTTGGTTTTCACATCCAAAGCACCTTCCATAAAGGCATTGGTGTCCAAATTGAAAATACGCTTGATGATTTTGTTATTGTCTGCCAATATTTTTTCGTTCATTTTGGAACGATAGGCATTGAATTCTTCTACTTTACCTGGCATTTTGCTTTGCTTTTTTTGCTTCTTTTTTCAGTACAACTTTTGAGATGTAGATGCTGATTTGATATAGAATCAAAACAGGAACGGCAACCACAATTTGACTAGCTATATCGGGTGGAGTAATTATAGCTGATAAAATAAGGACGATGACCAATGCAATTTTTCGATATTTTTTGAGAATTTCCGGCGTAACCAGTCCAACTTTCGTTAGGAAATAAATGATAATAGGCAATTCAAACATGATTCCACATGCAATCACCGAAGCTCTCACTGTGGCTATGAAAGAACTAATATCAATCTCGTTCAAAACCTCTTTGCTAACTTGATACGTCCCCAAAAAATTTATGGACAAAGGAGCGACTACGTAGTATCCAAAAAGTACACCCATAAAGAATAGGGAGGAAGCTACTAGAATAAAACCTTTGGAATATTTTCTCTCCTTGGGATGAAGTCCCGGACTGATAAATTTCCATAGTTCCCATAGCACATAGGGGAATGCCAATATGAATCCGGCCCAAATGGATGTCCAAATATGGGCGGAAAACTGCCCCGCCATGGTTCGATTTTGAATGGTAAAGGGAAGCGAGTCTGAGCAAAATTCAGAATCAATTCCGAAAAAAGTGGCTATTCTACAAAAGAACTGATAGGTAGGAAAGTCCATTTTTTTAGGCCCAAAAATGATGGTATCAAAAATGAAATCTTTCATTACAAAGGCAACACATGCCACTACAACAATAGCAATGGTGGAACGGATCAAATGCCATCGTAATTCTTCCAGATGGTCCAAAAAGGACATTTCATTGGGGTCTTGAGTAGTAGTCTTTGCCATTACAGAATTCCCTCGTTTATGAGATTATGGATATGAACCACTCCTTGATATTCTTTGCCATCTAAAACCAAGAGTTGGGATATCCCTTTTTCCTGAAGCAGTTCCAATGCCTTTACGGCCAAAGTGTCTTTAGTAACGGATTTTGGATTGTGGGTCATAATTTCTTTTGCGGTCAAAGCACTTATGTTATCATGTTTTTTCAGCATTCTTCTAATATCTCCATCCGTGATTACACCAACTACTTTATCGTTGTCCATAACGGCTGTTGCCCCCAACATTTTTTCCGAGATTTCAACAATTACTTCTTTTACACTGGAGTTTATGCCGACCTTGGGTTTTTGATTCTGAGCCGCTATGTCGGAGACACGTAGGTACAATTTCTTTCCTAGAGTACCTCCCGGATGATATTTTGCAAAATCATCACTACTAAAACCTCTAAGTTCCAAAAGACAGATGGCAAGTGCATCTCCCATGGCCAATTGGGCCGAAGTACTTGTGGTAGGAGCCAAGTTATTGGGGCAGGCTTCCTTTTCTACAAAAGTATTTAGTGTAAAATCAGCTTGCTTGGCCAAAACGGAATCCATGTTTCCCGTAACGCCAATCAACTTGTTTTTCCTGAGTTTGATAAGTGGAATTAAGGCCTTTATCTCTGGCGTGTTTCCACTTTTAGATAGGCAAATGACCACATCATTTTGTTGAACCGTTCCTAAATCGCCATGTATCGCATCCGCAGCATGCATAAAAATGGCGGGAGTTCCCGTAGAATTTAAGGTAGCCACAATCTTGGATGCAATAATGGCACTTTTCCCAACGCCAGAAACCACAACTCTGCCATTGCTTTCCATAATATGTTGGACAGCTTCGGCAAATTCGTCATCCAGGTAATTTACAAGATTGGCTATGGCCTTGCTCTCAATTTCAATCGTACGTTTGGCAATGGATAAAATGGACTGTGTGTCGCTCAAGTTAATTAAAAGTTTATTGGGTTGCATTCCTAAAAGAATGTCTTATATTTAAGATTACAAAACTAAACAAACTATCTTTTACCAGACTATTTATGTGTTGATGAAAGTGACTCTTTGTTAAATTAGGGTTCTAAATGTTGGAGAAAAATTCTTCTTTAATGGTTGATAGGTTTAAACAGAAATACGGAAATGAGTCTTACAAACTCCGACTTACTTGAGTCCCTCAAAAAATATTTTGGATTTTCACAGTTCAAGGGTCTTCAGGAAGATGTTATCAAGAATATTACACAAGACAAAGATACTTTTGTAATTATGCCCACAGGAGGGGGCAAGTCACTTTGTTATCAGCTCCCAGCTTTGATGAAGGAAGGGACCGCTATAGTAGTTTCCCCCCTTATTGCTTTAATGAAAAATCAGGTAGATGCCATCCGAGGTGTTTCAGAAGAGCATGGCATTGCCCATGTGCTCAACTCTTCATTGACCAAAACGGAGGTTAAACAGGTTAAGGAAGATATTTGTAATGGAGTTACCAAGCTCCTGTATGTGGCACCAGAATCATTGACCAAAGAAGAAAATGTGGATTTTCTGAGTTCGGTCGCTCTCTCTTTCGTTGCCGTGGATGAAGCACATTGTATTTCGGAATGGGGCCATGATTTTAGACCTGAGTACCGAAACTTAAAAAGTATAATTGGAAGGTTAGGGAATGATATTCCGATAATTGGCCTTACCGCTACCGCAACTCCCAAGGTCCAGGAAGATATCATTAAAAATTTGGGGATGAACGACGCCAAGGTTTTTAAAGCATCGTTTAATAGACCGAATCTTTTTTATGAGGTTAGACCAAAGACCCAAAACGTTGATGCAGATATTATTCGATTTGTAAAGCAGAACCAAGGTAAGTCTGGTATAATTTATTGTTTGAGCAGAAAAAGGGTGGAAGAACTTGCGCAGGTGCTTCAGGTAAATGGTGTCAGTGCTGTACCCTATCATGCTGGTTTTGATGCCAAAACACGTTCCAAATATCAGGACATGTTCCTCATGGAAGAGGTGGATGTTGTTGTGGCAACCATTGCCTTTGGAATGGGTATCGATAAACCGGATGTTCGATTTGTTATCCATCATGATATTCCAAAAAGTATAGAAAGCTATTATCAAGAAACAGGTCGTGCCGGAAGGGATGGTGGCGAAGGACATTGTTTGGCTTTTTACTCCTACAAGGATATTGAAAAGTTGGAAAAATTTATGTCGGGAAAGCCTGTGGCAGAACAAGAAATCGGGAATGCACTCCTCCAGGAAATTGTTGCCTACGCAGAGACTTCCATGTCCAGACGAAAATTTATCCTTCATTACTTTGGTGAAGAATTCGATGAGGTAAACGGAGACGGTGCGGATATGGACGACAATACCCGAAACCCGAAGAAAAAGGAAGAGGCCAAAGAAGAGGTCATTAAGTTGCTAACTGTGGTTCAAAAGACCAATGAGAAATTCAAAACCAAAGAGATTGTAAAAATATTGGTGGGTAAGGTAAATGCCATGATTTCTTCCCACAAAACAGATGAAAAAGATTTTTTTGGTATTGGTCACTCAAAAGATGAAGCTTTTTGGATGGCGCTAACCCGTCAGGTTTTGGTAGCAGGTTTGCTAAAGAAGGAAATTGAACGTTATGGTATTATACATTTAACCGATAAGGGCAAAACGTTTTTGGAAAACCCAAATTCGTTTATGATGACCCAAGACCATGTATATACCGAAGAATCTAACAATGGCATTATAACCGCTGGCAAATCGAGTGGAGGAGCGGCAGATGAAAACCTGTTGAAATTGCTTAAGGACCTCAGAAAGAGGGAGGCCAAAAAGCTACAGGTGCCTCCTTTTGTTGTTTTTCAAGACCCTTCGTTGGATGATATGGCCTTAAAGTACCCAATTAATATGCAGGAACTACTGAACATTCACGGGGTAGGCGAGGGCAAGGCAAAAAAATATGGAAAGCCGTTTGTTGGATTAATTTCACAGTATGTAGAAGAGAATGACATCATTCGTCCAGATGATTTGGTAGTGAAGAGTACCGGTGCCAATTCAGGACTAAAACTGTATATAATCCAAAATGTGGACCGTAAACTTCCTTTGGATGACATTGCTTCGGCCAAGGGATTGGAACTTCCTGCACTCATCAAGGAAATGGAACAAATAGTCTTTAGTGGAACCAAATTGAATATTTCCTATTGGATTGATGAAATTTTGGATGAAGATCAACAAGAAGAAATCCACGATTACTTTTTAGAAGCAGATACGGATTCCATCCCTGATGCAGTTGAAGAGTTTGAAGGCGATTATGAGGATGAGGAGCTACGCCTCTACCGACTCAAGTTTATTAGTGAGGTAGCGAATTAAGGAGCCAAATACTCAAATGGGATTCCTTTAAGGTTCCTTAAGACCGTAAAAACTACAATTACTACCAAAATTGCTATTGGGGCATAGCGATAACCAATAAGGCTTTTAGAAGATATAATTCCGGTTTTTGATAGCACATGCTGCATAACGAGCGCCAAAAAGGGAAGGAATAAGAAATTATGCCCGAATACTTCTACAATTCTAAAGTGCAGGAGGTCGTGGGCTGCCCTTTGAGAGCCACAGCCTGAACAATAGATACCCATGTACTGCTCTACCGGGCATTTTGGAAAAAACAAGTTCGTTTCCGGATTATAGGAAAAGAAAAGGAGTACTGCTAAAATAAGCAGTACTCCAAAACATAAATAAAACAATTTCCTAATACCCTGCATCAGAAAGGCCTGCAAAAAGGGCAAAACCAAAAAAGGCGAAGTATATGATCCAAATGAATATAGCAGCGCCAGCTCCAATAAGAGCCCAAGTTTTGGCATTCTTGGATGCTTTTGCCGCCTCCTCATATTCTCCCCTAGCATAGGCCTCATTCACTTTGCTGGCAAATATAATACTGGCTATACCCGTGGGCAGGCAGCAAAAAACCGTACTTAGAATGGCCCAAACTAGATAATTGTCTGGTTTTGGTGGCAGTCCTGAATTATTTTCCATGTTATAAATTATTGGTTAAAATCTGTTTTATTGATACTGTTCTAATAGTTCTTGAATTCTTTCTGGATCCTGAAGATTTTCCCATCCAAAAGTAGAAATGGCCCAGATAGTCATTAACAAGTAAATTACGTTTAAAACAATACCTATAATGGCTAATGTTTTTCCAGTTTTTACATTCTTAATTCCATCGTACATTTCTGGATTTTCAGCATATAGCTTGATGGCTTTGTTGGCTAAAACCAGAGCTATGACACCAAAAATAAGCCCAAGTACGCCATAACAACAGCAGGTTACAATGGATATTATGCCGAAGACTAATATCAACGTTGAATTTGGTAATTTTTGTTGTTCCATTTGTATTGATTTTTAGTTGAAAAGATTATTCATTTTTAGTAAGTAGCTTACGATAATGGTTCCGACTGTTATCGTTATGAAGAACCATTTCAAAAAAACCACATGTTTGAATTTTACAAACAAAGTAGAGCCTAAAAAAAGAAGCAAAAAAATCATCGGATAAATAGCCGGATACATCTTAAAGGCTGCCAAAAACTCACCATGTAACAATAAATCCAGTGAACGTTGTAAACCGCATCCCGGGCATTCCACTCCAAACATTTTTTTGTTCAGGCAGGGCATCATGTACCTTTCGCTATGAATTAACAATGTGGTAATTATTGGTTTCATCATGTGAACTTAGGCATCGAAAATTACCATTATTTTTGCACTTTCGATTGATTTTTTTTAACAAACTGTTATGATGTCAGATTTTGGGGTAGGTGATAAAGTGGAAGTGTTGGATGATTCTGTCCAAGGCGTTGTGGAAGCAGTGAACGGAGATTTAATTAAGGTGCTCCTTGAAGATGGGTTTTCAATGGAATATGAAGCATCTGAACTGGTTAAAGTTGGAGGAGCAATTACTGTAACCAATTTCGAGGCAGCTAAAGTCAAAACGGAAAAGGAAATTCCCAAGAAAAAGAACTTAGCCACAGTAAAACCCAAAGAAAGGAATATGCCCAAAATGGAAGTGGACCTTCACATCCATAATTTAGTGAAATCCACACGGGGCATGTCAAATTTCGATATGTTGAACATCCAAATGGAAACTGCAAAGCGGCAATTGGATTTTGCCATAAGAAAAAGAATCCAGAAAGTGGTGTTTATTCATGGAGTAGGTGAGGGAGTACTTAAGGAAGAACTATACTATCTCTTCAAAAAGTACGATAACCTAAAATTCTATGATGCGGAATACCAAAAATATGGATTAGGGGCCACTGAAGTTTATATTTATCAGAATCCCTAGTTGGTCTCTTCAGTTTCCGTGGGTATTACTGTTGTTACATCACCAAACTCATCAACGGCCAAATTGGTTATTCGCTCCCCAGCCTCATTTACAAAGGAAATGCCACTCAAGCTTATGGTATGAACAAAGCTTGTATTGTCCTCATTTGCTGTTGTCTCGATAATGACCATACCATCTTGAGCTTCAATCTCTTCTAACACAGTGGGTGTTGCGGGTGGAATAGCATCACAAAAATAACTGGATGTAATACCGTCTGAAAAAATACGATATATAAGTGAGGACTGGCTCGAAACTGAACTTTCAGTAGTAATGGTTTCTCCAACCACGCCATTGTCCAATACTCCAGTTTGTAACTCCAGAATTAAGGCTTCGCTCTCATTAACTTTAAATAAAAGTGTAGTAGAGGTAGTCACCGGACTATCACAAGATTCCACAGCAACACTATTGAAATCGATGGTTTCAATTTGCAGATCACCATCACTACATGCAATCAAACTTGCCAAGCCTGCCAAGGAGAACAAAATTTTCTTCATGGGCCAAATTTAATTGAATACAAATCAAACCAAGGAATTCTTTAAAAGAAATTAACGCATTTGGCCTATTTTTGAAAAATCAAATTTGATAGCTGATACATGCAAAAAGTTTACTTGGACAATGCGGCCACTACCCAGATTAGGGAAGAGGTGATACAACGCATGCACGAGGCTTTAAGTGCCCATTACGGAAACCCTTCTTCTACCCATAGTTTTGGAAGAACTGCCAAAACTGAAGTGGAACAAGCCCGAAAGACCATAGCGAAGATGATGAATGCCCACCCTTCCGAAATTATATTTACTTCAGGGGGTACGGAAGCAGACAATATGATTTTACGTTGTGCGGTTCGTGATTTAGGGGTAAAGACCATAATTACTACCAAAATAGAGCACCATGCTGTATTGCATACCGCTGAAGAATTGGAAAACGAGTATGGGATCCAACTTCAATTTGTGGATTTAAATAGGGATGGCAACCCAGAAATAGGTCACTTGGAAACGCTTTTAAAAGCTGATGATTCCAAGAAACTGGTAAGTCTGATGCATGTCAACAATGAAATAGGAAACATTATTGACATTGAACATATTGGAAAACTTTGTTCCGAAAATGGAGCTTTATTTCATTCAGATACCGTTCAATCTGTGGGCCATTATCCATGGGATGTAACTGAAGTTCCTATAGACTTTTTTACTGCAGCAGCACATAAGTTTCACGGACCAAAAGGGATAGGTTTTGCATTTATTCGTAAAAACTCTGGATTGAAACCTTTGATTTTTGGAGGCTCTCAAGAGCGAGGGTATCGTGCTGGAACAGAACCCTTTCACAATATAGTTGGATTGGAAGAAGCTTTCATCAAGGCTTATGAGAACTTGGAGTCAGAAAGTAAAGCTGTTAAGGAATTGAAGGCGTATTTTGTAAATAAGATAAAGCAAGAATTACCCGAGGTTGAGTTTAATGGCCTTTCTGGGGATTTGGAGAAAAGCACGTACACGTTGACCAATGTGCGACTACCTTTTGACAAACAGAAAGCTTTGATGCTATTGTTTCATTTGGATATGAAGGGAATTGCTTGCTCCAAAGGAAGCGCTTGCCAGTCTGGAAGCAATTTGGGCTCCCACGTACTACAAGAGATTTTGAATGCGGAAGAGTTGGAAAAACCCTCCATTCGCTTTTCTTTTTCAAAATACAATACTAAAGAGGAACTAGATTACACTATCGGTGTGCTCAAGGAGTTTGCTGCTGGTTGATTTTCTTTTTTCGCTTTTTTTCCTTGTCGTAGGGAAATTTTCTTGAAGCTAGCTTCATCATTCTGTCTATGAGCTCGGTTGTGTTTTTTCCGGTTTTTTTGGTAATTGCTTTTTCGTATTTCCAAAGAAGCTTACCTGTTTCACCATCACTGACTTTTACACCAATACGACCATAATTTGCATCTCCGCTGAAATAATCCAAAAAGCTAAAATCAGTGGGGACACCTTTGGACAGCAATATATTCAGATTTAAGTTTCCGCTGATGATTCCATCCACTTTTAAAATTTCGCAGAGTTGTTTGGTGGTGTAGATGTCCAAATTGCCATAATCTATACCGTTTTGGCTGAGCACCGCATTGGTATCTTCAATATTCTGAAAATCAACATTGAATTTTTTTCTTTTCTTTCTTTTTGAGAAATACGTTTCCAACGCATTTTGCACGGCATATCCCTCTTTTTCTGCAAGCTTCTTGAGTTCTGTGGATGGAACTTTTTGTTCTAAATCCAAATTGGCAATAAAGGGCACTATAGCCAATACCTCATGATTTTCAGTTAGTTCCTCAAATCTGCGATTTTCGTAGATATTTTTTTGTGCAGAAACCTGAACTACACTCATTAGCACAAAAAAGAAAAAAAATTGCTTCATCATCTACTTAAAGGTTCGAATTATAACCGGAGGGCAAACTTAAGATTAAAAACTCTACTCGTAAGAAAATTGGGCACGGCAAATTGTTGTTGCGTATCAACATCCCGGACAAAAGTATTTGTAATGGAATTTTGATTATTGAACATGTTGAAAATTTCAAAACCTGCACTCAACTCTTTGATTTTATGTAACCAATGCCCTTTGGGGTGGCTGGTTTTTCCATCTGCAAAAATATATGAAATTCCTAGATCTGCCCTTCTGTAATCTCTTAATCTATTCTGAAAATCATAGGGGTCTGCATTGTTGGGCGAACCTCCTGGAACACCTGTTTGGTAAACTAGGTTCAGATACATTCTCAAGCTAGGTATATTGGGGACGTAATCTTGGAAGAGTACAGCAAATTTCAATCGTTGGTCCGTAGGTCGTGAAATGTACCCTCTATCATCAATATTTTCTTCGGTTTTTAAAAACCCCAGACTTACCCAAGATTCCGTTCCAGGAACGAATGCTCCGTTTAAACGAAAATCAAAACCAGCGGCATAAGCAACAGCATTGTTTTGTGCCGCATAGCGGATTCGGACATCTTCAATGGCAAAAGGATTTACATCTGTCAAATCTTTATAATACGCTTCACCAATAAGAGTGAACGGTCTGTCCCAAAGGTTAAAACTGTATTCGCTTCCCAACACATAATGTATTGATTTTTGTGCGCGCACCTCGGGATTGATGTTTCCGGTAATATCACGTAGCTCTCTGTACAAAGGAGGCTGTTGATAGCTGCCAATGGCCAATCGAAACAGAATATCGCTTTTCCAGTCTGGTTTTATTGAAAATTGGGCCCGGGGACTAAAAAGAGTTTGGGCATTTGGTTCAAAACCGTCTCCGCTCAAGACCCAGTGTTGCAGTCTAAAGCCAAGGTTGAAATAGACATCATGACTTTTCCATAGGGTTTGTTTGCTGTATTGTAAAAAAGCTGCCAAGCGATTGGTCTTGGTAAAATTGGTAGCTCGGACACTCTCAAAAGGCTCAATATCGCCCTCAAAAGGTTCTTCAGGTTGGTTGTTTATAAATTCTGGGTTTGGAGGTCTAATAAAAAAACCTGCTGAATCCAGAAATTCTGCCTCTCTAAGCTGGTCCCTAAAATCTTCGTGGGTTAATCGAGCACCCCATTCCAAAGCATTTCCATTTTTTTGATAACGCCCCTGATGGTTTAGATTGAATATCAAAGCATCCAATTGGTTTCTTGCTCGGGACTGTTGGGACCCCACACCTCTGGAAGTAGTAACTTCCCCTAAGGAGGGGTTTGCCAAATTTGTATTTACATCACCCAATTCATATGTGGCTATGATATCTGAAAATTCTTCTTCCTGTGTATGGTAGATTGAGGCTGCGACATCCGCCTTTGTGTGCTCATTGATAAAAAAATCTGCTTTAATTGCACCTAAAGTATTTTCGTAGCGATTGTTTTCTTGCCCTTCATAAAAAACGATAAGTGCTCTAGGGTCGTTAATGGTTCCAAAATTGGTTTGTCTATTGAGAGGTTCGTTTTTATAATTGTTGATAGCATAGGAACCCAAAAAGCTAAGATGGAATTTTTTGGAAAAGCGGTAGGTCATAAAATTTTGCAAATCCAGAAAAGAGGGATTGAAATTGGTATTGGTTTGCTGACTGTTCACAAAAAGGCTGTTGTCTCTATACCGAACCCCGGTCAAAGTGGTCCATTTTTTATTTTTTGAAATGGTTTCTAAAGTGGAACTTGCTCCCAAAAGACTCCCTTGAACCCGAAGTCCAAAAGCAGTAGGTTCTTTATATGAAATATCCAGGACTGACGACATTTTATCACCATACTTAGCCTGAAATCCTCCCGAGGAAAAGTACACATCAGTTACCATGTCACTATTTACAAAGCTTAACCCTTCTTGTTGTGCGGATCTGACTAGAAATGGGCGATACACTTGGATACCATTGACATAGACTAAATTTTCATCAAAATTACCACCTCGTACATTATATTGTGTGCTCAGTTCATTATTGAAGGAAACACCCGGGAGTAGTTTCAGAATATTTTCAACCCCAGTATTTGCTCCAGGAATGTTCCGAACTATTTCAGGTGCAATTGTGGTAATTCCATCCACTCTTTTTTCCCCAGAAGGAGAAACCGAAACACCAGCTATTTGAATAGCATCCGTTTTTAGTACAGGATTGAACTCAAATGTTTCGTTGGTGGTAAGAACTAAATCTTCCAAAACCACTTCCTTGTGTCCGATATGTGTAAAACGTACTGTGGTTTTAATTTCGGCGGTTATGCGAAGTAGATAATAGCCACTTTCGTCCGTACTCGTTCCTTGATTCCTGGAGGTTATGTTCACTCCAGAAAGAGGAATCTGATTTTCATCCAGTACAATTCCGGTAATAATGGCATCTTGGGCTTTGCAAATGAAAGAAGTGAAAAAAAGCCATCCTAATATAAAAGACCTTAAAAGCGAAGCATTATTTACGGAAGAAGGTTTGTTCAAAGGTAGTTGTATTGCCCACATTATCAGTAACGACAACTTTAAGGTCACATTGCGTCTTATCCAAAATGTTGTCGTCAAAATTATAGGTTATAGTTCTTTTTTTGGGCTCGTATTCCATCAAAATCCATTCACCATTTAAAGTGGCCCGGTAACTATAGATCCCACTAAGGTCATCACTTATCTCCAAACTAAGATAGCTGTAATTGCTTAGCCACTGCTTTTCTTTAAAATTTCTGGGTTTAATGGTTGGTGCCACGGAATCTTTGGCCAGGGTATACTTTCCAAAGGACCTAGTTCTGGTTGTAAAGGCATTATCTCTTTTATATGTTCTATGGTATCTGGGATTGTCTTTGAGGTCTAAACGGGCAATGAACATTTGCTTTCTTTCAGAGGCATTGTAAGGAGACGCGTCAAAACTAATGGTGAAGTTTCGATGTGCTGCCACAGAATTATCATGAATGGTGATTGTGTCCTTTCCCTTTTTTAAATTGATGTAAAAGTCTTCATAGAAAGTATTAGCGGGAAAATAGACTTTGGCGGCGCCTAAATCATAGTTATTAGGTTTGTTGGCAATGACAAAATTCTCAGTTTTATCATCATTTCTAGGGATTTTAACCTGCTCCTTTTTCCCTTCAACGGGGATAACGAGTTTTATTTCATTGTTTTCGTAATCAGAAATAAGCAATTCGACATTGTAGCTCAAACCTTCTTGAATGGTTATTTTTCCATCGTTGTTCATGGTATTGTAAATGGAAAGTCGGTTTGAAGGTTCCTTAAAGGCTTTTTGCACACGCTGTTTATACTTACCGAAGTGCTCATAGTCTATTAATGTGTTTATATAACGGGTCTCAGCAAAGGAAAAAGTTTCAAAGTCATATTCGGAAAAAATCTTACCATTGACCAATTGTTTTACCGAGTAGACCCCATTCTTGTTTGCTGCCAAGTCCTGCCTATCAAAACTATTAAAGCCAAAACCTATGGTTCCTATAGCTTTTACTTTATCCGCCAAAAAACTTCCATCCGCTTGCTTGGTGTAATTCAATTGAATTTTTTTGGCACTTTGATTTACAACCGCATCATCGGAAAGAGGGTAACCAAAGAGGCTTATTAGCGTTGGATTGGTGGCATCTCTGACTTCATAACCGTAGAGAAGGGGATTTGTGGGCTTTTCTGTGACACTGTTTCGTATTTCGAAATGCAAGTGGGGACCTGCGGAGCTTCCAGAATTTCCAGAATAGGCAATAACATTGCCTTTCTCTACCTTCAGTTCACCATAATCGGGAAACAGTTCAATTTCATAGGATTGTTTTTTGTATTGAGCCTTCTTGATGTATTCTTCAATCCCCGGTCCAAATTTTTGAAGATGCGCGTACACGGAGGTGTGTCCAGAGGGGTGGGCAACATATAAAGCCTTTCCATATCCCCAATGTGAGATTTTGATTCGGGTGACCGTACCATCAGCAATTGCGTAAATGGGCAATCCTTCCCTTCTTTGGGTTTTAATGTCTATTCCTGCATGAAAGTGGTTGGAGCGTAGTTCGCCAAAAGTTCCTGCCAAAACAAGAGGGATGTCCATAGGGGATTGGAAAATATCTTTGGGGTATTTTTCTTGTCCTATTGCAATCTTGGAAAGCAGAATACAAATCCCCAAAACATAAATGCGCATGTTGTACGGTATAAGTTCAATACGAATGTAACCAATGTTTTCATGTGTAAAAAGTGATTTGGAGAGCTTTGATCATATTCCTTGATGAAAGGAAGAATATCCCCTAAAAAATTGCGAGGTAAGCCTAGGATGGTTAAATTTGTTATTACACATTCTGTTTGCATATGAGCGAACTTGTTGAGATTGTTGACTCGTTAGAGAATAAGGTAAGCAAGCTGCTCCATAGATTGGAACTGCTGCAACAAGCCAATTTGAAATTAAAGAATGAGCTTGAAACGGCTCATAAAGAGAAGACGCAAGAACAACACACAGCCTCTGAATGGGAAGAAAAATATAACTCCTTAAAAATGGCAAACAGTATGTTGGGTAGTAATAAAAATAAAACAGAAGCTAAGCTCAAGATAAATACATTGATTCGCGAACTTGACGTTTGCATAGCAAGGCTTGCAGATTAGTGGTTTACAATATGGAGGAAAAGCTAAAAATAAAGCTTTCCATTGCTGATAGGGTTTATCCTTTAACTATAGATTCCAAACAAGAAGAGGGATTGCGCAAGGCGGCCAAGAATATTGAAAGTCTGGCCAAGAAGTTTGAACAGAACTATGCGGTAAGGGATAAACAAGACGTGTTGGCCATGTGTGCCCTGCAGTTTGCGTCTAAAATAGAGCAAAGCGGAATAGACCGTTCTGAAAGTAGCAAAGCAGCCTTTGAGCGATTAAAGGCACTTGATGATTTGGTACATTCAAAACTGGGCGAATAAGTTCTTTTAAATAAAATATTGTTACTGCCCACATTGGTAATTATTTTTTGACAAACTCAACACTATTATATTTGAAGAGGGTGAGTTTAGGTTGTGAAAGCGGGCCCTACTCGTATAGGGATTTTTGAGCAACTTGTTAGCCCTAAACCTGTAATTTGGAGTTTGTACAAAACTTCGGCTAATGTGGGCTTTTTTTATAACCAAACACTAATTAGAAATGGATAACACTACACTTATCATTGTAGCTGGAGTTGTTGGATTGCTGATTGGTTTTTTAGTGGCTAAGATGATGGAAAAGGGAAAAGTCACTAAAACCATGTCCAATGCAAAAAAGGAGGCAGCTGACATTGTAAGAGAAGCAAAGAAGGAAGGTGAGAGCATTAAGAAGGACAAAATATTCCAAGCCAAAGAAAAGTTTTTGGAATTAAAGGCCGAACATGAGAAAGTAATCATAAACAAGGATAAAAAGATTGCCGAAGCTGAAAAGCGAACACGTGACAAAGAATCCCAGGTCAGCAACGAATTGGCCAAGAACAAGAAGTTGAACGAACAACTTAATGTTCAAATAAAAGATGTAGGCCATAAAGGCGAGATTCTTGAAAAAAAACAGGCAGAAGTTGAAAAACTCCATAAAAGTCAAGTACAGCAATTAGAAGTAATTTCAGGGCTTTCTGCGGAAGAGGCCAAAAGCCAATTGTTGGAATCATTAAAGGCAACTGCAAAGACCGATGCCATGGCGTATTTGCAGAGCACCTTGGAAGAAACCAAATTGACAGCTCAACAAGAGGCTCGAAAAATCATCATCAACACTATACAACGAATTGGTACGGAAGAGGCTATTGAAAATTGCGTCTCTGTTTTCAATTTAGAATCTGATGACGTCAAAGGGCGTATCATTGGTCGTGAAGGAAGAAACATTCGTGCTCTTGAATCTGCCACGGGGGTGGAAATCATAGTGGATGATACCCCGGAAGCTATAATTCTTTCTTGTTTTGATTCAGTGCGCAGGGAAGTTGCTAGATTATCATTACATAGATTAGTAACAGACGGTAGAATTCACCCGGCAAGAATTGAGGAAATTGTAAAAAAGACCGAGAAGCAAATCAACGAAGAGATTGCTGAGATTGGTAAACGAACGGTAATCGACTTAGGTATTCATGGACTTCATCCAGAACTTATAAAAGCAGTAGGTCGAATGAAGTATCGCTCATCCTATGGTCAAAATTTATTGCAGCACTCCAGGGAAGTAGCAAAACTTTGTGGAATTATGGCTGCAGAATTGGGATTAAACCCAAAATTGGCCAAACGTGCAGGTTTGTTGCATGATATAGGAAAAGTTCCTAATTCAGAAACAGAGGTAGAGACACCACACGCCATTTTAGGTATGCAGTGGGCCCAAAAATATGGAGAGAAAAAGGAAGTGTGCAATGCTATTGGGGCTCACCATGATGAAATTGAAATGACCACGCTAATATCACCTATTGTTCAAGTTTGTGATGCCATCAGTGGTGCGCGTCCAGGAGCAAGACGTCAAGTATTGGACTCATACATTCAGCGTTTAAAAGATTTGGAAGATATTGCTTTTGGCTTTAATGGTGTACAAAAGGCGTATGCTATCCAAGCGGGTAGAGAGTTACGTGTAATTGTGGAAAGTGAAAAAGTGAGTGATGACAAAGCTGCAGAGCTTTCATTTGAGATTTCCCAAAAAATACAAACGGATATGACCTATCCTGGTCAGGTAAAAATCACAGTAATTCGAGAAACACGTTCGGTGAATGTGGCAAAATAATGGAAAGCCCCTTATTCTTCTTCAGAATCAGGGGTTTCTTCTTCCACTATACCTTTACTTCTATTGTTTTCTAAAATGTTGAGCTTCTTTAATTTGGCTTTCCAAGTGTCAAGAGCCTTTTTGTGTTGCTCAATGTTCTTCACCACATCCATTACCAAAGGATTATTTTCTGAAGCGCTGGAAAAGAACTGAAGGTTATTCTCCAATTGGCGAATCTCAGCATTGCTCTCCGAGATTTTTCTTCGGATAAAGGTGCGTTCATTCTGGATGGCCCTATCATCATCCGTATTGGCCAGATGATTCATCTTATCTCCATACTTTATAAGCTCAGACTCCTGGTGACCAACGCCAATTTTCTTGAATAGAGCGTCAATGATTTTATTGAACTTGCTATTCAAATGTTTCTTATTGAACGGGACACGCCCATAGCTTTTCCATTCGGCTATAAACTGTTTTATGTCCGCTAAATCTTTTTCTTTATCACCACTGAGTTGGAATGCACGAAGCCGGTCCATACATCCGTTCTTTTTTTCAAGATTTTTATATTCCTCTTGATGCGTTTTGTTTTTACCTGCATGCAAGCGGTCAAAATAGTGGTTGCAGGCATTTTTAAATTCGTTCCAGATTTTATCTGAGTATTTTCTGGGAACATGACCAATTTTTTTCCACTCACTCTGAATACGTTTCATCTCTGGCGTGGCCATATCCCAATCTTCACTATCCTTTAAGGATACAGCTAAATCTAAAAGCGCTTTTTTACGCTCTAAATTCTGGTGTTGTTCTTTCTTTTGGTTTTTGTAAAAGGCATTTTTTCCTCTATTGAACTTGCGAACCGCTTCCTTAAAAGCACTCCATGTTTGCTCATTTACTTTTTGCGGTACCTTGCCTGCTTTGAAGAAAGATTCTCTAAGTGATTCAATCTCCCGAATTTGTTGTTGTAATGCTTTATGGTTGTTTGAAACATTATCTGCAATAGCAATAATGGAAGTTATAATCTCCTCCTTTTTTTCAAGATTCTTTTCATAAACTTTTTCCTGTTCTTTAAAGTGCTCTTGCCGTCTTTCATGCAAGGCTTTGGTGGCATTGCTAAAACGTTCCCAAACTTCTTCTCTTTGCTCTTTGCCAACAGGCCCAATATCTTCCTTCCAAATCTTGTGAAGGGTCTGCAATTCTCTGAATGCCTTTCCCAAGTCAGTTTCATTGGCCAGGGCTTCGGCTTTTTCCACCAACTTTAACTTTTCTTCCAAGTTATGCTTGAAATCAAGATCTCTTAGTTCTCGGTTTAGGTGTAGAAAATCATAAAAGATTTCCATGTGGTGGTGATAGGTTCGCCATACATCATTGTAATTATTACGAGGTATGGGTCCTGCATTACGCCATCTTTCCTGAAGATCCTTAAAATTTCTATAGGTATTGTTGATGTCTTCCTCAACATTCATCAAACCTTTAAGTTCCTCAATGATTTCAAGGCGTTTTTCTAAATTAGCCTTAAGGTTTTGTTCAAGTTGCTTGTAATAATGGTCCCGTTTTTCGCGGTATTCGCCAATTACTTCATTGAACTGTCTTTTGGTTACGGAATTGTATCGGAAATCTATCTCATTACCTCCGTTGGCCACGAATTCTTCCTTTTTGTGCTCTAAAAATTCTTGGAACTTTTGGTCAAATTCATACTTAATGCCACTTACATGCTTGCTAATGGCCTGTATCTTTTCGTTTTTTACCAAACGTTGTAGCTCGCCCACTAGATTCTCAATGGACATGGCGTGGTAATCCAAAAAGGGGATATGATGTCTTTTTTCATTGTCGGTGTCCTCTGCATCCTCTGCATTGGATTCCTCTATTTCTTCGATTACTTTTTCCGTTTGCTCTTGCGCAACTTCTTCCGTAGTATTGCTTTCTTCCACAGAAGCAGAATCCTCAGTGGGAGAATCTGGTTCAGTGTTTGGTGTGGCTGTCTCCTCAGATAATCCTGGTTCAGAAATGGGGCTTTCTTCCAAAGATGTCTTTACATTATCCGAAGTTTGCTCAGCATCAGCTTCAGTTTCCTGAAGTTTTCGTTCATTTTCCTGCATTAGTAGTGTTTTTCCTCTGGATTGATGAAATTATAGCCAAGTTAACAACTAAATTAGCTAATCGCAAAAGTATCCATACTTCTTTTGTTTAACTATGAGATTGTACAGGTTGAAGCTTATTCTGTACCATTTGAAAACCCACTTTAAGAATTCCAAATCTCCCAAGACCTATCTGCTTGTAATTCAAGCATTTTAAAACCATTGCAAATAGAAGCGCCTTTTTCTTGTCCTAACTTTAAAAATGTTGTCACTTCGGGATTATACACAAGATCAAACAAAAGATGTTTATCAGTAATGTGTTGATATGGGATATCTGGTTTCTTATCTACATCCGGAAAAGTGCCCAACGGAGTGCAATTAACAATCACTGTGAATTCATTTAACACACCACTATCCAACTGGGTATAAGTAAGCACGTTATTTGTTTTATTTCTAGAAACGTATTGGGTTTCTAAACCCAAATTGTTCAAAACAAACCGGATTGCTTTAGACGCGCCTCCTGTACCCAGTATCAGTGCTTTACTATGATGCGTTTTAAGAAAAGGTTCCAGGGATTTCTGAAACCCATAGGCATCCGTGTTGAAACCTTTGAGTCCATTTTCAGTGAACTTTATGGTATTTACTGCGCCAATCTGTTCTGCATCCGCATCGATTTCGGAGAGATACGGCAGTATGGATTCCTTATATGGAATAGTGACATTAAGTCCTTTTAAATTGACCTGTTCTAGTATTTTTGGAAATTCTTCTATAGTTTGTATGTCAAAATTCTCATAGCTATGTTCTTCAAGCTGAAGCGCCTTGAATTTTTTAGAAAAATACCCTTTGGAGAAGGAATAGGAAATGTTTTTACCCAGTAGTCCGTACCTGTTTTTCATCTTTGCTTTTTCCATACCAGTCCAATAACAACAATACCAAAATTCCCAATATTATGAAAACAATGGCCCACCATGTTTCCATACGTTGCATATCAGGAAGAAATCGTTCATAGTTGGCAATAACTTCGTTACCGTTGCTGTCTCTAAGTAAATTACCAGCTTCATCTTTCTTAAACAAGGTTTTTTTCCAAGGCCAAAGCACTCCAAGGGAACCGGTAATAAAACCTATGATTACCGCATTGGAGATTTCTTTAAAGTGCTTTAGTAAGTAGCTTAATAAGTGTGAAAAAGTAACCAGCCCCGTTGCGGAGCCTAAGGTGAAGACCGCAAGAATCTTCAAGGTTTCCATACGCTGTACATTCTGAGTAAAGCTAAAATCCCCGGACAAAACCTCTGCCAACGTATCGTAAAGCGCATTGACTGAATCTACTAGCAGGAGTACATAATTTCCTAAAAGGATGAGTATAAAAGAGCCTGAAAGCCCAGGCAGGGTCATTCCAGAAACACTTATGATTCCACAGAAAAAAATGAAAAAAAGGTTGTTGTTTTGAGTAGCTGGATTCAAAAAACTTATGGAAATACCTACCAACAGACCAATAACCCCCGCCATAATGGTTCTTTTGTTCCAGTGGTCAAAATCTTTAGAAATGTAATAAATGGATCCTAAAATCATTCCAAAGAACGCAGCCCAAACGTAGAGTTCTTTGGTTTCCAAAAAATAGTCCAAAACCCGGGAAATACTAAAATAACTAATCAACATGCCGAATATCAGCAATGAAAGAAACTTGGCATTGGTATATTGGAAAAAGCTTCGGAATCTGCCATTAAAAAGCAATTTGGCGGCTTTTGAATTGATTTTTTGAAGAGAATAAATGAACTCTTCGTAAAACCCCCCTACAAATGCCACAATTCCACCAGAAACTCCAGGAACCTTATTGGCAGCACCCATGCAAAGGCCTTTTGTGACCAAAAAAAGATTGTCCAAAAGTGTTCGGCTTTGATGCATGCGGTTGTGGTGTACCTCTCCCTATTTTTTGGAAGCGGTTTTTTCCAGGATAAAAATAAGCGAAAAACCGGTTATAGCTAAAACAATCGCAAGCGCCAATTGGTTGTCACCTTCAAAACTCCATGGCCATATGTTCATTTCATCCGTAACTATGGTCTTATCACCAAAGGTTTTGGTTTGCAAAACCTTCTTCCAAGGCCATATTTTGTTCAAAGAGCCCAAGATGAAACCCGTCAGCAGGGCCAGAGTCAAATTCTTATAATGACTAAACATCCATTTTAGAAGCCGGGCAAAACTCAAAAGTCCAAAGATGGCACCAATAGCGACTGTAAGCACTATTTTTATATCTTTTTCATGAACCGCATCCAAAATGGTTTTATAGGATCCCAATAAAACCAATATAAAGGCTCCAGAGATACCGGGCAAAATCATGGCACAAACGGCTAAAGCACCGGAGAGGAAAAGATAGGGCAGGCTTTCCACATTCTCATTAGGAGGCAATTCTGTAATGATAAAGGCAACAGCTGCTCCTGCTATGAAGATTGAAATAGTTCCCATATTCCATTTCTTTATCTCTTTCCCCACAAAGAAAACACTGGCCAACACCAATCCGAAGAAAAAGGACCAAAGCAATATAGGTTTGTTTTCCAACAACCAACTTAAAAACTTTGCCAACGAAAAAACACTGATAAAGATTCCAGTGAAAATGGCCAGTAAAAAGTTACCATTGATTTTTTTCCAAAAAGATTTAAATCCTTCTTTTCTGAGCGTGCCAAAAAGGGATAGGTCAATAGAATTGATAGAAGTAATGAGTTCTTCATAAATCCCAGAAATAAATGCAATTGTTCCTCCGGATACTCCGGGAACTACATCAGCAGCACCCATGGCCATGCCTTTAAGGGTGATAAAGAGATAATCAAGCTTTTTTCTTGATTTCATAGAAATGTGTTGGTAAAGTAGGTTTAGGTAGAGGCCTTTTTAAATTCTGATAAAAGCATTTTAAGGCTGTGAAATTCTTTGAATTCGGGAAACTCTCTTTCAAACAAATGAAGATTTTCAGAATTCAATTGCAATGCTTCCATAAGTATTTCCTGGCTTTTTTCCAGCTCTTTGTTTTTTAGATAAATACCGGATAGTTTGTAAATCAGTTTGGATTCCTCTGGATAAAACTGAATACCTTGCACCAATACTTGAATGGAAGAATTAAAATCCCCTATTCTCTTTAGCGTTTCAGACCACTCCATCCAAGTGTCCAGTTCGTAATTTCCCAAATCTACCGTTTGCTTGTAGGCGAAATCGGCTTCATCCAAATTGCCAAGCTGAAAATAAATTTTGGCCGCTTTTTTCCAATACAAAGGGTTCTCTCCATCAATATTAATCGCTTTATTGATATAGAACAGAGCCTTTTCAAAGTTTTTGAGCCTGCTATGAAAATCAGTTATGGCCAACCATCCTTTATCCAATAAGGGGTCTTCGTGCACGGTATTGTAAAAATAATACTTGGCCAAATCGTCATTGCCCAACTTTTCATGACATTTTCCAATTCGAAGATAGGCATGGGATGTAGGGTCGTCAATGGTTATGGTTACCTCATAGTTTTCAATGGCCTCGTTGTACTTTCCTAATTTTTCAAGCACTTTGCCTTTTTCAAAATATGCGCCAATGAAGGCATCATCCGAAATAATGGCAAAATCAAACGCAGTCAATGCTTCTTTATACATGTTTTGGGCGAAATACATTTTGCCCAATTGATGCCATGCGACTTCGCAATAAGGATTACGTTCCAAATAATCATTGAGATAGTGAATGCATCCTTCAAAGTCTTCTAAAAATTCAAAACAATACACTACATTGTAAAGTGAAGAATAGTCATTTTCGTCAAACTCCACACATCTCATGAAACTGCGCTTGGCACTTTCATAATCATCCATAAAAAGATATTCCATACCTAACAATGAATGTATGTCGAAGGAATCTTCAGCATGGTCGAGAGCTTCCAGCAGTAGATTGACTGCTTCTTGGTGTTTGTCCTGTTTGGAACAGATATTGGCTCTTTGAATATAGATTTCATCATTGAAGGTATCAAAGTCCTGGAGCTCATCCAAAATATGTTCGGCAGCATCAAAGTTATCCTCAAAAACAAGGACTTCAACCCGCAACAATTTTAATTCTAGTGAATTTGGGTGCTGTTCCAAGCCAATTTGAATGGCCTTCTTTCCCAAAGCGATTTTTCCGTTATTTAAATAGTAGTGAATAATGTCCTCAAAGTCCTCCGCATCGAAAAAATAGACATCATCTGTCTTGAGCATTGACTCAAACTTGCTTATTGATTTGTCAGGATTTCCGTTAGAATCTAACGCCATAGGAACGTATTTGGTTTTACTATGGACTTAAAATTAGCCCTTTGCTTTCTTCATTAAAGCCGGATTTTGGGTATGTTATCAACAAATTAGTTAACAGACCCCGGCTCGTACTCGTTTAAAATCTCAATAATTTGCTTACATCCTTGCTCAATTTCCTCCATGGAAATAGTGAGCGGAGGAGATATTCGAACCGCTTTAGGTTCGAACAGTAACCAGAAAAGAATCAGATGTTTTTTTGCTGCTGAAAGCACCAGGTAATTCGCTAGTTCATCACTTTGCATAATTAAGGCCAACATCAATCCTTTTCCTCTAACCTCTTTAATCAAAGGATGTACCAAAAGCGTTCTAAAGTTTTTTTCTTTCTCCAGGGTTTGTTCAATCAGCTTACTTTCCGTCAATTCTTGCAAAGTGGCCAAACTGGCAGCGGCAATTACTGGATTTCCGCCAAAAGTGGTAATATGACCGAGTTTTGGATTGTCCTGCAAGCTGGCCATCATCTTTTGGGAAGCGACAAAAGCTCCGACAGGAAGTCCGGAAGCCATTCCCTTACCGATAACCAAAATATCCGGGATGCAATTGAAGTGCTCAAAGGCGAATAATTTGCCCGTTCTTCCAAATCCAGGTTGGATTTCATCCAAAATAAGCAGGGCACCTACCTCATCGCAGCGTTTCCTTACTTTGGTCAAATACTCATTCTGCGGTAGTATGAAGCCTGCACCTCCTTGTATGGTCTCCAATACCACTGCAGCTGTTTTTGTTGTAATGCGTTCAAGTTCTTCCTCGGCATTGAATTGAATGAAGGAGACGTCAGGAATCAATGGTCGGAACGCACTTTTACGCTCTTCGTAGCCCATAAGGCTTAAACTACCCATAGTGTTCCCGTGATAGGCATGGTTGGCAGCAATAAGCTTTGACCTGCCGGTATGCCTTCTTGCCAATTTTATGGCTCCCTCTATGGCCTCAGTACCAGAATTGACCAAATACGAGGTTTCCAAGGTAGGAGGTAAATGGTCCGCCAATAGTTTTGAATAGGCAACTGAAGGATTCTGCACATATTCGCCATATACCATAACATGCATATATTGCTCTGCTTGCTCCTTTACAGCGTTTACCACTCGGGGATGACAATGCCCAAGGCTGCATGCAGACACCCCAGCCACAAAATCCAAGTGGGCATTCCCGTCTTCATCATAGATATAGCTGCCCTTGGCCTTGGTCACAACAAGACCTAAAGGATGTGGTGTGGTTTGGGCCTGGTGCTTGAAAAAGTCTTCTTTGAGCATTAGGGCGATTGTACTTTGGAAACTTTGGTTTCCTTGGGTTGAGTTGCTTTGGCTGGAGGAATGTTGTTGACAGGGTCGTTTTCGTTCTTGCTACGCTCTTTTTCCTCTGCATCAATGTCGATGGGATTCTCTATCCCTCGAATCTTAACCAAGGTAATATTATTGTCATCCTCATCAAAAATGTCATCCTTGGTCAAAATGCGCTCTTCACCCCGCCAAATGAATCCCTTCAGTTTTCTGCTTTCAACCGGGAGATCTTTTTCTGGGAAGATATCCCCGTCTGGATTCACAAAAAAGGTAATGTCCTCAATATCGTTATTGGCCATTAGCAAGCGTATTTTACTGCATATGGTCTTATCTATGCCGATAAGCTCCTGATCATCATTGTACATGTAGTAAATGACCTCGGTATTTTTGACCAAGTCTATGATTTTCAATTCGTTTTCGATGAATTTTCCAAACAGGTCCTTTCCCTTGGCTTGATTATATCCCTCCCGGCTAATGGTGTCCAAAGAAATGATAAAGGCATTTTCCAATACTTTGAGCGAATCCAATTTCTCGGTTTCCAAATCTGAGATAAGATGAATGCTGTCTCCCGTAATTTGATTCTCCACGTTCCATATGATAGGGTCGGTAACTAACTCCGTTATACCTGTTTTTTCGTTAAAATGGATGGAATCACATTTACCACTTAAATCGGTCTTATAAAACTTTGCGTTCCGGAAGGCCCGTAAAATACGAGATTCAGGTTTGCCTGTGACCATAAGGGTATCCCCATGGATATAAAGGGAATCCTGTTGTACTAGATTTATGGAAACAGCACGTTTTGTGGCAAAAACGGAATCTTTATCCTTGAAAACCTCAGCATAATGCGCCCGTATTACACCATCGTTAATGGTATCCGTTATTTTGATGTTATTGGTGGCAGAAGCAAACGCACTTATTTTATCAAAGTAAAGACTGTCGCCTTCAATTATTTTGTTGTTGTAATCGATACGGGTGTTTTTTATGCCATAGCCTCGCTCAATTTTGGTATCATAAAATCCACGCTCGCAATATATTTTGTATTCTTCACCGATTATTGTTGATGGCCCATACATGTAGGCATTCTTTGAAGTGGTGTAATAATCTAGTTGTTCTGAATCAACGGTGTACTCGGGATTGTCAATATGCACTTCATTTTGGAACTGGTACTTCTTAGGGGTCATAAAGTATGTGCCTATGGTACTGGTGAGCACATTAGCGGAGTCCACTACCTTTCCGCCGGAACGGTAGTAGGATTCTTGCTTTTCCCGGTCAAAATAAAGGGTGTCCGTGGTAAGTGTCATTTGGCCATTGGTTAGGTCCACATTTTCCCAGGCTTTGGCCAGTTTGGTATTGCCATCATAGTCTATCTTTCCACTATTCAACTCTATGGAATCTCCTTGCTGTAACCTAATGTTACCAATGGCCTTTAGCTTGTTCTCCTGTGCATAGAAAATGGCTATATCGCACCAAAGGTCTGCTCCTTGATGTTCAAACTGTACTTGGCGTTGGTCATCTTTACTAAAAATGGAAGCGCCTGGGAATTGGGCTTCATCCTTGGTAAAATTAGCGCCATAGATAATATTGATTTGTTTTCCTTCGACCTGCTGTTGGCCGTAAGTTCCAAATGAAATCAAAATCAACAAAAGAAATATGAATCGATTCAAATCAATGAATTTTGCCCAAAAGTAGGGCTTTTGAGCAAAGTCTCACAACCTCTTTTGGAAAGGTTAACAGCTACAAATTGTTTAAAGGGCAAATTGGAATTGCCCTTTAGGGAAGAAAATGGAACTTTCTATTTATTCTCCTTGTCTCCTCTACCTAAATATGCTCTGATTGAGTTAATCAGACCTTCTGAATTGAAGGTTATAACATCCACCACGTACAATTCTTCTGTTTTGTTGACCGTTATTTTCAGCTCTGCAGCTACTGTATTTTGGTCTTCATGCATTTCTAAAATCTCAATTTCGACGGATTCGGCTGCTTCAAAGTTTTTCTTGGTTTCCTCCAACGCCTTTTTCTTGCCTTCCACTCGAATTTTCCAATCGCGTAAGATGATGTTCTCTGCAAAAATGGCTTCAACTCCGGCTAAATCCTTTTCGGCGTACCTTTCCAGGTATAACCTGCACAGTTCTTTTCTTGAGTTTGTGGTCATGTTGGTCGTTTTGTCAAATGTAGGATATTCGTTGTTATCTGTATTCGAACTGATACACATCACGGTATTGCCTACATTAATGGGAGGTGTAGTCAATTTGTATAATATGATTCCATTTTTTGGTGCTACATACTCCTCCAAAACATTCCCAAATTCGTCGGTAGTATATCCAACCAGTTCATTTTTTTTGACCAAATCTCCTGCTTTGAAATTGCTGTAAAAAATTCCCTTGGTACTTGAGCGAACATAACTTTGGTTATTGCGATATATTATGTTTGGGTGAGGTCCGGTGCCATTTTGATACATATTCATGGTATCGAGCATATTGTAAATCCCTTTTTTTATTAAGTTCACATTTTCTTCTTGAACATTGCCAAGTTTCCCGCATTCAATACTTAGAGCGGTTTTTCCGTCTTGTACTGCCTGTTTGAACGTATACTTGGCCGCATCTGTGTCCGAAAGAGTGTAGGGGTAGGAAACCACATACTGAAACCCACTTTTTTCAGAGAGTTCTTTAGCCAGAGCAGTTTGTTTGGGGTTTTTAGTGTTGTTGTAAAAGCATACAAAAGGGATTAAGTCCTCAGGTGCATCCCCACTATGCACATCAAGGAAAACTTCGCTTGCTGGAATGATGTTGGAGGTGATAAAATGACCTATTTGTTCTGTAATGGTTCCATCTTCTTTGCCAGGGAAAACGTTGTTCAGATTTTTCTTGTCCAATGGACTAATAAAGGGGGTTCGAGCATAAAATGAAGCTGTATTGGCGATAGGGACCACAATTAAGGTTCCTTTTAACTGTTGAAGGTCAATTTCTTTTAGTATTGCCTGAACTGCAACAATTGGTGGATATTCAAAACCGTGTACACCAGCAACTATGGTAAAAACTGGTCCTTTGGTCTTTCCTTTGAGGATGGAAATAGGTAGAGAAGCTTCATTCCCATCTTTATCCTTAAAATCTATACTTAGATTTTCTCTAAAGGGTCTTTCGCTTTTATTGAATGCATTTTGAAAAGTGTTTTGGGAAAAAATGGCTTGTAGTGAAAAAACGAATAAAAAGGTGATGACCTGTCTCATATTTAGTTAAAAAAAATGAGAATACAAGTTCCTAAATTCTTTGGATTATGACCAGAAAATAGGAAGTAAGATTTGGATTTAAAACAACTTTGGTATAACACAAAGGGCTAATTTGCGAAGTACTTACTTTTACTTCTTTTCTTCCCTTAAGATTTTCTCTATTTTACGTCCCCTTGCTAGCTCATCTATCAGCTTATCCAAGTATCTCACTTTTCGAGTCAGGTCATTGTCAATTTCTTCAATGCGATATCCACAAATTACCCCTTTGATCAAATGAGCGTTGGGATGTAAATCAGCTTGCTCAAAAAAACTCTCGAAAGTGGCTTTTTCGTTTACAAGCTTCTGTAGTTTTTTGTCGTCAAATCCCGTAAGCCATTTTATTACTTGTTGTAATTCTTCTTTGGTCCTACCTTTTTTCTCCACCTTATTAACATAATGTGGGTAAACCGAGGCAAAAATCATTTTTGCAATTCGTTCATTGTGCTCTGGTGTAACTTTCATTGTTCTTTATTTATTGGTACGGTTCCATGAGCCCAAGCTCTAACCAAACTAAAATTTAAGAAAAAAGGGGGTGCTTTATTTTTTTACTCCGTCTAGTAAAAAAGACAAAGCAGGATAAAAATAATAAAACTCCAATAATAGTGGCACATAGATAGAAGTCTAATAATGAATACATTAGAGCTAATTCCTGAGTCAAAGGGAATTGGGCACAAGTATGGTGTCACTAAAAACGATTCAATATCTCATTGCCTGGTTCATCCAAGAATGTTTTGATAGCTTTCATGGCCAATCCTCTTCCATTGTCTCCATTGGTCATAACCACAAGCCCTGTATTTGATTTGGGCAAAAGAACAATCAATGAATTCACTCCTTGGTCGCTGCCAGCATTAAAAAGGGCATACTCTTCATTGGGTAGGTTCTGAAATACAATCCACCCCAGTCCAAAATGTATACCTTCACGGACTTCACTATGAGGCCTACTCATTTCTTCAAAAAGCGTTTTCTCAAGATAAGAGCTATTGAGCAAAGTAGCTGAGAGTTTACCAAAGTCTGATAAAGTGGTCAAAAGGTTATCCGCTGCATTGGCTTCATACGATTTTTGATACTCATAAGCTTTACCTCCTTTGTCATGGGAGCCTGCAAAATCAAAACTTTCCATTTTTTTATTCCAGACCAGAGCGCTGTTTTCCATTCCAATGGGGTTAAAAACCAAAGAATCTGACAGCTTTTCCAATGAGGTGGCAAATTTATGTTCCAAGGCATTTCTCAAATATTCGAATCCTTCTCCGGAATACTGGACTTTTTCACCCGGTTCAAAATCAAAGGAAAGTTTTTTGTCCTCATACATATATCTCCAGTTCTTAAAGCCACTTCTATGACTCAGAACAATTCTTGTAGTCAGCTTTTTATGCCTGCTGTCCTCTTGTACATCTGGATCTATCCAATATTTATATAACGGTTCATCCAAATCCAAATCCCCGTTTTCCACAAGTTTCAGAGTGGTCAGGGTAGTTATAGTTTTAGTAAGCGAGGCTACATCAAACAGGGTTGACGCCGTGATTTCATTTCCATTAACATCAATCCCCTTCACAATAGTTTTGGCAACATTTCCATTTTCAATTTTTAAGATGGCAATGCCAGGAACATTGGCTTCGCCAAGCCAATTACCGACCTGTTGCTCTTCTGTTGTGTTATCATTAGTTTGGTTTTTTTGGGCTCTTACGTTGATGAAAAGTAATACGAGCATACTGGAAAAGTAAACTGATTTCATTTGGAATTGATGTATTTAGAGTTTAACCTATTTCCTTCAATAGGTTTGTTTGATGACGAAACAGGAGTGGAATTGTTACGCTATGTGAAGATGTAAAGTCCTATTCGATGATTTTTCAGCTCTAAACTTTTATTTTACTACTTCGATTTCTTTGAAACAACATATATACTGCATGGGGTAACATCAAAAAGGTCATTCCCGAAAAAGGAATCATAAAGACCCCGACCAGTACAATAATCAAATAAGCCCAAATGAAGTTTTTTGGGATTTGACCATTAGTTTTTTCTACGTAGTTAACCAGGATTCCAAGTGGAATAAGCAAGAGACCATAATAGAAGAACCAAAAGGCAGCAAAATTCTCATAATTCATTTCTCCGTTGAGTAATGGAAATTCAAATAGGCCCTCACTTATTCTGAAAAAGAATTTATCGGCAAACCCTGCAAATTGTTTTCCAAAAGCAAATGGAGAAATTCCTAAAAGCGGGTGAATTATGCCAAAAAAAACTAAAATCTTTCCGTTTGTAATTTTCACGTTTTGTCCTTTTTGTTTGATATGTTCTTATTTTCTTTCCTCAAGCTTTTCAAACTGTAATAGGATAAAAGCTTTTCACCTTTTTGGAAATCACCTTGATACCTTAGTTCAAGTTTATGTAGCAATTTAATTGACTTTTTATTGGCGGGAAGTGTAATCGCAATGATGTTTTCATAGGTATTAAGCTCTTTTAGCTTGTCTAAGTATAATTTACTTGCTTCAAAGGTGTACCCTTTTTTTTCAAATTGCGGCAACAATGCGAATCCAATATCTGGAAATAACTCATCATACCGTTTTAGAAATGTTACTATTCCAATGGCATTTCCAGATTCCTTCAGCTCAAATACATTGTAGAAATATTTATTGTTGTTAAGTATGTTTTGTATATAGTTTTCTGCGTCTTTCGTGCAAGAAATCTTTCTATCTCCGATAAATTTTAACCAGCCCTCGGAATTGACCAATTCGACAATAAATTCAGCATCTTTCAGATTTATTGGTCTTAGAATCAATCTTTCTGTTGCTAGGGTAGTGTACACTTTGATTTAAAGTTTGTTTTGGTAGGGAATTTAGAGTAACAATATACTTCAATCCTTCTTTAAAGAGGGTTTTTAAAACATAAAAACCGATGCCTCAATTGACATCGGTTGTAAGAGCTATTTTATTATACTGTTTAGCTATCAATCGAAGTGTTTATTGCCATCTCTTTCCAGCTATCCAAATCACTGAGTAGCTGTTCGGCGTGACCTTTTATAGCCTCAACTGCATCAGCACCCAATTGTAGGCGCAAAGGCGTATTTTCTGCTTGCAATGCTTGGTCAATGGCTTGTGCCGCTTTTAATGGGTCACCCTCTTGTGTGCCATCCATTCCTTTTGCGAAATCTCTAGTACCCCCTACGATTTCGTCGTAGGCTTCAATTTTTGGCATGTGCTTCAAAGCACTTCCTGCAAATTCGGTTCGGAAAGCTCCAGGTTCCACTATCATTGTTTTTATACCAAAGGGAGAAACTTCTTGTGCCAAAGCTTCCGAGGCTCCCTCCAACGCAAATTTAGAGGCAGAATACGCACTAAAACCACCAAAACTCATATTACCACCCATGCTACTCATATTGACGATGGCACCGCTGCCTTGTTTTCTTAGATGGGGTAGGACTTCTTGTGTTACTGAAATGGCTCCGAAAAAATTGGTTTCCATTTGATTTCGAAACTCTTCCTCAGGGGTTTCCTCCAACGCTCCAACGATACCGTAGCCCGCATTGTTGATAAGTACATCTACATGGCCAAAAGCGTTTATAGCTTCTTTAACTCCTTGTTTTACTTGTTGGCGATTGGTAACATCCATTGAGATTGCTTTGATTTGGTCAGGTGCGGTTGTCGCCAATTCATCCAGTTTTTCTTTTCTACGGGCTGTAGCTACTACTTTGTAGCCTTTGGAAGTGGCATATTCTGCCATTGCTTTACCAAAACCGGATGAGGCCCCAGTGATAAACCATACTTTGTTGTTGTCTGTATTTTCCATTTCTGTATGTTTTGATGATTAATTTTTAGTTCAAATTCTTTGAAAAGAAGGTGCTTACTTCTCCCACTGCTTGATTGACTTGTTTTGGTTGATCATAGTAATCAAAGTGATATCCATCTCCCCAGATTAGTTCTTTTTTGCCTTGGAGGTCATTGTAAAACTTCTTGACATTGTCTGGCAATGCAGAACCCTCTGAATGCACCATCATGAAAGGAGTCTTAATTTCTTTTGCCTTACTCATTGGGTCAAAATCCAACCAAGGTCCCCAACTCATAACAGACAATTCATTTTTCCACTCCTTCACTCCGCCACCTCTTGTAGTGTCCATGTAATATTCCATCGGTCCTACGTGAGAAGCGGTTTTATCTTCGTCATGATAGGCTAAGATGATATCATTTTCCCCAGTGTTGGCAAATTTCTTTTTAGCCTCTAATCCAACTTCACGCAATTTCTGCACGTTATCTTCACTGCCGTAAAGCAGGGGTAAAACATTTTCGTCTGGAAGCCAAGCTGCTACAGTGGCCACAGCCTTAATTCTATCATCTTCGGCAGCGAGATAAGCTACATTGCCTGCTGATGTACAAACACCCAGAGCACCTACATTATCCACATAAGACAAGGATAAGAGATAGGTAGTGGCCGCCTGTAAATCCTTAAGTTTTAGTTCTGGGTCTTCAAACTGACGGGGTTGTCCTTCGCTTTCTCCGTAATTACGATAGTCGAATGCCAAGGTTACAAAGCCTTCTTCAGCTAATTTTTGTGCATAAGTGCCCGCCATTTGTTCTTTTACAGAGGTTAATGAACCACCTGTAATTATTGCAGGATACTTTTTTGAAGAGTCGAAATTTGCAGGTTTGTACAGATGACCTGATAAAACTAAACCGTCTGCGTTGAATGTTATTTTTTCCATTTGAATTGTTTTTTTAGAGTTATTATTTGGTTTTGCATTGGCAAAAGTGAAAACCGATAGAACAGTGATTAAAAAGAGTTTTGTATTCATAACAATTAGTTTTTAAAAGATTATGGTACAAAAGTATGGGCAGGGCAGGGGGTGAGAACTACACAATTCAAAGTGTGAAGTATACAATTCAAATAATCAATAAAAAGTAGAGGTATTTTTCTATTTCCTGAAGGCTCCAGGGGTCATTCCAGTTTGTTTTTTGAAGAATTTGGCAAAATGGTTTGGATAGTTGTAGTACAGTTCAAAAGCAATTTCCTTGACTGATTTATCCGTATTGGTTAATCTAGATTTGGCCAAACTCAAAATATGTTTGTAGATGAGTTCAGATGCGGAATACGAGGTGATGCGTTTGCAAAGGGCATTCAGATGGTTAGGGTGAACGGATAACCTATCGGCATAAAACTGAACTTTATGTGGTTCAGCATTTTCAAAACTTTGTCCTGGGTGAAAACTGGTTTCAATATGGTTTTTAAATCGGCTTATTAAGGTTATATCACCATCCCTTTGTGTAAACTGAAGTTCACTTTCATCTATTTGTTTTTTAAACAGTCTGGCCGCTTTGTAAAGAAGGGCTTTGGTGTGGTGGTAAATAATCTCTTTGTTAAAATCGGCTCCACTGTTATACTCGTTAAAGGCTTCCCGGAAAATGCTTAGGAGGATAGGTATGTCCTCTTTGGCTATGTTTAAGGGAATGGTATTGTCAACCAAAAGGAAAGGAAATTCTTGTCCTATCTGGGCTGTGGGATTGTTTTCAATGTAAAAATCCTCGGTAAACATGATATAGTACCCTTCCCAGTCCGGTAAAATATCCCAATATGTGATTTGATAGGGTGAATTGAAAAAAAGGGTGGCCTCCAAATTTTTGGTGGAATAATTACCGGTTTTTGTGTATCCAGAACCTTCAAGTTTTAATGCCAATGCATAAAATTCGTGTTTGTGCAAAGCCATTTTATGATGCACGGTTTTCATATTATCCTGAAAACTACGAACATCATAATCTTGGTGTCTAGGAGATGGTATGTTTATACCTTCACAGTATTCTTTTATTGTGGAAAAATGAATCAATTCAGTTTTCTTTTTCAATGGGTTGTCAACCGTCTTCTAGCTTGTTGAATGCCAAAGTGGCGACTCCTTTTCGTAATACAAGATAGTCCAAACCTCCCTGTTTTCCTTGTCATTTCAGATTGAGTTTTGAAAATAATAATCAATAGATTATCTCATTTCGTTATCCTCCGAAATATCCATTCCAAAGGGCCAATGCTGTTGTATTTCAACCAAACCCAAGCAAACAAGACACAGCTAATGCTAAAGACCAAAGCATATCCGACCGAAAAAAGTAACGGATATTGCCCAATCTTATCTGGATTTATCGATTCTATGATGCCCATTCCCAAAATCACATGAGCCACATAGAACGTCAAAGCTAGCCGTCCTGTTTTAGCAAAAGCGACTGCTATTCTGTTCTTCTTGTTTGCTCCTATTATCAGAATAGAAGCTGATATTATGGTAAATGCAATGGCAACCCCGTTAAGCATATAAATTGGTAATGGAGGCATAGGGCTCGTTCCGAATAGCTCTTTCATTTCTTTTGAAGTTTGTGGACTTATACCTGATAACAGGTTGATTAGGAATAACGATGTGATTTGAATGACGACGAAGGCAAGAATGGAAAGAAGAAGTAGTTTTTTGACAAACTTCATGTTTTGTAAATCTTGCTTGCCGAGCCAATATCCAAAAACCATGAATGCAGACCACGGAATAACAGGATGGAAACCATTGTAAATCAGGTTTCTGATGAATCCCCTGATTGTCAAAAAATCATTATAAGTCAGCGAGTTGAAATCCCAACCCATTTCATAATCCCATAGCATCATCAAAAAAGGATAGATGAATATGAGCCCAAAACCGAATAGCAGGATAGACCGTTCTGTTCTTTTTAGAAGCACGATTACCACTATCATATACACCCCATAGAAATGTAAAATATCCGCAGGCCAAATGGTTATGTAAGAGACTCCGATTAAAAAAAGAAGAATCGCTCTTTTTAACATCTTTTTCTTGATACTTGTCCATTCTTCTAAATCATTGGTCTTATTGGCTTTTTTGGTAATTAGCGCCATCCCAACTCCGGCCAAAACCACAAAAGTTGCAGCTGCCTTTCCATCTAAGAGGTTTATAACCTTTATAATGCCGCTAGTATCTTTTGCCCCGAAGACCATTTTGAAATTGACCACAATCATACCAAATAGGGCCAAGGCTCTGGCCACATCCAACCCTATAATTCTCGTGGAAGGTTTTTTAAATGAAGTCATTTTGTTCAAAAGTTAAATCCTGCCTCAATCCCAAACCCTATGGAACTACTAATCACCTTTGAGTTGGAGAGTCTGCCTATTGCATTGAGGCCCAGGACAAGTCCAAACTCAGGAAAGGGTATAAAAAGAAAACCGGTACTGGCCGTACCTCCAATCAGAAATCGCGTGGTTCTATCGTTGTTTTGTCTTTCTATGGTTTCTATACCGGGAAAGGCACCTAATCCAAGGTTGAAATAGAACCTGCCGCCCAAATATTCATAACCATCAAAACCAAACCCCAAGGAGTAGGTGTCTACCTCTTTTATGTCTTTGTTTTCCAAAAAGCTTTCATCAATAGTAGTGTTTCCAAAACTTAATGTTAGGGGTATGACAAATTCTTTGGATTGCTTTTCAAACTCCCTATACTGTATGGACCAACTTTGATAGTTTCTGCTTGAAACACGTTCAAATGTTATCATATGAACCAAGGGAGGATTAAGTGAATCTGTTGCTGTTTGAGCTGAAGTGTGCAACGGGAAAACGGATAAAAAGAAAAATAGGGAGCAAGCTACAAGAAATGGCATGATGGTATCTTTTTTGGATTAATTCTATGGCGAAGGACGCCAAATGAATCATCTCAAAATTTGACCTACATCAAAAAATTAGAATTTAGCTCTAATTCGACTTAAAGTCTCTAGCGAAATGTTCAAATAAGATGCAATATGTGTGAGTTTAATATGCAGTAGCAATTCAGGTGCTTGTGCTAGCAACTTTTCATAACGTTCAGTAGCGGTCAATGTTCTAAGGTCCAGAAGGTCTTCTTCCAATGCACCCGCATGTATTTCTGTAAGTAGTAAGTCGAGCTCCAGTAACTTTGGAAACTTTATCTTGGCAGCTTCCCATTGTTCACGATGTGTTATGCTCACCTTTACATCGGTCAAACAATCAATAAACTCCGTACTAGGCTCCTGAAAGGTATAACTCGTATATGCTAGCGCTATATCGTCTTCAAAGAAAAAATCCGTAGTGATTTCCTTTCCGTTTTTGATGTGGTACTTACGCATTATGCCTTTACGAACATGAAAACTTTTACGGCATACACTCCCAGCGTTAAGCAAAATCTCACCTTTTTTGAAAGACTTGGTTTCTTCAATCTTGCTAAGAAAGATTTGGGTTTTTGTGTCCAATGAAGCAACAAGCTGTGCAATCTTTTCAAAATGGTTAAGCATCCTGTATTTTATAGGTTAGGTTTGTATTGCACATATCTTCTTTTGATTGACATCACTCGTAAATGATTATATAATTTGGCACTTGTATTTGCAAATTTCCGGAAGAAAGCAAGGAAAGGTGATAACTCTCTCTGTTTTTACGTGTTGGATTAAACGGTTTCTTTGGTTATCCATTTTTTAACGGCAGGTGCTTCGTATGCTCTCATTTTGGTTAAAAGCTCATCTATGTTTTCACTTACCAAAACCATTTTTCTATTCACTTCCTTTAAAAGGCCTTTAGCTACCATCTTATCTAAAAATTGAATTAAGTCATCATAAAAACCATTGACATTTAGTATTCCAATGGGTTTTTTGTGAAGTCCTAATTGGCCCCATGTGAGCATTTCAAAAAGCTCTTCCAATGTTCCAAAACCTCCAGGCAGAGCAATTACTCCATCACATAGCTCATTCATTTTTGTTTTCCTCTCGTGCATTGAGTTGACCACAAGTAATTGAGTCAGTCTATCATGCGCAACTTCTTTTGACTTTAGGAAATTGGGCAAAACACCTATAACTTTTCCTGAGTTTTCCAAAGCTCCATTGGCAACAGCACCCATTAATCCAACTTTTGCGCCACCATAGACCAATTCAATATGTTCAAGAGCCAACTTTTTTCCAAGTTCTTTGGCTTGAAATTCAAATTCTTCTTCCGTTCCTAAACTTGAACCGCAAAATACTGTGATCCTGTTCATTTACTTGTTGTTTCTTTTTTCAAAAGAAGCGTATAAAAGACATATTAAGACAAAAAGACTTAAAAAAAGTAATGCTACGGATAGGTCTTCCACAAGGAAAAAACTTGTATAGGCGGCAACTATAGTAATCAGAATCATAAATATCCAAATCCCATGAGCTATTCTTCTTTTTGTTCTCTTTCTCATATGCCTAAAATACATGTTTTAAAAAGTATGCAGGAGCAAAGAAGTACCCATAATCAATGGTTAGTGACTTTGTTAATTTTTAACTGCATTTCTAGCTGCTCCAGATAATTTTCGAATCCAATTGAATCAAAAAAACGCATAACATTTTCTGCTTTTTTATCTACGTTAATGATGGAACTTGTATTTCCATATTTTTTTGCCAATTCGGCCATTAAACTGGAAGCTATTCCTTTTCGCCTTAAATTCTTACTTACAGCGATTTGTTGTATTCTCTTGTTTCTTGGATTAAAAATAACGTAACCTACAAATTGGTTTTTAATATATGCTCCAAGTGAATGGTTGGCCGTCTTTAATTTATCCACCGCTTCTTTTGAATTTTGCCATGTTGGATGCATATCCCAAAACAATTCCATTTGTTTCCATGGATAACTTTGAAGTTCTTTGATATCTATTGCTTTGTTGGTTTTGGGAGCGGTAAAATCTCCTTTAAAACAAGCTAATTCCCTGGTGGTTTTAAAGCCCGATTGTTTATAGGATTTTATGGCTTGAATATTCTTGGATATTACCTCAAGTATGACTTTATCAACTCCCTTTTTTTCTAAAACAGGTAGGCTATACTGGTACATTTTTTTTGTTAATCCAGAACCTCTTTTTTTTGGAATAACACCTGTTCCTCCATTGTATACTACTTTTTGATTGTTAACGATGTCAAATCCATGTAGAATAAATGCTACAAGCTTTTTATTTTCAAAAACGCCAACTGACAACCCAGGGTCTGTCTTATCAACAATCATTTTTGATGCTAACTTTTCTTCTGTCAATTTAAAAGGAACGAAATAGTCAGAAAACGATTCGTTGAAGACACTTAAGATTTCTTTGTTATCTACCCCCTTTAAATTCCTAATCTTCATTTTTTAATAAATCAAATGTCAAGTTTCGTGAGTTTTCCAAATGAAAGGTATTGTGTTCAAGCTATTTTTTCTTTAATCCACTTAGATTCACAATGTCAATTAGATAGTCAAGATTGGAGATTAGTTTGTTTAAAATAGCCTCCATTTTTATACCCAATTCATATTCCTTGGTATAGGCAACAAAAACATCTCCCTCTGGTTCAAAATAGACCTTTGAAAGGTCTAACCCCATGTCTTTTGCACTCACTTTCAATAAAAGCTCCCAGAGCCTTCCATGCGTAAGATCATTTTTGTCTACTAATAAACTAACAAAATCATTATCCTCTTGTTCAGGTAACCAAATGGTATAATTCCCATTTATTTTGGATCTTTCAATTTTGCATTTATAGATGTCATAATTTTTCATTTGCCAAATGAATTCTATTGGTTTTGTATAACAACCGTCAGTAATAGTTTTAAATTACAGACTTTTGGGATAAGCATGCTGTGGTTTTTTTATTTAAAATGCATTTTCATCCCCTCATGGGTGGGTTCAAACCCTAAATCTTCATAGAATTTAATTGCTTTCGGTCGTTTTTTATCCGTTGTCAATTGCAATACATGGGCATTTCGTTCTTTAGCTTTGTTAATTGCCCATTTAAACATTGTTTTTCCAATTCCAAGTCCTCTTTGGTCCTTCCTAATTCTAACCGCTTCTATTTGTGCTCTAACTCCTCCGCGATAGGTCAGATATTGAATAAACGATAATTGTAGCGTTCCAATAATTTCAGAGTTCTCGTTTTCCACAACGATCAGTTCCTGATTTGGGTCAGTGTTTATGTTTTCAAATGCGATAAGATATTCAACTGGCAAGGGTATTTGATAATTTTCTCGTGTTTTTCCGAGTTTATCATCCGCAATCATTTCCACAATTTTGTCGAGGTCGTTTTTGGTCGCTTTTCTAAATTTCATTTTTTAGTTTGGTTTATCTGGTTTTACAAAAGGCTAGGACTTATAAAGCATGAAACGTGCACTTAGCATGGTCATATACCCTTTATTGGCATCATTTATTGGCTTGAATAAAGTTGAGATATTCCGAGCAACTATCTATGTTTTCAATATTAAATATCCACTGTACCTCGCTAAAATCTGAAAAATCCAAGCCGCCAGATTTAATACTTTCGTTGTTATATCTACCATCTTTACCATTGTACTTATTGGCCAAAGAAGTTGCTAAACTCCATAACTTTCTTAATTCGTCATCTTTTACTATCATCTTCCAGTTTAATGCCACCTTTGAATTAAAGCACGGGGTTCCGTTGTTTGCAGAATTCCCATCCGGTATTTTATGATAATCACCATTCAACTTTACATAATCCAGATTTTCTTTTTTAGTTGTCTCCTCATTCCAGTTGCTATGCTGTACTATATGAATTCTTTCTTTTGTGTCCAGATTTATTTTTTGTTCTTTTATTTTGGCAATAAGATGTGAAGAAAAATCTGATTGTCCAGCTTCGGCTATCCAGATATCTCCTTCTTTTTTCTCAAGTGTTTCCAGAGATTTTGTAAAAACTTCATCAAGTGCTTTCTCAAAATTAGAATGTGCATCACTCCATTTGTTATCGAAGGCTTCCTTAAACAGTATATTCGGAGGTACATATTCGCCTTCCTGAACTCCATAACTGCCTGCGACGGCATGATAGTTTACTTTTGAAAACTGAGGTATTCGTACTAAAGAGGCAAATGCTGCGATTGAATGTAGATCGTCTACATCGGTTTTACAATCATAATGTAATAACAGCAAGTCGGATTGAATCTTGAATCTACCAAATTCTCCTTCGTCGTTCAATGGTTTTGTGTACCTGTTGCAACTTAAGATGGTAACTACTGTTATTAATAGTATTCGTGCTCTTTTCATGCTTTTATTGCTTCTAATGAACTAGAATATAATGGGCTACGCCCAAATTTACTAAAGGTAGTTAAGACTGGTGGATTGGCATTTAAAATTGCAAGTATATTCTAAGCTGAAAATCCACCAGGGTTTTGGGAAGCTAGCTTCGAACTCTGCGGAATGGTAAGTGAGAACGAGCAATTATTAATAACCCATCATTCTTATTTTTTTTCGTGGGCTTGACTGATCATATGGTCTGTTATTTTCCATTCATCATTTATTTTTTGATAAACCCTCAAGTGGTGAATATACCGTTCGTTCATTAAAGTACCATCACTCCATTTCTGACCTGTTCTTATATTCGTTGAACGTAATAATGCAATGTCATCAGAAAGGAATTTTACGTCATCATTAACATAGTTATCCACCCCATTCATAACGAAATCCATTGCAAAGATTTCTGTAAGAAGTTGTCGTAATTCAGTTTTTGATTGCATTCTATCTCCGAATGCGTTGGTCCAATCAGTATTTCTGGAATAGTCTTTTATGGCTAAATCCACATCTTTTAGCTGCCATCCTTTGTTCCAATTGTCAATTGTTTTCAATATTTTTTTTGAATCACTATCTCTATCAATCTCTATTTCTTTTTTCTCTGATTTACACCCAAACATAAGTGCTATCATTAAAGATACTAAGGCTATTTTCCTCATTTCTTAGTTTTTATTTGATACTGGCCAATGGCTTAGTATATATTTAGAGCAATCATTTAAGGAATATTATTGTACATACCGTGTTGGAGGTAATCACTTATTTAGTACTATTCCTTGCTTAACTTTTAAGACTATTGAATTATTGATTCCTTTAATGCTCTTTAATGGATCTGAATTTAAGACCAAAAAACTTGCTTCGTACCCCTCTTTTAAGAATCCGATTTTTCTGTTAGGAAATATGGTTTCAGCCGAATTCTCACACCACATTTTAAGCAGTTCAACATTGCTAAAGATACCCAAATCATATAAAAACTGGAATTCGCCAACGGAATTATCATTATACATGTCTGACCCAATTGCAATCGTAACACCTTCACTATTAAGTATTTTAAGGTTTGATTTTATATTCTCAACCAGTTCTTCATAGTTGGGCTCATCTTGTTTTTTAGATACTAACGAAATTGTAGTTGTAACAACAGTACCTTTGTTTTTGGCTAAGATTGCATCCTCTCGTGATAACTGTTTTCCATTATCAATTTCCGGTAGGTGCGCAATTTCATCTATACCAGCATTTACGGCAACTCGAAAGTCGTTGGCCGTTTCAACGTGTGCACTGACGCGAAGATTATTTTGGTGGGCCCTTTTGACGATTTCAGGAACCAATTCAGGGTTTAGTCCCTTGTTCCCAAAGTAAGTGGTATCGTTTTTTCGTTTTTCATATTCTTCCGAATACAGAATCATTATTTTAATGAAATCGGGTTCAAACGACAATACTTCACCCCACTTTTTTTCCAAATCATCCAAATCATCTATGACAAAATAACCATGGGATTCAATTTCTTCAAGACTGTTAAAGAGTCCATCAAATCGGCCGTATCCAAGAAATCTTTTTCTTAATGCTATTGGGTGACCTCCACTTCCTGTAAGGGGGGCATGAGCTAGACTAATATCAATTCCTTCTGGCTTGTTGTAATGGTGCATCAATGGGTCTATGCGCTTTTTAATAGATGAAAGCATCTTTACATAAAATACACCATTACTGAGGTAAGCGTCAATTCGTTCTTCTAACTTGTAATCGCTTTCCAAGTTGTGGTTATGAGCTTCTGCAAATGGTGGAATGACGTACATGCCTTTAAGGTCAATTATGGTGTCATTTTCGGTTTCATTTTTGGAAAAGTTTAGGATACCCTTACGAACCCAAACGGTTTTGTTTTCAAAGGTATTTCCATTGAACCATTTACCGTTGACTAATTTTATAGATAGACTCTTAGGGTTCTCAACCGCTGTTTTTGTAGTATCTGTTTGGTTTAGTTTACATGAAACAAAAGCAAAAGTCAGAACAAAAAATAAGTAGCTACATGCCTTCATAGTATTTTAGTTTTTAAATCAATTTGTTTATTGAAGGACACCTCTTTTAGCTGAATGTTGCACAACGTGCATTAATTATAGCCATTGTTGGCAGGGGCTATTTTATTTTTTCTTGACAATAAGAGCACTAAATAAAGCTACTATCATTCCTATAGGCAATACCTCCATATAGGTAATTAAAACAGCAAATAAAGGATTCTTGTACATTTCCTTAAAGTCTGCCATTTGAGCGGTTATGGCCTCAACTTCATCTGGCGCAGAATTTCTTATAATATAGTCAGCATAAATGTCAATAAAATCGGGGGCAAACAAATAATAATATAAAAGGCCAACCACAACATAAATTGTAGAAGCAACAAAACAAATTAGCGCTCCTGTCTTAAATGCCTTAGAAAAGCCAATCTTACCATCAAGATAGTTGTTTCTATAATTTCTTACTCCAAAATAAATTAGAGAAAACATGATGACCATTGTTGCATACCCTACTACATCGTTCCCTTTGTAATCAGGATTTGAACTCATCATGTTCATATGGATAATTGAATTGGCGCTTATTATTAAACCTATCACAGCACCAAAAATCAGGATGATTTTTTTCATAATTATTGGATTTATAGTTTGTTTCGAAACTATAGTATTGAAGAATAATTCTCTTCATACTTTGGTACCAATTATTGAAATTCGGCAATTTTATAATTAAAAATTATTTCCCTACTCCACAATTTTCATTTTTTTGGCAACGGTAATAGCTTGAAACCTGCTACTTACATCCATCTTCGTATAAAGGTTGGAAACATGAGTTTTTATAGTGCTAAGTGAAAGAAACAATTTTTCTGCAATATCAGAATTGCTATACCCTTGAACTATGAGCTTTAAAATTTGATATTCCCGAGTTGTCAAATTCAGCCTTTTTAAACCAGCTTGATTTAATATAAATTCTTTGGGTTCATAAATCATAATGGGTTTTTCCATAAAAACAGTTTGTGTTTTTGGTTTTATTGATTGAGAAGCAATCCATGCACCCAACATGGTGAATATAATGGCGAGTAATCCAACGTAGATATCAATTGCGTTTTCCATAATTAGAAAATTCCATTGCAACCATTTTAGCCCAAAAATTAGGCTTGCTGTGGCTAATCCGTATAAAATAATGTGTCTGACACTGTTATCTAAGTTGATTTTACACGAAATCATTTTAAGGAAATTGTACAATGCTTTTTTCATAATTACATACAACGGTCTGGGCTATGATTTCGGCCTGGAAAATCCGTATGGATTTTACGATTTAGAAATCGCACCGTATTAAAAGTAGGAAATATTCTTTGTGGTTGGAGGTTAGGGCTGAATTATAGCCTTTGTTAGCATACGTTTTTTATCCACGAATATTTATACCAGATAGATTATTTTTAAAGCCCAAATCCACAACAATTTGATGTCCCCAAAACAAATCGTCATCGTCAAAAGTCAATTCTGAACTTCCATCTCCGTAAAATGTGATTCCGTTTAGCTCAATCCGTTTTATAAATTCACTATTCGAGATTTCAGATTCGTTTTCATTGAGCCAACTATCATTTTTTAAAGGGACAAGCTTTTTTGCGATACCATTTTTTAAAGTTTCTTCATTGTTAGAAATCCAATTCAGTTTATTATTTATCAAGTCAATGAATTTATTTTCATTCAGTTCAATTTCGCTTGGGTTGTAAGCTATTTTCACTTGGTTGCCAAAAAGATTGATTTTAGATGAATTAGTAATCAAAGCTTTTTTTTCCTTATAATTTTCTTTCTTTTTTGCTTGCGGAAACTTTTCGAAAAAATCTCCGCTCAATTTTACAGAAAGAACTTCAAAATCTTCATTTTCAGTTTTAAAGTCAGATTTCGACAAGTTGTATTCCCCTTTTTTCTTAAATCTTGAAAATAATGCCATAGGTTTTCTCAAATGTATACTAAAGCTTATTGTTTTGCTTTTTGTAGTTTGTCTAAAGCTAAATCCATAAGATTTGGCGACTATAGAAATATACACAGACCTTTCGGTTTTGCCTTAAAGTCCGCATTACATTTAGGTTTTGTTGGCAACTGGCTCTTCAGTCTCAAGTGTCCTATAGTATCTTCGATTTGCTTTTTAAAGACACATCAATCCAAACTCGGTTGTGTAATGCAAATTTTCTCATCTGAATTTGAATAACAAAATCTTTGGTTGATTAGCAACAATGCACTAAACAGCACAAGATTTTTAATAATGTATTGCCCCAATAATGTAGGGATTAAAATTCCTGTGAACACTTCAGACGGAAATAGAAGTATTGGTGAAAATGTCATAATCAGATGCCCTAACGTGAGTGGTACAATCATTTTTTTAAAAAAATTTCCGATTAAAAATAGCCCAAAAACAGTTTCGATGATAGCTAGTATCAAATAGTTCATTTCACTGGAAATAAGCCCTAAAGTTAGTTTGTCCATTGTCCGTTGCGCCACTGTTTCTGCGGGACTCGTGTTTGGAAAGAATTTAAGAACTCCAAACCAAAGAAAGACAATGCCTATAGAAATCCTTACAAACACTATTGGCCAAGGGCGCAATAGTGTTTCAATTTTATTAATTAGTTCCATTCGCCTTTTGCTTTCAAGAAATCGTTTTGAAATTTTTCTGTATGCCACATTAACATCAACATGCGATGTGCAAGTTGCCTTGCCGCTTCTTCATCACTTGGGTAATGTACACCCATAATTTCTCTTGAAAGCCCAATTTCATAGGCCAGTTTCACAAAATCATCTCGTTTTTCAGGAATCAATTCACCAAAAGTATACGCCTGTATATATGCCCACAAGGTATGCCCGCTTGCGAATGATGGTGAACTTATAGTTTTCAGAGGCTTTAGTTCCAATTCCAGTTGGTATGGCCTTGCTCTAACCAAATGATATTTTACCGCAAACTCCATTAATCGCATATCATTCATAATGCCCTGTAAAAGCCTTGATGTTTCTGGAAAATTTTCAAAAGAGTACGTTTGGCCCATTATCTCTTTGCTTTCAAAAAAAAGGTTTTCAAGATTCTTCTTGTAATTAGGATGTGTTGAGACATAGTTGGCATCTGGCCAATATCCAATTTTTGCTAGAGCCAATACTCTTTCGGTTTGCTCTTTTGTTCGTTTTTTCTGTAACTCCAAAAGAAAGTCGAGTTCCGCTCTTGTCTGTTCGGAACTGTTCGCAGGAAATTTTACAGCCTTCACTAAAAAATCCACTTGGTTTGAAGTAAGGTAAACGGGCTTCGTTAGGGCGAACAGTATAGTATTATTCTTGTATTTTTTTGGTGGGTACACAATAGTATCCATCCACGCAGTAGATTGCCTCTGTTTACCTGAAAGTTCTTGAAGCTTTGCATAGTGGTTTGTGCTGGGTTCTATTTCATGGATAGTTGAAATAGCCGAGTTTTGGGCAAGAATGGAATTAAGTCCAATGGTCAAGAAAATAATTCTAAAGACTATTTTTCTTCTGTTTGTCATGATTATAAAATTTAAGATTTATAACCAAGACTGAAAACAGTGTAAAAAGACGCAAAAATTATTGATTATTTTTTGAAATGGTTGCCTGAAGGGGTTTGCAGGAACCTTTAAGTGTAATGTCACTAATGCCTTTCGCGTCCTCCATATTAACTTGGAAGCAGGTGAAAACTTCATTTTTTAAGAGTTCACGAGCCCTTTGTATTCTGCTTTTGGTTGCGGTTAGAGACAAGTTTAATTTATTTGCTATATCTTGTTGTTTTAGTTTTTCTATGTCTGACATACGTAGCGGTACTCCATATTTTTCAGGTAAAAAGTCAATTAGAGCTGACACAAACGGTTCAATTTCGAGATATACATTATCTTCTGTTTCTTCTTGGATTTCTCTTTCCAAACCAACATGTTTTTCACTCTTTTTTAGATAATCTATGGTGGTGTTATGTGCAATTTGAAAAAGCCAAGACCTAACGTTCTTTATTTTAACATCTGAACAGCAGGAATCTATTACTTTCATCAGAACGAGTTGGTTAATTTCGTCGGCTATTTCTAAATCCTTTGTCTTTTTGAAAATGTAGCCTTTTAGTCCACCCTTGAACTGTAACCAGATATCTGATGCCTGACTATATTTCTCAATTTTCATTTGGTGTAAGTTAGTTTTATTAGCATGCGTACAACGGTCTCGTATAACCGTCAGTTAAGGGTTAATATGCGTTAATTTTCGGTTTAGCACTGACGCTCGCAATTCCGACCTGCCACGCCTGACAAGGCGGGGTGGATTCGCTTGAGCCTGCCCTGAGCGAAGTCGAAGGGTGGTCGAATCCGCCGACCAGAGCTGAGCGACTGACGAACTCCATTAAAATAAGCTTTAGTGAGTAAATTGCGGTTATACATTGTTGTGTGCAGTTTTTTATAATCCATTTCTACTTTTCCAATTACTCATTGTTGTCGGATGTTCATTGTCTATTGGATAATTCCGATTTACAAAGTCCAACTGTTTTGGTGTTAGTAAAACGAACATTCCATCATTTCCGCAATTTATTGGATAAAACTGCTCGTCCGAATTTTGTCTTCTCAATTCAGCGTTCAACATTTCTATAAAATTCACATAGGCAATTCCCCAATCCAAGTCGGAAAATTGTCCGTCAAATGCTGTGTATTTTATTCCGTTGAGTTCAATTGTGTGTTTCCAACTATTTTGGTCTTGTTCGCTTTGTTCATTCTCGAATTTTAATTCCAGTCCAAGTTTTTCAAAAGTCGGTTTTACCTGTGTTAAATATTCAGTCAATCCGCCAATCTCGAATAGTTCCTCACAATCTACCCATTGATAGCGATTGTCCATAAAATTCAGAGTTTCTCCGTGCATGGTCCTTGAAAGAAATTTAAGTCCGTGTACGCTTTTAGAAGGTCGGCTTTAACCGTATCTAATTCAGATTCGTTGGTCAGATTGAAATAACCCAATTTTTCTAATTCTGCCACGATTTCTTTTCCGCTTAATTTTTGTTGAATTACTTTCTGTGGATTTGGGTTTTTAATTTTAGAAACCGCACTGTCCTTTTTGGAATTACAAGCCAAAAAAGTTAGAAGAAATATGATTAGAAAAAGATGTTTCATTGGTTTTGTCAAATTGTTTACAACGTTTAGTGTATGGTGTCGTAGCATCCCGAAGGGTGCTATGCACTATACACCTTGTTGGCGGTAGTTTTTATTTTGACTCAACATATTTTTTAAAGTTATCCAAAATTGCTTGCCAACCTTGCTTTTGCATATCAACTGAGTTCTCATCTTCAATTTCGAACGTCTCGATTATTTCGGTAGTGTCCCCGTTACTCTTAAATTCTATCGTCACTTTTCTGCCATCATCCAAAATATATTCCATTAATTCATTTGGTCGTAAAGCGCTAAATGTGGCGGTGTAGTCAAAAGCCATACTTCCATCTTTGGCTGCCATGTGATACTTAAGTTTACCGCCTACCTTCAAATCATGCTCGGCTTTGGGGCAATGCCATTCGGGTGATGCAAAATTCCAATTTTTGATATGTTCAGGAGTTGTCCATAGTTCCCAAACCTGATTGACTTTCCTGTTAATTGTATTTTGAACTGTGACTGTTTTCATTTTTATCCTTTTAAATTGATTAATAGATTATCTAAGTATTCATATGCCATTGATAAGCCTTCTTTCATTCCCATTTGAATTACTTGCTGCAAATGTTCTTCAGAAGCATATTGAGTGACGACCTTCACTGTGGTTTGAGTAGAATTTGATTGAAATTTGTTTTCAAATTTTGCAACTGGCATTTCTTCATTGACATTACCATTTTTATCGCAAAAGGCATCTTCCCCTGAGAAGTAGGAAGGCTTGCTTATGATTTCATAAGTTGTTAAGCCCCAATGTTCTTCTCCGTTCGGTCCGCACATGGCATAAAGTCTTTGCCCGTTTTCTTCGAAGGTCATCCGTTTCGTTTTGGATTCCCATGGTTGGGGCGCCCACCACTGGTCAAGTAGGTCTGCTTCGGTCCATGTTCGCCAAACAAGGTCAATTGAAGCATTAAATATTCGAGTCACAGTTAGTTGATTTCCGTTTGTTTCAAATTTTGTTTCAGTCATTTCGGTTTTCTTTTTTGTCCTGTAGTTTTGTTAACAGAAAGTCCAATTGGTCAAAACGTGACTCCCATATTTTACGGAACGGCTCTAGCCAATCCGCAACTTCAGATAGGGTTTGAGCTTCTAACTTGCAAAAGCGTTCCCGACCTTCCTTATTTATTGTAATAACTCCACACTCTTGTAGATACTTAACATGCAAAGAAACTGCTTGCCTGGTCATGTCAAATTGCTCAGCTAGCGAGTTGACATTTTGAGATTCAGTGGTTAACGACATTAGTATGTCCCTTCGAGTTGGGTCGGCAATGGCATTGAAAACATCTCTTCTCATAGTTTCGTAATCAAATTAAGCAAGTAATTGCTTGCAAATATAAACGCAAGTTTTCACTTGCACAAGAAATTTATTTAAATTCTGAGGGATGGGGCTTGTTGTGTGTCTGGTTTTCTAATTACCGCCAACGGTCTCGGCTATGAGTAGTTGCGTGGGTTAGTACTTAACTTTACAAGTATACACCAAACTGAAAATCCGCGAGGATTTTCAGAAGTAGGCGAGAACCAGCAATTACTTATAGCCATTGTTGTGCGTAGTTTTTTATTCAAAAAATGTTCTTCTTACGACACTTCTAAAATCGTCTTTTGGTTTTGCGTAAGTAATTAAATTCAGTTCCTCGATTCTAAACTTAACAGCTGTTTTACTAATTCCAAAATAGTCAGATAGATAATCTACCGTTTTATAATAATCTTGTTTATTTATAGTTTGTTCGTCAAGATAAATATGTTCTGGACGACTTATTCCAATACTTTGTCTATATGCGATTAGGTGAGGAAGAAATAAGACTTTTGGCAAGAAAAGAGAAATTGCAAATTTATTAGCTTGCCATTCAATCCAATTTCTGTCATTTACTAAATTATGTCTATCAGTGAAAAAGTCATATTCAGAATCTGCAAAATCCTCGTATCTTTCTTGATTAACTTTTAGTTTACTATGAAGAAAAAAGTGTCCTAATTCGTGTCCCAAAACAAAAGGGAATTTTTCTGAACCTATAATTGATTTATCAATTAAGATTTTTTTGTTCTTAACATCAAAGTATCCCTCAATTTTCTTACCATTCGCTGTTTCTAAATCTTGCGTGAAGTCAAATTCTAAATCATATTCAGACTTTAAGTGTTCAATAAAATTGTCAATTTTAATTGATGAATACAGGTCATTGTACTTTTGAAGAATTGGCAAAGCCAAGTTTTCAATTTGTATTGCAGATAGACGTTTTAACCCTTTTACTTTTTTTAGTCCTAACGCCTTTTTTATAAATTTAAAGAAAATCTCATCAGCATTCTCCTTTTCATTCTTCTTACTTTCTTTATCTGTTCTGTGAAGTATTATCGAATGATTGTCATCTTTGTCAACTTCTATTAACATCATTCGTTTGTTCTTGGCAAAAGTTAGTCCTCCAGATTGAAATTTGTTATCTGTAATCATAACTCCTTTTACTCCTCCGCCTGCAACCTGATTTATTTTGGTGTTAAATTCCTCAACATCATCAACAGGAACGTTGTGTCCAGATGGCGAACTTTTGCACTCAATTAAATAAAGAAGAGTATATCTTTCCGCATTTTTCGGCCAAATCTCAATGGATAAATCGAAGATTATTTCCTTTTCTCTATCTTTTGAATAATAGCCGACTTTTTTTGAACTTTAGCTGTACTTTCAGAAATTCCCAACTCTCCATTTCTGATTGCTTTTACAATCAAATCATAGGATTTGTGTTCGAATTTGTCTCCAATTTTTACAGTGTTCATTGATTATTCAAAATGTTCATTCAAATTACGCACAACTCGTTTATATCCTCAATTTATCCAATTTTTGCCATTATCCTACCCTTTTGGGAGGTTAAATCGCACTTTTTAGAGGAAATTCTATATTTTTAAAATACCAAATCTTGTTCCAAAATGGAAGGTTATACGCAACTGCAAAAGTTTCAAAAAATAATGGAACTTAAGGGGTACAGTCCCAATACCATAAATTCCTATATTTCTTGCCTAAAACTGTTTCAACAAACCACGGCGGTCAAATATTGGAATTCACTTCATGATACCGATATCCATCGAATTTGCTTAGACTTTTTCACCTTTAAAAGAATCTCCTATTCCTCTCAAAAACAAATGCTGGGAAGTTTGGCGCTCTTCTACGGAACTATGTTCAACAGAGAACTTGCTTTGACAGATTTTAGGCCTACCCGCAAAGCATTCAAACTACCCGTAGTGCTCGCAAAAAAGGAAGTGGAAACTATTTTAAACCTTACAAAGAACCTAAAGCACAAGGCCATGTTGGCTACGCTTTACGCCCTTGGGTTGCGAAGCGGAGAACTCTTAAATCTTAAAATTGTCCATTTGGATGGGGAACGGAATACCATTACACTATATAACGCTAAGGGAAAGAAGGATAGACAGCTTATGTTCCCTGTGCGACTTAAAGTCCTGCTCAGAAAATACTACAAGGAGTATAAGCCCACCACTTTTCTTTTTGAGGGAGAGCACGGCACACAATATACTGCCAGTAGTTTACTTAGTGTGGTAAAAAATGGCGCAAAAAGGGCCAAATTGAAAAAAGTGATTTCAACCCATACCTTTAGACATTCATTTGCCACACACTTACTGGAAGCCGGGACGGACATCCGAGTCATTCAAAAGCTTTTGGGCCATACCTCCATAAAGACCACGATGGTTTACACACATGTAAGTGTTACAGAAATTAAGCAGGTGGAAAGCCCATTAAATACACTTAGGTTTAATTGCTAGTTGGGTTTTGTCTTTTTTGGCAAATGTTTAAAAATCAAACAACTCCTTCAATTCTATCTTAAGGGCTTTAGCTATGGTGTAAAGCGTATAGGTATTGGCAGAAACTTTGTGGTTTTCAATAAGCTCAATATGTTGTTTGTCTCGTTCACAGAGCCTTCCTAGTTCAGCTTGAGAAATATTTCGTTCTTTCCGCAATAGTTTGATACGGTCGCCTATTTTTTTGGATAGCTCTTGTTTTGTCAACATTGATTAGCTCTAACAAAACAAAATTGGATAGATTACTTCAGAACAAGGTCATAACAAATTATGACAAGTAAAAAAGAAACATTATATTTATGTCATAACCTATTATGACTATGACAAATCAATCCCAACAAGATTTTCTAGAACGTGTTCAAGATAGCTATGGCTCTACCCAAGAGTTGGCCAATGTTTTGGATATGGGGGTAGAAATGCTCTTTTACTTGGAAGAAAGTAGCTTTCACCGCAAAGATGTGCAAAATGTGGCGGCAGCTATGCGGGCCGTTATCAAAGCTTTGCGAGAAACAAGGACTAACGGTGAATGGTCTGCAACCTATCCGGACCTACGGAGACAATCTTAATGGGCACTTGCAGTTCCTCTTCCAAAAAGGCGATGTAAGCATTGAGAGCAGGCGGTAGTTCTTCGGCCTTCGTCATTTTGGTCAGGTCTTTGGACCAGCCTTTTAGACTTTTATAGATAGGGGAAAGGTTATCATTTTCAATATTGTAGGGCAAATGCTGTATTTCTTCGCCTTTATACTTGTAGGCGGTACAGACCTTTAAGGTTTCAAAACCGCTCAGTACATCGGCTTTCATCATCATAAGCTCCGTAACCCCGTTTACCTGTACGGCATATTTCAAAGCGACCAAGTCCAACCAGCCACAGCGTCTAGGTCTGCCTGTTGTGGCACCAAATTCGTTGCCTACGCGGCCCATGGTCTCACCATCCTTGTCAAAAAGCTCAGTAGGGAAAGGGCCACTGCCCACTCGGGTGGTATAGGCCTTAAAAATACCCAATACCCTGCCAATTTTGTTGGGCGCTACTCCCAATCCGGTACAGGCGCCTGCCGCAGTAGTATTGGAGGAGGTTACGTAGGGATAGGTCCCAAAATCAATATCCAAAAGGGAGCCTTGGGCTCCTTCGGCCAATATTTTTTTACCTTCTCGTTGCGCATTGAACATATATTCCTCGCTGTCAATAAAGGTGAGTTTTTTTAAAGTTTCCACCCCTTCGCAGAACTCGTCTTCCAGTTCTTTGAGGTCGTACTGGATATCCACATTGTAAAAAGCTATCATGGCCTCATGCTTGTTGGCCAGATTTCGGTATTTGGTTCTCCAGGTATCAAATTCCAAATCTCCCACACGAAGACCGTTTCTTCCGGTCTTATCCATATAAGTGGGGCCAATACCCTTTAGGGTAGAACCAATTTTTGCCTTACCCTTTGCCGTTTCTGAGGCGGCATCCAATAAACGGTGGGTGGGTAAAATCAAATGGGCTTTGCGAGATATGAGGAGCTTCTTGGTATAGTCCAGGTCAAACTTATCCAAATTGTCCAGCTCTCTTTTAAAGATAACCGGGTCTATCACCACACCATTGCCCACCACGTTCATGGCGTTTTTATGAAAAATACCGGAGGGAATGGTATGCAGCACGTGTTTTATGCCATCAAATTCCAAGGTATGCCCAGCATTGGGTCCCCCTTGAAAACGGGCTATAATATCATAGTCCTTGGTCAATACATCAACAATCTTTCCTTTTCCCTCGTCTCCCCATTGGAGACCAAGCAGTAAATCTACCATGTAGTGGATGGGTTAGTCGGTTAGGTTTTCTTCTTTGTTTCGGGTTCCGTAAAAATAGAGCGAGTGCGTGTTTATTTTAATGTCAAAAACCTCCTCAATGGTTTTTTTTATGGATTGGATACGGGGGTCGCAGAATTCTACAACTTCGCCCGTGTCCGTAAGAATTACATGGTCGTGCTGACGGTCAAAATAAGACTTCTCATATTGGGCCTGGTTTTTACCAAACTGATGCTTGCGCACCAACTTACAATCCAAAAGAAGCTCAATAGTATTGTAGAGCGTGGCCCGGCTTACCCTGTAGTTTTTGGTTTTCATTTTAATGTAGAGCGATTCCACATCAAAATGGTCGTCACTGTCATAGATTTCCTGCAGAATGGCATAGCGTTCTGGAGTCTTGCGATGTCCCTTTTCTTCCAAGAAGGAAGTGAAGACATTCTTTACAATTTCCTGATTTTTACTGTTCCCCATGTTTCGTTCCAAAACTAAAGGACAAAGGTACGCTAAAATTTAAATTCTGTCCACTTTGTCTATCCCTTCAATCTGCTTCAAATTGTTGATGAGCTTTTTCAATATAGTGTTGTTCTTTACCACCAACGCAATTTTTCCTTTAAAGGTACCACCATCCGCGCTAAAATTAAGGTTGCGCATGTTCACATGCATATTGTCCGAGATTATATTGGTAATCTCGTTTACAAGTCCCAAATTGTCAATTCCGGTAAGCTCAATATCCACGGTAAACTCCTCTTGGGTAGAATCTATCCATTTGGCCTGCATAATGCGATAGGCGTAGTTGGACTGCATGGATATAGCATTGGGGCAGTTCTTTTTATGCACCTTTATACCGTCGCTCACACTTAAAAAACCAAAAACATCATCACCTGGAATAGGGTTACAGCATTGGGAAAGCTTATAACTGAGCTTTTCTTCTTCCTTACCAAAAACGAGCATATCGTATTTGGTGGTGATCTCATCTTTATTGACATCTTTGGGCGCTGGATTTCTTCGGATTTTGTTCTTGAAGAAATTTAAAAAGGCATTATGGTAGGTAGATGCAAAGTCCTTTAGCTTTTGATTGTCAATAACCCCTATGCCCACTCTATAAAAAAGGTCCAAACTGGTCTTTAGCTTAAAATATTGCACCAGCTTGTTCACCGTATCTTCGCTAAGGTCAATTTTTTGGGATTTTAGCTTTCGGCGTAAAATTTCCTTGCCTTCTGCAGCAATGGATTTTTTTTCCTCGCTCAACGAAGAACGAATTTTGGCACGTGCACGTGCAGTTTGGGCATAATCCAACCAGCTTTGGTTGGGTTTTGCAATTTCTGAGGTGATAATTTCAACTTGGTCCCCACTTTGAAGTGGTGTTCCCAAGGGCACCAACTTTCCGTTTACCCGAGCCCCGCGGGTCTTCATTCCAATTTCTGTGTGTATATGGAAGGCAAAATCAAGAGCCGTAGCTCCCTTTGGCATGGATTTTAAATCCCCTTTTGGGGTAAATACAAAGATTTCTTTGGAGTAGAGGTTGAGTTTGAATTCCTCTACAAAGTCAACTGCACTTCCGTTTGAGGTTTCCAAGGCTTCCTGTAAGCGGTTCAACCATTCCTCAATACCCTGTTCTTTCTGTTCCCCATGTTTGTACTTAAAGTGGGCTGCATATCCTTTCTCGGCAATTTCATGCATGCGCTCGCTTCTAATCTGTACCTCTACCCATTTTCCTTCGGGTCCCATAACGGTAATGTGCAATGCCTCGTAACCCGTAGATTTGGGCGAGGTAATCCAATCCCGCAAGCGAATGGGGTTAGGGGTAAAGTGGTCCGTGACTATGGAATAAATCTTCCAAGCCAGAAACTTTTCATTCTTCCTATCCGATTTATAGATGATGCGAATGGCAAATTTATCGTACACCTCATCAAAAGAGACATTCTGCGCCTTCATTTTTCTGCGGATGGAAAAAGTGGACTTCATCCGGCCTTTAATTTCATAATTAAGACCTTCTTTATCCAAAGAATTTCGGATTACATTGGAAAAGTCTTCAATATAGGCTAGTTGTTCTTCTTCAGTATTCTCAATTTTCGCCTGTATGTCCTTATAAACCTCTGGTTCAGTATACTTGAGACTCAGGTCTTCCAGATGCGTTTTGATATTATAAAGCCCAATTCGGTGTGCAAGGGGGGCATAGATATATAGGGTTTCCGAAGCTATTTTTACCTGTTTATGCTCGGGCATGGCATCCATGGTGAGCATATTGTGATAGCGGTCGGCAATTTTTATGATGATCACTCGAACGTCATCATGCAACGTCAAAAGCATTTTCCTAAAATTCTCCGCTTGCTGACTGATGTCCTTATCCTTTTTAAGGTGGGCTATTTTGGTAAGGCCATCCACAATTCGAGCTACGGTCTCCCCGAACATCCGTTCAATATCACCCAAGGTGTACTCAGTATCTTCAACAACATCATGGAGTAGGGCAGAAGCAATGGAAACAGCGTCGAGACCAATTTTGGAAGCTACAATTTTGGCCACGGCAATAGGGTGGAAGATATAAGCCTCACCGGATTTTCTCCGCTGGTCCTTATGTGCATCCACGGCAACATCGAAGGCCGAGCGTATCAGCTTTTTATCCTCTGGGGTAAGGGTCTGGTAGCTGATGCGCAGCAATTCCTTGTATTGCTTTGCAATTTCTTTGTTCTCTTTTTCTATAGCTGCCTCCGTCATAGTAAATTAAAGTTACCACAATCCAAAAAGGTAAACAACAAAAATTATGCCTTTAGGTTTCGTATGCGTTCCACCAAAGGAGGATGTGAATAGTGGACAAACACGTAAGCCGGGTGAGGTGTGAGATTACTTAGGCTGTTCTTTGATAATTTCTTTAACGAGCTTATCAGAGGTGTGGCAGCGAATGTCGTTTTGGCATAGTCATCGGCCTCAAATTCAAATCTTCGGGATAAATAGTTCATCGCTAATCCGGTGATTTCAGAAATTGGGCTATACAGCAGAACAAAACCAACCAACCCGGCATGAAAACTGGGCTGTGATACACCAATGGCCAATGAAATTTCGGGAGTGTTTATAAAAAGAGAAAGGACATACAAGGTCAATCCTGTAAGCAGTAATGATACCACCAGATTGAAAATGATATGTTTCTTTTTATAATGTCCCACCTCATGTGCCAAAACTGCCACAATTTCTTCTTCGTCCAGATCATTGATGAGGGTATCGAAAAGCGTTATTCGCTTTTCTCTCCCAAAACCGGAGAAATAGGCATTGGCCTTGGTAGAACGTTTGGAGCCGTCTATCACAAAAATCTTGTTGAGCTCAAAGCCTACTTGTTTGGCGTAATTTTCAATTGCGTATTTCAAACTTCCTTCGTGAAGCGGGGTCTGTTTATTAAAAAGGGGTACCAGTAACCGGCTATAAAACAGGTTCGTGAACAAAATTACCGCGGTAAAAAGTATCCATGTGTAAATCCAAAACTTGGGCCCTGTCCATTGGTAAAACCAGATGAACAATGCCAGAATAGCACCACCTATTAAAATGGTAAGTAACCAACCTTTTAGGATATCCGCAAAAAAGACACGCTTAGTGGTTTTGTTAAAACCATAATTCTCTTCAATTGTGAATGTCTGATAATATGAAAAGGGAATGCCAATAATACTACTTCCAATGGCAATGCAACCAAAGAAAAGTAAGGCCATACCTATGGTATTTTCGGTGACGGAACGTACTAGGGAATCTATCCACTCAAAGCCTCCAAACCATAAAAACGCTAAAGTGAAAACAAGTGAAAAACCATCTGAAAGGAGACCGAATCGATATTTTGTGCGCTTATATTGCTGGGATTTTTGATACTCCTCATTGGTAAAAACATCTTTGAGTTCTTGCGGTACGGTGGAAGAAAAGCGTTGGGCGTTTAAGTATTCCAATAGCTGGTGAACCAGGTATTGCGCCACAAGAATAAAGATAATAATGTAGAATAGCGTAGTTTCTCCCATAGGCTAAAATCCTCTTTGGCGCATGGCTTCAAAGATAAGGATTGCGGCGGACACGGAAACGTTCATGGAGTCAATTTCACCCCTCATGGGTATAATGAGATTTTCATCGGAATTTTGCAACCATTCGTCGGTTAAACCGGTAGATTCTGTACCAACTACAATGGCCAAAGGTCCCCTAAGATTGGATTTGGTATAGTCTTTTGAACCAGATAAGGCCGCACAGCGAATACTGATACCTTTCTTTTTTAAAAATGTTATGATTTCTTCTGTGCTTCCCAACCCTATCTGCGTTGTAAAGACACAACCTACGCTGGAACGGACAATGTTGGGATTGTACACATCCGATTTTGGATTGGCAATTAAAACGGCATCTATCCCTGCCGCATCTGCAGTCCGAAGCAGAGCGCCCACATTTCCAGGCTTTTCTGGTGCTTCAGCTACCAAGACCAGGGGCTCCTTCGAGCTAAAGCGAATGTCTTCAAGCGCATGGGATTTACTTTGTACCAAAGCCAATACCCCTTCAGTAGATTGTCTGTAGGCCAATTTTTCGTATACGGCCTTGCTGATTTCAGTGCATACCGTCTCAGGAAAGCTCTTGATGAAATCTTCTAGGGAAAAATCGATAATATCTTTGGAATAGAGCAATTGCTCAACAACATATCTTCCTTTTTGTGCCAATTCAATTTCCCGTATTCCTTCCACTAGAAAAAGCCCTGATTTTTTACGCGCTCTGGACTTTTCCTGAAGCTGAATAATTTTTTTTACTAGCGGATTTTGAACGCTGCTTATAACTTTGCCAATATTCATGGCTTCAAAAGTACATTTTCTTGTAATCTTGTAAATCCACATCCGACAAAACGCAAAACAACTTAAAAATGAGAAAAATAAGTATTGTAGTATTGATTCTGGCGATTGCTGCTTGCAAGCCTGCTCCAAAGAAGGAAGAAGCCAAGAGCGAAGCCGTTGAGAACGTTGAGACTGAAAAAGCAAAATATCCTGAAGCCTTAGGGAAAGTTTTAGAAAAGCATGGTGGAATGGATGCATGGAGACAACAACGTACTTTAACTTATGCGCTACAAAAGCCTGATTTTAGAGAAGTGCATACCATCGACTTGTACTCAAGAAAGGATAGAATTGACACCGAAATCTTTTCCATGGGATTTGATGGCGAACAAGCATGGTTGTTGGATACCGACAAAAAATACACCGGAAACGCTGGTTTTTATCACAATTTAATCTTTTACTTCTACGCAATGCCCTTTGTCTTGGCCGATGATGGAATCATTTATACGTCTACTGAAGATTTGGTTTTTGAAGAAAAACGTTATCCCGGTATCGAAATCAGCTATGAAAGTGGTGTAGGGGCTTCATCAAAAGATCAATATTATATTCATTATGATCCAGACACCTACCAAATGGCTTGGTTGGGATATACTGTTACCTATCGAAGCGGTGAAGTTTCGGAAAATGTCAAATGGATTCGTTATGATGATTGGACCGCTGTTGATGGTCTGGTATTGCCGAATTCAATTTCATGGTATAAGTATGAGGGTAGAAATCCTCTTGAACCTGCTAACACCCTAACGTTTGAATCTGCTTCCCTGTCTTCTTCAGCTAAAGAAGATGGGTTTTATGAAAAACCTGAGGGTGCGGAATTTGTAGAGATAAAGAAAAATTAACCGGCTAGACAGAAAAATATAAAAGGGTGCTTTGAAAAAGCACCCTTTTTTTTGTTGACTTATTTGCCTTCGTATTTGCCCATATAGCGTTTCCAAAGTTCTGTCTGATGAGTTTCCAGTGAAATGTCACGTCCATCAATAAAAGCACGGGATAACTTATTGGTCCGCATGTCCAAAGCATCCCCTTCAGAAACGAACAATGTAGCACTTTTACCAACCGCAAGCGTACCATAGTTACCATCTATGCCGAGAATTTTGGCTGTATTTCCTGTAAGTAACTGTAATGCTTTCTCTTTATCCAATCCTTGGGCTACCACTTGTCCAGCATAAAAAGGTAGATTTCTAGTTTGGAAGTTGGACGCCGTTGCATTCTGCAAACCAACCAAAAGCCCTCCATCCACTAAAATTTTTGGAAGCTTATAGGTGAAATCATAATCGTCATCATCAAAACGGGGCAGGGTATGGGTGTAGTTTACCAAAACAGGAATATTGTTTTCTTTTAAAAATTCAATCACTTTGTGGGCATGATACCCACCGACCAATACTATATCGGTAGCGCCCGCCTTTTTGCAATAAGTTACCGCATCCTTGATTTCTTTTTCTGTATTGGCATAGACATAGAGGTGCTGACTACCGTCAAAAACTCCTTGCATGGCTCCAAATGCTAGGTTTACTTCTTCTTCTTCTTCTTTTCCCTTTCCATAAGCTTTTGCATTGTGCATAAAGGTGTTTACCTCAGACACTTGTTCATTGTATTTTTTATTGGGGAGAAAGCCCCTAGGTTCTCCTACCCACCATCGCCCTCTTCTGAAGGTAGTAGGCCAATTGAGGTGAATGCCGTCATCGGTCTTGACCGCGGCATCTTCCCAGTTCCATGCATCAAACTGTACGATTGTTGAAGTACCCGATATTCGACCTCCCTTGGGCGTAATTTGCCCCAAAAGGACCCCATTGGGTCTCATACTCTCTACAACTTTGGATTCGGCATTATAGGCAATGATGCTTCGAACATGTGGTATGATATCACCAATTTCATCTTGGTCATTACTCGCTCTTACAGCATTAACTTCTATCAATCCCAAAGATTTTCCAGGTGCAATGAATCCGGGATAGATATGTTGACCGGTAGCATCAATGACCTGACCTTTTGTAGCTGTTTCAGGACCACCAAACGCAGTTATTTTTCCATCTTCAAAAACCAAAGTGCAGTTTTCCTTTATGGTACCATCTCCAATATGGGCCGTAGCACCTTTTATTGTAATGGCTTTGCTTTGTTCCCTTGCCGGTGTTTGTTGTGAAAAACCTATTTTGAAAACCAGGAGGGAAAGAACAAAAGTTATGTTTTTAATACTTTTCATGTTTTACGTTTTTAGAGCGAATCGCAGTGAAACTTTTCCTTCTTATTTTGTTTTGGGCCTTGCATTTGAGCTCCTTTTTCCTTTTCGTTCAACATCATGCTTATGAGTTGGCTGCGTTCTTTTTGTACAGCTTGGCGTAGCAATTTGTCTTTTTCCAAATCAAAATAAACCGCTCCTTCAATGATAGTTTTTTCTGCTTTGGCATAGACAGACATGGGGTGATCGTTCCATAGTGCCAAATCAGCATCTTTGCCAACTTCAATGCTGCCTACCCGGTCATCAATGTGAAGCAATTTGGCGGGATTTAGCGTTACGGTTTTCCACGCTTCAATTTCGGACATTCCACCATATTTAACCGTTTTCCCTGCCTCTTGGTTCAAACGACGGGACATTTCTGCATCATCACTATTGATGGCTACGGTAACTCCTTGACTTGCCATAATGGCCGCATTGTACGGAATGGCATCATTCACCTCATATTTATAAGCCCACCAATCGCTGAATGTGGAACCGCCTACGCCATGTTTCGCCATCTTATCTGCTACTTTGTAGCCTTCTAAGATATGCGTGAACGTAGCTACCGTAAAATCAAACTTTTCGGCAACTTTCATCAGCATATTAATTTCACTTTGCACGTAGGAATGGCAACTGATGAAACGCTCTCCATTTAGAATTTCGGCCAAAACTTCCATTTCTTCATCATATCGTATCGGTTGACCTGCCTTTTTCTTGGTGTCATATTCTTTTGCGCGCTGGAAATAATCTACAAAAACCTGTTCCACACCCATCCGGGTTTGTGGGAAACGAGCAAAACTTTGCCAATTGGACTGTTTTACATTTTCACCTAAAGCGAACTTGATAAACTTGGGCATGTTCGGAAAAATAAGGCCATCTGCATTCTCGCCCCACTTTAAGCGTATAATTGCGGATTGTCCACCTATAGGGTTGGCCGAACCATGGAGCAATTGGATAGTGGTTACCCCACCACCAAGGTTTCGATAAATATCAATGTCTTTTGGGTCAATTACATCGGTCATCCTAACTTCAGCAGAAGAATTGTGCCCTGCTTCGTTAATGGATAAGCCTGCGATATGGGAATGCTCATCAATTATGCCAGCGGTAAGGTGCTTTCCAGAAGCGTCTATGACCTTAGCTCTTCCTCCACTGAGATTTTGTCCGACTTTGCTAATTTTTCCTCCTTTGACCAATACATCGGTGTTTTCCAGAATTTCATTGCCAGTCCAAACGGTTGCATTCTTAAATAGCATATCTTCCTGAACTGCTTTTTGTGTATGGCCGAATCCTACATTGGGATAAGTAAGGGCAACTGTTTCTGGTGAGTCTTTTGATGAGTTTGCATTGGACTTCTTCTCAGGTGTTGAAGTTTTTATCGCAGTAAACGTAGATTCATTTCCATTAGGAAGAACCAATTTGCCACTTAAATTGTCAGTTGCTGAATCCACCAGTGAAATCATTCGGAACGATTCCCCATTTTCATTGGTAAAAGAAACATTTAACCAGTTGGATTCGTAGTTGACTTTGCTGTCCAATTTTTTGGAGTCTTGTTCCACGGTGACTTTGGTTTTGCCAATTTCACCCGTTAGCGACATTTTATAGGTAGTACCGCCTACATTAAGGTTGTAATCTCCATTAACGTCTTTCTGATTGCGGTTGGCAATGATATTTCTATTCCCCTGAACCCAATTTTCATATAAAATAGTTCCTTTCTCGAAGATATCTCCAGAGGTAATCAAGAAGTTAGCTTCTTTATTTGGCTGTAATGTTCCTATTTCACTTGACTTGCCCAAAATTTGTGCGGGAACCGTTGTTAAAGCTTCCAAAGCCTTGGTTTTGGATAAGCCATAGGAAATGGCTTTCATTAATTTGGATTTAAAATCCTTAGAAGATTTTAATCCATGCAGTGTCAAGGAAAAAGGAACCTTGTTGTCTTCCAAAACTTTTGGATTGGATGGGGCCAAATTCCAATGACGCATGTCCTTAAGCGTTACAAACTCCGCTTCGTAAGGATTGGAAACATCATAAGCTTTCGGAAAGTTAATGGGAACAATGAGTGTAGCGTTGGTTCCTTTGACATCTTCAATGTATTCATATTCATCACCTCCGGCCACAATGGCATATTGAATACCAAACTGGTCCCCGATTTTATCCGCACGTAGTACATTGCCATTTTCGCCGGCATCAATAATTTGCTTCAATCCTTTGTTGGCGATAAGCGCTTCCAACGAACGGTCTTTGGTGTCCACGTTGCCTTGGCCATACCAATTCATATCGTGGTACATCTGCCTTAAAAGGGATGTGGTTCCCATTAATGATGTTGGATACGATTGTAACTTAGCAATGCTCCTAGTAAATGAAAAATACTGCCCTGATTTGTCGTCCAAAATACGTTGGGAGGCATTGCCTTGGTCATTTAGAGCTACCAAAACTCCAGAACCACGTGCAATACCATCTTGGATGTGTGCATTGACCACACCAAACCCTAGTTTTCTGAGTTCTTTTGCTTTTTTGGTATCATAAGAAAATTTAGCGATGGCCATGTTCTCTGGCATAATATGGTCATTCCAGTAAAACCCTTCACGGGAAGCATCATATTGTGCGGATCTTCCACGGGACTTAGGTTTCTCCGGCATTTTTACTCCAAAACCTGAAAATACATCGATAAACGAAGGATAAATGGTTTTTCCACCTAAGTCTTCCACCACCGCATTTGATGGGACGTTAATGGATTTACCCACTTGAACCACCTTGCCATTTTTTATGAGCAGGGTTCCATTTTGGATGATGTTGGTTGGAGTTACGTAGATTTTTGCATTTGTGAATGCGGTGTAGTTGTTGTTCTTGGTTTTTACGCCATCATTCTTGGGGAAATAGTCTTGAGCCATCAAGGACACACTTCCCAATAAGGCGCACACCAATAATCTAGTTTTCATAGAGCAGCAGTGTTGAATTAGTCAGTCTTAAAGGTAACGGAACTGATAATATCCCACAAGGGTTACATTAAAAACCGTATTTTTTATTAAAGCTGATGAGTAAGCCTACTACGGAATTGTAACTTTCTATGCCTTCCTCTTGGTTGTTGGCTTTTAGAAATGTATTGAAAATAAATTTAAAAAGGGGTTCTAAAGGATTTTCATACTTGGCCCAGAACTCAGAAAGTTCTCTAAAGTTCTTACGGACACCTGGATTTAATTGCTTTATCATTTCCTTGAATTTTTTTTCATCTTTTCTGGCCAAATCAGAAAGACAATAACTCAAGGCATGTGAGTAAGCTGCATACTTAAAATAGGGGTCCTCATTTACTGAAGACACCCAAAAACCTATAAAATTGGTAGCATCTTCAGCGGAATAACCCAATTGATGACCCACTTCGTGACCACTTACGGTAGGAAGTCTGAACCTTGGGGTAATCCCATTGACCTGAGCTTCGTTCGTAAATGGGTTTAAATAGCCTCCATATCCCATATAGGTAAGAGGTAAACTGAACAGGGAGGACTTTTGACTTGAAAAGGAATACTCAAAATCTGGATGTTCCTTTTTCAATTGTTCATATCCCTTTTGTGTTCCCTGAAAGATTTCTTTTTTAGAATAGGGGATGTGCACTGGAGAAAGGCTATCTCCGGTAATATGGGTCTGATATGTATTTGAGTGTAGGGTTAAATGATGGATAAAAGAAACCAGTTCTTCTTGTGAATATTCACGTTCCAAACCCAATTTCCAGGTAATGGGCTGGCGATGGTAGTTAAGTCCCCATAGAAAATGAAACAAGAAGTAAACTACGGACAGAAATACACCGATGTCCTTGAGTAAGCTAAGAGGTTTGGATTTTATTGACCTCCAGTTTTTATAAAAATATCGAACAACAAAAACGAACAATGCGAGATATAGGACATCACCCATCGAAAATGGAATCCAGCCGAACAAAATGCGCAAAGTTTTGGAAATAAAAGGATAGATACCATTGCTGTAATAGTTCTCAATGAAATCCGGGTTGTTTGAAGCCCATTTTACCAATACTATTTGTATGGGTAAGAACCACAATAGAATTGTCTTTATTCTCTTTCTCATGTAAAAACTAAAACTCCTAACTGGAAGCTTTTCAATTTCTAAACTAGCCTTTAATTCTGGGATGCACAATTAATTTAGATTTCTTTAGGTTTGGTCTTATCCAAAACAAAAAAACCACCATAAATTGGTGGCTTTTTCGTTTCTTCTATCAAGGTCTATTCTTGTATTCCGGTAATTTCCAAATCAAAGATTAGGTCTGCATTTGGAGGAATGGGTCCACCTCCCTGAGCCCCATAACCTAGATGTGGAGGAATGAAGAGTCGAACTTTGTCTCCTACTTTCATATTCTGTAAGCCTTCTTTGAAGCCTGGAATCAATCTAGCTTCTGGACTATACTGCATGGGAACAGGAAAATAACCGCCTTGTTCTTTCCTACGGCTATCAAACTTGTTGAATTTAACGGCAATGTCCTCTTCGTTGCTATCAAAAAGAGTTCCATCTGCTAACCATCCTGCGTAGTTTACCAATACGTTTTGCCCTACTTTGGGTTGTTCTCCGGTTCCTTCAGTGATCTTTTGAATTTTAAGTCCACTTGAAGTTTCTTCAGCAGTTTCTTTTTGTTGCTCAAACTCAGTTACCAAGTCCTCAATCATTTTTTTGAAGGCAGCCTCGACTTGTTTTTCTTCTTCAAAGTAATCACCCATAATTTGGACTGCATCAAACTTTTTCGCCTCTTTTCCCTGACGTACAATCTCTACCTTGTTCATAATGACATCCACATTGGGCTTGTCTCTTCCATCAGTGCCGGTTTCCACATTGGCTATGGAGTCTACCACATCCATACCCAAGACTACCTCACCGAACACTGTATGTCTACCATCCAGCCAAGGAGTTTCTTTATGTGTAATGAAAAATTGACTTCCATTGGTTTTGGGTCCAGAATTGGCCATGGATAAGATTCCTTTTTTGGAATGCGAGAGCGAATCATGAAATTCATCTTTGAACTTATATCCTGGATTTCCACTACCTGTTCCTGTGGGATCACCACCCTGAATCATGAAATCTTTGATTATGCGATGGAAAATAAGGCCATCATAATAGGGTTTGTCTTTTAGGTCGTCACTTACAAAAGGGCTGTTTCCTTCTGCAAGAGACACAAAATTTGCAACAGTAACCGGTGTTTTTTGATGTTCCAACTTCACAACGATATCACCTTGATTGGTCTGAATATCAGCAAAAATACCATCACCTAGCTCGGCATATTTGCTAGATTTACAACCAAAAAAAGTCAATGCCAGTAGGCTGATGATACATAGGGATTTTTTCATTTGATTTGTTATTTAAGATTTAAACTATCCTGATTGATTATTATTGTGTGCAGTTCTATAGTGGATTTTATGGGTGTTCTTGGTCCAATTGCCTCACCATCACCTAAATATCCGTAGGCTTGCAATGAGGGGAACACAAAGGTGGCCCTTTCATTGATTTTTAGAAGTTTTACGGCGTTCTGAAGGCCCGGAAAAAGCTGCTCTTTGTCCACAGTATATGAAGTGGGTCCAATATCCTTCATACTATAAATAGTATCGTTTTTTAAATTCCTGATATTGTAAGAGAACAGAATTTGGTCATTGGTCCGTGGTGTGTAACGAGCTGTATCGTTTTTTACCTCATAATAATACCAGAAACCATTGGGATTTGCCATGTATTCGTTCAAAGTATCTTTAACAATAATATCCTGAATGACTTTTTCCTCCTTGGCCAATAATAATTTGTTCCGCTCCACGGATTCCTTGAAAAAACTACCAGATTTTACTTTAACAGGGCGGCGAGGTTCGGGACCTCCACAAGCAACCATCGCCAAGGCTAATATTAAAATGGACAACGCTCTCATGATTTCAACTGATTTTTGTAGTCTGCCAAAACGGCTTTGAACGCATCAACGGTTGCTTCAAGTGATATATTACTTCGTCCTCCGGCAGCATTGGTATGTCCTCCGCCATTAAAATGAGTTCTGGCGAACTCGTTGACTGAAAAATCACCTACGGAACGGAACGACATTTTAATAATGCCTTCTTCCTTGTTTTCAATAAAAATTACCGCTAGCACAATACCTTCCAGCGTAAGACCGTAATTGACAAAACCTTCTGTATCTCCTTTTTTGAAGTTGTTGGCGTCCAATTCCTCTTGACTCAGTGTTATGTATGCTGTACGATATTCTTTTAGAATTACCATGTTCTTCAAGGCAACGCCAAGCAGATGTAAGCGTGATGGAGAATTGGTGTCAAACACTTGCCTGTGAATTTCCATGTTCTCTGCTCCCTTGTCAATCAAATCAGCAACAATTTGATGGGTTTTACTGGAGGTTGAACGATATTTGAATGAACCTGTATCTGTCATGATACCGGTATACAGATTGGTTGCTATGGCTGTGTTGATTTTATCACCTTCACCCAAATACATGATAAAATTATAGACCATTTCGCAGGTGGAACTCATAGAAACATCAGAATACGTGACTTTGGCATAATCACTGGGTTGTTGATGATGGTCTATCATTATAAAATCTGCATTGCTCTGTTGCAATTGACTTTCCAATGCCCCGGTTCTGGAAAAGTCGTTAAAATCTAAAGTGAATATCAATGAAGCTTCATTCAATATTGTTTTACACTTTGCGGGTGATTTTTCATAGTTTAGGATGGTATCGTTTCCTGGCATCCATTTTAAAAACTTAGGATAGTCATTTGGAGAGATAACCGTACAATTTTGCCCCATTTCTTTTAAAAAAATATAAAGTGCCAAACAGGAACCAATGGCATCTCCATCCGGATTTTTATGAGGTACAACGACTATATTTTGGGGTGTGGAAAGAAGCGACTTTGTGGTCGAGATATCTTCTAAATTCATGCGGGCAAAGATACAATAATATAATATAGAGGTAACCCGAGAAAAACTATTTTTGTGAACCACCAAAAAATGTTCTGAATGAAATATTCAAGGATTTGTTTTCTTTTTATTTTACCATTTGTAAGCTGCAAAACGGCGCAAAATCCAACTAGTGATGAGAAGTCTGACTCTATTGAAGAGGATGATTCTTCCTTTGTTGTGGCCTTCGGCTCCTGCAATAAACACGATGTTGAAAACCCTTTTTGGGATGATATTTTAGAGGAGAATCCAGACGTTTGGATTTGGGGTGGAGATAATATCTATGCAGATACAGATGATATGTCCCAAATGAAGTCTATGTATGATCAGCAACTGAAAAACATTGGTTATGAAGCTTTGGTAGAGAAGGTTCCTGTAATTGGAACTTGGGATGACCACGACTACGGAAAGAATGATGCCGGTGTAGAGTATGTTATGAAAAACCAAAGCCAACAGCTGTTTTTGGATTTTATGGGAGTAGCAAAAGAAGATAGTCGCAGAAATCAAGAAGGTGTGTACACTGTGCATACTTTTTTACATCCTGAGGGAACAATCAAAGTATTTGTTTTGGATACGCGTTACTTCCGAAGCAACTTGGAGAAGGATACGATTACTAAAAGACGTTATAAAATAAATACTTCACCAGAATCTACGGTTTTAGGGGAAACTCAATGGAAATGGTTGGAAAAAGAGCTTTCTGCTTCCAAGGCCGATTTTAACTTTATTGTCACCAGTATCCAATTTCTTTCTTGGGAACATGGTTTTGAAACTTGGGGCAACTTTCCTTCAGATGTGGAAAAAATGAAAAGGCTTATTGCGGCCTCCAAGGCAAAAGGAGTTATCGTGCTTTCGGGGGATCGCCATATTTCTGAATTTTCAAAAGCCCAACTGCCAAATTTGCCATATCCTTTAATAGATTTCACGAGTAGTGGTCTTACCCACTCGTATTCTAGCTTTACTTCTGAACCCAATTCATATCGGGTAGGCGAAGTGGTTTCTGTACCCAGTTATGGCATACTGCACTTGGATATGCAAAACAAGACAGCCCATATGAAAATAATGGGTGAAAATGGAAAGGTTTATCAAGAATTGAAACAGGCCTATTAACCTTGTGCCTTGAATGAAAAGCCGTATGTTTGCGCAAAATTTTAAAAAATGACTGGAAATAGAACGTTCACCATGATTAAACCAGACGCCGTTGAGAACGGATATATTGGTGCAATTTTGGAAAAAATAACAGGAGCAGGCTTTAAGATTGTGGCGATGAAATACACACAATTGAGCAAGAGAGATGCTGAAGAGTTCTACGCTATTCATAAAGAAAGACCATTTTTTGGTGAATTGGTAGAATTCATGACCCGTGGACCTATTGTAGCTGCAATTTTGGAAAAGGACAATGCTGTTGAAGATTTTAGAGCACTTATTGGGGCAACCAATCCTGAAGAAGCTGCAGAAGGCACTATCCGCAAATTATATGCTTCAAGTATTGGTGAAAACGCCGTTCATGGCTCAGATAGTGATGACAATGCTGCCATTGAAGGAGCTTTTCACTTTTCAGGCAGAGAGGTTTTCTAAGAAAAAGAACACAAACCAAAAAAGCCGCTCATTAGAGCGGCTTTTTTGGTTATCGCAATACCAGTTTTCTTATTAATTCTTGTCCCAGCGCCTCATTTAGCATGGCGATGATTTTAGTTTTGCCCAAACTCAATTCTTCCCGAAGAACGGAAGAGGACAAGGAGACATATAAAGTATCTCCTTTTAACTCAATGGCATTTGTGTAATTGTTGACCCCATTTCCCATAAGTTCTTCCCAAGCTTTTCGGGCATCCACCCTATCCATCCCTTTTTGAAGTTTACTTTCTTTGATAAACTCTTGTAAAGCCTCATTCAAAGGGAGATAAGAATTTTGTCGCTTGGCCATTTAAAGTTGAATTGAAATAGGTTGAAATCGTATGTAGAAATAGCGTATACCTTCTTCATTTTGAGTGATGAAGGATAGTGAATCCAAGGCCATAAGCTTTTCTTGGCGCTCACTCAAACTGTTTTTGTAGTGAAAAGCAAATTCCTCCTTTAAAGAAATCAGCTCAAAAGGTTCTTCATCTTCGGTTATAATAAAGGTGCCATCCAACCTTGGTTGTACCTTTTTTCGTATTCCTTTTTCATTTTCCAGTTGTATGTAATCTACCATTGTATTTGCCTTGTATTCCTTGATTTGACCATTTGGGAATTCCACTTTTTGAATTTCCCAATACCCATTTAGATAATGCAAATCCTCTTTATTGACTTTTTGGTCAGCACAGGAAAACAATAAAATCGCTGATATCAAGAACACCAATCGCTTCATATTACAAGGTAAAAATTTTATAGCTCTGTTGGATGTTGCTTACCACTTTTTCGGTTCTATCGGCATGGGTATCACTAATAAACAACTGACCAAAACTTTCGTTGTTCACCAAAGCTACGATTTGCCCAACCCGATTTTCATCCAGTTTATCAAAAATATCATCCAAAAGTAAGATAGGGGTGGTACCCGCTTGCTCTTTTATAAAATGGAATTGGGCCAACTTCAGGGCAATTAAAAATGATTTTTGTTGTCCTTGGCTTCCAAACTTTTTAATAGGATGCCCTTCAATGGTAAAGTTGAGGTCATCTTTGTGCACACCGACACTTGTATATTGAAGTGCCCTATCTTTCTCCACTGAATTTTCCAGAAGTGTTTTCAACGGATTATTCGCTAATTGACTTTCGTAAGTTAATCCTATTGTTTCGTCTCCTTTTTCTGAAATATGCTTGTATTGCTCATGAAAAATGGGAAGAAAAGTCTGGATAAATGCTTCTCTTTTACTGTGAATATCTGTACCCAAAGTATGGAGTTGCTCATTATAAATGGTTAAAGTATCTGCATCGAAAGTCTGATTGGCCACAAAGTATTTCAACAATGAATTTCTTTGAGACAATACCTTATTGTACTTTATAAGACTTTGGAGATACATCTTATCGGATTGGGAAATGACACCGTCCATGAACTTTCTGCGGGTTTCACTTCCTTCAATAATTAAATCACGGTCTGCGGGAGATATTATCACCAAGGGCAAAAAACCAATGTGCTCAGAAAATTTTTCATAGGCTTTTCCGTTGCGTTTGATTACTTTTTTCAGCCCTTTTTTGTAACCGCAGGTGATTTTTTCATTCCTGCCTTCTTTCTCAAACTCACCCTCTAACATAAAGAAATCAGCGCCATATTTTATATTTTGGGTAGATACAGGATTAAAGTAACTTTTTCCAAAAGATAGGTGATAAATGGCGTCTAAAATATTGGTTTTGCCTACTCCATTATTTCCTACCAAACAGTTGATAACAGGGTCGAACTCCATCGTAATGGAATCAAAATTTTTGTAATTGACTAAGGACAAGTGCTTTAAAAACATAATTAAGGGAGCGAAACCATCAAAAGATATAAGGTCGTAACCAATTAAAGATTCCAAAAATAACGAATAAATAGCCTTTCGATTTTGGATAAAAACTTTATTTTTGCGCGATTAACAAAACAAAGAATGGCTACATATAAGAAGCGGGGCTTTAAGCCGAAGAATAAAGAAGAGGAAGTCAGAATAGATGAAGAAAACAGTACTACCGCGGAAGTCTTTAGTACGCTTGACGAAAGTGCATCAAAGACTGAGGAGTGGGTTAGAAAAAACCAGACCTATATTTTAGGTGCCATAGGTATTGTCGCTGTAGCTGTGTTGGCCTTTTTAGGGTACAACGAATTCATACAAAAACCCAAAGAAGCCTCTGCAGCCAACGAGTTGTTTTATCCCCAACAATATTTTGACCAAGCTTTGACCAACGAAACAGAAAGAGATTCCCTTTTTGGTTTGGCATTGAACGGAGCACAAGGCAAGTACGGCTTTTTGGATATCATGGAGGAATACAAGGGCACCAAAGCTGCAAATTTGGCTAAATATTCTGCAGGTATGGCCTATTTGAACCTTCAACAATATCAAGATGCCATTACCTATTTGGAAGAATTCTCTTCGGATGACGCAATTCTAGGAGCTATGGCCAAAGGAGGTATTGGTGATGCCTTTGCACAACTGAACCAAAAAGAAGATGCTTTGGAGTATTATGAAAAAGCATTCAACCACGATAGCAATGAGTATACTACGCCACGTTTTCTATACAAGGCCGGCGTATTAGCCTTGGATTTGGGACAAAAAGATAAGGCGTTTGGCTACTTTGAGCGTATCAAAAATGATTTTTCTTCCTCACAAGAAGCAAACAATATTGATGTGGTGATTGGGTTGTCCCAGAATTAAGAATACATGGCAACGGAGAACAAAAACTTATCCGCCTACAATAAAGAAGAAATCCCGAACGCATCTCACTTGCGATTCGGGATTGTTGTTTCTGAATGGAATGAGACCATAACGGAAGGTCTTTATACAGGTGCTGTCGATGCATTAATTGACTGTGGGGCCAAATCAGAGAATATTCTTCGATGGAATGTGCCGGGGAGTTACGAACTCACCTTTGGTGCAAAAAAAATGCTTCAGACACAAAATGTTGATGCAGTAATTGCCATAGGTAGTGTAATACGAGGCGAGACCAGCCACTTTGACTTTGTCTGCAGTGCTGCGGCCCAGGGAATCAAGGATTTGAATGTGGCCTTCGATGTTCCTACCATTTTTTGTGTATTGACTGACAACAACTTACAACAAGCCATTGACCGAAGTGGAGGAAAACATGGCAATAAAGGCGCAGAAGCGGCTATAGCTGCGATTAAGATGGCAGTTTTGGGTAAATGAAGCTCAAGCTCAAGTTAAAGCGTACCTTAAATCCAAAACACATAGCTTTCCTTTGATACTTACACTTGAACTTAAATAGTTGCACTTGAGCTTCCCAAAACTGTTAACATTTTTTGGCAGGACCTACTTAAGCAATCTTACGATTTTAAGTACCTTTATATCTAGATTGAAAAGGACGTAAATGCGCAATCCGCTAAAGCTCAGAAAAAACAAAATCTATAATTATACTCCGCGTTATTACAAGGGGGAAGGCAGTCCTTTTAAGATAGAACACAAACTCGATAAATTTAGAAGTACAGCTCACACGCAGAAAGGAATCAAAAACAAAGTTTCTTGGGCGTTTGATGATTTAAAGAATGAAGGAGACAGGAACTTAAGACTTCGCTTTGTAGTTATTCTTGTGGTGCTGATTCTTTTGTTTCTATTCATTATAGACTTCGATTTATCTATATTTCTGAGTACTTAATGTCAGATATTATCAAACTTTTACCAGACCATGTTGCCAATCAAATTGCAGCTGGGGAAGTTGTTCAACGTCCAGCCTCTGTGGTTAAGGAATTGTTGGAAAATGCCATAGATGCCGGTTCCACACTGGTTAAACTCATTATTAAGGATGGGGGTAAAACTTTGATACAGGTGGTCGATAATGGGATTGGAATGAGCGAAACCGATGCCCGACTCTCTTTTGAGAGACATGCTACCTCGAAAATTTCAGATGCACAGGACCTTTTTAATCTTAAGACCAAAGGATTTCGAGGGGAGGCTTTGGCATCCATTGCTGCAATTGCCCATGTAGACATGCAAACCCGAAAGGAGAACATAGAACTGGGCACCCATATTAAAATTGAAGGAAGTAAAGTGGTCTCACAAGAAGTGGTCGCTACACCTGTCGGGACTTCCATTTCGGTGAAGCACCTTTTTTTCAATATTCCTGCTAGACGCAATTTTCTAAAATCGAATCAAGTAGAATTACGCCACGTTATGGATGAATTTCATCGAGTGGCCTTGGTGCACCCCAATATCGCATTCCATCTTTTTAACAATGGTTCGGAAATATTCAACCTTCCCATTGCACCTTCCAGAAAGCGTATTTCCCACATATTTGGCAGTAAAATGGACGAACGTTTGGTCCCAGTGAAGGAAGAGACGGAAGTGGTTAATATTTCTGGTTTTATCTGTAAACCAGAATTTGCTAAAAAGAGTAGGGGTGAACAGTTCTTTTTCGCCAACGATCGATTTATAAAAAGTCCATACCTACACCATGCCATGGTTGCTGCTTTTGAAGGATTGATAAAATCGGATACTTACCCTGGTTATTTCCTGTATTTGGAAGTTGACCCGAAATCCATTGATATAAATATTCACCCAACAAAAACAGAAGTAAAGTTTGACGACGAACATACATTATATGCCATTCTACGTTCTGCTGTAAAACATAGTTTGGGGCAGTTTAGTGTGGCCCCTGTTCTGGATTTTGAACGGGATTCCAATTTGGATACTCCCTATGCGTTTGAAAATAAAGAAGCTACCTTACCAAAGGTAACGGTGGACGCTTCATTTAATCCTTTTGACAACACAGTAACAAAGGGGAAAGGAACAGCTTCCTATCAAAAACAAAGTGCCAAAGGTTGGGAGACCATGTATGAAGGTTTGGAAACGCTAAACCCAGAGCGGGAGTTTTCAAGCTTTCAGATGGAATCAGAAACTGAAATCCAGTCTTCTTTGTATACTGAGGAGGAAATGTCCCAAGAAACTGGTTTTACCTTTCAGTTACAGCGAAAATATGTGGTCAGCACGGTAAAGTCAGGACTTTTGATCATCCATCAAAACAGGGCCCATGAACGAGTGCTTTTTGAAAAGTTTTTGGGTGAAATAACGGTAGAGAAAGGATTGGGCCAGCAACTTTTGTTTCCATTGGAAGTTAATTTTACTCCCCAGGAACGAGCTATTGTGAGTGAAATTCAAGACAGTTTAACCAATGTTGGATTCCAATTTGTTGATTTAGAAGAAGAAACTGTAAAAGTGACAGCTGTACCGGCTATGATATCCGATAGTAAGATTGGCACGGTATTGGATCATCTTATTGCCGACTATAAAGAGGGGTTTAGGGATAAATCACTGTCACAGGCCGAGCTTCTAGCGCATGGACTGGCCAAGAATTTGGCGCTAAAATCTGGAGAGGTTTTGGACAGTGAATCGCAGATGGCTTTAGTACATGATTTATTTGCTTGTAAAGAACCTACTTTGAGTCCCAGCCTAAAAAAAACCTATACAATTATCTCCGACGGGGATTTAGATAAAAAATTGCTGTAAATGAGTAGACTGACCGATGCTGTTAAGCACCTACTGATTGTGAATGTTATTTTGTTTTTTGCAACCCAACTCTATGGGGATGTATTATATCAGTGGTTATCGCTTTGGTTTCCCAAGAACACCAATTTTGCTTGGTGGCAGATAATCAGTCATATGTTTATGCATGGAAATTTGATGCATATCGTATTCAACATGTACGCTTTATGGGCCTTTGGCACACCTCTGGAACGGGTTTGGGGCAGAAATAAATTTCTGTTTTTTTATTTTTCAGCCGGATTGGGCTCTGCTCTCTTGCATTCTGGTGTGAATTACTATTTGTTCAATGAGGGACTACAGGCTTTGGTGAATGCAGGGATGACTGAAAATCAAGTATTAGATATCATATCCAAAGGTCAATATAGTCCTGATTGGTATAATGTAGCATCCCGAAGTACCATCGACAATTTTTTGAGTGCTTACAACACTCCAGCGGTGGGCGCTTCTGGAGCCATATATGGAATATTGGTGGCCTTCGCGTTTATGTATTCCGAAGCTAAATTGATGTTAATCTTTTTGCCCGTACCCATAAAAGCTAAGTATTTTGTTCCCTTATTGCTGGCCGGAGATTTGATTTTTGGCATTGGAAACATCAATACCGGTGTGGCACATTTTGCACATATTGGCGGTGCTTTGATTGGATTTATTATGATGTGGTATTGGAAAAAAAATCAGTTTAACCAAAATCGTTGGGATTGATATGGCAAATGGAGGATTGCAATACAACTTTGCTAGGCTGAACATAGCTGAAAAACTCATAGTGGTCAATGTACTCGTGTTTATATTGAACGGCTTGGCTTTGGCTCTTTTGGGTACATCAGTATCAGAATGGTTTCATTTGCCCAAGGCGTTGGGAGAGTTTTTGGGTCAACCATGGTCCCTTATAACCTATTCTTTTTTTCATGCGGGATTGGGGCATATTTTCTGGAACATGCTCATGCTTTATTTTACAGGACGTATTTTCTTAAATCTATTCGATAACCAAAGGTTTATTGCCGTTTACTTTTTGGGAGTGATTGTCGGTGGGCTTGTTTTTCTATCGAGCTATAACATATTCCCTACTTTGTTAAATACTAACACAGCGTTGATAGGAGCCTCTGCGGGGGTCACCGCGGTATTGATATTCATCTGTGCGTATATTCCCAATCAAGAAGTTCGGGTTATTTTTTTCAATGTAAAACTATGGTATGTTGGAGTCTTCTTTGTTTTGATAGACCTTATACAAATACCGTATGGCGGAAATGTTGGAGGAAGGTTGGCTCACCTAGGCGGCGCACTTTTAGGCTATGTTTATGCAAGACAGCTATTGAACGGAAAGGATATTGGGTCAGGTTTTACCAAAATGCTCAATGGTTTGGGTACTATGTTTAAGAAAAGAGAAAGAAAAGGGCCCCTTAAAACGGTGTATAAAAAAGGTGGCCCCAAAAAGGGAAATTTTGACTATGATAAGGAAGCCCGACAACGAAAGGTAGATGCCATTTTGGATAAAATAAGTAAATCAGGTTATGAAAGTCTATCTAAGGCAGAAAAAGACTTTTTGTTCAAAGCTGGTAAAGAAGAGTAGCCAATAACTATGTCCTTTATTATGACCAAGTTTTTGTTCTTTGTCAACTTACTTTTTTCAGGACTTTTGTTGGTCTTGTCGCTTTCGTATTATTTCAATATTGAGAGCTTTCCTGTTTTTTCAATCTTCAGCTTATTTGTTCCCTTATTGTTTTTGATAAACCTAATATTTTTGATTCTTTGGGTTTTCAAAAAATCAAGAAAGTTGATATTACCACTAACGAGCCTTTTGATAGGATACCTTTTTTTCGGCTCTTTTTATGCATTCCTAAATGAAGAAAAGCAAAAGGAATCGAGTGATTTGGAAATAATGACCTTTAATGCTTGGGGATTTAATAGGTATGGTTGGATAAAAGATTCAAATATTGGAGATAAGATTGTTGAATTTGTAAAGAATGAAAATCCTGATGTTCTATGTCTTCAAGAGCATCATAGGATTTATACTAATCAATTGTTATCCTATACTTACAAAAGTGTTACACCTTATATAAAATCAAAGCCTAGAACAGCACAGGCAATTTTTTCGAAATATCCTATTGTTTCAGAAGGATCCCTTGATTTGCCTAAAACACCAAATAATATCATTTATGCTGATATTTTGATAGCAAAGGATACAATTCGAGTTTATAATATCCACCTACAATCCTTCAACATTGTTCCTTCAAGAAAGTCTTTTTCCGAAAAGGAATCAGAAAAAAATTATAAACGTCTTGTGAAGACTTTTGATAAGCAGCTGGAACAGGCTAAGATTTTTGATAAGCATAGGAACTCCTGTCCCTATCCCTATGTGGTATGTGGAGATATGAATAACACGCAGTTTTCCAACGTATATAAACGGCTTCGTGGTGATTTACAAGACACTTTTTTCGAACAAGGGTCTGGTTTTGGAAAGACGTATAGTTTATTCAGATTACCTCTTCGAATCGATTATATTTTTCCAGATTCTTCCTTTGAAGTAATTGAGCATAAAAATTATAAGGTGAAGCTATCCGATCACTATCCGGTAAAGGCTACCTTAAGAAGAAAAACCACCAACCCATAAACAATCCACCGTATCTGCAGTTATGTGAATAAGTAGTGCTAACCCTAAAATTCGCGTCTTTGGGAAGAAAGGCAATAACGCATAAATCATAATTGCCCAAACGCTGTGCAAAGGATGAAACCCTATACTGCATCTATTGGCATCAAAGATTGGCGAGGCTAACAGATGGTCCAAGTCTATTAAAATACCTAAAAGCAAAATTATTGTGATTTTCAGTCTATTTTCTTTAAACAAACCATACCCAATTAGTATGGGAACAATAAAGTGTATACCGTAATGTAATGTAAAACGAAGCATTACAAAAATTCCAAAGATTGGTTTAGAAGGTAATCCATGGTATTTGGCCCTTCATTAAAGAGTAAGTCCAAAATACTCAGATTACCAATAAATCCATGCCTGTCTCCAAATACCTGTTCGTATTCTTGATGCGAAATCTTAATACTTTTTTTAGCCTCAACCAAAAATCTGCCATCCAACGAGTTTTCCAATTGGGTAGAATACTTTGAGGTAGTTCTAAATTCTTTCTCTATTCCTAGACATTCTAGAATAGTCTCAATTGTTTTCAGGTTGAAATTGAAAAGGAGTTCTTCCTCTTTTTCATACAAAGGTCCAATGTCATCCTCGTAAAACTCAAAATATGGAGAGGTACGATACGCGGTTTCTAAAGTTCTCCAGTGCTGCTTAAGCCAAGGCATACTATGGTCCAAAACTACATCCGAGTATAACTGCCTACCCTCTTTACCGCCCACATGTTTTATGGGAACATTCATCATGTGTTTCCCTTGGTCGGTAGCGATATAGCATCTGTTTCTATAGGTTTGTTTCTGAAAATTATCAAATGTTTCCCAAACAATCTCCTTTTGAGCAATTACCGCAAATGTGGCAATACTCGGAAAATAAGTAGGATGTAGTACTACGCTCAAGTATTCTTTTTCTTTTTTCGTTTTCTGAAAAAGTCGAAAACAAACCAGCCGATAACGGCAGCCAAGAAATACCATCTGTAGGAGACAGGTTCTCCACTGCCACCAACTGTGGTGAAGATACGTTCTCCCCTGGGGCGCCAGTTAAAGATACCATCATTGAAATTGTCAAAACTCATCCATAGAAAAACGGGTTTCCCCACAATATGGTTGGCAGGAACATATCCCCAAGTTCTACTATCCTCAGAATGGTCACGATTGTCACCCATCATCCAATAATAATCTTGTTTGAAGGTATAAGAGTCAGCTACTTCTCCATTAATATAAACCGTGTTTCCATCTACTTTGACATCGTTGTATTCGTAATCGCGTATGATTTTCTTGTAGAGCGGAATGGTTTTATAGTCTATCTTAACGGTAGCCCCACGTTCCGGCAGATAAATAGGGCCAAAATTATCTACGTTCCAGGGATAAAAGTTTGGTTTTTGAGGGAACGCACCACTATATACCCCTTTTTCTTCGTTGGTTCTTATGACCGAATCAATCGCAGGGTTGGAACGCAATTGCGATACCATCTCGTCCGTCATGTTTGCAATACGCGCCAAAGGCTTTTCCTCGGTTAGCGCTAAACGCAGTTGCCTGATAACCTCCGTGGGAATTCCTTTTTCTTGGGTTATGATTTCAAAAGTCCCACTTTGGTTTTTATAGGCACCCAAAATATAAGGTGATAAAGCCTCATACTGGTTAGGATTCAAAACATCGGTTAAATACTTCCGCGTGTAATCCATCGCATCTACTTCCGCCAAATATCTGCTTGATACACCCTTCTTGGAATAGATGGTATAATCGTACATTACTTTGGCCCGATCAGAAAGTTGAAATTTTTCTCCGTTGATATGAACAAAACCATCAATAACCGCCAAAGAATCGCCAGGAGTTCCCACACAGCGTTTTACATAATTGGATTTCTTGTCAATAGGTTTTTTTACGGCTTTTTCCGCTTTAAAGAATTGATACAAGGTATCTGATGGCAAACTAAAAACTACAATATCATTCTTTTTTACTTCTTGAAATCCGGGGAGTCGTAGATAAGGTAACTGCAATTTGTTTATCCATGAATCCTTGTGGGTTTCAGGGTTTACATCGGCCAAATATGACCGTTTTTTTAGGCCAGGAATGGTGTCATGAACCATAGGGGCCGCTAAAGTAGTCATTGGGACCCTTGCTCCATAATGGAACTTGCTTACAAACAGAAAGTCACCAACCCTAAGAGTTCTCTCCAAAGATGGTGTTGGAATTACATAAGGTTGTATAAAATAGGTATGTACAAAAGTAGCAGCAACAATAGCGAATACTATAGAACTGACCCATTCCCCAAGACCTGTTCTTGGTTTGAGACTTCGGTCTACTATATAAGTGACATCTTCAATATAATTTATATAGTAGATGTAGAAACCAAGTGTCAGTATAGCCAACCAAGTATCCCAAATTTTGTTCTTTCCAAAACTTCGTATGGTCTCTACCCAAACTACAGGAAACATCAATAGATTGATAATAGGAATAAACAAAAGTAAAACCCACCACCAAGGTCTATTGATGATTTTCATCAAAATCACTCCATTATAGACGGGGATTGCAGCTTCCCATGCTTTTCTGCCAGCTTTTACATACAGTTTCCAAGTCCCTAAAAAATGAATGACCTGAATTATCAAAATAAAAACCAACCACTGTGTACCGTTCATAAACTGTTTTGTTTCTTAGACCTAGTTTCCCGCAAAATGTTACGGTTTTAACTCAAATTAAGCACATCTTTCATAGTATATACTCCTTTTTTTTCAACCAACCACTCAGCTGCCAGTACCGCTCCCAGAGCAAAACCTTTTCTATTATGCGCCGTGTGCTTTATTTCAATGCTATCCACCATGCTGTTGTAATCAATGATATGTGTTCCAGGAACATTGCCCTCCCTTTTGGAATGTATGGATATCGTATTTTCTCCACCTTCATTAAGTTTCCAATCTTTATAAGGGGTATTGGCTAAGATTCCTTCGGCAAGGGTTATCGCCGTACCACTGGGAGCATCCACTTTTTGGGTGTGATGTATCTCTTCCATGGAAATCTTGTATTGCTCCAGTTTAGCCATCATTTTGGCCAATTGTGCATTCAACTCAAAAAAGATATTTACTCCCAAACTAAAGTTTGAGGCGTATATAAAACCAGTATTGTTTTGTTTACAGATAGATACGGCCTTGTCAAAATTTTGTAACCATCCCGTAGTTCCAGAAATAACGGGTATGCCATGTTCAAAACAAGAGGTAATATTTTTAAAGGCTGAATCTGGCGTGCTAAAATCAATCGCTATATCAAAGGAGGCGAAATCAATGGCCTTATGTTCCACATCAATTTTAGCGGAAATGCTGTGGCCCCTTTCAATGGCAAGACCTTCTATCATCTTGCCCATTTTTCCATAACCGAAAAGACCTATTCTCATGATTCAAAATTTAAGCACCAGAGCCATGCCATAGTTTGGGTCATTGGTGACGGGGTTCAATTCCAAATAGGGTTGGAAATCAAAACTTAACTGTGTACTGACATTGTACTGGGCCAGATGTGCGGTAACATTAGCTTCAATAATATTTAGGGAATACCAAACAATGGTCAATACAAGCCATAAATCGCGGGTGCGTTGAACATTCTCTTGTACACTTTGAAGGGCTTCATTTGAAATTGCCGGGCTTTCACCATCTCCAAAGAACTCATCGTCCGTAAAACCGGCCAATCTCCTTTTAAAGGCAGTTCTAGCTCTTTGAAATTCATCGTTGTTAAAGGTATAAAGGCTTACTCCCGTGGCTAGCCCCCCATAAATTACCGGTATTTTCCACCAAGCACCTCTTTTATTGTAAAGTTGACCCAATCCTGGGAGAACAGCGGAGTAAAAGGCAGCTTTGCTTGGAGCCAATGGATTTGTTCTTTCCTTGACATAGGTCACCTCTTGAATGACCACTCCTTGACCCTCCAATTGTTGAGCTAATGAGTCTACTGCTGTTGGTTCAAGCTCAGTCTCACCTTCTTCTTGGGCAAAAAGTGCGTTGAAAGTCAAGGTGAAAAAAAGCAGGAAGAAAAAAGACTTATTCACCAGTCAAAAGTTTTCTTAAACGTTGAAATTCTTCTTTGGAATGAAAGGGAATAACTATTTTACCTTTTCCATTCGCTGAAGCACTGATGTCTACTTTTGCGGAAAGATGATTTTTTAAGCTATCAATACCTTTTGAAATGTAGCCAGGAATTTCCTTAGTGGGTTTGACACTTGTACCGCTGGAAGAAAGGTTTTTTTTGGATTCTTGGTAGGCTTTGACCAACTGCTCTGTTTCTCGTACAGAGAGGCCTTTGGAAACCACATTTTCGTACAAATCTATTTGGTCTTTTTTCTTTTCAATATTGATTAAAGCGCGACCGTGCCCCATGCTGATAAAACCATCCCGCATTCCGGTTTGGATAATAGGATGAAGTTTCAATAGTCTGAGATAGTTGGTGATGGTGGAACGTTTTTTTCCTACACGATCACTCATTTTTTCTTGGGTGATTTTAATTTCGTCAATCAACCGTTGATATGAAAGTGCAATCTCAATGGGGTCTAAATCCTGACGTTGAATATTCTCCACCAAAGCCATTTCCAACGACTCTTGGTCATTGGCAATTCTGATATAGGCCGGAATAGTCTGAAGTCCTACCATTTTGGAAGCACGGAAACGTCTTTCTCCTGAAACTAACTGGTATTTGTTGAAATCGAGTTTTCGTACCGTTATGGGTTGGATAATTCCCAATTCCCTGATTGAACTGGCCAGCTCTTCCAATGCTTCATCATTGAAATTGGAGCGTGGTTGGAACGGATTTACATCTATGGTTGCAAGGTCCAATTCCACTACATTGCCAATAACCTTGTCCGCATTTTTGTCCGAAACCGATTGGATATCATTATCGGGGTCTTTTAAAAGAGCGGACAGACCTCTGCCCAAAGCCTGCTTTTTGGTTGCTTTCGCCATTTAAACTTTTTCCTTGTTTTTCTTTAAAATCTCGTTGGCCAAGTTGAGATAATTTGCAGCACCCTTACTGCTCGCATCGTATTTAATAATACTTTCTCCATAACTGGGTGCTTCGCTCAGCCTAACATTTCTTTGTATGATCGTATCGAAGACCATATCTGCGAAGTGCTTTTTAACTTCTTCCACAACTTGGTTGGACAATCTTAGTCTTGAGTCGTACATGGTCAATAACATGCCTTCAATGTCCAAATCATTATTGTGTATTTTCTGAACACTTTTCACGGTATTCAACAATTTTCCAAGGCCTTCCAATGCAAAATATTCGCATTGTATGGGAATCATTACAGAATCAGCAGCGGTTAGCGCATTTAGGGTCAACAACCCTAAAGATGGTGCACAATCAATAAGGATATAATCATACCTGTCGCCCAAGTCCCTTAGGGCTTCTTTCAGCATATATTCCCTATTGTCCTTGTCCACCAATTCAATCTCAATGGCTACCAAATCTATATGTGCTGGAATTAAATCCACATTGGGGGAATCTGTTTCCAAAATCACATCATTCACTCCTAAAGTATGCTCTAGAAGTTGGTAAGTTCCCTTCTCCACACTATCCACATCTATACCCAAACCGGAAGTAGCGTTGGCCTGAGGGTCAGCATCGATTAGCAATACTTTTTTTTCAAGTACTCCAAGAGATGCGGCCAAGTTAACCGTGGTAGTGGTTTTTCCCACACCACCTTTCTGGTTGGCAATAGCAATGATTTTGCCCATTTCAAAGTAAGTTAGGGGCTAAAAATACGATTATTTGCGATGCCAAAAAATGTATTTTGTTAACAGAAAGTGGATAACCTTAACATTAGAGGTTAAAGAAAGTTAAAGTTTTAATTATAAGATGGTTAAGTGTCTTTAATCCATCAAAATATTTAAGATTTCAATAGCGGCTTCGCTGATTTTGGTACCAGGGCCAAAAACCGCTACCGCACCACTCTCAAACAAACTATTGTAATCCTGCTTTGGGATAACACCTCCTACAATAACGGCAATGTCCTCACGGCCATAGTTTGCCAATTCCTTGATAACTGCCGGAACCAAGGTTTTATGCCCACCAGCCAAGGAAGAAACCCCTAAAATATGAACGTCGTTTTCCACAGCTTGTTTAGCCACTTCTTCTGGGGTTTGAAAAAGAGGCCCAATGTCCACATCAAACCCTAAATCGGCATAGCCGGTAGCAACTACTTTTGCACCTCTATCATGCCCATCTTGTCCCATTTTAGCAATCATGATACGAGGTCGCCTTCCTTCATTGGAGGCAAATTCGTCAGCCATTTTTTTGGCTTTCTCAAAACTTTCGTTATTTTTAATTTCTTTGGAGTACACGCCGGTAAATGATTGTATTTTAGCACGGTACCTTCCAAAAGCTGACTCCATGGCGTCACTAATTTCGCCAAGAGTTGCTCTCTTTCGTGCTGCTTCAACTGCTAAAGCTAACAAATTTCCACGCTTAGAATCTTGGTTCATCGCTTTTTCGGAAGCCTCAGTAATCTTTGCAAGCACTTCTTTAACTGATGAATTCTCTCTAGTTGACTTAATTTGCTCGAGACGTTCTATTTGTTGCTTTCGTACCATGGCATTGTTCACCTCTAATATTTGAAGGTCGTCTTCATCTTCCAACTGATACTTGTTCACCCCAAGAATCGTATCCTGACCGCTGTCAATTCTAGCTTGTTTTTTTGCAGCTGCTTCTTCAATACGTTTTTTAGGAATGCCCGCTTCAATAGCTTTGGTCATTCCTCCCAATTTTTCAACTTCTTGGATCAATTCCCAAGCTTCATCCGCGATTTTCGTAGTCAATTCTTCTACCAAGTAGCTCCCCGCCCATGGGTCCACTGTTTTAGTGATATTGGTTTCTTGTTGTAAATAAATCTGAGTATTACGTGCAATACGTGCAGAAAAATCCGTAGGAAGCGCAATGGCCTCATCCAAAGCATTGGTATGCAAACTCTGCGTGCCTCCAAATACTGCTGCCATAGCTTCAATCGTGGTTCTGGCCACATTATTGAACGGGTCTTGCTCCGTTAAGCTCCAGCCACTAGTCTGACTATGGGTACGAAGCATCAATGATTTTTCATTTTTGGGACTGAACTCTTTGACCAATTTTGCCCAAAGCATTCGTCCTGCTCTCATCTTGGCGATTTCAGTAAAGTGATTCATGCCAATTCCCCAGAAAAAAGAAAGTCTAGGGGCAAAGTCGTCAATCTGAAGACCTGCTTTTATCCCTGTTTTGATGTATTCAATCCCATCAGCTAAAGTGTAGGCCAATTCCATAGCCGCGGGAGCTCCTGCTTCATGCATATGATAACCTGAAATACTAATACTGTTGAATTTGGGCATGTGCTTGCTCGTAAACTCAAAAATATCCGCTACAATTTGCATGGAGGGCATGGGAGGATAGATATAGGTGTTCCTCACCATAAATTCTTTTAAAATATCATTCTGTATGGTTCCGGCAAGTTTCTCCATGGAAACACCTTGTTCTTCTGCGGCCACTATATAGAAAGCCATAACGGGCAAAACAGCTCCATTCATGGTCATGGATACGGACATTTTGTCCAATGGAATCCCATCGAACAGAATTTTCATGTCTTCTACAGAATCAATGGCTACACCTGCTTTACCTACATCACCAACAACACGTTCATTGTCACTGTCATAACCGCGATGCGTGGGAAGGTCGAAAGCTACGGATAGTCCCTTCTGACCCGCTTCCAAATTCCTTCTATAAAAGGCATTACTTTCTTCCGCTGTGGAAAAACCAGCATACTGACGAATAGTCCATGGCCTTCTAACATACATGGTGGAGTAGGGGCCCCTTAGAAAAGGAGGTATACCTGCCCCAAAGTTTGAATGCCCATTGCTCTGGGTCACCTTTTTATCAGACTTAACTACGGGGGATAACTCTAGGTGTTCAAGGTCTTTTCTACTCATTGTCCAATCTTTTTTGTTCCAATTCCTCAGCCAACCGTTTTTCAGTAATGGGTATAATCTGCGTTTTTTCAGACCTCTTTTTCATGAAAGGGTAGAGTTCCAAATCTTGGTTCATTTTATCATCGGGATTTTGAAACTTGTTGGTCCCCACTAGGGTTGTTTTGTTTTCATCAAAAAGCAATTGCTCTTTTGCGGCACTTTCCTTTATTTTTTGTTGAATTTTTCCTTTGGTTAATGCATCCAAAAATCCACCTGAAGCTTCAATCTGTTTGAACAGGTCCAACGCCTTCTCTGCCAACTGCTTTGTTAAAGAGTCAATATAATAGGCACCTTGGGCAGCATGTGAAACCTCACCGAAATAGCTTTCTTCCTTAAGCAGTACCAATTGATTTCTGGCTATTCGCTCTGCAAATTCATTGTCTTTGTGATACAATGCATCATAGGGTAGATTGCAAATGGTATCCGCCCCACCTAGAATGGCCGACATACATTCAGAAGTAGTACGAAGCATGTTTACATTGTAATCGTATAGTGTTTTGTTTCGCTTTGATGGCATTGCCACGATATGGCAGTCTTCATTTATTCCATACGCAGTGGCCAAGGTTGCCCATAACCATCTTAATGCTTTTGTTTTGGCGATTTCAAAGAAATAATTGCCTCCTATAGCTACTTTAAAAGTAGGGATAAACGAGATGGAAGGGCTAATGCTCAAGTATTCGTGGGCATGTGCTAGACCATAGGCCAATTGCTGAATTATATTGGACCCAGCGTTTTGGTACAACGAAATGTCTATTCCAATTGGAAAAATGGTTTTGGAAAATGAAGAAAGTTCAAGCAGTTTATGAAGATTACGTTTGTCTTCGTTCTCTGATTGGTGCCAATTTCCTGTTCTGGCAAAATTGCCAATAGGGTCAACGTGAAGATGTATTCGAGCAGAACTATCCTTTATTTGGGAAATTAGTTTTTCAAAGGATTCCAATTCCATGTATTGAAAATTGAAATGAACCGGAACTTTTTCCAAATCAATGTCTTGGAGTAAGTCAACCAGATTGATTTTTGCATTGGGAATAGTAAAAATCAAACTTTCTACCCCTTTATTAACGACCTCCTTAGCTTTTAAGTTGGCTTTGTTGGCATTTCCAGCATAAATGGATTGGGCAATGTACCATTGGTTCGATTCTTTGGAAGGAATTGTGGCTCCGTTCAAATCCTCCGAGTGATAAAAGGGTTTTACACCAATGCCTTCTGGAGAATCCCATACCAAGGTTTCATTATAGTCCGCTCCTTTCAGGTCGTACTGTATCTTTTGTTTCCATTGTTGCGAGGAAACTTCTGGAAATTCATCAAATAAATGGGAATCACTCATTGTTTTTTGGTCTTTAGGCTGTCTTCATATTCTATCAAAAAAATTTCCTCGTTTTCTTTCTTCATATAGTACTTTTCTCGAGCAAATTTTTCTAATTCACTAGAGTCAGAAAGCTTTTCCAACACTTTTTGGTCTTTTGAAATTTCTCCTTCGAGAAACTCTTTTTGCCTCTCCAGTTTCTTAATTTCTTTTCTCAACTCTAAATGAATAAGCAAGGAATTAGTATCGAAAAAAGCCATCCAAATCACAAAAATGGTCAATACCAGTATGTACATATTGGTCATGAGCTTGAACCATTTTTTTTGTTTCAGTTCCTTCAGCCCCATTAGTTCAACTTGTCGTTAATTATGGTACGTACCATATCTACTGCAACCGTATTGTAATGGTTATTGGGTATAATGAGGTCTGCAAATTCTTTAGAAGGCTCTATAAACTGTTCATGCATTGGTTTTACCGCGTTCTGATATCTAAAAAGCACTTTTTCCAAGTCATGTCCACGCTCCTTTATGTCCCGCTGCAATCTTCGTATCAAGCGTTCATCCGAATCGGCATGGACATAAATTTTCATGTCAAACATATCACGGAGTTTGGGATTGCTTAATACTAAAATCCCTTCAACAATAATAACTTTCCTTGGGTGAACTGTTATGGTCTCATCTAAACGGGTTTCCTCAACAAACGAATAGATGGGCTTTTCAATAGATTGCCCTTTCCTAAGTAATTCCAGATGGGAAATCAATAAATCAAAATCAATGGAATTGGGGTGGTCAAAATTTACCTGCCCTCTTTCTTCCTTGCTCATGTGGGCTAGGTCGTTATAGTATGAGTCTTGGGAAATAACCCCAACCTCATTTTTGGGGAGTTCTTCCACAATCTGGTTTACGACTGTAGTTTTTCCACAGCCTGTGCCTCCTGCAATTCCTATGATAAGCATTGACAAAAATTTAATACCAAAAGTAAGCAATTGATACATTTTTCATCCATTCAAAAGACTTTGCATAGTTAGTATTTGTTTTCCTGGAAATACATGACACCTATCATAAAATGAAAAAGTTTCTACACGTAGCTTTGTGTTGGATTATTGCTTTAACCGTATCTTTAACTAAATAACAAAAGGCCACCTATCCCATGGAAGAATCCTATTCCATCATGGTTAATGAAGACCATGAATTTGAACTCACCCAAGACCAAATAAACGCATTGGACATCCTAAAAACTGGAGATAACAGCTTTCATGTATTGAAAGATGGGAAATCCTTTCATATTGAAATTGTGGAAAGCAATTTCAATGACCTTAAATATGCCATCAAGGTAAATGGTACTGATTACCATACTTCTGTTAAGACCCCTTTACTTCATTTAATTGATAAAATGGGATTTGCTTCCAATGGAGCAATCAACGTGGCTTCAATTGAGGCACCCATGCCGGGGCTTATTTTGGATATTGCTGTAAAAGAAGGTCAAGAAGTGAATGAAAATGACCCTTTATTGATTTTAGAAGCTATGAAAATGGAAAACAGTATTACCTCCCCAAGAAATGGTATAATTAAAAGTATTTCTGTGAGTAAGGGAGACGCCGTGGATAAAAAACAGGTTTTGTTAACATTTGAATAAACTTCCATGAAAAAAATATTGGTAGCCAATCGCGGGGAAATAGCCATAAGAGTTATGAAAACCGCTAAAAAAATGGGAATTGATACGGTAGCTGTTTTTTCTGAAGCGGACCGTAATGCCCCCCATGTACGCTTTGCGGATGAAGCGGTTTGTATAGGACCAGCACCTTCCAATCAATCGTATTTGGTAGGCGATAAGATTATCGAAGTGGCCAAAAAACTAAATGTTGACGGTATCCATCCTGGATATGGTTTTTTGAGCGAGAATGCAGATTTTGCAGAGTCTGTTGAACGGAATGGACTCACTTTTATAGGTCCCAAATCCAAGGCAATTCGGGTTATGGGAAGTAAGTTGGAGGCAAAGGATGCGGTAAAAGATTATAACATCCCAATGGTTCCTGGTATTGACGAAGCTATTACAGATGTCAAAGCAGCCAAAAAGATAGCATCTGAAATAGGGTATCCAATTTTGGTTAAAGCTTCTGCAGGAGGTGGGGGAAAGGGTATGCGTATCGTTGATAATGAAGCTGATTTTGAGTCACAAATGGAACGTGCCATCAGTGAAGCCACTTCGGCTTTTGGTGATGGTTCCGTGTTTTTGGAAAAATATGTGACGTCGCCCAGACATATCGAGATTCAAGTAATGGCAGATACGCACGGCAACGTCCTTCATTTTTTCGAAAGGGAATGTAGTATCCAAAGAAGGCATCAAAAGGTGGTTGAAGAGGCGCCATCCTCGTTGTTGACACCAGAACTTCGTAACGCAATGGGTGAGGCAGCAACCAAAGTGGCAAAGGCCTGTGATTATGTTGGAGCGGGAACCGTAGAGTTTTTGATGGATGCCGATATGAACTTCTACTTCTTGGAAATGAACACCCGTTTACAGGTAGAGCATCCAGTTACGGAAATGATTACGGGAGTGGATTTGGTGGAACTTCAAATTAAGGTGGCCAGGGGAGAAGAACTACCCATGAAGCAGAGTGATTTAACAATCCGGGGACACGCAATGGAACTTCGCGTATATGCGGAAGACCCGCTCAATGACTTTTTGCCCAGCGTAGGACAGTTGGAAACCTACCAGCTTCCGGAAGGAGAGGGAGTGCGCGTGGACAATGGATTTGAGGAAGGCATGGATGTGCCCATTTATTATGACCCTATGCTATCCAAATTAATTACCTATGGTAAAACCCGAGAGGAGTCTATAGAACTTATTTTAAATGCTATTGAAAACTATAAGGTAAAAGGGGTTCAGACTACACTTCCTTTTGGTACGTTTGTTTTTGAACATGAAGCGTTTCGTTCAGGAAATTTTGATACTCATTTTGTGAAGAATTATTATTCTCCTGAAGCTATCAAGGAAAAGTCTGCCAGCGAAGCCGAAATAGCGGCCATGGTAGCTCTTAAATTATATTTCGAAGACCAAAAAACAGTTCAACTCCCATCAAACTAAGATATTATGGATTCCAAATTACGGACCCTACAAGAACGAATTGACCAAGCCCAATTAGGAGGAGGTGAAAAGCGAATAGAAAAACAGCATGCCAAGAAAAAGCTAACGGCAAGGGAACGGATTCAATATCTTTTGGATGAAGGTTCTTTTGAAGAGATGGGCATCCTAGTGACCCATAGAACCACCGACTTTGGTATGGACAAAGAAATCTATTTTGGTGATGGGGTGGTTACTGGGTATGGAACCGTTAATGGTAGATTGGTGTATGTATATGCTCAAGATTTTACCGTTTTTGGTGGAGCCTTATCTGAAACCCATGCAGAGAAAATCTGCAAGGTGATGGATTTGGCTATGAAAGTGGGAGCTCCTGTTATTGGATTAAACGACTCTGGCGGGGCTAGAATCCAAGAAGGTGTAAAGTCTTTGGGAGGATATGCCGATATTTTTTATCGGAATGTGCAAGCTTCTGGGGTTATACCTCAAATTTCAGCTGTAATGGGACCCTGTGCGGGTGGTGCAGTATACTCTCCAGCGATGACTGATTTTATCATCATGGTAGAAGAAACCAGTTATATGTTTGTAACTGGGCCAAATGTGGTAAAGACCGTGACCAATGAAGAAGTAAGTTCGGAAGAGCTAGGAGGTGCCAGCACCCATGCTGTAAAATCGGGTGTGGCGCATAAGACTTCAAGTAATGACGCCGCTTGTTTGGATGATATCAAGAAACTTTTGGATTACCTTCCTCAGAGCAACAAGGAAATTCCCAAACACAAGCCCTATGAGTTAGGGGAAGAGGTGCGAGAAGAACTTTCCCGTATTGTTCCGGACAATCCTAACAAGCCTTACGATATGCATGATGTCATAAACGGTATCATTGATTATGATTCGTTTTATGAAATCCATAAAGATTATGCTGAGAATATTATTGTTGGTTTTGCCCGTTTGGGAGGCAGAAGTATAGGAATCATAGCAAACCAGCCCATGTTCTTGGCAGGTGTTCTTGGCGTGAAAAGTTCCCAAAAAGCAGCTCGTTTTACCCGATTCTGCGACGCTTTCAACATACCTTTATTGGTCCTGGTGGATGTTCCTGGATTCCTTCCCGGTACAGACCAAGAGTGGAATGGGATAATCATGCACGGTGCAAAACTGTTGTATGCTTTGAGTGAAGCAACAGTTCCCCGAGTCACTGTAATTACCAGAAAAGCGTATGGTGGTGCTTACGATGTAATGAACTCCAAACACATTGGCGCCGACTTTAATTTTGCATGGCCTACTGCGGAGATTGCGGTAATGGGTGCCAAAGGTGCTAGTGAAATCATTTTTAGAAGAGAAATTGCTTCAGCGAATGACCCTGAGGCTAAGTTAAAAGAGAAAGAAGCCGAGTATGCAGATAAGTTTGCTAATCCCTATCGTGCGGCTAGAAGAGGTTTTATTGATGAGGTAATACTACCGGAAAATACACGTAGAAAATTGCTCAAAGCCTTTGCCATGTTGGAGAAAAAAGAGGTGCACACACCCAAAAAGAAACACGGGAACATTCCGTTGTAAAGATTTAAGAACTGGGTTGTTATTAACTTAAGGTAAATACTTTCCCTAAAGGATACTTGGTCTTTCAAGGTTGAGTAATTTTGCCCAATGCAAAAAGAAAACCAGAAACCAAGTTTCGAATTTATGGCACTGATGGCGGCGCTTATGTCTATTGTAGCGCTATCCATTGACACCTTATTGCCAGCAATTCCAAATATTGGTGAAACCATAAACAGTTTTGACCCCACGGAAAATCAGAAGCTGATAACTATGATTTTTTTGGGATTGGGAGTTGGTCAGTTGTTTTTTGGACCGCTTTCTGATTGCTATGGAAGAAAGCCTGTGGTTTATATGGGGATGCTTGTTTTCGCCATTGCCAGTTTTATATGTCTTTGGGCTCCGAATCTGGAATGGATGATTGTGGGCCGCATTCTTCAAGGGATTGGACTTTCAGTGGCGCGAAGCATTGCGATTTCCATAATTCGGGATACGTATAGTGGAGATCTCATGGCCAGGGTCATGTCTTTTGTAACTGCATTTTTTATTTTAGTTCCTGTGGTTGCTCCATCCATAGGGAAAATTATCTTGGATATCTCCAATTGGCAAGCCATTTTTTATGTACAACTCGCATGTACATTGGCTGTTGGACTTTGGTTTTGGAAACGTCAACCGGAAACGCTTAAACCCGAATACAAGGTTCCATTTTCAAGGCATGTTTTTATTGATGGACTAAAAGAGTTCATGCGTTATAAAGAAACCGTTGCTTTCACCATGGCCTCTGGCTTTATAACCGGTGCTTTTTTAGTGTACCTGAGTGCCTCCCAACATATTTTTGAAGATTTGTACGGGTTAAAGGATTCTTTTCCCTACATTTTTGCGGGTCTTTCCATTTCCATAGGCGTTTCTACATTTTCAAATGGTACCTTGGTATTACGTTATGGTATGTGGAAGCTTTCCTATATGGCTTTGCTTGCTTTTTGCGCGGTGGCTATTTTGTTTGTCGTACTTTTTTGGCAGACGGGAAATCCCAGTGTCATCGCACTAATTGTCTTTCTATCGCTTCAATTCTTTTGTTTAGGCTTTATGTGGGGTAATTTTCGCTCAATAGCTATGCAACCCATTGGTCATATCGCTGGAATAGGGGCGGCTATCAACGGGTTCATTTCCACCGTGATTTCTATTCCCATCGCCACTTTTATAGGAAGTTATGTTGAAGATAAGGTGCTCCCCCTTTTTATGGGATTGGCCATTTGCGGACTTATCTCAGTTGTTATTTTTCGGATGGCGAAAAGGTCGAGAAGACTCGCCACTGCTAAATAGACTATTTATTGTTCTGGTAAAAAGACTTTTCCACTAGAACTATCTTGGCTTGCACCCGTAACCGATGCGAAAACATTGGTTTTGTTTTCTTCTCGGAGAACGCCCATTAAAGCAAACACCAAAGCTTCTTTAAAGGCAATCAAAGTTTTGCTGGGAATCTTCAATGTAAGGGAATCTCCAAGTTTTTGCTTTAGGGTATCGATAAAGAAGGAATTAAAAGCACCTCCTCCAGTTACGAACATTGTGTTTTTCGACTTTGAACGAAATTTATCAATCTCAAGAGCAATTTGTTCACAGTTGTGGTGAATTAAGGTATGGAGCAAATCCGGTATACTTGCTTCCAAGCCTTCAATAAGTGGAACTACATCTTGGAGAAACCATTCATAGCCTGTGGATTTTGGATGGGGAAGCTTGTAGTATTCCAGGTTGTCCAGAGCGGTTTTAAGTTCGGGAAGCAGATTCCCGGTACGGGCCAATTGTCCATTTTCATCATACTCCATGTTGATTCGTTGGGTAAGAAAATTTAAGGGCATGTTCGCCATACCTATATCCAAGGCTTTTCTTTTACCATCCTCTACAAAGGAAACGTTACTGATTCCCCCCAAATTCAAGCAGAAATCATATTCACCAAAGAGCAAATGGTCACCAATAGGAACCAGCGGAGCTCCTTGTCCACCTAGTTTCACATCTTTGGTTCTGAAGTCACAGATTACCTTATAGCCCGATGTATTCGCAAGTAACTGCCCATGGCCCAATTGAAACGTGAATCCTTCTTCGGGTCTATGGTGGGAGGTATGCCCGTGGCTGGCAATGAAATCCACTTCAATTTGAGCTTCTTCTATAAACTGTTTGACTTGTTCGCCCAACCATATACCATATTCTAGGTCGAGAATGTTATGCCTCTCATCGCTTAAATGAATGGCATGTTTTAGGCGGTCTTTCCAAGTAGCATCATAAGAAATTGCCTTGGTTTTTTCAATGGAAAAATCCCATTTCTCTTTTTTCTTTGAAAAATGACATAGCGCCATATCAAGACCATCCAACGAGGTTCCTGACATCATTCCCAATACTTTGTATTCCATCATTACAACTTCTGAATTTGGATAATAAGTGAAATGGGTTGTTCTTCATCATTGGTTATTTCCTTGATGGTAAAGTCCACTTCTTTAATAGAAGCCAAAACAGAAACCCAATCTTCGAGGGTTCTAGCATACCAAGAATGACCTTCAATGAAATTTCCAGGGAGTCCCTTCCATGAATCTGATATCCATTGCCCTTTGTACTCCATTTTATTTTGAATCAGGAAAAAAGGATGGAGTGTTTGAATAAGGATAAATCCTTTTGGGTTGATGACGTCCAAGGTATTTTCAATCAGCTGGGAAAGTCCATCTTTAAGATATATGCAGAAGTTGAAAACTCCCAAATCAAAAGTGCTGTGTGGAATCGGTTTTCCAGCAATAATATCTTCAAAGGTAAGTTGGTGATACTCTCCAGGTCCATGTTGTTCGGCATCTTCAAGTAATGCCTGGATAGCATCAAACCCATAAGCTACCATGCCCATTTTGTTCATTTCCCGTGTCAACCAACCTTCTCCACAGCCAAAATCAGCAACTTTTAAGGCTTTTGTATTCATTATGGCATTGAGAATTGTCTTATTTGTGAATTTTCGAGAAGCAATACCATGATTTTGGATGATTTTGCTCCACTCTTTGGCGTTTTTTTCCCAAGAGTCTATAATTTCAGTTTCCATGTATGTCTGTTTTTAGTTGAAATGGAAGTTTTCCTTTGGGAATAAGTTTCCCCTCAAAATGTGAGCAGGCCACTTCTTGAAATTCAGGGAAGTCCTGATATACTATGATGTAAGAGTTTTGCTTATGGATATGCAGCGTATGGATAAGAAATGGATTACCGAAAAGGTATAAAATGCAATTCCCCTTCTTAAGCCTTTCATTTAATGTTTCAAGCTCTGCTTCGGTAAATCCAAATCCATTTTTGGGTTTTACCGAAGGCGGAAAAACGGAAATAACGGTTGTTTTTTGAAAATGGATCAAATCTTGAATTTCTTCTGATGTCATATCACCTCCTGAAGAGGTTTTGATTTTGAGCTCTTGCTCCAAATATTCAGGGAAAACGTTTGTTTTTGGTTTGCCCAGGATGATATGTTGTAAATCTTCGGGTGAAACAGATATTTTGTTTCTAGTACCCTTGAAGAGTTCGGTTAAACAAGCGTTTGCTATTTCCGTGTTTAGTTTTTCAGGAGAAACATCGGTTTGGGCTGTGTCAAGGGATACACCGAAGGTTTTTTTCTTCAATTCCCAAACGCGTTCAAAGCTCGATTCAATCCTCTCATGCTCACCTTCTGAAACAATTTTTTCAATAGCCTCTTTTGGGTGCTCTGAAAAACAAAACATATCCATTCCAGCGTTGAAAGCGGTTAATTCCAATGCTCCCATTTCTTTAAATCTTTTTGATACTGCATGCATGTTCAACGCATCTGAGATTATCAATCCTTGATACCCCATTTTTTTTCGAAGAACATCTGATAGTATCGTTTTGGATAGGGTGGCTGGTTTTCCAAATGGGTCCAAAGCGGGAATGGAGAGATGTCCTATCATGATGGAATCCGCTTCTTCATGCATTAACTCCGTGAAGGGATAACATTCGTTTTCAAGTAGATTTTCTGCTGATTTATCTATAACAGGTAAAGCTAAATGGGAATCCGTATTCGTATCTCCGTGACCGGGAAAATGCTTTAATGAATTCAAAACACCTGCTTTACGCATTCCTGTTATAAAAGCTTTGGCTTTTTGGGTAACCTGTTCTTTGTCATCTCCAAATGACCTATATCCAATAACAGGATTTTCGGGATTGCTGTTTATATCGAGTACAGGAGCTAGATTCCAATGGATTCCAGCTTCTAGACAATCCCGACCAATTTTGTAACCTACATCATGGATTAAGTCTTCTTCATTCTGAAGAGCCCCCAACGTTAATGCATAGGGATATTGATGAGTGTTTTCAATGCGCATGGCCAAACCCCATTCGGCATCCATTGCAATAAGAAGGGGAGTGGAGGAGGCTTTTTGGTATCTTTTGATGAGAGAAACGAGCCGTTCATAGCTATTTTCATTATAAACTACTTTCTTTTGGCCCTCAAAATTAGTAGCAGCACTGGCTCTACTATGGAAAAAACACAAGGCGCCAACATGATTTTCGACAATTAGTTTTTCTGTTCTTCGGATGTTTTCTTCGGAATCATTTATGAAAACTGCTATCATGAACAACTGCCCCACTTTTTGTCTTAGACTGAAATCATGGGTCGAACCTAGTTCTCTATATTGTTCTAACCTATTGCTCATTGGAATCTGCGGATTTTTTGCCATACTCTGGCGGATATTTTAGGAAAGGAAGCAATAAGAAAGCCGGCAATGCAGCGATAACTACCCAAGTAAAGAAACCGGGGTACCCCAACCATTCCTGAATATAACCACTCAACATTCCAGGTAACATCATGCCTAAGGCCATAAAACCTGTGGCAATAGCATAATGTGATGTTTTTGATGCTCCTTCGGCAATATAGATTAGGAAAATCAAGAAAGCAGCAAAGCCAAATCCATAGCCAAATTGTTCCAAGACCACTGTTCCTACAACCGCTATCAGATTTTGAGTTTCGGTGTAAGCAAGCAATGCATAAAAAGCATTGGGAAGATTAAGGGCAAGGAGCATGGGGAGCATCCATTTTTTGAGTCCATCTCTAGAAATTAGAATGCCCCCGACAATACCGCCCAAAGAAAGCATGATAATCCCCACAGTTCCATAGATGGTTCCAACCGCTTCAGTGCTGAGGTTTAGACCCCCAACTTGCTTTTCATCTAAAAGAAAAGGAGAGGCCATTTTAACCAATTGGGATTCTCCAAGCCGATACAGGAGAATGAAGAGGATAGCTATCCCAATTTGTTTTTTTTGAAAGAAAGTCACAAAAACTTCTGAAAAACTTGAAGGTTTTTCGCTGGTTTCGTTTTTGGGGTCTTCAAATTTTGGGGTAACAAAAAAGTTGACCACAGTTAAAACAAGCATAAGACCCGCTGTGCATATCATGGTTACAGACCAAGCTTTGGTGTTATCACCGTATTCCTTTTCCAGAAAACCAGCAAGTATTACTAAAAGTCCCTGTGCGGTAACCATGGCTAATCTGTAGAAAGTACTTCGAAGCCCAATGAAAAAGGACTGTTTTTGTTGACTGAGACCAATCATATAATAGCCGTCTGAAGCTATGTCGTTCGTTGCAGATGCAAAAGCGGACATCCAGAAGAAAGCAAGAGTAATGGTAAAGAAAGCGTTGGTAGGTAGAAAAAAACCAATGCCAAGAAATGATAGGGCAACTAATAGTTGCATACCCAAAAACCACTTTCTTTTGGTGCCATTAAGGTCTACTATTGGACTCCATAATGGCTTGATTACCCAGGGTAAGTACAACCAACTCGTATAGAGTCCAATATCGGCATTACTGATTCCAAGGCGTTTGTACATAATAACCGAAACGACTACCACAATGATGTACGGAATTCCCTGTGTGAAATATAAGGTGGGAATCCAAGCCCAAGCTCTGGTATCTTTTTCGGCCACTTTCATTTACTTCTTATGTTTTAAAAGGTTTTCGTAAATGCTTTTTTCAGAACCTTCTATGACTTTTGCATTAACTATCTTTTCATAATATTCAATGGGTCCAACACCACCTATTATGGCATAGGCATACCCTAATTCTTTTAAAGCTTGCAGAGCTTTTACCAAAAGTACTTTACCTATATTTTTTCCTCGTTCCGAAGGAATGACCCCAGTAGGTCCAAAGAAATTTTTTGCTGAACATTCGAAGCAAGCAAAACCTAAAATATCTTGATTTCTTTGCGCAATAAAACAGGTAACGGGCACATTTGAAAATGCAACGTCCACTTCATCCTTCCAGTTGATGCTAAAGTTTTTTTCAACCCATTCCAAAACCAAGCTTTTTTCTGCGGCAATTGGCTTTCTGAAGACCATATTTTCTTCTTGAAAAAGTTGTTTTTCTTCAGAACCAATATCAGGTAAATCCACAAGTCTTACCAGCATGTCTTTCATTGGAGTTGTTTTGGATTTAGTATTACGGGTTGGGTTTTGTTACCATAGACATCCTGGATGACAATTTGTATCCCTCGTCTTTTTGTTTTGCCAGAGATTGGAACATCAACTTGGATTGTATCTTTTTCTGATGAAAGATAGCTTTTTTTGAACAAGGGTAACCTTCCTTTTTTCTTACCTTTATTTACGTAGAATAATGCAAATCGGGGTATGCTGTCGAAGTGGTTTAGACGTATCTGGACTTTGTTGTCTTGTACTTTTTTTGCTTCAATCTTAAGAGGTTCCAATGTCCTTTTATGAGGCGTTTTTAATGTTGGATTAGGTACTGGACTGGCATATATTTTCCGGATTTTTTTTACTGTTTTTGGATGCTTGCCCAGTAATGATTTAGCACTGAAGAATATATTGCCATTTACTTTTGGCAAAGACCTTGCAAACTTGAGCTGTTTTGGAATTTCATTGTATTTGTTCCAGGCCTTATCGCTGTTGTTTTTGATTTTATAAGGACCATTTCCCATATAAAGATTTACTGTTCCTTTCTGTATGGACCACCATTCTGAAACATTTCTGTGCGAAGCAGCTGGATAATCCATGCTCCAATAGGCTTGAGGTGCTATATAATCTATCCATCCTTTCTCCATCCAAAGTAAGGGATTGGCATAAAGGTCATCGTAATTGGTTTGTCCGGCCTTGGTATCGGAACCTTTTGGGTCAACATCCTTATTTCTCCAAACCCCAAAGGGGCTAATGCCAAACTGAACCCAGGGTTTGGATTTTTTTATGGTACCATGGACTTGTTTTACCAACGAATCCACATTGCTTCTTCTCCAATCATCCAAACTTTGGTTTGGTAATTTGTTGGATTGATAGGTCAAGGAATCTTCAAAAGTCTCATTCTCAATTTTGTACGGATAGAAATAATCATCAAAATGAATGGCATCTATGTCATGCTTGTCCACCAATTCTTCCACAACTTTGGCAAATTTGTTTCTGACCTGGGATAATCCCGGGTTATAGTAGAACTTTTTTCCATACTTTATCATCCAATCCCTATGTTGATTGAAATCATGGGTTGTGTCCAAACTAAGTGTGTCCATATCGAAAGTGGCCCGATAAGGATTTAACCAAGCGTGGAATTCCATACCTCTGCTGTGGGTTTCTTTTATCATCCAGGATAGAGGGTCCTCGAAATCTTTAGGTGCTCTTCCCTGTTGGCCGGTCAAATATTTTGACCACGGGGCCAATTCACTGTGATACAAAGCATCACCTGCCGTTCTCACTTGGACGATTATCGCATTGAAATTCAAGTTTTCATAGAAATCCAGTATTTCGATAAAGTCCTTTTTTTGTTTGGAAGTTGGGTCATTTCCATTTTTGGGCCAATCAATATTTACCACGGTAGCTACCCACACCCCCCTGAACTCTTCTTTAGGTGCGTTTTTCAAGTTCTTGGATGATGCACAGGATGCAAGGGTGAAAAAAACTAGAATGAAGTAAAAACTCGATTTCATAAGAATAAAAAAGGCCTACCTGAAGATTAAAAGTAGGCCTTTAAGCTTAATTAACTTAAACTAACAAATTCAAAAACCACTACTTAAATGGAAGGGTCATCCGGTGTATTGGGGTTACTATTTCGTTCTAAATCTGGATACGGATAGAAATTTCTATTACGTTCTTCATCAAAATTCATTGCGGCGCCACTAGGTTCTGGTCTTCCAAATCTTCTGCTGTCTTCCAAACTCATTCCAGTAAATAGAAGTTCTGCTCTTCTATTTCGATATACCTCGTTCAATAAGGCATCTACCGTGTTATCTCCGGAGTAAGCCGCGACATTAGCATTGACCTCAAAGGGGTCGTCCGTATCCGTGAGTACTTCATTTAATGCAGCTGTAGCCGCAGCTAAGTTTGGACTTCCTATTCTAAGATTTGCCTCAGCAATTATTAAGTTCATCTCATCTGGAAGGTATACTGGAATGGGTTCTGTTATTTCATTAAAGAAACCAGCAACGTCCTCAATGGGGAGACCATTCTGATTGGTCTCGTCCAATGGGATGAAGTAAAATGCTAATCTTCCATCCGCAGGGTCAAAAACAAATTCAGCAGGTAATCCGAAATTATCTCTAGGCTTAAAATTTGGAGCGTCATTTTGAACTATCCTGGCCCAAATTGGATTTTGATTTTGAGTGTCATACGCAAAAGTCGAAGTCGAAGTTAAATCTACATTGCCGGCCGCTGCAAGTGCGGCTTCATAATTTCCAGCAAAAAGATTGTAACGAGCTAGATATGCGGTAATCGTATTTGTTAAATCGATATTCCCCAAAGTCACTCCGTCAATAAATTCCGCCGAAGCTGCCGTACCGGATAGTTGAGCAGCTGCCTCTGTCAAAAGTGTAATTGCCGTTTCAAAACCTTGGATTCTAGAAACAAATGCTGCATCATTATCGTTACTTGTTTCCACAATCACCTGTTCATAATTCTGGGCGAGACTTCCAATGGCCAATGCTTTGAAAAGTTTTGCATGCGCGATTAGACCACTTCGGGTACCTGCGTCCAAATCTATGTTATCAGCATTAGCTTCAATATCCTCTGCTATTTTTATTACTCTTAGCATGCTTGACCAGAGCCCCTGTACATTGGAGTTGAAATTAGGGAGTGCGGTTCCACCATCTTCCAATTCAATCATATTTTGGAATGTTGTGGTTATTCCTCCTTCACGAGTAGTTATTGCTGGGGTTTCTACAATCCACCGCAAACCTGTGGTTGAATACAATTGTTGAAGTCCTACTGCTGCTGCAAAAATCCCTTCCCTTGAAGAAAAGACTTGGTCTTCGGTTGCGGCATTTGGATTTTCAAAATCAGTTTCACATGAGAAAAGTCCTAGTGTAAGTGAAACACAAATGATAAAGTATATACTTGTTTTTTTCATCGTCTTTGTTTTTTAATTAGAAACTTACATTGACTCCTAACTGATACGTTCTTGGAATTGGGACTCCTGCAAAATCGAATCCTCTTACCCCATTGCTCTGTCCAGCCGTATTTATTTCTGGGTCCCAGCCTGAATAGTCGTCCCATGAAATGAGATTTCTACCTACTAGACTCAACTGTACATTTTCCACTCCTTTTATTGGAGGTTTAAAATCGTAGCTTATAGCTAGTTCTCTTAATTTTACAAAAGAACCATCCTCTACAAATTCCTCAAAGATACCTGCTTGGGCACCTCCAAATCCTTTCGGTCTATTTCCAAGCAACTCTTGCCCCACATTAAATCCTCCTCCAAAAATTACATTGTCCAATAATCTTCGGTTCCAATTGAAAACGTCAAAACCTTGTACTGCATCCAATTGGATTCTTAGTTTAAAGTTTTTGTATCCGAATTCGTTGATTAAGGAACCAAACCAATCCGGGTTGGGATCTCCAATCACTTTAGAGCTTTCACCATCTTCTGTTGTTCCTCTAAAAGGATAACCATCAGCATCTAAAGAAATACTGCCATCTGCCTCTCTAGCATAGAACTGTCTAAAGAAAACACCCAATGGCTCTCCTTCAATGACGAAACTCGTTGCAAAACTTCCTGCCAATGCAAATTGACCTCCGCCGGCAACTCGTGTCACTGTATTTTCGTTTTGAGAGAAGGTAGCAGTAATATCCCAAGAAAAATCGTTGGATTTTATTGGTGCACCTCTCAACAAAATTTCGATACCTTCATTTTCCAAATCACCAACATTTTCTATTCTGGAACCAAATCCAGTGGAAGGGGCAAGCTCTCTAGGTAAAAGCAAATCAGTAACATCCTGCTTGTAATAAGTAAATTCAATTCCAATACGATTGTTCAGCAAACCAGCATCAAAACCGAATTCAATTTCTTCTTGACGCTCTGGCGCAATATTCAAATCTCCTTGTTGGGTACCTGGTAAAAGGCTTGGGGATCCATTAATGGAAGATGGATTTAAAGTGGTGAATCTTTGAAAAGCTGATAAAGCAGTTAAGTTACCAGCCTGACCCCACGAACCTCTTAACTTAAAGGTGTTAAATGCGTCACCAAAGGTGTTTTTCCAAAAATCTTCTTCGGAGATAATATAGGACAAACTTGCTTTTGCATATAATTGATTGCGCTCATCTTCACCAAAAGTAGAAGCACCATCCAGACGAATTGCCCCATTGACATATAATTTGTCCTTAAAACTGAAAGACTGTTGTAGGAAAGAACCCCAATATGAGATTTGAGACCGAGTTTCTCCTTGGGCTAGAATACTACCGTCAGTGGCTACTTGAACTACTGGTGCTAGACCATCTGCTTCTATTCCTACTCTGTCAAATTCTTCATATTGCCATGAACCTCCCAAAGTTGTGGTCGACTCTATATCTTCTGTGATGGGGGTTTTATACGCTAGATTTAAATCACTGTTATATTGAAAGTTATTGATATCTGCTCTTCTTGCAAAACCATCACCATTCGTTGAAGTATTGTTAATAGGTATAAAAGCTGTAGCTGACTGATTGAAGAAATCAAGACCCAATAGATAACTGGCACTTAGCTTATCTGTAATTTTTGCATTTAACCCAATATTGGTAATAAAACGATTTACTTTTTGTCCAAAATCAAAACGATCTACCGCCTCTAAAGGGTTTGTTCTCGGTACCAATAACGATGTCACAGGATATACTCCGGATTCATCCGGATTTGGATTTACTGAATTATCACTGAATACAAAACCAGTGATTGCTCCGTAGGCTGCATTGATTCCTCCATTGGGCACATCATTGCTTACACTTCGTGTATAATTTAATCCAGCATTGATTTCTAACCAATCCCAAGCTTTTTGCGTAATGTTAGTTTTAAAGCCAACACGTTGGAAATCCGTATTTTTAATTATTCCCTCATTGTCCAAAAAAGACCCTGAAATATAATAAGAGGTTTTTTCGTTGCCACCACTTACAGAAAGAAAATTTTCAACACCAAATCCCGATTCAAAAAAATCATCTTGATAATTGAAACGTTCTACGGGAACAGTTTCCAAATTGGTGCGATCAAAAGGATCTACCCAAGCAAGTGGCACTGTATTGTAATCAATTTCCTTTCTTAACTCATTGACTCGAACGTTGGTTGAAAAATTAAACTTCGGAGCTCCAGTCCGTCCTTTTTTAGTAAAAATCTGAACCACACCGTTACTTGCTCGAGAACCATAAATGGCCGCTGCAGCCGCTCCCTTGATGATTTCAATCCGTTCAATATCATTTGGATTCAAATCCACAAGACGGTTTTGGGATGTTCCTCCCAAATCCACTAAGTCATTACTGTTACTGGAATTACTGATTATTATCCCATCCACAATGTAGAGCGGGTCAGAATTTCCCAAGACCGTACTAGGCCCCCTAAGACGGATACTTATTCCACCTGCAGGGTCACCAGAATTTTGTTGTACCAAGGCTCCAGATATTTTACCAGAAATGGCTTGATCCACAGCAATTGCACCATTGTTTACCAAATCCTCAGATTTAACGGATGAAATGGCATTACCCAGTGTCCTTTTGTTTACACCAACAGGGTTACCCGTAACCACTACTTCGTCCAAGCTCAATAAATCTTCTACCATGACCACATCCGTAGTAATTGATGAGCTTGAGCCTAAGTCAATAGCAATATTTTGCGTTGTAAACCCTAAAGAGCTAATGCTTAGATTTACCGAACCTTGCTCTAAGGTGGCAGTAAAACTATAGTTACCATCAAAATCGGTTATAGTTCCGAATGAGGTGCCTTCAATAAATACAGAGGCTCCGGACAAAGGCTGGTTTGTCCCATTTTCCGTTATGGTTCCGTTAAATGTGTATTGACTTTGGGACCATATCGATGATGAGGTCAAAAAGCAACACGCCGCGAGCAGGAACCCTGTTTTTTTTAAATAATCATACAGTTTTCGCATACAGAAGTTAGTTTTTAGTTAAAATTAAAATGATACCGCACAAACCCCTCCATGGCTTCATATTCAGCCATGCCCAAGGCGTTATAGCGGTTAGCGGTCTCTTTGTTTCTTTGCTCTGCCCTTTGCCAGAATTCGCGTTCGTCATTTCCTGGAAACATGGCACTGTCCTTTTGGGATTGATGTTTAAAAATGGCATTTTTCTTCCGTGCCATATCTTTGGGTCCAATAGGTACCGTCATTTCCATGTCTGCGACTTCCCATTCTTGCCAAGCTCCTCTGTAGAGCCATACGTAGCAATTGTTTATCCAGTCTTCTCGATTCTTTTTCAGCAAATCAATAGCTTGATATATAATTTCTAGACAAACCCGATGGGTACCGTGCGGGTCTGATAAATCCCCTGCGGCAAATATTTGATTGGGCTTTACTTTATTTAGTAAATCATAAGTGATTTTTACATCTTCTTCAGAATGTGGTTTCTTTTTTACAGTTCCCGTCTCATAAAAAGGAAGGTTGAGAAAGTGAGCATTTTTTTCCTTCACTCCACAATAACGACAGGCAGCTAAGGCTTCTCCTCTTCTTATTAGACCCTTGAAGTTTTGTATTTCGGCACTATCAACTTGCCCTGGTTTCTTTGAAGCCATGAATTCTCTTACCTCTTTAAGTTTTTCATCTAATTCTGCATTGTCTTCTTGTACTGCGGCAGCAAAATCCAAAAACCGGATTACCTCGTCATCAAAAACAGCAATGTTTCCAGAAGTTTGATAGGCGATATGAATATCATGCCCTTGGTCAACCAAACGTAGCAGAGTCCCACCCATGGAAATCACATCATCATCTGGGTGGGGACTAAATATTAAGGAGGTCTTTGGGTGTGGGTTTGCTCTTTCAGGACGTTGACTGTCATCAGCATTGGGTTTGCCGCCTGGCCAACCTGTAATGGTTCGCTGAAGTTGATTGAATACTTTTAAGTTAATCTGCTCGGCTGAGCCTATCTCGGCCACAAGGTTACCCATACCATATTCATTGTAATCTTCGTTGGTAAGTTTTAGAATCGCTTTCTGCAACTTTTCGGAAAGCCATATAGTGGCACTTTTGATTAACTGATCATTCCAATTACATTCTGAGACCAGCCAAGGCGTCTGAATGCGTGTCAATTTAGATGAAGAGGCATCGTCCAGAACAAAGTCGCAATTGGAGTGGTGCTGCAAAAAAGTAGCAGGAATGGATTCCTTAATTGGGCCTTCAACCGATTGTTGTATGACATCTGCTTTTCCCTCTCCCCAAGCCATCAAAATTATTTTTTTGGCTGATAGTATGGTTCCAACACCCATGGTTATTGCACGCTTGGGAACGTTCTCTTGACCAAAGAAATCACTGGCTGCATCTAGTCGGGTTACACGATCTAATCTGATTAGCCTTGTTTTACTATTAAGTGAAGACCCAGGTTCATTAAAACCAATATGCCCTGTTCGGCCTATTCCTAAAACTTGAATATCAATTCCCCCAACATTTTGAATTTTTTTCTCGTAATCAATACAGTAATCCCGAATTTCATCAGGTGACAGACTTCCATCAGGAATATGAATGTTTTCCGAATCTATATCAACATGGTCAAAAAGATGTTCTTTCATAAACCGAACATAACTATGCAAGGAGTTTGGTTCCATTGGATAGTATTCGTCTAAATTGAAAGTGATTACATTTTTAAAACTTAGTCTACCTTCTTTATGAAACTGAACTAAATACTCGTATACCTTGGTTGGTGTAGATCCTGTTGCCAAGCCAAGAATCGCCTTTTTGCCTTCTTTTTGTTTTTCTTGAATTAAGCGAGCAATTTCATTAGCCACAAAAAGCGATGCTTTATTGGAATCCTCCTGAATTATGGTGTGGATTTTCTCAAATGTACGGTCCTCGAGTAAGCTAGGATTCATTAATATATTCTATAGTGTTCTTGCAAAAAATCGAAATACTCATCTCAAATGTATGCAAAAAACAGCAATTAGTATGATTATTTGCAATATTTATCGATTTTTGTTTAATTTTCTGTCATATTTGCCGTATTTTGCTGTAATTGAAGTTCGTTTTAAGATTTATTTAACTTTGCGCTCCGTATGCTAAAGGAAGAAAGACATCAATTCATTTTAAATGAAGTGAGAATCCATAATAAGGTATTGCTTACGGATATCGCGGATTTGTTGAAGGTCTCGGTAGATACGGTACGACGTGATATTAAGGAGCTACATAACTCGGATCAATTAAAAAAGGTACATGGTGGTGCGGTTTCTCTTGGGTTTAATACATATAGTCCTGTTGGTAAGAAGGTTTACTCTTTAGAAAAGAAATCCCAGATTGCGGAAAAGGCAATTACCTTAATAAAAGAAGGACAAGTTATTCTACTAAGTGGCGGAACAACAAACTTGGAACTTGCTCGAAGGCTTCCCTCTAAAATGCAACTTACTTGCTTTACTCCAAGCCTCCCCATAGCAGTTCAATTATTGACAAAATCAAATGTGGAGGTCATTTTTATAGGAGGTAGGCTTTCCAAAGATTCGCAAATCACTGTTGGAGGAAGTGCAATTAATATGTTATCCGAAATAAAAGTGGATATTTGCTTTTTAGGTACCAACTCTATTCACCCTGTTGAAGGACTGACCGAATTTGATTGGGAAATCGTACAAATGAAAAAGGCAATGATTCACAGTTCCAGAAAAGTGGTTTCCCCTTGTATTTCTGAAAAAATAGGATCTTTGCAGCGGTATAAAATATGTGGTGCCGATGAGGTAGATGTCCTAATCACCGAATTGGAACCTTGGGACATTAAACTTGATGCCTTTAAAACTATGAACTTACAATTACTGTGATTGTGAACGAAAAACACGTGAAGATAACCGAAGAGCCTTCCCATTATGATGCGCTGGAACAGATGGATACTTTGGATATTATATCCAGCATCAACAATGAAGATAAAAAAGTTGCCGATGCTGTAGAAAAAGTGCTTCCCAAAATTTCACATTTAGTGGATGAAATTACCACGAGATTTGAAAGAGGGGGACGTTTGTTTTATATAGGAGCGGGAACAAGTGGTAGATTAGGTATTCTGGATGCTTCCGAAATTCCACCAACTTTTGGAATGCCTCATGACCGAGTCATTGGTCTTATTGCTGGCGGAGATAGTGCCATACGAAAAGCTGTAGAGTTTGCCGAAGATGACACAAATCAGGCATGGAAGGACTTGAACGAATACAATATTAATCAGAATGATGTCCTAGTGGGAATAGCTGCATCAGGAACCACACCTTATGTATTGGGAGGTATACACGACGCTAAAAGCCATGGTATACTTACCGCTGGCATTACAAACAATCCTGGTTCTCCGCTATCCCTAGAAAGTGATATTGGCATTGAAGTAGTGGTAGGTCCTGAATTTGTAACTGGAAGTACGCGTATGAAAAGTGGTACCAGCCAAAAGATGGTACTTAATATGATTTCAACCGCCCTTATGATTCGTATAGGGAGAGTCAAAGGGAACAAAATGGTCAACATGCAATTGAGCAATACCAAACTTGTAGATAGAGGAACCCGGTATTTGGTCGAAGAATTGGAACTTAGCTATGATGATGCAGAGAAAGCTCTCATTAAATATGGCTCTGTCAAAAAAGCCATGGAAGCCCTAAAGGAAAAATGAGTTTTGAGGACCGACTTACCGGAGGTCACCCAAATTCTTTGGGAAATACCCTTGAGGTAGTTAAGGAAGTTTTACAGCATACCTTACGTTTCGATGATTTTTTTAACTGCTATTTCAGTAAAGATGAAGTAGTACGTTTACGTGTTTCTAATGGAATAAAGCGTATTTGTAAAGCGAATAAATCTATTGTTTTACCTTATGTGGATAGGTTGTTGAATGAGATTTCAAAAATTGATCAAGCCTCTACACAATGGACTTTAGCCCAACTATTTTTGATTTTGGAAAAAGACCTTTCAACTACTCAAAAATCCAAAGCACAAGAAATACTGAAGAAAAACTTGGCAGCCCATTCCGATTGGATTGTTCTTAATCAAACCATGGAAACCTTAGGAAAGTGGGCTGAAAAGGATGGGGTGTTGAAAGAATGGATTATTCCGCATTTAAATAGGTTAGTGCAAGATGAGCGAAAATCAGTCTCAAAAAAAGCTTCAAAAACCCTTCAGGGGTTGTCTTGATTTATTTAGGAACCAATCTAAAGATTCCTTTCCCCTCAATCCCAACATAAATATATCCATCAGGACCTTGTTTTACATTTCTCAGCCTACCTTGTCCATCTAGTAGCTTTTCTCTATAGACCACTTTATTGTTTTTTAACTCGAGGCGTTCCAAATATTGAAAAGAAAGTGAGCCTACCAAAAGATTTCCTTCCCACTCAGGATACTTGGTTGATGTAACAAATGCCATCCCGCAGGGAGCAATTGAAGGTGTCCATTGATAAGTAGGTTGCTCCATTCCAGGTCTTGAGGTCTCATCAGTGATTTTTGTTCCTATATAGTTAATACCGTACGTAATTACTGGCCAACCGTAGTTTTTCCCTTTTTGAATGATATTGATTTCATCCCCACCTCGAGGACCATGTTCATGTTCCCAAATATCCCCAGTAACAGGATGTTTGACCAAACCTTGTGGATTTCGATGTCCATAACTGAAAATAGCCGATTTCGCCCCTTTTTTGTCTACAAAGGGATTGTCTTCTGGAATTTCACCATTATCCTTGATTCGATAAATCTTGCCTCCGTCTCTAGTAATATCTTGAGGATTTACATCACGATTACCTCTGTCTCCTATGGAGAAGTATAAAAAACCTTGATTGTCAAATTCCAATCGACTGCCAAAATGTTGTCCTTTTGTAGTATTGGGAACTCCTTTGTAAAGCACTTGTTTTTCAGTAAGTTCATTTCCTTTCAGTTTAGCCCGCATAATTGCTGTGTTGCCTCCAGAGCCACTACCCTCACTAGAAGAGTATGATAAATACAGCCAACCATTTTCCTTATAGTTGGGATGTAATTCTATATCCATTAAACCTCCCTGTCCCCGAACATAAACCTTTGGCAGATTTTGAATTTCACTTGTTTTTCCGGACTCTACCAATAGTAATTTTCCACCTTTTTCTGTTACTAGCATGCCCCCTTCAGGAAGAAATGTCATGCCCCAAGGATTCTGAATTTCATCTACCACTAATTGAAGCGAAAAGAAGTCTTTTTGAGGAATATTTATACTCTTATCTGTCTTTTGGGCACATGAAGAAGTGAGCAGTACAACGAAAAAATAGGGGGTCAGCGCACTTTTTTTCATAGTTTTACGTTGAAAAGTTAGAAAATGTAGACAAAATACGGCTAATTAAAGTCGAACGACAAATAGTTTAATATAAGTTTAGAAAATTACAATTGCTGAATATTAAGACCCAAATCTGATATTTAAGCCATAACAAGACTTAACCTATGCTTCCTCGAAAAACAAGGCATGTAATCTATGCCGTGTTGTTCATATCAGCCTCAATATATGGAACCACGGTATTAACTGAAACCAGTGTCAATGGACTTATCTCCAAAGCGACATCTGTTATTTCTGAGTCTACCACAGAAAAAGAATCCATAACATCCGAAAGTAAACGGAATACCTTAGGCGGTAGCTTTTCCAACATGGCGAGCCCAATGTTCATGACCATAATTCAAGGTGCTGATGAACAAGTGGTTTGCCCCAACGATGGAAGTACTTTGGCCAAATTTTTTCTTTGCGGTACCAGTGATACTAGGACCCTTAGTCTTTCTCAATCAGGTTCTAATTATGAGTGGCAGCAATTGGACCCCAATACTTGTGCGCCTACTGTTGTAGAGGATTGTCCCACCATTAATGCTTCATGTACATGGAATACCGTAGGAACCGGCCCAACCTTTAACCTATCTACAGATGGTGAGTTTAGGGTTCGTGTGGACTCAGGTCAATATTTTTACTTCAAGTCTACTTTGAACCCTTTAGATCCTCAATTAATTCATGATGATATTATTTGTGGAAACCCAGGTAGGGTAGAGGTAACCAACGTACCTGCAGGTTATGAATATAGCTTGAACAGTGCTGCGGGACCATATCAAAATGATCCATTTTTCGATATTATTGCACCGGGAGACTATCGTGTTTTTGTACGTTTGAGAAATTCACCTTCAAGTGCATGTATTTTCCCATCTAATTTGGTTACTGTCCAAGACTTGAACATTAATGTAGACGTAACTGCTAATGATATTCTTTGTAGTGGTGAATTGGGTAGTATTGATGTACAGGTGTCCGGTGTCCCGGGATTTTATACCTATCGTTTGATTAAAGATGGAATAACCGTTGATACTTTTGGGCCCAATGCTTCTGACACTTATACCTTCGCCAATGTGGGTACTGGAGTCTACAGTATTCGAGTGGAAACCAATGATTGCTCGGAAATCATTACACAAGACCTAAATGGGGTACCTATTGAGATAGGTAGTGGTATTAGTCCCTTGGATGTATCAGCAACAGCCTCAGACAGTTTTGGTTGTGGTGCCACATCCATTGATGTAGATGTTACAACTTCAGGAGGTACAGCACCTTATCGCTTTAGTGTAGATGGAGGTGCATTTGGTCCAACCTATACAACTTCCAGCTCATTTGCGGTAACTACTTCCGGAACATACTCCATTTTGGTAGAGGATGCCAATGGATGCCAAAGAAGTGCACTGGTAGACGTACAAGATATACCACCCCCAACATATACTATAACTGAAGAAGATGCTAATTGTGGTGGTTCTAATAATGGACGTGTTACTGTTAATATTGTAAATGGATTTGGTTATGAAATTGAATACAGTGCGGACAATGGAGCAACTTTTCAAATAAGTAATGTATTCTCCAATCTAGCTCCGGGAACATATGATATAGTCTTGAGATATGAACAAGATACATTTTCTTGTACCACAACTCCTCAAGTTGCCACTATTGGAACACCTTCCAATATTACCGCTTCGGCGAGTGCAGATTCCGCGCCCACTTGTTTGAATGAAACGGGGGGACAAATTACCATTTCAGGTATTTCAGGCGGTACTGGGCCTTACGAATTTAGTATTGGAGCAGGATTTGGTACCAGCCCTGTATTTCCCAACTTAGGAGTTGGAAGTTATACCCCTTTGGTACGGGATGCTAATGGATGTGTACAACCCCTTCCAGATATTGTTTTCAATGCTTTGGACAAGCCGACAGACATGGATTTTGCCATTTCCAGTCTGAATTGTATCACAACTACGGCCACTATTGACGTTACCGTTACTGGTGGAACAGCTCCTTATACTTACGAAATTGTGGCCCCAACGGCTAGTGCCATTAATAATGGGAACAATAACAGCTTTGTTGGGCTGGGATTGGGAACATACACATTTAGGGTCACTGACGCGGAAGGATGTTCCTATGATGAAAATTATGCGATTACCGATATCAGTTCTATTGGTGTCCAGGCCCAACAAACTCGTGTGGTTACTTGTGTAGGCGATTCTGATGGAGAGGGTAGGTATTTGGTTGATGGTTTTAATACTACCTATAGTTACAGTATTGACGGAGGAACAGTCTTTACAGCACAGAATAATAGTATCATTCCGTTGACGGGTCTTTCTGCTGGAAGCTATGTGATTACAGTTACTGATGAAGAAACCAATTGTACGGATACAGCCACATTGGTCATTGAGGAACCTTCTACTGCATTCGCTATCTCCAGTTTGGATGTTACAGCAATGAGCTGTCAAAATGGAAACATCGGAGCCGTCAGGGTTAACACTGTTGGTGGATGGGGAGGTAATCGTTATACACTTACTCAACCAGATAGTTCTACAAGAGGTCCGAAAAATGGGCCGGTATTCTCTAATCTTTCTCAAGATGGTGTGTATCAAGTAAGCGTGACGGATGCGAACGGATGTACAGTTACAGATAGTTTTACATTGACACGATTGGATGCTCCAACCTTGACTTTAGATTTAGGCGCATCTGATTTATGCTACGATAATTTTAATGCGGCCACTTTGGTAGTAAACGCTTCTTCTGGAGCTGCCCCGTACCAATACCGAATCAATGGCGGACCATTAGGGGCAAGTAATTCATTTAGTGGACTTACTCCTGGCACTTATACCATAGAAGTTGTTGACGCCAATGATTGTAGGGATACAGTGACCAGAACTATAGAACCACAAGTAATAGCCAATGCTACAATAATTCAAGAGTTGGACTGCGCCGGACCACCTGCTCAAATACAAGTTGATATTAGCAACGGATATACTTCGGGGGGTAATTATGATATTTATGAGGTAAGTATTAATGGGGCACCCTACACATCCAATAGTAACAATATAACAGGAAACTCATTTGTTTACAATGTTCCCAATGACGGTTCCATCACAACCGATACTACCTTCCAGTTTTTGGTTACAGATAGTCAAGGTTGTACTACGGAGTCCAATGTTGTTACCATAACCCCACCAGAAACTATAGCAGGTTCCATAGTAGGGACCGATACCCAATGTGGGGATTTGACTAGTGGAATCGTGGAATTGATTCCGGACACGACCCAAGGTGTTCCACCATATGAGTACAGTAATGATGGAGGAGCTACTTTTAGTAGTCAAAATATCTTTTCTGGCTATGGTCCTGGATTGCAAACAGGATTCGTAATACGAGATAGTAGAGGATGTGTCAGTCCAATTTACGATGTTACCATTGGCAGCAGCACACCATTGGATGCTACGCCGACTCCTGTAGATGCAGTCTGTTCTTCCGGTGCGGTTGAAGGTTCGGTATCCACAACAATTGCTAACGGTGTTGCTCCTTTTGATTATGAACTGTTTGATGCCAATGGTGGGTTAATTGCCTCATCAATTGGAACTGCAAGCACTACGGTTACGTTTCCAAACTTGCCATTGGGTAACTATACGGTAGTAACTCGAGACTCTGAAGGATGTGAAGATCGGGATGATTTTGTAATAGACCAAAACCAACTTGATTTAATACCCTTAGATCCTGCCCCTCTATTATGTAATGATACATCGTTCCCATATCGGGTAAGAGCTGTAGGCGGTACGGCGCCTTATGAGTTTCGACTTGTAGGTCAACCCACTTTTAACCCAGCCGACAACGCTCCGGTACCTGGGGACACATATGATTTTACCGGACAGGTAGTTCCTGGCGTTACCTACTTTGTTGAAGTTAGAGATGCAAACGGATGTACCTACATAGAGGAAATTGATCCTATTGGACCGGCTAATCCAGTAACTGTTGCTGCTACGGCTACAACGGCATCCTGTAATATCTCAGGAAGTGGTGTGATTGACTATGATGTAACTGGAATTCCTGGTGGAGACTTTGAAGTTACTTTGGAAAACACGGATACTGGAGCAACAATATCTGGGCCGCAAACATATTCGGGTCAAGCGATGCCTTTTAGTGATACCTTTACCGGATTAGCACCAGGAAACTATCAAATCATTGTAACCGACACGGTTACCGGTTGTGCTGGAAGTACCTTGGTTTTTATTGGATTAAATTCTCCTTTTATTGCAATAGACAGTAATGTGAACGCTACCTGTAACGCTGGGGCTTTTGTCACGGTACGAGGATTTGGAAGTACAGGACCTTATGAATATGCTTTTGTCCCAACAGGTGACCCAGTTCCTTCCACTTTTTCAAGTGATACTACTTTCGAAATAGGAGCTCCATATCCCACGGATTATGATTTCTATGTGAGGGATGCCAATGGGTGTACCGCGTTTACCACAGCAACCGTTGCTCAAGACCCGGGCATACCTACGCCTGCAATCGATGTGATTAATCAGTGTACAGCTACCAGCGGTTATCAAATAAATGTAACAGCTCCACTAACTTCTGGACCCGCTCCTGAGACTACTTTTCAATATGATATTGGCAGTGGTTTTCAGAACAGTCCGAATTTTGTAGTTCCCAACCCAGGTAGTTATGTGATAACCATTCGTGATGGTAACGGTTGTACCACAACCGTAAATGCTGAGGTATTTGATTTCTTTGCCATTACTGCTGATGCAACTTCTTTACCTACATGTAATGCTGGTGATGGAGAGATTACAGTAAGTACTACTGGGGGAAGTGGAAACTTTGAGTTTCAGTTAAGGAATGCGGCTACTTTGGCTAACATTGGTCCTGCTCAAAGTTCCAACACTTTTACTAATGTTTTACCAGGAGATTATAACATCTTGGTAACAGATTTAAGCTCCAATACAACACCATTGTGTACAGATGAAGCCCTAGTGAATGTTTCTTTAGTGAATACACCCGTAATTACGGCTACCCCGGATACGGACATTAGTTGTAATAATGCGGATGATGGCACTATTTCTGTTGAGTTACAGCCCGGAAGCGATACGGATACTCCTTTAAGTTTCATTTTGTATGACGGTGCAAGTTCTACAATAGTTGCTGGTCCACAACCTATGGCCTTGTTTGATAATTTGGCACCCGGAACGTATCAGGTAGAAGTTGTTTCAGATAGGGGATGTTCAGATCGTTCCGGAAACATAATCATTACCGAGCCAACTGAATTATTAGCGAATGCTATAAATACGGACTTTACGTGTAATCCGGCGAGTAATCAATTCAGTACAGCCACAATAACTATTTTCACGGATTCCAACGGTGATGGTACAGGGACGGCCACAGGTACAGGGCCATACACCTATAGTATGAATGACGGAACACCACAATTTGATGGAACCAATTTCCAGACCAGCAATACCTTTGAAGTGATTGATAATGGTACAAACCAAACCATAATTCTCACTGCAAGAGACCAAAACGGCTGTGAAGACACGGCCACGGTGACCATTAATACACCTACGGACATAACGTTTAGTTTCAGCGTAAATCAAATTACGTGTGATGCTTCAGGAACTGGAGTAAGCCCAGGTTCTATTGATATAATAATAAACGAAGGACCCGGTAACTATGAAGTTGAGATATTGCCTTTAGGTTCAGAACCTGCAAGAAATTCAGGTGGAACAGATAGGGTGACTTGGGATATTTCTACACCTGGGGATTACATTTTTGCAGTTACCGATATTGGAAGTGGAGGATGTACTTATCTCACTCCAACCGTAAACATGCCTGAATACAACAATATTGAAGCCTTAATTGCTGAGGTACGTCCAGTTACTTGTTTTAACGGTAATGATGGTGAAATCAGCCTAGAGGTCAATAATTATAGTGGTCAATACAACTACGAAGTCTTTACGCGTGATAGTGGCGGTGTTGAAACCTCTACAGGAGTCACAGGAAGTTTTGATACCAACGCACCAATAAATACACCTGAGATAATCACTGGGTTACCCGCTGGAAATTTGGTGGTTCGGGTAGAAGCTTTGGATACACCGTTTTGTGATGTGGTAAGTAATGTGACCACAGTAAGATCTCCAGACAGAGAATTGACCGTTCCATTGGTTCAAACCGGGGAGGTTACCTGTAATGTTCCTGGATTTGGTGAAATTACTGCCTCAGGAGATGGTGGTTGGGGCGGATACGAATATCAACTTATTGCCCCTGATGGAATTACCGTTTTGGTAGATTATCCCAACACAAATCCTGTGTTTCAAGGATTATCTACGGGTACCTACAGAGTAAATATTAGGGATGCGGAAGGATGTGAGAGGTTTAATACCATTAATTTACCATTGCCTACTCCCATAACTGCTGATATTCAGGTAGTACAACCTTTACGTTGCAATAATGACAATGATGGAATTATTGAAGCTCATAACATTTTAGGAGGTCAAGGGCCTGGTAATTACTTGTATCAACTGAATAGAATTACTGATGGTACAAATAGTGGTTTGCAGACCACCCCAACGTTTGCCAACCTATCGGCTGGAGATTATACTATCACCATTTTTGATGGATGGAACTGCAGTTTTACAACCATCCCAATTACCGTTCAAGATCCAGAAATTGTAATTGCTCAATTGGTAGAGTTGCAACCTCCAGGATGTGGAGATTTGGGTAGAATGGAATTAACGGTTACCAATCCTGAAGTAGGAGTAGATTACTTCTACAGAAGGTCTGGTACTGCAGATTCATTTGTGCCATTCGGAGTTGGAATGACCAGTATTGAAATCTCTGCTGATATTACCATAGATCCAGGACCATTCCAATACGATGTGCAGAATTCCAATGGATGTCCTTTTGAAAGTTCCAATCAGATCTCTTTGGATCCAGCTGCTCCTTTAGTTATTGCGCTCGATTTAGCAAATGCGACCATTAATTGTGCTGGGGAAGCAACAGGTATTATTCGTTCAGAAGCATTTGGAGGAATAGGTAGTTATATGTATACTTTATTGAATTCCAATACACCTCCTAATCCAACAGCAGCAAACACGGTTAGACCCGCACAGGCTTCTGGAATTTTCAGAGACCTTGCGCCAGGAACGTATTTTGTATATGCGCAAAGTGGTGGTTGTGAAGCCATTTCGACCCCAATAGTCATTGAACCAAAACCACCATTGGTATTAGAGTATTTGGAAGCAGTACCAGTTTTGTGTGCAGGAGACAGTAATGGTCAAATCATTATTGAAGCAAGTGGTGGAACAGGCGCTATACGCTATTCTATTTCTGATAACTTGAGCGAGTTCTTTGTGGGAGATGATCCTGTACATCCTAACAGACGTACATTCAACGACCTTCCTCCTCGAAGCTATGATGTTATTATTCAGGATGATTTAGGATGTACCATTACCCGAACCGTTGAAATTACCCAACCCATGGAGCTTTTGGCTGGGGTAGTTTCTACGACACCAGAAACTTGCTTGGGAGATGAAGATGGTACTATGACTTTATCCGTAACCGGAGGTACTGCACCGTATTATACCAGTGTCAATTCAACAGATGATGCAGATTTCGTTCAAAACGATACCATGTTCTTTGATAATCTTGTTGGAGGTGAAACCTATGTAGTATTTGTTAGAGATGCCAATGGATGTGAAACCAATGTAATCGCTGAAATTGATCTAGGTATAGAGATAATAGCCGAACCTATAGTTGAATATGGTTGTGAAGGTATATTTCCAAATAGCACAACCACCATTTCAATTCAAGATAGTTCTTTACTATCCAGCTTGTTGTTTTCTTTAGATGTTGAAGATATACAGGTAGCTTCTGACCAACGAACATTTGCAGATTTGGCACCAGGAGAGCATACGGTCTATATATACCATCAAAATGGATGTGTCACCTTCGTGGAATTCGAAATTGATGCATACGAACCTCTTGTTTTGGAAGCTGAGAAAACCGGTCCAAATGAAATTACCGCTACCGCTTCGGGTGGATTTGGGGGCTATGAATACTTCTTCCAAGGGGAATCAACAGGAGAAAACAATGTGTTCAACATTATTGAGGATGCTACTGTAAACATTATGGTAGTAGACCAAAATGGTTGCGTTGCCAATTTTGTGTTGCCTTTCAATTTTGAAGGAATGCCAGATTTCCCCCCTTTCTTTACTCCGGACGGGGATAATATGAATGATTTCTGGTATCCTCAAAACAGAGAGTTTTTCCCTGATATTGATGTGATTATCTATGATCGTTATGGTAGGGTGGTAGCCCGATTGGATCAGGTTAGAAAATGGGATGGTACCTATGAAGGATCTCCCTTGCCAACAGGAGACTACTGGTATGTGGTAAATGCTAACGATAATGAAAAACAACAATTCGTAGGACATTTCACACTACTTAGGTAATCAAAAGCGTTTTTTATACTATATTTAGGAAATATTCAAATACCGTTGGTCTTTAACCGATGAACTAACTATCAATGACCTAAATTCTTTCTCTTTCTGATGTACATGTAGTCCAGAAAGAGAAAGATAGTATAGCACAAATGAGTAAAAATCTAAATTTTCAACTTTCATCATTTCTTCTTGATGAAAAGGTAAATCTTAATCATTCCATTTTTCGCCTTAATCTATATTTAAACGGATATAGCGAAGCGTATAAACCTTATAAAATTGATTATCATACCATTCTCACAAGCTACTACTTATGGGGAGGTCAAGATTTGGAGGAATTTTGTCAAGATCAAACCTTGAGCTATTTCTTATTGAATCCCATCAATGATTCCCCTGAAGCTAGGGAAGCACTTAGCTTGGAAATTAGAGAATTCTTATCTGGAAAATAATCTTCAGGATAATTAACCAATTGTTTCAAAAGAAAGCCGTTAATTCTGTAAAATTTCTATTTTTGCAATCCATTTTCGGGATGTAGCGCAGCCCGGTAGCGCACACGCCTGGGGGGCGTGGGGTCGCAGGTTCAAATCCTGTCATCCCGACTTTTAATACTCTGTTAACAATTAAACTCTGGCAATCATATGATTATCAGAGTTTTTTGTTTTAAGTATTCCATTTAAATTAGTTGATTTTGTACTAAAATGACCTGTAAAGGCTACCTATTCGGTTACTTGATTTCAGTGCCTCTCTTCAAGGCCAATGTTTATAGGCGTGTGGAAATCAGGTTCGAGGGCGGATGCGATGAAACCATTTATCTTAAATCGTTTCTCATGTCCCAAAAAAACCTTGGTTTTAGGATACAGGTAGGTGATTTTTTAATTTAACTTCTTCCAATAAATGACCTTATCATCGCCTTTTTGCCAAAAGTCTCGAATAATGGCTTCTTTGGTATAGTCTAATTTTTCATAGAATTTTCTTGTCAATCTGAAATCATCCGTTCCAGACGTATCTACTATTAAGATTCTATGACCTTTATCTTTTAAGTACTTTTCGATATAGGCCATCATCTTACTTCCAATTCCACTAGCTTGTATATCATTCCTTACTCCGATAGCATAGAGATTATAGGTTCCCTCGGTAAGCTTCTCCGGTGCACAAAAACCTATCGCTACTGGTTTTTCATTGTCCAGAGCCGTGAACCAAATATCTTCTGAGTCGGGATTATCGAAATAGTCTGAAATCATATCGTCAAGCATTTCAGAAGGGAACAGTTCAATTGAATCCAATACTTCCTTCAAATATTTGACATCTCCCTGGATGACCTTTCTTATTGTTTTCATTCTTTTAAGTTTCCTTGATTAGATATATACCTAAATTTTAGTCGTCAACTACAGGAAAGCTAACAAAAAAATGAAGACAAATTCCAAACGCTTCAATAAGGCTATTTCTTAGCATGAACTAAAAAAATGAGTGATGTTCTTTTACTTGTTGGTTTTAAAAGACTCATCCTCAAGCGCTTTAGTATATAAGCTATTTTGAGCAGGTAGACACTAAACTTGTCATGACCTTAATTATTCGAACCGAGCCCTAAAGAATATAGTTTTCTATGCTGTATGGGAAATTTTACTTTATTTCCCGCCTTTTGTATAAATACTTCCGCCTTTTGTATACTTTTTTTGGTATTTGATTCAACAATTTTGCATCGCAAATAATAAGGATGATGCATAAAACAAATTTTGCATAGATGAAGTTTTTAATGTTTTTGAGTACGATTGGGGTATTTACCTTTTCATATTTTCTGGATTTTTCCGCCACGGGTTCATTAGAGAAACACGTTGATTTTAATGTAATTAAAATAACCCAAAATTTTACCAACATCTATGTTGTGCAATCCGGCAATACCTATTTGATGATTGATTCCGGGAATCCGAACAAGGGTAGTACCATTGAATCAAAATTGATTGATAGCGGTATAGACCCAAAAAAAATCAAATATCTCATTTTGACCCATGCCCATCCTGATCATGCGGGTAACGCCCGTTTTTTCCAGGAAAAATACGGAATCAAGGTTTTAGTGGGTGCAGGAGAAGAGGAAATCATAGAGGGTAAAGGGAAGGATAACCACATATGCCCCCGTGGACCACTAGGTCGATTGATAAAACAGACGCACGCGAAGAGAACGTATAAAGATTTTGAAGCGGATATATTTATTAAAGGACATTTTGATCTTTCCACCCTAGGTATAAAGGGGTCCGTCCACCCTATCCCTGGACACACGGCGGGTTCTGTTTACATTGAAGTGGGTGACGCTTTATTCGTTGGGGATTTGATACGGGGCAAGGTGTTGAATTCAAAAAAACCGGCCTATCATCTATTTATTTGCGATTTGCAGGACAACCTTCAAGACATTGAAGAACTTTCCCAAAAATCCCATATTAATTGGTGGTATCCAGGACATGGTGGGCCTATAGCAACAAACGATATCAAGGCATTCATTTACAAAGAACAATAGGAAACAAAAAGAACGAGACAATTGAAAATTAATGCAATGGACCAAGCAGTCCAATTCTAAGGAGCGCAAACCATGATCATTATCAAAAAAAACACCCGATAAGAAGGTCCCCACAAATTCCCTACCCGACGTTATGGTGAGGATCTTTAGCATTATCGATAAGGAGACCGCCCCGCTGATCACAGAATTGGGAAGCGAATGTAAGGTCGAAGCCTTAAAGTCAAGGAAGCTATTGGGCTGGAACCTAATCCCCAACGAACGGGCCATATTGGATTATGCTAAAAGCCTCTATCAATACGGTGCCCTTAATTAATTATTTGAAAAAATAAATTTTAACAATTTAAAATGGAAATTATGAACAATATTCGAAAACAATCAATGATAGTCTCCTTTGTGGTATTTGTGGGCATAGGACTACTGGGCCTTCATGCGCAAGGACAGGACCCATCACCTGAAAAAGGAAGTTTTGGTGTTAGCACCAATCCCGCGTACTTTGCCCTTGGCGGTTATAGCGTAAGGGGTATTTACCATCTGCCCAAGCGATGGTCTTTCGGTCTGAACGTAGAAGCGGGGTTTGAGCTCCCAGATGATTTTAGGGACCTCTTTTTTAATGATAACCAGGCCATCAACGTAGACTGGGATTATCTCGTGGCCGCTGAGGCTCGTTACCGTTTCAGTATAGAAAGCTATGATGCAGGATTCTACGTAAACGGTAGCCTGGGCTATGAAGGGTGGACGGTCAACGAAACCATTTCTGATGCCGACACTTCCTTTGATAATTGGTTTTCTTCCCTTGGGGTCGGTTATACTTGGTATCCCTTTAAAAAGAAAAATTTCAATGTAGGTATCAATTATAACATCATCTTTATCTTGAACAACACGGAGGATCAACAAGCAGGGAATACGACATTTGCCATCAATCGTGTAATTCCGCCTAGCTTTATTCCGTCAAACATACTTATCGGTTGGAGGTTCTAAAAAAACACTAATATGTCCAAAACAAAAAAAATTACCCATATCCCCAAATTCATTGACCTTTGCAAATTGGCCGGCGTAGAGCCCCTGCACCCGCTGCTGGGCATCATCCGTTTGGAAGACATCCCAGAATATGCAAAATCCATGGGAACGCTCTCTTTTGGCTTTTACAGCATCAGCCTGAAAAAGAGATTGAAGGGCTATATCGAATACGGAAGAAAGACCTATGATTTCCAAGAAGGGGTCTTGGGTTTTGTCGGTCCTAACCAAACGATATCCTTTGATTCCTGCGACGCAAAAGAGTCTAAAGGCTGGGAACTGTACTTTGATTCCGATATCCTGGCCAATTCCAATTTGGCCTATGACATCAATAACTATGGGTTCTTCAATTATGAGACCAACGAGGCACTGCATGTTTCCAAAAAAGAAGAAGAACAGATGGAACAGGTTTTTCAGAACATTTATGATGAATATATGTTACCCATCGATCAGTTCAGTAAAGAGGTCATCCTTTCCAATATTGAATTGTTGATGACCTATAGCAAACGTTTTTATAAACGACAGTTCATCACGCGAAACGATGCGGATTCGTCTGTGGTCACCACTTTCGAGAAAGAACTGAAACGGTACTTTTCCCAGAATGATTTTCAACAGATCGGGATTCCGCAGGTGAGCTTTTTTTCCGACAAACTCAACCTTTCTTCAAAGTATCTAAGCGATATGTTGAAGGATCTTACCGGAAAGACCACTAAAGAGCATATACAGTTTCAGTTATTGGACAAGGCCAAACACTTGCTTCTGGGCAGTGATAAATCTGTTGCCGAGATTGCTTATCAGCTCGGCTTTGAATATCCACAATATTTTAGTCGTTTCTTCAAGGAAAAGACCGGGGAAAGCCCTAAAAGCTTTAGAGCAAGCTCTTGAAAATCGAAAAGTTTCAAGTCATTAATAGATGAATTGGATAACAGTTTTTTGAAAACCACATTTTCATACCAATGGAATCAATCCAAGTAAGATAAACATATATCTACATTGGATTCGTTCTTTTTAACGGCCGATTTAAAAAAACCAAATCTAGAATGGCGTAAAAAAATGTCTTAAAAATTGTTCCATTTAAGACACCAAGAAATATTAGAGTTGTTACATTTAATCGAACATATATTTTAATGATTCTTGTTTTGCTTTCAGGACAGAATATTGTTCAAAACGCCTTTTTTGAATGTATAAGTTCAAAAGAGCAAATTTTGTCACTATCGAAATTACGCCAAACCGAAGTAAAAACTCAATAGGCCAAGCGTGTTAAAAAATCCGCGTACCATGATATTAAACCACAAATCGTATTTACGCAAGTAGAAAACGATTGATAAAAGTGCACCGGTAGTTCCAGTAACAACTTGTCCAGTAATTCCTTGTTGTATGTGCATGTAACCAAAAAAGCCACAAAAAATGAGAATGTTAACTGCGAGACTGATTTTGCTGTCTCCAAAAAATTTGACAAACTGTCTCATAAAATACCCTCGAAAAATAATTTCTTCTCCAAATCCCGCGGTTACCCATACGATTAACAACCAGATAATAGTAGTTGAAAGGTTTCCTCTCAAATGGGTCATACTTGAAGAATCATGATCTTTGAAAGGGAATCAGTGCTTTTTAGTGCTAACTGTGGACAACTCCTCACTCTGTATGTCCAAAGGACACCCAATCGCCTCAATAAGTAAAAGCTAAAAAGCCCAAACTATAATGTTTGAGCTTTGTATTTTGTATTTCCTTGCGTTACCAGAAAAAGAATCCAACGTAAATCTGGAATACGCCATTTCTATTTTTATCATCAAGTTCGTCTGCATCATTGATGTTTGATAAGCCTAAGTTGTACCTTGCCCCAAAATTTAGACCATTTTCAAGCTTGTATCCTAGACCAAAATTAACACCGAAGTCTATACTATTAAAGTTATCGTCAACATCGTTATCTTCTTGTTTTGCAGAAAGCAAATAACCAAATTGAGGACCAGCCTCTATGCTTAGCCCTTTAGTTACGTAGTATTTTGTCATTAAAGGAATAGTAAGATAATTTAATGAAACTAAATCGTCGTTAGTATCAAATCCTTGGGCAGAATACATCAATTCAGGTTGAAAAGATAATTTTTCTGAAAATGGAATTTCTGCAACCAATCCAAAACTTGGAAACTCTGTAATAGGCGTAATATCAGAAGTGTTATCACCAGTAATAGATGCAAAGTTGATGCCTGCTTTTGCTCCTAATTGAAACTCTTGAGCATTTCCACTTGTTAAACCGGCAAAGATTAGTGATGCCGTCAATAGCACTTTTTTCATAATTAATTGCATTTAAAACTTACGTTTAACATTTTTTGAATTTGCTTGCGTATTTAATATGAAGCAAAACTACTTTTATTGCGTTTAATTGACTTGTCAAAAAATCAGTATTTCTTGGAGGTGGATTTAGACATTTCATAGTATTCAAGATGCGGTAAGACTTAAATCAGAATTAAAAAACACGGAGAATAAAAAGAAAAATCCTCTTATCATTTAATAAAAGAGAATACTAGAGTGTTATAAGCAACTAGTGGTAAAACCGAAGTTAGGTGGGCTTGCTACTTGACAAGAATCAAGTTTATTGTTGCAACGATTTAGGTCCCCATACAAAAACTCAAGAAGAGTTCTAATAAACAGCCGGAATGTCCCAGATTTCTTTAATCTTTCCATCGACTATTCGCCAAACCAGAGCGACGTCAAATTTCTCTTTCTTTCCATTTATCTCCAGTTCATTAATGTTATGCATCAAAACTAATTCTGAACCTATAGGAATCATCCGAATAGTATTTGGCTTAAAGGTTCCTTCGGTAAAATTCATAAGCTTTGAGAAAAAATTACCAATACCATCTAGGCCCGTATAATCACCTTCCATATCGGGGAGTTTGGGGTTAAAAAAACGCCAAACCACATCTTCATGAAACAAAGTAGCATTTTTAGGGAGATTGCTTGGGTCTTCTATTTGCTCGATTAACATTAAGTTAGGGTGTTTTTTTGAATTGTCCATTTTCTATAGAATAACATTTTAAGTATCATCTCGGCTTGTTAAAAAAAATAGGAAATCGAAACAAAGCCTTTTTAACTTTATTTATGCTTTAATGACTTTGTAGTTCTTGAAGAACCTTTAAGCCATTTGAATTTTCAGGATTAAGCTTAACGGATTTCCGGTAGTTCTCAATGGCAACCTTTTTCTGATTGTTTGCTAAATAGGCTTCTCCTAAACTATCATAAGCATTCCAAGACTCTGGATACAGTTCCACGATGTACTTAAACACTTCTAAAGCTTTTTCTATTTTTCCTGTTTGTAAGTAATAGTAGCCCGTAGTGTTCAATTGGGATTCAACTTTATCATTGTATGCTTTGGAATTGGGAAATAGTTTCTCTATCTCTCTGAGGAGGGCTATGCCTTTTGAGACTTCATCATGCATTAAAAGCCGTCGGGCCACCTCGTTAAACTCAGATTTCTTGACCTGAAGATATCTATCTGAGTTCTTATTATTCGCAAACCATTCTAGTGCTTCTTCAAGACTTTGGTCTACAATTAATTTGTAAAATGTATGGGCAATACTTGGCTTGAACACTAAAGTTTCACCTCCTTTGATTATGGTTTTTTTTCCCAATATATTGCTGAAGTCATCGAAAGGATTCTCTTCAAAAATGATAAGATCTGCTGTTTTTCCTGCTTCAATGGAGCCGTACTGATGATCAATAGCCATTGCTTTTGCTCCATTAAGGGTAGCAATGGTTAATATGTCCGGCACTTCAAAACCTGCATTTTTCATGAGTATCATCTCAGATAAAAATGCCTTGCCCCCCAGCTGGGTGTCGGTCCCTATCCGGATTTCGATACCCCTCTGATGCATTTTCAATAAAAAAGCCATCATTGTATCGAACGCCTCTGCAATACTTTGCTGTTGAACACCTAAAAACGAAGGAAAATATGGTCTGTTTCGTAGTGGAAACGTTTGGAAGGATGAAAAAAAATCTGTTTTCCCGGCCACTGCGCCTAAAACATGTATGGTTGTGCTTATGGTAGCTTTATTGTTGGCAAGTTCATCTAGGAGCTGATTCATTTTTTTATCCAAATCTGGAGACTCCTTGATAAAAACAAAAAAGAAAAGCAGCTTTGCGGAGTATTCATCTATGGAACGAATCCCGTCAAAACCAAATCTTTCACTAAACTGTGTTTCGTAATCCTTAAGGTTAAACACACTCTCCGCCACTGTAAAAAAGTGTTCAAAATTATAAACTCCCATACCCATGGCATCACTTAGGGATATATTATTTCTATCTATATGGCCATAAACGTTTAAACCAAGCTCTTTTGCCTTGCTAACGACTGCTTTCAATTCAGGAGGATTTAAGGAAGAATACAGTTTTATATGTTGGATACCTAGGCTATCATATTGTTGTATTTTGATTTTTGCATGCGCAGGATTCAAAACCTCTGCATGATTCATATTGGGCTCATATGCCTCATCAGATTTAAGGGCTCCCCCTGTCATATAAATATTTGGGAATTTGGCGGATGGCGATTTTTGCCATTTTAAAGTGACGTCCAGCCATTTTTCGGGACTCCCCATATCAAAAATTGTTGTTACTCCATGTCTTAGGTATAGCTCGCCCAAAATGCGTTTAAAGTTTTCCTCGTCTTCAATGGAGTCCGGTGCTATCCAACTTCCATCCCCAAAGATTTGGGTCAGGTGTATATGGGTATCTATAAATCCTGGTGTGACCAGATTACCTTTTTTTGTTATGGTGGTTTTTGCCTTGAATGTTTTTGACGCATCGGAAATCAATGCGATGGTATCAGCGTTTATTAGTATGGTTTGGTTTTTGGCTACGTTTTTCTTCTTAGGATTATAGATACTTACATTTTGAATAGCCAGATCATACGTTGGTTCTTTACCCCTTTCTGAACAAGATATACAGATAAGTAACAACAGTATTGCGAAATATATTTTTATCATTTTTTTGATTTCAAATTTTATACCCGGAAATTTTTCCACAGTAGCTTATTTTCAATGGATTGTCAATACTTATAAATGAATCTGATGCTGGGTAACCAGATTGATGATAAATGTTTCATTAGAAATCAGTAAAAGTATATTCGAATCATATTTTAGATTTGTCAAAAAATCAATATTTATTGGAAAAAGCTTGGGTAGTTGCAGCTATTGGTTTTGGGAGTCATTTAATAGATAGTCTATGGAATCTACCTCAAATTAAGGATATGTGAATGACCTAAGTTTTTATAATAGCCTTGAAGGGGAAAAACCGTATGCTTTTTTAAAAACTTTGCTAAAAACGCTTAAATCGTTGAAACCTAAAGTATCAGCAACCTCACTTATAGAAACATCATTGGATTGCAGTAATTCTTTTGCCTTGCGTGTTTTCAGACGATTGATATATTGATGGGGCGTCTTTCCAAATGTTTTTTTGAAAGAGTCGTATAAATGAAATTTTGACAATGAAGATTCCTGAGAGAGCTCTTCAATTGAAATTGGCCGTTCTATGTTATCATGAATAAACTCATAAGCGACCAGAAGTCGTTTCATTGTCTCTATTTTGGTAGAGTTCTTTTTGACAGCTATGTTTTTCAGCATTTTTTGACTCCATTTCTGATCTAGTGCCAATGCCTGTAAAATCTCGTAGCTCCAGTCTTTTGGTGAAACAAGGTTAAAATCCTGTGTATTGGATAAGCTGTACATGTGTTGCAACAACCTCCCTGAATTATAATGATTTGAATTTAGGTTGCCTTCAAAGAAATGTAGACTCTCGGCTGGACTACCATAGGGATCATCCAATAGTTTTTCTTCTTTTGAAGTAGAATAAAATGTGAAACCATCAACTAGTTCATCCGTCAAGCCGAAGCTCAAGACATCTATGTAATCGTTTTTTTCATTGTAATATTTCCAACCTTCGTTTGGGTTTAACACCAGGTATTGGTCATCTTTGATGTTCAAGATTTTGTCCTCAAAAACTAATTTACCCCGTCCCTGTTTGAAATACCGAATGGTCAAGCTATTTTGTTGAAAATCAAAAAACGGAATTTTGGCCTTATAGCGGAGTAATAAATTTTCCTCGTTTACTTTGCGATTATCTCTAAAATTGCCATTCAAGACAGAATCTCCGTATATATGGTTTTCAAAATGATTATAAAATTTATCGGTATAGTCAATGTGCATTCTTGATTTATTTACTAATCTATCCTCATTAAAGATGCCAAAAAATGAAAAGGGTTACATGGAAGAATGCTAAATTATTTACTAAACCTCATTTTAATTCTGATAAGCTTTTATTCTTCCCAAGTATAAAATCATTTTTACGTGTTAAAAGATAAATAACCACTTAGTAGTTACTGAGTGATTATATTGTTATTTTTAGATTACGAAAACAACTACGCTCTATGAAACGATTTTTACTCTACCTTTTTTTGATACTTTTTGTATCTCAGACAAACGATATTGCGGCCCAACGCAAACGAAGCAAGAAGGCTATCACTGAAAACTATTCGGAATCTTTATATAATTCCATTAAATGGCGTTTGGTAGGACCTTTTAGAGGAGGCCGTGCTGGAACTGCCTCAGGTGTTTTAAATAATCCCAACCTCTACTATATGGGAACCGCTGGTGGCGGAGTTTGGAAAACTACTGATGCAGGCAACACATGGAGTTGCATTTCCGATGGGTATTTTGGAGGGTCCATTGGCGCAGTTGCCGTTTCAGAATCTGACCCTAATATTATTTACGTTGGTGAAGGAGAACAAACACTTCGTGGAAATGTTTCCTCTGGAAATGGAATTTGGAAAAGTCTTGACGCTGGGGAAACATGGAAACATATAGGTCTGGAAGGCTCAGAACATATCTCAAGAATAAGAATACACCCTACAAATCCAGATTTAGTGTATGTAGCTGCTATTGGTAATCTCTGGAAACCTAATGAAACCCGTGGAGTCTATCGTTCGAAAGATGGGGGCGAGAGCTGGGAAAAGATACTTTATGAAAGTGATAAAGCCGGAGCTGGAGATTTGATTCTGGACCCCAATAATGCTAGAATTATATATGCGGCAACTTGGGAGATGAAACGAAATGGGTACCGGATGGATAGTGGAGGACCCGATAGTAAAATGTACAAGAGTACGGATGGAGGGGATACCTGGACCGATATCTCAAAATATGCAGGTTTACCTGAAGGTCCTTGGGGTATTGTAGGTATTGCAGTATCTCCAGTAGATTCCAATAGGGTATGGGCCATCATAGAAGCGGAAGATGGGGGAGTTTTCCGTTCGGAAGACGCCGGGAAAACTTGGAAGAAAATCAACGAGAACCGTGCATTACGTCAAAGAGCTTGGTACTACAGTAGAATCTATGCAGATACCCAGAACAAGAATAAAGTATATGTGATGAACGTGAGCTATGGGGTTTCAACCGATGGCGGAAAAACATTTACCTTAAAAAATGCACCACACGGAGATCATCATGACCTATGGATTGACCCAAACAACAACAACAGAATGGTAATTGCGGATGATGGAGGAGCACAGGTTTCCAACGATGGGGGTGAGAACTGGACAACGTATCACAATCAGCCCACGGCGCAATTTTATAGAGTGACTACGGACAATTCTTTTCCCTATAGGATCTATGGAGCACAGCAGGATAATAGTACGGTTCGGATAAACAATAGGTCCTCTGGGTCCAGTATTACCGAACGTGATTGGGAACCTACAGCGGGAGGTGAAAGTGCGCACTTAGCTCCTGACCCCAATAATAATGAAATTGTTTACGGAGGAACATATAAAGGGTATATGATGAGAGAAGATCATTCCGTAAACCAAACCCGCTCCATAAATGTTTGGCCGGATAACCCAGCAGGTTCGGGTGCTGAGGTGATGAAATACCGCTTTAACTGGAATTTTCCAGTCAAATTCAGTATTCACGATGATAGCAAATTATATGTAGGGTCGAATTTTCTGCATGCTACTACCAATGGAGGGCAATCATGGGAAACCATTTCTCCCGACCTTACCCGTGGTTTACCTGAAACCATCAAATCATCCGGTGGGCCTATCACGCAAGACAATACAGGAGCAGAGTTCTATTCTAACATTTTTGCCATTAACGAGTCTCCTTTGGAGGAAGGTGTTATTTGGGTAGGAAGCGATGATGGATTGATTCATGTTTCAAGGGATAATGGAGCAAACTGGGAGAATGTCACACCCCCTGAAAGTATGAGTCCTAAACTTAATATGATTAATTGTATTGACCCGAGCCCATTTAAAAAAGGTACAGCTTATGTTGCCGCAACATCGTACAAGTTTGGCGATTATACTCCCTATCTCTATAAAACAACAGACTATGGCAAAACGTGGCAGATTATTACCAAAGGAATCAAAAGTAACTATTATACCAGGGCCATTCGTTCTGACAAGGTTCGTGAAGGTTTGCTATATGCCGGAACGGAATGGGGGATGTATGTATCTTTTGATGACGGTTCCAGTTGGTCGCCTTTTCAACTGAATCTACCTATAACATCCATACGAGACCTCCATGTTAGGGATAACGATTTGATTGCCGCCACGCATGGCCGTAGTTTTTGGATGATTGATGACTTAACCCCTTTGCATCAACTTTCAAAGGAAATGGCCGATTCACAGTTTTATTTATATAAACCTGATAAAGCCTACCGCATGCAGCAATCCGGTGGATGGAGAAAACCAAACACAAAATTGGTTGGTGAAAACCATCCAAATGGGGCAATCATCAATTACTATGTAGAGGATGTAAAAGAAACAGATGATGTGTCCATTGAGATATTGGAGATGGATGGTACTTTGATTCAACGCTTTTCATCCAAAGTGGAAAACGGGGATAAATTAAATCCATCGGCAGATAAACCTTTAAAAGTAAAATCAGGGGGTAATAGATTAGTCTGGAATATGCGGTATCCAGGTTACCGAACTTTCAAGGGTATGGTATTCTATTCATCCCCAAATTTGGGTCCTAAGGCCGTACCTGGAAGTTATAAGGTTAAGATGAGTTATAACGGGCAAACCTCAGAAGAGGTCTTTTCCATTGTGAAAGACCCCAGGATGCCCAACACGGAGAGCGATTATAAAGAACAGTTTGATTTTCTTATGGACGTGAGAGACCAAGTTAGCAAGGCGAATACCGCAATCACCGACATAAGAAGAGTTAAAAAAGATTTGGATTATCTCAAGGGAAAATCAGGATTGAAAAAGGATTTGAAAGATATGATTTCCGATTTTGAATCGAAATTGGACGTTATTGAAAACAATATCCACATGACCAAAAACCAAAGTAGACAAGATCCTTTAAATTATGGCATTCGTATCAATAACAGACTTGCGTTTTTGATGACAGATTCGCAGCGTGGGGATTATCCACCAACTGATCAGGCCAAAGAATTCTTCAGCGAGGTCACCAAGGAGTTAAATGTTGAGATTTCAGACTTAAACCAATTGATGGATGAATACATTCCTAAAGTAAACGGACATGTAGATTCTAATAATATGGGAATAATCTCTTTAGAGAGATAAAATGAACAAAAATTGGAATCGGTATGCATGATATTTAAATCATTCATACCGATTCTTTTGTTTTCGGAAAGCAAAAAAGCTTGATAAAACGGAAACAATGGTGGAAATTTATGCCCTCAATCTTTTATCCAAAATTATTCAGCTTGATCGTTTTTTCTAAATCTGCACATAGGATAAGACTGTCCTTATTGCTCTTTACAATATTATTCAGTGCTATCTCTAAAGCTCAACAGGATAGTGTTCCTGTCATTGAGTTGGATACCGTGATAATAGAGGCGGCGCGATTGCAAGTTTCCAAAGATGAGCTTCCCGCATCCGTTTCCGTAAAGGAATTTGGCACCTTACAACAAAATTTACAACAGCTTACCGCAAACGATTACCTACAGGGAATACCGGGACTTTTTGTGTTGAACAGTAACAACTTTGCACAAGATACCCGAATTTCCATTCGTGGTTTTGGTGCGCGTTCAGCATTTGGGATAAGAGGGGTCAGATTGGTCATCGATGGCATTCCTGAAACCACACCTGATGGGCAAGGACAGGTGGATAACCTCAATCTAGCTCTCATTGAAAGGATAGAGGTGTTACGTGGTGCATCTTCTTCACTTTATGGAAATGCTTCGGGAGGGGTAATCAACGTAAGCACCAAATCCAACTTTTCTAGAGACTTTGTTGAGCTTTCTTCTGCTATCGGCAGCTATAATTTCCAAAGTTTTCAGGCGATAGCGGGCATTGGAAACAAAAAATCAAAGACTGTAATTTTTGCCAATAGAACGACCTCCGATGGGTTTCGCGCAAACAGCCGTTTTGAAACCAATCAATTCAATCTTAGGACAAAATTGAACACCGGAAATAAGACAAGTCTAAACTTTCAACTTAATTACACCGATAGTCCAATGGCTCAGGATGCGGGTGGAATTACCCAAGAGGATGTTGATGTGGACAGGACCCAGGCAAGGGACAGAAATGTAAATTTTGATACGGGAGAATCTGTTAGACAATTCAAAACAGGAGTTGCCCTACAATGGCAACCTTCCAAACTGCACGTAAATTCTTTTGTGTATTATTCATATCGGGATTTTGCCAACAAGTTGCCCTTTTCTTTTGGAGGAGCTGTGGATTTGGTACGTAATTATTGGGGCCATGGCTCAAATGCAAGCTTTGATTTTTTTAAAGACAAAGGACTTTTGACAGCTCAAGTAGGATACGAATTGGCCTCGCAAAATGATAGAAGAACCCGATTTATAAATGATCTAGGCAGTTTAGGTGATGTTACGCTTCAGCAGAATGAAATCTTTCAAAATTTGGGAGCATTTGCAATTCTTCAATCCAAAATAGAAAAATGGATTTTTAGGGGAGGACTTCGTTTTGACAATAATATACTTGAGGTTAAAGATACCTTTTTGGACAATGGAGATGCCTCGGATAGAATTGTATTGAATACCATTAATCCAAGTGTAGGCTTACGTTTTAAGGTAGATAAAAACCAATCTTTGTTTGCTAATTTTGCTACGAGTTTTGAAACTCCTGTCTTGAGTGAGCTCTCTGCCAATCCGAATGATGATGGAGGTTTCAATCAGAATTTGAACGAACAGACATCCACTACTTTTGAAGGTGGTTACACCTATTCCAAACCAAAATTTAGATTGGAGACCACTGTTTTTTATATTGAAACAGAAGATGACATTGTCCCTTTTGAACTGGAAGCCTTCCCAGACCGAACGTTTTTTAGAAATGCCGGAAGCGCTGAACGTTTTGGGCTGGAGGTGTCCACAGTCTTTTGGTTGAACAATACCATTCGATTTAATGCTTCGTATGCATGGTCCAGGTTTACCTACAATCGTTTTGAGATTCCCTTAGATAATTTTAATGGGAACAGATTGCCTGGGGTTCCTGAGCATTTGGCTTTTTTACAGGGATTGTATCGTTCACCAAAAGGATTGGTAATCCGATGGAATATGCAGTATAGAGGAGACTTTTTTGCCAATGATAGCAATGCTGTTACGGAAGCATCTGCGGTAATCTCCAATCTGAGTGTCTCTCAAAAACTGAGTTTTGATGGATGGAACTTGAGTCCATACTTTGGTATAAATAACCTATTTGATACGCAGTACAATGACAACGTTCGTTTGAACGCCTTCGGTGGTCGTTTTTTTGAGCCTGCCCCAGGAATAAACATTTATGGAGGTTTAAGAATATCCCTTTGACCTTTACTTTTTTAAGGAAATGCGTGTCCTTTTCGCACTCAGAATTGCTTTAAAAATGTGACTTTGCTAATGAACTGTGTACTTTGCTGTATAGGGTCAAAAATTTCTGTTTGGGTATCGTTAAGTACTAGATAAATGAAGGATAAGGGCATATATTCCCAACTGAATCGAACGTTCCATCGACCTTGTTGGTCAAAGCTATTGTATTGATAAAAACTGGATAGTTGGACCCTAGGATTCAACGCTAGTCGCAAACTTGCCGTATACAGATCTGTATTTAAATCTTCAGATAAGATACCTACCCCATTAATATTGTTATGCTCATAATCCGCGTTAAGAGCAATGTGAGGTATGGGAGCATAACGTAAGCCTGCTATTACCGTATTTCTTGTACCGTTATAAAAATTTCCAAAGTCATACCGAATAGAACCAGAGAACTTCTTTGAACGATCGGAATTATAACGGACCAGATATCGTGTATAGCTATATCTACCTTCTTCAATCTCAAGCCCTAAAGGAGCAAAGTTAAAATTGATGTTTTGCCAGGTTGGTGTGAAGGAAGCTTCTAAAAAGCTATTGTCTTTAAACCAAGTATAGATAGGAAAAATGTAAAGGTTGGATTGCTGAAAGCTTCCAAAGTCTTCAAAATCATGAAAAAGATTAAAAAAGGCTCCGGGATCCCAACGACGAACAAACGGCAACCACTTAGGGCGCAAAATGGGATACCCTCCAGGACTGTGTTGCATTACATTCCGTTGACGAACAAAACCCATATCTGGAGTATAGTCTTCGCTAACGAAATTATTGAAATAGCCTATATAGTAGTCGTTGGTACGTGCGCCTGCAAAAACCCTTCCTGCATATCCATTTTCTTCGGCCTCACTATCTATTGATGTGGATAGCAAGTAAGAAACCGTAATTTCACTTTTAGGTCGTATAAATCCATCAATAGAAATGGTGGTGTTGTTCTGACTCTCCAAATCAAGATTGTTCAGGTTATCATCTCTACGATAGGTTACCATGGCGCCAATGTTATTTTCCTTACCATAGTTTTGAATATAGCGTGCTACGCTAAATGTGGCACCAGCGCTGTCATCCGTTTCTCGTTGGCGTACCGCTAGTGCAGCAAGAGTACGATTTTCATTTCTGTCCGTATACCTGGCGCCGGCATCCAAAGGAGCTGGAGCTGCATTAAAAGCATTTGAAAGACCTATGGTACGGCTGAAAAAAGGTCGTACAAAAGAGTTGCCGGCACCAGCCCAAATCCCCGAGTTTTCTAGAAAAAATTGTCGTCTTTCTGGAAAAAAGATATTGAACCGTTCCAAGTTGTTTACGGCTTGATCCACATCTGCTTGGGCAAAATCGGTATTAATGGTCAAATCGAGCACCGCGTTTGGACTAATCGCCCATTTTACATCCCCGCCGACTTTTGGATTATTCAATTTGTCGACCAAAACGTCACCTTCTCTATTTTCGTCATATTGGTAAAGTGCGTAGGGTTCAATACGAATATTGGCCGAGGGAGGAGGCACTTGTAAACTTGTAAGTTTTGCGGCGTACGTCATTCGATTTTCAGAAAAAGACTGTGGTATGGCCGGGAAAACGGTTTTCTCATAGTCTTTACGTGCCAATCGAAAAAAGGTTATGCCCCATTCCACGGGAACACCTTCAATAGGCTTGTCATATCGAATGGATTTAAAGGGAATGGCAAATTCGGCATAATACCCTTTATCGGTTCTTTGGGTACGAACCCGCCATAGCGCATTCCAATCCTCATCCCTAATGTTATCGTTGAAATTCTGAACGTCCTGCTGATTTCCGTAAGGTGTAGTTTGAAAAGAAACGGCGTATTGTTTGGTATTTTGGGCATCGATTTGAATTCCAAAAACGTCGTTTTCCAGGCCATTGAAATCTCGACTCAAATCCTGCATTCGAACGCCCTTTCTACCCATGGAATCCTTTGCAAAAACTCCAAAGTATATGTTTTTGTCATCGAACAGAACGCGCACTTCTGTTGGATTCTTGATAACTCCTCCTTGTACGGGCTCAACACGGAAAAAGTTGGTTATGGGCTGCGCCACATCCCAATCAGATTCATCCAACCGCCCATCTACGGTTATCATACCATTGGCCCTAGAAGCTGTAATAATGACCGGAGTCTCAGGTGGTGGGAAATTATCCACGCCTTGCTGCGCTATTCCCAGCCAAGAACCCATAATGGGAATTAAAAAAAGAATCCTTTTCATATTAGTTCGAAGCAAGTATCCCTGCCTTTTTTGTTTGGTTGGAAATCAGGAAGCCAACTGCAAAGAGTCCAATTGAAATTAAAAACAAAATTGGTATCGCACCAATGGTGGTAAACGATTTTTGTTCGTATTGAAATTTGGGTAGATCGGCATAGTCGTTTTGGGAAAAGTCTTGGTTGTTGTACAAGAAAGGCAAAAAATGTTCTCTCCATATTCCAGCAAAAGCGATTACCTGCTTTCTAAAACTCTCATAATCTTGAGTGGACGTGCCAGCCATTTGGTTCAAAGATTCTTGAACAATTATGGAAGGTGAAACCCATTTGAAGGAAGCCACCCAACTTTGCTGTTTTTTTAGTTGATCTTCATAGGCATTGATTAGTGGTGACAACTCTTCCTTTACCAGTTTTTGAGAGGCCATATATCGATGATAAAACCCACGGAATTGGGTAGAATCGTTTATGGCATATTCCGGATGGTCACGAAGGTAATTATCCAATATCTCATCTTGTTTTTTAGCAACTTCAGCCTTGAGCGTGCGCATTTCATTGATCATAATGGTGCGTGAAGGCATGGGATAAAGGGTATTCCCCAGTTGATTCAACATAGAAGGAATAAGAAGAACAAACACCACCCAAAGTCCTAAAAGGACGACAGCATTTTTTGAAGAACTGCCAACCCAGAGGTTGACCAAAAATGTGAGCGCAAACCAAAAGAGCATATATGTAAGCACCAAGGCCAACAGCCCAAAAAACAAAGCAATCTGGGAAAAAGGATTAATACCCACTACGAAGAAAACAAGAGTTAAGGTAAAAATGACGAGCATGGAAAGCCAAAAAAACCGCAATCCCAGTTTTTGTAAAACCCAAGTCTGAATACCGATAGGTTGAGAGGCCAATAGACGAAGCGAACCACTTTCTCTTTCAGCCGAAAGTACATTGTACGAAAATGCGATGATCAGTAATGGCAACAAATAAATAATAACAAATGCTAGGTCAAAACTCCCAAAAAGCAATTGTACGGGGCTGGTCATTTCTGCAAAGTTGAGTGTGAAATCATCCCCGGATACTTTCGGTTTTACATAATGCGTGAACAAATCACCTTGTCCAGTAGCAATGAAAGTCATGGGCTGTGGGTCCATCGCGGCAACTCTTGGGTGATAGTTTCCAACAGCCATAGGTTGCGTCGGAATTGTCCATCTAGATGCACTTACCTGCATGCCATATTCTACGGAATCCAGTAACTTCAACATCATCTCGTCGTTTTCTTTCACTTCAAGATGAGCATCAGCGATATCCTTTTTACGCTTTTCCACCTTTTGCAGGCCATTGTATGTTGAAAAACCGAAAAGCAAAAGAAGAACAATGCTTAGCAATTGTATCCATCGGCTGCGTAGTAGCAGTTTTAGTTCGTATTTGAAATTATATGATAACATGGTTAGATTTTTTTTATTGAGATAGCTAGGAATCCAAATGATGCGGAAAGCCAAATACCCATAATCCATAGGTTGGAAGAGTTTCTTGAAAGAATGGCATTCAACTCTGGCGGGTCATATTCAAACTTGGGCAAGGTTTTCCAGAATTCGGCATCCGCCTGATATCTCCAATTGCCATACTCCGAATTTTGGGCAAAGTTATCGTTCAGGAACTTTTGGGTAGCAATACGATATTCTTCCGCGGCATCGGCAAAGTCCCAGTGCGTAGCATAATCGGTATGCGCAATGGACATACTTAAAAACCGTGTGGGCAAATAGGGTGAAATGGCCGCCAAACTTCTATACACTTTGGATTGTTTCGTGTATTGGTCCTTTAAGTAGTTGTAGTGCTTAAAATAGACTTCGGCTTCATGCTCTTCCCCTTTTTGCATACGGTAGGCATCGAAATTGAAGGGCAATTGATGAAGACTGTCCACTCCATGTTTCTTTAAAACCTCTTGTTCAAGAAGTTTGGCTTCTTTGCTCCATGGATTATGACCATCCAATCCCTCCTTTTTATCTTTCAAAACGTTGGCGGCAAACTCTTGTCGCGTAGGGTAGGGATGCTTGCTCTCGGCAATATTACTAGCTGCTTTGGGAGCCGCCAAACATGTAACAATCCAAACACAAAGTGAAACCACCAAGGAGATGCCTGATTTTTTGGTTAAGGCCGAAATGAGCAGTACCACATTGGTGAAAATCATATAGTAGATTGTAAAAACAAGGAGCATCATAAAAAGTGATTCCCAGTTAAAGACCCCAAAATCTTTTAAGCTGCTCAAAAGGATACCTGCAAACAAGAACAATACTAAGGAAATGGCAAATATGGGTAAGAAGAGAGCCGTCCATTTGCCCAACATCCATTTCCAATTGGAGATTCCCTGACTCTTTAGGAGGGTCAAAGTTCCCATCTCACGTTCTTTGGTAAAGCTGTTATAGCCTAATAAAACGATAAGTAGTGGTATGATGAACAAAAGGATAAAATCTGGAGTTAAGTCCCCAAACCGGGCAAGTCCCGTCTGATCGGTTGCAGCACTGAACTGAGCCTCATTACGCTTATGTGCCTCAAGAAAAATAGAAGTTCCAGCATATTTGTCCACACCTTGATCTACCAAGGATAAGGGATATTTTGGTTTGAAGGCATAGGTGCCGTAGTGTGCTGCGGAATGCGGATTCTTTTCACCCTGATTATCCCATAATCCACGTTCTGCTGCAGTAGCAGATTCATATTGTTCATTCACATTTTGATACTGCCTAGCGCTTATCCAAACCGCTATTCCCAGTAATAGAACAACAATAAAGAAGGCTATCCTAACACGGCCCTCTCTCATCAATTCCTTAGTTTCTTTTAGAAAAGTGTTGAAAATCATAATGCCAATTCTTTGTATTCCATGGTGTTGAGATAGGCCTTTTCCAACTCTTGAAGTGTGATATCTGCGGTCACCAATTCTTGTTTTAATTGACCATCTTTCATGATACCAATATGTGTTGCTACTTCTTTAGCTCGAAATAAGTCATGGGTAGCCATTAAGGTAGCGACTCCTTTGGTACGAAGTTTCTGTAACAATAAACCAAATTCATTACTTGCTTTGGGGTCTAATCCAGAGGTGGGTTCATCTAAGAGAAGTACTTTGGCGTCTTTTGCCAAAGCGATTGCAATACCCACTTTTTGACGCATCCCTTTTGAGAAATTTGAGATTCGTTTTTCAAAGGCCTCAGATTGTAATCCTGATTCTTCAAGAAAATCAACAAGCTGTGATTTAGATAATCTTTTGCCTGCTATTCCAGAGAAATAGTCAAGATTCTCAATAGCCGTAAGGTTGGGATACAACATCAGGTTTTCAGGAATATATGCCAAGAACCTTTTTGTTGCCTTTATATTTTCGTGCACGTTCAACTGATTGATAAAAGCACTACCGGAACTAGGTTCGATAAAACCCAGAAGTAAATTGATGGTAGTCGTTTTTCCTGCGCCATTGGCCCCTAGAAGGCAATAAATCTCACCTGATTTTATATTAAGGTTCAGTTTGTGCAGTGCGGTCTGTTCACCGTATTTTTTTGATAGGTCGTTAGTTATAATCATTGGTTTGCGATTAAATTGAAAAGGTATTTGGCAACATTTCACAACGCTATGCAAAGGCGTGAAAAGTAATATCTGTAAGTTCAAAACGAAAAGTTCCTTGTTCTCAGCCAAAAAAGTGACTCAATCTATGGTCCAATCTGGAATTAATTGATTAGAAGATCGGTCCTTTTGGTTATAGAATGTGAATTAGGAACTAAAAGAGGGGGGAGGCCTTGAAAATAAATCTGTTTTTGGAGAATCCAGAAAGACTTTGAAATCGATAGTAATGATTTTACTTTGATGCCAATCAAATATAAATTCCTTTGGAACGTAATCTATTGAAATGGTTAGACCATTGGCTTGTTGGGAAAATAGGGTGAGAAAACAAAGCTCACACTGATTATGGTGTTCTTCAGCATCGTCGTGATGATGCTCGTAAACATGAAATGAAGTTGCCTTTATCAGCAGTAAACCAATAAAAGCCACTATGCTAATATGTTTAGTAACACCTTTCAAGTCTCACAAATCTAGAGGATTTGTACTGGGTTTGTATGTTAAGGATATTATAATTTTAGTGTTTCCAGTTCTAAATGAGCCTCAGGTCGTTCCATTTAAGTGTCCGCAACAAAAGCATGTCTATTGGAAAATATAAATTGCATTATTCATCGTACTTTGCTTAAACAATTTACGGGAAGTGTTTTCCAAATTTTAAAATTCTATAAAATGAAACTAAAAACAATTCTACTAGTTCTTTTTGCCGTTGTGATACTAACAGGTTTCCAACAAAATATGTCCACAAAAACTTCGGAAGTTAAAAAGGAGATGATTAAAGTGACCATTATGTACCCCAATGAAGAAGGAAAAACTTTTGATATGGAGTATTATTCCACAAAACACATGCCTTTGTTGGATAGTTTGTTTGGAGATGCTCTGAAAGCAATACATATTGATAAGGGAATTTCTGGAAGAACTCCAAATGATCCTCCACCTTACTTGGCCATCGGGTATCTATATTTTGATTCGGTTGAGGATTATGGAAATGCCTTCAGACCAAATGCGGAAAAAATTCTAAGTGACATTCCAAATTACACCAATATTCAACCTGTGGTACTTATTAGTGAAGTAATTCAGTAAAAGATAATTTAACTTCTTTCTTTTCATATAGATTCCAATTGTTTATTACAAAACTCATTGTAAACAATTGGAAACACCTTTATCCTGGTATTGAATATTTAATCGGGAAGTATAAAATATACCTGCCAAAAATGTATTGATCCAAAACAGCCATTCATAAACGGGGAAGTGCCATTTGTTAGTTCTTGCCATTCCATTTTTCCATTGCGCAGTATGTTTACATCGTAATCAGCAATTACTCTAGTTCATCAAATCTTTGTCAGTAGTGTCAGCGGTAATATTTGAGCTCCAAATATGTGTTCTTTACCTAAATAACTGACCGATGAAGATTTACGTTACTCCAAGGGGTTTTGAGGTTGAGCTCCTTGGTTGTAACGGTTTTTTGAATCTAAGATATTTTGTGACTTAATCTACATTTTGTTTAAAAAAAGAGCTGTGCCCCAAAACAGCTCTTTTTTTACGCAAGACTTTCTTCTACTCTTTCATTCTAGAAAAATTCATACAATCCGTTTGTTAACAACAGGTTGAAAATGAAATGTAAGTTTTTGGGCAAAAAACCTACTTTTGTACTAACAACTTTTACTTTGAGAATTAGGTTATGTCAGAAAACATAGAAAGACTAAAAACATTGATAATAGGTTCGGGGCCAGCGGGCTATACAGCTGCAATTTATGCTGCCAGAGCCGATTTAAAACCTGTAATGTATACCGGTATGGAACCAGGAGGGCAATTGACCACTACAACTGAAGTGGATAATTTTCCCGGTTACCCTGAAGGAATAGATGGCCCTACCATGATGGTACAATTACAACAGCAAGCTGAAAGGTTTGGGACAGAAGTGCGTATAGGCATGGTAACCGCAGTTGATTTTAGCAATGAACCTGGAGGTATCCATCAAATTACCGTGGACAACTCAAAAGTAATTGAGGCAGAAACGGTTATTATTTCCACCGGAGCTTCTGCCAAGTATTTGAATATTCCCAGCGAGCAAAGACTTAGAGGTGGAGGGGTATCTGCCTGCGCCGTATGCGACGGTTTCTTTTATAAAGGCCAAGAGGTAGCTATAGTAGGTGGGGGAGATACCGCTGCTGAAGAGGCTTCTTATTTGGCCAATATCTGTAAAAAGGTTACCATGTTGGTTAGAAAAGACCATATGAGGGCTTCAAAAGCTATGCAGCATCGAGTGAATAGTTTGGAAAACATTGAAATCCGATATAACTCTGAAGTTGACGAGGTCATTGGAGACCAAGTGGTAGAGGGACTTCGAATTGTGAACAACCAGACTGGAACGAAAGAAGAAATTCCAATCACAGGTCTTTTTATTGCCATTGGGCATAAACCCAATACGGATATTTTTAAAGGGCAATTGGAAATGGACGATACAGGATATGTAATTACCGAAGGGAAATCTACAAAAACCAGTAAACCGGGTGTTTTTGCAAGCGGAGATGTTCAGGACAAAGAATATAGACAAGCTATAACCGCTGCAGGAACAGGCTGTATGGCCGCTCTTGATGCAGAACGTTATTTAGCTTTGGTTGATTCTAAAGAGGCGGTTGCCTCCTAAGAACAAGTAGAATTGTAAATAAAAAAGGCACCTAAACGGTGCCTTTTTTGTTGTAGTTTTTTGATTGGTTTTTTCAGTCAATTCGCTTGTAGTTCTCAGATGATGTTCGGTTTCCTTCTTCATCCAGGGTAATTTGGCTGAATGTATTTTCTTTTAAAATCAGCTCGAAAGTAAAACTTCGCATGGTATCCAGAGCCTTCATCATATCGTTATCTCCATATTCAATGGTTTCAATAAGCTCGTTTTCAGTAATACGATAAGAACCATACCCAAACCTTCCATTTGGGTCTTCAGGTACGTAGCGCGTCCACATGATTTTGCCTTTAGAGTACATTTTAACCTGACGATATCCGTCAGCCTTAGGAATGGTATCACTAATATTTTGATCATCGAAGCTATAAAAACTTTCTAATTCCCAAGTACCTTCAAGAGAGTGAACGGCTTCAGGCTTTGGAGATGCCCATTTTGTTGCGGAAACCAAAAATAGCATCAGCAGAACTAATCCTAGTATTTTCTTCATGGCAGCGTTTTAGATTTATTGGTGATATTTCACTAATAAGATACAATAAATTTTGTTATATGTTTAAAAAACAGCAAACTATATTGATAATATGAAAAAAAGCCCAGAGAATTTCTGGGCCTTTTGGCATGGTTTGGTTTGTTTGGTTGACTAACTCTTAAATTCCATGCTTAGGAAACTACGCTAAAAAGACTTTTTAATACTTGTGTACACTTCCTGACACAGATTTTTTCTTTTCGACACTGGCTTCACCGGTATAGGAAATATCTGCACCACTACTTGCATCTGCCACCAAAGACTCAGATACGTTTACAGAAATATCTGAACCGCTACTGGCTTCGGCGTTACAGTTTTTTACAGCCAAATCTCTTGCTCTAATGTCAGCACCGCTACTAGCGTCAACATATAGCATATCAGCTTTTCCGGATAATTTGATATCTGCCCCACTGCTTGCATCTGCTTCAACCTCGGAAGCATTTAGTTCTACCTGAAGGTCTGAACCACTACTGGCATCCAGCTCCAATTTATCTGCTTGGATTACATTTTGTGCAATCAAGTCCGCTCCGCTGGAACTGTGCAGTCCTTCAATTTCTGGAAGCGATACATATACTTTTTTTGTGGCTCTTCCAATATTCTCTGTGGTGTGGATTCGTAATTTACCATCTCTTATATCTGTGGCTATTAGGTCGATTATATTCTCGTCGGCCTCAATGGAAATGCTAAAATCTTTGTCTTGGGTTACAAATACATCGAGCCCCTCTGCTGCGGCTACTACCGTAAAGTCCTCTGAAACAGTTCGGCTTTCTTCTACAACTACTCCATTACCCTTTTTGCCATTGCCAAAGTTGATGTCAAAGTTGCAGGATGAGGCCAAAAGGGCCATTAGTACTGCGATTGCGATTTTTGCTAGTGTTGTCATGATTGTTGTTTTAAATGATTGATCAAATTTGTTTAAATCTTTAGTTTTTATCTATTTGTTTTTACTGAGTTGTAGTAAAAATGGTTTCAATTGTCGTTTTTATCACCGGCTTTGATTTGTACACCATCTTCATCTATTTTCATCTTAAAGGAATCTGCACCATCCTTGAGGTTGATGTCAACACCATCCTCACCTATTATGATTTGCCCTCCTTCTTCCTCCTCGTCCTCTTCGTTGATTTCTCTTTCTGGGCAGTTCTGACATTTCAGCTCGCCATCTTCACCCATTACCCAGAGGTAGTCTACAAGGTCGTTTCGGTAAAAATCCCGGTCTCTTTTTATCCCTCTTCCAATATGCCCTACTGTTGATTCGTCCAACAATACCACTTTTCCTTCAGGAATGTATATGGTAGTAGTGACCTCTTGGTCCCTTGCTTTGTTTGAGAGTTCAGTGGTAAGGTGGTCATCCAATACAATTTCTCCTTGATTCAATGCATAAGAATAATTGATATTCTTTGCCCTTTCCCTGGCCTTAAGTGTACTGCTTCCGTGGGAATCTTTTCGCACGTTTATTTTGACACTGTTATCATCTGACTTTCGGATTTTAAAGCGAACATCATCAGAAATAAGAATGCGCTTATCGTTTTGGTCAAAGGCATAAGTCATTCGACCAAAGCTTATATCACCGCGGTCATAATATCCATCCGAATCGTTCATCCTAATGGTCAAGGTGTCCATAGGACTCTCCATAACCATTTCTTCTGTAATATTCACGCTTCCTACATTGGCAAATTCTGCCGCTTGGCGCACACCCAAAGCAAATAAGGTTCCAATGGAAATTAACCAAAGTCCAAGTAAAGAGAACTTAGCAATGTTACCAATGGACTTTAGATTGGTAACCAAAATCTTTAGTCCCAGATACATAAGGAAAAAGAATGGGATTCCAATGGCCAAGAAAACCAAGAAGGATATCAACCATACGGGAGCACCTGTTGTACTCACTATTTCATAAAAGTCAATTCCCGGAACATTTACCGCATCAAAAATACCTACCGTGAAAAGTGCTATGAACAATCCGATTAAGGTTGATGCACCGATAATGATAAGAAGCACACCGATAAACTTGCCAAATACTTTGAACAAGAATAGGATAATGTCACCAATGGTGTCGAAAAAGGTCTTGGAGCCGCTTTTGACCTTGTTGCCTACTTGCTCGTAGTCAACGTTTTTTACTTTATCTGCAACATCATCAAACCCCTCTTTAACTTTGCGTTCTATATTGCTGATGTTGATGGGCTCCCCCGTCATGTCCAATTTTTGGGAGGTAGTGGCAGCTTCTGGGACCAATATCCATAATAATATGTAGGCTATTAATCCGAAACCGGTAAAAACGGCCAATAGGATAAAAATCAATCGTATCCAAAGTGCATCGATACCTAAATAATGTTCCAATCCTGAGGAAACACCTCCAATATATTTATGGTCAATGTCCCGATAAAGCTTTTTGGTTCTTCTGGTAGTTGATTCTTTTCTTTTAGGTTGGTCCTCAAAGATGTCTTCATCCACCATGTAGTCTTCTGGTTGACCCATTACAGCAATGACCGCGTCTACCTCTTTATGGGTAATTACCTGCCGTTCGTTCTCCATTTTTTCCAAGAAAAGCTCGGCAACCCTCGCCTCGATATCGGCAATGATTTCGTCGCTCCCCGCCGTTCCGGAAAAAGAACGTTTTATGGACTCCAGATAACGCCTCAACTTATTGTAAGCGTCATCGTCTATATGAAAGAGCGTGTTAGCTAAATTTATATTTACTGTTTTGTTCATTTTTGATGTTATTTTGTGTTGGTTACCAGATTTACTGCATTTCTTAGTTCATCCCAGGTACCGTTAAGTTCGTTTAAGAACAAGTGTCCCGTTTCCGTGAGTGCATAATACTTTCGAGGAGGCCCTGATGTGGACTCTTCCCAGCGATAATTGAGTAGACCTGCATTCTTAAGCCTTGTAAGTAAAGGATAAATAGTGCCTTCAACTACTAGCATCTTGGCATCCTTCAATGCTCCTAAAATCTCTGAAGCATATTTGTCATTATCCTTTAGTATAGAAAGAATACAGTACTCTAGAACCCCTTTTCGCATTTGCGCTTTTGTGTTTTCTATGTTCATATTGTCATGGTTCTATTTTGTTAACTGTTCGTTTTTTGATTGATGATTCAATTCGTTCTTGATTGATGATGATGATTTGATTGATGATTCGTTTTTTGATTGATGATTAAACTCCTTTTTTTGATTGATGTATTATTGTGATTGATGGTTATAACTTAGTTCCCGTTTTAGCTTCCAGTTACCCTCGTCAAGTATCCAGATATGGGTAAATTTTGCAATATCTCCCTTTTGATATTCCTTGTTTTCATTTAAGAATTCAAAACTATGCACTCCGTGCTGTATGGCCCCATATAATATTCCGTTGTTGCGCAAAGGATAAACTTCAAGACTACCTTCCACTAAATATCGTTTGGCAGGTTGGGGGGCTTTATCTTTCCAATTGTCACAACCAGAAGCTATTGGTTGAATAAAAGCGTCTTTTCCATCGGTTATTCCAACTTTGTCATGATAAAATTCAAAGTCTTCTGCAAAAAGTGAATTCAAGACTTCAATTTCACACGTATTGAATGCCGCATTGAAGAGCAGGCTATCCTCTTTCTTCAAAGTTTGGTATAGCTCTGAACTTCTGGAAACCTGGGCAAACCCTACAAATACAAAAGTCATGAATACCGATACTATGAATCTTTTTTTAACCATTACTTGATGAATTTAATGGTTAAAGGATATTTGAAAGTCTGTCCTTCGTTGGTTCTAATTGTAGCCAAAATGGTGTACACCACATTTATGATTACCAAAGCGACATGAAATAAACCTGTAATACCTGCTGGCCAGAACAAACGTCCAAACCGGAAGTCGTCACTACTAATATGAATGTTTAGGTTGTTAAGGTCGCTAAGGCGATGAATACCCAAAAAATTCCAATCGAACAAGTCAGGTAAAAAACCAATGAAAAATGGAATGGTAATCAGACTTACAACCACAGAATATAAAAACATACTGATTTGGAAGTTGAGCGCCTGTTTTCCATTGTAATCCACAAATTCATACTCTTTCTTATTTGCTGTCCATAAGATTAGCGGTAAAATAAAATTCCCGAAGGGGATAAAATACTTGGAAAAAGTCGAGGCATGTATGATGGCCGACAAATTTCTTTCGTGTTTGGTTAATGTAGCTGCCATTTTTTGATTGATGATTTTAACTGTTATATGGGTTTACCCATTAGCTTACCATGCAAATATATATCCAAAAGATGGTACTATGCAAAACAAAGTACTATAAATTAACTTTTTATTAACATTTCAAACTAAGTTTTTTTTGCCTATTTTTAGCTTCTAATCAAATCAAATATGGCTGCTTCCCCTAGTAAATTCAATACATTCACTTTTTTTAAGCTCCCATCAGCCTGGTGGTGTGGAGTTCGTCTAAAATATATTGATGAAAAAAAAGCAGTGACCACTGTGAAGCATAAATGGGTCAATCAAAATCCTTTTAAAAGCATGTTTTGGGCAGTTCAGGGCATGGCGGCAGAGCTAAGTACCGGTGCTATGGTCATTGACCAGATTCAACAAAGTGGTCGCAAAATATCCATGTTGGTCCAGAACAACAATGCTCATTTTGGAAAGAAGGCCACAGGAAGAATCACCTTTACCTGTGAGGACGGACATTTAATTGCGGATGCCATTGCAAAAACTATTGAAACGGGCGAGGGACAGAAATTTTGGATGAAATCTGTTGGTATCAATGAAGAAGGGCTTGAGGTTTCAACCTTTAATTTTGAGTGGACAATCCGGTTAAAAAAATAATATAGAATGTGACCTTTTCCTAGGAAGTGTGTCGAAAAATTAAAATAAAATGGTGGGTTCCAGATAAGAAAGAATGAGAAACCCTAAATTTTTAGTAATTTCAACTTCAACTATACACTAATTAGAAATTAAATACCAAAAATGGGAAAATTCGAAATCAAAACAGGAAGCTCAGGTAAAACCATGTTCAATCTTAAAGCGGGCAATGGGCAGGTAATACTTACCAGTCAAAGCTACGAAAGCAAGGATGGATGTAAAAATGGTATTGAGTCTGTGAAAAAGAATTCTCAGGACGATGCACGTTTTGAGCGTAAAACGGCAAAAGATGGAAGCCCCTTCTTTACTCTTACAGCTACCAATGGACAAATCATTGGAAAGAGTGAAATGTACTCTTCTACGGACGCCATGGAAAATGGAATCGCTTCTGTAAAGAAAAATGCACCTGATGCTGATGTTGTGGACAATTCTTAAATCTTGTCTCAATTCACAAAAAGAAATAAAAACAGCCCTAAGGGCTGTTTTTTTTATGCTTTCGGTAACGAGAAAATTTAAATTTGATTGGTTTTTCGGATAATTATAAATCATAAAATACACTACAATGTCCAAATTAGAAACGCAATTAGTTGGTGTGGCTGGAGAGTATTTAGTCGCTGGAGAACTAACCCTCAGGGGTCATTTGGCATCCATTACTTTAAGAAATAGTAGGGGCATTGATATTATTGCCAGTAATTCAGATGCTCAAAAGACAGTTAGTATTCAAGTAAAAACCAATAGCGATGGCAGGCCAAGTTGGATTCTAAACAAAAAATCGGAAACGTTTTTCTCAGAGAATCATTTTTATGTTTTTGTAGCCATTTCTTCTCTGGGGCAAAGGCCTAATTTTCATATTATCCCTAGTAAAATAGTTGCAAAAACAGTCAAAGAGGGGCATGAAAATTGGCTTCAAGGAACAAAAAGGGATGGCGGACAAAGAAAAAATACCCCAATGAGAAAGTTTTATGATTGGGATAATGAATTTCTGGAACGTTGGGATTTACTTGGACTGTAACAAATTCTTAAATACATCAACTTATAATCAAATAAACATTTAAAAAATAAAAATCAAAAAATGAATGCACACGAAATAGACTATGAAATTTATGGGGAAGAAATGCAATACGTTGAGATTGAACTCGACCCACAGGAAGCTGTTGTGGCCGAGGCCGGAAGCTTTATGATGATGGACACTGATATCAAAATGGATACCATTTTCGGAGATGGTTCAGGTCAAGATTCGGGTGTGTTGGGCAAGTTGTTTTCTGCTGGTAAACGCTTACTGACCGGTGAAAGTCTATTTATGACCGCTTTCTTAAATGTTGGGAGCGGCAAAAAACAAGTGAGTTTCGCTTCTCCATATCCAGGTAAAATAGTCCCAATTGATTTATCTGAAATAGGAGGGAAGTTCATTTGTCAAAAAGATGCTTTTTTATGTGCAGCTAAAGGTGTGTCTGTAGGAATTGAATTTTCCAAGCGATTGGGAAGAGGATTGTTTGGGGGAGAGGGCTTCATTATGCAGAAGTTGGAAGGAGACGGTCTGGCTTTTGTGCATGCAGGAGGAACTCTGGCCAAGAAAGAATTGGCTCCTGGAGAAGTCTTGAAGGTGGATACAGGTTGTATTGTAGGTTTTGACCAAACCGTAGATTATGATATTGAGTTTGTTGGAGGCATCAAAAACACGGTGTTTGGAGGAGAAGGACTTTTCTTTGCCACACTAAGGGGCCCTGGAACAGTCTATATTCAATCCTTGCCTTTTAGTAGATTGGCAGGAAGGGTGTTGGCAGCGATTCCTAGAGGCGGAAAAGATAAGGGAGAAGGAAGTATTTTAGGTGGACTGGGCGATATTGCAATGGGGGACAATCGGTTTTGATAACCGATAACAATTTATATTAGTTTCTGTAAGGTTTTGTAGAGCTCTTTTTTTATGTTCGTATATGAACTTCAAAGAGCTCTTCGATTTTTTACAACAGTTGCAACAAAACAATTCCAAAGATTGGATGGATGCCAATAGAAAATGGTATACATCGCTCCGCAAGGATTTTATTGTTTGGTTGGACGATTTGGATTATACCATGGCACAGTTGGATGACGGGTATTATCCAACTCCTGGGAAAAAAGGAATAAACCGAATCAACAACAACCTTATGTTTCACCCCAACAAGCCCATTTACAAAGACCACTTTGGTGCGGGGCTTGACAAGGCACCAAATTCAGCTGATTTTTATATTGAGGTAGGGGTAAAGCAATGTCTTTTGGCTGGTGGATTTTGGAGGCCAGACCCCAAAACCCTTAGAAGTATTCGCGAAGGGATTGATTATAATGGAGAGGTGTTACAGGCCATTTTGGATAAACCAAGTTTCAAGAAGCTTTTTGGAGAATTGTATGAGGACGAAAGGCTAAAAATGCCACCCAAAGGTTTTACAAAAGACCATCCACATATTGAGTTGCTAAAAAACAAGACTTTTGCCGTTGTCCATGAATTGGATAGTAAAGAAGTCCTTCAACTTAATTTCAAAAGGAAAATAAAAGAGGTCTACTTGGAAATGCTTCCTTTTCGTAGATATCTGAATCAGGCAGTCTTTTTGTAATTTTCAAAAAGTAGGATTGTCAACAGACCATGAATGATAATATCACGAAAAATTTACCGAGTAGCTCTTCAGGGGCTCTTCTGTTTTCCAATATCCGAAAACATGTAGACCTAAATGCGCATGAAGCAGAACTGGTTCAAGGTTTCTTCAAAACAACTTATTATCCTAAGAAAAGCGTGTTTCTGCATCAAGGGAATAAATGCAGAAAATTCTATTTTGTGGAACAAGGCAGCGTTCGAGGTTTCCATACCAATTTAGAAGGTAAAGAATCTACTATAATGTTTGCTGTTGAAGATTGGTGGATTACGGATATGGGAGCGTTTTTGAATGAGCAACCCGCCAATATTTCCATGGAAACCTTGGATGATTGCTTGCTTTTTGAAATTGATTCATCCACTATGCAGAAGATGCTTGAAGTAGTGCCGAAATTGGAAAAGTACTATAGAATCTTATTCCAAAGAGCTTATGTGAGAGAGCAACAAAGAGCTTTGGATGCTATTTCATCCACATTGGAAAAACGATATTTGGGTTTTCTCGAGAAATATCCCAAAATCGTTAAAAAGGTCACCCAAAAACAGATTGCTTCCTATTTAGGGGTTACTCCAGAATTTTTGAGCACGGTTAAAAATAGAATGCCCTCTTAAACTATCTTAAGCTTTTACCGGGAACAAATTTGTTTCTTTGAAGAAACGAAAGCCATGATGCTAATTATGATTGCCGGGCCCTATAGAAGTGGAACCGGAAATGACCCGAAGTTGATACAGCAAAACATGGAGAGACTAGAAGCCATGGCGCTACCCATCTTTCGTAAAGGACATGTACCCATGATTGGAGAATGGGTTGCCAATCCATTGATAAGACTTGCAGGGTCAAAAGAAATCGGTGATGCCGTTTTTAAAGAATTGCAATATCCAACAGCACATAGGTTGCTTACAAAATGTGATGCCATTCTTCGAATTGAGGGTACTTCTAGGGGAGCTGACCAAGATGTTGAACTGGCAAAAGAATTGGGTCTGAAGGTGTATTATGACTTGGACGAAATACCTGAAGCCAATGGGTAAAATAAGAAATATTCGCAAAGAACTGCTTTCTGACAATTGGTATTCTTTGCATAAAGTGACTTTTGAATACCAAAGAGAAGATGGTGAGTGGGAAACCCAAATTCGGGAGGCGTACGATAGAGGCAATGGCGCCGTAATACTTCTTTATAATACCAAAAAAGAGACTGTGGTGCTCACCCGTCAATTTCGAATGCCCACTTACCTAAATGGAAATACTAATGGAATGATGATTGAAGCCTGTGCGGGAATTCTTGAGAAGGGCAATGCCGAAGAAACCATCAAAATGGAGGTTGAAGAAGAAACGGGGTACCGGATTGAGAATGTTCAAAAAGTATTTGAATCGTACATGTCGCCAGGTTCCGTAACGGAAATTCTATACTTTTTTATAGGAGAATATGAAGACCATATGAAAGTGGGTGAAGGTGGCGGAGCAGAAGGCGAAACTGAAAATATAGAAGTGCTTGAACTGAGTTTTGCTAAAGCATGGCAAATGGTTGTTTCAGGAGAAATTAAAGATGCAAAGACCATTATGCTACTTCAATACGCCAAGCTGAACGGATTTTTCCCTTGATTCAAGAGTCAATTTCCAAAATGTAAAGTTTAAATAGTATCATTTTTTTATAACAATAGTATCACATTATAAAAACAAATAGTTTTTAAACATCTGATATATAAGTATATAGTACAAGACTCATCTTTTCTATTTTCTATCTCTATAAATCAAGCTGTAAGCTGGTTAACCTCTCATCGAACAAAATTTATGTAGAAGGTATTATCATGAGTTTGATGATACGTTTACAGATACCTAAACTCAAGGTGTCGTTGCGATTTAGTTGTCGTGCTTTTAAGTTGTTTTGTTTGAAGGAACCGGGATTTTTTCCGGTTCCTTCTTTTTAATGGATATCTTGGTATAAGTATTACGGAAATGGGTATTGCAAAAATAGGATTGGGTGGTGGTTGTCATTGGTGTACCGAAGCTGTTTTTTCATCTTTGAAAGATGTGATTCAGGTTGAACAAGGATTTATTGGTTCCAAAGAAAAACCGCCGTTCTCGGAAGCGGTCATCGTACATTACGATAAGACCAAAATCTCACTTAAAGACCTTATTGAGATTCATCTATATACGCATAAGAGCTCTTCCAACCATTCCATGCGAAACAAATACCGATCGGCGATTTATACTTTCAACGCTGAAGATTTTAAAAAATCAAATGATATACTTGAGGGGTTAAAAAAGGAATTCACCAATGATTTGATTACGCAAGTGCTACATTTCGAATCCTTCAAACCTTCCGAAGAACAATTTCAAGACTATTACTATACCGATTCTGAAAAACCTTTCTGTACCACCTACATCGTTCCTAAATTATCCTTTTTGATGAAGAAGTATGTAAAACTGACCAATATTGAAAAAGTGAAAACTAGTATCGTTCCCAAAGCGACATCAGAATAAGTTCAATTTCTTCTCTGACTTTTGAACTAGGTACCCTAAAATGGTTGTTCATACTACTAAAAATAAGTGTCTTTCCAGATTTGGTTTTAAGGTAGCCACTTAAGTTGTATGTGTTTCCCATCCCTCCAGATTTGGCAAAAACATATCTTGGTTTCTGTGGGTCCTTCCATGTTTCAATGGTTCCGTCCTTATTCCAAGAAGGGAAAAGTGCAAATAGTTCTCCGTTCGGTATCTCGTGATACATTTTATTTAGCACATGGACTATGGATTCGGGAGTGAATAGATTATAACGCGACAAACCAGAACCATCTACCCATCTGGGCTGGTTTTTCAAATCACTGAGCTCATTTTCCAAAACATGGGCAATTACTTTTTTAGTGTTTAAGGTGTCCGACAAGGTTGATGAACACATTAAAAGGAGTTGTTCCGCCAAAAAATTATCGCTAACATACATCATTCTCTTGGCAATGGAATCCGTTTCTATTCCCATTAAAACTTGTTCTTCACCATCGGGAAATTGCTTTGTAAGGGAAACCTCTTGCCCTAAAACATCCTTGAACAACTTTTTGGTGAAGAAAGCCGAGGTTTTGAATGGTATACTGAGGGTATCTGTATTGTTTGGGCTTACGTAAAAGATGTTGGAAACTTCATCTCTATCAAAAGCGTTGTTTTCAACATAGACGCTATCGCTCAAAATACTTGGAAATATACGTTTCTCAGGTTCCGGATATATGGTAACTACATTACCATAAAGAGGAAAATCATTGATTTCTGATGAAAAATAGGCGTCATAATCTTCCCATGCCCAGCCTGGACCAAATCTAGGTATCTCACGCTCAGGTACAGAAAAGGAGATGTTCTGCTGTTTTTTCAAGAACGAAACTCCAGTACTATCTTCAAAATAGGGATGTAGTGAAGCAGGATACCCCGTTCCTTTAATATAAGTAGTGTCATTTTTGTAAACATATTTCAGTACTGGTGCTTTTTTTGACAATATCTTTTTTGTGGCAAACAAGGTAAATATCTTCACATTGCTTGCAGGGATAAAATACCGGTCTCCATTTGTGTTATGTATCACTTTTCCGGTAGCGGCATCCATAACCACCAACCCGTGAAATGAAGTTTTAAAAGGCTCTTTTGAAGAAACGGATAAAGATTTCGACAAACGGGAAGAAGAACATCCTGTCAAAAATAAAATGGAACAAAAAGCACTGACAAACAGTGCTTTACATGCCTTGGTGTAATGTGATGACTCCAACTTTTGTTTAATGTTTAACACGAATTTATTCAATTTTTAACTGTGTTGGTTTCCCAAAAAGTGGCTTTTTTCTTAATTTTAGCAAACAACCATTTAATCATATAAGTGAATTTGTATGCCCAGAGCTATGTTAGATTACACCAAAACAGTCCTACAAAAGGTAAGTTTTGATGCGAAACTCTTTGCAAAAGAATTGAAAAAAGCGGTTTCTAGGCTTTTGCCTAATGAAATTGAAGAATTAAAAATCTGGTTACAGTATTTTATAATGGATAAACCAGAATTACAATCCACATTACTACTTATAAAACATAATTGAGAAGAGCCGCTAGAGCGGCTCTTTTTTTGATTTCTTTTTTTACGCGCTTGCTAGCGGACTAATTATTTTCACATCCTGAAAGCGAATGGCCCCTCGTACGATGCCGGAAATTACATCCCGTAAAGCCTCTGTTATTTGGATTTTCAACTCGCTTTTATGGTAGATTAAACTAATTTCGCGGGCTGGGTTGGGCTTGTCAAATTGTTTAAGTTTATTCTTTTTTGAAGAATCTAGTTCTAAAGTGTTTAGGTAAGGTAGTAGCGTCATTCCCATGCCTTCTTCAGCCAGACTCACTAAAGTTTCAAAGCTGCCACTTTCAATCTGGAATCGTTCATCCTTCAGATTTTTAGGGGTTTTGCATAGGTTGATGACACCATCCCTGAAGCAATGTCCGTCTTGTAATAACAGAATATCAGAAACATCTAAATCTTCTGTGGTAAGCGATGATTTCTTGGAAAGTCTATGATTCTCAGGAACGTAGCCTACAAAAGGTTCGTAATATAAGGGGCGTTCCTTTATAAATTCAATTTCAAGTGGAGTAGCCGCTATTGCTGCATCCAAGTGGCCATCCAAAATATTCCGAATCAACGTATTCGTGGATTGTTCCTTGATGATCAGATTTACTTTTGGGTATTTTTTAATGAAAGTATTAAGGAACATAGGAAGCAAGGTGGGCATGACTGTTGGAATAATGCCCAAGGTATAATCGCCTCCTATAAAACCTTTATCCTGGTCCACAATATCTTTAATGCGCTCTGCTTCTGCGACAATATTCTTCGCCTGATCTATTATTTTTTGTCCCACATCTGTTACGGAAATAGGTTTTTTACTGCGGTCAAAGATGAGAATGTCCAACTCATCCTCCAGTTTTTGCACCTGCATACTTAGTGTAGGTTGTGTTACAAAACTCTTTTCTGCAGCCAAGGTGAAGTTTCTATATTCAGCTACAGCCAGAACGTATTGTAATTGGGTAATAGTCATGTATTATAAATTTTAAACATAAAAATACAAATAACTATTGATTATACTTATGGTTAAACAAGAAAATGATAAAAAGGAATTTCAATTAATTCCAATGTCCATAAAACCGTATTTCTACCCAAATGGTTTGCTCTTATTTTAAAGCTATTTAGAATGAAACATGCCAAAGTTGGCAATGTTCTTAAAACAAAAAAAGGTATGTTAAAGACATACCTTTTTTAAAGAAATAATTCTTAAATGAGAATTCTAAAATCGGATGTTCAGTTCTAAATCTTCCTGTGTCACATTAAATTTTGCATCTATAAAACTAGGCGGACCTAGGGTCATTTCATTACCGGACATTCCATAGCTCTCTTTTGGCATACCGTTTTCGTAAAAGTCCATACTTCGGTTTTCATTTTCATCATGCAGTGCCATGATGGCGTAGGTGCCGGGAGCTACATTTTTGAAAGTAAACGATACTTTGCCATCCTCAATACTACTATCCAGATTTTGGATTCCAGGTCCTTTCATAAAAGTATCCTCAGTATGAAGGGAGGCGATGACTTTTCCGTTGTTATTGACAACATTGTCAATGGTTACGGTAATATCGATTCCTTCGGTTTCTTGGGCTAATCCAATAAAATGTACAAGTAAAAATGCAAGTGCTAATGCTAAAGATTTCATGATATGTTTTTTTTTGGTGTTAATGATGCTCCAAAGATTGGTAGATTGTGAAAGAGTACAAACCAATGGTAACCGAGTTGTAGTTTTTGGTGACTGAATCGTAATCAAAAAAAGAGCATGCAATTCAGTATGGCTTTTTCACAGTTGGGTCAGTTGAATTGTAAAAGAAAGAAGGGCTGTTTCAAATTTGCTTCATCAAATAATGGACAGCCATGAAAAACCTTGTTTTATTCTTTATTCTAACATGTACTGTACACGCGATAATCGGACAGAACATAATCTCCGGAACAGTTACAGACACTAAACAGAATCCTATTATTGGGGCCAATGTATATTTAGAAGGCACCTATGATGGAGCCTCCACCACGGAAAGTGGAACCTTCAGTTTTGAGACTTTGGAAGAAGGAACCCAAACCTTGGTAGTTTCCATGCTTTCTTATGAAGCTCATTATGAAGTGGGGGATGTATCCTATCTGAACGGACTTGAAATCGAACTCCGTGAGGCCGTCAACTCCCTAACCGGTGTTACTTTGACTGCTGGTACCTTTGAGGCAGGTGACAATTCAAAAGTTTCCGCTTTAAAACCGCTTGATATTGTAACCACTGCTGGAGCCGTTGGTGATTTTGTAGCCGCTTTGCAGACTTTACCGGGTACTACATCGGTCAACGAAGATGGTCGTCTTTTTGTAAGAGGAGGTGATGCCAATGAGACTCAAGTATTTATTGATGGACTGCGCGTTTTTCAACCTTTCAATGCCACCGCAAACAACATCCCTACACGTGGGCGATTTTCTCCTTTTCTATTTAAAGGGATTACCTTTAGTACCGGAGGATATTCTGCGGAGTACGGACAAGCACTTTCAAGTGTACTCCTTTTAAATACCACGGATTTACCTGATCAGGATAAAACGGATATTTCCATTATGTCTGTTGGAGGGGGTATAGGACATACCAAAATTTGGGGAAACACCTCCTTAAGCGTCAACACTTCTTACATCAATCTATCTCCCTACGAAGCATTGATACCTTCTACCAAAGGTATTCGCTGGAACAGCCCCTATGAATCCATCTCGGGCGAAGCTGTATTCAGGAGCATAGGCGATAAAAGTACTTTTAAGATGTATACCGGCTTCAACAGGGCGAATCTGGATATTGAACAGGAAGATATCAATTTTGAAGATTTTGTTCACTTTCAACTAACCAACAGCAATCTGTATTTCAATACCTCCTACAGGCATTTTTTTGAAAACGATTGGACACTGACTTCCGGTGCCGCAATATCAAGGGATGGAAATGATATAGGGTTTGAAGAAAACAATGTGGACGCCAAGGAAACAGCATCCCATATTAAGCTCAAACTGAGAAAAGGATTTAGCAATCGGTTTAATATCAGTTTTGGTACGGAATACTTTCTAAAGGATTATGATGAAACCTTTTTGGACAACACGGGTTTTGAAGCTGAGAACAATTTCAACGATAATCTCTGGGCAGGTTTTGCCGAAGCAGATATATTCTTTAGCAATGCCTTTGCCATGAAATTGGGTTTGCGTGGGGAGCGAAGCAGTAGTATTGATTCTTATACCTTGGCGCCAAGGGTATCTTTGGCTTATAAGACTGGGGAAAAAGGACAATTTTCATTAGCCTATGGAGACTTTTATCAGAATCCTTTGAATGAAGTATTACGGTTCAATCCAGATTTGAACAGCGAAAAAACATCACATTACATCTTAAATTATCAGTATTTGAATGAAGGTAGGACCTTTAGGGCAGAAGCATATTATAAGGATTATGATGGTTTGGTGAAGTTTGACACGGAGCAACCCATGTTCAATTCAGACTTTTCAAACGCAGGTTTAGGATATGCAACCGGCTTGGATGTGTTCTGGAGGGACAACAAGAGCATCAATAATTTGGACTATTGGATTTCTTACTCCTACCTAGATACGGAAAGAGACTATAGAAACTTTAGGGACAGGGCCACACCCAATTTTGCCCCTAGACATAACTTGTCCATCGTAACTAAGTATTGGGTAGATGATTTGCGCTCACAGATTGGACTTTCCTATGTCTTTAATTCGGGAAGACCCTATGATAATCCGAATACTGAAGCATTTTTGGCTGAAAAGACCCGTTCTTTTAATAATCTAAACTTCAGCTGGTCCTATCTGATTGACCAACAGAAGATTTTGTTTATATCCGTAAACAATATTTTAGGCTTTGAAAACATTAATAACTATCAATATGCCAACACACCAAATGTAGATGGTATTTTTGATAGAAGGGCAGTAACTCCCACTGCGGATAGTTTCTTTTTTGTAGGGTTCTTTTGGACAATTAGTACAGACGGAAAGAGCAATCAATTGGATAACTTGTAAAAATCAAATTTCACTCAATAGTGTAAACCATTTGGATATCACAACGTTGGTAGGGAGAAACAAAGCCTTCAATTTCAACAAAACCTAATTTTCTGTAAAGTCTAATGGCTGGGGCGAGTATGGTATTACTTTCAAGGTAAACGGTTGAAGCGCTTAAGCTCTGGGCCTTTTCCAAAATATGTTTGCCCAAAAGAAATCCAATGCCCTGGCCTTGTTCCGATGGTGAAACTCCCATTTTGGCCAATTCAAAATCATAAATGGAATCCTTCATTTTGATAAGGGCACATACACCTACTACTTCTTCTCCTTTTAAGGCCACAGCTATATATCCACCATTGTCTAAAATATATTCCTTGGGATGGTCCAAAGCTTGATAATCCATTTTTTCCATCTTGAAGTACTGCGAAATCCAAGCTTCGTTGAGTTCTTTAAAATCGGAAGCATATTTCATTTCAAAAGGAGCAATTTGAATGGAGTTGGAAGACATCAAAAGAGGTTTAAACTTGATTTTAAATGCCAAAATAAAGTCTTAATCAACAAAAGCCCAGATTTTTACACTACAATTCTTAACAGAAATCAACGTTTATTAATAGATGAGGATTAGTTATCTATATCAAAATTGTTAATTAACAACTGTTCATCGATTAAATTGGTTTTTTACCGAAAAAATAAATAACATTACAATAAAGTTAATAGAAAATCTCTTACAAGAAGTCCCAAACTTACTGATGAGAAAACCGAATTACGACATACCTGTTCCCCCAGGTCCTTTTAACCTACAAAAAAATGAAAGGCTATGGTTGAAAAACTACTTATCCCTAAATCTCAAATACATAGATTACTTTTATATGGATTAATGCTATCATTTTTTCTGGGTGTTGGAACCAATTCCTTTGCGCAGGAATCGAATCCATATGTAAGCTATGATGTACCTTTTCAGAATCTGTTGAAATTCAATCGGTTTTTGATTAACCCAACCTTCTCCACGGTTCGGGAAGACAAAACCTATGTAAACCTGTTTCATAGAAGTCAGGGTGCCGACTTTAACGATAACCGTCAGAATTACTTTTTGAGTTATAGCGGACGTGTTAACGATAATATTGGCTTAGGTGTAAGTTTATACAATCAACAAGAGGGTGTAATTACCAATCTGGGGGTGATGGCCAATTATGCCCATGGCATTCAATTAGGGCAGAAGAGCAATCTTAGTTTTGGAGTTAATATTCCATATTACATAAGTAGTTTTGATGCAGATAGGGCAGTTGCATTAGAGGATGACCCAGTGCTGACTGATGCTTCTGAAAGTGCGATAATATCGTTCCAGCCTGGATTGAATCTTTCCCTTGGAAAATTTGATTTTGGTGTTTTTGCCCAAAACCTTTTGGATTATGATATACGGACAGGGGAGTCTTTATCAGGCTTTAATGAAAAAACATTTTCAGGGCACATTCAATTTGCACACGAATTCCAAAATGGAGCAGGAATTTTTGAAGATGGTCGCTTGTTGCCTTTGGCTAGAGCACGCTTTGAAGGTTCGCAAGATCCTATTTTTGGAGGAGGATTGATATTAGACCTTCCCAAATTGGGATGGCTACAAGGTGGGTATGACCAGTTTTACGGTGTTTCTGCTGGAACAGGGTTCAATCTTAACCGAAGATTGTCCTTTGGATATAATTTTGAGAAAAACATTAATGATAATCTGAGTAATCTTGGTATTACCCATGAGGTTTCCATTGCTTTCTCTTTCATTCCTACAAAATCGGATGCTTTGGCCTCCAATGAAGAACAAACCCAAAAAGTGGTGGAGGGTACTTTTGTTGGGGACGAAAAGACCAAGAAAAAGTCACCTAAGAACAAGTTGAAGGCAAACACCAAATTGCGCCCAAGCAATAAAGAAGACCTGGCCTACTGGGAAGAGCAGGTGAAGAAGTTGCAAGAACAACAGGAAGACAACTATGCGGTAATAAGCGAATTGATATTCAGATTGGATTCTTTGGAAGAAAATAGGCAAAAGGAATTTGAAAAAAGATTTGAATTGGTCATGCGCATGGTAAAACAGCAGACAGGGGATGAAAATTCCAAGATTGAAGAAGCTGCAAAAAAACTGTATTCAGCCAAACGAACGGATTTAGATTCTCTTAAACAGCAGTATTCAAATACTGAGTTGGCAGAAAACAAAGAGGTCAAAAAAGAAGTAAAGGGTACATTCAACGGGGGAGCCTTTAAACCTATTGAAAAATATATCAACTTAGATGGAGTAGGGCAAGGTCATTATATAGTGGCCAACGTCTTCAAGAATGAAGCGTATCTTAAACGTTTTATGCAAAAGCTAAAGGACCAAGGTCTAACGGCCAACTATTTTAAAAACCCAGAAAATGGACTCAATTACGTGTATCTAGCCAAATACCAAGAGAATGAAGGTGCCTATGAAGCATATCGTTCTAAAATGGATGGTAAGTACACAGATGAGATTTGGATTATGCATGTGGATAACCCAAGGTATTCCAACTGGGCCAAAAGTCAGTGGTTGGATAATGAGTAGCAAATAATAAAAGGAGGATTAGGATTCTGCTCTTTTCATTGTCTTGGCAATGAGTTGGCTTCCCGCATCTTTTCGTTCTGCTAGTTCCTTAACAATTCTATCATGGTCCTCTCCACGGGTCTGGGATAGTTTATAGGCCGCTTGAATCTCTTCAATTTGTATGGTAAACCCAACAACACCTTTTACTTGTTTTAGTGTATTTGGGGACATGTTGTGGAGGGAAATGGGGTTTTCCGAATCCTTTTCATATTTATCGACCAATTTGTAGAGAAAATCCATGGTTTCTTCCTCGCTTAATACCTTAAGCGTACCGTAGATATGTACTGCAATATAGTTCCAAGTAGGAACTTCTTCCTCCTGATACCAAGAGGACGATACGTAGGCATGTGGACCATTGAATATGCAAAGCACCTTTGTGTCAGGATTAAAACCGCGCCACTGTGGATTGGCTTTGGAAATGTGCCCAACAAGAATATCATTTCCTTCAGAATCCATGTCAAGTTCAAGGGGAGTATGGGTAGCCCAAGGTTTGCCATCCAGCTGATTCACTAAAATACCAAAACTGTTCTGGGCAATAAACTCCTTGATTTCACCAATATTTTCATTTTTATAATAGTGCGGTATATACATGAATCTAATACAGTTTAAATCTTGTGCTGTGAAATATACATAAAGGCTTCGTAACAATTCAACGTAAAAAGAGGATTCTAACCGACTTTTCACAAAAAGGTAAAATCATAAAGAAATATAGTGTGTGGGTCCAAAAGAATTGAGAATGTAGCCTTGGAGAAGTATCATTCTTCCTTTAGCGCAGTCTGTAATAGCTCGAGTATTTTTTTGTTCGCATCATCAGCACGTTTCAGGGCATCATATTGGTTGCGCACAAGCCATTGCATGCTTTCAAAGGTGGCAAAGGTTTCTTTCTCCTGAAGTAATCGAAAAAACTCTTCATCAGAAACATCAAAAGAAGCTGGATAAGAACCCATGTTCTTCATGAACATACGGGTGCTGCCCAATTTTTTTCTGAATTCCCAAATACTTCCCAAGTAGACCATGTCTCCAGATATATTCTGATGCAACTCAAACCATTCGTAATTGTTCTTGAACTGAATGTAGGTGTCCAATAGCTCATCATTCTTTACCAGACTGATATCACCGGTAGATAAAGCCGTTTCGTAAGCGGATAAGGCTGGTTTGAAATTGGCAACTTGAAAGACCATACTGGTATAGGCCTTTAAAGTATCTATGGGGATAGACAGTTGTTCCTTCTGTATCTCATTTAGAAAATACAGTAAGTCATCATTTATGGATTCAGCCATCTCCTGACTTTCTAACAGTCGCGTTTGTGTAGTTTGGGCATCTGACAATAAAGATGAAAGCAGCTTTTCTTGTTTTTCAGTGGTCTTTCTTTTCTCATTCCAGTTGTTTATTTGTAGCGCAATAAGTATCCCCAAAACGACCAGAATAATCTCGCCAAAAGCATAGAGTAGATATTTGGAAATTTTCCCTTCTCTAAGAAGTCCTTGTCTTACTTTTTTAAAAAACCGCAGCATGCTTGATTAGTTTAGTTCCTGTTCAATCATCTCAAGGATTTCTTCGATATCCTTTTTAAGACTACCATAAAAGAAGCTATTGGTTGTCTGCGTAACCCTTTTGTATAGCACAAGATTGTTTTCCAACTCCAAACTCTTGAACAATTGCTTATTAGATTTAGGCCTGAATTTCAATTTGTCTTTTGGACGGTTATCCAACGCTGCAAACATTATGGAAAAACTTCCATTTTGGCTGGTTATCTGCATGATGTTGCTTCGCAAATCCGAGGTAACCCTTTCTTGATTTTCGATTCTTTCAAGAGCATTGTCGAAAGAAGCAATTTTCTGTCTTAGGGCATTGTTTTGAATAAGTTTTAGATTTCCCGAACTAATAATATCGGTCATTACCCCTTTACTTGGAAAATACACTACTTCTTTACCTAATGGGTTCAAAAAAAGCGCGACTTCTCTTTCTGATATGGTTTTCAAGGTATCAGGGTTGAATAGAATACCCAACTTTTCCAGGGCTTCTATTAGGTATTCGTTCTCCTTTATGGTATTTTCCAAGCTGTTTAAATTGTTGGAAAATTCGGTTTTCAGGGAATTCAAATAAACTCTTTCAGCCCTTAAGTCCTTTTTTTCAGAATTCCAATTATCAATTTGAAGAGCAATCAGAATACCTATTACTACAAGAACAATTTCACCAACAGCGTATAAGAAGTATCTAGAAAACATGTTTTTACCTAAGAGGTCTTTACGAATTTTTCGGAAAAATTTTAACATTGAAATCTTGGTTGCTGTAATTAACAACGTATTGATTGCCTAGAGTAAAGATAGAAGATATCAACTAAAAAAAAGTCTTGGAAAGTCCAACCTTCTTTATTCCCCTTTTGCTAAGATAGCTGGTTACAATTCATCCTCTGAAAAGCACAGTTCGGTATTTCCTTTTATAAGATTTCCTGTACCCATTGGATATTTGAACCTGTAATCAAAAAACGAACAGTCCTTTAATCCAAAATGTAAAACAAATCAAAATCAATTGAAAAGATGAAAAAAACAGTTATCCTAGCATTATTGTTTGTGGGATGGGCTCAAGCCCAAGACCAGTACACCAAAGGTATGGAGAAGGCATTCTCACTATGGAAAGACCAAAAAACCACTCAGGCTTCCAATCTATTTGAACGAATTGCCATGGCCGAGCAGGATAATTGGTTGCCTCATTACTATGTGTCACAAATAAACACGATTATCTCTTTTGGAGAACAAGACAAGGAAAAACTGACACAGCAATTGGAAAAGGCCAAAGAGTTTTTGGATTTAGCCAAAGCCATATCTCCTGATAATCCTGAGTTATTGGTACAGGAAGCTTTAATCAATACCGCTTGGATATCATTTGATGGAGCAACATATGGAATGACACTATCCGGAAAAAACATGCAATTGTATCAAAAGGCCATGGAACTGGCACCTGATAACCCTCGTGTGGTATATTCCAAAGCTAGTTGGGACATGGGAGCGGCCCGTTATTTTGGGAAAGATACCTCGCCTTACTGTAAAGACGTAGAAAAGTCGTTGGAACTTTTTGCTACCTTTAAATCGGATATTCCTTTTTACCCAAAATGGGGAGAAAAAGAAGCTAGTCAGATTTTGGAGCAATGTAAGTCATAATTCATGAATAAGTTTCTAAAGGTTTTACGATTTTCTTTGATTATTACCTTGATAGTCGCCTTCCTAGTCATTTTTGTATTTGGGGATGGCGATTATTCCTTTGATAGCATTTTAAGGGACACAATTATCAGTTTTATTTTTTCTTTTGGTCTTACCGTAGTCAATTCCTATTATTATGATGGTTTAGATATCCGATACAATTGGGAAAAAACCCCAAAAACGCGATTGCTGGTTGGAGCTCTCGGTTCTTTTGTACTTACCATAATTACTTATGGAATTTTACGCTATCTCATCCAACTATATTTTACTGGAATTTCGTTTATCACTTTTTTGAAAGAAGAAAGTTTTGAGACCTATATCTTTCCTTTGGTAATTACTATTATTGCTTCTTTGTCCATCCATGTTTTTTATTTCTACCGGGCTTTACAAAAGCAGGAGGTAAAAAAGCAACAAATTATAGCGGGTACCGCATCCGCACGTTTTGATGCGCTAAAGAATCAATTGGACCCCCATTTTTTGTTTAACAGTCTTAACGTCTTGACCAGTCTTATTGATGAAGACCCCAGACAAGCCCAAAAGTTTACTACCTCATTATCCAAAGTGTACCGTTATGTTTTGGAACAAAAAAACAAGGATTTGGTTACCGTGAATGAAGAATTGGATTTTGCAAGAACCTATGTTGGCCTACTTAAAATGCGTTTTGAAGACAGTATTGTTTTCGATATTCCTGAAAAAGCCAGTAATCCAGATGCAAAAATTGTCCCCCTTTCACTTCAACTTCTTTTGGAAAATGCAGTGAAGCATAATGTGGTTACTTCTTCAAAGCCACTGCACATAAAAGTTTTTGAAAAAGGAGGGGAGCTTTTGGTAAGTAACAATCTGCAGGAAAAACAAGTAGTGAAAAAAAGTAGCGGTGTAGGGCTACAAAATATTCAGCAACGCTATGCCATTCTTACAGATAAGGGTGTTGGTATCAATAAAACACACTCAGATTTTGCAGTGTCACTTCCAATGCTTACCCAGCAGATATCCGTTGTCATGCCCAAACAGGAAGAGTTTATCGAGGAGAAACGATATTTAAAAGCAAAAGAACGTGTTGAGAACCTAAAAGGGTTTTATGGTAATCTGATATCCTATCTTGTTATCATTCCTTTTCTTTGGTGGCTCAATTTTAGGACTACCAGTTTTCTCTGGGCCATTTTCCCAACAGTGGGTTGGGGATTTGGAGTTATTGCCCATGGGATGGAAGCTTATGGTTATAATCCCCTTTGGGGCAAAAGATGGGAAGAAAAGAAGATTAGAGAGCTGATGGAAAAAGACGATTTGTAAAAGTAAATCACATTAATACTTCAATTTTTTTCAGTCCATCCTTCAAAATCTACAACTCAGTAAAACCCTTTTCCAAAACCCTCCAAAGATGATGAAATTTGGTATGCAATTAAAAATCAAACTTAAAAACATATCAAAATGGAAAACATCACAGACTACAGATACAAAAAGGCCAAGGAAAGGGTGGAATGCATAAAGGGCTTTTATTCCAACCTCACGGCATATGCCATCGTTATTCCTCTATTGGCTTATTTCAATTACATTTCCAGCAGTTTCCCTTGGGTTATTTTTCCAGCTATTGGATGGGGAATTGGATTACTGGGCCATTGGATGAGTGCTTATGATAAAAATCCTTTTTTAGGAAAGGGATGGGAACAACGTAAGATTAAGGAATTGATGGAAAAAGACAAATTTTAATATAATTTTAAAGAACTAACCAATAACACATAATCATGGAATCCAACACGAACGAAACTAAATACATCAAAGCCAAAGAACGAGTAGGTAGAATACGAAAGTTTTATACTAGTCTTACCGCATATGTATTGATTATTTCAGGCCTTGGGGCCTTAAATTACTATGTGAACGAATGGAGATATATGTGGTTCCTTTGGGCTGCGTTTGGCCTAAGTATTGGTCTCATTTTTCAAGCAATAAAAACCTTCGATTTAAATCCCTTTTTTGGGAAAGCCTGGGAAGAACGGAAGATTAGGGAATATATGGACAAAGAAGAGGACAACGAAATCAAAAAATGGAGATAATCATGGAAAACTTGGAAAACGATAAATTCAAGAGGGCAAAAAAGCGTGTTGACGAGATAAAGGGTTTCTACATACATTTGGCAGTCTATGTGGCTGTAAATGTTTTTATCCTGGCCAATATCGTTGCAAGATCCGACTCCTTTTGGGAATGGGGCCATTTTGTAACGCCAGTTTTTTGGGGTATAGGTGTACTGTTTCATGCAGCCCATACCTTTAAATACAATCCCTTTTTTGGGAAAAACTGGGAAGAGCGTCAAATACGCAAGTTTATGGAAAAGGATAGGGAGGAGGCCAAAAAGTTCAGAAGATGACTTATGGAAATTAAACTATCACCATTATTTTTAAATTTCAAACAGAATACATGAATGTTATCATTATAGAAGATGAAAAACCTGCGGCTCGAAGATTGAGCAGATTGCTGGCTGAATTGGATGTGGAAGTATCTACCATGCTCCATTCTGTGGATGAAGCTGTGGAATGGTTTCAAAACAATCCCCATCCCGACCTTATCTTTTTGGACATTCAATTATCCGATGGACTTTCTTTTGAAATTTTTGAGATCATTGAGGTAAAAAGTGCCATCATTTTTACTACGGCATATGATGAATATGCACTACAAGCTTTTAAGTTAAACAGCATAGATTATTTGCTAAAACCCATAGATGATGAAGAGCTGGAAAGTGCCATTAAAAAGTTTCGTGAACTGAAGCCGGAACACCAAAAAATTTCTGTCGATTTCAACGATATAAAAAAGTTGTTGACCAACCCATTGGAACGTGAGTACAAAAAAAGATTTACGGCAAAAGTGGGGCAGCATCTTAAGATTATAAATGCCGATGAGGTGGAATGTTTTTATAGCGAGAACAAGGGTACCTATGCAGCAACTTTGGATGGGAGAAATTATCTTTTGGACACGACCTTGGAAAACCTAGAAGAAGAATTGTCGCCCCAAACTTTCTTTCGGGTAAGCCGAAAATTTTATGTGAACATAAGTCACATAAAAGACATCATTTCTTACACAAATTCTAGGCTTCAAATCAAACTAAACCGGTTTAACGACCAAGAAATCATCGTAAGTCGAGAGCGAGTAAAGGACTTTAAGTTATGGTTGGAATAAGGTTATTTAAATAATTGGAAATCAATAATTTGATTTGTATAAAAAATAACTATAGTTTTTTCTTATACTGCTAAATTTGAGTCAATTTGCTAGTTTTCATCCACTCGATTATCGTCAAAAGCCGATGGTAACAATTTAGGAATTAATTTTATAAAAATAGGTAATAAAACGGCACCTCCTGGCAACATAAAAATAGCCAATGAAGGAATGGTTTTGAAAATATCCAAGAGTTGATTTTGCATTTTTCTTCGCTCTTCTGGGGTAAGTTCTTTCACCGTGGATTTGGATAACAGCGAGACTAATTCCTTACTTTCCGCAAGTTCTTTTTTAAGTCTTTTACTGTTCCTTAAAATAAGTTTGCTTACGTTTTTGGACATCCCTTGATAGAACTGAAAAGCTACATTTTTATCACTCAAATATCCAATTCTTGACTTGTTTTTTTCGAAGAAGTTGATTACCAAATTCATTGAATTCTCAACCTCTTTAATTGACTTTCCCAAGTCCTTTCCCAGTTCAAAAATGTAATTGGATTCTGTTAGGTCAATCGACTTATCTTCCCAAATGGTAAGACAGGCCATGTCCAAAAAATAATTCTTTTCTTCTTGGGTAAAATTCAGCGCTAAAAGATTCCGATACGTACTGTCAAAATCGGTTTCATCTAAATCAACAAAGGTTAAGGAAGAAGCCAATAATTGGATAAATTTATCATCGTTTTTAGTACTTTCCTTAGAATTTAGACTGTGGTAAGCAATGTTCATGGTAACATACTCGAGCAGTTTTGCATGTTCCATTCCAGATTTTTTTCCATTGAGATACGTCCTGAAAATAAGTACATCAACAAAAAGCAAAGAATTGGTAATGCTGTTTCCGAAAGCTCTGCTAAAGGCACTACCCCCTAAATAAATGCGTGAATCAATTAGTTTTTCCAATTGGGATTCGGTACGCTTGGCGCTCAATATTTTATTTAAAAAAGATATTTTCCCTACCTCCAAAGATTTGTAATAGGCAAAAACAGTGTCCACAAAAGCATCAAAATCCTCTTCTTTTCGCTCCAATTGAAAGGTTAAATAGAGCGCTACCAATAAATTGATTTTAGCGATTTCGTCTTCGGTTAGCCTTAGTTCAGTTGAGATAAGTGGGAACACATCAATATGAATTCCATAAACAAAGCCTATTTTTTTTAGATACAGATAGAGCTCGTCCTGACCTGACAGGAGGATGGGCTGTTTTTGGACCAAATGGCCAAATTTATTTATCCAGCCTGTTGCGGAAGGGTTCATCGGTCAAGCAGGTTATCCTTAGGGAGTACAAAATAGCAGATTTTTCTTAAGGAATGAATTGAAATACATCAAAATTCTATTAAGAAAATTTTAACAAACCAAAACCAAACCCTCTCTTTTTACCTTCCGTACGTAGGAGCGTATTAACACAAAATCCAATTAACAAAATGAAAAAAACAACTAAGCTTCTCACGGGAACTCTCGGCTTATTGCTGATTACTGCGATTTTCGTCGCAGCAGACCATATTGATGCGCCAAGTTCCACAGCAACTACATCGGATATTGCCGATTTTTTTGCTTTTGAACCCTCTGAAGGTTCGGACAATACCGTTTTCATTGTGGATCTTCAGTCCGATGTACTTCCTGAGCTTCCCTACGGTAGCTTTGATGAAGATGTACTTACCGAAATCAATATTGATTTGGATGGTGATTTGATTGAAGATAGAGTCATCCAGGCCATAGCTAGAGACGGAAGAATGTATTTCTTTGGACCCGCATCACCAGCTCAAACCGGTTTGAGCAGTGAAGTACTTGCCAATTCTCCTTTGGGGGATGTTGAGATTTCAGATGCAACACCTATAATAGAGACTACTTCCAACGGTGTTTCCTTATTTGCCGGACCAAGACAAGACCCTTTTTTCTTTGATTTCTTTCAATTTAATGCCGTGATTTCTCCAGAACTTGATTCTGCAGTAGGAGGATTTTTACCCTCAGATGAGGCAACGGATACTTTTGACGGGGCCAATACATTGTCCATAATCATTGAAATTCCAAACTCGCTTTTGGGTTCTCCTACGGCTACTAACCCCTTGGGTTTGACCGTGTATAAAACTTGGGTAACCACCAATAGAAAACAATAATCGCTAATTGAACATAAAGATGAAAACACAACTTATAAAGATATTTTTTGCTTCATTTTTAATGGGACTCTTCATGGTGTCCTGTAATAATGATGATGACGTTATGCTACCGGATGATATGGGAATGGAAGATGACGGGATGATGATGGAGGATGATGGAATGACCGGAATTGACTTTTCTGGAACTTTTGCGCAAGTAGACCACATGGGTAGACCAGGAATTAACACCACGTTGAGCTTTGATATGGATGGGCAACCCAGTGTAAAAGATGCACATAATGTTACAATTCCTTCCGAAATGGTGGCCACTTTCCAGACTGGATTCCAAGCAAGATTGGAACAATATCACGACGTATATGCCTTAAAGTTAGGATTGGACCCCATGGCAGTCGATTATGAAAATAATATTCTAGGCCTTACAGCAGAACAACTGACCACAGTTTTGGCTGCGGATGCTTTGGATGTTGCTCCAGATTTGCCAACAACCTACTTTAATCCAGGAACGGATTTCGACAATGATGGAATCATTTTGGTTCCGGATGGAGACGAGGTGGCATTGACAGGAAGAACACCCAGTGACGATATAATTGATGTTTCACTGATTCTGTTCTTTGGTGGCGCCCAAGGGGATAGATTTAGTGGGCAGGATTTGGATGATGACGGTACTGCCGATCTTCCTCGATTAACATCGGATGGAGTTGGATTGACTGCCGATATCTCAACTGATTTCCCGTATTTGGGTGACCCTGAATAGGAAATTGTTATGAAAGAGAGGGGAGGGGACATTATGAACCTCCCTTTTTTATCCACTAAAACAAAAGTCACAACATGAAAAGAATACTCACACTATTTGCATTAGTTCTGCTAATTTCTTGCTCAAAAGAAAAAACATCGATAACCGATGTCGACGATTACAATAAATACCTGAAAACTTCAGAAGTTGAAAGCACATCAAAATTCTATGAACTGTGGAATGGTAAAATTAAATCTGATAGCTTACAGACCTTGGCTCTTGGCAATGTGGCGAAAGAGTACGGCCGTTTTTTCAAAACCTCTGGAAATATAGAATATTTGAAGGATGCTGAGCGCGCTTTAAAAAAAGCACTGGAGGAAGCTGCGATTGGAAAATCAGGATATTTAAGGGCCTTGGCCCGAAATTACATTGCTCAACATCGATTTAAAGAAGCCTTGGTATTGGCCAAAAGAGCAAGAGAAATGGGAAGTGGTGTTAATGCTTCGCAAAGTCTTTTGTTCGATTTGCACATGGAATTGGGGAACTATACGACAGCATCAAAGTATCTGGACAGCATCCAAAACCTATCGGATTTTGGGTATCTCATTCGCGTGGCAAAATGGAATGACCATAAGGGGGATTTGGAAACTGCCATTCGTTTTATGGAAAAAGCCAAAGAGAAAGCAGATTCTTCAAAAAATCTTGGACTACGTTTATGGGCGTATACCAACTTAGCAGATTTTTACGGACATGATGGACGGATTGAAGATGCATACCGACATTATCTAATGGCGCTTCAATTGGATTCAAACAATGCTTATGCAAAAAAGGGAATTGCTTGGATTGTGTTTTCATATGAACGCAATGCGGAAGAAGCACTTCGTATAATAGAGGCTATTGAAAAAACAAATCAATCCCCAGATTTGAATTTGTTTAAAGCAGAGGTTGCAGAGTATATGCAAAGCGAAGAGATTAAAGCTAAAGCCCTTGAGGATTTTCACACTAAGGTTCAAAATTCTTCGTATGGGATTATGTACAATACCCATAAAATTGAATACTATTTAGGAAACGGAGAGGTGACCTATAAAGCATTGGATATTGCAAACTCAGAGATTACTAATCGCTCTACTCCGGAAACCTATGATTTGTTGGCTTACAGCTATTTAAAGGATGGCAAAAGTGGGAAGGCCATGGAAGTAATGGAAACGCACGTGAAAGGAAAAACTTTCGAGCCTATGGCACAATATCATATGGCACAGATTTACAAGGCAAATGGGTACCTTGATGATGTTAAGGCCTTGAAAGAAGAATTGATGGAAGCTTCATTTGAATTGGGTCCAAATATGGAAAAAGCCATTCAAGAATTATGATGTAGTAATCTAGTGTTTTGTTTAGGATTGTTTTGATGAACGCCATAGGTATACTTATGGCGTTTATTCGTTTTCTAATACACCCTTAGGTTTTCCATCTTCATGAGATAAAATTTCTATACCTTTCTGAATGACCAAGTTTGTAGGTATGGTTATGCTCCGGCCGTCATCAGTTCGCATAAAAAGATAAAACCCACTTATATCCTCAACCTCCCCTGTCCAGTCAAAATCCTTATCCAAAACCCGTATTCTATCACCCAAACGTAAAGGATGACTAAAAAATAGAATCACACTGGCCGTAAGATTGGAAAGAATGGACCATTGGGCCACAAAACCGATTCCAACAATGGCAAGCATTGAAGAAATAAAAACGGAAAATTCCTTTAAATCAACGCCCCACACCAAGGTAATAGCTATTAAAGCAAGTCCATAGAAAAATAAGTTGCTCAAATAGAAAATAACCTTTCTGCTGTTCATATTGATGGCACTGATTTTTCCAAATCTTCTAATCGCTCTTTTTGCCAAAGAATTAAGAGCAAAAATGAGTAGCAGTAATACAATGGTAATTAGAATTTGAAATTTATATGACATTAATCCCTCCATATTCAATACGAATTTATGAGCTGCAATATACCAGTTAATTCTCGTCTTTTTTTAGGTATTCCACAGCTGGATTTTTAATACGGCAAAGATGTTAAGCTGTATTTTTTACCAATGATAATCGTCATATTCTTAGAATATATGGTGAACTAGTTTTGACAAAACTTTAAAAAAGCAACGATGAGAAAACTAGGGATTTGTTTGATGATGGTATTTTTAGGTACGGCCAATTTTGTTTTGGCGCAGGATCAACCTGGCAATGATGATTTTAGCAAATGGCAATTTCGTCTACGGGGTATTGTGGTTACTCCGGATGAAAGTGCGGATATTGAGGCTATAGGTGGTGATGCATCGATTTCTACGGCTTTTGTCCCAGAATTCGATATATCATATTTTTTTGATGAAAACTGGTCTGTGGAATTGATTTTGGCAACTGCAAAACACGATGTGGAAGCGGTTGGAACAGCGGCTGGAGATATAGATTTGGGAAGTGTATGGCTACTTCCGCCAACGCTTACGGGGCAGTATCACTTTACAGGGGGAGATTTTGTTCCTTATCTGGGTGCAGGTGTCAACTTTACCTTGTTTTACGGAGTGGGCGAAGGTCCAGTGGCAGATGATGTGGACTACGATTCGTCCTTAGGTTTTGCACTACAGGGGGGACTTGATTATATGCTCAATGACAAATGGTTCTTGAATGTAGATGTCAAGCGCTTATTCTTGAGCACAGATGCAACCATTGATGCAACCAGTGCACTAGGAGCCACAGTAGGCGCCGATGTGGATATCAACCCTTGGATTATCGGTTTTGGCGTAGGGGTTAAATTATAGGATTATTCTAACATAGGAACGGCTGTCTAAAAAGAGAGGGAATCGTCATTCTGAATTCATTTCAGAATCTCAATATTATCAAATACGAATATTGAAGAGAACCTGAAACAAGTTCAGGTTGACACAACCATACTTTTAGACAGTCGTTTTATTGTTTGAGAAACACTAGGGGCCTACGGTTCCCAAAGTATACAATTGTTCTAAAGTTGGTGTTTCACTTCCTCCTTCAGGTTCCAAAGTAATACCGAACGCTTGCGATTCATTGGTGTTTTCCAATGTGAAGAGCTTATCCTCATTGGAATCAAAATCAGAAAGGAGTCCGATACTGGTCGGTGTTAAAGGATTTAAAGCAAGCGACCAAACTTGATAATCATAACCCTCCGGTGGTGAAGGAAGACCTTGCGCATCAATGGTCACCACTTCATTTGAAGGATTCCAAAAGACTTTGGCGTATGAAGCTGGTGAGACCTGCTGACCCTGCAGCAAAACTACACTTACGTCCTTGTTCCTAAGTTCTTCGAGAATACTTTCTTTATCGGCTATCTCTAACTTTATGCTTGACAAAGAATCCTCCAATTGTTCCATCGTTTTGTTGGTCACTTCAATATCAGATTTCAATTCGTTGTTCTGAAGGTATGTCCAAACCAATCCGACGGCTAAAATGATAGAGGCAGCCCATCCCAGAAAAGTGACCCAACTGTTTTTAGGTGTGGAATCCAATATAATGGTAGGACTGTTATCTGAATTTATTTTAGAAGCTATACTTTCAAAAGAAGCAGTGGGCATTCCAGGGGAGGCCTTTTTTGTCAGGTCCAAAATGGTCGCTTCAATAGCTTCAATTTCTTTTTGGATTTCTGGGTATTGACGTGCATAGCGCTGTACCTCCTCATTCTCTTTGGGAGGTAAAGCTCCTGAAACATAAAGCTCCAAGATGCCAGATGCTATGTACTTTTCAACATCCATTTACAATGCGTTGTTTTTTCGTATTTGTGAGATACAGTTTCTATTTCTAGTTTTTACCGTCCCCAAGGGAATGCCCAGTTCCTCAGCAGCCTCTTTTTGGGTGTATCCTTTAAAATACAATAGGCTGATTATCTCCCTGCAGAGCTCTTTCAAGCCTTTCAACATCTTTTTCAACCCAATTACATCTACTTGGTTTTCCATTTCCTCCGCGTCTTCCAAAATACCTACGAAGGAATCAATACTCAGGTTTCGTTTTTGCTCTTTATTCGATTTGGAGCGTAATTCATCGATAGCCGTGTTACGTGCTATGTTTAAAATCCAAGTAAAAAACCTTCCTTTGGAAGCATCATAACTTGATGAGTTGTTCCATACTTTGATAAAAACATCCTGACATATTTCTTTGGAACGCTCCGAATCCTTAAGAATAACATTAATGACTCCGCATATGTTTTCCCCATACATATTATACAGCTTTTCAAAAGCTGCAACATCTTTTTTCTGGAAATTCTCTATGAGCGCGTCTAGGTTCATAAGGTTGAAGAACCTAAAATAGGATAAAAATGTATGCTACGGAAAGTTTCGCCTATTAAACGTGTTGATCTATAAGAATGGTATTCCCATCCGGGTCGGTCAGCGCGAAACTACCAGGTCCAGAACCGGTTTCGTCTATTTCAGAGTCCAATGCCACTTTATTTTCCTTTAAGCTTTTCTGGATATCCCGAACATCATCAAAAGAATCCAAGGTTTTGGCGTTTTCGTCCCATCCAGGATTGAAGGTTAGAATATTATGCTCAAACATGCCTTGAAAAAGGCCAACAAGAGCATTACCGTTTTTCATAATGAGATAGTTCCGTTCCATTTCACCCGCAAAAACACTAAATCCCAAATTTTCATAGAAAGCTTTGGACACAGCTAGGTCTTTAACGGCCAAACTGATTGAAAATGCACCTAGTTTCATATTGGTTTAGATAAAAAGAGCGGTATGGAACCGCTCTTACATTAATAACTGATTTATTCTCAAGAAGTGAAGCTATATTCAGTACAGCGTACTTTAAAGTAAATAGATCACGACATGCGTGACCCTACTTTTTCCCAGTTGATAATCTTCAATATGTTTTGAAGATATTCGCCTCTTTTGTTTTGGTATTTTAGATAATACGCATGTTCCCATACATCAATTCCCAATAGAGGAGTACCCATTCTTTCGGCAACCTTCATTAAGGGATTGTCTTGATTTGGTGTTGAACAAACATGCAGTTTCTTGTCATTATCTTGACATAACCAGGCCCAACCCGACCCAAATCGCTTTGCGCCAGCCTCTGCCAACTGATTTTTAAGTGCTTCTTCCGAACCAAAATCCTCTACCACTTTAGCTTTAAATGCGTCGCTCATACCTTGACCCCCTGGGGTAAGTATGTCCCAATATAGCGTATGATTGTAAAAACCCCCTCCATTGTTTCGTATGCCTGTTGGTAAATTTTCCATAGTCAATATCTCCTCAATAGATTTTCCAGAGATGTTTGCTGCTTCTAAGGCCGCGTTTAGCTTATTTGTATATCCCTGATGATGCTTGGAGTGATGTATTTCCATGGTCATAGCATCTATCGTGTCTGGGAATGCGTCATATCCATAAGGAATTTCGGGAAGGACAAAGGAAGTGACCGCAGCAGTACTTTCTATACTTTCGGTAGTTTCTTCTTTTTTAGTTTCAGTTTTGCAGGAAGAGAGCATTAAAGATGGCACAACGGACATACCCGTTGTTGCGATCACGGTTTGTTTCAAGAATTTGCGCTTGTTCATGATGTTGTTTTATTCATTTCTAAAGTTAGGGATAATTACGTTTCCTATCAATGAATTTTAAAAAATCGACTTGCAAAGCGTTAAGATTCCGGGTTTGTTTCAGAAAGCTTTTAGCAATTCTTTCGCATCTCGAACACCCCTTTTTAAGTTTTCACAAAGCAGAATAGACTTATCTATCCGTGTCTGGGAATTCTTATATCTTGAAATCATATAGATGATGCCTCGTTTCTTGCCGCTGGTAAGTCCTTCAAAAATTTGATAGGCATCATAATCACTCAATAACACCGCTTCAAACTCTTCCGGCATTTCAACTCCATATTTTGAGGTATCCTCCAACAACTGCATCGTAAAATGGTCATTTGGATAAATCCCAAGACTTTTTTGATGATTCTTACTGAAAATTATATGGAAGAGGTCTTGCCTTTTTTGAAGTGCCGCATAGAACTCGATAGACTTAGCTTCAAAGGAAGCGATGACTTTTACCCTTTTGTGACCTTTGGATAAAAAGGGTTGCGCAATTTCTTCTGGAATAGAAACCACATGCATCCCGTAGGATGCCCCTGCAATGCTTACTTCAAAAGCAGGGCTTTCCATTTATTGAATCAATTTTGTAATTACTTGTGTTTCGCTATGTAACGTCCTATGTACAGGACATTTATCGGCAATTTGAAGAATTCGGGTTTTTTGCTTTTCGTCAAGGTCTCCGGTGAGTTTAATTTCGCGGTGGAATGTGTCTATTTTAGCCGATTCTTCTTCACAATGCTCACAGTCTTCTGCATGGGTTTTACCATATGAGGTGTGGACTTCGATGTTTTCCAAAGGCCATCCTTTTCTTTTTGCGTACATCTGTACCGTCATTACGGTACATGCCGAAAGTCCAGCAGAAACATATTCATAAGGAGATGGGCCAAAATCATTTCCTCCAAAACTTTCGGGTTCATCGGCCAACATATAATGGTTTCCAACCTTCATAGGGGTTGTGAACCCATCTGTGGCATCCAAACTGGCCATAACCTGATGTTTCGTCCTTAAGGAAGAATCCAGACGTTCCTGAATGGGTAAATAACGCTTGGCCCAACCGGAAATTACCTCGCCTACATACAATGAATCCTCCTTATTGAAAAGCAAATGGTCCGCTCCATCCAATGAAACGAAACTTTTGGGATGGTGTGCTGCGGTATAGATTTCCTCAGCATTTTTAATGCCAACGGTATCATCTTGTGGGGAGTGCATGATTAAAAGTGGTTTTCTGAGCGCTTTGGCAGTTTCTGGTAGGGATTTGGTCTCCAAATCATCCACAAACTGCTTTTTTATTTTAAAATCGCGACCACTCAGGTTAACTACCGCCTCTCCAGTAGCTACTATTTCTTCCAAACCACTTTTGAACAAATGCTTTACATGAACAGGATTGGAAGGAGCGCCCACAGTGGCAACTGCTTTGATGGATTTAATCTCGGCTGCCGCAAAAATAGATGCAGCACCACCCAGAGAGTGACCAATAATTAGCGTAGGAGCTTCGTATTTTTCTGCTAAAAAATCAGCGGCGGCTACCAAGTCATTTACATTTCCTGAAAAGTTGGTATCGGCAAAATCGCCTTCGCTTTCGCCCAAGCCGGTAAAATCAAATCGAAGTACGGCAAACCCATTGGATGAAAGTGCCTTGCTGATATTTTTAACCGCCATCAGATTCTTGGTACAGGTAAAACAGTGTGCAAAAATTGCGTAATTGTGGGGGTGTCGGTCCGCAGGCATTTCCAAACGTCCTACCAACTGTTGTCCTTCCTTATTGCCAAAAGTTAGTTTCTGTAAACTCATTTTCCTTTTTTAAAGATACCCCTTAAGTCGGGATTAAAGAAAAAAGCTATCTGTAAGCGGTCAAAAACTTGATTGGTAAATTGATTTCGCAAATATCCTATTTGCACATTACTATTTTCAGTAAAATGAACGCCAAAGGCTGCGTAGAGTCGATTTTGGTCAAAAAGGTTATCCTGTAGATTGATGAAAATCTCATCGTAAAAATTCAGGAAAAAGGTATTGGTCAAAGGTAGGGTCATTTGAATTCGATATCTAGCCCTGTGCCGCAAATCCACCGCATCTTCCATAAAAGGTTGAAGTGATTTGTTTCGAATAAACCGTTGTTCCAAACGGTACCGATGTTCAAAAAGAAATTCCCAGACTTTGTTGGTTAGTATAAACTGCTCAAAAATCCGGTGCTCTAAAATGGTATTGACCAAGTTCTCATCACTCTCAAAGGTCGGGTCCGTATCAATATAGGCGTAGCCCGCCGTTGCTATTGCATTGGGGTTGATATGGTAGTTTAACCCTGTTCTTAACAAAAGTTGATTAAAACTAGAGGTAGATTCATAAAAACGGAACTGTGCCTCGGTATGAAGGCTAAAGCGTTCCGAGATTTTGTTCATACCGAAATACATGTACCATGCTCCTAGTTCTTCTTCTCCGGTATCTTGGGCATTACAAAAAAAAACTCCTCCCATTACAAACAGGAGGAGTGTTCTAAAATTAAATATCACTGTCGTCTATCGGTTTTTCTACTTCCTTCTTAAGATGAGTATCCAAGAATTCCAAAATTTTACTATATGCGGTGATTTGGTTTTCTTTCTTGACAAACCCATGGCCCTCGTCTTCAAAAAGCACATATTCCACAGGGACACCATTTTGTCTGACGCTTGCCACAATTTCATCGGACTCTACCTGTAAAACCCTAGGGTCTTGAGCACCTTGAAGTACAATTAGCGGCTTGGTAACGTTACTGGTATGAAAAAGAGGTGAGATTTGTTTTAAACGAACTGAATCTGCACTATACGGATCTCCAAGTTCTTTATATAGGGCATCTTTGAACGACTCCCACCATGGCGGAATGCTCTTAAGGGTTCTAATCCAATTCGTTACACCAAAAATGTTTACGCCAACATCAAATTCTTCTGGGGCAAAGGTAAGTGCGGCCATGGTCATATATCCACCATAGGACCCTCCGATAATACCAATTTTTTCACCATCAATTTCAGGTTGCTGGGCCAGCCAGTTTTTTCCCTCTACACAATCTTTTAAATCTTTATCGCCATGGTTCAAATCATCCATTTGATAAAAAGTCTTGCCGTATCCGCTACTTCCTCTATTGTTTACAGCGAGTATGGCATAGCCATGGTTTACCATGTATTGAATTAAGGAGCTGAAGTTTTGACGTGATTGTCCTCCAGGACCTCCATGTACCCATACCAAAGCTGGGACCGGATTTTCTTCTGAAGCTTGATGGGGTTTGTAATAAATTGAAGGGATTTCAGTCCCATCAAAAGAATTAAAGCGAATTACTTCTGCACTCACAAGATGTTCAGGAACTATTTCATCATTAAGAACATCGGTCAACTTGTTTTGTTCTTTGGTTTCAAGATTGTAAGTGTACAAATTGGAAGGGGAGTTAGAACCTCCTACATAAAAGCGCATCATGGAATCATCCTTGGAAAAGCCCACACTGGTAATGTCTCCTCCATCAAATTGTGGTAATTCAATGTTTTGCTGGGTTGTTGTATCGAAGACCTCAATTACATTTTTTGCATCTTCATTAATATAGGAAACTCTATATTTTCCTGAGCGGGTGAAATAGGAACCCATAATGTCCCAATCTTTCTCCAGTACTTTTTCTGAAGTTCCATCTGTAATGTTGTAGCGTTTTAAATACGAAAACTCTCCGCCATCATCGGTTGTGTAATATAGATACTTCCCATCTTTGGAAAAATCTTCTGGCGAATTACCACTTTGGGTCTCATTTACTTTTTTCATATCCCCATCAGCAATAGAATACAAGAAAAGGTCTGAATCATTGGTGTTTATGGGTTTTGTCAAAGCAAAGTATTGTTCATCATCCGAAATCTCACCCACATCCAAACCTTCATCGTTTTGATAAATTAGGGAGGGGGTAAAGGTTTCAATATCCATCTTGTAAACATCAGTGTACTGAGGGTTTCTTTTGTTTGAGCCGAAGTAAAAACTTTTTTCGTCTTTGCTCCAACCATAAAAACTGGCCCTCGCTCCCTCATAAGGGGTAATATTGGTAATAGTGCCCGTGGTATCCCTAAGGTAAATCTGATAAATTTCATCACCATTGTTATCCTTGCTCAACAGAATACGTTCATCGTTCGGGAAATATGACGTCGTAAAAACAGACGAACTGTCGGAAGCGGTCAAAGATTCCATAGTTCCATCGGCCGTAGCAATGGTGTAGGCATTATAGATACCGGAACGGTTACTATGAACCAATAGTTTGGTATTATCCGGCGAAAAACTGCCCCCACCTACAGCTTCATTGTCCATCATTTGGGCAATAGTATAGGTTTTGAGCGGTTCAACAGGGTCAGCGACCTTTGGCTCTTCCTTACAGCTCCACAGCAGGACAATGCAAGTTAATATTGAAAGTCTTTTCATTAGATTGTTTTTTAGTTAATAGTAATGATTTTGGTTTCTTTGAAGGGCGATAAGTCAAGCGCTTCAATCTGGGTTCTATACGGTTTCCACTTTTCTTCGAAGAAGGCATTGGTCTTTGTTAAAGCAGATTTTAAGTCATCTTCTGCATATTGTACCAATTGTCTTTCTGTTGATGTGATTCCGGACTTGCGGGTTCTGACATAAAAACCTGCTGTATTCAAGCGTTGCATTACGGAAATTTCAGGATTTCTGGTGATTCCTTGGCGCTTGTCCTCTTTTCCTATATAAACGGCTACCACAGAATCAATTTGTTTTACAACGTCCTTGGAAGCTTTGATGTGTTCCTCATACTTCTTTTCGTCCAACTCCTTTAGTTCCTTGGCGTACTTATTAGCCAAATCCTTGCTTTCAACCAACTGTTTTACAGCATCGGCCGAAGTTTGCACAAGACCATCCAATTTTTTTGCTAAAGTATACACTTCATTTATTGAAGCTGTGGAAACGTTTAGCCTAGGGTCTGATTTAACCGTTACGGTTGTAGAATCCATAGCTTCTCCAAAGTGAGCTTTGATTTTATAATTTCCTGGTTTTACGGTTATGCCTCCATTCTCACTTTTGGATTTACTTATTTTTCTAGCGGGTCTATCCGGCCCCTTTTCATCCAATCTCCAGTATACGCGGTGAAACCCTGGTTTTTTGGGTGCTTTAAATTTCAACGTTCTGATCAATCTGTCCCCATCGTATACCGTGAACTGAACCGAGTCTTTCTTTTGAATTCCCGTCAATTCTTTTTTCTCTGAGGATGGTTCTTTTTCCTTATCTTCTTTCTTTTCTGAAGCCTTTTTCACCTCTTTTATATAATAAGTAATCATGGCGCCTCGCTTTCTGTTTTCAGCATTATAAAGGGCATCTGCTCCAAATCGACTTCCATTGGGTTGTTGATATGCGGCCAGATACGCATCTGGACTCGGAAACAAGCCCACTTCTTTCTGGATAAGAGCAGTATTGCTGGCTAGAGCACGTAAAGGTCGAATGTCGTCCAGAACCCAAGCCGCTCTTCCGAATGTTCCAATGACCAAGTCATTTTCTCTCGGATGGATTACCAAATCTTTTGTTGACACTGTGGGAAATCCTTCAGTCCATTTTTGCCATGAATTTCCCGCATTTAAGGAAAGATACAAACCATCATCGGTTCCTAAGAACATCAAGTTTGGATTTTCAGCATCCTCTACAATCGAAAGTGTATAGCTTTCCACGTCATTTCCGTCCACGATTCGCGTCCAGGTTTTTCCATAATCCTTGGTACGGTAGGCGTATGGTTCATAGTTGAACCTTCTATAGTCATTTGCTATTAAGAGAGCTTCTCCCTTGTTCTTTTTTGAAGCTTTTATCTGTGGAATCCAGCTACCGGCAGGTAAACCTTTAATATTTTTAGTTACTTCTGTCCAATTCGCTCCTCCATTTTGGGTGTAGTGTACACGACCATCGTCCGTGCTCACCCATAACATATCTTTTTCAACTGGAGATGGCTCAATAACTAAAATGGTACAGTGGTTTTCTGCACCTGTGGCATCCATGGTCAATCCACCACTTTCGCTTTGTTTTTGTTTTTCAGGGTCGTTGGTGGTCAAATCAGGAGAAATCACTTCCCACGTAAGTCCTTTATCTGTGGATTTGTGAACAAACTGACTTCCAAAGTACACCGTGCTATTGTCAAATGGGTCTTGACCAATACCAGCGTTCCAGTTAAATCGCAGCTTAGTCTTAGCATCAGGTGGAGTAGGGCGAACTGTATAATTGCTTCCAGTTTTCCAATCGTATCGTCTCACAAAACCTTGTTGGCTCATGGCATACCCATATTGACTATTATCCAAATCAGGAACTACATCAAAACCATCACCAAAGGCAATTTCCTGCCAGTAAGCGTTTCTGATACCCTGATCTTTCCAAACGTAAGCTGGTCCTCTCCAGGAGCCATTATCCTGTAAACCACCGTACACATTATAAGGGAATTCATTATCTACATTGATATGATAAAATTGTGCAACGGGAATATTTCCAATAAACCGCCAAGTCTTTCCTCCATCTTTGGTGATATTTAACCCTCCGTCGTTTCCGTCAATCATAAATTGACCATTTTCGGGATGAATCCACCACGCATGATGGTCAGGGTGAACCCCATTATCTGCTTGGTAGGCTGGCATTAACTGTTTGAAGTTTTTTCCGCCATCTTCCGATACGTTTACATAAGTGAAAATGGAATAAACCCTATTTTCATTTTCAGGGTCCACATAGATTTCGGAGTAGTAGAAGGGACGATTGCCAATATCATTCTTATCATTAATTTTTTTCCATTTCATCCCACCATCTTCAGAACGATAAAGCGCATTTTTCTTGGCCTCTATCAAAGCATAAACAATATTTGGTTTGTTTTTGGCAATGGCAACCCCAATTCTGCCCAGTTCACCTTTAGGCAGTCCATCTTCGTCGGTCAACTTTTTCCAGTTTTCACCTCCATCATGGGTTATGTACAGGCCACTTCCTTCGCCTCCTGATTTAAAGAACCAAGGATCTCTTTTATGTTCCCAAAGCGCTGCAATCAATTTATTGGGATTGGTAGGGTCTATAACCAAATCGGCTATACCGGTTTTGTTGTTGGCAAAAAGAATTTTCTTCCATGTTTTTCCACCATCCGTTGTTTTAAAAACACCACGTTCTGGGTGAACACCCCAAGGTGAACCAATGGCACCGGCATAAACCACATCCGGATTAGTAGGGTCAACAACAATTCTATGAATATGTCGGGTCTTTTCAAGTCCCATGGACTTCCATGTTTTTCCTCCATCCAAAGATTTGTAAATTCCATATCCACCATTAAGACTGTTTCTAGGATTGCCTTCACCAGTTCCTACCCAAATCACCGAAGGATTGGATTGTTGTATTTCAACAGCACCAATGGAGGCGGTTACCTCCTTATCAAAAATAGGTTCCCATTTGATTCCTCCAGAAGTGGATTTCCATAACCCTCCTGAAGCAGTACCCACATACATTATATCTGGATTTGAGAGGACAACATCTATGGCCGTAACCCGACCACTCATTCCTCCAGGCCCTATATTACGAGGCTTCATGTCCTGGACTAAGTCCATATTAAAATCTTGGGCAAAAAAAGAAAGTGATGCAAAGAACATCACAAGCGTGTAGCAGTGTTTCATTGTTAGTTAAATTAGTCGATTAAAGATAACGAAAACGCCAAGGGGATTTCTTAAAGTGATGTTAACGTGACTATCTAAATTCTTGCTTAAAAACGTAACATGTTTCATATTTTTTTGTCTAACGTAATAGCTTTGAACAATCTAGAGACCAATCCATGACATTTTCAAAAAATAGCCGAGTTTTCATCACCCTTGTTATAACAATACTTGCCCTAGCCCATATTCTCTGGGACCATTTTAATGGAGGTATTCCCACCCATTATTTATTTCATAATAAAGACCTTCCTGGTATCCCAAATTGGTTAGGCGCTCTGATATTGCCTTTTTTTACTTGGTTCTTGTTACATCGCATAGCAAAAAGAGTAAACTCACCAGATTCTAAAGAAAAGCTTAAGTTGATTATTTTTCGATTTTTGGCAGCATTAACAGTCTCAATCGTAATAGCCTTTTGTTTCACCCTTTCCATTGACATTATTGATTACATCATGCTAGTAATATTCGCATTGGCTTTTGTATTCCCCTTTTACAAATCTGAATTTTTATTGGGTTGGGTACTCGGAAGTGCTTTTACTTTTGGTGCGGCTATACCTATGGGTTTTGGTAGTTTATTTGCCTTAGCATGCTTTGTGTTTTATGTTATTGGAAGATTCGTAAAGAAACTACTTGGGAGTAAGGGTTGATTTTCTTTACCTTTCACTCGATGAAACAGAAGGCTCCGTGGTATTATCTTATTCTCTTAATACTTTCTGGCGAAGCCGTGTTTATCCTGCCCTTTGTACTACCCAGAATCTTCAGGCCCACCGTATTGGATGTTTTTCAATTGGATAATGTACAGTTAGGACTCTGTTTTTCAATTTATGGGTTGGTTGCTATTCCTTCTTATTTATTTGGAGGACCTTTGGCAGATAAATACCCTCCACGAAAGCTGATTGCCATAGCTCTTTGGATGACTGCTCTAGGAGGTTTGCTCTATGCACAATATCCCAGTCTTGGCACTCTGCAGATTTTATATGGATATTGGGGGTTTACTACCATCTTTTTGTTTTGGGCTCCTATGATTAAAGCCACCAGGGTTTGGGGTGGTGATACTTCACAAGGCAAGGCTTTTGGATTTTTAGATGGAGGTCGGGGATTAACAGGCGCACTTTTTGGATTATTGGGGGTTTTGATTTTCTCCTTTCTTTTGACACAAGAAGCCGATATTGCTACCTTGAACGATAGGCAAACTGCTTTTACCTACGTAATTTATGTTTCTTCACTAATTATTATGATCATTGGAGTATTGACTTGGTTCTATATGAAATCAGGAGAAGATGAGCGAAAGTTGGTTCTGGAACGGATTTCATTTGATCAGATAAAGCAAGTACTTAAGTTACCTTCTGTTTGGCTACTTATGGTAATTATTTTATGCGCTTATGTAGGCTACAAAATAACCGACATTATTTCACAGTATGCTGAAGAAGTGATGTTGTACAATCAAGTTGAAGCGGCACAGACAGGTACATTTTTGCAGTTTATGCGCCCTACTACTGGAATTTTGATAGGTTTGTTTGTAGACCGTTTTAAAATTACACTATGGTTGATTTTTAGTTTTATAGCTTGTGTAATTGGTGGTCTTCTTTTTGGTTCCGGATGGATTTCACCTTCCGCAACTGCATTGTTTTTTCTTTCGGTAGTAATAGTGGCAGTAGGGGTATACGCAGCACGAAGTCTTTATTTTGCAGTCATGCGTGTTGGAAAGATTCCATTGGTTCTTACGGGAACGGCTGTAGGATTGATTTCTTTGGTGGGCTACACTCCAGATGTTTTTGCAGGACCTGCCTATGGGTATTTATTGGATTCCTATCCAGGCGAAAAGGGACATCAATTGGTTTTTTTAATGCTGGCCTGCTTTTCGTTGGTTGGTAGTATTGCTGCCATTTGGTACTACCGATTATACGAAAAAGCTTAGTCTAGCGACCTCCCAGACCGTTCTTTATATTTCTTTTACAATACGAGATTATTTCCAAGATTCTTTTTTGACGGGTTTCTGGTCTTTTGGCATTAAACAACCAATAGAGATAGGTTTTTCGTTGTCCGCGAGTGAAGCTTTGAAAATGGTTCCAGGCCTTTTTATTTCTATTGAAGGCTTTTTGTAGGTCTTCCGGAACAATACCATTTTCCACATCGTCCAGAGCAGTCCAAGAACCATTTTCTTTGGCTATCTCAATGGATTTCCATCCACTTTGATGCATTAAACCAGCCTTTGATAATTCCTCAATATGGGTTTTGTTTACCTTACTCCATACACTTTTGGGCTTTCTAGGACAGAAGTATTGTCTTCTTTTTCCATCACCTAGACTTTTAACCGTACTGTCTATCCAACCATAACAAAGAGCAACCCGTACAGCTTCTTCCCATCGCATACTTTCCATATGGTGGTCTACCTTGTAGAAAATAAGGAATATACCCACGGAAATCTCATGATTATTATGTAGCCATTCCCGCCATTCAATATCATTTTTAAAATAAAGATGTTCAGTGTCCATGCAGACTTCTAAAATACTGAAAAGCCTCAAGCAATCTTGAACCATACCAGGAGAAATATTCCCCATCCGCGAGTTTTATGTCAACACTCATCAAAAGTTCTTGGAACTCTTTTTGATGTTTTTCTTTGAATGGAAAAGGCTCTGAGGATAAAAGAACCATATCCAATGAGAGGTCTTTAAGTTCTTCAAGCGAAGTAGTTGGATATCTATCGTAACTTGAGAAAACATTTTCAAACCCATTTAGGGTTAACATAGCATCGATAAATGTATCCTTGCCTACGACCATCATCGGGTCTTTCCAGATAAAATAAGCTACTCTTTTTTTTGGTCTGCCTTTCAGGATGGCCTCCAATTTGTTTTTTTCTGAAACGATGTCGGTGCATATCTTATTCGCCCGAACAGGACAATTGAAGATTTGGCCGTACTGCTGTAACATTTCCAAGGCGTCTTGAAGATTTGCAATATCCGTAACATGAACAGGGAATTCCTTTTCAAGAGTTTCTACAATTTCCTTAGTGTTTTCTTCTTTGTTACAGAGAATAATGTCAGGTTTTAAGCCCTGAATAACCTCAAAATCAACCTTCTTTGTTCCTCCAACAACTTTTTTCACTTTTGTTAAATGGGAGGGATGAACACAGAATTTGGTAACCCCAACTATTTGGTCTTCTAAACCTAAATCCACCAAAGTTTCTGTCTGTGAAGGATTTAGGCAAACGATTCGAGATGGAGTTTGTGAAAGCACTACGGTGCGTCCCATTTGGTCTTTAAACGCTAACTTTTCCATAGCTCAAAAACGGTCCACTACCATAATTCCCGAGGTTGAAAATGTATCCATCCTAGGGAGTTCTGTGACTAGTTCTTCCAGTTTTATAGTGCGTTCAATCAGTTTTTGAGGTTGAAGCACTCCTTTTTGAATCATTTGTAGCATTTCTGGGTATTTATGAGCCTGCATACCATGGCTACCCAATATTTCCAATTCATCTGCCAGAATTTTATCCATTGGAACTTTAGGATGTTGGTGATTGCCAGTCATCAATCCAACTTGAATGTGTTTCCCTTGCTTTCTTAAGTTGGCAATCGAGTTGAAACAAGTAATAGCACTGCCTAAAGCATCTAAGGAAACATGTGCCCCACCATTGCTTAGTGAAATTACCTCGGCAACCACATCATGACTTTTGGAAGCATTGACCACAAACGAAGCTCCTAGCTCTTTGGCCAATCGTAGTGAAGGTTCATGAATGTCAATAGCTATTACTTGGGCACCCAACGCTTTGGCTATCATAATGGCTGATTGTCCCACTCCTCCGCAACCATATACGGCAACAAACTGTCCTTCTTGGGTTTTTCCCTGTGCTACAATAGCTCTAAAAGCTGTGATAAAACGACAGCCCAAAGCCGCCGCAGTAGTATCTTCAATAGTTTCTGGAAGTTTTACCAAATTAACGTCTGCGTAGTCTATGGCTACATATTCGGCAAAAGAACCCCAATGCGTAAATCCAGGTTGGGATTGTCTGTCACATATTTGATGATTACCCGAAGCACACTGCGGACAATGGCCGCAACCGCAAACAAAAGGGAGGGTAACCCTGTCTCCTACTTTGAATTTTTTGACATTTTTCCCTGTTGCTTCCACAATTCCAGCAAGTTCATGGCCTGGTACATGGGGTAGAACAATATCTGGGTCATGTCCCATCCAACCGTGCCAATCACTACGACATAAACCAGTAGCAGTCACTTTTATGACAACGCCTTCATCTTTGGCGATAGGGTCTGGAACATTTTCTAATCGCAACGGACCTTGAAATTGTTCAAAAAGAATAGCTTTCATTCCAGATTATCGGTTTCGTCAAACATTTCAGGTTGATTCTTAATTTCCAAATTGAAGATATCATTTCTCGCATAATGCCCTACAACATCAAAGTCCAAGTTAGCTTGACTGATTTCATCTAAATCCAATTCGGCCACAAGACTTCCAGCTTCATCAAACAAGGGTCCAGCTATTATCTTTCCAGACGGTGATACCAGTACACTCCCTCCTGGACAAATATTTTCCTCTTCATCTTTCACCAAACTCTGATACGCTTCGGGATACATGGACTTTGTATAGAACTGATTACAAGCCAACACAAAACATCGACCTTCAAGAGCAATGTGTTGCATGGTTGAGGTCCATTCTGGCCTAGAATCAGCAGTAGGGGCAAGGTATAATTCTACTTTTTTGCGATACATTGCCATTCTAGCCATAGGCATATAGTTCTCCCAACAAATGAGTCCGCCCAGCTTCCCAATTGACGTTTGAAAGGTCACAAGTGATTCTCCCCCAGCTTCGGCCCAGACAATACGTTCTGTTCCTGTGGGTTTGATTTTTCGGTGCACTCCTAAGAGTCCATGGGAAGGTGAGAAATAGGCCATAGAACAGTACAGGCTTCCATTTTCCTGAATACGCTCCGTAATACCCAAAACCAGATAGGTATTGTATTTTTTGGCCAAATTTTCTAAAAAGGAACGGTCGTTTCCTTTCTCTAAATAAACACTGTTCTCATAGTACTTAGCGTATAGTGCTTTTCCTTCTTTGGAACGTTTTCCTATAGTTGCACCAAAAGTGAAGCCTCTAGGATAACCAGGAACAAAAGATTCTGGAAAAACGATAAGCTGGCATCCTTCTTTGGCATGTTTTTCTGTTAGCGACACTACCTTTTGCAAGGTTTTTTCCTTGTCGAAGAATATAGGACTATCCTGTACTAAGACAACTTTTACCTTCATGGTGTTTACAGTTGATTATTTTTTGTCAATGGCTTTTAGGAAAGGTTCCATGTCTAAAAGTTCAATGTCGTCCCTTTTTCGTAATTCACGTATAAACCAACTTTTGTGTCCTGCACCATAGGTGATTAAAAATCGCTTACCGGAATAGCGATGTTTTTCCAAAGCCTTTTCAATGTTCCAATAATGTGCAATATTGATATTGTCCCAGCCTCCAAGACCAAGTTCCACATTAAATAGTTTATTGTAAACCTGAAGCGCAATGTCTTGAATACTATCGTACTTATCTGTATGGATAAAATAAGGGTTATTAACCTTACCCGTGGCCTTATACAGAGAGTCAGAACGCTTACGAGCATTTACATAGGCCGTCCAATCTGTTATTCTTGTTGAATCGTGACTTATTGCCCGAAGTTTTGCACTACGTTCATCGGCCATGGGCTTGGTCCAGCCGGCCGTGGGAATAATTTCAAACTTCATTTCCTTGGTCAACGGAAAAATGACATCCACATATTCAGGGAAACGCATAACCCTTGGTTCCGAAATGCTATCGTCTCTTTTAAAACCATCAACAGCGGCCTGGAATCGGTCAGGAGGAATTTCTGCCAGAATAAAATCAGGATTGATTTCTCGAATCAACCGATTTAAATAGTCCAGATTATATACACTATCTGTTAAATGCCCACTATGAATTGTTCCTAAAATAAGGACCTCGTTTTTTAACGGCTTTTGCACTTTTTCAGCACAACTTCCTAAAATCAGAATCACGAGTATAGCGAGGTATTTCTTCATGTCATTAATAGGTTGATAACTCCTTCGATAGGTTCTAATTCTTCGACCGAGGTGGTTGTCGATTCCAAAACACTGGTTCCAACCACATTAAAATTGGATTGGAGAGATTCTATACAGGCTTCGGCTTCTTGTAGAGTAACTCCGTTGGGAACATTATAATAGGTCTTATCATATTCACTGGGTTCTAAACAATCAAAATCAAAATGTAGATACAGGTTTTGGATGTTCTTTTTTTTGAGTGTGTTTATGAGTTCGGGAATGTTCACTTTTCTAGGATGATAGATCATGCCTTCTTCCAATCTTATTTTTTCAGTCTTATCAATATCCCGAAGCCCTACGTAATGAATTTGTGAACTCTTTAGTGTACTGAACATTAGGGCATCCATTTTGGATTCTCCCTCACCCAAAAGTGTCCGTAAAGGCATACCATGAAAATTACAACTTGGCGAATCGCAGGGTTTGTTGATATCAGCATGGGCATCAAACCAAATGACCCCAAAATTGGAATATTGCGCATTTAGATAAGATACGGGAACAATTTCCAAACCGCAATCCCCCCCAATTGTAGCTAATTTTTTGGGCTGCTCTTTATCCAAAAACTCTTTGAAACGAGATAACTGCTCCGTAATGGCATCATAGTTATTGATGTTGAATCTTTGCTCACCATTTTCCCCTGCCGGGATATCAGAAAGTGGAATTTTTACAAAATCTGGGTCATCTAGATATTGAAGAACAGCAAAAGCCCCTTGTTCAATCATTTCGCCAGTGCCTGCTCCTTGCCATTGTGGAAAATATATTTTCAAGGGATAAGAAATTAAAGTTTTTCGGAAAGAATGGCAATCATCGTTTTTATGCCTTCCCGATAATTGCCCAATCTTAGATTTTCGTTTGGACTGTGTTGATTATTATCCCGATTCACCGTAGGAACCGTAACCGCAGGGATATCCAATGTTGTTACAAAAGGCGAAATAGGAATTGAACCTCCACTCATACGAATCATTATCGGTTCTTTTTCGAAAGCTCTTTTTAGAGCGCTTCTTAGCCAAAGCCCTACTTCAGAATTAAAATCTGTTCGGAACGATTGATAAGAAACCTCATAAGTAAAAGTGGCTATTTTTTCATGCTTTAAGCGCTCTTCCTTAGTGGGTTCTCGGTCCAAAACCACGTATCCTTCAGACTCAATATGATTCTTTACTAGTTGTATAAGTCTTTCTGGATCTGACTCAAGCACTAATCGAATGTCGATTTCTGCTCTGGCCCATCCTGGAATAATGGTTCGTACTTTTTCGTTGATCCATCCGGATTGCATTCCACGGATGTTAAGCGATGGATATTGAATGGCTTCTTGGTAATACTTTCCAACTTTATCTGTTGCCGCAATTTGAAGCCTATCCTGAATTTGTTTTTCGTTGTCCGGTACTGCTTTCAAAATTTTTTCCGTTTCTGAGTCAATAGCAATACCGTCATAAAATCCTGGGATAGTGACCAAACCTTCATCATCTTTCATGGAGGCTAACAATTTGGATAAACGCAGGGCAGGATTTGGAGCGTAGTTGCCAAAATGCCCACTATGTTGTGGAACCACCGGTCCGTAGGTGGTCAATTGAACTGTGGATATGCCCCTGGCACCAAAAGTTAATGTGGGTTGGTTTGTAATATGTCTTGGGCCATCAAAAATGATAAGCATATCTGCCGCAAGTAGTTCTTTATTGTCCAATACTGCTTGAGGGAGGTTGGATGATCCCATTTCTTCCTCAAAATCCATAATTACTTTGATGTTGAAGTTGGGAACAACCTTTGCTTGGTTTGTGGCATCCAAAGCCGCCAAAAACATAGCAACCGGTCCTTTGGCATCACTTGCTGCCCGAGCGAAAACCCGCCAATCATCCTCATAGTCGGCAATAGATTCCCATGGAATTTCTTGCCATTCTCCATTTACTTTTTTCTTTAGAGCTGGTTGATATGGGCTTTTTTGGTCCCATCGGGTGGTATCTACAGGTTGCCCATCAATTTGCAAATAAATAAGTACCGTTTTCTTTGCCTTTTTATGGGTACGTTCTGCTAAAAGTAGGGGAGCACCTTTGGTTTCTATTCTTGTGGTAGAAAAATTACGGGAACCAAATTCCGTTTCACACCATTTTACGTTTTTCTCGATGTCCTCAGGATAAAAGGCATCATTGGGAATGCTCAAAATATCCTTCAGTATGGGAAAGGAAGATTTTGCAAAATCTGATGCGGCTTGGTCCAGTTGGGTTTTGGATAGTTTTTGGGAAATACCTTGATTGGAGATGGTAAGCATAACCGCAAAAAGAAAAGTACCGGTTTTTGAAAAAATCCACTTTGTTGTTCTCATAGGCTGATTTTTAGGAATTCTAAGGTTGTACTTCAGCTGTTTCTATATAAAAGTTAGCATCGAAAGTTAGCGTATCACTATCCAGTTTTTCGGTTTTCCATTCAGAATTTGGAAAGATCCATTGTTCTTTTTCATTGACGAAGATGCGAATGGGCATATCAAAGTCTTCCACAATGTCTACATATCTAAAGGAAAGTGTGTTGTCTTCAACTTTATATTCCAACTTAGGAATCATCGTGGTGCGCAAGTATTGATTAAAAAAAGCACTGAGGTCTTTTTCTGTTTTTTCACTAAGGTAATTTTCAATCTGTTCTGTGGTCACTGTTTGATGATAGAAATCCTTGTTTAAACCTCTTAAAATGCTGCGCCACAGTTCATCATCTTCAACTAACTGTCTAAGGGTGTGTAACATGTTGGCTCCCTTGTAGTACATATCACCGGAGCCGCGTTGGTTTACACCATAAACCCCAATGATGGGCTTGTCATTTTGGATGTTGTTGCGTGTCCCGATTACATACTCAGCTGAAGCTTGTTTTCCATAATGATAGTCTAAAAACAAGTTCTCCGAATAGGCAGTGAATCCTTCATGAATCCACATATCTGCAATGTCTTTATAGGTGATATTGTTGGCGAACCATTCATGGCCAGCTTCATGAATAATAATAAAGTCAAACTTTAGGCCCCATCCCGTGCCGGATAAGTCCCGACCTAAATAACCATTTTGATATTGATTTCCGTAGGTAACAGAGCTTTGGTGCTCCATACCCAAATAAGGAACCTCCACCAACTTAAAACTATCTTCATAAAAAGGGTAAGGGCCAAACCAATGTTCAAAGGCATCCAACATCATTGGAGTTTGTTTGAACTGTTCTTTGGCTTTTTCCAAATTTTCCTGAAGAACGTAATAGTCTAGGTCCAAGGTGCCTTTCTCTCCTTTATACTTTTCCCCAAAATTGACATAGTCCCCAATGTTTACGTTTACGCCATAATTGTTGATAGGATTTGATACGAACCACTCATATAATTTGTATCCTCCGTACTCGTATTCATATTCTTCTCTAAGTCTTCCATTGGCTACTGCCACTAAATCTTTTGGAACGTCAATGGCGATTCGCATGCTATCCACTTCATCATACATATGGTCTTTGTTTGGCCACCAAACACTGGCTCCGAGCCCTTGGCAGGATGTAGCGGCAAAAGGCTTTCCGTTGGAATCTTTTTTCCATGAAAAGCCACCATCCCAAGGTGCACGTTTTGCTTTTTTAGGATTTCCCGAGTACTGCACATAGAGTTTGTTGTACTCACCAGGGACTTGCTTTTTCTTTAAGTAAATGAAATGAGCGGGACCAACGGATGAGTAATTCAATTCTTGTCCATCTTGGGAAACTGCATCTATTTTTAAAGGTTTCTGCAAATCGATTTGGATTACATCCGATTCTTCCAAGACCTTGTACCGAATGATATTGTAGCCCGCGATAAACTCCTTATCTGGTTGGACTTTGATATTGAGGTCATAGTAGTTCAAATCCCACCAAGCTCTTTCTGGGGTTATGCTCCCTCGAAGCGTATCTACACGAGTAAATATTTGCCCATTTGCACAGAAAGCATAGATTAGGCATAGAGAAAGAAGCAACACATGTTTTATAAATAGTTTCATCTGAATAGTATGGAATTAGGAAATACAATTGGGCTTTCATGGCCATCTTTTCCAACAGCGGCCACCCCAAAAAAGAAATTATCAACTACTATCCCTTCCAAGACATGTCCGTTAACATTACCGACATATTTGGAATGGTCCCAAGTGGGGGATGTAGTATCTCTCCAATAGACTTTATAACCTGCTGCACCTTCTACAGAACTCCAAGTTAGTTTTACCGAGGGTTCCACTATTCCTCCAATTTTAACTGTTTTGGGCGGAGGGGGTGCCCAAGCTATGGAAGCCAGGTTAATAGCATTTACTGCAGTCAATTTGGCGACATAATCAAAATTCACATGCTCTAAAACATCGCCGTAGGCAATTCCGTTTTCCACACGGACATCTTGATGTTGTTGCGTATAGTTCTCATGGGCTTCCATGATTCGGATACCTGCAAATCCAGCATCATTGAAAGGCCTGTGGTGACCTCCACGGCCAAAACGGTCCAATCTGTAAATCATCATGGGATTCATTTCTGGCATGTACCGTTGGGTGGTTTTATGCACATAGCGTGCCAATTGTCTTGAAATTCCATCGACTTCACCTCCATAAAAACGGCGGGCTCTTCGCTGTTCCTCGGTTTCGTTGGGGGGAACCGGTTCAGAAAATATTCTGAAATCCCTATTGCTTACCACACCATCAACTCCTGTAATATTACCAATCATATCATTGTTGAAGATTCCAACAATCTCCCAGCCTTTTTCCTTTGCATACGCCGCTAGACCACGTCCGCCATACAGCCCTTGTTCCTCACCAGAAAGACCAACATAAATGATACTATTCTCAAATTTATATTTAGAGAGTACCCTAGATGCTTCAATGGCGCCTGCCATGCCCGTGGCGTTGTCGTTTGCACCAGGAGCGTCTGAGGTATAATCATTTGCGTCACTTGCTCTAGAGTCAATGTCCCCACTCATGATGATAAAACGATTGGGGTTTTTGGTGCCCCGTTGTATGGCCAAAACGTTGACCACCCACACGTCCTTTGTTATTCTTCTTCCTTCTCCTTTTTTAACCAAATCTTTTTGATAAAACACCTCAAGGCAGTCGTCACAATCCGTAGAGATTTTATCAAACTCAGATTTTATCCATCTTCTTGCGGCACCAATTCCCCTGGTTTGGGAAATGGTATCGCTTAACGTATGACGCGTACCAAAATTTGCCAGGGTTGTAATATCTTTTTCTAACCTTTCAGCAGAAACCGAGTTGATTATGTCATAGATTCTTGAGTCAGATTGCGAAAAGGTTGATAGTGTTGTGCAACAAATAAATAGTAGTAGATAGTTTTTCATTTGAATTAGTCAGTGTAAAATTTCTTTTTAAAGTGAACCCCGTGAAAGTAGCATAAAGGACCGAGTATTGCGTAGACAATTCCCGGTGAAGCAAATCGCAAGCCTACTTTGGTTTTTGCCAAAACTATGGATATTAAGGAAACCAATACATAAATTCCAAAATGTCTAGCATAGAACAAGAGGCTATAGTTTTTTGGTTCCTCACTTTTTCTATAAGCTTGCAAATACATAAAAGCCAAACACAAAAAGATAAAAAAGAAACCTAAGCTATATAACTGGAACAAAGAAGAGAAGTTTTCTAAAGTAATTGAGATACTCCCCGTCCAAGTATTAATTAAGGATTTAAGAGGAAAAATATAATAGAGGACCACAAAAAGCAATATGGCATTTAAAGCTATTATCAAATTGTCCATGTAATCTGTTCGCCGAAAGAAATTATAATGGGTATACCATAAAGCCACTAAAACGAAGAAACTCACGGCAAAACTCAAGAATGCAAGCCAGTTGATTTGAAGAGCAGAACCTGCCGTTTCATTGCCTACCGATACTACAAGAAGTGTTGCCGCAAAAGCAAAAACACCATCACTGAAGGCTTCGACTCGACTTATGTTATGTGGTAATTTCATTTTTGAATTTAACGTAAGAAAGTAACCTTGGCAATCTTACCGTTCTCAACTTCATAAATTGCCACAGCACTAAAATTCATGCCATTTATTGTGAGGTATTCCTCATCAATAACTTTGTTTCCGATTACCATTCGATTTTTAATTTCACAGTTTAGGTCGGGAGTATTTTCAAAAAATGAACCATAACCTTGGCGCATTTTTTCCTTCCCTTTAGAAAAAAGAGAATTGGGGAAATCGTACAGTTTAACATTATCAGTATAGGTGTCCAAAAATGCATCAATATCACGTGAATTATAGGCTTCCAATTGTTTTTTTACTATAGCTTCGGCATCACTTATTTCTTGATTTGGAAAAATAAAACTCATCGAGTTAATAAGTCCGCTCGAGACTTTGTAGATTGCCACTTGATGTCCCTGCCTTTCGTCAACCACAGTAGTTTCTTCGTCTATAACATAGTTTCCCAAAGCAATGCGCTTAACTACTTTTACATTGGTTTTTTTTGTGTTGGCGAAGAACCTTTCATAGCTGTCCAACATTTTATCTTTCCCAACATACATGGTGTCATTGGGAAATCGTTGTGCCAAAACACCTTCGGAATAACAGGAAAGAAAACCATTTAGATTTCTATTATTGAATGTCTCAACTTGACGTTGTACGACCTCTTTGGGAGAAACATCGGTTACCAATGCTAACCTTGTTCTACTTGAATTAACGGCCATTCTTGATATCTTAAAGACTTGGTCTTTGTCAAAAACATGAAAATCACTCCAAACGCTATCTTTTGCTGGGTTGTACATGGTAATTCTATTGTTGTTGGATGCCAGAATGGTCCCATCAGTTAACCATGCCATATCCTCAAGATGAGATTTCAAATTCAATATGATATCCTTTTCCAGTGAGTTTGCATCCAAAGATTTGATTTGCCATGGCTTGTTTTTGTCAGATGCTTTATTGATATAGCTTACAAGGTTTGTTCCAGGAATTTTGTGCAACGAACGTCCCACATTTTTTTCAACAGTGATTTGAGAATCCTCATCAAGATTGAGTACGACCAGATCCATTCGGTTTTTAACCAGCACGGTGGCAATCAAAACATGGTCGCTTATCCATACATGATATCCAATTTTTGAATTACTTATTGGTTCCGATTTTCCTGTTTTGATATCATATTCATAGAGTCTTTGCAGACCATCCAAATCCAACCGAATAGAAGAGACATTGTCTGAGCCAGGAATACGTAGAGGAGAATATTCACTTCCGGTTGGTGTATTGGAAATCCACCTTGAGGTACTGCCTTTGGTTATATTGAATTGTTTAATATCCGTTTGTCCTGCTCTTGTTGATGAAAAAAGTACCGTATCGTCGTTCCAAAATGAAGGTTGATTGTCGTACCCGTGATTGTTTGAAATATTTTTAGGATTTGAAAGACCAAGTTTTCCATTGCTCCATTCCAAATCAAAGAGATAAACCTCTGTATTCCCTTGAGTATAGATTGATGAAATGGTAAAATAGAAAAGGACAAAATAGATTCCCTTTTTCATAGTTGTGCGAATTGTTTTAATAATTCCCGAACCCTTTTGGTACTTTCCACATGATATTTGGCCTGGGTTTTTTGGAGTCCAACTTTAACTGTTATTGCACTTTCGGGCAATTCCTGGAACATGAATTCATCGGTCCAGTCATCCCCAATGGCAAAAACAAAATCATAATCGGCTTCCGCTAACATGCGCACAGATGCCCTTCCTTTATTAACATTGCTGCTCTTCACCTCCATTACCTTATTTCCGTTTAGCACGCTTATATCATCATTTCCTATTAGGCTGGTAAGAACAGTGTTTAGCTCAGTAGCTCTTTTTTGACCAAAATCCGGGTCGGTGTTTCTGTAGTGCCATGCCATGGAATAATTTTTCTCTTCGATGAAGGAACCAGGGGTTCTATCTACAAAAGACTCAAGTACGGGACGTATTTTCTCCATCCATTGGTCCTTTACTTTTTCCAAAAGTTTGAATTCTTCGCCTTCTCTTGAAATCCATACCCCGTGTTCCACAATCATGTTGTACTTTTTGGGCAAGAACCACTTGGTAAAGGTTTGCTTGTCACGTCCGCTGATCAGAAACAAGGTTGTGTTTTCTTGGGAGTTTATCTTATCCAAAAGTTCATACAATTCTTCGTCAGGTGATGCTTTCTGGGGATCCTTATGGAATCCGGTAAGTGTACCATCATAATCCAAGAACAACAAACGGTTTTTGGCTTTTCCATAATTATCCATAATGTTTTGAATCATAGAAGTGGAAAGCTTACGCGAAATGTTGACATCGTCAATATCCCTTGTTGTACGAAGCGCACCCATAAACTCATTGGCCCAAACCTCTACGTTATAGCGTTCCAATCGTTTTTGTAAGAACATGTTTCGAGCCATCTGCTCTTCTTTAGGCATATTGATGGCGTGTTTTAGGGTATCTGCTTGTTGCTCAAAATTATTCGGATTTATGAGGAGTGCCTCGTTCATTTCATAGGCAGAACCTGCCATTTCACTTAGAATGAGCACTCCAGTCTTATCGGTCCGAGTGGCAACATATTCTTTAGCCACTAAGTTCATGCCATCTCGCAAAGGGGTCAACCATGCAATATCACTAGAAGTATAAAGGTCAATGAGGTTTTCAAAAGGTAAAGAGCGGTAAAAATACCATATTGGTGTCCAATTAACGGTGGAAAGCTCTCCATTAATACGACCCACCAATTCATCAATTTCCCTTTTTAAAAGCTGATATTGAGGAACATTGGAACGAGAGGGTACAGCGAGAATAATCAGGCGAACTTTTTCTTTGTACTCGGGATATTTGTTCAAAAAATACTCAAACGCATTGAGTCGTTTGGCAATTCCTTTACTGTAATCCAAGCGATCAATGGAAAGGATGAGCTTGGTGTCAGGAGCGGAAGCTTTATGGCTATCCAATTTTTGTTGTAAATCACTTTTATTATTTTCTTTACGTGCTTCGTGGGCCATAGCTGCATCTCTGAACTTTTTATAATCGATGCCCATGGGAAAGGAATCCACCTTTATCACACGATTGTCCAAATAGATATCGTTAAAGCTTACATCCAGACCGAGAAGTCTTCGAACTGAACTCAAAAAGTGACGTTCATAGTCATAGGTATGAAAACCGATTAAATCTGAACCTAGAAGCCCGTTGAGTACCTCTTCACGCCACGGCAGTGTTCTGAAAATCTCATAGGAGGGAAACGGAATGTGAAGAAAAAAACCGATGGAAGTATTTGGTCGTTTTTCCTTGACCATTTGCGGCACCAGCATTAATTGATAATCATGAACCCAAATGATATCTTCATCACCTGCTTGCTCCAAGATGGCGTCAGCAAATTTTTGATTCACATCTTTGTAGGTGTTCCAAAAATCCAGTTCAAATTCTGAATATTCCAAAAAATAGTGGAAAAGGGGCCATATAGTTCGGTTACTGAAACCAAAATAAAAGCCTTCCACGTCTTTTTCAGTCAATCTCACCTTAGCGCATCCATGATTTTCCAGTGCCTTATCAATCTCATTTTCAAGAGATTTTGGAATCTCTTCATCAGTTAGTCCAGACCATCCAATCCAAAGACTTTCACCACCACTATGAACGGACTTCATACCGGTGGCCAAACCACCAACACTGGGTATGGCGCTTAGGCCGCCATCACTTATTTGCAATTGTACTGGCAGTCTATTGGAAATAATTATAGTTTTACTCATGAATGGGTGATTTTAGGACAAAATGTAATAAAATTCCTATTTTTTCGATTTATGATAAGGTGAAAACCTGAATTTTCAACAGAAATATACTCCTCAACTATGGATAACCTAAATTACGGAATAATTGGAAACTGCCGAAGCGCTGCGCTTATTTCAGATACAGGTTCTTTGGATTGGTGTTGCTTGCCTCAATTTGATTCAACCTCGGTATTTGCTAAACTATTGGATGAGAAAAAGGGGGGTAGTTTTGAGATTAGGACTAAGTATAACTATGTCATTCATCAGGAATATTCTAAAAACACCGCAGTTCTAGTTACCCGTTACTCAGATGGCGAAAATACCTTTGAGGTCCATGATTTTATGCCTAGATACTACAAGATGAATGGGAAAGGCAAATACAATTCCCCGCCGGAAATCATTAGGTATATCAAGTATGTTTCTGGAACTCCAACTTTTAGTGTGGTTTACAATCCAAAATTGGAGTATGCTCTTGGCAGAACGAACAATTATGTAAAGGACGATTTTATTGTAAGCCTTACTAGCAAGCAAAAGTTTGACACCTTGTTTTTGTATACATCTTTCGACAAGCAAAAAGTATTGGATGGGGAAGAGATTGTTTTAAGGGAAGATGGATACTTCATGATTTGCTATAATGAGAAAATCCTGAAACCCACAACCGATAAGATGTCCTTGGAATTGGAAAGAACCAAGATATATTGGTTGGATTGGGTGGATAGGACTCCAACGTACAAAAAATTCAATGGTCAAATTATACGAAGTGCCATTACTCTAAAAATGCTTACTTACGATAAGACAGGTGCAGTTCTCGCGGCAGCAACCACGTCTTTACCAGAAACCATTGGCGAAGTACGCAATTGGGATTACCGTTTTTGTTGGATTCGGGATGCTTCGATGGTAATCAAAGTAGTGTCCGAATTGGGGCACAAGAATTCTGCAAAACGCTACCTGCAATTCATTATTGATTTAATGCCGGATAAGGACGAAAAGCTTCAAATCATGTATGGTATCAACAAGCAAAAGAAGCTTACGGAAAATACCCTAGACCATTTGGAAGGGTATAAGGGCTCGAGTCCCGTCCGAATTGGTAACGCTGCCTATAAACAGAAGCAAAACGACATCTATGGTATTTTGATGGATGTGATCTATGAGCAATTGGTCAAGTTTAGTAATGACATTGAGAATGGCGAGGAACTTTGGAGCATTACCAAGGGCATTGTTTGGATTGTTGAAAAACACTGGAGAGAGCCAGATAAGGGTATATGGGAGTTTAGAGGTGAGGACCAACACTTTACCTTTTCAAAAGTACTATGTTGGGTAGCTATTGACAGAGCAATCAAAGTGGCTAAAATATTTGGCAAATCACGAAAGATTGAAAAATGGACATCCATTGAGCAGGAAATAAAATCAGATATTCATGAGCACGCTTGGAATCCTGAAAAAAATGCTTTTGTCCAATCCTACGGCTCCAGTCATTTGGATGCGTCTGTGCTTTTGATGGAATCTTATGGATTTATTCATGCAAAAGACCCGAAGTTCGTCAACACCGTTCACGCCATTGAGGAAGAATTGAGCAATGATGGGCTTCTGTATCGCTATAAAAATGAGGATGATTTTGGACTTCCCTCTTCTTCGTTTACCATTTGTACTTTTTGGTTCATTAATAGCTTGTTCAAAATAGGGGAGGAGGAAAAGGCCTTAGCCCACTTTGAACGATTATTGGGATATAGCAATCACTTGGGCTTGTTTAGTGAGGATATCGATTTTAAAACCAAAAGATTGCTAGGTAATTTCCCTCAGGCCTATTCGCATTTGGCCTTGATTGAATGTGCCATTAATTTTTCCAGAAAAAAGAGTGAGGAAAAGATATTGGAATCTATTGCTTAATCTCTTGTAGTAGCTTTTCTGAAGTCAATCGGATTTTGTCGATTAATACATTGAGATGTTCAATGGTAGTAAAGGGATTCATCAAAGAGGTTCTCAAATAATGTATACCTCTTATTGTGGTTTGCACCATATAAAAATCACCTTCCTCCAACAGCTCGTTTCTCACCATGGCATTTAACTCATTTAACTCTTTGAGAGATAAATCAGGGTTCACATATCGAAAACAAAGAATATTGGACATAGGGTATGTGGCAATCTCAAAATCAGACTCTTTTAGAAGCATTTCTGCAAGATCCTTGGCCAGGTCATACTGTCGGGTTACGTAGGTATCAAAAACTGCTTCTCCATAGAGTTTTAGAAGTAGGTACCAATGTATGCACATCATGGTCTTGGTGCATTCAAAAGTTTTTCGACCACTGTTGTACCATTCATCGTCTTGGGTTTCGTTCAGAAGGTAATCAGCATCAAGACTAAATGTATGATTGGCATGGATTCTATTTCTGAACAACAAAGCAGTGGTTATGGTGGGCATCAACATCATTTTGTGACCATCAATCACCATGGAATCGGATTTTTTGGCACCTTTTAGCAGATGCTTATACTTTTCCGAAAAGATGGCCGCTCCCCCATGAGCACCATCTACATGAAACCATAAGTCATACTTTTGAGCAAATGCTTGAATGGCTTCCAAATTATCATAGGCCCCTGTAGCTGTTGATGGTGCGCTACCAACAATGGCAAAAACCTGTATGCCCTGTGAAACACTTTTTTGGTAATATTCCTCCATTTTGTTCGCATCTATTCCAAAGTTTTTGTCGGCTGGGACTTTAATAATTCCCTTTTCACCCAGTCCCATAATCTTAGCTGCTCTATCTACACAATAATGAGCCTCTTCGCAAACCATGATACCCAAAGGTTTGGTATGTCCTTCGTTCCACACATCATACTCAACTTTTGCTTTTCTGGCGGAAAGTAATGCCGTAAGATTGGCCAAAGTGCCTCCAGAAGTCAAAAAACCACCGGATTTGGAGTCATATCCAATGGTTTTGCAAAGTTTATCGGTTACAATACGTTCTATTGCATTGGGTGCCATTCCCATTTCATAAACGGCCATACCATTGTTCAATAGATTGCTTAATACGCCCGAGAGCAGGGTTATGGGAGCAGTAACCCCTACTTGGTGCCCCACATATTTTGGATTGTGGGTATGCGTGGTTCTTTTCAGAATTTCTTCAAAGAAGTCAGCTTCATTTCCATTTTCCAAAAAGTCATTCCAAAACCGAAGCTCATTATCCGGTGGGTTCCAAGACAAGGTTTTTTTATTGGGCTCATTCAGAGTTTTTTCCAGATGATTGGAAATAAGGTCTATTAGCTGTGCACTTCTTTGTTTGAAATCTGTAGTATCGAACAATTGATGTAAAATGGACTCATTCATAGGACAAAGTTACTTTCATTTTGTTCTAATTGCCCCCTCATTTGTCTTTAATAAGACGTTACCTTTTTTCCTTGAAATCAGCAGCAAATAAGTTGTTTGAAAGTTTTTAAAACACGATTTTTAAGAAAAATTAAACTCTTTCTAAAGAAAAAACCAAATATGTATAAAAGACTACTCTTTCTAATCCTTACATTTATCCTTCTTGCCACAAGTTCAACAATTGCACAGTTTACTTATGAAACTGGATATTTCATAGATGTACAGGGCAACAAAGTATCATGCCTGATAGAAAACAGGAGATGGCTCTATTCTCCAAAAGAGGTAAATTACAAATTAAGTGAAGATTCGGAAATACAAAAGTTTACCGTTGAAAACTGCCAAGAGTTTCGAATAGGAAACGAAGGTACTTTCAAAAGAGTAAAAGCAAGCTTTCCTATAACACAATCCAAGCTAAAGAAAAGGGAGAACACTCCACAACCTGAAATGGTTCAACTAGAGGTATTTGTACAAACCATAGTAGAAGGAGCTGCTTCTTTGTTCTGGTATGTGGATGACAACGGTATTGTATACTCCTACAGTAAAGAAGACGGACCGATTACACCTCTTATCTATAAAAAATATGTCTTGGAAGACCAGCAGGTCAGAGAAAACAGTATGTACAAAACTCAATTAATAAGAGATTTTACATGTGGTAATGCCCCGATTATCCAAAAAACTAAATATCAGCGAAAATCGCTAATTCAGTATTTTGAATATTTGAACACTTGCTTTGGAAATAACAACTTCATTGTTTATGAGAGAAGAGCAAAACAAAAGGCCAATTTTTTTATAGGGTTTAAAGTTTGGGCCGGGTTAGAACAAAATCAATATGAGGCCCGAACTCGTAATCCTGAAAGAATTTTTGAGTTTGAAAATACAATCAGTTCCAAGTTTGGTGGTGAGATTGAAGCCTTTTTTCCGTATTTCGGATATAAAAAGGTATCTCTATTCCTTTCAGGTCAATTCAGTCAAACCGATAATAGTATCGTTTTTCCCGAGAGTGTCATAGGGGACAATGCATATAATGCGGATTACTCAATTTTTGAATTGCAAATTGGAGCAAGATACTACCTTGACTTATCTGCAAAAAGCAGTTTGTTTGTTGAAGGTGCTCTTGCTACCGACTTTTTCGGCAATTCTACCATTTCTGCGGACAGGACGATTCGAATAATTCTTGAAGAAGACCGAATGGAAACACAAGAGATTGGTACAAGCTATAAGAATAGACTTGGAGGTTCTTTCGGTTTAGGTTACAGTTTTAATCGACGTTTTTATTTAAGAGCTGCAATCAGAACTAATCAAGTGGTTTTGGATGAAACCATTTTCTTTGAAGATACTCTGTCTAGAATGAGTGTTTCTTTGGGTTATTCCTTATTCTAAAAAATAAAAAAGCCGCTCTTTTAAAGAGCGGCTTTCCAAATAAGCTTTGTTTCAAGCGTTATTTGAATTAGTCAAAGGTATACCCATTGTCTGCAGCAACTTTATCCGCAATCTGCGTACGAAGCGATACAACATTAGGTTGATTTGTATACTTGGTAAATCGTTTGAGTCCCATAAGCATCATACGCTGCTCGTCTCCTTCAGCAAAAGAAACAATCGCCTCTTTTCCTTTTTGAATGACAATATCAACTGCACGGTATAAATATAGTTTGGACATTGCTATTTGCGTGGCTTGAGATTCCTCTCCAAACCTTTTTGCATTTTTCTCAGTTCTAAGGATAGCGGATTCAGTCAGATAAACCTGAATAAGAATATCAGAAGCAGCCATTAAAAGCATTTGATGCTTTTCCAAATCTGGACCAAATTTCTGGACCGCACTGCCAGCAACCATTAAGAATACTTTTTTAAGCCTTGCCAACAAATCCTTTTCTTCAGCAAACAATTCTGAAAAGTCTGGTGCGTCAAATGAAGGAATTCCCATCAATTCCTCACCTACGGCAGTAGCTGGGCCCAACAAATCTACATGCCCTTTCATGGCCTTTTTCACTAACATACCAACGGCCAACATGCGATTGATTTCATTGGTTCCCTCATAAATCCTTGCGATACGGGCATCTCTCCAAGCAGATTCCATAGGAGTATCCGCACTAAAGCCCATTCCTCCAAAAATCTGGATGCCTTCATCAGAGGTGTGTTGTACATGTTCGGAAACAGCCACTTTCAAAATAGAACATTCAATGGCATACTCTTCTACACCTTTAAGTTCAGCTTCTTGATGAGAGTTGCCTTCTGCTTCGCGAATTGCAATTCTGTCTTCAATATTTTTTGCGGCTCGATAACAAGCAGCTTCATCGACATAAGCGTTGGTGGCCATATCTGCAATTTTCGCTTTAATGGCGCCAAAGTTCATGATGGGGGTCTTGAACTGGATACGCTCATTGGCATATTTGGCCGCTTCATTGATAACACGTCGTTGGGCTTCCAAACATGCTGCTGCCAATTTGATTCTACCCACATTCAAGGCATTCATGGCTATTTTGAAGCCATTGCCTCTTTCGGAAAGCATATTTTCTACTGGAACCTTGGTCTCATTAAAGAATACCTGACGGGTAGAAGAGGAGTGAATACCCAATTTCTTTTCTTCATCACCTAAGGTAATCCCATTGCCTGGGTCGTTTTCAACAATAAAACCCGTTATGTTTTTATCATCCTCAATTCGGGCAAACACGATAAAAAGATTACAGAATCCAGCATTGGATATCCACATTTTTTGACCGGTAATACTATAATGTTTGCCATCTTCAGATAGAACTGCCTTGGTTTTTCCGGAGTTTGCGTCAGAACCTGCTCCAGGTTCCGTTAAGCAATATGCTCCAAACCATTCGCCTGATGCTAACCTTGGCACATATTTTTGTTTTTGTTCTTCGGTACCATAAAGGGTGATGGGCATGGTGCCAATACCAGTATGTGCGCCAAATGCTGTACTAAACGACCCTGTTGCTCCAGAGATATAATCGCACACCAACATAGTTGAAACAAAGCCCATTCCCATTCCGCCATAAGCTTCGGGAACAGCAACGCTCAATAATCCCAGCTCACCAGCTTTACGCATGGTTTCTTCCGTGTAGGCGTAATCTTTGTGTTCAAAGCGTTCCCAATGAGCCCAAAGTTCGCGGTCTACAAACTCCTTGGTGCTTTCTCGCATCATTTGTTGCTCCTCGGATAAATCTTCCAAGGTAAAAACGTCTTCGCAATCTGTCTCTTTAACTAGAAACTGACCACCTCTCAGTATTTCTTTATTTAAGGTTTCTGTGCTCATAGCTATATAATATTGTGTTGTTTTAATTTAAAAATTCATAGATACCCGCCGCGCCCTGACCAGTTCCTACGCACATGGTCACCATGCCATACTTTCCTTTCATATCACGCTTACGCATTTCGTCAAAAAGTTGAACGGAAAGCTTAGCCCCCGTGCAGCCCAGTGGGTGTCCCAATGCAATGGCTCCTCCATTGACATTTACTATCTCCTGATTCAATCCCAATTCTCGTATCACGGCAAGGGACTGTGAAGCAAACGCTTCGTTTAGCTCAATCAATTCAACATCTTCCTGCTTTAATCCTGCCTGTTTTAAAGCTTTTGGAATCGCTTTTACTGGACCAATCCCCATAATTCGCGGTTCTACACCGGCCGCAGCATAGTTGACTAAACGTGCAATTGGTTCTAACTTGAGTTCTTTAACCATTTCTTCGCTCATCACCATGACAAATGCTGCCCCATCACTCATTTGGGATGAGTTACCTGCAGTTACGCTACCTCCAGCGGCAAAAACAGGTCTAAGCTTATTAAGGGTTGGAATATTGGTTCCCTTCCTTGGCCCCTCATCTTTATTTACCGTGTATGTTGTTGTTTCTTTTTTGCCAGCATTGTTGATGAAAGTGTGCTCTACTTCAATGGGCACAATTTGATCTTGGAAACGATTTTCTTCTTGGGCTTTTAAAGCCTTCATATGAGAATTGTAAGCAAATACATCTTGGTCTTCCCTAGAAACCTTGAATTGCTGGGCAACAGCTTCCGCCGTAAGGCCCATACCCCAATAATAATCCTCATTACCTTCTTTGGCAGTGGCATAATCTGGTGTAGGTTTATATCCACCCATCGGAATGTAGCTCATACTTTCCGAACCTCCGGCAATAATGCAATCGGCCATTCCAGACTGTATTTTCGCAGTGGCAATTCCAATGGTTTCGAGTCCAGATGCGCAATATCTGTTGACCGTTACTCCAGGGACATCATCAATATTCAGACCCATTAAGGAAATCAAACGTGCCATGTTCAATCCTTGTTCTGCTTCAGGCATCGCATTTCCAACAATGACGTCGTCTATTCGCTTTTTGTCCAATTGTGGTAACTCCTTCATCATGTGTTCAATGGTTTCCGCTGCCAACTCGTCTGGTCTTTTAAAACGGAACAACCCTTTTGGGGCCTTGCCCACCGCAGTTCTGTAGGCTTTAACTATATATGCTGTTTTCATTCTAATTTCTTAAAGGTTTACCTGTTTTTAACATGTGTTGGATACGTTCCAATGTTTTTCTTTCTGTACATAATGAAAGAAAGGCTTCTCGTTCTATATCCAAAAGATACTGTTCCGAAACATAGCTTGCTTCTGAAAGGTCTCCACCAGCCATAACATAGGCCAGCTTGTTAGCTATCTTCTTATCGTGTTCGGAAATATAGTGCCCTGCTTCCATAGAATCTGTACCTACTAAGAACATGCCCAGAGCTTGTTTACCTAATACTTTGACGTCTTTTCGTTTAGGGGGCTGAGTATATCCAGATTCAGCCATCAACTTCGCATACGCTTTGGCTGTAGCAATTTGTCTATCCTTATTAACGACAATCACATCTTTTCCTTTTTGAAGAATTCCCAAGTCGAATGCTTCGTAGGCCGAAGTGGATACTTTAGCCATTCCAATCGTTAAGAAATACTCTTGCAATACATTCAACTCCACGTCGTTTTTACGGAAAGTGTCCGAAGCGCGTAAGGCCATTTCTTTGGAACCACCACCACCAGGAATAACCCCAACACCGAACTCAACCAGTCCAATATATGTTTCAGCAGCAGCAACTACCTTGTCTGCGTGCATGGAAAGCTCACATCCACCACCCAAACACATGCCATGTGGTGCTGATATTGTAGGGATGGAAGAGTAGCGCATGCGCATTACCGTATCTTGGAATGCCTTGATGGCCATGTTCAGCTCATCGTATTCCTGCTCTACAGCCATCATGAAAATCATTCCGATGTTCGCACCAACAGAAAAGTTGGCGGCTTGGTTTCCAACCACCAAGCCTTGGAAATCCTTTTCTGCAAGGTCGATGGCCTTATTGAGTCCTGCAATGACATCTCCTCCAATAGTGTTCATCTTGGATTGGAACTCCACATTTAAGATACCGTCTCCTAAATCTTCAACAACGACCCCACTATTTTTGAACACAGCATTGGATTCCCTAATGTTATCCAAAATGATGAAAGCATCTTGTCCAGGAACCTTTTCCATGGACTTTTTTGGAATATCATAATAATAGGTAGCTCCTTCTTTAACTGAATAGAAAGAGGTAACCCCTGAAGATTTCATATCAGCAACCCATGAGGCAGCTTCCAAACCTTCCGCTTTAATGAATTCCAATCCTTTGTCCAAACCTATGGCATCCCAAATTTGGAAAGGACCATGCTCCCAGCCAAATCCTGCTTTCATGGCATCATCTATTTTATAGAGCTCATCGGAAATTTCGGGTATACGATGCGACACATATGCAAAAAGTGCCCCAAAACTCTTTCGATAAAACTCACCGGCTTTGTCTTTTCCACCGACTAGAACCGGGAAACGGTCTATTACTTTGTCAATGGTCTTGGTCAATTCCAAGGTGGCAAATTTTGCACTTTTCTTGGAGCGATAATCCATTGAGTCCAAATCGAGAGTAAGGATTTCACTTTTACCACTATCGTTCTTGACTTTTTTATAAAAGCCTTGTCCCGACTTACTTCCTAACCACTTATTTTTCATCATGGTATTAATGAAATCTGGAAGTTTGAAAAGCTCCAATCGCTCATCATCTTTGCAGTTTTCATATATACCATTAGCCACATGAACCAAAGTATCCAGACCAACCACATCCACGGTTCTGAAAGTAGCCGACTTTGGCCTCCCAATAACCGGACCCGTAAGCTTATCGACCTCTTCAACAGTCATGCCCAAATCCTTTACTGCGTGAAATAGACTTTGAATACTGAAAATTCCTATTCTATTGCCAATAAAAGCAGGGGTATCTTTAGCAACCACAGATGTTTTTCCTAGGAACTTTTCGCCATATCCATTGAGAAAATCCAATACTTCTGCTGAGGTATTGGGGCCAGGAATTATTTCGAAAAGTTTTAAATATCGCGCAGGGTTGAAAAAGTGCGTTCCACAAAAATGCTTCTGAAAGTCCTCGCTTCTCCCTTCGCTCATAAATTTGATTGGGATTCCTGAAGTATTTGAAGTGATGAGCGTGCCAGGTGTTCTGTGTTTTTCTAAGCTTTCGAACACCTGTTTTTTAATGTCCAAGCGTTCAACGACAACTTCAATTATCCAGTCCACCTTTGCTACTTTGGCAATATCATCTTCAAGATTTCCAGTAGTGATACGGTCAGCAAACTTTTTATGGTAAATAGGAGATGGTTTGGATTTGAGCGCTCCTGTCAATGAATCGTTCACCAATCTATTTCGGACAACTTTATCGGAAAGACTCAATCCTTTGGCCTTTTCCTTTTCATTCAGTTCTCTTGGAACAATATCCAGCAATAATACTTCGACACCGATATTGGCAAAATGGCAAGCAATGCCACTTCCCATGATGCCCGAGCCAATTACAGCAACTTTATTGATGTGCCTTTTCATGTAAGATTTCTAATTAATTAGTTGTTGTCTTAATATATATTTTCTTATCCAGGATAAGTTTATTGATAACCTCCATAGTTTTGAAGAATCCGAGTAGGTCCTCACTATCCACATGTTCTTGAACCACATCATTAAAACGGAGCACCACATCCTTGGAGTCTCTACGTTTTTGAAGACCAAGGGATGTTAAGTGTATAAGAACACCTCTTCCATCTTTTGGGTTGGGCCGTCGCTCGATATAACCACGCTCTTCCATGTTTTTAAGAATACGTGATAAACTCGTGGCTTCCATTCCCATTTTTGGTCCCAAGGCTGTGCTTGGAGTTCCCTTTTTAGGGTCAATGCTTAAAAGTGTAAACCCTAATGCCATCGTCAATCCGTAATTTTTCGCTTCTTCATTATACATTTTAATGACAGCTTGCCAAGTGGCACGAAGGGCGTGGTCAATGGTCATATCTTTCATAGAACTATCTTGGTTCCCAAATATAGGGAAATTTATTATGCATGCATAATAAATTTTTGTGAAACGGGTTTTCTGTAAAAAAAATCCCGCCGAATAGCAGGATTTAAATATTATAGTGGATTGAACTAGTGACCATATATATTATTGTACAAGTCCAAGTACTTTTCCTTGACAATTTTTCGACGGAGTTTCATGGTCGGTGTCAGATGGCCATCGTCTACACTCCATACATCTGGCGTAAGCCTGAATTGTTTTACTTTTTCCCACTTGGCGAAATCAGTATTGGCCAAATCTACTTCTTCTTGGATTCGGGCAATTACCCTGTCATTTAAAACGATATCAGAATTTTCACTAACCGTGATTTCGTGTCTATTGGCCCAGTCGTACAAGAATTCAAAATTGGGTTGAATCAATGCTGCTGGCATTTTTTCACCTTCACCCACAACCATAATCTGTTCAATAAAACGAGATTGCTTGAAACGGTTTTCCAAAATTTGAGGGGCAACATATTTACCTCCAGAGGTTTTGAACATTTCTTTTTTCCGGTCAGTGATTCGTAAAAAACCTTGCTCATCCACTTCGCCAATATCCCCGGTATGGAAGTATCCATCTTTGAGTACTTCTTTGGTCTTTGCTTCATCTTTGTAATACCCCATCATTACATTTGGACCTTTGCAAAGTATTTCACCATCATGAGCAATTTTTACTTCAACATCGGTAATAATACGACCAACGGAACCTATTTTCCATCCCTTTCCGGACTCTTGATTTACAGAAATAACTGGCGATGTTTCCGTTAATCCGTAGCCTTCCATAACGGGCATTCCTGCTGCGGCGAACACCCTAGCCAATCTTTGCTGTAAAGCTGCGCTACCTGAAACCATGGTAGTAAGCCTACCTCCAAGGGCTTCTTGCCATTTGCTGAAAATCAATTTCCTGGCAAGCCCTAATTTTTTCTCGTACAACCATCCATTTTGCCCGTAAGGTTCATATTGTAGCCCTAATTCAACGGCCCAGAAAAACAGCTTTTTCTTCACCCCGGTTAGGGCGGCTCCTTTTGCAATAATGGCATCATAGACTTTCTCCAATAGTCGAGGTACTACGGTCATTACATCTGGCTTCACCTCCTTTACATTGTCACTGATTTTGTCTAGACCTTCTGCAAAATGAATCTCAATACCACAATATTGATAGAGGTATAATATCATTCGCTCAAAAATATGGCACACAGGTAAAAAGCTAAGCGCAATTCCTCCAGATTCGAAGGGTACCCGTTCTTCACTTGATATCACATTGGATACAATATTGTTATGGGATAGCATAACTCCTTTGGGCCTTCCAGTGGTGCCCGAAGTATAAATTAAGGTGGCCAAATCTTCTGGTTGTACTTTTTCTTTCCTTGTTTCCACCTCTTCTTGGTTAGAAGTATCAGAACCTAGTTCTACAACTTCTTTCCAGTTTTTGCAATTGTCCAAGTCATCAAATGAGTACACATCTTTCAACTTTTTTAAACTAGAGTTTATGGACAATACTTTTTCAAGTACCTCGGTACAGGAAACAAAGCAGTACTTTGCCTCCGAATGATTTAGGACATACTCATAGTCTTCCTCTGAAATGGTTGGATAAATGGGCACATTTTGCGCTCCAATTTGAAGCACACCAACATCCATAATGTTCCATTCTGTTCTGTTGGTCATGGATATGACCGCAATTTTATCGCCAGCCTTGACTCCCAGTCGCAGTAGACCACGGCTTACCGCATTGGCTTTGTCAATATATTCTTGTGTTGATGTGGAAACCCATTTTTCTCCGTATTTGGTCACCAAAGCATTCTTGAGCGGATTGTTTTCCAATTGGTGATAGGGGAAATCAAAGAGTCGGGTTACTTTTTGCATAGTAAGTTACTGTTATGAAATTGCAAAATAGGGAAAGGAACCCGGATTTTAAAATAGCATCCCTAAAATCGATATCAAAAATTTGCTAAAAGTTTAATTTTGATTTTGTTGTTGAATCCACTCTTTTGCATTGTTAAAGGCCAATATCCAAGGCGAGATTGAATCGTTTCTATCCTTTGGATAATGTGCCCAGTTCCACGGAAACATACTTCTTTCAATATGAGGCATGGTAACTAAGTGACGGCCTGTTTTATCGCAGAGCATAGCCACATTGTAGTCACTTCCATTTGGATTAGCAGGATAGCTGGAATACCCATATTTTGCTACGATTTCATATTCATCTTCAGGAAGAGGCAAACTGAATTTCCCCTCACCATGTGAAATCCAAACTCCTAAAGTGGTTCCTTCCAAACCGGATAACATCACAGAATTATTTTGCTGAACTTTTACAGAAGTGAAGTTGCTTTCGTGCTTTTGGGATTCATTATAGGTCATTTTTCCATGTTGTTCCCCGTGCTCAGGATTTATTAAATCCAATTCCATGAACAATTGACAGCCATTGCAAATACCTACGGAGAGTGTATCGGGTCGCTCAAAGAATTTTTTGATGGCCTTATTGGCTCTTTCATTATAGCGAATAGCTCCTGCCCAACCTTTAGCACTTCCCAACACATCCGAATTGGAAAAGCCGCCTACCGCGCCCAAAAACTGAACGTCTTCCAAGGTTTCACGACCGGAGATGAGGTCGGTCATGTGCACGTCTTTCACTTCAAAACCTGCTAAGAACATGGCATGAGCCATTTCTCGTTCCGAATTGCTTCCCTTTTCTCTCAAGATTGCAGCTACGGGTTTTTTGTCGCTAGCAGTTGGAGTGGGGTAGTGTACAGAACTATTAAATGTTTTTGGAAAAGTATAGTTGAGTGGTTGATTCTTATAGTTCGTATAGCGCTCTTGGGCCAAACCATTAGCAGTTTGTTTATCGTCCAACAAATAGGATGTTTTGAACCAAGTGTCCCTAAGAGAGGCTACATTCAAGCCTATTTCTACACCGTGATTTTTAATTCTAAGTTCACCTTCTGCAAGAGGAGAACCAATTTTGATGGCTCCCAAACGTTCAGCGGTAGCATCATTGGTTTGTAATACAATACCAATGTTCTCAGAGAAAAGAAGTTTGATAATATCTGCTTCACCCAGTGCTGTCAGGTCGAGCTCTGCTCCCAAATTGGTGTCGGCAAAACAGATTTCCAACAAAGTAGTTATCAATCCTCCTGAGCCCACATCGTGACCTGCTAAAATGTTTCCTGATTTAATTTCATTTTGAACGGTATTGAAAGTATTTTTAAAATAAGTTGCATCGGTTATATTAGGTGCATCGGCACCAACGGCGTTCAATATTTGATAAAAACTGGAACCACCCAAATTATACTGGTCTTGACTCAAATTGAGGTAATAAATGTCTCCACCTTCCCTTTGCAAAACAGGCTCAACGACCTGCTTTAAATCAGAACAATGTCCTCCCGCTGAAATGATTACGGTGCCCGGGGCAATAACTTCCTTGTCCTTATATTTTTGCTTCATGCTCAGAGAGTCCTTTCCTGTTGGAATGTTGATTCCCAAAGCAATAGCAAATTCGGAACATGCCTTTACAGCTTCGTACAATCTGGCATCTTCTCCGGGATTACGGCAAGGCCACATCCAATTGGCTGAAAGTGAAACGGATTCCAAACCTTTTTCCAAAGGTGCCCAAATAATATTGCTCAGTGATTCGGCAATGCTGTTTCGACTACCAGCAACCGGGTCGATGAGTCCAGAAATAGGGGAGTGGCCAATGCTCGTGGCTACACCCTCTTTTCCTTTGAAATCCAGTGCCATTACCCCGCAGTTGTTAAGGGGTAACTGAAGCGGACCAGTGCATTGTTGTTTGACTACTCTACCACCTACACAACGGTCTACTTTGTTGGTCAGCCAATCTTTGCAGGCTACAGCTTCTAGTTGTAATACTTGCTCCAAGTAATCATGAAAATGCTCCAAACTATATGCAGCCTCCTCAAAATTACTTTTGACTGTGCTATCTTCCATTATGGTCTTTGGAGAGCTTCCAAACAAAGCAGAAAGTTCCAAATCCATGGGTTTTTCATTTTTTGTAGTCGATTCAAATGAAAAACGATGGTCTCCTGTTACCTCGCCTACATTATAGATGGGAGACCGTTCGCGTTCAGCTACGCGTTCAAGCAATTCTTGGTCTTCATTTGAAATTACCAGACCCATTCGTTCTTGGCTTTCATTGCCAATAATTTCCTTTGCCGATAAGGTAGGGTCACCAACAGGTAATTTATCCAAAACTATTTTTCCACCAGTATCTTCGACAAGCTCGGAGAGGCAATTCAAGTGCCCGCCAGCACCGTGGTCATGGATAGAAACAATAGGGTTGTCATGACTTTCCACCAATCCACGAATGGCATTAGCAGCTCTTTTTTGCATTTCTGGATTGGAACGTTGCACTGCATTTAATTCGATGGCAGCCTCAAATTCGCCCGTATCCGCACTGGAAACAGCCGCTCCTCCCATTCCTATTCGATAGTTATCTCCACCAAGAATAACAATGTTGTCTCCCCTTTTCGGGATATCTTTTAGGGCTTGTTCACTTTTGCCATATCCTATGCCTCCCGCTAGCATGATGACTTTGTCAAAACCCAATAGGTGTGCATCTTCCTTATGTTCAAAAGTTAACACCGAGCCTGAAATCAAGGGTTGCCCAAATTTATTTCCGAAATCAGAAGCTCCGTTACTGGCCTTTATCAAAATATCCATAGGAGTTTGATACAACCAATTGCGTTCTGGAAATGCTTTTTCCCACGGCCTTGTTTCTTCCAAACGGGAATAAGATGTCATATACACAGCGGTTCCAGCAAGTGGGAGTGCACCTTTTCCTCCAGCCAAACGGTCCCGAATTTCACCTCCCGAGCCGGTAGCCGCTCCGTTAAAGGGTTCTACGGTGGTTGGGAAATTATGGGTTTCTGCCTTTAAAGATAGAACGGAGTTAAAATCAGTTTCTTCATAGAAATCCGGTTTATCTGCACTTTTTGGAGCAAACTGCACCGCTTTTGGGCCCTTTACAAAAGCTACATTGTCCTTATATGCCGAAACAATATCGTTTGGGTTTTCTTGAGAAGTTTTCTTGATTAACTTAAAAAGAGAACTTGGTTTTTCTTCTCCATCGATAATAAAGGTCCCATTAAAAATTTTATGCCGACAGTGTTCTGAATTTACCTGGCTGAATCCAAAGACCTCCGAATCTGTAAGTTTTCGACCTAAAGATTTGGCAAGTTCTTCCAAATATTCTACTTCTTCTTGGTTAAGTGCCAACCCCTCCTGTTGATTGTATTTTTCAATATTATCAATTTCTTTAATGGGTTCAGGAACAATGTTTATATCAAAAACAGATTGATTGAGCCCTTTGTACTTTTGGAATAACATAGAATCATAATCCGAGTATTCTTCAGCTACAGATTGAAACTCTTCAATTCTCAAAATGTCCTCAACGCCCATATTTTGGGTAATTTCCGTGGCATTTGTACTCCAGGGAGTAATCATGGTAGCCCGCGGTCCAACAAAAAAGGCGTCAAGTGACGCCGTGTTTATTTTGGGTTGGTTGCCGAACAACCATATTAGTTTTTCAATGTCTTGTGGAGCAATTTCTTGAGCGGTTTGGACGGCAAAAACCTTTTTTGTTTCGTCCCCAAAGAAATGAATCATGCAATCTATGAATTGAATGGTTTAAGAAAATGCGAATTTACATTATTCTCCGCTTTTTTCCGCTCTGGCTTAAATAGTTATTCAATGAATTGTCAACGACATTTTTAACCCTCCTTTTAAACAAACATACCTCCGGATGCCTCAATGCGTTGTCCATTTATCCAAGCGGCATCTTCGGTGCACAGAAAAGCTACAATGGAACCAATATCCTCGCTTTCACCTATGCGGCCAAGTGCAGTAAGGGAGGCAATCATATCTACCACTTGTGGAGCTGCATCAAAACGTTCTTTATTAAAATCGGTGTTAATGGCACCTGGAGCAATCGTATTGGCCTTAATCTTTCTAGCGCCCAACTCTTTCGCTAGATAACGAGTGTATACTTCAATAGCCCCTTTCATACTGGCGTAGGCGGAATATCCCGGAAATGAGAACCGGGCCAGCCCACTGGATATATTTACAATACCTCCACCATCATTGATTAAATCCAATAGTTTTTGAGTCAAAAAATAGACACCTTTAAGATGAACATTGTATAAATCATCAAATGCTTCTTCCGTAGTGTCTGTTACAGAACCATTGTGTCCAAAGCCAGCATTGTTGATAAGAAAGTCGAAATGCGTTGTTTTGAATCTGTTTTGTAGTTGTTGGATCAAATCAGATGCAAAGTCAGCAAATGATTTCACATTGCGCACATCCAATTGAATGGCGAAACCCTTTCTTCCTTCGTTTTCAATTAAACTCACGGTTTCTGATGCTGCTTGGGTATTAGAATTGTAGGTAATGATTACATCCAATCCTCTTTTGGCCAAGTTGATGGCCATGTCTTTTCCTAGTCCTCGGCTACCTCCGGTTACTAAGGCTATTTTTTTTGCGTTCATAGTGTTTTTACTTTTTTAATAATAACACCACAAAGCTCTTTTAGAATCTATGAAATTTTTTGCATTGAGGAATCAAAGAGTTGTAAAAATCAAACATCTCTTTCTTTTCGATAGTTAACAGGTGAAAAGCTAGTACTTTTTTTAAAGAAATTGGAGAAGTGGGCCGTTTCCTCAAACCCTAGCGTATGTGCAATCTCTGAAACATTCCAATTTGTGTGGCGTAAGAGAATCTTAGCCTCTTGGACAATACGTGAGTTGATTAGTACAGACGTACTTTTTTGTAAAGTTTCCTTTAGCGCGCGGTTGAGATGATTGACGTGTACTCCAAGTTGCGTAGCAAAATCCGAAGGGGAGCGCAACTGGATTCGTTGCATGGGACTTTCCATAGGAAACTGTCTTTCCAACAGCTCCATAAAAAGTCCAGAAATACGCTCCGAAGCATTGGAATATGAAGTCTCCGTAATTTGGGCAGGCTGCATTTTAAGACCGGAATGAATAAGTTCAAATACCAAATTCCGTAATACATCATATTTGAATTGGTACTCTGATTCGATTTCATCGAACATGCGTTCAAAAATTTGGGCCATGGTTTTCAATTGCCCATCGGTTAACTGAAAAACTGGATTTCCTGATGGTTGGAAAATGGGATACTGAGTCAAATCTCCATACTGATGAAAAAAGGTTTCCGTGAATACACAGAAATACCCTGTCAATTGGTCATCAATTCTTTCCCAATTATACGGTATTCTGGGGTTTGAGAAAACCATCACTTGTTTTTCCACTTGGATTACCTTATCCGCATAATGCACCCGACTCTTTCCTTTTACAAGACTTATTTTAAAATAATCTCGTCGGTTAAAAGGCATTGGCTTGGGTTTGGGACCCGCAAACTCATCCAGTTTAAACACATTAAAGTGTCCAATTCCGGTACGAACACTTTCTGGTACATAGCTGTGTGTGGATTCGTAAAACTCCTCTATGGAAACTCGTTTTTCCATAGAACAAAGTTATAGAAATCAAATAATATGGGTTACTTTCTTTCGAGTAACGCCATGTAAAAGCCGTCATAGCCCCTTTCGGAAGCAAATACGTTATCTTCTTTTACAAAGTTGAATCCCTCCCCAACTTCAGAATTCAAAAAAGCATGAACTTGTTTAGTATTTTCTTCAGGAAGAATTGAGCATGTGGCATAGACCATTTTACCTCCAGGCTTAACCATTTTGGAGTAGCGTTGCAAGATATCCTGTTGAACTCCTTTTATGCGTTCCAAAAATTCAGGTTCCAACTTCCATTTACTATCCGGATTTCTACGAATGACTCCTAACCCAGAGCAGGGTGCATCCAAGAGCAGCCGGTCTGCCTTACCATGTAGTTTTTTGATGACCTTGTTATTTTCAATTACTCGGGTTTCCATATTGTGAACCCCATTTCTTCTAGCGCGGATTTTTAGCTTTTTCAATTTACTTTCATAGATGTCCATTGCTATGAGCTGTCCTTTATTCTGCATTAAGGAAGCCAAATGTAGCGTTTTACCACCGGCACCGGCACAGGCATCCACTACGCGTTGACCCGGAGCAACATCCAAAAAAGGGGCAACCAATTGGGAAGATGCATCTTGTACTTCAAAGAGACCATCTTTGAATGTCTCTGTTGTAAATACATTCTTGCGCTCTTTTAATTTTAGGGCATCTTCGTAATCGGGTAATGATACGGTTTCAATTCCTTCATCCAAAAGTGCTTTTTGTAAGGTGTTTTTTGAAGTTCTTAAGGTATTTGTACGTAGAATAACTTCAGCCTGTTGATTCAAGGCAGCACTCTCCTTAGTCCAAAGTTTTTCTCCCAAGGCCTTTTCTCCCAGCTCATCCAACCAATCTGGGAAAGACTCCCTGTATTTTCTGATTTTGGAAAGCTCGTCAAAACGCCCTTTAATGCGTCTTTCGGGGGTGTTTTCAAGCTGTTTCCAATCGGGCAAACGAATGCCTCGCAACACACACCAAACAGTAAATAATCTAAAAAGATGAGGCCTGGAGAACGGTTCGTGTACCTCTGCGATTTCCACATAAAGCCTTTTCCAGCGCACGATGTCGTATGTGGTTTCTGCTATAAAACCACGGTCTCTAGAACCCCAACGTTTGTCATAACGTAATACTTTTTCAATGACCTTATCGGCATACTCCCCTTCATTGAAGATGAGATTCAGGGCATCAATTACGGCAAAGACCAAGTTTCTGTGGAGGCGCATACAAGCAAAATTAAGGTTGCAAAGGTAGGCTTTCCCTTAATTTCCTGCTACTTTTGGGCAAAGCCATTTTGAATGCGATACTTGGGGATTTTTTTAGCCTTTCTGATTGTTGGTTGCTCTGGAAAAAGGGAACCTAAAGAATTCAAATCAGTTACTATAAAAACGGTCTTTGATGATTCTGTCAGCATACGTGCCATTGAATTTTTAGATGGAAGAACATTAGCCTTTGCTGGAAGTAGCGGGATGTATGGAACATTGGATATTTCTTCAGAAAAAATCAGGACGGCTACTATGGAATTTGAAGGAAATTTGCTAGAATTTAGAGCGGTGGCCCACACTTCTTCAGATTTTTTTATGCTTTCTGTTGCCAACCCTGCTTTGTTGTTTAAAACTGGTGAAAGTGGGGAGATGGAATTGGTTTATAAAGAATTGGGTGAATCTGTTTTTTATGACGCCATGACTTTTTGGAATGATAAAGAGGGCATAGCTATTGGAGATGGCAAGGATGGTTGTATGGCGATTACAATAACTAGGGATGGAGGTCAGAACTGGAAAAAAGTGACTTGCGAAAACCTTCCTAGGCTAGAGGGAGACGTAGGTGCTTATGCAGCCAGCAACTCCAATATTAAAACCAAAGAAGATGAAGCTTGGGTGATTACCTCTAAAAAGCAGATGTTGTACTCTGCTGATAAGGGACACAGTTGGGAAATCTTAAACACTCCTATTGAGCTAATTGCATCCTATCATGGTCTGTATTCCTTGGATTTTTATGATGAAAATATCGGTTTTGCCATAGGTGGAGACTTCAGTGCTCCGGATGTCAATACCTATAATAAAATAATGACTGTGAATGGAGGTAAAGACTGGGAATTGGTTGCAGATGGTTTACGGCCTGGATATAAAAGTTGTGTACAATATGTTCCCAATTCCAATGGAAAAGGATTGGTTGCAGTTGGGTTCACAGGAATAGATTATTCAAAGAACGGTGGAAAAAGTTGGAATCCGCTCAGTGATGAGGGTTTTTATACTGTACGCTTTTTGAACGACAGTATTGCCTATGCTGCAGGTAAAAACAGAATTGCCCGTCTTGAGTTCAAATAAAAAAAGGCGGACATAGTCCGCCCTCTACTAACTAACCAAACTCACTAAACCGTTACCACAACAAAGTTTCGTCCTGTTTTTTTATACCAAATGCCTTTATAACTATACAATTTTCTTCCATTTCGCCATACGATTTTATACCCTCTAGGAAGTGTCCTTAGCCTCACACCAACCGGAGCTGCACAAACAACATATCTTCGACCCCGGGCTTTGTACCAAACACCTTCTGCGAAGTAAAAATTGGTTTTTTTATGAACCACCACCTTGGGACTATGGATGGTAGTAACCACCGTTCCATGTTTTGGGTATACCCGTACTACTTTTGTTTGTGATGCACAAGCTGCCATAGTACCTAGGACTAAAAATACCATTATAAGATTTCTAAAGTTTTTCATATTGTAGATTTTTATGGGTTTCTATCCTTTTGACTGGAATCAAGAACAAGGGTTTAATGAGAAATGGTGTATTTGGTCGATTTTTTCCAGATTTGGTCGACCAAGGTTAAATAGGAAAGTAGTCTTTAGTCTGAAACCAAGGAGTATTCTATAAAAAAAGGAGGTTTGAAATCAACCTCCTCCCTGTCTTTTGCGATATTGTTGCAGTAACCGTTTTTTGAAGTCTTCTTCCGCTTTGAGCAAGAGCAATATTTTCTTGGCTGGCAGTACTTTTTTCAAATCAACAATATAGGCTTGCTCCGCTTTATGTTTAAGGCCTTGTATGTCAAGATACTCATCCAAGAGCGTCGAGGATTCCGATTTGGTCAAATCTTCAACCAATCCAATTTTGGATTTTAATTCTAAGCGTTCTTTTCTACGAATGGTCTCAAGTTTCTTTTCATGTTCGTTGTAAATGGGCCAAAAGGTTTGTGCCTCTTCACTGCTTAGATTTAACCTTTCGGTAATGAAAGCAACCTTTAAAGTCTTGATTTTATCTCGGACCGGTCTTTGGGCATGTGCACCGGCCGCCTGAAGTATCAAAAACAATACAATGATATATGTCTTACTCATAGTCTTCAAAATTCAGGTTTAATTCTTCAATATCCTCAATATTTTCATCTAGATATTCCAAAATGTTCTCTGTTTCTAGGGGGGTATCCATTACATCACTCAACTCAGCATCTTCCAGAGAGACCAATTCTGCCCACTCATAATAGGTTAAATCAAGTTCTGTGTTTTCCAAATAGGCATCAATTTCTGCACTTGCCAGGTCTTCAAAGGCTACTGGTGACTCTCTTTTCAGGTTCAATCCAAAAAATAAAAGAAGGGCCGCAGCCACCGCAGCAGCTCCATAAAAATATTTTCTATAGGGACTAAGTTGAATGACCTTGGTATCCTTTTCACGAATTTGGGACAGTACTTTTTTGTCAACACTTTCAAAATAGCCCTTTGGAATATGGAATCCATCGGATTCTGGCAAATACGAAAGCTTCTCGATAGCTTCATCGACATGCAACTTTTGCATAAGCCGTTCATTAAAGTTATCGAAGTACCCTTCCGGTGTTTTAAAATTAGATTTATCTTTTTTCCCCATAGTCCTACTTTGACTGTTTATTACAGTAAAGGTTTAATCTGCTTTAAGATACGTTTCAATTTTCTTTACCGCCAAATGATACGAAGTTTTGAGCGCCCCAACCGAGGTTTCCAATACTTCGGATATTTCTTCATATTTCATTTCTTGGTAGTATTTCATGTTAAAAACCAACTTTTGCTTATCTGGTAGGGTGGCTAGTGCCTTTTGCAATTTCATTTGTATTTCATCTCCTTCAAAGTAAACATCGGCCTCCAAATTATCAACCATTCTGTTCTTTAATTCTTCGTCACTTATGCCACTTTTTTTAGAGCGTTGTTTGATAAACGTTAACGATTCGTTTGTAGCTATCCTATACATCCAAGAATACAACTTGCTATCTCCTTTAAAGCTTTCAATGTTTCTGTACACTTTAATAAAGGTGTTCTGCAGTACATCATCAGCATCATCATGGTTGAGAACGATTCTTCGAATATGCCAATAAAGTCTCTCCTTATGCGTATTTAGCAATACCGCAAAGGCTTTTTCCCGGGTTTCCGGACTTTTTAGTTGATCTATTAAGGCTTCTTCAGCAATCAATTGCTTATACAATTTGGTGCTAAGACTATGTTACAGTCAAAAGGTTTAATCAGCCTGCAAAGGACTGCATTTCAACCAGTTTTTTATACCCTTTTTGGGATTTCATCAATTCTTCATGAGTGCCTTGTTCCACAATCTTTCCCTTATTCATCACCACTATGGAATCTGCATTTTGTATGGTTGAAAGTCGGTGTGCAATGACTAAAGAAGTACGGTTCTGCATCATTTTTTCAAGCGCATCCTGTACCAAGCGCTCACTCTGAGTATCTAGAGCTGAAGTTGCTTCATCCAAAACCATTATGGGAGGGTTCTTTAAAACAGCCCTTGCAATGGAAAGGCGCTGTTTTTGACCTCCACTTAATTTGTTTCCGCTGTCACCAATGTTGGTCTGGTATCCTTCAGGTAGTTCTAAAATAAAATCATGGGCATTGGCCACTTTGGCTGCGGCAATGATTTCTGCTTCAGTAGCATTTTCTTTGCCAAGAGCAATGTTGTTCAAAACCGTGTCGTTGAACAAAATAGAATCTTGGGTTACCAATCCCATTAAACTACGCAGTGATTTTTTGGAAACTTCTTTGATATTGGTGCCATCTATCCAAATGCCTCCTTCATTTACATCATAAAAACGAGTAACAAGATTGGCCACGGTACTTTTTCCACCTCCAGATTGACCTACCAAAGCGATGGTCTGACCTTTTTTTAAGGTGAGGTTAAAATTCTCTAACACATTATCATCCTGATATTTAAAAGAAACATCCTTAAAAACAATGCTTTCATCAAAGCTAGTTTTCTGAATAGCGTTTGTGCTATCGGAAATAGGATTTTCTGTCTCCAAAACCTCAAATATGCGCTCTGCAGAAGCATTTCCTTTTTTGATATTATAGTTTACAGTTGTAATGGCCTTAACCGGATTAATAATGGTGTAAAAAAGCCCAATATACCCCATGAACTCTTGTGGGGTAAGCGAACTTTGGTTACCTAACACCAAACTACCGCCATACCAGAGCACGGTAATGACCACGGCCACTCCTAAAAATTCACTAAATGGAGAGGCAAGGCCTTTTCGCTGTAAAACGGCTATCATTATTTTCTTGAAACGCGATGTGGACCCCTTAAACTTTTGCATCAATTTATCTTCGGCATTAAAACCTTTAATGATTTTTAATGAACCCAGAGTTTCTTCTATAAAGGAAAGGAAGACACCTGTTTCTTTTTGTGCTTCTAAAGACTGGGCTTTCAATTTTTTACCTACAATGGATATCAAAAATCCTGCGATGGGAAGAAATATGAATACAAAAAGTGTAAGCTGTGCACTTATGGCCAACATGGAAATTAATACAATGACTATGGTGATTGGTTCGCGTGCCAAAGCTTCCAAAGAATTGATGATGGAATTTTCGACTTCCTTGACATCCGAAGTCATACGTGCCAATAAATCTCCTTTGCGAGCTTCGGAGAAGTATCCTAAAGGAAGATTAAGTGTTTTTACATAAAGGCTGTCTTGAATATCCTTTACCATGCCTGTGCGAAGATAGGCCAGCACATACATGGCTGCATAGCGAAAAAGATTCTTTAAAAAGAAAATGATAATACTGGCCACACAGATAAAGACTAGAGCTGCCAAAGGTCCTTCGTTCTCTACTTTAACCGTGAGAAAGTGGTTAAGGGAGCCTTCCAAATAGGCTTTTAGGTTTCCTAGCCCTTGGTAAACAGGGGCTTCATCGACCTTTTTTTGCGTGCTAAAGAGTATTCCCAAGGTGGGAATAAAAATGATAATCGATAATACGTTGAATATCGAGTAGAGAATATTGAAGAATATATTGAAAAGTCCGTACCTGCGGTAGGGTACCGCAAATTGAAGAATCTTTCTAAAGTAATTCATGTAGCTATAAATTCAGTTCAGCCAGAATACCCTTTATTTTGGTATCCAGCTGCGAATTTACGGATTTAAAATCCGCTTCGGTTGCCAGTTTGGCGTTTGTGCTAATGTAAAACTTCACCTTAGGCTCGGTTCCACTGGGCCTTGCCGCAATTCGGGTACCATCCTCCGTTTCATAAATAAGCACATTGGATTTTGGCAAATCAATTGGTTTTTCTTCACCTGTTTGCACATTTTTTGAGATAGATGTATTGTAGTCTTCTATCCAAACTACTTTGGACCCCTGTACGGATTCCACAGGGTTTTCTTTGAAATCCTTGAGCATTTGCTTGATTTCTTCGGCTCCACTGATTCCCTTTTTTGTTAAGGAAACGAGGTTCTCCTTATAAAACCCAAAATTCACATAACATTTGATAAGTTCTTCGTAAAAGGAACTTCCTTTTGCCTTTGCATCCGTTGCAATTTCGCAGGCGAGTAGGGTAGAGGTGACAGCGTCTTTGTCGCGCACAAAATCACCTACCATATATCCAAAACTTTCTTCCCCACCTCCTATAAAATAGGAATCTGGAAAGTCTTTGATCATTTTTCCAATCCACTTGAATCCGGTAAGGGCTGTTTTGAATTCAACGCCATACGCTTTGGCCATCTGTTCCATCATAGGTGTGGAAACAATAGTGGTAGCAATGAATTCGTTGCCCTTTAACCCCTTTTCTTTGTGCTTGTCCAGAAGGAATTTGGTCATTAGTACCATGGTTTGGTTTCCGTTGAGCAGTTCCATTTGTCCATCCAAATTTCTGACTGCTATTCCTAACCTATCACTATCAGGGTCCGTACCCACAACCATATCGGCCCCAATTTCCTCTGCCTTTTTTATGGCGATTGAGAGTGCTTCTGGTTCTTCTGGATTGGGAGAAACTACCGTAGGAAATGACCCGTCCGGTTCGGCTTGTTCCTCAATTACGGTTACGTTGTTATATCCTGCGCGCTTTAAAACTTCAGGTATTGCTGTGATAGATGTTCCATGCAAAGAGGTGAATACAATTTTAAAATCATCTTTACCGGCAGCATTAAAGTTTCCATTTTTTACAGAAGCTTCAAAAAAGGCTTCGTCCACATCCGTATCTATGGATTGAATAGTTCCTGCGTCTGCATTGAATTGAATATCTTCAAACGATAGCGCATTGATTTCAGCAATAATCTCTCCGTCTTGGGGTGGTACAATCTGACCTCCATCTCCCCAATAGACTTTATACCCGTTGTATTCTGGGGGATTATGGGAGGCAGTCAAAACAATTCCCACATGGCAACCCAAATGACGAACTGCAAATGAAAGCTCAGGTGTTGTCCTTAGTTTGGAAAATAGATAGACATGAATTCCGTTGGCCGCAAAAATTTCAGCAACCGTTTTGGATAAGGTGTCTGAATTATGTCGACAATCATAGGCAATTATCACCTTGAGATTTTCATTCGGATATGTTTTCTTAAGGTAATTGCTGAGCCCTTGTGTATTTTTGCCCAGGGTATACTTATTGATTCTATTAGTGCCAACACCCATTACACCACGCATACCACCAGTTCCGAACTCTAAATTCTTATAAAATCTTTCCTTAAGTTCTTCTGGATCATTGGCAATCAGATTTTTTACTTCCTCTCTAGTTTCCGGGTCGAAAAAATCTGTTGTCCAAGATGTAGCAGTGGCTTTTATTTTGTCCATATACACGGTGGGTTATTTATAAACTATAGTAAAATTACGAAGATTCTGGTTTAGGAACTTTCCTTCAAGTTAATTTTATCGGCAATGGTATATCTGGTATCATTTTTACGGGAACGCACCATGATTTCACCAAGAAATCCTGCCAAGAAAAATTGGGTTCCAATCAACATTGCGGTAAGTGCTATGTAAAATTGAGGTCTATCGGTTATTAGGCGGCCAGTTTTATTGATAAACAGCTTATCAATTCCCAAATAAAGCGAAAATCCGAAACCTACAATGAACATAAGTACTCCTAAAGCTCCAAATAAATGCATGGGACGGCGTCCAAATTTAGATACGAACCATATGGTGATCAAATCCAAAAAACCATTGATAAAACGTTCCGCACCGAATTTTGTGTTACCATATTTTCTGGCTTGATGTTGCACAACTTTTTCAGTGATTTTCCGAAACCCCTCATTTTTTGCCAACACTGGAATGTAGCGGTGCATTTCGCCAGATACTTCAATCGTTTTAACAACATCACTACGAAATGCTTTTAAACCGCAGTTAAAATCATGGAGCTTAAGGCCCGAAGTTTTACGGGCAGCCCAATTGAAAAGTTTGGAAGGAATGTTTTTGGTGATTACAGAATCGTATCGCTTTTTTTTCCAGCCAGATACCACGTCAAAGCCTTCATTTTGAATGAGACCGACCAAATCTGGAATTTCCTCCGGATTGTCTTGTAAGTCGGCATCCATCGTAATGACCACACCTCCTTCAGCTGCCTTGAATCCTGCATGCAAGGCTTGCGACTTGCCAAAATTTTTTAGAAAACGTATTCCTCGAACATTGTTGTTCACTTCGGTGAGTTCTTCAATAACATCCCAGGAACCATCCGTGCTGCCATCATCTATGAATAGTATTTCATATAAAAAATGATTGGATTGCATCACTTGTACAATCCAATCATGAAGTTCGTTAAGGGATTCCTTTTCGTTAAGTAAGGGAATTACAATGGAAATCTGCATTGTTCAATTCTGGAATTCCCTTCAAAAGTAGCATTTTTTGACTTAGTAGGCCGGCTTTGCTTTTTTGAAGATTAACCCACCAATGAGTCCTACAACCAAACCTATTACTGCTTGGATAATTAAGATTACGGGATACGCAATCCAAGCAAACTTTTTCTGCATTTCAATTCCTTGATCAATTTGTTCTGCGGTTAGATTGGGATTGTCATTTAATGCTTTTTGTCTTCCTATTTCGTATACTTTAGCCATATAATCAGGCTCAATTACGTTGGATAGCACAAAAAAATAGATAAGACCTATTACCGCAGCTACTATGGCAATACCTGTACCCAGTTTTAGGGCATCACTCATTATAAGATAGCCTCCATTTGCTTTTCTGTATTGTGATATTCCAAATAAGACCACCACGGCAAGAATTGCTATCCCGATTAACTGAATGGGCAATGTTTGTTCATAATGAAGTCCTTGGCTCATTAGCATTACATTGAATACTATGGAGACCAAGCCCAAGATGCCTCCAAACTTGAGGGCATATTGTCCTGTTTTAGGTTGATTTTCTTCCATTTTTTTGAAATTTTTAGCGTTGTTTCGAGAGGTTAGTGAAACAAAAAGTAGTTTTGTTACATAGATTAAGATAGAATTTTTCTTTTTTATGCCTTTTGAGTTGTTGGTAAAAAAGAAATGATTAAATTTGCACCCGGAATTTTTGAGATTACAAATCATGAGAAAAGATATACATCCATCTAATTATAGATTAGTGGCTTTCAAGGATATGTCAAATGAAGATGTGTTTATTACCAAGTCCACTGCTGAGGCTAAGGAGACCATTACAGTAGATGGTGTTGAATATCCCCTGATAAAGTTGGAAATCTCTAGAACTTCACATCCTTTCTACACTGGTAAGACGAAGTTGATTGATACTGCTGGTAGAATCGATAAGTTCAAGAATAAGTATAAGAAATTTAGCAAGGAAGAGAAGAAAGCTGAATAGACGTTTTCTCTTCAGATAAATGAAATGCCGCTGAAACTCTCAGCGGCATTTTTTATTTTTGAATCACTGAAACATCAACCATGAACTATATCCTTTCAGATGGGAACCATAGAGATTCCTTCTTGCCTTTTACCTTTACAAGACCTGTAGCTGACTTAAGAATCGGAATCCTTACCATCAAGGAAAAGTGGGAAAACCATTTGAATGAGCGGGTAAGCTTCAAAACGGAATCCTATCTATCCGAAAAGTTTCCCTTAAAAGTAGCCTCGGAAAATATAGTGATAATCGCGAATGTACTTCCAGATACAGACTTGGCTCAAAGGATAGCTCGATTGAACCCATCTGAAGCGCTCTATCACAATGAACAACTGATTGCCTATAATACTGCAGACCCATTTTTGCATTTTGACGCTTCAGGATATCAAAGAGTTGAATGGAAGGAGTCCACCTTCATTATTGACCATGTTTGGGATATATTTTCTAAAAATGAGGAAGCACTGCAATCAGATTTTGAATTATTGACCCAAAACAGGAAAAGCCAACCTTTATCCACCACAAACCAAGTAATTAATCCAGAAAATATTTTCTTGGAAGAAGGAGCTAAGGTTGAGTTTAGTATTTTAAACGCTTCTTCAGGCCCTATTTATATTGGTAAGAATGTCGAAATTATGGAAGGCTGTATTGTGCGTGGTGGATTAGCTCTTTGCGATAATGCTGTCCTCAAAATGGGAGCCAAAATATATGGTCCTTGTACTTTTGGTCCCTATTGTAAGGTTGGTGGAGAAGTTAACAACTCCGTGCTTTTTGCATATTCTAACAAAGGGCATGAAGGATTTTTGGGCAACTCTGTTTTAGGAGAATGGTGCAATTTGGGAGCTGATACCAATACTTCCAACCTTAAAAATAATTATGCCGAAGTACGACTGTGGAATTATACAACTGAAGGCTTTGCTAGAACCGGCCTTCAATTTTGCGGCTTAGTTATGGGGGATCATAGTAAATGTGGTATTAATACCATGTTCAATACAGGAACGGTTGTTGGTGTAAGTGCCAATATTTTTGGAAGTGGATATCCCAGAAATTTTATTCCGAGTTTTACTTGGGGAGGGGCTTCTGGTTTTACTACATATCTTACCAAAAAGGCCTATGAAGCCTCCAAAGCGATGATGAAACGCAGAAAAGTCGAGTTTGATGATGTCGAAGAAGGGATTCTCAACTATGTTTTCGAGTTGACCAAAAGGTGGCGAAAAGACTAATGCCAAATCATGATATCATAACAGTATGAAAAAAGCTCCTAATTAGGAGCTTTTTTTAGATATATGAAAGGCTTTAATTCAAAATAAAAGCAGCCAGCTTTCCATCCAGCATTTGCGGAACCAAAAGAACACTTCCTTTTTCCAAGTATTCTATATCTGCAGTACCTGGATTTATTTGCTTCAAGTTATTTACCTCACCTTTGGAGTCAACAAAAGATATTTTGCCCGAAATCCAATCAGAAACTATGAAACCATTTTTATAACGGACAAGTCCATCCAGGTTTCCAAAAGAACCAGTCACTTTTTTTATTGAATTATCTAGTAGGTCCAAGGAAATCAATGCACCTGGAACATCTGTACCAAATGTTTCTGGATTAGTGACAACACCCCAAGTGGCAATATATAGTAGGTTTCCATCCAATTTTAGACCATTAGGGTAATCTAACTTTTCATCTTTTATCAAAAGCTCAATGGTATCCTCTTCAATCTTATAAATGGCATTTCCTCCGAAGGTATCGGAAATATAAACCGTACCCGTTGGGCCAATCTCGATATCATTAAGGAAAGTAGCTCCTTGAGCCTCATACCATTTTTCTATTGAGCCTGTTTTTAGATTCACCATACCTACACGATCAATATCGGCTACATATAAATAGCTATCAAAAATTCCAAGACCTTTTGGAGCGTTGAAACCTTCCACCCATTTTAACTCCACAATTTTACCGTTAGCATCTAATTGGGTAATAAATCCCTTTCCATTTTTTTCACCAGGTTGACCCGATACGTTGGAAATGTAATACGCTCCATTGTGGTAAACCACTGATTCTGGAGCTTCCAATGTTTTTACTTCCCATATTTTTTTAAGATTTTGCGCCGTAATCCACTGGGTCGAAAAAAATACCATTAAGGCAAAAACTATTTTCTTCATCTTATTTGTTTTTATTTAAAATTTGGTGGTAAAACTAGTTGGCCTATGGATGGAAAAAATTGACCTATGGTAAGAAATAAAGACAGAGCTAGTCTTGGTTTTTTGAAATGCGTTTTTTCCGTAATCGACTAAGACTCTCTGGCGTGATTCCAAGGTAGGAGGCGATTTGATAATTTTTAACCCTTTTTTCGATGTCCGGATAAATCTTTATAAATTGAGAATAACGCTCTTGTGCAGTAAGGTTGAGAGAAGATAAAATGCGTTTTTGGAATGCTGCAAATGCGTTTTCAAGCTGGAGTCTAAAATAGCTCTCTATGACAGGAATGGATTGGAAAATCTCTTCTAAATCGCTTTTACGAACCCTCATTAACCTGCAATCTTCCATACACTCGACAAAAAAGATTGATGAATCTTTTTTGTAATAAGCCAAATAATCACTTACCCACCAATTTTCTACTGCAAACTGCATCGTATGTTCCTTTCCAGAGGAATCTATCAAGTAAGTTCTTAAACAACCGTTTAAAACAAAATATTGATGTTCAATTTTTTGATTTGGTCGAATAAGGAGATGGTTTTTAGTATAGTCACCGGTTTTAAAAATATTGATAAAAACATCAAAATCCTTCTCTTTAAGTTCTGTTTGGCGGTTGATATGTTGAAGTAAGGGATGCAAAAGGGATGTTTGCTATAAATGTAAATTTATGGTATTTGAAATATATCATTTTCTAATGATAATCACCTTGGATTGATATCAAAACTGAATCCAGTGGGGTATTGATAAATATATTGAATGTGTATCTTTGCACCCTCAAATTGAAGCAGTTAAATGAGTAATAAAGTCGCTTTTTATACGCTAGGTTGTAAGCTCAATTTCTCCGAGACCTCCACCATTGCCCGTAGTTTTGAAAACGAGGGTTTTGATCGCGTGGATTTTTCTGAAGAGGCCGATATTTATGTCATTAATACATGTTCTGTTACTGAAAATGCAGATAAACGCTTCAAAACTATTGTAAAGCAATCCCAGAAGTCTAACACAGATGCATTTGTTATTGCTGTAGGATGTTATGCGCAACTAAAACCAGAAGAATTGGCCGATGTGGACGGGGTGGATTTGGTATTAGGAGCAACGGAAAAGTTCAAAATCACAGATTACCTGAATGACCTCACCAAAAATGATAGGGGGGAAGTACATTCCTGTGAAATTGACGAAGCGAATTTTTATGTAGGCAGCTATGCCATAGGCGATAGAACCCGAGCATTTTTAAAGGTTCAAGATGGCTGTGACTACAAATGCACCTATTGCACCATTCCACTAGCTCGTGGAATTTCTAGAAGCGATACTTTGGAGAATGTATTAAGTAATGCTGCCGAAATATCTTCAAAGGGAATCAAAGAAATTGTGCTTACTGGAGTAAACATTGGTGATTATGGGAAAGGTGAGTTCGGTAATAAAAGACATGAACACACTTTCTTGGACCTGGTCAACGCATTGGATGAAGTAGAGGGTATCCATAGGCTTCGTATCTCATCCATTGAACCCAACCTATTGAAAAACGAGACGATCGACTTTGTAGCTAAAAGCAAGACGTTTGTGCCTCATTTCCATATACCATTGCAGAGCGGGAGCGATGCCATATTGCGGTTAATGAGAAGAAGGTATTTGACCAATTTATACGTGGAACGCATTGCTAGAATCAAAGAAACTATGCCTCATGCATGTATAGGGGTGGATGTAATTGTTGGTTTTCCAGGTGAGACGGATGAACATTTTCTTGAAACCTATAATTTTCTTAATGAATTGGACATTTCCTACCTCCATGTCTTTACCTATTCCGAAAGAGACAATACTTTGGCAGCTGAGATGGATGGAGTGGTTTCTAAAAATGTACGAGCCAAGCGAAGTAAAATGCTCAGAGGGTTATCGGCTAAAAAGCGCAGGGCTTTTTATGAAAATCAATTGGGAAGCATCCGAACCGTTTTGTTTGAAGGAGAGAATAAATCAGGATATATTCATGGTTTTACAGAGAACTATGTGAAGGTAAAAGCTCCTTGGAACCCTGAACTGGTCAATACCTTGCATGAGGTGGAGTTGACTCAAATTAGTGAAGATGGCCTTGTACGATTTGAGTTTGTTGCCCAAAACATTATGGCATAAAAAAACCTCTCAAACTTGAGAGGTTCCTAATTTTTTTCAAAACATATTAGATACGTATCCCTACGGGAAGCATCTCTTTGTATTGTCTGTTCTTTCTTAAGAAACCTGCAATGTGCGGACTTGTAGGTACAACCCTGAGGTTTCTTTCTTGAATTTGGTGAAGAACTTCTTTAATGAAGGATTCTTTGAAGCCTTCTTCGGTAATTTCTTCTGGAATAACCAGCTTCGTCAAGAAGACTTTACGTTCTTGAGAAGAATATTCAATTTTTGCTAAGTGGCCATCCACTTGAGTTTCGAATTGACGCAAGAAACTATTGTCCTTAACTTCCATTTCTGTCATATAGTTCTGTTTTAAATTGGCTTTACGCAACTGACTTACTACGAGGTAAATAAAATTTAAGCTTTTGCAAGATGTATAACAGCGGGGCTATTGCAAAAAGGGATACAAAATTAGTCAAAAAATCCTTAATTTCCTAGCCAATTCGATAATTGGTGAGAAATGCCCGACAATAAAATCCATGTATACCTTATGCCGGGAATGGCGGCCAATTCATCCATTTTTAGTAGCCTCAACTTACCTCAAAACCAATTTGAAACCCATAAGTTGGATTGGTTTATACCTCAAAAGAGAATGAGTCTTCAGGATTATGCAAAGCAGATGCTGAAACAGGTACATCATGAGAACCCTGTTTTGCTTGGGGTTTCTTTTGGAGGTTTATTGGTGCAAGAAATGGCGAAAATGGTACCATATAGAAAGGTGATACTTGTTTCTAGTGTAAAGTGCAAAAGTGAAATGCCAAGAAAAATGATTTTCGCAAAGTACACCAAGGCACATAAGTTGCTTCCTACAGGAATGGTTACTAATATAGAGGTATTGGCAAGATATGCTTTTGGAGAAACCGTGACCAAACGTTTGGAACTCTATGAAAAATACCTATCAATACGAGATAAAAAATATATGGATTGGGCCATAGACCAAATGGTCAATTGGGAACAAACAAAACCGTTACCCAATACGGTTCATATTCATGGCACCTTGGACAATGTGTTTCCAATAAGCATCGTAAAGAATTGTATTCCAGTAAAAAATGGCAAACATGCCATGATCGTATATCGGACAAAATGGTTCAATGAACATCTTCCCGCAATTATTTTAGAAGAAGGGAGTTCTATATAGTATCTTTATTGAAATTAAAGGAGGATATGAAATACGTAAAGAATATATTGGCAGGTATTGGATTATTGGTAGTAGCAGGCAGCTTGATTTTTGCCGTACAATCCACTCCCGAGGAAAAAGTGGCTTTAGAAAAGGTAATTACTTCAGATAAAAATGTGACCGATGGTTACCAAATCAGTGCGATTGAAATACCGGACGACCTAAACTTTGCAGGAGAAGCTGTGCCATTGGAAGATCCTGAAATTTTGGAGCGTGTGGACCGAGAGTTTTTGGTAAATACCTATTGGCAATCCAATGCCATTCTTCTGATGAAAAGAGCCCATAAATATTTTCCAGTTATAGAACCTATTCTTGCCAAAAATGGAATTCCGGATGATTTTAAATATTTAGCTGTGGCCGAAAGTGGTCTTCAAAATGCGGTTTCACCTGCTGGCGCACGAGGATTTTGGCAAATATTGAAAACTACGGGTAAGGAATATGGCCTTGAGGTCAATTCTAATGTAGATGAGCGCTATCATATTGAAAAGGCGACCCAAGTTGCCTGTGATTATCTAAAAAAATGGAAAAGTAGATTTGGCAGTTGGACTTTGACTGCTGCAGCCTATAATGCGGGACCTGGAGGAATTCAAAAATACATGCGCATTCAAAAAGCTGATGATTACTATGACCTCTTGTTAGGAGAAGAAACCGGGCGATACGTATTTCGTATAATGGCAATTAAAGAGATTCTTTCCAATCCAGAAAAATATGGATTTCAAGTAGAAAAAAAGGATTTATACAATTCCGTGCCTACTTTTACTGTTGAGGTTGACTCTTCGGTGACCAGTTGGGCAGATTTTGCACACCTTTACGAAATCAATTACAAGATTTTAAAAAGGCATAATCCCTGGTTGCGCGAACCTCATTTGAACAATGCATCGGGTAAAAAATATGTTGTTGAGATTCCAAACAAAGGATATTACAGGGAAACGAGTGCTGGACGGTAAATTTTGAAAACGAATTGGTGGACTCAAAATAGGTTATCGATACCTCGTTCTAGCCTGCTGTGGGCCCTTCTTCATCTGCTGTTGCATCATTTTGATTTGCTCCGTCAGCATGTTGTTCTTATCTAACTTTTTTGCATCTTGCAATAAGGTAGTTGCCTCACGTTTCCTACCTTTTTGCATGGCAATACCAGCTAAACTTAACTTGGCCATGGCCACATCGTAGTCCATGGTCAATCCCAACTTCAAGGCTTTCTTGAAATATTTTTCAGCCTGGGTCAAGTTTTTCTGTGAAAAAATAATGCCATGCAGGTAATTGTAATAGCCCTGCTGTTTTTTGATGAGGGAAGACTCAGGATTCTTAATCTTGGACAACCACTTTTGAGTGCCTTCCATATCCTGCTTTCGCATTCTTAAAAAGGCGAGTAGAATAATTTCATTTCTAAAATACAGGAAAACAAAGATGAGGGACAGAAAAATCAAGGCTATGCCATTTCCAATATAGCCTTCTACAAACTGATAGCCTGCATATGCAATTATCAAAAAAGCTAAAACCAGTTTAATATTCTTATTGAACATAGGATTATTGTATTAATTCGTAGGTAATTGTTGATTTGATTGAGGTTGGAATTTCCACATCACCTAAGTTGGCTACTTTTGAAATACCTTCCGCCAGACTTTCGCTTGTAACAGCCTTTATAAAACCATTTTCCGCATTAGTTGTTATAGAGGTTTGTTGGTTTCCAGCTAGGGCCATGGTAGTGCCATTCTCCACAGTATCCACTGTTATTTCGGATGTGCCCGAAATGGAGGAGCCATCTGCATCCAATTTTTCTAATGTCCAATTGTTTTTGGCTTTCAATTTGCCGTTAAATTCGTTGTTCCAAGTGTCACCGACCGAGACAAGCTCAGTAGGGTAAAAGTAGGTCATTTGTTCGAAGCTTTTAGCCAGCCCATCAGAGCTAAACTCCTTACTTAATGATTCACGCATCAGATTCTTGGTGAAGTCGTCCGTAATGCCTGCTTTTGTTATCATATTTTCAACCAACTCATTTCCACCACTGACTTCTATGATTTTTCCATCTTTTTGCATAATCATTTCAAGCTGGTACCCGATCAACCCATTAAATATCTCAGACATTAGGTCCCCCGCTTCAGGTTCGGAAGCCTTTACATTGATAAGCACACCTTGTAGATTTGAGGTCGTTTTCATTCCAAAATCCTCAAAGGCCATTTCAATGATATAATTTGATGCTGTTTCTCCTGCTACTTTAAAAGTGAAAATGGCTTCCAAATCATTGGTCAGCTCATGTTTGGCGCCTTCCAGTTCTTGAATGATGAGCTGTTTGGCCTCTTGCTTTATCTTAAATGAATCATCTTTTTTTAAACTATAAGCTAGTTTTTGCTGCCCTAAGACCTGTATAGGTGAAAGACCAACCATTCCTATAAGCACGAGAATGCCAAAAAATTTATTGAAATTCATGAAGTTTGTATTGATGCGACAAAACTAACACAAACATTTTTTAGAAACCATTTGTCGAAGTAAAAACTCTTCGTATATTTGCGCCCAGAAATTTTGGAAGCTTTTCCACATTTTAAATCCTTATAAAATAGTTCGGAAATGAAAAGAACGTATCAGCCGTCGAAACGGAAGAGAAGAAACAAGCATGGTTTTAGAGAGCGCATGGCTACTGCCAATGGCAGAAAGGTTCTTGCTCGTAGAAGAGCTAAAGGAAGAAAGAAATTAACTGTTTCATCAGAGCCAAGACACAAAAAATAATGTGCTGTCAATAACTTTTAAATTAAAGGTGCTACTTTCCAAGTTTAGCACCTTTTTTTTGACCTATTTTTAGCGATTGAAATACAACTAAGAAAAAAAGAATGCCCAAAAGAAACGATCTCAAGTCCATTTTAATTATCGGTTCTGGCCCAATTATCATAGGCCAGGCCTGCGAGTTTGATTATTCAGGAAGCCAAGCTTTACGTTCACTGCGTGAAGATGGCATTGAAACTATTTTGATTAATAGTAATCCGGCTACCATTATGACGGATCCCTCAATGGCAGATCATGTATACTTAAAACCACTGAATACAAAATCAATTATTGAGATTTTAAAGAAACACCCAAATATTGATGCGGTTCTACCTACCATGGGAGGACAAACAGCATTAAATCTTTGTATTGAAGCGGACGAGAAGGGAATCTGGGAAGATTTTGAGGTTGAGATTATAGGAGTTGATATTGATGCCATAAACATTACGGAAGATCGTGAAAAGTTTAGGGAGTTAATGTTGAAAATCGGTATTGGAATGCCTCCGCAGGCAGCTGCTACTTCGTTTTTAAAAGGAAAAGAAATCGCGCAAGAGTTTGGATTTCCTTTGGTGATACGGGCATCTTTCACGCTTGGTGGTGCAGGAGCTTCTATTGTGCATGACCCCGAACTTTTTGATAATCAACTTAGCCATGCTCTTGAAGTGTCACCTATTCACGAGGTGATGATAGATAAGGCTTTGATGGGATGGAAAGAATATGAACTTGAATTACTTCGGGATAAAAATGATAACGTAGTCATTATCTGTACCATTGAAAATATGGATCCTATGGGGATTCATACCGGAGATTCCATTACGGTAGCTCCAGCTATGACCTTATCCGATAGAACATTCCAGCGCATGCGTGATATGGCCATTCATATGATGCGAAGTATCGGTGATTTTGCGGGAGGATGTAATGTTCAATTTGCGGTAAGTCCAGATGAAAAAGAAGATATCATCGCTATTGAAATTAACCCAAGGGTTTCCCGTTCTTCGGCCTTAGCATCCAAAGCGACCGGATACCCCATTGCAAAGATTGCTGCGAAATTGGCCATAGGCTATACTTTGGATGAGTTACAGAATCAAATCACAAAGTCCACATCCGCTCTTTTTGAACCTACTTTGGACTATGTTATCGTTAAGATTCCAAGATGGAACTTTGATAAGTTCGAAGGTTCGGACAGAACATTGGGGCTACAGATGAAATCAGTAGGTGAGGTAATGGGGATAGGACGTTCGTTCCAGGAAGCTTTGCATAAAGCCACTCAGTCACTAGAAATCAAACGAAATGGATTGGGTGCCGATGGAAAAGGATATACCGACTATGATAAAATCATTCAAAAACTAAAAGTTCCAAGTTGGGATAGGGTTTTTGTGCTGTATGATGCCATACATTTGGGCATACCGTTAAAGACCATTCACGATATTACCAAAATAGATATGTGGTTCCTGAAACAATACGAGGAATTACACTATTTGGAGAAGGAAATATCTAAATATACTATTGAAACCCTTTCCAAATCCCTATTACTTGAAGCAAAGCAAAAGGGATTTGCGGACAGGCAAATAGCCCATATGTTGGATTGCTATGAAAGTGAGGTGCATAAGAAACGAACGAATCTGGGTATAAATAGAGTATATAAATTGGTGGATACTTGTGCTGCTGAATTTAAGGCGGTTACCCCTTACTATTATTCCACTTTTGAAGAAGAGATAGAAAGACCGGACGGAACACGATATGTTGCCAACGATAGCGATGTGACCGATCGTAAAAAAATTGTGGTGCTAGGTTCTGGACCCAATAGAATAGGGCAGGGGATTGAGTTTGATTATTGCTGTGTCCACGGAGTTTTGGCCGCTGCTGAATGTGGTTACGAGACCATTATGATTAATTGTAACCCAGAAACGGTATCCACAGACTTTGATACTGCAGACAAACTATATTTTGAACCAGTTTTCTGGGAACACATTTACGATATCATCCTTCATGAAAAACCAGAAGGGGTAATTGTTCAATTGGGTGGACAGACTGCTTTGAAACTGGCTGAAAAGTTGGATAAATACGGTATCAATATTATCGGGACCAGCTTTAAGTCTTTGGATTTAGCAGAAGATAGAGGGAGTTTCTCTACACTTTTAAAAGAAAACAACATTCCCTATCCGAGGTTTGGAGTAGCTGAAACCGCTGATGAGGCCTTGGAATTGGCAGAGGAACTGAATTTCCCGCTCTTGGTAAGACCTTCCTATGTATTGGGTGGTCAAGGAATGAAGATTGTAATCAACAAAGAAGAATTGGAATCTCATGTGGTGGATTTACTACGCAAGATTCCAAACAACAAATTGTTATTAGATCACTATTTGGATGGAGCCATTGAGGCAGAAGCTGATGCTATTTGTGATGGGGACGAAGTGAAGATTATTGGTATCATGGAGCATATTGAGCCTTGTGGAATCCACTCAGGGGATTCCAATGCCACCTTACCACCGTTCAACTTAGGTGAATTTGTGATGCAGCAAATTAAGGACCATACGAAGAAAATTGCGCTGGCCTTGAACACTGTGGGGTTGATTAATATTCAATTTGCCGTAAAAGACGACACCGTATACATCATTGAAGCAAATCCTAGGGCATCGAGAACGGTTCCTTTTATCGCGAAGGCCTATGGAGAGCCTTATGTGAACTTTGCCACTAAGGTGATGTTGGGTGAAAAGAAAATTAAAGACTTTGATTTTAATCCACACTTAGATGGCTATGCAATTAAACAACCGGTGTTCTCATTCAACAAATTTCCGAACGTTAATAAAAATCTGGGACCAGAAATGAAGAGCACGGGGGAAAGCATTCTCTTTATTGATAGCTTAAAGGACGATGATTTCTATAATCTGTATTCAAGAAGGAAAATGTACTTGAGCAAATAGCCCGCTTAACTTAATCTGGGCAACCACATGCCCATGGTAGCAGCAAATGTACCTGCAATTGTTATCAAGGTACATAGCAGTATAATAAGGGCAGTGGCAATTTGCATACTAGGTTTTTTCGTTTTCCTTGCACGAATATGCATCTCGGCGATGGCCAAGGGAATCAAATATTGACCAAATCTAGGAAAGCTAGAAATGGACCTCTATAGGTTACGGGATCAAAACCCACTGGGCCATTGTTTACCAAAAGCCAAAACATAAGCCCAATTTTAAAAAGTCACACGCCGCCCATCGCAAGGAATAATCGTAGTACCCATTCACTATGCGGCACAAAGTTTTTTTTGAATGAATTACTTGCAATGATTTCTGTTTTTGATAACATGATTGTTCGTTTTTTGATTGATGAATGATGATTGATTGATGAATAAATGGCTGATTACTCTTTTTGTGCGTTAACGATTTTAATATTCTTTATATCTCCACTGATATCCACAGTTCCATCTGACGAGTTGCTGTAAAACATGTACCCAAATTGAAGTTGTAGCTGCGCGGAACTGTGACCTCTTAGCTCTAAGTGTAATTCCTTACCTGAAATGACATTTTCGGATACGATAACACTGTACTCATCTAGTTTTAGACGATGAAGTGACCTAAGTTTTACTTTAACAACAACACTGTCTTTTTTTTCTAACATTTTTTCGAGTCTCTATTAGCAGGGTATCGTTTACCAAAGACGTCTTTACCGAATCGATTAGATGATTTGGAGCTTCTACCTGAATCTTATGCAAACTGTCTTGTTCCAGAATTATTCTCAAAGGTGCATTAGTTTTAATACCTTCAAATGAAACTGAAGTTCGGTCTTGGCTCACCCTAATTCCATCAATGTACTTTTCCCTTCATCATTTTTCCAAATAGGCCATAAATGCTTCCTGAATCAAAATTTAAATCCACCGATTTAAGGATTGGGCGGCTTTTAGGATAATTAAATTGAAGTTGTTTACAGTTTAACATTATGGTGTGTTAGTTAACTAGAACACTACAAGCGTATAAAAAAATCACAACCCTCTAAGTTTTTCGAAAAAATGATTGTCAAGTATGGTACGTGGCGCTAACGCTGTTTGCTTATTTCGTGAAATAGTACTGATTCTTGTTTTGGTAAAGTTTTCAAAAAACAATTTGCTATTTTTCTCACCTCTTTGGCAAAAATTCCAAAATGTTCTGCCCGTGCATTGATTGATGCGTCTACGACTAAACCATATTCAGGAAATAATACTAGAAAATTCATGGAACCCTTACTCACACCACCATGGTGAACCATCCAAATGGGTTTTCCATCTATTAGGGATTCATTTTCATATTTGAGCCATGAACGCCATCCCAGGGCATATTCTTGTTCGTTGACCTTTCCATTCGAAAGCCTAACAGGTGTCCAAAATTCCTTTTTAGTTTCTATGGATAAAAAAGTGCTGTCAGCCAGCCATGCGTTTCCCATCTTGACCAAGTCAGTAGGAGTGGAGATAAATCCACCACCGGCCCATTTGTAACTGAGGTTAACATCGTGACGTATTCCCATGGTACGGTATTCGCGATAGGAACCCTCCAAGGTTTCATAAAAAGTGGCCAAGTGCTTTGTTTTGGGTTGGGAATGGTCGCCATAGGTACTTTTCATTTCTAAAACATCAAAGATGTTCGTCTGCATGTAATCCAAAAAGGGCTGGTCTGCAGCTTGCTCAAGAACGACACTGGAAAGGTTGATGTCGAAAGTGGAATAGGCAAAGTCTGAGCCTGGTTTATATAACAAGGGATAGCGGTCAAAGACCTTTAAGCCTTCAGACGCCGAATTGAATTGGTTGCAGTTGCAAAGGGTATATCTTCCTGATGCCAGACCAAAGTCTTTGTAGTTTCCAACACCTGCGGTGTGACTTAGCAATCGTCTGAGTGTAAAATCCCATTTTTTGCGTGTCCAGTTCGTAATGGTGTCACCAATTACCGCATCGAGTTTTAGCCCGCCTTTATCCACCAATTTGGCAATACCTGTTACTGTGATTGCTTTTGAGGTGCTGCCAACCCGGTACTGGGTCAATGGGCTTGCTGCTATTTGATTCTCCACATTCGCGTAGCCTTCTGCTGCAGACCAGACTAAGTTACTGTTATGACCTACTGCTATGGAAAAGGAGGGGACATCAAGTCTATTACTTACTCCCTGCAAACGCTTTTTTGCCTGTTGAATTGAATTCTTGTATTCGAGATTCGAAACTTCTTCCGTGATTGGGAATTGTGCTTCAGGAAACTTAGTGAAGGTGCTGTAATAGTAAATGCTCCAAGTAAGCCACAAAACGAACAGTGTTCCAAATACGCGCAATACCCTGCGGGTGAATTTGGGAAGTTTTAGTTTTTTCATACACCAAATATGAAGTGTTCTGTTCTTGCCAAATTGAAAAACAGACCATCGACTCTTTGCAACCCCTATATAATTATTTGATGAGGCTTAATTTCCTTTGTGGACGACAAATCCGATTTCGACATCGGCAATTCGAGATTGGTCTACAATTGGAATTGTCACTCTGTTATTTGTTTACTTTTGAGTTTTAATGTTAGTGAATACTAAAATGAAAAAGCGAATACTGGGTGAGGGAATCTCATCCCATGTACTGTTTTGGCTTATTCTACTGTCCAGCTTTACCCTAATACAATTCTTTAAAGATGGTAATGACCAAAGCCTTCTGCTTTTAATGCTACAGAATTTGAAAAGACTGCCTGCAATGCTTCTGGCGGTCTATGGATTTAACTATTACCTGGTTCCTTCTTTTTATCGAATTAGAAAATATATTCTCTTCACATTGAGTTCCATAGCACTTTTTTATTTTACCAGTGCTTTTGATAGACTTGTGAATGTCTACCTATATGAACCTATTTTTCGTAAAGGGCCCTTTACACAAGAATCTGTTTTGGAAATCTTTTCAGATGTGGACTCCCTATTCTTTGGTTATTTGCCCGCATTGCTTATGGCAACCTTTGCGATGACCTTCACGAAAATGGCGTATGAAAGAAATGAAATGGAACGCGAGAGACTTCAATTACAAAGTGACAAGAACAAAGCAGAACTTGATGCCCTGAAATCCCAAATACACCCACATTTTCTCTTCAATACCTTGAACAATCTATATGCTTTGACAGTTCAAAAATCGGACAAGGCTCCAAAAATGGTAGAATCACTTTCTGAGATGTTGGACTACATTTTATACAAATGCAATGAAAAGTACGTTCCACTTGAAAACGAGATTGAATTGATACAGAATTACATTGAGTTGGAAAGAATTCGATTTAGTGACGACATTGTTTTGAATTGCAGATTTAACTTCGACAAAAGCAAACACCAAGGACTACGAATTGCACCTTTGTTATTGTTGTCCATAGTGGAAAATGCATTTAAACATGGGGCAAGCGGTCAAGTGAAGCAGCCCGAAATTGATATTCATCTTTATCTTAAAACCGAATTTCTCTATTTTGAGGTTAAGAACACCAAGGAATTAAATACTATGTCAGACAACACGGGCTTCACTAAAGGTATAGGGGTTGCCAATTTGAAGCAGCAATTAGAGCGACTTTACCGCGATTACAGCTTTGAAAGTCGGGATATAGGGGATAGTTATAAGGTTAAGTTATGTATAAACACTGCCTCGCCCAATGATTAAATGTATTCTTGTTGATGATGAACCGTTGGCCCGATCACTATTGGAGGGACATATTGCTGAAATTCCTTATTTAGAGTTGTTGGGCTCCTTCAAAAATGCACTGGAGGCGAGTGATTTTTTAAACCAAAATAAAGTTGATGTTGTTTTTTTGGATATTCAAATGCCCAAACTTACCGGTCTCGATTTTTTGAATACACTATCCAATCCTCCGAAGGTTATTTTTACCACTGCCTACAGGGAATATGCCTTGGATAGTTATGAGTTTGAAGCCGTGGACTACTTATTAAAACCAATTACTTTCTCTCGTTTTTTAAAGGCAATCAATAAATTGACCCATAGTATTCAGAGTGTTTCGAAGGTTGAAATAGAAAGTCCTAATCCGGACTTTATGTTTGTTTCAATCAATAAAAAACAAGTAAAAGTCATATTTGATAACATATCGCACATAGAAAGCCTTAAGGATTATATACGTATCCATTTGCCCCAGGAATCCTTGGTTATCAAAGAACAACTAGCGAATATATTAAAGGATTTACCCTCGCACTTCATTCGGGTACACCGATCTTATATAGTAAATTCTCGAAAAGTAACGGCCTACACTGCACGTGATATTGAAATAGCATCCCTCGAGATTCCCATTGGTGGGAAGTACAAGGAATATGTCTTCGGCTATTTGAAAAACAATCTAAACCCTTAGGGTTTTAAGGTTTTCGCTTTTAACGATTTTGGAGAAACTCGTTCAAACGCTCAAACACGGAGCCCCATCCGTTGTAAAAGCCCATTTGTTCCTGTTGTTTACAGTATTCTTCAGTTTCATGCACACAGTGAAAAGTAAACTTGGTTTTTTCACCACTTACTTCAAAAATTGAGTGGATTTCCACATTTTCAGTCATGGGGTTAAAGTTCGCGCTGGATACAATTTTCTGATGATGTACAATTTCAGAATACACCCCGTCCGCGATAAACTCGTTTCCGTCTGGCATTTTCATGACATATTTCCAGCTTCCGCCTACCTCAAAATAATGCTCCAATACTTTGGTTTCCATTCCCTTTGGTCCCCACCAATTAGCTATATGTTCGGGCTGGGTCCATGCGTCCCATACGATTTCAATAGGAGCATCGAAAATTCTTTGTAGGGTCAACGTTCGGTTTTTGGGCAGATTGTCATTGTTCATTTTTGTCCGATTTATTTTGTAATTGCTTAAGGTAATTTTCAAAAGAGTCCAGTTTTTCCTCCCAAAGATTACGGTATTGGTCAATCCAAAGAAAAGCTGGAATCAAGGTTTTGGGATTAATCATGCAGTAACGCTCCCTACCTTTTTGTTCAATGGAAATGATACCGCATTCCTCAAGAATCCTTAGATGTTTAGAAATGGCGGGTCTACTTATATCAAACTTTTCTGCCACCACATTCACAGTCATCGCATTTTGCGAAAGGTGTTGAATGATATCCCTTCGAACGGGGTCGGCTATGGCTTGAAAAACATCTCTTCGCATTATAAATGTAACTGAATGGTTACAAATATATATGTAATCATTTGGTTACGCAAATTTTCATTAAAAAATCAGGTTATGTTCTGCGAAGTATTAGCTAAACAATACGTCTTACCAGTTTGGCCCTGTCAAATAGCTTACAAATTATTAGTTTTCCCACTCCGTATGAAAAATACCTTCCCGATCTAATCTTTCATAAGTATGCGACCCGAAATAATCCCGTTGCGCTTGAATCATATTTAGGGGAAGTCTGCTGCTGGTATACGCATCAAAATAAGTCAACGCATTGGACAGCCCTGGAAGTGGTATGCCACTTGTAGCCCCGTAAGCTACCAGTTCACGGGTAGCAGCAACGGTTTCTTTTACCTTCTCTGTGAATGAAGGTGATAACAACAAGTTTGGTAAATCGGGTTGTGCTTTAAAAGCATCGGTAATATCTGCCAATAGCGCAGCTCGGATGATACAACCTGCCCTCCATATTTTAGCGATTTCTCCCAAGTCCAGCTCGTAACCATATTCTTTACTGGCATCGGCTAATTGATGCATGCCTTGGGCGTAGGCCATGATAAACGCAAAATACAGGGCTTTTTCTGCTTTACTGGTCAATGTGTCTTTTACAACAGATTCCGGAGAGGGTCTATCATAAATTTCGTCTGCTTTGATGCGCTCATCCTTAAGAGCTGAAATCTCTCGCATGCTTACAGCAATATCTATTGTTGGGACTGGAATGCCCAAATCCATTGCATTTTGGGAAGTCCATTTTCCTGTACCTTTCTGTTTTGCCTTGTCCAAAATCATATCCACCAAGTCACCATCCGTCAAATCATCTTTCTGGGTCAAAATCTCGGAAGTAATCTCGACTAAAAAGGACTGCAACCTCCCCGAATTCCATTCTGCAAAGGTTTTATGCTGTTCCTCGTTGGTAAGCCCTCCGGCTTTTTTTAAAAGGTCATATATTTCGGAAGTCAGTTGCATTAATCCATATTCAATGCCATTGTGAACCATTTTTACGTAGTTTCCAGCAGATTTTGGCCCAAGATAAGTAACACAGGGTTCTCCTTTGTATTTCGCAGCAACCGCTTCAAAAATGGGTTTCACGAATTGGTAAGCATCCCTTGAACCTCCTGGCATTATGCTTGGCCCCTTTCGAGCACCTTTGGCTCCTCCAGAAACTCCAGCACCAAAGAAGTTGATTCCTTTCTCTTTTAAATAAGCTTCTCTTCTATCGGTATCGGTAAAAAATGAATTCCCTCCATCAATAATTATATCACCTTCATCTAAATAAGGCAAAAGAGATTCAATAACAATATCCACAACTTTTCCTGCAGGCACCAAAAGCATGATTTTACGAGGTTTGCTCAAGGCACTCACAAAATTGGAAGCATCAACATCGGCATTGACCTTGTGGGTATCGCCTCCTTCCTCTATCAGGGCATTCACTTTTTCCTTATCCAAATCGTTACCGAAGGCAGTAAAACCATTATCGGCCACATTGAGGATAAAATTTCTTCCCATTACCCCTAAGCCTACTAGGCCAAAATCATAAGTATTTGCCATGCTCTATTTTTTGAGATTGTTATGTTAAGACAACACTAAGTAAATCATTTGTCGATTTATGAACCTAAAATAAACGTTATATTCGTCTTGCTCAAAAAAATAATGGGTTGTATTTGCCATACATATCATAACTTGTAGGGAAATGAGACCAACAATCCAATAACCATCAGCACACTTATGAAAAAGACAGATAACCAAATGCTTGTCATTTTTGGTGCCTCGGGTGATCTCACGGCCCGAAAATTGATACCGGCACTTTTTAACTTGTATGTGGCCAAGCAACTTCCAGAAAACTTTATAGTACTAGGCGCAAGTAGAAGCGATATGTCCGATGAAGAGTTTAGGAATAGGGTAGTATACGATAGTCCTTACCTGAAATCTAAAATTGAAGACCTCAAGGAAAACTATCTGAAAGGATTTACCGATATGTTTTTCTATGAGGATTTAGGGAGTGACTATACTGCAGAATATAGTGGATTGGCTAAGAGGATTGAAGCCTTAAATGCTTCGAAAGGGACGGACAACAACTACATATTTTACTTCTCAACGCCTCCTAGTTTATATGAGCCTATTGCCAAAAATCTAGCGGAGGTAGGTCTTAGCAATCAAGAATTGGGTTGGAAACGACTTATTGTGGAAAAACCATTTGGTTATAGTTTGGAAACGGCAAAGAATTTAAATAGGGGTCTCCAGCAATACTTTACAGAACCTCAGATTTATAGAATAGACCATTATTTGGGCAAGGAAACTGTGCAGAATTTGTTGGTTACCCGTTTTTCCAATAGCATTTTTGAACCGCTTTGGAATCGAAATTATATACATCATGTAGAAATTACCAATGCCGAAAGTGTGGGTGTTGAGAAAAGGGGTGGATATTACGATAAATCCGGGGCACTTCGGGATATGTTCCAGAACCACTTGATGCAAATAGTTTCTTTGGTGGTTATGGAACCTCCAATCGGTGATGAACCGGAAGAAATACGGAATGAGAAAGTTAAGGCATTGAAATCCTTGCGGATTATGCGCGATGAGCAGACTTTGTTTGGCAATACCATAAGGGCCCAATATGTTGCATCGGAAATCAATGGGGAGTCGGTTAAGGGATATAGAGAGGAAGATGGAGTGAACTCTGATTCCACTACTGAGACCTACGCTGCCATAAAATTTTATGTGGATAATTGGCGTTGGCACGGGGTGCCTTTCTATGTTAGAACGGCCAAGCGAATGCCCACCAAAGTAACCGAGGTCATCATACATTTTAAAACCCCGCATCATCAAATTTTCAGTGATTCTGGACTGAACAGTAAGGACAATAAGCTGATTATTCGAATTCAACCGGATGAAGGAATTTTAATGAAATTTGGCGTGAAAGTTCCCGGGCAAGGTTTCAAAGTGGAACGTGCTAACTTAGATTTCTATTATTCCAGTTTGGCGGAAACCTATGTTATGGAGGCCTATGAGAGACTACTTCTCGATGCCATGCAAGGTGATGCCACCCTTTATGCCCGTGCTGATGAGGTGGAAGCAGCTTGGGAGTTTGTAGATCCTATTTTGGACTATTGGAAAAATGGAAAGGATGTACGTATGTATGGCTATGCTGCAGGAGTTTGGGGGCCGGAGAATGCTGATGAGCTCATTGAGGATTTTGGATATTGGCGCAATCCCGGAGAGAATTTAGCGGATGACCCAGGGTATTGTGTGATTTGTTAAATTCTGATGTCCCATGTCAGTTCGAGCGCAGTCGAGAACAAAAAAGAAGAAACCATGGAATTAAAAATATACAAGGATAAGAATGAGGTTGCAACAGCATTTTCATCGTATTTCGCAGAATTTGTAAAGGACAAAGAACAAGTTCATGTAGCCTTGTCAGGAGGAAGCACACCAAAAATTGTCTTTGACGTATTGGCCTCAAAATATGGTGACAAAATAGATTGGTCCAGTATTCACTTTTACTGGGGAGATGAACGTTGTGTCCCCCCAGATGATACCGAGAGCAACTATAAAATGACGGTTGACCACCTGTTTTCAAAAATTGATGTTCCTAAAGAAAACATCCATCGTATTCTTGGGGAGAGTAACTCAAATGGTGAGGCTATGCGATATGCTAATTTGTTAGAAATCAATTTGGATAGGGTAGAGGGTATCCCCCAATTTGATTTGGTGATTCTTGGCATGGGAGATGATGGGCATACGGCTTCCATTTTTCCGCATCAAATTGAACTATGGGAAGCCGAAGACCACTGTGTGGTGGCCACCCATCCTGAATCTGGACAGAAACGGGTTTCTATAAATGGAGCGGTTATCAATATGGCAAAGGAAGTGGTCTTTTTGGTCACTGGGCAAGGAAAAGCCGAAAAAGTAGAAGTGATTACCCAAAAGAAAGAAGGGTTTGAAAAGTATCCTGCATCGCTGGTGAATCCAAATTCTGATAATCTCTTTTGGTTTTTGGACGAAGATGCGGCTTCCTTAATCTAAATCCAACTTCAAATTTTCGCCTTCCAAAAATTCCAAATACTGGTTTACCTTAAATGCTTTGGATGCATATTTAGAGTCTCGGTCATGCGCGGATAATTTTCGTTCCTTACTTCTGGCAAAGCGCCGCATACCTTGTTTGTCTTTCACAATAAGCCCCGGAACCGCAATGTTTTTACCATTTTCATCTTTGGCCACCATAGTGAAGTACGAAGAATTACAATGTTTGACCTCGCCGGTTTGAATATTTTCAGATTCCACACGAACCCCAACTACCATGCTGGTACGCCCGGTATAGTTTATACTGGCCTTGAGAGTTACTAATTCGCCAACATCTATGGGGTTTAAAAAATTGACACGGTTGACCGATGCGGTGACACAATAACTTTGCGAATGTCGACTTGCACAGGCAAAGGCAATCTGGTCCATCAAACTCAAAATGTAACCCCCATGAACCTTGCCTCCAAAATTGGAGTGGGCAGGGAGCATAAGTTCAGTAATAGAAACCTTGGATTCTCCAGCTGTTTTAAACGTTTTCATTGTTATTTTCTAAAGTGTGGAGATTGCTCCTGAACCACATCGATTATAAAGTACTTCGTATCGCCCAACCAGAAAAAAGTACCATATCGCTCTTTGTAGGTCACTTTTACATATTGGCCTTGGTAATCTTTCAACTTTTCAATGACTTTCGACTCACTGTCTTCCACGGAGAACTCAAAAATTTGAGCTCCGGAGATACCCTGACTAATTTCACCTTCCCAGGTTTTGGCCAAAACTCCCTTGCGGCTGAACTTGATAAGCTCCCCTGAACGATAACCTTCACTAAAGGGAACATAATAGATAAAGGCAAAGTATCCTGCTATTCCAAAAATGACAACGGTAATTAAGATAAATAGGAACTTACGCATGCTCTACAATTCAAGTTTGGGTTCTTCATAATCGTCTTCTTGGGCACGTTTTAGAATAGGCTCTGGAATGGATTTCTTGGCTTTGGCACCCATTTTCTTCAGTTTTTCAATACTGGTCACTATGTTTCCACGTCCTTCAACCAACTTGTTCATAGCACCGCGATATTCATTTTTCGCTTCATCCATCTTTTTGCCCACTTTGGTCAAATCAGATACAAAACCTTCAAATTTATCATATAAAGCCCCCGCCTGACGTGCTATCTCTATGGCGTTTCGCTGCTGCTTTTCGTTGTTCCACATGGTGTCTATGGTCCTTAGCGTAGCCAGTAGGGTAGAGGGAGTAACAATCACAATGTTTTGCTCAAAAGCCTTGTTGTAAAGTGACACATCTTCATTTATGGCAATGGCAAAAGCGGGTTCAATGGGAACAAACATCAATACAAAATCTGGGCTTTCCATTTCATATAAATCCTCATACTTCTTTGCAGAGAGTTGTTCCACGTGCTTTCGTAGGGAATTGATATGGTCCTTTAAGAACTTGGGCTTATCCTCTTCATCGGCGTTGGTAAAACGTTCGTAATCCGTTAGCGAAACCTTGGAATCCACAATCATTTTTTTGCCATCGGGCATGTTTATGATAACATCGGGCATCACGCGACTGCCATCTTCGCGGGTAAAACTTTGCTGTACGCTATATTCTCGGTCTTTTTCCAATCCGGATTTTTCCAAAACACGCTCCAACACCAATTCTCCCCAATTCCCTTGCATTTTACTGTCACCCTTTAGGGCTTTGGTCAAATTCTCTGCTTCCTGGGTTATTTTCAGATTTTGATTTTGAAGGTTAAGCAATTGTTCCTTAAGCGCTGAATGAATGCTAATGTTCTCTTTTTGGGATTTTTCTACCTTTTCTTCAAACTCCTTTATTTTTTTGTTCAAAGGGGTAAGAATATTTTCTATGTTCTGTTTGTTGCTTTCTGTGAATTTTTTGGATTTATCCTCAAGAATTTTATTGGCCAATATTTCAAAATCTTTGGTAAACTTCTCTTGAAGTTGTTCCAGTTCTTGCTTTTGCTCAGCGTGTTTTTGTTGCAGATTTTCTAAATCTGCCTGATACCGTACAATTTGATTGCTTTGTAACTCTTTTTCAGATTGAAGCTGCCTTCTCCCTTCATCAGAATCTATCAAATTTTGGTTAAGCATGGAAATATTGCTGTTCAGTTGAGATTCTCGTTCTTCCCAAACACTTTCCACGGATTTTGTTTTAAGCTTTTGAACGTACATGCCCAAAAGTACACCCCCAATCAAGGCCAATAGTCCAATTAATACAAAAATCAATTCAGTACTCATACAGTATTTTCTATCGATAAAGATAACGGATTCCAGACTTCAGCGAAATGGTATTTCAACTTACTTTTTAACCTTGTAAGTGCCAGTTGTGGCGTCAAATTGGACCATGTCCGAAGGAAAAAGCGTATCAAAGTGCTTCTCTTCAATCAATTGACAAGGTTCACCGAAGGGATTCCGATTTCCATCCAATATCAACATGGAATCGCAGGTTTGGATGGCCAAATCAATTTCGTGCGTGGTAAAAAGTATGGTTTTATTTTGCTCGTGAGCCAACTGCTGTAATAGTTTTAGAATTTGGACTTTGTGGTGCAAGTCAAGATGCGTAGTAGGCTCGTCCAACAAAATCAAAGGGGTGTCCTGGGCCATGGCTCGAGCAATCAATACCCTTTGAAATTGTCCATCACTCAATTCATGGCATTTGCGGTAACGTAGTTTATCCAGTAAAAAAGTTCTGATGCTTTGTTGAATACGTTTCTTGTCATTTGTACTTAATCGTCCCAACCAATTGGTATGGGGTTGTCTGCCCAATGCTATCAATTCTTGTACGGTGAGATTTTTTGAAGTGGTCTGCTCTGTAAGCACCATACTTCGCTTTTGTGCTAATTGCAATGCGGATAGCGATTCCAGTTTCTGGTTATCAATCTCAATCTCCCCTGATTTTTTGACTTGAAGTCCTCCTAAAGTACGAAGCAAGGTTGATTTTCCCACACCATTGATGCCCACAATGGCGCATAGGGAACCCCTTTCCAATGAAAACGAAATGTTTTTCGCAATGGTAATGGACGGATAACCAATAGACAGATTATCAACATTCAAAATTTGATTTTTCATTGTATCCATTAAAAAATCATTTTTCGTTTACGAATCAATAACCAAATTACAACAGGGGCGCCAACTAAGGTAGTGATGGCATTTATTGGCAAAACGTTGGCCGAGTTGGGCCACTGGGCAATGGTATCGCAAAGTAACATCAAAATCGCTCCATAAAGGAATACCGCCGGAATCAAAATACGATGTTCCATGGTATCGAAAATCTGGCGGGTAAGGTGGGGTACGGCCAGCCCAACAAAGGCAATAGGACCTGCAAAAGCAGTTATGCCCCCAGCCAACAGGCCTGTTGCCACTATGGCGATAAATCTTGATTTTTTTAGTGAAACACCTAAGCTTTCCGCATAGTTTTCTCCCAATAAAAAGGCATTTAAAGCTTTGATGGAAAAAATGCTCAACACCACTCCCAAAACTACGATTCCGGTCAATAGCCAAACTTGTGATTGAGATAGATTACCGACACTACCAAAGGACCAAAAAATAAAACGTTGCAGATTATCCGCTGTGGAAAAATAGGCTAAAACACTTACAATGGCCGAAGTAATGCTTCCGAACATCAAACCTATGATTAGAAGTGCCATGGTATCCTTCACTCGGTTGGCTACCAAAATCACTACCAGTAGTACAAAAAAACTTCCTAAACTGGCTGCTACTGCGAGTGAGATATCATTCAAATAGGAGAACGAAGCCCATCCTGAAAGTAAAGAAGCCCCCATCAATAGCAGGGCTGCTCCCAAACTTGCTCCAGAACTAATGCCCAGAACAAATGGGCCCGCCAAAGGGTTTCTAAAAAGCGTTTGCATCAAAAGCCCACTTAAGGAAAGTCCACCACCTACTAAAATCGCTGTGAAAGCCTTAGGAATTCGATAGTTCCATAAAATGTAATCCCAAGTTGGTGTTTCCAGAGATTTTCCCAAAAATGACGATAGAATAGCATCAAAGGGTATGGAAACCGACCCCGAACTTATGTTCAAGACCCAAGCTACACATAGAGCCAAAGCAATGCATAGAAATGAAATACGATATTTCTGTGAGGGGGACATTTATTGCAAAGGGCTGAAAAAACGGGTTTTGTACCCTTCCATCAGGTCCGGGTGAAGAATTGAAATCAAATCTTTTAAAACCAAGTCGGGTCTTTGAGGAGCCAGTTCATAGAATAAAATGCCTCCTGTTTCCCCTTTTCTCACCGCATTGGAAAAGACTTTACGATTGATGTAGGCGCTGAATTGAATGTAATGTGGGTTTGCATTTTCCAGTTGCTCATAGGCGGTATGTAGCGATGGATTGAACCAAAAATCAGCTTTTTGTCCTTGTGTGAGTACTTCTTCCAAACTTAAACCAATACTGCCGGTATCCTCTGTATCTTTCCAGAGGTAATTGGCATTGGCATCCTTTAAAAATTGGGACATCCAGCTATTTCCTCCCGCAACATACCATACATCTTTATACAAGCCTCCAGTTAAGACCGTTGGTTTGTCCAACGCTTGTTGGGCTAGTACCTTGGCCTCATTATATGATGATTCAATAGTCTTAAAAATACTATCAGCCACTGCTTCTTTTTGATAAAAGGGAGCAAAAAACTTAATCCATTCCGCTTTTCCCAAAGGGGTTTGCTCTGTCCAATCGCCGTTGTACACAATGGGAATGCCAGATAGTTTCAAAGTTTCATAAGCTTTGTTAGTGCCGTTAATGCCAAAACCAATTACCACTTCCGGGTTTATTTCAAGTGCAATTTCGGTGTTAATGTTTTCATTGGTTCCCAATTCCCGAATGGAACCTTCATCAATTCTCTTTCGTGCTTCGGTAGAGGAAATCAAATCGGAGTTGGGAAAACCTACCAAAGTGTTCAATGCCCCCAGCGATTCCATTGCCGGGATATGTGTGGTTGAAGTCACTATCATACGGTCGACCGGAGTTGGTACAATGGCATCATACGCATCCCTTGGTAATGTTATGGATGCCAGTTTTTCCCGTGGAACCAAGGCATAGCTAAACTCTTCTGAGGCCCCCGGCCATGCTGAAACCACGCGGATGACAGTAAAGTCTACATTTTTTTCAATGGAAAAACCTTGTGCGTATTGAATCGAAGAGGAGTCTGGATTTTGTTTAAGAGCTAATTCAGACTTTTTTTCCTTGCAGGAAGTGAACAATAGTGAAAAAAGGAGAAGGGATATTAAACCGAATGAAGATTTTTTCATCATGCCATCAAAAGTAAGATTATTTAATTTTTGTAAAAAAAGATTAAACAGAATGATTACTTTCGTCGTGAATTTTGGTTCGTACAATGCTTTGTGCGATTAAAAGGGAATCTGGTGAGAATCCAGAACTGTTCCCGCAACTGTAAAGTTCATGCCAAACTTGGTTTGGCACCTCAAAAAGAGGGTGTTGTTTACTTCAATGCCACTGTTCAAAAGAATGGGAAGGCCAAATAAAATTGAACAAGTCAGGAGACCTGCCAAATTCAAACAAACAATGTTAAACTTTCGGGATAAAGGTTTACGTATGAAGCACATACTATTCTCCCGTTTATTCACTTAAACGAAATGAAAAAAACACAATTGTGGTGGTGCGCCACACTTTTTGCGGGTCAATTTTTTTATGCCCAAAATGCACAACAAGACTCTGTCTCCGTTCAACAGTTGGATGAAGTAGTGGTCAGCGATTCACGATTTGAACTGAAACGTGAAAATTCCGGTAAGACCGTCATCAAAATTTCAGCTGAGGAATTGGAACGTAATCAGGGAAGAACCGTGGCCCAGGTCATCAATACAAAAAGCGGAATCGAAATCGCAGGTAGTCGTGGTAGGGATGGAGACGTTCTCGGTGTATTTGCCAGAGGTGGTCGAGGTCGTCAGGTATTGGTCATAATCGATGGGGTTCGTGTAACCAATCCTTCTTCTTTTTCCGTTGAGTACGATTTACGGTTTTTATCGACGGCCAATGTGGAATCCATAGAAATAATTAAAGGTGCTGCAAGTACACTTTATGGTACCAATGCAGCCACAGCGGTCATCAATATTACCACCAAGAAGAATTCGGGAAACAAGATTGCAGGTAATTTTGAATCCATGGTCGGTACAAACCAAACGTCTGATGACCAAAACTATAATCTTGCCAGCTTTGCGAACAATGCAAGGGTTAGCGGAACCTTGGACAAATTCTCTTATGGTGTAAGTTTCTCCAACCGATATTCGAATGGACTTTCTGCAGCTGTAACACCGGAAAATGAAGAAGACGATTTTTCACAGTATAGTGCAGACCTTAAAATAGGATATAAGTTTTCAGAGAAATTTGATGTTTCGATTTATGGAAACAAGACGGAGTTCAGAAACGAGTTTGATGCTGACCGCGCGGAAGCTCCGAACCAATTGAAACAAAATCAAGAACGTTTGGGTATTGCATCCACATTTAGCTATGGAAAAGGTTCCATACAGTTGAATGCAGCCTACACAGATTTTGATTTAGATTCAAGAAGCACTTTTGGAGAGACAGTTTCCAGTGGCGAAAATTTTGTTTTTGATATTTACAACAAATATGTCTTTAATAAGAAGTTTTATACGGTCTTAGGTGTTAACTACATCAAGGACAAAGCCATTTTTGATGAGTCAGTGGACTTTACGATTGTGGATCCATATGCAAACTTGGTCTATGTTTCAGACTTTGGTTTGAATCTGAATACGGGAATTCGATTAAACAACCATTCCGAATATGGTAATCAGGTGGTATATAATATTAACCCATCGTATGTCTTTCCAACGGAAAAGGGTTATGTAAAGTTGTTGGGTACCTATGCAACTTCTTATATCACACCTAATTTGATTCAATTGTTCGGAAGCTTTGGGAATGAGGACCTGGAACCAGAAGAGAATACCACCATAGAAGGAGGCGTGGAATATTTTGTCAACGACAAACTTCGTTTAAGTGCCGTATATTTTGATAGAAATGAAAAGAATCGAATTGGGTCTGATCAAGATTTTCGTAGTATTAATATTTCGGATGAAATTGACGTTAATGGAGCAGAATTGGAAGTATCTTGGATTCCTTTAGAAGCGTTGACCATTGATGCCAATTATACCTTTACGGAGCGCAAGGGTGACAATGCCATTAGAATCCCTAGACACAAAGCGAATTTGACCTTGGGTTATCAACTTTGCGAATCCACAAATGTTTCACTTCAATATTCTTATACCGGAGAACGGTTTGATACTGATTTTTCAGCTTTTGAAGATGTCGCATTGGATGCATTTTCGTTGATTAACTTCTATATTGACCACGAGTTACTACCCAATAAGCTAAAGGTTTTTCTGAACGCCAACAATGTCTTGAACGAAGAGTTTACTGAGGTTATCGGTTTTACAACAAGAGGAAGAAACATCAATGCCGGTTTTAATCTAAGTTTTTAGGTATTACATTGAGATTATGTTAAAAGTCTGTTCTTTTATGCCTGCAGTTACCCAAATGCTCTATGACATGAGTTTGGAGGACCACCTCTATGGCGTAACATTTGAATGCCCTGAACAGGCTTTGAGAGAAAAAGAGCCTGTAGTACGGTGCATTTTGGAAGGAAAAAACCTTTCCAGTAAAGAAATTGATGTACTTTTTTCCGAAAGTAAGAACCAAGGAATGGACCTCTACTATGTAGATGAACCCGTGTTGGAACGTATAGCGCCAGATATCATCTTTACACAGGATATGTGTGATATCTGCCAGATAGATACGGCCTGTACCGCAGAAGCAGTGGCCAATCTTAAGAAACAACCTGAACTTATTTCCATAAGCCCAGAATCTTTGGATGATGTCTTCCAATCCGCTGTTACCATTGCAACTGCTTTGGGAAAGGAAGAGCTTGCTTATAGATATTTAAATGGGTTACATAATAGAATTGATGATGTGGTAGATACGTTGCGAGCAGCAAAAGCTTTGCCCAAACGGGTGATGTTATTGGAATGGATTGACCCTATTTTCAATTGTGGACATTGGATTCCACATCAAATTGCGTATGCGGGAGGCATAGATATGTTATCCAACCCTTCAGGTGACAGTATTGTGACTTCATGGGAAAAGATTGTCAAATACAATCCCGAAGTCTTGATTGTGGCACCTTGCGGATTCAAGGTGGATAGAACCTTGGAGGAGCTTCATATTTTAACCAAGAAAGAAGGTTGGGATAATTTGAAGGCAGTCAAGGATGATTCGGTTTATATAGTGGACTTTGATATGTTTACACAATCCTCTGCAGGTACTTTGGTAGATGGGATTGAGGTTTTAGCGGGCCTATTTCATTCTAAACTGTTAAAGGTTCCTGTTTCGTTGTCCCACAAATATGTAAAATTGGAAAACCATCTTGTAAAAAAATAAGAACAAAAAAAAGCGGCCATGTGGCCGCTTTCTTTTACTGACCCATTTTTATGGGTTTGTCCAAGTACATATTATCTCTCATGATAGTTTCTAATCGTGAACTGGTAATCATGTTGGCAGGGAATTGAACATGAAAGCTTCCTTTTGTTGTTGCGCCTGTTATTTCTTGAATTGCTCTGGCCAATAGAGGCTCATTGACATCTCCTAGGGTACCTAGATTTGCCACATTTTCTTCCAATACAATGTCTGGGTCAAGACCATCTGTATAATCGAAGAAACCATCTGCGTTTTCATTGCGACCAACAAGTGGTTGTAAACCCCAACTGACATTTGGATTAATTTCGCCCTCCCTATCCGAGTTATAGATGAAAGAATTTTCCCGATCATCTACCAAAGTTATGCTAAACTCATTTTTTCCAGAAGTGGTTTCACCAATTTGGGTAATATTTACGTATGGCGCGAGGCCATTAATCACAAGCTCACTGGCAGATGCAGAACTATTGGTAGTCAAAACGTACACCCTGTCCAAATTCAAGGAGTTTATGGGGCTCTCTCCAGTAGAATTTGCAAAATAGTCCTCAAGCTGTTCAGCGCTAAACTGTGGTTGTAACTTGCTATTCCATCGTTGTCTTATATAGAGTTTATCGGTATCCGTACTATGGACCATACTTGCCAATAATCTTGAAGTATTTACAGAACCTCCAGGATTGTAACGCATGTCTAATACCAATTCTGTTGCACCATCTGCAACAAATTGTCCGAAGGCGTCGTTAAGTTGTTCGTTAAAACTGCTTAAAAAACGATTATACATCAAATAAGCAATTTTAGTGCCGTTGATATCAAGTGTAGTTGCTACCTGAATAGGATTTTCTACAAAATTGTCAATCTTGGTAAGGGTAACTTCTTTGCCATTTAGCGTAAAACCACCGTTTTCTAAATCTGCCATACCTAGCGTATAGGTAATGTTATTACCGAATAAAAGCTGACTAAAATTGCTAGCAGTAATCTGTACACCGTCTACATGAGTGAAAAACTCACCTCGGGAAATATCTTTGCTTGCTGCATCAGAATCAGGTAGAACATATTGAACGTAACCAAAAACATTATCAGAACCTTGGGTTATTAATGATAGTCCAAACTCGAGCCCATTGCTTCTGGAGACTCCGGAGAGACTATTTACTAAATCTTCATAATTGGACCTTCTAAAGCTGAAACGATCAATTGCAGCTTCTTCTCCTACAATTTCACGGTGCTGGTTACAAATTGTAAAGAAAAATCTTCCAGGATCAGATTCAGCAGATAAAAAAGTGGCAAACTCTAAATCATTGGAAAATCGGTCATCTGCCAAATCAGCAACATCATCTTGCCAAAAATACCATAGGTTCATGGCTCTCCACATAAAGCTTTGAGCAGGGAACTCAGCTGAAGTAGGCGGGTTGGGATTTGGGTTCTCAATTCCATTGTCATCGCTTGAGCAACCGAATAGAACAAAGGAAAGTAAACAAAAGAAAAAAAGGGTCTTTTTCATAGCGTAAATCGTTTTTCAAGAAAGTTCTTCAATAACTGTTCCAGTAAAACTCGAACAGATTAGAAATTCGAGGCAGAAGTTTCTATATTCTAGCAATTTTAGGCTCAAAATAAAGACATAATGGGACATTTCAAATTTTTTGTAACAATTTTCGATATGTGTCGTCGTGATAATGAAGCCTGATATTAAACAGGTGGAAAACTAAACAACCAATGCAACAAAGTGATTTTTTAAATGTGGTAATGCCTTTTAAGGATAAACTGTACCGTTTGGCAAAACGGTTACTGGTATCCAAAGAGGAGGCTGAAGATGCCACTCAGGAAGTGTTGCTAAAGCTATGGTCTAAAAATAAAAGCATGGCAAACTATAAAAATGTAGAAGCTTTTGCTATGACCATGACCAAGAATTTTTGTTTGGACCGGTTAAAATCAAAACAAGCAAGCAACCTGAAGTTGGTGCATAGCAATTATCAGGATGAAAACACTTCGCTGCAAAAACAATTGGAAGCCGAGGATAGTGTGCGATGGATGGAGCGAATAATGGATACACTGCCTGAGCAACAAAAAATGGTATTGCAACTCAGAGATGTAGAGCAATACGAGTTTGAAGAGATATGTGATTTATTGGATATGAAACCCACAGCGGTTCGGGTAACCTTGTCCAGGGCACGAAAAACAGTAAGAGAAGAATTGGCAAAAAAACATAGTTATGGAATTGGATAGAATAGAAAAACTTTTAGAAAAGTATTTTGAGGCTACTAGCACAATTGCTGAGGAGCAGGAACTTAAGCAGTACTTTTCCCAAGACGATATAGAACCTCATTTGGAACAATATAGACCAATGTTCAAGTATTTTTCCGTTGCTAAGGAAGAACGTTTCACCAAGCAGGTGCCATTAAAACCTAGAAAAAAGAACTATAAATGGATGTCCGTTGCTGCGGTGGCAATTTTAACCTTCGGAATTTACTTTGGTATTCAATATCAAGAACGTAAGCAACAAGAGCAGGAAGCTCTGATAGCTTACCAAGAAACCAAAAAGGCTTTTGAACTTCTTGCAGAGAACTTTGGTCGGGGCACTGAAAAAGTAGCCTATTTACAAGAGTTTGAAGCCGCTAAACAAAAGATTTACAATAACGATTAAAACAAAAACAATGAAAAGGTATATTTTAATTTTCCTAATTGCTGCATTTCCCTTTGCTGGATTTTCACAGTCCTTATTTGATAAGTTTGAAGATTTGGACGATGTCACTTCCGTAGTAGTGAATAAAAGCATGTTTAACCTTTTGGCAAAGATTGATGTGGAAGTGGACGACCCAGAAGCTCAAGATTTTATGGATATTGCCAGTAGCCTAAAAAGCTTGAAGGTTTTTACAACCGACAATGAGAAAATAGGCGCCGATATGAAGGCTTCCGTGAACAGCTACCTTAAATCTTCTAGCATGGAAGAGTTGATGCGCGTGAAAGATAAAGATGCGAATGTAAAATTCTACATCAAAGAAGGTAGAGATTCTGATCACGTTAGCGAACTCCTAATGTTTGTTACCGGCCTTAAGGATATGGAAGCGGATGGGAGAAAGTTTGAGACAGTGATACTTTCTTTAACAGGCGATATTGATTTGAATAAGATCAATTCCCTGACCAAAAAGATGAACCTACCTGAAGAGCTTAACAAAGCAGGTAAAAAAGGGAACTAAGATGAAAAAGTTTGTAATTGCACTTTTTGCAATAGCGTTGCCTTTGTTTGGATTTTCTCAATCGGTTTTTGATAAGTTTGAAGATTCTGAAAGAATTGGTTCTGTGACCATTAGCAAAGGTATGCTTGAGATAGTTGCTGGAATGGTGGACAATCATGGGGACAAGGATACCCAGGACTTTGTGGATCTTGCCAAGAACCTTGATGGAATTAAGATTTTTATGTCAGAGGATAAAGGCGTTTCGGCGGATATGCAAGCCACAATGAAGCAATATGTTAAGAAGTCAAGATTGGATGAATTGATGAAAATAAAGGATGGGGACACCAATCTTAAATTTTACATCAAGAATGGAAAGGACGATGACCACGTTTCTGAGTTGCTCATGTTCGTAACCGGTATAGAAGATGACAAAGGACGGAAAGCCAATATTGAAACGGTATTGCTCAGCATGACTGGAGATATTGACTTAACCAAAGTAGGTTCTTTAACGGAAAAAATGAAGCTTCCCAAACACTTGAAGAAAGCAGAACGGAACTAATAATAAAATAATGTAACAAAATCTCCAATGGGTCAACATATTTATGTTGACCCATTGGAGCATCATCAATCAATCAAAAAAAACGAAACAATGAAGTATGTAGTAAAAACATTTTTTCTAACAGGAGCTATACTTTTGGCTTCCTGTTCCTCTCAACAAAGTCTTCAGGAGTATTATGTGGACAATTCTGAAAATCCCAACTTTATCGCTTTGGATGTTCCAGCAAGTATACTTAAGCTAAATGAGGAAAGCCTTTCCTCATCCCAGAAAGAAGCTGTGGAATCCTTGCGAAAGTTCAATATGTTGGCCTTTAAGAAAACCGCGGATAATGTTGCCGAGTATCGTGCAGAAAAAGCTAAGGTTAAAGAAATTCTTAAGGACGATGAATTTGTGGAATTGATGAAAATCAATTCGCAATATGGCAAGGGAGTCATTAAGTACTTAGGTGACGAAGATGCTATCGACGAAGTAATAATTTATGGTGATAGTAAAGACATGGGCTTTGCTTTAGTCAGGGTTTTAGGAAAAGATATGAACCCAGCCCATATAGTTCAAATTATGCAAGCATTGCAGAAATCAGATTACGATGGAGCGGCTTTGGGAGAAATTGGAAAGTTTTTAAAGGGATAAATTCTTTTCCATAAATTATAACAAAAACGCACTGTTTCGCAGTGCGTTTTTGCTTTTAATAGGTTAGAGAACCTCAATTTTTGTGACCTTCTTGCTACCTTAGTGTCTTACACATAAACACTAACAATAAACTGAATACAATGGAAAAAGCACAAGAATGGATGAATTACGGCATTGAGTTGGCCAAAGAGTATGGGCTCAAATTGGTAGCAGCCATCCTTATTTACATAATCGGTTCCTGGATTATTAAAAAAATTACTGGCGCTGCAGGGAAAGTAATGGCAAAGAGTAAATATGACGAGTCTTTGCAAAAGTTCTTGTTAAACTTGATTTCTTGGGCGCTTAAAGTATTCTTGATCATTATTGTTATTTCGCAATTGGGTGTTGATGTAACCACGTTCGCCGCTGTGATTGCGGCTGCAGGTTTAGCTGTAGGTCTTGCCCTTCAGGGGTCTTTATCCAATTTTGCAGGAGGTGTTTTACTTATGATTTTTAAACCCTATCGTATTGGAGATTTAATCGAAGCACAAGGTGTTTTAGGCGTGGTCAAGGAAATTGAAATCTTTACAACGAAACTAACGACTCCTGAAAACAAACTAGCCATTGTGCCCAATGGTGCCATGGCCAATGGAAACATTATCAATTATTCTGCCGAGGGTAAAATTAGAGTAGATACGGTAATTGGTGTTGGCTATGGAGAGGATATCAAAAAAACAAAAGAAGTTTTATTGAATGTATTGACTTCGAACCCAAAAGTGTTACAAGACCCTGCTCCCTCAGTCAATGTCATGGAATTGGCAGACAGTTCGGTAAACTTCGCTGTTCGTCCTTTTTGTAAACCTGAGGATTATTGGGACGTGTATTTTGGCACTTATGAAAACTGTAAGTTGGCTCTAGATGCTTCCGGAATTGAGATACCTTACCCACATCAAGTAGAGATTCATAAAGAAGGGTAAATCTAAGACTGTAACGATCGTTTCTTTCATTTGTCTCTAGATTGAATCAATCTAGAAAACCAATAGACAAATGAGAAAAACGCTACTAATTTTAGGGTCAATCGTCCTTTTTTCTTCTTCCGCACAAGAAGAAAAACGATTTAATATTGGGCAAACCTCCATCACTTTTGTTGATGAATCAAGGAATCGCCCCTTAGTTACAGAAATATGGTATCCTACTTTTGATAATTTTACAAAGAAAGAACCAAAGGACAACTCAAAGGAACTTTTTAAAACCATAAGTACTACATGGGGTGCAAAAGTTGCAGATGGAAAGTTTCCGCTATTGTTGGTTTCTCATGGAACCGGAGGTAATCGATTTTCATTGACATGGTTCATTGAAAAAATGGTAAAAGAAGGCTATATCGTAGTTTCTTTGGACCATTATGGGAATTCTACCTTTAATAAAATACCCAGAGAATTTGTAAAATGGTGGGAAAGAGCCATAGATGCCCAATATGTGCTTACTTGCATACTTGAGGATAAAGAAATTGGGACCAAAATTGATGGGACAAAAATAGGTGGAGTTGGCTTTTCTTTAGGCGGATATACCAACATCGCGTTGGCAGGAGGTTATGTAGATAGAACGCTAGGGGAACATCAAAAATCAGAGGATAGGCAAATGCCTCCCGAATTTCCTGAAACTGATGAAATCATAGATTTCGAAAAGGATAGTCTTATTATCTCTTCTTATAAGACGTATAAAGACAAGGTCAAGGATGCTCGGATAAAGGCATTCTTTGTAATGGCACCAGCTATTGGATTTGGATTTCATTCCCCAACGCAGACAGAGAAAATCACAGCGCCACTTTATATTGTAGCAGGGAAAGGGGATAGGAACACATCTATTAGGAATAATGCACTTAACTATCATAATTTAATTGCAAACAGCAAACTCCATTTATACGATGAAAATGTAGGGCACTACGTGTTCTTAAATGAACCTACGGAATTCGGCAAACAAGTGGCACCGGCTATTACCATAGACCATCCAAAAGTTGATCGAAAGAAAATACACGGAAAAACATTGGAATTGGCACTTGCGTTTTTTGAGGAGAACCTGTAAAAACTCTTTTAATTCATTAATTAGAATGAGGTATTTATCGATTTAGGGCGATCTATTTCAATTAAAAACGCATAACTTCACTTGTCTGGCGATATGCTTCCTTGACACCTAGTGTTTCTTAATTTTGTGCATTGGTAGAACAAAATGGTTAAGTGTTTAATATTTGATTGTGATGGAACTTTAGTCGACAGTGAATTTCTTTGTAATCTCGGACTTGAAATTGGATTAAGGAACTATGGGATAGAGTCCTCTGCTACAACAATGATGGAGAAATATCGAGGAGGAAAGTTGGCAGATATTTTCCGGTCTATTGAAAAAGAGTATAATGTTGTTTTAAAACAAGATTTTGTTTCAGAGTACCGTGAATTAGTTGATCAACTTTTTGAAAAAGAATTAAATCCATGTGAAGGAGTCCCTGAATTTCTAAATCAAAATACGCTTTCTAAATGTGTTGCCTCGAGTGGACCAATACAGAAAATTAACAAAGCTCTTGAAATAACGGATTTAAAAAAATATTTCGGGGACAATGTATTTAGCTCTTATGAGATAAACTCTTGGAAACCCGACCCCGAGATATTTCTACACGCAGCAGAAAAGATGGGTTTTTATCCTGATGAATGTTTAGTGATAGAGGATAGTATGAAAGGAATTGAATCTGGATTAGCAGCAGGAATGAAGACAATTCTATTTGACCCAATGGGTCTTTATGGCAATTTTAATGAAGTTCAACGTATTGACAAAATGAACAAATTAGATGCTATAATAGCGGCGTATAATACATGAGAAGCAATGAAGCAAAGGGTAAAACAAGGGTTAGTATAAAACTAAGAGGTTTGTGAGTAGAAATCCCCACTACTTATGCACGAAACCGATAACTACCTTATCTAAGATCACACACCGGTATAATTCGCCGGGGTTATTTTTTTCAACTCTTCTTTTATTTCAGATGAAACTTCAAGTGTTTCAATAAAATCAGCCATGGTCTTTTGGGTGATTTTTTCGTTGGTCCGGGTCAAGCCCTTTAGCGCTTCGTAAGGATTGGGATAGCCTTCCCTTCTTAATATGGTTTGAATAGCCTCGGCTACCACTGCCCAATTGTCTTCCAAGTCCTGCTCAAATTTATCAGCATTTAAAACCAATTTGTTCAACCCTTTTAAAGAGGACTGGAACCCTACCATAGTGTGTGCAAAAGGAACCCCTACGTTCCGCAAAACGGTACTATCTGTTAGGTCACGCTGTAGTCGGGAAATAGGGAGTTTTGCAGATAAATGCTCAAAAATCGCATTAGCCAAGCCTAAATTTCCTTCGGAGTTTTCAAAATCAATAGGATTCACTTTGTGCGGCATGGCGGAAGAACCGATTTCCCCTTTTTTGATCTTCTGTTTGAAATAATCCATGGAAATATACGTCCATATATCCCGGTTTAAATCAATCAAAATGGTATTAATTCGTTTTAACCCATCAAATAAAGCCGCCATATGATCATAATGTTCTATTTGTGTAGTTGGAAATGAATGATGCAATCCCAATTTTTCTTGAACGAATTGTTTACCAAAAGCTTTCCAGTCTATTTCTGGATAGGCCACTTTATGGGCATTATAGTTCCCTGTAGCACCACCAAATTTTGCCGCGCTGGGAACGTCGTTCAACAAATTGAGTTGTTCTTTGAGCCGTTCTACAAAAACATCGATTTCCTTTCCCAAACGGGTAGGGGAGGCCGGCTGCCCATGGGTTCGCGCAAGCATAGGGATGTTGGCCCATTCCGAAGCCAGTGCCTTAAGCTTTTCAAAAACCTGAAAATATAGAGGAACATATATCTCATTCATAGCCTCTTTGATGGAAAGAGGAATGGCTGTGTTATTGATGTCCTGAGAGGTAAGGCCGAAGTGAATGAATTCCTTGTATTTCTCTAATCCAAGAGCATCAAACTTTTGTTTGATAAAGTACTCAACAGCTTTGACATCGTGATTGGTAGTTTTTTCAATCTCTTTGATGGCTGATGCATCTTCAGCACTGAAATTCAGATAAATTCCCCTCAAAGCTTCGAACTTTGTGGAATCAAAATGGGCCAATTGGGGCAAGGGAATTTCACAGAGTGCTATGAAATATTCAATTTCTACAAGAACGCGGTATTTTATCAAAGCCTTCTCCGAAAAGTAATTTTGAAGGGCTTCGGTTTTATTTTGATATCTACCATCTACGGGTGAGATGGCATTTAGTGAAGACAAGGACATTTGGCTCTGGTTTTAAAGCGGCAAATATACTCAAACTTAAACAGTTTAGTATCCCATGGCCACCAGCTTATCCAATGTTTTTGCAGCTCTATTCTTATAACCGGAAGTGCCTTTTGCTATGGTTTCTTCCAAAACAAGTTTAAGTTCGGGATGTATCCAATGGAACTGCATTCCTAAATAGTATAAACTGGTCATGGAAAACACCTTTGCCGCTATTTTATGTTGCCCTATGAGCCAGTCAAAGCAAGCGGTCATGATTCGCTCCAATTGATTGGAGCTGATATTTTCAATAAAGATTTTATCTTTTTTTTCAAAATAAGCTTCAGTTACCATCTGGCAAATATGGGCCATAGGCCGTATACAGGATTCCGATTTCATTTCGGCCAATCCTAAAGTGAATTCTTCAAAATAGGGGAGCAGGTAAACCAATCTTTTTCTTAGAAGATGGTCCAAGACCCAACTGGCATTGAATTCATCAATTTTATCTTCTTCAAAAACCTGGTTCAATAAGGTTAACGTAAGTTCAGGATGCTGTTCGAGTTGACCTACCAGCGCGTTTATTCTTGCTTTGGAAAGCCGACCTGAATTTAATTTGGAGTACAATTGTTGTTCAGTCACAAAATATTATTTTTACGAAAACAGCCTATCAGATGAAAATAGCAAAAAAAATAGCAATCGCACTATTGGTAATTTTAATTGGAATGCAGTTTTATCGTCCTGAGAAAAACCTTTCCGAAGGAGACTATGTGGCAGCTTTTGAGAAAGAGACCCAGCCAAGTCCAGAAGTTCAGAAAATCTTGGAAAGCACTTGTTATGACTGCCATAGTGCCAACACAAATTATCCATGGTACAGCAATGTGGCGCCAATTTCCTATTGGATGGACGGTCATATTGAAGAAGGTAAAGAACACCTTGATTTTTCAGAATGGCCAAATCTTACCGCAAAAAAGAAAGACCATAAGCTCGATGAATTTATAGAATATGTGGAAAATGGTGAAATGCCCTTAAAAGAGTACACTTGGACCCACAAAGATGCTAGATTGACAGAAGACCAAAGAAAGATGCTAATGGATTGGGCAACCGAAGCTAGGACACGTTACCAAGTAGCTCAGATACCAAACTAGGAACACCCTCAACAGCCGTTTTGGAAAGAATGGTCAGGTTGTTAAAATCCAATGGATTGACACTGGGTTTTGGATCTACAAAGTAAATGGGAGTTCCAGGATTTACGTAATGAATTAGACTAGCTGCTGGATATACCTGCATTGAGGTCCCAATAATGATTAGAATATCGGACTGTTGCGTAATATAAGCCGCCGTTTCCAATAAGGGAACCATCTCGCCAAACCATACAATATGGGGTCGGAGTTGATGACCATCTTCGTCTAAATCGCCCAGAACCAAATCCTTTTTCCATTCCAAGACATGGTTTTCATTTGCGGTACTTCGCACTTTGAACAGTTCACCATGTAGGTGTATCACATGTTTGCTGCCTGCCTGTTCATGAAGATTGTCTACATTTTGAGTAACGATGCTTACATCATACGTATCCTCCAGTTCTACAAGAGCTTTATGCCCTTCATTGGGATTTACTCGAAGTAGTTGACGACGACGTTGGTTATAAAACTCAAGTACCAACTCTGGATTTCTTGCAAAACCCTGTGGTGAGGCAACCTCCATCACATCATGGCCTTCCCAAAGACCATTGGAGTCTCTAAATGTTTTTAATCCACTTTCAGCGCTCATTCCAGCCCCAGTTAGCACTACTATTTTTTGTTTTTCTGCCATATCACCTTAAAAATAACAAATTCAATTTTTGCTAACTTGTTCCTTATGTTCGAAGAGGATTTGTTGACCTATTTGGAGGGTTTTTTAACCGAAGGGAGAAAGCAACGTTTTTTGGATGTGCTTGCCCAACGCACCCGTTTTTTAACGGTTGCCATAGAAGATGTGTACCAATTGCACAATACCAGTGCGGTGATTCGCAGTTGTGATGCCTTTGGAATTCAAGATGTACATGTGGTTGAAGACCGTTTTGGAAAACGCTTAGACAAGAATATTGCCGTGGGAGCGGAACAATGGGTGGATGTTCATCGCTATGGGACAACTACAGAATGTATTAATACCCTAAAAGAAGGAGGTTATAAAATAATAGCTACTACTCCTCATAATGATTCCAATTATTTAAAGGATTTTAAGTTAGAATCAAAAACTGCACTTTTCTTTGGAACTGAAAAGGAAGGATTAAGTGAAGAGGTTATGCAACGTGCAGATGGCTTCCTTAAAATTCCGATGGTTGGTTTTTCTGAAAGTTTGAATATTTCCGTTTCTGCGGCTATCATCATTCAAGAACTATCCAAACAGCTAAGAAACTCTGAGTTAATTTGGCAATTATCCCCAATTGAAATCTTAGAAAAACGAATGGATTGGACCAAAAAATCAATTAAGGACGTGGAAGGGATTATCAGCAGATACCTTATAGATTAATGTTTTTTGTATTTTTAAGCATAACCAATTCAAAAACAAATGATTACTGTACTTTACATTTTAGGCGGCATTGTATTATTGATAGTTGTTCTTGCCCTGATTGCACCAAAGAGTTATAACGTTTCCCGTTCTATTGAAATTGGAAAACCCAAGGCTGAGGTTTTTGAAAACCTAAGATTCTTAAAAAAGCAGGATGCGTGGTCTCCGTGGAATAAAAAAGACCCTAACATGAATAAGAAGTTTACGGGAACGGATGGTGAAGTCGGCGCGGTAAGCTACTGGAACGGAAATAAAGATGTAGGAGAAGGAGAGCAGGAAATCACTAAAATTGTAGACGGCGAACGAATAGAATCGGAACTTCGTTTTTTAAAACCATGGAAGTCTGTTTCGGATGCCTATCTTACTACAGAAGAAATTACTGCAAATAGCACTAAGGTAACCTGGGGCTTTTCAGGCAAAAACAAATTCCCAGCAAGTATCTTCATGCTGTTTATGAATATGGACAAAGCGGTTGGTGGCGACTTTGAAGAAGGGTTGGCCAGTTTAAAATCCATTATGGAGGAGTAAGCAGAAAGATATCAATTCTGTAAAAAGCTTACTTACTCCCGAAGTTCCAAAAGCGCAATTTCGTAATCGTTTTCAAGGGTCACTTTTCCTTTCACCACCATTACTTCTGTTCCGGAGTAGATATCATAGAGGGTAGTGCCATCTCCAAAGAAACCTTTTACAGTCAATGATTTTTTTCCTTTAGGAAGATTTAATCCTATTGCGACCTTGTCTTTGTAATCCCCATTGGTATAGGTTCGGGAAAACACATAAGGCGATTTTGAGAGTCTTTTGTGTTTGCCAGCTCCAACCGCCGGATGGTCTCTTCTAAATTGTCCGAGCTTTTGCCAATGCTTGTGGATATTTTGAATTTGAGGCAAGCTGTCCAAATCTTCCCAGTTCATAAAAGAACGTAGTGTAGCGTCTCCTTCAGTTCCTTCAATAATTAAACTTCTGGAAGTTTCATCGCCATAATATACCTGTGAAGCTCCAGGAGTGAGCAGAAGCATGTTTGCGGAGCGAATGGGTTTCTTTCGCTCTTTGTCAAACGGGCTACCATCATCATGGGAGGTAAGGTAATTCAATACGCTTTTGCCTTTAAGTTTGGTGTGCAATAACTTGCTATACTTCTTAAAAACTTTTTCGTAATCGTCATTAGCATCGACTTTTAAATCAAAATTGATTAAACTTTTAAAGCCATAATCAAAGAAGTCAACCTTTTTATCTCCAAAATCAAATTCTCTACCCCCTGTTATACCATAGTTGTAAACCTCTCCAACCATGTAGAAAGAATTGTCATCCAATATTTGATCGGGATGTTTCTTTTTCCAAGTTTCAAAAGCGTAGGTCGCCTCCGCATAGAGGTCTGACCATGCATTTTCATTTACATGTTTTACGGTATCCACACGAAAGCCATCCACCCCAAAATCGTTAATATAATCTGTTAACCACTTGATGATATAAAACCGCGGAGCTCTGGGATACCCGGTACGTTCAAAAAATAGCTGTAACTCGTCCAATTCTTGGCTGAGCCTACCTTCTTCCTTCCATTTAGCCAAAAGGGCATCGGGTAGCTCCACAGGCTCATTGGATTCAGTCAAAATATCTGGAAGGTTATTGACCAAGGTACAGGCGGTAGTATTATCGTAGGTGGTGAATTCGCAAGTTGGGTCAGTTCTTACCCAATCAGAAGGCCAAACGGGGTCTTTTTCAGTAACGGGGCCGGTATGGTTCAAAACAACATCCAAAAGAACACGTATTCCTTTGGAATGAGCGGTTTTGACCAATTTTTCCAAATCTTTTCGAGTGCCAAAATTGGGGTCTATTGCAGTCCAATCCTTGGCCCAATAGCCATGGTAGGCATAGGTGTTTCCAGTACCTTCGTCGGTAGCTCCATGGATTTGTTCAACCACTGGTGTGAACCAAATTGCATTTATGCCTAAATCGGTAAAATATCCTTCTTCAATTTTCTGGATGATTCCTTGCATGTCTCCACCTTCAAAACCTCTCAAGACCGCTGTTTCTTCGGTTCTTTCAAAATTTATATCATTTTCAGGATTACCATTGTTGAAGCGGTCAGTTAAAAGGAAATAGATGTTGGCTCCTTCCCAAACAAATGGCACTTGTTTTTTAGGGGTTATATCTTCAACTATCACTTCTTGTTTTTCAGGTGTTTTTTTAACTTTCTTACAGCTAAAAATAGTAGATAGTATTAGCATAACAGTAAGTAGTTTTCTCATTCGTTGGGATTTTGCCTAAAGCTATAAAATGAAAGGCAAAATTTAAAATTTATTTAAGAAATGAAAACGGGTAAAATAAAGCCTGTGTAAACCTTTATCTGCGATTTAAAACTTTGTATTCTTCATAACAACTGGAAATGGCATCCAAAATTTGGAGGTCGTTTGCCGTGGTTATGAAAGATTTGGAGTAGTTGCAATTGCTTAGAATATCATCAATATCCATTTTTTCCAATTGAAGTAGTTCCGTTAGGGTTTCACGATCAAATTTTGAGGCCAACAAGTTTCTGATGTCTTCATCTTCCTTCATCTGTCTTAGTTTGCGCAGTTGTCTTGGCTTTTTTCCAAAGAGATTCCTAAGTAAATCTGCTGGATTCAAGATAGCGCCCAATACTTTCGTAACTGCGCTTGGGTTCTTGCTACCTGCCTCATAACTTGTGGGAAGACCTGAAATACTATATTGATATGAATTATTGATAGGAAGATTTTTTACATCAATTTCTAGGTAACCCGTAAGTTGGTAGGGTCTAACAATAACTTCTTCCAAGGCGTAGGCCAATTCAGTTAAGGCTATTTCTGTCTCCTCAAACTTAAACATATCGTTGGTAACCCTTACTTTTTGCGATTTGAATCCTAAGAAAGATAGATACAGCGTATCATTTACAGCTGCTGGAATGGTAAACTTACCTTCTTGATTTGTAATCGTACCCACTACTTTGTTCAAGTTGATTACGTGAACACTTTCCATGGGAAAACTACTTTGGGCGTTAATGACCTTAGCAGTTATTTCTCCCTCAACTGGGGTATCGCTCTCGTTTTGTGAAAAACCCAAAAAAGAAACAAGGACAAACAATAAGGGTAGAATTCTTTTCATGCAATCTAACTGGACATAAAAATACTAAACAAAGCAAAAATTATGGTTGACCTGTTGCTTTTAATATAGAATTAACTAATAAAAGCCCGGTCTTTTCTTACCGCCACGTCTCCCTTTGTTATTTTTTCCACCCCTTCGGAAAGATTGTCCATCTCCTCCTTTGCGGTGCCCCTGTTTTCTGTCACGTCGTTTTCCACCTTTTCCCTTGCCACCAGGCTTATTGGATACTTCCACATTGATAAACCTCCCTTTTACCTTAAAATCGGTAAAAGTTTGCAGAATAAAGTCGGTTAACGAAGCATCTGTATTGAAAAATGAGAAACTACCTTTGGTATCTACATTGAACACATCTTCTTTTTGAAGATTAAGAGTATCCCTCAAGAAGTCCTTTAAGCTCATCCAATCGTAACCATCACGTTCTCCTATGTTGATAAAATAACGAACTGACCCGGAACCACTATCTCTTCTACTTGATTTTTCCTGAGGTCCTTCGGAAGAGGTATTAAGGTCTTTTGTTTTGCTGTAATACGAATAGAAACGGGTAAACTCTACTGAGACTATTTTCTTTACTAATTCCTCACGATCAATACCATCAAGAACATCGTTTATGGCTGGTAAGTAGTTGTCAATTTCAGAATTGATTTCTGTCTCTTTGATTCTATTGGCTAAATGATAGAGTTGAATTTCACAGATTTCAATCCCTGTCGGAATCTTTTTGGCAATGAAATCCTGCTTGATTTTCTTTTCAATAGCCTTTATTTTTCGAAGCTCAGAACGTGTGACGATTACCATTGAGATTCCAGACTTTCCAGCCCTTCCCGTACGACCACTTCTATGGGTATAGGTTTCTATTTCATCAGGAAGTTGATAATTGATAACGTGGGTAATGTCGTCAACATCTATACCTCTTGCAGCAACATCGGTTGCTACGAGCATCTGCACTTGTTTTTTACGGAATGAATTCATTACCAAATCCCTTTGGTTTTGGCTCAAATCACCATGTAGGGCTCCTGCATTATATCCATCCTCAATCAGTTTTTCCGCAACTTTTTGAGTGTCTCTTTTTGTTCTACAGAATATAACAGAAAAAATACCCGGATTGGCATCAGCCAGACGCTTAAGGGCAGAATATCTATCTCGACCGCCAACCACATAGTACTCATGTTGTACGGTTGAAGCTCCTGCATTCTTTGCCCCGACGGTTATTTCTTGGGGCTTGTGCATGAATTTTTTAGCGATTAATGCAACTTCTTTTGGCATCGTAGCCGAAAAAAGCCAAGTAAATTTTTCTTGAGGAGTGTTGGATAAAATATCCTTGATGTCTTCATAGAAACCCATGTTGAGCATTTCATCGGCTTCATCCAATACACAATAATCAATTTTGGAAATATCAACCATCCCTCGCCCAATCATATCTTTCATTCTTCCAGGGGTGGCTACTACAATCTGCGCTCCTCGTTTTATTTGTCTTGCTTGTTCCGTTATACTCGCTCCTCCATAAATGGCAACGGTATTTAACCCCTTTATGTATTTGGAATACAACTGCAGTTCATTGGTTATCTGTAAGCAAAGCTCGCGAGTAGGGGACAAGATAAGCCCTTGTGTAGTTCTGCTCTCTGCTTGAATTTTTTGAATCATGGGAAATCCAAATGCTGCAGTTTTCCCCGTACCGGTTTGCGCTAAAGCGACTAAATCGGTTTCTTCACTCAATAAAAGGGGAATTGCTTTTTCTTGGACCTCGGAAGGTTTTTCGAATCCCATATCCGTAATGGCATCCAATAGGGGTTTGTCCAGCCCTAAAACTTCAAATGCTGACATAAAGTATACAATTTAAAAATCGCAAATATGATGTGTTGTCCTGGGCGATTTTTTAAATACCTCTATGTAGCCCTCGCAACACCATGCCCATACCGGCGGCGTTAATAAGCGGCAAAGGTAAGTGAATTAATGGGGTTGAAAACTAAAACGACCGGTTTTTTAGAAATCGCATTAGCTTTTGGATGGCTTTTCCACGATGACTGATAGTATTTTTAACCTCTGGAGCAAGCAAACCAAAAGTTTCTGGGTAGCCATCAGGTTTAAAAATAGGATCATATCCAAATCCTCCAGTACCCATTCGGAGTTCAGTAATGGAGCCATTAACAATGCCGTCAAAAACATGAGCTTGTCCTTGGAAATTTAGATGGACCACTGTTTTAAAATGGGCATTTCTATTTGATTTTCCTTTGAGCAACGACAGTACTTTATCCATATTAGCATCGGAACTTCTTTCTCCCCCTGCAAAACGGGCTGAATATACTCCAGGAGCACCATCCAATGCATCAATTAAAAGGCCTGTGTCATCAGAGAAACAGTCTAAACCATAATTATGGGTTACATAATCGGCTTTCAGTTTAGCATTTTCTTCAAGGGTATCTCCCGTTTCCGGAATTTCTTCATGGCAACCGATATCGTCTAAGGAAAGTAATTCAAAAGAAGTGGGAAGAATTTCTCGTACCTCTTCCAGCTTTTTAGAATTATGGGTAGCAAAAACTAGTTTCAAAACAAAGACTATAAAAGAAGGGTAAAAATAGTAATTTAGAAAGCTGAGAATATTGCTATGCGAATAAAAATAATTCCTCCTTTGGTCATGCTGTTTTTTGCAGGAGCGATGTATACCCTCGCCGAATTTTTACCAGTAGGTCAATTTGACTTTTTTGGACGAAAAGAACTGGCGATAGGGCTGTTGGGATTGGCTGTTTTGGTTATGGCTTTGGCCCTTTTTCAATTTATAAAAGTAAAAACTACCACAAACCCAATAGATTTGACCAAAACAAGCAGTTTGGTGACCCAGGGCATTTTTAAATATTCGAGAAATCCGATGTATTTGGCCATGCTTTTGATTCTATTGGGTTTTGGATTAAAACTAGGCAACGCTTTCAACACACTAATCGCTGCGGGTTTTGTGTACTACATGAACCATTTTCAAATTAGGTTTGAAGAAGAGGCATTGGAAAGAAAGTACGGTAAAGCCTATTCCATATATAAAAAGAATACCCGCCGATGGTTTTAGTTGTTTTATACAATCTTCAAAAGATTGTTCAATTATCCACCTCCAATTTTAAATTTTTGAAGAATTAGATAGCTTTTTTATCATATCATCAAGTGTGGTTAGATTTTGCCTGCGATACCAATTTGAATAGAATTAAAGTTTAATTTTACCCCTTAATTCTTTAGGCATTCATGGTAGGAGCAGCACGCAAATATGTTTTTGATTTTGATAGTACCTTGACCAGGGTTGAAGCGCTTGATGTTTTAGCGGAAATCACACTCCAAGGAAAATCAAATAAAGATGAGGTAATTCAAGAAATTCAGGAAATTACCAATTTGGGAATTGATGGGGATATTTCGTTTACTGAATCATTGGAACGACGTATACGTTTGCTAAATGCACATAAGGATAATCTTAATGGCTTGGTAATTGAACTACGTCAGAAAATATCGAAATCCATTGCTTCCAACAAAGAGTTTTTTGAAAAGTATTCTGAAGATATTTATGTAATTTCATGTGGATTCAAAGAGTTTATTGATCCTATTGTAGAAGAGTACAATATTCCTTCAGAAAGAGTATATGCCAATACATTCAAGTTTGATGAAGATGGGAATATTGTCGGATTTGATGAAGCTAATGTACTCGCTTCCCATAATGGAAAGATAGAATGTCTGAAACACTTGCATTTAGAAGGTGAAGTTCAGGTAATTGGAGATGGATATAGCGATTATGTAATGCGTGAAGCTGGCTTGGCCCATAAGTTTTTTGCTTACACAGAAAACGTACATCGGGACAAAGCTGCCAACAATGCGGACCATGTAACACCTAATTTAGATGAATTTCTTTTTGTGAACGACTTGCCTAGAAACCTATCATACCCAAAGAACAGAATCAAAATTCTGTTATTGGAAAACGTACATCCAGATGCTTTTGAAAATCTTTCAGAAGATGGGTTTTCTGTTGAGCTGGTCAAACATAGTATTCCGGAAGAGGAGCTTATTGAAAAAATCAAAGGGGTCCACGTCCTAGGTATTCGTTCCAAAACCCAGGTAACACAAAAGGTGCTGGATGCCGCCAACAAACTGTTGGTAGTGGGAGCCTTTTGTATCGGTACCACTCAAATCGATTTGGAGTACGCCAAGAAAAAAGGAGTAGTGGTCTTCAACGCACCATATAGCAATACACGTTCAGTAGTAGAGTTGGCCATTGGGCAAATTATTATGCTCATGCGGAATGTTTTTACACGAAGCTCAGAAATACATTCTGGACAATGGAACAAAACCGCTCTCAATTCCAAGGAAGTAAGAGGTAAAAACTTGGGCATAGTGGGATACGGAAACATAGGGAAGCAATTATCCGTATTGGCCGAAGCTATGGGGATGCGAGTATATTATTATGACGTGGCAGACCGTTTGGCACTGGGAAATGCTACTAAATGTAGTACTCTGGAGGAGTTACTTTCTGTTTCTGATGTGGTTACCCTACATGTGGATGATAACAAGGCCAACAAAAACTTCATTGGAGAACGCGAAATCAACCAAATGAGGGACGGAGCTTATCTAGTCAATCTTTCCAGAGGTTTTGTAGTGGATATAGATGCTTTGGCAGCTGCTCTGAAGGAAGGAAAATTATCAGGTGCTGCTGTTGATGTGTATCCTGTTGAACCACGAAGCAATGGGGAATTTGAAACACCGCTCAAAGGACTTTCCAATGTGATTTTGACCCCACACGTAGGCGGTAGTACGGAAGAAGCGCAGCGTGATATTGCCGATTTTGTTCCAAACAAGATTATGGACTATATCAATTCAGGAAATACTGTAGATGCGGTTAACTTTCCCAACATTCGATTGCCCAAACAGAACAATTCGCACCGTTTTCTTCATATTCACCGAAATGTACCGGGTATCATGGCCAAAATCAATGAAGTATTGGCCAAATATGAAATGAACATCACCGGACAATACCTTTCTACCGATAGTGAGGTAGGGTATGTTATTTCAGATTTAGACAAGGATTACAATAAGGAAGTGGTCAAGGCTCTAAAGAATGTGGAAAACACGATTAAGTTTAGAGTTTTGTACTAATTAGAGGAATCCAATTCCGCGAAAACAAGTTTCACCTATTCAAAATTGATGTTCACAACATTTCTGGGGACAACCTTGACAATTTAAACTATTTTGTAAGCAAATTCTTATAAAATAGATTGATGAAGGTTAAGGGAATGAAGCTTTTCAAAAAAGGCTTCCGGGCATATTACTTACTTGTGGTTTCTGTGGTTTTACTAACCATTCTTATCCAGAGCCTTACCCAATATACACTTAACGAGCAACGTTCCACTGCTTTGGTAGTTAATTTGGCAGGTAGACAGCGTATGTTGAGCCAACGCCTGCTCAATGAACTCTACTCTTGTAGATTTCACAATTGTGATTATGCCGAAATGAAACTTACCCTGACCAAGTTGCATCAGATGAACGGTATTTTACAAGAAGGGAGTGTGAGTTTAAAAATACTACCTCTGGAAGACCCAGAAATACTCAGGGAGTTTGAAAGACTGGAACCCCACGTAGACTGGTTGTATTCGGAGCTTAGGGATTTTCAAAGTTTTGATTCTATCAATTTCAGTGATGTTCGTTATCGGGTAGATCGTTTTTTGGTAATCATGGATGGTATAGTAAACATGTTTCAAAGAAAATCAGAAAAGGGCATTAAAACCATGATGATCGTTGAATTGGAATTGGCCATCTTTTCCATCTTAATCATCCTTTTTGAATTCCTGTTTATTGTGAATCCGATTATCAATAGAATCTTGGACCAAAAGAAAAAACTATCAGAAATTGCTTGGCACCAGTCCCATGTTTTTAGCTCACATATGAAAAACATCTCCGATTTGCAGTATGTGCTCAAGGTTGAAAAAAATCAAGAAAGACAGAAAGAGATCTATGGATTCATATCTGAGGAGCTAGATCACTTAAAAACAGTGTCTGAGAATATGGTCAAATCTTTGGAAGACACTACAAAACAAGAAAAACCCCATCATTTCGTAATACGTAAGGTGGAAAACCTATTGGATAAGTATAATCCTTCAAACAAAAAAGGAGAAACTATTGATGATGATACGGTTCATTCCGTAAAATTGTAAATGCACGGTACAGCTGTTCAACAGCGAACAAACGTACCATTTGATGCGAAAATGTCATGGAAGACAAGCTTATTTTTTCATTACACCTTTCATAAACTATATCTCCAAAACCATAGGGCCCACCAATAACAAATACGAGCCTCTTTAATCCGCTGTTCATTTTTTTTTGTAGGTAATGGGAAAAGGAAACCGAGGTGAATTGTTTGCCCTTTTCATCCAACAAGACCACCAAATCAGAAGTTTCAATTTGAGCTAGAATAAGCTTTCCCTCTATAGTTTTTTGTTGGGATTCTGAAAGATTCTTATTGTTCTTTAGGTCTGGGATGACCAATAATTCAAATTTGATGTAACGTCCCAATCGCTTTTTGTACTCATCAATTAACGAAGCAAGTTCTTTGGAATCTGTTTTGCCTATGGCCAATACGGTAATCTGCATAATCAAAAGTAAAGGTTTGCCATCAAACAATATAAATGGACACCTTTTCAGGAACTATGTTTTTAGTATTTTCGTGCAAACCCCTTTAGAATGATTAGCCAAGAGCAGTTTCAAGAGGAAATTGATTTCATAATAAAAAATGCCATCCGTGAAGATGTAGGTGATGGTGACCATAGTTCTTTGGCCTGCATTCCCAAGACTGCTGAAGGAAAAGCAAAGCTTTTGGTAAAAGATGATGGAATCATTGCTGGTATAGACTTTGCAAAACAAGTTTTTGCTTTTGTGGATGCCAATCTTGAGGTAGAGGAAGTTTTGCAAGATGGAGCAACTGTAAGGTATGGGGATATTGCATTCTATGTTGAGGGAAGTTCGCAAAGCATTTTGAAAGCAGAACGTTTGGTACTGAATGCTATGCAACGAATGAGTGCCATAGCAACCAAAACCAAATTCTTTGTTGATTTATTGGAAGGTACCCAAACCCAAATTTTGGATACCCGGAAGACAACTCCTGGAATACGGGCTCTGGAAAAATGGGCTGTAAAAATTGGAGGCGGGGAGAACCACCGTTTTGCGCTGTACGACATGATTATGTTGAAGGACAACCACATTGATTTTGCCGGAGGAATAACCAAGGCAATAGAAAAGACCCATGAATATTTGAAAGATACAGGACGTGATCTTAAAATAATAGTTGAGGCTAGGGATTTGGAAGAGGTTAAGAAGATCTTGCAATCATCCGGAGTGTACAGAATCTTGTTGGACAATTTCAATTATGAAGACACCCGAAAAGCTGTTGAATTGATTGGAGACCAATGCCTTACGGAGTCTTCTGGGGGAATTAATGAAACTACAATACGTAAATATGCGGAATGTGGTGTGGATTATATTTCTTCAGGGGCCCTGACCCATTCTGTACATAATTTGGATTTAAGTTTAAAAGCGGTCTAAGATGTCAGTAGCCATTGAAGAACGCTTGGAAAAAATCCCAATTATCAATTGGGTGGTAAGGCTTTTAAAGAAAATAAAGTTGAAGGCCTTTGAAGGGCTTTCCCTTTATGATTTGTTGGAGATGTATGTAGTAGGTATTGTTGAAGGCACCCTGTCCAGCCGAGCTAGTTCTATTGCGTTCAGTCTTTTTATGGCCCTGTTCCCCTTGTTGATTTTTTTAATTACCCTTCTGCCGTTCATAATACCCTATGCCAGTGTAGGGAACGAAAATTTTGATGGTCAGTTTTTACTTTTTTTAGAATCCTTTTTGCCTTCGGCAACCAGTGATTATTTTGGAGATATTTACCAACAGATTAAAGACCAACGTAGAGGAGGCCTTCTTTCATCTGCTTTTGTGGTATCCATTTTTTTGGTGGCCAATGGGGTGAACGCTATTTTCAGCGGTTTTGAAAACTCGTATCACGTAGAACTTACCCGTAATTTTTTCAGACAGTACGCCTATGCTTTAATGGTAGGTCTTATCCTCTCCATTTTGTTGATTATCTCTGCTGTGGCCTATGTATATATTGAATTCTATGTTATAGAGTATGCTAGTGAGTATTTGGGAAAGACTTTAGGATATGATCAGGAGAAGGGCGACACTCTTGGATTGCAAGTAGCCAAAATCTTGTTTTTTATGATTTTGTCCTATTTTACTACGGCCATTCTCTATTATTTTGGAACGGCAGAAGGTAAAAAAGCACGATTTTTCTCGGCTGGTGCTTTGATGACCACACTTCTATTTATCCTAACATCATACCTTTTTGGAGTTTATGTTGAGAAGTTCGCAAGGTATAACGAACTTTATGGTGCTTTAGGTGGACTATTGATTCTTATGGTTTTCATCTGGCTGAACTCTAATATTTTGCTTTTAGGATTTGAATTGAACGCAACATTGAACTCATTGAAAAAGAAACATGAAAAAAAGTTATCTAAATAAACATATTGCATTTATCATAATTTTTGTGGCAGTTCAATCCTTACAGGCACAGGGAATTTTTGGAAAATGGAAAACCATTGATGATAAGACCGGGGTGGCCAAGGCTATTGTAGAGGTTTATGAAAATAAAGGATTGCTCAATGCCAAAATCATACAGGTTTTGGAGAAGGGTAGGGAAGATGCCGTATGCATCAACTGTAAAGGAGATTTAAAGAATCGACCCGTTAAGGGAATGCATATCATCAGAAACTTTGAGAAGAATGGTTCAGATGAGTACAAGGGCAGTGATTTATTGGACCCAGAAAGTGGAACCACCTATCGCGGTAAACTTTGGTTGGATTCTGATGACTCGGACAAGTTGAAGGTTAGAGGGTATATCGCTTTTTTGTATCGAACACAAACCTGGCATAGGTTAAAGGAAGGAGAATAATATGTCATGGTTCTTGGATGTAGTGCTTCCTATTCCTTTGGAGCGCCGTTTTACCTATCAAATTTCCCAAGAAGAAGCTCACTTCATTAAAAGAGGTATGCGTATAGCCGTGCCTTTTGGAAAATCAAAAATATATACTGCTTTGGCCTTTGCCGTGCATAATCGAGCACCGGAAGCTTATGAGGCAAAGCCCATATACCAAATTTTGGATGAGGTCTCTTTGGTGAACGAAATACAGTTTAAGCATTGGCAATGGATTGCCGATTACTACATGTGTACTCTGGGAGAGGTTATTCGTTCTGCACTTCCAACAGCATTTCTTTTGGAGAGTGAGACCTTGATTTTACCAAATAAGGATTCTGATATTGATGATATGGGTCTCAAAGATGATGAGTTTCTTATTTATGAAGCCCTTCAATACCAATCTTTGCTCAAGATTTCTGAAGTTGCTGAAATAGTTGATAAAAAAAATGTACTCCCACTAGTGAATCGTTTGGTTCAGAAAGGAGTAGTCCTGTTGAAAGAAGAACTCTACGAACAATACAAGCCGAAACAGGTCAAATTTGTTCGGTTAGCACCTGGCTACCAAGATGAAACACAATTAGAAGCTTTGCTTGCAACTCTCTCAAGGGCACCACAGCAGAGCAAAGTACTGTTGGCATTGTTCCAGTTAGCTGCGCAGACCAAAAAACCGATTTCCTTAAATGAATTGGTCAAAGAGAGTAATGTTTCAAGAGCGGTGATAAAAAGTTTGGTAAAAAAAGAAATACTTGAAGAGTACGAGTTACAACAAGACCGAGTCACTTTTGATGGAGAAGCTATAAATCTCAATGTTGTTCTAAACGATCATCAACAGAAGGCTTTGGAATCCATAGAATTTAGTTTTGAGGAGGACAAAGTCACTTTGCTGCATGGGGTCACTTCATCCGGAAAGACCGAGGTATATTTCAAATGCATCGAGAAGGTTATAGAGGAAGGAAAACAAGTATTGTATTTATTGCCAGAAATTGCATTGACTTCACAATTAATAGGGAGGTTAAGAGACTATTTTGGGAATAAAATTGCGGTCTACCATTCAAAATACAGTATTCATGAAAGGGTCGAAGCTTGGCAAAATGTTCTCAACAATTCGGATAAGGCCCAGATTGTAATAGGGGCACGTTCCGCATTGTTCTTGCCTTTTTCCAATTTGGGCTTGGTAGTGATTGATGAAGAGCATGAAAACTCTTTCAAGCAGTTTGACCCCGCACCGCGATACCATGCCAGGGATGCAGCGGTGGTTCTATCTTCTTTACATGGAGCGAATTGCATATTGGGTTCGGCTACGCCTAGTGTGGAGAGCATGGAGAACGTAAAAAAAGGAAAATATGGGTACGCTTATATTCAATATCGTTACGGTCAGGTACTCATGCCGGATGTAAAACTGATCGACCTAAAGGACGCTACCAAAAGAAAGCGTATGAAGGGGCACTTTTCCGAAACCCTATTCTTGGCTATTGAAGAAGCTTTAAATGAAGGAGAACAAATCATACTTTTCCAGAACAGAAGAGGTTTTGCTCCCATTGTGGAATGTACTACCTGCGGCCATGTGGCCCAATGCCCCAATTGCGATGTAAGCCTTACGTATCACCAGAACAGAAATGAGCTGCGTTGTCACTATTGTGGCTATCATATGGCTCTACAATACACTTGTCAGGCATGTGGTAGCAGTACTTTGGATAAAAAAGGCTTTGGAACGGAACAAATCGAGCAAGAATTAAAGACCCTTTTCCCCAAAGCTCATATTGGGCGGATGGATTTGGATACAACCCGAGGCAAATATGCCTATGAGAAATTGATAACTTCCTTTGAACGACAAGAGCTCGATATTTTGGTAGGTACCCAGATGGTGGTAAAGGGGCTCGACTTTAGAAATGTAAGCTTGGTTGGCGTAATGAATGCAGATTCCCTTTTGAATTTCCCGGATTATCGTGCACATGAAAGAACATTTCAAATGTTGACCCAAGTAGCTGGAAGGGCAGGAAGAACCCAAAAACAAGGAAAGGTACTTATTCAAACTTACAACCCCTATCACCAGATACTCCAGCAGGTAACCACCAACGATTATAACAAGATGTTTGAACAGCAATATTATGAAAGGGAGCAGTTTAAATATCCCCCTATTGTTCGTATTATTAAGATTACCTTAAAAGATAAGGACTTCAATAAGCTTAACGAAGCAGCTTTATGGTTTGCACAGTCGTTGACCAATGTCTTAAAATGTTCGGTTTTAGGACCAGAATACCCGCCGGTATCTAGAATACGAAGAGACTATCTCAAAAACGTTTTAATAAAAGTATCGAAAGACCAACCCATATCCCAAACAAAAAATAGCATTAAAAGAATTGAAAAATCCTTTAATGCTATTTCAAAGTATAAAAGTGTAAGACTGGTCTACAATGTAGACCATATATAACTATACGTTAGCCAAAGCTTCAGCAAGTTCAGTCTTTTTGTTTCTACTTAAAGGAATCTGTCTACCCCCAACTTCAACATTTTTACTGTTGAATTTCTCAATTTTCTCCAGATTCACAATATAAGATTTATGTATCCTAAGGAATTTTTCAGCAGGTAGCTGTTTCTCAAAGGATTTCATGGTTGAAAGGATCACAATGTTGGCTTCATCTGTTACCAACTTAATATAATCGCCTAAAGCTTCAATCCATTTAATATCGTTTAAGATAACCTTACGCTTCTTAAGGTTACTCTTTACAAAGATGTGCTCCTCATCTTCATCTACACGGTTCATTTGTTCGTACTTGGTCACAGCTCTTTTTACCGAAGCTTCAAAGCGTGCCAAAGTGATAGGCTTGTGTAAATAATCGGTTACATCATAATCAAAAGCCTTGAGTGCGTAATCTGGCTTACCGGTGATTAAAATTACCTGTGGAGGGTTTTCCAAGGCTTCCAAAAGGTCGAAGCCGCTAATGATTGGCATTTCAACATCTAGGAAAATAAGGTCGATTTCGTGGTTTTTGAGTCCGTTCTTGGCTTCAATGGCATTGCTATACTCAGCAATTAAGGCTAGGTGAGGATGGTTGTTCACTAGTTTGGCAACTGCCATTCGCTGCATGGAGGAGTCGTCAACTATTATACTTTTTAATTTCATAGAAAGGGGTGATTTGTAGGGTTTTAAATCATCGGCAAATTACACAAAATTGGCGTTCAAAGACAACAAAAGATGTAAACATGGTGTATTCTGTTGTGTACTTTGCTATATACGTTATATAGATTTAATTGGTTCATTCTGTTAATAACTCTTGAACTTTAAACGAAGATTTCATCCTTTTCTTGCGCAGAGAACTTATTATTGTTAATTTTGCGCTCCTTTAAAAATAAGTATATATGAACCATTACGAAACTGTTTTCATTTTGAATCCCGTTTTATCTGAGACCCAGATAGAGGAAACAGTTAAGAAATTCGAGGATTTCTTAATTAAGAATGGTGCCAAAATGGTCTCCAAGGAAAATTGGGGGCTTAAAAAGTTGGCCTATCCCATTCAACACAAAAAAAGTGGATTTTACCACTTGTTTGAGTTTACCGCTGAAGGTAGTGTAATCACTCCTTATGAGCTTGAATTTATTAGGGATGAACGTATCATGCGTTTCTTGACCGTGAAATTGGACAAGCATGCTATTGCTTGGGCAGAGAAAAGAAGAACTAAACTAAAAGTAAACGCATAAGGGTATGGCATCAATAGAACAACAAGCGAAAGCAAAAAAAGATGGGGAAATCAGGTATTTGACCCCGTTGAACATTGAGACCAACAAGCAGAAGAAATACTGTAGGTTCAAAAAATCCGGTATCAAGTATATTGATTACAAAGATCCAGATTTTTTGATGAAATTGGTGAACGAGCAAGGAAAATTACTTCCCAGAAGATTAACAGGAACTTCCTTGAAATATCAAAGAAAAGTGGCACAAGCCGTAAAACGTGCCCGTCACTTGGCCTTAATGCCATACGTTGGCGATATGTTAAAATAAAAAGGTAGTAGCATGGAAATTATTTTAAGAGAAGACGTACAGGATTTAGGCTTTAAAGACGATATCGTAACAGTTAAGAACGGTTACGGTAGAAATTTCTTGATTCCGCAAGGATTGGCTGCACTCGCTACTCCTTCTGCAAAGAAAGTTTTGGCGGAGAACCTAAAACAGAGAGCCCACAAAGAAAAGAAGGTAATTGATGAAGCCAATACAATGGCAGAGGCTTTAAAACAATTGGAAATCCGAATTCCTGCTAAAGTAGGTGCTGGGGACAAATTGTTTGGATCGGTGAATAATATCGATTTGGCTGCTGCTTTAGAAAAGGCTGGTCATCAATTGGATAGAAAGTTTATCAATATAAAGGGAGGTACTATTAAAAGAGTAGGACCGTACCACGCCGAGATAAGGCTGCACAGAGAGGTAATCGTAGATTTCCCTTTTGAAGTGATTGCCGAGGCTAAATAGGATTAAGTCTAGGAAATAAACTTGTTAAGAGAGCTATGCACGCATAGCTCTTTTTTTTGTCCTAAAGTTTAGGGTTCAGTATGTATTGGTGATAAAACAAATTTCTAAGAAAAGACCGTACTAAAGTGCGGCCTTTTTTATTTTTGCAGAATCAAAAAAAGGATTTGATGAAATATGCACGTTTGACACAGCAACAATTGGAAGAACTTCATCCTGAGTTTATCAATTTTTTGGCCACCCAGTCCATTACGGCAGAAGAATGGACCCATTTAAAAGAAGAAAAACCAGAAGTGGCTGAGGAAGAATTGGATGTGTTCAGCGACCTGATTTGGGAAGGTGTTTTGGCCAAGGTGGAATACTTGGAAAACATTTCGGAACAGCACATGCATCTGTTCCACTTAACTGAAAAAGAGATGAAACTCTTCTCAGTTAAAGTATTAAATCCAGAAATCGATTTGAGGACTCAGGAAGGCTTCGGTTGGTTTAAGCGCAACTTTCAATCAGATTTTGTTGAATATTTGACAGCTTCCAAGGCGTATTCCCAAGATAAAAACCAAGATAAGTTCGGTATCATACAACAAGGTGCTGTTATCACCAAAGGGGACCTGTACCAATGGTTTGAAAGAATCATGGAATAATCGATATTTGCCAGAAATAATCTACGCGCTGTTCTTGGTCTTCGAACCACGTGTGAAGGCGCTCCCTAATTTTTATATCATTTGAATGGCCCAGAAACCATCTATTCCTAAGGGAACGCGCGATTTTTCACCAGCCGAGGTTGCAAAGCGAAATCATATCATCTCCATTGTTAAAAAGCATTTTGAGCGCTATGGTTTTCAGCCTATTGAAACGCCTTCTTTTGAGAATTCGGAAACGCTACTCGGAAAGTACGGAGAGGAAGGGGACCGTCTCATATTTAAAATCTTGAATTCTGGAGATTTTATTTCAAAGGTGGATGATGTTACGTATAGTTCCAAGAATTCCAATTCTTTGACTCCCAAGATTACCGAAAAAGCTTTGCGTTATGACCTTACCGTTCCTTTTGCACGTTATGTGGTCATGCACCAAAATGAAATCGATTTTCCTTTTAAGCGTTATCAAATACAACCGGTTTGGCGGGCAGACAGACCCCAGAAGGGACGTTTCAGGGAGTTCTATCAATGTGATGCGGATGTGGTTGGGGCAAATTCTTTATTACAGGAAGTAGAATTGATTCAATTGTATGATGCCGTTTTTACAGAATTAGGGCTTGAAGGAACAACAATAAAAATCAATAATAGAAAAATATTGTATGGTATTGCTGAGGTTATCGGTGCACAAAATCGTCTAGTTGATTTTACGGTAGCCTTGGATAAACTGGATAAAATAGGGGAGCAGGCCGTAAAAGCTGAAATGATAAAAAAGGGAATTTCTGAAAGTGCCATTGCTAAAGCCACCCCATTGTTTGGGATGGTTGGAACCAATGAGGAAAAACTAGAGATTTTAAAAGGCCTATTGTCGGAATCTGAACTAGGAACAGAAGGTGTGGAAGAGGTTAAAACCATCCTGACCTATGTTGAAGGATTAGGACTGACAAGTGCTTCTTTGCAGTTAGATGTAACCTTAGCACGTGGATTGAACTATTATACCGGTGCCATCTTTGAAGTTGCAGCTCCAGCAACGGTTAAAATGGGCTCCATTGGAGGAGGAGGGCGTTATGATGACCTTACGGGCATTTTTGGGCTTAAGGATGTGAGTGGAGTAGGTATATCATTTGGGTTGGACCGTATTTACTTGGTGCTCGAAGAACTGGGGCTGTTTCCGGAATCTTTGGAAACATCCTTGGATATACTTTGTCTTAACTTTGGTGAAAAAGAAGGTGCTGCAGCACTAAAACTGGTCAGCGCTTTAAGAAGTTTTGGTTTACGAGCAGATTTGTATCCTTCGGCGGCTAAGGTTCAGAAACAGTTTAAATATGCAGATAAGCGCAAGGTTCCCTATGTAATTTTATTGGGTGAAAAAGAATTGAATGCGGGTCAGTTTATTGTGAAGGATATGACTACAGGAAATCAAGAATACTACACTTTGAATAATCCAGAGGAATTCTTTCAAACCTTATAAACGAGATTCAATTTCGGCAATTACTTTTTCGTATCTCTGATTTAGATTGGGAACAAGCTCTTTATGTTTGTTTTTTACCCACCGTTTAAACCTTTCCATAGGAAACCATTCCAGTGCCTCAACTTCCGATTCTTGTTTTCGCAAGGGGGTTTCTAATGATAAATGGCACAAAAAGGTATGGTTGAATTCTCTATCCAGAAAATCTTTGGCATGTTGATGTTCGGTTTTGAATACACCTATTTTCTCTAGGTGGTTTCCAACAATGCTAATACCAATTTCCTCACTTACCTCCCTAATTGCAGCTCTCTCAAGCGTTTCACCTGCGGAAACATGTCCTGCCACTGAGATATCCCACATCAACGGAAAATTTATTTTGTTTTTTCCGCGTTGTTGAAGTAAAACAAATCCTTTTTCATCATAACACCACACATGAACCGTGGAGTGATAAAGTCCCAGTCGGTGTGCTTCGGATTTTAAAAGGGATTGTCCGGTGAGATTTCCTTCGGTATCCAAGATATCGACCAGTTCATCCATAATTTGATTTTAATTTGTCATTTCGAAGAAGCAAAGCGACTGAGAAATCTTTTTAGAGTTAGATTTCTCGCTCTGCTCGAAATGACCAGGTATCAATCGAAATAACTAAAAGTCTCCCCAGATTTTATGGTCAACAGAGTTTCGTAGATCAAGCGAATCACATTCTCAACGTCGTCTCTGTGAACCGTCTCAACTGTAGTGTGCATATAGCGTAGCGGTAGAGAGATAAGGGCAGAAGCTACACCCCCATTACTGTAGGCAAAGGCATCAGTGTCGGTTCCAGTGTATCTAGAAGATGCTTGCCTTTGGAATGGAATTTCCTTGGCTTGGGCTGTTTCTATAATGCGCTCACGAAGTTTTTGCTGTACCGCCGGGGCATACGAAATCACCGGACCTTTACCCATAGAGCAGTCTCCCTGTACCTTCTTTTCAATCATTGGAGTAGTGGTATCGTGGGTAACATCAGTAACAATGGCCACGTTGGGCTTAATGGTTTGGGTTATCATTTCGGCACCTCTAAGACCTATTTCCTCTTGAACCGAGTTGGTGATGTAAAGTCCAAAAGGCAACTCTACCTTATTTTCATGAAGCAGTCGAGCCACTTCGGCAATCATAAAACCGCCTGCACGGTTGTCCAAAGCTCGGCAGACAAATTTGTCCTTATTCAATACATGAAATTCATCGGGGTAGGTAATCACACACCCTACGTGAACCCCCAATTTTTCAACTTCTTCCTTGTCTTTTGCTCCAATATCAATGAAGATATTGTCCAACTTGGGTGCTTCTTCTTTTCCAGCCTTTCTCGTGTGTATGGCCGGCCATCCAAATACGCCTTTTACAACTCCATTTTTAGTGTGGATATTTACCCACTTGGAGGGTGCAATTTGGTGATCGCTACCACCATTCCGAATAACATAAAGCAAACCATTGTCGGTAATGTAATTCACATACCAAGATATTTCATCAGAATGCCCTTCTATGACCACTTTGTAATCGGCCTCGGGGTTAATTACCGCCACTGCCGTACCATAGGTATCGGTAATAAATTCATCTACATAAGGCTTCAGGTAATCCATCCAGATTTTCTGACCCTCCCATTCATAACCAGTGGGTGAAGCGTTGTTCAGATATTTTTCAAAAAATTCTAAAGATTGGTCGGTAATGATTTTTGATTTTGACATGTATATGGATTAGAAAACAAACTTAACAATATTCACTTTTATTTAATAGCCCATTTTTGGCTTTATCCTTAATTTTAACCCAACATTTGTTAAAGAATTTTAATGCTGAAGTACCAAATCGCTGCTATTATATCCCTTTTGGTGTGTTCTGTGTTTTCACAGGAAATATCGAAAGACTCGGTTGCTGATTATTATGTCCGATTTGAAGGGGACTCTATTTTGCGCAGTTCCATTGAATTGGATGAGGTATATATTTTCGGCAAGCTTGAATTTGCGGATAGAAGGGAACGTTTAAGATATTATGTTTTACGAAGAAAGACCTTGAAGGTCTACCCTTACGCCAAATTGGCTGCGGAACGATTGGTAGAGCTCAACGATAGTTTGGATAAAATCAAACGCAAAAGACATAGAAAGCGCTATACCAAAAAAGTCCAGAAATATATTGAAGGGGAGTTTTCTGAAGAGCTTAAAAAGCTTACCAGGACAGAGGGACAAATACTGGTTAAGTTGATTTATAGGCAGACGGGAAAAACGGCATTTAACCTGGTAAAGGAACTACGAAGTGGTTGGCGCGCATTTTGGTATAACACCACGGCCAAAGCTTTCAAAATAAGTATCAAAGAAGAGTTTCATCCAGAATACATTCACGAGGATTATCTTATTGAAGACATTTTGCAACGCGCATTTGCTGCAGATAAATTGGAAAGGCAAAATTCGGTTTTGGATTATGATTATGCCCTTCTCAGCAATAAATGGAAGAACGCACCCTCCCCAAAAAAGAAGTAATTTTTATTCTCCTGATTTCTTACCAAAAAGTGCATCCATAAAAATCTTCATGGAATAAAAGCCCAAAGAGATTGCAGTAATAGCCAAAATGATTCCAATGACTAAAACCGGGATATACGCTGGATGGTCCTCGTTCTTAAAGGCTTGATAAATAGTGAAAGGGGCTAGGAACATTACACCTGCCGTATACCCTAAAAATTTAATGCCCTTGACCAAAAGTTTCTTATCCGTTCGCATAAAGACTAAAGTACTTATATTGCTTTATATTTAATAGCCTTTCACAAAAAACAAACATGATTTTTCCTATTCTGGCCGGTGCAATTCTTTTTATTATCCTAGCTACGGTCCGCTTTAAAATGCATCCGGTATTGTCTTTAACGATAGCTGCTGTGGCTGCTGGACTTTTTCTAGGAATGTCCCCGGCTGATGTTATTAAAAGTATGGGAGAAGGTTTAGGGAAGACATTGTCAGGTATAGCCTTGGTTATAGCTTTTGGAAGTATTATCGGCATTTATCTTGAAAAAACAGGGGCTACTCAGATTTTGGCACAAACGATTTTAAAATTGGTGGGTGATAAAAAGTCACCCATGGCCATTAACCTTGCTGGTTTTGTGGTGTCCATTCCCGTTTTTTGCGATTCAGGTTTCATTATACTTTCAAGATTGAACAAAGCACTGAGCCAAAAAAGTGGCGTTCCCGTTTTGGTCTTTGCCATTGCCTTATCCACGGGTTTATATGCCGCCCATGTTTTTGTTCCACCAACGCCAGGGCCTTTAGCTGCTGCGGCTATTTTGGAAGCTGACCTTGGTTTGGTTCTGTTGATGGGGTTGGGAGTTGCCATTCCGGTCTCGCTAACTGGATACTTGTGGGCCACCTTTTCTGGGAAATCCTTAAAGCAATCCGAAGTTGAGAACAATAAAGTTGTCGAAGAACTTGTAGAAGAGCTCTCAATAAGTCCTTTTCAAGCATTTTTACCCCTTTTGGTGCCTATACTGTTGATTGCGATGAAATCTATTGTTAACCATCCAAGCTATCCTTTGGGAGAAGGATACCTGTTTTCTTTTCTAGATTTTATCGGAAACCCCATACTAGCTCTTTTGATAGGCGTCTTTTTTGCTTTTGGGTTGGCCAGAAAAGTTCCAGCTACTAAAAAAAAAGATTGGGTCCCTGAAGCTTTAAAACAAGCAGGTTCCATTGTGCTTATAACCGGTGCTGGCGGAGCTTTTGGGGCTGTACTTCGGACAGTTGATATTACCGAAGTCTTCAACCTAAGTTCCATTTCCGGTTGGGGAAGCCTTCTTATTGTTTTTGCTATAGCCGCTACCTTAAAAACGGCTCAGGGTTCCTCCACTGTGTCGATAATTACTACCTCGGCCATAGTAGCTCCTTTGTTGACAAGTTTTGGATTGGTCTCTGAAACGGATAAAGCACTTGTGGTATTGGCCATAGGTGCAGGTGCCATGACGGTTTCACATATTAATGATAGTTACTTTTGGGTGGTGTCGCAATTTTCCAATATGGAAGTGAAGGCCGCACTCAAGGGACATAGTTTGGCTACTTTATTTCAAGGTTTGGTCGCGATAAGCCTGATACTTCTGCTTTGGATGTTTATGTAGTGATATACCCTTAAGGTTAGAACTTGAAGTTATAGGTCACAGAGGGAATTATTCCAAAAATGGAAGTTCTTAGGGCTTCATTTCTTCCAGTATCCTCATTTTCCCTAAAGTTAATTGAGGCGGCGTTCATTCGATTATACAAGTTATAAATACTGAAAACCCATTCAGATTGAATCTTTTTTCTTTTGTTTCTTTTGGGAGTAAGGGTAGCAGAAACATCTAAACGATGAAAATCAGGCAGACGTTCTTGGTTACGAAGCCCAAAGAAAGGAACAGTCAGCCCTCGAAACTCAAACTGACCTTCTGGAAAATTTGTGGGCTGGCCTGTTTGGTAGACAAAATTAGCGTTGAAATTCCACTTTTCATTTAGATCATAACTAGCGAAAAGCGCTATGTCATGGGTTTTGTCAAAAGGTGTATTGTACCACTCGCCAAAATTGATGCCTGTTTCTACCACTGGTTGCCCATTTTGGTCCAAAACACCGGTTCTGCCTGGCGTTCTTTGCTCAGACTTAGATAGGGTGTAGGCTAACCAACCCTTAAATGCTCCTTCATTTTTTCGCAAAAGTAATTCAAGACCGTAGGCCCTAGCTTCTCCATTTAAAATAACTTGCTCAATGGCATCATTGGCAATTAGGTCGGCTCCATCTATATAGTCAATTCTATTTTGGATGTCCTTATAAAACCCTTCCACCTCCAAGGAAAATTCGCCATCATTTATATTTCGAAAGTACCCAACGGCATATTGGTCCAACAACTGGGGTTCTACGACAGGACCACTTGGGGTCCATACGTCCAATGGAGTGGGGGAGTTGGTATTGGAGAGAAGATGGAGGTATTGGGCCAAACGTGTGTAGCTCGCTTTAATAGAGCTCTTACCTTGAAAATTATAAGCTAAAGATACTCGAGGCTCTAAATTTGTGAAACGTTCCAAACTGCCACCTCTGCCTGGATCAATGGTATCGGTAGGTATGGCCTCTCTATATATTTGAAATGTGGAATCGAATACAACTGGATTGTTGTTGTCATATACCAGAAGCTCGTCTTGTCCCAAACGATTGAAATGGCTTACTCTAAGTCCATAGTTTAAGCTCAACTGTTCACTCACCTTATGCTCCACACTTACATAAGCTGCAGCCTCGTTAGCGTATTTTTTTGTGAGTTGGTCTTCAACGATTCCAGAATCCTCTCTATTGGGTTTTATCTTTCCTGGATTAAAAACGTAATAGATATTATTGAGGCCATAATCCAAGGTGAACTTATCATTGAGATAGTGTTTAAAGTCATATTTTAGGTTAAAGTTTTGAATGCCTGAATCCCATTCAAAACCCACAAAATCAAGCTCTAAACCATAAAAATAATCCGAATAGATTACCGATAGATTAGAAAACAATTTGTCTGAAAAGAGATGATTCCAACGAAAATTACCCACAGCATTCCCGTAGACATTAACAAAGCTATCGTTAATACTAAACAAGTCCCTACCGAAGTAACCCGACAGGAAAATACTGTTCCGTTCGTTGATTCTATGATTTATCTTGGTGTTCAAATCGTAGAAATATGCCCTGTTGTTGATATCGAATAGAGGCAGGAACAAATGGGCATACGAAGCTCTACCTCCAACCAAAAAGGCAGTCCGGTCTTTATCGATAGGGCCTTCAATAAGTAATCTACTTGCTACGGCCCCAATTCCCCCACTTACTTTGAGCTCTTTGCTATTTCCCTCTTTCTGAAAAATATCCAGCACCGAAGATACACGTCCTCCATATCTTGCAGGAATTCCACCTTTAAATAGTTTTACGTCTTTTATAGCATCCGGATTGAAGACGGAGAAAAATCCAAACAGGTGTGAGGAGTTGAAAACAATTGCCTCATCCAAAAGGATAAGGTTTTGGTCTGCCGCACCACCTCTTACATTAAACCCAGAAGCGGCTTCTCCTGCATTTGAGACCCCAGGCAAAAGAATCAAAGATTTTATAACATCCGCCTCGCCCAGAACTACCGGAATCTGTTTTATAGTTTGAGAAGATAGGCTGTTTACACTTATCTGAGGCTTTTTTATATCCAGTTTTTCAACATCTTCCGTGACCACAACTTCATCCAGTTGGGACATTTCTTCCACCAAACGAAAATCCATTTTAATGTCTTCGGTAAGTGAAATACGTTCCCTAATGTCTTCAAAACCAAGATAACTGATCACAAAATCATATTCACCTTGTGGTAAGGTTATGGAATAAAAACCATACTCATTGGTTGTAACCCCTGTTTTCAATTCTGGGAAGACCAACGTCACCCCGATAAGGGTCTCATTGCTCGAAGCTTCGGAAATAGTTCCGCTAAGCGTATACTTTTCTTGTGCAGATAGAAAACACAGTGAGAAAAAAACTAAAACGAACCATAGCTTCTTGGAGAACAGAAGCCTATCTAAGAAGGTGTTTTTTTGTAAAGATTGGGATAAAGTCATTCTATTCCGTTACGGTAATAAATCTTGCGTCAAACTCACTTATGGCAAAGTAGCCGAACGGAAAATTGTCGCTGTTAGTAGTATTGAGGATGTTTCCTTTTATGGTGGCAGGTGGTACGGCAAAAGGCCCTCCTCCATCTTCATCTGATTGGGTCAAGACTAACTCGGTATAAGAAGCAAATTCCTTATCAATACCAAATAAGGTAATGGGTAATAAATCTCCAGGTTCAACATCTTCATAGAAATAAGAGAAGGTAATCTCGCTGTCTTGGAAAAACTCGTCATCAATTACCAGAAAATTATCAAATCCAAAGGAAAAAAGATAATTGTTTCGCTCACCTGGAATATCAGTAAATGTTATGATTACTTCCGTTTCCTCCTCTTCGTCAAAGAGAAAGCCATCACCTTGAACCACATTGTCAATAACGGGAGATGGATTTAGTCTTTCAACAGCGGTATAGGTTTCCCCATTGTATAGAATGGTCAAAGTATAGTCTCTATTAAATTGCAATTGGGGAAATCCTGTGGAGAAAACACCTGGCTCACTCTCGCTAAGTGGAAAGACCTCACCTGTTTGCCCATCGGTTATGGTAACCGAAGCATTTTCCGCCGGGGGGACTTCATCATCAAAAAATGGAGCTGTTAAAGTAAGTTTGACCTCTCCAACTGTGACCGGGTCACCATTGCTTGCGTTAAAACCTATAAGTGCATCTACTACCAATCTAGGTTCAGAAGTAGGCAAATCGACATCAATTACATCCTCGCAGGAAAAAAAGAGTAGTGCGGTCGCAATAAAGAGCGAGACTTTGCGCATTAAACGTGCAATTTTTTGAAAGTCTAAAATAGACAATCATATTTGGAAAAAACATGGTTTAACAGTTTCTTAATCCTTAAGGTTTGAATCTTAGGATAAGGATTCCAAAATGCGGTTGAATGTGGCGCTGGGCCGCATCGCTTTTGACGCCAATTCCGGTTCTGGCAAATAATATCCACCAATGTCCATTGCGGAGCCTTGAGAATCAATAAGTTCTTTGTCAATGATATCCTGTTCAGATGCAAGTTGGTCAAAGACTTTGCTGAAAATTTGCTTCAATTCTTGGTCTTTATCCTGATTTGCCAATTCTTCTGCCCAATATAGGCAAAGGTAAAAATGACTACCCCGGGTATCACGCTCGTTCACTTTGCGGGAAGGCGATTTATCGTTTTCGAGAAATTTTTCCGTGGCATTGTCCAAAGTTTCTGAAAGAATCAAAGCTTTCTTATTCTCATTCTTTTCGGCATAATGTTCAAGGGATACTCCCAAAGCTAAGAACTCGCCAAGGGAATCCCATCTTAAATGGCCTTCTTCCAAAAACTGCTCTACGTGTTTGGGCGCAGAACCTCCCGCACCGGTCTCAAACAGACCTCCTCCGTTCATCAACGGAACGATTGAGAGCATTTTGGCACTGGTCCCAACTTCAAGGATTGGGAATAGGTCTGTCAAATAATCCCGGAGCACATTTCCAGAAACAGAAATGGTGTCTTTTCCATCCTTTATTCGGGCTAAGGTGAACTTGGTCGCCTCAACCGGGGAAAGAATATGAATATCTAAGCCTTCGGTATCATGCTCCTTTAGATAGGTGTTTACTTTTTCTATAAGCTGCGAGTCATGTGCCCTTTCTTGATCCAACCAAAAAACCGCTGGTATTTGTGTCGCACGAGCTCTACCAACCGCTAGTTTTACCCAATCTTTAATGGGAGCGTCCTTTACTTGGCACATCCTCCATATATCTCCTTCTTCCACATTATGTTCTAAGAGGATTTCGTCTGTAGTGCTGCTTACTACGCGTACTTTTCCTGCGGATTGAATTTCAAAGGTTTTATCGTGCGAACCATATTCCTCTGCCTTTTGCGCCATGAGGCCTACATTGGGTACGGTTCCCATGGTTGTCGGATCAAATGCTCCGTTCTCTTTACAAAAATCAATAGTGGCCTGATAAATTCCAGAATAGCTACTGTCGGGAATAATAGCCTTAGTGTCTTGGAGTTTTCCGTTTTTGTCCCACATTTTTCCAGAATTTCTAATCATTGCAGGCATGGAAGCGTCTATGATTACATCGCTGGGTACGTGTAGGTTGGTGATTCCCTTATCTGAATTTACCATAGCCAAATCCGGGCCATTCCCAATGGCGTCCGAGATGGACTTTTCTATCTCCTTACGTTCATTTTCAGGTAATTCCTGTAGTTTTTCAAAAAGTGTTTCCAAACCGTTATTTGGATTTACACCCAGAGTTTTGAACGTGTCTGCATGTTTTGAAAAGACTTCGGAAAAGTAGGTTTCTAAGGCGTGTCCAAAAATAATAGGGTCAGATACCTTCATCATAGTGGCCTTGAAGTGAAGAGAAAGTAGCAAATTGTTCTTTTTGGCATCTTCAATCTCTGTGTTAAGAAAATTCACCAAAGCGTTTTTGCTCATCACCGTGGCATCTATTATTTCACCTTTTTGAAGAGATACCTTTTCTTTAAGAACTGTCGTTTCTCCTCTATCATCTACCAACTCAATTCTGATATCTTTAGCTTCCTGAAGAGTCAAAGACTTTTCATTGTTTTTGAAGTCTCCATGTGTCATTGTTGCTACATGGGTCTTAGAATCTGCAGCCCATGCACCCATGGAATGCGGGTTCTTTTTTGCGTAGTTTTTTACGGCTTTTGGAGCCCTTCTATCTGAATTTCCTTCACGTAGTACAGGGTTTACTGCGCTACCCTTTATTTTATCGTATCTGGATTTTATTTCTTTTTCTTGGTCATTTTTCGGATTATCGGGGTAATCTGGAAGGGAAAACCCCTTGCTTTGCAGTTCCTCTATGGCTTCTTTAAGTTGTGGAATGGAAGCACTTATGTTTGGGAGTTTAATGATGTTGGCCTCTGGTGTTTTGGCCAATTCACCAAGGACCGCTAAATCATCTGTAATTCTTTGGTCTTCTTTCAAAAAATCAGGAAAAACAGCTAAAATTCTGCCAGCCAGTGAAATATCTTTGGTCTCTATGGCAATATTGGCTGTTTGTGTGAATGCTTTTACAATGGGTAGGAAGGATAAGGTTGCCAAAGCAGGAGCTTCGTCTGTTTTGGTGTAAAAAATATTGGCCATATAGGTGAAATTATTTAAGGCTGCAAATATACAATGTTATGGCTATTTTATGGCTATTGAGTACGGAGTGGGAGTTAAAATAACTCTAATAAACTAGCGTAGGTATATAAAAAACAAAAGCCATATCTATGTAGAACATTGATATGGCTTTCTGAAAAGGGCCATTAGACTTTAAATTTACGTTTCCGCAAATTTGCAACCATTGATTGCATCCTTTGCCCCCTTTGACGTTTACTCAACACTAAATGCCTTCAATTTTTCAACTAAACAACATCTAAAGAGTTTTTTTGTTGCTCCTAGATTCTATCAAGAAGGAAAATGCATTCCTTCTGCACATAAAACCTATTTATTTTCTCTTTGCAACCAGCCGAAGCCTATCACAATTCGAAATTCTTTTTGAGATCAGTAGTGTTACTAATTTAAAAGAGAAACAACAAATTTTAAAGAACGTCAAACTTTAAAAGAAATAAGAATTTGATTAACTCTCCTTCATATTTCTCCGACTAAATTATTATAATACTTGAAAAATCCAAATTTTATAACCGTTTAAAAATCAACAATATATGAACTATGGTTATCAACAATTGTTCATAAGAAAAGGGCACCCTTTGGAGTGCCCTTTACAATTAGATAACATGAAGGATGTTCTATCCTCTAATTTCTTTAATACGTGCTTTTTTACCGGTCAATCCTCTGAAATAGAAAATTCTAGAGCGACGTACTTTTCCTCTCTTGTTCAATTCAATTCGCTGAAGAGCCGGCATATTGATGGGGAAAATACGTTCCACACCAACAGTTCCTGACATTTTTCTAATGGTAAATGTCTCAGTAGCACCAGTACCTCTTCTTTGTATCACAACTCCTTTAAAGAACTGTGTACGGGTTTTTTCACCTTCCTTGATTTCGTAATAAACGGTGATGGTATCACCGGATGAGAAGTTTGGAAACTCCTTTTTTTGGATGAATTCGTCTTCAATAAATTTTACTAAAGATTCCATGGGTCTTTTTTTGTGATTTAACAAAGCCAACTTTCACGCCTTTCGTCAGAGGTTGAATTTGCGTGTGCAAAAGTACCATTTTCTTAGGAATACCCAAGTTAAAATCAAATGTTTTTGGAATCGTTCTCCTTTTTTGTGTACTGGATTATGAAAAGTAAGAGTCCCACAGCGAAAAGAATATGTGGAATTTGATTAACAATACTGAAGATAGCATTGAATTTGACCAAATCTTCAGCACCCTGCCGTGCTACTAAAGTACTGCCAAAAAGTGAAAATCCATAAAAGGCCACTGAAAGTAGGCTGCCCACAAACATAAGACCGGTAGCCACGCTTCTTTTTTTGAATAGTAATATCCCCGTTGCAACAATGATTACAAGTTGAAAAATGGTACTGATTACACCACTGGTCAGGTATAGTATTTCATAGTCTTTCATGTCATTTCAATAAATCGGGTCGTTTTTCTTGTGTTTTTTGTAGTGCCTGTTCTTCTCTCCATTCATCTATTTTGGGAGTATTTCCACTGAGTAAAATTTTAGGCACCTCCATTCCTTTGTATTCTGCGGGTCTCGTATATACTGGCGGGGCCAAAAGATTGTCTTGAAAAGTATCGGTCAACGCAGAGGTTTCATCATTCAATACACCGGGAATTAAACGTATTACCGCGTCACTTAGAATGGCAGCACCCAATTCACCTCCGGAGAGCACGTAATCCCCAACCGAAATTTCTCGGGTAACAAACTTATCTCTAACACGCTGATCCACTCCTTTATAATGTCCACAAAGCATGATGATGTTCTGTTTGAGGGATAATTGATTAGCAATACCTTGATTCAGTGTATCACCATCTGGGGTTAAGTAGATGATCTCGTCATAGTCTCTTTCTTGAGCTAGTTTAGAAATACATCTATCAATGGGTTCAATCATCAGAACCATGCCTGCCCCACCTCCAAATTGATAATCGTCCACCCGTTTATAGTTACCTTGGCCATATTCCCGTAAATTGTGAAGATGCACTTCCACAATGCCCTTATCTATAGCCCGTTTTAAAATGGAGGCTTCAAATGGACTTTTCAATAGCTCGGGTAATACGGTAATAATGTCTATCCTCATAATAGAATGGAAATGCTATGTGTTGGATTGATTCGGATTGGTCCAAAAATAGTGTAAGTAGGATTTATCAAGTTCCCATCCCAAGCTTTCATACAGTTTTTGTGCTGGATTGTCCAATGTCGTCTCAAGGGCCAATCCCTTAAAACCCATGTCCCTGCAAAATAGTTGTGCATGTTCAAGTAGAGCTTTGCCAACCCCTTTGTTTCTATGTTCGGAGGTTACAAATAAATCATTAAGTATGTAGAAAGGTGTGAGGGATACTGAAGAAAATGTTTTATAAAGCTGGGTAAACCCTATTGGTTCCCCTTTGTTTTGAGCCAAAAACAATACATTTTCATTTTGATTGAAACGCTCATTTAAAAAAGCCCGAGCAGCTTCTAAGTTAGAGGGTCGTCCGTAAAAGATACGATATGCATCAAACAAGGGAGCAATACCTTCTAAATTCTCCTGGCTTGCCATTTTAATCTCCATACAGCAAATGTAGTCAATTCACCCTTCTGCACTTATCATCAGAATCGGTTTCATGTTGCCGCGAGAATCTAAGTTTGTCGTTTCTAAAAAAGTTCAATTAAATAGTTGGTTATGGGCTATGAAACATATTTGGGAAATGAACTGGATTGACTCTGTTTAGATAATTTGATTAGGGTAGGTCAAACAAAAAAGCTTCCCTAGAGAAGCTTTTCATTATTTCTTTTGTTTATTGAGCTCATCTTGCAGCATCCTACTTACCTTTTGTTCTCTTTCCAAGGCCTTTCTCCTATGATCTTCGTATTCCGTTTCCAATTCGGCCAAAGCACTCTTGGCTTGTTGGGTAAGGAAATTACTATTCCTAAATTTATAAACGAACAAGAAAAGGAGTAGGGTAAGGATGGCAATAATGCCCCATACAATAGCCTTATAGGTTCCCTTGCTCAAAAGTGCACCAAAGAAAGAAATGCTATCTTTTTCATTGGTCACCCTAGTTAAATTACTTGTGGTTTCTTGAAGCTTGGTATTTAACCCATCAATTTCGTTAGTATTTCCCTCAATGGTTGCGGTAAGCTGTTTTATGGAAGCATTGGCCGTATTTATGGAATCAAAGATACTTTTCTTGATTCTGTTTAAATCGCTTAAACGCACTACTTCATAACGGATGCCGTTGGCATTATAATTTCCTGATTTCTTTTCTAAAGCTTGAAATTGGGAAACTAGACTTTGGTCTTCTTCAACAGTATCGGATTGTTGTGCGTTTACTGAAAAAAAGCTAAAAAATAAGAGGATTGTGATGAACAAACTAAGACGTCTCATGGTGTGTTTATATGTTAAATTAGATTGAGGGTAGGGCGAATTTACGGCAATAAACCAAAAATCAAAAAAACAGTCCAGCCTTTTTTTTCTCACCCGTTTTGGATGGTCTAATAATATGTATACCTTCTTACCTTAGAGATGTATTTTGCCAATCTAATCACTTGATGCGAATACCCATATTCATTATCGTACCAGATATAGAGAACCAGGCTTTTTCCATCAGCAGAAACCAAAGTGGCCTTGCTGTCATAAATTGAGGGCGCAGAGGCTCCCACGATATCCGAAGAGACCAATTCATTGCTCAAGGAGTACTTAATCTGTTCCACCAAATCACCTTCCAAAGCATATTTTTTAAGAATGGTATTAACGCTTTCCGTTGAAGTTTTAGTTTTTACTTCCAAATTCAAAATAGCCAACGAGCCATTGGGAACTGGCACTCGAATTGCATTTGAAGTCAACTTGCCCTTAAGTCCTGGTAGTGCTTTGGCCACAGCAGCTCCGGCTCCTGTTTCGGTGATTACCATATTTAGGGCAGCAGCACGTCCTCTGCGATATTTATTGTGCATATTGTCCACAAGGTTTTGATCGTTGGTATAGGCGTGTATGGTTTCTATATGTCCTTTTTTGATACCCAAAGAATCCTCTATCACCTTTAATATGGGTGTAATGGCATTGGTTGTACAAGAAGCTGCAGAATAGATTTTTGTCTCATCTGGGTCAAACTCTCTTTGGTTAACTCCATGAACAATGTTAGGCACTTCTTTTCCTGGGGCGGTAAGCAAAACTCTTCCAGCGCCTTTTGCTTCCAAATGTCGGGATAGAGCGGCCTTATCCCTAAAGGCTCCAGTATTGTCAATAATCAAAGCATTGTAGATACTGTATTTGGTATAATCTATACTTTCAGGATTATCCGCACTAATAAACTTAACGGTAGTACCATTTATGATAAGGGCTTCATTTTCCACATCTACATCCACTGTTCCCATAAATTGACCGTGCACAGAGTCAGTCTTGAGCAAAGCGGCTCTTTTTTCAAGGACTTCTTGTGATAAAGCTCCTCTAACCACAACCGCTCTCAACCGAAGCTGACTGCCACGACCGGTTTTGGTCATGAGTTCCCTGGCCACTAAACGCCCAATTCTTCCGAAACCATATAAAACAACATCCTTTGGTTTAATTTCTTTGGAAGCATGGGCATCCTTTAATTTATCGAGTACAAATGCTTTTACATTGAGATGTGTATTTCCATCTGAGTGATATTCATAGGTCAATTTTCCAATATCCAATTTGGCAGGAGGGAGGCTAATATCATTGATAGCTCTTAAAATCTCTACGGAATCGAAAATGGAAATGGGCTTTTGTACAAATTCCCCGGCATATTCGTGCAGATTAATGATGTCACTTACATTCTTATCAATGATTTGATTTTTGAAAAGAACAACCTCTATGGCCTTGTCGTACCATAAGTCACTGATGATTTTAATGAATTCTGTTGTGGCTTTTCTTCTATCAGCTTGAAAGGCAAGTTCTTTTTCGTAGGAACGGATATCGCTCATCTTTAGGTTGTGTATTTAAAATTTTCGGCAAAATTAGATATTTCAATCGTTTTCGTAAAACCTTTTGGTCATAAAAAAGCACCCGAAGAAGGGTGCTTTTTTTATTTATCTTTTTGATATGCTATTGAAGGATTAAACGTTCTTTTTCTCCATTTTTGTTTATCATGGTGAAACTGGTTCGTCCATAACGCGATATTTCTCCAAATACCTCTTTGGCATCGTCAATATTGGTTATTTCTTTACCATCTACTTCAGTAATAACCTTATCCTTTAGGTCGTATCTGCTGTAACCTTCTGGAACATCTACTATTTTTACACCTTCCTTTACACCAAATTCCTTTTGGTCTTCTTTGGAAAGATTCTTGACCATAAAATAAGTTACAGGAAGAATGATGCTCTGCTGCTTTTTAAGTCGTACGCTTTTCTTCAATAGTTGACCTTTTCTGTCTACCATTACTTCAATAACGTCTCCGGGTCTTTTTGAAGAAATGTACCCAGTTAGTTCAGAAAATTTCCGTACTAAAATATTATCAACCTTTTTTATGACATCCCCTTCTTTTAAACCAGCTTCAGAAGCACCTGACTCTTCTGTTATTTCTGAAATATACACACCTTCAATTTCATCTAGTCCCAATTCAGATGCAATCTCGGTGTTTAAATCACCTCCTCTGATGCCTAAAAGACCTCTTTGCACGTTACCAAACTCCATTAAATCCTCAATCACCTTTTTGGCAATATTACTGGGAACGGCGAATGCATATCCTACATAAGAACCTGTTTGTGATGTAATCGCGGTATTAATACCAATTAAATCTCCATTTGTATTTACAAGAGCACCTCCACTATTTCCAGGATTTACAGCTGCATCGGTTTGGATAAACGACTGGCCTCTTCCCAATGAACGGGCTTTGGCACTTACAATACCTGCAGTAACCGTAGACGTTAAACTAAACGGATTGCCCACTGCTAGCACCCATTCACCCACCTTGGCATTGTCCGAATCACCAAAAGCAAGGTAGGGTAGAGCCTCATCCGTATTAATCTTTAACAAAGCAATATCAGAGTCCTTATCAGCTCCGATAACTTTGGCTTTATATGTTTTTTTGTTGTTCAGGGTAACCTCAAGCTGACTTGCATTGGCTATAACATGATTGTTGGTTACAATAAAACCATCGGGAGAGATAATCACTCCAGAACCTGTTCCAATTTGAGGAGTTTGCTTCTTTTCAAATCCATAGAAAAACTCGGCAAGACTATTACCAGAGCCTTTGCTTAAGGTCAAGTTTTTTACGTGTACTACCGAGTTTACTGTTTTCTCGGCAGCAATGGTAAAGTCAACCTCGTTAATCCCGGCGCCCTTGGCAGATGCGCTTAAATTACTTGTGCTTATAAAGGGAGTTTCTTGTGCACTCTCTATTATTTTATAGGTATCCTTTTCAAAAAATAATATATACGATCCCAAGGTGATAGCTCCTGCAAATAGGGAAACCAAAAATAAACTTCCAATTTTCTTCATAATTCAATAAATATTTAACATTTGGCTTTAACAAAATTAAATGAATTCACTTTTGTGTTGACCGGTTTAACTCCCTTTTAACTACAAAAATTTCCCTAAAGAATGCCCTATATTTGTTCTTTTGAACGAAAGTATGAAGGCCGAATTTTATAAATATCAAGGAACCGGCAATGACTTTGTCATGATAGACAATCGTCACAATGTTTTCCCCAAAAACAATACCAAGCTTATCAGCCAACTTTGCGATAGGAGATTTGGTATAGGGGCTGATGGTCTTATTCTTTTGGAAAATGACAAATTGTCTGATTTTAGGATGGTATACTATAACTCCGATGGAAGTCAAAGTCTTTGTGGCAATGGTGGACGTTGTGCGGTAGCCTTTGCACACTTTTTGGGTATGATTGATAAGGAAACCTCTTTTAACGCTATTGATGGTTTGCACTATGCTACCATTGAAGGAGATATAGTCAATCTTAAGATGGGGAATGTTCATGAGGTGAAGGAAAAACCTACCTACAGTTTTTTGGATACAGGGTCGCCACATCATGTGCAGATTGTGGAGGATTTGGAAGAAGTTGATGTAAAAAAGGTAGGAGCCAAACTCAGGTATGGTATGTATGGAAAAACGGGGAGCAATATCAACTTCGTTTCAGAATCAAAGGATGGTGCGTTTAATGCCCGCACATATGAACGTGGTGTAGAAGATGAAACCCTCTCATGTGGCACGGGTGTAACTGCTGTTGCCATTGCCATGCACAAAATGGGGAAAACAGAATCAAATACGGTATTTATAAATATGCCTGGCGGAAAATTGACGGTAAGTTTTGATACCCAAAACGGATTGTACACCAATATTTTTCTAAAAGGTCCAGCAAAACAGGTATTTAAAGGGAAAGTGGAATGGTAAACTTGAAGGGAACCCATATCAACCTTAGGGCACTTGAGCCTTCGGACCTGGATTTTCTCTATCAACTGGAAAACGATACCTCGATTTGGGAAATAAGTGGCACTACTAAACCATATTCCAAAAAGGTCCTGCAATCTTACTTGGAAAATGCTCATCGAGATATTTACGAGGTAAAGCAATTAAGATTATGCATATGCGATAAGGAAGGTATTTGCTTGGGCTTAATTGATTTGTTTGATTTTGACCCAAAAAATGCCAGAGCTGGTATGGGCCTAGTCATTTCAAATCCAGACAATAGAAACAAGGGGGTTGGGGCAGAGGCTATTTCACTTTTTTGTGAGTATGCTTTTTCAACGCTCCATCTGCATCAGATTTACGCCAATATTTTAGAGGATAATATAGCAAGCATCAATTTGTTCACAAAACTTGGGTTTGAAGTAATCGGAACTAAAAAAGAGTGGGTTCGCACCAGTAACGGCTTTAAAAATGAAATTATGTACCAAAAATTGAATCCCCATGTACATTAAAAAAATACTTTGGGCAGTGGCCATCCTAGGTTTGATTATCTGCGGTTTTGTTGTTTATCAAATATATTCTGCCATTTTTAGTCCCAATACCCAATTCAACAATGAAACCGCGTATGTCTTTATTGCCTCAGATGCAAAATTTTCAGAGGTGACCCAACAATTAGCTCCTTTGTTAAAAGATGTAGCTTCGTTTGAAGCGGTAGCAAAACGGAAGGGATATGTGGACAATATAAAAGGAGGAAAATTTCCATTGACCCAGGGAATGAACAATAACGAAATCATAAATTCCCTAAGGAGCAATAATACTCCCGTACGTGTTTCCTTCAATAACCAAGAATCCTTGGCCGCTTTGGCTGGGAGAATTGGAGAACAATTGGAAGCGGACAGTATTCAATTGTATACTGCATTCAATAATCTAGGGTTTTTAAATGAAAATGGGTTCTCAGATGATACGAAATTGGCCATGTACCTTCCCAATACCTATGAGTTTTTCTGGAATACTTCAGCTGAAAAATTCAGGGACAGAATGTTGGCAGAATATCAGAAATTCTGGACTAAGGAACGCCTTGAGAAAGCCAATTCACAAAATTTAACCCCATTACAAGTTATTTCTCTGGCTTCCATAGTTCAAAAAGAAACTGCCAAAGTTGATGAGCGTCCGAGAGTGGCTGGTGTGTATTTGAACAGAATCAAAAAAGGAATTCTATTGCAGGCAGACCCCACGGTGATTTATGCGATAAAAAAGGAAACCGGAAATTACGATACAATTATTAAACGTGTCCTATATCGGGATTTAGAAATAGACTCCCCGTATAACACCTATAAATATAAGGGTGTACCCCCAGGGCCCATTGCCATGCCTGATATTTCTTCTATTGACGCAGTCTTGAATCGTGAAAAGCATGACTATCTCTTCTTTGTTGCTGACGTATCCAATTTTGGCTACCATAAGTTTGCCGAGACTTTAGCGCAACACAACCGAAATAAGGCTCAGTACGTTCGTTGGCTGAACGCCCAAAAAACCTATCGATAGTACCCTTTACCGTTAATTTTCAGCGATTTAACGTTATTTAGGCCTGATTTATGAAAATATTAGGAGCTTTAACATTGTTAACAAAAAGTCTCCCACTATATTTGCCGGCCAAAATAAAATTTCGGTGTGTTTAACACTGGAATCTTAAATATGTAAATTATGAAAAGATGGATTAGTTTTATTTTGCATCTTGCCATGATTGTCATTTTAACGAGTTTCGGCTCGTACTCGGTAACAAAGAAGGAATTCCCCAAAGTTCCTGAAAACCTCCGAGTGACACTAGAAACTGAACCTACGGTTTCCTTCGAATTTGATTCGACAGAGGAAGCTGCTATTGCTCCGCCCTTTTTGGGCAAATCGTACAACGGCTTTAAAGAAGCTTTGGCTTTTAAAGAGTCGCAGGGACGCTACCAAGTAGTGAACACCTTGGGATACCTTGGAAAGTATCAGTTTGGACGAAGCACTTTGAAATTGATGGGTGTATATGACACCAACGATTTTTTGAATAACGCCTCACTTCAGGAAAAGGTCTTTGAAGTAAATGTAGCCCGGAACAAATGGATTTTGAGAAGGGACATTAAGCGATTCAATGGTAAGCGTATCCGTGGAATAGAAATTACGGAGTCGGGAATCATTGCTGCGGCACACTTAGCAGGAGCAGGGAATGTAAAAAAATATCTGAGATCCTATGGCAAAAAAGATGTTGCCGATGCGTATGGAACTACCATTTCCTATTACATGAAGAAGTTTGGAGGTTACGATGTTTCCAATATTCACCAAAAGCGTAACGCTAAGGTGTAAAAGAGCATTGTAAAAATAAGTAGCCCGGTTTCAATTTTGATTCCGGGCTTTTTTTATGCTTGAATGATAAAGATGGTAGGCCTTTTATTCAAGTCTACATCCAGCTCCTTCCACTCATGGACTATTTTTGTTTTAATAAACTCTGTGGGTAGGGTAATATCTGTAGCGATGCAAAGGCGTGTACTTTTTTGAAGCGTTTTTGTGAGTTCTGCTAAAAGTTTATTGTTTCTGTAAGGAGTTTCCATAAAAATCTGGGACTGTCCCGTCTCCCTGGAAATACGTTCCAGTCTTTTAATCATGGCCTTGCGCTCAGGGGCCTCAATGGGAAGATATCCGTTGAATGTAAAGTTTTGCCCATTCATACCGCTCGACATCATCGCCATTAATATGGAAGATGGACCTACCAAGGGAACCACTTGAATTCGTTTCTCATGTGCAATACGGACTACTTCGGAACCTGGGTCTGCAATTCCAGGACAACCGGCCTCCGAAAGTATGCCCACATGGTCCCCATGGATACAGGGATCCAAAAAGGAAGGGATGACGGCTGGGTCAGTGTATTTATTTATAGTTTCTATTTCTATATCCGCTTGAGATTTTCCAGGGCTTACCTTTTTTATGAACCTTCTTGCGGTTTTTTCATTCTCAACAATGTAGTGGTCTATATTTTCAATGGTTCTTTTGATAGAAATGGGTAGTACCTCCAAAGGAGCATTGTCCCCTAGTGTAGTGGGTATTAAATACACCTTTCCGGCAACCAAACTTGGACTAGGCTTATTTTCCTCCATTTCAATCAAGTTTTTTTATGATTTCTTCACATGCAGATTCAATGAGTTGATATACTTTTTCGAAACCATCATCACCGCCGTAATAGGGGTCAGGGACTTCTTGGGGGCCACTGCTCAATTCGCTCAAGAGCAATCTTACCTTTTTTGATTGATGTTCAGTAGTGGCTAAACCAAGAACATTGGAAAAGTTACTTTTATCCATGACATAAATATGGTCAAACTCATCAAAATCAAGAACTGAAAATTTCCGACATCTTTGATGGCCAATATCTAAACCGTGGCTTTTGGCAACAGCAATGGAACGGGAGTCAGGTGGATTTCCTACATGATATCCAGCGGTTCCTGCGGAATCTACAAATACTTTGGTTCTATCAACTTTGGATGCTAAAATTCCTTCGGCCAATGGCGACCTGCAAATATTTCCGAGGCAGACCATTAGAACCTTGGTTTTCATGAAAGGAAGGGGGGTGGGTTAAGAGAACTTTTTGTTCAGGTCCTCAATATATTTTCTGAATTGTTTATCTGTTTCCGCTAAGTTGTCAACCGTCTTACAGGCATGTAGCACTGTGGCATGGTCACGCTTCCCAATTTGAGAACCAATGCTTGCCAATGATGCTTTGGTAAACTTTTTTGCGAAGAACATGGCCAACTGTCGCGCCTGAACAATATGTCTTTTACGAGTTTTGGACTGAAGCGTGGCTACATCCATTTCAAAGTAATCTGATACTACTTTTTGGATATAATCTATGGAAACTTCTCGTTTGGTATTTTTTACAAATTTTTCAACGACTTGCTGAGCCAATTCCAGAGTAACCTCTCGCTTATTGAAGGAGGATTGGGCAATCAACGAAATAATGGCTCCTTCCAACTCGCGAATATTGGTTTTGATATTTTTAGCAACATGGTCCACAATATCCTCCGGCATCTCCACACCATCACGGAAGAGCTTGTTTTTTAAGATAGAAACGCGGGTTTCATAATCTGGACTTTGCAATTCTGCGGAAAGTCCCCATTTGAAACGGGATAGCAAACGTTGCTCAATATCTTGCATATCTACAGGTGCCTTATCCGAGGTTAAGATTACCTGTTTTCCATTTTGGTGCAAATGATTGAAAATATGGAAGAATACATCCTGCGTTCCAGATTTTCCCGAAAGGAACTGAACGTCATCGATAATCAAAACATCGATCAACTGATAAAAATGGATAAAATCGTTCCGGGTATTCTTTTTTACAGACTCAATGTATTGTTGGGTGAATTTCTCTGCTGAAATATAGAGCACCGTCTTTTCAGGATATTTATCCTTTATTTCAACTCCAATGGCATGGGCCAAGTGTGTTTTTCCCAAACCAACACCACCAAATACCAGTAAAGGGTTAAAAGATGTTCCTCCCGGTTTATTTGCTACGGCCATACCTGCAGAACGTGCCAACCGATTTGAATCTCCTTCCAAGAAATTTTCAAAATTGTAACTAGGGTTGAGCTGCGATTCAATCTTAATATTTCGAATCCCAGGAATAACAAATGGATTTTTTAGTTCTGGACTTTTTGAGGTAATGGGTACATCCAATTCCTGAGGTGCCATTGCTGTTCTATTTGAACTTGGAATCTGTTCTGTAAATGGTTCTTTGTTGCCGTATTTGTTTTCCATCTTTATAATGTAGATGAGTTTGGCATTTTTTCCCAATTCCTTTGTGAGGGCTACTTTAAGCAGCTTTACATAATGCTCTTCCAGCCATTCGTAGAAAAACTTACTGGGCACTTGAATACTCAGTGCATTGTCTGTTAATCTTATAGGCTTAATAGGTTCAAACCACGTTTTGAATGCCTGCGGTTGGATATTATCCTTGATAAAAGCCAAACATTTGTTCCACACGGAATTTGCAGTAACACTCATAAAAGTTTTTCCTTGTTGTTGGTTAGCTAAATTTTTATTTTGCTAAGAGTACCTAGGGTTGAAAGGTGCTCGTTGGATGCGACAAATATGTGAACAATCTTTTGAAAAAAAAAATCAAATACCAGTTGAAAGTTTTGTTTTTTTTTTGCATGTTTCGCCAACGTTAACCAAGCCTCTAAATATAAAATTTTTCATTCAGAATATGCGACAAAATTCATTTTCTTTTCGGGTTCGCTATGGGGAAACCGACCAAATGGGGGTGGTGTACCACGGCAATTACGCACAGTACTTGGAAATGGGTCGTGTAGAATGGCTGAGAGCCCTGGGTATAAGTTATAGGAGTATGGAAGAAAATGGAATCATGTTACCTGTAATTTCCTTACAATTGGAATATAAAAAATCCGCTCGTTATGATGACCTGCTCATGGTTAAAACAAGCTTGGTGAAAACACCAACCGTTAAAATTGAGTTTGATTACGAAATTAGTAACGAAAACCAAGAGTTATTGGTTAAGGCCAACACGGTTTTGGCATTTATTGACATGAATACTCAAAGGCCTACGCGATGCCCCGAGTATATATTGGAAAAAGTGGCAGACTAGAACGGACCCTCAATCTTTATTCCTGGAATTTCTTGAAATAATTCACCGGTTTCTTGAGCCTTACTCTTCCGGACCGAGATTACCATTCTACAGTTAAGCTCCATTTTTTGTGAAAGGATGGTAATTTTATGTTGTTTTAAAACCCGCATAACCTTGTTCATGCTAGGATACTCAAAATGCAAAGTTATTTTGGAATGTTGTACACTTTGAATTATTTCTGATGCATCGAGAGTTAAACGAGCTGTTTCTCGATAAGCATGAATTAAACCGCCAACTCCTAATTTAACTCCACCAAAAAAACGCACTACCGCAACAAGTACATTGGTTACATCAAAAGCCTGTATTTGCCCATAAATTGGCATTCCTGCTGAATTATTGGGCTCACCATCATCATTCGCTCTGTAACTAAAAGAATCGACCCCTAAGCGCCATGCATAAGATACATGATTTGCCGACGGATGTTTTTTTCTAAGAGCTTCCAAAATCGGTTTTACCTCTTCTTCGGAAGAAACAGGATATGCATATCCATAAAACTTACTCTTCCTGTCTTTATAAAGTATTTGTATTGAAGGCTTGGCCAATGTTTTGAAGATATCACTCATGCACCTACTTAAAATAGAGCGACTAAAACTATGCTTATAACTGCCATTGCAATGCCAGCCCAGTTTTTAATGGACATCGTTTCTTTAAAAAACCATATGCCTATTAAAGTAGATACCATTACTATGGCCACGTTGTTTATGGTAAAAATGGAAGCGCTTGTAAATTGCTCATTTTGAAGAGCTCTAAGCAAAAAGAAAATGGAAAAATAATTGGGTATTCCAAGAGCTATGCCTCCAATTACATTTTTGAAATTCACCTTAAGAGGTTTTTTAACTGTATTTATCCCTATGAACAGAAACCCAGTCAATGCCGCAGCGCAAAAGACTACAGCAGAAAAAATGGGAAGTTCGTCATTCGTTAAATGTATTTCTTCAAAATACTTGATTAATGCATCTATTAGTCCGGACCCTAAAAAGGCAAGAACCGGAAGAAGCATAACTCTTTTGGAAACACTACGGGAATTCTTTTTGACCGATGTAAAGTAAACTGCAGCCAAGGCCAAAAGAATACCAAAAACCTGAATAGTCGAAAGTATTTCCTTATAAAGGAATACTCCAAAAACAACCGGAATGACCAAAGACATTTTTGTAGCTACCGAGGCTACAGAAACCCCAGCTACTTGAGAGGTTTTTGCAATGATATTGAACACAAGTATGAAAAGTACGCCCAAGGCCAAAGTGCCCAAGACCCAAGGTTTTTCCAGAATATCACTAATTGTCACCGAACCCGTATAAAAGAGTAAACCTGTACAACAAGCAGTTATGTAGTTTACAATAATGGCATATAAAGTTTGGACGCCGTATACGGCATACAATTTAAAAATCACCAATATAAGTGTTGAGCAAAGCACACTAAGAACAAGAGCCAACATTTACAAACGAGATTTGAGTTGGGTAATATCTTCAGCACCTACTTTGAGATTCCAGGAATTTATACCAAGACTGGCCGCTGCATCCGTATTTTCTTTGGTATCGTCCACAAATAGGGTTTCTGAGGCCTTCAAACGATTCTCTTGAAGTACAAACTCGAAAATTTCGGTATCCGGTTTGCGCATTCCCATTTCATAGGAAAGATAAAATACCTCAAAGGCGTTCCTGAACCGATTGTAATTTTCCAGACCCATTTGCTGTTTTACAAACTCAATATGAATGTCGTTAGTGTTGCTAAGCAAAAACAAACGGTGGGTGTTATCTTGAGCTAATTGTTCTACAAAATCCAAACGATGTATGGGAAAATCCAGAAGAATGGCATTCCAAGCTTGGATTAATTCGCTTTGGGTGGCCGAAGGAAAGTGTTTTGACACTATGGATAAGAATTCCTCAGATGAAACATTACCTTTTTCATATGTTTTAAAAAGATAGTCTAATTCAGGAGTAATTTCCTTGAAACCAAACGGAAGCATAGCATTTGCAGTGGCCGCCTTGTCCAAGTTGATAAAAATGTCACCAAAATCCAGAATAATGTTTTTAATCATGGAGTAAGTATCGTTAAAGTGTCCGAAAATATGTTATTCTCATTTACAAGAGTTCCGTTGATTTCCGGAGCATGCAAGCCATCGCCAAAAGCCTTATCTCCTTTAAAAATGCGTGCTTCATCCCAAATACCAGAATCAATAAAAGATTGTAAGGTATGAGAGCCACCTTCCACAATTAAACTGGTGATTGAGTATGTATACAAAATTTCACAAATCTGCGAAACTACATTGTTTGAAAAATCAATGATTTCATAATCAGGGGCCTTGGCATATTTGGATTCATCTTCCACTTCAGTAATTACTATAGTTTTTGTCTCTGAATCCAATATGTTGAAATGATTAGGAATTTTTAAGGTTTTGTCCAATACAATTCGAATTGGATTTGAACCGGTCCAATTGCGAACGGTGAGTTTTGGGTTATCTTCCAAAACTGTTTGCGTCCCAACTAAAATGGCATGTTCTTCACTTCTCCATTGATGCACCAGCTGTCTGGAATTGGTATTGGTAATCCAATAAGGTTCAGGGTTTTCGGTGCGTGAAGTAGATGATGGCGCAATAAATCCATCACGGGTCTCTGCCCATTTTAGAATAATGTAGGGTCGTTTTTTCTCTTGAAAACTCAAAAATCGCCTATGATGCCAACGACATTCCTTTTCCAAAACACCCACAATTACCTCACAACCAGAATCCCTTAATTTTTGAATGCCTTTTCCCGCAACTTTGTCATGCGGGTCTTTCAATCCAATCACCACCTTTGGAATCTTATGTTCAACTATCATATTGGCACAAGGTGGAGTCTTGCCGTAATGGGAACAGGGCTCAAGGGTGACATATAAAGTCGATTCGGATAACAGATTTTTATCCAAAACAGATGTTACGGCGTTTACTTCTGCATGGGCGCCTCCGTAGGGGCTGGTAAAACCTTCTCCAATAATAGTTTCATTATGAACAATCAAACAGCCTACCATAGGATTGGGAGCAGTATTGCCCAGTCCGTTTTCACCCAATTGAATACATCTACGGATATATTTTTCATGTATCTTCACAGCGCAAAAATAGAATATTAAACTACACGATGATGGAGCTTGTAATTCGTAAAATAGCGCAACAGGACAACGAACAAATCGCCCGTTTAATTCGTTCTATTTTATCGGATATGGGCGTACCAAAAGTAGGTACAGCCTATGAGGATAAAGCGCTTGATAATATGTTCGATGAGTATGCCAAGGCAAGGTCCAGTTATTTTGTTGCCATAAAAAATGATGAAGTTTTGGGATGTGCCGGAATAGCTCCTTTGAAAAATGCTAAGGAAACCATTTGCGAACTTCAAAAAATGTACGTAGCTCAAAAAGCCCGTGGGCAAGGTGTGGCACAAAGACTTATGGATGCTTGTGTTCGGGCCGCCGAGGGTTTTGGATTTGAATCCTGTTATCTGGAAACAATGCCCGATATGAAAGCTGCTCATCGTCTATACGAAAAGTTCGGATTTCAATTTATTGAAAATAGATTAGGAGATACAGGACATCATTCCTGCCCAGTATTTATGATTAAATACCTTTAGCTGGATGCTATTATCAGAAATCAAATCCATTTTTCATAAAGAATTGAGGCAAATCTATCCCAAGGAGGAAGTAGACAATTTCTTTTATCTTTCAATAGAGCATTATCTGGGGTTGGAGCGCTTCGCATTGGTTTTGCAACCTACACTAGCCCTAACCAAATATGAGGAACAACCTCTTTTTGAAACCCTTTCCAAATTAAAAAGCGAAATGCCAATTCAATACATTTTAGGGAAGGCGCATTTTATGGGTTTGGAATTTTATGTAGATGAACACGTTCTAATCCCTCGACCGGAAACTGAAGAGCTGGTAGAATGGCTGCTTTCGGATGTAAAATCAAATAAATCGGAATCGAGAATCCTTGATATTGGAACAGGAAGCGGGTGTATTGCCATTGCTTTGGCTAAGAAGATAGCAAAGGCAGAAGTCCATGCCCTGGACATTTCTGAAGAAGCACTTAAAGTGGCGGAAAAGAATGCAAATGATAATAAGGCATCAGTAACATTTCATCAACAGGACATTCTTGATGGCAATCACAGCCTTGAATCAGCACTTGAGTATGGTATCATTGTGTCTAATCCACCTTATGTGCGCCATCAAGAAAAAGCCCAAATGCGAAACAATGTTAAAGAATTCGAACCCAATGGAGCTCTGTTCGTGCCAGATGATAATCCTTTATTATTTTATGAAGCCATAGTCCAATTCGCGAAGGAAAAATTAAAATCTGGCGGATACATTTACTTGGAAATCAATCAATATTTAGGGCAAGAGACCAATACACTTTTAGAAGCGCATAATTTTTTGGAAATTGAACTGCGCAAAGATCTCTTTGGAAACGACAGAATGCTAAAAGCGAAAAAACCATGACCACCCAAGAAAAAATTATTGCTCTTCGTGAAGAATTAAGAGAACACAATTATAGTTACTACATTCTGGATAAACCTACGGTTTCGGATTACGAGTTTGATATGAAACTTAAGGAATTGCAGGCTTTGGAGGAAGCTCACCCAGAGTTTTACGATGCTACATCGCCCACTTTAAGGGTAGGAGGTGCCGTGACCAAGAATTTCGAGACCGTCCAACATAAACACAGAATGTATTCGCTGGACAATTCCTATTCCAAAGAAGATTTAGAGGATTGGGAAAAGCGTATTCAACGCATTTTGGGAAATGTAGAGGTGGAATACACCTGTGAATTGAAATATGATGGTGCCTCCATTAGCTTAACCTATGAAGATGGTAAGTTGGCAAAGGCAGTTACACGAGGCGATGGTTTTCAAGGAGATGATGTAACCACTAATATCAAGACCATTAAGTCTGTGCCTTTACAGCTGAAGGGAGATTATCCACCAAAATTTGATATTCGAGGAGAAATCATCCTGACCCTTGAGGGATTTGCCAAAATGAATCAAGAACGGATTGCCAATGGTGAAGAACCCTACATGAATCCGAGAAACACCGCTTCAGGGAGCTTAAAGTTGCAGGACAGTGCTTTAGTGGCACAACGCCCATTGGAGTGCCTATTGTATAGTTTAGCAGGGGAGAAGTTAGGATTGTCCTCTCAATTCGAAGCTTTGGAAAAGGCGCGTTCTTGGGGCTTTAAAGTGCCTACCGTTGCCAAATTGTGTACATCCATTGATGAGGTTTTGAAATTTGTGGAACATTGGGATGTACATCGTCATGATTTACCCTACGAGACCGATGGAGTGGTCATTAAAGTGAACAGTTTACGTTACCAAGACGAATTGGGACATACTGCAAAGGCACCAAGATGGGCCATGGCCTATAAATTTAAGGCGGAACAAGTTTCAACGGTTCTGAATGAAATTACGTATCAGGTGGGGCGTACCGGTGCTATTACCCCGGTAGCCAACTTAACCCCCGTGTTATTGGCTGGCACTACGGTGAAAAGAGCATCTTTGCACAATGCAGACCAGATTGAGAAACTTGACATTCGCGAAGGCGATACGGTCTTTGTGGAAAAAGGAGGTGAAATCATTCCTAAAATTATTGCGGTCGACCTAACTAAACGCCCTGCTGGATTGGCTGTTACCAAATATATAAGCTGTTGCCCAGAGTGTGGAACAGAATTGATACGAAAAGATGGTGAAGCTCAACACTTTTGTCCCAATGATATGGGATGCCCTCCACAAATTACGGGTCGTATTCAACACTTTATATCCCGCAAGGCCATGGATATAGAAGGATTGGGTGGGGAAACAGTGGAATTGCTTTTCAAAGAAGGTCTTATAGGCAATTACGCAGATTTATACACTTTGACCAAGGAACAGATAATGCCTTTGGAACGTATGGCTGAAAAGTCGGCTGAAAATTTGGTAAATGGGGTCGCTGCATCCAAAGCGATTCCCTTTGAGCGGGTACTGTTTGCTTTGGGAATTCGCTATGTAGGGGAGACGGTGGCGAAAAAATTAGCTAAAGCCTACAAAAATATTGATGCCCTAATGAATGCTTCGGAAGAAGAATTGGTGGCTGTGGATGAAATTGGTGGTCGAATTGCTGAAAGCGTGGTTCAGTTTTTTGGTAATCTGGCAAATATTCAGATAGTGGACCGGCTTAAATCTCGCGGATTACAATTTTCACTGTCAAAAGAGCAGCTTGAAGGTCAGACTGAAAAACTAAAGGGTCAGACTTTTGTGGTTTCAGGGGTTTTTGAGAACATCAGCAGAAACGAATTGAAAAAATTAATTGAAGACAATGGTGGTAAGGTGGCATCTTCCATTTCTTCAAAAACCAGCTTTTTGGTGGCTGGGGTCAATATGGGGCCAAGCAAGAAAACAAAGGCTGAAACCCTTGGAGTTCCTATTATCTCTGAACAGGATTTTTTGGCCATGATCTAAACTATTTAAACTCGAAGATTTCAAAGAAATAGTGGTAAATCAAGTGAAAGTGCGTTTTGCCAAGCAAAAAAGAGCATGAAACGATAAGATTTTCCAGCGGTTTTATGGCGTAGCCTTAAAAATTTCCCAGAAATCTTATTGAATTTTTGGTTCGTTTTGTTTCAAGACAAAATGAACATAAAAAACAGTTTTTAATAAGTACTCATGTTACCTATTGACTTTAAAACTTTCAAAGAGACATTGGACTTTTCGCTTCCTCCTGAAAAATGGACTCTTGCTTTAAAAGCGTTATGGTATGACGCCAAAGGCGACTGGAACGCTTCACACAATATTGCCCAAGATTTACATACTCCAATAGGTAGTTGGATATACGCCTATTTGCACCGGAAAGAGGGCGATGATTGGAATGCAGCTTTCTGGTATAGGCAAGCAGACCAACCTTTTCCTAAATATGGTATGGACGAGGAGTTGAAACAGTTGGTTGAAATCGCAATACAGGGATAAGTCCTCAACTTTCATGTTTCTAGACGATGAGAAGCATATTAACTTCCATCACACATCACTCAAAAACCTGCATTTTATCCACGAAAAGTATCATTTTAACGGGATATTGCTCCTAAACCATCAATTATCAATCCGTATAAGGCATCCATCAATCCATGCCCAAAATAAATAGTTACAAGAGGGAAATTGCAGCCCATAACCCTTTTAATGTAAAAAAATGACACCTAAAAAATTTATTCTTTCAGCTTTAACTGCATTTCTAATTTTTTCTTGTAGTAATGACGACAATACGGTGGCCAACACGGCTCCTGTGATTTCAGACCAGACCGCAAACACCAGTGAAAACATATTGGATACTGACATCATCTACCAGGTCACCGCAAACGACGCTGACGGCGATGCTCTCGAGTTTACCTTGGACGCGAACAGCGATGCCCTTTTTGAGTTGTCTGGAACTGGAGCCCTTAGTCTTGCAACGGGTAAAATATTGAGTTTTGCAACCAAAACCCAGCATTTGCTTACCATAGGTGTAACCGATGGTCTAACAAAGGTTACAGCAACACTTACGGTCAACGTAACTGAGAATGAGTCCCCATCATTTAGTCAAGAAACCTATGAGTTCAGTAAACCAGAAAATATCCCTGATAGCGAAATCATCGGAACGGTAGAGGTTACGGATTTGGACAATCCGGATATGTTGGAGTTTAGTATTACCGATGATGATGATAGTTTGTTCGAAATAAACAACGATGGTCAGATAAGCTTACGTGAAGGCTTGTCGCTCGATTTCGAAAACAAAACAAAGCATACACTGGAAATATCGGTTACCGATGGTTCAGATATTGTGATTGCCCAAGTGGATATTTTGGTAGAAAATGTAGCAGATACATTGGCTGAGATTTTGCCTAACAGTCCAGATTCGTTTATAATCACCTTCGTGACAAAAGAATCTAATACTACTATAACCATTCCAACGGATGAAGGTAATTTCCAATATAATTATTCCGTAAGTTGGGGAGATGGAGCTTCGGATGAAGCGATTGAAGGAAATATCTCTTATGAATATGCCGCAGCTGGCGAATATAAAGTGGCCATACAAGGTACTTTTCCAGCTATTTTGATGGAAGTTGCTGATCAAGTTACTAAAGAGTCCTTGGTCAGCATAGACCAGTGGGGAAACATTGAATGGCAGTCCATGGAATTTGCTTTTTTCGAATGTCCAAATGTTGAACTTAAAGCGGAAGATACTCCAAATCTGAGCCTAGTAGGGTCTATGGGCAGTATGTTCAAAAATGCTAGTTCTTTTAACGCCAATTTAGGTGATTGGATCGTTAGTAATGTTACTGATATGACCGGAATGTTGGATAATTCAGGAATATCTTCAGAAAATTATGGTAACACATTACTTGGTTGGTACAATCAAGGAAATTTAGCCAATGGGGTTGTTTTGGGTGCTGAGGGTATAGCAGTATGCTCCGGTACTTTAGGTGATCAAGCTAGACTTGATTTAGCGGATGTATTCTCATGGGTGATAAATGACGAGGGTGTTATATTCTGTCCATGATTTATTAAATAGTGCCATTGAACCAAAAAAACCGCTAGAATTTGTTCTAGCGGTTTTTTATTTCCACGATTCTCTTTTAGGGACATTGTTCTTTTTTGAGAATTCTCACTTGGAAAATAGGTAATGACATTATCTATCAATCCAAATCATCTATCCATCAATTAGGAAGGACAAGAAAGCCTGACAATCGAGAAATTGTATTTAAAATCATAGAAATGAAGCTAAAATATATAATCGGAAGCATACTATTTGGATTCTTAATACTGTCCTGTAGTGATGATAATGAAGTAATTGGCAGAGGGATACCTGAGATTAATCCGCAAACCTTTGAAGTCCCGGAATCCGTAGCAGATTCTGAACTTATTGGAACGGTCCAAGCAGATGACCCTAATGGGGATGCTCTTTCCTTGAGAATAGCACTGGATAAATCAAATCTGTTCGAAATGAACAACAACGGTGACTTTGGCCTGATTGAGGGAGAGGCCCTTGATTTTGAAACTACCAAAGAACATCAATTCACTGTACGTGTTACAGATGGAAAAGGTGAATTCTTTAATGCTGTTACGGTCGTTGTACAAGACGTAAACGAACCACCTCTAATAGAAGACCAAACTTTTCCCGCACTCGAAAGCATCTCCGAAACTGATCTTATCGGCACAATACAGGCTACCGACCCGGAAAATGACCCACTTACTTTTGAAATTTCTGAAAATGATGGAAATCTTTTCGTTATTACAGAGAACGGCGATTTGATGTTGAACGCTGGACAAAGCCTGGATTTTGAAACCACTGAGAAGCATCAAATAACCATTTCGGTTTCTGATGGGGTTAATGAACCCGTGGAAGCCCAAATTACAATTATGGTAATAAATGATAGCGATGCTCTGGTAGAACAATCTACCTCCTTCATAACAACTTGGGAGGTGCCATCAGACAATTTTGAACTGGTTATAGGAGCCAATGAAAATTACAACTACGATTTTATGATTGATTGGGGAGATGGTACCATTGAAAGTATAAACATGGCCAATCCAGAAAATTTCACCCATACCTATGATAATGCCGGCACGTATGTTGTAGCCATACAAGGTGTTTTTCCGGCGATCAATATGTTCAATTCCGTTGAGGATTCACAATTAGCCTTAAGAGGAATCAACCAATGGGGAGATATTCAATGGCAGACCATGAATAGGGCATTTTTCTTTTGTAAAAACTTGGAGGAATACTCAGCATTGAGCCCACCCCTTCTGGAAAATGTTACAGATATGCGTCAAATGTTTATGGAAGCACGCTCTTTTAATGCTGAAATCGGCGATTGGGATGTTGGTAGTGTAGAGGATATGAGTTCCATGTTCAATTTTGCTATCTCGTTCAATGGTGATATAGGTAATTGGGAAGTTAACCAAGTTCAGAACATGCAATTTATGTTTTTCAATGCATCTTCATTTAATAGTGATATCGGCGGATGGATTCCAGAAAGTGTCACCGATATGTCCAGTATGTTTTTTAATGCAGATAGCTTTAATCAAAATATCAGTCAGTGGAATGTGGAAAATGTCTCCGATATGGGTAGTATGTTTAATTCTGCATCATCTTTTAATCAAAACATCAGCAATTGGTTTACCGAAAACGTTGGTGATATGTCATTTATGTTTCGAGGTGCCACCTCCTATGACCAAGACCTTGGAGGATTACCCATTAATAATGTGACAGATATGACCGGAATGTTTGATAGTTCCGGCATGTCCCCATCCAGTGCAAATGCCACTTTAATCGGTTGGGCGAATTTTGTAGGACTAAATGGAGGCCCCACCACTATTGTTTGTGGTATGGAGGGCATTACGATTTGCGGTTTAGCAGCAGATTTTGCCGCAGGGTTTCTGGTCAATAGTAATGGTTGGTCCTTTCCAGGAATAACCAATGTGTTTGTTTGCCCTTGACCCTTTCACAATTCATCATAAAAGAAAACCACTCATAATTAACTTTTTGAGTGGTTTTTTATTGAAATGCTACAAAAGGTAATGGGGTTGATGAAAAAAAAACAACCACTTACCACTATTGAAGAAGTTAAAATCTAAACCCTAATACTCACGCCTTCTGAGGAGATATTCTTTTTGGAGTCAAAATAAAAATCAATACGCCCCAAATGAATACCGTAGCAACCAACCTGATTGACTAGGACCGATTTACCCAATGCATTGGTACGTACTTCCGGTTTATCCAAAAAAGTATGGGTATGCCCGCCAATAACAAGATGGGTATGCTCAGTACGTTGTGCTAACTGCGTATCTGAGGGTCTTTCAGGATTTTGGTAGGTGTACCCTAAATGTGAAAGGCAGATGATGAGGTCACAATTTTCTTCTTCCTTGAGTTTTCTTTCCGAATCTAAAGCCAACTCATAAGGGTCAAGATATTGCGTTTCCTTATACATTTTTTTCAATACCAGACCATCCAATTCAATACCAATGCCATAGATACCAACCTTTAAGCCATCAACTTTGAAGATTTTATAAGGTTTCACAAACTCGTCTAATACCGTGTTGGAAAAATCGTAATTGGCAGAGAGCAAATCAAAACGCGCATGGGGAATTTGGGCCAAAAGCCCATCAATGCCATTATCAAAATCATGGTTTCCAATGGTGGCCGCGTCGTATTTTAGCTTACTCATAAGCTTAAACTCCAATTCACCACCATAAAAATTAAAGTAAGGTGTGCCCTGAAAAATATCCCCAGCATCCAACAGAAGCGTGTTGGGGTTTTCATTTCTAATTTTGGCCACCAAATCTGCCCTGCGAGCAACACCCCCTAGATTTGCCCACCTAGAATGACTACTTGGAAAAGGCTCAATATGGCTATGCACATCATTGGTATGCAGTATGGTCACTTTTTTTTCGCCAAAATGGGAACAGGAATTTAGGCTTAAGCCTCCCAAAGATAATAGGGTGGAAGTGGCCGCTGTATTTCGTATAAAATCTCTTCTCTTCATTTAATTCAATTCAATAAAACGGTCATCCACCTTAGCGGTCAACGTATCTTTCTTCTTAAAATGGTCGATTATCGCATTTCTGAGCAGATATTCAGTATCTAAAATGGAATCAACAGCAGGGAAAAAACCAATATCGGCACCTCCGGACACCAAATAATCTGAGGTAGCCACGTAATAACTTCTACTTTCATCGAAGGGCGCACCTTGAATGTTTACAGATTCTAATGAACCGGAAGAATCAATTACGATTTCCATTCCCGAAAAGGGATGGGCTCTTTTGGATTTTGTCAAAAAGAGAATCAGTTCCCTAACCTGTGTCCCATTGAGCTTAACTACGGAAATATAATTCTCAAAAGGCATTATTTCATAACCATTTCTTGCGGTTACGTTCCCCTCCGACAGAATGGAACGTATACCCCCTCTATTCAACACTACAAAATCAAGCGGTTTATTTATTTTTTGTTGAACCAAGGGAAAGGTTTCTTCAAAGACCAAGTCTGCTACAAAATTCCCCATGGATGTATTTCGGCTTCCATCATTTAAGACCAAGGAATGTGGAACATAGGAAAGGGTGCTGTCCAGAACCGCATCAACTCGTTTTTTGTAGGGAGCTATGAATTGCTGTATCGAATCAACATCGGTGAGTGATGTGTCAATATCCAATTGAGCACCTTCAATGGTTGATAGCTGACTATCCTGGTTTTTGCAAGCAAAAAAAAGAACAGTTATAATTATAACAAAATGTTGTATTTTTGGATTTATCACCTTCGTTATCTTTGTGGAAGTAATCTTGGTAGAATATTTACCTTTGCAAAAATGGTGGAAAAATATGTTTTTCAAAGGACTCCAAGATAAATTTAAAGTTAAATCCGGGCAAAAATTCTTGCAGGAGGAAATGGCGAGGCCTCAAACCCCAGTAAAAAGGGACCAGGGGATTACTCGTGTTGGATGTATTGTGGATTTGGACAATTTTGTGGATGGAGAACGATTTTACGAGTTGATAGATGATTTTTCGCTTAGGCCCAATGCAATTAAAATTATTGGGTACAAAAGAGATTTCGACAATACCTCTCCCTATGCTATCCAAGTTTTTTCGGATAAGGATTTAGGCTGGAAAGGCGACATAGAAAACGGATACGTTTTGGAATTTTTAGGTAGGGAATACGATTTGCTCATTAATTATTACGAAGAAGACAATCTGATGTTGAAATTACTTTCCATCCAAACCCAAGCCCGTCTAAAAGTTGGATTCAGTACCATAGATCCAAAGTTTAATGATTTGATCTTGAATACTCCTTTTAAGGATTTTAATCTTTTTAAGAGTGAATTGAAAAAATATTTGAAGGTTTTAAACGAGATATAGTGGAACAGTTTAATGGGACAGGGGTAGCACTGGTGACACCCTTTACAGAAAGCGGTATAATTGATTTTTCCGCGTTGGAACGCATAGTGGAGCATGCTATTCAAGGTGGAGTAGATTATCTTGTGGTATTGGGTACTACCGGAGAATCAGTAACACTTACCGGGGTAGAGAAGCGGCAAGTAGTCCAGAAAGTAAGTACGGTAAATGCTGGGAGATTGCCTTTGGTCATAGGTATTGGTGGAAATAATACTTTAGCTGTAGCGCAACAATTACGCGAAACGGATTTGTCAGAATACGACGGGGTACTTTCCGTATCCCCATCCTATAATAAACCCACACAAGAAGGAATTTACCAACACTTTAAGGCGTTGTCAAAGGCAAGCCCTAAACCTATAATTATGTATAATGTGCCCTCGCGAACAGGGAGCAATATGTTACCAGAAACTACGGTGCGTTTAGCTAAAGATTTTGAGAACATTGTAGGCATCAAAGAAGCATGTGGTGATTCCATTCAGATAGATGCTATTCTGCAAAACAAACCAGAGGATTTTTTGGTAATTTCTGGGGATGATTTTACCGCTTTGCCAACTGTTTTAGCTGGTGGCGCTGGGGTAATTTCTGTTTTAGGACAAGGATTGCCTCGAGAGTTTTCACAAATGATTCACTTTGGCTTGCATGGACAGGTCAAGGAGGCATTTCAAATACATCATCAATTAATGCCTTTGATGCATATGATTTTTGAGGAAGGAAATCCAGCGGGGATAAAAAGTATCTTTGAACATCTGGGTTTGGGAGGTGCTGCCGTTCGCTTACCACTGGTTGAAGCATCACGCCATCTCAAAGAGAAAATTGTGAGCTATCTGAAGTCTTTGAATCAGGTAAGCGCATAAACCGCGTTAAAGCTTCGCTAAAATCTATGGATGTACCAAAGACTACCTTATTTTTAGGGCACTTATCTGTTTTTTAAATCCATGGAATATAGCTACTTTTGCAAAATGTTTTTGAAAATGAGGGTATTCTTTTTCTATATAGTAATGGCAGGCCTTTTGGTTCTAACAAGCTGCAGTGAGTATCAAAAAGTGCTTAAAGAAGATGATGTTAAGGCCAAATACGAGCTTGCGGAAAAATTCTACAAGGAGGGTGATTACAAGAGAGCCCAAAGACTATTTGAACAAATAGCACCTAGATATGTAGGAAAACCACAAGGGGAGCGTGTTATGTTTTTCTTTGCGGACACTTATTACAAAAACAAGAATTTTTATCTCTCGGGATATCAATTTGAACGTTTTGTAAAGTCATATCCAACTAGTGATAAGATTCAAGAAGCGTCTTTTTTAGGGGCGAAAAGTTATTATATGCTGTCTCCAAAGTATTCGTTGGACCAAACTGATACGGACAAAGCACTTTCTAAGCTTCAAACCTTTATAAATACATACCCTGAGTCAGAGTTTTTTGCAGAGGCCAATACCATGGCTAAGGAACTAACCTCAAAAAAGGAGAAAAAACAAATAGAAATTGCAAAGCAATTTAACAAATTAGGACAGTTTAACTTTCCAATTCTAGTATCGGCGATGGCAGCTCTGGATAATTTCGTTTCCGATAACCCTGGTTCGATATATAGAGAAGAAGCATTGTACTACAAGATTGAAGCTGCTACAACCCTGGCCATGAACAGCACGGATAATAGAAAAAAAGAACGTCTAGAAGAGGCTCAGGACTCGTACAATACCTTGTTACGGTATTTTCCAGAAACAAAGTTTAAAAAAAGAGCGGATAACTTACAGGAGAGAATTCAGAAAGAACTAGGTAGGTTTCCCGAAGAAAGCAAATAGAGAATAAACACATTAGGCATCATGCAGGATTTAAAGAATACTAAAGCTCCGGTTTCTACAAAAACATTGAATCGAAACGAATTCGATGACAAAACAGAAAACATTTATGAGGCAATTTCCATTACCGCGAAAAGAGCCATACAAATCAACTCTGAGATAAAGAAAGAGTTGTTGGAAAAGTTGGAGGAGTTTGCCACATATAGCGATAGCTTGGAGGAGGTTTTTGAAAACAAAGAGCAAATTGAAGTTTCTAAGTTTTACGAAAAACTTCCAAAACCACATGCTCTGGCAGTCATAGAATGGCTAGAGGACAAAATCTATTACAGAAACACAGAGAAAGACGCATAAATTATGCTCAGCGGTAAAAAAGTCCTTTTAGGGGTTACCGGAGGAATTGCCGCATACAAAACCACCTTTTTAACAAGGTTGTTTATAAAAGCTGGCGCTGAGGTCAAAATAGTTTTGACTTCAAGTGCCAGCTCTTTTGTTTCTCCACTAACGCTCTCCACTCTGTCAAAAAATCCTGTGCTTACCGATTTCGTTAATGAGGAGGATGGTAGTGTGGCATGGAACAATCATGTGGAGCTTGGCTTATGGGCAGATTTAATCATAATTGCCCCCGCTACGGCCAATACAATGTCTAAAATGGCAAATGGCACATGTGATAACTTGTTGTTGGCTACTTATTTATCAGCAAAATGCCCCGTATATTTTGCTCCGGCTATGGATTTGGACATGTACAAACATCCATCCACTAAAGCCACATTGGACAAATTGATTTCCTTTGGAAATAAAATGATACCAGCCGAAAGCGGTGAATTGGCCAGTGGTCTGCACGGAGAAGGACGTATGGCGGAACCAGGAACCATACTTTCCTACATTACAAAAGATTTACTTTCAGGGCTTCCTTTAGAAGATAAAAAGGTGTTGATTACAGCCGGACCAACCCATGAGGCGATTGACCCTGTGCGCTATTTGGGAAACCGTTCTTCCGGCACAATGGGGTTTGAACTAGCTGAAGCTGCCGCAAATAAAGGGGCTAATGTTATTTTAGTATCTGGTCCTACAAGTTTAGACCCCATTAACGATAGAATTCAGCTCGTTCGCGTTACATCTGCCCAAGAAATGTATGAGGCATGCCACCAATATTATGCGGACATGGATATTGCCATTAGCGCAGCTGCAGTTGCTGATTATCGCCCCAAAGAAGTTCACCGAGAAAAAATGAAGAAAAAGGATGGGGATTTAATTATAGAGCTTGAACGTAATCCTGACATTCTCCTCTCAATGGGGCAGCAAAAGAAAAATCAATTTCTCGTAGGCTTTGCATTAGAAACCGAAAACGAAATGGAAAATGCAAAAGGTAAGCTGGAACGAAAAAATCTGGATGCCATTGTTCTAAATTCCTTGAAAGATGATGGTGCTGGTTTTGGAGCAGGAACCAATAAAGTTTCGTTTATCGATAAGAATTTGGAGATAAAAACGTTTGCTTTGAAGACAAAGCCCGAAGTTGCTTTAGATATTTGGGATGAAATCATTGCCAGGATTCATGCATAAACTACTTTTCTTTTTTTCTCTTCTTGTTATTTGCTCATACGGGACAGCTCAGGAATTGAACTGTGAGGTAGTTGTGAATTCAGACCAGGTTAATCAAACCAATCAACAGATTTTTAAAACGCTAGAGCGTTCTTTGAATGATTTTGTCAACAAAAATAAGTGGACAGACAGGGTGTTTCGGGAAAATGAACGCATCAATGCACGAATGTTCATCACCGTAACCCAATATGAATCGGACAGGTTTGAAGCTAACATCCAAATCCAATCATCTCGACCGGTTTACAATACTTCTTATGAAAGCCCTGTATTCAATTACAAGGACAACGCATTTAACTTCATTTACCAAGAATTTCAACCTTTGGTGTATAATGAGAATGTATTTGAATCGAACTTAATTGCAGTAGTGGCCTACTACGTCTATATCATAATAGGTTTGGATGCCGATACTTTTTCCCTTCAAGGCGGGGATGATTATTACAGACGGGCACAAAACATCGTAACACAAGCCCAGGGAACCAACTCGGCCGGTTGGAGTCAGGAAACTGGAACCCGTTCCCGTTTTGAATTAGTGGACAATCTTTTAAGCAATTCCTTTAGGGAATACAGAATAGCCATGTACAATTATCATCGTAAGGGATTGGATATTTTAGGCGATAACAACAGTACAGGTAAGCAGGTAATTGCTGGAAGTCTTAGACTTTTTGAAACCCTTATCAAGCGAAGACCCAATGCTTTTTTGATTCAAACCTTTTTTGATGCCAAGTCGGAAGAAATACAGAACATCTTTTCGGACGGCCCCAAAGTGGACATTGTACGCCTAAAAGAAACCTTGAACAGCGTGGCACCATTTTATTCCAATATTTGGAATGAAATAAATTACTAGTCCATTTCTTCAAAGACATTTATCTTTATCGGGTAAAAAACAAATTGTGCTTACCCATCTTTCCATTAAAAATTATGCATTGATCAATGATATCAATGTTTCCTTTTCTGAAGGTTTTACAACCATTACCGGTGAAACAGGAGCCGGAAAATCCATTCTTTTGGGAGGATTAGCACTTGCTTTAGGAAAACGGGCGGACCTATCCAGTTTACAGAATGATCAACTAAAGTGTATTATCGAAGCCGAGTTTACTGTTTCTAACTACGGATTGCGTGAGTTTTTTGTTGAGCATGATTTGGATTATGAAGACGATACCATTTTACGAAGGGAGATTTTGCCCAGCGGTAAATCAAGGGCTTTTATAAACGATTCTCCGGTTACTCTGGATATTCTTAAATCCTTGGGAGAACAGTTGGTAGATGTGCATTCACAACATCAAACCCTTAGATTGACGGAAAATGATTTTCAACTAAAGGTTGTGGATGCCTTGGCCAACAACAAGGAACGGCTTACGGCGTATGGACAGAAGTTGACTTCTTACAAAAAATTAACTGCAGAATTAAAGGAATTAGAAGATTTTCAGGCTGGCGCGAATAAAGAACATGACTATAATTCTTTCCTGCTGAAAGAATTGGAGACAGCACAATTGAAAGAAGGAATTCAGGAAGAATTGGAGTCTGAGCATGAAAAACTCAGTAATGTAGAGCAAATAATGGAATTGCTTACTCAAGGCCATCAATTGATGAATGGTGAGCAAATAGGCATAGCGGAACAGGTTCAGGAACTTAAACGCATTTTTCAGAACCTTTCCCAATATGGATCTATGTATGATTCACTCTCTAAGCGGGTAGAATCCATATATATTGAGTTGGATGATGTGGCTTCAGAAATTGAAAATATGCAGGGTGGGGTGGAAGCAAATCCCCAGAAATTGGACAGTATTAACGGTCAATTACAGTTGCTGTATGATTTACAGAAGAAGCACCAAGTAGGTTCTGTAGAGGAATTGATTCAGGTAAAGGGCGAATTGGAGGAGAAAGTAGATGCTGTAGAGAATGTAGAGGCTCGCATTGATAAAAAGGAACAGGAATGTTTGGCTGCTGAAAAAGACTTGGAGAAAATGGCTTTACAAATTCGGGATGCCCGTAATTCGGTAATTCCGCAACTAAAAAGCAGGCTTCAGGATAGTCTCTACACATTGGGAATGCCTTCTGCCACTTTCAAAATAGAGATAAATCCAGCTAAAGATTTCAAATCCAATGGTAAAGACGATTTAACCTTTCTTTTTTCGGCCAACAAAGGCTCATCGTATGGCGAATTGAAAAAAGTGGCTTCCGGGGGTGAACTTTCCCGTATCATGTTGACGATAAAATCCATTTTGGCTCAATATGAACAATTGCCAACCTTAATGTTTGATGAAATTGATACAGGGGTATCTGGTGAGATTTCAGGAAAAATGGGAGAAATCATGTTGGAGATGAGTAAAAGTATGCAGGTTTTTTCCATTACACATTTGCCACAGGTAGCCTCCAAAGGAAAACATCAGTTTAAAGTATATAAGGGGGAACAGGATGGTTTGGATACTACTCAAATGAGGCAATTGTCAGAAGAAGAACGGATAGAGGAACTTGCAGAAATGTTGGGAGGCAAAGCACTTTCAGACTCTGCTATGGCGCATGCTCGGGAACTCTTGAAACAACCTTAGTTGCCACTACACTTTTTAGATAGTATAATCAGAAAGAATAAATATCTTTGTCGCTAAACCAACGCGAATAAAATACTATGGCGTACAATCTATTAAAAGGAAAACGAGGTATCATTTTTGGAGCTCTTGATGAAAACTCCATTGCTTGGAAAACTGCAGAACGGGTTCATGAAGAAGGAGGTACATTCGTACTTACCAATGCTCCCATTGCCATGCGCATGGGGCAAATTAACCAACTGGCCGAAAAAACCAATTCTGAAATTATCCCTGCGGATGCCACTAATGAGGAAGACCTTCAAAATCTGGTAGAAAAATCCATGGAAATCTTAGGTGGAAAGTTGGATTTTGTTCTTCATTCCATTGGAATGTCCGTAAACGTAAGAAAGGGTAGAGCTTATACTGATGAGAAATACGATTTCACGACCAAGGGCTGGGATGTTTCAGCACTTTCTTTCCATAAGGTAATGCAGACGCTTTTTAAGGCAGATGCCATGAGCGAATGGGGAAGTATTGTGGCTTTGACCTATATGGCGGCTCAAAGAACCTTTCCAGATTATAATGATATGGCGGATAATAAAGCCTATTTGGAATCGGTGGCACGAAGCTTTGGCTATTTCTTTGGTAAAGAGAAAAAAGTTCGAGTGAACACTATTTCCCAGTCGCCAACACCAACCACGGCCGGTCAAGGCGTAAAAGGATTTGATGGTTTCATCAACTATGCAGAAAAAATGTCGCCTTTGGGCAACGCATCTGCGGATGATTGTGCAGATTACACCATAACGCTGTTTTCAGACCTTACTAAAAAAGTGACCATGCAGAACCTATTCCATGATGGAGGTTTCTCAAACACTGGGGTTAGTCAAGAAGTTATTGATGAATTCTCCAAATAAGTGATAAGAAAGTAAAACAATGGGCCATCCTCTTATGGATGGCTTTCTTTTTTATGGATGTAAAACTGTCCTTAATCATTCCCGTTTTCAATAGGCCTGAAGAGATTCGGGAACTGTTGGAGAGTCTTTTGGAACAAAAGTATTCTGGAGAATATGAAGTGGTGATTATCGAAGATGGTTCTACTAATGATTCCAAAGAAGTTATTGCCCGGTTTGAAGATAGGTTACAGATTTCATATTACTTCAAATCCAATACAGGGCCTGGTGACTCCAGAAATTATGGAATGCAAAGGGCCAAGGGAAATTACTTTATTGTATTGGATTCTGACTGTATATTACCTCCAAGCTACTTAGAAGAGGTACATAAAGAGTTGAAGTCTAATTTCGTACATTGTTTTGGTGGACCAGATGCAGCAGATGATTCGTTTACCACGGTTCAAAAGGCCATTAATTATGTGATGACCTCTTTTTGGACCACCGGAGGCATTCGTGGAGGTAAAAAAGCAGTAGGGAAATTCCAACCTAGGAGTTTTAATATGGGCATTTCGCGGGAAGCATTTCAAAAAGCAGGAGGGTTTGGACGGATTCATCCAGGAGAAGACCCAGATTTGACCTTTAGGATTTGGGACGCAGGATTTGACACTCGATTGTTTCCTGAGGCTTATGTGTATCATAAAAGAAGGGTGGACTGGAACAAGTTTTATACTCAGGTCAATAAATTTGGTATGGTAAGACCTATATTGACCAAATGGCACCCTAAAACTGCACGGATTACGTATTGGTTTCCCACTTTTTTTCTTTTTGGTTTTATTGCTTCAATTGTGTTGTCTTTTCTGGGAATAGTTTGGCCATTATCGGTATGTATCCTTTATTTTTTACTCCTATTTGTAGATTCCCTAGTAAAGAATAAAAGCCTAGTTGTGGCCTTTCTTTCGGTGTATGCGGCTCTGGTTCAATTCACCGGATACGGTTATGGTTTTCTAAAATCCACTTTCTTGGTTAATTTTAGCAATAAGAAGCCTGAAGAACTTTTTCCAAAATTGTTCTTCAAGAACCTATAGAAAATGGAACGTAACCTCATCGCTGGACTTAATAGAAGAAAAGTAAAGATTTTCTTCTTGTTTTTGGTTTGTTCTTTTTTGGCCTGGTTTTTAAGTAACCTTTCTGATTCTTACGAATCAAGAACAAACTTTACCCTTAACTATAAAAGTTTACCAGACACTTTGTTTTTAGGAAACAAAGCTTCAAAAAACCTTGAGGCGAAAGTTCGAACTAGTGGATTTCAATTGTTGTATTACAAGTTTTTCAATAAACGGATGGATATAAGTCTCTCCCAAGTGAATCATGAAAATGGAAAATATTTCTTAACGGAAGACATTCTTAAGAAACAAATGGAGAGGCAACTTTCACAAAACATTTCTCTGTTGGATTTAGATGGTACCCGATGGGTTGTCGATTTATATCAGGTGTCTCAAAAAAAACTGGTGGTAAAACCCATAATTGAGCTTAAGTTTCAACCCAATCATATATTGGATGGAGTTCTAACAATTTCACCAGACTCCATAATGGTAAAAGGCCCTGCCAATGAGATAGATACATTGTTCGAAGTAGAAACAGAGCCAATTATTCTAAATGATCTTTCAAAAGATTTTTCGGAAGACGCATCAATCATCTTCCCTAAAGGTTTGGATAACAGTATTTTTTCCACGAACAGAGCAGAGGTTTCAGGACATGTGGTTAAATTCTCTGAAAAGGTGTTTGAAGTGGAAGTAAAACCCGTAAACTTCCCTGAAGACTATAAGGTGAAAATGTTCCCAAATACCGTATCATTGGTGTGCAAGGCCTCGTTGGATCAACTTAAAGCTATAAACCCTGAAAGTTTTGAGATTATAGCAGACTATAAGCAACTAGGAGGAAGAGCAAACAATAGTCTTTTTCTAAAAGTGGCTAAAAAACCTGCTACCGTTTACGCGGTACGTTTGCAACAGCGAACCGTTAATTTTGTTTTGGAAAGAAAATGATAAAGATAGGGTTGACCGGAGGAATTGGCAGTGGTAAGAGTACCGTCGCAAAGATGTTCACAGAATTGGGTGTTCCGGTGTATGATTCCGATATGCAGGCTAAGGAACTTATGTCCAGTTCGACAAAACTAAAGAAGGCAATAACACAACTTTTGGGTAAAGAGGCCTATAAAAATGAGGTGCTAAATCGTAAATATATAGCGGGAAAGGTTTTTGCCGACACTAATTTACTTGAAAAGTTAAACAAAATCGTACATCCTGTAGTCAAAGAGCATTTTATGGATTGGGCCCAAAAACAGGATTCGGAATACGTAATTCAAGAAAGCGCCTTGATTTTTGAAAATGGGAATGAAGATTTTTATGATGCCATAGTTTTGGTTACCGCACCAGAAGAAATTCGCGTAAAGCGTGTAATTAAAAGGGATAAGAGTAACACAAGTGATGTAATACAACGCATTGAAAATCAAATGGAGGATAAGAATAAAATGGATATGGCCCATTTTTATGTTGAAAATATTGATTTAGAAACTACCCAAAACAAAGTCCTCGAGATTCATAAAGCAATTGTTAAATCAATAGCTTAGGTTTAAATTTTAACATTTTTGTTAAGGTTTGGTTAAACGATAAAAGGGCTAAATGTTAAATTTCTAATTTTACCGCAATGAACAAGAAGCTTTTTGTTCTTCTCGTCATTCTAATGAGCTTGTCTCTAACAGGCATAATTTTCGTGCAAGTTTATTGGATAAGGACATCGGTCAAAGACAAAGAAGAACAATTTTCAAGGACAGTTACCGGAATACTGGATAGGGTAGCGAACAGGGTGGAAAAGAGGGAGATGAAAGACTATTCAGACCGTCTGGCTTCTCTGGTAGATAGCATTGGACAACCTAAGACCACTCAGTTCAGAAACTTTTTGTTTGTTGATAGGGATTTGAATTCAGATGAAATTCTTTTCTATTCCCATGGAATTTTAGAAGAGGATTACAACATAACATCTACGTTCTTTGATAATCAAAATGGGGAGGATACCACCACCTTTAAAAATTACACCAGCAAGCGTACCAAGGCGGTGTTCAAAGAGGAATTTGGTTTGGACGGTAAGCGCTATAGTTTAACACCGATTCAAAAAGCCGAAAAAATAGGTGGATTATCCAGTATTGATAAGGCTGTTTGGGAAGACGTTTTTATGGAGTATGCCAAAAGCAGACCTATTCATAAAAGAGTGTCCAAACAAGAAATAGAATTGCTTTTGGCACAAGAGCTGAAAAATAGGGAGATAGATATTGATTTTGAATATGGAGTGTATAGTCAGGGATTCCCAACTAAAGTACAATCCAAGAAATTCAAGTTTTCGGATACTAAAATGTACAGGGCCCCCATTTTTAAGGATAGTGAGGGCAGTACCAACTTTTCGTTGTTGCTCACATTTCCTAAAATGAAAAGGTTCTTGTTCAAATCCATAATGGGGATGGCAATTCTGTCTTTAGTTTTCACTTTGGTGATTGTTGTTGCTTACTCAAGTGCTATTTATCAATTGATAAAGCAAAAACAGATTTCTGAAATTAAAACAGATTTCATCAACAATATGACGCATGAGTTTAAGACACCAATCGCGACAATAAACTTAGCGGTTGAGGCTATTCGAAATCCCAAGTCCATCTCGGATACGGATAAAGTGTTGCGGTATCTAGGAATGATTAGGGATGAAAACAAGCGAATGCACGCCCAAGTTGAAAACGTATTGCGTATCTCCAAGCTGGAAAAGAACCAGTTGGACATTAGTAAAGATAGGGTAGATGCCCATGATATTATTAATGATGCCTTAGCGCATATAGAATTAATAGTTGCCGATAGAGGTGGATACGTAGAAGCGCATTTAGATGCAGAAAGATCAGAGGTACTTGCCAACGATGTTCATTTTACCAATGTTATGGTAAATATGTTGGACAATGCGGTAAAGTATTCTCCAGAGGCCCCAAAAATTGATGTGTATACCGAATTGGCCAAAAACCACATCATTATCAAAGTGAAAGACCAGGGTGCAGGAATGAGCAAACCGGTCCTAAAAAGAGTATTTGAGAAATTTTACCGGGAACATACCGGAGATATACATAATGTAAAAGGTCATGGGCTTGGATTAGCCTATGTTAAACGAATAATAGAAGATCATCAAGGAGAAGTTTATGCAGAAAGTGAAAAAGGAAAAGGCAGTACTTTCTTTATCAAGCTTCCTTTAATTTAAGAAACTATGGAAACAGAAAACAAAAAAATATTACTGGTCGAAGACGATCCAAATTTTGGTATTGTTCTCAAGGATTATCTTTCTATGAACGATTTTGATGTCGTATTGGCAAAAAATGGAATGGAAGGTTTTGAAAAGTTCAAAAAAGACAACTACGATGTGTGTATCCTGGACGTCATGATGCCTTACAAGGATGGATTCACGTTGGCCAGGGAAATCCGGGAGAAGAATGAGAATGTGCCGATTATTTTTCTTACTGCGAAGACCATGAAAGAGGATGTGTTGAAGGGCTACAAGGCAGGTGCGGATGACTATTTGAACAAACCTTTTGACTCCGAAGTGTTGCTAATGAAACTAAAGGCAATACTTCAGCGTAAGGCCTCCAGTACTTTGGCCGATAGCAAACAATTTGAATTCCAGATTGGAAACTTCCATTTGAATTCAAAGCTACGTTTCTTAAAATACATGGAAGAGGAGCCTATCAAATTATCTCCAAAAGAAAATGAGCTACTTCGCCTTTTGGCACTTCATGAAAATGATTTGATGCCCCGGGAATTGGCACTGACCAAAATATGGCGAGATGATAACTACTTCACCTCCAGAAGTATGGATGTATATATTGCCAAATTAAGAAAGTACTTAAAGCGGGATGATGTTGTAGAAATTCTCAATATTCATGGGGAAGGTTTCCGATTGGTCATAAAGGCTGAAAATCAATAAAGAGTTTACATAGTTTATAGAAAAACCACCTTTTGGGGTGGTTTTTTTCATTTATACCAATAGGTAAACCACACTTACGGTCAAAATTCCAATAAAAGCTAAAATAGTGGTCATGATGGTCCAGGATTTAAAAGTCTGCTTTTCAGAAATACCTAAATATTGCCCTACCAACCAAAAACCGCTATCATTTACATGAGAAAAAATACTGGCACCCGAAGCAATGGCAATAACCATACAAGCTAGCTCTATAGGTTTTAGAGCAGCACTTATCAATAAAGGTGATATTAATCCCGCGGCGGTAATCATGGCTACTGTAGAAGACCCTTGAATAATTCGTACAATGGCGGCACTAATGAATGCGAAAGCCAATACTGGGATTCCAGCATCACTAAGTGAGGTAGCTAGTAACTTTCCTGCTCCAGTATCGGTCAACACTTGTTTAAAGACTCCTCCGGCCCCAGTCAGTAATATAATGGTGCCAGCTGGCGCCAACGATTTGGTAGTAATGTCAAACAATTGTTTTTTGGAAAACCCTCTACGGATACCGAAAACATACCAAGCTAAGATATTGGCAATAATTAGGGCTGCAAACGGATGTCCTATCAAAGCAATGGTCTGTAGTAACCATTTGGATTGAATACCAAATATTCCGGTTGCCATTATTGTATTTAAAAGAATCAAAAAAATAGGTAAGGCAATTATCAAAAGAGTTTGTCCTATTGGTGGAAGCGACAACAGTTCTTCGGTTTCTTCTTTGGCAGGAGCATCAACGTGTATTCTACCAGCAACCTTTCTTCCAAACCATAAACCTGCAATCAAGGCTGTTGGGATTCCCACTATAAACCCTACTAAAATCACCCACCCCAAATCGGCACCAATAATATCTGCTACAGCAATGGGACCTGGAGTTGGGGGAATAAAGGCATGGGTAATGGCCAAACCTGCCAACAATGGAATAGCATATAATAAAAGAGATTTACCTGTTTTTCGCTGAAGCGCATAAATCATGGGCACTAGAATGATGAAAGCCACATCAAAAAACACTGGAATGGCAATTAAGAATCCAGATACCACCATGGCCGCAGGTGCTTTTTTTAGTCCAAACTTGGATATCATGAAATCAGCAATGGTCTTGGCTCCACCAGATTCTTCTAAAATAGCCCCAAACATGGCCCCCAATCCTACCACGGTTGCTACAAAACCCAAGGTATTCCCCATTCCTTTTTGTATAGTCGTAATGATTTCCGTGGCATCCAAGCCAGCAATCAACCCTACTGTTATGCTTCCTATAAGCAAAGCAATAAAGGCGTTGATTTTTAATCTCAGAATTAGAAAAAGTAATAGGGCAATTCCTGAAATCACTGCGATAACTAGGGTAGTGGTCATATAAATTGGTTTGAAGGCATTTATTTCTCTGTACGCAATGCTTCCAAATATAGCGAAAAGAATGAGGGTGGAGTTATTGGAAAAGAGAAGGGCAAACCATTATGGTTTGCCCTTTAATTTATTAAAGTTAAAATTGAACTACCAGATTTGCACTCGCTCTTCAGGAGCTAAAAACATCTTATCTCCTTCTTTGATATCAAAGGCATCATAGAATTCTTGTACATTCAGTAATGGCTGAATCGCTCTCGTATGACCTGGGGAGTGAGGGTCTGTTTTTATTTGGGTACGTAAAGCCTCATCCCGTATTTTGGTTCTCCATACTGTTGCCCAAGACATAAAGAAACGCTGCTCTGGGGTAAATCCGTCTATATTTTCCGGACGTCCGTTTTCAGCAAAATGTCTCTGTAGACCATCATAAGCTCCTAGAACACCACCAAGGTCACCAATATTTTCACCCAAGGTAAATTTACCATTTACGAAAACTTCGGGCAACACTTCAACCCTGTCATATTGCGCAGCTAAAGAATCCCCTCTTTGAGTGAAAGCTTTTAAATCTTCTTCGGTCCACCAGTTTTTAAGGTTACCGTCGGAGTCAAAACGTGAACCGCTATCATCAAATGCATGAGAAATCTCATGACCAATTACGGCTCCAATTCCTCCATAGTTAACAGCTTCATCTGCTGTGTAATTGTAAAAAGGAGGTTGCAAGATAGCGGCTGGAAATACAATCTCGTTGTTCAGAGGATTAAAATATGCATTAACCGTTTGAGGAGACATGCCCCAAGCGCTTTTGTCTACAGGTTCCCCAATATCTGCAAAATTATCATCTTGTTGCCATTTATCTACGGCAGCCATATTATCAAAATAGGTCTTGTCCGCAGAAACATCCATAGCAGAATAGTCTTCCCATTTATCGGGATAGGCAATTTTTACCGTAAACTTATCTAGCTTTTCAATGGCTTTCAATTTGGTGGAATCTCCCATCCAATCCAATTTTTGGATTCTTGCTTTATACGCCTCAATAATATTGGCAATCATCTTTTCCGCCTTGGCTTTCGCTTCTGGTGGAAACTTGGCGTCTACATATAACTGACCCAATGCTTCACCCACAGAGCGATTTACAGTGGCCAAAGCCCTTTCATCTGCTGGTCTTTGCTTTTCGGCACCTCTCAAGTATTTGCTATAAAATTCCCAATTGGCAGTCTCAATTTCTGAAGAAAGCCTTCCTGCAGCACTATTGAAAGTGTCCCATCTCATTAATGTTTTAAGATCTTCGATTGACGTATCTTTTAAGAAACTGTTCAATGTTTTTGTATAGTCTAACTGAGTTACAAAAATGGTATCGAAAGCTTTGGTAGCTCCAACATCTTTAATCATTTTCTTTAAGTCGATATTACTCAACATCTCGTCAGCTTCGGCAATGGTCCTTGGGTTATTCAAGTTTCTCACGTCTCTCCGTTGTACCTTGTCCAATCTAGGTTCTGCCAATTTAGTTTCCAACTCCAAAATTCTTTCTGAAGCAGCGGAAGCTACTTCTTCGCTATCTCCTAACATTTGTAGCATCCGTACAATATGCTTTTTGTATTCTTCTCGGATCTCTTTGGATTTGTCGTCGTCGTCTAAATAATAATCGCGATCTGGTAGACCAAGTCCTGCAGGACCCATATATACCGCATTCATGGCGCTGTTGTTTAGGTCTGCGAATACGCTAATGCCTAAAAAAGGCGAGTTTACAGAAGGGTTTGTAGCAAGTACGGTCTGTAAATCGTTTAAATTTTGGATTCCGGCGATAGCGTCCAACGCAGGTTGAAGTGGAGTAAGTCCAGCGGCATCACGAGCAGTCGAATCCAATTTGGTATCAAAAATGGCCAATGCTTTCGCTTGATCAGTAGCGGCATCGTATTTTCCGCTTTCTCTGGCATCAGCTAAGATTTGAAGTACGTCGGCATCGGTGGATTTGCGAAGTACCGAAAAACCACCCCAACGGGTACGATCCTCTGGAATTTCGGTATTTTTCATCCAACTTCCGTTGACGTAGTTGTAGAAGTCTTCTTTTGGACTTACCGTCGTGTCCATGTTTTCAAGGACGATACCAGGTATTTTTTCAACCTCAGCAGTTTCTTTAGGTTCCTGTTTACAGCTAACGAACGTAATCATAGAAGCTGCAACAAAGCATAGTTTTTTCATTTTGAGCAATAAATTAAATTAGTCGTAGGTTAGACGGTAACAATAGGTTTTTGTTACGAACAACCTTTATAAATTTTTCCAAGATACCTCAAAAGAAAGTTAATAAATGTTAATTGTTTCTAAAGCGTATAACCTTTAAGGTTCTATATTTTTTGAAATTGATTCAATAATCTCTTCTGGAGTAAGGGCTATGGACACTTTGATAGCTTCCATTGGTGGTTCCAAAGTTTCAAACTGGGATTTAAGTAAATCATTGGGCATAAAATGAGAGCTCCTTTTTTCCAATCGGGATTTAATCAACTCAAAAGTCCCTTCTAAATAAACAAATACTAGGGAAGTCTCCATACCTTTCCTTAATATCTTTCTATAGGACGACTTTAATGCGGAACAGGCAATAACTGCTCCATTGGATTTATTTTCTTTGGCAAGCTGATTTAGGGTCACAAGCCAGTCATAACGGTCCTCATCGTTCAAAGGTTTCCCAGAAGCCATTTTTTTGATATTGTACTCAGGATGGAAATCATCGCCATCAAAAAAAGGAATATGTAGTTTTTGAGACAATAGTTTTCCAATGGTGCTCTTTCCTGTCCCGGAAACACCCATAACAATAAACACCATTAGTTTTTTTTCAATCATGTGTGCCTAGTTTGGAATTGACTTGAGAAACAATTGTTTCGAAATCGGCATTGGAATCAACCCAAAGTACATCAGGATTTTTTCGTAACCAGGTCAGCTGTCTTTTTGCAAACCTTCTGGTATTCTTTTTAATTTCTGAAATGGCAAAATCCAATGTGATTTCTCCATCCAAGAATCGAAATAGTTCTTTATACCCTACAGTTTGTAAAGCATTCAGATTTCTGTGCTCGTATAAGGTTTTTGCTTCTTCCAATAGACCTTGTTTCATCATTTCGTCTACGCGCAGATTAATTCTTTCATAAATGATTTCTCTTTCGGCATTAATGCCAACGTATATTGCATCAAAAGGACGTTTTGTAGTATCCTTGTTTAAAAAGGATGAAAATGGTTTACCAGAAGAACGAATGACTTCCAAGGCCCTAATCAAGCGATGTGAATTCATCAAGTCTATCTTTTCATAATAAACAGGGTCTCTTTCCAAAAGTTCTTTTTGGAGACTTTCTATGCCTTCTCTTTCAAGGGTCAAGTTGAGTTCTACTCTAATATTTTGGGGTACCTCGGGAAACTCATCCAATCCGTGGACCACGGCATCTGTGTACAATCCACTTCCGCCCACCATGATGGCGTAGTCATTATCCTGAAATAATTTTTGCAAGAGAGCAAGGGCATCTTTCTCGAAGTCCCCAACAGAGTAGGGTTGTTGAATACTTATGTGTTGAATACAATGATGGGGGACGGAGGCTAGTTCTTCTTCCGAAGGTACTGCGGTACCAATTTGCATCTCTTTAAAAAACTGTCTGGAATCTGAAGAAATGATTTCTGTTTTGAAATATTGTGCAAGAGAAATGGCCAACTTGGTCTTTCCAATTGCAGTAGGCCCCACTACAACAATCAATTTTTTGGATTTCATAGCAGTTCTCCGCAATTGTAGCAATGTTTGGCACCATCCCTATGTCCCTCGGCAGAACAGCTGGGACAACATTGTGTATTGGTATGTACCCATTGCTTCTCTCTTCGTTTGTTAAACTCCACTGTTACAATACCTGTGGGTACTGCTATGATACCATAACCCAAAATCATAATCACGGTGGCCAAGAACTGACCAAGATTAGTCTGGGGAGCTATATCACCATACCCCACAGTGGTTAGGGTAACAATGGTCCAATAAATGCTTCGTGGAATACTTGTAAACCCAGCTTCATTTCCTTCTATAAGATACATTAGGGTGCCCATAATAATGGAGAGTATGACCACTACATAGATAAAAACCATAATTTTTGTCCTACTTGCCCTCAACGCATCTCGTAGTTGGGAAGCTTCTCCTAAAAACTTCACCAATTTCAGAATTCTGAAAATACGGAGCAAACGGAAAGCCCTTAAAGCCAAAAGCACTTGAGAACCTGCAAACAGATATGATAGATAAAGTGGTATGGTGGAGACAAAATCAATAATTCCATAAAAACTCAAGATGTATTTCCAAGGTTTTTTGATGCTGATGATTCGTGCAATGTATTCAAAAGAGAAAAAGATGGTAACTATCCATTCCAGGGCAAACAGGATTTGATGGTACCTTGCATCCACTTCTTTCACACTTTCCAGCATCACCAGGATTACGCTCAAGACAATGAGGATTACCAGGGCAATGTCAAATAGTTTTCCCAAAGGAGTGTCTGCCTCATAAATAATTTCATGAAGAGAATTTTTCCAGCCAGAATGTTTTTTTTGCGCTTTCAAAGGGCAAGGGTTAACTCTAAAATTTTGAGTCTGTGCTTTTTTCTTAAATAGGACTCAATTATAAAAGTCGTATTATCATCGCTTCGCATTGGGGTCAATAGCGATTCTAATATATGAATATTATTCATTTGATGGTTGAGTTCGGCATAACCATATCCCATTAATTGACCATTCTTTACGAGTATAAAACTACTTTCGCCAACTTCTCTACCTTTATCAAAAAGGGCTATATTTTTTTCTGACAAACTGTATTTAACAAAAATACTTTCCCATTTTTGGTTGTCATCCTGAATATCTTCTCCGTTGAAATTATCCTCTTTGAAAACTTCAACATTATTCTCAAGGGATATTTTTCTGATGAAGCTTTTTGCGGAAGTTACTCCGTTAAAGCCTATGCTTTTTGGTTTACGGAACGCGCGTTTTACAATTTCAAGTTCAATTTGGGGAGTTCCGTTGGAAGAAAAATTGATAGCATGGGAATAGAGTTTCTTCTTGGTAATAAGATTATGCTTGGGTCGGGTACGTTTTACTTCGTGGTACTCTTTCAAAATAGCAATTAGCTCACTGCCCGTCAACTCAAAGGAGACTTTTTTGGTTTCTTTTTGAAGCTTTCTGGCCAATTGCCCCACGTTGGTAAAATGTTGATTGACCCTTTTCTGAATATCCTTTGTCTTTCCTAAAAAAATAATATCCCCATCCTTGTTGTGCATGTAATAGATACCAGTTTTGGAAGGTAGTTGAGATACCATTTGCAACTGATTTGCGGATAGTTCACCATGCTCTGCATTTCGCATTACCTCTTGAACAATGGTCTTGTCAGAATCTTTTGCCAACAACAACTTGAATAGTTTGACCGTGGCGAGGGCGTCGCCATTAGCCCTGTGCCTATCGCTCATGGGTATACCAAGGGAACGTACCAATTTCCCCAAACTATGGGATTCTGCCTCCGGGAGTAGTTTTTTAGACAAATCCACTGTGCATAAGGTCTTCCTTTGAAAATCATACCCCAATCGTCTAAATTCTGTACGAAGAATACGATAATCGAATTGAGCGTTATGCGCTACAATTACGGCGCCCTCTGTAATCTCAACAATTCGCTTGGCCACCTCGTGGAACTTGGGTGCCGTACGCAACATTTTATTATTGATTCCAGTAAGCTTTGATACAAAAGGTTGAATTTCCCTTTCTGGATTCACCAAACTCATGAATCGGTCAATAATTTCGTGACCGTCAAATCTGTAAATAGCAATTTCCATAATGCCTTCCTCGTTGTATTGACCTCCGGTACTTTCAATATCGAGAATGGCGTACATAAAACTTAAATTGATTGCTAGTGGTAGTTTCTTGCTCCAAATATACTACTTCCAATGCGTACCATATTACTACCTTCTTCAATGGCAGTATTATAGTCCCCGCTCATTCCCATAGAAAGAATATTCATTTGTGGCAGGTCAGGTTTAAAGGTATCATACATCAATTTAAGATGCACAAACTCCTCACGAATCTGGGTTTTGTCCTCCGTGAAAGTTGCCATCCCCATTAATCCTTTAATTTCTACGTTTTTAAGAGACTTGAATATGTCGGAAGATATAATTTCTTTCAACTCTTCTATATCCAGACCAAATTTGGTCTCCTCTTTAGCGATATGCATTTGAAACAAGCAGGGAATGGTTCGATTGTGTTTTTTTGCCTGTTTATCTATTTCGAGGAGCAAGCGTAGGCTGTCCACACCATGTATTAAGGATACGTATTCTGCCATATACTTCACCTTGTTTCTTTGAACATGCCCAATCATGTGCCATTCAATATCCTTGGGAAGCTGCTCCCATTTTTGGGTCATATCCTGAATTTTATTCTCACCAAAAACTCGATGGCCCGTCTCATAGGCTTCAAGAATGTCTTCATTGGGTTTTGTTTTAGATACGGCCACCAAGGTTACATGAGATGGGAGTGTACTTTTTATTTGGTTCAAATTCTCTTTGATACTCATCTGCGAAACAATTTATAGCTCGTAAATGGCCATGCCACTGCGTAATTTTGGTTCAATATAAGTGCTTTTGGGGGGCATTACCAACCCTGCATCGGCAATGGCTTTTATTTCATCCATGGTGATGGGCACCAAACTGAAACCTACCTTGAAATCTCCCTTATCGATACTGTCTTTCATTTTGATGGTATTGTGCTTACCATAGCCATAGGAGATGCGTTTATCGTTACGTAAATCGTGAATCCCCAAAATGGGTTCCAAAATGGTTTTATATAAGATTTGGGTATCTAATTTGCTTAAAGCATCTGTAAAGGTATATTTTGTATTTCGTAAATAGAGGGAATAAAATTCACCTCCTAAGTACATACTGAAGTGATGTTTCTTGGTGGGTTTGTAAAGCCCGTCTTCTTTTTTTTCGATTCGGAAATATTCATCCAATTTAATCAGAAACTCTTCTATGGAATACCCGTTCAAATCCCGAACCATACGATTGAATTCGTATATCTTAATCTGTGATTCAGGAATTAAATAGGCCATAAAAAAATTATAGGCCTCAATACCCGTATGGGATGCGTTCTCTTCGGTTTTGCGTTTGGCCAATAGATGGGAAGATGCACTACGGTGGTGGCCATCTGCAATGTACAGGGCGTCCATTTCACCGAATATCTCCACTAATTTCCCAAGCGTTTCTTCAGACGAGATTTTCCAGAGTTGATGGCGTATTTTATCTGTTGTGGTAAAATCATATTCTGGAGTTTTTTCAACTTCAAGCTGTAAGATGCGGTCAATATGAGGACTATCAGCATAGGTCATCAAAACGGGTTCTGCGTTGAAGCCAACCGTATATAAGTAATCAGCAAAAAGCTCTTCCCTATGCTGAATGGTATCTTCATGCTTTTTTATAATGTCATCTGCATAGTCCTGAAGGCTACAAGTGCAAAAAAGGCCCAAACTTTTAAAATCTCCCTTTCCTGTTTGATATAGATAAAAACTAGCTTCGTTATCCTTCTTGAAAATATCCTCTTCCAAAAATTCCATATACCGGTTGTGGACCAATTTAAACCGCTCTTTACCCGAGATAGTTTTATGGAATTTAAATCCTGGATTGATAATATGAAGGAAAGAAAAGGGGTTAAACTCTAATATAGAACGCAATTCTCTTTTTGCATATTTTTCATAGGAACGAGACACCACGAAGGGAGCTTTGTCCTTGGTGGGGCGTATGGCCTTAAAAGGTTTTATAAAGGCCATGTATATTTAGTTAAATTGAGATGCTACTTTTTCCGCTTTTCTGGACTCTGCATAGTCGTAAAAGCCTTCTCCCGACTTAACCCCCATTTTTCCGGCCATTACCATATTGACCAATAATGGACACGGCGCGTATTTTGGATTCTTGAAACCATCGTACATTACGTTTAAAATGGATAAGCAAACATCCAACCCTATAAAATCTGCCAATTGAAGTGGCCCCATGGGGTGAGCCATGCCTAGTTTCATTACGGTATCTATTTCTTTGACTCCGGCAACCCCATTATAAAGTGTTTCAATGGCTTCGTTTATCATGGGCATCAAAATTCGGTTGGCTACGAACCCGGGATAATCATTTACCTCAGTTGGGGTTTTTCCTAATTTTTTGGATAGCTCCATAATAGTTTGGGTCACTTCATCAGAAGTACTATAGCCACGTATGATTTCAACCAACTTCATAATGGGCACAGGATTCATAAAGTGCATGCCAATTACCTTATCCGGTCTTTGGGTTACAGCCCCTATTTGTGTAATTGAAATGGATGAAGTATTGGTAGCCAAAATGGTATTGGTATCGCACAGCTTATCCAAATCTTCAAATATTTTGAGTTTGATGTTTAGGTTCTCAGTGGCAGCCTCCACGACCAAGTCAGTTGACTTAACACCTTCTTCCAAAGAGGTGAAGGTGGAAATTCGTTCTAAGGTTGCTGACTTATCACTTTCGGAAATCCTTTCCTTGGCCAACATCCGGTCTAAGTTTTTGGTAATTGTGGATACTCCCTTTTCCAAAGAGCCTTCTGAAATATCCACCAAGTTCACCTGATAACCACTTTGTGCAAAAACGTGGGCTATTCCGTTGCCCATAGTTCCTGCACCAATGACAGCTATTTTGTTCATTCTATATCTATTTTTTAAATGATTCTATGATTTGAAGGGCTACTCTTAAGGCATTGGTTCCCTGTTCCAAACTAACAATTGGGGTAGAGTCATTATTGATTGCATCTGCAAATGTTTCCAGTTCATCCAGAATGGCATTATTGGCGTGAATATCTGGGTTCTCAAAATAGATTTGTTTGCGCATACCTTCGGCGTTTTGCAAAATCATATCAAAATCCCCGGGTTTTTCAGGGGCATCCTTCATTTTCACCACTTCCACTTTTTTCTCAAGAAAGTCTACAGAGATGTACGCATCCTTTTGAAAGAAGCGGGATTTTCTCATGTTTTTCAGCGAAATCCTACTGGAAGTAAGATTGGCCACGCATCCGTTTTCAAACTCAATCCTTGCATTGGCAATATCAGGTGAGCTGCTGATAACCGAAACACCGCTGGCATTTATTTGTTTTACGGGGGAGTTTACCACACTAAGGATTACATCGATATCATGAATCATTAAATCCAAAACAACAGGTACGTCCGTTCCTCTAGGGTTGAATTCAGCCAAACGGTGCGTTTCAATAAACATGGGGTTTTCAACCTTTTCCTTCACCGAAATGAATGCGGGATTAAAGCGCTCAACATGCCCCACTTGTCCTTTTACTCCGTATTTGGCTACTAATTTTAAAAGGGCTTCTGCCTCCTCTAGCGTATTGGTTATAGGCTTTTCTATAAAAATGTGCTTCCCCTTTTCAATAGCTTTCTTAGCACAATCAAAATGAGATAGGGTAGGCGTTACAATATCTAGAACATCAACCGAATCCATCAGCATATTCATGTTTTCAAAGTAGGTATATCCAAATTCTTCAGCTACTTTTTTGGCATTGATTTCATCCGGGTCATAAAATCCAATCAGTTCATATTTTTCGGATTCATTTAAGAGCCTAAGATGAATTTTGCCCAAATGTCCTGCGCCCAGAACACCAACTTTTAACATACTTCCTGATTTTTTTCAAAAATACGATTCTGTACTCAGTTGGCATAAAATAAAAGCGAAGGTCGAATGTAAAATTCACGGGAACTTTTTAAATTCGAACACCAGACTACGACCATGAAGGATACATTGAAGCATAGCGGAATGCGGAACAAGTTGGCAAAGGTAATCGCCAAAAAAGGCATACAGGATAAAAACGTTTTAAATGCGATACGAAAAGTGCCGCGCCACCTTTTTTTAGACAGTAGTTTTGAAGAACATGCATACCAAGACAAGGCCTTTCCCATTGGTGCAAGTCAAACGATATCCCAACCTTATACCGTTGCATTCCAAACAGAATTGCTAGATATAAAACCCAATGATTCCATTTTGGAAATAGGCACAGGAAGCGGATACCAAACTGCAATTTTACTGGAGCTTAAAGCAAAGGTGTTTACCATTGAACGCCAACAGGAATTGTTTAAAAAAACGAAGTTGTTTTTCGGAAAAATGGGATACCGACCAAAAAAAATCATATTTGGGGATGGCTATAAAGGGCTTCCCACAGAAGCTCCATTTGATGGTATAATCGTTACCGCCGGAGCTCCTTTTGTTCCCAAACCTCTATTATCTCAGTTAAAAGTGGGCGGAAAGTTGGTGATACCTGTAGGGTCTGATGAACAAGTTATGACTCGCTACATTCGAAAATCTGAAAAGGAATTTGAAAAGGAGGAATTGGGTATTTTTCGATTCGTACCGCTCTTGGAAGACAAAAACTAATTGTTGAAGTTTTTCTTGATTCGGGATAAATTTCTTTTGTTGTCCCTATCCTTTATGTTTTCCCTTTTATCGTACAATTTTTTACCCTTGGCCAAGGCAATTTTCATTTTGGCCAGCCCTCTATCATTAATAAAGAGATTCAACGGAACAATGGTCAATCCGGAAGTGGTTACTTCTCTTCTCAATTTTTTTAGCTCTTGCTTATTGAGTAATAACTTACGCTCGGCTTTGGGCTTGTGATTGTAATAACTGCCATGACTGTATTCATCAACTTGCATGTTGATTACAAAAAGCTCCCCTTTTTCATTGAACTCGCAGAAACTTTGGGATAAAGAAGCCTTACCCAATCGAATTGATTTTATCTCGGTTCCAGATAGCACTATTCCAGCTGTATAGGTATCCAACAGTTCAAAATCGAAACGGGCCCTCTTATTCTTTATGTTGATGTTGTTCTGCACAGTGCGCAAAAATATGAACTCTTATTGTAGAAAATTGTAATGTTGTGGTGGTTTTTACGATTATTGAGAAAACAAAACTTCATGAAACTACGACTTATTCCAATTTTGATGCTTCTTATTGTTTCCTGTAAGAACGAAGTAAAAAAGGTTCCCGATGTACAAACTATTATTGATAGCGCTATCGTAAAAAGTGGCGGTGAGTACTTTAAGAACCATAAGGTTTCATTCTTTTTTAGAAATAGAAAGTATTCTTCGTACTATAGGAATGGTCAAAAAATATTGGAACGGTACACCTTCTTGGATTCCAATATGATTGCTGATAAAAAGTCGAATACGGATTTCAAGCGTTTTATTAATGATAGCTTAGTTTCACTGCCCGATTCTTTGGTAACCCGTTATGCCAATTCAGTAAACTCCGTGCACTATTTTTCCAAATTACCCTTTGGTCTTAACGATAAAGCGGTTAACAAGGAATATCTTGGTGAAGAAACCATCAAGGAAGTTCCATATTACAAAGTAAAGGTGACTTTTGACCAAGCTGGGGGAGGTGATGACTTTGATGACACCTATTTGTATTGGTTCAATAAAGAAACGATGTTACCAGACTATCTTGCTTACGATTTTCACGTAAACGGGGGAGGTCAACGATTTAGGGAAGCATATAACGAACGGTACATTGAAGGTATTCGTTTTGTGGACTACAATAATTACAAGCCCAAACAAAAAGGAAGCAACTTAATGGATATAGGGCATTTGTTTGAAGAAGGTGGATTGGATTTGTTATCCAAGATAGAATTGGAAAAAATTGAAGTCCAAAAGAACTAATCCATTTTCAATCTAAAATCAGTGGTTTTGTCGTTAATGAACCTAACGACAAACAGACTGCCATTGTCATCATCTTCCATTTGAAGATATTTTTCTTCTCCCAATAACTGATTAACAAATACAGGTGTTGTATTGCTATGCCCAACGATGAGGACGTTATGACCTTTATGGGTCTCCTTGAAACTTTCAATATCTACAGCGCCCGGGTCGTAGAATTCGACTTCAATCTCTTTTTTAATGGATACCGGGGCCGCGGTCATTGTTGTTCTTTCATAGTTGGTGGAATATATGGCATCCAACTCCACCGGGTCAAAAACCTCTGCCCATCTAAGGGCACGGTTTAATCCATCTTGATTGAGCTCGGGGTCTGTATTTTCTGAATTGCTTCTATCTTTTTCTGCATGGCGTATAAGATAGAAGGTAGATATTATTGGTTCTTCAGGTTCTTCCTTACAGCCAGTAGTGATAAATAAAAGTGCAAATACTAAAAACAGATATTTTTTTATCGGTTGTATTGTCATGTTCAGTCCCCTTATTTTTGAATTTCTTTTTGAATTAAATGCTCTAAATAGGCTATGGTATTTACAAGGTATTTTCTATCTCGGGTCATGGTCGCCATAGCGATAGCACCTTGGAGCATGGTAAACAATTGTTTGGCAAATTGCAATGGGGGAACGGGTATTTTAATTTCATTGGCGTTAACACCATTTTCCAGAACCAATGCTATTTTTCCTTCAATCTCATTAACGGTCTCTTTAACGGCAGCAGCCAAAAGCCTATTGTTGTTTTGCGCATCTACGCCAACATTGAGAATAGGGCATCCTCCAAAAGGCATGGTAAACACATCATATTGTCTGTAAAAACGGATAAGTGAAAAAATCTTGTCCAAAGCATTTCCATCTACATTGAGTTTTTCGTCAACAACAGCCAACAATTGTTTTTGATTGTATTGAAAAGCGGAAAGAGCAAGGGCTTCCTTATTCTCAAAATTACCATAAATGGCGCCTTTTGTAAGTCCCGTAGCTTCGGTAATATCACTCATACTGGTGCCCACATACCCAAACTTGTTGAATATGGGCGCTACGGTCTCAATAATGTAAGCGGTGGTTCTTTCTGCTTTTTTGGACATTTTTGGTTCAGGGTTGGTACGCTACAAGCGAAGATATGAAAAACATATACTGTATGGTATTTTAAATACAAAATGCCCTTACTTTTAACAAAATAAGGGCATTAGTTTATATAATCTAGAGGTTACTCGACCAGTTCGTTCTGATTTCTAAAAACCAGTTTGTCATCAAAAGAATCCAAGAGAACTATACTGTCTGTTGTAATTCTTCCTGCTAAAATCTCCTTTGACAGATTGTTAAGAACTTCTTTCTGAATCAATCGCTTAACCGGTCTTGCACCAAACTGAGGGTCATATCCCTTTTGAGCTAGATAATCTATGGCTTCTTGCGTTGCATCTAAAGTTATATTTTGTTTAGATACCAATTTTCTCAAGTGGTCCAACTGAAGCCCTACAATTTCCTTGATATCTGACCTGCTCAGTGGTGTGAACATAATGATATCGTCTATCCTGTTCAAAAACTCAGGTCGGATTGTTTTTCGCAACAATCCCATCACTTCCACACGGGCTGCCTCGGTCGCACTTTCCAAATTGTCGCCAACATCTTCAAATTTCTCCTGGATTATATGACTTCCCATATTACTGGTCATGATAATAATGGCATTTTTAAAATCGGCCACACGACCCTTGTTGTCCGTCAACCTTCCTTCATCCAAAACTTGGAGAAGAATATTGAAGGTATCTGGATGGGCTTTTTCAATTTCGTCCAACAACACAACAGAATAGGGCTTTCTTCGTACCGCTTCAGTAAGCTGGCCCCCTTCATCATAACCTACGTATCCTGGAGGTGCCCCAACCAATCTGCTCACCGAATGCCGTTCTTGATATTCACTCATATCAATCCGTGTCATGGCATTTTCATCATCAAAAAGATAGGAGGCCAAGGTTTTTGCCAACTCCGTTTTTCCCACCCCCGTAGTTCCTAAAAACAAAAATGAACCTATTGGCTTTTTCTCGTCCTGAAGTCCTGCTCGGCTTCTACGGATAGCATCCGATACTGCTTCTATGGCTTCTTCCTGGCCAACTACGCGCTTGTGCAATACACTCTCCAGATTCAATAACTTTTCACGTTCACTTTGTAACATTTTGGTTACCGGGATACCTGTCCACTTTGCTACAACTTCTGCAATATCCTCATTGGTCACTTCTTCTTTTATCAGCGTACCTGCACTTTGTTGGCTTGCTAACTCTTCTTGAAGTTTTTCCAATCGCTCTTGGGATTCCTTGATTTTCCCATACCGCAATTCCGCTACTTTACCATAATCCCCATTTCGTTCTGCGCGCTCGGCTTCCATTTTGAAGTTTTCAATATCCTGTTTAGTCTTTTGGATATTGTCCACCACACTTTTTTCACTTTCCCATTGTGCAAATACCTCATTTCGCTCTTCTTTTAAATTGGCCAGCTCAAGATTGAGGCTCTGCAATTTGGCCGAATCATTTTCTCGTTTGATGGCTTCTATTTCAATTTCTAATTGCATAATTCGCCGATCCAACACGTCCAGTTCTTCAGGTTTGGAGTTGATTTCCATCCTAAGCTTAGAAGCGGCTTCATCAATAAGGTCAATGGCCTTGTCTGGTAAAAATCTGTTGGTAATATAGCGTTGGGATAGCTCCACAGCAGATATCACCGCTTCATCTTTAATACGCACCTTGTGATGAGCTTCGTACTTTTCCTTAATGCCCCTCAAAATGGAAATGGCACTTTCAGTATCGGGTTCATCAACAAGTACTTTTTGGAAACGGCGTTCCAAAGCTTTGTCTTTTTCAAAATACTTCTGGTACTCATCCAAGGTAGTGGCCCCTATGGCACGGAGTTCCCCTCTTGCCAAAGCCGGTTTCAATATATTGGCCGCATCCATGGCACCTTGTCCGCCACCAGCACCAACCAAGGTGTGGATTTCGTCAATGAAGAGTACAATATCCCCGTCAGACGTGGTTACTTCTTTGATAACGGATTTCAAACGTTCTTCAAACTCACCTTTATACTTGGCTCCAGCAATCAAAGCACCCATATCCAAGGAATAAATAATCTTGTCCTTAAGGTTCTCAGGAACATCCCCTTGCACAATTCTATGGGCCAATCCTTCTGCAATAGCGGTTTTACCAACCCCTGGTTCACCAACAAGCATAGGATTGTTTTTAGTCCTACGGGAGAGTATTTGCAAAACACGTCGTATTTCTTCATCTCTACCTATAACGGGGTCTAATTTTCCATCATCTGCCAATTGATTCAAATTTCTGGAATACTTGTCCAAAGAATTATAGGTGTCCTCGGCACTCTGCGACGTTACTTTCCCACCTTTTCGAAGTTCTTGAATGGCAGCATTTAAATCCTTTTCAGTTGCCCCTTGGTCTTTCAACATTTGTGCTGCTTTGCTTTTGGATTTAAAAATGGCCAATAACAAGTGTTCTATGGAAACATACTCATCTCCAAGTTTTTTTGCTATTGAGCTAGCTTCTGTGAGTGTTTTTCCCGCCTCTCTGGACAACATAATATCGCCTCCTGAAACTTTGGGAAGGCTTTCCATTTCTTTATCTAAAATTTGTTCCACCAAATTGGTGTTGACATTCAATTTTTTCAAAATGAACGGCAATACATTTTGGTCCACTTCCATGATAGCTTTGAACAAATGTTCATTTTCTATCTGCTGATGCCCATACCCTTGCGCAATTTGTTGCGCTTGTTGTACGGCTTCTTGTGATTTTATCGTAAAATTGTTAAAGTTCATTTTCAATCTTTTGACTTTGGATTTCAACAACCCTACCAAGGCAATGAAACCGACAAAATGTCGCTAAACCCTTGAAAATAAAAGACATTTCGGCAGTTTGTAAGCTTTAAAAACCATGCCGACCTATTTATTAAATAATCTGTATGGGAATTTTTGACAGCTTTTTTGGAAATAAAGAAAACAAGGATAAAGAATCAAATGGCTTGCCTTGGATTCCTTTAACTTCTGTAAACCAGCTTGATGATATTGAGGTGCAGTCCAATGAAAAACCACAGCTTATTTTCAAGCATTCCACCACTTGTGGAATAAGTAGAATGGTTTTGAATATGTTTACTGGCTCCTACAATTTAGGGGATATTGCGGATTTACATTTTTTGGACTTGCATGCCCATCGCGATGTATCTAACGAAGTGGCCACCAAATTTGGGGTTATGCACCAATCACCACAGCTGCTTATTGTCAAAAATGGGGAAATAAGTTTTCATACATCACACGGCTCCATAGCGGATATTGATCTAAAAGAATATGTATAAAGAAAAAGCCCCGCAGTTCGCGGGGCTTTTTTTATCAATCAAATTGATGTCTGCGTATTATACTTTTTAATCGCGCCTTTAGGTCTTCACCTGCGTCGTAGACCATTTGTTCATTTGTTGGGAACGGAACAGCTGCTAAATCCAGTAGCGCTACCAAGTCGTTATCCAGAGCTCTCCTATCTCCCTTATAATTGGCATAGATATGCTCAAAAATGAACTCGCTGGCAAGTGGATAGGAGTTTATTTCCTGTCCATTGGACAAATCGGTAATGCTCACTTTGGCTCCAATTTGGGCACTTTTGAATTGTGTGAACTGATAGAAGTTACAGGTAACCGTCCTTAAGCGGTCTACTTTTATTCTGTTCCCCAAGCTATCTTTCACAGCATTCCCATTGTTATCCAATAGGTATTCGTATCCATCCTTGATCTGCTTTTCACGCACAATTTGCTTTTCATTAACTCGCTCCGGAGAAATATTGATTTCCCTAAAACCTAGGTTTAGTGCAAAATCGTAGTTCATACCACTCTGTGGTGAGGAGTGAAACTTAGTCCAAAAGTTATCTATACCGTAGGTGTTGAAATCCAACAGTTCTTCTTCCAATCGTTCCGGAATAATCTGCTGGGTCTCATTATCTATTTGGATTTTTACGTAATCCAAACCTTTTTGATACGCTTGATCCATTTTCTGGATGGTTTGCTTATAGCCAGGATTGATTTCCGACAGATATTTCAAATCATTGAAGACATTTCTAAAATCTTGCTTGTATCTGGCATTTTTCAAAAGGTCGCTCGCATTGGCATACAGGTATTCCGAAAGTTGTTCTTTGGTATCCAATATGGCATTGTCATAATTGACAAAATCAAATCGAGCTTCACGTCCTTCCTCATAAATAGACAAAGGCAACAAAGGTTGAATTCTAGCTTGAATGTCCCTCAGACTGTTATACTTACGGTAGATGGTCTCCAAATTTGCAGGATTCCCATCTTTTTCCATGAAACTGATTTGCTCCAGTTCTCTTTGCGTATGTTTTGCAAAGGCATCTTCCAAAAGTGTGACATATGCCTGATGTCCTTTTCTGGTTTTGTTATCCCTTAAGTTCTTAATGGCCTTGTTCATGGCCGTAACATAGTTACCGCTGTTTACTGCCTCTTGGGTTTTTTTGACCCCTCCACAGGAAAGCATTAGCAATATGGTGCTATAAAGTAGAGTTTTTTTCATCGTTTTTGGTTTTGTGATTTTCTAGTTGAATTCAACTGCCGTGCCAAAAAGCCACACTTAAGTAACGTTTAGGGTTCAACTGTAGTATATTATCGATAAAATGCAGGTTTTTTAGCCATTTTGGAGTATCAAGTATCACTTTTCCATTGTTGATTTTTAGTGGATAACATCTTGTTTGGCTCCTCTTTTTTTGGTTGAAAAATTTATTTCTCTTCGTACTTTTGAAACTTCTTAAAAAAGTCCTCATGCAAAGAGACACCACTATTTTTGACCTGATTGAAAAGGAAAGGGAAAGACAAGTAGAAGGGATTGAATTAATTGCTTCTGAGAATTTTACAAGCCCGCAGGTGATGGAAGCTGCTGGTTCGGTCTTGACCAACAAATATGCCGAAGGATACCCTGGCAAACGCTATTATGGAGGCTGCGAGGTGGTGGATGAAATAGAAACTTTAGCCATAGAAAGGGCTAAGGAACTTTTTGGGGCAGCCTATGCCAATGTTCAACCACACTCAGGTTCCCAAGCCAATGCGTCGGTGTATCATGCATGTTTGCAACCGGGGGACACCATTCTTGGGTTTGATTTGGCACACGGAGGACATTTAACCCACGGTTCTCCAGTTAATTTCTCTGGAAAATTGTACCGGCCTACATTCTATGGTGTGGATGAGGAAACGGGTACCTTGAACTACGATAAAATCCAAGAGATTGCAGATAAGGAAAAACCAAAAATGATTATTGCAGGGGCCTCTGCATATTCCAGAGATATGGATTTTGCCCGTTTTCGGGAAATTTCGGACAGCGTGAATGCTATATTGCTTGCAGATATTTCACATCCGTCTGGTTTAATTGCGAAGGGTATATTGAACGATCCCATTCCGCATTGCCATATAGTAACCACTACAACACATAAGACCCTACGTGGTCCTCGTGGAGGACTTATTTTGATGGGGGAGAACTTTGAAAATCCATTTGGTATTCGTTTAAAGAACGGAAACTTGAGAAAAATGTCTGGTTTGCTGGACTTGGCGGTATTCCCGGGCAATCAAGGAGGGCCATTGGAGCATATTATTGCCGCAAAGGCCATCGCGTTTGGTGAAGCCCTCACAGATAAATTCCTTCATTACATGCTTCAGGTGAAAAAGAATGCCGAATCCATGGCGCAAGCTTTCATGGCAAAGGATTACAAGGTTATTTCCGGTGGAACGGACAACCACATGATGCTCATTGACCTCAGAAACAAAAACATAACTGGTAAGGATGCAGAGAAAGCTTTGGAAAAAGCGGCCATCACTGCCAATAAAAATATGGTGCCTTTTGATGATCAGTCGCCTTTCATTACTTCGGGAATACGTTTTGGAACACCGGCTATCACCACTAGGGGATTGGTAGAATCTGACATGGAGACTATTGTGAACTTGATTGACGAAGTACTCATGAATCCTGAAGATGAAGGGAGCATCTCCAAAATAAAAGAAAAGGTCCATACTTTAATGAAGCACAGACCTCTTTTCAATAGCTAATTTAATTATGAAGGGTGTTCTTAGGTTAAGCCTAAGGAAAAAAATCGTAATCAGTCCAAAAGGAAAAAATCTTCTTTTGTAAGCTCTCTGTTTTTTACCTCATAAATCATGACATCATGATTTATTTGATCATCAAAATAAAGGCCCCAATAGTCATAATATTGGTTTCTATGGCCCTCTGCCGAAATCGCACCTTGGTCTGTATCTTCAAAGACCGGCACAAAAATTTCATAAGGCATTTCTGTTAAGCCTTTGGTGAAGTACACAAAGTTTTCGCTCAATTTGGAAATTATGCCCGCTAGTTCTTCTGGTATGCTATAATCTTGAATTCTATTTACAATAACCGAGGTATCTTTAAAATGAATGGAAAGTTCGGCGATATCCAAGTCATGGTTGTTATCGGCACAAAGTTTCTGAAAGTTTTCATCAAATTTTGATGGTATGTTATATCCTTCATTTTGGGGTGATATCCCTCCCCAATTTCCATTGTTAAAGTGGTGCAGACTTTCCGTTAATCCAAAATTACAGTAGATATCCAGAACAATATCTATTCGCTGTTTTCTAAGATTATATCTGCATTGGGCGGAAATCTCCGCAAAAAAATCGCGCTCCAAAACCTTCAAAAAAACCTCTAGACCATTACAGGTCACAAAGGTTGTAATATCATTCAAAGGAAAATGAGAATTCCGTTTTTTACGTGGTTTCATACTCAACTTTTTTAGTAGAGGTGAGGTAAACCAAATTTAAAACGAATGTTTTTTCTGGGATTGCACGAAAACCTTAAAAATTCTATGGGTTTTCTTGTGTTTTGAACATTGAAAGCCCATCAATGAGCCAAGAAAAATTCCGAGATTATCAAAACACTTTCATAAAAACCACTAGATAAATCCTCTGTTTTTGGCTGCCAAAATTAAGGCAAGGTCATTCTCGTTCTCCGTGCCAAAAAGGGATTTCAAGTGGCGTTTTCTGTTTTCGATGGATGAGGGGGAAAGTCTAATATATTTCTCCAAATCCTTATTTTTTGTACCTATGGAAAGGTGGTAGAGTATCTTTTTGTCTTTTTCGTCCAACCTGATATCATTGGTCATTTTCTTTCTAATGGCCGCCAATGCTTTTGAGGAATAATAGGGAGGACTTAAGGTGACCGTCTTTACTGCATCTTCCAACGTCTTTGGGTCAATATCCGTTTTTACCAAGTACCCATCCGGGTCAACGGATTGTAAAATGCTATTTATTCTATAGTTGTCACTAAAGGAAGACATGAAAACAATTTTGGTCTCTGGAACAAGCTTGCGGGCCAAGATTCCTAAATCCTCACCGGTTTGTGGCTGATGCTCGTTGGGCGGATACATTTGTACATCCAAAAAGAGAATATCGTACTTAAAGGAATTCACGGATTCTTCTATCATACGTTTTCCCGTTTCAAAGGAGTTGGCCGTATCCACAATAATGGAATGTCCTTCAAAAACAATGCGTTCCAAGATAAACTTGTAACCCAACATGGTCATTTCATGGTCGTCAATGGCTAAAATCCGAAGTGTTTTCATGGTATGCGTTTTAGTTTCTTGGGGTTATGCCTTGGCAGTCTGTTTAGCTCCTAGGTCCTCAAGAATTTCTGTTTGTTTAGCGTAATTCATGGGAATATTCACCTTTATGGTGGTTCCTTCCCCTTTTTTACTCTCAATATCCAAAGTTCCGTTTACCTTTTTCACTCTAGAAATAATGTTTCGGAGGCCTATCCCTCGCTTTCCTTTATTAATGTCAAAGCCGCGCCCGTCATCTTTGATGCTCAATTTAAGGAGGTTGTCCTCACATTCAAAATTTACAGAGGCATTTTTGCACTGTGCGTGTTTTACACAGTTTTGGAGAGACTCCTGAACGATTCGATAGGCATTGATTTTAATATCGCCCTCCAAACTGTCCCATTCCAAAAGTGAATCATAAGTAAAAGAACAGTTTATCCCGGAAGATGCTCCTATGGAGTCAATCATATCTTCGAGGGATACAATAAAGTTATGAATTTTTTGATAAGAAGCATTATTGAGCTCATGCGAAATAGTTCGGATTTCTTCCTCTGTCTCGCGAAGCTTTTCAATAAGCTCACCGCGTTGTTCTACGGATTTTTCGTCCGCCATTTCGTTAAGGCCACTAAGTACTAGACGAATACCCAACATTTGCCCAAGCACACCATCGTGCAATTCTTCTGAGATACGCTTTTGTTCCAGTTTTTTGCCTTCCTCAAATTTACCTTGCTGCGCCAACATCAGGTTGTAAATCTCTTGATTGCTCTCTTGTTGCTTTTGTTGAAACTTGAGTCTGTTGTTACTTATGCGTTGCGAGATAATGGTGAACAAGGCAATTCCAAATAAAAGAAGACCAAGGGTAACCCCAATCCATATTTGCTTTTGTCGGGAAAGCACTTCGTTTTCTTCAATAATTTGGTCCGTTTCTAAACGAACCCGCGCAAACTTGTCCCGTTTGGCTCGTTCTTCTTCTTTTAGTCGCTCAGAAAGATCATAATAAGCAGTGGAATAGGCAACAGCATTTTCAGAATCTATTTCTGTAAGGAACTTAAGTACTTCCAAACGTCGATCATTGTTTTGGGTTTCCTCAGCAAATTGGTTGGCCTCCCCAGCCAGTACAATAGCTTTGTCCCGTTTTCCCTGAGTAACCAAAAGTTCCGCAAGGTACTGTTTGGCGCGACCTATATCTTTGGTTTTGTCAATACTTGTATAGATTTTTATAGCATCCAGATATTTCTGGTTTAAGTCTTCTCCAATCTCCCCAGTTTTAAAACGGGAATACGTATGACTTACTAAAGCAATTCCATAAAGTTCAGGATATTGACTCCTTAAATCTGGTTGCTGTAATAACTCATTATAACTTTTTATGGCATTAGTATACTCTTCTTTTCTTAGATAGGTAAGGGCAATGTTATTTTGATTACGCCAGTTAAGTCTATCATTATTAAGTGATTTCAGATAGGTCCTTGCTTTTTGATGGATTTCTAAAGCTTTTTCTTCATTTTTTTGACCGCTAGAGATATTGCCCATCAAATTGTAGGAGTCAAACAATCTAGAATTATCACCTAAATCGGTGAATATTTTTATTGCTTTTGTCACATTGCTTTCGGCACCCAAATAATCCTTGATATCATTTTGGGCTAATGCCATGCCATAAAGCATTCGTGCTTTTAAAGATTGCGAAATCGAATCTTGAGGTAGTTGATTAAAACTTTGATAGGCTAATTGGCGATAATAATAAGAACTATCAACCACTAAATAACGCCTAAAAAAAGAAGCCATATCCCATTGCGATTCCCCCAATATCTTAAAATCATTCTTTGTACGCGCCAAATCAGACAATTCTTTGTTTACTTTTCTAAAGAAAGACGAATCTCTTAACCGATACCCAACTAAAGATATTTTGGAAAGATTTTTAAGGCGAGTGGAGTCGGCATCAACTTGTTTCAACTTTTTATAACCTTCCTTAAGGTATTGTTTCCGTTCTTCCAATGATAGCTCGATACTGTCGTTAGCGATACGTACAATTTCCATGGCTTTATCTATAGACGAAGTAGTTACTTGCGAATCATTATTTTGAGAATGCTCACAAGCCAGAGAAACTGATAGTAAGAGTAATAGCAGTATTCTTTTCAATGATGTTTGGTTGAAAAATAGGGCAAAAGCCTAGTTGTTTTACTACAAGGTACTAAAAAACCCCAAACCTTTTAAGATTTGGGGTTATGACTTCAATCAAAATATAATTATTTCTTATTCTAGTTGAGTATGAATATCAATTTTATTGAACTATCCTCTTTCATCCTCTCCGTTAACCTCACCATCAACTGAATTCTGGTCTATTTTTAAAGTTTCAAAAAGGGCTTCTGTTTCTTGTACATTGGTTTCTGACTCACAAGAGAACAATCCTAAAGAAAATACTGCCACTGCTACAATTCCAAATACTTTTTTCATAATCTTTCCGTTTAATGTTTAGATAAGTTTAGTTTTCCAGCAGCTAATTTAATTTTGACCTCCCTTTTAGCTGGACATGGCAAACGTCTCTTAGTATTTAACGCAGAAATACGGGTATTTGGGTCTGTTTTGCGAGAATTCGTTTAATTAGACGCTCCCACGGCCTTTTTGGATAGTTTTTCCTTGAGCTGGTCTATGCGCTGTCTGTACTTTTTGGAAAAGGGAATTTCCTGCTCCTTGGGATTGCGGAGTGTACACAAGCTTTTACCATAATTGATGCGAGACACATACCGGCTGTTCAAAATATAGCTTTGATGAATGCGGATAAAGTTTTCGGGAAGTTGCTCCTCAAAAGACTTTAAAGTCTTGAACGCGCTTACCACATTGCCATTGGCCAAAAAGAAATCTGTGGAATTGTTGTCCGATTTTAGATATAGAATATCTTTAGTGTCCAGATACCTGTAATCATTATAAGACTTTAGGCAAATGGTGGAAGGGAAGTTTTCCTTGGGGTGTTGTTTTCTTAACTTAAAAATGGTCTTGCGGATATCAAATTCATTGTGGGGTAATATCCAATAGTCAAAAAAACCACTTTTTAAAGCATTGTATGCATATTTGGTAGACGTGGAGTATCCTATAATGAGCGGAAGCGAGTTCATATATTGAGACAGTTCCGTTACCATCTGAAAATAGGACATGCTATCATTGTTCAGGTTTACCAGAACTACATCCGGAGAGTATTTTAAGATGGTATTTAACCCCTCCACTGAATTCTGGGCAAAACCTGCACACACAAAATCTTCAAACTCCTCAAGGTACACTTGAAGTTGGAGCTTGGAGCTGGCGTCCGAATCTATTATGGTGTAGGTATAATCCATGTGTAAAACACTGGGTGCAAGTTACTAAGGGCTAAAAAAACCCCATTGCATTTTTACCTTAAAAAAACTATGGATTTCCCTCAAAAACAATGATTTTTCTGTCTTATTTGGGAGTTTCCCCTCAAAAAATCAGTTTTCTGGAACAAATTCGAAGGCCCCCATATCAGAATTCGCGTCTCTAGGCACCCCTAAAATATCGGCTGGAAATGTGGTAAGAAAGTTAGCATCTCCCATATCAATGGCATCGGAATCAGGGCCTATTGAAAATTGATTTTGAAAGGGAGCCTCAAAATCCATTTCACCATTTAAGAGGATGTTGCTATATAGATTTTCATCATTAAAATTGAACAAAGGATTGCCTTGAAAGGTACCACTGCTATCTTCAAACTGAATAGCGGTATGGATGAAATCAAAGTTGAAAGTAAAGTTGGTATCCTCTATCAATGAAAGCTCTAAACGTGAAGAACCATCCACAATGGAATTGATGAAATCCGCTTGTTCCAAATCCCCATTCGTATTGTCCAATAATAAGGCAACTCCCCCCCGAGGTCCGTTCCCCCAATAATTGGCAAACGTACAGTGGGTAAACTGATAATTTCCTCCATTGCCCAACAATACAGATGTGGCTCCTGCACCTCCAAATATGGAATTGGAAGCCGATATGCGTGCCTCCGATGCCCAAAGGTTGAACTCCAAACTGTTGGTGATTTGGGAGTTGTTAAGGCTCAAGGTTGATGAAGGGTTGGACATTTCGCCCTCTACAATCAATCCTGCCGTGGCATTCTTTAGGGTAAGGTTCTGGATAGAGTTGTTCACACTTCCGCGACGAATCCAAATCGCGCCCCATTGCCCAGGTACATCTGCAAAGGAAGGTTCCAGACGGTCTCCCTCAAAGATGACTTCATTTTCTAATAATTCCTGGTCCTCGCTCTTCGTTCCATTAATTTGAAGAGAAGCCCCAGGTTCTACCAAAATGCCCGAATCCTTATGAAAATGTACTCGAGTACCGGCATCCATGGTCAATACATCTCCTGACGATACGGCGGCATAGCCATAGATTACATAGGGTTTTTCATTGGTGAAATTGAGTTCTTCCGGTTCTAAAAAGAAACCTTCAACTACAATATTGGTTCCTTCTTCATCCGTACCCAGCGGAATGGTTTCCCGTGTTCCATCAGCGTTTGTGGCCGGATACAAAAAAATAGCATCTTTTACCAAAGCAACCAGTTCCACGTTTTGTTGGGAAGTACCTTCGCCAAAAAGAATGCGGTCGGTGTTTAAAAATTCATTTTCTCCAGTGGGGGCAACATCAAAAGTGTTTTCTACAAAGACAAAGAGACTATCTCTTGCCAGAAGCGGAACGTTAGTAAATTCTTTTCCAGCTACACCATCCACATTGAGGCGATAGCTGCTGTTTGGTCCATTCTCAAGACCCACAAAGGGAATTGAAATATCTCGATTGAGCCCATTATATACCTTTAAGGTATAGGTGCTACTGCCAATATTGGTAAATACGGTATCTAAAAAAACGGTGTCCTTGGAAAAAGTGAGATTTCCAGTATTGGCTTCGAACTCAAAATCATCGCGGCATGAACTCCAAAACAATGCTGATAAGAACAGCAAGAAAACAAAGATGTATTTTATAAAGTTTTGGGCCACATTATTCAAATAGGGTTGCAACCTGCTCGGGTACGCGTTTAGGTCTAAAGGTAGATGCATCCAAAAGGCACCAATCCGTACTAGCTTTAACTAAAAGGTCGTTGGTTTTATTGTTCCAGATTTCTACGATTCGTGTTGAAATAGGGCCTTTGTTTTGGGAAATATAGGTATGTAGGGTTAAAACATCTTCCAAAACTGCAGATTTGAAATAGCTGACCTCATGTTTACGAACCACCCAGATAAGCTCACTTCGAATTTCAGGAGTGGTCGCCTTTTCCCAATGTTCCTTTGAGATTTGTTGTACCCAATCAATATATCGGATGTTGTTGACGTGATTCAATTCATCTAGGTCATCAGTCCCTACGGTCAATGTTTTATCGTAGAATCGCATCCACTACTTTTTTCGTATGGAAACTTCAAAGAGCTTGTCCCAATTCTTTCCAGTAACAAAGAAAGTACCCCGTTCTTTGTGGTAAGCCACTCCGTTGAGTACAGAGTTGATTTCATCCCATTGAGTACCTTTGGTAACGTGAGATTTAAGTCCACCAAAATTGACAACCCCTTCAATAGCTCCTGAAGTGGCATCAATGATCATCATGCTTTCCTTTTGATATACATTGGCATAGATTTTTCCATCCACATATTCCAGTTCATTGGCTTTGTTGAAGATGGATTTGTTGGTAACTGTTTCTATATAACCCACCTCTTGAAGACTTTCTGGGTCCAAGTGCCAGATGCGTTCCGTGCCATCACTTTTATAGATTTGTTTTCCATCGTTGCACAATCCCCAACCTTCACGACTTTCCCCATAACTGAAGTTTTTAATTTTTTCTAAGGTGCTTGGGTTGTATACGTAGCCTAAACCGCTTTGCCAGGTCAGTTGGTACAATTGGTTGTTGAGCAGAGTGATACCTTCTCCAAAAACGGAATCATCCAAATCAATTTTTTGCAAGACTTCACCCGTTCTAAAGTTAACCTTCTTTACGGTGGATGCGCCTTTTTTCCCCGTACTTTCATAAAGTGTATCTTGAAAGAACTCCAACCCCTGGGTATATGCGGATGGGTCGTGTGGGTACGTATTTAAAATCTCATAGGTATAAATATCCGGAGGAGAACTGGCCAGTAATTGGATTTTTTTGGAAATCTCTATCGTGGCATCTTCATCATAATTGATAGCAGCTTTAAGAATTTTGTTTCCAAGTCTTTCAGGTTTTAAAGTGATTTTTCCATTGGAAAGTGGCAATGCACTATCGTCTAAACTATATGAAATACTATTAATTTCAATATTCTTTTTGTTGTTGATGGCAACGCCAATTACCTCTCCATTCTGTATTTTATTCTTGTTGCCTTCTAATTGAATTTCAAAAAAAGTGGTGGGGTCTCCTTTGCCTCCACAGGCCATAAATAACAATACCAATCCAGCGCTAAACAGTTTGAACATGGTTTTCAATGCTTCTTTTATTATATATCATTCTACATCGAAATTAAGGATCAAATAGGATTGCGGCAAATTTAAAAGGTCGTATATTTGCATTTGGCAAGTCCTACACGACCAGCTCCTGCAAAATCCCCCAGGGTGGGAACGCAGCAAGGGTATGCGGTCGTAGCGGTGCGATGTAGGTAGCTTGCCTTTTTTTGTTCCCTAAATTTACCTAACTATGCACTATTCCCCAGCAAAAATTGGTGTTTCATGGATAGCAAAGTTGTATTGATAACCGGTGGTTCTTCTGGTATTGGAAAGGCCATTGGAACTTTCCTGACAGAAAAAGGGTATAAAATCTATGGTACGGCTAGAGATGTTGAAAAATATCCAGACTTCAAAGCTTTTAAATTGATAAACTTGGATGTTCGGGATGATGTAAGTGCACAAAGAGCGGTAGAAAGGGTTCTAGAGAAGGAGGGGAAGTTGGATATCTTAATCAACAATGCCGGTGTTGGTATTACGGGCCCTGTTGAGGAAACACCTCAGGACGCCATCGATAATGTATTCAATATTAATCTTTATGGTCCGGTTCGTATGATGAAAGCTGTACTTCCTCAAATGCGAAAACAAAAGAGCGGACTTATCATCAATATTACATCCATTGCTGGATTTATGGGATTGCCTTACCGAGGTTTTTATTCTGCTTCAAAAGGAGCATTGGGCATTCTTACGGAGAGTATTCGGATGGAAACCAAAGCTTTTGGAATAAAAATCACCAATGTAGCCCCAGGAGACTTCGCAACGAACATTGCCGCAGGGCGGTACCACTCTCCATTATTGGAGGACTCACCATACAAAGAACCGTATTCCAGTGCTCTTAGCTCTATGGATGAACATGTTGATTCTGGTGGCGACCCAGTTGATGTGGCAAAAAAGATATATAGTATTATCCAACAGAACCATCCTAAGGTACATAATCCGGTTGGCGCATTTTTGCAGAAGTTTTCCTTGCGCCTGAAACGGATTCTACCCGACAAGTTGTATGAAAAACTGCTGCTCAATCATTACAAATTATAACGTGAAGGCATGTTTTTTGATTGAGAAGAGGCATGGAGAAAAGTACACGGTTATTCAAGATTAGTATTGTTGCCTCGTTTATCTTCATTTTCTGCGGATGCGACGAGATTTTGGAATGTGTTTTTAATATCAACCCACAAATCAATCAAAAGCAATTGGTTGTGGGAGTGGTAGGGGAACGTTACCGAGACCGAATTACAGCGCAAATAAATAATGAGGTCAACGATAATGATTATGACTATTTTTTTGATGTCATTGGAGAACTCCCTCCAGGAATTTTCGTTGAATTTAACAGAAGGTCTGTGGACATATTTGGAACACCCGAAGAATCAGGAGTCTACAGATTTCAAGTGGAACTCTTTGTAGAACGGTTTGACTTCAACGGATTCGATGGTAGCCCTACTTGTTCAGAATCCGACATACGTGAGTTTACCTTGCAGGTCATAGATTAACGGTAAATCTTCGGTAGGAGTACAAATGAATGTTTCTTTCCAAAGAGAAAAAGCTATCCTGCCAAAAAAATACGATTCAGCACCAAGCTCTTTTGAATATCTAGCATTTTTTGTGGGTTGAAATTGAAGTTTTATTAGAATGAAAGGGAGCTCCATGATAAATTGAAGTTTCGGACTGTTCGAAGTTTTTTTGTGAAGTTTATTCCTTAAATTTAGATAAGCTAATTCAAGTCTGTGGACTTGGCCACAGGAAACACATTGCATAAATGCTCCGAGTACCCTTGAGGAAATTAACACTTGTATTCCTTTTGTCCCTTTTCTTCGGTCCCTCCGTTGCATTAAATGGGCAAAGCATGCCCGCGGATTCTCTTTATCTATGGTTTGATCAACAAATTGGACTTCTTAACTCGGGACTTTATACGTCCGAAGAATATGTAGAGGAATATCAAGTTATAAATGATAAACACCGATTTTTTGAATCCCCTAATTATTTAACAGGTTCACTCTGGGTTAAAGAAAGCCCTTTTCATAAGGTGTTTTTAAAATATGATCTTTTCGAAGACCAAATAATAGCATACCCTAAGGGAATAACTGGAGCTTCATCAGTTAAACTCAATTTGGCAAAAGTGGACAGTTTCCAAGTGCAAAACAGAAAGTTCATAAAAAAAAGCATAGTTGATACAAAGTCCAATCCAATAGATGGTTTTTTTGAGGTTCTTTTAAAAGGTTCCAATTATACACTGCTTAAGAAACACCGAAAAACAGATGTCCGCAAATTAAATAGAAATAGGGTGTATTATGAGTTTAAAGAAAAGAACACTTATGCATTGGAATATGAGAATGTATTTTATCCAATAAAGAATAGAAAAGATGTTTTAAATGTTTTTCCTATTTCGAAGGATATTCAAAGGGAGCTTATGTCAAAAAAAGCAGGAAACGAACTTACCGATGCTGGACTTCGAGCACTTGTTCAGGAAATAGAAATTCATTTCACAAAAAAAGCAGGGTAAGGCCGTATGAAAAAAATTTTCTGGATTTCCTTTTTTTTATTGCCAATTTTAATAACCGCTCAGGATAGAACCCCTAGGATTTCAATAACTTTTCAGGATAAGACGCTAACAGAGGTTGTAGAGCAGTTGGGAGAGCTAACGGACTATCAGTTCTTCTATGTACCGCAATGGTTGGGTACCAAGGTAACATCAGGAAATTTTGAGGATGTGGAACTTTCCGAGTTACTTGACTTCCTTTTTGGGGAAACCAATATTCAATATCACGTAGGGCCGGACAACAAGGTATATCTGATTCGCAATCAAACGATTTATGATGAACTTCCCACCGGTTTTTTTGGAAGGAGTCCTTTATTGGGAGATACTATTCCAGTGATAAGTGAATCTGAGGATTCAAACCCCATATTCCTGAGTCTGGATAAAGAGGATGGACCCTCTGAAATCAAAACCATTCGAATTGGAAAAGCAAGTTCTCGAGCTGGCAATAAAAAGTACACGCTTACTGGATTTGCCAAATCCAATTCCACGGGTGAACCCATACCCAATCTCGCTGTTGTAGTAAAGGGGGGAGAGGATGGAGCCGTCACAAACATTCAGGGATATTATGAAATTGAACTTCCTTATGGAAAAAACACCTTGATTACCAAATCTTTAGGTTTTGGAGACACGGAAACCAATGTTATTATGTTTAATAATGGTCAATATGATTTTGTTTTAAACGAAAGTCTGGAACAACTGGAAGAAGTGATAGTTGAGGGTTCGGCTAGAACCAATGTGGAAGATGCCACTACGGGGTCAAATCAAATTCTTTCCGAAGAGACAAAAAATATTCCACTCGTCTTGGGGGAACGTGATGTATTGAAAGTGGCAACAACCCTACCGGGCATTACTACGGCGGGAGAGGGTGCCGCAGGATTCAATGTTAGAGGAGGAAATACGGACCAGAATCTCATTTTGTTGGATGGGGCTGTGATTTATAACCCTTCCCATTTCTTCGGGATTTTTCAAGCCTTAAATCCCTTTGCCGTAAAAGATGCCACTATTTACAAGGGAAATATTCCGGCCCGTTTCGGTGGAAGACTTTCTTCGGTTTTTGATATTTCTACCAAAGATGGTAACACTTCCAACTTTTCAGCAGAGGCTTCCATTGGCCCGGTGACCAGCAATGTGGTTTTGGAAACCCCAATCGTTAAGGACAAGGCTTCTTTATTGATAGGAGGGAGAGGAACCTATTCTGATTGGATTCTACGTTCTTTAGACGACGAAGCTCTTAATAATAGTGAAGCATCGTTTTATGATCTTATAGCGAAATACACACATAAACTTGATGAGAACAATAGCCTGAGTGCTACCGCATATTATAGCAAAGATAATTTTAGCATAACATCAGATTCTTTGTTTGGGTTTGGAAATCGTATGGCTTCCTTGCAATGGGACAGAAAGTTCAGCGAAAAAACTAAGGGTCAACTGGTTCTATCCAATAGCCAATATGATTTTGATATTGAGTTTGATGGCAATTCGAATCAGGATTTTGAATTGGGCTATACGATTAATGAAACAGAGGTAAAACTGAACTTTGTTCATATTCTGAACGATAAGCATACTTTGGATTTTGGTGTTTCTTCCAAACTGTATTTGGTAGACCCTGGAGATCGTAGTCCGCTAAATCCAGAATCTACCATAGAATCACTCGAGATTCCTAGGGAAAAAGGATTGGAATCCGCAGTATTTATTTCGGATAACTTTAAACTCAGTGATAAATTCCTTATCGATGCGGGAGTACGTGTATCTGTTTTCTCTGCTCTTGGGCCTTCTACGCAAAGAATTTATGAAGAAAATCAACCGCGCAATGAAACCACATTGGTGGAAGAGCGTGAATTTGGTTCCGGCGATTTCATAACAACCTATGCAGGGCCCGAATTTAGGCTTTCTGCAAGATATCTTTTAGCCCCTGATTTATCGGTAAAGGCAAGTTTTAACAATACTTTCCAGTATATCCACACACTTTCCAATACTACAACCGTATCTCCCATTGATACTTGGAAGCTTTCAGATACCAATATTGAGCCTGCAAGGGCGTTTCAGTATTCTTTGGGCGTTTATAAAAATCTTCAGGAAGATATGTACGAGCTCAGCCTTGAAGGATACTACAAAACTTCTAGCAATGTGCTTGACTTTAAGGTGGGAGCCGATTTGTTATTGAATGAGGAGATTGAACAAGAGATTTTACAAGGCGAGGGAAAGGCTTATGGGGTAGAGTTGCTTATGAGAAAAAATCGGGGAAAGTTGAACGGTTGGTTAGGATATACCTACTCTCGTTCTTTTTTAAAGTTTGATAGTGAATTTAGGGAAGAACGAATCAATGATGGGGATTTCTTCCCATCTAATTTTGATAGGCCGCATGATGTAAGTTTGGTTGCCAATTATAAACTGACCAAGAGGTTCAGTCTCTCAACCAATTTTGTCTATCAAACCGGACGGCCTATTACGTTTCCAGTAGGTTCCTTCAATTTTAATAATTCTGAATTTGTTCTTTTCAGTAATAGAAATGAGTTCCGAATACCCGATTATTATAGATTGGATATAGGATTGAATATTGAGGGCAACCACAAGATTAAAAAGTTTGCTCATAGTTTTTGGACCATCTCGGTATATAATGTATTGGGCCGTAATAATCCGTATTCCGTTTTTTTTCTTACGGATAATGGAGAAGTTAAGGCATTGCAAAGTTCAATTTTTGCTATTCCTATTCCTTCAATAACCTATAATTTCAAATTTTAAGACATGAGAATAGGCGTTATTTTAAGGTATTTTGATTCCATTTTTTCAATGGGCCCAATACTGCTGTCTCTATTCTTTGTTTCTTGTGTGGAGACTTTTGAGCCCGAAACAGAAGTTTTTGAAAGTGTACTTATTGTGGAAGCGGCCATTACCAACGAGGATAAACGACAACAAGTCCTTTTGAACCGAACTTTTAGATTGGAAGAAGAGGGACCCAATCCAGAGTCTTCAGCCACAGTGAGAGTTGTTGATGACCAACAAAATGAATTTGTTTTTGAGGAAGTAGAACCAGGAAGGTATTTATCTGTCCAGACGTTTTCAGCTGTGCCCAACAGGCAATACCAACTTTCTATTGCAACATCAGATGGCCGAACCTATGGTTCTGATTCAGTATCACTTACTCCAGAATCGCAAATACTGGATTTATATGCTTCCAGAGAAGAGAACTCAAATGGTCAAGACGGGATTGCTATTTTGATAGATAGCCAGGGGAACCAGTCTGGGACACAGTCTTTTCGATTTGAATATGAAGAAACCTACAAGATAATTGCACCAAGATGGGTAGCGGTTGATGCAGTAGTGATTCGGGAAAGACCAAGCCCCGCCATTATTATTCTTGAACCCAAGACTGAGGAACAACAGGTTTGCTACAATACCGAACTTTCCAATACCATAATCTTGGGTGATACGGAAAATACCAATCAAAATGGACTTACCCGTTTTCCCGTGCGGTTCATTAGCAGGGATAATTTTATTATATCCCACAGATACAGTATTCTGGTAAGGCAATTTGCACAGACCAGAGAGGCTTTTGCTTTTTATGAAACCTTGAATGAGTTTTCTTCGCAAACGGAAAGTCTATTTTCCCAAGTTCAGCCCGGTTTTTTAAACGGAAATATATTTTCGCAGGAAGGAGAATCAGACAATGTGGTTGGCTTTTTTGAAGCATCGTCAGTAACCTCAAGAAGAATCTTTTTTGATTATGAGGATTTTTTCCCTGGAGAGCCTTTACCTCCATATGCAAGCGATTGTAGCCTTGAGTTTACCCCAGACCTCCTACCAAGTTCACCGGGAGGAGCTTCTCCGTTGGTTCAAGCTATAAATAGCTTGAGACAAAAATATGTTGAAGCTACGGGAGATGATAATAGACCATTTGTGCTGGTAAATCGTCCTTGCGGAGATTGCACAGCTTTGGGAAGTAATGTAATACCTGAATTTTGGGAAGAATGATGAGTGTTAAAAGGAAATATATAAAGCATATTCAATTCTTTTTGGGCTTGTTAGGTTTCCTATGTCTAATGATCTTTCAAGCGCATGGACAAGGTGGTGCAACAAAAAAAGAACTATTCCCCAAGGAAAAGGTATATGTTCATGTTAATTCAACCACGGTATTTGTTGGAGAGTATTTGTTATATAGCCTGTATTGCTTGGATGAAGAAACACTAAACCCCAGCAGGATTAGTAAAATAGCCTATGTAGATTTAATTGGTGAAGATGGAAAAAGGGTTTTTCAACAAAAGGTTAGATTGAATAACGGTCGTTCGTATTCAGACTTTTTCGTTCCTACCAATGTTGCCTCTGGAAACTATAAATTGATTGCATACACGCAATGGATGCAAAATTTTGATAACAGGGAATTTTTTAGACAGAACATTACGGTTATCAATCCCTATACTAATGACCAGAAAGTGTTTCTAAAAAAGAACACAGACTCACTGGTCTTAGGCTCTTCAAAAGTGGAGAAACCGGCTTTGCCTAAAAACAATTCAGTATCCAATCCTAATTCCAAACTGGCCTTACAGCTCAGTTCTTCCAAGTTTGGGGTAAGAGAGAAAGTGGTTTGCACCTTAGTTCCCAAATCACCTGAAATTTTAGAGTACAACATTTCCATTTCAGTGAGAAAAACACCTTCATTATCCTCTCCACCTCCCGTATCGTCAACTTCTTTAAAAATGACCAATAGGAAAGATGGGGCCAAAGGATCTTTCGATCAGAATCAGTACTTATATCTTCCTGAGATTAGAGGTGAGTTGCTTACCGGAAGAATCTTGGACAAATTGACACTGAAGCCCGTCAAAGCAGTTGGAGTTTCTCTTTCCATTCCTGGGTACAACTCACATTTTAAAACAGCCCATACCAATTCGGACGGAACGTTTCATTTTTCCATCCAAAACGAATACGAGGGGGAAACAGCGGTGGTTCAGGCTCTTGGTGATGAAAATGAAGCATATAAACTTGAAATCTTAGATAGCCAAAGACCCATACTTAAAGAAGAGGATTTCTATTCTTTTGAATTAACAGAAGAAATGGAGCCATATATACTGGAACGCAGTTTTCATAACCAAATTGAGAATGCTTTTTTTAGTGTAAAACCAGATACGGTACAAACTGTGAGTGCCGAAACTCCTTTTTTTCTAGAGAATAGCTTGGAGTACATTTTAGATGATTACACACGATTCCCAACGCTAAGGGAAACGGTAGTAGAGATTTTGGAAAATCTTTGGGTAAAAAGGGAATCTGCAGATAAAAGAACCTTTAAGGTTCGTGTAAATCCGCCCTATGCAGAATCAGATAAAAAACCATTGGTATTGATGGACGGACTTCAAGTCTTAAATCATGAAAACCTGATGGATTACAATGCAAGGCAAATAGAAAAAATATCGGTAGGGAGGGGGCGCTATGTTTTTGGGAAAGAAGTCTATGATGGAGTAATAAGCATAGAAACCTTCAAACAGGATTACAACTTCGTATCCAATGGAGCATCAAGCATAGGAATACAATTGGTTAGGCCTCAAGCTAGGAAAAAGTATTTTATGCAGGAATATTTAGGGAATGAAATCTCAAGTGACCAAAGAATTCCTGATTACCGATATCAACTCCTCTGGATGCCAAAGGTTTTTATAGATAAACCCAAAAGCTTCTCTTTTTTCACCTCTGATGTAAAGGGGGAGTTCGAAATAAAGGTTGAAGGGTTTTCTAAAAACGGAAAACCTATTTCCTTGAGGGAAACCATAATTGTTGAATGAAAGGGTAGCAAAATCACTACATTTATTTTACATCATTTTGAATGCAAAGCTTTCTTATTATCGTAAATTAGCGTGAAATTAGAATCAAATCTAAACAACAAGAGCGCATGAAATTTTTTATAGATACAGCCAACTTAGACCAAATTAGAGAAGCTCAACAACTCGGGGTTTTGGATGGGGTTACCACCAATCCTTCACTTATGGCCAAGGAAGGGATTACCGGGAAAGAGAATATTTTAAAGCATTACGTGGATATCTGTTCCATTGTGGATGGTGATGTTTCTGCAGAAGTGGTTTCTACAGATTTTGAGGGTATGGTGAAAGAAGGGGAGGAGCTTGCTGCTCTTCACAAGCAGATTGTGGTCAAAGTACCCATGATAAAAGACGGGGTAAAGGCGTTAAAATATTTCTCTGACAAAGGCATTAAAACCAATTGTACGTTGGTATTTTCTGCGGGTCAGGCTCTATTGGCCGCTAAGGCAGGAGCTACCTATGTGTCCCCGTTTATTGGAAGACTAGATGACATTTCCACTGACGGACTAAATCTGATTGCAGAAATTCGCATGATTTATGACAATTACGGTTTTGAAACCCAAATATTGGCAGCGTCTGTGCGTCATACCATGCATGTTATTGATTGTGCCAAGATTGGTTCCGATGTTATGACAGGTCCACTATCAGCAATAGAAGGGTTGTTAAAACACCCTTTGACAGACATTGGTCTTGAAAAGTTCTTGGCAGATTATAAGAAGGGAAATGCTTAAGAAAGAATTCCAAATAAAAAACGAAAGACCCTGAATGAATTTTCAGGGTTTTTTAGTTAGAAAGATTTGTAAAGGTTGGCAAAGGCATCCACAATAAGGGTATCCTCTGCAATAACACATTTATTAAGACCATCCACAATCATGGCTGTTTGTACTTTTTCAAAATCTTCTCCCCTAAATTGTTTGTTCTTATCAAGGCCATACTCTTCTAGAGTCTTAAGCCATTGGGGTTGAGAGGTTCTTATACTAATGCCCACAAAACTATGGTCAGGATGCTTTTTCTCCAAATGAGCCACATGTCTCAGTATGTTCTTTAGATGTTTCTTTTGCGTTGAGGTCCAGAAATAGAAAACGGTTTTTTTCTGCTTGCTGATTTCTTTTAGATGTACTTTTTGGTTATCGGTGTTCCAAACCTCTAAATCAGGTAAGCTTTCATTGGGTTGCAAATTTTTGATGCCTTTGTAGAGATAGGCAATTTCCTTTTTATGCTCATCGTTTGTAGAAAGTTTCTTGAACTTATCTATAAAAATCCGAGATTCTTCATTGGTATTGTGCTCTTTAAGCAAATAATCCATGGCAACGTTTCGGAACAAATTGTTTCTTATTTCTGGCACTTTGACCAAGCTATCTACCAATTTTAGGATATGCTTATTAAAATGAAGATGACTGATTACAACTTCTCCGTCATCTGAACAATCCTTCATACAGGACATATATGCCAAATTGCCCAAGTGGTGTTTCATGAAATCAAAATATGGGCGGAAATACGTTAAGTTATGATCGTTAAGATTCAAGGTTTTTCGGTAGCCATAAAAAGAGTCCTCTAAAGTATGGATGGTTTCCTCTCCCGTTTTCTTTTTGTGGTAAAACGGATATTTTTCTTTGTAGAGATAACTGCTGTAGTCTATGGAAGCTTTGGCCATTAAGAAAACATTCTCTGTCAAATCGTTTTCTTTTACCAATTCTTCCAACTGCTGAATTTTCCTTGAACGAAGGGAATCAATTTTTTGGCTAAACGCATTTGGAGGTAATTTATACAAATCGTAAATCATCATTTCCTCATCCTCATGTGCCAAGAACATTTCAACAAGAAAATTATTGATTTCCGAACCTTGACCAGAAAATACCAACGATTCGTCAAATTCTATGGTATTCAAACGAATGAGTAAACTGTCCCCTTCTTGAAGATATACATATTGCAGTTCTGGGCTGTGATCAAAATGGTACAACCCTTCCTCAATGCCTTGAAGTTTAAATGAAAACCGATCATTGCTATTAAGCTTCGCAGAATCTATAACAGCATCATCCTTGTACAAAACCACGAACTGGCTCGTAGGATTGACAATTTCTCCACTAAGAATAACCGAGGGGCACTCTTTAGCTCCATCTGAGCAGGAAAGTATGGATAAGAAAGAGAGGCCGAGTAATAGTCTAGTCATACAAAAATCTCCATCATATTCGACCTACAAATTTAAACATACCTGACAACTGCCTTGTTAATGGCTAGTTAAATGTTGTAAAACCCTGCTTTTCTGAAATTTAAATATCTGAGTTTCTATTAGAAATACGTATTGCTTTTGTCTATTTTTGCCAAAAATTTTGAGAGATGTTATTAGTATCCAATTTATCTGTCCAATTTGGTAAGCGCGTGTTGTTTGATGAGGTGAATGTCGCTTTCACAGAGGGCAACTGTTATGGCATTATTGGTGCCAATGGAGCCGGAAAATCTACTTTCCTAAAAGTATTGTCTGGAAAGATAGACCCAACTTCAGGACATGTACATTTGGAGCCAGGAAAGCGAATGTCGATTCTTGAACAGAATCATAATGCACATGATAGGCACCAGGTTTTGGAAACAGTGGTAATGGGTAACAAACCTCTTTTCGACATTAAAACTCAAATTGATGCCCTATATGCAGATTATACAGATGAAAATGCTGAGAAAATAGGGGAACTGCAAGTACAGTTCGAGGAGATGAACGGTTGGAATGCCGATAGTGATGCTGCTGCTCTTTTGTCCAACCTGGGTATCACAGAAGATTTACATTACACCCAAATGGCCGATATGGATTCCAAATTAAAAGTACGTGTACTTTTGGCGCAAGCTTTATTTGGAAATCCGGATGTATTGATTATGGATGAGCCTACCAACGACTTGGATTATGAAACTATACAATGGTTGGAACATTTTTTGGCCAATTATGATAATACGGTGATAGTGGTATCTCACGACAGACACTTTTTGGATGCCGTATGTACCAGTATTGCAGATATAGATTTTGGAAAAATCAATGTGTATTCTGGGAACTACACCTTCTGGTATCAAAGTAGCCAGTTGGCTGCAAGACAACGGGCACAGCAAAACAAAAAGGCAGAGGAGAAGGCTAAAGAGCTTCAAGAATTCATTCAGCGGTTCAGTGCAAACGTGGCTAAGAGTAAGCAAGCCACTTCCAGAAAGAAAATGTTGGATAAACTGAAGATAGATGAGATTAAGCCTTCCAGCCGAAGATATCCGGCAATCATTTTTGAACGCGAGCGTGAAGCGGGCGATCAAATCCTAAATGTTGAAAAATTATCGGCAACTTCGGATGATGGTGATGTATTGTTCCAAGGGGTTGATATCAATTTGGCCAAAGGTGATAAGGTAGCTATTATTTCAAAGGATTCCAGAGCAACTTCTGCTTTCTACAATATCATTTCGGGCAAGACCAAGGCGGATGGCGGAACCTATCAATGGGGAGTGACTACGACACAATCCTACTTGCCTGCCGACAATTCCGAATACTTTGAAGAAGATATCAATTTGGTAGATTGGTTACGTCAATGGACCAAGACAGAGGAGGAAAGAGAGGAAGTATATGTCCGAGGTTTTTTGGGAAAAATGCTGTTCAGTGGGGAAGAGGCTCTAAAGAAGAGTACTGTGTTGTCTGGAGGTGAAAAAGTGCGCTGTATGCTGAGCCGTATGATGCTTCTGCGTGCCAATGTGCTACTCTTGGATGAACCTACCAATCACCTAGATTTGGAAAGTATAACGGCTTTCAATAATTCTTTGAAAAAGTTCAAGGGAACGGTACTATTAACCACCCATGACCACGAATTTGTTCAAACGGTAGCCAACAGAATTATTGAAATTACGCCAAAAGGAGCCATAGATCGCTATTTGAGTTTTGATGATTATATGTCGGATAAGAACATCAAAGTACAGCGAGAGAAAATGTATGAAATGGCAACCGTCTAAACTATGCGTTAAAGTATTTGCTGTTCCAAATGGCTGGATTAAAGTTTTTGCCTAAGGCAAATCCATAAAATATTACCACGGAAGCAATACACTTGAACATAAAAAAGTAGATAATCCAAAACTCGGTTGCTGAATCGTTTTTGGAAAAAAGGCCATTAGGTACCAACAGCGTTGCAAAATAGCTTACTACAAGCGTAAGCATGGTAAGGTTAACAATTCCTTTAAAAGGCCAGACTAAAAGTTTTCTGAAAGGACTGAGATCATTTCCCCATTTGTGAATCAAATAGAAGTAACCATTCCCTATAGGAGCAAACAATAAAGGATCATCTTTATCTTCTAATTTAAAGAGTTTGGATGGAGCCATTATCTTGAAGCCCTTGATTTCAGTATCATGTTCTGCTTCCATTTCTTTTATGATATCGAAGGCTTTTTGCGGTATCTGTCCTTTAAAGTATTTGGAATCTAAAAATCGTAATCGATAATCAATGCATATTTGCTTTATCTGATCAATATGATAAATCCGTGAGGTTTCAAGCAAATCAAAAACAAAATCATTGTTTTCAATGGCCTTTTTGGCCTTTAGTTCCTCAGTAATTTTTTCTTCTGGACTTACGGAAGTGTCCAAGATAGCATGTACCTCATTCAAAATACGGTTCTCAGAAAGTTCCTTGTTTTTGAGCTGGGATAGGATTTGCTCAATGTTGGTGTTTTGAAATATCATCTTTTTTTTTCTTAGCAATTACTCAAAGTTAACCATTAGAATGTGTCAAGGGCAATAGCCAAAGTAAATTAAAATGTTAACATTTTGTTAAAACAATAGTAATGTTCCTAACTTTATCCGTGTCTTCGAAAAAAAGTGTAACTTACCGATGATTTTTACCGTTCGACGTTTAAGTCATACTTAATTTTGAAATTTATAGCCCCAAAGAACACTACAATGAAGTCCCCAATCATTAATTGTCTACTTGTTTTTTCTTTTCTTTTTTCCATTTCATCCTTAGCACAAAATCAGTCAGTTGTATCCACTACTGGGGTTACTGGCAATCACAGCATGTTGATGGCGGCTGTGGAGGCCACGGAGATCAATGAGGTTTTAGAAAAATCAGGGCCATTTACGGTTTTCGCTCCTTCAGATGCTGCATTCCAACGTTTTTCCTCTGATAAATTACAAAAGCTCATGACTTCTAATGACAAATCAAAGCTGAAGTCTTTAGTGAGTTATCATATTGTTGCTGGAAAATTAACCGCTTCCCGCATGTTAAAAGCGATGTGCAGAGGGAATGGTAAGGCATCCTTCACTACAATACAAGGCAAGAAACTACAGGCTCATATGGAAGGATATGATATAGTTCTTACTGACCCTTTGGGAAATACAGCACGAATCACGCAAGCAGATGTAAGCCAGCAGAATGGTATTGTACATGAGATAGACAGTGTGATTGTACCTACCCACATGTAATAAAATTTCTACCTCAGGGTAGCCCCAAGTTTCGACTCATAATTGGCTTGTAACTTCTTCATTATCTTATCAATTTGTTTGTCCGTTAAAGTTTTGTTCTCATCTTGAAGTGTGAAACTTACCGCATATGATTTTTTTCCTTGCGGTAAATTGTCTCCGAGATAAACATCAAACAAATTGACATCTTTGAGTAGTTTTTTTTCTGTTTGCCAAGCTGTATCATATATGTTTTGAAAGCTGACACTTTCATCTAACAATAAGGCAAAATCTCTTGTTACTTCCGGGAACTTTGGAATATCCTGATATATAATTTCCTCTTCCCTCAAAAAGCCCATTATCGTGGCCCAATCAAAATCAGCATATAGTACATCTGCTTTTACATCCATTTTTTTGGAAATGGTTTTACTGACTACACCATAGATACACAAAGGTTTTCCATTTTTAGCACAAATCAAACCTTCAGTAAAAATAGGATCATTGGTAATGGGTTGGGTTTTTAAATCTTGTAGCCCCAGGCGTTTTAAAATACTTTCCACAATACCTTTTAATAAGAAAAAGTCTGTTGGACCATTACTTACGGACCAGTTTTCCGGTAAACGATTACCTGTAAGATACAAGGTTAAATGCATCCTTTCTTTATATGAATTCTCTACTTTGTGATAGGTTGTGCCAAATTCATAAAGTTTAAGACGGTTTTGCTGTCTGTTGAGATTGTGGGCTATGGCTCCCAATCCAGATGGAAGCATAGAAGTCCGCATTACAGATAGGTCCATACTTAGCGGATTTATCATACCAACCGCATCATCCGAAGAGGAAAGCGCTTCTAAATTTTCTTTGGATACCAAACTGTTGGTCATTATTTCATAAAAACCGTGCGAGGCCAGCATATTTCCAATAGTATCCTGAATGGTATGGTTCTCCAATCGTGAGGTTGTGGCAATGGAAGCATTCAATTTTGGTTTAAAATCGATGTTGTTATATCCATAGACCCGCAAAATTTCCTCAATCACGTCCACTTCCCGTTCTACATCCACACGATAAAACGGTATGGTAAGACCCAATCCTGATTCGGTTACATTGTTCACCTTTATTTCCAGAGAAGATAAAATGGACTTAATTGTATCTCTTGGAATTTCCTGTCCAATCAAAGAGTTGATTTTCTCAAAAGTTAGGAATACTTGTCTCTCCTTTGGTTTTTTGGGAAATAAATCCACTACTTCCGAACTTATTTCACCACCAGCTATCTCCCGAATAAGTACCGCAGCTCTTTTAAGGGCATACTCAGTAAGTTCAATATCGATTCCACGCTCAAAACGGAAAGATGCATCTGTGTTTAAACCATGTCGCTTTGCGGTTTTTCGAATGGAAACCGGGTCAAAGTATGCGCTTTCCAGAAAGATGGATGTTGTGTCTTCAGTGACACCAGAATGGATACCTCCAAAAACACCAGCAATACACATGGGTTTTTCACTATCACATATCATCAAATCCTCTTCATGAAGTTCCCGTTCCACACGATCAAGAGTGATGAATTTAGTCCCCTTAGGTAATCGTTTGACTTCAATTTTTCCTCCTTTAATTTTTATTGCATCAAAAGCATGTAAGGGCTGTCCCAGCTCGTGAAGCACATAGTTTGTGGCATCAACCACATTATTAATAGGGGACAGGCCAATTGCGTTCAGCCTATTCTTTAACCAATCGGGCGACTCTTGTACAATAAGACTGTTTATGGTAACTCCACAATATCGTGGCGCCAAATCATTGTTCTCGACTTCTACATCAATCTTTAGCGAACGATTGTCTATGGAAAAATTACTAGTAGATGGGGTAAGAAGCCCCTTCTGTATTTCTTTCTGTTCCAAGCCTGCTTTTAAGTCCCGTGCGACTCCAAAATGACTCATTGCATCTGCTCGGTTCGGTGTAAGTCCAATTTCAAAAACTTGGTCATGTTCTACTTCAAAAACTTCGCTGCAAGGAGTTCCCGGTATCAATGAATCGCTCAGCACCATGATGCCATCATGTCCACTGCCCAAGCCTAGTTCATCCTCTGCACATATCATCCCATGGCTTTCTTCACCCCGAATTTTGCCTTTTTTTATTTGCCATGGTTCACCTTCTTGAGTGTAAAGCGTGGTTCCAATGGTGGCTACAGGTACTTTTTGACCCATAGCGACATTTGGGGCACCGCAAACAATCTGAACAGGATCTTCCAAACCAATATCTACAGAGGTGATTTTCAATCGATCCGCATTAGGATGTTGGGAACAACTTAGAACTTCACCCACTACCACTCCTTTTAGCCCTCCCTTTATGGATTCGAAATTTGAGATACCCTCAATTTCGAGACCCAAATCGGTCAAAAGTTCTCCGGTTTCTTCAGCATTCCAATCAATACTCAAAAATTGCTTCAACCAGTTGTAAGAAATTTTCATACCCCAAATTTAAAGTGGACAAATATAAAACAATAGCGAAAGAGATTCAACGTAAATAATTAACGGTCAACTTATCTGTAATGTAAGATTTCTGAAGTATTTTCGATATTTAGGTAAACGAATGGTTTTATGAAAAGAAGTGTTCTTTTAATATTGGTGATTACTCTTTTTACTTGGTCATGTAAAACAGAAGAAAAAAAATTAGTGTTGGCGGAAGGAGATTGGTGGGCCACAATGCAAGTATCTGATAATGAGTATTTACCGTTTACCTTCACTCTGGAAAGACAAGATGAGGGAGATTATAAGCTCGAAATGTACAATTCGGATGAGGTTGTGGTAGTAGATGAAATATCTTTTTCGCAAGATACTATACGTATTCAAATGCCAGTTTTTGAGGGATATATCTCAGGAACTTTTTCTGAGAATGAAATCAAAGGAAGTTTTATTAAAGAAAGCTTGAACCGGGTAGTGCCCTTTGAAGCATTTTATGGTAAAAGGGATAGGTTTTCAGTTGACCAAGAACCGAAAGAGAACCTTTCAGGTATTTGGGAAACTTATTTTGAGCCGGGTACTATCGGGCAATACGCGGCAAAGGGATTGTTTGTTCAACAGGGGAACAAAATTGAAGGAACATTTAGGACCACTACAGGAGATTATCGTTATTTGGAGGGTGTGGTTGATGGAGATTCATTAAAATTATCCACGTTTGATGGTGCCCATGTATTTCTTTTCACTGCAAAAATTGAGAAGGATTCGTTGGAAGGGGTGTTTTATTCTGGCAATCATTCCAAAGAAAAATTCGTGGCCAAGCGAAACGAGGCTTTTGAATTACCAGATGCCAATAGCCTTACTTTTTTGAAAGAAGGATATGAGAACTTTGATTTTTCTTTTCCTGATGGACAGGGTTCAATGGTAAGTTTGCAAGACTCCCAATTTGAAAACAAACCTGTTGTGGTACAGATTTTAGGTTCTTGGTGTCCTAACTGTTTGGACGAAACCAAGTTTTATGTAAACTACTTGGAAGAAAATCCAGATTTGGAAATAGAATTCATTGGATTGGCTTTTGAATATGCCAAGACCGAAGAAAAAGCTTGGAAGAGTATTAATCGATTAAAAAATAGAATCAACATACCATATCCTGTTTTATTGGCTCAGTATGGAACCTCTGATAAGAGGCTGGCCAATGAAAAATTACCTATGCTAAACCATGTGCTGTCCTATCCAACCACTATTTTTATTGATAGAAAGGGAGATGTTAAAAAGATTCATACGGGATTCAATGGTCCCGCCACTGGAGAGAAATATAAGGAATACATAGAGGATTTCGAGAATACAATAAAAGAGTTGACCACGGAAGAGACTACTAAATAATTGTTGACTTTCCCAAATCAATATTTTCATCGTTCATGATGAAGGGTTCATCACTGTCCACAATATTGTCAGCGATAAAATCACCCACTTGATTGGTTCCATAGGGACTCTTTTGGTTTAAATCCGCGGTAACAATACCTTTATTTAAGGCCTTGTCCACAGCTTCTCTTACTGCCATAGCTTCTTCAAAAAGACTATGATGTTCCAAAAGCATGGCAGCCGACAGGATTGAGGCTATAGGATTGGCAATGTCCATCCCTTTGGCTTGCGGGTAAGATCCATGTATCGGTTCGAAGAGGGCATTTTCCTCACCAATAGATGCAGAGGCCAAAAGACCTATTGAACCACCAATGACGCTTGCTTCATCAGAAAGGATGTCTCCAAACATGTTTTCGGTAAGGATTACATCAAATTGTTTTGGATTTAGGATGAGCTGCATAGCAGCATTGTCAACAAACAAAAAGTCCAGTTTCACTTCCGGATAACTTTCACCGATTTTGGAGACTACTTTGCGCCATAGTCTTGAAGATTCCAAAACATTGGCTTTATCTACCAAAGTAAGCTTTCCCTCCCTGTTTTTTGCAGCTTTAAAAGCGAGATGGGCAATTCTACTGATTTCCTCCTCGGAATACTCACAAAGATCGGAAGCGATAGTACCACTATCATTGGTTTTTTTCTCACCAAAATAGATGCCACCGGTCAACTCCCTATAGATTAGAAAATTGGTATTTTCTATAATTTCCTTTTTCAAAGGAGAATTATCCAGTAAACTTGAGAATGCCTTTATTGGCCTAATGTTGGTAAAGAGACCTAAAGCTTTTCTAAGTTCAAGTAGACCTTGTTCTGGTCTTATTTTAGCTTTTGGATTGTTGTCATATTTGGGGTCGCCTATAGCTCCGAACAAAATGGCATCGGATGTTTTGCAAAGACCCAAAGTTTTCTTGGGAAGGGGAGTCCCATGTCGGTCTATGGCAAAAGCTCCTACGGGTGCTTCCCTGTAAATAAACTGATGATTAAAGGTCTCCTCCACTGCTTGCAAACACTTTACAGCTTGCGAAAGTACCTCAGGACCAACACCATCTCCAGGTAATAGGGCAATGTTTAACTTCATATACAACTACTATTTTCAGGTGGGTTGGCCGAATCGATTTGGTAAAGTATGTTTAAGCGATATTGGCAATACGAATATCACTTGCTTCAATTATCTTGTGGATATCTTCGTCAAATATTTCCTTTTGTCTATCCGCAAACTTCAAAAAGTTATCATAAACTACATCCAATTGAAGTTTGGTCAGTTCATACCCTACATTTTTAGCTCTGTATGCTAAGGCTGCCCTTCCACTGCGTGCTGTAAGCACAATTGATGATTGGCTTACCCCTACGTCTTTAGGATCAATTATTTCGTAGGTTTCCCTTTGCTTGATTACACCATCCTGATGTATCCCTGAACTATGGGCAAAAGCATTGGAGCCAACAATGGCCTTATTGGGTTGTACTGGCATTCCCATTTTTTGGGATACCATCTGACTTGTATCGTATAATAAAGTGCTATTTATGTCCGTATCAAGGTTGAGATAAGGATGTTGGCGAAGAATCATGACCACTTCTTCCAAGGAAGTGTTTCCAGCTCTTTCACCTATACCATTAATGGTGCACTCTATTTGCCTCGCTCCGTTTACTACTCCCGCTATAGAATTGGCGGTGGCCAATCCCAAATCGTTGTGACAATGACAGGAAAGAACGGCTTTGTCGATTCCTTTTACATTTTCTCTTAGGTATTTCATTTTTGCACCATACTCTTCTGGAAGACAATATCCGGTGGTATCCGGAATATTGAGCACAGTGGCACCTGCTTTAATCACAGCTTCACAAACTTGGGCCAGGTAGTCATTATCCGTTCTACCAGCATCTTCGGCGTAGAACTCCACATCCTCCACAAAAGACTTTGCATAAGAGACGGCCTCAACTGCACGCTCAATTATTTTCTCTCGGGTAGAGTTGAACTTAAATTTAATATGCGAATCTGAAGTCCCTATCCCAGTATGGATTCTGGGTCTCTTAGCAACTTTTATGGCTTCGGCTGCTACCTCAATATCTTTTTTGACCGCTCTTGTGAGGCCGCAAACTGTAGCATTTTTAACAAGTTTGGCAATTTCATTTACTGATTGAAAGTCTCCTGGACTCGAAATTGGAAACCCAGCCTCGATGATATCAACTCCTAGCTCATCCAATCGTTGGGCGATGACCAGCTTTTGTTTGGTGTCCAGTTTACAACCTGGGACTTGCTCACCATCCCTCAAAGTCGTATCAAAAATTTGTACCTTATCTTTATCCATTCGTGTAGTCGGTTTTTTACTCCTATTACGAAGATATGGTAGGAGTCTGCCGGTAAAGAAATACACTTAAATCCATTACAATGTTAAATTAGGTTTTTAATACTTTAAATATCTAATATTCAATATATTAAACTCTATTTTTTACGATGACAAATGCCCATAAGGATACATTGTTCATATTGATTAAATCTTTATCCAAATCGGAAAAGAGGCAATTTAAGCTGTATGTGGGTAGACTGGGGGTGAATGCTGATGCAAAGTTTTTGGCACTTTTCAATTTATTGGACAAAATGCGTTTGTACAATGAAAAGCAGATTTTAGAGAGTGGAATCGTGAAAAAAGCGCAGCTTTCAAACCTTAAGGCACATCTTTACAAACAGATTTTGGTAAGCCTGCGTTTGAATCCAGTAAATCAGAACATTCGTGTACAGATACGGGAACAGCTTGATTTTGCTACAATTCTCTATCAAAAAGGGTTGTACAAACAAAGTCTTAAAATCCTCGATAAGGCCAAGAATTTTGCCATTGAGAATGAAGAAAAAAATGTAGCGTATGAGATTGTTGAACTTGAAAAGATAATCGAGACTCAGTATATAACCCGAAGTATTCCGGCTAGGGCAGATGAGTTAGCGGTACAAGCCAAGGAACTCTCGGAACATAACGTAATGACAAGCAAATTGTCCAACCTATCCCTACAGTTGTATGGAATGATGCTGAAGGTGGGGTATGTTAAAGATGACGAAGACCTAAGAAGTGTGAAGGATTATTTTGATTCACATTTGCCGTCATATCGATTAGAGGATTTGGGTTTTCGTGAAAAACTCTGGCTTTATAAGGCCTATCTCTGGTATAGCCTTTTAACTCAAGATTTTTTATCCGCCTATAAATATGCCAGTAAGTGGGTGGATTTGTTCTATGATAATGAGGATATGATATCCTTGAACCCTGTTTTTTTCCTCAAAGGGAATCACTACTTGCTAGAGGCTTTATTTTTTGTGAAGTATAGCACTCAGTTCAAGGATACTTTAGAACGTTTGGAGGCACAAGTGAGTCATCCCAAGTTTCCGCAGAACGATAATATCGCTTCACTTACATTTTTATATGTGAACTCCAATAAATTGAACCTTCATTTTCTGGAGGGTACATTCAATAGGGGATTGTATTTGGTGAACATTATTGAATACGGAATCAAAAAACATAGAGAACGTATTGATGAGCATCATGTGATGCTGCTGTATTACAAAATTGCCTGTCTGTATTTCGGAAATTCGGACCATAAAAACTGTATTTTGTATCTGAAGCGAATTATCACCAACAAAAACTTAAAGATGCGCGAGGATCTTATGTGTTTCGCCCGCGTATTGAGTTTAGTGGCCCACTATGAGGCGGGTATGGATTACCACTTGGAAGTCCAGTTAAAAAGCACCTACAAGTTTCTTTTAAAGATGAATGATTTACAGGCGGTTCAACGCGAGATGATTAAGTTTTTAAGGAGTCTAGGCGACATCTACCCCAGTGAATTGCACAATGAGTTCCAAAAGCTATATAACGAATTGAAGAAGTACGAAAACCATCCCTATGAAAAACGGGCCTTTTTATATCTGGATATCCTTTCATGGTTGGAAAGTCATCTTCAAAACAGACCTGTTGGTGAAATAATCCGGGAGAAAGCCTTAGTGGCTTCACGTTAATCCACGAGCTTCCACAAAGGGTCCTTTGGTGTGGGTGCAATACATTGAACAGGTTCTTTTTTGACTGGGTGCTCGAACTCCAAGCTTCTGGCATGTAAGTGGATGCTACCGTTAGGATTGCTTCTTTGTGCTCCGTATTTTAAGTCCCCTTTTATATGGCAACCTATCGCTGCCAATTGTGCTCTTATTTGATGGTGCCTCCCTGTTTTCAAATCAATCTCCAAAAGTGTATAATTATCCAACTCATTTAGTATCCGATACGAGAGAATTGCCTTTTTTGAGTTGGGTACTTCGGATGCATGGGCATAAGACTTATTCTGTTTTGGATTACGAACCAACCAATGAATCAAGGTATCGGTAGTTTTCTGAGGAGATTTTTTCACCATGGCCCAATAGGTCTTTTTGGTTTTACCTTGAGAAAATAGAGCATTCAATCTGGGAAGAGCCTTAGAAGTTCTTGCAAAAACAACAATCCCAGAAGTGGGTCTGTCCAATCGATGAACCACGCCTAAAAAAACATTACCGGGTTTATTGTATTTGATTTTGAGGTATTCCTTCACCACTTCACTCAATGGAATATCCCCTGTTTTATCCCCTTGTACAATATCCCCAGGTCTTTTATTGACAATTATCAAGTGATTGTCCTCATACAAAACCTGTAGGTTGGATGGAATGGACCGTTGGATTTTTGGATTTTTGGATGGTTTAGAATTCACTTCAGAGAAGACTTGAACTTAGAAGTAATTTTAATAATCGAACTTAGATTTAATAGAAGAATGTCAAGTTTGTTTTTCCGAAGAAATCCCAAATCGCAGGAAATCAATAATTGAGTTTCAATTTCATATAAAGAGCCTATTGCAATTTCTAAAAATCTTGAAAAGTCTTTATTTGATTTTCTTGAGCAACCTTCAGCGATATCTGAAGGAACAGATACCGAAGCCCTTCTCAATTGATTTACTAAACCAAACTTTTCTGTTTCAGGAAAGGAAGATGTAGTCTTGTAAATATCTGAACAGAAAATCCTGCTCATTTTCCAGATTTCTAAATCTTTAAATCGATGCATAATTTGATTAATTGATTTGGGAATTATTTCAATCTTTAATAAGCTGAAAATTTTGCACTCTAAAAATCCAGTAATCCAAAAATCTAATACGACTCATTTTCATTGGGGAAATCCCTGCTTTTTACATCAGTTACATACTCGGAAATAGCCTTGCTCATATCTTCGTAGAGGTTCATGTAACGCCGAAGAAATCTGGGATTGAACTCATGGGTCATACCTAAAAGATCGTGTACAACCAAAACTTGTCCGTCAACTCCATTCCCAGCACCAATTCCAATAATAGGTATGGATACACTCTCAGCTACTTCTTGTGCCAATTTTGCAGGTATTTTTTCCAATACAATACCAAAACAGCCCAGTTCTTCAAGCATTTTGGCATCTTCTTTAAGTTTTTCAGCCTCTCTTTCTTCTTTGGCCCTAACGGTATAAGTACCAAATTTATAAATGGATTGTGGTGTGAGTCCCAAATGCCCCATAACAGGAATACCAGCTTCAAGAATACGGGTTACGGATTGTCTAATTTCAGAACCTCCTTCAACTTTAACCGCATGTGCACCACTTTCCTTCATGATTCGGATAGCAGAACGTAAAGCTTCTTTAGAATCACTCTGATAACTTCCAAAGGGAATGTCCACAACCACTAAAGCGCGTTTTGCGGCTCTTACTACCGAACTTGCGTGATAAATCATTTGGTCCAATGTAATGGGCAGTGTGGTTTCATGTCCAGCAATCACATTGCTGGCAGAATCACCTACTAGGATTACATCTACTTGGGCAGCATCCACAATCTTGGCCATGGAATAATCATATGAAGTAAGCATGGATATTTTTTCTTCATTTTGCTTCATTTCAACCAAAGACTTTACGGTTACCCTTTTGTATTCTTTTTTCGCGACAGACATTCTTTCTATTTTGTAAGCCTAAATGTAAACAGATTTGTTTAATTTGGAGTCTAATCAAAAACGATCATGATGAGATTTTCCACGAGTATTTTATTAGGGCTCTTCACTTTTATTTCTGTAAATGCCCAGATGGATGACAAGGCATTGGTACAAAAAACAGTTGAAGGTTTTTTTGAAGCCTTTCATAAACAGGATTCTGTAGCCATGAAAAGTTTTGTTGCGGATAACGTAGTGCTTCAGACCACGGGTAGAAACAAAGAAGGCCAAACACAGTTTCAAACCACACCGATAGAAAAACTGTATACCTCGATAGTCAGCATTCCTGATAGTATTCAATTCGAAGAAAAACTAACTTCTTGGTCTATTCAAGTGGACCGCACCATGGCCAATGCTTGGGTAGGATATGAGTTTTGGTTAAATGGTAATTTCAGTCATTGTGGTATCAATTCCTTTCAAATGGTGAATTTTGATGGAGAATGGAAAATAATTTATTTAATTGATACCAGGGGTAGGAAAGGTTGTATTGAGGAATAGCTGATTTACCAATCACTATTCTCTAAGGAAGGAGAGGTATTTCCATTTTCCATTGCATTGGAAATTTTATCCAATAATGAAATTGCCCTCATGTGGGATTTGTAAAATGCCTTACCCATCATGGTTTTATTTCGACCACTCGGATTTATAGGAAACTCTTGATTTACTTTTGATGAGGTAACCACAGGTAAATCATCTTCACCAATATCTCCTGACTCAATTTCGTACGATGATAGTGTTAGTAAAATTCTGGCCTTTTCATCTTTTACATCAATTCTAATTAGATGTAAGCAATGGATATGTGTATAATCCAGAAATACCCCTGTGCTGTGCACTCTCTCAAAAAAACCTTTGGCCAGAAGCATTCCCAGTTCTTTGTCTTCAGTCAGGCTTAGAGGCTCATTTTCAAAATCATAAGAAAAATAATTTAATGCTCTCAGGTAGATAATATCTTTTTGGAGTTTAGGCAGCTCCAATATTTTTTGGTAGGTAACATTGCCAGAGTCGTCCAGTGTCCATTGCTCCTTGATTTCGGACAGCATTTTGCGTGTCTTTTTGGTTTGAGCAACAACTGCACATGAGAATAGGATTAGGATAGGGAAAATTAGTTTTTTGACCATGACATTTGTTTCAAAAAATGAAACAAATTCTATGCCGTAGCAAATAATTTTAAATAAAAAATTAGAATAAAAATCCGATACTCTGCAATATCAACAATCACTCATGTTGACGCCTACGGCAAGCCCTCCTTCAGAGGTTTCTTTGTACTTACTGTTCATGTCCTTAGCGGTTTCCCACATGGTATTAACCACTTTGTCCAATGGAACTTTTACGTCTTCGGGGTTGGTTTCCAGAGCCAGTTCTGCTGCATTGATGGCTTTAATGGCTCCCATGGAATTTCGTTCTATACAGGGTACTTGAACCAAACCTCCAATAGGGTCGCAAGTAAGCCCTAAATGATGTTCCATAGCAATTTCTGCAGCAACGAGCACTTGTTGGGGAGTTCCTCCCAACAATTCACATAAAGCACCCGCCGCCATGGCGGAGGACACACCAATTTCCGCCTGACAACCACCCATAGCTGCTGAAATAGTAGCACCCTTTTTGAAGATACTTCCAATTTCACCCGCGACCAATAGGAACTTTTTAATTTGTTCAAAATCTGCTTCGTGGTTTTCAATGACCATATAGTACATCAAAACGGCAGGTATTACTCCTGCACTTCCATTAGTAGGTGCGGTAACTACTCTGCCTAGTGAAGCATTCACCTCATTTACTGCTAAAGCAAAACAGCTTACCCACTTGAAAATCTGACGGAATTTCACCTCAGTTTTTCGTATAACCTTTAACCATTCATGCGCATTGGGATAAAGAAGGTTTCCTTTCAGTTTTTCATGCATTTCATATGCCCTGCGCCTCACATTCAATCCACCAGGCAGGATACCTTGCGTATGACATCCTTCAAACATGCATTGTAACATGGTATCCCAAATACGTTGTAGTCCTTCATTAATCTCTTCATCACTTCGTAAATAACGTTCATTTTGAAGAACAATTTCTGAGATGGGTTTCTCCCAGTCTGTGCAGAATTTGAGCAATTCATCACCGGTGGTTACAGGATGCGGAAAGCATAGAAAAACGGCTTCTTTATCTTTGGATTTTTGACCTTCCTTAACTACAAATCCACCACCAATGGAATAGTACGTTTCCGAAATTACATTACCATCCTCAAGATTTGCCATAAAGCGTATGCCGTTGGCATGAAAGGGTAAAAATTCTTTTTTAAAAACAATGCTTTGCTCTACATCAAAAGGAATGATATGCTTTGCATCGAGCAAAATTTTTTTCTGTTCAGTGATGGAAGAAATCAGGTCTGGTATAGTTTCCGTAGGAACTGTTTCAGGATCTTTTCCCAAAAGCCCCATTATGACTGCTGTATCTGTAGCATGTCCTTTTCCAGTAAGTGACAGGGAACCATATAATTCTACAGTTACCTCTTTTATTGAAGTAAAAAGTTGTTTCTCTTTTAGCTCAGATAACCACTGTTCGGCAGCACGCCATGGTCCCAAAGTATGGGAGCTAGAGGGGCCAACCCCAATTTTGAGCATATCAAATACACTGATGCATTCCACGGTTAGGTCAATTTGCTATTTCAAAGATAGGAACCTCTAGCCAATACTTGGTCATTGATTTCAAGAATCAATATGACAGCTTGTCATATTCTTTTGGATGGCATAATCATTGACATTCAGATAGCAGAATTATAATTGATAACAGACATAACTTTAGATAAGATGAGCAAGATTATAGGAATAGATTTGGGTACGACCAACTCCTGCGTCTCTGTAATGGAAGGTAACGAACCGGTGGTAATTCCAAATGCGGAAGGAAAACGGACTACTCCTTCAGTAATTGCTTTTGTGGAAGGTGGCGAAATCAAGGTTGGAGACCCAGCAAAAAGACAAGCGGTGACCAACCCACACAAAACCATTTATTCCATCAAAAGGTTTATGGGGAACAAATTCTCTGAATCCCAAAAGGAGGCAAACAGAGTACCTTATAATGTAACTAAAGGCGATAACGATACCCCAAGAGTGGATATCGATGGTCGTTTATATACACCTCAAGAACTTTCTGCCATGATTCTTCAAAAAATGAAGAAAACTGCGGAGGATTACTTGGGACAAGATGTATCCAGAGCGGTAATCACGGTACCTGCGTACTTTAATGATTCCCAAAGACAAGCTACGAAAGAAGCGGGTGAAATCGCTGGCTTGACCGTAGAAAGAATTATAAATGAACCAACTGCGGCCTCTTTGGCCTATGGGTTGGATAAAAAAGATACAGATCAAAAAATCGTTGTGTTCGATTTTGGTGGAGGAACGCATGACGTTTCCATCTTAGAATTAGGTGATGGTGTTTTCGAAGTATTGGCTACTGACGGAGATACGCACTTGGGAGGTGACGACGTTGACCAAAAGATAATCGATTGGTTGGCCGAGGAATTCAAATCAGACGAGGGCATGGATTTGAGAGATGACGCTATGGCACTTCAAAGATTACGTGAGGCAGCTGAAAAGGCTAAAATTGAATTGTCGTCCTCTGCACAAACGGAAATTAATTTACCTTATGTAACGGCAACTGCTTCTGGACCAAAACACTTGGTGAGAACCTTGTCAAGAGCCAAATTTGAGCAGTTGATTGATGACTTGGTGAAAAGAACCATTGCTCCTTGTGAAACTGCACTGAAATCTGCTGGACTTTCCAAGAGTGATATTGATGAAATAATATTGGTAGGTGGTTCAACCCGTATCCCAGCTGTTCAAGAAGCTGTTGAAAAATTCTTTGGAAAGAAACCTTCCAAAGGTGTTAACCCAGATGAGGTGGTGGCTATTGGAGCTGCAATCCAAGGTGGGGTATTGACCGGTGATGTTAAGGATGTACTGCTTCTAGATGTAACGCCTCTTTCTCTAGGTATTGAAACCATGGGAAGTGTCTTCACTAAATTGATTGAAGCAAACACTACGATTCCGACCAAGAAGTCGCAGGTTTTCTCTACGGCAGCGGATAATCAACCTTCAGTTGAAATCCATGTACTGCAAGGAGAACGTCCAATGGCCGCAGATAACAAAACCATTGGTAGATTCCACTTAGATGGTATTCCACCCGCACCAAGAGGAACACCTCAGATTGAGGTAACTTTTGATATCGATGCAAATGGTATCATCAAGGTTTCTGCAACAGACAAGGCTACGAATAAAACACAGGATATTCGAATTGAGGCATCTTCTGGATTGACCGAAGAAGAAATCGAAAGAATGAAGGCTGAAGCTGAAGCAAATGCTGAAACTGATAAAAAAGCCAAAGAGACCGCAGATAAGTTGAATGAAGCAGATGGAATGATTTTCCAAACTGAAAAGCAACTTAAGGAGTTTGGTGATAAGCTTTCTGACGACAAGAAAAAGCCTATTGAAGAAGCACTTGAAGAGTTGAAAAAGGCTTACGAAACCAAAGATTTGGTCGTGATTGAGCCCGCTTTGGAAAAAATCAATGAAGCTTGGAAAACTGCTTCGGAAGAAATGTATAAAGCACAGGCTGAAGCCCAAGCCAATGGGGCAGGCGCTGACGCTGGTGCCGGACCTGAAGCAAACGCTGGCGGTGGAGCAAGTGAAGGCGACAACGTAGAAGATGTTGATTTTGAAGAGGTGAAGTAAACTTCATCCTCATATAAAGAGAAAAAACCCTTGACATTATGTCAAGGGTTTTTCATTTGGGACTAATTCAAATGAAAGTTAAGCAGCGTTCAATCGCTGCACTTCCAATTCTCTAAGCTTTTGAAGTGCTTCAGACTTAGAGTTAACATTGAGTTTTACATATATATTTTGGATATGGAAATTAACTGCGCTGGGAGTGACACATAGTTTATCCGCAATCATTTTATACGTAAAACCTTGGGTTAGTAGTTCAATAATCTGGTTTTCCTTTTTTGAAAAAGAATCAAAAGATCTTTTCTGAAATGAACCGATTACCTTTTTGAGAATATCATGCTCCATAATCACTCCATGCTCATCCATATTGTCTAAAGCATTGAGAAAACGTTCCTTGCCAATAGGTTTTGACAGATAGCCATTAGCTCCTTTTTTAAAGGCTTCCCTGACCAAATCAAAATCATTCTGATGACTTACCATCAGTATTTTAACGTTCTTCTTCTTTTTACGAATAAACTCTATACCATCTATACCTGAAATACCCTGGAGGGATGTTTCTGATATAATAATATCTGGATTCATCTTCCCAAAATGGGATAAGAGTTCATTTACGGATTTGAAAATACCTAAAAGCGTAAACCTTTCATTTTCCTCAAGAAAGTAGTTGTAAGCTAAGTGTAGTTTTTCTTCATGGTCTATAATTACAATTTTTGTTTGATGTTTTTGCATGATAAAATAGATTTGGGGGTTATCATATTTTTTTAAGTAAGTCCATAGCCTCAATATTGGACAATACATTTCCTTCCTGTCATAAGGCTCAGACTCAATTATTGTCTCAACAACTAGTTGAATTAAGACAATAGTAGTCTGGACCTTAAATTAAGGATGATGGTTCATGCCAGTAAAAAACCGATGAACCAAAGTTCAATTAAAAAAGATGCTTAAAATTGGTTGAGGTAAACCACTTAATTTATCGAAAGTGGAATTTTAGGAGTTGCAGTTTTTTCATGTAACAATAAGATTTGGGTTAGTACTATTTCAAAAATTAAATTACACTTTTTTTCATTTGACATCGTTTATTTGTAGAATTTTTCGTTCAAATGCACAAAACGTTTTGATTCGATTATCTACTGACAGTATTACTTTGATAAAATCAAATACTTGTATTTCAGATATTTAAATAAAAAAAAGATGCCTTTTTCAAGACATCTCTTTATATTTTGGAAAAATCGGTCAGATTGAAATAGTACAACCCGTTTTATATGATACAACTGCCTTTTCCCCTGTCCGTTTTAGGCTATGGACACTATTTTTTGACAATTTTGGATATCAAATAACCCCCAGGTAGCTGACCGATTTTTAAATCTTATTACCTACACGATTGTTCTAGGGTATATTATTCTTCAAAAGCTGTATTGCTGTATTCTACAGTGGACTGATCATTCATGATATTTTTCAATCTATTTTCACGATTGGCCACTGCTGTATTTTTGGTTTCCTGTTTTCCGTATGAAACGGCATACTGTGCAATAGTGCTGTTTTGACCTCTATTGGAGACTACAAAGCCAGTTCCTTTATCCAGGTTTAAGGCTATACTGTAATCATCTTTGTTACTGTTAATATGTCCTCCAAGATTTACCGAAGCGGTAAGACTGCTTTTGGCTACTTGGGTGGCATATAGGTCTAGTCCACCATACCCTTTTCTACCGGCAGAAGCAAAGAACAATAAAGTTCCATTGTATAAATTAGGGTAGAGCTCATCTTCTTTGGTGTTTACTTTAGGTCCTAGGTTCTTTACAATGCCTAGCTTTCCATTAGTTTTTATATCAACCACGTAGATGTCATAGTTACCATAGCTCCCTTTCATGTTTGAAGCAAAGAACAAACGTGTGCCGTCTTCAGAAATAGTAGGGTGTTTTGCAGAGGCATATTTGGGGCATACAGCAACTTTAGTGGCATTTTTCCATTTTCCATCAATTCTTTCAACTCTGAATATCTCGTGTACTAGTTCCTTTTTGGAAAAAACACCATATAACGGTTTTTGATGGGTTGCTTTACTAAAGTATGCGGTTTTACCATCTTTAGTAATCGTCATTAAGGGCATATACCCATCCAAAGTGGACAATTTCCCTTTCATTTTGTTTTCACCTGCTTCTTTGGATGCAACTCTTTGGTTAAGTTTTTCACCGGAATAGTGGGATTGAATATGTTCATTCCAAAGATTCTTCTCATTTTGAAAATGGCCAGGACCTTTTTCCAATTGTGTTTGGGCAAATTCTAACAATCCTTTATAATTGGTTTCCAATGCAGAAGTTCCGTTAGTGCTTAGCAACTTTTCATACCAAAAAGCAGCAGTTTCATAATTCTCTGCCAGGAAATTGGCATTCCCAAGGTCCTGAAAAATTTCTATCTCAGAATATCCTTGTTTCAACAGATCAAGATAGTCTTCAACGCGTTGATCATTTTCATGTTGAACTGTATTCTCAGAACTAGTCTGTGCGTTAAGGCTAACGGATAAAGTAAAACTTAAAATAAGTACGAATCTGTAGGTAATTGAATGTGTCATGATAATTAGATTTGGGGATTAACACATGACAAAGTTGAAGAAAGAAAATGGAGGAATACTTATGAATTTTTCATAGGTTTTTACGTTAATCGTCGAAAAATTACCGTTTATCGAATAAATTTTGAATGTTATGAGTGTGCTTTCACTCAAATTGATGCTTTTTGGTCCATTTGTCGTCTAAATAGTTCCATTCATCTAAAAAGGTATTTTAATAAAAAAAAACGGGGAATAAGAGCATACCCATAAAGTGAGCCAATTAAAAAATAAGTTTTATTAATGAAGAGAATACTTTTTGGTAGATTAAGGATTGTACTTTTAACTTGAAAAAATAAATTAACTATCGACAATGGACAATAAAACACATTCCAATGGTGACCCAAGCATGTGCCCTTTCTTAAGTGGTGATGTGAATCAAACTGCAGGAGGAGGGACTTCGAACAGAGATTGGTGGCCCAATGAACTTAAGCTGAACATTCTAAGACAACACGCTGCTCAGTCAGACCCAATGGGAGAAGACTTTGACTATGCCTCTGAATTCAATAGTATAAACTATGAAGAATTAAAGCAAGACCTTGTAAATTTAATGACCGACTCCCAAGATTGGTGGCCTGCGGATTACGGTCACTACGGAGGGTTGATGATTCGAATGGCATGGCATAGTGCAGGAACCTACAGATTAGGAGATGGAAGAGGTGGCGCCGGTACTGGGAACCAACGTTTTGCTCCTATCAATAGTTGGCCAGATAATGGAAACTTGGATAAAGCAAGACTTTTACTGTGGCCCATCAAACAAAAATACGGTAGAAAAATTTCATGGGCAGACCTTATGATTTTGGCAGGGAACTGCGCTTTAGAGTCTATGGGTTTTAAAACTTTTGGTTTTGCCGGAGGAAGAGAAGATATATGGGAGCCAGAACAAGATGTGTATTGGGGGAGTGAAACAGAGTGGGGAGCTAATGAGGATCGTTATAACGGTCGTGACCTAGAAGACCCATTGGCTGCTGTAATGATGGGATGGATATATGTTAACCCAGAAGGTCCAAATGGTAACCCAGACCCAATAGGTTCAGCACATGATGTTCGTGAAACTTTTGGTAGAATGGCTATGAACGATGAAGAAACTGTAGCCTTGGTTGCTGGAGGACATACCTTTGGTAAGGCGCACGGTGCAGCAGACCCTTCAAAATTTGTTGGTGTTGAACCACATGGAGCGCCAATTGAGCAAATGAGCACAGGATGGAAAAACACCTATAAAAGTGGTGTACTGGATGATACCATTACAAGTGGTATTGAAGGAGCATGGACTCCAAATCCTACCCAATGGGATGCAGACTATTTTGATGTGCTGTTGAATTATGATTGGGAATTAACAAAAAGTCCAGCTGGCGCTCATCAATGGACACCTACTGCCGAATCTAAAGCAAGAATGGCGCCTAAAGCCGGTGACGCCAATGGAACGCAGGCGTTAATGATGACAACGGCTGATATTGCTTTGAAAACAGATCCGGAATATTTGAAAATATCCAAGCGTTTTCATGAAGACCACAAAGCTTTTGAAGATGCTTTTGCTAGAGCATGGTACAAACTTACCCACAGGGATATGGGGCCTACAGTACGTTACTTAGGACCAGAAGTTCCTAGTGAAGAGCTTATCTGGCAAGATCCTATTCCAAAGGTAGATTACACACTTTCTGATGCTGACATTGCTAATCTTAAGAAAATGATTTTAGCTTCAGGATTAAGTATATCCGAATTGGTTAAAACAGCTTGGGCTTCTGCTTCTACTTATAGAGGTTCAGATAAAAGAGGTGGTGCCAATGGAGGTAGACTCAGATTGGAACCACAACGCAGCTGGAAAGTTAATAACCCAGAAGAATTGAACAAAGTTCTTGGTGTTTTGGAAGGTATTCAGAACGAGTTTAGTGGAACAGTGTCCATGGCAGATTTAATTGTACTTGCGGGAGTTGCTGCTATAGAAGAAGCTGCAAACTATGCAGGACATAATATTTCAGTACCATTCACTCAAGGTAGGGGAGATGCTTCACAAGAGCAAACGGATATTGAATCTTTCAATTACCTAAAACCGGTTGGTGATGCATTTAGAAACTATCAGAATGCCAATACCAAGGAGATTGCTGCTGAAAACTTATTGATTGATAAAGCTAATCTTTTAACTCTATCAATCCCAGAAATGACAGTTTTAGTTGGAGGTATGAGAGTATTGGGAGCTAATTTTGATGGTTCAGAGCACGGAGTCTTTACAGAAAATGTGGGAAGCTTGACCAACGATTTCTTCAAGAATTTAGTAGACCTGACCTATACATGGGAGGCCGCTAATGATGAAGATACGGTCTTTGAAGGAAGAGATAGACGGACCGGTAACTTAAAGTGGACTGGAACCAGAGCGGATTTGATCTTTGGTTCGAATACCGAGCTACGAGCAGTTGCCGAAGTCTATGCTTCGAATGACGCACAGGAAAAATTCGTGAATGATTTCGTTAAAGCTTGGGACAAAGTGATGAATCTAGACAGATTTGATTTGGCTTAGCCATGCTTAATTAAAACTGAAAAAGGCAGCTTATGGCTGCCTTTTTTGTTTCACAACAAAGTACCAAGATTTCGTATAGGATGGCTTAATCTGTTAACCTAAATTGATTGATTTTTTTCAGGAAATCGGTATCCATTTTAAGACTTTCCTTTTGAAAAGCTTCAAAGTCCGCTTTTGTTTCCCATTGTGTAATAGCCATATAATCTGGATTATAAACATAGCCTTTTGGTGAACGGCCATTGACCAGTTCTATTTTTAGGGTACCATTAGTTTTCTTCAAAGCTTTCTTCCATTGGGTCAAAAAGCTTGTAAAATTGCCTTGCATGTTTTCTTTTTTCCAATATGCAGTAGCAATAATCACTTTTTTCCTATCCAATTGGATGGCATGATCGTCTTGTATTTCATAATAGGTCAAATTGAAAAGAGGCCAGATTTTTTTTCGCATCTCATGAAAATTTGGAACGCGCCCCTCAATTTCATCGAGAAATTTTTCCCGCAAAGCCAAGCTCGTCCATTTTGCCAAAATCAAGCTCTGGGGTTCATAATCACCTTGGACAATTTCTCTTATCTTAAATCCGGGTAGGGGAGAAAAGCTCATTTCCGAAGCTACAGGGAATGCTGTTTGTCTATATTCTTTAAAAAGATCCTGAGTGCCTTCTCGGGTTGTTAAAAACAAAATATCAAAGACTTCTCCTTTTTTTAGATCGTAGGAGACCAAATTGTCTTGGCCGTAGGTTAACAATGAACTAGTGAAAATACATATAAACAGTAAGCGTACTCGATTGGAATTCATAGTTTAAGATTTAAATGATTTGTTTATGATTATAAAAAGCGATCGGCTTTTATGTTGTTGTTTCTTTTTTTGCGAGAGCGTGACGATAGCTTACCTCCCATACGATATGATAGGCCTAGGAAAATTTGCTGGGTGTCCCTTAAAAATTCACCTGCTTGGAACACGGTTCTAAAAGTCCTAAAGGCAAAACGCCTTGTACCTAAAATGTCATTGGCATTTAAGTTGATGCTTCCATTTCCATTGGCAAAACTGTAACGTAAGCCTGCGTTCACATAATAGTTGGGTTTTAACTCATACTGTAGAATCTCTTGAGGTCCACTATAAAAAGCAAATACAGAGGCGCTCACTTTTTGGCCCAATCTGTAATTTTGGGTCCATTTTATGTTGGTCAAGGTATTTTGTACCTCAACCTGTTCGTCTTCAATAAAACCTCTTTGTTGTCTGTGGTACAATTCTAGGTTTACATTGGTACGCCACCAATCAGTAAGTCTAATGTTCCCCCCAATTTCAATCCCATACGCGTTGTTGCTATCAAAATTATCATAGCTCAATCTCAGGAGATTGGGGTCTTCTTGGTCAAATATGCCAATTCGATTGATTTCATCCTGAATATACCGGTAGAAAACCCCTGAACTGATGGAACCTTTATTAAATCGATACAAATAATTTGCCTCAACAGTGTTGCTAAACTGAGGGAGTAACTCAATGTTTCCAGTAGCTAAAATCTGAGGTGTGGTAGTACTTCTAATAGGATTAACCTGTCGGAAAGAAGGGCGCTCAATTCTTCTTCCATAACTCAATTGATATTGATGAGGGCTTTCTTCAGATGTTTGATAACTCAGAAAAAGCGATGGAAAAATATTGAACAGCTCTTGGTCAAAGTCTTCTTGGCCAGATAATTCTTGATCAAATTGAGTGCTAACTTGATATTGCTCAAGCCTAGCCCCAAGATTGAGTTTGAATTTTCCTAGAGAACGGTTGTAGATAAAGTAGGACGAAAAGATATCCCTATTGTATTGAAAATTGGAATTCTCCAATAATACATTGGTGGAAGTATATTCATTTTCAATACGATTTATACGTCCCTCACCACCAATTTCCAGTTTTGATTTATCGTTTAGCGGTATGCTGTAATCTAGGTTAAACGTCAATACAGAACGGTTATCCTCTACATTTTCAACATAAGAAGGTACCGTTGTATTTCCTGAAAAATCAAAATCATTGATAAGGTCACTATTGAACAAATTATAGTTCGCTTCAATTTCAATGAAGTGTGATTCACCATCAAATAACCACTTGTAATTGGTATTGTAATTTTGTGTGTGGTTATCTCTGGTTAAAAAGTCATCTAAAGAAAAGTTACTTTCGGGGTTTTCTTCAAAGACCACATCCTTTTGACCGTCAAAAGCGGCATTGTAAAGATTTTGGGTTGTGAAAACGGAGAGTATCGTTTTACCTGAGGGGTAAAAGTCCGTACCCATTTTTATGAAATGCGATTCCCTATTGTTAATGTTTCTGGTAATCTGATTTGAGTTCAAATCAAAACGGTTTAATAGACCATCAGTAATCTGATCTCCAAAACCATTGCTATATTCAAAATAGTAATTGGTTTTATTAGGTTTAAAATTGAGGGATACATTGCTGTTGTAACGTTCCCTTTGGGCAATAATCGAGTTAGCACCAAAGGCCATATTCCAACCTTCTTGTGCTGTTTTTTTTAGTACAATGTTTATAATGCCATTGAGGCCATCGGGATTATATTTGGCTGACGGGTTGGTTATCAGTTCGATTTTTTTAATAGAGTTTGATGGAATCTGTTGTAAAACATCGGCTGGATTTTCCAGATTGCTCAATTTTCCATCTATAAGTATTCTGACATTGTCGCTTCCCCGAAAAGAGATGTTTCCATCGGAACCAATGTTTACAGAGGGTAGATTGTTCATTAAATCTATAGCTGAAGGTCCTTGGGAAATCAAATCATTGCCCACGTTCACAACCTTTCTATCCAAACGTTGCTCAACAGTGGATTTTTCACTGGTAATGGTGACGCCCTCAAGAACTTCTGCATTTTCCGATAAAACGATTGTAGGCAACTTCACTTTTTGTTGCGCTTTTAATCCAACGGGGATTTGTTGCGTGGAATACCCAATAAACTCAATTTCCAGAAGGTAGGTCCCAGCAGCTAATTCTGTAAACTGGAACCCTCCCTTTCCATCGGTAATGGTACCATTGAGTACAGTTCCACTTTCATTCTTGAGGACGACACTAGCATAGGCTAGGGGTTGGTTGTCTGCATTATCGGCAACCGAGCCTAAAATGGAACCTGCGCTTTGAGCTAAAACAGCACTACTACATAAAAAGGAGATATATAAAAAGATGTATCGCACTTTGTTTGTTTTTATTTGAGTCAAATCTAAAGGGGTACTGGATTCAAAATCCATAGGGTAGACGTATGGTATGTTTTTGAATCAGTAGGTATGGTTTTGGAGGATTAATCGATTTTTGATTATTGAAACACTATTCGTATGCGGAAACTGGCTATTCGTCATCTACTTCTTCGTTTTTTAGGAAATACCAGTATCTTGGGAAGGTTTTGTAAAAAGGATAACCCGAACATGAAACCCATACAATTAAAAAAAGAGGCACTATTACATTTTCTTTTTTGGAGTTGTGTCTTTTTGTTTTCCACGGCCAGTGCTACTTGGTACTATTCTGAAACCAGGGAATTGTTTGAGGTGTATGGTTTTAGGATGCTCCTGCAAATGGTAGTAGCGTATACCATTATTGGTCTTTTAATACCCAAAGTTTTGAATAGGAAGCAAGCTTTTTTGTTCTCTATCTTGGTTTTGGGATTGTTCGTTTTGGTCTACGCCCTTTGTACCCTTTTTTTGGTGGAATACTTAGTGCCTAATTACCCTACATCTTATGAAGTGTTTTTAAAACGATTTGAGAGCCCTTCTTTTCAAGGTATCTTTTTTAATTTTAATCAGTTCTTTTCCAGGTCATTGTACTACGCATATCCTTGCATTATTTTATTGGCCATTTTGTTCTATAGGGAACGTCAAGAATTATTGGTACTGCATGAAAAAAAGAGAGAGGCCGAATTGAACGCACTTAAAAATCAACTGAACCCTCACTTTTTGTTTAATACACTGAACAGTCTTTATCTGCTTGCCCTTAAGAAGTCCGACAAGACTGTCAGGGTTATTGAAAACTTGTCACATATATTGGATTATATGTTGTATCGATGTGATAAAAAGTATGTGCTACTTAAAGATGAACTCCTTCTAATCAACAAGTACATCGAGTTGGAACAGATTAGATACGGAAAACGGGTAAGCATTTCCTTTGATGAATCTGTCACTGGTGAAGAAAGAATTGCTCCATTATTGTTATTGACATTTGTGGAAAATGCTTTTAAACATGGGGTTTCTGAGGCCATTAACAATGCTACTATTAGGATTCAGGTGGAAAACAGGGAAAACAGGCTATTTTTTGAATTGAAAAATACCAGGCCAGACTTAATTTCAAACAATAATGGGCGAAAATCGTTGGGCTTGTCCAATGTTAAAAAGCAGTTAGAGCTTTTATATCCAAACAAACATCAATTAAACATCATAGAGAAGCCAAATACATACACCACAGAATTGGAACTATGCCTATGACATATACCTGTTTGATTGTAGACGATGAGCCTTTGGCGCAAGAACTTATTGCAGAGTATGTTTCTAAAATACCAGAGTTAGAAGTAGTAGGTCTGTGTAGTAATGCCTTAGAAGCATCTTCTTTTCTTGCTTCCGAAAAGATTGACCTTCTATTTTTGGATATCAATATGCCGGTAATCAAGGGGATTCAATTTTTTAAAAACCTTGTCAATAAACCAAAAGTTATTTTTACCACAGCCCATAGAGAGTATGCCTTAGAGGGTTTTGAAGTAAGTGCTTTGGATTACCTTTTGAAGCCTATAATCTTTGAACGGTTTTTTCTGGCCATTCAGAAGTTCTTTCAAGCTATGGAGACAAGGAAGTTTGTAAATGAAGACGGAACTGAAAATAAGGGTGGTTCAGGAAAAAAAATCATTTTTGTAAATCAAGGGCATCGAAAGATCAAAGTAGATTTAAACGAAGTCAAATATGTTGAAAGTTTTAAGGACTACATAACAATCCATAGTATTACCGGAGAGATACGAATCAAAGAAAACATTGGGGTTTTTGAGAAAAAACTAAATCGGAATTTTCTTAGAATTCATCGTTCTTACATTGTAAACTTGGACTATTTAACAGGATATACAAAACTTGACATGGAGATAGACGAACTGGAACTACCAATTGGTCCAAGCTATCGGGATGGGGTCTTAGATTTTTTTAATACCACATTTCTATCATTTGATAAAAATGCGGACAAAAAACGGATTTAAACCAAAATAGTAACCTTTACAACATCTATTTTCTGTTATACAACAATAAGTTGAGCCATTCCTCTTCGTTGAATTAATTTGAGCCTGCTTAATCTATTGGCTTTGGTTATTACTCTTCAAAGAGGTTTGTTTTTGGTGTTTTTGTTCATAGGGTTTCTTTCATATGGACAATTAAGTGATTTACATTACCTACCCCCATTAAAACAGGGCCAAAACAATGCGGCCATTCAACAACAGGCGGTATATCTTTCCACGCCTGAGACAACATCTTTTACAGTAAATGTCTATCGGGGTACTAACGCAACACCGATTACCTCGTTTACCATCTCCAATACAAGTCCGGCAGTATATAATCTGGCCAACGGGGATAACAATATAACTCTGGTCAACAATGCGAATACAGGGATTGTACTTACCAATAGCGGTCTACGTTTTGAAGCACCTGGAGGGAACGACTTCTATGTCAATTATAGAGGACGTTCAGGGTCTCAAGCTGCGTCATTGACCTCAAAAGGCAGAGTGGCCATGGGCACAAACTTCAAATGGGGCGGTGTGCCCAATTTAGGGTCTCATCCCTCTAAATCCAATACGTTGGGTATTATGGCTACCGAAAATAATACCACCATAGATTTATTCGGATATGATCCAGATTGTGAGTTCAGGGTCGGTAGTGATAGAGCTGGAATAACAGCGGATACGTATCAGATTGTGCTAGATGCCAATGAATCTTTTGTTTTTGAAACGTATATAGGCGATTCACCTACCCCAGCTCATGTAGATGGTTGGATTGGTGCCACAATTGAGGCCGACAAGGATATCGTTATAAGCAACGGATCTTTAAACTACGGGCGTCAGGCAGGAGCTACGAATCGGGATGCCGGAATAGACCAGCCTGTTCCAGAAAATAGACTGGGCAAGGAATATGTTTTTATACGCGGAAACGGTAATACGAATGGATCAACAGAGTTTCCATTGATTATTGGCACACAAAACAACACAGAAATCTATGTTAATGGTTCTGCTACACCTATTGCCACCATTAATGATGGTGATTTTTTTGAAATACCCAGTAGCAATTATTCTTCGAACTCTGTAGGGGCGAATATGTACGTTGAAACCTCAAAGGATGTTTATGCCTACCAATGTATGGCTGGCTCAAGTCAAGTGTATACCCAAGGGTTGAACTTTGTAGCTCCTGTCAATTGTCTTTTACCTAGTTTGATGGACAATATTCCCAGCATTACCGACGCAGCTGGAATTACAATTTCTGGAGGAGTAACTATTATCGCATCGACAGTTACACCGGATGCCAATATCATTGTAACCGATTCAGGGGGAGCAGTAACACTTCCCGCTGCAAATACGGTAGCTGGGTCTTCGGATTGGAAAACATTTTATATCCCAAACCTTAACGGAAACGTAAGCGTGCAGTCTTCTGGACCTATTGCCGTTGGTTTCTTTGGTTTTAATGGTGCGCGTGGTTTAGCAGGGTATTATTCAGGATTTGATACCTTACCCAATATAGATTTACAAATATCAGGAAGCAGCTGTTTGCCGGGTGCAACTTTGCAGATTGCTAGTGGTGAATCGTTCGATGCATACCAATGGTATGGTGATGGAGCATTAATTCCAGGTGCAACCTCACCAACTTTTAGTGCTTCAATGGCAGGGGATTATTTTCTTAGGGTAACGAGAGGTCCATGTAGTTATGACTCGAATAACATAGAAGTCTATTATTGTAATCCTGATATTGTTTTAGATAAATCCACAACAGATTTGGTTGTAAATGATGGTGATACAGTTTCCTTTGACATTACTGTTGAAAGTTTGGGCAATGATCCGGTGACCAACCTACAAGTTACTGATTTGTTGCCCAATGGATTGGATTTTGTCTCTGCCACGGTATCAAAAGGCTCATTTACGTATCCCAATTGGAGTATTGGAACAATGACCCGTGGCGAATTGGTAACCATGACTTTGGTCGCTAGGGCGAAAATGACCAATATCTATCTTTCATCAATGACCTATACCAATACAATTACCAATTCACAAGACCAAACAGATAATAATATCACCACAGATAACCCCTCAGTTGATGTACAGGTCAATTTTGTTCCACCAACCACTGTAATTACAAATAGGCGGATTACAATCAGGGTAAATAGGAATTAGTGATTATTTTTTGATAGATAATCTTCGACTTTACTTCTTCGAAAACCTATCTAAAAATCTAGGATTAAAATATTGATATTGTAATGACATTTAGCATAGGGTTAGGATTGATTAAATGGAATGAATGACCCCTAGCACCTACCATTTCATCGGAAAAAAGCTACAATAAATCGATGTTACACCCTTGGAGACACCAGTTTTTATTGGGTCTGACAACAAATTCCACCACTCTTACAAAGCATCTATTGTATCTAACAACAAATATCTGGTAATCACAGATAAAGCTGCTTTTTTTGTTGGGAATAACTTCAACTTCCACCCCAAATGGACCGAATTATTGACCTGTCAAGCAAAACCTTGCATAAGTTAGGTTTGCTATTTGTATTTCTTTTTGTTTCTTCTTTTGTAAATGCTCAGTTAAGCGACCTTCATTATTTACCACCCCTAAAGCAGGGTCAGAATAATGCAGGTATACGCGATCAGGCCATTTATCTCTCTACACCAGAACCTACAACTTTTACGGTAAATGCCTACCGTGGTACTAATGCCACACCGGTAGCAACATTTAATATTTCTAATGTAAGTCCGGCAGCTTGGACTTTGGGAGATGGTGATAACAATATAACATTGGTCAACAATGCCAATACAGGTATAGTTCTAAACAATAGTGGTTTACGTTTTGAGTCTCCAAGTGGTAATCGTTTTTATGTAAACTATAGAGGTAACTCAAGTGCTCAGGCAGCATCTTTGACAGCAAAAGGACGGCAGGCTTTAGGGACTCGTTTTAAATGGGGTGGTGTTCCTAACTTGGGGTCACATCCTTCAAAGTCTAACACTTTGGGGATTATGGCTACTGAAGACAATACTACGGTAAGACTTTTTGGCTATGACCCAAATTGTGAGTTTAGGGTGGGGAATAACAGAGCGGGGATAACCGCGAATACCCATACCGTTACCCTAAATGCAAACGAATCCTTTGTTTTTGAAACCTACATTGGCAACAGCCCCACACAAGCTCATGAAGATGGATGGATTGGTGCTACAGTTGAATCCGATAAAGATATTGTTATAAGCAATGGTTCCATCAACTTTGGTCGTCAGGCCGGAGCCAGTAATCGAGATGCTGGAATTGATCAACCGGTTCCAGAAAACAGATTGGGAAAAGAATACGTTTTTATAAGAGGTAATGGTAATACCAATGGTTCTACCGAATTTCCCTTGGTAATTGCCATTTCTGACAATACTCAAATTTTCGTCAACGGTGGCACAACACCGATTGCAACTATTAACAATGGTGAATATTTTCAAGTACCAAGTAACTTCTATTCGTCCAATACGGTTGGTGCCAATATGTTGTTGCAGACTTCAAAAGATGTTTATGCCTACCAATGTATGGCTGGAGCGAGCCAGGTCTATACCCAAGGACTCAATTTTGTAGCTCCAGTAAACTGTTTGCTCCCTGATGTAATGGATAATATCCCGGATATCAGAAATATGGCAGGTACAACTGTAACAGGAGGAATGACCATTATTGCCGCTGTAAATACTCCAGATGCAAATATTGTGGTTACTGACGGTAATGGCGCTGTAACATTGCCAGCTTCAAATCCTGTTGCGGGCTCATCGGATTGGAAAACTTTTTATATCCCTAACCTGAATGGTGATGTCAGTGTAAATTCTACGGGACCAATGGCCGTTGGTTTCTTTGGATTTAACGGTGCCCGTGGGGTAGCAGGTTACTTTTCTGGATTTGATACTTTACCAGAGGTAACCCTAGAAATACGAGGGGGAAGCGGTTGCTTTGTAGGATCAGAGCTTTTTGAAGCTACCAGCAACAATTTTGATGCTTTTCAATGGTTTGAAAACGGGCAACCCATACCGGGTGCAAATGGACCCAGCTATGCACCTACGGGAGCTGGTGATTTCTTCTTACGAGGTACTAAAGGACCCTGTACCTATGACAGTAATGCCATACAGGCACTTTATTGTGACCCCGATGTTTTTGTTCAAAAAACTGTGGATAATGCCGAAATTATGGAAGGAGAGACAGCAACTTTCACAATTCGGGTACAAAATCTAGGATTAGGTCCACTGACCAACTTACAAATAACGGATAACATTCCAGCTGGGTTAACCTTTTTATCCGCCTTTACCATTACTGGAAGCTGGAGCGGAAATACATGGAACATTGGAACCTTGGACGGTGGTGATGTTGCCATTTTGGAATTGGAGGTACAAGCCGATGAAATAGATACCCTGCCATTACTGAGCTTAACGAATACTGCGACCAATATCCAAGATCAGGTAGATACCAATTTAACCCAAGACCAACCTTCGGCCAAAATCGTGGTCCACAATGACTTTGATAATGATGGTGTAAATGATAGTACTGATTTAGATGATGATAATGACGGAATTTATGATAACGATGAGTGTGATACGCTTCTTTTCAATATTGCTAGCGGAGCGTCGCACACAAGCGATTTAATCACCTCAGATGATTATTTGGTTCTTGATATTTTCAGTGTAGATAACTCCTTTAACCTTCAAATCAACGGGAATGATGTCGCTGGTGAGATTCAGTTACAAAATGGCGAACCCGGCAACATAGCCCTGTTTGAAGATGGAACTGGTTACGGACAAGGAAGTAACCCAGATATATGGACAATTACTGGAACACATGGAGCCCCTTTGCTACGTGTAGTTGTAGATCAAGCAGGTCAGTTTGAATTGTTTGGTACTCGAACTAACAATGGACCATTGGAACCTTTAACTTTAACTACACCTGCCAATGTGGTAAGTTGGAATACATCAGGAACCAATTCGATAATAATTGGTCAAACTGTTGCAGGCCCAACCAATATGCAAGGAACCCTACTTACCGCAGGATGCGATACGGATTCTGATGGTTTTCCCAATCATTTGGATTTGGATAGCGACGGAGACGGCTGTAGTGATGCCAATGAATTTTACAAAGATGAAAATGCAGATGGTGGTGATGGCGGTGAATATGGTACAGGAGTACCTGTTGTTGATTCTTCTGATGGCACAGTAACCGCTGCTTCATATATTCGAGTTTTAGCTCCCGAAATTGTTTTGGGTAATACCTCTGAAGATCTTGGCGGAACAGATATCAACGGCCAAGGAGTAAGTTTGGGAGATACTTTTCAATATGTGCTTCGTTTTCAAAATACGGGTGACGATGATGCTACTAATTACACAATTAGGAATGTTTTACCATCCAATGTTACCTTAGATAATGTTGACGTTTCCAACGCATTGGGAACCACACACTCGCATGATATAAATACAAACACTATAACATTTCAAGTTCCAGATAATCTGGTTCAAATAGGTGATCCCGAATATTCCATTCGCATTACGGTCACCATTTCAGGAAATTGTTCTGATTTTGTCAATGCTTGTTCTTCTGAATTGGAAAATTTAGCGTTTTCCACTTTTCAGGGAGTTAATAATCCCACCATATTTACTGATGAACCGGGGACATCGAATTTTCCGTGTAACACAACACCTGAGGTTGCCAATAATACCATTTTAAATGATTTGGCAAACTGTGGACAAGCACGAACAGTTCAACTTTGTGGAGCGGATGTAGTTTTAACCGCAGGTTCAGGGTTCACCACCTATACCTGGGCACTGGACAACAACGGAAATGGTCAAATTGATGGTGCGGATACCATTTTAAACGATGGTGACCCGGATTCGGACCCAAGTACGCTTATTGTAACAATTATTGGAAATTACATAGTAGAGAAGTCTTCAGGGGGAAGTTGCCCGGATTTAACAGAGTTGATAACTGTTGAACGATTTGGAACTACGCAAACAAACCCTATTATCTCCTACTTCAATCAGGTAAATTCTGATTCTAATCCTAATAACAATTTACAAGGAGAAATTGCGACATGTTCTATTGATGGAAGTCTTTTGCCAAAGATATTCTTGTGCGGGGAGAATGATGAACCAACTATTCAATTAGGTATAACGGACGCCCAAAGTATTGTATGGCAAAGACTCGACGAAACCAGTTGTGCAGATGCGGGAGATGACTGTGCAAATACAAACAGTACTTGCACTTGGAACGACCTTGTTACTCAAGATAATTATACCTTAACCGATAGCGGCAAGTACAGGGTGGTTATCCGTTATCAAAACGGATGTTTCAGTCGTTTCTACTTCAATGTATTCAAGAACACTTTGGATATTCTGCATACAGCTTCTGATGTTTTGTGTAGCACGGACGGTAATATCAGAATCACCAACTTAGGGGCAAACTACGGATTCCAATTGGTAGATGCTTCCAATGACAATATTGTAGTGCCGTTTTCAGCCAACAACGGCCCTAATTTTGATATAAGCACTGGTGGAACCTACGTAGTTCAGGTTACCCAATTAAATCCTGGTACAGGCGACCCTATCCCAGGAAGCTGTATTTTCGAAACAGAGGAAATTGGAATACTGGAAAGGAATTTTCAGGTTAACTTAAGCGAAACCCCAGCTGATTGTAATCAACTGGGTACTATAACAGTTCAAGCACTAAATGTTTTGCCCAATTACAGCTATGAACTTCGATTGGACGACGGAAGTAATGGGGGACAGGGAACATTTATGGACAATAGGGTTGCCTCTGCAAACAACACCCATACGTTTACCAATGTAAATCCTGGAAATTACATAGTAATCACAACTACAGATGATGGTTGTACAGATACCCAAACAATAACAGTAAACGAAATTCCAGAGCTAACGCTTGTTGCACTTACTACTGAAAACATTACGTGTACAGCGGGAATTGTTACTTTGACACCTAATGGAGGTACTCCAAATCCCGATTATCAAATGGCAATTTGGAGCAAAGACGGTGTAGATTTATATGCCTCTCCAGCAGATGTGCCTTCAACTGAATTACAGACAAATCCAAACTTTTTGTTTGGCTATCGTGGCACCCCAACAACATATTTTCCAAATGAAGCTGGTGATTACGAATTCATTGTTTTTGACGATAATGGTTGTTCCACAATTTCCAATAGCGTTCGCGTGGACGAGCCTGGGGGATTGAATATTTCGGCATCTGATAGTGGAATAGTTTGTGCCGATTCTGCTACAGCGTCCTTAACCATATCCGTAACAGGAGGAACAGCACCATATCAATACAGTTTGGATGGTGGAACCAGCTATCAGAATAGTGATACCTTTGTGAATCTTCCAGCTGGTTTCTACACCATTACCGTAATGGATTCAAGCGGTAGTGGAGGGTCAGGTTGTGTTCAAGACTTTGATTACGAAATTGTTCAGCCTTTCCCATTGAACGCTTCTCCTGCAATTATTGAAGATGCTTCATGTAGTCCAAGTGGTGCAAGGGTTAGAATACTGAATGCTAGCGGAGGACAAGCTCCTTATGAATATAGTTTTGATGGAGGAAGTAACTTTGACCCCAACAATGAAAGAAATTTAGCTCCGGGAAATTATCAATTGGTTCTCCGAGATGCTTTGGGTTGTACACATGATATGGATTTGACTGTACCCAATGCAGTGCCAGACCCAAATTTGAGTGCAGCAGTGGATTATGCATGTGATGGTACAGCATCTATTACGATTTCTACATCCAATACAACAGATTTTACCTATACCTACAGTTTGAACGCTACGGCAAACACTCCAGCGAACAATAATGTGTTTACAGGTGTAGCCGATGGCAGTCAAACCATTACAGTTGGGTATGCTAGCAGCATTGCGCCCAACCAGAGCACTATTTTCTTTGAGGATTTTGGAGCAGGTCCAACCACACAAATAGCTGAGGTGGGTACAGACTACTGTTATGAACCTCAGGATGGTTCCTTGACAAATTGTAATAGGGGACCAGCAGGAATTCTAGTAAATGGTGAATACACAGTAACCAACTTAGTAACAAATGCATTAAACCTTACCACTTTGACCAATCCGCAAGATCATACCGGTCTTACAGATGGAAGGTTCTTGGCCATTGACGTGAGTACATTTTCTGATACGGGTTCCACAGTACTGAACTCAGTGCTATGGCGTAAAGAGAATATCGAAGTGTTGCCGAATGAAGATATTTCATTGAGCTTCTGGGCGTATAACTTGATGAACCTTACGGGTGCGGGAAACAATCCTGAAGTTTTGATTGAGATTCTAGACAATACGGGAACTTTGATTCATAGTGAGGTGGCTCCTGAAATTCCAAAGAATACAAGCGATACAGATTGGCACAATCGTACCATTACTTTTAATCCTGGCGCCAATACGGATATTGATATCGTCTTTAGGTCCAATGTAAATAGTAATGATGGTAATGATTTAGTGTTGGATGACATTCAGGTAGTTCAGTTACCTGAAATATGTGAAAAAACACAAGATATTATTGTAGTTGTTGAACCAGACCGAGCGTTTAATAGTCAACTATTGAGTGTAACGGATCCGAGTTGTAATGGAGCAACAGATGGAACTATAAGTTTTGAGGTTACCAATTTTGATGCGGTTGCAGGATTTGAGTACTCTTTGGATGGTGGAACAACCTGGATTCCAGAAACAACCTCTCCAGTTACTACCGCTGCCAACTTAGGTGACGGTAGCTATACTGTACAAGTACGAAAGGCAGATGATAACGCTTGCACATCCAGTTTTGGCGCTACTTTGACGGAACCTACAGCATTGGTTCCAGCTTTAAGTCTTACCGCTCAGTTCACTTGTTTTAATACGGGTGCTACTCTGGAAGCCTCCGCAACGGGAGGAAGCCCAGCTTACGAATACCAATTGGAGGATACGGTTGGGGGCATTGTGGTTGCCTATCAAAACGGTATAACTTTTACCAATGTAGCCGCTGGGAATTACCTTGTTCGAGTTCGTGACATTAATGGATGTTCAGAAATCACAACCACACCGGTAGCGGTTACTGCTCCTCAAACCGTAACATTTACAACTTCTTCTACCGCATGTTACGACGGAACCAATAATGCCACGATAACCACAAGTGTTACAGCTGGTAATGGCGATTATACGTTTAGAATCAATGGAGGCGCATGGCAAGCACCCACACCAACAACAGATACAGACTATACATTTTCAAACCTTGCAAATGGCACGTATACCATTGAAGTTTCTGATGCTTTTGGATGTGTTTCTAACGTGGAAACCGTGACTATAGCACCGGTACTATCAGCTCAGGTTGATGTGGTGGATGTCACAAGTTGTGGAAATGGTAGTATTACCGTAATACCAACAGGTGGAGATGGAAGCTACACTTATGCTTTCTTGACAACAGGTTCCACAGTGTCTGACTCCGATTTTGCGGCACCTAATTCCTTTGTAGTCACATCTGGAAATACAGGGGGTTACGATGTTTATGTCCGTGACAATTCAGGTACAGCTCCGTATTGTCAATATATGGAGACCGTTACTGTAAACAACACACCCAGTTTAGCATTTACTCCAACGCCAACAGACCCAGAATGTCATGACGGAACAGGTTCCATTGCAATAAATATTACAGCAGGGGATGGGCCGTATACCGTCCAAATTATTGATTTGGACAATGCTGGAGCTTCTGACCAGACGGTTACAAATGTTTTAGCCAATACCTATGACTTTTTCAACCTGCTTCCAGGAGATTATACGATAACCATAACAGATGCATACGGGTGTAATTTAAGTAACACACCAGTAGCTATAAACAACCCAGATGAACTTGTAGGAACCGTAGTAGGCATTACACCATCGGCTTGTGGTGGACCCATCACGGATTTTGGATTCGACATTACTGGCTATCCGGGAACTATTGGTACCGTAGAGTTTAGTGATGATGGAGGAACAACATGGCAAACTTCCGACCAATTCAGAGGATATATCTCTGGAGCAACAGTTTTCCCGTCCCTAAGAACGGTTGATGGCTCAGGAAACACTATTTGTCAAACAGATTTACCGGAGTTTGTTATTCCATTCCCATTAGATGACTTGGACATTACGATTTCCGCTTTGGTTGTAAATTGTAATGAGCTGCAAGTCACTGTACAGGGTGCTGAAGGAACACCTGATTACCAGTATACCTATTCTGAGGATGCTTCTACATTTGACCCATTGGCTCCTACAATTCCATGGACCACTCCTGCGAGAGATGCTGTAACACCTTTTGTGTTTACTGGATTGGTTCCTGGACGGACATATACCTTTTATGTGCAGGATGCTGTAGGTTGTGTACGACAGAGTAATGTCAACGTAAATAATTTGATTACCCAACCCTTAGGTATTACTTCAGCCGTTACACCTTCTTGTAATGGAAGTACTAACGGAAGTATTACCTATACCATAGTTGAAAATACGGTCTCGCCAGGATCAGAAATGCAATGGTCTTTCTATAATATTGCAACGGGTACACCTGTTCTAGTAAGTGATAGTGGTGGAAATGTTGCATTTTCTTCCCCACAAACCCTGACGTTTAACAGCTTGGGAGCTGGCGATTATTTCTTGGAGGTCACCAAAATGGATGGTGCTGTAGCAAGTTGTATCAGTGCATCCGAAAATGAACTTTTGGAAGAATTGGATGCCATGACAGGTACACCTGCAGTATTGCAGGATATCACTTGTGATAGACCTGGGCTTATAGCGATTCCTAATATATCTGGAGGCGGTGGCACCTATAATTATAGTGTAACAGGTCCAGCACCATTTACGCCTATTGCCGGAACTTTGAACAATCCTATTGAGATTCCAGCAAATTCACCGTCTGGCTCGTATACAATAACCGTTACCGACCAATATGGTTGCTCAGCCAATCTGGGTAGCGTAAATATGAATCTTTCACCCAACCCTACTATCGATGCTATTGCAGTTGATAATTGTAATGTTCAAGCGAATGTAACCATCACGGCAAGCAGTACGGCCGCCCAGATTTTCTATTCGTTGGATGGTGGTGCCAATTATGTGGCTAATGGAGGTGTCTTCAACAATGTAGCCCCAGGAACTTATGCCGTAAGTATTATTGACAGCAATGGCTGTACCGATACAGATTCGGTAACTGTGCATCCACAAATTCAAGCGAATGCTACATTGGCAGAGGTTTTAGGATGTGGTGCAGGAAACGAGGCAGAGATTTTAATCGAGGCAACCAATGGTTCAGGCAGTTATGACTACCAAGTTGTTGGAACTTTAGGTACTTTGGCTTCAAGACAGTCTTTATCTTCAAATCCTCTTACTGTATTGGCGACGGTAGCAGATACCTATACAGTTACAGTTTATGACAATAATACTTCTGGTCCGGAGTGTTCAAGGGTTTTCACAGTTGAAGTATCACCTGCGCTTACACCAAGTTTTGTTCCAACTCCTACAGATGCCAGTTGTTCTGGTGCCAGTGATGGGATAATAGCCATCGCTGAAAACAATACTGGAATTAGCCCGTTGACCTACGCGTTAAATCCTAATATCACTGCTTTCAATACGACTACCAATAGTTTTGAAAACTTGCCTCAAGGAACCTATGAGGTGACTGCCACAGGACAAAACGGATGTATAACAACCATCAGCAATATTCAGATAGATGAACCAAACACCCTATCATTTGACCCGGTAGCCGTTTCTCCTTTTGGATGTACTACTGGAAATGCGGTTAATTTGGCTACCATCACCATTGATGAAACAAGTATTGCCGGAGGTAGTGGAACTTACATCAGATATGAGTTTATAGACCATGTAACTAGCAGTGTACTACAAACCGGAACAAACCCAGTGTATACCCGTACAGATTATACAGGAGTTGATGTTTTAGTACGTGTTGTGGATTCTAATGGCTGTTCAGGCCAGGAATTGGTCACCATTCCTGCGTTTGATGAGCTGCTTAGTGCGTCAATTACGGTTGATGATATAATAAGCTGTTCAAATAGTGGTGAGGACATTACTATAGATGTAACCGGAAGTTTGTCAAACTTTGGTTCCCACCCTGGTAACTATGAGTTCCGACAATTACCTTCCGTAACGTATCAAACATCCAATGTATTCACGAACCTTGCAGCAGGCAATCATACTTTCGGAATACGCAATGTGAATACGGGATGTGAATTGACTATCAATCATGTAGTGGATGAACCCAATACGTTCGATGTGGTTGTTGAAAAACTAGGAGATGTGGTTTGTTTTGGTGATATGGGAAGTATACGACTTACCTTGGTGGATGCTACGTATGTTTCTGGGTTTACATGGAATATCTTCGATACAAATGGTACACCTTTGGACAGAACCGATGATGGTCCAGCTGTTTTAACCGGAACATCGGTAAACATAGGTCCTACGGGTGCTATAAATGTACCTGCTGGAGATTATTTGGTTGAGGTAGTACAAGACGCTTTCCCTGAATGTTTGCAGGTTAGGGCATTTAACATTACCACTCCTCCAGCTGCAATTACTCTAAGTCCTATTGATCTAACTGATGTGGGATGCTCAAACAACCAAGGTAGTGCTTTGATAGCACCTGTTGGTGGGGTTGCCCCATATACCATAGCGTTGACACATAATGGTACTACTGTGACTACCACAGTGATCTCTGTAAATAGCCACTTGTTCCAAAACTTGACCGCTGGTCAGTACTCGATAAGCGTTACAGACGATTTAGGATGTGCCGTGCCATTTGCCAATGCATTTGATCTCTTATTGCCTGACCCAATTTCAGGGTCGATTGGCAATACAACCCTAGTTTGTCAAGGTGATACGGATGCCTCTGTGTCAGTTAACGTCAATCCAAGAAATGTTACCACAACATACCGATATATTTTAAACACATACAATGATGCCGTAGGTTCAGTTCTATTAAGCGCTTCTACGTCTCAAACAGCTCAGAATTTTGACAACTTGGGCGCCGGATTCTACAGTATAACCGTACTGGATGATATGGGTTGTACTTTTGAAACTAGCATAGTAGAAATCGTTGAACCAACAGATGTAGATGCTTTATTGGTTACCAATCAACCTTTGCGATGTAATACTAATGCCGAATTGTTGTTGGTTGCCTCTGGCGGAACCGCCCCATACAGTTGGAGTGTTGATGGAAACACCTTTAATGCGATGAACGAAACAGTGGCCACAGATACGCATCTGTTCACCAATATCACCGCAGGAAACTATCAGTATTATATCAGAGATAGCTTTAATTGTGTTTCTACCATTTCTAACGAAGTGAGTTTGGAACCTATTGAGACGTTGACCGTGACGCTAGATACTTCTGCTGCTGCAGTGAACTGCAATGGAGAAAACAATGCGTCGATTGCCGCCGAAGCCGATGGTGGCCTTGGAAACTATCAATATGCACTTTTTACAGATTTAGCCTTGACGAATGAGATTCGTCCAAACCAGAGTACGGGCATATTTATTGGATTGGCTGCAGGTTCCTATTATGTAAGAGTGCAAAGTGAAGATTGTCAAGTAACTTCCGAAGAAGTGATAATTGAAGAGCCTGATGTACTTGTAGTTAATCCTACAGTTAGTGATGTTACTTGTTCAGGTGCTGAAGACGGAAGCATTGCACTGCAGGTACAAGGGGGGACTGGAAATTATCAATATGCCATTTCACCAAATCTTAATCAGTATGAATCTGATAATACCTTTGATGAATTGGCTCCAGGAAGCTATCAAGTAATCATACAGGATGAAAACGGTTGTTTTGAACTGATTGAGTTTGATATTACCGAACCCCAGCCTTTAAATGTGGTCTCTACGGTAACCGATGAGATTTGCTTTGATAGCAGTGATGGAACTATTTCTCTACAAATTACAGGAGGAACAATGCCATATTTCACTTCCCTTGATAGTAATTTGGATTCAGACTTTGTTCAAGATGTAACAGATTATGCCGATTTATCTAGTGGAACCCATGTTGTTTTCGTGAGGGATGCCAATGGATGTGAGTTTTCGGAAGTTTTTGAAGTACAGAATGGGGTTAACCTAGAGGGAGAAGTAGAAGTATTGTATCAATGTGATGGGAATGGATTCACTTCAAACAGTATTCAAGTAGTTTTTGATGATGACACAGTCGCTCAAGATGTACTATATGGTCTGGACACAAGTGACACATCCTTAATGCAATTGGAACCCGTGTTCGAAAATTTAACTGGAGGGGAACATTACGTTACTGTGGTCCATAACAATGGTTGCATCAACACTCTAACTTTTGAAGTAACGATTTTTGAACCTTTAACCCTAGAACTTAGACAAGGAGAGATCAATCAAATTGATGCTTCGGCTATGGGTGGTTCTGGTGAATACACTTTTAGTATAAACGATGGACCATTTGGAATAGAAGATACCTTCAATATTACTGAGACTGCGGTGTACACGGTTACAGTAACTGATGAAAATGGCTGTAGTATAAGTCAGGAGATTTTTATGGAGTTTATCGATATAGAAATTCCAAAATTCTTCACACCGGACGGAGATGGAATGAACGATACTTGGGCACCAGATAATATTGACCAGTATCCCAATATCTTTATTAAAATCTTTGACCGATATGGTAGGGCCTTGTTCTTCTTTGCGGGAAATCAAGATAGTTGGGACGGACAGTACCAATTTTCTGAGTTGCCAACGGGAGACTACTGGTATATTATTCGTCTAAATGGCGAAGCGGACCAGCGTGAATTTGTGGGTCACTTTACGCTTTACCGATAGGAGATTTGAATTAGAACAGATTGATTATTTTCCCACAACGGATTAAACCTAAAAAGCCCCATTTTTGGGGCTTTTTATTTAATCAAATGGAGATGCTTTAGACGCTAAGAGCGTAATAACAGTTTTGAAATAACCACATAGACTAAAAACAAATCAGGTTCCATGTTGTAAACAAAATCAGGAGATTATCCACTGAAAAGAATACTATTTCCTTTTTTCTTTAATGTTTTCACCTTCAAGGGAGTAGCATAGCTTTGCTTTTTTCATTCCAAAAATTCTTCCTGCTTTGGCCTCATAGTTGGCATAAAGGACCCCATTTTTTCTAAAAGCTTGCTGTATACCTTCCTCTTTACCTTGGTTAAGGTTCATCTTTTTGAAAAGCTCGCCTGTAGGATACCATTTCGTCTGTTTACCATGTGGCTTGCCCTTGTAATAATTGTAGTGTGCAATCAGAAGGTGGACCGGCTGGTCCGACCAGATTTTTTTCTCTCCATGCAATTTTCCTCTATGATAGGTAGCTAGGTTTTTTAAATGTCCGTCCGGATACCATTGAATAAACGTATTCTGTTTTTTCCCTTCAAAGATTCCGAACTTCTCCTTCAAAGTATTGTTTGGATAGTGACTTATGGCAAATCCTGAGTAAGGGGTTCCATTCAATGTCCATGTGGAGATTTCCGGATTGTAATGCAACATTGATTTTTCAATGATGATATTGGGTACCTCTGGAGATATATCGGAGTTAATCTCCACAAAGGATTTGCCCCTTTGTTTTGTACACCCAATAGACAGAACCACAAAGGCTATCAATAAAGAAAATAGAGGTTTGGTTCGTATCATTTGATTTTAGGGATTTCTCTTCTACAAAAGGTCCTTGCGCCACTCACAGAACAGTGTTGGGTGTTCCTTGCAAATCACCGGCAAAAAGGGCGATAACATTCCCGAAATAGAACTCATTGACGATGTGATAGTGATAGATTATTTCCCCGTTGCTATGTTGTGTTACGCCAAAATGTCCACCAGATTCATCCAAATCTGTAGGGTAGGAGCCATCCATTTCCCTTCTTCCGTACAGCAAAAATCCATCTGCCATAATGCCTATCAACTTCTCATCATCGTGGGAGAGCACCGTATTTTCTGGGATATCAGAGGACTCTATATGGTAATGATAGCCAGAAGGTCCATTATGGGCTCCGGCATAGTCAAATGTTTCAGCAATTACTTCTTCAATGGGTCTGTTATCCCCTTCCAAATCGTTAAAAATAGGAACTCCTGTTACTGCAATGCCAATGGGTCCTAATCCAGTTGCCGTACTTGATGAGGCCAACTCTGGCACGGAAGGTACGGTAATGGAATAGCTCCGATTGCCGCCAATGCGACCAGGGGTCAATGCAACGGCCACGATAGGTTCAACATACAAAGGGTGCGTCTCGGGCCAGTAGGGTGAAGTATGGTTGGGAACACCATTGGATTCTATTGTGATGTTATCTCCGTCGAAAGAAACGGTTACTGCATCGGTATTAAACTCATCAAATGCAGCCAATGGTGTACTGACAGCATCCGAAACATCATCTATATCGTCAGTGTCGTCCGTATTTTCTGAATCGCTGCTGCAGGACAAACTAAAAGCAAAAACTATGAAAAGCAGGAAAATTGTAAATCTTAAGTACTTCATTTTCGTGGTTTTTTGATTAAAAAAAGTATCATGAAGAATTAGATGCTTTTCTATAACTTTTCTTGCGGTAGCTTATGAATAAAGTTTTCGTAGGGTCTATTCTTATATAGTAAAATGTTGAAAATTAGTTACTTAAAATTTTATTTGAGGAGAAATCAACTACTAACTTCATTTCGATCTAAGTATACTATGTATTTTATCTGCCATTTCCATTACGTTGAAATACTTTTGGTTCTTTAAAATGATGATATATAAGTCGTCTTCCGGGTAATATCTTATTACGGATTCATAATTTCCTTGTTCACCATGATGATGGTGAACTTCTAAAGTATCTTCATCCCACTCCAAAACACCCAAAGGTGATTGGGCGCCTTCTCTTTCCGAAAGAAGTTTTAAAGATTCTTTTGATAGCAATTGATAACTGTGCAAGTGATATAGGTATTGGTAAAGATCCTGTGCGGTAAATAGCATTAAAAACTTAAGACCATCAAGTTTAACAGTATCAAGTTTGTTGTCTTTATCAAAAGAATGAGCAGGTAACACTTCGTTTTTCCAAGGAAAAGCCTTTCCAAAATAGCTATCCTTCATTTTTGCTGGTTTAAATATGTTTTGTGACACATAGTCTTCAAATGATTGACCAGAAACCTTTTCCACAATATGCATGAGCAAGATGGGATTGTAGTTTGAATAGAGGTAATCTGAACCGGGTTCAAAGGCAAGTTCCTTTACTTTCTTTAAGTCATTCATCAACAATTCATGGGTAACCGTCATGTTGTTTTCTCCATAGCGCTCCCAAGATACTCTTGGTAAACCACTAGTGTATTTGAACAGTTGCTGTATGTTTATTGAGGATGCCCATGATGGCAAATCCTTGAGATACTTACCCACCTTATCGTCAAGGTTTAATTTTTTATGTTCGTAGAGTTGCATAATGGCCACTCCAGGAAATTCTTTAGAAATGGAACCAATCGCAAAACGATGTGCATTTGTTAACTGTTCCTTTGTTTTGGGATGGGCGATACCAAAGGAGTTTTCGTAAAGAACTGTATCACCCCTTACTACTAGTATGTTGCCATTAAGTTCTCCGTCAAGATATTGCTTTTGTATATACTCATCGATGTTTTTGTAATGACAGCTTACTGTTAATAGTACAAGGCAAAGCAATGGAAGTGCAATTAATCTCTTCATTTCCGTTCTATTTTACGCCGTTCCAGATATCCAAATACATTTTCCAATCACCATCCACTTTTTTCCAAACAATCACATATTTTCCCTTCCAAGAGGAAATCTGGCCTTCTTTGCGTTTGGTTTTGCCCTCGTAATACCCATAATCATATGCGGTATTTCCAACTACCGTGATTTCACTTTGCGTGATTTTGTGATACGGAGTACTTATTCCATCAGGAAGTGTCCAATACTTAATGATGTCTTTGCCCTCAAGTATCAAAGTATTATTGGGAAAAATCTTGGCATTGTCGGTATAGGAAGCTGCAATTCCATCGTAATTTGAGCTCATAACGTATTCCGAAAACTTTTTGGTGTTTTCCAATATTTGATTAATGTCTTTTGGATTGCCTTCAAAGGCTTGTGAAAAACCTAAATAAGCATTGAACATTATGAAGGTAGTTGTAAGTAGTGTTTTCATTTTTGCTGATTATTTTCGTTTATTCTTTTTATCATTTGAATGGCATTGGTGTTTGCTGGGTTTAACTCCAATGATTTTCTGTAATTCTCAATAGCTAAGGCCGTATTGCCATTTAGCATATAAGCCTCCCCAAGACTATCAAAGGCATTAAATGAATTTGGGTGTTTTTCTACATTTATTTGAAAAATCTCAATGGCTCTCTCTAAATCGTCGGCAAGTATAAAAACATACCCTGTATTGTTTAGGACTCCTTCAAAGGATAACTGAGGATTCTTTTTTCTAGCCTTTTCATATATTTTTCTGAAGTTTTTGCTACTGTTGGACTTCATAATATCAATCCGCAGTTGTTCTTGAGCGATTCGATTAGGTTCCTTCAGTCTGCTGTCTGCCATTCCAGCTATGAGGCGCATCATGTTAGCTATTCTGGACGTGTATTTAAAGCCATTGCTAAGAATGATTACCGTCAAACCCGTTTCAAACTTTTTGAAATCTATCACTGCACCTCCTGAAAAACCATACATTTTATGACCATTTACTAAATATTCGTCCATACTGCCATGGAGGAATCGCTTTTCATTGTTGGTATAGGCAAAAGGAGACAAAAACAGGGTCTTAGTCTCTTCGTCCAAAAGCTTTCCGGTATCAAACAGTTTATTCCAAGAGATGAGTTGGTCTAGAGTGGTATTAAGACCATTGCCCGCTAGACTCCGATTTCCAGCTTCAAAGGTTGAATGTTCATAACGCTTTAATTGAGGGTCATAAATGTATTTGGCATTACGATTGGGATAGACTGCCAAGGAGTTGAAAGCAAAAAAGGCTTCATTACCTGCATTTGGAAACTGAATGTCCAGTACAACTTTTTCAAAAACCTCTCCCGTAACTTTTTCAATGATTTGTTGTAGGAGCCAAAAACCCGTTTGGTTGTATTCGAATCGTTCCCCCATAGGAAATCGTAAAGGTTGAACACTCAGTTTTTCTAGGAGTTCCTCATTGGACAGCGATTGATTAAAGTCTTTGTATTCTGGAAGCCCGGATGAATGGGTCAGCAAGTGTTTTATCTGAATTGGTTTCCACTGTTCTGGTAACCCATCAAGATATTGTGATAAGGTATCATAGAGGTTTATTTTTTTTTGCTGCACCAGGCGAAAAGTAGCCACAGCAGTCATCAGTTTAGTTACAGAATACAACCTAAAAACTGAGCTGTCACTGACTTTCACATGGTTTTCTAAGTTTGCATAGCCATAGTATCCCTTATGCAACACCATTGAATCTTGAATGACCGCTATGGCAAGTCCTGGAATTTCATCAGCCACCATCAAATCTTTGACGTAGGCGTCAATCTTATTGGTAACTGTATTCTCAACAGAGCCGGTCTCAACTGCTTTTTGACAGGAAAAGGTCAGGAAGACAATGAATAGAAAAAGGAGAAATCTCAAATTCATTCTTCTTTGCTCTGTCTTTGGAATATCTTGTTCAATATTGTTCATTCACCACTAGTTTTCAAAAAGTTAAAATGACCCAAAAAGAGGAAGTTGGGATAGTCACTACGAGGTCTTTTATTGGCCGCTTATAAGGTTATTTTAAATCTTCCAGAATACTATTAGCTAATTCACCAACCCAGCGACCTCCGCTGGAGGTTAGCAAAACGACACCTATGTTTTTTTCAGGGTTTAAGAAATATTCACAAGCAAAACCATCTGCATCACCACCATGACCATACTTGACGTTTTCACCTTTGGTTTCCTTGATAAGCCCAAAGCCATATTCTAAGCCATCGTCCATTTGTGAGGTTTGATTGGTTAATATGAGCGGACTTTGCGTTTTGTTTTCACGGTATGCATTCAGTTGTGCTAATAATATTTTAGTCAAATCAGCGGCATTGGAAAAAATGGCACTTGCAGGTGTTGCCATGCCCATATTTGAAGATTTAGTGGCGATTTCTCTTTTGTCTTTTTTATAAGGGGTTACCAATACTGATTTTTGTTCGCTGTTTAGGTCAACCACCGTATTCTTTAAATTGTACACATCGCTTACATATTTCTTTAAAAGTGCTTTGTATGAAAGCCCACTAACTTCTTCAAGAATAAGACCAACCATGGCGTAGCCCGAATTTGAGTATTGAAACTGAGAATTTGGATTAAATTCTAAACCTAGTTTATTTATATCTGCTACTAAATTGTCTTTTGAATACCCTTTTAACCAAGCTTCCCCTTCAATGCGTTCACTATAGACTGAGCAGGCATCACTTGGTATTCCTGCAGTGTGGTTCAAGATATTTTTTAAAGTTATTTTCGATAAGGCTTTTCGGGAACTCTCACTGATTTCCTTTGGAAGATATGTTATGATGGGTTCATCAATATTTAATTTTCCTTCTTGTATTAGAGTATTGGTGATAATACCGGTGAACATTTTTGACTGCGAAGCAATCTGAAAAATAGAATTCTCATCAACCTTTGTACTGTCGTTTCGTGATAAATTGCCATAACCTTTCATTAATTCTATTTTTCCGTTTTTTATTACACCCACGGATACACTTGGGATATTGTTATCGGCTAAGGCTTTTTCTATTTTTCCATCTATGGATTTTGGTTCTTTTGGAGTGATATTACAATAAGTAAGTAGGAGTAATATGGCTAAGTGGCGTGTTATTTTTTTCATTTCCTTACTTCTTGTTTTGTCTATGGAATATTTTGTTTACTACTTTCCATTTCCCATCAATTTTCAACAAATTCATGTAGTCTATAAAATAGAAGTTGGGATAATCAATACGAAGCCTTGCATTAGCTGCATTACCAGCGATATTTATTTGCTCAACTTTAGAAATGCGGTTTTGTTTTGACCCTGGTTTGATGGCTTTTTCAAAGAAATCTAGAGCATTGACCTCTTTGTATTCTCCATTGCGGATAAACTTCATTGTAGCCGTTTCGTGAAAGGCTTTTTTGAGTGTTTCAAAATCATTGTTAGTACCCCCATCCAAGTAGTAGGATACTGTTTGCTCTATCTGCGCGTAGTCGGAATTTTGCGCGTTAATGGTGCTAAATGTTAACAGGCAACATGCAAAAGTTAGAATTAATCGTTTCATTTTTTATCGTTTTTTTGATGATGGTATCAAAAATCGATAATTGAATTAAAAATTCTTCCGGTAACTGTCACGGAAAAGTGCAAGATTATAATTTTGGACAATAAACCCCTATGAAACCTGCTTTTTGTAAGTGGCAGGCGTAGTGCCTGTAAGTTTTTTGAATGTGCTATAAAATGAAGACTTGGAACTGAACCCAGCTTCAAGACCTATGGCTTCCAAGGTAAACTGGTCATTATTTTTTATCAATTCTTTGGCCGTTTCCACACGCCAACTATTGATATATTCCGAAAAGGATTTACCCAAATTATCGTTCAGCAACTGAGAGAGGTAGTGCGGAGAAATCTCTAATTTTTCAGCCAAATGCTTCAATTTCATATTTGGGTTTTTATGCAATGTTTCGCTTCTCATTAATGCATTGAGATGCTGGGTTATTTGCTCCGCTTCTTTAACCTCAATTTTTTTATCAGCATATTTTTCGGTAGTAGAAAATGCTACAGGTATTTTCTTGACTTTAAAAAACCAAATGGTAAGCGTAATATAAAAGGTAAACGAAAAAGAAAAGGCGCCTACAATATACGAGGTGTACTGGGTGGTATTGTATGCCAACCAAATAATGGAAACGCAAATTACAATGGTTACGGCCCAAAATTCTGCGTTTGTAGTTTTCATTTTTTTGGAAAACAGTTTTTTAAGAGAATTCCAAACTAACACATATGCAGCGAGTACATAAACAGACCACTGAGCAAACAGAATAATCCCAAATATACCGTTGTACCTGCGCTGCCAAAGGTGCGAATACTCTCGGTACGGGTATTTAATCCCTAGAAAAATCATTGCCAATATTACCGGTAATACATGAATGAGCCACAGAAAACCCCTTCCCTTGCGGTCGCTAATAGCGTTCTTGGTGTACAGGTACAAAAAAGGTCCAATTAAAAAACAGGCGGTTAAACCTATCTGTATAAAAGTAGAGGAGGTTTGTGGGTAGAACATAAGAAAAACAGACTTGGTTACCTGTACACTAATAACAAACAGCAATGCGGCCAAGAAGTGAGTGGTTCTACTTTTGTTTTTAATAAAAAAAGCAAAATAGGTGCTCAAAAAGAGTCCGTTGAATGCTCCAAGTGCGCTGAAGAAGAATAAAAGCTGTTTGCCTAAATCCATAAAATAATTTCTAATATTTAGCGAGTAGCAATTTAGGAAAGTTTCACTATATGCATACCGTGATTAGAAATCAATACATCGAAATAGGGAATTCGAAAAACTAAGTAATTTCAAGATATTAGTATGCTTTGAAAATGATGTTTAAACAGGATTAGAGAAGTACATGAAATCTTGTAAGGGGTCATCATGGCTGTTAAGAAATTCTCTGGGAACCTTATATCTTCAGACATTAGGGTAAAAGGTTGAATGTTTGTTTTATTGCTCAAGAGTTACCATGAAAGTTTTTTGCAACAAAGACTATATTTATAAGTCCTTTATAATTGAACAGTCAATGACCTTATATACCCATGAGATTCTATATTCTTCTAGTTCTTTTAACAAGTACGATTTTCTGTTGTAAGAATCGAGAAAATCAAATCCGATTTAGCACGGATTATTTCGAATTTGAAAACAATTATTGGGTAAATCTCCATCATTTTATGTATCAACGAGCGGATAGCAGTCAACTTAGAAAACTACAAGAAGATGGATTTGGTTTTATAGATATAGGGGAATCCGCTATTGAAGAAAAAATATCCCATACCGACCGAGAAGTTCTAAATATGGCCATTAAATACTATAAAGACAACCTTATAGAAAAAAGCCTAAGAAGGGATTTAAATGGTCATAGGGTTTGGTTGCAGAAAAAAGAAAAGTTCAAAATGATTACCGATACAGCTTTCGGTAAAAGCTTTACGGAAATGCTAAATAAGGTTTCCCCGGTGTACCAGAAGTATTATTGGGATGTTCACAGGAAACATAATGATTTAATAGTGTCGCAACACATTGAAACCATAGACCAAATTGAGGAAGAAGTCATAGAAAAGATGGAACGACTTTCCCTGAATACATGGCCGGATTCCACAAAAGTAAGGGTGGACATTACATGCTATGCCAATTGGGCCGGAGCCTATACCACTTCTATTCCAAAAATGAATATTGTGTTGTCTACAACCGATCCTTCAAAAACAACAAGTGCATTTGTAGAAACAATACTTCATGAAGGATCACATCTTCTGTATTTATTTGGAGAAAGTCCTATGCGAGATAAGATATATGATATGAGTGCGGAGCTGGGAATTAAGTTTCCTAGGAATCTATGGCATGCAAGCATGTTTTACCTATGCGGTCGAGCAACTCAGGACGAATTGTCAAAACTTAATATAGAGCATAAGATGATTTTGGACGTGAACCGCATATTCTCCAAATACAATACTGAAAAATTCCGTAAAATAAATGAACAGTATTACTTGGGAGGGACAAAAGCCGACACTTTGGTAAAATATATGTTAAATGAATTAAAGGAAAGGCCACAACCCATGGGGCTGTAGTATTGGCAATTTGTTGAGATTTGGTATTTAGATTGATTACCATGCCCTTGGTTACTTACAAAGCTCTAAACTAGAATAATCAAAACTTTTGGTGATACTAAGGAACGGGAATTTTGAAAACACCAACATCCTTAAAAAGAAAAAACCGCAAAATACAATTCTGCGGTTTTCTGTTTTCAAGCCTTGCGCTTGGTTGCGGAGGAAGAGGGATTCGAACCCCCGGAGGTGTGACCCTCAACAGTTTTCAAGACTGCCGCATTCGACCACTCTGCCATTCCTCCTTTTGCGGGTGCAAATATAACAAGCTTTTTTGTTTCTGTGAAAGTTTGTAAAGTTTAATTTTTCCCGACTAAAATTCAATAGTAAGCCAGTACTTTTGTTGTCATGGAGGAATGGTATTATTATCCACTTTTAGTTGTTGTGGGTTTTGCAGTGGGTTTTATTAATACTATAGCCGGGGGCGGGTCTCTCTTATCACTTCCTACCCTAATTTTTTTGGGTTTACCGCCTGCAGTCGCCAATGGCACCAACAGGGTAGCCATTGTTATTCAAACAGCTTTGGCAACAGCTGGGTTCAAAAGTAAAGGGGTTTCTACGTATCCATTCAGTCTGTATTTAGGTATTTCTGCTTTTTTGGGTTCTATTATCGGCGCACAAATTGCTGTCGACATTGATGGAGAGGCATTTAACCGGATTTTGGCCGGGGTTATGATGGCGGTTGTACTTATCATCATTTTCAAACCCAAGATGAAATTGGAGGAAATGGAGGAACGTTTGACCGGTAAATATCTTTGGTTGGGAATTGTGGTGTTTTTCTTTTTTGGGATTTATGGTGGATTTATTAATGCCGGACTTGGATTTTTAATGATTCTCTTTATGCATTTTGTAAATCGAATGAATTTGGTGCGAGTGAATGCCACCAAAGTAACCGTGGTTTTTATTTATATGCTTTCTGCTCTGGCCGTTTTCGTTCTAAACGACAAAGTGAACTGGAAACTTGGTCTTATCTTGGCTATTGGCAATGGTTCAGGAGCTTGGGTGGCCAGCAGATTTTCCGTAAAAAAAGGAGACGGGTTTATTAAAACTTTTTTGGTAGTCATGGTGATTGCCATGGCTATAAAGTTGTGGTTTTTCAACTAATAGTTGACGTATTCTACAATTTCAAGTCCGTAGCCTACCATTCCAACTCTCCGTGTTTTTCCAGAATTGGTCAATAATCTGATTTTTGAAATATTGAGGTCGTGAAGAATTTGAGCCCCAATACCAAAGTCTTTATTGTCCATTTCAATTTTAGGAGCTTTGGTGATTCCATTGGCCTGTAATTCCTTAAGCTCAGCCAGTCGACCTAAGAGATTCATGGATTGATTCCCTTGATTGATGAATATCATCGCACTTTTCTCTTCAGAATTTAGAACATGGAACATTTTATGGAGCACCTCGTCCGGATTACTGGTCAAAGTTCCAAGCATATCGTTATTGATTAAAGTAGAGTTAATCCTTGTGAGAATGGGTTCGCCACTTTTCCATGTACCTCGTACCAACGCAATGTGGATTTGGTCATTGGTAGTTTGTTTGTAGGCACGAAGTCGGAAGCTCCCAAATCGTGTTTTTATATCGAAAGCTTCTTTGCGCTCAATAAGACTATCATGCTCCATCCGATAGGCAATCAAATCTTCGATAGAGACAATTTTTAAGTCAAACTTTTTGGCAACCTCGGTTAATTGGGGCAAACGGGCCATGGACCCGTCCTCATTCATAATTTCTACAATTACCCCTGCTGGTTGAAGACCCGCCAAACGTGCAAAATCAATGGCAGCCTCAGTATGCCCGGTTCTTCTCAGTACACCACCTTCTTTTGCGATTAATGGGAAAATATGGCCTGGTCGTGCCAATTCATGAGGTTTAACGGATTTATCCGTAAGAGCCAAAATGGTCTTTGCCCTATCTGAAGCTGAAATACCTGTGGTGACTCCGTTGCCGCGTAAATCAACAGAAACTGTAAAAGCAGTTTCAAGTGGGTCGGAATTATGGGTTACCATCATGCCAAGGCCAAGTTGCTTGCAGCGTCCTTCCGTTAAAGGTGCGCAAATCAACCCTCTGCCATGGGTTGCCATAAAATTCACTGTTTCGGGGGTAATCAGTTCAGCCGCGGCGACGAAATCGCCTTCATTTTCACGATTTTCATCGTCCACTACGATGATCACTTTTCCTTGTTTGATATCGGAAATAGCCTCCTTTATCGTATTAAGCTGTATTTTTTCTTTAGTCACCATTTTATTACTGAGTACTCTTTTTTTCTTTTTTCTTGAACTTAAAGAACTTGGTTATTCGTTCTGCTAAATTGCCATCCCCCATCAGTCCGCGGTCAGCCGTAGCTCTTTGCGTCAAAAATATCCCTAAAGGAAGCATGATTAGAGTAGATAACCAAGCTCCAAATGCAGGATGAACATTTCCTTCTTTTGCATAATTACCGGCAAACACACCGATAAAATAATAAGTCAAAAATAATACAATGGCCACAACCATGGGGAGCCCTAAACCTCCTTTTCGAATTATAGCGCCTAAAGGTGCACCCACAAAAAAGAGAATTATGCATGAAAAGGCAAGGGCGTACTTTTGGTGTAGGGACAGAATATGGCTGTTGTAGAACTTAAATCTCTTTTGCAACTCTTCCTTTTTGGATGCCACAGTGTTCACAACACCTAAGACCGTAGTTTTGGAATTGTTCACAATTTGAAGCTGTTGCCAGATTTCTAATCCATTTAAGAGTTCTTCTACGCTTTGTATGCTATCCTTTGTTGATTTTAATTCTACTTGCTTTGTACTGTCAAGATCTTTCTGTAACTGGTTATTTAAGCTTTCAAGCTTTAGGCTATCTTTTTTTGTAAGTAGGGGGAAAGCTCCCATTCTCCGTGAGATGTTTTTGGAAAACGCCTCTACTTTTTTCAGATTGTCATCCCCTAGAGAATCGATATCCTTTATCAAACGGGAGACATTCTTCATTTTGTTAGTAGTAATGTTTCCGTCCTCTTCCAAATCTTGATTATTGAGTTCGGATACATCAATATTGATAGTGTAGGTCTCAAACTTGGATTTTGCAAAAGGATGTTTTCTTCGGTCCTTGTTTGCCTTTGGTTTAAGCTCCTCATAATAATTACCATCCTTGAGTACCAATTGGATAATATCTGAATCCTCACTGCTTATCAATTCACCCTCTTTGGCCTTTATTACGGTATTATTGACACCTTGTTTGGTTTTTTTATGGATGACGACATTCTCTAAAAACCTATCCTGTTCGCCATATTTACGGTCCACCTTTATATTCATGCCTTCCCCAGTTCCTTCAAAATCGCTGAAGACCCCTTCGGTTATCGCAGCAGCGGGTTTTACCTTGGCAATATTTCTCCTAAGATTAAAAGTTTTCTGTTCTGATTTTGGAATGACATTGTTGGCAAAAAAGAAGGTAACCCCGCCCAAAAGAATAACAAATACGATAAGACTTCTCATGGCTCGTTGCAGTGAAATGCCTGAAGCCTTCATAGCCGCAAATTCATAGTTTTCGGCAAAAGTACCAAAGGTGAGAATGGAAGAAAGTAAGACGGTCAGAGGAAGAACCTTGTCCACCAAACTGGGCATATAATAAAAAAGGAACTTACCAATAATGACCAATCCCAGTCCTTTTCCCGCCAAATCATCAATAAATAACCATATCCCTTGAAATATGAATATGACCATTAAGATGAGGAAGGAACTAAAAAAATTATAAAGAAATCGCGATAAAATATACCGGTCAAGAATTTTTAAATCCAATGCCTAGTTTCTTATGATATAATACCCTTCGTCTTCGTACTTTTTCTCGTCAAAGGTAAACAAGGTATTTGATAAGGCCTGATTGGTTTTAAAAGAATTAACGGTTATCGTGGTTTTGGTCCCGTTACTGCCAGTTTCAATGAGTTTATAGATATGCTTGGTTTCAGCATCTATGCCCAATAAAATTGAGGTAATTTGGGAGTTGGTGTCTATCGGGATAAGCTTCACATATTGAATTTTTCTGCCCTGCACATCTTGAAGAATGTCCCATTTATAAGTATGCCCTTCTTTATAGAACGTAAGCATTTTGGATGGGGTGATGGTATTGTCATCATCCGATTTATCTTCGATGGTGACTTCCTCATTATCAGGAACAACGGTATATACCTTTTTACCATCGTAAAGTTGTTTGGAGCCAAAGAGGTCAACAAGATATTTATCACCCATAAGTGTGGCATTACCTCGAGTTTCACTTTTGGTATTGGCCTCGGTGTTTTCTAAGCTGTACTTAAAATCCACAAAAATGTTATCATAATTGGTGACCTTGTCATAAACTTCATTAAGCAAGGCTTTTGCTTTAGGAGAATTCTGGGAAAACCCAGAAAATCCAATAGTTAGAATAAAAATGGCAAAAAGTATCTTTTTGAACATGGTGTGTTTATTTTTTTTCGTTTTCCAATAGTTGTTCCAAGGAATAGATATCTGGAACCAGCACTTGACGTGCTTTACTTCCTTCAAAAGGGCCTACAATGCCAGCTGCTTCCAACTGGTCAATGATTCTACCTGCTCTATTATATCCCAATTTCAGTTTTCGTTGTATCAAAGATGCGGAACCTTGTTGTGCCGTCACAATAACTTCTGCGGCGTCTCGGAACATGGCATCCCTATCCGCGATATCATAATCAATCCCCGTGCCAGAATCTTCACCTACATATTCGGGTAGGAGATGAGCCTCTGGATAGGCCCGTTGAGATCCAATATACTCTGTAATCTTGGCCACTTCGGGGGTATCAACGAAAGCACACTGTAATCGTGTCACATCGTTTCCTTGAGTGAACAACATATCTCCACGTCCAATTAATTGGTCGGCCCCTTGCGCATCCAAAATGGTTCTTGAATCGATTTTGGAGGTAACCCTAAAAGCAAGTCTTGCTGGGAAGTTTGCTTTGATGATTCCTGTTATTACATTTACCGATGGACGTTGAGTGGCAATAATCAAGTGTATTCCAATAGCTCTGGCTAATTGCGCCAAGCGAGCAATCGGGGTTTCCACCTCCTTGCCAGCTGTCATAATGAGGTCAGCAAATTCGTCAATCACCAAAACGATATATGGTAAAAACTTGTGCCCATCATTTGGATTGAGCTTTCGAGCTTTGAATTTGGTATTGTATTCCTTAATGTTTCGCACCATGGCCGTCTTCAGAAGCTCATAACGGTTATCCATTTCAATACATAGGGAATTCAGGGTGTTGATCACCTTGGTTGTATCTGTAATAATGGCTTCTTCAGAATCCGGGAGTTTTGCTAAAAAGTGTCGCTCAATTTTATTGTATAGGGTAAGCTCAACCTTTTTTGGGTCCACTAAAATAAACTTCACTTCTGCTGGGTGCCTTTTGTAAAGTAAAGAAGTAATGACTGCATTCAATCCCACCGATTTCCCTTGACCTGTAGCACCGGCCATAAGTAAGTGGGGCATTTTGGCCAAATCCACCACAAAGGTCTCATTGCTGATGGTTTTTCCAAAGGCAATAGGCAGTTGCATTTCCGCCTTTTGGAATTTACTTGATGCAATTACGGACCGCATGGAAACAATAGTGGCATTTTTGTTGGGCACCTCAATACCAATAGTTCCTTTGCCAGGTATAGGCGCAATAATACGTATACCTAAAGCGGCCAAAGAGAGTGCAATGTCGTCCTCTAAATTTTTAATTTTTGAAATTCGGACTCCTGCTTCAGGAACAATTTCATACAGAGTAACTGTAGGTCCAATGGTGGCCTTAATTTGGGCAATCCCAATTTTATAGTTTTTAAGGGTACTTACAATCTTGTTTTTATTCTCTTCTAACTCCTCTTGATTGATAGTGATTCCTCCAGATACGCCATGAGGATCCAAAAGCTCCAGAGGTGGAAATTTGTATTGGCTCAAATCCAATTTGGGGTCGAATTCACCAAAATCCTTAACCAATTTTTCTGATTTTATATCCTTTTCCTCTTTCTCTTCAACCACTTTCTCCACTTTCAATCCTATATCCTCTGTTTTTTCTTCTTTTTCAGGAAGGTTGACATCCAATCCAGCTTCCTTTATTATAGGAGGGATATCCTTTTTATGGGTGTATGTATCTATCTTTTCCGTTTCCGTATCCTCCATGCTCAGCTCAATGCTGTTATCGCCTGTAGTCACTGTGGCCATGGCTGGGGTTTTCTTCTTAGTGTTCGATTTAAAGGAATTTCGCTGTGTACGGAAAAAATTGGCGAATCCTTCTGGGGTAAAATTGAAAAGGCGCACCAGAATTACCATCAAAACAAAAACAAGAATCAAGAATATGCCAATCTTGCCTACATAGTCTTGAAGAAAGTCATTCATTTCAAAACCGATAGACCCTCCCAACAAAGGTTGTTCATAGGCAAAGAATCCCAATGCTATGGAGACCCAAATAGTTCCCAAAATACCCCAAATCCATTTGGAAATCAAGCCTTTGCCGTTCAACCCTAAAAAAAGATACAAACCGGTTATGGCCAAAAGCAAAGGAAAGGCGAAGGAAGCTAATCCAAAGCCCTTGTACATAAAAAAATGACTAACAGCTGCCCCAAACTTGTTAAGGAGGTTGCTGGCCTCTGCATTTCTATCCTTGAATTCTGACAGAAGACTTTGATCCTCCTGCCAAGTGAAGTAATAGGACATAAACGAAAAAAAGAGGGCAATGCTTAACACAATCAGCAAACTCCCAAAAATAATCTTGTTCTGTTTGGACAGTACAAATGATATCTTCTTTTTTTTTGAGGTTGAAGATTTTGATTTTGTTCTCTTTTTGGCCATTAAAAACTTAGATAACGGGGCTAATTTACAAATTTACGTTTCCAGTAGTGCTTCTGGATGAGTTTACAATAGTTTGGGTATATAGATAATGCATCCTACAATACTGGCCAATATGGATACAATCATAACGGCTCCTGCGGAAATATCTTTTATGAGCCCGATTTTTTCGTCGTATTCCGGTTGCACATAATCCGCTAACTTTTCGATGGCAGTATTTGCACCTTCAATTCCCATGACTAAACCTATGGAGATTAATTGAATAGACCATTCGGTTGGCGAAATATTAAAGTAAAACCCAGCTGCAGTAACACAAAGCGCAATAATAAACTGTATTTTGATACTTGCTTCGGTCTTTAACAAAAGAAACATGCCTTTTAAGGCAAAGCCAACACTTTTTATCCTATTGACCAGAAAAGATTCCTTAGGCATTTTTGAGCGCTTCCAGTGCCGCTTCATAGTTAGGTTCATCCGCAGTTTCGGAAACTTGCTCCGTGTATTTCACTGTACCTTCTTCATTTAGCACCACTACGGCTCTGGAATGAAGGGTTTCGAATGCGCTGTCCGCAAATTCGACACCGTAATCCTTCCCGAATTTTCCGGTTTTATAATCTGAAAGCATTTCGACATTTTCAATTCCCTCAGCACCACAGAATCTTGCTTGGGCAAAAGGAAGGTCTTTGGAAATGCATAATACTTTGGTGTTTTCTAAGCTTGCTGCTTCTTTATTGAACTGTCTGATAGATTTTGCACAGGTACCAGTATCTACACTTGGGAAAATATTAAGGACCACTTTGGACCCTTTATAATCTTCCAGAGAGGCGTTAGCCAAGTCTGATTTGGTCAATGTGAAACCTGGAGCTTTATTGTTTGAAGCAGGCAATTCACCTACAGTTGTAGCGGGGTTTCCGCCTAAAGTTATTGATGCCATATCGTATTTTTTAGTTTGGTGTGAAGGTAAAAATATTACCTATGAACAACTAGGTTCTTGTAGAATATTTAATAACAAAATATAGTCTGTATTACACTGCGGCAGGTTTGGCCAATTGTTTGATTTTAATTTGAAGAGCAGCGAACAACAAGGTCATAAATGGGCTTAGCCAATTAAAAATGGCATAGAAGAAATATTCACCAACGCTAACACCCAAAACACCACTGTGGTAAGCCCCACAGGTATTCCATGGTACCAAAACGGAAGTTACCGTACCCGAATCCTCGAGTGTACGACTCAAATTTTCAGGGGCAAGCCCTCTTTCTTTATACGCCTTTGAAAACATTTTACCAGGAACTACCAAAGCCAAATATTGATCCGAAGCCGTTACGTTTAAGGCAAGGCAGCTTCCCACGGTACTGGCAAAAAGACCGAAAGTGGTCTTGGCCATACTCAAAAGTGACTTAGTAATTCGTTGCAGAGCTCCAATACCATCCATAATACCACCAAAGACCATTGCACATACGATAAGCCATATTGTATCCAACATACCGGACATGCCTTTAGCTTTAAATAGTTTCTTGTATTGCTCAGGCGCCTCAAGCTGAGTTTCTATAGTTATGGAATTCATAATTGCTTGATAAGCGCTTTTGAAATCCAATGTTTCTGAATCTGCCAATGCTTTTATAATTTCCGGTTGAAATATAACGGCAAAAACACCTCCCAATAGTGTTCCTATAAGCAGTGCAACCAAAGGTTGTACTTTTTTTACAATCAGAAATATAACGGCTAACGGTACCAGAAATACCCATCCAGAAAGATTAAACTTACTAGCAATCAAATTTGAAATCTCCGAATGATCGGTGGTACCTGCTGTATTTTGAGTAAATCCTATAATTAAAAATGCAATAAGAGTAATTGTTACGGTAGGTATGGTAGTCCATGCCATATATCGAATATGGGAGAACAAATCACCACCTGCCATCGCTGGTGCCAAGTTGGTAGTGTCACTTAATGGGGACATTTTATCACCAAAATAAGCACCGGAAAGCACGGCTCCCGCTGTCATACCCAAAGAAATATCCATTGCTCCACCAATTCCAATAAGTGCTATACCAACTGTAGCCGCAGTGGTCCAACTACTTCCTGTGGCAATGGAAATTATAGCACAAATGATAACACAAGCAGCTAAGAAAATGGTTGGATTTAGAATCTGCAATCCATAATAAATCATAGCAGGTATTATTCCACTAATCAACCATGTACCGGCTAATGCTCCAACCATTAATAAGATTAATAAGGCACCAGTTGTGGAACGCAGGTTTTCTGCTACTTCCTGCATCATTGTTTTGAAGCTTGTTTTATTGAAAAAACCCACTATTGCTGCTACTGCTGCTCCAAGTAATAAAGCAAATTGATTAGGGCCTTCAATTGATGCATCACCAAAAGCTACAAGAACGTTATATGCGAGTAACCCAACTAAAACGACAATAGGAATTAATGCTTCCCATATGTTCAATTCCCTATTTTCAATAACTTTTTCGTTTTGTCTGTATTTGGCTTTTTGCTTTTTCTCTGACATTGGTCCGCGTTTGGTTAAGGGTAATATTACAACATTGACCCTAGCTTTGCAAAAAACGAAGTACTTTGGAGATTATGCTTCGACCTTATCCGTAGCAAGAACACCATGCTTAATCATACATTCCCGCATGGCAAGATATGTCTGGTGCACATCATCATCGAGGCCTATGGAGAACCGTATAAGCCCATCGGTTAGTCCCATAGCCTGCTGTTCTTCCAACGGAATTTCGGATGAAGTAGAAGTGCCAGGAGCACTGAATAAAGTTTTATAAAAACCAAGACTAACGGCCAAATATCCCAAGTTTTGCTTTTGCATGGTTTCCATGAGGGCATTGGCTGTATCTAGATTACCTACATCAATGGTCAAAAGGCCTCCGTATCCATATTCATGTTCCATTTGAGCTTTCATGGTTTCATGGCCGGAGTGGCTTTTCAATCCTGGATAGACTACTTTCAAACCATCCTTTTCAAATTGTTTTGCAAGAAACATGGCATTTTCACTATGTTTTTTCATCCGAATATGCAACGTCCTTAGGTTCTTCAGAATTGATGCTGCGCGAAGACTATCCAGAGTACTCCCTAAAAGCATTCCAGCTCCGTCATTCACATCCTTTAATTGAAGACAGAACTCCTTGGAACCACAAACTACACCCGCTACTGCATCGCTTGTTCCATTGATGAATTTGGTAAGACTATGAATAACAATATCTGCCCCTAGTTTTGCAGGAGCTATGCTTAAAGGCGTAAAGGTGTTATCAACGACTAATGGAATAGTATACTTCTTTGCCAAATGGGCTAAGGCCTCAATATTTGAAACTTCCAATAGGGGATTACTTATCGCCTCACAATAAATCATTTTAGTTTTGGAGGTAATACTGTTCTCAACTTTTGAAATGTCAGTAGTATCCACAAAAGAAGTTTGGATATTGAATTTCTTTAGAAAATTTTTCATCAAGGCATAAGTGCCCCCATAAATGGTTCTGCTACTCACTATATGGTCACCGGCATCGCAGCATTGAAAGATAACTGAAGAAATGGCACCCATACCACTGGCATATACATTAGCAGACTCTGTTCCCTCAAGAGAAGCAAGTGCCTCACCCAAATACAAATTGGATGGAGAGGAATGTCGACTATATAAATAACATCCTTCTGTATTGCCCTCAAAAGTATCGAACATTGTTTTGGCAGAAAGGAAAGTATAGGTTGAAGAATCAGAAATTGAAGGATTTACTCCTCCGAACTCACCGAAGTATTGCAAATCTTGAATACGTTGTGCAGCACTTTTTTTCATACTATTTACTTTCTTCAAATTTAACCATGAATAGAACATAAATCAGTATTCATGAGCTTTTGATGAAAATAAAGTTATATTAATCAATTAATACTGAATAAAATTCTATATTTAAAATGATTTAAACTTGTAAGTTGAAAATTTTTCAGGATGGATTCGAAGGATAAAGCATTGCTGACATTGCTTCAGACAGATAGCAAGCGTACCAACAAAGAATTGGCATATCATCTGGGGCTTTCAACAACCGCTGTATATGAACGCATTAAGCGGTTGGAAAGAAAAGGGGTTATTCAAAGTTATGTAGCCCTGGTTAATCGTAAACAGGTCAATCGAAGTTTTATGGTTCTTTGTCATGTTCGATTGATTCAGCATACCAAGGAAAATGTACTACAGTTTGAAAAAGACGTACAAAAATTAAATGAAGTTTCAGAATGTTTCCATACCAGTGGAGACTACGACTACATACTTAAAATTAGTGTAGAAGACATGGAAGCCTATCGAAAATTTATGGTCACTAAACTTACTGCTATAAAAAATATTGGTAGCACTCAGAGTGCTTTTGTTATCAACGAGGTCAAAAATTCCACAGCGATTCTTTTAGAAACTTTAACCTAAATCGCTGTTAAAATAAGATTGAGCAGGCAATTTTTTTGTGACATTTAGGTTCAATCAAAAAACGAACCTTAACCATGTCATCAAAAAACCGGGTGTTGCTCACGGCAACTGCCACCTTAATAGGTGCTCTTTCACTCATTTTGTATACTACACTTTCTAGAGATGTGTTATTTGACAATGTAAGTTATTGTACTTCTTCCTCGGGCACCCTTCTTTTAAGTGGAATGGCCGTATTGCTTTCTTCTGTAGTGTCTGGATTTTTGTCTTCCCTTATAGTGGTACGTGATAACAACTGGCCCCATGTGCTGATTTCATTCCTTATTGTGGGAAAAATGGGTTTTTTAGTTCTCTGTGGAGAATGGAGTGGTCCTTTTTGGTTTGAAACAGGTCAACATCTATCACTTATAGCAGGATTATGGCTGGGGTCACTTGGAGCGGCCAAATTCCCATTGGCTCCAATGTAAAAGTCAAGAGGTTTCCCAAAAAACATTCGTATTTTTACATTCGTTTTTGTAAAAGATTTTTCTAAACTTTTTAGCCTTTCTTTATGAGTCAATATGATGTGGCCGTTATCGGTTCTGGTCCAGGAGGATATGTAGCAGCGATTCGTTGCGCCCAATTGGGAATGAAAACTGCGATTATTGAAAAATATCCAACTTTAGGGGGAACCTGTTTGAATGTGGGGTGTATTCCTTCAAAAGCACTTTTGGATTCTTCGCACCATTATGAAGATGCCATAAAACACTTTGAAGAACACGGTATTGATATTCCTGGTGAGGTAAAAGTCAATCTTCAACAAATGATTGCCCGTAAAGATGGGGTAGTGGAGCAAACTACAAAGGGAATCGTATTCCTCATGGATAAAAACAAAATAGATGTCTATGAAGGATTGGGAAGTTTTAAGGATGCCACACACATTGATGTTGCCAAGAACGATGGTAGTGTAGAAACTATTGAAGCTAAGAATATTATCATTGCTACGGGTTCAAAACCATCTACGCTTCCTTTTATTTCTATTGATAAAGAACGCATCATAACGTCAACAGAAGCTTTGAAACTTAAGGAAGTGCCAAAACATATGATTGTCATCGGCGGTGGTGTTATTGGTCTGGAATTGGGACAGGTATACAAAAGATTAGGTGCAGAAGTAAGCGTAGTAGAATATATGGACCGCATCATTCCGGGAATGGACGGGGCATTGTCCAAAGAATTGATGAAGGTGATGAAAAAGCAGAAGGTTAAATTTCATCTTTCGCACAAAGTAAAATCCGTAGAACGTATTGGAGATGAAGTTGTAGTTAAAGCTGATGATAAAAAGGGCCAAGAAGTAGAGTTTAAAGGCGATTATTGCTTGGTTTCCGTAGGTCGCCGTCCTTATACAGATAGTCTTGATGCTGACGCCGCGGGAGTCCAGTTGGACGAGCGGGGCAGGGTAGTGGTCAATGACCATTTACAAACTACAGCATCAAACATCTATGCAATTGGTGATGTTATTCGAGGAGCTATGTTAGCGCACAAGGCAGAAGAGGAAGGCACCATGGTTGCTGAGATTTTGGCAGGTCAAAAGCCACATATCGACTATAATTTAATTCCTGGAGTAGTATATACTTGGCCGGAAGTAGCCGCTGTTGGAAAAACAGAAGAGGAACTGAAAGAGGCGGGAATCGATTATAAAGTAGGACAATTTCCAATGCGTGCCCTTGGCCGTTCACGAGCTAGTATGGATACCGATGGTTTCGTAAAGATTTTGGCGGATAAAGCTACAGATGAAGTACTCGGGGTACACATGATCGGAGCCCGCTGTGCCGATTTAATTACGGAAGGAGTTACGGCAATGGAATTTAGAGCATCTGCCGAAGATATGGCACGTATGAGTCATGCGCATCCAACCTATGCTGAAGCTGTAAAGGAGGCGGCCTTAGCCGCCACTGAAGATAGACCCATACATATTTAGGAAACAGAGAGCACTCTATTGATGGGAAGGTTAATTGCCTTCTTAAGTATGACTCGTTTGTTGGTAACGCCCCAAATGGTGGTTTCAACTTGTTTCATGCCTTCGTCGTCCTTAAACAAGATTTTGACCTTGTGACGCTCAAGGTTACCTAAGCGCATAGCCTTGAATAGGCTGGTACAACGCCGGTTTTGGTCCTGTTTTTTATGGAGTACATCACTCTTCGGAAAGTTGAGATTGGGTACATTTTCTTTATCGACCACGGTTATTTTGGTATTCTTCATATGAATAGATGTTTAGTTTTTATTCGTTTTGAAAGGGATTATGTTTATTTGATTAAAGTCACATCAGGAAAAGCCGCTTTATAACCAAACCAAAAGGCATTAAAGGAATGCAATCGTTCCAAAATCTCTCCTTGGGGGCCCTCTAGACTATTTTCTTTTAGTGCCCATGTATTTCCATCTGAATCTACTGTGGTAGTTTTTCCATCGTATTCCGAAAATAGGGTATCACCTGTTTTAAAAACCCTATGGGCTCCGGAATTATCGGTGAAAACGGTGAATTCTGTATTTCCTATCTGGTTTTGATAGATGGTGTTTTGTTGTAAAAAACGACTGCTGATAGCCAAGTTTTCATCGGGATCTTTGGGTAAGCGAATGGCCAAAATCTCGTCTTTGTTTTTTAAACTTGTATCGATTTCAGGTACCGTAAACATTAAATCATCCGTAGAAAAATAGTCTCGATAGGCTACTCCTTCGCGGTAGTCTCTTCGATGTCCGGTATCTAAAGAAAGTACTTTGGTATCTGTATGTCTTTTTTTCCACTCGCCCCAGGTTGTGGTCACTACACTTAAATACTCTAACTGAATTCCTTTGCCAACCAAAGGTCCAATTACAGGTTCCCCTTCTAAGGTGCTCCATAGCGATTGGGTGGCCTTATCATACATCAATTTGTTGGAACGATACAGAAAACCACTGGTCCCCATCTGGTGATTTACACCGTCATGTTCTGTTTTATATAATATCACAGTACCACATAAAGTACAATACACTCCAGCTACAGGTGTTCCTCCAACCTCATCAACAAACATTTCGTGCCAAGCCAAAATCTGTTTTGGGTAAGCTCTGGCATCTCCATTTACTTCAATACCAAATACGATAGCGCTATCCTTTAGATAGGTGGCTTCCAAGGGACGGATCATTTTAGGATTGCGAAGCGGTGGAATACCATCTTGCAAAACCCCACCCCAACGTACTTCATCCAAGCGTATTGATGATTGATGACTTCGATTCAAGAAATATTTGCCAAATCTAGGGTCGATTAATTGATGAAGTTTGGATTTGTACTCAAAATAAGAATCTGGATATTTGGCACCCTTCTTCCAAATCCACTGAAACCATTGGTCATAATCCAATCCGAATTTCTTACCGGTTTTTTGTTGAAGTATTTGCAACAGTTTTTTGGAATGTCCCTTTGAGCGTGCAAAGTATGTGGCCTCCAAAAGCATGATTTCGAAGCCTTCTTTCCAGTTCTCTTGAATATGCTTTAACGCTCGTGTAGTTAAATAAAGATCATCTTCGCGTAGAAGGTCTAAAAAGAATTGTGCCGTACGATCTTCTTCAACAATCGTGTTTTCCGTAAAATTTGTTGGAAAATTTATGGCCAGAATCGAGGAAAATGTAAATACAAGGGAAGTAAAAAAAAGGAGTTTCTTTTTTGTCTTGGGTAGAGCGAGCATTATAATTTTTTATAATGTGTCGCCAGAAACTGAAATCGCTGAAGCTTTTAACTATTTTTTGTGATGAGCTGAGGGAACGTTAATTCTTAGCAAGGCCCAAAACACGAATGATAAAAACACGAATTTTAATTGCAATTTCCTTTAGAATGGGTGTGGAAATCTTGTATAATTCCAAAGTTTGGTTTTTACCGGTCTGCACTATAGCATTGATGTTATCTTTTATTTGTTGCTCATGCGTTTTGTATCTCAAGGATAGAAAAGTGCAGGCAAACATAAAGGTCAAAGCTCCCGGAACAACTATTGCCGGGGTAAGGGAATGATTAAAAAAGCGATATAGTCCCAATCCTGTGAAACTGCCGTAAAGAATGATAAAATGGACAACATAGATGGTCAATGTGCTAGCGCCAATTTTCAATACAGTTACATTGCTCATGAATTTTCGCAAGATCATGAAAATCGCAAAAATGACAAATACATCACCCAACCTAATGAACAGGTAGTTGTTCTGTTCAATTAATGCAAAAAGTCCGATTGAGGTTGTTTCATATAACCAAATAAAACCCTTGGAAGAATAAAAAATCAGCAAGAAACCCAAAGATGCTGCCAAAGTAATGGCAGTAGGATATAAATGTTTGAAATTCTTGTATCTGGTAAAAAGAACTGAAAGGAATCCGCCTATAGTTGCATAACCCAACCAGGGTATTATAGTAAATACGGAACCATTTGCTTTGGTAAAATAATTAGCAATAGCGTACGGCAAAAACGAAAAAGACCATTGTTTGTATATTGGTTCAAATACAAAAAGCAATAGGGTTATCCCAAGTAAAAGTATGGGGAACACTATTTTAGATTTATTCGCGCTGAATAGATACAGACCAATAACTGCCAATATAGATAGCCCTATGCAATGCAGTACATCAACCAAATAAAAGGAATCATAAATAGTACCAGTGAACAGCCCAAACAAATTCATACGCAGCAAGTAGCCAATTAGTAAAAGCTGCAGGCCTCTTCTAATCCCTTTTTTTACCCTAGGGTTTGCCAATCCAGTTTCAGGAACACGAATAAGCAAAAAGGTAAATATGAAGCCGGAAACGGTAAAAAAGACAGGGGCAGTTATTCCCCTAAAGTATTGCCAAGTATTAAAAACAAGATTGTTTCCATCCCTGAATACGGGATTTAGCAGACCATCAATAAAATGTCCTTGGAGCATCATTAAGATGGCCCAAGCGCGCATGGCATCAATAAAGAATAATCTGTTAGTTCCGGTTTTCATGTTAAAAGGCTACCCTATATACTTGCTTTACAGCAGGTTTGGATGTTTGGCACGCCAAAATTAGATAAAATACACTCATCTTTTAACGCTTTACGGTATTTTAGCGAAAGAATCAAAGATTTATTGTTATGGCTGAGGTTTTGGCATTTGCGGGAAGTAATTCCTCCACATCTATCAATTATGAACTGGTTAAATATACTGTTTCATTAATGGATAATCATAAGGTGCAGACCTTGGATATGTCTAGATACCCTTTTCCCATGTACTCCGCCGATGAGGAAAAGAAAAAAGGATTCTCCAACTCTTTGATAGAGTTTAAAGGGTACATCCAACAATCTCAAGGTCTTGTTCTTTCCGTTAATGAGCACAACGGTAATCCATCTAGCTATTTTAAAAACTTGATTGACTGGCTTTCTAGGTTGGAACGAAAGTTTTTGGAGGACACTGTGGTTTTTTTAATGGCGGCATCCACAGGTAAGGGAGGCGGAAAAGGATCGCTGGGAATTACAGACAAAATTTTACCTAGTTTTGGGGCAGAAGTTGCCTCTACATTCTCATTACCTTCTTTTAACGAAACCTTTGCGACAGGTGAAATAACCGATGTAGCATTGAAGGAGCAGCATGCTGCTGCTCTTCAGGTTTTTCTTCAAAAACTAAACTAAAAGACTTGCCAAGAACATTACGTTCATTCCCGATTGCTGATAATCAAAAATTTAAGGATGCTGTTTTAGAGTGGACCCGAGGCTATGAAAAAGTGGTATGGCTTGACAGCAATGGACATGTAGATAAGTTCAGTTCTGTTAATGCAATTGTTGCGATTTCAAGACAGACCAATGGGTCTGTTTTTGAGGTCAATAACATCGATAAAACTCAAGAATTCATCGATAAAGAGAGGGATTGGTTGTTTGGGTTCATAACCTATGATTTTAAAAACAAACTTGAATCTTTGAAATCCAACAACCCCGACCATCTTGATTTTCCAGAACTATATTTCTTTTGTCCTGAAAAAATCATTTTTCTAAAAGAGGCTGTGGCCGAATTTCATTATCTAGAAAGTTGTAAAAATGAAATGGAAGATGATTTTTTGAGTCTTGTTCAAGAAACAAAAGCTAAACTGGATTTTCCTTCGGAAGGTATTCGCATCCAAATGCGGATACATAAGGATTCCTATTTTGAAAAGGTGAACAGTATGTTGGCTCACATTCATCGTGGGGATATTTACGAAGCCAACTTTTGCCAGGAATTTTATTCTTCTGAAAGTGTTATTGACCCTTGGTCCACCTATCGGAATTTGAACAAGATTTCCCAACCGCCATTTGCCACTTTTTTACGTCTGCAGGACAAATACCTCCTTTGCGCTTCTCCAGAAAGATATCTTAAACGAAAAAAGGGGAGAATAGTTTCCCAACCCATAAAGGGTACAGCCAAACGGGACACTAATAGGGAAAAGGATGAAATATTGAAGATGGAATTAGCCAAAAACCCAAAGGAACGAGCCGAAAACATTATGATTACTGACTTAGTTCGCAATGATTTATCCAAAAGTGCTTTAAAAGGAAGCGTCACTGTGGATGAGCTCTGCAAGGTCTACACCTATAAACAAGTGCATCAAATGGTGTCAACAGTTACCGCAGAAATATCTGAGACAACTCCATCGATGGAAATAATAAAACAAACCTTCCCTATGGGAAGTATGACGGGGGCTCCCAAGGTTTCTGCCATGAAATTGATTGAAGATTTGGAAGAAAGCAAGCGGGGATTGTATAGTGGGACAGTTGGGTATTTTGACCCTAATGGTGATTTTGATTTTAATGTGGTAATTCGAAGTATTTTGTACAACGCCACTAAAAAATACGTTTCATATTCTGTAGGAAGCGCCATAACTGCCCAATCCGTCCCAGAAAAGGAATATGAAGAATGTCTTTTAAAAGCTAAGGCTATGCGAAGTGTTTTGGAAGGTGCAACTAGTTAATGCTTACTTTTAAGGCGTGCTTCAGAAATTTCAGCGACATATTCATGACACTTTTTCCTTTCTAAAAGAAAAGAAGCTTTTATTGGCTTGTAGTGGGGGACTGGATAGTGTGGTCTTGACACATTTATGCGTACAATCCAACCTCAATATAACCTTGGCACATTGCAATTTTAGGTTAAGAGGAGGTGAAAGTAACGAGGATGAGGTTTTTGTAAAACAGTTGGCAGGGCAATTAAGGGTGGAATATGTCTCCGTTGTTTTTGATACACTTAATTCGATGTCCAAAATGGGAGGTTCTGTTCAAATGGTGGCCAGAAAATTGCGGTATGAATGGTTCGAAAGCGTTTTGGACGAACGAAAACTGGACTATGTACTTACTGCCCATCATGCGGATGATGCTCTGGAAACATTCATCATAAACCTATCAAGGGGAACGGGCATTGATGGACTTTCAGGAATACCTGAATTCAACGGAAAGATTTTACGGCCCCTTCTTCCATTTTCTCGACAAGAGATTTTAGAATATGCTAAAAGCGAAAATTTCAAATGGAGAGAGGACAGTAGTAATTCCGAGTCAAAATATCTACGGAACAAAATCAGAAAGGATATAGTACCTAGGTTAAAAGAGTTGCACCCAACTTTTTTAGACAATTTTTTAACTACCCAATCTTTTTTGTCACAATCAAAAGCCGTTTTACAGAATAGATTTAAAGAAGTAAAAGAGAAAATCTTTAAAGACGAGGGTAGTCTTATTAGAATCCAATTGGCGGATTTACATGCTTTGCAACCTTTGGAAATCCATTTATATGGTTTATTAAAGAGCTATGGATTCACAGAATGGGGTGATGTAAAATCCTTGCTTGATACCATGAGTGGCAAAGAAATCCATTCGCAAACACACAGATTGCTAAAAGACCGGGATTCCCTTTTGCTTCAACCCAGAAAAGAAAAATCCAAATCAGTTTTTTTTATTGAAGAAGATAAAAACAGGGTAGAACATCCCATTAGCCTTCATTTCGAGACCACAGCAGAGTTTGAAAAACTGGAAAGACACATCGTATTTTTGGATAAGGAAAAGTTAAACTATCCACTAACGTTAAGAAAATGGGAAAAGGGCGACTATTTTTACCCACTGGGGATGCAAGGAAAAAAGAAACTGTCCAAATTTTTCAAAGATGAGAGAATGGATGTTTTTTCTAAGGAAGCCCAATGGCTGCTCTGTTCGGGCGAAGACATTGTTTGGGTTATAGGAAAAAGGGCAGACGAACGTTATAAAATAGATGGGAACACTACTCAAATTGTAAAAATCACATATTCAACATGAGGATTTTGGTTAGCATATTGTTTTTATTGATTGGAAATCTGTTTTCAACCTTTGGTCAATTGGATGAAAATCCAGCAACATGGACGCATGAAGTGAATAGGCTTTCAGATTTGGAATATGAGCTGGTTTTCAAGGGTAAAATAGCAGAAGGGTGGCATGTGTACTCGCAGTATACAGCCGAAGGCGGTTCTTTACCAAGCGAATTTACTTTTGAGCAGGTGGATGAAGACTACGTGTTGGTTGGAAAAACAGCAGAAAGCGAAACCATCAAGGAGTATAGTGACATATTTGAAGTTGAGGAGACTTTCTTTAAGAAGGAAGCCATCTTCACACAAAAAATTAAGCTCCTCAAACCAGATGTAAACCAAATAACTGTCAACTTATTCTATCAAATATGCCAGGAAGTCTGTATTCCTATGGACGAACTTTTCCGAATATCCTTGGATGGGAGTGCCTTCGTAGCAATTGAAAAAGAAATTGATGAAAATAGTCTGGCCTTGGGTTCCTCGCTTAAGTTGGATTTAAAGAACACAGAATTACTTGCCCAAAATGAGCTGGGGAGTTCAAGTAAAAATTCCAATCTCTGGATGATTTTTGGGCTGGGATTTTTGGGAGGATTGATTGCTTTGTTGACACCTTGTGTTTTTCCAATGATTCCCCTTACTGTTTCGTTTTTTACAAAAAAATCTAAAAAGAGGTCAAAAGGGATTATTGACGCAGTGCTTTATGGCTTTTTTATTGTGTTGATTTATTTTCTGTTGAGTCTTCCTTTCCACCTTTTCGATTCAGTAGACTCACAAATTCTGAACACTATAGCCACCAACATATGGCTCAATGTTTTTTTCTTTATCATATTTGTCTTTTTCGCGTTTTCCTTTTTTGGATATTACGAATTGACGCTACCTAGTTCTTGGGCCAATAAAATGGATGAAGCATCTTTTAAAGTTGGTGGTGGATTAGGCATCTTTTTTATGGCGTTGACCTTGGCCATTGTTTCCTTTTCATGTACAGGTCCCATTTTGGGAGGTCTTTTGGGAAGCACAACCTTGGCAGAGGGTAATGTGGCTACCAATCTTTCTGCAGGAATGGTAGGATTCGGATTGGCACTGGCTCTTCCTTTTACCTTGTTTGCTCTATTCCCTGCTTGGTTGAATTCACTACCCAAGTCTGGGGGATGGATGACCACTGTAAAAGTTGTGCTAGGTTTTTTGGAACTGGCCTTAGCTTTCAAATTCTTGTCCAATGCAGATTTGGTTGGGCATTGGGAGATTTTAAAAAGGGAGGTGTTTATAGGGATTTGGATTGTATTATTTGTCCTGCTTGCCTTGTACCTTTTTGGTATTTTTAGATTTCCTCATGATGGTCCAAAACAAAAGCTATCTTCTACCCGTAGTTTGGTTGGGGTTTTATCGACCGCTTTTTCTCTTTACTTGATTTTGGGGCTTTCGGGTGTGATCAATTTGAAGTTGTTAAGTGGGCTCTTGCCTCCAGACTTTTACAGCGTTCAGCAAACAGAAAGTGATTGTCCTTTAGGATTGAACTGCTTTAAAGATTTTGATGCGGGCGTGGCCCATGCACAAGCCGAAAACAAACCCATTCTATTGGATTTTACCGGATGGGCTTGCCAGAATTGTAGAAAAATGGAAGAAAATGTTTGGAGTCAGCCTAGTATCTACCAAATGCTCAAAGAAGAGTATGTCTTAATTTCTCTTTATGTGGATGATAGAAAAGAACTACCAAGCGACCAACAATTTGATTTCAAATACGATTCAGGGAGAGTGAAAACTATCGAGACCATAGGTCAAAAATGGGGTACATTTCAAACCATAAACTTTAATGCAGCTTCACAACCCTATTATGTTTTGTTGTCTCCCAATCTAGAAGTGCTCAATGAGGCTGTACAATACGTTGATACTGAAACCTATGAAAAATGGCTCAAATCCGGTTTGGTCAATTACGAATTGTCAATGAACCAATAAAAGGGATATTCATTTTAAATTCTTTTAAAAAAATGTAACTTCGGTCAACTAACTAACTTAACCGAAGGCATAGTGAAAACTTTTAAGAAGGTACTTTGGGTACTTGCTATTCTGATAGTTCTCATAGTTTTGGGAGCTACCTTTTTCATCAATTCATTAAAACCTGACTATGGTGGCCAGCAGTCTTTAGAAGGCTTAAATGGTGAGGTTACAGTATTTTACGATGCCTATGGCATTCCCCATATATATTCTGAAAAGGAAGAAGATGCATTTCGGGCTTTAGGCTATGTTCACGCCCAAGACCGATTATGGCAAATGGAACTGCTAAGAAGAGTTGCCAAGGGAAGATTATCCGAGGTGTTCGGGCCCGACCTTGTTGAAACCGATAAATTTTTCCTCTCCCTTGGGATTGATGAGAATACAAAAAAGACAGTTCAGGCACTGGATAAGAACAGTCGTACTGTTCTGCTTTGCAATGCCTATTTGGATGGAATAAATGCATTTATCGATGAAGGTCCTCAACCAGTGGAGTTTTATCTAACGGGTCTGGATGTTGAACCATTTACCATAGAGGATATTTATGATGCTGTAGGATATATGGCCTTTAGTTTTGCACAAGCCCATAAGACAGACCCACTACTCACGGACATGTTACATGACTTGGGCCAAGAATATTTGGATGATTTGGCCATTTATTCAGACACTTCTACAGTTTGGATAAAAAACTTCAAAGAAAAGCCAGTTGATACCATTTCTGAGGATTTAATGTCCACCGTATCAAGAGCGCTTAAAAAATTGCCTATTCCTCAGTTTGAGGGCAGCAACAGTTGGGTTTTGGGCCCGAATAAAACAAAATCGGGGAAAGTCATTTTGGCAAATGACCCCCACATTGGCTTTGCCCAACCTTCAGTTTGGTATGAAGCTCATGTTAGCACGCCCACCTACGAAAAATATGGGTATCATTTAGCAGGAGTTCCCTTTCCACTTTTAGGACATGATAGAAACCTAGCTTATGGACTAACTATGTTTCAAAACGATGACCTTGATTTTTATGTTGAGGAAACAAATGCTTCTGATACTACGTTGTATAAGACAGAAACAGGATGGGAAAAATACGAGATTATCGAAAAAACCATTCCGGTTAAAGGTGAAGATACAATTTCTTTCAACTATAAAAAAACAAGACATGGACCTATCTTAAACGGAATTGCCAAACAAGTAAAAGATGAACGTCCAATTGCCATGTCCTGGATGTACACTAAATGGGAAAATCGTGTTTTGGATGCGTTGTATGGGATTTCACATGCAAGCAATATAGAAGAATTTGAAGATGCGCTCCCAAAAATTCATGCTCCAGGCCTAAATGTAATGTATGGTGACGCAGAGGGAAACGTAGCTTGGTGGGCTTCTGCTCAATTATATCAAATGCCCGACAGCACATCGACCAAGTTATTTTTGGACGGGGCTTCGGGAACTCAAGAACCTGTTCGCTATCTTGACTTTTCTGAAAATCCAAGTGCAATCAATCCACCTTGGAATTATGTGTATTCCGCAAACAATCAGCCTGATTCTATTTCTGGGATGTTGTATCCTGGTTATTATCTACCTGAAAATCGCGCTAGAAGAATAGTGGAGTTATTGGACCCAAAGGACGACTGGGACAAAGAATCAGCTTCCGAAATGATTTTAGATGTAACTTCTTCGGTTAATCCAGAATTGGTAAGGGAGTTGATAAAACTTCTGGATGTTTCCCACCTCCAACAAGAGCAATTGGTATTGATAGATGAGCTAAGAAATTGGGATGGCACCTATTCACTGGATAGTAAAAGCGCTGTTTTGTATCACCGCTGTGAGTACTTCGTGTTGAAGAACACTTTTGAAGACGAGCTAGGGAAGGAAAGATTTGAGCAGTTTATTTCCACACATTTGATGAAAAGGCAAATAGCATGGGGGGCAATAATGAAAGTGGGAAAATGGTGGGACAACGTACTTACACCCAATACCCAAGAGACCCGAAATGATGTGGTATTGAAATCTTTTGCTGACGCTTGGGTTTCCTTACAAACGGATTTGGGGCCTAATACGGATGATTGGACCTGGGAAAAAGTACATACCATAGAGCATAAACACCCCATTGGAGAAGTAGAAAGTTTACGTAAATACTTCAACGTAGGGCCATTCCCCATTGTTGGAACGCGAGAGGTGATTAACAATTTAGCCTTTCCTTATGATAGTACAGGATATTACAAAGTTAGTTCTGGTCCCTCTACGCGCCGGATTATCGATTTTTCGGATATTGAGAATAGCTTAAGTATACTCCCAACAGGTCAATCTGGAAATCCATTGAGTGAACACTACGATGACCAAGCAGAAATGTATGTCAATGGAGAGTTTAGAAAAATGATGATGAACAAAGATGAAATAGAAGAAACTGCTAAATCCAAACTGGTTTTTGTTCCATCCAATCAATAGGAATAATAATTTTAAAGAACCAATCGGGAAAGAGTTACGTCAACTCAGAACTCCCATTCATCAAAGCACAACAAAAATTCTTTATCTCAACGAGTATATTCAGCAGCGTGTGAATTAAAAAGCTAAATCATGCTGACAAAAATATATGGAAGTGCCGTCTTTGGTATTGAGGCAACTACGGTGGTTGTGGAAGTTAACGTAGATAAGGGTATTGGATATCATTTAGTGGGTCTTCCTGATAATGCTATTAAAGAAAGTCAATATCGAATTGCAGCAGCACTCAACAATAATGGCTATAAGATTCCTGGAAAACGTATCACAATCAATATGGCCCCAGCAAACCTAAGAAAGGAGGGTTCGGCTTACGATTTAACTCTTAGTATAGGAATACTTGCCGCTTCCAAACAAATTGACGGCCCCAGTTTAGAAGACTTCATCGTAATGGGAGAACTCTCTTTGGACGGAAGTCTGCAACCAATAAAGGGAGCATTGCCAATAGCTTTAAAAGCAAAAGAAGAAGGATTTAAAGGTTTTATTCTGCCAAAAGCCAATGCAGAGGAAGCTGCTATTGTTCATGGTCTAAAAGTATATGCTATGGAAAATATCGCTCAGGTGATTGACTTTTTTAACGAGGAGAATAAAATTGAACCTACCGAAGTGAAAAGCTTCTCAATTCAAGATGAAAAATCAGCATTGACAGATTTTGACTTTTCGGATGTTAAAGGACAGGAAACCGTAAAGAGATGTATGGAGATTGCCGCTGCGGGGGGACATAATCTTATTCTAATAGGCCCACCTGGAGCTGGGAAAACCATGTTAGCCAAACGTTTGCCCTCCATTCTTCCTCCAATGACATTGGATGAGGCCTTGGAAACCACCAAAATCCATAGTGTAGTAGGTAAGACCAAAGACCACGGATTGATGAGACAACGACCTTTTCGCAATCCACATCATACCATAAGCAGTGCAGCCTTGGTGGGTGGAGGAAGTTATCCGCAACCCGGCGAGATTTCCCTTTCCCATAATGGGGTTCTCTTTTTAGATGAACTTCCGGAATTTGAGCGTAGAGTGTTGGAAGTAATGCGTCAACCCATGGAAGATAGGGAGGCCACCATAGCCCGCACTCGGTTCGCTGTAACTTATCCATGTAGTTTTATGTTGATTGCAAGTATGAATCCAAGTCCAAGCGGATACTTTAATGACCCCAGCGCTCCAATGACTTCTTCACATGCGGAAATGAAGCGTTATCTGAATAAAATATCTGGACCCTTATTGGATCGCATAGATATCCATATTGAAGTAAGCCCCGTGCCTTTTGATAAGCTTTCTGAAGCGAGGAAGGGTGAGAACAGTTGTAAAATAAGGAATCGTGTTATAAAAGCCCGAAAAGTCCAAACGCAACGCTTTTCCCAAATAGAACATGTTCATTATAATGCTCAGATGAACACAAAACTGATTCGTAGATTCTGTATTCTCAATGAAGACTCCTTGAGTTTGTTAAAACATGCAATGGAGCGCCTTAACCTATCAGCAAGAGCGTATGACCGTATCCTAAAGGTAGCAAGAACAATTGCTGATTTGCAAGGTACAGCAGATATACAACAAGAGCATATTTCTGAAGCTATCCAATATCGCAGCTTGGATAGAGAGGGATGGTTAGGATAATATTAAACTTAGTACTCTTTAATTTTAAAAGTTTTATGATATTTTTTGAAAAGAATCATATTGAAGAAGAGATACAAGTTTTTCGATTTTAACTTTTGTTTAAATTTTTGAGAAGATTTGTTAAAATAATCAGTGATACTGTAGATTCTTGTAACCCCTTCCTTTTTTAGTATTTCATAGCTCTTATGTCTTAAGTATGGAGCGAGATTTTGCCCTCTAAAATCCTGATAAGTGTACATATTTGAGAGATATACTTCTCCCTCCTCTAGTCGAAAATTTCTTTTTTCATATCCAAAATTCTCGTATTCAATAAACATGAAAGCAGCTACTTGACCGTTCCTGTTCTTTAATCCCACCACCTTCATTCCATTACCATTTCTTTTAATCAGACTATCAGGGTTTAAAAAATGTAAATTTCCAAGACTTTTGATGTCATTGTGAGACAAAAAAATGAAATCATAATCTTCAGTATTACCTTTTATTGTTGGAGGAAGAATAGTTCCTGTTCCTTCTAACACCCAGAAGTATATCCCAATGTCTAATCCAAACTTCACCAAAATGTTTCTTAAGGTTAAGAAAAGCAACCCATGCCTAATTCTTAGGAACAAATGTTGGAACCTATAAAACTTTTTTTCCTCCCTTAATTTCATGTTTTCATTGATTGAAGCGCCCATAAGAATCTTTACCGTTTTCTAACTTCATGATACTTCTAAATTCGGCGGCTGTCATTACTTCGCGTTCATTTGCATTCGCAAGAGTATGTATCCTTTTTATAAAATCAGCGTTTGAGGCAAGTCTTGTTCTTCCATTGTCATACCAGATATTATCTTCGATACCTATTCGAACCCCTCCATCCATGGCAATTGCTATTGAATTCATTTTCAGTTGGGTGTTGCCAATCCCACCTATACTCCAAATTGAATTTTCAGGTAATTCATTGATCATAATACCTGTGTTCAATAAGGTAGCTTGGGCACAAGCTATGTTTCCCAAAATCAAATTGAAATAAAAGGGTGGATTTATCAATCCTTTTTTAAGCAGATATTTTGAATAGTTAATCATGCCTACATCAAAGACCTCTAACTCAGGAACAATACCATTATCTAGCATAGCTTTGGCCAGTTTCTGAATCATTTCTGGCGAGTTTACACTTGCTGAGCTGTTAAAGTTCAATGAGCTAAGGGTAAGACTTCCCATGTCAGGTTTTAATCTCCCCTTCAATAATAGTGGATCTGATCGTTTTTCAAACTCGGAAAAATCCCTTCCACTTAGGGAAACACAAATGACCAAATCTGGATAGTAAGTCCTTATGCCTTCTATTATTTTTCCATACAACTCCTTTTTATAGGTCGGCCTACCATTTTTTTCATCTCTTCCATGGAGATGAACCATTGTGATACCTATATCGGCGGCCTTAAGAACATCATCCACAATTTCTGAAACCGTAATGGGAACGTGTGGAGTCAAATCTTTGGTGGGTATCATCCCTGTTGGCGTGAAATTTATGATAAGTTTTTCTGACATTGCTTTTTGTAATCTAGTTTGACTTTAATATCGGCTCTCAAATTAAGCACAAAACCCTATGACAAGTTTTAGTCTTAGACCAACTCACTGTTTTTCGGATGAACTGTATTTTGAAAGTTACAATTTGACAACAAAGGAATTCTCCCCTTCTTGAATAAAGATTTTTATATAACCTTAATATTGGACTTTAGACTAGAAATAATGCCCAGAATGTTCTCTACCGTATCTTCAAGGTAATATTTGACGGTCAAATGCGGAATTCGTATGGTAGTGAACCCATTTTTAAAAGAATGCATGGATTCCTCAAGGTCCTTTAAGGCTTGCTCATGGGTTATAAGGTCATATTGAGTGTCAATCTCAATATTAAGTTTTACCCTAGAGAAGGCGATGTCGACGGATTTTTTGCCGTCCCACCATTCCAACATAGGTTGTGCTCCTTTTTCCTTTAGGGCATAAAACAATTGAATGGCCTCAAGTGGCGTGTTATTGTTCAAAATGATTCTCTTAATAAGTTTAAGGTGTTTTTCACAAAGAGAAACACCAATAACATCATACGAAGCTTCATTTTCTTCACGGGTAATCTTAGTACCACATTCCTTACAGGTCATAAGTATTGGTCGGTTAAGTTTAATAATTAGATTTGGGATTATTATAACTCTACCATTTCCATATTCGTATAAAACAAGTACTACGGGGGGCAATTTTTAGATGAAATGCATTTTTTTGGATGAAATGCAACTTTTAACACAAAAGAGCTTAATTTCAGTGACTATAATTTAATCTGAATGCTAAAAAAAATTGGCCCCGGCATTTTAGTTGCTGCTGCCTTTGTGGGCCCAGGCACCATCACTATTTGTACAATTGCAGGAGTGAAGTTTGGATTTGCCCTTATCTGGGCTTTATTGGTATCTATAGTTTGTACCATAATTCTACAGGAGATGGCTGGTAGAATAGGGGTTCTAACCCAAAAAGGCCTTGTAGATGTTATTGGAAGTCAATTGACAAAAAAATGGACAAAGAATCTGGTGTTGGGGATTGTACTAGCCGCAATTCTAATAGGGAATGCGGCATATGAAGCCGGGAATATTGGAGGTGCTACTTTAGGTTTGAATGCTATTTTTGAAATGCCTCTAGTTTTTCCCATTTATCCACTTTTAGTCGGCTTTTTGGCATTTGGTATTCTATGGTTTGGAAGCTATAAATCGCTTGAAAAAATATTCATGGGCTTGGTGGGCATGATGGGACTTTGTTTTGTAATCGCTGCCATACTAACTAAGCCTTCACTTATTGAAATTGTAAAAGGAGCGTTTGTCCCTACTTTACCAGAACAGAGCGTATTGACTATAGTGGCTCTGGTGGGAACAACTGTTGTTCCCTATAATCTTTTTTTGCACGCTTCTTTGGTAAGAGAAAAGTGGGGTTCTGAAAAAGATTTGTCCTTGATGCGTTGGGATACCTTGGTCTCTGTTGGAGTAGGTGGGTTGGTTTCCATAGCGATTATTATTACTGCGGCGGCCGCAGATTTGGATAATGTTACGAATGCAGTGGATATGGCAAAGGCTATGGAACCCCTCTTTGGAAAAATGGCGCTTTATTTCATGGGACTGGGACTCTTGTTAGCTGGAATTACTTCTGCGATTACCGCCCCTCTGGCAGCTGCCTACGTGGCAAGTAGTTGTTTTGGTTGGAAGGATGGGATGAAAGATCCTAAGTTTCGATTAATTTGGATTTCAATTCTTTTCTTGGGAGTATTTTTTCTTTCTTTTGACATTAAACCAATACAAGTCATTCAATTTGCTCAAGTGGCCAATGGAGTATTGTTGCCTATAATGGCAGTACTTCTTTTATGGATGGTTAACCAGAAGAAAGTGATGGGCAGCCATGTGAATAAACCCATTCAAAATGTTGTTGGCGTATTGATTGTACTATTCGCGATATTTTTAGGGGTAAAGAGCATTTTTAAGGTGTTGGAGTTTTTTTAGATGAAAAAGTGGTATGTAGATTTAAATTGTGATGTTGGCGAAGGGGTAGGAAACGAAGCTCAACTTTTTCCGCATATCAGTTCGTGTAATATTGCATGTGGGGGTCATGCGGGTGAAAGCTCATCTATATTTGAAATCATTGGATTAGCAAAAAGACACACCGTTAAAATCGGTGCTCACCCATCATATCCTGATAAGCTTAATTTTGGCAGGAAAGTAATGGATATCTCAAAGGATGCATTAAGAAATAGCCTTTCAGAGCAACTATCCATGTTCGGTAAAGTCGCAAAACAGCAAGAAATCCTTGTGAATCATATAAAACCACACGGAGCATTGTACAACCAAATTGCTAAAGATGCAGAACTAGCCAGATTGTTTTTAGAAGTGGTTCTTGAATCGGGTTTAACAAAGAGAATTTATGCATTGCCTGGCTCCCAAGTCGCTCTTTTAGCAAAAACATATGGAATAGAGGTATGTTACGAAGCTTTTGCCGATAGAAATTACAGTTCAGATGGGACTTTGGTTTCAAGAACCCACAAAGAGGCGCTTATTTCAAAACCAGAAAAGGTGCTTCAGCATGTTTTGCCAATGGTACAAAAGAGAGAAATAAGGACTTTGTCAGGTGAAACCTTGAGAATCCGGATGGATACCATTTGTATTCATGGCGATACTCCCTCAGCATTACAAATATTACAGTATCTTTCAAAAGAATTGCCAAAGCATAATATAGTTTTAAGCAAGTGAAAGAAGTCCCCCTAACCATAAGACCCTTTGGAGAGAAAGCTCTTTTGATTGAATGGCCCATTGAAGTAAAGGAATCCATTTTGAATGATATTCTTGCGTTTGTTAGCGCTTTTACCAATAAATATCAGCGCGAATGGGAGTTGGTTCCGGCGTATAATTCCGTAACCATGATTTCGTTGTCGGGCGCAAAACTTGATTTTGATACTGCAAAAGCTCGAGTTTTGGAGGTTTATGAGAAAAATACCAGGTCTGTTCAAAATGAACGTTTTCTATGGAAACTGCCCGTATGCTATGAATCTGATTTCGGGATTGATATTCAGAAAACTGCTAAATCTCTAGATTTAACTAAGGAAGAACTGATAAAACAGCATACTTCATACGAATATATTGTTTTCGGAATAGGATTCTTACCTGGATTTATGTATCTGGGAGGGTTGCCAAAATCTTTGCAATTGCCCAGACGCAAAACACCTAGACTTCATGTAGAAAAGGGTTCGGTGGGCCTTGCAGGAAAACAGACAGGAATATATCCACAAGACTCTCCAGGAGGATGGAACATAATAGGGAATTGTCCGGTACCGGTTTTTGATGCTTCCCATGAGAAGCCTTGCTTTGTAAAAGCAGGCGATAAAATTCAATTTCAATCCATTTCCAAAGCAGAGTATGATTTGCGTAAAATTGAAGGCGAAATAGGAATTTATAATCTTGAAAAGATACCTTTGGATGCTTAAATTCTTAAAATCTGGATTTTATACAACGCTACAGGATTTTGGTAGGTTTGGGTATCGCAATATAGGAGTTCCCGTTTCTGGGGTTATGGATGAGGTTTCTGTAAAAAAGGCGAATGTATTATTGGAAAACCAGCAAGAAGATGCTGTTTTGGAAATTACCATGACCGGGCCAACCTTATTGTTTGAATCGCCCACTTATATATGTCTTTCAGGGGCTCGCATGTCACCTACACTGAACAATAAACCCATTGATAATTACCGAGTGATCAAGGTAGAGGCAGGCGACATTCTTTCTTATGGAAAGTTGGAAAACGGTTTTAGAACGTATTTGGCCATAAAAAACGGATTTCATGGGGATAAGGTGCTAGGTAGCTACTCTCAATACTATCCAGTAACATCAACAAAATGCTTCAAAGATTCTGATGAAATTCCATACGAACCTGTAAAGCAGTATGAGCCGGCAATTTCGGAGTTGAAACTCGAAAATCATTTAGAACAGCAGTATATTGAAGTTTTCAAAGGACCAGAGTTCTCAATATTGACAGATGCTCATTTGGAACCACTTTTTTCAAAAGACTTTACTGTTTCAAAAGAGAATAATAGAATGGCATATCAACTTACAGAAGAAATAGGAACACATTCCCATTCTATTTTAACATCGGGAACATTACCAGGCACTGTACAGTTGACTCCTACAGGAAGATTGATCATCTTAATGAAAGATGGACAAACTACGGGAGGTTACCCAAGGGTGCTACAATTATCTGATAAATCTATAAGTGTATTGGCGCAAAAAAAATTCGGAGATATTATTTCATTTAAACTTCTGTAAAGTTTTTAAACCTTTTGGTATATTTCCTTAAAAGGTATGCGAAAACGTTTGCCATAAACACCATTTTCCGCTCTGATTCCACATCCAATAACCATATTGATTTCAGCAACTGGCGGAAGATTCAAAATACGCTTTACCCTTAGGGTGTCACTTCCTTCCATAGGACAGGTATCATATCCTATTGCTGCCATGCTTATCATAAAATTTTGAGCAGCTAAACCGGCACTCTTATGAGCTACTATGCGCATATCGGACCGTCTTACTTGACGATAAACTGGTTTGAACAACCCGATTACACTAAATATGAGATATTTTATCCAGCCTAGAATGCCTAAAACATCAAAATACACCGTAGGTATGAGTTTCTTATAATAATTAAGCGCAAATTTCTCCCTTCGGCTGTATTCCTTTTCAGGTTTGTGTCCGTAAGTGTTCTCTAAAAAAGCAACATTGGACTTGGCCCGTTTTCTCCATAAGTCTTTTCTACTGACCACCACAACCATTTGCTGTGCAGTTTTGGCAGCATTTTGATCCAGGCAGGCTTCAGTTAGTTTTTTCAGTTTGTCTTTCTCAATAACATGATAAAATTCCCAGAGCTGGAGATTACTGCTTGTTGGTGCCAGTACGGCATTTTCAATACATTTTTGAACTTTCTCGGTGTCTAATTCTACATCATCCCTAAAAACGCGAACAGACCTCCTGTGGGCAATAGCTTCACTTACGGTTTTTTCCATGTTTAAAAATAACCAAAATGAGAGAACCTAAAAGTCTTTTTTAAAGGCAAAAAAAACTTACAAATAGAGTTGAATATGATATTTTATTTCAACTTAAAATTTTGATTATCAATAAAATAAAAGCTTTCTCTATCAAATGGCTTTGAAGGTGTGAATTATGTTAAAAAACTGGGGTATGCGAAAGGTATATCTTTGAATCTTAGAATAATTTCAGATAAAATACATATTTCAAAGAAATCTGTTAATGGAATTGAATAAGTATAGTAAAAATGTTACCCAAGACCCTACACAACCTGCGGCGCAGGCTATGTTGCATGCTATTGGGTTGACTGAGGATGATTTGAAAAAGCCTTTGGTGGGAATAGGAAGTACGGGGTATGAAGGCAATCCCTGTAACATGCACCTTAACGATTTGTCTACCTATGTAAAAAAGGGAACCCAAGAAGTGGATTTGGTAGGGCTAATATTTAATACCATTGGGGTCAGTGATGGTATTTCCATGGGTACATACGGTATGCGCTATTCCCTTCCTTCTCGAGATATTATTGCAGATTCCATGGAAACGGTGGTTCAAGCCATGAACTATGATGGTTTAGTAACCGTTGTAGGATGCGACAAGAACATGCCAGGTGCCCTTATGGCAATGATTCGATTGGATAGACCATCGGTAATGGTATATGGAGGTACCATAGCTCCCGGCTGCCTAAATAATAAAAAATTGGATGTGGTATCCGCTTTTGAAGCATGGGGTGAAAAGGTTGCTGGTACTATGAACGAGCAAGAATACAAGAGCGTAATTCAAAATGCGTGCCCTGGAGCTGGCGCTTGCGGTGGAATGTACACGGCGAATACCATGGCCTCGGCAATTGAAGCGCTTGGAATGTCTTTGCCATATAGCTCATCCAATCCCGCTGTTGGAGATAAGAAGACAGGAGATGCAATAGCTGCTGGAAAAGCATTAAAGCATCTACTGGAAAAGGATATAAAGCCCAGCGATATCATCACAAAAAAATCTTTGGAAAATGCCGTTAGATTGATTGTAGTTTTAGGAGGTTCTACAAATGCTGTACTACACTTTTTAGCTATTGCCAATGCCGCGGATATTGAATTTGGGCTTGATGATTTTCAACGTATAAGTGATACTACCCCCTTTTTAGCAGATTTAAAACCTAGTGGTAGATTCCTAATGGAAGACCTTCATAATGTGGGAGGTATACCAGCTGTTATGAAGTTTATGTTGAAGCATAAAATGCTGCATGGTGACTGTTTGACCGTTACAGGTAAGACCATCGCCGAAAACTTGAAAGACTTACCCGACTTGTTTGAAGGGCAGGAGGTTGTAAAAGATATTGACAAGCCGATAAAAGAAACGGGACACCTAAGAATTCTTTATGGAAATCTCGCGAAAGATGGTGCCGTAGCAAAAATAACAGGTAAAGAAGGATTGCATTTTTCAGGACCGGCCAAGGTATTCGATGGCGAGTTTGAGGCAAATGATGGGATACGCAATGGAAAGGTCAAAAAAGGAGATGTTGTTGTAATTAGATATGAGGGTCCAAAAGGAGGGCCTGGAATGCCTGAAATGTTAAAACCAACCGCTGCTATTATGGGAGCAGGTTTAGGTAAGGATGTTGCATTGATTACCGATGGACGGTTTTCTGGGGGAACCCATGGATTTGTGGTTGGACATATAGCTCCAGAAGCACAAGATGGGGGTGTTATTGCCCTTGTTGAAGAAGGAGATGTAATTACCATTGATGCAGAACAGAATAGCATGTCAGTTTCAATTTCTGATGAAGAATTGGAAAAAAGACGCAAAAAATGGACGCAACCTCCATTAAAGGTGAATAAAGGAAGTTTATATAAATACACAAAAATTGTATCATCAGCCTCTGAAGGTTGCGTTACGGATATGATTTAAGTATTCTGTGAAAGGAAAGTACACCAGAATCTAAAAGGAAAGGATTATGGAAACATTGAACATACAAAAAAAGGATTCCAAAACGAAAAAGGCTATACGTATAACTGGCGCTGAGGCCATTATTCATTGTTTACTTGAAGAAGGAGTAGATTTAATCTACGGATATCCTGGAGGCGCAATAATGCCTGTCTATGATGAATTATACAAGTTTCAAGATAAATTGACCCATATACTTACAAGACATGAGCAAGGTGCAACACATGCTGCCCAAGGATATGCAAGAGTAAGTGGAAAAGTGGGAGTGGCCATGGCAACCTCGGGACCTGGTGCCACAAATTTGGTTACAGGACTGGCGGATGCTCAAATAGATTCAACTCCAATGGTCTGTATTACAGGACAGGTACCTCGTCATTTATTGGGTTCTGATGCTTTTCAGGAAACAGATATTGTAGGTATTTCTACTCCAGTGACCAAATGGAACTATCAAATTACTAAAGCTTCTGAGATTCCTGAAATCTTTGCCAAGGCATTTTATATTGCAAAATCTGGAAGACCGGGACCGGTTCTAATAGATATCACTAAGAATGCTCAATTTGATGAGTTGGATTTCGTTTATGAAAAATGCACTGGAGTAAGAAGTTATCAGGCCGTAGCAGAACCAAATTTGGAGGCAATACGATCAGCAGCGGAACTCATAAACAATGCCAAAAAACCCTACATCATTTGGGGTCAGGGAATCATTTTAGGCGAGGCTGAAGAAGAGCTAAAGGCTTTTGTTGAAAAATCAGGAATCCCTGCTGCGTGGACTATAATGGGGGAATCGGCAATTCCCACTGACCACCCACTGAATGTGGGAATGGTAGGTATGCATGGAAATTATGGCCCAAATGTGCTTACCAATGCGTGCGATGTATTGATTGCCATAGGTATGCGTTTTGACGATAGGGTAACAGGAAATCTTGAAACCTATGCCAAGCAGGCGAAGGTTATTCATTTTGAGATTGATCCTGCAGAAATCAACAAAAATGTAAAGGTAGATGTTGCTGTGCTGGGCGATGCAAAGCAGACTTTGAATTTGTTGCTACCGCTCATCAATGAAAATGAACATAAAGAATGGCGATCTGAGTTCGATAAAAAGTACGAAGAGGAATATAAAGCGGTCATTCAAAAAGATTTGGAACCTACTAAACCCGGCCTAACTATGGGCGAGGTAATTGAACAGATAAACAAAGCTTCAAATAACGATGCGGTTATAGTTACTGATGTAGGCCAGCATCAAATGATTGCTTGCCGTTATGCGAAGTTTTCTCAAAGCAAGAGTAATATTACTTCTGGCGGTTTGGGGACAATGGGCTTTGCGCTTCCTGCTGCTATTGGAGCAAAACAAGGTGCTCCCGAACGTGAAGTGGTAGCTATCATTGGTGATGGAGGCTATCAAATGACCATTCAAGAACTTGGGGTGATTTTCCAGCATAATATACCAGTTAAAATCGTTGTCCTCAACAATGACCACTTAGGCATGGTGCGCCAATGGCAAGAGTTATTCTTTGAAAGCCGATATGCTTCAACCGTTATGACCAATCCGGATTTTGTCAAAATTGCAGAAGGATATCACATTAAAGCAAGAAGAGTAACGGAAAGAGCGGACCTGGAATCGGCAGTCAATGAAATGATTACTTCCAAAGATCCTTATTTCTTGGAGGTTAGGGTAGAGAAAGAGGACAATGTGTTTCCCATGATTCCTTCAGGAGCATCAGTTTCCGATATTAGATTGAAATAGTATGAGTATATCGGAAATGACAAGAAGACCTGTGGTTTATCCGGAGCTGCTTAAAATGACTGAAGAGGTTGGTTTTACTATGCCTTCAGATGTTTCCATAGGAAACTTACTTCAAACCTTAATAACTTCTAAACCAAATGGTATTTTTTTAGAACTAGGCACGGGCACAGGGCTTTCTTTGGCTTGGATGCTTGAAGGGATGCAACTGGAATCTAAAGTGACAAGTTTGGACAATGACGAACGCTTGATTCAACTTGTAGAAAATGCTTTTGAAAATGAATCCAAGCTTAAGCTTTTATGTGTAGATGGTGGTGAGTGGATTTCTGAGTACAAGGGCGAAGGATTCGATTTGATTTTTGCGGATACTTGGGCGGGGAAATATACGTATTTGGAAAAAACGCTAAGCATGGTCAAAAGTGGGGGGTATTATGTGATTGACGATATGAATCCGCAACCCAACTGGCCAGACGGTCATGAAGAGAAGGCAAAACAGCTAGTCGAAACTCTAGAAAAGAGAGAGGATTTTACAATCACAAAGTTGGATTGGTCAACAGGAATAATCATTGCAGTAAAAAAGAGCAATTATGGAAAGTAAGTGGTATACCATATCTGTGTACTCCGAAAACAATGTGGGCTTACTTAATAGAATATCAGGAATATTCTTAAAGCGTCACATTAATATAGAGAGCTTAAATGTTTCAAAATCAGAGATAGAAAATGTTTCAAAGTTTACAATAGTTGTCTTCACCACAGAAGATTGGACCCGTAAAATCGTGGGCCAAATAGAAAAGCAGATTGAGGTGATAAAAGCCTATTATCATACAGATGACGAGACGATTTATCAGGAATCCGCTTTGTTCAAGATAGCATCCCATCTATTGTTCGATGAAAGGCAAATCCAAAACATAATCAAAGAAAGCAATTCCCAGATTGTTACGGTTTCAAGGGATTTCTTTGTACTCGCCAAAACAGGTAGAAGGCATGAAATAGACGAAATGCATGATGCCTTGGAGCCTTATGGTATTATGCAATTTGTACGTTCTGGGCGTATAACTGTAACCAAGGCAAGTATGCCGATTACCGAAATACTTGCAGAATTTCAAAATAAATAAGCACTAAATAAAAACTGAAAATGGCAAATTACTTTAATACCCTATCATTACGAGACCAATTAACTCAATTGGGTAAATGTAGGTTTATGGAATCTCATGAATTTGGTGATGGTGTAACAGCTTTAAAAGGTAAAAAGATAGTAATTATAGGATGTGGGGCCCAAGGCTTGAATCAAGGATTGAATATGAGGGATTCAGGTTTGGATATCTCCTATGCACTTCGCGAAGCCGCAATAAAAGAACAAAGGCAGTCTTATAAGAATGCTACAGAAAATAATTTCACGGCGGGCACTTATGAAGAATTGATTCCTTCGGCTGATATGGTGATTAATTTGACTCCGGACAAACAACATACCAATGTTGTGGGTACGGTAATGCCTTTAATGAAGCAAGGAGCTACATTGTCCTACTCACACGGGTTTAACATAGTTGAAGAAGGAATGCAAGTGAGAAAGGACCTTACCGTGATCATGGTGGCCCCTAAAAGTCCCGGTTCTGAGGTGAGGGAGGAGTATAAACGTGGATTTGGAGTACCTACATTGATAGCGGTGCACCCTGAAAACGACCCGGAAGGAAAGGGATTGGAACAAGCCAAAGCTTATGCTGCCGCGACTGGCGGCCATAGGGCTGGAGTACTTGAATCTTCATTTGTGGCAGAAGTAAAATCAGATTTAATGGGGGAACAGACCATTTTATGTGGACTATTGCAGACAGGTTCCATACTTTCTTTCAATAAAATGATTGAAAAGGGAATTGATGCCGGTTACGCCTCCAAACTTATTCAATATGGTTGGGAGACCATCACTGAAGGCCTCAAACAGGGAGGTATCACGAATATGATGGACCGTTTATCCAACCCGGCGAAGATTAAGGCCTTTGATTTGGCCGAAGAGCTCAAAGTAATTATGCGACCCTTGTTTCAAAAGCACATGGATGATATAATGAGCGGTCATTTTTCTAAAACCATGATGGAAGATTGGGACAATGGGGACAAGAATCTTCTGGACTGGCGAGCAGCTACCGGAGAAACTGCTTTTGAAAAGACTCCTGCAGGGAGTTATGATATTTCGGAACAGGAATATTATGACCATGGCGTATTAATGGTGGCTTTTGTAAAATCTGGAGTGGAATTGGCCTTTGAAACCATGACTGAATCTGGTATAATTGATGAATCTGCCTATTACGAATCCTTGCATGAAACTCCGTTGATTGCGAATACCATTGCCAGAAAGAAATTGTTTGAAATGAATCGGGTAATTTCTGACACAGCTGAGTATGGATGTTATTTGTTTGATCACGCTTGCAAACCATTGTTGGAAGACTTTATGAAAAATGTTGAAACCGATATTATTGGTAAGGCTTATGGCGAAGACACAGATAATGGTGTGGATAACATGAAATTGATTGCCGTAAACAAGGCTATCCGAGAGCATCCGGTTGAAGTAATTGGGGCACAGCTCCGTGCTTCTATGACCGCCATGAAACCTATCGGGTAATCACTTTTTTACATTTGATACGTATCTTCACTCAACTAACTACGAACTTATGATACCAGAGCAGTTTCAAATTACTGAGGAAATCCACCAGACCAAATATTTGGTAAATGGGGAACTAAAAGATTGGAAGGGAAAGACTTCACCAGTCGTATCTACTATCTCATCAACCAAGGAGTATGCCCCAACACCTCTAGGTAGTATCCCTGATATGGGAGAAGCTGAGGCTTTGGAAGCTTTGGAAGCTGCGTTGGCCGCTTATAATAAAGGTCAAGGTGTTTGGCCAACCATGAAGGTAAAGGACCGCATTGAATGCATGGAAACTTTTGTCAAGAAGATGGAAGAAAAGCGCGAGGAGGTTGTGAAGTTGTTGATGTGGGAAATTGGCAAGAACCAACCCGATTCCTATAAAGAGTTTGACCGTACCGTTGAGTATATTTATGACACTATTGAAGAGTACAAGCAACTTGATAGAAATTCTGCCAAGTTTTCCAAACATGATGGTGTTTATGCGCACATCCGTAGGGGTCCCTTAGGTGTTGTCCTTTGTCTGGGGCCATATAACTATCCCTTGAATGAAACTTTCGCCTTGCTTATTCCGGCAATCATTATGGGTAACACCACGGTTTTTAAACCGGCCAAGCATGGCGTATTGCTCATAACCCCATTACTAGAAGCTTTTCAAACGAGTTTTCCTAAAGGAGTGGTGAATATTCTTTTTGGTAGGGGAAGGGCTGTTGCTGCGCCTATCATGCAAACCGGTAAAGTGGATGTTCTGGCATTGATAGGCAATAGCAAATCTGCTAACGCTTTACAAGAGCAGCATCCAAAAAGCAATCGGCTTCGTTTGGTTTTGGGACTCGAAGCCAAAAATCCAGCTATAGTATTGCCTGATGCTGATTTAGATCTAACTATCAACGAATGTATAGCTGGGACACTTTCCTTTAATGGGCAGCGCTGTACAGCTCTAAAGGTAGTTTATGTGCATGAAGATATCAAGGAAGAGTTTTTAAAACGGTTCTCGGAAAAAGTAGATGCTTTGAAATTTGGCAATCCGTGGGATAAGGATGTAAAATTAACCCCATTACCCGAACCAGGCAAACCAGCTTATATTCAAGAGCTTTTAGACGATGCTAAGGCAAAAGGAGCCAAAATCCAAAACAAAAAAGGTGGAAAGCATAAGGACAACTATATCTGGCCTGCAGTATTATATCCCGTGAGTAAAGATATGCGGGTTTATGAAGAAGAACAATTTGGCCCTATTATTCCAGTCCTATCTTTTAAAGATATTGAGGAGCCCTTGGACGATATGGCAGAATCCAATTATGGACAACAAGTAAGCCTTTTTGGGAAAGATGTGTATACTCTGTCTCCATTAATTGATACTTTGGCCAATTTAGTGTGTCGTGTGAACCTGAACAGCTCATGTCAGCGCGGTCCTGATGTCTATCCGTTCACTGGACGCAAAGATTCTGCTCAGGCTACGTTAAGCGTACATGACGCGCTTCGTTCGTTTTCTATACGAACATTTGTTGCCTTTAAGGATAATGAGCTTAACAACGAAACTATTGAGCAGCTTTTGGAGGCTAAGGTTAGTAATTTTTTGAGTACGGATTATATCTTATAGCCATTATTGTATTTGAGCAAGATCTCCATGGCGCTCTTTTGTTGAAATAGCTTCAGATAAGCCAAAAAGGTAATAATTGAATCCGCCTTGAAATAATGTTTTCTTTTCCAATGTTTCAAATTCAGGAATTTGATGTATACATTTTTTTGCGTCCTCAATATTGCCTAAAAAAAGATTACCCAAGGATAAATTTGCATGTAGCAATTTTCTAATTTCTGGGTCAGTCGTTCTTTCTAATTTATCCAGCCAATAGTCAATAGCAGTCTCAATTTCAGGCCTTATGTCTTTTATGGTTTTTCTCTTCTTTTTACTCAACGCAGAAAGAGCGTTAATGGCTTTTTTTGTTGACTCACTGGCATCATTCAAAGCCTCATGCCCTTTGTTTTTTATACCAAATGTAGCAGCATAAACGGATTTTTTTTGTTCCATAAAATGCTCACGAAGTATTTCACCACTCTTTACATAGAAATACCTTAGAACATCTGACTCATACTTTGCTAACTTCTTGTTTAGTAATTTTCGCTTTTTTTCAGGCTTTTTTTTCAAGTTGTATTTCATATTAAAAACAGGGTTTAACATAAAATGGCGAATTGAGAGAAGAGTGGATTTGTTCTCTTGATTCACATAAAATACAATGGGTATGTCGAGTAGAATATCCCCATTTCTATTGGATACAGTAAGTCTAGCAGAAGCAATCACTTCACAAATTGCACTTTCCATATCTGAAAAATCAACATCCATTTGGACATTTTCAATCTTATATTCCTCTGTTTTTAAAGTGATATTTACATCTGGGTCACTTGAATTTTTGCGATAGGGGTATTTGTTAAAGGCCATGTATCTATCTGCCCATACATTCAACGTATCTGATATGGCCTCTTTGTACAGTCTTTCTTTTTCAAAAGAATCCTTTGTGGAAACTTGAGCGCTCCAAGAGACTTCATCCCACCAGTCCATTGGACTTAGATGGGAATCTATAAGAATATTGTATGATGCAATGTCCTGTTCAAGGGGGTTTTTTGGTGTAATCGTATAGGACCAAGCTACTGGATTTTTAATAGGTTTTATCTTTTTTTGAGCCATTATCCCAAAAGGGAAAAACAATATAACCGCACATAGTTTTACAATCCAGAAAGAAGATAGGCTGATTTTGGTATACATGATTAGACTTGTTCACAATTAATATGAAGTCAAATCTAATACAGAGAAATACCCTATTATACCCTCGATTGATGTGTCAGGTCTATGAATTGATAGATACTTATTTTTAATTTATGAAGGGGACTTGTTTAAATGTTTTTCGCTAACCAATCTCCAATCTCTGAGGTTTTAAAGGCTTTGCCACCTTCTGCCAAATCTTCGGTAACAATTCCCTCAGAAAGTGATTTGTTGACAACATCTCGAATGGCTTCCGCTTCCTTTTGCAATCCAAATGCAGTTTCAAACATCATGGCTGCTGATAGTACTGTGGCCAGAGGGTTAGCGATGTCCTTTCCTGCAGCCTGAGGATAAGAACCATGTATAGGTTCAAAAAGAGATGTTTTTTCGCCCAAAGAAGCTGATGGCATCAAACCCATGGAACCTGAGATTACCGAGGCTTCGTCTGTAAGCACATCTCCAAAAAGATTCTCTGTGATAAGCACATCATATGAATTTGGCCATTGAATGAGACGCATGGCCACAGCATCCACAAACTCATAGGAAACCTCTACTTCTGGATAGTCTTTTTCTAAGGCTTGAACGGTTTCTCGCCATAATCGGGACGTTTCCAAAACATTGGCTTTGTCTACACAACATAGCTTTTTAGAACGTTGCATGGCCATTTCAAATCCTTTTTTGGCCAAACGCTGAACTTCTGCTCGGGTATAGGTGCAGGTATCATATGCTGTGTTTCCATCGTCTTCACGACCTCGTTTCCCAAAGTAGATTCCACCTGTCAATTCACGTAAAAACACTAAATCTGTTCCTTCAATACGATCCTTTTTCAAGGGTGATTTATCAATAAGTGAAGGAAATGTAAACGTCGGTCTTACATTGGCAAACAATCCCAACTTTTGACGCATTTTCAACAAACCTTGTTCGGGTCTTACTTTGGCGGAAGGATCATTATCAAAACGGGGATGACCTATGGCTCCAAATAAAACGGCATCCGCAGCCTCACAAATTTCATGGGTTTCATCCGGATAGGGATTTCCTACGGCATCTATTGCAGCAGCCCCAGTTAGCGCTGGTGTCCAATTGATTTCATGTCCAAATTTCTCTGCAATGGCATTGGATACTTTTACAGCTTGGTCTATTACTTCTGGACCTATTCCGTCTCCAGCTAAAAGGGCTATGTTGAATTTCATTTGGTTGAGTTATTAGTATACAGTTTTCAATATGGTTTTTCTCAATGGTTAATGCACATATAAATTTATACTCCAATGAATCAAAAGAGGTTGAGCATTTTTTCCGTGGCTTTTATAGCAGATACCGTTTGGTCAGAATCCAATCCACGCGTTGTAAAGTCTTTTTCCTTGGTTTTCCAGGTAATGATGGTCTCACAAAGAGCATCCGAGGTGCTTCCTGGTGGTATACGTACTGCGTAGTCCACTAATTTGGGTAATTCCACCCCTTCTTTTTTGTACACCTTTTGCAAAGCATTAATAAATGCATCAAACTGTCCATCTCCTTGGGCATTTTCCTCATAGGATTTTCCATCAATTTCTATGGATAGGGTAGTGGATGGTTTTAACCCTTTTGAATGGGTCAACACATAAGACTTCACAAAAACGCGTTGTTGGTACAAATCTGAATCTAGGACGTCTGAAATGATATAGGGCAAATCGTCTTTGGTCACTCTTTCTTTCTTATCGCCCAATTCAATAATTCTTTCTGTAACCTTTTTTAGTTCTTCATCATTTAAGGTTAGTCCCAATTCCTGAAGGTTCTTTTGGATATTGGCTTTTCCAGAGGTTTTTCCTAAAGCATATTTGCGTTTTCTTCCAAATCTTTCAGGCAACAAATCATTAAAGTAAAGATTCTTTTTATTATCTCCATCTGCATGTATTCCAGCTGTTTGAGTAAAAACATTATCTCCAACAATGGGTTTATTGTCAGGTATTCCAAAACCGGTGAAGGCAGATACTAATTTGCTAACTTTAAAAAGGGACGATTCTTTTACACCTATGCTTATTTCTGGCATGAAATCATTTACGACCGCAACTACACTGGCCAATGGTGCATTTCCTGCACGTTCACCCATACCGTTTACAGTTAAGTGCAAGCCATGGCAACCAGCCTTAAGAGCTTCCATGACATTCGCTACGCTCAAATCATAATCATTATGCCCATGAAAATCAAAATGTGTGTTAGGATAGCGCTGAACAATTTCAGTTAAAAACTCACTTGCTTCAAAATGGGTGAGTATTCCGAGGGTATCCGGTAAAAGAACCCGTTTGATGTGTTGGTTGGTGAGAAAATCCAGGAATTGGAAAACATATTCCTTGGAATTTCGCATACCATTACTCCAATCCTCAAGATACACGTTTGTCTCAATGCCTATGTGTTGGGCTTTTTCAATAACATCCTTAATAGCGCTAAAATGCTGTTCAGGTGTTTTTTTAAGTTGATGAGTAAGATGATTTAGTGATCCTTTGGTCAATAAATTCTGGACTTTGGCACCTGCTTTTTCCATCCATTCCAAGGAAACCCCTCCGTCTACAAAAGTGAGTACCTCCACCTTGGAAATATACCCTTCGGTCTTTGCCCAATCGGTTATGTTTTTTACGGCATTGAATTCTCCATCGGAAACGCGAGCAGAAGCTACTTCAATACGATCTACCTTAAGCTCTTCCAGTAGCAGTTTGGCCAAAGTCAGCTTTTCCGAAGAGGAAAAGGAAACCCCAGAAGTTTGCTCACCATCCCTTAAGGTGGTATCCATGATTTCAACCGTTCTTCTTTCCATTTTCGCGGTTCTAACCCAATTGTGTATCAGAAGTTATAGCGGAGTGTTCTGCGCAAATTGCTGAATATCGTTTTTAATGTTCAAGAGATAATCGATATCATCGAAACCGTTGAGCATATTTTGCTTTTTATAATCGTTGATGGCAAAGCTTTCACTTTCTCCCGTTTCTAGTATGCTAATGCGTTGTTCGGGAAGATTTACTTCAATTTCGGTTTTGGGATTGGCCTCAATAGCCTTGAATATCTTATCCAAGTACTCAGCGCTTACTTGAACTGGAAGCACTCCTATGTTAAGGCAATTATTTCGGAAAATATCCGCAAAGAAGCTGGAAACCACACAACGGAAACCATAATCATATACAGCCCAAGCCGCATGTTCCCTAGATGAGCCAGAGCCAAAGTTCTTTCCTCCAACAAGAATTTTACCAGAGTAGATAGGGTTGTTTAGAACAAAATGCTCTTTAGGTGTATTGTCGGAATTGTATCTCCAATCCCTAAATAAGTTGTCGCCAAAACCTTTACGTTCTGTCGCCTTCAGAAAACGTGCAGGTATGATTTGGTCCGTATCCACATTTTCTATGGGCAATGGAACTGCACTACTGGTTAATATGCTGAATTTATCGTATGCCATTTTTTTCAGTTATCAAATATCAATTTCCAATTATCAATAATTTCTTTGCAACCCTATTGTGTAGCCTTTGTTCATTGACCTTTGTATATTGGTCATTGCAAATATTATGCTTCTTGAAGCTCCATTAGTTCTCTGGGGTCTGTTACCTTTCCAGTTACCGCCGCCGCCGCTGCCACTAAAGGACTAGCCAACAATGTTCTTGCACCTGGGCCTTGTCTGCCTTCAAAATTCCGATTTGAAGTACTTACCGCATATTTTCCTGCTGGAATCTTATCATCATTCATGGCCAAACATGCGGAACAACCGGGTTCGCGCAATTCGAATCCAGATTCATTGAGAATATCCAAAATACCTTCTGCTTTAATCGCTTCTTCCACTTTGTGAGAACCAGGTACCAACCATGCTGTTACATTTTCGGCTTTTTTTCTACCTTTTATGATGGATGCAAAGGCTCTAAAATCTTCAATCCGGCCATTGGTACAACTTCCTAAGAACACAAAATCTATGGGCTTACCAATCATCGCCTCACCTTCGTTAAAGTCCATGTAGGCTAAAGATTTTTGATAGGTTGCAGCTCCTGCATCCATAGCTTTTGCTGTAGGAATACCGCTCTGGATTCCGATGCCCATTCCTGGATTTGTGCCATAGGTAATCATGGGCTCGATATCAGAAGCATTAAAAGATATCTCTTTGTGGAATGCTGCATCATTATCAGAATACAAGGTATTCCAATATTCCATGGCTTTATCCCAGTCCTTGTCTTTGGGAGTGTATTCTCTTCCTTTTATGTATTCGTACGTGGCACTATCAGGTGCTATCATTCCTCCACGGGCACCCATCTCTATACTTAGGTTGCACACCGTCATTCTTCCTTCCATGGACATGTTTCTAAATACTTCGCCAGCGTATTCCACAAAATATCCTGTGGCTCCTGAAGTAGTTAGTTGAGATATGATGTAGAGGGCAACATCTTTTGGAGTGACTGCATTATTCAGTTCCCCATTGATTGTAATCCGCATACTTTTAGGTTTAGGCTGCATAATGCACTGCGTAGAGAGGACCATTTCCACCTCACTGGTCCCGATACCAAAGGCTATAGCACCAAAAGCCCCGTGAGTTGAAGTATGCGAGTCGCCACATACAATAGTCGCTCCCGGCACGGTAATGCCGTTTTCAGGACCAATTACGTGAACAATTCCATTCTTTTCATGCCCAAGTCCCCAATATGGAATATCATGTGCTTTTGCATTTTCCTCAAGCGCTTTCAACTGGTTGGCCGATAGCTTGTCCTTAACGGGCAAATGTTGATTGCGGGTTGGGGTATTATGATCTGCGGTTGCAAACGTGCGTTCTGGATAGAGTACTTTTATTCCCCGGTTTTTGAGCCCAAGAAATGCTACCGGACTTGTTACCTCATGAACCAAGTGCCTGTCAATAAAAAGGACATCAGGTCCATTTTCGATATGGTGTACCACATGGGAGTCCCAAACTTTGTCAAAAAGAGTTTTGCTCATCACCTAAATAATAAACTTTTAATAACGGATAAAAGTAATTTTAAGGTAAAAAGAAGCCAATACAAAGGAATTGAAATTACGATGTCCAACGATTTCGATTCAAATATTTCGAGCTCAAGAAGACTTATGATTTATGATATTTCCTACCTAAAATGATTTTCTACTTCTTCGTTTTGATGACTTTTTTGTCTCTCATCAAATTCCAAAGTAAACACCGATAAGAACTTACCTTCATTTGTGTTAACGTATTTAACACAGTGTCTACCTATTAATATAATACCCTCTTAAAACTCTGTATTTTAACAGGTTGGCCTTTATTTTAACATTGCTGTAACGTCAAATAAACAATCACGTTTCTACTTTAGAGCCACAACCTTTACAGTTTATTCATTAACAAAATCAAAAACGAACCAATGAAAAAATGTTACTCGGCTATTTCTGCCATTTTTTTTCTAGCAATTTTATTCTCATCAACATCTTCCACCGCTCAATTGAACTTTTTACCACGCGGCAGTCAAATGGCTAAAGTGATGCAGCGTATTGGAAACACCGACGTTACCATTGTTTACTCCCGTCCTAGTGTAAATGACCGCGAAATATGGGGGGCTTTGGTGCCCTATGGTATGAACAACTTAGGATTTGGCACCGCCTCTGAATCTCCATGGAGAGCAGGCGCCAACGAAAACACCATTTTCAAAACATCCCATGACCTTAGCATTAACGGAAAAACTTTGCCTGCAGGAAAGTATGGACTACATATGATAGTCAACGAAGACAATACGGCGACAGTGATTTTTTCCAAAAATTATAATGCCTGGGGAAGTTATTTTTACAAACCCGAAGAAGATGTACTCCGGGTTGATACTAAAACAGAGGAAATTTCTCATGTTGAACAGTTAACCTATGGTTTCAATACTGTTGATGCTAATTCAGCGGTTGTTGCACTAAGCTGGGAAAAGAAACAGATTCCATTCAAGATTGAAACTGATGTGACCAACAACGTTTTGACGGAAGTACGTAAACAATTGCAAACCACACCAGGTTTTGCCAGACAGAGTTGGGAACAAGCTGCAAACTTTGCATTGAATAATGATGGCGACTTGGATGAGGCGCTCTCATGGGCGGATGCTGCTATTGCAGGTCAATTCTTCAGCCAAAAGACGTTCAATAACTTGAATATAAAATCCCAAATTTTGGCAAAACAAGGTAAAACTACAGAGGCCAAGGCTCTAATGGAAGAAGCCTTGCCATTAGGGACCGTTTTCCAAGTTCATGGCTATGGTAGACAATTGATTGCTCAAGGAAAAAACGACGAAGCCTTGGAAATCTTTAAATGGAATGCAAAAGCGCATAAAGGAACCTGGCCTGTTCATTATGGATTGGCAAGAGGATATTCGGCTTTGGGGGATAACAAATCCACTCTAAAACATCTAAAAATTGCAATGGATAATGCGCCGGCGCAAGCCAACAAAGACCGAGTTGCTGCAAATATTGCCAAAGCAGAAAAAGGAGAAGCAATCAACTAAGCATATTCTTTTATACCTAAAAAAGTGCCCGGGTGTTTTCCTAGGCACTTTCTTTTTTAACGCTCAATACTGAAGTTCAATGTGTTTTCGGTTGATTTTGTATCCACACTATTATCGGAAAGATCTGTATCAAAAAGACGTTCTAGATTGTTTCCAGCTAAATCCTCAAGAACTGGGTTGACGTGAACAGAGTATTTTCCTGGAACCCATTTTTCTTTTGGTTTAAACTCTAGCTTCAATTCATTCTCCAAAAGAGAAAAAGTACCTTCCATTAATTCGCCCTCACGGTTTTTGACCTGAATAGTTTCTAATATTAAAACAGCGTCCATAGGCTCGTTAAAACGAATTTCCAATGGATTTTTGGTATTTGCTCTGGGAATATTAACATCCCATAGCTTTGGATTGGGCCTTTGTGAATCCTTTCCAACAACATTTAGCGTTTTAATGTACTTTCTGGCCAAGGGATAGCCCTGCTCAGAAGTCCATAGACTATCTATCGAAATGGTATAACGGTGCTTTTGCAGAAGGGGAGGTCCTTTTTCCCGATTTGGTATCAAATCCGTCTTAATTCTACCAGGGTCCAACCAAAGAGTTAGTCTAGTATGCTCTTTATTCCAAAGTTCAGTCTGCATTTCCAGAAAAATATCAGATTCCTTTTGTAATGTGTTATCAAAAACCGAAATGAAATCCAAGGCACTTTTGGAATGCTGCATGGGTTGAGAGAACACAAAATACATTTTTAAAAGATTTTGAGGTACGGTGTCCACCGAAGGATAAATTGCAATAAGTTCTGGATTCTTTTGTTTGCGAAAACGGTCTATTGTAAAAGATCCAATGAGTTTTTTATTTTTTCGTATCTCATAGGTTTGACCTGCGGTAAATGGAACAATAGGAATAAAGGTACAGGTTTCCTTTTCACAGGTAAGATCGCCCAAAATTGGGCTTAGATTATTTTTTTTCAAATACAAGGCATACCCAGGAGATTCCTCTGTTTCAAATGCTACACTTACTGCCTTTCCATTACTGTAGTTAACATGGATGTTTTCCGAAGACTTGTTTTTTGCACAATTAAAGAAAAGGGCAACACAAAAAAAGACCAAGGATAACTTGATCTTTTTGTTTATGATTGAGTAAGGGTAAATCACATCCATTTGGTAGATCTGCTGCGCAATACCAATTCACCGCTTCCTGTTCTTTGTATATAAAGCACATTGGAATCATCCAAATTATCCATTTGCTGAACGTAGGGAAAAGGAAGATTGTCATAAGGAACACCAGTGGCCACGGCAAATTCGTTTACCGGCTCGGTCAAGGTCTCTTTGAAGCCGGCAATGTCCTCGTAATCCAATCGCATTACAGGACGGTTGGTATTGGACATTAAAAAGTATTGCTTGCCCTCTTTTTTGTAGGATATCATATCTAAAGGAGAGTTGCCTGCTCCCAGTTCGGCAACAGTACGACCCTTAATGTGTTTCCCATTTTCGAGTTCGCTCATTGGAAACAGAACCAAAGGAGTACAGGTATAGCTTGCCATCAAATAGTCTTGATTATTTAAAGAAACTACGTCGAAGGTCTTAATCGGGGCATGAGTTTCGTATTGACCATGGGCCGCATGCCAGATTTCAAGGGAAGTTTGGTCCTGCGAATCTGTAAATGGAAAAGGGATACTTCTTAAAGTAGAAGCAAATTCTTTGTTGGAGAGTCCTGATACCAAAATACGGTCTCCATGAAATTTTAAATCAGCGATGGCCCAGACCCTTCGCGGTCTTCCTCTTCTATCCTTGGCATCTGAATCAATGGCATCATTTAGCGAAATTTTGGAATAGCTAATCTCTTTTAGGGATACATTTTCCAGGGTTTCACCTTTCAATCGAAGAAGCACTGTTGTGCCATCTTCCATACTTACTGCAAAATATGGGGTTTTTGACTTTGGATTTACGGCCATATCACTAATTCTGATTTTGTCTTCAGTGGTGCCCAATGATGCAGCTATCATTTGGTCAAACTTTCTGATATTGATTTCATCTGCATTCCCTTTTTCACTGATATCTTTAGTATCCAGCGCATAAACCATGGCATTTTCAGAATCTCCAACGAATAGTAATCCTTCAGGACCAAAACTTAAAGCATTGATGGAACCAATTTCAGGATTCCCATAAATAAAATTGGCGGTAAGGTCTTCGGAGGTTTCATTGGTAGTCCATGAAGATAGACCGTAAAAGGCAAAAACCAACAACAAGGTTGGCACTACAAATTTTTTCATGATAGTTAGTTTTCCGTAAGGTAAATTCTTTTGTTTTAAAAAGGGAATTGATTAACAGGGAATTAACTCATTTTAACGGGAAGACCGAGAGCTATTGATCTAGTTATATTTGATTAGCTTATATAGTTCCAAATGGTCTTATCTTGAGATAGATTTTGGTAAGCTTGCAGAATACCTCTGTTTTCCTCTTTTTGAAGAGCTGGGTCATTTTTAAGTAAATTCATTGCATAGAAACGTGCCGTTTGTAGAATTTGATTGTCTTTTACAATATCTGCAATTTTGAGGTTCAACATACCGCTCTGTTGGGTTCCCATAAGATCACCCGGTCCTCTCAATTTTAGGTCTACTTCAGCTATTTCAAAACCATCATTGGTGCGAACCATGGTTTCCAAACGCGTTTTGGAATCTTCAGATAGTTTGTGGCTTGTCATTAGAATACAAAAGCTTTGTTCGGCTCCTCGACCCACCCTTCCTCTAAGCTGATGGAGCTGTGACAACCCAAATCGTTCTGCACTTTCAATAATCATTACGGAAGCATTGGGAACATTCACACCAACTTCAATCACCGTTGTGGCTACCATGATTTGGGTTTCGCCTTTTACAAAACGTTCCATTTCATACTCCTTGTCCGCCGGTTTCATTTTTCCATGGACTATGGAAATCTGATATTCCGGTAAAGGAAAATCTCGGGAAATGCTTTCATAGCCATCCATTAGGTCCTTATAATCCAAAGCCTCAGATTCCGCTATTAACGGATAAACCACATAGATCTGTCTTCCCTTTTTGATTTCATCTTTTATAAACTGGAAAACCTTTAAACGATTGGAATCGAAACGGTGTACTGTCTTTATGGGGCGACGGCCGGGAGGCAATTCGTCGATAACGGAAATATCCAAGTCTCCGTATAGGCTCATGGCCAGCGTTCTTGGAATGGGTGTAGCGGTCATGACCAAAATGTGTGGAGGAATCTCATTTTTATGCCAAAGTTTGGAACGTTGTGCCACTCCGAAGCGATGTTGTTCGTCAATTACAGCCAAACCTAAATTTTTGAACTGAACGGTATCTTCTAAAACGGCATGGGTTCCCACTAAAATGTGGAGTTCACCACTTTGTAGGTTTGTGTGTATTTCTTTTCGTGCTGATTTTTTTGTGGAACCTGTCAATAAATTAATTGTAACATTCATTTCGCCCAACAAATCTTTCAAACCATTAAAGTGCTGCTGCGCCAGGATTTCGGTAGGTGCCATTAAGCAAGCCTGAAATCCATTGTCCAAGGCAAGAAGCATACATAAAAGAGCTACAATGGTCTTACCAGAACCTACATCCCCCTGCAATAAACGGTTCATTTGGGCATTGCTCCCCAAATCATTTCTAATTTGCTTTATTACTCTTTTTTGGGCATTGGTCAAATCAAAAGGTAAATGTTCTTCAAAGAAAGTATTGAAAAATGAACCCACTTCGCTAAAAGGCATTCCTTTTATTTTCTGTTTCCGTAGGATTTTTTTTGAAATGAGCTGCAATTGCACAAAAAACAATTCCTCAAATTTTAGACGAAACTGTGCTTTAGCCAAGAGCTCTTGATTTTTGGGAAAATGAATGTTCAATAATGCTTCACTTTTGGAAATAAGCTTTAACTCCTCTAAAATTTGCTGGGATAAAGACTCATTGAATTGCCCTTTGCAGTCCAAAAAAAGCTGTTGAACCATTTGGCTTATGACCCGATTGGTAATACCTCGCGCACTTAGCTTTTCCGTTGATGGGTAAATAGGTTGCATGGCAATTTTTAATCCTTTCTGATGTGCAGAAAAGAGCTCCATCTCAGGATGCGCCATTGAAAACGTACTACCATATCTTGATATGCGACCAAAAACCACATAAGGTTCATTCAATTTCAGATTTTCCCTAATCCATTTATGGCTTCGGAACCAAACCAGTTCCATTTGCCCAGTGTCGTCTACAAAATTGGCTACCAATCGTTTCCCCCTTTTTTGCTCAACGGTTTTTAGGTGGATAATTTTACCTACTATTTGTACATCGGCCCCACTAGGGTGTAGTTGGTTTATTTTATAGTATTGTGTCTTGTCCAAATATCGGTTCGGAAAAAGCTGAAGCAAGTCCCGATACGTATAAATGCCCAATTCTTTTTGTAGTGTTTCCGCACGGTTGGGACCCACACTTTTAAGATAGGTAATTGGAGTTTGTAGAAAATTGGCATTCATCAAACTAAAATATGTAATTTGGAAAGACTTTTGCTACCCCAAATTATATGAAGCTACCTTTATCCATATCTATTACTCTTTTAAGCCTTTCTTCATGCTTTGCGCAGACACAAGAAAAAATTGACGTCCTAGATGCTTCCGTGGTGATTAGTCCAAAACCCGTTTCAAAAGAAATACACGGTACTGTTGTTTATCGTTTTAAAGCCCTAAAAGATGTAGATTCGGTTTTTTTGGATGCCAAGAACATGAAGTTTTCATCGGTGCGTTTTGATAGTGAGAAGCAAGCAAAATATAGCTATAACCAAAAAACGATAACACTGTTTGAGCGATTCAAGGCGAATACCACATATAGTTTTGAGCTGGTCTACACAGCTCAACCGAAGCAGACAGTTTACTTTTTTGGGTGGGAAGATGATGTTTTAGGGAACGAGCAAATATGGACCCAAGGACAGGGAAAATATACAAGCTATTGGTTGCCAAGCTTTGATGATATGAACGAGAAAGTGGTCTTTGATTTGGGGATTGTTTTTGATTCATTTTACAAAGTAATTGCAAATGGTGAATTGCAAAGCCAAACAAAAATTGATACCAAAACAGCTTGGAGTTTTGATATGTGGAAGCCTATGAGCAGCTATTTGGTCGCCTTTGCGATTGGTAATTTTGATAAGGAAACCATTCAATCCTCTTCCGGAATTCCTATAGAGTTGTACTATGAGCCAAAGGACAGCTCAAAACTTGAACCAACATATCGCTACACAAAAGAGATTTTTGATTTTTTAGAGGACGAAATTGGGGTCCCTTACCCTTGGCAGAATTACAAACAGATACCCGCTCAGGATTTTTTGTATGCTGGGATGGAAAATACAGGGGCGACTATTTTTTCAAATACTTTTGTAGTAGATTCCATAGCCTTTATTGATAAAAACTACGTCAACGTAAATGCCCATGAATTGGCGCATCAATGGTTTGGTAACATGGTGACCGAACAAAGTGGGGAACACCATTGGCTACATGAGGGCTTTGCCACGTATTATGCATATTTGGCTGAAAAGGAACTGTTCGGAGATGATTACTACTATTGGAAGTTGTATGAAACGGCTACTTCCTTATATACCTTTTCAAAGGATGGAAACGGAGAGGCGTTGACCAATCCAAATGCAGGGAGTCTTACGTTTTATGAAAAGGGGGCCTGGGCTTTGGTCATGCTAAGGGAAAGGGTAGGAGATGAGGCTTTTAAAGAAGGTATCCAGAATTATTTGCAAAAATTTGCTTATCAAAATGTGACAATTTCCGATTTCATGTGGGAGATGAGAAAGGCTTCGGGTATGAAATTGATGGATTTCGAACAGATATGGCTTCAGAATTCAGAATTTCCTATGGATTTAGCGGAAAACTATCTTTTGACAAAAAACAAGTCTCTTGAAGCTTATTTGGGTATTAAGCAAACCAAACAGAAATCCTTAGATAGCTTGGTAAATTCCAGGTTGGAAAAATATTGGAATGCTACGGAATCCTCTCATTTTAAGAGACAGCTGGTTTTTGATTTTGCAAAGGATATTTCAGATGAAAGATTAGTTAAACTGATGGAAGGAGAAGGAATTAGGGTACACCAAGCCCTAGCTTTAAGCGTTCCGAAGGTATCACAGACTTTAAAACCCATTTTTGAGTCCATGCTGAACGATGAAAGTTACGTGACCCAAGAAGCTGCCTTGTTCAAACTGTGGAGTGATTTTCCAGCAAATCGTTTTGATTATTTAGAAAGAACTTCAATGACAAGTGGTTTGCCTAATAAGAATGTTAGACTGTTGTGGCTCGCTTTGGCCTTGGCCACTCCAGAGTATAAAAACGAACAAAAACGCTCGTTCTATACTGAATTGAGCGGGTATACCCATCCCAAGTATCACTTTGAAGTACGTTTATTAGCGTTCCAGTACTTAAATAACCTTGGTGCTTTTTCTGATGAAGTAATTAAAAACTTGGTCAATGCCTGCAACCATCATGTATGGTATTTCAAAAAGTCGAGTCGAACATTTTTGAAGAAGTTTTTGAAAGGAGAAGGAAATAAGGACCGACTAAAAGCCATATATGTTTCCTTGAATCAACAAGAAAAGGAGTATTTGGATAAAACTTTAGGTAAATGAGAGCTTTGGTCATATCTGGGGGAGGAAGCAAGGGCGCTTTTGCAGGAGGGGTGGCCCAATTTCTTATTCAAGAAGCCAAACACGAATATGACCTATTTGTAGGTACCTCTACGGGTAGTCTTTTAATTACCCATTTGGCGCTAAACAAGTTGGACAAGATCAAGGATATTTACTCATCGGTAAACCAGCATAGCATTTTCAATAATTGTCCATTTATCATTAAGAAGAAACATGGGGTTGAACGCATTGCAATTAATCACTGGAACGTGCTCAAAAACTTCATGAACGGTAAAAAGACTTTCGGTGAAAGCGAAAATTTGAGAGAACTTATTCGCGAGTCCATTACGGAAAAAGAGTTTAATGTATTAAGGAACGGACACACCGATGTAATAGTGACGGTATCTAATCTCTCTTTAAATCAGGTAGAATACAAATCCATAAATGATTGTACGTATGATGAATTTTGCGATTGGATATGGATTTCTTCCAACTACGTGCCCTTTATGAGCTTAGTGAAGCGAAATGGATGCGAGTATGCCGATGGGGGATTGGGAAGTTTGGTGCCCATTGAAGAAGCTTTGAAACGAGGTGCTACAGAATTGGATGTTGTGGTTCTTCGTACCGAGGTGAATTATTTAAACAGAATGCCTGTTCGCAGCCCATTTGAATTGATAACCACTAGTTTCGAGTTTATGCTGGACAGAATCGAAAACCAAAATGTACGTGTTGGAAAGCTGGTGGCCAATCAAAAGGATGCCATTATCAATTTTTACTACACACCCACTGTTTTAACCACAAATTCACTCATTTTCAACAAGGAAAGAATGACTTTATGGTGGAAACGTGGCTATCTCTACGCAAAAAACAAAAACGAAGAGACCAGTCCTATAGACCCTGAACATTCTGAATAAACTACCAAAGCTCGCTTACCTCTTTCTTTATAAAAGAAAGAGCGGTAGAGGACGGAGATTGTTTCTCCATGGTTTGGTTAAGAATATCTTCACGAAGTTTATCAGGAGACTCGGTTTGGCTCATACCAGCAGAACGAATCGCTTGAATGGTAGCATTTTTGGCCGTTTTTATAATATTCCAGCACTCATCTGACATGTAAATCTGTTGCGAAAGATTATGCTCGAATTCGGTTTCGATTTGCTTAATCAACAAATTCTCGTAGTCACTTTTGCTATTACCAACTGGCGCAACCCGTACCACAAGACTGTTAAGAGAAATTCTTTCCAAAAAAAGAACCATTCGCTCATAGGCCTGCAAACGAATGGGCAAAGCATCTTTTTGGGCATCCTTTTGAAGCAAATAGCGCCTTCTTCCATCTTCATTTCTGGTATGCAATCTGAAAAAATAAAACGCTACTGCGCCGGTTACAACTGCTGGTAATAAAAAGGCAAACAGTTGCAAAATTTCATCTCCGTTCATGGGTAGTTGGTTTTTTTGATTTTACTAGAAAGTAGAACGAACTAAATTTAGAAAAAGTATGAGCGTAGCCTCAAGTATCTTTCTACCAACAATCCTTTACAACTTATTGCGCCACTTTTACACTTTCTTTGACTTTACCATAGAAACCTTCATAGTCTGGACGTAGTTTAATGGCTATACCTTCTTTAAAGTTACCGTCTTGAACGGAAGTCGATAGTTTTTCTGTAGTTACACCCAAAGAGTCTGTTAATCTCTTGGTTACCATTATGGCCTGATCATAGGTTGTAGCAAATTCTCCTGTAATGTTGAGCCCTACTACTTCCGTTTTTCGATTTGGATTTGCTTTTATAATTTTTGCAACCCTAGAGAGCCATTCATTGCCCTCATCTGTTAGTTCCGTGGAGCTATCTGAGCCAAATAAAGTGTTCAAGCTTCCTGATAGAATGATATCCCCTTCCGAAAAATTGGCATTTGCATTTTCGCCCAGGGTCTTTTTCACTTGGGTCAATGCAACAATGGCAGTAGAGTCATTGGATGTTATCATTTTATTGATGCCACCAAGCTGCTTTTCCTTTTGTTGTAGTGCGGCAAGTGTCTTGTTCACATTTTCACTACTCTTTTTGGAAAGCTCCGAAAAGCTTGTCAAGTTTTTCAAAAGAGTGGCATTGGCTTCCCGTAGGCTTACATTTTCTGTCTTCAATGTTTCGGCTTTTGCTTTGCTGGAAGAGACTTCCCTTTTGACGGATGCAAGTTCTTGCTCCAGATTTTGTTTTTCAGATTTCAATTCTTCAATTTGGGCAAAGAGTTCACTCTTTTTTTGCCCAAATGCAATTCCGGAGCATAAAACAAATAACAGAAGGATAGGTAATTTTGTTCGCATACAATATAGATTTAGGTCAATTATTTAAATATTCAGGTGACTTTCCTCCCAAATGGGGGCAGTCATACAATTTTTGCATTCCATCAAATGGCACTTCATTTTTTTTGTAGCCATATACTTTGGATAAATCGCTGCTAAGATAATCATCATCCACATTTACTTGGATATCATTCATTGTAAATTGACAAGGATGCTCATATCCTGCAGCATGGGTAATCTCCAAAAACTCTTTTCTAAAGGTCTTAAAGTATTGCGCCAAGCGGTCTGATTTTAAGGGTACATTGATTCCATTTTGGAGCCATTTGTTTTGTGTGGCCACTCCGGCAGGGCACCGATTGGTGTGGCACACTTGAGCTTGAATACAGCCAATACTCATCATGGCTTCGCGTGCTACATTAATGCAATCGACTCCCATGGCAAAGGCCATGGCAGCCTTTGCAGGAAAACCTAATTTTCCACTTCCAATAAAAACAATCTTTTCGGAGAGTCCTTCGTCCTGAAAGATTTTATAGATGCAGGAAAAACCATATACCCAGGGCAAGGAAACATGGTCGGCAAAGCTGGGAGGTGCAGCACCGGTTCCTCCTTCACCGCCATCTACCGTAATAAAATCAGGACCTTTTCCTGTTTTCTTCATCAAACTGGCAAGTTCCTGCCATTGGTCTAATTTTCCAATGGCACCTTTTATGCCTACGGGTAAGCCCGTTTCTTCTGCAATCTGCTCAATAAGGTCAACCAATTCTGGAATTGACTTGAATGCTTTGTGTGTAGAAGGGGAGAGGACGTCCTTTCCTACTTCCACACCTCGAATTTTAGCAATTTCTGGAGTAATCTTTGCTCCTGGTAGTACACCTCCTTTTCCTGGTTTGGCACCTTGGGATAGCTTTATTTCTATTGCTTTGATGCATGGATTCTCATCAACCAGAATCTTCAGTTTTTCAATGGACAAGCTGCCTTCGCTGTTTCGAACTCCAAAGTATCCAGTTCCGAAGTGAAAGACCACGTCTGCGCCTTGTTTGTGATAGGGGGAAAGCCCTCCTTCGCCTGTATTGTGGAAGGCATGTGATTTTGCAGCTCCTTGGTTCATGGATTGCACTGCAGTAGCCGACAAAGAACCAAAACTCATTGCAGAAATATTGATTACAGAAGCAGGGCGATACGGTTTTTTACGCTTGTGGTGGGCACCCATCACTTTCGCACAGGGCAAAAAGTAGGGATTTTCGGTGTTGGGATGCTTTTCAGGAATTTGATACCCTATCATCGCATTTTTCACAAACATGTGTTGGTGTGCATAAATGTCTCGGTCCGTCCCAAAACCTTCATAGTTATTTTCCTTTTTGGCCGAAGCATATATCCAACTCCTCTCAATTCGATTAAAGGGAAGCTCTTCCCGATTGTTGGCTACAAAATACTGGCGCATTTCGGGTCCGATGCTTTCCAACCAATATCGCAAGTGCCCTACAACAGGAAAATTATGCTTAATGGTATGAGTTTTCTGAAAAAAGATATCCCAGATAGCCACAAGAAGCAAAAAGAAGAGTATCCAACCCCACCAAGGAATATTTATAAGAAAATCCATAAAGGTGTCCATACCTACTTATTCAAATAATCCAACGCCAATTCTGTCATAGCCTTTACGCCCAACTGCATGCCCGCATCATCGATTAGAAAATCCGGGGTATGGTGAGGATAGGATTCTGTATTACCAGGGGTCATACCACCGAGAAAAAAGAAAAACCCGGGAACTTCTCTTTGAAAATAAGAGAAATCCTCTGCTCCTGTGATGGCCTTTTGTGCAATAACATTTTCGTCACCCGCAACACGTTGAAGTGTTGGTAACATTTGTCGGGCCAATTCAGGCACGTTATAGGTAATGTCAGTGGCATCCTTTATTTCGCAGGTAGCTTCTCCACCATAAGCTTTGGCAATGTCGGCCACCATTTCTTTCATTCGCTTGTTGATATAATCTTTCATATCATAGTCCAGAGTTCTAATGGTGCCCAGCATTTCGGCAGATTCAGGAATGATATTAAATCGAACCCCACTTTTGATTTTACCCACAGTGATAACTGCTGCTTCATTGGTTAGATTAGCCTCTCGGCTGATTATGGTCTGTAGCCCATCAATTATTTTTGCACTGATTAAAATAGGGTCCACACCACTCCAAGGTTGGGAACCGTGACTTTGTTTTCCCTTTACCTTTATGGTAAAACTTTGTGCTGCTGCCAAGGCACCACCTATTTTAAAACGAATGGTGCCTACAGGAGTTTGTGAGTTAATATGCAACCCAAAAATGGCATCTACATCTGGGTTCTTCAAAACCCCTTCTTTTACCATAAGCAAAGCCCCGCCTTCTTCTCCAGGAGGCGCTCCTTCTTCGGCAGGTTGAAAAATGAACTTCACCGTGCCGTTTATTTTGTCTTTGTTCTTCGACAAAACTTCAGCTACACCCATTAGAATGGCCGTATGGGTATCATGACCACAGGCATGCATTACCCCAACCTTTTCCCCCAAAAACTCTGAAGTTACGTTAGATTTAAAAGGAAGGTCGTTTCGTTCGGTAACAGGTAACGCATCAATATCTGCCCGAAGTGCCACAACTTTACCAGGATTGTCACCTTTTAAAATGCCTACAACACCTGTGTGAGCCACCCCAGTGGTTACATCAATTCCTAATGATTTTAAATGGGAAGCTATTTTTTCGGCAGTTTTAAACTCCCGATTACTTAATTCAGGGTTTTGGTGAATGTCATGCCGCCATTCGATAACCTTGGATTCAATGGCTGCATAGTCTTTTTCCAAATCGGGTCCTTGAGCTAAAATGGCAAAGCACGAACAAAAACATGCTAGGGTTAAAATCTTCTTCATTGTGTTAAAATTTAATGAGTTGATAGCCTTTATTTTGTAGTTGAATCAGTGCTGTCATGGCCGAAAGTGACATTTTCACACCAGGAATCAGGTCTTCTTTGGGGTAATCCCTAGATTTTGAAGATTGGCCACATAAAATAAACTCCACATCAGAATCCATGAGTTGCTTAATCATATCTTGATTAGGGTTTTGGGTGCTAAATCGGGTTTGGTATGCTTCATTTGTGATTACATCTTTGGATGCTTTGCTATGCACAACCAGAGCCACTTTTAGTTGGGATTCAGGAACCCCATTTTGCGCATGCATGTTCAAAAAACGCGCAGCAGTTTCAATACTCCGATTGAGTTCTGTATAAGATTCAGGACTGTGCATAATATCAAAAACCACCCTATACTCCATGGTAGTATCAGTCGCAAAGTCAGGATTCTCTATCTTCCATACCTTACCATATTCATCCAAGACGGGCCCAGCCTTTTTTTCTTGGCTCATTATCAGTATCGGAAAAATTAAAAGAAGAGCAAGCAAAAGGTTGGATGGCTTCATGAAAATAGGTTTAAACGCTTAAATATATTCAAATTCAGGGGAATGCGGCCCTGTTTATAACTATTAAAAGGATGATTTTATCATGAGTTCATAATTGGCTAATTTCACCCTTGCTTTTAAAATAGAATAGCTTTTGAGTACGTTTTTGGATGAATTAAATGATGCGCAGCGTGCACCGGTTTTGCATAAGGATGGTCCTTTGATGGTTATTGCGGGAGCAGGATCGGGAAAGACACGGGTTCTTACCTTTCGTATTGCCCATTTGATGGAGCAGGGGGTAGATTCATTCAATATTTTGGCATTGACCTTTACCAATAAGGCTGCTAAAGAAATGAAAAAGCGTATTGCTACCATTGTAGGAAATTCAGAGGCTAAAAACCTTTGGATGGGCACATTTCACTCGGTTTTTGCCAAGTTACTGCGGTTTGAAAGTGATAAATTAGGCTATCCGGGCAACTTTACTATTTACGACACTCAGGATTCGCAGCGTTTGATTGCTTCCATCATCAAAGAAATGGGGTTGGATAAGGACATCTATAAATACAAGCAGATTCAAAACCGAATTTCATCCTACAAAAACAGTCTAATTACGGTTAAGGCCTATTTTCAGAATCCCGAATTGGTCGAGGCAGATGCCATGGCCAAACGGCCAAGGTTGGGAGAGATTTATCAAAATTATGTGGACCGTTGTTTTAAGGCGGGTGCCATGGATTTTGATGATTTACTACTGCGCACCAATGAACTTTTGACCCGATTTCCTGAAGTATTGATGAAATACCAGGAGCGTTTTAAATATATTTTAGTGGATGAGTATCAAGATACCAACCACTCTCAATATCTTATTGTAAAAGCCCTGTCTGACCGCTACCAGAATATTTGCGTAGTTGGGGATGATGCTCAAAGTATCTATTCGTTTCGGGGGGCAAACATAAGTAACATTCTCAATTTCCAGAGAGATTACGATGATGTTGCGGTATATCGGTTGGAGCAAAACTACCGTTCTACGAAAAACATAGTAAATGCGGCCAATTCCATCATCGCCAAAAACAAGAACCAACTGGAAAAAGTGGTTTGGACTTCCAATGATGAGGGAAGTCCCATCAAAATCCACAGAAGTGTCACTGATGCGGAAGAGGGCAGGTATGTTGCTTCATCCATTTTCGAAAGCCGGATGCAACATCAATTGCAGAATGGAGAGTTTGCCGTATTGTATCGAACCAATTCACAATCCAGGGCCATTGAAGATGCACTGCGCAAAAGAGATATTCCGTATCGAATTTATGGTGGCCTTTCCTTTTATCAGCGAAAGGAAATCAAGGATGTTTTGGCCTATCTGCGTATGGTTATCAATCCTAAGGACGAAGAAGCGTTAAAACGTATCATCAATTTTCCGGCTAGGGGAATTGGGCAAACAACCATTGACAAGCTTGTAGTAGCTGCAAATCACTATGGCCGTTCCATTTTTGAAGTCATGGAAAATCTGTACAAACTCCAATTAAAGATAAATGCTGGAACCCAGCGTAAATTGGAGGACTTTGTTACCATGATCAAAAGTTTCCAAATCATGAACGCGGGAAGTGATGCCTTTACTCTAGCTGAGCATGTGTCCAAAAAAACAGGATTGCTTCTTGAGTTCAAAAAAGATGGTACTCCTGAGGGGATTGCCCGGATGGAAAACATTGAAGAGTTATTAAACGGTATCAAGGACTTTGTGGAAGGGCAGAAAGAATTGGCAGATGCAACTGGAAGCTTAACCGAGTTTTTGGAAGACGTGGCTTTGGCAACCGATATGGATAAGGAAACCGGGGATGATGACAGGGTGGCACTTATGACCATTCACTTGGCCAAAGGACTGGAGTTTCCCTATGTGTACATTGTTGGAATGGAAGAGGATCTCTTTCCTTCAGCTATGAGCATGAATACGCGAAGTGAACTGGAAGAAGAAAGACGCCTTTTTTATGTGGCACTTACAAGGGCTGAGAAACAGGCCTATTTGACCTACACTCAAAATCGATACAGATGGGGTAAATTGATAGATGCAGAGCCCAGTCGGTTTTTGGAGGAAATCGACGAAAAGTATGTAGAGAATTTAACTCCCGTAAATGATGGATACCGTTATAAATCCATGATTGATGCCAATATTTTTGGAGAAGTTGATAAGAGCAAACTTCGGTCTACCAAACCCGTCAAAGGAACCCCGCCAACAAGTCAAAGACCCAATGAAAATCAGCTTAGAAAACTTCGTAAACTGAAACCTGAATTGAGCTCTCCTTCATCAAACACTAACGTTGTGGATGCCAACCTTTCAGCTGGGATGCGAGTTAATCATACAAGATTTGGAAAAGGAAAGGTCTTGAAAATAGAAGGGGTAGGAAACGATAAGAAGGCCGAAATTCAATTTGAAAAAGGGGATATAAAAAAACTACTGCTTCGCTTTGCCAAGTTGGAAATATTGAATGACTAAGAAACTTTAAGAATACTTTCTCGGGTTAAATTTGTGGGCACGGTAAAAGAAAATGTACTGCCCTTTCCTTCTTTGGATTCAATATAAATCATGCCATTGTTGCGTTGGATGAAATCTTTGCATATGGCAAAACCAAGACCCGTTCCCTCTTCATTATCCGTTCCTTTGGTTGAAGGGTTTTCCTTTGTAGAATTGAGAAGGGCCTCACGTTGAGCTTTGCTCATGCCAATACCAGTGTCCTTTACCTTGACTTTTAAATGTCCTTCTTCTTCCAAAACATCAACACTAATTGAGTCGCCGCTTTTTGTGAACTTTAGGGCATTGGACAACAAATTCCGAATCACAAAATCAATCATATCCTTATCCGCATAGACTTTGGAAACTTCTTTTGCTTCATGACTGATGAGGATGCCTTTTCGAAATGCATTTTCCTTAAAGAGTTCTACATTCTTTTCAATAACATTGAATATGTCGAACGATTTTTTCGAGACCTCATGGTCGTTCATTTGAGATTTGGCCCAATTCAATAGATTGTCCAATAACAACTGCAGGTTTTGCGAGGCATCAGACAAATATTTTACAAACATTTTCTTTTCTTCCTCGCCTAATTCATCTTTATCCTCTTTCAAGATATTTGCAAGCGAAAGCACATTTCCAGTATGGCCTCTTAAATCGTGTGAAATGATGGAGAAGAACTTATCCTTAATTCTGGAGGCTTCCTTTAATTCATTTTCAGATTCGACCAACTTTCCATTTAAGGAATGCAGAATTTTATTTTTCTCACTTAATGTGGTAATCTGCTTTCTTATTTTGGTTACCAAGCCATTATAGGTACCCGTGAGTTTATCTATTTCGGTGATTTTTAAACTTTTTGATTTATTCAACTGCCCCTCAAAATTATTCTGAACAATGGAATCCATGTCAGAAATTAAGGTTTTGATGGGCTTTGCAATATGACTGGAAAAAACAAAAGCCGATAGAATTGCGAAAAGCATGGTAATGGTAAAGAACAGCACCAAATAGGATTTAATAGAGGCGGTCATCAGTTCTGAATCTGCATCTACCAAGGTATAGAGTGCCGCAGTATTAGTGTTTAACTTGGCCTGTATGGCTTGAATTTCTTTGATCAAACCAGAATTTCTATTTCCAATTTTACTATCAAGCGAGGTGATTACATTGAAGTTTCTCTGATACCCCCTAAGAAGCTCGAAGGTTATCATATCCGCTTCGGGGGCATTTCTTAAACGTTCCAGTATGTTGTTGCAGAGACTATTGAGCTCTTTTACATAAGCCGGGTCCTTTCTAAGAAAAAAATCTTTTTCCAGTCTTCTTATCTGTAAAACTTCAACGAGCTCTATGCCTATTGCCTCACTTTCCAATTGATGGATGCTTCTTCGCATTTCGCCAATGGTTCCGAAGTTTTTGAACCCTTTCTTTTGAATCAGGTCAAGAACTTGTACAATTTTGTAGTTAAGTTCGTCCAAATCTGTTGTGATACGTCTTAACCGCTTATTAACCGTATTGTTGGTATTGTAATTAGCTGCGCGAATATCTTTAAGTGCCTCCTTGGAGTTTTTGATATACGTTTGGTATTCTTTTAAGTATTTGGAGGACTTCTCCAGATAAAATTCGTCCTGCTTTGTATCAAAATCCAGGATTTGGAAAAATTTATTGTCTGCTTTCAGTCGATTTCCATCGAAAACAGCAACGCTTTCGCGCAATGTCTTTGCGTTGTCAATCTTTTTAAGACTGTTGAATGCAAATAAAAGGAAGGGCCCTATAAGAAGGAACAGTAAGAGAAATGCAATTAGCACCCGACCTCTAATGGTGTTCATAGCGTAAGATTTGGACTTAAATTTTCTAGTCCATAAAACGTGATTTTATGGCCAATATTGCAATTAATCGATATAATGCAACACTACATCGATGATTTTGCCAATCTTTCACTGTATGTAAGAGCAATACGATTGCCCAGTTGGTTGCAGAGTAGGGAAATCTTGGCGATAGTGAAGCACGTTAATTTTAAAATGACCAAATGATTCATTTTCACAACCGGAATTTATTGTGTTTGACAATTCGGAAAAAATTAGCAATTCATCTTGTAACATGGCCTTGGCCACGTATTTGGAAAGTATGATTTTTTGTTGATTTATGTCGTAGATATGTAACAGCCAGTCTTCTGGAACTCCTCCAGAATCAAGAAAAATGAAGTTTTCAGACTTGCCAATAAGGCGTACTTGTTTACTTACCTGAATCTCTTTTTTGCCATCGGGGTTGTTCAAAACGGGTATTTTTGGTTTTTTTCCTACTTGAAATGCCGTTTCTACCACAGTATAGTCATCTTCAAATGAATACTCCTTTCTATCTTCATTAGATTCAACATAAGAAGGAACTTCCGACCCTTTAATAAATTGATACTCATTTTCTATATCAAAACTAGTTTCATTAAACTGATTTTTAGGGGAGTACTTCTTTGGAATGTATTCTTTACCGTCAAAAATGTATTGATGCCACATAGTCCCATTGGGCAATGGTGATGATTTGGATATTTCTATCCCATTTTCGCTTATGATGAAACCTAACTTGGTATTGCTGTATCCGTTTTCTATTGAGAATGGGTTGTTCCAATCATTTTTACCATCTGGGAAAATGGACTTGGCCTCGAGTTTACCTTTCTCAATGCTAAATGCCTGCAGATGATGAAAGAATTCATATCCAGATGATTTTCCTGAACCTGAAAAGAGATATATTGATTGGTTTGTTGAATTTGCAAAGGTATATATCTTGTTATATAAAACCGATTTGTTTTCAATTTCGTTTACTTGAACTTCCCCTCGGTTTTCAGTCAAAACACAGTTCTCGTACATCTTCATGGAACCTCCTAACCGAGTATCCCAAGTGAAAAGACGTAAACGCCCATCAGTTGTTTGTGCCAGAACTACACCGTATTTTTCATTGTTATTAATAAGAACTTTAGTCAATTGGTTTAATTGAGAAGTGTCTTTTAAGCCGCTGAAAGCGCTCTTTATTCTTTTGTTCAATTGCGTAGCTTGGTTCTCAAAATCTTCCGAATTTGAATTCAATACCAACAATGTTTTTGACCAAGCTAAAATGCTATCCGGAGTTTTAAACTCTTCAGAATCATTGAACTTTACTTTACCTAAATCCCTCTTGTTTTCCTTACAACAAAGGATTGAAAAGAATGTAAATATTAAGATAAAAGGTGCATTAAACTTGGGCATAAATTGCTTTTCGAGCAATTTCTTTAAATATCCTTTAATAAAACTTAATAGATTTATGTAACTCCATTCTCAATTGATAGATGTGCTTCTCTGTGGAGAAATTATAATTCATTTGGTTGGTTCGTTGGCATGATTTAAACGGTATTCTTCGTTACTTTGTAAGTAACTCATGGCAGAACTAGTAAAGCTTTTTGAAGAGAACCCCAATCCAAGACAAGTGGAGAAGGTTGCCCATGTTCTGCGCAAAGGTGGATTGGTTATCTATCCAACAGATACCGTTTATGGTTTAGGATGTGACATTACCAATACAAAAGCACTGGAAAAAATTGCTCGTATAAAGGGAATTAAACTGGCTAAGGCCAACTGGTCTTTTGTTTGTGCAGATCTGAGCAATCTATCCGATTTTGTAAGACAGATAGACTCAGCCACTTTCAAAATTCTAAAAAGGGCACTTCCCGGTCCTTATACATTTATTCTCCCAGGGAACAATAACTTACCTAAGGATTTCAAGAAAAGGAAAACGGTTGGAATCCGGGTTCCGGATAATGAGATCGCAAGAGCACTGGTGCTTGAGTTGGGCAATCCAATTGTGTCCACTTCCATTTACGATGAGGATGATATTTTAGAGTATACTACTGACCCTGAACTCATTTTTGAAAAGTGGCAGAATTTGGTTGATATTGTAGTAGATGGCGGATATGGAGGAAATGTTGCTTCTACTGTAATTGATTTGTCCACAGGTATTCCCGAAGTGGTTAGGGAGGGAAAGGGCAGTACAGATATCTTTTAAAAAAAGTAGGCCGCTAAAAGCGGCCTACTATAATTAAGTTTGGAATATTGTTATTTTCCAGTACCTCCAATGGCTGGATCTTTCATTCCTTCTTCAATCATATTATAGAACTGATCGATTTTAGGTAATACTACAATTCTGGTTCTTCTATTTTTTGCTCTCTCAGCAGCCGTATCATTAGAAGCTAAGGGCACATAGTAACTTCTTCCGGCAGCGGTCATACGTTTTGGGTCCACATTGAACTCATTTTGCAGAGTTCTAACTATGGATGTGGCACGTTTTGCACTCAAATCCCAGTTGTCTACTAATACACCACTTGAGAATGGTACATTATCCGTGTGCCCTTCAACCAAGAATTCAAAATCAGGTTTGTTGTTTACCACTTTGGCAACTTTACCCAATACGCTTTTAGCGGCAGAAGTGATGTTATAGCTTCCACTTCTAAACAATAACTTATCCGAGATGGATACGAATACCACACCTTTTTCAACACTGATTTCAATGTCTTCATCATCTAAGTTACCCAATACACCTTTTAGGCTTTGTACCAATGACAAGTTTACCGAATCCCGGCGAGTCACAGCATCTTGAAGTCTACGGATGGTTAAGTCCTTTTCTTTCAAGCTTTCAAGAGACTTTTCAAGGTTTTCGGCACCTTTAGTTGTTAAGGTGGTCAAATTCCCCATGTTGTTTATTAATTCTTGATTGTTTGCCTTTAAGAAAGCGTTTTGGTCCTCAAGTGTCTTTAGCCTGGAAGAAGCAGTAGCTTTTTCTTCAAGGCAGTCATTCAATTTCACCGTAGCAGAATTCAATAAATCTTGAGTTTCTTTTTGTTTAGCCTCAAGGTCTGCATATTTCTTTTGCGAGACGCAAGACGATAATAAAACAGCCATTGTCAATGTTCCTAGAAGTACTTTTTTCATAAATCTGAGTATAAATTAGCGATATTGTTTCCTTGATTTAGAGCCAAAATTATATAAAAACCAAGGTTTCAATATTCCGCTATCGTTAATCTTTTACTAAAATGTTAAAATTATTTACTTGATGTACGAAATGAGACCAAACTATGGATTTTGTAGTATAGTAATTTAATATAAAATTAGCTTTTTCCCTTTTTCGGTATATCTTTCTAAAATTACAATAAAAACTTAGGTGTGCTCTTAAAACCGCAATGAAATGATTGAGTTTAAATTGTAAAATGAATCGAAATGCTGCAACACCATCCAGTATCAAACGCATAAAAATTACAAGGAACGCTTTTCCAGGGGGTAGATTTTTGGTAATAGAGTATAAAGAGTTTCGGAAATTGAGAAAGGTTTTTTTTGGGTTCATATTGCTCAAGGTAGATCCCCCTAGGTGGTACACATGACTTTTCCCAGTATAGAAAACCTTATGACCGGCGTTTTTGGCCCTCCAACAAAAATCAATTTCTTCTTGGTGGGCAAAATAATCTTCATCAAACCCTTTAAGGGTTTGAAATACATGGCTTTTAACAAACATGCATGCTCCAGTAGCCCAAAATACTTCTTTTACATCATCATATTGCCCTTGGTCTTCTTCCAAAGCTTGAAAAATACGGCCTCTACAGAAGGGATACCCTAATTTATCGATAAAACCTCCAGCTGCACCGGCATATTCAAAATGTGTTTTACGCTTTAAATCCAAAATTTTGGGTTGCACAATGGATACTTCTGGTTCCTTTTGAAATAGTTCTTTTATAGGTTCCAACCAATTTGGTGTAACCTCCACATCAGAATTTAATAGGCAATAAATGTCAGCATTTATATGTTTAAGGCCATCATTATAACCTTTAGCAAAGCCACCATTGGTTGTATTTTGAACCAACTCTACGTCAGGAAAATTTTTCTTTAGGAAGGTGATTGAACCATCCGTACTTGCGTTATCGACAACATGAACCGAGGCACCTTTGGAGTATTCCAGTACCTTGGGAAGGAACTTTGCCAAAAGTGTTTCCCCATTCCAGTTCAGTATTACAACAGCGATTTTCAAAACGGAAGCAAATTAACGGCGAAAATCAGGAATATCCTTCAAAAAAGAATACTTTTCATTGTGATGGTCCGTTTTGCAGTAATAGTGATTCAGCCCATTAGTAACTATAAGATAGTTGGCTTTTAGTTTATAATTATATCGGGCAATTTGGTCAAAAACTTTTTGGGTTATTGGCACATCCGGAGCCTTGCATTCTATCAGAATATCCACTTCACCTTGTGGATTGAAAACAACAATATCGTATCTTTTTTTTAGCTCATTCACCTGTAGTTGTTTTTCCACGTTGATGCGAATCTTGGGATAGCCCTTGGTCTCAATCAAATAGTGGATGGTATGCTGGCGAACCCATTCTTCAGGTTGTAGAAGAACAAATTTTTTACGAATCACATCAAAAATGGAGACCGTATTTTCGCTACTTTTGAAACGAAATGAATAGGTAGGATAGTTCAAAACTTGCATGTCGCAAAGGTGACAATTTTTTGAATATGGATAGAATAAAGGAAATCGTCGCCGAGATCGACAATAAGACACCTAAACCCCTGTATTTTTTAATGGGTGACGAACCCTACTACATTGACAAGATCTCTCAATATATCTCAAATAATACGCTTACCGAAGATGAAAAAGGTTTCAATCAGATGGTGCTCTATGGAAAGGAGACCAATATTGAGGAAATAGTTGCTAATGCAAAGCGATTTCCGATGATGGCTGATCGTCAAGTAGTAATTGTAAAAGAAGCCCAACATCTTTCACGAACAATAGAAAACCTAGTGAGATATGCTGAAAACCCCCAGCCATCAACCGTTTTGGTATTTTGCTATAAATATAAAAAGCTGGATAAGCGTAAAAAACTATATAAAGCAATACAAAAGAACGGGGAATTGTATGAAAGCAAAAAGCTGTATGAAAATCAAGTTGGGGAATGGATTCGTAGAACATTGAGTGGTAAAATGTATTCAATTTCGCCTAAGGCAAGTGCTTTATTGGTTGAGTTTTTGGGCACGGATTTAAGCAAAATAAATAATGAACTCAGTAAACTAATGACCATAATTCCCAAAACTATGGAGATTACTCCAGACATTATAGAGGAGCATATTGGCTTTAGTAAGGACTTCAACAATTTTGAACTGAAAAAGGCGGTTGGAGAAAAGAATATTGAAAAAGCTTCCAGAATTATCGATTACTTTTCAAACAATCAAAAAGAGAATCCTTTTGTAGTTACGATTGCAACCCTAAACAATTTCTTCATTCAATTGCTCCAATATCACGGATTGACTGATCGTTCACCAAATACTGTATCCAAAACTCTTGGTGTTAACCCTTACTTTGTGAATGAATACGCTATTGCCGCCAAAAACTATCCTATGAAACGTGTTAGTCTTATAATCTCTGGTTTACGCGAATTGGATTTGAAAAGCAAAGGTGTTGGTGCCCAAAACATGGGACAGGCAGATTTGCTCAAAGAGCTGCTGATAAAATTTACTTAATCAGCCTATCGTTTATCGATACTGTATTTACCTGGACCCAAAAGAAAAACAACAACAAAAATCGTAAAGTACAGTAAAGCCAATTCCTTCCTTCCAAATGGGTCGCTACCGTGAACAATAAATGCGGCCACGGCCATTGTGATTGCAGCGGGTATGGCTGCCCAGCGTGTCTTGAATCCAATTATCAATAGAACAGGACACAAAAATTCTCCTACAACACATAGAAAAAGAGATGGTGCGGAACCTATTCCCAAGGGATTTGGAAATTCCATATTGCCGCTAAGTAATTTTTGAAGTTTAGGAAAGCCGTGTGTGAGCATCATTGCGGATGGTAAAATTCGCAGTAGGGCCAAACCTAAGTGGACAAGAAGATTGTTTTTCATTGGAGGGGAAATTTTAAATTTTAGTGAAAATATAAATTCTTCTTCTACCGAGATGCTGTCCTACCAAAAAAAATGAGTTAAACAAGATTCCACCTACAACTCATTTAAGAGAAAAGATGCCTTTAGGCATCTTTTTCTACTTTTCCTTGGGTTTTATCAAATGTAACAAAAGGTTATCCAATCCAAAGCGACCAGACCCTAAGTATAGATTGTACATGGATATCCATAGGAAGCCCATTGCAGGTAGCATGCCCCATGTTCCTTGTCCCCATTTTTGTAAAAAGATGGCAACCAACATAGTACACATAATAAGAAATGATGCCACACGAGTTTTAAGGCCCAAAGCAAGAAACAAGCCTCCGACTGCTTCGCTAAAGGCACCCATCCACGCAAAAAATACTGGAAATGCGGCAAAAATTCCTCCGTATTCAGCAACATCTTGAGGGAACCAATCTACCACCTCAAAAAAGCCAAGGTTTTTTTCTGCCGGTGACCATGGCATACCAAATTTCGACGCACCAAAATCAATGGCCAATAGCATTCCACATACGAAGCGTGCCAAGGCAAAGAATAAATCAGCTATCCAATGTTTTTGTAATACAGGTTGTAGTAGTAATTGTACCAAGTTTTTCATTTTGAATGTTTTTAAAGATTGAACAGGTCAAAGTTGAAAAACCATGGAATTACTTGCGCTTCAAATAGTATGAAGAGTGCTCAAAATACGATTTGAGACGTATCAAAAGAAAAATTAGACAGTGGCCCTCAAGAACTCGGTAGGGGAGGTATGGGTTAATTTTTTAAATACTCGGTTAAATGTTGCCTTACTATTAAAACCGCACTCGAAGGCTATTCCAAGCAGAGAAAGCTGTTCGTGTTTTTCAGCTGCAATCATTTTCTTGAAAGCATCTATACGATACATATTTACAAAATCATTAAAGTTTTTGTTGAATCCCGCGTTGATGGTTTCTGAAAGTTGGGAGCGACTCATATTGGCAAGTTTTGCCAAATCAATAAGATTTAGTTCAGGATTTAGATAGGGTTTCTCAACTTCCATAAGGCTTTTTACCATGTTGATTGCTTCTTCGGAAATCTCCTTCTTCTGATGATTTTGTAATTCTGGGACAGATATTTTGTTAGGGCTGAAACTAAAATTCAATTTTTTCAATTTGGTAGTATCCGTAAAAAACCCCTTTATTCCTATATAGATGATGGCAATTCCAGAGATAAAAACAAGCCACCATTGTTGCGTATACCATAATTCAAAGAAAAAGGATGAAACAATGGTTTGCACAACATCGTATGTGAATAGGAACGTGTAGACAAAAAGAAAATTACGTATCCAATTCAATTCCAGTTTATAAGTGTTGGAGAAGAATGCATTTATTTTTCGTCTGTAATGATAGAATAATTGAAGGGTAAATGCCAAATACAATAGCATCTGGGCAAACCCAAAAGCGGTCATCAATGGTTGTACATAAGGTTCATCTAAGCTGAGTTTGAGTACACCATTTTGAACCTCATGAAAGCCGGGCTGTACGGCATCAAACACATAAATGAAGACTCTATAGAGCGCAAAAAGAGTTAAGGGTAAGAAATGAAAAAAATCCTTTACTCTTAACCTAAACTCAGAGGTAGTAATTGATTTTATATATAAATATATAAGTGGTGCCACTGCAATGCCAACACTAAATAAGGCGTAATTTATCTTAGTGTTTCGATACGTATCATACCATCCCATAAAACCCATGGTATAGCACGTTTGGCCGTAACAGGCAAAAATGAGAATACCAAATAGGAATGCATCCGAGATATTCTTTTCCTTTAGATACCTATGCAATAGGAGAAAGGCAAAAATTAGGCCTTGTAAGGAGAGAAACAAAAGAGGGGTGCTATACTTTCCAAATGAGGGAAAGGTGAGAAACATATTCTTTGCATACTGGTTATGTCCTCAAAATACAAAAAGTGATTAAAACTAATTGACGCGTTTTAATCTACTTACCAAATATGAGAGCTAAAGCCAAAGATTGTTTAACGCAGTTTGGGATATGATTTTGGGTCTGCCTCATACATAATTTCATAGACCTTTTCAAAAATATCCTCAGCATTGGGCTTTGAAAAATAATCCCCGTCCGAAGCATATGCCGGTCTATGCGCTTTCGCGGTCAAAGTTTGTGGAGCACTGTCCAAATAGCGATAAGCATCCTGTTCTTCAAGTATCTTTTGCACTAAGTATGCAGAACATCCTCCAGGAACATCTTCATCTATAACCAACAATCTGTTGGTTTTTCGAATACTCCTTACCACATCGTGTTCCAAATCAAAAGGTAGTAAAGATTGTGCATCAATCACTTCTGCATCTATCCCGACTTCGAGCAATTCTTCCGCTACTTTTTGAACAATACGTAATGTGGAGCCATAGGATAATAGGGTGATGTCTGTTCCTTCACGAACAGTTTCTACTTTTCCAATTGGAGTACAGAATTCACCAAGATTGGTTGGTTTTGGTTCTTTGAGCCTATATCCGTTGAGACTTTCAATTACCAATGCAGGCTCATCGCTCTTCAGCAATGTGTTATAAAAACCAGCAGCTTGTGTCATGTTTCTCGGAACAAGGATATGCATTCCCCGTAAAAGATGTATTAGCCCTCCCATTGGGGAACCAGAATGCCAGATACCTTCCAACCGATGCCCTCTTGTTCTTACAATTAAAGGTGCTTTTTGTTTCCCAACTGTTCTATATAGTAAAGAAGCCAAATCATCACTTAAAGTTTGAAGGCCATATAGAATATAGTCCAAATACTGTATCTCGGCTATGGGACGAAGACCTCTCATGGCCATACCGATACCCTGTCCTATAATAGTAGTTTCGCGAATTCCGGTGTCAGCTATACGAAGCGCTCCATATTTCTTTTGAAGCCCTTCAAGCCCTTGGTTTACATCTCCAATGTTACCGGTATCTTCTCCAAAAATCAAAGTGTTTGGATACTTGGCAAAAATTGCATCAAAGTTATCTCTTAGAATCACACGCCCGTCTACCATCTCTTTATTTTCATCAAAATTTGGAGAGACGCTCTCAACAAGAGTGGCTTTATTTGGTAGTTCGTTGTAGAGGTATGCGCTGTATTTGGGTTGCTCGGAATCCATGTAACCATTTATCCATTGAACCAATCCAGCTTTCTCCGCAGAATCTTCATTGATTACATATCGCAATCCTTTTCTGGAAATTGAAGCCAAATCCTTTTTAAGGGGTTCTTCGATGGCTATCAAGTCGTTCTTTAGTTTATTGACAAAAGCTCTATTAGAGCTTTTGTTGGCAATAGCAGCTAGATGTTGCACCAATTGCTTTTTGGCATCAAGCTGTGGTTTCAAAAATTCAGCCCAGGCCTCTTTTTTGGCATTGCGCACGTTTTGTTTAATGCCCTTTTCAAGATTCTTCAGTTCTTCTTCCGTAGCAATCTTATTCTGTAAAATCCATTCGCGGAATCTTTTATTACAGTCGTTATCCTTCTCCCATTCCAAACGCTCAGCGGACTTATAGCGCTCATGGGAACCGGAGGTGGAATGTCCTTGGGGTTGTGTTAGTTCTTTAACATGTATAAGAACAGGAACATGATTTTCCCTAGCTATGTCTGAAGCGTTCTCAAAAGTGTGTATTAACGCAGTGTAATCCCAGCCATTTACTTTTAAGATTTCATATCCCTTGTTTTCCTCGTCCCTTTGAAAGCCACTCATCACCTCAGAGATATCGCCTTTTGTGGTGTGGAATTCTGCAGGAACAGAAATGCCATATTCATCATCCCAAACACAAATTACCATAGGAACTTGAAGAACACCTGCTGAGTTAAAAGCCTCGAAAAAATGACCTTCACTGGTACTTGCATTACCTATAGTTCCCCATGCTACTTCATTCCCGTTTTTGGAGAACAAAGCGGAATCTATACCATTTACATTTCTATATATTTTGGAAGCCTGGGCCAAACCTAGTAATCTGGGCATTTGACCTGCAGTACAAGAGATATCTGCACTACTGTTTTTTTGCTTGGTCAGATCTTTCCAAGAACCATCTTCATTTAAGCTATGTGTTGTAAAATGCCCTCCCATTTGTCTACCGGCACTCATGGGGTCTTTCTCTATGTCTGTGGTTGCATAAAGCCCATGGAAAAATTGTTTTGGACTCAAAAGACCTAGGGCCATCATAAAGGTTTGGTCTCGGTAATATCCACTTCTAAAATCTCCGTCTTGAAACGATCGGGCCATTGCCAACTGTGGAAGCTCTTTTCCATCTCCGAAAATCCCAAATTTTGCTTTTCCGGTCAACACTTCCCGTCTACCGAGTAAGCTACATTCCCTACTGGTTACCGCAACTTCGTAATCGTGGAGAATTTGAGACTGAAAATCGTCAAATGAAATGTCACTACTGGTGCTAGGATTGGGCTTCATCAAGGTTTGAAAATTTCCACAAAAGTAAGAAATAGTGAAGAGAAAGGCAAGAGCCAACCTTGTTAATAAGTTGACAAAAAGTCAACAAAAAGGCGATAAAAAAATAAATTCTATAAAAAAACTAATTTTTGAAACTTGTTTATTGATAAATATTCAAAAATTAAAACCATTTTCTGGTAAAGAGTCCGGTAAGCGTTCTAGGGCTCAATGTAACCACAAATCGGATTTTTTCGTTGTAGTTTGGCTGTGCAATTTCATACCCGTTGTTTGAATACACGGGAAAATATAATTCAAAGAAATCCGTAACCAGATTCAGCCGTATTCCTGAATCGTACACAAACCGAGCATCTTCACCACGATTCCTAATAGCGCCGATATCGCCATATACCTCAATCCATTGCCAAATATTGAAACTGAGATTTCCGGTGAGTATCCAATCATTTCCAAAACGGTCATCAAAAATGGACTTAAAACCACCTTCGGCCAAAACAAATTGTTGACTGGTTAATCCAGTTGCATTTTGGGAGCGGTTTAGATAATTTAAATCAAAAAGGTAGTCAGTTGGCCTATCCAAGGCGAAGCTAAAGAAGTCTGAATCTGTATTATTGGTAATAAACTTTCCGGCATACAATCTTAGGTTTAACTGTCTGTTATTTTCAAATAGGGTTCGATATTCCCATTCAAATGAAACCTTAGAAAAATTTCCAGCTAATTGACCATCCACTACCCATGACCTAAATCGAAGGATATTATTGTCTATATCACCAAAGCGGGCATTTAGTACAGAAAAATCGGGTTCTGTATCGATTTGGTCCACCAAACTTGGGTCAATGTTTCTAAAAACACTGCGCAACCTTAGTAGAAGGAACTGTCTTCTGTTAGAAATAAAACCCTCTGGTCTCCAAAGGAATGTTGTTAAGGGAGTTATGGTAGTAAATCTAGAACCTACATCAAAAAAGGAACTTCCTACACCCAGCGAATAACTTATGGAATTCAGATTTCCTTCATTAAAAAATTGTCGTTTAGTTATTGCAGCGGATCCGACCAAAGATTTTTCCCTACTGGAGTATTGCGGTTTTAGGCTAAAAAAGAAGTCTCGAGAGGGAAAGGTTCTATTGTTCAATGTGATGCCCACCCTAAAACCATCATTAACGTTGAACTTAAACTCTGGGAAATAAAAGAGTTGATTATAATATGGGTTTTCAACATCCCTAAGAAATCGGAACTGAAGTTTTTTGTTGCTAGAGAAAAACCCTTTTAAACTTTTCCAGTTGTCGCGTTGGTTCTCTTCTGGAATTTTTTTGTCATAATTCAAAACCAGCCTATCTTCTCCACTTTTGGGAATGGTAAAAGTCTTGGATGTATCAATATCAGAAAACCAATATTTTGAGACTACAGAATCTTTTTGCAATCCGAACATTGAAATAGGGACGTTGGTTCCACTTTTGTTCTTTATTGTAAAGGTGATGGAATCCTCCGTCTTGGTTACCTTTCTAATTTTAAAATCTATGTTGTTTCTTGAGGCAACATATTCATCAAAAAACCAACTAATCTCTTTAGACGACCTTTTTTTCAATAGCTTTTCAAAATCTTTGGCATATACGTGCGGCTTCAGTTTGAAATCTTTATAGAAATCGGATATAACAGTGTCTATAACCTCATATCCTATATACTCTCCTAAAAATGCCATTCCCAAACCAGCTTTGTACCGATTGGTGATTTTTTGATTGAACTTTATCAATGAATCGTTTGGAGTGGATAGTGATTGATGGTCATTTCTCCTTACCGAAAACATTTGTAGTAGATAATATTGGTCGTTAAAATCCAATTTGGCCAGATTGTAAGAACGAAATCCCCATAAACGGGATAATTTACCAGCGAATTTTTGGTTTGGGTAATACTGATCTACATATTTAATAAGCAAATAGTTGACAATGGCATCGTTGACCCAGCGTTCTTTTCGTTCATCTAAAAACAAAGTTTCCCGTACTATACTGTTTAGGGCAGTCTTCAAGAATTTCATCTCGAATTGAAACTGTTCTCGATATGGCCGAATAAAGCTTGGTAACTGGTTTATTCCGTAAAGTGGGTTGCGATTGTATTCCAATTCACTAACCAATAAGTTTTTATGGGGATATTGTCCTAAGTTTTCATTGATGAACTGAGCAATCTTGTTAATGGACAGACCCTGAGAAATATCATCATACTTAGAAGTCTCAATATCCGTGGTTACCGAAAGAAAAGGAGTTTTATGGGTAGTAAAGTCTTTTACGGGAGTAAGTACTATTTCGCAGTTCTTTCTATTAGTACCACTTAAAAGAGCCTGTTTTCCAATTGAAAAATCAATATCAGAATCAACGTTATAGTTCGTGGCGAGATATAATGCTTTGGGATAGGTAAATACAACTTTTGTATTGGCAACGTCTGTTTGTAAATCCTTTAGGTCTTTATTGGGATATAAGTGCCATTCGCCATCGAACATTGCTGGGCTTAGATACCAGTCCGTTAGATAATACCCTCCTTTATAGCCATGACCATATCCAGTATAGCGACTGTTGGGCAGGTCAACTTCGTAAGTAAAAAAAAGGTTTATGGATTCTCCAGGATGAAGGGTTTTGTTTAACTCAATTTTTATGATGTCAATGTTGTCTGTGCGTTCCCAATCCAGACCAGAGTACGAGCCATCCACAATGCTACCAATTCTTGTAAATCCTCGATTTTTGTCTTTTGCTAGGTGCAAGCTTCTTTTAAACTCATCGCCAAACCGTTTGGCCAGTGCAGTTTTTTTATTCGAATAGGAGTGGTTCCAATCGTTAAAATATAGTATGTTCAGTCCTTTGTTTGATTGGTTTAGATAGGTAAAACTTTGTTTTATTTTAATTACATTCGTTTCAGAATCCAATTCTGCTTTAATATCATTAGTATGCTGGCCTACAACAGAAAACCAAGACCCTATGGACAGTAATACGGTTAAAAATTGAATATATGAGGCCTTAGTTGATTGCAATACAGAAGTGGAATTAAAAATTAGGGCTTAAAGTATGCCCTTTATAGAAGTCATCAATAACCTCTACAACATCTTCTGCCGAATCAACTAGTTTAATTAAATCTAGGTCTCCCGGACTGATGTTTCCTTCTTTCAACATGGTATTTTTTACCCAGTCCAATAGTCCTCCCCAAAAGTCTGAACCTACCAGAACTATAGGGAATTTATGAATCTTATTGGTTTGGATAAGGGTAATGGATTCAAACAATTCATCTAGGGTGCCAAAGCCGCCGGGCATTACAACAAAACCTTGTGAATATTTAACGAACATCACTTTTCGTACAAAGAAGTAGTCGAAATCAAGACTTTTATCACTGTCAATAAAAGGATTATCATGTTGTTCAAATGGAAGGTCAATATTTAAACCGACAGAAGTACCTCCCGCGAGGTTTGCTCCCTTATTTCCAGCTTCCATAATTCCAGGGCCACCCCCAGTTATTATTCCATAACCGGCTTCGGCCACTTTTTGGGCAACATTTACGGCCAATTCGTAGTAGGGGTCTCCAGGTTTGGTTCGAGCAGAACCAAAAATGGAAACACAAGGACCAATAGCGCTCATTTTTTCGAATCCGGTCACAAACTCACCCATGATTTTAAAAAGAGCCCATGAGTCATTGGTCTTTATCTCGTTCCAACCCTTAGTGTGTTGTTCTTTTCGCATTTGCATACTAATATTTTAAACCGCCTTGGCTATTTTATGATTTGAATTTTCCAATTCTTTTTTCAAGAACCTTGCCGTATAACTTTTTTTGTCCTTTGCCACTTCTTCAGGAGTGCCTTTTGAAACAATCATACCTCCTCCACGGCCACCTTCATACCCGATATCTATGATGTAATCTACCATTTTAATCACATCCATATTATGTTCTATAATCAATATGGTATTTCCTTTGTCGACAAGTTGATTGAGTACTTCCATCAATACCCGTATGTCTTCAAAATGTAGTCCCGTTGTGGGTTCATCCAGAATGTAAAACGTATTTCCGGTATCGCGCTTGGAAAGCTCAGTAGCCAACTTGACCCGCTGTGCCTCACCACCGGATAAGGTTGTGGACTGCTGCCCTAAAGATATATAACCCAAACCAACATCTTTTATTGTTTTGAGTTTTCTGTGAATCTTGGGGATATTCTCAAAAAAATCCACGGCCTCATTTATGGTCATTTCCAAGACATCGGCAATGGATTTGCCCTTATATCGAATTTCGAGCGTTTCCCGATTGAATCGTTTTCCGTTGCAAGTTTCACACTCTACATAAACGTCGGGTAAAAAATTCATTTCGATTACCTTAAGTCCGCCCCCTTGACAAGTTTCACATCGCCCACCTGCTACGTTAAAACTAAATCGCCCTGGTTTGTATCCACGAATGGTAGCTTCTGTGGTCTTTGAAAACAATGAACGAATTTCACTGAAAACACCAGTATAGGTCGCAGGGTTGGAACGAGGGGTTCTCCCTATAGGAGACTGGTTAATATCAATTACTTTATCGATATGCTCAAGACCTTTGATTTTCTTGTAAGGCATTGGTTTTTTGACGCCATTAAAGTAATAGGCATTCATAATAGGGTAGAGGGTCTCATTGATAAGTGTGGACTTACCACTTCCCGAAACTCCCGTTACTCCAATAAGTTGCCCCAAAGGAAATTCTACCGTTACATTTTTCAAATTGTTTCCTGTGCAGCCAGATAGTACAATCTTTTTGCCATTTCCTTTTCTTCGATTTGGTGGTACTGGAATTTCCAGCTCTCCAGAAATATATTTGGCCGTAAGCGTATTATGATCCTTAAGATTTTCAGGTTTGCCTTCCGAAATTATTTCTCCACCATGTTTACCTGCTTTTGGACCAATATCTATCACGTGGTCCGCGTGTTCAATCATATCTCGGTCATGCTCTACTACTATTACCGAGTTTCCAATATCCCGGAGGGATTCCAAAGAATTTATCAAACGCTCATTGTCCCTTTGATGTAAACCAATACTAGGTTCATCTAAAATGTATAGTACCCCAACCAGTTGCGAGCCTATTTGAGTAGCCAAACGTATGCGTTGCGCCTCTCCTCCGGATAGGGACTTGGAACTTCGGTTCAAGGAAAGATAATCCAATCCTACATCCAATAAGAACTGGATTCTGGTTTTGATTTCTTTGATGATTTCCTCAGCAATAATTTTTTGATTACCATCTAAAGAGCCGTCCAACTGTTTGAAGAAGTCTGCAAGTTCAGCAATATCCAAATGGGATAGTTCGGCAATGTTCTTTTCTCCAATCTTAAAGTATAACGATTCTTTACGAAGTCGTGCTCCATGGCAACTTGGGCATGGCACCTTGTCCATGTATTCCTTGGCCCATCTTTTAATGGAAGTTGAATTAGCTTCCTCAAATTGGGTTTTGATGAAATTGGAAATGCCTTCGTAGTCAATTTTGTATTGCCGCTTTATCCCAAGTGTTTTGGAATCAACCTCAAAGCTATCTTTTCCACCAAGCAGTATAACCTCCAAGGCTTCGGGAGGGATATTTTCAATTGGGTCCGTTAATTCAAATCCGTAGCGTTGTGCAATAGTTTCCAGTTGTTTAAAGGCCCACGATTTTTTGTATTCACCCAATGGAGCGATACCCCCAGCTTGTATGGATAGTTTTTTATTGGGAAATATCTTTTCTTCATTAACCTCGTAAATGTGCCCTAATCCGTTACAGGTTGGACACATGCCCTTTGGTGAATTAAATGAAAACGTATTGGGCTCGGGAGTTGGATACGAAATACCCGTAGAAGGGCACATCAAATCCCTGCTAAAGTATCTTGGTATAGTTTCACCTTCTTCCAAAATCATCAATACATTATTGCCACTGTACATAGCTGTGTTGATGGTCTCTGATAGACGTTTATGGAAATCCTGACTTTCAACTACTTTAAGCCTGTCGATTACGATTTCGATATCGTGGGTCTTGTAACGGTCTACTTTCATTCCCTTTGCAATATCCAAAATCTCACCATCAACCCTTACCTTAACAAAACCTTGTTTGGCAATTTGTTCAAAAAGTTCTCTATAGTGCCCTTTTCTCGATTTAATAACAGGAGCTAGTACGTTAATTTTTTTATCCGTGTAAGAAGCGATAATCAAATCCTTGATTTGCTCATCGCTGTAGCTCACCATTTTTTCACCCGTATTGTAACTATATGCCTCTCCAGCACGTGCAAAGAGAAGTCGCAAGAAATCATAAATCTCCGTTATAGTTCCTACTGTGGAACGAGGCGATTTTGAGGTGGTTTTTTGCTCAATGGCTATAACGGGGGAGAGACCATCAATTTTATCCACATCCGGTCGTTCCAACCCGCCTAAAAATTGACGGGCATAGGCAGAAAAAGTTTCAATATAGCGTCTTTGACCTTCGGCATATATGGTATCAAAAGCAAGAGAGGATTTTCCGCTACCAGAGAGCCCCGTAATCACAACCAGCTTTTCCCTGGGGATGGTTACATCTATATTTTTCAGGTTATGGACCCTAGCCCCCTTAACCTCAATATGTTCTTCATATTCAATCATAGCAAAGCTTCAAAAATAGGGATTTGGCAGTTAAAAAGGAAGTTGACTTATGTTTCGTTTTTGTAAATTATGGCATTACTTTAATTAACCACTGGAAACGTATGTTGAAATCCCAAAAACTAGTCATTGGCACCATTATTACTTGTTTTATATTTTCATGCAATAGTATTTATAGTCAGGAAAAAACCAAGGTAATTGTTGATGCGGATACAGGTAATGAAGTGGATGATATATTCGCTTTGGCCCGGATTATCATGGAGCCTTCCATTGAGATGACTGCCTTGAACGCTGCACATTGGCAAACCAGCTTATGGGCGATTCCCAATACTATGGAAAATAGCCATCGTCTGAATCAGCAACTGTTGGGAGAAATGGATGCCACTGTAAAAACTCTTCGTGGAGCAAATGCACGGATGTATGATTGGGGTGATAGGGCACAGCATTCTGCAGCTGCTTATGAGATTATTGCCCAAGCTGAGGATACTGAGCAATTGAATGTTTTGGCCTTGGGCGCTTTGACCAACGTAGCCTCAGCAGTATATATTAAACCTGAAATAGCTAAAAAAATAACAGTGTATTGGTTGGGAACAACCATGGACTTCAATACTGGTGTATTGAAACGGAACGATTTTAATCCTCTAATGGACCCCTTTGCTTTGGATATGTTACTTGACTCGGATGTTGAGTTAGTGATTATGCCAATTAACGTTGCAGTGGATATGGAGATTAAATATGATGACCTTGAGAAAGCCATTGGCAGTCTAGATTTGGGTAAATATCTTCTCAAAAGATGGGACAATCATTTAGACGGCTCACGTAAATCTAGAATACTTTGGGATTTAGCTTTGGTAAGTGCATTTATTAAACCAAACTTGGCCCATACCATAAAAATCAAAACATCCCGAGATAGTGGAAACCGTGAGATTAGTTTTTATGATTCTCTAGATGGCAAGGCAATCTATCAAGATTTTTACAAAACGCTATTGGCATTTTCTAAGGAGTAAATTACTTTTGGTTAAAAGACGCTTCAGTAAAAATTGATTTGAAATATTCATTCACATAAATTCATATGAAATTATTAGGTATTGGTTCGCGAATTGAACATGCGGACTATGGTAAAGGAGTGGTGACAAATATATCATCCAAGCATTATTGGGTAACATTTTTAGAAAATGGCCTGGAAACCATTGATTTGGATGAAGATTTTGAAGTGATTGAAGCGGTAGAGGACGAGGTCGATACGGTCAGCTATTTTGATGTAGAACGCTCTCTTGTAAAGATTCTGGAAAAATGGAGCGATACCCATGAAAAAGTAGCCATTGCTGACAAATGGAAAGGGGGTAAATTGATTTTGGAGCCTGGAGGCGATTTGGCTCCCAAAGAAATGCCCATAGATACTTTCTTCCATAAAATTGTTATGGTACGCGACCGTATCCGAGTTATGGAACAGAAGATAAACAGCAGTAAAAATTTGGATGATCAGGAAAAAATAGATTTGCAGCAATATATTACCAGAATCTACGGGAGTTTGACTTCATTTAATGTTCTTTTTAAGAACAAAAGTGATCAAATGGTGGGTGAGCGCTCGAAGTAATTGAACATTTACAAATAGTTAAAAAATAACTCTACAACAGCACCTAGGATAAAACTTCCCAAAGCATTTAAAAAGCTTATTCTACCTGTTCCAAAAGTATTGGAGAAGGCAATCCAAAGAGCGATTAGGGCACAGACCACAAAAATAATTGTCGCATAAATGGGAACCAAACTTGTAAAAAGTCCAGTGAAATTGAAAAAAGGGTCCAATAGCGCCGTAAAAGCGAAAAGCGCTAAAGCAAAATTGGTTTTTTTGTGACCCACAAACAGATAATACCCTGCAACAAGTAGCTCTATACTAATAGCCAACGGTCCAAATTGATTATAAGTGCCAATTCTAAAATAAGAACCTATTTCCGTGGGGAATTGAATCTTGGAGTGGAAATAAAATCCCAATATCATAGCGATTAATAGAAAAATGGCAGCAACGATTCTTTGAGTCTTCATAAAACCTAGGAAAGATAAGATTCTTTGGGAAAGAATGGTAAAAGTAACATTCAGAATAGTTTGAATTTGGGTTATAAAGCATGTATTAATCAACTATGGATTAGCTACAAGGACAAATCAAACTCCTTGTGACAACAAGGCAAACGTTGAAATACTATTCTTTTTTGGAAAAGAATATGGATTGATATGGAAAGAGAGTTATCCCTTAGTTAAATGAAGGGCCCATGTATCATTATTCTTGATTAAGTTTCTTAGGGCATGTTTAATAATCCATTTACGTTCTTTACCCGCATCTACAGACCATGTTTCTAGAACACTTTTTCCTACTTCGGGATTATCTTTGAGAATATCATTCATACAGTTGGCAACCGATTTTTGTACGTATTTGCTTGAATCGTCCTTTAGATTTTCCAAAATAGGTAAGATTGGTGTTGGATCTTTACTAAAAGCATCCAGTTTATTGGCCCATGGTAGCCGAGGTCTAATGCCTTCGCTGCTTAAACGCCTTACGTGCTTGTTGCGGTCTTTGGACCATTTTAAAAGAGTGGTCAATGTCCGGTCTTGGTAATTTTCCAGAAACGGTCGAATAGTATATTCACCGGTGTTACGTTTTGTAATCTCATAAATTGCTTGCATGGAAGTATCAAAATATTCCAAACCATATTTTTCAACATACTTGGCCAAAGGCATAATCCAGTAAAACTCTTTGAACATACCCGTTTCTTTTTCATTCTCAGGGCCAAGAATTTTCATGAAGTGTGAAATATCTTCTTCATAATTGCCACTGAGATTCTGCTTTAATGCATCGGCTATGTATTCAACCCTGTCCTTTAGTTCCAATTCTTCAATACTCTGAGCTATAAAGTCTATAAATGCATTTTTGTTGATAGCCACATGGTTTTCCAAAAACTTATTAGCCAACAATTCAGCCAACTCTTCATCAAACCAAAGTTTAAGTTGTTTATAAGCCATATAATCGTGTTAAGCAGTTTCCTTCTTTTCAGAAAGATACTTCCAATATCGCTTGGGTACGTGTTGGGTGTGTAGCTTTTTATTGATTCGGGATTTGATATTCGTGCTTTTGAAGTAATCGTTCCAAAGTGTTTGGTAATCGTACTCTTCGTTCAAAAAGGCATCGCTCTTATGTATTTTATTAAAATGAATTTCATTTAGATTGAGAGACACTAGCTCAACACCTTTTAGATTGTAAAAAAGGCCATATTTCCTTTTTACATCGTAAATGAGCCATTGTTGGTCTGCATACCGATTTCGAAAATGCTTTGAGATCAGCGGTAACACGTTAAAGTCGGGTTCAATGTTGGCAAAGTAAATATCATCTTTAGTCAGCTGAAATCGCACAAACGCCTCCATTCTGTGTTTTTCTCTTCCCACAGAACGTGCCAATTGACTAATACGCAACATGGTATCATCGGAAAAGTCAAGATGCTTGTTACTTTTTGTTCCCATCAATTTTTGAATATATCGGAACAGCAAAATTTCAATACCTTCCATTTCACTTAAGTAAGCAAAGTAGATATTTGAAATTGCAGCATGGCTTTTGTTACGTACTCCGTTCCAAACACGCTTTGCTTTCTCTACATTGGTAAAAATGGTTTCATTTTCTGAAAAAAGACCACTCTGCCCCTTATTATTGGTTTGAATATCTGCCACATTTAGCCTTTCTTCAAAAGCGGTAAATACTGCAGTAAGAAATCCATTAAAACTGCCATCGTAAATTAAGGTTGTTGACTTTTCCATGATGTATTTTTTTAAGACCATTCAAAACGTATCTGATAAACCCAAAGCTATAGGTCGCAGACTTCTTCAAAATGATGGGTGTTGTTTTTTATTATATGCTTTAGCCTAGTCAATGATTTTCTTGCATTGCTTCTGAATTTGATATACTCATAACCCAAACCCAGAATTGCCTCTCTTTTTTGTTCCAAGTATCTTTTCTTTCCTGTTACTTTTTCCATAGTGTTTGTTTTTCAATTGAATAAGGCCAATTGTTGACTATATTGTTTCCTAAATTTTCCTTTCGAATTTTGGAGAATCATTCCTTTTATTCGCTCGGCGTCCAAATCTCTTCGTTCCCAACTTTTGGAATCACATACCAAAAAATATTGGGCACGATTGAGGGCCACACCCATTTTCTTGAGATGCTCCCAGTTCAATTTTCTAAACTGTCTAGCTTTTAAAATCTTCCCCACCGAAAGCATACCCAAACCAGGAACGCGAGCCAACATGTGTTTATCTGCTTTATTGATATCAACAGGGAAGTGTTGAAGATTGCGAAGAGCCCATGACAATTTGGGATCAACATCCATATCCAAATTAGGATGGTCATTATTCAAAATCTCATTAACAGCAAAACCATAAAATCGTAGCAGCCAATCTGTTTGATACAATCTATTTTCTCGCAACATGGGAACCTGTGAACCGATGGACGGAAGGCGGTCATCTTTGGCCACGGGCACATATCCTGAATAGTATACCCTCTTCATATGGTATTTTTTGTAGTAAAAGGTTGCTGAATACATTACGTCCTTGTCCGTTTCATTAGTAGCGCCAACAATCATCTGGGTACTCTGCCCTGCAGGGGCATATTTGGGCGTACTTTTGATGATTTTCCTTTCATTTTTGTAACGAAGTAGCTCGTTTTTGACCTTGAGCATTGGTTTAGTGAAGTCTTCATGTTTTTTATCCGGGGCCAATAGTTTAAGGCCCGAAATTGTTGGTACTTCGATATTTACGGATAACCTGTCAGCATAAAGTCCTGCTTGGTACATCAGTTCGTCACTTGCCCCTGGAATGGACTTTAGATGAATGTATCCATTAAAATTTTCTTCCTCACGAAGCTTTTTAGCCACAGCTATCAAACGCTCCATGGTATAGTCTGGATTTTTAAAAATCCCGGAACTTAAAAACAAGCCTTCTATATAATTTCTGCGATAAAAGTTGATGGTCAAATCAACCACTTCTTGAATCTTGAAGGCCGCTCTCTTCACATCATTGCTTTTGCGAGTCACACAATAAGCACAATCATAGATGCAATAGTTGGTTAAAAGAATCTTGAGAAGGGAAACACATCTTCCATCCTCAGTGTAGCTGTGGCAAATTCCCATTCCCGTAGAATTCCCCAAACCGTTTTTGGAATTCTTCCTTGTACTCCCGCTACTGGCACATGAAACGTCGTATTTGGCAGCGTCCGCAAGGATATTCAGCTTTTCTCTAATTCTCTCAAAGTTCATGTCAGCATGTAATTAATCCAAAATTATGGAAATATTCCTAAAAATGGAAATATTCCAAATATTTTTTGGAAATAATCCAAATTCCGTATATTTGGACATCATGGAAAATGAAATTAGTTTAAAGCGGTTCACTGATATTCGTAGAGATTTGGGCCATACACAGGCGGAGTTTGCCAAATTGCTGGGGATTTCCAATACTACAGCTGATATTGAAAGAGGAAGAACCAAATTATCCGGTAGGGTAGTGGCTGAACTGTTGAAACAATTTAAAATAAATCCGTTATGGCTTTTCGGTGAAAGTGATGAAAAGTATTTGGAAACCTCACGGACCAGTGTAATCCCTAAAGTAGTGACCGTAGACACCTCAGATAGAGATAACATGGTTTTGGTGAATGCAAAGGCGGCGGCAGGTTATCCCCAGAACATACAGGATACAAGTTGGTATCAGCAATTACCGGCTTTTGATTTACCAATTCCAGAATTCCGAAATGCCACGTATCGGGGGTTTCAGGTTGAAGGAGATAGCATGTTGCCCAATTTAAGACCGGGTGAATGGGTTTTGGCAAGGGCAATTGAACATATTGACCATGTAAGTGCGAACAAAATGTATGTTGTGGTTCTTCAGGATTCGGTGATGGTGAAGAAAATTGAAAAACGGCCCAATTCTAACAATATAACTCTGGTTTCTCTGAACGAAACATATCCCGCTTATGATATCAAGCCTTTTCAGATTCAGGAAATATGGGAAGTTAGTAGTAAGCTCACTTTTAATGTGGATGCTACCACAGAAACTGGATTATTGAGGCAACTACAACAATCTATGGAGGAACTTAAACGTCAAATGGGTCAGGGCAAAGGATAATTAGTTATAACCTTTAACATCTCCCATACTTAAGTTTACGGGTCCAAGTTTGTGTGATTTTGGCAGGTAAGCCCCACTTTTTGTAACCAGCCATTCATCCCAAGAAGCTTCAAGGCCCCCAATGGGGATTATATCGACCCACATTTTATAGGCTATAGGAAATCCATTTTCGTTTAAAATCCAAAGATAACTATCCCCAGGAGTGGTGCCACCAGAATGATAGGTAACCAAAAGACCTGCATTTCCATCTTTCAATGTAACCAAGGAACGTTCGGTTCCTGTATCAAAAACCTTATAAGGGGCAACCAACCAAAAGGAATCATTATTGAAGTTTTTCAAAGCCTTATCAATTAGCTTTTGTTTTTTGCTAGATTGAACCAGGGCTTTTTCCGTGTAGGCTTTGCTGCTTTTAGGGTCGTTTAAGTTCAATTCGACGCGGACTTCATCCCACTTTACAGTAACAAATCCGTTGCGTTTATCCCAAACATATTGATTTGCACCACCACGGTAGGACCATTCTAAAAATCGTGTGTTTTGGTACGCTTCTTCATTTAAGGCTTTGAGCATTTTATGAGCTAATTCTTCCGCTTGCGGACCCGTAGTGCCTTCCGGCAGTTCTTCGTTGGCGGACCATGCAAAAACAATCAGTACAAGAATCCCAAATACGAAAAGGAAACCTAAAACCTTAAGAAACTTTTTCATGAGCTATTTTTGATTTAATAATCTCAGCCAAAACCACTGCTGCCTCAGTTTTGTTTCTAAACCATAGCTCGGGTTCAAAGATTTCCAATTCGGCGAGGGCCCAATTTCCATCATTGTCCCTAAAAATATCTACCCTGGCGTAGGTTGGCAATTCTGGGCAGGCTTCAACTACCTTTTTTGCAAATTCTATTTCTTCGAAAGATGGTTGGTATTCGTGAACACTTCCTCCATAATCATCCTGTACCCTAAAATCACCTGGCTTTGCAATCTTTAAAACGGCATGGGAATATGCTCCATCAAAAAGCACAAGTGACATTTCTCCTTCAGATACAATGTTCTTTTGGAATTCTTGGAGCATCATGGCTTCTTCAGCAATTAGCTTTTGAAATATGGGTTCAAGTTCATCAGCCTTATCCGCTTCAAATCTATAGGTGTGCCTAGCAGCACCAGCAATACATGGTTTTAAGATAAATTCCCTACTGCGGGATACAAACTGTTCCTTTGCTTGTTGAATAGCTTCTTCTAGGGTTAATTTGGATGCCTTTTCAATAAAGAGGGTTTTCGGAATATTGATTCCTTTTGATGCCAGGTTCCGTAAATAGTGCTTATCAATATTCCATTGAATTAATGGTCCACTGTTAATAAATTGCGTCTTTTTTTTGGTCTTTTGGAACCAATCAAAAAACTCATCAAAACGGTCAAAATAGTCCCACGTAGCACGAAAAAGAGCAAATTGGGAAGACTCCCAATCAAATTCTGGGTCGTCCCAAGCTTTTCGAGTGACGGACAATCCTATTTTTTCGAGTGCCTTTATAATCAACTGGTCTTCCAAGATGACATTGGAAACATAAATATTGTCTTTATCTGGTTGTAGATAGCGAGAATCTGTAAGGATAGTTACATCATATTTCATACGTACAGTTTAAAAACCAATTGCGGTATCATCTCCCCGTTTATCTGCACCACCTTCCAATCGTCCATCTGAAAGCACCCGAATGGCATCTACCTTACCAATTATTGGGGTTCTTCCTTCCAAAATCTTGTATCCCTTTGCTTCCAATTGCGATTTCAAATCCACCGAAAATCCCTCTTCTTCAAAAGTTACCATATCGGGTAGCCATTGGTGGTGAAAACGAGGTGCATTTACGGCATCCTGCATGCTCAAATTGAATTCATAAACGTTCAATATCGTCTGGACCACTGCTGTAATAATCGTGGAGCCTCCAGGGGTTCCAACTACCATGTATAATTTTCCATCTTTTTCCACAATGGTCGGTGTCATACTGCTCAACATACGTTTCTCTGCGGCAATACTGTTAGCTTCAGCTCCAATCAAACCAAACATATTGGGCACACCAGGCTTAGAACTGAAATCATCCATTTCGTTGTTCAAAAAAATACCGAGCTCAGCACAGTATAACTTTGAACCATAGCCACCGTTTAGCGTTGTGGTGGCCGAGATGGCATTTCCGTCGGCATCCACAATGGAGTAATGCGTGGTCTCTCTACTTTCAACAATATCCACCATACCATGGGATACCGCCGAGGATAAGGTGGCCTTGTCAAATGAAAAATCGGCCATTCTTTTTGTTAGGTAGGAATCGCTTAAAAGCACATCAAGCGGAATATCTACAAAATCTGGGTCTCCCAAAAAATAATTTCGGTCTGCATAGGCCCTCCTGGACGCTTCCGTAAAAAGCTGAACTGTTTTTAAGGAATTGTGCCCATATGAAGACACATTATAAGGCTCCATCATTTTAAAAATCTGATTAATGGTTACACCACCGCTACTTGGGGGGCTCATGGAAATCACCTTCAAATCCTTATAATTGAATACGATGGGTTGTCTCCATTTGGCTTCGTATTTGGCTAAATCTTCTTCTGTAACGAAACCACCTCTTTCTTGAATGAATGTGGCCAGTTTTTGTGCAACTTCTCCTTTATAAAACCCATCTTTTCCATTTTGCACAATACTTTCCAAGGTATTGGCCAGTTCAGGATATTTTATTGTATCTCCCATTTTAAAACCTGATGCAAATTTTGTACTATCTCCATTCACTTCGATAAAACGTTCCTTATAACTATCCAGTCGTTTGGCTTGCTTTTCGGTAACTATAACGCCTCTTTTTGCCAACGCTATAACTGGCTGGAGAATTTCTTTTAGAGGAAGAGCCCCAAATTTTTCATGAACTTGCATAACGCCGGCTACGGTACCTGGAACACCCACCGCCGTCGCTCCCACAGTGCTCATATTGGGTATAACATTGCCCAGGGAATCAAGATACATGTCCTTATGTGCGGATAAGGGAGCTTTTTCCCTATAATCCAATCCTCCAACTTCACCATTGTCTTTTCTATAGACCATGAAACCTCCACCACCAAGGTTACCTGCAAAAGGATAGGCCACCGCCAACGCCATCTCTGTGGCCACCATTGCATCAAAAGCGTTACCTCCTTTTCGCATAATATCAGAACCAATTCGTGAAGCTTCCTCACGTGCGGATACCACCATCGCTTGTTCAGTGACTAGTCCGGTGGGGGAAGCAGATGGTTTTTTGCATTGGTAACATAAGCAAAGGATGAATAGGAGAAGTACGGTTTTTTTCATAGGTCATTTAGTTTTAGTCGGGAAAAGGTAATTAATTCTTCAAAAAAATCTGTGAATTCCTTTTCGAAGGCTTTATAGTTTTCTTTAAGGTCCATAATTGCGAAATTCATCTTGGAACGATTCTGTGTTCTACGGTTCATACCGTTCAATACATTGGAAATTCCATCCAGATTTGCATAATTAAACAACCAATTATCAGCTACCATATAGGGCATCATGCGTTGTGTGGCTAGGGGAAGAACCTCAAAATTTTCTTTAAGCAAATCATAAAAGTTCGATACATATTCCTCCAGAGGGGTAGAGGAGTAGGTAGTCCAGTTTTTTGCTAGGAAATGGTCATAAAAAATATCCACAATCACCCTGCTGTAATGGCTATAGTTTTTATGGAGACGTTTACTGCTTTGTTTTGGAATGGGATGGGAATCTGTAAAAGTGTCTATTTCTCTATGCAGTAAAATACCTTTTTGGATTTTTTCAGGAAAGTGTTTGAACTTGTTTCCTTTAATATGGTCGGCAAAAAAATTTCCTAAGGTTATTTCCGGGTCATCAAAGGAGAGATATATATGGGCCAAAAAATTCACGCAGTAATTCTGTTTTCTGTTGAAATTTACAAATAAGAAACCTTGGAAAGAATATAGGCGATTATATTTGCTAAAATTTTTCACAATATGACATTGATTAAATCCATTTCAGGAATTAGAGGAACCATTGGGGGTAGTACTGGAGATAACCTAACACCCATAGATGCGGTAAAGTTTGCCGCTGCCTACGGGACCTGGTTAAAAGAGTATTCCAATAAAAAGGATTTAACAGTTGTCATAGGTAGGGATGCACGTCTTTCTGGGGAAATGATTCAAAATCTAGTGGTATCCACCATAATAGGCTTAGGGATTGACGTAGTTGATTTAGGACTGTCCACAACGCCCACTGTTGAAATTGCCGTACCTCTTGAAAAAGCCGATGGTGGTATAATACTAACGGCAAGTCATAATCCAAAACAATGGAATGCCCTTAAGCTATTAAATGAAAGAGGAGAGTTTTTGGACGGGGAACAAGGCAAAAAGATTTTGGAAATTGCCGAAGATGAGGCCTTTGATTTTTCTGATGTAGATGATTTGGGGACTATCACAACAAATGATTCCTACATTGATATTCACATAGATGAAGTTCTAAAGTTAGATTTAGTAGATGCTGATGTCATCAAAAAAGCAGGTTTTAAAGTGGTGGTTGATGGAGTAAACTCAACAGGAGGTATTGCCATTCCCAAACTCTTGGACGCACTTGGCGTGGAGACCATAAAACTATATTGTGAACCTACAGGGCATTTCCCGCATAATCCTGAGCCGCTTAAAGAACACCTTCGAGATATTTGTGAATTGGTGGTTAAAGAGCAAGCTGATTTTGGAATTGTGGTGGATCCCGATGTAGACCGTTTGGCCTTTATAAGCAACGATGGCGAAATGTTTGGTGAGGAATATACTTTGGTCGCCTGTGCCGATTATGTGCTGGGCAAAACAAAGGGCAATACAGTTTCTAATCTTTCCTCCTCAAGAGCATTGCGGGATGTGACGGAAAAGCATGGAGGAACCTACGAAGCAGCAGCTGTAGGCGAAGTGAATGTGGTCACCAAAATGAAAGCCAATACGGCAATAATTGGTGGAGAAGGAAATGGCGGCATTATTTATCCGGCAAGCCACTATGGACGGGACGCTCTGGTAGGTACCGCTTTGTTTTTGATGTTAATGGCAGAAAAGGGAGGAACTGTTGCCGAACTACGCGCTAGCTACCCAAGTTATTTTATGAGCAAGAAAAAGATTCAATTAACACCCGAATTGGACGTAGATGCTTTGCTCGTAGCTATGCATGAGAAATATCAAAATGAAAAAGTATCGACCATTGATGGAGTCAAGATTGACTTTGCTGAAAACTGGGTGCACCTTAGAAAATCCAATACAGAGCCAATAATCCGAATTTATACCGAGGCAAAAAGTCAAGAAGCTGCGGATGACCTAGCAGACCGGATTATAGAAGAAATTAAGGAAATAGCAGGTATTTAATGCATGTGTCCTAAAAAAGAAAGCCCAGAGAATACCGGGCTAACTTACTATATAAAGAATGGTGTTATTTATCGTTTATCAGCTACAAGTTCATCCGATTCCCAGACACCTTCCTGAATCACAGTTCCTTCGGAGTTAAAAATTGTTCCTTTTCCATTTTTTTCATTGGCTTTCCATTTTCCACTCCATTTTGTGCCGTCAGCTTTTATGAAAGAACCTTTTCCATGCCTTTGATGTTTTTTGAAAGCGCCTTCGTATCTACTTCCATCAGGCCATTTATATGTTCCTTTTCCTTGGATGTTCTGCCCGGCAAGACTTCCTGAATATTCAGAACCATCAAACCATTTGATATTACCTTTTACATATCTGCCTCCAGCCAGTTCCACATCAAAAGAAGCTCCGTCAATTTTAAATTTGTACCAACCATTGGATAACGTTTTTAGAGAAGAATCGTATGGAATGCGATTGAACTTCTGAGCGTTCATATGCTGCAGTATTCCAAAAAATATAAGGCTGGCCAGCAAAAATTTTCTTTTCATAGCAATGTTTTTCTCCTTCGTCGTATGAAAAACGTAATACCTTACTTTAAGGTTGAAAAAACTAGTTTTCTATAGTCCATCCAAGAATAGATTTCTTAACCAACTCTTCTTGGGTCCAAACTATAAAGTGATTTTCATTTTCCAAGGTAATCACCTTTAAGCTATCTACATTTTTGAAGTTTTTCTCCATAAAGGGAACATTGCTGTACGGTACCAACTTGTCTTTCTTACCATGAATAATTAGAGTCTTGGACTCGAGGCGATTTAGATGGGGTTCCATCTCTTTGAGTTCGTTTTTGAGCAACCAAAGCTCATCATTCGAAGGTTTGAGCGCACCAGGCACCAAATACTTTAAGGGTATCCAGGTTAAAGGAACACGCCATTTTTCAGGTTTTTCGGCCTTGGGGTCTAAGGCTCCTGCCAAAATCACTAAATTGTTATAAGTGGGAAAATCCAAAGCCATCTTTACGATTAAAGGACCTCCATAAGAGTGTCCAATCAAAGTAATCGGTCTTCCATTATCGACTTTTTTAAAAAGTTGATTCAATATGGTTGATTGTTCGGCCAAGGATGCGCTCCGTCTAAAGTCGCTCTTACCAAAACCCGGACGGTCAGGAACGATAATTCGAAACCTAGATATGAGGGTAGAATCTACCAAATAGTTCTTGTAGGCATCCCAGCTTCCTGGTGACCCATGAAGAAAGGCTAGAGTAGGAGCATCCGGTTTTCCAGTCTGGATGTAGTGTACTTTTTTACCCTCAATTTCCACAACCTTAGAAATGTATTCTATGTTTTTTTCCTTAAAAAAAGTTTGAGTCTTTTTGGTAGAGGTACGCATGGTCATACATGAGTTGGCGAACAATAGGTACCCACCTGTGAATATGAGTATTATATATCGTTTTTTGAAATGTTTAAGGGTTGGTTTGGACATTATCTACAGGTTTAAAAGCTTCAGGCACCTTATCCCTATGCTTCCAACGTTTGTGGGTCCAAAAATAATACTGAGGGGCCTCAATGATTGATTTTTCAGTTTCTGACAAGAAAATCTCTGTGATTTTATAGTTTGGTAAATCTTTAGGTTTGTCGGATATTTTTATGAACGTTGCTTCATAAAATCCTCGTTTTACTTTTCTAACCTTTAAATGCAGTGGTACAAGATCATATTGCTTAGCCAATTCTTCTCCTCCAATATGAACAGGTACCATGATGTCCATAAATTTGCTCCAATGTCTTGCCCTACTTGCCATTGGCGATTGGTCACTTATTATTCCAAGCGAAAACAATTCCCCGGAGGCCTTGGCATTTTTTGTAATTTTTCTACTTTCACTGGTTACGATAAGAATAGTACCAAATTTACTTCGTATATCTCTAACCAATTTGTCAAAATACTTGTTCCCAATTCTTTGATAAATGCCGTACCCTTTTGATTTAATTTGCGAATTAAGGCTAAAAACCCATTCCCAACTTGCATAATGAGGAAGCATGATCATTGTATTCTTGCCTTCATTTTCCAATTGGTGATAAAGCTCAATGTTGGTAAAACGATATCTTCTTTCTGCTTCTTTGGTTGAAATCCCCATAGTTTTAATCATTTCCAAAAACATATCACACATATGCTGGTAAAATTTTTTCTCGATATCCAACCGCTCTTTGATGTCTTTTTCAGGAAATACTAATAATATGTTACTGCGCACTACCTTTTTTCGATAACCAATAACGTAGTACAATAGGAAGAAAACGCCATCCGATAGCGCGTACAGAAGTTTAAATGGAAGTCTGGAAACCAGCCATAGTAGGGGGTAAGCTATTATAAAAACCAAAAATTGCATGAATGATTCTTATGGGCAAATATAGCTATATTTGAACCCAAACCTTACTTTATGTACAATTTACATATGGCCACCATAGCCATTATTGCAGCCAATGTTTTGGTGTCCCTTAGAGGGTTCAATGATACGACTTTTTTTGAGCGCTATAAGTTTAGCATCGGAGGTGTAAAAGCAGGTCAACGTGAGAGAACTGTTACTTCCGGATTTCTGCATGTGGACATATCCCATTTGTTTTTTAATATGTTCACCCTGTACTTTTTTGCCAATACCGTTATTGGATGGTTTGGGGCATTTAAGTTTTTGATTGTCTATTTTGCTAGCTTGTTGGGGGGCAGTCTTCTTGCACTGTTCTTTCATAAAGATGAACCCTTTTATAGTGCAGTAGGGGCCAGCGGGGCGGTTACAGGTGTGTTATATGCTGCGATTCTACTAAATCCCAATATGCAATTGGGCATTATGTTTATTCCTATTCCCTTGCCGGCATACGTTTTGGGAATTGCGTACTTATTGTATTCCATTTATGGTATGAAAAGTAGATTGGGAAATATAGGCCATAGCGCCCATTTTGGTGGAGCCATTGCAGGGTATGCAGTTACACTTTTGTTTAAACCCGAGCTATTGGTCACTGAAACTTTGATTGTTATTTTACTTGCAATTCCAATAGTTATTCTTTTCGCTTTGGAAAAAACGGGTAAAATCTAAAAAATAAAAAACCCAGAATATTACCTGGGTTTCGTAGAGTTCTATTTGCTTTTATATTTTAATTCAAAAGTTCAGCTACCTTCTGTTCCAGAGCTGGGCCTCGCAGATCTTTTGCAACAATTACCCCATTTTCATCCAACAGAAACGCTGCAGGTATTGCATTAATGTTATAAAGTTGTGCTATGGGGTCTTGAAAACGCTTCAAATTGGAGATATGGTTCCACTCCAAACCATCCGCTTCAATAGCTTTGTTCCAGTCTTCGGCTCTAGCATCCAAAGAGACTCCAACAATATTCAAACCCTTATCATGATATTTTTTATAAACGGATACAATGTTTGGATTTTCAGCCCGACATGGACGACACCAAGCAGCCCAAAAATCAACTAAAGTCACTTTTCCTTTAATATCGCTCAACGCCAACAATTCACCTTGTGGAGTAGGAGCGGAGAAATTGGGTGCTACACTTCCAATATCCGTATTCTTTAATTTATCCAACTGCTCTTTCAGACTTTCTCCAGGTTCTGAAGCTTTTATCTCTGGAGTAAGGGCATCATATATTTGTTGGATTTCTTCATTGGGCAAAGCCTTACTAAAAAGAAGATTCCCCAAGATTAAAGCCGAAATCAAAGCATCTGGATTTTCCTTAGCAAAATCAATATTAAAGCTTTTTACATCATCCTGAAGCTCAACATACTCCTCCCTAAGAGAAGCCACAGTTGCTGTATCCTGTGCCTGCGCAGCTTGATTCATATCACGTTGCATGGAACGTGCCCTTTCTGCCATTTTTCTGGATTCACCCAAAAACTTCATAAAAAGTTCGTTCTGCGGAGTTCCCTTCAATTGGGCATAGTTTAAACTATCCTTTTGAAATTTTAAGTCTATATCTCCATTTTCCAAAAACAAAGGAATATTACCTCTATTGGATTCCAAAAAGATATAGTACAATTTTGGACTGTCTTGTTTTCCCGTGAAGCTAAAAATACCGTTTTCTACCGTTGTGGTATCGATATCTTGCAGTTGGTTCAGGGAATCCGTGGTCTTCAAGAAAACCTTGGTTCCGTTTTCCAGTTCCCCACTGACCTTGGCATTTATAACAAAACCTTCAGGTTTTGAACTACAGGCTGCCAAAAAGGCCAAAATCAACGCTATGGAAGCATTTTTTTTCATTGAAATTATTTTAAGTTGCTAAGGTATTCATAAGTTGTCTCATATAAAAACCCTTACATTTTGCCCTGGCTAAAATTGGTAGCGAATTCCAAGAGCTATATCAAAGTCAAAACTGTTGTCAAATCCGTCATACCCCAGCAATCCAATTTCCGGTCTGAAATCCAAGGATAGTAGAAGGGGAATTTCAAAATCATATTCAACACCTAAATTACCTGCCGCAAAAACAAAAAGGCCATCATTGTCATCGCCTTCCGGTACTGGTTCAAATTCAACACTTCCCAATCCGCCACCAACACCGTAGTACCAGTTAAAATTTCCATCCAACTGATGAACCCATTGGTAAACCCCGGTTAATTTAAAGGAATCAAATTCCCTGCTATCCCGCCATCCCAGATTGAATTCGGCACGATTGTATCTTCCAATGGATTTTTGATAAGATATTTCAGCGCCAAAACCGTCGCTGTCTCCCAAACGCAACCCCAAAGCGTGTTCTGAAATGCTTTGCGCTTGTATGCTCAGAGTTACGAATAAAAAAAGTCCGGTAAATAATGTGGTAATCTTCATAAGTTTCTCGTTTAGTGTAAAAATTAAGATAGTTTTGTATTGCTATCTGCAATAAAACTCACTAACAGGACCAAAAATTGTTCCAGATTGGATAAATCTTTTTTAAAAAAACTAGCTGATAAACTTCAAGGGGAACTGGAGTTTGATTTGTTGAAGCGTTCTTTATATGCCACAGACGCCTCTGTATATCGAAAGTTACCATTAGCAGTGGCCTACCCTCAAACCGAGGGTGACATAAAGCATTTAATCGATTTTGCAAATGCCCACAAGGTGGGTCTTATTCCAAGAACGGCAGGGACATCGCTCGCTGGCCAATGTGTAGGCGATGGTATTGTGGTAGATGTAAGTAAACATTTTACTCAAATTGTAGCGCTGGATGAAGCAAATAAAACAGTTCGGGTTCAACCAGGGGTTGTTCGAGATGAGTTGAATCAGTATCTAAAACCCTTTGGTCTTTTTTTTGGCCCAAATACTTCAACCTCAAACAGGTGTATGATTGGGGGGATGGTCGGAAACAATTCTTCCGGAACCACTTCTATACAATACGGTGTTACACGCGATAAGGTTTTGGAGCTAAAATGCCTACTTTCCGATGGTACCGAAACCATTTTCAAGAATGTATCAAAAGAAGTTGTTGAAAAGAAAAGAGATGAAGATACTTTGGAAGGAAAAATCTATAACTTTTTATTCAACGAGCTTTCAAACCCTAAAATCCAAAAACATATTCAAAATGAATTCCCCAAGCCAGAGATTCACAGGCGCAATACCGGATATGCCATAGATGAATTATTGAAGAGTACCATTTTTGGCGGGGAAAATAAAGGCTTAAATCTTTCCCATCTCCTTTCGGGAAGTGAGGGTACACTGGCATTTACCACTGAAATCACTCTCCAGTTGGATGATATTCCACCCTCCAAGGCCGCCATGGTATGTACGCATTATGCAACCTTAGAAGATTGTTTGGCAGACGTAGCCCCGGTAATGGCTCATAATCTGCATACTTGTGAAATGATGGATAAGGTGATTCTTGATTGTACAAAAAACAATCGTGCGCAGCTGGAGAATCGCTTTTTTGTAGATGGAGACCCTGCCGCTATTTTAATGTTGGAGGTGAAGGCAAACACAGATTCTGAATTGCAGCAGCAACTGGAAGCTCTATTGAAAACCATCAAAAAATCAGGGTTAAGTTATGCCAATCCTATTTTAAAAGATACAGAAATCAATAAGGCCATAGAACTTCGAAAAGCCGGTTTGGGGCTTTTGGGAAATATGGTAGGTGACAGAAAAGCTGTGGCTTGTATTGAAGATACGGCTGTAGCTCTTGATGATTTAAAGGATTTTATAGGTGAGTTTACCAAAATTATGGATGGTTACTGTCAAGAAGCGGTGTATTATGCCCATGCTGGCGCAGGAGAACTTCATTTACGTCCCATCTTAAATTTGAAAAAGTCTGAAGACGTGTCTCTTTTTCGCTCCATTACCACAGATGTGGCCCATTTGACCAAGAAATACAAAGGTAGTTTTAGTGGTGAACATGGGGATGGTATTGTCCGCGCTGAGTTTATCCCTCTAATGATAGGTGAAGAGAATTATGAACTTTTAAGACGGCTAAAAAAAGTATTTGACCCCAATTCAATTTTTAATCCGGGAAAAATAGTTGATGCTTTTCCTATGGATGAATCCCTTCGTTACGAAGTGGATAGAAAAGAACCTGAAGTAAACACACTTCTCGATTTCTCGGATAGCGAGGGGATATTAAAAGCAGCCGAAAAATGCAATGGAAGTGGGGATTGTAGAAAAAGCCACACAATGAATGGAGGAATGTGCCCCAGTTATCATGCCACCAAAAATGAAAAGGATACTACCAGAGCAAGGGCAAATGCACTGAGGGAGTTTTTGACAAATTCTGATAAAACCAATCGGTTTAACCACGATGAACTCAAAGAAGTCTTTGATTTATGCCTAAGCTGCAAGGCATGTGCCAGCGAATGTCCCAGTAATGTGGATGTAGCAACCTTAAAGTCAGAGTTTCAATACCAATATCAGGAATCCAATGGGTATTCTTTACGAAGCAAGTTGTTTGCCTACAATACCACTTTCAACAGACTGGGGAGTAAAATACCTTCTTTGACCAATGCTGTTTACAAATCTTCCATATTGGGAGGGGTTCTTAAGAAGTCTTTTGGTGTGGCTAAAGAACGGGACCTTCCTAAAGTATATCGTTTTGATTTTGAAAAATACCTGAAGAATCAGAAAAACAGCCAAAAACCTACAAAGCAAAAGATAGTACTTTACATAGATGAGTTCACCAATTATCTGGATGTTGAAATTGGTAAGGATGCTATCGACCTACTTATTAAATTAGGGTATGATGTAACCCTTTTTCATGCAGAAAGTGGACGTACCTACCTTTCTAAAGGGTTTTTGAAACAAGCCAAAGCATTGGCACAGTCCAACTTGGAGAGAATGAAAGGTATATTGGATGAAAACCTTCCTATTCTTGGTTTAGAACCCTCAGCAATCTTATCATTTAGGGATGAATATAAAAGACTTTGTCCTCAAAGCAAATATTTGAAAAGCTTAACTCAAAATACCTTTTTAATTGAAGAGTTTCTCGCCAATGAGATAAAAGAAGGAAACCTCTCTTCTGAACTCTTTACTGAAGAAACGCGTGAAGTAAAAATTCATAACCATTGTCATCAAAAGGCTTTGTCCAATCAGAAAGTCACTTTTGACATTTTGAACTTGCCCAAAAACTATAAAGTATCCATTATCCCATCTGGTTGTTGCGGCATGGCGGGTTCATTTGGGTATGAAAAAGAACATTACCAAACGAGCATGCAAGTTGGAGAGCTAAAGTTGTTTCCTAGCGTCAGAAAGGCCTCGGAAAATACCATTATTTCTGCCAATGGCACCAGTTGTCGACATCAAATCATGGATGGAACCAAAAAACAGGCTTTACACCCGGTTTCTATTTTGAAATCGGCATTAAAAAGCACTTTATAGGGTCTCGTGGTCCGAATTTGTAGATTCTTCTCTTTCAACTTCCCGAAAGTGTTGAACATCTTCTGCTTCAACTTCCTTATCCGTTATAGAAGCAATAAGGTCGTTCATGTCCATTTCTTTTAAATCTTCATCAACAAAAAATGGAGATAACTTGTCATGATTGTAGTGATAAACGCGCCATCTTTTAAAGGAATATTCCAAGGCAGTCAAGTTTTCTACCCAATCTCCAGAGTTGAGGTATAGCGTACTGCCATTTTTATTCTCAATTCTTTCCTTTTTTGGTTGATGGATGTGTCCACAGATTACATAATCGTAATCATTTTCAATGGCGAGCTCTGCGGCAACGTTTTCAAAGTCGTTTATGTACTTTACAGCTCTTTTGACACTGTTCTTTATCCGTTTGGATAGGGAATACTTTTCTCTCCCCATTTTTATAAGACACCAATTGATCAAACTATTTATCAAAATAAGCATGTCGTATCCATACCCACCCAATTTAGCAAGCCACTTTGCATTTTGTATGGAGACATCAAAAACATCACCGTGGAAAATCCATGCCTTCTTTCCATCTAGATTGAGCACCAATTTGTTGGAAATCTGAACGTTGCCCATTGAAATGTCCGTAAATTTACGAAGCATTTCGTCATGATTTCCTGTGATGTAATATACTTCGGTACCCCTAGAGGCCATTCCAATCACCTTTTTTAGCACCTTAAGATGGGACGCAGGAAAAAACCGCTTTTTAAACTGCCAGATATCAATGATATCGCCATTCAGAACCAACTTTTTGGGTTGAATACTATTGAGGTAAGTAATGAGCTCATCCGCATGGCATCCATAAGTTCCCAAATGCACATCGGAAATTACAGCCAGTTCTATCTTCCTTTTTTTCAATCGTCTAAGATTTAAATGCAAAGTAAGTGAGTAGGAATAAACTGAAAATCAATTTCGTTTCAATAATTTTTAAGCATACGGTTAAAAAAATATCAATAAACATCTAGTTATGTTATTTAAAGATTAACTGGCACCCTTGTTTTTTTTAACGAATGCTAAAACCTAAATTTGGATTTTACTTCAAGCACATGGCAGGAAACAGTTTTGGGGAATTGTTTAAGCTGACCACCTTTGGTGAGTCGCACGGGCGAGCCCTTGGTGGAATAATTGATGGTTGTCCGGCAGGATTGGATTTAGATTTAGAAAAAATACAGTTGGATTTGAATAGGAGAAAACCTGGACAATCCGCAATTGTAACCCAACGAAAAGAACCCGATACTGTGGAGATTTATTCAGGACTTTTTGAAGGAAAAACCACGGGAACGCCAATTGGTTTCGCCATTCACAATACAAATCAAAAATCCAAAGACTATTCCCATATTAAAGATTCCTACCGTCCATCTCATGCAGATTATGTATATGATAAAAAATATGGTTTTCGAGATTATCGAGGCGGGGGAAGGAGCTCTGCTAGAGAGACCGCTAGTCGAGTTGTAGCAGGAGCCATAGCAAAACAGCTTTTACCAGATGTCAAATTCAATGCATTTGTATCCCAAGTTGGCGAAATTGAGTTGAAGGTTCCCTATAATGAGCTTGATTTTTCCAAGATTGAATCGAATCCCGTACGTTGCCCTGACCCAAAAACAGCAGCGGAAATGGAGGAATATATAAAACAGATAAAGAAACAAGGGGACACCATAGGGGGCATTATTACTGGAGTTATTCAAAATGTACCGGTTGGTTTGGGCGAACCGGTTTTTGATAAACTGCATGCCAGGTTGGGTGCGGCTATGTTGTCTATTAATGCAGTAAAAGGGTTTGAGTACGGTAGTGGTTTCTCTGGTGTACTTATGAAGGGTAGTGAGCATAATGACGCATATAATTCTGATGGTACCACAGCTACTAACCGAAGCGGGGGAGTGCAGGGCGGAATCAGCAACGGAATGGATATTTACTTCAACGTTGCCTTCAAACCAGTGGCAACTGTATTACAAGCTTACGAGACTATTAATAAAGAAGGTGAAAAAGTAACTACGCAAGGAAAAGGAAGGCATGACCCTTGTGTGGTGCCAAGAGCAGTACCCATTGTAGAGGCCATGTCAGCCTTGGTATTGGCAGACTTCTGCTTATTGTCACGAAACAACAAAATATAGGTGCCCTTCGCGGTTTCTATTCTAAAATACTATCTTACCAACCAAAATTACACCTATGCGTAAACTAGAACTTCATTGGCAAATCCTAATCGGGATGGTTTTAGGAATTGTCTTTGGTTTTGTTATGACCGGCTTTGCTTGGGGCCCTGGCTTTGTGTCCGATTGGATTCAACCTTTTGGGACTATTTTTGTCAAGTTGCTCAAGCTCATTGCTATTCCCTTAATATTGGCCTCACTGATTAAGGGTATTTCTGACTTGAAGGATATTTCCAAGTTTAGGAACATAGGAGTTCGTACTATGCTGATTTACATTGGAACCACTGTGGTTGCCATTTCAATAGGGTTGATTTTGGTAAATATTTTAAAACCCGGAGATGGAATATCAGAAGAAACCATTACCAAGCTTTCCGAAACGTATGCCAACGATTCTGGAGTTACTTCCAAATTGGAGGAAGCTTCAAAACAGAGGGAGAGTGGTCCATTAGGTTTTATTGAAGATATGGTTCCTGATAACGCTTTCAAGGCGTTTAGTGACAATAGTAAAATGCTACAGGTAATTCTATTTACAATAATTTTTGCTATTTCGATGTTGCTCATTGGTGAATCAAAAGCTAAACCGTTGAAAGATTTTTTTGATTCTTTGAATGACGTGGTTTTGAAAATGGTCGATTTAATCATGTTAATTGCGCCTTATGCCGTTTTCGCACTCTTGGCGAGCGTGATGGTTTCTTCAAGTGACCCCGATTTGCTCCTTGCATTGTTAAAATATTCTGGGGTAGTGGTCCTTGGGTTGGTTTTAATGATAGTATTCTACACCATCATAGTATCATTTTACACGAAAAAGAACCCATTTTGGTTTTTAAAGCAAATGAGTCCTGCCCAACTTCTGGCCTTTTCTACAAGTTCCAGTGCGGCAACCTTGCCAGTTACCATGGAACGGGTTGAGGAACATATTGGTGTTGATAAAGAGGTTTCCAGTTTTGTGCTTCCAGTAGGCGCTACTATTAATATGGATGGCACTAGCCTGTATCAAGGTGTTGCTGCTGTTTTTATCATGCAGGTTTTATGGCCGGAGGGATTGGTTTTTTCAAATCAATTGGCGATTATCCTAACCGCCTTATTGGCATCCATTGGTTCCGCTGCGGTCCCGGGTGCTGGAATGGTAATGCTAGTAATAGTATTGGAATCGATTGGTTTTCCTGCAGATTTGTATCCCGTTGCATTAGCATTGATTTTTGCTGTCGATAGGCCTTTGGATATGTGCAGGACTGTTATTAATGTAACCGGTGATGCTACCGTATCAATGACAGTTGCCAAATCTGTAAATAAGCTTGGCGAACCCAATATCAAGGAGTGGGATGATCATTATGAAGAAGTGAAGTAAAAGGAAAATATATGTGCCTGCCCATTGCGTAGTTGGCTTACATAGTTTAACTTAAGGCTATCAATAAACCATACAAGACCATGAACATTTGCTTTTTAATGTATCCTTGGGATGAAATCCAACCAGAGAATGATACAAGCTTAGCTTTGATCCACGAATGCGTCAAGCGAAACCATGGTGTCGCTTTGTGTACACCCGCAAACCTAACCATTCGAAACAGTGTAACCAGCGCCTTTTGTACGGTAATCAATCGTATGGATAAGGTTTCCAGTAGTTTAAAAACCTTTTACAAGCAAGCGGTAATTCGCGAAGAGATGTTACCTCTAGCAGGGTTTGATGTGATTTTTATGCGGGCCAATCCACCATTAGACCCATTGATGCTCAATTTTCTGGATTCTGTAAAGGATGATGTCTTTATTGTTAATTCCTTACAAGGTTTACGTGAGGCCAATAACAAATTGTACACGGCCGCCTTCGGTGACAGTCATAGTAATATCATACCTGCTACGCATGTTTCCAAAAACAAAAGGTATTTGGTTCAACAGATAAAAGAATCCACTGCGGATAAAATGATATTGAAACCTTTGAATGGTTTCGGAGGTTCCGGTGTTATTTTGATTGAAAAATCGGCGATGTCCAACATCAATTCTCTTTTGGACTTCTATGTTACCAACTCAGATGGGTCTTCCAACTATGTTATCCTACAAGAATATATCGAAGGGGCAGACCAAGGTGATGTACGTATTCTTCTATTGAACGGAGAGCCTATAGGGGCCATGCGAAGAATACCTGGAAGTGATGACCATCGTTCCAATGTATCTGCAGGGGGCTCTGTGGCCAAGCATAGCTTGAGCAAGCAAGAAAAAGCACTTTGTAAGCAAATTGGGCCAAAACTGGTCAACGATGGATTGTTCTTTGTTGGTATTGATGTGATTGGTGGTAAACTAGTGGAAGTCAATGTCATGTCGCCCGGCGGAATTACCTACATGAACAAAGTGTACAAAACCAAGATTCAATGCAAGGTAATCGACTTTATTGAGAGTAAGGTGGTAGACAAATTACAAGCTTTTGACAGACGTTCAAGACTACGCAGTGAAGTAGAAAATGCATAGACTTTCCATTGAAGAAATCATAGAGTATATTACCGCAGGGAAACAATTTGAAGCAGTTTCTTCGGACTATTCCTTCACCTTGAAGATTGAAGATTACGTTCCCATTGTTTGTGGGGCTGTTCATGATGGGCATCAGTTCCGGTCCTCGCTATGGGAAAACTGTAAACATACAGAATACGAACGTTGGTATGAAGAAGACCCTTGTACGAAGGAGATGGTTCAAACGTTTCCCATTGTGATAGCAGGAAGGGATAGCAGATTTGAATACGATTTAAACCGAGAGCCTGAAAGAGCCGTTTACGATGACGCTTGGGGAAAAGAACTGTGGACAGAACCACTAAGTAATGAAGAGAAAGAACTGAGTTTACAAAAACATGCCAACTTTTACAAAGTGGTCAACGCTTTGGTTCAGAAACTTGAATCGGACTTTAAGAATGTGATTGTTTTTGATATGCATAGCTATAACTGGAAACGCTGGGATAGGGAAGTACCGGTATGGAATTTAGGAACTAGTAATATAGATCAAAAACGTTTTGGGGCATTAACCGAAGTATGGAGTAAAAAATTGGGTTCCATACAATTGCCCAATGACATTGTAAATACATCTAAAATCAATGATACTTTTCAAGGGAATGGCTATTTTTTAAAATATATTACCCGAAATTTTGATAATACGTTGGTATTGGCCACAGAAATTTCCAAAGTATATTGTGATGAATTAAGTGGTATCATTTATCCCGAAGTGGTCAAGTCGGTTGAGGAACAACTTAAAAAACTCATACCTGAAATGGTTAAGGAATTTCAAGCAATGTTTGCATGATAAAGGCTCAAGGAATACAGGAATTGGAAAAGGAATATAGCCATGTATTTGAGATTGATGCCAACCTTCATAGGTTGGTACGTCGCATAGAGTTGTTAAGCTATGTGAACCCCCTTAATATAGAGAAAGAAAAGCAGCAGTTTTTCGCTTCAAAATATAAGTCCGAACCGAACTTTAAATACCCCAAGCTTAAGTTCAATCCCTATAAGTTGCATAGACTCTTCTTTTCACAGCGTTTGGAACGAATTGAAGATGATATTATTAGGCAGTTTTATCAAGATGTTATCTATTTCTACGCCAATATGATTCAATGTATTGAAACCATTGGTCGCGGAAAGCATTTCTATTACAATTCACTTAGGGTTTATGGTACGCCCACGGAAAAGGATGTGCAAAATGCACGATTTATTCTTCATTTTGCAGATGAACCCGATTCTGGAGATATGGAAAAGATTTATACTCCTGAAGAAGCCCGGGTCTATTTTGAAGAATTTGCCAAGTCCTATGATTTTCCTTTAAAGATTAAATATTCACACCACATAGCTGCCGAGGCTATGGTAAGTAATTCGGAGCAAGCACTTTTTATCAAAAAAAATGTCAAGTTCAGTAAAAATCAACTGCTTACTTTGGGGAATCATGAAATTGGTGTTCATTTGGTTACAACGCATAATGGTTTACAACAACCCCTACACATTTTTTCCAACGGTTTTCCAAAAAATGTTGAGACTCAAGAAGGGTTAGCGGTCTTCAGTGAGTATATGGGTGGCGCATTAACTCTTAAAAGACTTAAAGAACTGGCATACAGGGTTTTAGCTGCAGATAGTTTAATTAAAGGTTATACATTCGCTGATACCTTCGATTTGATACATGGACAATATAAACTGAATAGAAACGAAGCTTTTGGTATCACTTTGCGCGTGCACCGGGGAGGCGGATTTACCAAAGATCGATTATACCTAAGTGGTCTTCGAAAAATTTATAAAAAGTATCAGAACGAAGAAAGCCTGGACCCTTTACTTATGGGAAAAGTAGCTATTGAAGATGAAGATATCATTAAATATTTTCTGAATCGTGGTCTTGCGCAACCTATCACACACAAACCCCTTTCATTTACACAGAAACTGAACACAAACAAAACATTGGATTTTATCTTGAATAATCTAAAATAAGCTTCAAGACCAAGCAAAAATCCTTTTCATAATATCCACTATTTCTCTTTTACTTCTTTATTTAGCTTGCAAACTATAACTGACACAAGTAATTAGAAAGTGAGGAGGAGATTATGAAACTTTTGAATAAGCCAATTAGTTTCTACAAGTAATAAAACGATTTAAATAGATAAGGGCAGTACCCCCAGTTAGGTGGTCTGCCCTTTTATTTTTTACAAACTGCCCGAGGTCAAAATTTGGTCCAAGACATAGCGCATAGCGGTTTTCCAATCGCTTTTTGCACCTCCATTTCCCAAAGTTGATTTAAAAGAACGTTCATTGGAAAATTTGGCCGAATAGTTCTCTGAACCACCTGCGCCAAACAGAATAACTTCAATCTCATAGCGAACATTGGAACTTGGGTCGGTTTGTTCCCCTTGGGTATCAAAAAAACCGGAGTCCTTTTTGGGTTGCGCTTTTTGATGGGTCTCATTTACCTCAATCAATACCAAATATTCGGTGCCCAAAACACTTTGAAGTTTTTCAGAGGTGGTTTGGGAAAGTTGCTGAAAACCAATTCCGGCATCTACAAGCTTTTTTATGGTAGCTCCCATATCCTGCACCTCAATAGGTTGGGATTGATTTTGTCTGGCCAAATAGTCTGTAGCAAATTGGGTAGCTTGACCTGATATTTCTTTGCTATACTCTCCATTAACCAAAAAAGTCATCGGGGTTACCGCTAAACGGTTATTGCTATTGCTCTCGACAGCGGTATCATCACCTGGCCCCAAATATATTTCCTCTTTGGGAATTGTTGTGGTGGCTATTTCTTCCTTTGGAGGAGCTGGATTTGTAGCACTTGTAGATGACGTGTTTCCTGAAGAGGCCTTCGCAAAGTTCTGGGTCCTTCCACTTGAAAAAACGATTTTTTGTAGTTGGTTGGAACCGATTTCATTGACTAAAGATTCACCGGGATAACTAAAACTTATGGTTGAACTGGTCACTTTGACCACTTTACCTTGGATAATTTCACCTGATTTGGTGAACAAAATGTCGTTTACATTGCCTTGCTGGGCAAACGCCACTAAGGATAGTGACATTACGAGGAGTAGCATTACCTTTTTCATTTTCAATCTTTGATTTTTGTTAGTAAACTAATGAACGTCTTTTTCCTAATCGGGAAAGCGGGGTGCAAAACCTTTAGAACATAGGAAATCCACGTATTAAACTACCACAAAATCAATGCCAGATAGTGGGAAAAACCCTCGGAAAACTCTTAATTAACGTTAATTGTTATCACAAAAAATTCACACAAACCCAATCTGGACATAAAAGACTGAAAACATCATAAGGAAATGTAACGTCCTTTTGGGTATTTAACTTGGAAAGAGAAGCTTTCTTTTTGGGATTGCTTGCTCTCCAGTTTTATCTTCCAGGTTAATAAGCCGGTCTTTGTTTCATATTCTGCGGACATGGGGTCTATATCGCTAACCTTTATATCCTTATTTTGGGAAATAGGAATGCGGTCCATTAACTTAAGGTCTATGGCTAGAGTCTTGTTGTTCTTTACCTCCAGGTCATAGGTGCGATTAAGGACACGATTACTTCCTGTGAAGGATTTGCTCTTAAAATTGCGCTGTTGTTTACGGGTTACTGTAATATTCGGGTCTATGCCCAAAGATAGAATCAACTCTTTTTTGACGGTAAATGGGTTCAATGTAGTTTTTCCGGCATAACCACCTTCGTAATAAATATTGGCTTCACCAGGGAGCAATTGGAGCTTTTCCCAATCTTGCATGGTAGCGGTAAGAAATACATTTTCGTTGATGATAGGTGTAGCAAAAAACTCATACTCAGCAGGTAATTTGAAACTATCTATTTGAATTGCGGTAATATCTCCATCCGAAACGATAGAATAGGGTTTCCTAATACTAAATTTAGTATTTGTTAAATCATCCCTTATTGAATTTTGACGTGTAGTGATGACCACTATGCCAGAAGCACCTCTATTTCCATAAATAGCAGTAGCCTCAGCACCATTAAGCACTTCCATACTTTGAATCTCATTGCCGTCAAGGTCTCCTTCATTGTAATTTGTTACAGGAACGCCATCAATGATGTATAGTGGAGGCTGTACCTTTGGTGTACTGGAATAGCCTCTTACACGAACATTGCTAGAAGCATCCGATGTACCATAACCAACAACCACAACTTCTTCCAAGGCTTGATAATCCTCTTCCATTTGAATATTCATGACCGAAGAATAAATGGGAAGCTCTTGGGACACTTGACCAATGTAGGAAATCACAATTTCCTTTCCTTCCCCTACTTGTATGGAAAAGTTTCCATCAAAATCCGTTTGTGTACCGTTGTTAGTGCCTTTTACAATAACATTGGCCCCAGGTAACGGCAATCCCGTTTGGTCTATAACGGTTCCCGTAATTGTTTTTACGGTTGGATTATAGGGGTATATATTTTTCTTTACTGTTCCTGTCCGCCCTCTGGAATTTCTATTTGTAAAATTTAGGTATTGCGTTCCTAAATCAGGTTTTGTGACATTTACATTTGGGTTGCCTGCAGATAAAGTAATGTTTACGTTATCCCAATGGTTTCCAGTTTTTTGATATACATGGGCTTTATAAGCCAATTCTAGAGGAGCGTTCAGTTTTTCCGACTTGATATCATAATTGGGTATCCATCCTGCATCTGAAACTAAATAGGACAGAGACAGCTCCAAGTTCATGGGTAATGGAGCATCCAATACAAGTGTTAGCTCTCCTTGTTCTGTTTCTGAAGCATTGTTTACTTCTTGAAGTTGCTTTCTTAAATTACCTATTTCCAGATTGGCTTCATTGATTTTTAGATTAGTTTGAAAGATTTCGTTTTTGATTGCCGTGATACGTTCACGATAATACGTACCAATCTCTTTTATTTTGGTTAAATCCAAAGCTTGATTTTCAGAACTGACCACTCGGTTGGTTGTGATTATCTTTTCTTCTTCTTCCAGACCTATAATCAGATTTTTGTATAGAGCAATCTCGTGTTGGAGTGATACAATCTGATTTTCCCAATCTTTTACCTTTGGATTACCTTCCAGTTCACTCAAATAATCAAGGTCATATGACATAGATAGGATGGAGGCTGAACCTAATCCTGAAATTTGTAGACTACTTTCATCAATCTTGGCCGATAGCCCAGTAAACACTAACTGATTTTTTCCGGCCTTCAGGGTGCATTTTGCTTTTCTATGGATTTGTGCACCGCTTAAGTACACGGTAACTTCTTTAATCTTGGATGGAACGGTTTTTTCGTTAGCCACAATTAGTACAGGAACTAGGAACAAGAGAAGAATTAGCTTTTTCATGTGAGTTGGATTTAGATGTTCAATCCAAACCTAACACTAGCAACGTTCGTGTAAAAGGAACAGTACGTAAAATTGGTCTTTGATAAAGGGAAAGCACACTTTGGCTTAGGGAATGATGTAGCGGACTACCCTAAAAACTTTGCTTGGAGTTCTGGTGTGGGAATCATACAAGCATCCTTACGGCCAAACCATTTGTAGCGATTTTTGGCAATAAAGTCATAAATACCGTCGCGTATGGGTCTTGGAATCCATGTAAAGATTGCTAGGCCTTTCCAGAGTCCTCCAAAATTCTGGCCAATGCGCAAGGCAGCATCCGATTTGGTGAAGTACGCTACGCCTGGCTCAATAAGAATAATGGAATCAATCCTTCTGGTATCGATACCACGTTCTTTTATTAGCTCCTCCCCAATTTCACTTTGAAGCGCAGCATAGCGGAAGGTATCGTTTATATCTCGTTTGATTACGAATTGAATAGCCCCGTTGCACAAGTTGCAGACTCCATCAAACAATATGAGTTTTTTATTCTTTTCCACTATGCAAAGATACATACTGGGCAAATAAAAGCCTAGTTTGGACTATAAGGGTATCTTATGAAGCCATATTAATGGTCATTGGAATCATTGAATTGCCATAACACATTGACTAGTTGCCATTTTCCATTCAATTTTACAATATGCATGTAGTCAATCCAATCGTCGGCAATAAGCTTCACTGATGCGGTTTTATCAAAGATATCCAATATGATTACCTCCTTTTTTGGATTTTCGGGAAATGCATCCCCATCCACATTATAGGTCTCCGCAAGCAGGATCATGGCATCGGTGAAGGTTTCCCTTAAATACTCTTTACCCGTTTTTTTGTTGGTCCAAAAGGTTCGTTTAACCATTCTGGGGTGTGCTGCACGTTCAAATTGGCCCGGATTCACATTATGTTGTGATTCAATGTAATCCAAAGCTACCTGTTTAATGGCCAAAGAATCGGCCTGTGTTTGACTCTGTACTGTAAAAGAAAGTAGAAATAGGAGAGCAGCTGGGGTGCAAAAAAGGAAAGACAGTTTCATGTTTCTTGTTTTTATTGGTGGTTTAAGCTGCTGTAATCTTAATGAAGATAGTTGAAGATTCGTCTTATAGATGAGTTAAATTTTGAATTTGAATGCTGAACATGTTCCAAATTGAACTGCTGAATGCTAAAGCAGAGTAAGGCTTTGAATTTATGTATCATCCATTTGAAGCGCTGACGTGCGAATCATGAATATCCCAATCCATACGAACCAAACAATCTGACTTAAGCCAAAAAGCTCCTTAAAAGTATCCAAAGGATATATGGTTAAAACTCCAGCAACACCTACAAAGATGCCCAAGAAAGTCAATAGCTTTGGAAATAACTGGTGTTTCCATGCAGCTAGGCTTACTAATAAAACCCAAAGACCTCCAACAATTTCATTTCCTCCGCCAAGTCCTTCTGTAACAATACTCACACTTGTCCAGACCAACATGGCATGTTCTGGATTTTCAATACCTATGGACAAAACCTCCTCCAAACCTATATTGGAAATCATGCCGCTGGCTATTACCAAGCCGACCCAGATAATTCCAAAAATAGAAGCCAATTTAGATAAAGTTGGTGAAGAACGGCTTATCCGCTGATGGAGTGCCAAGACCAAAACGGCCAGCAGTATACTAAATAGTACATAACTGGTAAGGTTCAGAATGGAAAGAATCCGATAGTTATCAGATAAGAAATTATATTGGCTGATAGGACTGGCTACCGGGCTGGGATACACCAGTACACCGCCGTACACGATAAAGGCAGAAATGTAAATGAGCGCTTCAAGAATTGCGGATAGTCCACCTAGTTTTTGCAAATGTTTACTGGTCATTCTTTGGTTTTAAAATAGGACGACCAGAGATGGATTCTGTTACTTGGAATGGGCTCAAATTGAGAAGGGCTTTAAACCCAAACAGCCATATTAAGCTGTTGGTCTATTTTCAACTTGGTCTTTTTTCGGATTTCTGCTTTAATTGGAAGAATATAGGTGCCCGCTTTGCTATCGAACCAAATAGCGGTATCCCATTGCACATGGTCTATGCCAGCAATTGCTTTCATCCGGCCCCATCCTTCTTCCTGCCATTGTAAATTTTTGCGTATTTCTTTGGAGATATCTTTTGGGATAGAAACAAAATGCCATCCGCCAGGCGCATTGTGTTTCCACATTTTGGTTTTGAACTGATATTTGATTTTCCCTGTCATATAAAAAGCATCAGTGGTATTGGCGTAGTAGCTATTCCGGTGGATTTATAATTTTTGCCCCAAAAATCGAACTACGGAACCTTTACCTATATGGTAAAGTCCTTCATTTAACTCAATTTCCTTTTCCACCAATTCCAGGGCCTTATAATTTTTAAAGTCAGATTTTAATTCATCCGTGGAAAACAGCAAAGCTGAATCTGAAGGCCCACCGATACTTGGGTTTTTATCGCGATATCCAAGATGTTTTTTGCCAAAGGCTTCAAAAATCACTAGGCCTCCCTTTTTCAATTTTGTATCAAGTAATCTATGGTATGATGATTTGATGTTCGGTGGAAAATGTGCATAAATAAGCGCTATGACGTCGAACTCTTCGTCCCCAAAATCTAAATGGGGCAACTGCCCAACGCTATAATCAATGGAAACATTGTTTTCAGCGGCGAGCTTTAACGCTTTGTTTTTTCCTTCAATACTAATATCGAAAGCAGAGACATGCCAACCCATTTTGGCGGCATATACGGCATTTCTACCTTCACCTTCTGCGCCAAAAAGGATTTTTCCCGGAGTGAGTTTGTCCAGTTGCTCTTTTAGGTAGACGTTAGGTTCAGTGCCATAGGCAAACCCTTTTTCACTGTATCTGTTGTTCCAACGCTGTAGCCAGGTATCTGTCATTTTTTTGTTTGAAAATAGTTCCAGGCAAGTTTGGTTATATCTGCCATTATTTTTTGATTGGTAGCTTCATCTTCCTTTGAATCACTAATGAAAATACTGATGTAGAAGTATCCGCCTTCAGGTAAAAAAACGATTCCAATATCATTTGTTGCCCCAGTTATACCATCTTTATTTTTACCTGAAAAACCTGTTTTGTGCGCAACAATGGCATCTTTTGGAAGTTGTCCACGAATTTTACCCTTCCCTGTTGAGGTTTCTTTTAAGGTAGTCATTAAAAACTGGTGACTCGAAGCACTTAGTATGTCCTTGTTTTCATAAAGGATTTGTAAGAGTGAATTAGAAGCATTGGTAGTTGACCAATTAAGGTATTGTCGGCTCCAATCGGATTGCAATACAATCTCCTTGTCAATTATGGCAATGTCTTTTACTCCTAGTCCGTGTATATAGTTTTGGACGGCTTTTGGTCCGCTAATCAGGTCAAGCAACACATCACACGCCACGTTATCACTCCAAGCCACATTGTATTTTAAGAGCTCTTCTATTGAAACCTTTCCTCCTTTCGGATATTTTTTTCGCAAGGGGCTCCAAAGGTTTTTATATTCCAGTATCAGTTCCGGAGCCAACTTGATGGAATCATTTATACCTAAATTCCCCTTGTCAATTTCATGTAAAACTGCAGCTGCCAAATGAAGCTTAAAAACACTTTGCATGGGTAAGCGCAGGTTTCCATTTATTGAAAGGTTTTCTTTTGCTTCCATTCCTTGCATTGAAACAGCTACGGTAGCTGATTTTCCTTCAATCACCTCTTCCATTTCTTGTTTTAAATGGTCAATTGAGTTCGTTTGACCCCAACCAAATGCCGTTATAAAAATCAATAGGCTAATTAAGATTTGCTTTTTCATGGTTGCCCTGATAAGTCGTACGGTATTCGTCTTAATGTTCAGTTAGAAATTCAATGGAGTAATCTGAATACCAAAATTCTGCGCGTAGGAAAACTTTGTTACCATCTGCATCACATCTATAGCTCTTCCGGTGCTTTGGAAAGGTAAGTCCCTTTTCTGTAATCATGGATAGGTTCTCGATAAGGGCATATGTGGGTGCATGATACACCATTGAGCCCACAAAGGCCCCGGTGTTTTTGTTGAAATGATACCACCACTCATCTTTGGTAGAATGGTTTTGGTGTTGCTCAGGGGCATAGGTAGCCTTAACCGCATGTATGGTGTCGATAGCATTGAAAGACTTCAGCCCGTCATAGGAGAGCACGGTACCCTTATCCAATAATTTAAAGGGCATGCCCAACACATACGTTGCGCTATTCACAGTGGATTTTACGGAAGCACCTTGGTCAACAAGGCTATCATTTTTAAACTTTTGGGAAATGGAATCTGTATGTACAATTAAAAAGCTATCGGTATCCACCACCCATGAAATTCTCACACTTTTCTTGGGTCTGTACACGTAGTGATGCCGTTGGGTTACGTCAGACTCGACCTCTCCATTTTCAAGAAGTAATCTTGATTTTTTGGTGTATTGCAAGGAGGCAATGTTTTTCCATTTCTCCATGGTCCCCGAAGTCTCTATCCCTTTTTCCACCACTTGCAAGGCCGTGGGTTGAGCAGGAGTTACTTTGTTTGGTTCCTTTTCCTTAGAAAATTTACAAGAGATAAATAGGCCACTACAGATAAAAAATGTCAATAGAAATTGAGTGGTTTTTTTCATAAAAATCAGTTGAATATATAGCAATCTATTGTGGAAAATTACTGGTGCGGTCTAAAGATAATTGATTGTGGGAAATTTAGTTTTGAATTTTTGACTGCAATAAGTTATACGTTGTACACCGTTTTTATTTATCGTAAACCCATTTCCATTTCTCGCCATTTCTTTCAGCAAATCCAAGACCTGGAAAATCAAAATGAAACGCATTTATTTTCATACTTTCTTTATTGGCAAGCTCTAACAGTTTAATTCTTGTTTTTTTAGACTTTTTATGGTCTAAGTCATAATTGGTTTGCCAGTCTAGCCTATCGATATGTAAAGGATGTAAGAATGCATCGGAGATATAAAGTAGTTTTTCATTCGTATCTCCTATGATTAGTGCAATTTGTCCTGCTGTGTGGCCAAAGGCATTAATCGATGTTATTCCCTCACAAATTTCTTGATAATCTTGGGTAATAAAGTTAACATTCCCGTTTTTTAATGGTGTGACGTTGTTTTCTACAAAGAATTTGAATAATGCTGGTTGAGAGTCTGATTTTGAAGTATTCCAAAAGTCCCATTCTTCCTGATGAAGATGAAACTTTGCATTTTTAAAAACTAGTTCACCTTCAGGCGTATAAACTCCTCCAATGTGGTCGGGATGGAAATGTGTAATCACAACATCGGTTATGTCGGTCGTACTAATGTTCTCTTTGGCCAATAATTGTTGCAGTTTGCCTTTCAAAACAAATGTTTTTCCTTTAAATACAATTGGCTCTTCCGAAAACCCGATTCCCGAATCAATAAGTATTTTTTGAGTTCCCTTTTGCAATAACATTGCAATATATGGTGAGGGGATGTTATCAGGATTTACATTGTAATTTCTCAATGCAGTGTTAAGTTCTTTTTCGTTTGCATTTATGAAGTAGTCTTTAGCCTGATACTTGAACATCAAATCTTTGAAAATTGTGCATTCAAACCCTCCGATTTTACATTTGAAAATTTCCGCATTCATGAATTCAAAAATTAAAGGTTGTAGGTTAATTAGAGGAATTGTGGCCAAAAGACCCGTATTTTTCTTTATAAATTGTCTCCTTTTCACGGTTTTTAGAAATTTCAGATTTGACGACCAAAAAAATGTACGAAAGTCTCGGCAATGATTTTGTAAGGATAGCAGCTACTAAACGGAGACTTGTTATAAACTGACCCTTAAATTAAAAAATTGTTGGGAAAGTATTTCAGGCACAAGATATAATCTTACGGTAGTGGAGGAGGCTTTAAACCTTAGGACCTAACGGCGTTTTACCAATAATAAAAAGGTAGTCCCCAAAATCGTTTTCATAGGTCTTCATGACATTCTTGATTTCTCCACTGTCTATATCTTCCCGCAATCGTAACAATCCATTTTTTACTTCTGTCCTGTTGGACAAGGAAGAAAATGAGGAAATACCACTTCTAATTCTTTCATCAAAATAGAGTTCTGGATTATGTTTACCACAATATAGAAAATGGTCTTCCAAATTAGGTTGTATAAAATATTTGTGTGTTTCCAGAAACTCAAATCCGCTTAAGGTGATCGCTTCTTTAACTTGCTCCATGCTTGGCATTTGAACTATGGAATCCAATAACATTTTTGGAAAATAGTGATTGAGCCAATACCCCTTCATTTGTATAGGCGTTGAAGTTAAGATTACGATGCGCCGGTTGGGTTTTAAAATCTTAAACAATTCCAAAAAAGCTAACTCCAAATTGGTCCAATGGTGTATAGTAAGAGAGCCAATGATACCATCAAAACTTGATTCAAGAAGTCCAGTGTTTTCTGCTGAACCTATTTTCCAAACAATCTCTTGGTTTTTCCTCCTTGCTCTATCCAGCATGACTTTAGAGGGGTCAACACCCATAAAATCATATCCTTTTTTTTGAAAAGCATGGGTATAATTGCCTGTCCCGCAGCCAATGTCCAAATATCTGCCATTTTTGGTGGGTTGTAAATGGTAAAGCAGTTGTTGGGTTAAATAGGGGTCTGCTTTTCGTGTCAGATTGTAATCAACTCCTATTTTATCGTATTTGGCGGTCATACCCTTAAGCTACGGGTTTTAAGTTATTGTTTTTCGAATAAGAACGCATAGTAAGCCATTCTGAATGGATTAATTTATCTTGAACGAAGTCGAAGGGTAGCCAAATCAGTCAACTGGAGCAAAGCGACCCACGAACACCTTTAAGGATGAACATTGGTGAGTACATTATGTTTATACATTGTTGTAACACGCTTTTATTTTGTTCAATACTATTTCTACATTTTCATTCAATTCAGTCGCTCCATTTAACCTTAATATTTTACAATCCAGCATTTCAATCCAATTATTATGAACTTTCAAAGAGCGACCATCAAAGTTTGGATTTTCATATTGGTTTGCCCATTCCAAAAATGCGTTCGAGTTCTTTTGGATATTTTTGTCCGTCAGTAGTTTTTCTCCGTAACGTACAGCTTCTCGGTTTTTAAGTCGCTCCATTCTTTTGGCATTTTCCAATTGGATAAATATTGCTAAGTCAAATGCTGTTTTCCATTCCATTCCCCAGCTTACCATTGAACCACTTACGACGACATTCTCAAACTTTTTGAAGTCCGCTTTTAGATTTATATTCCGTTCGGTCAAGGGTATTTTTACTTGGTATGGTGGATTGGTTTTTTTCCAGTAGTAATCGTCAACATCCAAATGTTTAAAATCAGTTCTTTTACCAATTTCATTTCCTAAGGTTGTGGTTCCCGAACCAGATGCTCCGAATATCAGTATTTTCATTTTAATAGACTACTTTTTCCGGTTTGGTTAAAGGTGTTACAACGGTCTCTTGTATTAATGGTAGCGGGCTTTTGCCCAACGTGGACATATAGCCATTGCTTGCATAGGCTATATTTTCAATTCCCCTTTTAAAACAATTTGAGCCTTACTTTTTATCGTCATTTTCTCTTCGTTCAATAATTCAACTTCCATAAATCCAGTTCTTTCAGAACATTGAAAAGAATTCATCTTTAACTTATTTAATTTCTTTCCCCAATATTTTGCCAAAAAAGTATGTGTTCCTCCAGTTACTGGGTCTTCATTTGTTCCGCTCCAAGGCCAAAAATACCTTGATTCAAAATCAAATCCTGACTTTGCTGAAAGTGCTGTTACAAGTACTCCATTAATCCCTTTATGCGATTTCTTTAATTTGTCGTAATCGGGTGCAAGGTTTTTTAATAATTGAGCGCTCTCAATTTCAAGTAGCAGTATTTTAGTTTCAGCATTGAACTCACTATGGTTTACTTCTTTAATTCCAAGGGCTTCAAGTAATTTAGAGGGGACTTCGTTAGGGACTGTCTCATAAATGGGGAATTCCATTTTTATAAATTCTTTATCGAGCTCAATGGGTAATTTTAAGTTCTGAATATTCACAAAAACAATTGAATTTTGTCCGTTTTTTTCAAAAAGAACTTTTGAAGACGCAAGAGTAGCATGCCCACATAAAGGTATTTCCATTTTAGGTGAAAAGAACCGGATTGGATATTCATTATTCTCATTTAACTCTCCAATAAATGCTGTTTCTGACAATCCCAATTCTTTTGCAATTGAAAGCATTTCTGAATTAGAAAGTTCATCCTTTACTATGCAAACCCCCGCTGGGTTTCCTTTAAAAGGTTGGTCGGTAAATGAGTCAACGATATAGGTTTCTATATTTTTCATTCTTATTGCTCGACTCGAATGAATGCCAATGGACTTGGGTATGATTCCACCGAAATCCAGCTGGGTTAATTGTTAATATATTTCAAGTTAGTTAAAAAGCATCAATGAATTATAGCCAATCTTAGGCTCATATTCTATTGAAATTTTCATCTAGGACTCTCTTTAGCTTTTCTGGCTCTGCTGTTCCAACCATGACCGTAAACCTAATTCCCAGTCCATAATACCATGCTGTTCTTATCACCTTTGTACCAAGGAGATCATCAATATTCAATTTGATTTTAATCAATCCAATCCCATAAATCACATTTAAATAAGATCCACCAACTTCAATGGTAAGTTTGTAAAATAAGAGTAGTATAATTAATAAAAGAATGGATATTATTACAAAAGGAACCATGGTTAAAGGATTATCACCCCACTGAGTTTCAAATAAGATGAATAGTAAAATGATTGTCAGAACTATAATTCCGAGTATTACCCATCCGATTTGTGATTTTCTGTATATCAAAAGCTTTTCAGTATTGAGCCTAACGGTCTAGTATATAAAAAGTCACGGTATTTAATACACTAACTTTTCGGAAATTAATATAGTTAATTAAACGCAATAGCGGTTTAGATTTGTACCTAAACCGCTATTTTTTATATACGTTGTTGGGGGTAGTTTCTAGTTTTTTTCTTTTTCTTCTTTACGCCAAAAATCAAATTGTTGATTTAGTAAAGTTACAGCGGGTTTACCACCTTTCTCAATACCTTGAATTGCTAATTTTAAAATAGCTCCATCTTCAGGTTTGTAAACCATCATAAAAGCGGATCTGGCATATTGTGTTCCACACCTTTTATCACCTCCGGCTTGTTCTCCAGCTTTAAGGGCTAGCATTAAGCGTTCAGCTAAAGATTTGTCCCTATTTTGATCAAAGGCCTCGTAGGCTTTCTGAACTACTTCCTCTCCTGCAAGTATGTTGCCCATTACCGCAAAATCATCACCTAACATTTCGCCATTCCAATCTTTAATCTGAGCTCCAGAATAAACCAAAGGGCTGCTGTTGTCATTAACTAAGATTACTCCGTATTGTTGTAGTTCGGGATCAAATTCTTTGGCCATCATTGCATCCATTATTTCCTGAGCTGAAGCATTATTCTCCATAAGCGTAACACCTCGCATTTTGGCATAGTAATTACTCGCTGCCTGCACTATAACAGCCCCTTTTCCGGGTTCTATGGACCCTATCCATGATACATCAAAGGTGCAAGAAGCCCCTACAATTCCTATTTCTCCTGTTTTTCTATCTACAGCAATAATAGACCAGGTCGCATAGCAATGTGTAGAAAAAAGCGTGGTAAATAATAGTAATAAATATATTCCTATTTTCTTCATTTTCTGAGAGTTTAAAGTAGTTTATGTATCAGAGATAAGTCAAATACAAATTTGTTACAGTATACAAGGTTGAATTCCTTATAGAAGAAAATTATAATAATAGAGATATTATGACCAACGGTCCCGGCTATAAGTAGTTGCGTTTATTAGTACTTAACTTAGCAAGTACACACCAAACTGAAAATCCTCGCGGATTTTCAGAAGTAGGCGAGAACAAGCAATTACTTATAGCCATTGTTGTAAGCAGTTTTTTTATCCAAATTACGTTTACTTGGGTGTAATTAGTCCTATTAGATTTCCTGCTACATCTTTAAACCAAGCGAACTCTCTTCCATCGGGTAGTTTAATTGGTTTTACAAATATCTCTCCACCGTTTAATTCAATTGCGTTTAAATCAGAATGCAGAGAGTCAGTTTCAATATAAACGGTTACATAATTTTGAGGGTCGTCTGGTCCCAATTTATTGATATGTCCACTTAAAGCATCTTCCTCTCCTGTATCAATTAAGGCAGAATTTCCGTGTTTCTTTAAATTCCAACCAAAGACAGTTTTATAGAATTCGGATGTTTTATCAATATTACTGCATCCTATTTCAAAATGTACAACGGTTTTTTTCATATTTTTTCAAATTAATGCCAACGGTCTCGGCTATGATTTGTGGCGGTGAAGAAATGCGGAGCATTTCCACCGTGGCAAATCCAGCCGTTGATTGTTTAGTAGTTTCAAGTTAGCGAAATTGCAGCTATAAATTATAGCCCTTGTTGGCAACAGTATTTATTTCAGTTTTATAATAGTCCCAGGTTGCTCAAAAAGTAAGGTGTCATTTTTCAAAATCCCATTGTAGAAAAGAGTATCTCCTTTTATTTCCAACACCTCAACTTTTACTCCGCCCGAATCGTTAATTAGTTGTTCCAACTCATCCAATTCGTTCAATTCAGTATCATAGGTCAAAATCCAGTTGCAATCGTCCAAATACTTTATAATTGCATGCGTACTGTCTCCAGCCTTTCCCCATTCCACTTGTCGTCCATTTTTGCGAATTATGTTAGAACTAATTGAGTAAATCGAATCTCCAGGAATCAAAAAAGCCCCGTTTTTAAAATCCGCACATTTCAGGTTTTGTCCACAGGAAGAAAATCCGACCATTATAAGCGAGAGAATTATTAGTTTATTCATATTGTTGCCAACAGTCTCGTATAACCGTCAGTTACGGGTTTTAAATTACTGTTATTCGATTAAGCACTGACGCTCGCAATTCCGACCTGCCACGCCTGGCAAGGCGGGGTGGATTCGCTTGAGCCTGCCCTGAGCGAAGTCGAAGGGTGGTCGAATCCACTGACCAGAGCCGAGCGACTGACGAACTCTTTTGAAAATAAACATTCGTGAGTAAATTGTGGTTATACATTGTTGTGCATAGTTTTATATTCTCTTAAATTCTAATTTATCGTTTCTCTCCCTCAATCCTACGTTTTCTATCTTGCTCAGCATTTGCTATCCAATTTCCCAAGTCTGATTTATTGGAATTAGTATCAAACCATTCTTTTAATAGTTCTATATTTTTTCCTGCTTGCCAATTTGATTGAAGAAGTTGGTGTTTGAAACAAACTATATACCACCAATAGAAGATACTCCCAAAAAAAATCTGGAACAAGTTTTAAGTCGACCTTATCGTGCTTAATAAAATACCAGAGTTGTTCATAAAATCGTACAATTAAAAATACACAACGAGTTTTATCTTCCTCGAATTTATCAAACAGTTTAGCTAAAGATTCAGAGTGGTTTTCTAAAATCAATTTATCTGCTTTACCTCTAGCCTCAAACATTTCACTCGAATTAAATTTTTCGTGAAATTCAAGAGTTAAATCAACAGCAGAATCGGTCTTTTCTTTTGATTTCTGAATCGTAAATTGACGGATAGCAAAATAAAAAGCTAATCCTGCCCCAATAATTGTCCCTAAAATATTTGTAATTAGATTTACAATGACATTCATTCTTCCATTATCATCCATTGCAGGAAATAGATTTAAAAGCAGAATTACAATCAGGAAGACAATTACACCAATTGAAATAAATGTAATCAATAATTTTATTTTGTGTTTTTTCATAAAATGTATTTTGGACGATTGTATTTCTATCGAAGTCAAGTCTAAAGATTTCTATTATTTATTAGTTATAAATAAATTCAAAATTTGAACTCAAGTATAATTGATTTGAGGTTTCTTATTATGCACAACGGTCTAGGCTATGATTTCGTTGTGGAATCATCCGAAGGATTATTCCGCTGAAATCCTGCCGTTAGATTTATAGGTTAAACATCGATTTAGCTCTTAGCCACAATGAATTATAGCCATTGTTGCCATTAGTTTTTATTCCGTCAATAAAGGAATCCAATTCGGATTGCACCAAATTGTGCGCATTGTCGTAAATCAAGTAAATAGTCAATACAAATTTCCCAACTTCGTAAGTCAATATTCTCAAATTTGATGGAATTGGTTTAGTTCCACTTTTCGTTTTATAGTCAAATCCGTATTCGGTTGATAGCGCTCCGGTCAAGTTATTTTTTAAAATCCTTTTGGCATTCATTGGCACTTCGTTTGTCTTTTTTGCCAAGTAGGGAGCCCACATTAACTCAAACTTGTTTATACTACGAATATTTAGATTGCTTCCGCCTTTTAAAGCTTTAGCCTTAAACAAATAACAGGCAATAATTGGTCTTCTATTAGTTTTTTTCAGAGTGAAAACAGGTGGGAAGATTCCATTTTCAAAGTTCTCTCTATCCTTTTTTGAAAATTCTGAGTTTTCTGGAAACACATATTCCATTTTAAAATTTTCAAAAATTCCGCCGTCATCAACCTTAAATCCTTTGGGTATTGGAATTGAAATTCCTATGTCGTTCAATTCAACAGTTTTTTCTAAAACCTCAACCTTTGGTTTGAATTTAAGTTCTCGGATTTTTATTTGGTCTGTTAGTTTCATTTCAATTAATGGCAACGGTCTAATATAACCATCAGTTACGGATTAAATTAGCGTTAATTTTCGGTTTAGCACAGGCTTTAGCAATTTCGAGTGAATTCGGACATAGTCGAATCCACAGTAATTGCGGTTATACATTGTTACCCAACGTTTTTATTTTCCATTATTATTTCAACAGCCTTTACAGCTTCTTTCTGATACTTTGATTTGTTATTCAAAATTTCATTCAGTTCACTTTCTGATTTGGATTGAAATTTTTCGACGAATTTTTCAGTTCGATTTTTTTCTTGAACTTGTTTTAATTCAACAGCTTCTTTAGAATCAGATTTGTTAATGTACTGAAACATTCTAAACCTATATTTTGTATTGTCCACAATCGGTTTGTCGTGCAAAAAGTCCACAAGTAGATTTGAAATATAATATCTGTCACTATTATTAAATTCCAAATCCCAATATGCGAGGTCAGAGTTTATCATTTTCCAACGTCTTGCATTGTCAATCCGATTTTTATAATAAATTCCTAAATGATAAACCGAAGATTTTATTTCTGATATTTTATATTGTTTTGATATTCCATTTTTCACAATTCCAATGGTACCTAATTCAGTATCAATTTCAATTTTAGTATCTCTATTTTCTTTATAATAATCAAGGTAAATAATGAAGTTCGGCAGATTGTATATTAAGAAAATCACAGACATTATTTTGACAAACAAAAAGTCCAAAACAAATTGCTCTCCTTTTCTTAAATAATAATAAATCGGTGTTATTATTATAGTACCAACAGAAAAATAGATATTCTCCCTTAAAAGAATTTTCAATAGCTTATTGTTATGTTCGAAAGTTTTTTTCAAATGTTGGGTAACTCGTTTATATCCTCAATTTATCTAATTTTTGCCATTATCCTACCCATATGAGAGGGTAAATCGCACTTTTTAGAGGAAATTCTATATTTTTAAAATACCAAATCTTGTTCCAAAATGGAAGGTTATCCGCAATTAAAGGTTTTGGTGCATAATATGTTGTTTTTGTAGAAACTGTATTTTTGTGTCGTCAACACATTCTGGGTTTAACTTAAAAACATAATCTTATGTCTAAAACAAAAAGTCATAAGCGATGTAAAGAACTTAGTGTTGACATCTCTTCAAAAGATTCAGAAAAATTATCTAAAACTTCATTATCAATTAGCCCCAAGCAACGTGAACTCCTTGCGTTTACCGATGCGCTGGATGGGCCAGATTTGGTGCAATCCCTTAAACTGGTGCATGATATGGCGCTTTATGATTCCTACTGCCTTATCGACGGGCCAGAGAAGAATGCCCTCTATGCTACCAAATGTCTTTGGGAACGTATTGAGGCGATTGCAAAGGAACCTTAAGGGTTATCATTTCAAGCCTAGCGAGAAATCTGGAACAAGAAGGGATTTCTCAGTCGCTGTGCTTCTTCGAAATGACATTTCTTTCAATTTCAGCAGATTCCGCATCAAGTGGGGAATGACAGTGTTTTTTATTGGTACGGATTCTGAGCCAAGCCAGCCTTGCCGGCGAGGCAGGTTCAGAATGACGAACGGTTTTCTCTTGTCATTTAGAGCCCTAGCGAGAAATCTGGAACAAGAAGGGATTTCTCAGTCGCTGCGTTTCTTCGAAATGACATTTGTTTCAATTTCAGCAGATTCCGCATCAAGTGCGGAATGACAGTGTTTTTTATTGGTACGGATTCTGAAACAGGTTCAGAATGACGAATGGTTTTCTCTTGTCATTTCGAGCGCTAGCGATAAATCTGGAACAAGAAGGGATTTCTCAGTCGCTCGCTCGTTCAAAATGACATTTGTTTCAATTTCAGCAGATTCCGCATCAAGTGCGGAATGACAGTGTTTTTTATTGGTGCGAATTCTGAAACAGGTTCAGAACGACGAGAGGTTTATGGCATTCAGGCCCACGCGTACATAAAAAACCGACGTTTACACAGAATTGGAACCGGAAGACGAGTTTCATTCCTATTTTAAGGTCATAAACTAGAAAAATGAGGATATATAGAATTTTTTCAATCGCTTTGTGGATTGGCTTGTTCCCTTTTGTCTCGGTTTTGGGGCAAGAAAACAGCACCTGGTATGCTTATGGCATGGAAGGCGATAAACAGAAAATCACAGAATACAAGGATATCATTACCTACGAACCCGTAAGGGAGGAGGAGAGTCCCTATCCTGCTCGGGTGGATACGGTTTTTATCGAGAAACGCCTGAACGACTCCATTTATATTGTCACCAATAGAAGCCGAGAAGGGGCCATAGCCTTAATGGCCAGCAGATGGCTTCAGGATGGGGCTATCAAATCCATTGGTATTTATTATCCGACCGATGATTTTGATTCCCTTGAAACTACCTATAAAGAAAAAGGATTGCCTGCATGGCAGGAACTAACTCGAAGATGGGTTTTTTCTGAAGCTAAGACCAAAGAACTGGACCAAGCTCCAGGTTATGATGAAGTAACTCGGGAAGCCATGCTGGGAGCACTTGCCATCAGAAAAGAAATCTCTCCTACCATAAAACAGTACATGACCGATAATCCGGACACCAAGTCGTGGCGGATGTATCGCTTTGTAGAAGTGAAGGCCCAACAAAAGTTTATTGAGCTTGGGTATAATCCCTACAAAAGTGTGCCCTACAATTTTGAAAAACAGTTTGAAGGGGACGAGGAAATAATCAAAGCCTTGACTCAACCCATGTCGTTTGAGTAAAGGTCAGTCCACAATTTTTTGCTCTTTCAACCACTCTTGCATGGTTTCGTAATAGGAATCACAGGGAGCCCAGTTTAAAGCGGATAAATCTTCTTGCCAAGCACAGGTGACACACTTTTGCAATACGTGATTGCAGTTTTCAAACACACGAACGGAAAGGTCAGCTTTGGGATTTACACTCATGGTTTCTTCGTACAGCTTTTTGGTTTTGCGCCAGTCCACTTGTGAGTCATTGGCACCGAACAAACCCAGAACGGGACATGTAATCTTCAACAGGGTTTTATCAAAATCATCAATATAGACCCAAAGACCACTTTCTGCATCAAAATGTCCTTTGCTGGTATATTGTTTTTGTTCTTTTTTGAATTCTTCAATATCCATTTCGGTTATTTCACGTACTTCCCGATATCCAAAGAGTTTTTGACTCGTGCTATCTTGCACCAAAGGTTCTATTGCTTTCAAATAGTCCGTATAGCTTCCCTGGGTATTGTAGATTTTATGTCCCAACATCCACGCTTGGTATAAACGTTCCGCTTCGGCCTCTTCTTTACCTGCAATGCGCAAGTTGGACTTTAGCAGATATCCAAAGTTCTCCTTGTCGTCCGTGCCACTAACTGAAATCCAGAAATCGATGGGGAATTTCTCATTGATCAAGGGAACTATCCAACCCCCACGGCTAATGCCCCAAAACCCGATGCTATCAGCCCCAGGTATTTGTCGTCTTTTAATTTCTTCAATCGCTGCCAGTGCTTCTTCAGCAGAATTTTCAACCGGTTGCTGGGCATCAAACACCCCTTCACTATCACCACATCCCATTTTATCCCAAAGAACGACGGTCAAACCAGAGGCCACCAAATGGTGTCGTAGCCTACTGAACCATTTTCCCTGTACAAAATTGGTTTTGCCATAACCTGGAATGATGATGACAATGGCTTTGGAGGTTTTATTTTCCGGTTTTTCAATCAAACCTCTCAAGGTTTTGCCTTCAAATTGAAATTCAAAGGGCTCTGATGACATTTGAGCCAATACTCCGGAAGTTGACCAAAAAAGTAATATGCCTACAATGCAGACAATTCGATTTTTCATAGGTTCTATGCTTGATTACCGATATCGTTGTGATTTGTGCACCCTAAAGAGGGTAGAATTTTGCAAGTGTTACACCTTTTCAGGAGAACCTATATTAAAGGGTTTTTTCAAAGTAAATAGCATCATCAAAGGGATTGTGCCGGTACGATTCTATTTCTTTAAAACCAAACGCGGTATACAGTGCAATGGCAGACCTCATACTTTTTATACTATCCAGACGTATTTTGGAATAACCTAAATGACGAGCTTCTCGTAACGCTTCGCCCATCATTTGTTTTCCTATTCCTTTCCCTCGCTGCTGTTTTTCCAAGAACATGCGCTTCAACTCGCAAATTTCAGACTCCAACTTCCTTATGGCAAAACAACCAATAGGGGTAGCGTCTTCAAAGATGAGGAACAGGCTGCCTTCGGGAGCCCCATATTGTTTTTCTAACTGCTGTAGTTCTTTCTCAAAATCCTGAAAGGAAAGGTCAATCCCAATATCTTCGGCATATTTTGAAAATAGAGACTGACCTAGTTTATATTCTTCTTTTGTGGATGCCTTTTTAAAAAGGACCATAAAGCACTTTTAAGCAGATTTTAATTGGAAGTTTCGTCTATAAACTCATCAACATCCACTTTGAACTTGGCCATGGAAGGGATGTGGGTGTACATCATATGGCCCGCTTCGTAATACTTCATAATGATGTTCTTTTTCAGCTCAGCATCCAACCCCATATGGTTGATGGAATGTTCCACACCATAGAATACGGTGGCCAAATCATAATAACCGTTAAGGATTAGAATTTTTAAGTTAGGATTTCGTTTCATGGCCGAAGTCATATCTGGAAGGGTAGTGGTGGCCACTTGCATGTTCCAACTAATATTGCCTTTGTGTTTCCAGTCCCACTTAAAACCTTTTCGGGAGCCTGCGGTTGTGGTATAGGTCAAATCTTTTCGAACCTTGAGGTCATTGTAAAGATAATCCTTAAACGCTGCTATATACGGGGTGGATATGGCATCACTCTGCGGGTCGGTAAGCGCATTCTGGGATAGAAGGTCCTCGCTTATTCCTGTAAATCTGGAATCCAATCTCCCAACGGTTTCTCCTTCATTTCGCAACAATTCTTGAAAATACTCTCCATTGGTCACTCGTAAATCTGCTTTTAGGTAGTAGTCTTGACTCAAACCAGAATAATCAGACAATTTTTGGGCAATGGAAGATTTCTCTGAGGTACTAAGCTGGTCACCTTTGAGTAGGGCAGGGGCATATTCGTTTTGGGTAAACGCCCTAACTTCATTTAAAAATGCTTCCAGACTGCTCCCTTTGTTTTTTACTTTGTTATGGTACCAAGCCGTAGCGGCATAGGTAGGAAAATGAATTAAATATGCCGTATCATCCCCAGGTCCAAACAACAAATGCTGTAAATCAAACACCGCGGACACCATAATTACGCCATTCATGGCAATCCCCTTATCTTGAAGATGTTTCACCAAACCTGCATTTCTGAACGTACCGTAGCTCTCACCCAACAAATACTTTGGCGAATTCATTTTGTTGGCCTTGATGATAAATTGCTCTATAAATAGTCCGATGCTTCGAATATCTTGGTCTACGCCCCAAAAATCTTCCCATTTGGCTTCGCCAACAGGTTTGCTGAAACCTACGCCCACGGGGTCAATCATTACCAAATCTGCTTTATCCAAAATGGAATATTCATTATTGACCACTTTATAAGGAGCTGGTTTGGTATACGTTGGGTCGTTGATTTCAATACGTTTAGGCCCTAAAACCCCAAAATGCAACCAGAACGAAGCTGATAAGGGCCCACCATTAAATGCAAAAACGATAGGTCTGTTTTTTCCAGAGTTGGTTTTTCTGTAATGTGTAAACCCGAATAAAGCAATGGGCTTGTCATTCTCGTCTCGCAATAGATGGGTTCCAGTTTCTGTGGCCAATGTGATGGTCTTTCCTTTAATGGAAACGGTTTGGGTAGAAGTAAAGGTTTCTGCCTTTGGAATCTCTTTTTTCATTTCCTTTTCTTGAGCAAGGGCCAGAAAGGACAGTAATGCAAAAGCAAGGGTAAAAGCGGATTTTTTCATTTGATATGGTTCTTAAGGTTTGTTTCGTGGAATAGCTTTCAAAATAGGACTAAAAAAGGACTTTCGAATTGTTTTCTAAAGTTTGATTTCGAAATTAGTATAGGAATTGGGAAATGGTATTGAATTTTAATACAGGAATAATTAACTAGTAACTCTTTCATAAATTAATATTATTTTTAAAAAACTACAGAAATGAAAACACTAAAACTTAAAAGTTTAATTTACGTATTACTCATTGGGTTTATCTTAGGGGCATTTATTAGTTGTGATAATGAAAGAATTGAAGAAATAGAATCCAATCAGAATTTTACAACCCCGTTATTGAACTCCCTAGAGGATATTGGATCATCTGATTCAACTTCTTCTGACGGTTCAGATTTTAGTGAATATGATGACGAAGAATACTATTAATATCAAGTCAATTTTTCAGGTAACACCGAACTACTTTCATCGTTATATTATACAGTGTTAGGTTATCAAATTCTTTAATTTCTTTATAAGTTATTTAAGAATCCAGTCAAATCCGTTTCCTTATCCAAACCCAGTTTCTTTTTCAAGCGGTATTTGGATTTAAGGATACTGTCTGGCAAAACATTTAGGGTAGCTGCAATCTCTTTGGTGGTCAGGTTCATACGTAGAAAGGCCGCCAATCGGATTTCTTTTTCTGAAATATCGGCATAGAGCGTCTTTAATTTTTGGTCAAAGTTGTTGTGCACCTCTGAAAAATAATTTTTAAAGGTCTCCCAATCCTTGTCCGAGGCCTTTTCTTTTTTAAGTAACATGACAATGCGACGAAACTCTATCTTAAATTTTTCAGGAGAACTTTTGAGATTTTCTAGACTCTCTTTTAACTCTTCTAGGAATGTGTTCTTTTGTACCAAATGTAAGGTCTGGCTAGCTAGTTCTTTTTTCTTGTGTGCGATTTCTTGTTTGTAAATTTCTTCCTGCTTTTCGCGGGCGATACGGTTCTTTTTTATGCGCTGTCGAAACCCAAAAACTAATAAACCAGAAAGGGCTATAGCAGAGGCCATGCCCCCAGCAAAGAGACCTTTTTGAAGATTATCGGCTCTAGATTTTGCATTTAGCGTATTGATTTCTTCCTCCTGCAGGGCAATTTCTGCTTCTTTCTTTTCTGTTTGGTATTTTACTTCAAGTTCATTGAACTGTTTAACCTTCTCTTTTTGGAAAACAGAATCATATTTTGCAAAATGTAATTTGCGGTATTCAAAGGCCTTGTCGTATTGTCTTAATGAGGCATGTGCTTCCGCTATATCCAGATAAATTTTTATCATTTCAAGATTATTATTTGCCTCTTGGGCAATGCGAAGACTTTCTTCAAAATATTTTAAGGCATTGTTATTTTCACCTTCCCTGCTTGCGATGCGACCCAAATTGTGAAAACTGTCCATCAGCATTTTCTTTTCTTTGATTCGGTTACCTATTTGCAGTGCTTTTTTAAAGTATGACTTCGATTCCGATAAAGAATCTAAATTGAAATAGGCCTCACCTATGAAATTGTATTGCTCACCTATTTCGGCCCAATCATTTGATTTTTCGAAAAACCCAAGAGCATGCTTATAAAGTGGAATCGCCTCTGAATACTTTCCCTCGTCCATCATATTCTCCGCTATATTGGAGCGCGTAATGGCGAGACCATAGTCCAAATTGAATTTTAGACAAATAGCCTCTGTTAGGCGGTAATATTTATTCGATTCCTCTAGATTTCCGAGTTGAGCGTGCAATTGTCCAATGTTAAGATAACTTGGTGCCCTATAATCATCAGTATCGCCAATTTCTTTACTTACTTCAATTGATTTTAGATAAGAGTCCATTGCTCCTTCGAGGTCACCCAGATATTTTTGTGATATACCCATGTTATTGTAAACAATCTGCAGTAAAGGTTTGTTTTCATTTGCAATACATGAATCAATGACTTTTTTGTAATAGGGCAAGGCCTTATCGTATTCACCTATATTCTGATGATATATTCCCTGATGTTTCAGCAAAAGCACCTGGATTTTAGAATTATTTAGACTCTTGGACTTAAAAAGTACTGTATCTAGGTAGGGTTTGGCTTTCTCGGGATTACGTGTGACAAGGGTAGAAAATATAGCCATATAGGTATAAGCTAATGAGCTGTCTTTTTGGGTTTTCAATAGTGTCAGCATACTATCGATTTCCCTGTATCTATATGCATCATCCTGGGCGTTCAACAAAAAAAGCGGAAGTAAAAGCAAAGTGCTGAACATAAAATTTTTCTTAGTCATATGGTTGGTAAAAATGGTTGATACTAAGGTACTTAAATATTTTATTGCAACAGATCATTAAAACTTATCTACAAAACCTGTTGTCCATAATATGTCCATGGTTTTACGATTTCAAATGAAATAGAAAAATATTATAAAATATTGATAATCAATAATATATATTTTTTAATCTCTATTGTAAACCAATCATTGTCCATGAATGTTTTAATGCATTTTAGGACTGGTTGTCCATGATTTGTCCATATCCAAAATTAGGGAAGGCCTTTTTTCTCTTCTAGGTTTGGGGTGTTGAATCCAATAAACCAAGAAGTTATGAAAACCAATCAATCACAATTCAAAATTGTGCTAAAGGCATTGCCATTTTTAGTAATGCTCCTCATTTTTGCGTGTAGCAAAGAAGGGTCTACAACTGATGACCCCGATGTGGTAGGTCAAACTGATGATGACCCGGGTGACAATGATGTACTGACACTTAATAATGTGCTTTCAAGAGCGGCAATTGAAGACTATCCAGCAACTAGAACCGCAGACACCCTAGAAGTATTTGATGATTATTTTGAAGATTACGAAGAACCAAATTTTAATGGCGCTGATATTAATTATCGCTATAAGTGTACATCCAAAAAACTAAGCGTACTTGATGGTAATGGTAAATTCCCATTATTTAACCCCAATGCCGAAGTAATTTGGCCCGGTAATTTATTACAAGGAAAATCATTGGATAATAACACGCCTTCAACCATAAATGTGGATAGGGCAGGAGGAACCGTATCCTACAATTTGATAAACGGCAATGCGGTATCTGCTAGCACTGTTGACGAAGTCAAAAAATCAACGATTCAAACTGCAATGAATGAAATCATTGCCAATGACCCAGATATTGTACCTGCCAACTTTCAGTTGGAGGTAGTTGAAGTTTTTAGTGAAGCACAGATGGCCCTTGAAATAGGCATAAGTTTTGAATCGTTCAATATTAATGCTTCTGGTAATTTGTCCTTTTCGTCCGATAAGCAATATAATCGTGTTTTGGTCAAATTGACTCAGCAATATTATACCATGAGTATGGACCAAATCAATGGGCTCGATGATATTTTCGCAGCAAACGTCACGGGAGAAGATTTAGACCCATTTGTGCAACCAAATAATCCCGCCACATTCATTTCTTCGGTGACCTATGGACGAATTTTCTATATGCTCGTGGAATCGACCAGTTCTGTCAATGAGCTAAAAACCCGGGTTGAAGGCACCTATAAAGGTTTTGACAAGAAGGTTGAAGGCGAAGTTGATTATGAACAGTATAATGCCTTAAAAGAGGTGAAAACTAAAATAATTGCCTATGGCGGTAGTGCAGAAAGCGCCTTTGAGTTGACAGGTGAACTTGATATTAATGTTATTGGTGCAAAATTGGCCGAAAGCACAAATATCACTGAAGCCATGCCCTTGTCTTATGTGGTGCGGAGTGTGCAAAATCCGAGTCAAATAGTAGGAACAAAATTAGCTACTGAATATGATTTGGTGCAATGTGAATTATATGCAAAAGGAACAGCTCCGGTTCAGACCCGACATTGGGAAGGACGGGTTCTTGATTTATTAGGACCGGTAGGAGCCGCAACCGTAGCCGAGAAATCTAAAATAATCCTAATTAGCAAAGATGGTAAACGATATGTTGTTAGTAATGCAGAGGCTGCGAATAAGTTAGAAGGACCATATCCTATAGAGGATTTGGGAAATATAATAGATACAGACACCTCCTATCCATTTGGTGAAGATGGTATTGGGGCAATTTATAATACAGACGGAAATAGAGACTATAATAGTAGTAGAGATATTGAATTAATTGTCTTTTCGCAAGACGGTCTTTTTTGGTCGGTATTAAGGAATTCTGGACTAGAAGAAGACGGTATCAATTCTTTATATTGGCTGGATAGAAAAGTACCGGTAAGTTCATCTGTAGGTTTTGCTGATAATCCATTTATTACAGATGGTATAGGCGCGGCCATACATAGAACGGGCGTAACAGAGGGTAATGATCACTGGTTCATAAACCAACAAGGCACGGAATATGCCTTACGTAGTGATGGTGTTTATCAAGAGGTTAAACCAATAAGCAAATGGGGGCGTAACGATACCCTGCCTTTTCAAAAAGTCGGGGCCGCAATGAGTATGTATATAGGTGATACGCGTTATTACATTTTGTTTAATGAGGAGGGAACACAGTATTCCATTAACTCAAAGAACAATGATTTTGATAACGAAGGTCCTTTTGATCTTTAAAATTAAAGAAGGCAGTCGGCCGCTCAGGTTGGGTTCAACAACTTGATGTCGGCTGTTTTTTTAACAGCAATATTCAATGTGTAATGACCAATAAACAATGATTAACTTTTGTTTCTTCAAATTTGAATAGCTTTCAGTAGATACTCCAATTGTAGACTAATAATTGTTGTTTTAGATAATTTTTTTTCTTAAAATCTATCGGAATCTGGCCAATACGAATTCGAATATTGAATCTTGTGTTGTTTAAAAAAAGCAGTAATCTCTTGATAAGGGTCTTTATCCGGAGAAGTGAATTTTTCAGCCATTAGTTTAAGAATTCTTTGCTTTGTTGACAAGGTCTCTTGCTTCTTTCTGGAGAATAGGCTTTGTAACCAGGATTTGGCTTCAAGAGCTTTTAATAAATCCGCTTCAGAATTATTCGCAATAAGGGTCAAATGTTCTCCACTATTGCTGTTTTCACGGATGCATATTTTGCTGTTATACACCATAACTTCAACACTAATAGCGAGTCCTTTTTTATATAATGTAAAAGATGTTCTCATTTTTTAGCTTCTACAAGTTCCAATTGGTCCACACTCACATTAGTGGTAAACATACCATAATTCACCACAGCTTTCCCTTTTTCTAAGGTATCAATACTACCCACTGCTTTCCCGTCAAACATGCGAACCCGGTCTCCAATCTTAAATATGGGTCTGGGTTTATTCTTTTCTGCCTTTTCCGCCTTCTTTTTTTCTATTTTCTTTTCCTGCCTAACCTTGACAATCTTTTTTTCCAGTTCTTGGGCCACTTGTTTTTGTTGCGCTTGTTTGGCTTTGACCTGCTTCGCTGTGGTTTTCTTACGCTTACTATTCTCCGTTTCCACAATACGAAGTAGTTCTGATATCAAGGGTCGCTTTTTATTATCAACAAAATAGCGTTCTGCGGCAGTATTGACCTTATTGCCAAGTTGTATCATACGCTGACTATGGTCATATAGTTCCTGGTAGTTTTCCAGTTTGTTTTTGATTTTGGAATTCAGTTTTTCCAACTTTTCTGCTTCTTCACGGGCTTTATTCTCTTCTTCTTGTAGTCGAGAACCGGTTTGAGCCATTTTATTGCGTTCCTTTTGCAATTTTGCTATAGTGGCATCAAACCGAACCTTGCCACGCTCAATTTTCTTTTTGGCCTTGTTGATGAGGCTATAGGGGATACCGTTTTTCTGAGCTACTTCAAAGGTGAACGAACTTCCTGCTTCGCCTAAAACCAATTGAAAAGTGGGCTCTAGGGTCTTGGAATTGAAACGCATGTTAGCATTGGTAACATGGGGTAATTCATTGGCCAAAGCTTTAAGGTTGGCGTAATGCGTAGTGATTACCCCATAGGCTTCTCTTTCATAGAAAACTTCCAGAAAAGCCTCGGCCAAAGCACCTCCCAATTCGGGGTCGGAACCTGTACCAAATTCATCAATCAAGAAAAGGGTTTTGTTGTTGCACTTCTTCAGAAAAGCATTCATGTTCTTGAGCCTATAACTATAGGTGCTCAAATGATTTTCAATAGATTGGTTATCCCCAATATCCGTTAAAATCCTATCAAAAAAGCAGACTGAACTTCGCTCATGCACAGGAATCAGAAAACCACTTTGTAGCATTACTTGAAGCAAACCTATGGTTTTCAAAGTGATACTTTTTCCACCCGCATTAGGCCCAGAAATTACAATGATTCGGTTTTCAGGATGAAGTTGAATGGTCTGTGGCCAAGTTTTTTCTTTTTTGAGTTTGTTGGAAAGATAGAGTAGTGGGTGGTAAGCATCCCTTAAATGCAATTGTTTGTCTTCATTGATTTCTGGAAGGATAGCATCCATTTCTGAACCATACTTCGCTTTGGCTGCAATGATATCTATTGCAATAAGGTATTCTTGATACGCTTTTAGCAATTCTTGATAGGGGCGGATAAAATTTGTGAGTTCATTCAGTATCCGTTGAATTTCCTCTTTCTCGTCATATTCCAAATTGTTCAATTCCCGTGTGTAGGTCAGGGTAGCCTCAGGAATAATGTAAACAATGCTTCCTGTTTTGGAAGAACCCATTACAGTTCCTTTCACTTTTCTACGATGCATGGCCTTAACCGCCAATACCCTTCGATTTTCTACTACAGATTCCCGAATCTCATCCAAAAACTCTGAAGTTTGATAGCGTTGAAGCGCCACACCAAAACTTTGATTGATTTTTCCCCGTACTTCGTTGATTTGTTGACGGATATGCTTTAGCTCTAGTGAGGCAGTATCTCTTACTTCCCCAAACTTATCTATGACATTGTTTGTTTCTTCAGGAATAGATTTATTCTCTTCAAAACTTTCTGAAAATTCAAAGAGCAACGGATAATATTCCTTGAACTTTTTGAAAAACTTTTTATGCAGACTCAAGGTTGTACAAATGGCTGAAATTCTTCGAAACCCTGAAACTTCTAAGGTTGTATTTTCAATGGCCAATAACCTTAACTCTCCATTAATGGTGTCAAAACCGTGATTGGGAATTCTGTTTTCATTGGAAAACGAAGCTAGATACTCTGAGGTTCTCCCCAAGGCATTCAACAGTAATTCTTTGTCTTCTAGAGGCTGTATTTCAAGAGCTGCAGCTTTGCCCAATTCGGTATTGCAGCGTGCAGAAAGCTGTTCCAAAATGGTTGGAAACTCTAGATCTTGTAATGTTTTCGGATGTATTTGCCGCATTTTCTATTTATAGCAGCGCAAAGATAGGACTTTGGTGCATTGCTAAAAGCCAAGAATATTAGAATAGGCCTGTTATTTCACCCGCTTCATTAATATCCATTCCTTCCGAAGCTGGGTGGGCCGGTAATCCTGGCATTCGCATAATATTTCCGGTTATTGGAATCAAAAATCCAGCGCCGGCCGCTATTTCAATCTCTCGCACCGTAATGATAAAATCTTTTGGGCGCCCCAATAATTTTGGATTATCAGACAAGGATTTTTGGGTTTTGGCAATACAAACAGGTAAGTGGTCCAATCCAAGGTTTGTTATTTTCCTTAAATGTGCTTTGGCTTTGGCGGTATAATCCACGTGTTCGGCACCATAAATTTCTTTGGCAATGGTCTCGATTTTTTCAGTGACGCTTTGATTCCAAGAATACAAAGGCTTAAAATCTGAGGTATTGGATTCGATTATGTTGATGACATGCTGCGCCAGCTCTAGAGCGCCTTCACCACCTTTGGCCCAAACTTCGGCCAAAGCCACACGAACTCCTTTCAATTTTGCAAACTCCTTGATTACATCAATTTCCTCATCCGTATCCGTTAAAAAGTTATTGATTGAAACGACCGGTGTAATATTGAACTTAGAAATGTTTTCCAGGTGCTTTTCAAGATTGGGCAGTCCCTTTTTAAGCGCTTCTACATTGGGTTCAGTTAGCGATTTAAGGTCAGCTCCCCCGTGATATTTTAAAGCGCGGATAGTTGTTGTGAGTACTACAGCCTTTGGTTTTAATCCGGCACTTTGACATTTAATATCAAAAAACTTCTCCGCACCTAAATCAAATCCAAAACCAGCTTCGGTTACAGTGTATTCGGAATGCGACATTCCCATTAGGGTTGCGATAACTGAATTTGTTCCCTGAGCGATATTAGCAAAAGGCCCACCATGTATAATAGCAGGATTGCCTTTAATGGTTTGGACCAAGTTAGGTTTGATGGCATCTTTTAAAAGTGCGGTCATCGCACCCTGAGCTTTGAGGTCTTTGGCATAGATGGGTTCCTTGTCGTAGGTGTAGCCCACAAAAATGTTGCCCAGTCTTCGCTTTAAATCACTCAAATCATCAGCTAAGCAAAGAATGGCCATGATTTCTGAGGCTGCTGTAATATCAAAACCAGTTTCTCTTGGCACTCCTGACGTTGTTCCCCCTAAACCGACAATTACTTGTCTAAGCGCTCTATCATTAACATCCACAACACGTTTCCAACTTACAGTTCTTGCATCAATTCCGAGGGAATTCGTTTTACTTTGGATATTGTTATCAATCAAAGCTGCCAACAGATTATGTGCCTTTTCAATAGCTGAAAAATCACCGGTAAAGTGAAGATTGATGTCTTCCATAGGAAGCACTTGGGAATAACCACCACCTGTTGCTCCTCCTTTTATCCCAAAAACAGGGCCCAAAGAGGGTTCTCTCAGCACCACTGTGGTCTTTTTGCCCAATCGGTTTAAACCTTCGGATAAACCGATGGACATGGTTGTTTTTCCTTCACCTGCAGGGGTAGGAGAGATAGCAGAAACTAGAACCAAGTTGCTCTTGGCCGCTTTTCTTGGGTCGATGGCGCTTAAAGGTAGCTTGGCTTTAAACTTACCATACATTTCTATATCCTCTTGACCAATTCCAAATGCTTTCGCTATTTCTGTAATGTGTTTAAGGCTTACTTTCTTGGCAATCTGTAAATCGGTCATAATATCAAAGGATGTATTTTATTGCATAATTGCTTTTACTAGTTTTTCTACCCCAAAACGGACTACATCGGTTGTGGGCAGTCCTGTAAGCTTTTCTATTTCCATTACCTTGTTTTCGGCTTCTGCTTTGGATAAACCAATGGTGTTTAGGGCTATCCCTACGGTTTCGGCAGGAGATTGTGAGCCACATACTTTAGCCACGTTTTCATTCAATTTAATGAATTCATCCAGAGGAGGTATAGGCACGTGGGATACCGGAAACCTTAAATGATCATTAGCTGCTTTGTGGCAAAGTATAAAATGGGTAGCCTGTGTGCCACGGATAAGGGGTAGGGTAGCGGTACTTCCTGGGTGAGCCAGTGACCCTTGACCTTCCACAATAATAATGTCTTTATCCCTTTCGGCCAAAACTGCTTCTTCCACAGCTCCCGCTGCTTGGTCTACTTTTATGGCATCCAAAGGAATGCCGCTTCCCATAAGGGTTATCCCAATTTGTCCTGTTGGCACAAAACCTACATTAGCTTCTTTCTTCAGCAAAGCTGCATAGAGTTCCAATCCTGCGGTCATTTTTCCCGAGGCCATGTCCGTGCCAATCATTAGGATTCTTTTGTTATCCAATTTTGCCGCTTTTCCTGTGGCGATGGGATAAGAAGATTTGGGTTTTCGTACATCCCAAATCCGGTTGGCGCCCAAAAGATGGGCAAAACGAGCATTTAAGTCATCGTGCAGGCCATTTATAAGCGATAGTCCATTTTTCAACGCAAAAGAAACTGGTTCATCCCATGAATCAGGGAATTTGCCCCCACTTGGAGCAATACCAAGCACCATTATTTCGCTTCCCTTGACTAGGGCATCTTCAACGGTAGCCACTACCGGGATTGAATACGGAAGGTTTACTGCCTCTGCTACTGTTTTGCCTTGAAATTTAGAATCGATTACACAGACGATGGGATGTTTTGAAAAGCGCATGAGTCCAAAGCCCATTTTACCAGAATCATTATCCAGAGCTCCTTCCATGTAGATGCATAATTTCTGTTTTGTGCTGAACATTTATGCTTCGGATTTAAATTTACCTCCATGACCTGGCACATCCATGGGCATGGTAATTTCGTTTATTAATGGTGCACCCTCGCAAGGGTCTGGATTAAGATTGAGATGGGAATCTAAATCAATATGGTCCAGTGCTCCGGATACCGCTGCACCTGCTGCTATGGAAATGGATGATTCCCCCATACAACCAATCATAGTTTTTAAACCAAATGCGTAGGCGGTCGAAATAATCCGTAGCGCTCCAGTTACACCGCCACATTTCATCAATTTCATGTTCACGCCATCCACTGCATCGGCCCATTTCGGAATGTCGGTTGCAAACCGACAGGATTCATCCAAAAAAATAGGTAAAGGTCTGTTTTTAAATAAATAAGGTAAATCCACCTCTTGTCCTTCTTTAAGTGGTTGTTCTACATATTCACATTCCCTTTCAGACAACCATTGCATCATGTGGTGCGCTTCTTTTACATCCCACCCACCATTGGCATCCACCCGGATGGATATGGGATACTTTCTATGGTATTCCAGCACTTGACTATACATGGCTTTATCGGCTTCAATACCATCATTACTGCCTAGTTTTACCTTTAGGGTGCGAATACCTTCGTTTTCCAAAATGAGTGGAAGGCGTTCCTTTGCCTCTTCAGGAGACATAATGCCCAAGGTAATTGAGGTAGCATGTTTAGGTTTTGCAAACCCTAAAAGCTGATACAATGGCATTTTCGCTTTTTTTGCCTTTAAATCCCACAGCGCTATATCCAACGCGGCTAGGGCGCAGGGTGCAATTTCTAATTGCAATGCAGCATCGTAGGCTTTGTGTGGAGAATTGAAAGCGTCGTATTGATGCAAAAAACGTTCCAGTTCAGACTGGGCAATCTCTGCTGTTTCTGCACCCTCAGAAGCTCCCGGTGATGTTTCTCCCCAGCCAGTATGCCCATCTTCCGTAACAGAAACATACAGGTTGTATTGGCCATCTCGGACTCCTCTGCTAATACGTAAGGGATACTTTTTTTTAAGATAAAGGATTTTGAAATCAACTTTTGGTTCTGGCATGTTGGGCTTTTGGTTTATCTAAAATATTGGTTTTGCCAATGGTTTCAAAACTATGTCCCAGAAGTTTTTTTAACTATTTTCACATGATGAATGTCACTATTGAACCCAGTTGGAAAGTAAAGCTTCAGCCTGAATTTAATAAGCCCTATTTTGAGCAGTTGATCGCTTTTGTGAGAGGAGAATATAAAAATAACACATGCTACCCCAAAGGCAAGGATATATTCGCAGCCTTTGACCATTGCCCATTTTATGAAACGAAAGTGGTAATTATTGGCCAAGACCCATATCATGGCCCCAATCAAGCCAATGGATTATGTTTCTCAGTCAAAGATGGAGTTCCACACCCACCATCTTTGGTAAACATCTTTAAAGAAATCAAAGTGGATGTTGGCACTCCTTATCCCAAAAGTGGAGATTTAGAGCGATGGGCCAATCAAGGTGTATTATTATTAAATGCCACTTTGACGGTGAGGGCGCATCAGGCAGGAAGTCATCAAAAGCAGGGCTGGGAAGAGTTTACGGATGCCACAATACGAACAGTTTCTGCCGAATTGGAGGGGGTAATTTTCTTACTTTGGGGTGGGTTTGCTAAGAAAAAGTCTTCTTTAATAGATGCATCCAAACATCATATTCTTACTTCAGGACACCCTTCACCATTAAGTGCAAATAGAGGTTTATGGTTTGGAAACCAACACTTTAGTAAAACAAATTCCATCTTAACTTCATTGGGAAAACCGTTAATAACTTGGTGAATAAACTATAAGTAAAACTGTTAAAATAATAAGATATTTCGTACGTTTATTACTTTAATAGTAATACACGCAAAACCCTGTACGTTGAAAAGACTGAAGTCAGTGCTTCTTGTCGATGACGATGAGACTACCAACTTTTTGAACCGTTTCTTTCTGAAGCAGCTTAGTGATGATCTTCCGGTGAGCATTGCTAATAACGGAAAGGAAGCCATAGATTATTTGGAGCATGAAACCAATCCTGAAGAAATGCCCTGTTTGTTGATTTTGGACACCAATATGCCCGTTATGAACGGATGGGAGTTTTTGGACACATACAGCCAGCAATTTGATTCTGATTTTAAGAAGAATATAGTTGTAGTAATGTTAACTGCCTTGGATACGAAAGAGACAACAGAAATGGCTTTGGCTCACCCTAGTGTGTCGGATACCGCACAGAAACCTCTATCCGATTTAAAATTTAAAGAACTCATCAAAAAACACTTTTCCTAACTATAGCAAAAAAGTACTGGAAGGTTTAATTTTCTCAACTTGGTTTAGGTGTTTCAACTGACTCTGAACCTCGTTTAAGATTTCTTCCTGTAACTGACTTTGGCCCCAGATAGTTTTGGACAGCCAATCTTGAATATCTTCCAGTTTTTGACCATACCTATTGGCCAAGGTTCGGTCTATACTTGGAATGGTCTTAAATTCAACGGTATAGGTATTGATGATTTCCAGTATATGCTTTAATAAACCGCTATTTTCTTGAATAAACGCTTGGGTAGCGGCAATTACGAAACAGGGCCATGGTGTTGGAAAATCTCCCAATCGCTTTAATGTTCCCTTGTCCACCCAGGGTTTGGTAGTGAAATGCTCCCACATGAAGTAGGCATCAGAACCATTTTCAAATTCTTCCAATGCGCCCATCAGGTTATTTATTATCCGAAAACGGAGTGAATTGGTATCCCATCCCATTTTTTGGGCATGAACTGTGGCCATTAAATGACTTCCACTTCCCATTCTACTGATGGCGATTTCTGCTTTCTCTAAATCGGATACCGATTGATATTCGCTATCCTGACGTACATGAATTCCCCAAAGTAAAGGTGAGGAAACATATTCCTGTACAATTTTTACCAGATTCCCATGTGATATACTTTTGATGATTCCCTCGGTAAGAATAATGGCCAAATCCGTCTCATTTTGCTGAAGCATTTCAGACATTCTTCCCGTCCCTTCAGGAATATCGGTCCAAACCAAGTCAATGCCTCGTTCCTCAAAAGCGCCTTCTTCAATAGCGAGATGCCAAGGTAGGTTAAAGTGCTCGGGAACTCCTATGATTCTAACAGTTTTCATTAAAGCAATCTTTACTAGAGTTATTCCACCAGTTTCTCTAAGGTGTATTGAATCAATCTATCAACAGTTTCAAAACCATTGGTTGAGAATTCGCCTGTAATCCTGTTGGCCAAGATAGCATTGAGAGATATTGCTCTATGCCCCAATAGTTTTGCTAGTCCGTAAATACCAGCTGTTTCCATTTCCAGGTTGGTTATCGGGCGATTTTCAAAGGAAAACTTGGAAAGGTCTTCGGTAAACTCCTTGAGCTTTGCAGAAATACGAAGCGCCCTTCCTTGAGGTCCATAAAATCCTGAATTTGTAACAGTTATACCAGAACGTATACGATTTGATACGATTTTTTTTGCAAGCGAGCTATCACAATCTACTGCATAAGGATGTATGCCAAACCTATTCCATCTTAGATTGGAAATCAACTTGCTTTCTAAATCCAAGTTTCTGGAATGCTCAGAATTGTAAAAGTGCAATAAACCTTCCAATCCTACAGCAGAGGTGCTCAAAAGAAAAGAATCTACAAGGATGTCAGGTTGAATAGCACCTGATGTACCGATACGTATAAAATCTAATTGCGTTTTATGCTGTTTTACCTTCCGGGTTTTGAAATCGATGTTTGCAAGGGCATCCAATTCGTTGAAAACAATGTCAACATTGTCCGTTCCTATACCAGTAGAGATGACTGTTAGGCGTTTGTTTCTATAAAAACCTGTATGTGTATGGAATTCTCGGCGTTCTTTTTTGATTTCTATAGAATCAAAATATCTTGAGACCGTTTTAACCCGTTCGGGGTCACCAACTGTGATAATCGTCTCAGAAATATCTTGGGGAAGTAGGTTTAAATGATAGATACTTCCGTCTGGATTCAGAATTAACTCGGATTCTCCAAGCGTCATTTTAGAGCTTTAGAATTCTATCTGTTGAAGAATTATATAAAAAGTTATACTTTAAAGAACCGCCTAGATATTGTTGATTATCACGTATTTGCGAATAGTAATTTATCTTATTATTTAATACTTCCCTACCTTTTTTTGTTAATTTAATTGGATCAAAAGAGCTAATTAGAGGGCGTAAGGATGTAATAATACGGTTGTATTGGGTATCGCCAAACCCATAGTGTCCTTGGCTGCTTAGGAGTGCTCTGAGCAGGTCATCTTTGGATTCGAGAGTTTCATTTTCTATAGTGGCCAATACTTTGTTCTCCAATAAATTAAGCCCGTTTTTTATAGTTGGGTATCTTTTCAGATGGGCTTTTAAAGCTTCTGAAAGATATTTGAACTGAAAAGGATTATGGGTAATTACATTTTCAAGTCGCATGGGATTGTCGCTACAATACAACTGCCAAACATAATCCGCAAATTCTATATCATCTTGAGTAAGATTGATTCGGTTCTGGTATAGGGATAAAAGCTTTTCATCGTCGAGCTCATTGAGCGCATACATTTTGTCACTTTCATCTTCTTTGCCACTGCACACCAAAGAAATTTCAGCATGTCTTCTATGTGTTTTTAGCCAACTAATGACTGCTAACATATTGATTTGGCAAAACAAATCGTATTCAAACCACAAAACTATTTGGTCCTGTTGTTTGTGGTTACATAGCGAACGATATTCCTTGAGAGTCTTTTCTACAAACCACGATTTAGATACTCTGTAGTTCTTGTTTAAAAACTCAAATCTGGTTTTCCAAAAGGATTCGCTCCCAACATTGCATAACGTTTTGCCCTCGCAGAGCATTTCACGCCAAGTTATGATGTCTCCCTTGAGGTCAAGTGTTTTTAATCTGGAGGTAAAACTGTCCCCGTTGGTAATGTGCAACAGTGAGTTCATTTTCAGTTTTAGTTTTCGTCGGTTAGAAGTATTAAAAGTAAGATTAAAACGAAAAACTCAAAAACTTTTTCGTAAAACCTTGGTTTTCAATAGCGAATTTTAACAAGTTAAACAGAATAGAGGATTCAAAATGTAAAATTGACAATCAGCCACCGACCCGTTTTACGGAAAATCCATTGGATTTTAGAAACTCCATTATTTTATCCCGGTAATCTCCTTGGATAATAATTGTGTCATTTTTAAAGCTCCCACCAACACTTAACATGGACTTGATATCCTTGGCCAATTTCTTGAAATCTGCATCGGCGCCATTATACCCTTCTATAATGGTGATTGGCTTGCCCTTTCGTTTTTCATACTTACAAATAAGAGGCTCGTCCTGTAGCCAATATGTTGGTTTTACTTGGTCTTTTTCAGGTTCCTCGGGAGTATGGTCTGGGAATAGATTACGAAGTTGGTCTTGTAAACTCATTGATGTGCTGCCTTATTTTTTTACCAACCCTAATTCAATCAATCTTTCATTCAGATACTCACCGGCCGTAGTATCCTCGAATCCTTTCGGATGGTCTTCATCAATACAATTCTCCAAACAGTTCAAAGGCATTTCACTAACGGGATGCATAAAGAAAGGGATGGAATATCGTGACGTGCCCCATAACTCCTTGGGTGGATTAACCACTTGGTGAATAGTGGATTTAAGCTTATTGTTTGTCAATCTAGAAAGCATGTCCCCAACATTGATCATCAATTGGTCGGGTCGTGCTATGGCATCTACCCATTCGCCTTCATGATTTTGTACTTGAAGACCTTTACCATGCGCACCCATAAGCAACGTGATAAGATTGATATCGCCATGGGCAGCAGCTCTAACGGCATTTTTAGGCTCTTCTTGTATGGGAGGATAATGGATTGGTCTTAAAATGGAATTTCCATTTTTTATCCATTCATCAAAATAAGTTTCCTCTAAATCTAAGTGAAGGGCCAAAGCTCTCAATACATACTTCGCCGTTTTCTCCAATTTTTGATAGGTTTCTTTACCCACAGAATTGAAATTGGGTAGTTCTTTGACCACAACATTGTCTGGGTATTGTTTTTCAAGTTCTGGATTGTCCTCTACGTATTGTCCAAAATGCCAAAATTCCTTCAAATCACCCTCTTTTTTTCCTTTGGCATGCTCTTTTCCAAATGAGGTATACCCTCTTTGTCCTCCAATGCCTTCAATCTCATATTTATCTTTCAAATCCTGGGGTTGATGAAAAAACTCCTTGATCTCAGAATAGAGCTTGTCCACTAATTCATCTTCCAAAAAATGTCCGCTAAGGGCGACAAAACCAATATTTTCAAAAGCAGCTCCTATTTCTTTGATAAATTTTTCCTTTCTGGAAGAATCTCCAGATACGAAGTCTTGCAGGTCGACACTGGGTATAGCACTCATAACGATATAATTTAGGTACCCTCAAAAATACGGAATTACGATAAAGGTTAAACAGAATTCATGGCAACATATGGCATTTTAGTACTTTTAGTCTTTGTAAAAAATCCTTTATGCAATACCATACTGACCATCTGGATAAACAGATTTTGATTGACCTATATCTTGGTATGTTGAAACCCAGAATGATAGAAGAAAAAATGCTGATTCTTCTTCGGCAAGGAAAGATTTCCAAGTGGTTTAGCGGCATTGGTCAAGAAGCCATTTCAGTAGGGGTAACCATGGCCTTAAAGAAGGACGAATACATTCTCCCTATGCATAGAAATTTAGGTGTTTTTACCACTAGGAACATCCCATTGTATAGGCTTTTTGCACAATGGCAGGGAAAACAAAGTGGTTTTACGCAAGGTAGAGACCGTAGCTTTCATTTTGGCACTCAGGAATATAGAATTGTGGGAATGATATCGCATTTAGGCCCCCAACTTGGTGTTGCAGATGGAATTGCTTTGGCTGACATGATTCGACGCAAGAAAAGGGTAACTGCTGTTTTTACAGGAGAAGGTGCAACCAGTGAAGGTGATTTTCATGAAGCTTTGAATGTTGCATCTGTATGGAATCTTCCGGTGCTGTTTTGTATTGAAAACAACGGATATGGGCTATCTACCCCCACTAATGAGCAATACAATTGTGAGCATCTTGCCGATAGAGCGAAAGGTTATGGTATAGAATCCAGAATAATTGACGGAAACAATATCACCGAAGTATTTACCAAGGTAGATGAGTTGTGTAAATCCTTGCGAAAAAGACCAAGACCTGTATTGTTGGAGTTCAAGACCTTTCGTATGCGGGGCCATGAAGAAGCTAGCGGAACCAAATACGTTCCTGATAAGTTGATGAAAAAATGGGCTGAGAAGGACCCTATTTCCAATTTTGAAGACTACTTGAAAGAACAAGCTTTATTAGCAAATGAGGAAATTGAGAAATATAAGGAATCGATTACGAACGAAATAGAAACCCATTTAAAAAAGGCCTTTGAAGAACCAGCGGTATCTGTGGACACAAAAAAGGAAACAAATGAGGTGTACCAAGCTTACGAATATGAACATACGGAACCAGGTTCGGAGACCAAAAACATTCGTTTGGTGGATGCAGTGTCTGAAGGTCTGGAACAATCCATGGATAAATACAATGAGCTTATCATAATGGGGCAAGATATCGCTGAATATGGAGGCGTATTCAAAATAACTGAGGGATTCACGGGGAAATTTGGGAAAAGTCGTGTGCGAAATACGCCTATATGCGAATCTGCAATTGTATCTGCCGCCATGGGGCTTTCTATCAATGGAATGAAGGCTGTAATGGAGATGCAATTTGCAGACTTTGTGAGCTCCGGATTCAATCCTATTGTTAATTATTTAGCTAAAGTGCATTATAGATGGAGTGAAAAAGCAGATGTGGTCATCAGAATGCCCTGCGGAGGTGGGGTAGGAGCTGGACCTTTTCATTCACAAACCAATGAAGCATGGTTCACTAAAGTTCCTGGCCTTAAAGTGGTGTACCCTGCCTTTCCATCTGATGCGAAAGGGCTGCTGGCCACAGCTATCAATGACCCCAATCCTGTACTCTTTTTTGAGCACAAAGGGCTGTACCGAAGTATTTATCAAGATGTTCCATCTGATTATTATACGTTGCCATTTGGCGAAGTGTCACTAGTAAAGGAAGGTGAAGAGTTGACTGTGGTTTCTTATGGTGCTGGAATCCATTGGGCATTGGAAATACTAAAAAAATACCCGTATATTGAAGCGGATGTGTTAGATTTGCGTACACTTCAACCTCTGGATTTTGAGTCCATTTTCACCTCAGTAAAAAAGACTGGTAAGCTTATCATATTGCAAGAAGATACCCTTTTCGGCGGGGTAGCTAGCGATATATCGGCAACCGTAATGGAGAATTGCTTTGAGTTCTTGGATGCACCTATCAAAAGGGTAGCCAGTTTGGATACGCCAGTTCCTTTTGCGAAGAATCTAGAAGAGAACTTTTTGCCCAAACAACGGTTTGAGAATGCTTTATTGGAACTTTATGATTATTAAGAGAAAATACTTAACAAATTTTTAACAATACAAATCGCAAATTTGTGTGTCCTAAACGTATATCAACAATAAAACTTCTAATCTTATGGCAAAAAAAGCTTTTTTAATAGCAACAATATTCGGTCTGTTGCTAATGTCCTGTTCGGTCTCAAAAAGTGCTCGAACCCAACGTAACTTATTCAGTGGCAGCTGGACCTTGGACGATATCTCATATGAAAATAACACCGGCAATTTCAAATCCACAATCTTTAATGATGCAGAAGATATATGCTTTGAGGGAAGTGACTGGTTCTTTAGGGATAACAACAGTACGGGTAGATACACCATTTCCCAAAGTTCACTTTGTCAAGGTGGAGACCGTTTTTTCAGATGGTCGGTAGTTGAACCAGCACAGAACTATAGCAGTCAGCTGCAGTTCAAGTTCATTGATGAAAAAAGAAAAGATGTTTCAGGTGGATTTGGGTATCGTTTGAATATCAGCAGCCTTACAGAGCAATCTATGACATTAAAATCAAATGTTTCAGTGGACGGGCAACCCGTTACCATAGTTTATCAATTTTCCAAAAAACAATAATTCATGAAAAATATAGTAAAGAAATCTACAGTATATGTATTGACCATTGGGCTACTTTTAAGCTGTGATGCTGTCAAAAATGCAAATAACACTCAAAAAGGAGCCGTAATTGGTGCCTCAGGAGGCGCTGTTATTGGCGGGGTCATAGGAAACAATGTAGGAAAGGGCAATACTGCGCTTGGCGCCATAATTGGAGCTGTTGTTGGCGGTGCAGCGGGAGGATATATAGGGAACCGGATGGATAGACAGGCTGAACGCATTGAAGAAGAAATTCCAGGCGCTGAAGTAAAACGAGTTGGAGAAGGGATCAACGTTACCTTCAATGAAGATGCTGGAGTGTATTTTGACACCAATAGGTCAGATGTAAAAGGGACTTCCGCAGCTACTTTGGACAAATTGGTAGGTATTTTCAAAGAATACCCAAAATCTATAATCTTGGTTGAAGGACATACGGATAGTGCAGGCCCAGAAGATTATAACTTAAATTTATCTAAGCAGCGTGCAGAATCTGTAACCAAGTATTTGGTCAGTAAAGGCATTTCCAGTGGAAGGTTTACTACAAAATGGTATGGGGAAGCACAGCCTAAGGCAACCAATGAGACTTCAGAGGGCAAGGCCAAGAACAGAAGAGTGGAGTTGGCTATTATGGCAAGTGAAGAATTGAAAGAAGAGGCATACCAAAGCACCAACTAATAGTAAAGATTTAAAAAGTTTACTTGAATCCCGGCCAATTGGTCGGGATTTTTGTTTGAATGATGTATCTTCAATATGTGAATACGAATGAGGTCGTAATTATTGGAGGGGGATTGGCAGGATTGACCGCGGCAATTGATTTAACCCAGCGAGGAAAACAAGTGCTTGTAATTGAAAAGAACACTTACCCACACCATAAAGTTTGTGGGGAATATGTTTCCAATGAAGTGCGCCCTTATCTTCAACAATTAGGTCTTGATGTTGGAAAATTGACCTCAGTTGATATATCTACCCTGCAACTTGGCACGTATACCGGCAAAACAACGCAAGTCACACTTCCTTTAGGGGGATTTGGGGTAAGTAGATATACCCTTGATGAAAAATTGTATCAATTGGCTATGCAGAGTGGGGCAGAGTTTTTGTTTGATTCTGTTCAAGACGTCAAGTTCAATGAAAACAGGTTTGAACTACGTCTTTCCAAACAAGAAATCATCGCCGATATGGTGATTGGAGCTTTTGGAAAAAGATCCAATATGGATAAAAGACTCAAGCGTTCCTTCATTTCAAAAAAATCAGCATGGTTGGCGGTCAAATGCCATTACAATAGCTATGATTTTCCCAATCATATGGTGTCGCTGCAGACTTTTCCTGGAGGGTATGGCGGACTATCAAAAACGGAAAACGACACCATCAACTTTTGTTATTTGGCCAAGTATGAAGATTTTAAACGTTTGGGAAATCTAACAGAGTTTCAAGAACAAGTGTTAGCAAAGAATCCGATTCTCGACCATTTTTTTGAGTCAGCAACACCAGTTTTTGAAAAACCGTTGAGCATAGCACAAGTTTCTTTCGATAAAAAGAAACTCATAGAAAATCATGTGCTGATGTGTGGGGATACAGCAGGACTGATTCATCCACTTTGTGGCAATGGAATGGCTATGGCCATACATAGCGCTAAAATGGCCGCTCAATGTGTCGACATGTATTTGGAAAAGGAAGAATTCACGAGAGAAGCTATGGAAAAAGCATATAAAAAAGTATGGACAGAGGAATTTCAAAAAAGATTGAGATTGGGAAGAATGCTACAGAGCCTAATGTTACATACCAATTGGTTTGATTTTATGCTATCAACCGTGGCGAGTTCAGAAAAAATACTAAAAAGCGTTATCTCGGGGACGCATGGGAAACCAATTTTACAATGATGGATTTTTCAATTCGAAGTAGAGTCGATGAATTAATGGATGACCCCAATATGGAGTTGCCAAAGTTAAGAGAGGCTTATGAGGACATCAATCGCTGTAATAGCCTTTTGGGCGGTGACGCAATCACTATAGATGGTGTCTGGAAACTCATTCAACAGGAGCAAAAAAAATCGTATACGATTTTAGACATGGGCTGTGGAGACGGTACCATGCTTCGTAAACTTTCCGATTTCCTCAATAAAAAAGGGGTCTCACATAAAATGAAGGGCATTGACCTCCGTGATGATGTTTTGCTTATTGCACGTGAGAGTAGCGAGGCATATCCGCAAATTGAGTTCAAAAAAATGGACATTTTAAAAGCAGATGCTTCCTTCACCTGTGATATTATAATCAATACCTTGACGATGCACCACTTTGATGAGGACCGTATAGACACCTTTTTAAAGCAATTTGTAAGATTGTCCAAGGTGGGTGTTGTAATCAATGATTTGCAGCGCAGTAAGCTATCGTACAACCTATTCAAGATTTTTAGTTTTTTCTTCATTCGTACTAGAGTTGCCAAAGTGGACGGACTGATATCCATAAGCAAGGGGTTTCATAAGGATGACCTCACAAAACTGTCAAAAAAAATACCAAATGTTATTCATACAATTCAATGGAAATGGGCATTTCGGTATGTATGGATAATGCAAATTAACCAACCAAGTAAAACATGAGTCAAGTACGCGTAGTACAGGTAGCTAAGCAATTGCCAAAATATAGTAGGACTACCAAGGAAATACTTCCTTTTGTGGAGTTATGGCTTTCCCAACAAGAGGAGCGCTTCAGAAGAAAGGTTGTAAAGATTTTTGAAGGTTCTGGAGTAGATAAGCGCTATGGAATCATGGATATTGAAGAGGTCTTCACAGCCACTTCTTTCCAAGCGAAAAACGATATCTATATACGTGAAGTAAAGCAGCTCGGGGAAGAGGTTTTAAGAAAAGCATTGAATGCTGCTGGTTGGCAAGCAGACTCATTGGACTTTATCATCACCGTAAGTTGTACGGGAATTATGATTCCTTCATTGGACGCTTACTTGGCTAATGCATTAGGGTTCAAACAGGATATTGTCCGTTTGCCTGTAACCGAAATGGGCTGTGCGGCTGGGGTCTCAGGATTGATTTATGCAAAACACTTTTTGAAGGCGAATCCAGATAAAAGAGCTGCTGTCGTAGCGGCTGAAAGTCCTACGGCAACTTTTCAGTTAAACGACTTTTCAATGGCCAACATGGTAAGTGCTGCTATTTTTGGTGATGGGGCTGCTTGTGCACTGTTGTCTTCAGAAGAAACTGCATCAGGACCTGAAATAATTGGAGAGGAAATGTATCATTTTAAGGAAGCTACGCATTTAATGGGCTTTGATTTGACCAACACAGGGCTCAAAATGATTTTGGACCCTGCAGTTCCTGAAATGATTTCTTCGCATTTTCCTAAAATTGTGCATCCGTTTCTCGAAAAAAATGGAACTCAAATTGAAGAGGTGGACTATTTGATATTTCATCCAGGAGGCCGAAAGATTGTAGAGACGGTTGAATCCTTATTTGGGGAATTAGGCAAAAATATTGATGCAACCCGAGAAGTACTTAGAAATTTTGGTAATATGAGTAGCGTAACGGTACTATACGTGTTGGAGCAATTTTTAAGCCAACCTTATGAAAAAGAAAAGCAAGGATTGGTGCTCAGCTTTGGGCCAGGTTTCTCGGCGCAACGTGTATTATTGCGTTGGTAATAAATAGTTTTAAGTTGAAAAATTCATCTAAATGGGCTTTGATATTGGGCGGAAGCAGTGGCTTGGGGCTAGCCACGGCCCATAAATTAGCAAAAGAGGGGTATAACCTTTTCATTTTGCATCGCGATAGAAGGTCAGAACTTCAAGAAATAGAAAATGAATTCAATTCAATGCGCTCATACGGAGTTGAATTACACACCTTCAATAAAGATGCTCTGAATCCTGAAAAGACTCAGGAAGTAGTTGCTGCAATGCTGGAATTGCTTAAAGGAGACAAGCTGCATGTTTTGGTGCATAGTATTGCCAAAGGCAATTTGAAACCCTTAAACATAGATGAAGCAGCTTCATTGAACACATCTGATTTTCAACATACCATTCAAGCCATGGGTATCAATCTCTATGAATGGACAAAAACCCTTTTAAGCAAAGAATTGTTGGCAGAAGACTCTAGAATTATAGCATTTACCAGTGAGGGAAGTTCAAAAGCTTGGGAAGGTTATGCCGCTGTATCAGCTGCGAAAGCTACTTTGGAGTCCATAGTGCGCAGTATGGCTTTGGAATTCGCTCCCTTTGGCTTAAAGGTCAACTGTATTCAGGCTGGGACAACGGATACCAAGTCCTTTCGAATGATTCCCAACAGTGCCGAATTGAAAGAACAAGCCATAAAGAGAAATCCATTTAAAAGATTGACAAAGGCTGAGGACATTGCCAACGCCGTGTATCTTTTGACTTTGGAAGAAGCCAAATGGATAAACGGGACCATTGTAAAAGTAGATGGCGGGGAGAGCCTACGGTAATACTATTTAAGAATGAAAAAGACTGAAATTCTCAATTTACTGCCTTATTCGGAACCCTTTTTGTTCGTGGATGAATTGTTGGATGTTCATTCTGAAGGCGTAGTGGGGCGTTTCACCTTTAAGAAAGAAATGGACTTTTATCAGGGTCACTTTAAAGATGTTCCCATTACCCCTGGGGTTATTTTAACTGAATGCTGCGCACAGATAGGTCTTGTATGTCTGGGAATCTTCCTTTTAGGAAAGGATATGGATGGTAACCAACTTCAAGTAGGGATGTCGAGTTCAGAGATGGAGTTTTACATCCCGGTTTATCCCGGAGAAACAGTACGGGTAGAATCGGAAAAGATATATTTCCGCTTCGGCAAACTTAAATGCAAGGTCAAACTTTATAATCAAAACGGGGAACTGGCATGCAAAGGCGTTTTGGCTGGAATGCTAAAATCTAAAAGAAATGAAAAATAGGGTGGTGATAACAGGTTTAGGGGTATGTGCTCCAAACGGAATTGGCCTTGAAAATTTTGGAAAAGCCTTAGCAGATAGTAAAAGTGGCATCCATTTTCATCAAGATTTGAAGGAATTAAATTTTTCCTGTCAAATAGCTGGAAAACCGAATATTGAATCAATTGATTTAAACAAATACTTTACTAATGTCCAGTTAAGAGGATTGGAAGCATCTGGGTTGATTTATGGAGTCATTTCTGGAAAAGATGCCTGGGAGGATGCAGGTCTTGCGATAGCTGAAGACAATCAACCCAATTGGGAAAATGGAGTGATTTTTGGCACGGGAATGTTGGGTGTGGACCGCTTTAGAAATGCAATTTATGCAGTTGATGAAGGAAACGTAAGACGGTCAGGAAGCACCACAGTAATTCAGACAATGGCAAGCGGTATCAGTGCTTTTTTGGGCGGTATGCTGGGCTGCGGAAATCAAGTAACTACCAATTCTTCGGCTTGCTCTACCGGTACGGAAGCCCTATTAATGGGATATGAGCGTATTGCATCGGGTAAAGCGAAGCGAATGCTGGTGGGGAGTTGCAGTGATAGCGGTCCATACATTTGGGGCGGTTTTGATGCCATGCGAATTTTACCAAGAAACTATAATGACAATCCTGAATCGGCTAGTAGGCCAATGAGCGCCTCGGCGTCTGGTTTTGTGCCTGGAAGTGGGGCTGGAGCCTTGGTTTTGGAATCATTGGAAAGTGCCTTGGAGCGAGATGCCCATATTTATGCCGAAGTTTTGGGGGGTGCAGTAAACAGTGGAGGCCATAGAGGAGGGGGTAGCATGACAGCTCCCAATAGCACAGCTGTTCAGCATTGTATTCAACATGCGATTCAGAATGCTGGCATCGTTGCAGGCGATATTGACACCATTAATGGTCATCTGACGGCAACCACCAAAGACCCAGTGGAGATTGAGAATTGGAGCGCAGCCTTAAATCGTAAAGGAAAGGACTTTCCCTATATCAACTCATTCAAGGGTATGTTTGGGCATTGCTTGGCTGCTGCAGGAAGTATTGAATGCGTTGGAACAGTCCTTCAAATCCATCAACAACAAATCTTTGGAAATGTAAATTGTAATGATGTGCATCCGGCGATATTAAAAACTATTGATAAATCTAGAATACCCCAAAAGACTTTTGAACATAGGCCAAAAATAATCGCCAAAGCCAGTTTTGGTTTTGGTGATGTAAATGCCTGTGTTATTTTTAAGCAGTATTTGAAAAACTAAAAATGTCAGAAAAAGAAAAGAGGTACGAAGAACTTAAAAGCATTGTGGCGAACTATCTGCCGGACGACGTCTCTGCAGAAAGCATTTCATTGGAAAGCCATTTTATCAATGAATTGAATATAAATTCTGCAAACCTTGTGGATATTGTTTTGGATGTGGAGGATGCTTTTGACATCATGTTGGAAAATGAGGATATGGATCAAATGGAAACCGTACAGGATGCCCTCAGGATTGTAGACTCAAAAATTGAATCAAAGCCCTAAAAACAAAATGAAGGAATTTGTGCAGTATGTATTGCAAAAAGTGAATGTGGATAAGCGATTATTGCTTATCTATTGTATAGTATATTTTTTATGGGGCCTTGGCATGAATTGGTTCGGAGCCCAAGTGGAAATTGCAAAATTCACCTATTGGTGGCAGGTAATTACCTGTTATATCCTATATATGGTTCCAATTTCTTTGGTTTTACGTGGATTGCCTTTTCATGCTCAATATGCCTATGGTTTAATTGCAATGGGCTTATTGGAATTTGGGGGATATGCCTTGCAGACCTCCTATGCATATCCAAACAATCTATTGGATCAATTCTTTAACATTAGAAATTTTAGTTTAGGTATGGCTCTGTTCTTTGCTCTATATTTTCCGCTCGGAAATTGGGGTGTGGGAAGAATATATGTCATGATTTTCGGAAAAGAACGTCCTTGATTAAGAGTCAATTTCAAAGACCATTTTCACCTTCACGAGGTTATCCTCTCGCTTTTTCTTTATTTTAATTCCGTAGTCTATGGAATACAAAGAAGTAGTGCCCACAAGTTGCTGACCATTTCTTTTAAAGGTTATTGTTATCTCCTTTTCAATGCCTTTGATGTTGAGAGTTCCTGTCACTAAAAGCTTGTCATTTTCCTTCTGTACTTCTGTACTTTCAAAAGTGATTTTAGGATAATCATCAACATTAAAATATTTACCACCGCGCAAAGACCAATTACGCAAGCCATTATTGGTGTCAAGTGTTTTGGATTGCACAGCACCTTTGAAATAGGAATTCTCCAAATTCTGCCAATCGATTTTGGATTGGGACTCAAAGCCTTCAATAGTACCTTTGACTTCTTTTGAAACGAATTCAAATGTAATTTTTGCAGAAGCTATCTTGCCCGTGCTCTGCTCACGTAGGGTTGTTTTGAAAAAGACAAGTGCAATAAGTACTAAAGAGGCGAGCATTTTCATAGCGTAATCTTTTTGCTAAATGTACATATTCGTGTCGAAAGTGAAAAGCGAGAACGTTTATCCTTCTTTTACTTTTGTTTAACACTTTAAACGGCTGAAAATAGTTCTCTTAGGCAGTTAAGACTTGTTTATTTTTCTGTGACCTTGGCGTTAAGCGCTGCCTAGATTTATCGAAAAATAAATTATAAACCATTGAAATTCATATAAATGGAATATGAAGGCCCTATTTTTGTCGTAGTGTTAAAAATCAGAAAATGAAGTTAATTTTGAGTAAAAATGTAGGATTATTTGTATTTTAAGGGTAGCGATTGCAAAACATTAATAAGTAAACAAAACCATGAATGATTCAACAACTAGTAGTGTAATCCCTAGCCAAGAATTGCTTGTTCGTTTGGAAAGAAATAACATGGCAATGCTTAGATTATCCCGAAAATTGAGCTCCTATACCTGCGAACCCAATAACAGGTCTTGTTTTGAGAAATTATACGAGTTGCGACAAGATTTTAAAAGTTTTGCGAACCGACATAACCAAATAATGGGACTTCTAAAGGGGAGTAAAGCCATAGGAAGGAACTTGGATTCGGAAGTTAAGAAACATCTTCGCAGCTTTAAAAAATTAGAAAGCGATATGGCTGCTTATCTTTTGGACACTAACAAATACTATTGATTTACAGGTAATTCCTATTTTTCTTTATATCGAATGAATTAATATTTCAGATTATTCTGAAATCCACAGTATTATTGTATACCAAAGTAATACTGTCTCATGGGTAAGTCCAGGAACACGACACTTATCATTCTTGCCTTTTTTGCAATCTATGTAATATGGGGTTCCACGTATTTGCTCAATAAAATTGCTGTTCTGGAACTTCCTCCTTTTATGTTGGCTTCATTTCGGTTTACAACAGCAGGCCTTCTTATTTTTCTTCTGGCCAAACTAATGGGTATTGAAATAAGAATTAGTCGTAAGCAATTGTGGAACACCATTTTTGCTGGTTTTCTTTTTTTAAGTTTTGGGAATGGTGTGGTCGTATGGGCACTTCGTTATGTAGATACAGGTTTTGCAGCCCTGGAAATTTCTTCTCAACCTCTTATTATTTTATTAATGATGTGGATTTTAGAAGGTAAAAAAATCAAGCCCATGTCCATGATCGGGGTCTTTTTTGGAATAATCGGAATATACCTGCTGGTCAGTCAAAAACAGATAATCTCCAAGGAAAATTCCATTTTGGGAATGATAATGATTTTTGGCTGTATGCTAAGCTGGGCTTACGGGAGTATTTTTGTTGCCAAAGCGGATTTGCCTAAAAACTATTTTGTAAATACCGGATACCAAATGTTTACTGGAGGAATAATTTTGGCTTTAATGAGTGTTGGCTTTGGTGAACAATGGACAAATCCTATAGCTTGGAGTTTTGATGTTCAGCTGGTTATGGTGCTTTTGGTCATTTTTGGGAGTATACTGGCCTTTACATCATTCAATTATCTATTAAAAGTTGTTTCACCAGAAAAGGTAGCTACGTCTACCTATGTCAATCCCATAGTGGCCATGTTATTGGGATGGTATTTTTTAAAGGAAGAAATTACAAACCAGTCCATTGTGGCTGCGATAGTTTTATTGACAGGTGTCTATTTTATTAATACAAAAAAGACCTTGGCGATTTTTGAGCGATTCAAAAAATAGCTTTTTTCATTTTGTGACATGTTTCAATTGACCATGTACGATTCAACACAAAAAAGGGCCAATTCACTACATTTCATTTTTTACTTAGCTCGTTTTAAGACACTTTTGTCCCATCAATCAAGAACATCAATCACAATTCAATCATCAATCAAAAAACGAACAGTTATGAAACAACTTACAAAAATTCTTGCCGTTTTATTCGCTAAACTGATTCTGCTACTTCTTCTGTTTGGCAGTAATTCTCTCAATGCCCAGAGAAAGAGCACATCTGTTAGAATAGACAATAAGAAAAAAACCTCCATTACGGTAAGCAACCCATTTGGAAAGAACTTTAGTGTGGAATATGAGGGTGAAATTAAACTCTCTGAAGACGATAAAGATATAGCGTACATTTCTCCAGGAGGGTATATGGAAATCAAGCGCTCGGCTTTTGGAAGTAGAAGACGCATTTTCATAGAACCAGATGACTCTGGAAGACTTATCAAAAAATACTATGTTGGAAGCTCTCAAAAAAGCTTTGAAGGTGAAGGGGAGAAATGGCTTGCGGAAATCCTGTTGGATGTGGTTCGTACCACAACTTTGGGCTCGCAACAACGGGTGGATAGGATTTACAAAAAACGCGGGGCATATGGCGTTCTTAAGGAGGTGGGGTATATGGATAGTAACCACGTTAAATCTCGTTACTTAAAACTACTTCTAAAGAAAAACCTCAAGAATCCGGACATTGCTCTAGTGCTTAAAGCTATTGAGAATGATGTGGATTCGGATTATCATAGGGCAGATATCCTGAAGAGCAATACATCACGGTTTCTATCAACTGAAGCAAACATCTCTGCCTATATAAATGCAGCATCCCAAATAGATTCTGACCACCATAAGGCGGAAGTTCTTAAGCAATCCATCAAGGAACGGGATTTAACGGAGAATCAAATGAAATCGATGTTGGTTGTGGCAAAAGACATTGATTCAGATCATCATAAATCCAGCGTGTTATTAACTGCACTCAAAAGCAATTCCCTGAACGATAGTAACATTAAACTTTTGGCCTCTACTTCAAAAAGTATAGACTCCGACCACCATAGAGCCAATGTATTGAAAACTGCAATCAATAACAGCAATTTACCATCAAGTGGGCAGCACACCTTTCTAAATGCTTTGGAGGGCATGAGTTCGGATTATCATATTGACGATGTTTTGTCAAAAATGGTGAATAAAGGAAGTTTAGAGTCGTCTGCTATTTCCCATGTTATTAAATGTGTGGGATATATGGATTCAGATAGCCACCAAGCCAATGTTTTGAAGAAGTTGGTGCAAAAACAACAGCTTTCCGATTCAAATACCGAAGACTTTGTTTTTGCTCTAGGCAGAGTTAGCTCTGATAGCCATACCGCCGATGTGCTTAGATATGCCTCTAAATTGAACCTTAATGACAAACAGCTTATGGCAATGTTTGAAGCCATCAGAAGAATCGATTCAGATCATCACAAAGCCGATTCTTTGGTCCGATTTGCAGATCAAGTCAGTCAAAGTGGGACAAGTATTCAGGAGGCCTATCTTAATACGTGTCGTTCCATAAACTCTGATTCCCACTATAGAAGAGCTTTAGATGCCATTCAATAATATGGGTACTCACCAAGCTGCCATTTTGATATAATTCAAATATGAGTATTTTGGTGGTATGAGGCCACTGGATTCTTTTTTCACCAGACCAAACATGCGAAAACACCTTCTTATCGTTACCTTAGGTTTTGCCATTGGTATTCTTTTTTATGCCTTTCATAATTTCAAGGAACAACCAAATTTCTTAGAAGTTTTTCTCAATGGCTTTCTTGGTATAGGTATCAGTTATACATTTCATTTCATAAATCAATTTCTTAACAAGAGTATTGATTGGAAAAAACAAACAGGACTGAGACTGCTTCTCGGAATTGTAATTCATTTGATTGTGGGAACCGGGATTGTTTATCTAAGTCTTAGGACCTATGAACAGATCTATCCCAGCTACAGTTTCTTTTCAAATAAAGAGGAAATGGCTTTTGTGAAAATGTTGGTCTTGTTGTTCAGCGTAGTTTTGGTCTACAATATCATTTACTTCGCTTTTTATTCTTACCAGCAATATGTAAAAGGTCAATTGTTGGAATCAAAGATAAGGCGATGGCAAACCGAACTGCAGCTAAAAGCACTTAAATCCCAGTTAAGCCCTCATTTTCTATTTAATTGCCTAAATGCTCTATCTACTTTGGTCACTAAAGATGTAAATGCCGCTGAACGGTTTATTCGTTCTCTGGCAAAATCCTATGACTATACCCTTAGCAACTATCAAAACACTTTGGTTCAGGTTTCTGAAGAATTGGAATTTGTGAAATCATATTACTTTTTGATGAAGACCCGTTTTCAAGAAAGTATCGCTTTGGAAATTGATATCCCCGAGTCCATATTGCATACTAGAATACCGCCAATGACGCTACAAATGTTAGTAGAAAATGCAATGAAGCATAACGTTGCGGACATAGAAAATGAGTTGAAAATTCGAATTATAGGTGACAAGGGTTTTTTGGAAGTAACAAACAATATCACCAAGAAAAGAAAAGGAGTTCAATCAACCCAAATAGGTTTGCAGAATATAGAGTCTCGTTATCAACTATTGGCGAACAAACCAATACTGGTAGAAGATATCAATTCACAATTCAGAGTAAAAATACCTATACTGTCATGAAAAGGTTATTTGTGCACCATCCACTTTTTCGCATGCTGGGTCCTTTGTTCGTCGGCAGTCTGGTGTATTTGCTTATCCTTTTGATTAACAATACTATAGAGGACTTAAACTCAAATTTTTTCACACAGGAACTCTATGTCTGCATTGGATTGTCTTATATTATTCAGGAAGCTGCCCGCATCATTATTGTTCTCTTTAATCATTTGAACCGGCCAAAAACCTTTTGGACAAAATCACTTTTACATCTGGGAACTACTTTAGTGGTTACCATAATTTTGGTGAGCTTGACCATGTACATTTACTTTACTCAGGTACTATCGTATACGCCAAATTACTCAGAGCTCCTTATTTTCAACAGCATTTTTGCTACTATAGCGGTGTTTTATGTTCTCTTATACATCAGTAATCAATTTCTTCATATTATAAATACAGAAAAGTTGGAAAAAGAGGAGATGGCCAGGGTTAAAATGGAAGAGGATTTCTCAACATTTAAACAAGACATAAACCCTAGGTTGTTAATAGACAGTTTAGAAGCAATTCTTGTCCTGATGAAGAAAGATGTAGAAGCGGCCGAATCCTTAACGGAAGATTTTGCATCGGTTTACAGATATATTTTATCCAGTAAAAAGAAGGAAATAGTAAAGGTTGAAGAGGAGCTTGCTGTATTGGAAAATTTTATTGAAGTACTAAATCGTCTACCCTTTCGAAAGATTGAGTTTAAAGCTTATGACGTAAAAAATACATACGTAGTGCCGGGCAGTCTTCTGTATATATGTGAATGTATTCTTAGGTCCAGTATATCTTCCGAATCTCAAAGTATTTTGATTGAGATGACTCTAAAAGACCAGAAAATTAAACTTCAATTTAAACATGAGGAAAGGTTAAATAAAAAATTTAAAATCAATGATTTAAGTTTAGTTAAAAAAGGCTATAAAAGCCTCACGTCAATACCTCTTGAAATGTATCTGGACAAAGATGTGAGAACCATTGAATTACCAAAAATCCAACTCGGATGAAAGTAGCTATATTGGAAGATGAGCCACTGGCCGCAGAGAAACTTGAACGTTATCTACAAAAATACAGTGGGGCAATTGAAATTTTAAACATTATGCCCTCCTTGGACATGGCAATACCATGGATTGAAAGCCATAAAAACGAGGTCGATTTGTTTTTTATGGATGTTCAGTTGTCTGATGGACTTAGTTTTGAAATCTTCAATAGAATTCGCCTCAACAAGCCAATCATATTCACCACAGCTTTTGATGAGTTTGCCATTGATGCATTTAAGGTAAATAGTATTGATTATCTCCTAAAACCTATCAAGTTCACAGACCTGACCAAAGCGTTACAAAAATTGGACACGGTAAAGTCGCAATACGCGAACACTACAAAACTTAATTCCTTACAACAGTTGGTTGGAACAAAAACATTTAAGGATAGGTTTTTGGTAAAAATGGGAAATCATTTGAATTCTATATCCACAGAATCTATACACATTTTTTACGCTGAAGGCAGGGATGTTTATCTCATTAACCATGATGGAAAAAGGTATATGCTGGATTTTACGTTGGAAACATTGGAAGAAATGATAAATCCAAAACTCTTCTTTAGGGTAAATCGCAGTTACTTGGTAAACTTAAATGCCATTAATGATGTACTGGTATATTCCAATAGACGCCTTAAACTCGTTACCGAATCAAAACCTGAAAAAGAGATTATAGTGAGTCGAGAAAAGGTTACCGATTTTAAAAAATGGTTTGAAGGACTTACTTAGAGTTTTCTTGTTTTAGTTTCAGCTCTTTCAATGCACGGTTTAAACTTCGTATGGTTACGCCTATGTAATTGGCAATATCTTTCTTTGGAAGTACTTCGGTAAGCTCAGGAAACAATCTTTGCAAACGGAGAATATTATCTTCAATGGGATAGGAATGCTGATAAGAATGTCTTGGAGCTTTATAGCGTATTTTATCCGCAAGCGCTTTCATCACAAGTTGATTAAAAATGGGGTCTTCTTCCAATAAAGTCCTATATGTGCCATGGGAAAAGGAATAGACTTCTAACTCGCTTACTGAAGTTACTGAGCAGATGGTTAGGTTATTACTAAATATCTCCAATTCGCCAAACTCCATGCCCTCACCCAGAAACTCCTGTATAAACTCTTTGCCATTTTCATCCGTAATATAGCATTTGGCAATTCCTTTTCTGATGAGATACACAGAATTGTAGCGCCTATCTTGCTTCAAGATTGTTGTTTTTGGCTCAAAAACCTGCTCATTAATTTGATTTCTGCTTTTTTTTCTAAGCGTATCAATATAAACAATGAAGTCCTTATTGGTTCGAATCATTTTTTAGAGCTTGGGACAAATGTCCTTTTATTCCTTTTGTGGAAACGATTTCTTTACCATTCAAAATAACAGAATCTCAATGGCAATGTCCAGTCAAATAGCAAAAAAAGCAAGTAAACCTAGAATGTACACCTCACATTTTATGCAGGTCTGTCTGGCCTCTTTACTTTTTTCTACAAGCTTTAATATGCTTATTCCTGAGTTGCCAGCATACCTTACAAGTCTTGGAGGGGCTGAATACATTGGACTAATTATTTCGTTGTTTACGTTGACTGCCGGTTTATCCAGACCTTTCAGTGGTAAGTTAACGGATACTATTGGAAGAAGGCCTGTCATGATTTTTGGAGCTTTGGTATGCGTTGCCTGTGGTGTGTTGTACAGTTTTACATTAGGTGTATTATCTTTTTTGCTTTTGCGACTGTTTCACGGTTTCTCCACAGGATTTACACCAACTGCCACCTCTACTTATGTATCTGACATAGTCCCAGTTGAAAGACTTGGAGAAGCAATGGGAATACAAGGAATCGCCTTCAGTACAGGATTGGCTTTAGGTCCCGCTCTGGGCAGTTTAATCAAACTTTATTTTTCGTATCAAGTTCTATTTTGTAGCTCATCACTCTTAGCCTTCATTGCCATTTTACTAATGATGGGTTTAAAGGAAACTCTTAAAGAGAAAACCAAGTTTAGTGTTGCAAGTCTGAAAATAAAAAAAGATGAAATATTGGCCAAGGAAGCAATTCCTGCTGGTATTGTCACTTTATTGACTTATGTGGCTTTTGGTGTTGTACTTACATTGATTCCAGATTGGAGTGGACACTTGGGGTTGACCAATAAGGGTTCCTTTTTTATTGTGTTTACCATTTCTTCGCTTTTGGTGCGATTGATAGCGGGTACATTTTCAGATAGGTATGGCAGAATACCGGTTATGCTTATAGGAATAATGCTCCTTATCATATCTACATTTCTAATAGGTCATTTAAAATCTGTAACGGGACTATTGCTTTCGGCGGGTATTTATGGTCTGGCCATGGGGGTAATATCTCCTGCAATAAATGCTTGGACCATAGATTTGAGTAAACCAATGAGAAAAGGAAGGGCCATTGCTACCATGTATATCGCCCTTGAAGTGGGAATAGGTTTGGGAGCCTTTGTGTCAGGGGGGTATTACCAAGGTAACGTTCTGCGCATACCATTGGTAATGTATTGTTGTTCTGGAGTTTCTGTTTTGGCTTTGATGTATTTGATTTATCAAATGAGTTTTACAAAGAAGGACGACTAAAGCTCTTACGTAAAAGTTAAAATGGTTTCATTTTTGAGTAGTCTTTCTTATTTTAAGGAAAAACAATAATGAAAATGAAATCAATTTTTAAAGTAATCATGCTATTCGTAATGATTTTAGCAATAGGTTGTGCTTCTACCTCAACGCCAGAGATTACTGCTGAACAGATGAAAGAACTAGAAACAATTGTTAATGGCAAATCTTTTGAATTTAATGCACGATGGGCTAGACCATTGACAACAAATAGTTTAAATAGCATAGCAAATGCAGGGTTGCTTCCCCCAGGTAGTACAAACAGCAATATCGATATGACTGGTAATAACAATTATTTTAAAATGTCTGGGGACAGTATTAAAGCTTATTTCCCCTATTTTGGAGAACGCCAATTGGGAGGCACGGGATATTTGGGCAGCGACAATGCCATTCAATTTGAAGGAATTCCGGAGAATATGAAAATGGATAAAAACGAAAAGGGTTATACGTTAGCGTTTGATATCAAAAATAAAACAGAAACCTATCAGGTAAACGCGCAGTTTTTTCCTAACAAAAAAGGCAATATTAATATCAACAGCTCACATCGTTTTCCCATTAGTTACACCGGGAATTTTAAGAAAACTGAAGAACAGTTGAACTGAAAAACTGTTTGAGTATTAACAGGAGATATAAACCTATAAACCATCAAATTATCTATTTGGCATGTAAAATATTGGCCAAGGCTAAAAGCTACTTATTTTTTTGATGAAAATCTATATTTTGGATTGAGCCTGGAAAACCAATATTCGATTCAAGCGTGTTTTATGGTATTTCCAATTTCCAATGTAGTCGTGGTAAAACTATTTATAAGACAAAGCTCCGGACGGACATGCATCAATCTGTTTTTTTAATGCTTCAACCGATGCATTTTCCGGTTTTATCCATGGGCGTTCTTTTGGGTTATAGACTTCAGGAAGCCTTTTGACGCATTCACCGGCATGAACACATTTTTCTGCTTTCCAAACCACAGTGAAATCTCCTTTCGCGTATTCTTTTGCTTCTACCATTTTGTTCGGGTTTTTATTTTTTTAGTACATCTTGAATGTCTTCCAACTTTTTGAACATAGCATTTGCAAATGGACAAAGCGGAAGAATTTTCAGGTTTTTTTCGCGGGCCATGCCCACAATGGTATACAGTATTTGTTTTCCAACGCCTTTGCCTTGAAAAGCTTCCTCAACTTCCGTATGATCTATGATAATAAAATTACTGGCAGGAATGGAATATGACATTAGTCCCGCTTTTTGGCCATTTTCACGTGCAATGGCAAATCCTTTGTTTTCCCTTTCTTTTATTTCGATTTTCATAGCGGTTTAAAGTTTATGATCAATCTATGGGCAAAACCTTAAAAGTTTTGACTTAATTTACATTTTTGTACTAAATTCTAAATGGTAAGCCCCAATAGCTTTCTTTTACAATGTACTAAAATCAAAAACAACTATAGTGGAATATACTTCTGAAAAATCTAAACAATTTTTCTATGTATTTTCCTGATAAGAGTGTGAAGTTTTAAGAAATAGTTTTAATTTAAGGGTATCAAAGAATCCTATGGCTAAATCACAGCAAACATACAGTAAGAACGAAAAAGAAAAACAAAAACAGAAGAAGCGCGAAGAAAAGCAAAAAAAGCGCGAAGCGCGGAAAGCCCAAAGCAAAGAAAGTGGCGGTGGAATTCCCTTTGCCTATGTTGACCAATATGGTAATTTAACGGATACACCACCGGAACCCACAGAAAAGGAAGAGATTGATGCGTCTACCATAGAATTGGGTATCCCTAAAAAAGAAGAAAGCGAAGAAGACTTAGATCCTACAAGAAAAGGGAAGGTAGCCTTTTTCGATACTTCCAAAGGATTCGGGTTTATTATGGATTCAGATACCGACGAAAAGCATTTTGTTCACGTCTCTGGTTTAATTGACGAAATCAGTGAAAATGATAAAGTGACTTTTCTTCTTGAAAAGGGACTCAAAGGAATGAATGCGGTTCAAGTAAAGCTTCAGGAATAATAAGCAGGCATTCTTTTTTTGGAAGCAATTCAATACTGATTTACTACTTTGCTTCCATAAAATTAATACGTGTATCACCTTTCAAATTAGAGAGGGTGCTTTGATAGATTTCTCCAGCACCTAGAAAGCGATACCGTATTCCTGCAATTCTACCCAAAGTTTCTGCATATTCTCCTTGAAAAAGGGTTTTATTTCCAGAACTTACACGAAGCATCTTTTTTTCCACTTTTAGGTGTATTTGTTGTTTGGTAGACAAATCAAGACCTAAATCGGAAAGGTCATGCTTTTTTCCATTCATAAAAGTATCGTTCATCATTACCCAGAGTTCTGATGCACATCCAGGAATACCTAATGTGACCACCATAGCGCCCTTCGTTCCCAAAACAATGATTGAGGTTTTTTGGCAAACTGCCCATACTTCATTATACGTATTCTTAAGTACCGAATGTAGCTCAAAATTATCTCCGGAAATAGAGTCAAACGCCTTTACCATATGAAAGGTTGAAGTAAGCGGTTTTTCATTAGAGATAATTTCAGTGAAAGCCTCTTCAGGGAATGATAGTTTATTGATATGAACCTTGGAGGCTTCAAAATACTTAGGGATAGGGCCGTAATCCAATGTTCCTAACCAACCCTCAGTTTTAATAAATAGGTCGTGCTGCTTTATAACTTCTCCTTCCACCAAAAGTTTAGCCCTAAAATAGCCTGGAAAATAATATTGACCGGTTGCTTGTTTTTGATGTTTGGTCAATGAAATGGTTTTTTTGGGATCCCAATACTGCTGAATATGAATACTATCGGAATCAATTTCTTGTAAATCAACATCAAAGACTACCGAGTTGGGCAAACCCTGTGTAATAGGTCTACTTTTGAATATAACCTTAGAGGCATCTATAGGTTCCTTTTCTGATGGTACTCCTTTTAAAGAGAAGAACGATATAAATACTACAGTCATCACAGATGCACTCAACATGATAATGCCCAAATTGGATTGAATCTTTTTTAATAGTCCCGAACCAGTTTTTTTGGGTATACTACCCTTAAAATCTCTCCAATTTTCAAATCCAGAAAATTGGGCTAAAGTATTCAATGTAGTAATACTAGGTACGCCTGAATATGCTATCCTACCCCATACTCTTTTTAACGTAACTGGGCTTAGTAGTACTTTGGTTTCTTGCTGAATCCGTTCACTAAGCTCAACAAACATATCATTGTGCCATAAATTGGAAGGTCCCCAATCCAATTTCGCTTCAATGTGTTGTATACAGTATTGTATATAATATTGGTCGTCGCGCATGCTTTACTAATTGCCACAAAGATTGTAAAAAAACCAAAGCATGAATGTGAATGAATCAACTTGAACGAACTTGTTTCGTTCCCTCTCTGACTTAAAAACGTACTTAGTACCATCAAAAATCAAAAAACATGAGAACAGTATTAGTATATGCCGTTGCCTGCTTTCAGTTGTCTATGGTTTTTTCACAAGAGACTATACCATTGGACACGGTCCATTGGGACATTGATGCAAGGGCACATGTATTCGAGCCATTTAAGGGAAAAGATGCTATTTATTTACAAGCGGGCTCTATGTCCCTAAAAAATGTGGATTTTTTAAATGGTACAATAGAGTACGACATTTATATGACTGGAAATCGTGGCTTTCCGGGTATTTACTTTAGGGTCAACGGGAACAATGCAGAGCAGTTTTATGTTCGACCTCATCAATCGGGCAATCCAGATGCAAACCAGGCCGTGGCCTTATTTAACGGTATAACGCCGTGGCAATTCTATTTTGGACCAAAATATTCTTTCACCTATACCTACCCTGTAGACCAATGGATGCATGTTAAAATAGTGGTGCACGAGGACAAAGCACAAGTTTTTTTGGATAATAGTGAAAAACCCAATTTATCATGGAATTTGTTTCATGATGCAAAATCTGGGGGCCTAAGTTTTACCGGAGGACTCAATACGGGAGTGCATTTGGCAAACTTTACCATAAAAAATGATGAGCATGAAATTAAAGACTTCAGTCCTGGTACCCGAGAACCTATTGAAGGAGCTATTCAGCAATGGCAGATTTCGGATAAGTTCGAGGAAAAGCTATTAGACAACCCAACATCCATATCCGAAGTAATCGATGCTAGAAAATGGAATGAAACCATAGTGCTGGAAGAAGGGGTAGCGGCCAACATTTCCCGTAAAATCGAACTACGTGGAGATATCCCTGGCAATACCGTTTTCGCGAAAATAAATATCAATTCCCGCAAGGATGCGACTCGACTTTTTGAATTTGGTTATAGTGATAGGGTAGTAGTGCTACTAAATGGTAAGCCCATTTATCGTGGGAATAATGGTTTTAGAAGCCGCGACTATCGATACTTGGGAACTATTGGCCTATTCGATTCGGTTTATCTTAAATTAAAGAAAGGAGAAAACACCTTACTGCTAGCGGTTTCCGAAAACTTTGGAGGTTGGTTGGTAACGGGAAGGTTTCCAAATTCGGATGGTATAAAAATTCAGTGATTTCATTGAATCAATAGCAGCTGGGCAGCTCTAACCAATTTTTGGATGGAGCTGTCCTTTTTTACATAACAATTCAATAACCGATAACGACGGTTCAATAAACTCATCTTCCTTTTTCCTGTCCAAAGATTGATTTTTGGTTCGTGTTTAACCATAAAACCAAACATCAATGACAAATGCTGAAGTTTTCTCCGTAGCCAATATGATGGCTATGCCCATGTGGCTCCTGCTGATTATACTTCCCAAATGGAAGGTAACCCGATTTTTAATTGACTACAAAGTAATACCGCTGGTGCTCTCTTTGTTTTATGCATTTTACATCGGTTTGCATATACAATCTGGAGCAGGGCTGGATTTTGGAAGTCTATCCGCCGTAATGTCCCTTTTTACATTAGAAGATGCTGTAATGGCCGGATGGGTACATTACCTGGCTTTCGATTTGCTCATCGGAATGTGGATGATTAATCAGAACAGAACCCTAGGTATTCATCAGCTACTTATGGCGCCGTGTCTCTTTGCAACCTTTATGTTAGGACCAGTTGGGTTTCTTCTCTTCACTATTCTTAAAACCATAAAAACGTCTAGATCATGGAATCCTTAAAAAACGTATTACAGACCATAAGAACCGAGAGCCCTATTTTGTATTGGATTGGAATGTTTCACTTTGCCCTGGCCACGCTTTGTCTTTTCGGTTGGATGATTGACGATAGGATGCTAACAGGCCTCAACGTATGGGTAAAGCCCATGAAGTTTTCCCTTTCTGGAGGTATTTATGTTTTGACTTCGGGTTTTTTAATAACCCTATATCCTTTTTCAAGGAGAAAGAAGAACATTATAAACAATATCATTTCTTGGACCATGTTTTTGGAAATTTGTATAGTGGTGTTCCAAGCCGCTAGAGGCGTTCAGTCGCATTATAACCAATCCAGTTTGTTTGATGGTCTATTGTTTGCCAGCATGGGACTCTTGATTGGTATCATAGTCATGACCATGGTGTTTTTCATAATAGAGACCATACGATTACGACTTAAGACGGAACGACATGTGCAATGGGGTATACTGATTGGATGGCTGGTTGTGTTTTTTGGTAGCTGGGTAGGTGGTCAAATGATTGGCCAAATGAGTCACAATGTGGGTGTTCCCGATGGGGGAGAAGGCTTACCATGGATTAACTGGAGTACCATTGCTGGCGATTTACGAATTGCACATTTCTTCGGATTGCATGGCATTCAAATAATTCCTTTATTCGCAGTAGCCCTTACCAATAGGTGGAAAGCTTCCAATAGGTCAAAAAGTATCGTGGTTATCCTTTTTGGATTGTTATATGCTTCATGGATAGCGTTCACATTCTATCAAGCTAAACAGGGTATACCTTTGGTAAGGCTGTAAACCGGTAAACATGGGTTTTTTCAACAAAGCAAAGCGAATAAAACATCTGGGTTTCGATGATGGATGGTTCGTCGTTGTAGGAATCATTCTTTTAAGTTTCCTAACGGATATCATGTTTTCAAGAAATTCTTTTGCCCGCCTTCCCTTTATTGAAGCCACAATCAATTGGAGCGTTTCCTTAATGTTTTCAACAATCAACTGGCTTATCATGCGGACCATCTTGATTTTTTTACGTAAAAAATACCCAAGCTTAAAGGACAATAAAATAAGAATTCCCTTATTTTTTCTTTCCATTGTGTTCACGGTGATAGCTGTGGATTATATGGGGAACACCATTTTAGGTTTGATTTTTAATGAGAGCTATAACAATCCTTTGCGCTCCAGAATTCTACTGCCCATAATATTGATAAGTACCATGACCATGGCCATCTATGAAGCTGTGTACTACTATATTCTTTTGAAGAATTCCATTCAGGAAGAGGAACAGGCCAAAAGAGCTATAGTACAGTCGCAATTGGATACCTTACGAAACCAGGCTCAACCGCATTTCTTTTTTAATACCTTGAATACACTTCGTGATATCATTGATCAAAACACAAGGGAGGAGGCCAAGGAGTTTGTAAACCGCTTATCTGAAGTGTATCGTTTTATTTTGGAAGCGGGAAACGCCAATGTAATCGAACTCCGTGAAGAATTGGAATTTGCCAAGGCATACATCCATATTCAAAAAGAACGTTTTGGAGATAACCTCCAACTGGATTGGCAGGTGCCGGAGCACCTAAAAGGACAAATGATCATTCCCATGAGTCTACAACTACTGCTGGAAAATGCCGTAAAACACAATGTGGTTTCCAAAGCCAAACCCTTATTGATTCAAGTGGTGGCAAAAGATGGACATTTAACGGTCAGCAATAAAATAAGGCCCAAGTCAACACAATTGCCAACTACCAAACTGGGATTGAAGAATATTGAAAGCCGTTATCGTCTCATTGCCAATAAAGAAGTCGAAATTAATGGGGAAGATGGCTCGTTTACTGTAAAATTACCCTTGTTGAACGCTACGGACCAAAAACATGTCTATGCAAATCCTGATTATTGAAGACGAACCTCGGGCAGCGAATCAGCTGCAAAATCTGCTGAACACACTGGAGTTTGAGCATGAGGTATTGGATATTTTAGATACCATTGAAGATAGCGTAGCTTGGTTTAACAAGAATGCTTTGCCCGAATTGGTGTTTATGGACATCCAACTAGCCGATGGACTCAGTTTTGAAATATTTCAAAAAGTAGAGGTGCAATGTCCCATAATCTTCACTACCGCATTTGACCAATATGCCATTCGTGCTTTTAAGGTAAATAGTGTGGATTACCTTTTAAAACCCATTCAAGAAAATGATTTACAACAAGCTTTGGACAAGTTTCTCAATGCTACCAAAAAACCGAATCTGGACCCTGCCATGCTTCAAAACTTTCTTTCAGATTTGCAGCGAACAGATAGGAGGGAGGGTATTTTGGTAAAAGAAGGAGACGGCTTTGCCCAGCTTCGAATTTCAGATTTGTTATACGTGTATTCCGAGGATAGTGTTTCGTTTGGCGTTACTAACGATAAAAGGGTAATTATTGATGAAACCTTGGACCAGTTGTTTCCTACCTTGAATCATGCGCAGTTTTTTCGCATTAACCGAAGCCAGATTGTCGCCAAAACGGCCATAACCAAAATTGCGAAGTACTTTAACCATAGGCTAAAGTTATCCGTAGTCCAAGACAGAGGACAAGAGTTTATTGTAAGCCGTCCTAAAACTTCAGAATTTAAAGAGTGGCTTAATCGATAGCCGTTGAAGCAGATATAGCTTACTTTTACCTGTTTTCATCTTGGTATTCAATGAGATTCAAAATTTTAAAATTTATAAAACGCATGCTGGCAGCAATTGGAATCATAATCGGTTTGTTGGTATTCATCACAGTCTTGTTTGTCAATCTAAGTCCTCAGTTTGGAGGCAAGGCTACCGAAGAACAGAAAAAGGAATATGCCAAATCCAAAAATTATAAGGATGAGATATTTGTAAATACCAACGAGGTGAAGATGGATATGAGCTTTAGAGATATGATGAAAAGTCTCATAGGTTTTATTCGTAAACAACCCAATTCAGTTCCTGCAACGAGTTTGGATGTGGTTAAAATGGACTCTTTGCAGATTATGAACTCTAACGCGCCATCCACACTGTATTGGTTTGGGCATTCTTCATTCCTTTTGCAATTACAGGATAAAGTAATTCTGATAGACCCCATGTTTGGAGAAGTTCCTGCTCCACATCCTTTGTTGGGCAATAAACGTTTTAGTTCCGAATTGCCTATAGAGGTGGAGAAAATCCCAGAAATAGATATGGTAATCCTCTCACACGACCACTACGACCATTTGGATTACGGCTCTATTCAAAAATTAAAAGAGAAGGTCAAGATGTTTTATACCCCTTTAGGTGTAGGGGTTCATCTGGAGGAATGGGGAGTGGAAAAAGAGCGCATTGTAGAGTTGGATTGGTGGCAAGAAACCGCATACGAAGATGTGAAGCTGGTCTGCACACCTGCCCAACATTTTTCAGGTCGTGGATTTTCCGATAGGGCAAAAACCCTATGGAGTTCTTGGGTAATTCAATCCAATGGCGAAAACATTTTTTTTAGTGGAGATAGTGGCTACGCTGAACACTTTAAACAGATTGGCGAAAAGTATGGTCCTTTCGATTTTGCCATGATAGAATGTGGACAATACAATAGGTTATGGCCTGATATCCATATGTTTCCTGAAGAAACGGCACAAGCAGGGGTGGACGTGCAAGCCCAACGAATCATGCCCATACATTGGGGCGCCTTTAAACTGGCTTTGCACACTTGGACAGACCCCATTAAACGTGTGGCCAAAAAATCTGAAGAGCTAGGGGTAAAGCTAGTCGCCCCAAAAATTGGGGAGCCTATTTTCTTTAAACAAGATATGGCGCTGAATCCTTGGTGGGAGGCTTACGAAGAATAAAAGGGCAATTAGGGATTTGTCCAATAATCCACAACAAATACTTTTTCCAAATGCGGTTGAAGACCTTCTACAAACGCTTTATGTGCAGGATGGGGCGCATAAATGGAATCCCTATCCTTTTCGGAAGAGAAGGTAACTAGGTAACAATGGGTAAAATCTTGGTCAAAATCTTCTGGACTGTTATTTAATCCCCATTCAAAATCCACAATTTCAGGAATAGTTTCAGGAAGTTTGATAAAGGCTGTGTTCAGTTTTTCAATTTCTGCTTCGCTTGAATCATCGTTAAATTTGAAGATAACCATATGGCGCAATACCTTTTCTTGGATTTCCATTTTCGGTTGCTCCAACACTTCCGTGGCCTGCTCAGTATTTTCTTGATTTTGTTTACAGGAAGATAAGTTTCCCACTATAGCCGCAAAAAGCGCCCAGCTTAAAAATCCGGTTTTATAGGTCATTGTCATAATTTTTTAAAAAGGTATCTATTCTTTTCATAGGTCCAAAGCTGACCAATACAATTATCTCGAAAAAACATTATTTAAAAATTTACCCTGTCCTTTGTGAAATTCCCTTTATATTAACACTCCAAAAAAGAGATACAGTTTGTACTTCCTCTAATTCATGAATATATCCAATTCCGGCACTCCTTCTTTTTTTAGTCGTATTCCACATGCCATCACCATGTTGTTTGGGATAATTGTATTGGTCAGTATTTTGACATACATCTTGCCCGCGGGAACCTATGAACGCATTTTAGTAGATGGTAGGAGTACCGTGGTCCCTGATTCGTATAAGACAATTCCATCTACCCCAATAGGCCTTTTGGATATGTTCCGTGCAATACCTTTAGGTTTCAAAGCTGCGGTTGAAATTATTTTTATCGTGCTTTCTGGCGGTATTATGTTCGGCTTTATGGAGAAATCCAAAGCTGTAGAGAATGCGGTGGGTACCTTGGTAAATAGATTGGGATTGCGAAAGAAACATCTCATTATCGTTATCATGACTTTTGTTTATGGTATACTCGGAGTTTCCGTGGGGTACGAAAACAATATCGCTATGGTCCCGATTGCTGCGGTTTTGAGCCTGGCGTTGGGTGGGGATTTAATTTTGGCAGCAGGGATTTCAGTAGGTGCCATGACCATCGGGTTTGGTTTATCGCCCATCAATCCGTACACGGTTGGAACCGGCCATAAAATCGCTGAACTTCCCATGTTTTCTGGAGCATTGCTTCGTAGTATTCTTTGTCTATTAGCCTTGAGCATTATGGCCTACTATAATGTGAGGTATTTTAAAAAAATTACACTTAACCCAAATAAGAGCTTAGGGAGAGGGTTAGATGTGTCGGAACTGGCACTTTCAAAACCTGTCAATGAATACAGTTTGAACAGGGGGAATTGGATGGTGATTTCCATTTTTACCATAGGTCTTATTGTTATTTTATATGGTGTTTTCAATTTACACTGGTACATCAATGAACTTTCTGCAGTGTTCTTAATGATTGCCTTGCTAAGCGGTTTGGTTTCAAAGATGGGTGCCACAGAAATGAGCGAAACGGTCCTAAAAGCCGTAGGCGTAGCAGCGCCTGGCGCATTTATGGTCGGGTTTGCCACTTCCATCAAAGTACTTATGGAAATGGGGAACATAGGTGATACCATATCCTACCAACTATCCGTGCTTTTACAAGATTTGCCCTTATATGCATCGGCCATTTGTATGTCTATGTCCCAAACTGCTATTAACTTTTTTATTCCATCGGGTAGCGGTCAGGCCTTGGCCACTTTACCAGTAATGCTCCCTTTGGGAGAATCTTTGGGATTGACTCGGCAAATCACCATTTTAGCCTTTCAAATAGGGGATGGACTGTCTAATTTGGTTAACCCGACCCTAGGAGGACTGATTGCCATGCTCAGCATGTGTCGTGTTCCTATTGATAGGTGGATTCGATTTATATTTCCCGTGCTTATCAGCTTACTTTGCATTGCCTTTTTGGCTTTGATAGTAGCCGTAGCCTCAAATTATAGTTAGTATGACCGTAGAAGAATTTTTAGAAAAACTAGTTTCATTTCCTGTGTTGGGAGGTGAAAGCAATATGAGTATTATCCTTTGGATAAAGGAATATGTGGAATCTTTTGGTGTAGAGACCTATTTGGTGCCTAATGAAGAGGGTAACAAAGCATCCCTCCACTGCCGAATAGGACCTGCTGTGGATGGGGGAGTAATTCTTTCTGGACATTCGGATGTTGTGCCAGTTGAAGGGCAGGAGTGGACCACAGACCCTTTTGTGCTTACGGATAAAGGCGATGGAAAATTGTATGGAAGGGGTTCTTGTGATATGAAAGGGTTTTTAGCTTGCTGCTTGGCTGCATTACCCCAAATGGTAAACGCAGATTTAAAGAAGCCTATTTATTTTGCTTTTTCCTATGATGAGGAAATTGGATGTTTGGCCGCTCCTGAACTAGCACGAGCTATCAATGAACATTATACGGAAACCCCTAAATATGCCATTATTGGTGAACCCTCAATGATGGAACCCATAGTTGGGCAAAAAGGCATCTATATTCTGGAAACCTATGTGAATGGCTCTGCAGGACACAGTAGTCGGATTAAGCAGGAGGTAAGCGCTATCCACGAATCCATGCGATTGATTTTGTGGTTAGAAGGCAAAATGAATCAGTTAATTTCTGATAAACAGTTGGACGAACGCTTTCACCCGCCACATTCCACCATTCATATTGGTTTGGTAAATGGTGGGATTGCACCCAATGTGATAGCGGACAAAGCTCATTTTTATTGGGATTTAAGAACCATTCCCAAAGACGATATCCAAGGAATTGTAAACGAATTTGAAGCTTATTGTAGAACGCGAGAAGAGGAACTCCGTAAAGTATTTCCCAACTTTTCAATCAAAACGGTTGAGCATCATCCACCAGTTCCCCATTTGGATACCAAAGCAGATGACGATGTGGTCGGCTTAATCAAAAGAATATCAGGAAATTCAAAATTGGATACGGTATCCTATGCTGCGGAAGCAGGTCAGTTTGCCAATGAAGGTTTTAAGTCGGCCATTTGTGGACCAGGGTCAATAGCCCAAGCGCATAGGGCAGATGAATTCATTGAAAAGGACCAGTTGGTTAAAGGAGTTAAAATGTTGGAAAGTTTGATTGACGAACTATCATCGGTAAATTTCTCCTAACAGGCAATCACCAATTAAAACCTAAGAATCGAGTATTTTACCAAAGGTTTGTGCTGAACCTTTTTCTTTTTCTGGTCTTAAGTCTACTATAGCATTTTCCGTGTGCTTCAGAAATAGCCTTGTTAAAGATTTTTTTGGAGAAAGGTTTTTGTAAGAAATCAATACAGCCTAATTCTTTCGCATGCATGGCATAGCCTTGTTTGGTAGAGCTGGAAATGATAGGTAGTTTGTCTCCGAACATCTCTAAAAAAGATAATCCGTTCATCCCTGGCATCTCTATATCGGTCATAACCAAATCAGGTCGTGTTAATTGCAGGTACACCCATGCATCAATAGAGTCATTGAAAGTTTCAATCCTACCTACAAGAGGATGGTTTTCTGCCAATTTTTTTGCGAGAGATAGCCATAAGTTGGAGTCGTCAACAATTACCAGGTCAAGCTTCATTTTAATATAGATTTGTTTGGGAATCCTAACTTACTGGTTTTAAGAATAAATGCAATGAATTCTGGATAAAATGAAAAGATTTGCCTATGAGTGGATAATAATTATGAATTTCAGCACTCGTTTTTTGAAACCAATTCGGTTCATGGTAACAGATATTTATAATGATTTGAGAGTCTTAACTTTGTATTTCAACAACCCAACCAATGAATCGAAATTCCAAAATTACCTTACAGTTTTTACTGCTGACTATTCTGTTTTTCGGATATGGCCAACATGATAAATCTCTAATATCCATTTCCGGTACCAGTTTGGCCGAAAGATGGTTGATTGAAAACGATACAGCAAAGTCATTTAAAATTCTTCCATACAAGCCGGTTTATTTGCTGCCCATCAACTACATAGATGATATCAACAACCTACCTCAAAGTGATAATCCTCTAAATACGGTAACCGAACCAACAGAATTCAATAACGCAGAACTGACATTCCAGCTTAGTTTTAAAACACGAATTGCTCGTTTGAACAAAAACAAGAAACAAAAGATTGATATTTGGGCGGCGTATACACAATTGTCCAAATGGCAATTTTATAATGGTCTTATTTCCCGCCCATTTAGGGAAACCAATTATGAGCCCGAGGTTTTGGTGGTCTTGCCAGTATCCTATTCTTTTTTAGGATTGGATGGTGTCTATCTTGGAGCTGGATACAACCATCAAAGCAATGGACGTTCCAATCCCTTTTCAAGAAGCTGGAATCGTATTGTTTTCCAAGCAGGCTGGGAAACCAAGGACTTGAGCGTAGTGCTGACTCCATGGATTCGTATTCAAGAAGAAGCCATGGAAGATAATAATCCAGATATTGAGAACTATGTGGGTAGAGCCGAATTGCTAACGGCTTATTCCAAAAACAAGCACTCGGTTAGTTTGGCTTTGAGACATTCCTTAAAAGGAGGGGATGACAACAGAGGTAGTCTGCGATTGGATTATTCCTTCTGTATTCTAGACTATCTTTACTTACATGCACAAGTGTTTCATGGGTATGGGGAAAATCTTATCGATTACAATTATAGACAAACCACAGTTGGTTTGGGATTCTCTTTGATACGATGGCGTTAGAGAAATACCTTTAAAGAAAGTTTAAAGTATAACTAAAATAGATTTTGACACCACATTTTTCATGGAATTATTCATTCAAAAGAAGTTCGTACTCTCCCAAAGTATCCCAAATGGTAAAGAATTGCTTAGCTCCTTTTTGGTCTAAATCAGTATTCACAAAAAGTAATTTACCAATTTTGGTCTTGGGGTTAAAGAACATAAAAGTAGATACTCCTGGATCTCCACCCGTATGTCCAATATAACCTATAGGTGTATGCCCCATAAAAAGGCCAGAATTGTATTCATCATCAAATAATCGTTCTGTATCCCTTTCTTCTTCAAAGTTGTCATCAGAAAGAAACTCATCGAAAAGCTGGGCATAACTTGCTTTTGAAAGTAATTTGCCCTTGCCCGAATACCCTTGAATAAGTTCAGAAAGGTATTTGGCCATATCTTCTACTGAGGTGATCAACCCACCATCGGGGTAAGTAATCAGTGTGTAGTCAGGGATCCTATTACCCTCCACTGTAAAAAGATGAGTGAGTTGGTCTGTATCAACATTGGAAGCCTGCCACCCGGTTGCGGTCATACCCAGAGGCCGTAAGATATGTTCAGCAGTGTATTCAGAATAGCTTTGTCCGGTAGCACGTTCAATAATGTAAGCGGCCAAGGTGGCGCCAACATTACTGTATTCAAAACGTTCTCCAGGTTTAAGTTCCAAGTAATTGGATTTGTTGAACCATTTGCCCTCTTCAGATAGAAAATATTCTAGGAACGTACCCATATCGAGCATTTCATTTGGAGCATTAAACTCCTCCGAAATCGTGAGTGATTTGGCCAGTTCCAAATCATCACCATTTTGAAGGACATACGATTTGGCACCATACGTCTCGCCGTCTTGAATAGACGATGTGTGTGTGGCTAACTGACGAATGGTGATAGTGTCCTTTGGAAAATACGGATTGATAACTTCGAAGGGCAAATATTTATTTATAGCATCGTCTAAATTGAGGTCACCGTTTTCTTGGGCCTTGAGGAGTGCTACCCCTATTATAGTTTTTGAAACCGAAGCAATGTTTTGAACTGTACTTTTGGTATACGGTTTTTTTTCATCAACCTTGGACAGGCCAAATCCTTTTGAGTAAAGCGTGGTATCTTGGTTTACTACGGCTACTCCATACCCTATAATACTGCCTTTTTGCAAGAGCATAGTCAACTTTTCATCCAAACTATCCTTTGCGACTTGTGTTGTGTTTTTACTATCGTTTAAGGTTGTTTTCTTATTTTGACATGCCACTAGTGAAAGACATATCAGTAATCCTAAAAAGATTTTTTTTATCATGGTTTTTGATGTATTGAGCATGGATAACAAAACTAAGAACTAATTTACCTTATAGGTCTGTTTCGTATTGTATCATCTTACCTCACAATGATTTTTCTCCTTTTCCCATACTTGTATTACTGAAAAATGTCTTTCAGTATTGAAATATTAAAGGTAGGTTTTAAAGATGAGCTTACGGTTCTTTAATATATTAATTTCTATAACCTATATCCACCGTGCAATTTGTACACTTTGATGTTATTTAGGCCACCTTTTTGCCTTTTACGTACTCTTTTGGGGTAGTCCCCATTTTAGATTTGAATACTCGGTTAAAAGTGGACTTTGAGTTAAAGCCCACATCCATAGCTAATGCTAAAAAGGTATGGTTGGTATGTTTGCTTTCATCAATTTTCTGCAGAAATGCTTTTATTCTATGTTCGTTGATATATTCGTAGAACGACATCTGGTAGACTTGATTTAACAACCATGAAAGATTATTGGAAGTAGTGTTCAATTTATCCGCAAGCATCTTTAGAGAAAGGTCTGGTTGTTCGTATATCCGCTCTTCATCAATAAAATAATGTAATAGCTTCTGGAGTTTTTGAATTTCATCTGGTTTTAGACGGTCTGTACTAGATTTTGGAGTGGATTCAAATGGGATTCTAAAGATATCCGGTTGTCTAAGACTAAAATACCCAATTACATATACAAATAGAGGGGTTGAAATCCACATAGTAACATAGTTAACGTATTTGTAATAGCTTCGGAAAATATTGGTACTCAAAAAACTAAAAAGCCAAAGAATAATAAAAAGTCCAAGCACGCCCAATAAAAAAGATAGGTATTTGGTAACTGTTTGATTAAATGACAATTCTTCCTCTTCTTTCCGGGTATACCTTTTAAGTAGAAGAATACTTTGTATCCAGTAGATGGAAAATGAAATCAGTCCAGCGGCTTCCACTACAAAAAACATAATATTAAGCTCGCCGGAAAAATACATTGTATTAAAGGCCTCTAAGGAAAAACTTAGGGCCCAAAAGTAGTATCCCAAATGTAGCACGGCAAGTATATAGTGCCACAAAGGTAGCTTGTAGGCAGGGGTTTCTTTAAATCCTAATCGCCTTGTGTACAGATAAGTTAATGGGCCAAACAAGAAAATGGTTGTATCAATAAGTACTCCAAAACGCCATACCCAAATTTCTGGAACCCTGAAAGCGGCTATTCGTCCAAATAACATAAGAACCGCAATAATCAACAAAAGGGAGAGTATCCTGTTAGCAGATTTATTCCTATTATGAATCAGGCGCAATGCAACGGCAAGAAAAAAGCCTTGGCTAACTCCCAAAAACAAAATTAGGTCAACAAAATCAAAGTCTTTCATAAGTCAGTTCATCCAGACTAAAGTAGATTTTTTTTATAATTAGAACCGTACTATTGGGTACAATGGGAGCTAATTTTAGGGGAAAATTACATTTTTTGAGGTTGATTTCTTTTAAATGACTGTTTCGAGAAAGGTTAGGGAATAACAACAAAGGAGCCACCACTAATTCGAAAGTAAATCAAGCTAGCTCTTACCTCGGAACCAGTTGTTTAAGTAGGCTGCAAAACCTTACTCTTTTTCTTTTTGAATTGATTGGAAGCTAACAGCAGGGCGATAATTAGAAAAATAAAACTTCCACCAATAAAAACCAGGGTGGTCAATTTTTCAAAAAGGATTCCTCCGGTGACCAATCCTAACATACTTGCAATACTGCCCATAGAGGTACCGTAACCTTGAATGGCGCCCTGTACATTCTTATTGCCAACTCGTGACAACAGCGCAAGAAAACTGGGCCACATGAGACCATTTCCCAAAGAAAGAAGCGTAATTGCGCAGTAGAGAAGAACTATTTGTTGTTTGGACATCAAAAAGAAACTTATGGCCAGTAGCAATGAACCCGCGAGCACCAAAGAATGGCTGGAGAACTTTTTTGATAATCTGTTCAACAAGGGACCTTGGACCAAAAACATAATCAGACTTGAATACGCCAAAAATATACCTAGGTCTATCGCGGACCATTCTAGTAAACTATTGGCATAAATGGGCAGTCCTGCATAAAAAAGACTAAAAGCAAAAAAGGTTAAAAAGTACACGGCATATAGTAGGGGGACCCCTTCAATATTCAAAACTTGTTTGAGGCCCTTTCTATTTTCAGGTTCCAAGGCCATACTTCCTTCTGTAAAACAGTCTTTGTGTTCCACCTGGAAAAATCGCCTCACATTTTTCAAGGAAATGTTTCCGGTATCAACGATGCAGGGTACACTTTCTTCCAATCTGAAGCCAATGACAAAAATGGCTATTAGTGATATGATTGCGGCAATTAATAAAGGTAGTATCTCCCCAAGCATAGTGCTGGCCAGGAGACCTGCAAATGCCGGACCGATAACAAAACCTAAACTCGTTGAAGCACCCATCTTCCCAAAGTTTTGATTGCGGTCTTCATCTGTGGAAATATCGGACATGTAAGCATTTGCAACGGATATGTTTCCCCCAGTAAACCCATCAAAGATTCGGGCCAAAAAGATGATTAGAAGAGGTAATGTCATGTAGTAGGAACCTGTAAGGTCAGTATTCTGTTTCCAAAGTTCCGTTTCGGGCAATATGAATGCAAGAAGAAATAAAGACCAGGCCAAAAAAGTACCCGACTGCGATAGTATCAACACCTTTTTTCTCCCAATCTTATCGGATAACCTCCCTAAAATTGGGGCACCAATGAATTGAAAGAAGGGATATGTGGCACCAAGAATGCCGTAAATAAAACCATTCCCTCCAAAATCTGTAACAATAAAAATGAGTATCGGCATTACTACACTATAACCCAGTATTCCAATAAAGTTAACTAAGAGAATGGGGAAAATGTTAGATTTAAAAAAAGCAAACACTCTTGACGTTTTAGAATGTATTCAAGATATTGATTTTAAATATATTGGTTTCTTTTAGGGTCAGAATACTTTTAAATAAGTGTTTTTCATAGGTTGTTTAAGATTTAAATATCCTGGAAAGAGTTTCCAAAGGCGTTATTTTGTTTAAATTTGAATAGAATTAATTAAACAAAAATATTTGAGATGGAAATCTCATATAAATGTCGATTAGACTCTCAGCTAAAGCAGAGATGGTGACATTTTAGAGGAAATGGCCAAAAAGACCTCCTAGTTGATTATATAAACTGTTAGAAGTATGGGTATTGAGAAATCCAAATACAAAATTCATATTATTGGTGCTGGTGTAAGTGGGTTGATAGCAGCAACTGTTTTAGAGCAGAATGGATATCACCCCATTATAATTGAATCTACTGATAGGGCAGGGGGCAGAGTGAAAACCGATGTCTTGAATCAGACTCCATTGGACCATGGATTTCAAGTATTGCTAACTGGTTATCCTATGGTCAAGAAGTACCTTGATTTGGAAGAGTTGAAACTTTCCTATTTTGACCCTGGTGCTTCAATTGTTACAGATAAAAAAAAGATGACCATTGGTGACCCACTGCGGAAATTTTTTTTCGCTGTTCCAACCTTATTGAGCAAAATAGGCTCACTTGGTGATAAAATCAAAATAGTAAAACTTCAAAAAAAGCTAAGAAAAAAGACGGTAGAGGAGATTTTTGATAGTGAAGAAACCACCACATTGGAATATTTGAAAAGCTATGGTTTCAGCGAAGAAATGATAAAGCTATTTTTCCTGCCCTTTTTTAGCGGTATTTTCTTGGAAAAGGAGTTATCTACCTCAAGTAGGATGTTCGAGTTTATCTATAAAATGTTTGGCGAGGGATACGCAGCGATTCCAAAGGATGGTATTGGGGCAATCCCGAACCAGTTGAAGGTAAAACTGAAGAACACGGAGTTTATTTTCAATACTGAGGTTGCCAAGGTTGCCGATGGACATATTTCCCTCAAAAACGGTGAAACCATTGAAAGTGATTTGACTATTATAGCGTCGGACGCGAACGATCTTGTTTCCAACCTAAGAGGTCAAGAAATATCTTGGAAGGGTTGTGATACGCTCTATTTTGAAGTTGAAAAGCAGGATTCTAAGTTCAAGGTTATTGAACTGTTCGCCAATGAAGAAGCCATTATCAATAGTGTATTCTCATTAAATGATTTGTTTGAATGGAATAACCCGAATCATATTCTTTCGGTAACGGTTGTCAAAAAGCATTCATTATCCAGTGATGAACTTGTCAAAAAAGTTACAGAAGAGCTTGAGAAATATCTAGGAGTGACTCAAATCAAATTTTTGAAACATTACTCCATAAAAATAGCATTACCAGATATTAGAAATGTCCAAAATACCATCAGCCCAGAAGAAACAAGACTGACTTCCAGAATATTTCTAGCAGGAGATACCCTTTTAAATGGTTCGCTAAATGGGGCGATGCAATCGGGTGAGTTGGCAGCTATGGGAGTGATTAACCTTTTAGAGGAAAGCCAAGATTTGGCCCAATTTACTTCCGAATATATCTGAATTGAATCGTTGCTATAGGTACTTTGTTTTAAGTTAATTATAGCTTCTGAACACTCATGCAGTAGGATAAAAACCGTTACAAATTAAAACATGAATAAAAACAAAGACCAAGAATGGTTAAAGAAGGCCCGTGAGCATTGGAAGTATAGGGGAGATAAAAGACCTCCGTTTGCGGTAGTTCCCGAAAAGGGGCAACGGTCCGTTTGGGATTTCCCACGCCCACCAGTTATTGAAGATGTCGCCAAACATGTAACCATAGGCCATCAAAGTGTCGTCTTAGCTGATTCTAAAAGCGCACTTGCAGTTCTTGAAACTGCAAGTCCACCTACATACTATATTCCTGAACAAGATGTCGAAATGTCCATGCTGATTCAGATACCTAAAAAGACTTCTTTTTGCGAATGGAAGGGTAGTGCCGCCTATTGGGCATTAACTGGCAATACAAATAAACTCATAGCTTGGTCCTATACCAAACCCTTTTCGGAGTTTGATAGATTACGAAATCACTTAGCCTTTTACCCACATTTTTTAGACTGTAAAATTGATGGTGTAAAGGTTGAACCCCAACCCGGAAGATTTTATGCAGGATGGATTACCCCAGACTTGGTTGGCCCTTATAAGGGAGAACCTGGAACGGGTCACTGGTAATACGTTTGGCAATATATACGAGTACATAGATAAAATCGTTCTTAATGTATGAAAAGATGGCTTGTACTACTTCTTCTTACACTCGTCTCTTGTAGTGATGACCAGAACAATGGCGACACTAACTCAACAGAAGAGCTGCTTGATGCCATTGTGAGCGCTCCCGTAGCATTTTCGTACTCTGATGTAGAAACCCAAAACTTCTTTCAAACACCCTCTTTGGCCTATATCAGTGGTTATTTTTACTTTGAGGAAACCCTTGCAGAAGACATCATTTTTGGTTTAGACATTGAACTCTTGGAAGGTTTGGAGAATCCTGTCCGATTTGAAGGTGCTGATTGGATGGCCCTTGCAGGTTTTGACAGAACAGGTAGGCTGTGGTTCCCAATAGGATATCCAGAGAATTTGGAAGGAACCCCAACAGGTACCGATAATTGGATTGTTCAGGATTTTGGAGTAGACCTTCGACCCAACATGTGGTATAAAATGACGATTACAGCAGACTTTGATGCATTGGAATTTGTCTCTGTTCGATTGGAAGGAGACCAAGTGGATAAAACCCTATCCATTGAAGGTAATCCATTGGAGTACCCAAATTATGCGCCATTCGATAAAGCTTCACTAACTGCGTATACTTTTGCACTTCGGGGTACAGAGTTTGCACCGGCTAATCCTGAAGGTTGGGATGTATATTTTGATGATATTGAAATGGGAATACAATTGATGTCTGGAGAATTCGAAATCATCTTTGAAGACGGATTCGAGAATCAAACGACAGTGAACAATATTCCAATCACGGATGTTCCCATTATCTTGGACCAAATCCCTGAAAATCGTTGGTATCTTGAAAATGATGATGCCAAGCTTTTGATATCGGATAAGTTTGCAAGGTCAGGGCAAAATTCCTTACAATGTAGTGCTGATTTAAGGGAACAAGCTTTGAATTAGCTAGAAGGCTGAGGATATGAAAGGACATGATACGCGCCGTGGAATGCCCAATAGCTATTTAATCCATATCAATAAGCTTTCCTTTGGATTCTGCATAGGCAATGCCCCAATCGGTTATTTTTTGAATAACAGGGACAAAGCTCTCTCCAAAAGAGGTTAATGAGTATTCTACCTTGAGAGGGGGCTTGGCGCCAAATACCTTACGATTTAAAATACCATCAGTCTCCAATGCTTTTAATTGAAGGCTCAACATTTTTTCCGTGATATCTGGCATAAGTTTTTTTAGCTGTGAAAACCGCATTTCCCCATTTCTCAGATACCAGATAATCACACTTTTCCATTTACCCCCAATGAAGTGTAAGGTTGCGTTTGTACCGCAATGAAAAATTAACTCACCTACTTTATAGGCTTTTTGTTTTCCCTCTACAATCATTATATCATTTTGACCTGTCACCAATGACAGCTATTGCATAGCAAAGATATTCAAAATACATTTATACTGTAAAAAGTATAGTATATAATATTATGGGCTTCATATCAGATTTTGTTGGCTATTTTGCCTTGGTACTTAATCTCTACTCCATGTCTGCCAAATGCGAACAGCGGTTACGAGTTATTTCGCTTGTAGCCAATGGCATTTATATACTATACGGAATATTAATTCATGCGACACCAATTATAGTAGGGTGTTCCATAGCGGTTCTATTACATGCATACCGCTCACATCAAATGAAAATCAAAAGGTATGGAACAGATACGACAGGCTGAAAAAGGAGATGCTACTCTTATTGCCATGTTAGGACGGACAACATTTACCGAAGCGTTTGGCCACTTATTTCATAGCCGTGACGAATTGAAGACGTATTTGAGTACCACCTTCTCAATAGAAAAGATTGAAAATAGTCTTGAGAAAGAGAACAACATATATTGGATTGCTTTTGTAGACCGGCTTCCGGTAGGCTACGCGAAGTTGAAACTCAAATCTACTTCAAATTTCATACGCTCAACCAACATTTCACAACTCCAAAAAATCTATGTGCTCAAAGACTTCTTATCTTTAAAAATTGGAAGGCATTTGCAAGACCAAGTTTTTGCAACGGCCATTAGGTCTGGAGCTGAAGATATATGGCTTTCTGTATGGCAAGGCAACCAACGTGCTATCCGTTTTTATGAGAAAAACGCTTTTAAAAATGTAGGGAAACACCAATTTACAATAGGAACGCAAACCTTTGATTTTATGATAATGTCTAAACATTTAAACCGTGGCTAAACCTTGTGCCAATAAAAATCAAAAAATGAGAAAAGTATTTTTTTTAGTATTGCCCATAGCCCTAGCAATCTCCTGTCAATCTAAGAACACCACAAAGGATAAAAGTAATTCCACGATTTCCAACGATACTGTTCCAACCCATACACCTAATAAGGAAAACATCATTTTTGATGAAATAGAAGAAGAAATCATTGAAGATGATATGGATTTTATGCCACCTGTAGAAGAACAGAGTTATTATGGAATCGAAATAGGAAATCCCATAAAGGATTATCAATTACCATCGGGAACATTAAAAACTGGTGAAGGAGAATTTCAAGTGTATTATATGCTCTACAACAACGACACGCTTGGGTATGTATATGGAGAAGACTTGATTGAATCCATCCATATTTGGGATGGACGGGGAGCTACTATGGAAGGAGTCAGGGTAGGTACTACTTTTGGAGAAATCAAGGATTTGTTTCCTTTACCTAAGGTGCACGGTTCAGAACTGGAATCTAGGGTTAACGTCTTCCATAAAAAACACATATATCGCCTGAATTACTACAGTCCAGAGTATGAATTAGACTATTCCACCATTCCTGACTCGGTAAGGGTTACGGAAATCATAATCCGCTAATTGTATGAAAAGAGTAAATACAGTATTGATAATAGTTGGAATCTTAATGCCAATGTTGGCAATTTCACAAAACGTATCTAAGAAAGATAGGGCAAAAAGTATTGTAGATGCAGTGAATAAAAAAGATGCTTCTCAATATGTGAAAAATTTTAGCGAAAACGTGAAGGTTTACATGTATGAAGAAGATGGAAACTTTATTTTAAAGGTGGATGGCAAAGAAGCGTTGTTCAAAAACAGAAAAGCCCATCTTTTAAATCATCCCCAGGTTAGAAACAAAATTCAGCATTTGGCTGAAATTGATAATAGACTGATCATGCATGATATCGTTTGGTTAACCCCTGAAAGAAAGGAAGGGAGTTCTGTTGTTGAAATTTTTACTTTCAATGATACTGGAAAAATTGAACGAGTAGATGTGATTCAGCAGAAGAATCTCTTCAACGAGTGACAAGTGAATCTCTCAAAAAATCTATTGATAAAGTACATATCTGGGTGGTACAACCCCATTTAATCTTAGATATACAAGAATTTGCCCTCTGTGATGGGTAATGTGATCAGCCAGTAATAAAAATATCTGTAGCTTCGTCCTATTTAGACCAAAATAGTCTAACTTTTCATTGAATTGTGTAGTGTCAAATTGTTTGATATAGGCAATAGTTTCCTGGAATGTATCATCTACAACCTTGATTATTTCCTTTTTCGTTTTAGTGCCCACATTATATCTTGTATCCGTATTCCAATCCCTTGATTTTCTTCCTCCCAATAATGACTGGGTATGCCAATCCATCGCATAGCCAATATGCATCAGACTTTCAGCAAAGCTCAATGACTCCTGTGTTGCCTTAAAATCATATTTTTCCTCTGGCATTGCGTTTGCCACTTCAATCAGGTACTTATTGGAGTTTTCAAACCTTTCTAAATACTCTTTGATAAAGTCATTTTGTTGTGCTAAAAGAGGTGACGCAAAAATGAACAAAACAACTATCACTTTTATTATCAAAATCTGTCTCATCATTGATTGTTTAAAAATCAAATAAAGGGAAAATGCTTTGTTGTCAATAGAAAAACTGGTCTGATTTAGGTACTAGTACTTCGTCTTTTTAGCGCGCATCATGCAATAAATTCTGCTTTTCAAGGGAATATAGAAATCAGTGCCTCGGAATTAAGTATAAATACAAATAACCCATCGTTAAATCCTTCCATATCTCTAGGTTTTTGGCTATTTTGTTGCATATTTTTCAACTGACTAATTCCTTCCATTATGAAACCTTCCGTTTTACTATCCTTAGTAGGAGCCTTTCTATTAACGACTCCTCTATTTTCCCAAAAAAATCAATATGCTGATGCTTTAAAATCCTATGAGTGGAGGGCCATTGGTCCTGCCAATATGGGGGGAAGGGTTACAGATATCGATGGTATCCCTGGGGACGCAAGTACGTTTTATGTTTCTGGAGCAGATGGGGGAATCTTTAAAACCACTAATGGCGGTGTAGATTTCACACCCATTTTTGAAGGACAGCGTGCCTATTCCATTGGGGCACTTAGCATAGCACCCTCTGATCACAACGTCCTTTGGGTAGGTACTGGTGAAGGTGATCCTAGAAACAGTGTGGGTTATGGATGGGGAGTATATCGTTCCGTAGATGCTGGGAAGAGTTGGACACATCTTGGTTTGAAGGAAACGGAAAGAATAAAACGTATTGTGGTTGATCCCAATGATCCTGATGTTGCTTGTGTCTGTGCCTTGGGTAAGGAATGGGGAGCAAATCCCGAGAGAGGAGTGTTCAAGACCACAGATGGTGGTAAAAGTTGGGATAAAATATTATACATCGACCAAGATACCGGCTGTGCTGATATTGCTATGGATATGAGCAATCCACGGATTATGTACGCCGGTATGTGGACTTTTAGAAGGAAGCCTTGGCGCTTTGACGATGGGGGAAAAGAAACTGCTATTTATCGTACAATGGATGGTGGTAAAACCTGGGAAAAAATCATGAACGGACTTCCCGAAACCCCAATGGCAAGACCTGGAATTCATGTTGCTCAGAGCGAGCCGAACATTATTTACTTGATGACTGAATTTCAAGGAGGAGGAACAGCATTCCGATCAGAAGATAGAGGGGATAACTGGGTAATGGTCAATGATGACCCAAATATCAACTTCCGTCCTTTTTATTATAGCGATGTACGTGTAGATCCAAATAATCCCGATATTCTCTTTTCCATTTCTGGCCGACTTAGTCGCTCTGTTGATGGAGGCAAAACTTGGAAAAGGATTGCAACTACGGTTCACGGTGACCACCAAGCCCTTTGGATTGACCCTGTTAACTCCAATCGCATTTTGAATGGAAGCGATGGAGGGTATCAGATATCCCATGATGGAGGTGACAGTTGGGAAATCATTAATAATGTGGAACTATCACAATTCTATCAGATTTTCATCGATAACAAAGATCCTTACAATATTTACGGAGGATTGCAGGACAATGGTACCTGGGTTGGTCCAAGCAACTCATTGTACTCAGCTGGTATATTGAAAAGGCATTGGAAAGGATTGGCCTATGGTGATGGCTACTATGCAGTGCCAATTCCTGGAAGTGAACATGAAGTCTATGCCAACCTGCAAGGTGGTGTTATCTTTCATGTGGATTCCCGCCATGGTAATGTTCGAAACATACATCCCTATCCAAAAATCATAGGATCAGCTGGTGATGCCATTGAAAACCATAAATACCGATTTAATTGGGATGCTCCCATTCTTATTTCCCCGCATGACACCAATACGGTCTACACAGGAGCAAATGTAGTATTCAAATCGACCGATAGGGGACATTCATGGGAAGAAATCAGTGGAGATCTTACCACCAATGATAAGTCTAAGCAAAGAACCTCTGGGGGAGAAATCTATCAGGATAATACCGCTGCAGAATTCCATTGTACCATCCTCTATATTGATGAATCACCTGTAGAAGCAGGAGTGATATGGGTTGGTACTGATGATGGTAATGTGCAACTAACAAGGGATGGGGGAACAACTTGGACAAAGCTCAACGACCGAATCAAAGGGCTGCCTGAATTTGCTTGGGTATCCAAAATACATGCTTCTGAACATGATGCAGGTACGGCCTTTGTCACCGTGGATCAACATAGAATGGATGACTTTAGACCACATGCTTTTATGACCACAGACTACGGTAAATCTTGGACCAAGATAAGTAACGGTCTACCCCAAGATGATTATGTAAAAGTTGTACGTCAGGATCCTATCAACCCCAACTTATTATACGCGGGAATGGAGCACGGTATTTTCGCAAGCTGGGACAAAGGACAGTCTTGGACCAAAATCAATAATAATCTACCCAATGTATCGGTACGTGATCTTCGAATTCAACCTAGAGACCATGATTTAATCGTAGGCACCCATGGAAGAGGGGCTTGGGTATTAGACGATATACGCCCTCTTCAAGAAATGGGAGATACTAACGGGAAGTCTATGCATCTTTTTCCTGCACGAAGAGCGACCCAGTGGCATATTTATTGGAGAATAGAGAATTTGGGGGATCGTCACTACAAAGCGAAAAACCCTGATTATGGAGCTAATATCAACTTTTATCTTGCTGAAGGTGAAAAGAAAACAGCCATGGTTGAGATTGTTGATGCTACGGGGCAGGTAATTCGAACTTTAAAAGATTCGACAGCCAAAAAAGGAATAAACCGAATTGTATGGGATTTGGGTCATGAAGCGGCTACAAAAATGGAAAATGATGCGGGAGGTGGATTCTTTTCCGGACCTATGTATCCTTTGGTATCCCCAGGAATCTACACGGCTCGATTAAAGGTAGATGGAGAAGTCTTGGAAACACCAATTGAGGTTCGCGCCGACCCTAGACTGGAGCTTACTCCCCAGGATTATGAGTCCAAAACAAAAACACTGCTAGGGCTTAGAGAGCTTTTGTCACAAACCAATACCATGATTAATAGTACATACACTTACAAAACCCAACTACAGGAATTGAAAAAGAAATTAGAACATGGGTCGAGTACAGACAAATCGTTGTTTGAAGATATCAAGAACGCTATGGGCAGTATTTCTGATTTACAGGATGATATCTTGAAAAGGCCACCACCGGCCATGACCTATCGCCAAAGACCAAGACTGCGGGAAGAAATCCGTTCCCTGATGCGTGCCGTTAACAGTGCATTTGCCACACCTACCCAACCTCAGATTTCAAGATTGGAGCAGTTGAAAGGTGAAGTCAATGAAGCGATGAGTGCAATGAATCAAATAATCAATACCGAGATTAAAGCAATCAACAGTAAAACTGCAAACATTCCTCAGATTTCAGTAGGGGAATAGAAGGATACTGGTAAGCCATTAAAGAAAAATAGGTAATTGTGCGCACGTTTTTAATTCTTATTCTATGTATTTGTGGTGGTCTATTGGGCTGCAAAAATGAACATAAAAAGGAGATTCCTATTGAGATTGAAACGTATTCCTATGAAAGTATAAACTATCCACAAGCAGATATTAAAATTCCGGATTCTCTAAGAAATGAATTTATCAAACAATTCTTTGTTCCTTGGGAATCCACACCCGACACTTTGCTTTTATCTATGAATAAACTTCCTGGAAAGGAATTGTCCTATTTGGACAAATACTTAAATGATGATGAATGGTATGGTGAGAATAAAAAACCACGCAGAAAATGGCAAAGAGAGCAGGTGGTAAACAATGTGGATTTTAAAACCTTTCCCAACTTTCAAAAAAGAGGAATCATAGTTTCCCACACGAATTTACGGAGAATCCCAACCAACCGGCCTGGTTTTGACACTTATTCCAAAGCGGGTGAAGGATATCCGTTTGATTATTTCCAAGAAACGGGCTTATGGGCAAATACTCCCATATTCATAGCACATATCTCAAAGGATAAACAATGGTGTTATGTTATAAGTCCATACTATAAAGGTTGGGTGTCTATGCATGATATTGCCATTGTTGACGAGGATTTCATACAGCAATGGTCTTCAAAGAGCTTTTGCCTTCCCTTATCTGATGATGTGAATCTCCAAACTTCTGAATCTAACTATGCCATCACTACAAAAATTGGAATGGTTTTACCTTATCAGGAGGTTCTTGAAAATCCTAATAAGGTAAGAGTGTATTATACCAGCACGGATGAATACCAAAATGGAAGAATTTTAAAGTCAGAAGTAGATAAGAATGCGTTTGCTTTTAGTAATTTTTCGTTGAATGAAAGCACGCTGAAATCATTGGTTTCCAATTTGGTTGAAAGACCTTATGGATGGGGAGGCAATTTGGAGAATAGGGATTGTTCCGCAATGATTCGGGATTTGTTGGGTTCCTACAGAATTTGGTTGCCTAGGGATTCTGATGATCAAATAGAGGTTGGACATAAATATGAATTACCAGAATCAACAGAAGAAAAAGTAAAGTTGATACAAGAAAAAGGAATACCTTTTTTGACAATCTTAAGGAAAAAAGGGCACAATATGCTATATGTGGGCGACTCTCCAGAAGGGGAACCTTTGATTCTTCATGCTATTTGGGGATTAAAAACTTCATACTCAAACGAAGAACTTTCAACTATCTTGAATACCTATCCTGTTGAAGGAATGCACAAAGATGAAGATGGAAGTGTAAAGGGAAGACAAATTATAGGGGAGTCGGTGATAACTTCTGTACATATCGGTACAGGAAATGATGGCATTACCCTTCCCCTTATTGAAGAAATATATGCTATGACCAATATTCTTGAAGAATAAAGACGAAATCTAAGAATACTTTATGAGGTATTTAGAGTTCCCGAATTTTAATATTCCTGAACCATGAGTCAAAATACCAGTTCTGAAGTGCAATTTTACCTCGGGTCGCTTTCCCAAAGCTAGCTACATCCTTAAAATTTGAACTAGCAACTTTGTTTTTCCATTCTGTTGATGTCAAATCTTCCTTGGCGGTCAGTCTTCCATTGAGGTAGAATTCTATGTTCCCATTTTGTTGCACAATTTTCGCGGTATTCCATGTTCCGGTGGGTTTGGCCTCCACATTGGTAATCTGAGGCGATATTCCCCAAAGACAACCTGGTCGTTTTAAGGGCGTATTTGTATCCGAATGGGCGGGGTCCAATAATTGGTATTCTGGCCCTGTTTGATGGGTAGCTCTATATTCAAGCGATTCCTTAACATTTATAAAAACCCCTCCGTTTCCACGTAGGGCCATTTGCCAATCAAAAACTAACTCATAGTTTTCATATTCCTTATCAGTGACCAAATCTCCAAAAACCTTGGTTTCGTCCGTAGCGTTACAATAGAGAGCCCCATCTTTAACTTGCCATCCAGAAAATTGAGTGGAATCTGGTTTGTTATAAAGATGCCAGCCATTTAAGGATTCACCATCAAAAAGTAATCTCCAACCTTGTTCTTTTTCAACATCCAAAAGTTCATTGTGTACTTGGTTTTCTATGGCTAACTTTTTGGTTCGCCATGCTTGGTTCTCATGTTTTTTATCAGCCTTACAGGATATCAGAAAAAACACAAACATTGATAGGACAAAAAGAATACTCCTTGCCATTTTTATATTTAAAAGCATAGTAGTCGCAATGTTACTTAAATTCCCACTAAGCACAATATAAAAATCAATTGAATTTCTGCATTGAAATAAACAGTTTCGTACCCCACTTTTTTCAAAATAGGTGATTTATTTCCTTCCACTATCCCTATATTTAAGAGCATTTTACAAGAGTAAAAGTCAACCAAATTGTTTGCACTACATTGACCTTATAAAAGACCTTATTGAAAATGAAATTTTTGACTTCCTTGATTACCATATTGGGATTGATTTCAATCTCAAATGCCCAAGATAGACTAACCGGTGAAACCTTCACTACGCGCTCCGAAATTCTTGCCCAAAATGGAATGGCTGCCACAAGCCAACCTTTGGCTACGCAAGTTGCTTTAGATATTTTGAAAAAGGGAGGAAGTGCCATTGATGCGGCCATCGCTGCCAACGCTGTGCTGGGACTCGTGGAACCTGCTAGTTGTGGTATTGGGGGCGATGTCTTTGCTATAGTTTGGTCTGCCGAAGATGAAAAGTTGTACGGGTTAAACGGTAGTGGAAGAGCACCCAAATCTTTGTCGATTGATTATTTTATGGATAAGGAAATGAAATACCTTCCTTTCTACGGCCCTTTACCTGTCTCAGTGCCAGGTTGTGTTGATGGCTGGTTTATGCTACATGAAAAGTTTGGCCGTCTCTCAATGAAAGACATCTTGCAACCAGCCATAGACTACGGTAAAAACGGATTCCCAGTATCCGAAGTAATTGCCTATGAAATGGCTTCAAACTATGAAGGATTAAAAGACCAGCCAGGTTTTGCTGAGACCTATATGCCTTCTGGAAAGCCTCCTATCAAAGGAGAGGTGTTTAAAAACCCCGATTTGGCGAATACCTATGAACTCATTTCCAAGAATGGTCGTGATGCTTTTTATAAAGGCACTATTGCCAAGACCATAGATAGGTATATGAAAAAACATGGTGGGTTTTTAAGCTATGAAGATTTAGCTGCGCATACTTCTGATTGGGTTGAACCCCTATCCGTAAACTATAGAGGGTATGATGTTTGGGAGCTACCACCCAATGGACAGGGTACCGCTGCCCTTCAAATGCTGAACATTCTTGAGGGGTATGACATTGCCAATATGGGTTTTGGTAGTGCCGAGTATTTGCATGTGCTTACGGAAGCTAAAAAGTTAGCTTATGAGGATCGAGCCAAGTTTTACGCAGACCCCGAATTCAATAAAATTCCTGTAGAAGCATTATTGTCGGACGATTATACTTCAGAAAGAAGAAACCTAATCAATCCTAATAAAGCTGCAGACACCTATCCTGCTGGTGATATGGAAATTGAAACCGGCAATACCACTTACTTGACCGTTGCCGATAAAGAAGGTAATATGGTTTCCTTTATACAAAGTATTTATTCCGAGTTCGCTTCGGGAATGGTTCCTGACGGATTGGGCTTTGTATTGCAAAACCGCGGACAAATGTTCAATGTTCAAGATAGGAGCCACGCCAATGCGCTGGAACCCGGAAAGCGTCCCTTTCACACCATTATCCCTGCCTTTATAACAAAAGATGGTAAACCTTGGGTCAGTTTTGGTCTTATGGGTGGGGCAGTGCAACCTCAAGGTCATGCGCAGATTGTGGTAAATGTAATTGACTTTGGAATGAACTTACAGGAAGCTGGTGATGCCCCAAGAATGCGACACAGGGGAAGTTCACAACCCACTGGGTCTAAAATGACAAATGGCGGCACTTTGTTTCTGGAAAGTGGTTTTGAGACTGAAACCTTACGGGAGTTGCGAAAAAAAGGACATCGAATTGGTTTCGGTGTGGGTATGTTTGGTGGATATCAAGCAATCGGTGTCGATTTGGAAAACAAAGTATATTCAGGAGCTTCAGAATCAAGAAAAGATGGCCAAGCTGCAGGCTATTAAGAATTATATCAAACCAACAATCTAAAAATACAATTAAATCATATGGCTGATAAGAAATTACCTTTAAAACTAAGACTGCTCATATTTTTATTTCTAGCTTTTGGGACAACCCTGTTCTCTCAAAATTTTGAAGCGCTGCAGTATCGAACAGTTGGGCCAGCTCGAGGCGGCAGGGTCACTACGGTAACCGGAGTTACTACTCAGCCTGGAACTTTTTATCTGGGTGCTTCAGGAGGTGGTGTTTGGAAATCCGAGGATTATGGCACCACGTGGAACAATGTTTCCGATGGTTTTTTCGATACCCCATCTATTGGAGCAATTCAAGTAGCTGAAAATGACCCGAATATTGTATATGTGGGTACAGGTTCCGATGGTTTGAGAAGTAATGTTATTGGTGGAAAGGGCGTATACAAATCGATTGATGCTGGGAAAACATGGGAACATATCGGATTGAAAAATGTGGGTCAAATTGGCGCCGTTGAAATAGACCCTACGAACAGCAATGTGGTCTGGGTAGCTGCTATCGGCAATGCTTTTAAAAGCAATCCAGAACGTGGAGTTTACAAAACTACTGATGGAGGAGAAAATTGGGAAAAGGTGTTGTTTGTTTCTGATAAAGTGGGCTTTTCGGATATTGAACTATTACCTGGAAACCCCAATGTTATTTATGCTTCAGCATGGAAAGCTGAACGTAAACCTTGGACCATTATATCTGGAGGAACAAAAAAGGAGGGAGGCATATATAAATCCGTGAATGGGGGCAAAAATTGGACAAAACTTGAAAAAGGCCTGCCCAAGGACACCATTGGAAAGATAGATTTAGCCGTTTCGCCTGCAAACTCAAGTATCTTGTATGCAGTTGTTGAAGCACCCAAGGAGGAACAAGGACTTTATAAATCGGTAAATCAGGGAAAATCATTTGAACATGTATCAGATGATATTCGTTTGGTTAACCGACCTTTTTACTACACCAATGTGGAATTGGACCCTACTAACCCCGATATTGTCTATTCCAATGCCAATCCACTTATCAAATCAACCGATGGTGGAAAAACCTGGAAGGAAATGAGTGTTCCACATGGGGATAATCATGATATTTGGTTGAATCCAAACAATCCACAATTGTTAATTCAGGCTAATGACGGAGGTGCAAATGTAAGTTTCAATGGGGGCAAGACTTGGTCTACGCAATTTAACCAACCTACGGCCGAACTTTATCAAGTGGAAGTTGATGATCAATACCCCTATTGGTTGTATGCGGGTCAGCAAGATAATTATACGACCATTGCCGTGCCTAGTTTTCCACCCAGCGGGGTACAAAATCCAGGTTCGGCTTGGATCATTAATACTGGAGGTTGCGAAACAGGACCAGCCGTACCAAAACCAGGGAATCATAACATTGTTTACGCGAACTGCAAAGGTCGTTTTGGGGTATTCAACAAGTTGACAGGAGTGGAAAAGAGCTACTATGTTGGTGCAAGTAACATTTATGGACATAATCCGAAGGATTTGAAATACCGTTTTCAACGTGTAGCCCCCGTACATGTTTCACCGCATAATCCAGATGTGGTTTACCATGGTTCACAATTCTTGCACAAAACGGATTCAGATGGCTATGAATGGGAGACTATCTCACCAGATTTAACGGCTTTTGAAGAGGACAAACAGGTGATTTCAGGAAGCCCCATCACACGTGATATTACGGGAGAGGAATATTACAGCACACTATACTCCATAAGAGAGTCTCCCTTACAAGAAGGTTTGATTTGGACGGGGTCTAATGATGGTGTTGTTTCGGTGACAAAAGATGGTGGAGAAACCTGGGAAAATGTAACTCCAAAGAAATTACCAAAAGGGGGTAGGGTAGAATCTGTTTCGGTATCGCATCATGATGTAGCAACTGCTTACATTGCTGTAGATCGTCATTTATTGGGTGATGCAAAACCATATTTGTACAAAACCACCGATTATGGAGATAGTTGGACGTTATTGAGTACCGAATCCAATGGTATTCCCAATGACCATACGACCCGTGTTTTACGTGAAGACCCAGTAAAACCGGGGTTGTTGTATGCTGGCACAGAATTCGGCATGTATGTTTCGTTGAATGATGGAAAATCATGGCAATCATTTCAGCAGAACCTTCCTGTGACCCCGATAACCGATATCAAAATTTTTAGGGGAGATTTAATACTTAGTACAATGGGTCGTGGATTTTGGATTTTGGACAACATCACCTCTTTACGTGATGCTGCCATCACTTCGTTAGAAAAGACCCCACACCTTTTTAAACCGGATAATACTATTCGCTACCGATATCCAAAGGTGCGTGCTGGAGGCACATTTCCCAAATATCCGAGGACGGCGGTCCTTATAGATTATTATTTACCTGAGGATACTAAAGGTTTGAAGCTAGAGATTTTGAATAGCAAAAATGAACCGCTTGTTACCATCTTAAATGACAGTACCCTATTGAAATCATCAGCAAGTGAGGTGGAGGACATGAACTTGAGTGCCACCTTTCGTTACGTCAACAAAAAATTGGAAGCTAAAAAAGGATTGAATCGATTTGAGTGGGATTTAAGTGAAAAAGGACCATGGCACAAAGATGCTAAGAAACGCTACAAAAATGGACCTATGGTTCCGCCTGGGAATTATACAGCCAAAATCACAGTAGCCGATAAAAGTATAATGCAGGATTTTGAAGTGGTCATGGACCCGCGAGTAGAAGCAGAAGGCATTACTATGGAGTTATTGACGCAGCAACACGAAATGCAGCGAAAAATACTGAGTTTACTGTCAGAAGCAAGACAGTTACAAGATAGCCTGGAAAAAGAGGTTAAAAAATTGGAAGGCAAGGATAACAAAACCAATACTGAACGGCTGAAAACGATAAATACTGCTATTGCACAACTAAAAAATGATAAGGGAGCCTATCCGCAGCAGATGCTGATAGCACAGATTTCTTATATAAATTATATGGTCAACGGTGCTGACCAAGTTATTGGTAAAGATGTAATGAATCGCTACAATGAGCTGAAGACTGATTTGATGAGAATTAGGAACTTGGTACAATAAGCTTTGATTTCATAACATAGATATGATGGAAAACTAGTTTAGTTTTTAGTTGCTTCAGGTTTTTAGCTAATCCTAGTGTGATTTATTATATATTAAATGATTACTTGTTAAAAAGAATGATGAAACATCAATATTTAAACAAGAATATTGTTAATTTTTTAAAAGTTAAGGTGTTTTTGCAGATTATCATTGTTTGCAGAACGTTTGTGATATTAAACGTTTAATTTTATGGAAGTCGCTAATTCAAAACCACTTACAATGAAAAATCTAATAATCGTAATGTTTTTCACCACTTTTGGTATAAGTGCCATTTATGCCCAAGGAACCGTACATGCGGCTTGCGAAGCAAGTGTTGTTGGTTATACGGAAACTAGGAATGTTTCCAATTTCTTCACATTCGCAGATTTGAAATCAAAAAGCGTCCAGGCATCAACTACTCAACTCTCGAATACTCTGGGAAGTCCATATTTAGTTGAAGCGTTTCAAAAAGGTTCACTTTTTTATGGTGAAGAACGCATAGGTACTTTTTATGCAAGGTATAATGGTTATAACAAAGAATTGGAAATCAAAAAAACCAACTCCTCTGAAGAAATAGCAAAAGCTTTGGTTAATGATAAAAAATTAAGATTTGTATTTAACAATCAAGATGAGATGAGGTTTGTGGCGTTTATTGACAAAAAAGGAAACAGACTTGAAGAGTATTTATTGACCAAGGGCAATGGAAATAGATATCAGCTTATGGAAAGACCTTTGGTGTCTTATAAAGAGGCTAAAAAAGCTGCTAACTCTTTAATGTTAGATGTGCCAAGTAAGTTTGTAAAGCGTACCGAACTCTACGTATTGGATATTGCAGTCAATATTGCAAGTTTAGTGCCTAGTAAGAAATCTAAATTGATTGATTTATTTGATGAAAGTGAAAAAGTTCAAGTGGCAACGTTAATTAAAAAAAATTCTTTAAATGTTAAAGATGAAAAGGATTTGTTCCAGATTTTTGATTTCGCCAACTCCATTAATCGAGATATCGCATATAAACAATAACATTAAAGATTTAGAATAAAATGCTAGATACCATTGGTTAGCACTCAATTGGCGATAAAACTCTAATTCACACTAAGCCAGCTTTTAAAAAAGCTGGTTTTTTTATATTTCCTAATATCTATTGATTATCGTGCGAATTAAAACAGGACAAGGATGGTTTTCAAGGTGTTGGTTGAAACTTTAGGTTTTGGTATCGTACTTTTTAGTGAATAAGTAGAATTAATCAGTAGTTTTAGTACACTTAAAATAAAACCTATCGTATGAAAAACTTATATGCCCTAATTGTGGTGATAACTCTATTTTCCTGTAAGAATGCTAAAACTACTCCTGCAGATGAACTTCGAACAGAAGGACTTCAAGAGTCGGTGGAGATTATTAGGGATAAATGGGGCATTAACCATATCTATGCTAAAAATCAGCATGATTTGTTTTTTGCACAAGGTTACACGGCAGCGGCAGACCGGCTTTTCCAATTCGAGATTTGGCGCAGACAGGCTACGGGTACAGTTGCTGAAATTCTTGGCGAAAAAGAATTAAACCGGGACATAGGAACGCGTCTATTTAAATTTAGGAGTGATATGACTACTGAGATGAACCATTATCATGAGGATGGTGTTGAAATCATTACAGCCTATACCGATGGGGTAAATGCATACATCGATGCTATTTTAAAAACCCCGGAAAAGCTACCGATTGAGTTCAAATTGTTGGATATCCAACCTCAAAAATGGACACCAGAGGTCGTGATTTCTAGACATCAAGGATTACTAGGGAATATTGGTCAAGAGTTGCAGATTGGACGTGCAGTAGCCAAATTGGGTACGGAGACCGTTAAAGATCTTTACTGGTTTCATCCTAAAGAACCTGATTTAACAATTGACCCCAGTATAAACACGGATTTGCTATCGGACGACATTTTAGCCTTGTATAATGCCTATCGTAAACCTGTAGATTTTACCAAAGATGATATTATTCCCGCCTTTCAAAGTGCTACGGCAGAAGAAACTGTAGCTTCGGCCTATGAGGACAAAAACGATATTTACGGCATAGGGAGCAATAATTGGTCAATAAACGGAAGTCGTATGGCAGATGGTAACAGCTATATGGCCAATGACCCACATAGGACCATTGCAGTACCCTCTTTACGTTATATGTGTCACCTAGTAGCGCCAGAATGGAATGTTATTGGGGGAGGCGAACCAGAAATACCTGGTATATCCATCGGACATAACGAATATGGTGCATGGGGACTTACCGTTTTTAGAACAGATGGCGAAGATCTATATGTCTATGAATTGAATCCTGAAAACCCAAATCAATATAAATATAAAGGCGATTGGGTAGACATGGAGCAGATTGTTGAAACTATAAAGGTAAAGGACCAAGAAAACTATACTGCACAATTGTACTATACCTTGCATGGACCTGTCACCCATATTGACACCAAAAACAATGTGGCCTATGCTGTGCGATGCGCTTGGCTGGAACCAGGAGGGTCTCCCTATTTAGCTTCTTTACGGATGGACCAAGCAAAAACTTGGGAAGAATTTCGGGAAGCATGTAACTATAGCCACATCCCTGGGGAAAATATGATATGGACAGACAAAGAAGGAAATATAGGTTGGCAAGCCGTAGGCATTGCTCCAGTTCGTAAAAATTTTAGTGGTCTTGTTCCCGTTCCAGGCGATGGGCGTTATGAATGGGATAGCTATTTGCCCATTATAGAAAAACCAAACGATTATAATCCCGCCAAAGGATACCTGGCAACAGCAAACCAAAATGTAACCCCAGAGGATTATACGCATTGGGATGCCATTGGTTACTCCTGGTCTGATCCATACCGTGGAAATCGTGTGGATGAAGTACTAGGTTCAGATAAAAAATTGACCATGGAAGATATGAAAGCCTTACAAACCGATTATCTCTCCATTCCTGCTAGGATTTTGGTGCCGATGTTGAAAAATCTCGCTTTTACTGGAAAGGCCGATAGGGCTAAAGAAAAATTAAGAGATTGGGATTATAAACTAAAAGCAACGTCCATTCCCGCAGCCATTTACGTAGCCTGGGAAAACCAAATTAAACAAACGGCCAATGAACGGTTCATTCCGGAGGAAGGAAAAAGCATAGTCCAAGGAATTCAATTGGCGCGAATAATGGAATGGCTTAAGGAACCGGACGAAAGGTTTGGGGTAAATCCTATTTTGGGAAGAAATGAATTTTTGAGCAATGCTTTTATCAAGGGTGTTGATGCATTGGAAAATAAACTTGGAGCAGATATGGATTCATGGCAATATGGACAAGAAAAGAATAAACATACATATATCCATCATGCGCTTGGTGAAGTTGTAAACGATTCCATTAAGGCTAAGCTGAATCTTGGTCCATTGCCAAGAGGAGGTAATGCGTACACCCCTGGTTCAACGGGAAGTAATCTAAGGCAGAGTAGTGGGGCTTCTTTTCGTATAATTGTAAATACCGGCAATTGGGATGCTGCTTTAGGTTCCAATGGTCCTGGACAATCGGGCAATCCGGATAGTTCGTTTTATGATAACTTGTTCGAACCTTGGGCAAAAGACGAATATTTCCCTGTTTATTATTCCCGTAGTAAAATTGATTCTGTTGCGGTAACTACAACAAAACTAATCTCTACGCAGAAATAACAATTAGTGAACGTTTAAAGCGTATATCTATTAAATCTTAAAATTTAGAATAATTGGAAAAGATAAAAGTTGGTATTATAAACGTATCAGACCGTGCCAGTCGAGGCGAATATGAAGATTTGCCCGGACAAGAAGTGAAACGACTGCTAAACTTATGGCTAACCAGTCCTTGGGAAGCGGAGTATGCAGTAATTCCTGATGAACAAGATTTACTAGAAAAGGAATTAATCAATATGGCCGATACTAAAGATTGTTGTCTAATCGTGACAACAGGAGGCACAGGACCAGCTGTTCGAGATGTAACACCGGAAGCAACCATAGCCGTCTGCGAAAAGCTATTGCCAGGATTTGGGGAACAAATGAGACAAGTAAGTCTTCAATATGTGCCAACTGCAATTCTCTCTAGGCAAACCGCTGGAATCCGTGGGAACACATTGATTGTTAACCTACCAGGTAAACCAAAATCCATTAGAGAATGTTTGGAAGCTGTGTTTCCTGCCATCCCGTATTGTATCGACTTAATTGGGGGGCCTTATTTGGAATCAAACCCAAAAACCATGAAAGTATTTCGACCTCGCAAGGGTTAAATACTATTGGTATGATATTTGTTTTCATATGGATAAGCTATATGTATGTTAAATTTGTTTAATATTTAACGAGTTTTATTAAACAAATCATTAGCTTTATAGAAAATACTTATTAATTGAACTGGGAGCATACATTGCTTCACTGGAATTAACATATGAAAAACGAAGAACTTCTACTCGAAGATTACCTAAACGGAAAAGACTTATTGAACACCTTAACTCACGAAGAGATTGGCGATGACCATTTATATACTGGCGTCAAAACACCCATGAAGCCAGATGCTTTTGAGCAAACGGATGAAGAAAAAAAGAAACAGATTGCTGGGCTTTTTGCTCAGATAATGGATGTTATGGGCTTGGATTTAACAGATGATTCATTGAAGGGCACACCCGTGCGGGTGGCTAAAATGTATATCGATGAAATCTTCTCTGGACTGGACCCTGCCAATAAACCTAAAGTGGCCCTTTTTGATAATAAGTATCAATACAACCAAATGTTGGTTGAAAAAGATATTACGTTTTACTCAAATTGTGAGCACCACTTTGTACCTATCATTGGTAAGGCCCATGTGGCCTATATTTCATCAGGTAAGGTAATTGGGCTTTCAAAATTAAATCGTATCGTTCAATACTATGCCAAACGTCCACAGGTACAGGAACGTTTGACTAATCAGATTGGACTTGAGCTACAATCCATTTTGGATACTGAAGATGTTGCGGTAATTATTGATGCCAAACACTTATGTGTTTCCTCTAGAGGAATAAAAGATGATACTTCGGCTACGGTTACCTCTTTTTACGGTGGAAAATTCAACACCCCTGAAAAGATACAAGAACTTTACAATTACATTAATAATTAAAGAGTACTAGCGAAGTACTCGAAATACAACTAAACCGGTAAATGACCAAAATGGTGTTTACCGGTTTTTTTTACTCCGAATAGTTATGACAAAGCTTTTAATTTTTCCGAGACTATAACCTTATAGGTTGTACTTACAGGCACCTGATTATTTTCAATAGACAAATGGGTCCGTGATGCCTTGGAAACCCTAGCCAAATTGGCAATATATGATTTATGCGTGCGTTGGAAATCTTCAGACAATAGGGTGATAATGTTCGTTAGTGTTTCGGATATCAAATACATCCTTGAATCGGTAAAGATTTTCAAATAGTTTCCAAAACTCTGTATAAAAAGGATAGAATTAAACGGAACATTAATGGGAATACCGTCATGCTTTATCTGAAGCTCTTCACTTTGAATATGTTTTTTCGGTGTCACTATTGTAGAAGACGAAACTTTGTTTACGGCCTTTAGAAAGCGTTCAATTTTAATGGGTTTCAATAAATAATCCACAACACCGTAGTCATAACTTTCCAAGGCGTATTCGGAATATGCGGTAGTTAAGATTACTTTAGGCGGTCTTACTAAAGCACTCAATATTTCCATTCCATTAAGTTCTGGCATCTGGATATCCAGAAAAATCAGGTCAACCTCGTTTTGTTGAACAAAATTGATAAACTCAAGAGGATTTCCGGTGCTTAGTACTATTTGAAAGTTATCAATTTTACCACAGTACTCTTCTATCACTTTACGCGCTAATATTTCGTCATCTATAATACCTACCTTAAACATCAACTTTAAGCTTTTAAATCAATAGTTAAATTCACACGATATACTTTATCTGTATCATTAATTATTAACGTGTGGGAATTGGGATATAATAGATTAAGCCTTCTTTTCACATTTTCAAGTCCCATACCTTCTCTTTTAGATTCATTGACTATAGTAGGTTTGGAGTTTACAACCGAAAAATGAAGTTTTGTTTTTTTCATAGTTGCCGAAACATCAATTACACTTTGCTTGTTTGTACTTTGGGCACCATGCTTTACTGCATTTTCAACAAATGGAATAAGTAACATGGGTGCAATGGAATAATCCAATAAATCACCCCCAATCACAAATTCAATAGTACAGCGCTTACTAAGTCTTTTCTCTTCAAGTAGCAAATAATTTTCTAAAAACTCAAGTTCTTCCCTCAGCAAAACGGTATCTTTTTTTGCACTTTCCAATTGATACCTCATTAATTCTGAGAGCTGCATAACAACAATAGGGGTTTCTGGCGATTGTTGTCTAGAAAGGGAGTAAATGCTGTTTAGAGAATTAAACAAAAAGTGTGGGTTTACTTGTTCTTTTAGATAGTTGAGCTCTATCTCTCTTTGTAGTTTCTCCTTTTCGTCGGTTTCTCTTTGGATAATGATATTTCTACGTAAAAGAAAAGCAGCCATACCTGTTCCGGTGGTGTATATAAGAAAGAAAAAGAATTTCGAAACCACTTCCCATCCGCTTTCGTACCCTTTGATGTAAGAGCCCAAAAATATACTCCCAATGAGCAAAATACCGTATAATAGATACTTGCGTTTATCTAGAAAAAAGGGAATAAGTACAAAATGGTTGAACCAAATTATAATCATTATTATGACTGCATAATTGATCCCACGCAGGTAAAACAAAAAATCAGTATCAAACCTGTCTTTGATTGTCCAAATGCTCAATATCTCAAGCAAGGCGACCAAAACGAATGCCGCTATATTGATTAGTATGGTATTCTTCAAAGACCTACTGAACATAAATATTTTGGTTAAAAGGCCAAAGGTACTATGTATAGGTATGAGTTCTTGTAATTTCTTATGAAAGGCTGATAGCAATGATGAAATGACTTCATCATTTAAATTTTGTGTTTATCCTATAAAAAATCCATGTCCCATATTCTACAATACATTTATCTGATGGTTAGTCAGAAGTGCCAAAAGCTAGGCATAAAATGCTAATGATTGATTCCAATAAAAAACTAAAGAAATTAACTATGAGAGCAATCCAAATTGTGTTATTAATTACCGTTGTACTTTTTAATACTGCCCTAACATTTGCTCAGGGAAAAAGTGTAAAAACCAAAAAACATGATACCAAAAGGTCTTCCTTAGGATTGTCACATTTTGAGGTGATTCCCATTACCAATGCGAAGATGGAAAGAAACTACGAACTCTATATAAAGTTGCCAAAAAACTATTCCAAAACTACAGATGTAACCTATCCCGTTATCTATTTTACTGATGCATCATGGCATCTTGAAATATTGTCTGCTTCAACAGAATACATGCTTGAAGATATCATTCTAGTTGGGATTTCGTGGCAAAAAGACATCAATAAAGATTTAAAAGAAGAAATTGGTGAACATGTTAGTCGTTTTCGAGATTATAGTATGCAAAAATCAACAAAACCAGAAATCCAAACTAAGTATCAATTAGGTCAGGCCAATACGCATTTAGATTTTATTCGAGATGAAGTCATTACCTATGTGGAACGTAATTATCGTGCAGATTCGCGTAGCCGTACCTATTTTGGGTATTCATTAGGAGGGGAGTTTGGTGCCTATACCTTGTTGACCCAACCGGATACTTTTACTAATTACATTCTAGGTAGTCCATCTATACAAAACGAAGTACCTTATTTATCTTCACTTAATGCCAAACTCGATTCAATAACCTCAGATGCGGATAAAAGTTTACATGCAAACGTGTTTCTTTCGTACGGTAATCAAGAAAGTAAAATGGTTGAGCCCATGGAGGAGTTCTTTCGGGTTCTGAAAGGAAGAAGGGATAGAGGTTTATCTCTACAAAAAAAGCTTATAGAAGGTAATCATCAAACTGCTTTTCCCATGACTGCTGTACAAAGTATAGCATGGTTGTCAACAACAATAAACCATGATACCATAGGTGTTAAGGACCTCTCTTTTTTTGATATTCCGCAAACCAATAACGCATTTATAAGTACTGAACCGGAGGATAGAAAAGATGGGATTAGCGTTGGAAAAATAACGGATAATGGAGGCAATACGAAAATGATCCGTGAGCTAGCTGAAGAAATTGCAAACAAGAAACACGACTATTACGATAGCTTTCTTATCTACCACAAAGATCAGCTGGTCTTTGAGTCTTATTATTCACGAGGGCGTATGAATTTGCCCCATCCACAAGCGTCTGCTACCAAAGCATATACTTCCTTGGCACTTGGAAGAGCCATTCAAATGGGATACCTGACCATGGCTGATTTAGAAAAACCTTTGGTTGATTTTTTGAAAGAGTTGGATTCAACAAAATTTGTAGAAGGTGCGGAGCTAATTACATTGCATAAGGCATTGACCATGAGCACTGGGATTAGAATCTCTGAGGAACAGTGGGAAGCATTTCGGAAAAATCCCAACCAAATACAGGGACAGCAGCAGATACAGGCCATTCTTGAACATAGCGCTCCTATCACTCCAGCTACTCAAGAGTTTAAATATGGTACCGGTCCTGACCTAGTGATGCAGGTTATTGAGGTTGTTGTTCCAGGATCGGCAGAAGATTTTATCAAAACCGAATTGCTGGATAAATTGGGTATTACCAATTATACTTGGAAAACTTCACCTAGCGGTTTGCCTGAAGCAGGCTGGCGTACTAGTTTCACATCACGCGATATGGTCAAGTGGGGCAAATTGACCAAGAACAAAGGTAAGTGGAACGGCGAACAGCTAATTTCAGAAGCGTTTATTGACAAAGCCATCAGTAGAATACTTTTAACCGGTGACGATGATGTATATGGTGGCGGTAAGGATGTCTCTAAACAGGGATATGGTTATTATTGGTGGAGCGCGGATTTAAAAGTTGGAGATGCCACGTACTTCTGTAGGTCTGCCCAGGGTGGAGGAGGACAATATATCATCCTTATTGATGAACTTGACCTTATGGTTGTAGTTACTGCCCATGATAACGAAAACAAAACACTGCAAATAATTGCTGAACGAATTTTACCAGCTTTTTTGTAGAAGTAGTAAAGCATATCGCTTCTCATAAAACCCTTAGCAGTAGAGTAGGTGAGGTCAATGTACTAACGGAATGATTTTTTACACTGACGGAATTATCATTTCGACAGTTTTTGCATAGGGTGATACCTTTCTTCGTAGCGTAATTATAAATTCAATAGTATGCTCAAGAAATATCCTATCATTAAATGGAGTCTGATTGGTCTTACCTCTTTGATTCTTTTGTTATTCGGATTTGGTTTGTGGTTTATGAGTCTTATTCCCAAAAAAGATGGGCAAGTAGACCCTACCAAAGTCCAACCAACCGACTTAACCTATATTACCGAAAACGTACCAATTTATAGGGGAAAAGTGTTGGCCGTGGTTACAAGTGCAAAAACCATGGGAGCCAGTGGTAAGAGCACTGGTTATGAACTTACGGAACTATCACGTGCTTATTATGTGTTTCAAGCTAATGGTTTTGATGTTGACATTGCTAGTCCAAAAGGGGGTAAACCCAAGGTAGTTATAGATGATGAGGACATGGGAGAGTTCGACTTCGCCTTTTTGAACGATAGCATTGCGCAACATAAGGCCACGAATACCATCCCAGTGGACCAGATTAGACCATCCGACTATCAGGCAGTATTCTTTGTTGGTGGCAAGGGTGCTATGTTCGATTTTCCAGAGAACAAAGCCATACAGGCAATTGTTCGCGAATTGTATCAGTCCGATAAAGTAATCGGAGCTGTCTGTCATGGTCCTGCAGCCTTGGTCAATGTAGTTTTAGATAGTGGCAAGCATTTACTGAAAGACAAAACTGTAAGTGGATTCACCAACGATGAAGAATTATTGCTTATACCTGAAGCAAAATCCATATTCCCCTTTCTGTTACAGGATAAATTGGTAGATCAAGGAGCCCAATTTAATGAAGGTGCGATGTATTTGGAACAGATAAGCCATGAGAAGAATTTAGTGACCGGGCAAAATCCTTGGTCCACTTGGAAAATGGCCGAGACTATGGTCCAAGAAATGGGATATACTCCGAAGTACAGAAGTCTTACTGCCGAAGAAAATGCGGTTGAAGTGCTGATAGCGTATGAGAATTCTGGTTCACAAAATGCCAAGGTCCTAGTTGAAGAGATGTATATGGATAGGAAAGTTGAAATAGAACGTATTCTTATCGCTAAACACAGTTTGATTGCAGCAATGCGGGGAGACATTGGTAGCTTTTTTGGTTTGGTAGGGTTGACCTCTTACAGTAAAAAGATGTCCAATAAAAGATAACATTCAATTGAAATAATTAAAAAGACGGTTTATAGTCCTGATAGGTTTATAAGGTTGACCTCTTAAATATTTATATTTTAGTCAAAACGTTGGTTTTTGAAAGTTTTAGATGTAGCATTGATAGTTCTTAGTAGTGCAGGTCTCCTGCATGGAATGCTCTTTGCCATTTATCTCATTTTCTTTAAAAAGAAAAAAAGTCAATCCAATCTCCTTCTGGGGCTTATTCTGATTTTTATGGCGTTTCGGATTGGAAAATCGGTGTTGCTTAATTTTGGGGAAGGCTTAGAGCCAGTTTTTATTTTTATCGGACTCACATTCCTATTGTTGATTGGGCCGCTATTGCGTTGGTATGTGCTTAGTATGACCCGTACCAAGTTCAAAATTACCAAATCTTACCTGCTGGAATTGGTGCCTTTTATCCTGATTTTTAGTGCAAGCCTGTTCGTGACTCGAGGATGGTATGAGAATAGCAAATGGGTAATCATCATCTTTTCCAGTGGGCTTATTTTTATATATCTCCATTTGGCTTTTTATATCGGTTTGGCATGGCGTGAATTTCGGTTGACACAAAAGGAATTTCCAAAACAACAGCAGACAAAATCCCAAAAGGCGGTATTTGTATGGTTACATTCGTTACTAGTTGGTTTCATGCTAATTTGGGGCACCTATGTACTCAATATTCTGGATGATGCTGTACCATACATCATTGGACCTATATTATATTCCGTGGTTATTTATTTTTTAAGTTATAGAGCTTTTCAACTAAAGGCTACCGATTTGGACGGTATGGTGTTCAAAGAAAACACCAATAAATACCTTTTTAATGAGGTTTCTAAACTGGTCATAGACAACAAATTGTACCTTGAACCGGACCTTTCACTATCCAAGCTCAGCAAAATTCTTGGGAAGAGTGCACAACAGATATCCCTGGTTGTGAATGAACATGCAAAACAAAACTTTAACGATTTCATCAATTACCGGCGCATTCAAGACTCCAAAAAATTACTTCTAAAGGACGAAAATGAAAAATATACCATATCATCTATCGCCTTTGATGTTGGTTTTAGCAGTCTATCCTCATTTAATGGAGCTTTTAAAAAGTTTGAAGGCACAACACCATCTTCATATCGAAAAAAGGGAACCTCATAAGTGATTTAAGGAAATAGGCACGAGCGTTTTACAAACATAATGGTCAAATAGCTATCCTATTCGTTTTGCTTAAAATCTTGAAACATTTTGCTTGGCTGGATACCTTCGTTGTTTTGATACTTTCCTTTCTTGTATGTCGTATAGTCGCCTTCTATGTGATGGTAATAGATTTGACAAATTTCTATTTTTGGATATATGATAAGTGGCTGTACCACAAAAATTTCCAATGTCCAATAACCGTTGAACCCTACATCTCCAAAACCTGCGGTCACATGTACAAACATGCCAAGCCTACCAATACTGCTTCTACCTTCAAGCATGGGAACTAGATTGTCCGTACGTGTATGCTCCATAGTGCGACCGAGATAGAGCCTGCCCGGTTCTAGCTGCAAACCATCCGATGGAATAGTTAATTTGGATACGGTGTTATCAATTTTCATATCCAATACCGGATTAGCATACACCAATAACTCATCGTGAAGTCGAAGGTTATAACTATTGGGGTTAAGTTGTTTTGGGTCGTAAGGATCTATTGCTATGTCCGTGCCCATGCGTCTGGCCATTTCCGAACCACTTAATATCATACTACACTATTTTCATGTTGTCCACACGTGGCAATCCATCAAGAGTTATGGCTATTGAGTCAAACCAAAAGATATTGGTGTAAAACAAGGCTATTGTTTTATGCTATTGATTTTCTCTACAAGTCCTTTTATTTCTTGCAATAGATGTTGTTGGACCTCCAAATGTTGTTCTGGTGTCAGTTCTTGTTGTGAATGATTGTGATGGTGGTGGTCATGATCGTGACCTGAGTGATCGTGATGTGAATGGTCATGTTCTTCCTCAAAACCAGGCACTTCTATGAGTTGTTCGTCCCATGCCTCTAATGCACTACTAATGGATTTTAAATCGTTTGAATACGTCGCAACAAATAAAGAATCGGTATCTGCCTTGAGTTTGGAAATTTGGTCTTCGGCTGTTTGACGAAATTTAATCGCCTCCTCGTGAAATTTGAAGGCTTGTTGCAGGTTTTCGTTCTTTTCCTTGCTATCGCCACAAGCAGATATCAGTGCAGTTATTCCAAGCACAAGAATTAAAAGTGCTTGTGTTCTAAGGCCTTGTCTTTGTATCATTCGATTTTGAATTGATTATGTTATCCGTATTTTACAAAACATACTTGCTCCAAACATGGATTGAGCAACGTATCGATATTACAAAGATAAGACGTAATATTGTTAATGCAACTGAGTTGCATTTAATTGGTGTAAGATTCTAAACAAAGAAAAAAAAGATTGTCTAGCCTTGTAGCTTGTTCTTACTTCTTCTGGGCCTTCTTTCTATTTTGAAAGTTTGGGTCTTGAATCATATTTCTTTTTCGATATTCTTCAAGATTGATTTTCTCCTTCCAAGCCTGAAGGGTGGTAGTTTGATACGTATTTGAGAATTCTAAAAACTGCTTGAGCTCTTTGAAAAAAATCAGTGGATCATCTTCGTAGGGAATATGTCCGGCACCTTTGACCAACAGACTTTTGGCGTTTGGAAATTGACTCTTCGTAAGTTCATGTTTTTCTGAAGAATACGCCAAATCCCATTCGCCATCAATAATAAGCGTAGGAATTGGGCAACTTTTAAATGCTTCTTTGAGGTCATAGTTAAAGTAATCGTTAAGCATATCCCTATAATAGTTTTTGTCATGAACAAACTCATACCTGGCGTACATTGCCATATCCTTTATGGTCCACTTTCTCAAATGCCGTCTTTTCCAATCTCCATTCATAAAGGCATTGAACAACATTTTTTGCTGCAAATCCGGACTTACTGTTTCAGAGTGTACCGGGAATGCTCTTTTACCGTTAACAGAATAGATTTGTTCAATTCTTTTGCGTTCTTCTTTAGATTGATAATCATATTGCCTCGTACCCAATCCGATATCGATTGACATAGGTAACGCTGAAGCGACCAGAACCATACCCAAAAGTTTTTCCGGGTGTTTTAGGGAATATAACTGGGTTATTGCTCCCCCAAACGATAGGCCCAGAACAACCCATTTTTGAATTCCTAACTTTATTCTTAGCTTTTCCAAATCATCAACCGCTTGCATTAAATTATATCCTTCTTCGGCTGATGTTTTTTCTGATAATCCTACGCCTCTAAGATCATAATAGATTACTCTTGAAAATTGTGAAGCCTTAAGGAAATGAGGATGGAAGTAATGTAGACTGGTTCCTGGCCCTCCGCTAACCAAAACTAAAGGAACCCCTTCACCAGTTTCTTCGACCCATAACTTCACATCTCCTACCAATTCATACCTTCCTGATATACCGAGAATTTCCTCGTATCGTTTTACTTCAGGTATTGGAAGATCATCTTTATAGATTACACTATTTCTATCAAAAATCGTTTCTTCCTTAAATACTCCATTCTTATCGTATGACTGCAAGTATCGTTCTAATAATGGCATGTTAACACTCTTATGGGGTGCGATACTATTACTGTCAAAATCAAAAACGGTTTCTTGTGCATGTAGATGGTCTAGTTGAAGAGCAAGAGCCATTAACCCACTAAAAAGGAGAATCTGAGTACTTTTCATGAATGAAGATTTTGATGGTAAATTATATACCAAGAACCTCTTCGGCCAATGGATTCATGAATTGGAAAACGATTTTTCGGATATCTTGCCGTTAAAAAAGGGCAAACTTTAATTATACCTGGCCCTGTATTCCGAAGGGGTCAAATTTGTTATAGCCTTAAATGCAACGTTAAACGTAGATAGGTTGTTGAATCCAGCATCTAAGGCAACACTTATTATTTTAGTTTTTTTACTTCGTGTTGTCAACAAACATTTTGCCTCTTCTATTCTATAGTTATTAATGTAGCTGGCAAAATTCTGGTTGGCATATTTGTTTATAATTTCAGATACGTTCCGAGAAGATATTCCAACAGCTTCGGCAACAGTTGTCACAGTTAATCTTGGATTTAGATATAACTGTTTTTCTTTCATTACATCTTCAATTTTATCAAAATACGCTTTGCCCTTTTCCGGAGTTAGATTAGACGTGTCATATTTGGGTGCTAGACTGAGATTGAAAGTTTTTTTCGAGTTTATTCCCAAATATGACAGTAACACTATAAAAATGGAATAGGCTACAGGACCTGCAGAGTAAATGGGGAGAACGTCAACAAAAATCAAAGTGTAGGTTATCCATACCAATCCCAAGGTAAAAATCAGTCGTATATACCATAGCCTTAGCTCTTTCTGCACGTGATTCATTTTCTTAAGGTACAGGTATAGGCTCAATCCAAGATATATATAAGACTGAAGTAAAATAAAAGTGTAACTGAAGTTCCAAAAAACACTACTTCCCGAATTTGGAATTATTTGGCCAAACAAAACATATAGCAAGGAGGGTACAAAATGGAACAAATTAGCCCTTTTGAAAGACTGATTTTGGGATAATAATTGTAAACCATATAGATATAAAAGCGGGCCAACAGCCAAATTTGCCGCCAAACCTAAATTTTTTATAAAGAGAGGAAGCTCTATAAAATTGTAGAGAATGGATTTTGTAATACGAAGAGCGAAAACAATTAGAAGCAAGCCCAGAATACGATTTTCGAGTTTTCTATTCTTCAAAAAAACTATTCCGAAAAAAAAGCTTAGCCCCAAACCAAGACTGCTAATAATAGATACGAGTATGGCGTCTAACATATCAAACAATACGATTACATAGTACGGGACAATAATGGATTTTCACCCTATTTCAAATGTAAAAAGCAAGAATAGAACCCACTATAACTTCTTTGTTAAAGTTATGCTACCTATCAGTATTCTATGTTTGAATTGTATTAACATCAAACGAAAACAACACAATTGGAGCTTGAGATGATGCATTGAAAGAAATATTTTAGCTCATTATTAGTAATATAATACTTGTTAATTAATTATCTTCATGAAAACCCTTTTCTCATGGACTCCACGCTTTCTAATACATTATTGGGTTATCTTAAAGCACTCAATATTAAAGTTTCATCTAGCGAGTTAAAACTTCAACTATTCAGTCATCCTTATACTCCTTCTTTATTTGCGGTTTCTGAAACGCTTAATTTCCTAAAAATTAATAACGTTGCTGCGGAAGTGGAACATAGACAGTTGGAATATTTACCTGACAATTTTATTGCTCTGATAAACGATGATGGCAAAGAAGAGTATTTTGCACATGTTAAGAAACTCAAGAGAAGTATTCAGTTAAATGAACAAAGGGGCCATATTTCTTATGAAGATTTTTGTAAAATGTGGTCTGGAATTGTATTGATAGCTGAAAAAAAGGAGGAAAAGCGGAGAAACACACTAACAAAAAACAGTATTATCCTTTATACTTTACTCCTTATACCTCTCATATTTTTTTGGTCCAAACCTCTTATTCTTATATATGGCATTCTAGGTATTATTGGTCTGGTTTTATCCGAGGAGATATTCAAAACCACGAATCAGGTGGACTCATTTTTGGCGGATAAAATTTGCGGGAATGAGGAAAAAGGAAAGGGATGCAGTACTGTTTTGAATGATACACGATATCAGCTATTCTCTTTTTCCCTGAACGATTTTTTGTTTTCTTTCTTCATTTCTACACTAGTCTATACATTATGGAACACAATTTTTGATATTACGCATATTCTCTTATATACAGTCGCCTTTTTGATGGTGTGTGCAACAATCTTTATCCAAAAATTTATCGTTAAAAGCTGGTGTCATTTATGTTTACTTTCAAGTTTCTGCATAATTGTTCAGGCCATACTTGTTTTTATCCACAATTTCTATATCCAAAAAGAAGTAATCCTATATAGCGAAGCTGGTTCGTTAGTTACAAAAGCAACAATCTTTGTTTTTCTTTTCGCTTTATCGCTTTTAATGGTCGACCAATATCGTAGGTTAAGAAAAAACAACTATCAAATGACAAAGGATGTCATAGAATTATTAAGATTCAAACGATCGCCAAAAGTAGTTTCGCAAATGATTTCCTCAGGAAAGAAAATCTCTTCATTCATTGATTTAAACCCACTAGTACATAATAATGCAGAAGCACATCATACTGTAAGACTTGTAATTTCAACAACTTGTAATTTCTGTAAAGATTCGTTTAACCAATTTTATGGGCATTATCTCAATAACAAAGATGATTATGAGTATCAGATAATATTCAATCATTTTGAAGAGAAAAACTCTAAACGTAATCGGGTTGCTGTGAACTTGATCAATATTTATAGAAACAATGGATTTGATGCCTTGATGCAAAGTTTAAACCAATGGTTTAACGCGCGACACAATTCAACTTTTTTGGAAGAGTATTTATGGAAAACAGAGGATGAAAATGTTTACACCCTGCATCAACAAAGAGCATGGTGCAAGAAAAACGAATTGTTTCATACACCTATTCTGATTATCGATGAAGTTGTTATATCGGAATACTATGATGCATCCTTTATTGGGGACATAGTGGGTGAGATGTAAAAAAATGGCAAACAAATGTTAAACATTTAGTTTTTAATTAATTATAGTAGGAAAAAACCTACATAATTATTATTTTTAAGGAGATTCAAGGCAAATCTCCGAAGCCCCATTTTGAAATATCGGAGAGTTTAAACATTAAATGTCATGAAAAAATTGAATCTGAAGAATCTAAGTAATCAAAAGTTAGATGATTCTAAAATGAAAAACATTGCAGGAGGATCCGGGTATAGGTGCCCAGCGTACTATTGCACGTATGTCAATCCTAATGCAAGTTGCTGCTGGTAACAAGCAGATTATTCTTTAAAAGAATATGAAAAGGTTCAAGGTTTTCCACCATGGTAAACTTTGAACTTTTTTTATATCCATAGGCTTTTAGCCAATGATTTCATTATACTGGTAAAATGGTTCCAAAATAGAGTATTTGATTTTGGACAAACCTAAAAAGTAACTCATCAATTTCGTCAGGTTCCATATCCAATGTTTTCCTTACAAGTTCAAAAAGCTCCTGATACGTAAACTTCTCTTCATAATGAATAATATCTAGTAAAAGGGAATCCATGCCCGTCAAGCAAATCTCTTTTGGAGCTATTGGAAGAAAACTAGGTATAAAAAAATAGTGGGTCGTTATCTCTTCAATATGGTTAACATCATCAAAGTCCCACAAAAATGTGCTTTGTGCTAAATAGTTAGAAATGGAGGAATTCATTTTAAATGTACCCAGACGTTTTTCTTTGTCAGGTTTAGAACAAAAGGTGATTGCCGTGTCTATTTTTTCTATGGCCAATTTTGTATCAAGCTTTGATGTTTCAAAAACATGATACCTTTGTTTTTCAAGTTGATAATAATCCGCTACAATAGGTTTTAAGTCATCATTTGATTCCAATAACCTTTCAATAGTATTAAAAAGGTAACCTTTTTCATGTATGCTCATGAAATGGGAACGATTGATTTGGGATGTAAACGGATTGTTTAGTGTATTTATCCAGGTTAAAAAGTTTTTACGTGTGTTCATAGACCATTCATTTTACTGAAACCCAGCAGACGATTATAAAATTCAGGGTATTCAATTTGTAGTCTCACCACTATTTGTTCCATATAAGCTGTGGATAACTTCAGGTGGCTCAATAAATGAACATATTCTGTGTGATGGGGTATGTTATGAAAGGCTGCTAAATCTAGCTCATTATCAGATTTGTAGAAAAGTGTGGCAACTTCTATGTCTTTGAGGGAAATTATATTGCTCAATAAAAACTGTTCGTAGTATAAATTGAAAATACTACTGCTTATATCGCCGATCTTATCCGTATTCTTATTGATAAGTTCAAAGGCTTTATCGGTGTAGTGTTGAAAGGTCTCCAAATCGCTACCGCCAATTACCCCAGCATTTATCAGTTTAAGAGTCCCTTCTTTATCAGTACTAAACTCCTTAGGTACTTTGGTAAAATGATTATGAACATATGGATGTATTTCAGCATACTGTTCAAAATCATAATTAAAGCTCTGGCAAAACACAGGAGCGGTGAGGATTGGGTCGAGAACGGGACCAAAAAGAAAAACATCACCATCAATATGGCAAAACGGTTCTTTCTGTAAGCTATACGTATACAATTTTCCTAATGCCCATAAGTTTTCATGGTAGTTTTCAAGCTCATTTAAATTTGATGAAAATGACGCATAGGGAAGTTTTAATTCTTCTTTAAATACAAACATTCCAAAATCATCAGTAACCAAGTGAAGGTTGGGATAGTATTTCTTTATGGATAGACAACTATATATCCATGCAGAATAAAACAAAAATGCATTTGGAAACCCTCCATTATGCCTAAAGCTCCATTTATTCTTGTTTTTAACATCCAATATGGGTTTAGACCAAAAAGACTGAACGAATTTCATTGGGAAGAATGGGGATTTCTATAAAAATAAGAAAATTCATACAAAAATGATTCGTGACTATGAATCAACAATTGGAATCTATTTGGTTAGGGATTTAAGTTAACCAGTGTTTCTGTTTTAAAAAATATGGAAAAAGGAAGCTAAAGGATAAAGCTTTTGGTATCGTTAATGTTGTGATAAACCTTACTCTGATATTGAAAATATGATGTAAATTCCTACAATAACTTTAAATCTTATATCATGTTAAAGAACATTTTGAATCTAGGACGCACGTTAAGCAAAGAAGAACTACAATCTATCCGTGGCGGGGGTGGGGGACGTATATGTGATTGCGACCTACCTCTTCCAATCGATGACCCAGGCTGTGATGAATATACATGTACCTAACTTGTAGTAAATGACGAAACTTTAAAGTGGGATTCCTTTGCTGGAATTCCACTTTTTCGTTTAATTAAAGTTTAACTACTCTTTTCATAATCCACTTAAGCAACGAAATTTTTAAAAGAAATTAATGTAAAATCAATCGGGAAGAAATGGGCTTTAAAAAAAAAGAAAATTGTTATGAAAAATGATTCTTAATTGGATATCAACAATTACAATTTGTTAGGTTAATTCGTAACTCTGATGAATTAAAAGTTCATTCTCATTTAACAAGTTTTATGCATTTCATCAAAAAAAAGTAGGGTTTAAAGCTGCTCAATTTAAAAAAGACAAAGAACGGTCCATAGTGGTTTATGGAAACTTTCTTTGAAACCGAAAAATAACCTCAAATCACCGCAGTCACTGTTCCATCACGGGAGGAGTTTGCAGAATAGGGAAGGGATCCTGTTTCTTTTTTAATCAATCTCTGTGTAAATCCCAAACATTAAGTTTTAATCTGCAACTAGGCAAATACATGTCCAATAGATTCAGGAAGTTAAAACAAGGTTGTTTAAGATTTCAGACACCGATTACGAATTCACATATAATAAAACCTATGTCCCGTTTATTTTTTGAAGTATAATTAGTTTATTTTAGGGGATATCCCAAAAGCATTCATAAAATTGAATTTAATGCTTGTAAAATTACAGTTGTTTTTTCTTTGAAAATTAATATTGGAAAATGGTTATTCATTTTAAGCACTCTAATCGGATTAGCAGCGCTTCTGCTATTGTCTATTGGTACATATGATTATCTCGATCCAGCGGTTATTATGTTTTTTATGGTATTGGCACTCGCTTTTAACTCCGTTGAGAAGCTAAAAGGTTTTTCATTTACCATTTCAATTTTTGCAGCTGTTGCTGCCTCTCTGTTTTATCCTCAATTGTTTTTGGAAATAGGGTCCTTCAAGCTGACACAATTAATTGTTCCCCTGTTAATCATAATTATGTTCGGTATGGGAACCTCTATTGGTATCAAAGATTTTATGGGGGGTAGTAAAGATGCAAAAAGGGGTTATGGTTGGTTTGATTGCACAGTTTTCCATTATGCCCTTTATTGGGTTTGGACTCGCCAAATTAACTGGGCTACCAGCCGAAATTGCTGCCAGTATAATTCTAGTAGGATGTTCCCCTGGAGGGTTGGCATCAAATGTTATGGCTTATATTTCAGGGGCAAATCTGGCACTATCCCTTACCCTAACAGCGGTTTCAACGCTGTTATCACCTCTGCTGACGCCATTTTTAATGAAGCTTTTAGCCAATGAACTTGTTCCAATTGACTTTTTGGACATGTTTTGGAGTATCATCAAAATTGTCATACTTCCTATATTGGCCGGGCTTCTTTTTAACCATTTTGCCCGTGGTAGGTTCAAGTGGTTGGACAAAGCAATGCCAGTGGTATCCATGGCTGCCATTACGATCAAAATAACCATTATAACCGCTTCGGGTAGGGATTCTCTTCTGTCCATAGGTTTTGTATTAATAGCGGTCATCATTGTACATAATTTCCCTGGATACTTGTTAGGCTATTATGGGAGTAAACTCTTAGAGCTCGATGAAAAATCTTCCCGTACCGTTGCATTTGAAGTCGGGATGCAAAACTCCGGCTTGGCGTCTGGAATAGCTTTGGAGATGGGGCGTCTGGCCACGATGGGCTTGGCACCTGCCGTATTCGGTCCTTTTATGAATATTTCTGGTTCTTCGCTGGCAACAATCTGGAAAAGTAAATCAAAGAAAATATCTTAAAATCGTTTTCAGGAATACGTTTCTTAAAAATCCCAACTAAAAACATTTAAGGTACATGAACACCTTCAAAAAAGGAACTAGAGTAAATAAATATGGTTTCGCCCAACCGTAAAGGAATACTTTAAAGATTTGTGAGCAGGGTGGAAAAGTAGGGTAGGGAAATGTTTGTGAAATGGATTAAGTATCTTTCAAAGGATAACAAATGATTATATATCTTTAAACGTAGATATTGATTTGAAAATGGTACTATCCCTAAAAAGAAAAGTCACAGCTTTGCTATTACTCCTACCTATACTATTGTTGAACGCTCAAGGAGAGCTGAAATCAGTTGAGGGCTATTCTCCAAAGATTGGTACAATGGTCTATATGCTTGAAGATTTGAAAGATAGAATTACACAACAAGTTAAAGATCTGGACCAATCACAAATAGATTTCTTGTACGATGCTGATGCCAATAGTATAGGTTCATTGATTATGCATTTGGTGTCTACAGAATCGTATTATCTGACAGCGACATTGAAGGGGCGAGAATGGACAGAAGAAGAACTATCGAGATTTGGTGTCGCAGGCGAACTTAACGAAGAAGTAAAAAACATACTTAAGGGTAAGCCGATTAATCATTATTTGGGTTTATGGGATGAAGTCCGTAAAAAAACCTTAGATGAACTCAAAACTAAAGATGATGTTTGGTTCTCATCGAATATAGAAGAGGGATTAAACTACCACTATATCTGGTACCACGTGATGGAACATTCAGCCAATCACATGGGGCAAATAGCAACCATAAAGAACCGATTGCCTAAATAAAACTCGCTAGAATACCTTATAAGGATGTTTGAATTATAATGTACAGTGTTATATAACTTGAGCTTGGGTAAGACGGAATGAAAAGGTTTTATAGATCTTTTGAAGTAGAAACGAGGTAGTGTGCTGACAAAGTTTATCTAGAGTCTCCTGAAAATTTCTTCTATAAGTTTCTTTAAAAAGGTAATGGAATAATTTTTATACGGCCCGGGGAAGGAGGGGAGTGTAAAGCGCATGAAATGGCTAGTTTTTTAAAGCATTTGAAATAAATTACTGAATATTCAAGAATTAGCCCCACCTTTGCGCTTTAATATTTAAATAAGTAAAATGAGTAAAGGAACAGTAAAGTTCTTCAACGACACCAAAGGTTTTGGTTTCATTAACGAAGAAGGTGCAGACAAAGAGCACTTTGTACATGTTTCTGGATTAATCGACGAAATTCGCGAAGGTGACCAAGTTGAGTTTGATTTAGAACAAGGAAAAAAAGGATTGAATGCGGTAAACGTAAAGGTCATCTAAATTCATAAAACCTAGTTTTTTAAAAAGGCCCATCTATTTAGATGGGCTTTTTTCTTTCTTGTAGAACAGCCAATTGCCAATAAAGAATATACCCAATATTTCAGGTATGTTGATTACCAGTGTACTCGGAAGGCGTGCAGCCAAAATGTTGCCTGATGGCAGTAGAAAAATAAGCAGGTTGATTGAAACCAACGGTATAGCCTATTTCGGAGATATTGGCATCTCCATCTTTGAGTAATTTTACCGCTAGCTTTAATCGCTGCGTTCGAATGAATTCTGAAGTGTTCAAACCGGTAAGCGCTTTAAGTTTTCGATACAAATGCATATGACTCAGCCCTATTTGACCCGAAAATTCCTGTGCTCCAAAATCAGGGTCAGTCAATTGCTTATCCAGAACATTTTGTTTGCGTTCCAATAGTTTGGCGTCCACCGGACAATGGATTTAAATTTTGATGATTTAAGATAGGAATGGAACATTGGGGTTATGTTTGAACTTGAATCTGAATACTAAAATAAAACGCCTTGAAAACGGCAATAGGACACCTATGCGGACAACTCTGTTTATTATATTGCTCGGTTTATTTTCCATTTCCCCTGCCCAAGAGGTAAATGGAATTAGGCAAGTTGAAGGGGTATATCTAGGGTATGTTGAAGGCGGCTATTCCTTTTGCTCCAAAACGGAGCCTGGCATGGAGGAAATAGTGGTCTTCGATGAGATTCTATCCGTTATACTCGAAAAATATCCATTACATACCAATGAACATGTTGGAAAGAATTTCATGATATCGTTTATTAAGACTACAATGGGCGGGAAGGATGGTAGGGAAGGGATATCAACCATATTACGCTTACAAAAGGTCCATAGCAGGGCAACCACCGGAAATAAAGCTTCCAAGATTTGATAATTGACCGAAACCTCAGGCTGGTTAGGCGCTTTGACCCAAATAAGATTCCGAAACTTTGTGCTAGGCAAAAAGTTATGGTCAACACTTTTTTTGAAAGTCCCTTAAACCTAACGTATTTCCAGACTGGATCAATTTAACTTTACTTTTCTGTACATCGAAAGTATATTTAAACGATAGCATTTCAGTACAAATTTTTTACTGGTAATCGTACCGTTGTTAAATTTTGTTTAAAGAGATAATAAAGTATAGTTAAGAGTATTTGATGTAAAAATAAATTTACTTTTCTTGTAATGTATATATTACAAAACAAATTGTTATGAACTTAAGTGAATTTAGAAGAATTGGGTTTTCGGGAAAAGTATTGAGTAAGGAAGAGCAAAAAAAAATTAGTGGTGGACTGCGAAATCTTAGAAAGCACCCGGGTGAGGAAGAGGATTGTGTTCCCCAACACTTCCCCTATGGACAGGATGGACGTGCTTATTTTGGATGTAACTAGTATTGACCCACACTAACATCAGTGGTATATTATTGCTTAGCTTGTGTTCTTGGCAATAGTGGTCTATAATATGGTTTACCTAAATGTTCCTCTTTTTTTACCATTTTCGTTTTAAACGACTAATTCGCTATTTGGGATAAAAGTGCTGCAGCAACTTCCCCTATTTCTCCATCAGCATCTAAAGAAATAGCCTTTTTGAGTACTTCTTTTGCTTTCTGGGTATCTCCAGCTGCCATGTACGATTCTCCCAGATACTTATAGGCATTCGCCGAATTTGGAAACAACTGCAAAACCATCGAAAATACCTGGGTGGAAGCCTGAATTTGCGGTGTGCGACCACTTTGCAACAAGATGTTCCCTAATTGTAAGAGCCCTGTCTCAAAATCGTAAAACGAATAGAGCGGGTCTTGTACCATTTTGGGAAGTTCTTCAGCTAATTTTTGGTTTTGTCCAGACAAAAACAAGCTTACAACATAGTCCATTGGTCTGGGCTTAAAATCGGGTACATCAAAAGTCAGAGCGGCTTCCAAGACAGGATCCTGATTGTTGGCATATGCATCAAAACTCATGGTAACAGGAATACTGGGGGCAATCCATTCTGCATTTTCCAAAGCCGGCTTATCTTGCCACCATAAATACGACAAAGAGATATCAATGGAGCTGTTAGGTAGCTTTACAGGGCGGTTATCTCCCCAAAAATTGATATTTTCAGCTGTGGGTTCCCCTACAAAAATGACATTGGTATAGTTGTCTATTTCATTAACAAGGTTTTGACAGGCCGAAAAGGTTCGTTTTCCAATAATAACGAACAGCTTTCCTATTTGATTAATTTTTTCAGCTTTAATAAGGCCTTTTATAACATCCTTGTTCAAATAGTTATTACCACCACCATTTAACCGCAAATCAATAATCAATTTCTCGGTATCGTTGCTTTCTATTTCATTAAAAACACGGGCGTAAAAATCCTTGGTGCTTTCTTCGGCGTCATCTTGAATTCTGCTATGTCTAACATACATTGCTTTTTCATCGGCTAGGTATTCTGAGAAATAAACTTTATCCAGATGCCTTAGATATAAAGGGGTGGTCGATTGATCTCTTGCATCCAACCAATCGTCATTTTGATGTACATAACCTCGATGCGTAGGAACGCGCTCTCCTTTTTTCAACGTGGTAAAGGTTTGTGTAAATACGTTGCCATTTTTCTCAAGGGTAAGTTCTACTTCATTTTGAAGGGTTTTAGTTATTCTTTGGGAATGTAAGACTTCGGGATATCGTACATTATTGATTCCATAGGCTTTAAAATATTGCGAGTTTTCTACTTCTACTGTTGGTTCAATTGCCTTTAGCACCTCTGAAATTGGTTTTCCTTCCACCGCTATGACTTTTGCCCCAATAGCTTCTTGGTAGTCCTTGTGCGCCCCCTGAATAAAAATGCCATCATTAAATTCATATAAATTGAAAGGAAATTGTGAAAACTCAAAAGGCTTTTGATGAAAATTCACATAGGTATGCCCGTATTTGAATAAAGACACGAGTCGAGAAATTCCAACAATAATTTCGTGTTCTTGCAAATTCGGAATGTCCTTGTATAGTTTTTCTACTTCGGTGTCAAAATCTTCTTTGGTTGTTTTCACAAAAAGAAATGAATAATCTTCATGGACTGTGTTTTGAAAGAACCGAAGGTCTTCCTGCCATTGCGTAGCAGTTAAGGTTTCTTGTGCCGACAATTGAAGAAAAAGGAACACATGTAGTGTGAAAAGTATTTTTTTCATAATTACTGTTTAGTTAGCATGTAAAAGAAGTAGCATAATCACCTACCTATTTTACCAAAGTATTAAAGATTATTTCTTAACGTCAAAACTAGATGTATTTAAATGTTTTTAGCCTACACCCAAGAGTAGTTTCAAAAACACACACTATCCACATAAAGCTTATTTAGATATTGAAAACTACACTATCGGGTAGTTTTTTAACACTTATATTTGTTAATATGGCAGATACCAATTCTTTTTTCTCTTTAAAAAATACAATCCGAAATCTAACGGATAACGATATCAATCAGACAGCAAATTATCTGGAAGCCATAGAAGCTTTTACAAGAACTACATACAAGAGTATTTATGTAATTGATTATGAAGCGAAGGGTTTTGAATATGTATCGGACAACCCACTATTTCTATGTGGAAAGTCAGCTTCAGAGGTCAAAGAAATGGGATACGATTTTTATTTTAAATATGTGCCGGAAAAAGATTTGGAACTGCTTTTAAAAATAAACACCATTGGTTTCGACTTTTATGAAAAAATACCTCTTCAAGAACGTAAGGATTACAGTATATCCTATGATTTTCGTTTAAAAAATGAAGAAGGTAAAATCATATTGATTAATCAAAAATTGACCCCTTTGTTTTTGACAGAAAGTGGAAAAATATGGAAAGCTATTTGTTTCGTATCGCTGTCCACACAAAAGAATTCTGGTAACATCACCATTTCCAAAAAAGATGGCACTCAAAAAATGGCTTATGATTTAACGACCGATTGTTGGAAATCCATAAAAAAGATTGAACTTTCCACAAGAGAAAAAGAAATATTGCAATACTCTATAAGGGGTTACACCATAAATGAAATTTCAGAAAAAATTTATATTTCTCCAGATACTGTAAAATTCCATAGAAAAAGACTTTTTGAAAAATTAAATGTTGCTACTATTTATGAGGCTATTTCTTATGTTACCATTAATAAATTATTATAGGCTACAGTCTTTCTAGTGTTCATGAAATCTATGCTCCATCTTAGATTATAATGTTGCCTAAAGGACATTTTACTAAAAGCCAATCAGACTCAAATTGGCATTATTCAACATTTGTACTACAATGTACCGCGTGGCGCCTGTCCCGAACTTGTTTTGGGATAACTTGAGCTTTGGTACGGCCGAATGAAAAATGTCTGGCAGACATTTGGAAGTAGGGGCGTGGTGGGCCGCTGGCAAGGTGAGGAAAAGTTCCTGATATTTCACTTTTCCAAATTCAGAATTAAACCAAAGATTTCAATAAATACGAAAAGCTAAGCTTTTAATAGCGGCTTAAGGGAAACCAATATTTTGTAAAAAACTACCTATAGCCGGTTCATTAGACGTTTAAATCAAACACTGTAAATCAATCTCTGAAAATTCCTGAACTTACGCCCATAGGCTCTTAAGTACTCAATAAGATGATGGTAAGGCCCGAGAGTTACACATAAAATGTCTTTAATCCGTTTCATTATCCTTTCCTGTAAAGGATTAAATTTAAAGAATAAATGATTAATTTACATTTAATTAACGTTAAATTTACATTGATAATATGTTTAAGAGTGGAATTACGATATTGTGAAGTACAATTGGGAAAAGTTTTACGACCCTGTTCATAATTCACATAAATGACAAATGTTGAGGGATATTTTACATAATAGAAATGCACAGCATTCTCGAACTCCTTTAAAAACAATAGACCAGCCGGTGAGTAATTATAGCTTACAAATGGATAAACCGCTGGAAAAGCAAAACAATGCATTTGTACTATAATGTACCACGTTGCGCCTGTCCCGAACTTGTTTTGGGATAACTTGAGCTTTGGTACGGCCGAATGAAAAAGGTCTGGTAGACCTTTTGAGGTAGGAGCGAGGTGGTGCGTTGGCCAAGTTTGTACCGCACTTCCCGAAATTTCTTCTAAATAATCTTCTTTTAATAAGGTAATGAAACCCTTTAGGGTTCACGAGCACCTATTTATAAAATAAAAAATGGAGCGAATAAATACCGTTTTGCCGAACCCGCAGAGTGGGGGAGGTGAAAGTGTATGGAATGGTATTCTGACTATCTAAACAAACAGTTAACCTTTATTATTATCATGGTAATAAGAAATTTGTGTTACTTTATGTTATATAATAGATATAAATCAACCTTTACTTATAACCACGAATGAACTTAAAAAAGTACTTCTATTATACTATTTTAATCCTTACTGTTGGCTGTTCAAAAGAAAATGATTTTGACCAAGGGAATATTGATAACTTTTACAGTGGTGCAGATAGTTCCGCATCCATAGACCAGCTAGAAGGGGTTTGGGCGATTGTTAGTGCTGAATTTGAAGGGGAACGGACTAATGTTCCAATAAATTATCCAGAATGTGGGAGAGATTTTTTTGTTTACTCCGATAATGGTATGTATAGTGAATATATCTTTCCTGGAAGTGATTGTACACCAGAAATTAATAGGCTAAACTGGACTTTAGATAGGGGGGTCTTAACTTTAAGTAATTCAGTTGGTCAATCAGATGATTTAGTTATAATAAGAATTACTACTCAGGAATTTGTTTTTAAATCTAGATTTGACGTTGATAGCAATGGTGAATTGGATGTGTTGATTTTGACTGCCAACAGATATGAGGCCAACGAATTTGATTTAACCACGAGTACCTTTAACCGTAATCGTGACGAGGATTTCGAAGATGTTTTAAGCTTTACTTGGGAAGCCTATGAAGGTTTCAACACATTTAATCGTTACGAAATATATAGGAGTGCCGGAGAAAGTTGTACAAAGGCGAATTCTGAATTGATAGCCACTATTACAGATGTAAACACAGTTGAATATACCGATTTGAATCCGCCTGGAGAGGAATCACTTTGCTATTATCTAAGAGTATATACGGATAAAGGCCTGCTTGGCGAGAGTACATATATTGGGGTAAACCCAGGCTTTTTCATTTACATTAATGCTATTTCTCTTGATGAACCTATTGTAAATGGCAATAGCATTTCCCTTTCTTGGGAACCTTCAGATTCTCCATATTTTTCTCACTATGAGATTACTGTATCAAATTATGCAGGTACTAGCGCCAGCGCGGCGCAAGAATATGTTTTGGCTGAGATTGATAATATCAACGAAACAAGTTTTACGGATGAAAACCCACCTTATTTAGAAAACCCATTTTATACGGTTTATGCGTACAATATTTTTGGCAATAAAAGCCCCATAAATGACTCCGAACGTACTGGTTTTAGAGAAGTTATCTTTAAAAGGCAAGAGATTATTGAGTTCAAAAGAATTCTTTCTCTTGACGTTGATGCCGAGGAACCTATAGTGTATCTCTACGGTCAAAATAGTGGGAATGGAATTACTGGTGTAAATATTCTTCGTTTCAATTATCAAACTCACGAAATCGAAGCCATCTCAGATATACCACCCTCATCGCAAACGTATTCTGGAATTAAGGTTTTTAATTCACCAGAAAATGGAAAAGAATTAGTAGTGATACAGGGCATAGAGTTGCATTTTTATGACGCAAACACCTTGGAGTTCAAATATGCAATAGATCCAGAAGGAGTTTTTAGCTTAAGGGATTTCACTTATGTTCCCGAATTGGACATTTGGATAGTAATTGAATCAAACAACATATATACACTAAAGCGGGACAACAGAAATCTATCTTTAGTAGACACTGACACACATTTTACCCAGCACCAAGGTAATAGTTACCATAGGGGTTTCTTGTTAAATGACAATAGGGTATTGATTGGCCATCCAAACGAGCCGAACAGTATTGTAAAAACACTTGACGACAACGGATTTATTGTAGCTTCAAACACGGTAGATTTTAACATACAAGCAATAAATGGGGAAAGAACTCTTTATAATGGCGTATCAGGTTACCTATTAAATACAGGAGAAAACAGACTTTACGACACAGATACTTTTCAAATTTTACAATCTTTTGAATTTCCAAGTTTTCCAACTGGAACCAGTGCTAACGGAAACCTAATTCTAGGTACTAACAATGACCCAGATTGGCAGATAGATGCCGATAGTCCTCATAAAAAGGAAGCTGTTATTCTTAATAGAGCTACAAATCAAGTTGACGAACTAAGCACTATCGGATATCCACATTTTATTTTTGAAGATTATAATGGAGATATAATCAGTATCTCCTCTGGATTTAAAAAGGAGTCTTTAGAACAAAATGTAAACGGAAAGGCAGATGTTTTCATTGAAAAAATCCAGTTACAATAATGATTCTTTGAATTGGTTACTTTCCCTATGACTTAAATGTTGAAAAGGCAGGACTTTAAACTCTTATTTGTGTCGATTGAAAAATAGCTGGCTAGATTTCTTTTGTATTGCTTGTATAAATTATCAAATACTGAAGTATTGGCGCAGTTTTACCCATATAAGCATTTGTACTATAATTTATATTATGTAAAATAGATTATTTTAGTAATACTGTTTGCACCTAAACCCTAATGGCGCGAATAAATCTTTAAGTCTTCACCTTTGCCCTTAATCTTTTTAAAAACTCAACGATTTGCCGTATTTTATGATATGCTATCACGTGAAAAAGAAATTTGCCTATCTCGGTTCATGCATACGGCTATGGTCATGTTGTTTTGTCTTTCAGCAACGGTTACCTATGCACAGCCAGCTTCTATTAAAGTTGTTGAGACCAAATCGAAGAATCGAATTACCTTTTTTGCTGAGAATAAAACGTACGCGGACTATGATGTGTTATTTGAGGTAAAAGGAAAGAATTTTAGACAAAGCGCCGCTAAACCTAGGTGGATTAGGGTTCCTGCCGCTTCCAAAGTTCATTTAAAGACCATTATTTTACTTAGGGATAAAACACCGGTTTATTCTAAAATCTTCAAAACCAGCGACAGTTTATCAAAACGGGCAGTGAAAAAAGAGTACACAAAATTGGACCTCCCTCCTCCCAAAGTCAAACCTAAAAAGCAAATCACCATCTATACTTTTCAAGGTTGTGATACTTGTGACAGCATAGTCAGCAAGCTTAACACCAAAAACTTCTTGTTTAGAAGTGTTTCTTTGGATAAAAACCCTGAGGTTAAAGAACAATTGGCGAAATATCTGTCTAAGTCAACCCAAGAAATGGATTCACTGTCCTCTCCTATAATTAGTTTGGGTGGCAGATTGTACAGTTGGATTACCAATTTTGACCAAATGATGGAGGAATTGGAAAAAGATTAAGACTGTTTTTACACCCTAGCCTACTATCAGTTCAACATTATACTCCTACAAATAATTTAATAAAGTATGTGACCCTATCCTTTTTCCGGTGTCTGATGAATTGAAAGAAAAAAATCAAGCTAGAATTATTCTTTCTAAACGAGAATCAGACCATGTACACCCATCGTAACCGGAAACGTAAAGAATTCATTCACCCCGGGATTGTACCTCGGTGGGTGGTCTGTTTTGTACTTATAGGTTGCTGGCCAGTGTCTTTTCATAGGTTACACGATAAATAGCATCTCCGTAATCATCTGAAACCAGCATTGAGCCGTCTTCCAAAAATAGAATATCGACTGGGCGACCAAATTGTTCTTGGCTCTCATCATCTAACCAACCTTCCAGAAATGTGGTATAGCTAACCGCCTTATTATCTTCAAGTTCAACCAGGGAAACTTTATACCCTACTTTTTTAGAACGGTTCCAAGAACCATGTTCGGCAATAAATGCTTGATATTTATACTTTTTGGGAAACATATTGCCCGTATAAAACTTCACTCCCAATGGTGCCGTGTGGGCTCCCATGGCTTGTACTGGCGGAACAAAATCCTCACAAGGCCTTAGGTCGCCAAATTCTGGGTCTTTTACTACGCCTCCATGGCAAAATGGATATCCAAAATGCTGTCCTTTTTCTGTAATTCGGTTCAACTCACATGGGGGTATATCGTCGCCCATCATATCTCTGCCGTTATCCGTAAACCACATTTCTTTCGTTTCTGGGTGCCATGTGAAACCTACCGTGTTTCTAACTCCATGGGCATAAATCTCCCTATTGGAACCATCGGCGTCCATTCTAGTAATGCTTGCATAGCGTTGATCGGCCACGGTACTGTCACAAATATTACAAGGCGCTCCTACGGGAACATAGAGTTTATCATCTGGTCCAAACGCAATGTATTTCCAACCGTGATGAAATTCCGTAGGGTAATCATCATAAACCACTGTTGGTGTAGGCGGGTTTTCCAACTCCTCCTCTATATTATCATAGCGCAATAAACGGTTGACTTCGGCTACGTATAGCGAACCATCTTTAAAAGCAATTCCATTAGGCACTTCTAAAGTAGAGTCCAAAACAATTATACGGTCTGCCTTATAATCTTTATCGCGATCTTGAATGGCGTACACGGTCTTATCGTTCCGAGTACTAACAAATAGTGTGCCTTCACTGCCCATGGCCATGGAGCGTGCACCATCTACCTTATCTGCGTATACCTCAATCTTAAATCCATCTGGCAACTTCAACTTATCTATAGGTAATTCTGATGCATTCTCTTCATATTGAATAGTTTCAGTGACACTTTCTTGTTTCGATTTGCCCTTGCAGCCAAGCGCCAGTAGAATAATAAGGAATACAAATACGTTTAAAAGGTTATTTATTTTCATAGAAAATCATGTAGATGTTAATCGTTAATATGTAAAGCATTGTTGCCGTTGTTCCAAGCATACAAATTAAAAAATATTCTGTGGTAAGATACTACGAATTCTACTAAGGTATAAGCAGAACCGGAACGCTCACTTTTCGAAGAATCTGGTCGGTTTGGTCGTTTTGAAAAGTTGATTTGCCATCTTTTTGCTTTGAGATGCAAAACAACTCAGTTTTGGTCCTCTTTACATACGATGTTAAACCATCCAAAGCATTAGCCCCTTCGGAAAATACATATGTGACGGCTTCATTTGTTTGATGTTCGTTTTCTTCACTCCTCTTTTTTCCTTTTCTAATACTAAAGAGTCGCACCGGTTTTGAAGTTTCTCTCTTTAAATCTTTAATAATGTCTACTTCTGTATTTTGAAGGGTTTCACCGAAAACACCCAAGGAAATATCCTTAAAAGAATGGAAATCATCATCATCCCCCATAATTAAAAGATTTGTCTTCCCTTCTATTCCACCTAAGCTTTTATATCTTCTTTTAGTTAATACAAGAATATCTGGCTCAGCTGTTATCAAATAGTCCTTAAGCTTATTCTTAATATTTCCGTAGTTAATTTGAAAAGAAATGTTTAGTCCTTCCTGTTCGCCAATCTTAGAAATTAAACCCTGTATCTCTGTTTTGACTGTTCGGCTATCTTCATAAATATCTCTTTTGGCAGAAAATTGGTTCGCTTGCTTCACAACGCTTAGAGGAGATTTAATACAAACCACTTCTACCCTTCCGTTTAACACTTTGGCTAATTTTGCGGCATTTTGTAATGCTTTTGCTGATGACAATCCAGAATCCATAAGCACTGAAATACGATACTTAAACATAGAATCCATAATCCGTCATATTTTTAGCAGGTTAGATTTAAACCTATTGATTGTTAGGTGTTTATAAAGATAATACTAAAGCTATCACCATTAAAGAGTTTAACTTTTGGTTAATAGAGGCCAAACTAAAAAGGGAAGAATCATCTCATCTTCCCTTAGTTTGAAAATAGTTTTAATTTAGAAAACCTCTTGCAATAATTCTTGTAAACTAGCCCAGGATTTGGCGTCCGCATCTGCATCGTAAGCAAGTGGAAGTTCAAATTTTTCTCCATTGGCATCTGCCTCTTTACTAGTAAAGCTATGCTTTACCCCTGGATATGCAACATATTGATAACTAGCTCCTATCGAATCCATGGCGGATTTGAATGCAGTAATAGATTCAGGACTGATAAAGGGATCATCTGCCCCATTACAAACCAATACTTTAGCCTTTAAATCTGAGCTAGGCATTATGGGCAATTGAACTCCACTATGGAATGCTGCTACCGCATCTAGGTCTGCTCCTGAATTAGCCATGGTAAGCGCTACACTTCCTCCAAAACAATACCCAATAGCCGCAATTTTTTCAGCATCTACGGACTCGTGGGCTTTCAACAAGTCCAAAGCTGCATTAAATCGGGCTGTTGCTTCAGGAAGATTGGTCATCACGCTCATGGCAAATTTTCCAGCATCATCTGGGTGATCTGCTTGTTTTCCGTCTCCATACATATCTACAGCAATTGCAGTATAGCCCAACTCGGCAAGCATATCTGCACGTTCACGAACGTAATCATTGTGTCCCCACCATTCATGGACTATAAGAACCCCTGGACGTTTGTCGCTAGCATTTTCATCAAAAGCAATATATCCTTTTAAGTTTGTGGAATCCGTGGCATAGCTTACCTCCTCCCCTTTTACTTTTACAGGAAGGTCTCGGACAACTTCTTCAGTTGCTTTTGTAGGCTCTGATTTTTGCTTGCAAGATGCAATAAATACAAGTCCAAAAAATAGGATTAATGCGGTTAATTGTTTCATTGTGATTGTTTTTTTGAGAATTATAAAGATAGCTAAAGATGCTTAATGCTTTTAAGTTGAATATTTCAACTCATGATTTTAACTGAGGTAACAGTCGCGTAAAATTGATGATGATTTCAAAAAAGGTGTCTAAATAGTTTTATCCATCTTTCAGGAAGGTTATAAGGAGGATAACGAAAAGGAATGTCTCCCCAGTTCGGTTTTTTTACTATCGCTTTTTTATGGGAAAATACCTTGAACGAGTGTTTACCATGGTACCCCCCTATTCCCGAATCTCCTACACCTCCAAACGGAAGGTTTTTATTGGCAATATGCATAACCACGTCATTAATGGAACCTCCTCCAAAGCCATAATCATTTATAATCTTTTGTTGGAATTTTTTTCTTTTCGAAAATACATATAACGACAAGGGCTTTTCATATCTTAAAATGATACGTTCAAGTTCTTCCTCTGAACCATAGGATAGAATAGGTAAGATGGGTCCAAAAATTTCACCTTGCATCAATGTACTCTCCAAATCGGGTTCATCAATCAAAGTGGGTTCAATATATTGCGTGTCATCCTTATGTCCTCCTCCAAAAAGGATAGTATGTCCTTTCATCATATCTTTTAAGGACTGGTAGTGTTTTTTGGTTGTTATTCTTGCAAAATCTTTGGATGTTTCTATTGGATTGCCATAAAACTTCCGGATATTTTCTTTTAAGGCATAAACAAAACCATTCTTTACACTTTCATGAACAAGAATATAGTCTGGAGCAACGCAGGTTTGTCCTGCATTCATAAACTTGCCCCAAGCAATTCTTTTGGCCGCTAGTGAAATGGCTGCGGTTTCGTCAACGATACAAGGGTTTTTGCCTCCCAGTTCAAGAGTAACCGGAGTTAAATGTTCTGCTGCTTTTTTGTAAATAATTTTGCCAACTTGTGAGCTTCCTGTAAAGAAGATATAGTCCCATCTGTGGGATAATAGTTCTTGGGATACATCTACCCCACCTTCTACTACGCTCACATATTCACTTGGAAACACTTCTTCCAAAAGTTTAAGAATTACTCTAGATGTGTTTGGACTCAATTCAGAAGGTTTTAGTACCGCAGTATTACCAGCTGCCAGAGCACCGATTAAAGGTGAGATCGCAAGCATAAAAGGATAATTCCATGGGGATATAATCAAGACAGTGCCATACGGTTCATGATATAGCCAATTGGATGAGGGGATATTGGCCAAAGGTCCTGAAACCCGTTCTGGTCTTGTCCATTCATCAAGATGATATATAATATATTTTAATTCCGCAAGAACAATTTGAGTCTCTGAGACCAAACTCTCAAACTTAGGTTTTTTAAAATCGTTATAAATGGCATCGCAGATATCATCTTCATGAGCTATTAAAGCCTTATATAGTTTTTTTAAATATTTTTTTCTGTAGCCAACCTCTTTTGTCTGTTGTGAGGCAAAAAAACGCTTTTGGCTTTCTACTAGGTTTTTAATCATGCTAGGGTACTGTATTTGGGACTTCCGGTATGTTTCTTGAGTTTTAAATAGAAAAGTTAAAATCAATTTAATTAATAGAACTAAGCTTCTATAATATCCGTTTGATCATCATTGAACTTCATTCGCTTTCCACTCCAATACGATGCTGCAGCCAAGTGGGAAGGTCTAACAGCTTCCAATCCAATATCTATTGGAGCTGACACTTTTTTCCCTAAAACAACTCCGTCTAAAAAGTTTTCCATATGAGCCTTTGTCAAATTCTCATCGTTTTCAAAAACAACCGGTGAACCTTTATGCGGAGTAAAAATGTAACCCGCTCTAAAAAGCTCCAGTTTTCCCTCCGTTCCATGAAACAATACAGAGTCGTGTTGATTCTTTACAGGTAAAATACTGCACTCGAAGGTAAAATTCCATCCATCTTTATATTGTAAAATGGTATTGACCGTATCAGGATTGGTTCTCCCATCTTTTAGATGATAAATACCGCCTGTGGTTGTCGCATTCATAGGGTTGGCATCATCCATCATCCATTGGGCTACATCGCCCCAATGTGTAAGTAAGTCTGATAAGATTCCTGTTCCGTATTCTTTATAATGTCTCCAACCATCATATCGAGGCCAATGATAATCGACCTTGGGTGAGTTTCCTAAAAAGGTATCCCATTTAAAATTTTCAGGCATGGGTTGTTCTTCCAATTTTCTGCGCTGCCATCCGAAATTACTCCAAACCGCACGCGCAAAAACAATATCACCCAACACTCTAGAACCCCCGAAAAACTCCTCTTTTACTTTTTGGAACATTGAGCTACTACGTTGCTGTGTACCAGTCTGGCAAATGACATTGCTTTCCATTACGGCTTTCTTCAATGGTATGCCTTCTTTATAGTGTAAGGTGACCGGTTTTTCCAATAAAAGGTGTTTGCCTGCCTTAAGTATTCGTAAGGCATAATCCATGTGAAGGTGGTCTGGCGTGGCCAATACTACCGCATCCACCTTTGGATTGGAAAGAACTTCATCCAAATCAAAAGTGGTTTTTACATTGTTTGTGTTGGTGTATTCTTGAGTGCGCTTTATTTGTTCATCCCATACATCACAAAACATGACAGGTTCAATTCGGTTGGTCGCCAATAGTTCTTTCAACACCCATCTTCCTCTTCTCCCCGCTCCTACCAATGCTACTCCAACCTTGTGATTTGCTCCTAAGATATTGCTGTACGAATTTGCAGCTAAGGCCAATGCCCCTGTGCTTAAAAGAAAATCCCTACGTTTCATGCGTTTTAGTTTTGAGTTGATGGCGTTTCATGCAGTAGTTCCATACCAACTGAAGTTCGCGGCTTGAAACCTTTCCAGTTTCCTGTATTGGCATTGGGTTCCAAATCCAGGTATTCCATTTTGTCTTCTCCTTTTAGATGAATTCCCATAAAAGCAGTTATAAAATGTTGATTTACATTGTTAATTCGCCGCATATCCCAAACCGAATCTGCGTAGCGAAGATATTCATCAATATTAAGCCCTTCTTGCATAGTTTCTACCGTAGGCGGGTTAGGTGCTACATTATGACGGGCATTAATATAGGTCAACAAGTATCTATCAGAATTTTTAGCTCCTTCATAAATCGCTTTGATTCCCTTTTCATAGCCAGAAATATCATCCTCACTGCCAGCTATAAAAAATGTAGGGACTTTAAGTCCTGACAATCCCTTAGCATCCCAAACACCTCTGGTCATCCCCCAAGGTGCCATTGCAACAAAAGCCTTAATTCTAGAGTCCATCATTTTTTTATAGGATTCACTGGCCATAGTACGTTCATCCAGAGCGGTGTTGCCTCCAGTCATCGACTTATAAAAACCAACAGCTGCATCACTATAACCGGCTCCGCAGGTATTCAAACCGCCGTAGCCTCCCATAGAATATCCTACAAGTCCCGTTTTAGAAACATCTACCAAACCCGATAAAAAACTACTGCTATTGGATTGGGAGAGTTTATCAACTTCATTCAACACAAAAAGTTGATCTAGAGACCTGTTTACCAAAGTGCTAGTAAAGTTCGCGGCATCCTTGTAGGTTGAATCCGTGTGATCAATAGAAACCACCACATACCCTTTTGATGCCAAATTCTCAGCTAAATACGTGAATAGGAAACGAGACCCCACGTATCCATGTGAAAGTATAATCAAAGGATACTTTTGGGATTCTTGAAGTGCTTTTGCATCTCTAAGAGCACGGCCTTTAAATGTGAATGGTACTACAGGTCTTCCTTCAGTTCCATTTCGACCTAAAACCTGGGTGTATTCCTCTATTTCTTCAGTACCATCGGGAATTATGGCAGGATACCATGTTTCCACGGTTATTTTTCTATCATATGTTGGCGCTTTGCCGTCAACAATATTCAAAATGTCAGGTTGATTTTTATTGACAAACTCTAAAGTTTGCACCCCTACTCCATAGTTTCCGCGTTGGGATAACATAGGAGCATCCGGTAACGCATCACCAATTAAAAATTCAGATTGCGCATTAACAATGATCGACAAAAAAGTAAAGAGGAAAATGGTTAGGAAACGTTCTATGCTGTTCATGAATGATTATTTCAGGTTTCAATAAATATACATAAACTCATAGAAAGATAATTTGCTAGTACATTTACCAAATAGGCTTTTGCTCTTTTTTAGCAGATTATTATAATTTTGAACCAAGATTAAAAAAATAACTATGAAAGCAATTAGATTAAGTGTGGTATTTGTCCTATTGGCCATACTTTCAAATTCATGTAGTTTAGACGATGGGGTTGAGGGAACACCTCCTCCCAACTTTGAAGTAATAGGCCTTTGGGATTTGGTTGAAGTCAATGTAAGTACACCTCAAGACATCAATATGGATGGTACTGCTTCCACTAATTTGATGGACGAACTTGAATGTATCACGGGTAGTTTGTTATTAAATGGCGACTTGGTATGGACTTTCGAACAATCTGAAATTATAATAACGACAATTACAGGAAACATGTTTAGCGCAGTGTGCAATGGGACCATAACGGGTACAGGAAATTGGTTTTCCGATGAAACTGAAGTGACCTTTACTGGAGGTGGTGATGTTCTTACCTTGTTAAGTATTTCAGGAGACCAACTTGTAAACGACGTAGGAGAAGATTTACCGGGAATACAAAGTTTTGTTTATGAGTTAAGGCAACCTTGACTATTGAAGGGTCTTTTTAGCTAAAAGGACCCACATTTGTTTATCATCTTCCTTTTCCCATAAGCCATGGTTTTCAATTTTGGAAACTATAGAAAAGCCCGCTTGCTGTAGTTCCTTTTCTACATAATGCATAGCTAAAGAGTGAGCAGCTACCTGTTCCTCCCTGGATTTTCCTATGATGCGTTTTTTCAACTTTTCCAACACCATGATTTGCCCTCCGGGTTTCAAAGCTTTCCTAATGTGATTAAGTACTGTTTTGTAGGCGGTTATTTCGTGATAGGTGTCAATAACAAAAACACAATCTAAAGTTCCTTCTGGTAATTTAGGATTATCGTAGTCCCCAAGAATGGTTATGATATTGCTCAAGTTTCTTGAATTGGCATTTTCACGTAAGGTGGCCAATCTATCGTCCCTAACATCCACGGCATACACCCTGCCATTACTTTTTACCTTTCGTGCCAAGTGCATGGAAAGATATCCCTCATGGCACCCGATATCCGCAACTACTTGCCCAACAGAGACTCCTGCCATATTTATAAGAGAATCCGTTTTCATCCACTTATCCCTTGATTCCCAATCACTGGAAGTATATTGAGCAAGGGATAAGGTTGAAATGAACAAGGCATACAAAAGACTAAAAGGGCTCTTAGCTTTTGCCATCCTGCCTTAGTTTTGAATAAGTCCTTGACCTTCAATCCACGGTGCCCCGGCAGCTTTAAGCTCAGACTCCAAACCAGGAATCGTGTTTTTTATAAAAACGTTCAATTCTTTCTTCACATCTTGAAGTTGGCTTTTTGCTCTTTGAAATGCTGCTTTTTGATTTCCAGTAGGACCATAGGTATTGCCCAAAGCCACAAATCCTATAAAAGAACCATCCTCGGGAGATGGAGCGTTGCGCTCACCCACTTCATTTTTAGCAACACTTCCTTTCATTACTGACTTAAGTTCTAAAAGCGATGTTTTAGCGCTATGTATTTTTGAATTGAGGTTGGCGGAAGGTTGTTTTGCTTGACTTAAAGCGCGATCCATGGCATCCAGTTTCATCAAACTTTTCTCCAATACGTTATTGGTGGCCATAAGATCTTGGCTAAATTTCTGAAAATCAATTCTAAAGGCATCTATTTCACTTGTTGGTTTGGATGGCAATGCACCTTCAGATAATCGTTTTACTTCAAAACTCTGTACTTCTGATAGCTGGGTCATGGTACCATCCACATTTTGGTAAAGCTCAACTGAATAGCTTCCTGGTGTTGCCCTAAACGGAGAACCAAAGAAGTTATCGTTATCGCCTTTCGGCTTTTTCAGTGGTACCCCGGTCCTATCCGCATAGGTAAGATTCCAAGAGACTCGGTTAAAACCTTTCTTGTTTGTTCCCGCCACCGTATTTACTGCATTTCCATCACTATCTTTTACAACCAGGAAAATGGATGGTTTCTCTTGATTGGTTTCCGTATCCAATGCATTCCAACCTGGGAAATTGACATTTGCATTTTGTTTGTTAAGATTCTTTTCCCTTTCTTTTCTGACGTCTTTGAGACTTTTTAATTTTTCGGGTAGATAATAGGTGAAAACCGCACCATACGGAGGATTTTTAGCAACATACTCCGTATTACCTTGACTCCCAACACCACTTCTTTGGATATACCAATCTGCAGTTTGTACTTTGAACAGGGTGGTCTCTCCCATTTTAGAGGCATCAAAATCCCGTAGAGGCGAAATATCATCAAGCACATAAAAACCTCTTCCAAAGGAAGCTCCTACCAAATCATCTGCCTCTCGCTGAATGGTGATATCCCTAAATGAAATAGTTGGAAGTCCTCCATTTAACTCCATCCAGCTACTACCCCCATTATTTGACATATAAATTCCAAACTCAGTTGCTGCAAATAATAAATTTGGTTTGATATGATCTTGGACGATGCGCCATGTCAATAATTTTTTGGGAAGATTACCATTCATAAACCTCCAAGTTTTTCCCTTATCTGAACTTTTTAAAAGATAGGGTTTGTAATCTCCTTCCTTATGATTGTCTAGAACCAAATACACAGTATTGGCGTCAAACAAATCGGCCCTAACGTCATTGACAAAGGCTCTTTCCGGCACTCCCTTGATAGAACCAAGCATTATTTTTCGCCAATTGTTTCCACCATCTTCGGTTACCTGAAGAATTCCATCATCTGTACCAGCATAAATCAATCCTTCTTGTATTGGAGATTCGGCCAAAGAGGTTATGGTGTTGTAATTGGACATGGCCCCAACATCCCAAGGATTGTCCCAACTTTGTGCTCTGCCCATTATGGGTAAGGCCAACCTTTCCTCATTTCGGGTTAAATCACTGCTGATTGCCGTCCATTCATCTCCCCTGTTTTCAGATTTCCAAACCCGATATGAAGCAAAATACAATCGTTGTGGGTTATGTGGACTCACTAAAATTGGAGCATCCCAATTAAAGCGCTCATGAGGTTCTCCCGCTTCGGGTTGTGGTTGGATAAATACCGTTTCACCGGTAGTCTGGTCTATTCTCCAAAGCCATCCTTGCTGAAATTCACCATAGGTGATGTCTGGATTTCCAGGTTCCGTGGCCGATTGGTGTCCATCAGCCCCTAAGGTTTTCCACCAATCATGGTTCAATATCCCTTTATTGCTAATGGTCTGGGATGGTCCTCCGTGAGAACCATTATCCTGAGTTCCCCCATAAATATTATAAAAAGGTTTGGCATCATCAACAGCCACTTTATAATATTGAATAAGTGGCAAGTTGTTGAAATACCTCCATGTTTTTGTTAAATCATAAGACTCATATAGACCACCGTCCGTACCAAATAAAACATAATCTGGGTCCGATTTTTTGAAGGCCATAGCATGGCTGTCCACATGTTTTTTATCTTCATTCATAAAGCTAAAGCTCTTTCCATGGTCATTGGAGATTTGCACATAGTTGCTCATCAAATAGAGCTTTCCATTTTGATGGGGAGATGCATACAACTCTTGATAATAATGAGGTCCGGTACCTCCAGAAACCGCATCCGATTGTTTGCTCCATGAAGCGCCTTGATTTCTTGAAATGAACAGACCTCCTTTTTTACGGTCCAACTCTATAGCAGCATAAAGCACTTCATTATCAAAAGGAGAAATAGCTAATCCAATTTTGCCGAGATTCGACTTTGGAATGCCATTTTTCAATTCTGTCCAAGTTTCTCCTCCATCTATACTCTTATGAAGACCGGAGCCTGGTCCGCCTCCCATGTAGGCAGCAACGGTTCGATGTCTGTCCCATGTGGCAGCATAAAGCACATCTGGGTTGGTAAAGTCAATTACCATGTCGGTAACGCCTGTCCAATTGGAATCCCCTAAAGTTCTATTCCATGTTTTTCCGCCATCTGATGATTTATATAGTCCACGTTCACCGCCTTTGCTCCAAAGAGGTCCCTGGGAAGCTACCCAAATTACATCAGAGTTCTCTGGATGTACAATTATCTTAGAAATGTGCTCTGAGTTTTTGAGTCCAACATTCTTCCACGTTTTTCCTTCATCATGGCTTACGTAAATACCATCACCAAAACCGACATGTCTACCCCCTACATTTTCTCCGGTACCGACCCAGATTGTATTGGGATTGTTAGGGTCTATGGTAACACATCCAATGGAATACACAGTTTGTTTGTCAAAAATCGGTGTCCATGTTGTTCCCGCATTGATTGTTTTCCAAACTCCCCCAGAACCAACAGCTACATACCAAACGCTTTCATTTTCAGGATGAATGGCAATATCGGCAATACGGCCAGAAGTTAGCGCTGGCCCCAAACTTCTAAATTCCAACCCTTTAAACGTGGTTGAATCCGGTTGTTGAGCAATTAAGAATACAGAAAAAAATAGAAAGCAAAGGGAGAATACCCAAGTCTTTAAAGCAAATTTCATGAGTGTTAGTTTTGGTAGAATTAGTCTGAGACAAGATAGTTAAAAGTGTATCAGAAAAATCTAAAGAAAATGTGAAATAAACTCTATTAGATAATTTTATATGCAACTTAATAGTTGCGTAATTAAATTGTTTGTTTATATTTGCAACCATATAGTTGCATATTAACCTTAAATAAACGAACAGTCATGAAAGATGTAATTTCAAAAACACAGTTGCTGAATCATTCCATTGACAAAGTCTGGGATGCCATTTCAAAGGCAGAAGAGTTATCCACTTGGTTCATCGAAGCCGACTTTAAAGCTGAAGTTGGGTATCAATATACTTTTACCTCAGATGGAAAGGAAGGATGTGAGCCCATAATGGGAGTTGTACAAAAGGCAGAACCCTACACCCTAATTTATACTTGGGAGGTCAAAAACACAAACGTGGAAACTACCGTAAAATGGGAATTGGAAGATTTGGGTGAAAAAACAAGATTGTATTTAGAGCATTCTGGTATATCCCAGTATGCAGGAAACACAGCAATTAAAATGTATACTGATTTCAATGGTGGATGGGATAACTGTATTTCTTTGTTGAACGAATTCTTAATCAAAGAAGTACATGCAGAGTAGTATTACAAAAGTTTTAAAGGCTGTTGCTGACCCCACAAGGCGTGAAATTTTTCATGCTTTGGTGGTGGCCGCTACGGCCATGCCCATCACTCAAATATCTGGGCAGTTCCAGATGAGTCGCCAAGGCATTACCAAGCATTTAAGAACCTTGGAGGAAGCTGGATTAGTTCAAATCCATACCAAAGGGCGTGAGCGTTTTTGTTTTGCAGACCCCTTACCTCTAAAGGAAGTAAATCATTGGCTTAAGTTTTATGAGCGTTTTTGGGATACTAAACTACAAGACCTTAGCTCTTATTTGGATAGTAAATCGGATTAGGTAATTGGTCTTAATCCAATCTCAAAACCTTATTCATCCAATTCTTCCAAAATCTGTTTGAAGCCCAGGGCAACACCATTGGTCCATCCAAAACCATCTTGGGTTTCATACTCCCCTCCACCCGAAAGCAATGTGAGGTCTTCTACATTATACTTCTCCATCATCTTTCCCGTGTTCTTGAATACTTTTTCGTTCAGGGCCAACCACCGTGTCATGATTTCTTTGGCTTCCTCTGTATAGCCATAATTCAGTAAACCTTTCACCGCAATCCATTGCAAGGGAGCCCATCCATTTGGTGCATCCCATTGCTGCTCGGAGTGCTCCAAGGTGGTTACCAATCCACCGTCTTTTAAGAACGTATCCATCAAGACTTCTTTGGTTTTTTCGGCTTGCTCTGCTGTAGCCAATCCAAAGTACAAGGGAAAAGCACCAGCTAAGGTAAGCTCTGGAGTAGAAGCTGATTTAACATAGTTATAATCCTGAAAAAAGCCGTTTTCTTCATTCCAAAAGAATTCTTGAATACTGGATTTTCGTGAAGTTGCCTTTTTCTTGTAATTGTTTGCTTCTTCTGGTTGCCCATTTAATTCATAAGCCTTGGCAATGGTCTTTTCCATGAAATAAAGTAGACAATTCAAATCCACAGGAAGAATATCTGTAGTCTCAGTGCTACTGAACTCTCCCTTTATTCCAAACCATCTAGAACTAAAATCCCATCCAGAAGCTGCAGCTGCCCTCAGATTATTTAATAGGGCTGGCTTTTCAGGTTGAGGAACCTCACCGGCTAAATGCAGGTCTTCCTTGTAGGCTTCGGGCCTAGGTGTAAATGCCTTATCCCAATATCTATTTAGTACAGCACTATTAAGCTTTACAACGTGTTGGTCTGCCTGTGAATCTTCGGTTGAATCTGAAGTGGCCATCCAAAAATTGTACTCCTTCTCCAATTGAGGCAAATAGTTGGTAAGTTTTGTACTGTCCTTTCTTGTCACGGCATCAACCATTAAAGCATAGAAAGGAGGTTGACTACGGGTTCGATAATAATCCCTAGTGCCATTTGGAATGAATCCTACGGAATCAATCAAAAAGCTAAAATTATCTACCATGGCCTTTGCCAACTCATCTTTTTCAGCTGCCAGTAGACCTTCCAAGGTAAAATAACTGTCCCAATAATAGATTTCTTGAAACCTTCCTCCTGGTACCACATATTTATGGGGTAACGCAATCCTCGAAGATAAAGGGATTACATCATCTGGCCCCCTGGTAAGTTTATCCCACATGGTGTTGATATGTTCATACATGGTTTTGGTAGTATCGGTCTTAAATTCCAAGGCCTTCATAGAGTGGTCCTCAAAATTATTGGCTACAAATTCTACCAAATCAAAGCCTTCCTTGGTCTTTTCCGTAAGGTATTTTGCCTCTAAAATTCCAATTTCTTCCTTGGGCACCAAATCCACAAACGTTTTGGAATCTTTAAAAACCGCTGCAAGTTGAACATCTTTAAACAACTGAGATTCATACAATGAGATATCTGCTGGAATTGGTTCATTTTGTTTGCAGCCAATCAGCAAAAACAGCGTAATTACGGAAACAATCCATTTTTTCATACCGTAGCAAAGTTTAGAATACGCTTAAATATACGGGTAATCTATAAAAGACAAAGTAGCATGTTGCTCAATGATTTGTATCTTCCAAGTATGATTCAACCTCGAATACTTCGGGACAAAGTAAAGTCCCACTTGTTGGAACAAATTCAACAGGGAAGACTGCAAATTGGGAAGACCATTAATTTAGCGGCGGTAGCCAGGGAAACTGGAATGAGTGTTACCCCAGTACGGGAAGCACTTAGCCAATTGGAACATGCCCGAATCGTTAAGGCCATTCCCAACCGAGGATTTATAATACGTTCTTTGGGTACAATAGAAGCCAAGCATCTTTATGAAACGGTTTCCCAATTGGAAGTTATGGCTTTGCAAAGCACTCCATTTACTAAAGAATACATTTTAGAACTACGAAACTATTTTGAACATAAGGAAATCAGAAATTCAATTACCACGCGATTTGAATTTCATAAACTACTTCTTGCCAATTGTACCAACCCTATTCTCCTTCAAATTCTAGACGACTTAAAGGCCAGACTTTTTTTCTACGAACAAATCTTACCGGAAAGTAGTCTGGTGGGTCAACAGATGGAAACCCAAAACGACGCCATATTGAATGCTATTGCCGAAAACAACATTCCCACGGCAGCACTTATCTTAAAAATGCATTGGATGACTGTTTTGGAACGTGTACAAAACCAATTTGCGAAAGACTAATTTTGAAAAACCATCGTTCTTATTTAAAACACTTCCGATGCAGTTCTTAAATAAAGAAATAGCCGCTTTGGTAAAACAGAAGAAATCCAAATCGTTAGTAAAAAAACAAATCTCCTGTGGTATTTTCCAAGATTTGGAGGTGGTGGAGTCCACTTCAAAAAAACCAACTTCAAGTCGATAGACCAATTAACTGGTCAGCGCTTCTCCGTTCAAATTAGATTGAACTTCCTTTGGATGTGTCCTTAATCGATTGAAGGTATGACTCATAGGTGTCCACATCAATTTCCTTTCCGTTTCCTGGAATCAATTTTGCTTCAGATAAATGATTTTGAATGATTTTTTTGGCCCCAAAATCCTTGCTTAAGCTTTGAAGTTCTAGGAAGAGCGAATGGTCAAAAATTGCAGGAACTCCATGTCTTTGGTTTCCGTAATGGGTTGCTACGAGGTTCACACTTTCATTTTCCAAATATGTTTCTTTTAGCTTAACGAAATGCTCCGTATCCATTAACGGTTGGTCTGGAACCAAGATCAGCATAGCGTCGGGAACCTTTTCATTTTTAAGCATCTCACTTACTCCATATGCTATTGAAGTGCCCATTCCACTTTCCCAATTGGGATTTAAATGACTAACCACCTGTTTCGGTAACATAGGTAGGATTTCGTTCGCATAAGCCCCTAGAACAACATGTACGGTATTGACTAACGGACTAACCTGATGTATTGTATTCCCTAAAAGCGTAGTGTCACCCCAAGGCAGTATTTGCTTAATCTTATTGGGCATTCTATTAGAGGCACCTGCCGCCAGGATTAAGGCGTTAATGGCTTTAGTCATGAATCAACTGTGGATTTTACCCAACTTTTCTTTGAGAAACATTGGCTCTGTTTGTCTAACTCGTGCCAAAATTTCCGAAATAATGGAAATTGATATTTCTTGAGGTGTTTCAGCGCCAATATCAATACCTGCTGGTCCATGAATTGAATCCAGAAAATCCTCTGCAATGTCTGGGTGTCTTTCCAACAATTCATCAAAAAGCTTTTCCCGTCTACGCATAGGTCCCAAGAGCCCTAAATAGGCACAGTTCTTATCCTTAAGCGCCAAAAGGTAGCCCAAGTCTTTCACAAAACTATGGGTCATCAAAACCACAGCGGTTTCTTCATCCAATGGTATTTCTAGATTTTCCGGTTCCTGCTGAAGAAAGGTATGAACCCCTGGAAAATGATTTGCCGTTTTTTCTTCACGGGGATTGGATACTATGGTTACTTCCCATCCCATGAGACTTGCAAGTTGACATAATTGCACAGCATCGTGCTCGGCTCCGATTATGATGAGTTGGAAGCATGGAGAAAGCTTTTGTTCAAAGACTTCCATATCCGATTTCACCAAAGTAGAGTTCAATGCTAGTTCATTCCCTTCAAACAAAAAAGAAGAACCATAACCCCTATTTTCGGAATGCTCTTTTTGAAAAAAGGATTTAATTAAGAAAGGCTTTCTATACTTTGTCGTTTCCCAAAACATTTCCAAAAATTGAGCATTAGGTTGAAATGGTTCCAATAAAATGTATAAAATACCTTCGCAGCCCAATCGATACCGTCCATCGTAGACCATTACATTTGGGATACCCTTTTGAAAAACAGATTCAGCTTGTCGTAACACCTCTTTTTCCACACATCCCCCACTTACCGCTCCAATCATTTTCCCATTTTCCAACAATAACATCCGAACTCCCGGGCGACGGTATGAGGAACCATCCAAAGCTACAACAGTTGCCAAAACGGATTGAATCCCCTCAGCTTTTGCTGCTTTATACCCAATTAGTATGCTTTTAAGTTCGTGTGTCATATTATATTAGGCTTCTTGTTGGAATAAATGGGACCTTAGCTCCCTTCTTCACTACATCTTTAGGTGAGAGTTGAACAAAACCATCGATGTTGGTAAGCCCAATTACATCCCCAGAACCTGTAGTTTTTACCTCTTGAGCCACAAGTGTACCATTTACGAAAGCTACTTTAACACCTTTAAAAAAAGTAAGGTCCGTTGAGTTTTCCATAGATTCCTTTAAAAGTACTGTAAATACTGGGTTCTTTGCTCCTAAAGTTTTGTTAAGCCAAGGTTTAAAATAGACATGATAGTTCACGAAAGTGGATACGGGATTACCGGGAAAAGCAAAAATAAAGGTCTTGTGGATATGGTGTATTCCAAACCAAAAAGGCTTTCCGGGGCGTTGCAAAACCCTATGAAATTCTTTTTCAACTCCCAATTTGTCCAAAATCTCAGGTAGGTAATCATATTTTCCTTTGGAAACTCCTCCGCTTAAAATGAGTACATCTTTCTTCTCAATTTGCTCGGCAAGTTTCTTTTCAAGGATTTCTTTATCATCCACCAGATGAAAAACATCTGCTGTTATCCCTTCTTTTTCTAATAAGGCTTGTAATGAATAACTGTTCGACTTCCGTATTTGAAAAGGCAAAGGCTCTTTGTCTACATCGACAAGTTCATCACCCGTTGAAACCACAGCAACTTTGGGATTGACTTTTACCAAAACTTTGTGTTTCCCTACAGATGCCAATACCCCAATTTCGGCGGCGGTGATTTTTATGCCAGGATTTAGGAGTGTGGTACCCTTTTCAAAATCGCTGGCTTGGTAGTGGATGTTTTGTCCTGGTTTCACCTTCTCTAACAATTGAAAAGTATCCCCTACCCTTTCCAAATGCTCATACATGATGACAGTATCCGCATTTTTAGGAACCATGGCACCCGTCATGATTTCAACACAATCCATATGATTTTCCAAATTCAATTGAGGTGCGCCTGCTTGAGCAATACCTGCAATCTTAAACTTTGTCATTCCTTCGTTTAGCGCCGTGGAGCTAACTGCAATTCCATCTCTGGTCGACCTATTAAAGGGTGGAAAATCCCTATCCGCAAGAACCGATTCTGCCAAAACACGACTGTAAGCATTGGAGAAAGGAACTGTCTCAGTACCAAAGTCCTGTTCATTTTTTAGAACAAATTCCAAGGCCGAATCAAAAGTAATCATAATGTTAGGTGTTGGTTAAAAAGGATGAGCTGATTATTGTGTAAGAATTGAAAGCTGATTCATGCCACCCAAGATATTACAAAAAGTCAATTCTGGATGCGCTTTTTGAAGCTGCTCTATGGCGAGTTCGCTTCTTTTCCCCGATTGGCAAATTACATAAATGGGTGCTTTGGACTCTATAAGATTAAGGGGCAAATCCAATTCTTGCAAGGGAACATTTATTGCTTCTGCTAGGTGATTATGCTCAAACTCTTTTGGTGTTCTAACATCTAAAACTATCTGACTCTTATTTAATCGTTTTTGAGAAAATTCTTGGGCCGATATAGAATTTATAATACTGCAATCCGAAGACTCATAGCTCTCTCTAAGTTCCTTTATTGCCAGATTCTCAGGATGAGTTTTGAATGCTATCTTTAGATAGTTTTGATGTAACCCATCAAACACCAATAATTTGCCCGAAAGCATATTTCCTATTCCCGTGACCACTTTTATTACTTCCAATGCCTGTAGGTTTCCAATGATACCAGGGATTACACCCAAAACTCCATTTTCATCACAATTTGGAATTTCTTCTGCTGTCGGCATCTCTGCGTAGAGACAACGGTAGGTTGGCCCACCTTGATAATTAAAAACGCTAACATGGCCTTCAAACCCATGAAGTGCTCCATAAACAAAGGGCTTGTTTAAGATAACGCAAGCATCGTTTATCAAATATCTGGCAGGGAAATTGTCCGTAGCATCAAGAACAAGGTCATATTGTCTGATAATTTCCAAGGCATTGTTCTTAGTTAAAAACGTATCATGTAGAATGAAATTGGTCTCCGAATTCTGGGATTGCAGTTTGTTATGTGCAGTGTTCAATTTTGATTTTCCTACATCCTTTTCAGTATAAAGTATCTGACGCTGTAAATTATGATAATCCACAATATCTTGATCTATCAATCCCAAGGTTCCTACACCCATGGCATTTAAATATTGTAACGCTGGCAGTCCCAAACCTCCCAATCCAACCACCAAAACCTTGGCTTCGAACAATTTTTGCTGTCCTGCCTGTCCGAAATCGGATAAACTGGTTTGTCGGGTATATCTATCCATCTTGCACTGCGTTCAAATGGGTTTTAGCTTGTTCAAAATCTTCTTGAGAATTGGCGTTGAAAAGAACGTCATCCGTACTTGGATATATTTTGTCAATCTCTGAGTTCTGTAAAAACTCAGTGGGACCTGAATTCTTTGATACTTGCAGAAACTCCTTTGCCTTTTCCAGTCCTTTTGGTTCCCAAAGAGTGGCTAAAGGTTCCGGGATATCCGTCTTTTTTGTGGCCATGGAAGTAGCATTATTTTCAGGATTTCTTTTGGCGACCAAGGTTTTAAGTGATTCTTTATCCATAAATGGTAAGTCGCAGGCCAATACCAGCCAAGCAACCTTAGGATAGGCTGCATGAGCACTCATGATACCATTAAACGGACCCCTATACCTATTTTCGTCGATAATGATTTTGAATTTATCCTCATTCAATGAAACCTGGTCTTGTCTGATACTTAAATAAGAAGCTTCGCAAATCTGCTCCAATAAATTATACATACGAGCTTGTTGTTCACTTCCGTGATATTTGAGAAGACGCTTATCCGAACCCATGCGAGTGCTTCTACCACCGCCCAAAACCAATCCATAAAGCTTGGGTGTATTACTCATAGGTTTTTGGATTTGAATTAACCTCCAATGGAAGTCATGGAGTTATCAAAAATGGTTTTAGCGTGTTCATCTTGTGCTTCAAACCCCGTTTTTGCTCTGGAACCTATAGTATTCAAAATCACGGAGTTCATTTCGTCATCATTTTCATTGGCTCTTACAATATCCCTCAGGTTTGCTTTAGGTTTACCATACAGACAGGTAATGACATCTCCAGTTGCGGTAACGCGTAGTCGGTTACAAGTGCCACAAAAGGTTCTGCTAAAGGAAGGAATAATTCCAAAAGTACTTTGGTGTCCTTTGATTTGGTAATTGATTGAGGTAGATGTTGCAGGTGAAACTAATTTTTCAAACTCATATTTGGTGGCAATATGCTCCAAAATGGCTTTGTAATTCCATTTTATGGTTGAAAAATTCTTGGAACCTCCATTAAAGGGCATTTCTTCCAGAAATCGAACGGAAACCTTATAGTGTTTCATCACGTCTAGAATGGGAAGAATATCCTGCTCGTTTTGGCCATCCAAAACAATAAAATTGATACGCACATTAAATCCTTCGGTAATTAATCGAATAAGATTATTGTGAACCGTATCGAATTGTTTTCTTCGCGTAATACGCTCAAAGGTCTCCCTGTTGATTGAATCGAGGCTCACATTGATGTTGCGAATTCCCAATTTCTTCAATTCATCAATATAAGGGCCAATTAGCGTAGCATTTGTGGTTACAGAAATGTCGTTCAGACCTTCCATTTTGGACAAACTGCGCAACAAAACCATCAAATCCTTACGCACAAAAGGTTCACCTCCTGTTATCCTTATTTTATCGATTCCCAGATTCACAAGGGCTTTGCTAACCCTTTCTAATTCAGGAATACTTAACAACCTATCGTTTTTGACAAAGTTTATCCCTTCTGCTGGCATGCAATAATTGCAACGCAGGTTACAACGGTCAGTGACCGCCAAACGCAGGTAATTTACTTTTCTTCCGTGATTATCGATTAACGCCATAATACAATCCGCTTGAAAGATACAAAACCCACTTATTATCCTCCACTAACTGGTGGAATTAAGGCGATTTCATCATAAGAATTGATTTTTTGCTCATCGTCTGCATATGCGTTGTTCACTGCGACCGCCAATGAGGATAACTTGTTCAATTCTGGATATGCCTCTCCTAAAAACCGTTTTAACTCCTTTACTGTTTTAGGGATTTTTTTTCCCGTAACGGAAGTGGTGGGGACCGACAAGGTGGGACTTCCCACGATATCTTTGGTCACCCCAAATAAAAGTATCGTCATAATATCAACCAATAATCTCCTTCTCTGGAACTTTTAACAATTCTGGTGTTTTGGTAAATGGTTGGATGTAAAGTCTATTTCCGGTAGCTGCTTTTAGGGCGTTGGCTACGGCTCCCCCTGCTGGAGGCAGCGTGGGTTCTCCTAAACCGGTTGGTGAATGTTCGTTTTCCATTAAGTAGGTTTCCACTACCGGCGCTTCTTTCATTCGAATCATGCGATATCGGTCAAAATTGTTGGCTGTGGGTTTTCCATCAACAAAGGCCAATTCTCCAAACATAGAGTGCCCTACCCCATCAATTACCCCGCCTTCAATCTGATTCATAGCTCCTAGTGGATTAACAACAATACCACAATCCACAACGCAAGTAATTTTCTTGACTACGGGATTTCCATTTTCAATCTCCACATCTGCAACTTCTGCAACATGGGTATTATGGCAGTAGTAGTTTACAAACCCTTGGTATACGTTGCTGGGTTTTGTACCCCATCCTGATTTCTCAACAGCCATTTTGATGACCTCTTTCATTCGGTCTGGAGAATATTGGATGCGCTCGTCATCTTCTGGCTTCACCTTATCCAATAAATCCAAACGCAACTGAATTTTATCCACCTCCATCATTTCGGCTAACTCGTCAAAGAAACTTTGTTCTGCAAAAGCCAAAAAGTTGGTATATGGAGCACGCCATGCACCAGTAGTAATGTTGCTTTTATAATTGGCTACATCAACTTGATAATTTTCTATCGCTCCCGCAGGGAAGAAGTTGGGAATAAGCCCATACATGTTATCGTTTACCGCTGCTTCTTTCAAATGGTAGGCGGTTACTTTCCCATCTTTAATTCCTGCTTTTATCCTATACTTAATTGCCATTCGGTAGATTCCATCTTCCATGTCATCTTCTCGAGTATAAACCACTTTGACGGGCTTATTTATGGTTTGGGATATTTCTGCAGCTTCGATTACAAAATCACCATAAAGTCTTCTGCCAAAGCCACCTCCCATACGAGTCATTTCCAAGAGAATGTCCTTTTCATCCCTGCCCAACATTTTGGCTACCAAACCGGCCTTCCACGCTGGAGTCTGAATTGGTCCTACCAAATGAACTTTTTCAGGAGTTACATTGGCATAGAAATTCATGGGTTCCATACAGTTGTGTGGGAGGAAAGGCGATTCATACGTACGCTCCAAAACTTGGTCCGCTTCCGCAAAAGCCTTTTTTATATTTCCATCTGAACGCATGGTGTTGAATTTATTCCCGTCCAACAAACCCGTTAGAATCTTGTTATGTTGCTCTGTACTTTCCATAGGAGTTTCTTCTTCCCAAGTAGCTTTAATGGCATCTTTTGCTTTGAAAGCTTGCCAAGTGGTTTTTGCTATTACGACCACTTTATCGCTAGAAGATATTTTACTTGAAAAACTAGGATCTTCAGCCAGAAGTCCCCGTACTTTTTCACCTATGGTGACAATATCAATTACCCCAGGCATATTTCTAGCTTCTGAATCATCAAAAGAAACCAATTTGTGTCCGAAGCTTGGAGGTCTTACTACAGCAGCGTATACCATACCATCTGCTTTGTAGTCCAATCCAAATAAGGGTTGTCCCGTCACTATTTTATGAATATCAACATTACCGGCATTTTTACCCATGATTTTATAATCCTTGGGCTTTTTTAATTCTACCTCTTCAGGAACTTCCAATTGAGCAGCTTCATTTACAACATCTCCATATCCCAAAGTTTCTCCCGCAGCGTTGGTAATAATTCCTTCACTTACCGTACATTCGGAAGGGTCCACTCCCCATCTTGCTGCGGCTGCACTTACCAACATATGCCTTGCTTTGGCACCTGTCTGCCTTAGGGCATCCCACCCTTGGCGGATAGATTGACTACCCCCAGCAACTTGTCGGGTGTAGTTTTCCGTATCCAAAATACCTTGTTCCACATATACATCTTTCCAAGCCACGTCAAGTTCCTCTGCAATTATCATGGGCATTGAGGTTTTGACACCCTGACCAATTTCAGGATTTGGTGAAAATATGGTCACAGCACCGTTTTCCGCAATTTTTATGAATGCATTGAAATCATTATAATCCAGACTCGCAAGGTCAATGGCAGGTTCTGCTACTACTTTGGGTTTACACGAATTGAGAAGATTGAATCCAATAATCATTCCCCCTCCTGCCAGTGAAGAATTCCTTAAAAATGCTCTTCTACTTAGAGCGTTTGTTTTATTTGATGACATTTTTTCGTTTTAGAAGTGAATGGGAATAGTTATTCCATGTTCTCGGCAGCTTTCATTACTGCAGTTTTGATTCGAGTATAGGATGCACAGCGGCAAATATTTCCGTGCATAGCATTTTTAACCTCTTCATCGGTAGGATTTGGATTGCTTTCCAAAAAGGCTGACGCGGTCATAATCTGTCCAGCCTGACAGTAACCGCACTGCGGTACATCAACTTCTTTCCAAGCTTCTTGTACAGGGTGGGAACCGTCCTCTGATAGACCCTCTATGGTTGTAATTGATTTTCCGTCTACTTGGGAAAGTGTTAAAGAGCAACTTCGCATAGCTGTTCCATCTACATGGATGGTACAAGCACCGCACTGCCCTATTCCACAACCATACTTCGTTCCCACAAGCTCCAAATGGTCACGTAATACCCATAATACGGGAGTGTCTTCGGAAACATCAACAGTTCTTGAAGTTCCGTTTACTTTTAATTGATACGTTGGCATAGTTTTTTGAATTGAGTGTTTTCAAAAGAATTGTCCTTGAAGTTACCAAAAATTGGATGGATAGCTTCTTTTTTAACAAGAGCTCCTCTATTTTAACTTTTCTTTAATTCAATATTGAAAATCGCACACACTTTACCTAGGAATTTGACGTTGAGCAAGTAGAACAAAGCTTAAAAGAAAATGAAAAACCTCATAACCTCGCTATTCCTTGTAGTTTCGTTACTCTTGTTTATTTCTTGCGGCAACGCCGATGATGACGTCAATTTTGACATCAATCAAAGAGAATTGGGTCAAGGAGAAAATCCAGATAATTGTTTGGGTTTTGAAGAAAACGAACTTTTGTTGTCAATACAAAATCAAGCTACCTCGCTTCCTGGAAAAGTGTCCATACTTTTTAAGGTTTCCGATACTAATGGAAATCCTATTTCAGGACTTACTGCAGACCAATTTACCATTTACGAACAGGGAAGAAACGACGATTGCTTCAATACCATATCCGCTTCGGAGTCTTTAGCCAGAATTTCGCCTAATTCGCAAGTATTCAATAATAGTACTCTTTTAGTCCTTGATTTGAGCAATAGTGTTTTGCAGGGAAGTCTAGAAGAGCTTAAAACTGCAGCAAGTAGCTTCGTGGAAAATGTAATCCCTTCCCCAGAAACAGAGTCATTTCAAATGGCCATCTATTGGTTTGACGGCGAAGATGAATTACACTTGCTCAATCCGTTGACTTCTTCAGCAGAAGAGCTTACCGCATCAATCAATGGAATAACCGAAGATATAAGCAGTGATCCTTCAACGGACTTATATGGAGCGGTAATCAAGTCCACTGATATTGCTGAAGATTTAGTGGAACAAAACAATGAAAGTTCCATAGTTCGCGCGGCTTCCGTGGTTTTATTTACGGACGGTACCGACCAAGCATCACGCTTTAGGGAACAAGATGCTCTGCGTGCAGTGAATGAAGCCAATCCAAATATTTCCTTTTTCACCATCGGTTTAGGTGCTGAGATTGATGTTGATGTCTTGAGTGACATCGGTAAAACCGCCAGTGTCTTTGCTGGAAACAAAGAAGAGCTTGAAGCTACATTCAATCAAATATCGCAACGCGTATCTGAACAAGCAAACAGCTTTTATCTATTTGAATATTGCACCCCAAAAAGAGATGGCAGTGGAGAGAACAATCTGGTCATTCAACTAACCGATGGTGGTCTTCAAGGAGCTGTACAAACCAAATTTAGGGCTGATGGCTTTATAGGCGGTTGTGAATAGATAAAATCCTCTAACATTCATGAAGTAGGGTTTCTGGCCCGAAAGTTGTTTTATATGTAAACGACAAACCTCTTACATCCTAAACTACAATACGGAAGTTTAACTCAAAAAAAATGCTATGGATGTAATTAAAGAAATAATTGAAGGTAGTGCCGCAGGTGCTTTGGACAAAGGATTAAAAGCGTTGGTGCTTTCCATTTTTGCCTCAATCGTTTGTACCCTTTTTGGAATGTTGGTCGTTTTGCTTCGTTATGGAAGTGAAATGAATATCCAATTTGGTTACTAACGGTAAATCAAGGCATTACCAAATTGTTGGTCTTCTAGCGGTTTGGACAAATCCAAAATGAATCCATTGATTACTGCATGTGTGATTTCACCTTCTTTTTCTAGAAAAAAGGTAGGATTAATCCCTGGAAGAATTCTAAATTCTGGTAAACTAAAGTTTTCAGAGACCATATGAATTGGAAAGTTCAAAAAAGGCACAGGAGGCAAAAACTCAGACTTCATGAAAGCATAACCGGATTTCCACGGATTAGTTTTATCTGTCCAAATTCCAGCTGAGTTGGTTTTCAAAGTTTCTTGAGAAACTTTTGGTGCAACGATGCTATATCCGGAAGCATCAAAAGTTTCATAGCCATAAAACGTGGATAAATCTCCTTGGTCCACAATAGTGCTCTTATAATAAAAGTCTTCGTGACCTTCATTGTCTACTTCTCTGCGATAAATACCCAAATCTAAAATGTAATCTTTACCTAAAAGGTTGTATGTCACATTTTCAATCTTAAGGTCGAAAAGCTTGCGGTCGTTTCTTGGTATTTTCTCATACTTTTCAATGGCAATGTCTTTATAGCTACCTTGAGCAATGGTATAAATCGCTGATAGAATGGAAACATAGTTTAGCTTTCGAATCTCTTGCTTCTCCACATCATTGGTATAGCCCCCAGACTCAATTAAAATCAAACTTGTTCCCCACTTAGCAATGTTGTCACCAAAAGCCCGTGGTTCAAACTCATCACTATATCTGCCCACTTGACCTGGTGCATATTTTTGAATAATATCATTCATGAACACAATGACTTTCATCGCATTTGCCCGAGTTTCGTTAATATCTTTTTCGTAGTTGTAGGCGGTAGCCAAATAAGAAATAGTAGCTGGCCTGTCCGTTAATTTGGCATTATAATAGGTGCTTTGGTCGTGCAGATTAAAGCCAAAATCAGCATTCAAACTGTCACGAATTCTTTTTAAAACGCGGCTTTCCGGAGATTGTAATCGCAGTGCATCTCGATTAATATCTACGCCCAAAGCATTTCTTCGCTGGTATACCTCTGCCCCATCAGGATTGAGCATGGGCAAAAAATGAAGTTTGGTTTTGGCCAAAATTTCCTCTTTTTCCTTTTTAAACTCAGGTGCATCCAGGAAATTTAGGATGTCAAAAATTGCTTGTGTGGCAGTAGGCTCGTCCCCATGCATTTGAGACCACAGAAATATCTCTTCTTCACCAGAACCAATGCTGATTAAATGCAAATCCCTTCCTTGAATAGACTCTCCCACCTTTTGTACTTTAAATTTAGAATTGTCCGCGAATCGTTGAATCAAAGGTTGAATCTGTCTATGTTTTATTCGCCTTTTAGTTAGAGAAGGTTCTTTATAGTTGGAATACGTATCATAGAGTCTGGAGGTAATATTATCCTGAGCGTTTGAGATAGAAAAGAAAAACAAGAATGCGATGAATATTACAAAAGGCTTCATTAATTATTCTGTTGGAAGGGGTTTAAAATTAAACGCTTTGGTGGCGTTTCGTACTTTTTGCATAAAATCAGGACCAGGGTCTGTCTTTGTTGTTCGGTAGCCATCATCTACCTCCAACCAAAGGGGGTGATTTTCAAAATCTGTATACTCATGATGACCAATTACATATTCAATGTCATATTTAGTGGCCAGATAATTCACCAACCAGATGTTCGCTTTTAATTGCTTTCGAGTTAAAGGGGTTTCTTCCGTTCCACCCACATTTTCGACTCCAATGGCACAATGATTTAGTCCAATAACGTGCCTTGCCATAGTCGTTTCCGGCATAAGCCTATAGATTGTGCCATTTTGGTCAACCAAAAAATGAGATGATACATTAAGTCCGCTTACACTTTCAATATCTGAACGCCAATTGGGCAAAGTCGGGTTTACAAATGCATTGAATGACCTATCTAATGTGGGAATGGCGGTCCAGTGCAGTACTATCATCTTAGGCACTATTGTGGGTGTCTCTTGGCTGAGATTATAACGTTGTTCCAAATATTCCTTGGTAAGTTGTATGCGCTGGTCATTAAAAATAATAGGTTTATCCACTATTTCTTTTTTAACGGCACATCCGCTCAGCACGGAAATCAAAAAGAGAACATAAAAACAACGCCGCATATTCTACCGTTTTAGTGTTGAAGTGGTATCCAAAGGTATTGCAAAACAAATGTCGATTTTTTGTTTTCCCCATTCTCTTGCCTTTTTCACATCTACCCCCATATAAATATCAATTCTGTTTCGCCATCTACGATTCATTTTGTCCTTGACATAAAAGGTGTCTGGTAAAGTTCCAATTTTCACCATGGTATTGTGACCTAATCCCATTTTTATCAAATCACGAGATACAGCAATGCTTTTCATGCCGGGTTTCAAAGTATCTCCCCATGCTGCGATATTTGGATTTTCTGCTTTGGTCTGCCAAGACACTGAGTTGTATGCGGAAGCAGTGACTTCCAAAGAACGCCATTCAAACTTTGGGGTTTCAACCTTCACTTTTTCTTGACACGAAACGATAAAAGGCAATATGAGCAGCAGCTTTTTCAAATTAGATTAAATGTACTACAATTTGGATCATTTAGGCAAGGGGACATAGCTTGAATCATTTTCCATCATCGGGAAAGACCTATCTTTCCATGCATTTTTTGCATTTTCGATTTTTTCTTTGCGGCTTGAAACAAAGTTCCAATAAATATGTCTCTCCTCAGAAAATGCTTCACCTCCAAAAAGTAAAAGGTGGGATTTTGGTTGTAAAATGACTTTGCAGGTATCTTCAACTTTTGAAACTAAAATATTCCCCTTTCCCAAGTCTTGTCCGCAGGCAGTAATACCACCTTCCACAATACATATTCCAATTTCACCTTTTAAATCATCTTGAACATCTAGAATATATTCATCTTGATTTTTTATCTCAATCATAAAAAGTGGTGAATATACAGGAACCGGGGATTTTTTGCCGTAGCCCTCACCAGCCACTAAAGTAAATTGCGCACTACCATCTTGCCACTTAGGGAGGTCCTTAGCGGGAGTATGATGAAATTCCGGCTCAATATCCTCAAGTTCTTTTGGTAGCGCAATCCAAATTTGATATCCATGAGCAGTAAAGACTTTTCCGTTTCGCATGTCTACTGGAGTGCGTTCAGTATGACTTACCCCTTTCCCTGCGGTCATCCAGTTTACTGAACCAGGACTAATTCGTTGTTTGGTCCCTATACTATCCTCGTGCATAATCTCTCCCTCAAGCATATAGGTCAACGTTGACAATCCAATATGGGGGTGTTGGTCCACATCCATGTATTTTTTTGGACCCAACTGGGTAGGTCCCATATGATCTATGAAGATAAAAGGACCTATCATACGCTTTTTACGAAAGGGAATTAAACGGCCTACTAAAAAGTCGCCAATATCCCGACTCCTCTCTTCAATGATCATTCCTAGGTTGGACATGCAGTAAATTTTTATATTTAGTTTCTGAAAGTTACAACAAATCTTAATCCATGAAATACGTAAAAAGAATACTCCTTGTGCTATTGGTCGTCATCGCTGTAGTTGTTTATCTAAATTACTCCAAGCTTAACATCATCAGTGGCTATGCTTCAAAATACATGGCTTCCGCAACCTACCTGGCAGAACGGGATTCTTCCTCCATTGTAAATAATGACTTAAAAATGCCTTTGGTGGAATTGGCCGAAGTCTCTCTAGATTCAAAAAATGCTACTGCTACTGCTTCTGTTTATGGATTGATGAATCGCAAAGCTATTGACCGTCAGGGTTTAGGAAGTGTTCTAGTTGATTCTGATTTTGATGAAGATAAAAACTATTTACAACCCAAACGTAATTTTAACCAAATTGAAAAACCATATCCTTATGGACATTTAGATGCGAAGGACACACTACTTCCAGAAGTGGATTACGACCAGTTGAATAAGGGCATCGCATTGGCTTTTTCAAATCCGGAAGTACAAAAGACCCGTACCGTTGCGGTTTTATACAAGGGATACCTTTTAGGTGAACACTATAGCGAAGGATTTACCAAAGACACTAAGATATTGGGCTGGTCCATGACAAAGAGTCTACTGGCCACTTGCTATGGAATTTTGGAACATCAAGGAAAATTGGAAATGGATTGGCTTGCCCCAATTCCCGAATGGAAAGATGACGAAAGGGGTACAATTACATTGAATCATTTGTTGCGTATGCAAAGTGGATTGGAATGGGAAGAGGATTATTCCAAAATTTCCGATGTAACACGTATGTTATTTTTGGAAGATGATATGACCATCGCACAAAAAGAAAAAAAGCCAGTTGCGAAACCAACCGAGGTTTGGAATTACTCCTCGGGCACTACAAATTTACTTTCTGGCATTTTACGGCAACAGTTTCGAAGTCATCAAGAGTATTTGGATTTCCCTTACAAGAATTTGATTGATAAGATAGGGATGCATTCCATGATTTTGGAAGCCGATGTAAAAGGCAATTATGTGGGTTCGTCCTATGCTTGGGCCACTACAAGGGATTGGGCCCGTTTTGGACAATTGTACTTGGATAAAGGGGTTTGGAATGGAGAACAGATTTTTGATACCTCCTGGGTTGACTATATCACTAAGGTGACCCAAGACTCAGATGGTACCTACGGTGCTCATTTTTGGCTAAACTCCGAAGGCATATACCCAGATGTTCCCAGAGATCTGTTCTCATGTAACGGATTTCAAGGTCAGCATGTATTTATAATCCCCTCGAAAGATTTGGTAGTTGTACGTACCGGTTTGGCAGAAAGACCCGATTTTGACGTTAATGGTTTTCTCTCTGAAGTGATAAAATCCCTTAAATAGATAGGCTAAATGTCTTAAAATAGCCCGAAAACCACATAGAAAGGCCACTTCACAACATAATTTTCCTACACTTGAGGTCTCACACTACATTTACAATGTAAAAAATAAGCAAGTAAATTTTTTCATTTTCATATAGTGTTCTCGTAAAAGAGTCTTGACCCAAGTGGCAAGGCTCTTTTTGATTTTGGACCATACTGTAACAAATTTTCATAAAGTGCATCATTAAATTAAACCGGCCTTTATGAAAATCAAACTTTTATTACTTTTTATAGCCTTAGGCTCCCAGGGCCTATATTGTCAGGAAACAATTGACAAACGTGAAACTGTGTTTGACTCTGTTGTTTTTCTATCGGATACCATCTATGATTCTATACCCTATCTAACGCGACTTTGTGATGAGTTACCTCTAAAAAAACAAAAGATTAAGGTTAATGGATGTGAGCTTTATGTGGAAACCGAAGGCGAAGGCATACCCATAGTCCTCATTAATGGAGGCCCTGGGGGTACCCATCACTATTTCCATCCTTGGTTTTCCTCTCTAAAAGAAAGCCATCACATTATTTATTATGACCAACGCGGTACTGGGCAATCTGACTTTATTTCTGGTGATAATGGATATTCTTTTACTCAAGCTATGGAAGACCTGGAAGGTCTTAGAAAAACGCTGGATATTTCACAGTGGATAGTTTGTGGATATTCCTACGGCGGGCTTTTAGCCCAATACTACACAGCATCATATCCTGAGCAAGTTTCAGGTTTGGTATTGGTAAGTGCATTACCAGGTTTTAAGAGTGAGAAATTCAAAAGCTTACAGCAAAAATATATAACTCAGGTTGAAAGGGATAAATTAAAGGCTATTACTGAAAGGGCTATTGAAAATAAGAAAAATGGGAATTTAAACTTTTCAGCCTTTTTGTATAACATGGCCCTAAATGGTGATTGGAAACGTCAAAGCTTTTACAAACCCACCAGAGAACAGATGATTCGAAGCGCCCTTTATGAATGGGTCAATGATAAAAAATTCAACAAAGTCATGAGTGCTAGCTCCAAACGCTACAACTTTAAAGGGTTGTTTAAAAATTGTCCTATTCCTGTGCTGATGATGGAAGGCAAGCATGATCTTACCTGGGGAAGTAAAAAAGCTGCTATTTTCAAAGATGAGTTTCCTATCGCGGAATATGTATTTTTTGAAGGTTCCGGTCACAGTATCTTCAAGGATGAGCCTGAACAATTCATGAAGGTAGTAGCGGAGTTCTCAAGTGGTCTGCCTACTGTTGACAAATCAAACGTGGTGGCATGGAAAAAAGAAGCTAAATCCTATCTAATCCCAATAGAATAGCACATACTTTCGTGAAATACATATTGCATTGAGTAGACCCTAGTGCTTTTTAAACTAAGGAATCCATTGATTCTTTTTGAAGTTGGGTTTCCGCTTTTCCAAAAATGCATCCCTGCCCTCTTTGGCCTCATCGGTCATATAGGCTAATCGTGTAGCCTCACCAGCAAATACCTGCTGACCTACCATGCCATCATCCGTAAGGTTCATGGCAAACTTGAGCATTTTTATGGAAGTAGGTGATTTTTCCAAAACTTCTTGCGCCCATTGGTATGCGGTTGCTTCCAACTCTTCATGTGGAATAACAGCATTCACCATTCCCATTTCATATGCTTCTTGAGCTGAATAGTTTCTTCCTAAAAAGAAGATTTCACGTGCTTTCTTTTGTCCTACCATTTTTGCCAAATACGCAGATCCATAGCCTCCATCAAAACTGGTAACATCTGCGTCTGTCTGTTTAAAAATGGCATGTTCTTTACTGGCCAAAGTCATATCACAAACCACGTGTAAGCTATGTCCTCCACCGACGGCCCAACCGGGTACTACAGCTATGACCACCTTGGGCATAAAGCGTATGAGACGTTGCACCTCTAAAATATTAAGGCGATGGTATCCATCATCCCCCACATAGCCTTGGTGCCCCCTGGCCTTTTGGTCTCCTCCACTGCAAAACGCCCATTTCCCGTCTTTGGTTGAAGGTCCCTCTGCAGATAGAAGTACAACTCCAATCGAAGTATCCTCCTGAGCATCGTAAAAGGCTTTGTATAATTCACTTGTGGTTTTGGGACGGAATGCATTCCTCACATTGGGCCTATTAAACGCTATTCGTGCCACACCTTCACTTTTTTTATAGGTAATGTCTTCAAATTCGATGGCAGTTTGCCAATTGGGTGATTTCATAAAAATTTAATTGCTAATACAAAGTAACAGAAAATGTTCTTGCCTTGAACAGCAAAATAGAACTTGTTGAAACACATGGAACATCCTAAATTGGTAACTTGAAACCCACTTTAATAATTTGATTTCAAGTGGTAACAGCTGAAAGACTGAACGCATTATCACCAATTTCAGTTTCTGTTTTTTTCTTCAATCCATTTACCCATAAACTTTGTAGCGGCCATACTTTGATGTTGTAGTAAAGCACCTAAAAAATTTTGATTGCGATGCTGAACCAAGTTTTGAGATAAATATTCAAGGGTTTTATGTAGCCCATTTTGGTGCTTAACTTTCGAAAACTGTTCGGTGATGGATTCCAAGCCCCGTTTTTGGGCTTCACTCCACAATCCTCCTTTGGAATATAATTGGACCGCAGTATTTACAAATGCCGTCGGGTCACTATTCTCAACAGATTGGATGGATAGTAAATTTAAAGACATACCCTCTTCCCCTATTTTGGTGGTAACAATGGGACTCCCATTTTTTAGAGCATCCGTTATCTTTCCTTTGATTCCTGCGCCAAAACGTAAAGGTGCCAATACGATGCGCGCCTTTTGAATTTCCAAATCTAATTTTTCTATCCAACCCAAAACATGAAACCCATCTTTTGGAGCATGCATTTGTTTAATCTGTTGTGGTAAGTAAGCCCCAAATATTTTTAAGTTGGCATCAGGGAGTTCTTGTCGTATTCTTGGCCAAAGGTCTTTTTTTAAATAGATGAAAGAATCGACGTTTGGGGCATGCTTTCCATTGCCATAGGTGATAAAATCCTTTCGTTCTTCAAAAGATGGCCAATTAGCTTGGGTGGTTTTAGTTACTTCTTCCATCATAAAGGGAAGATGCATCAATAAGTTTTCAGGAATCTGAAGTTCTTCTTGAAGTATACCCATTTCAAATCTGGAAACCATTAAACTCAAATCACTTCGATAGATACTGGCGATTTCTCTTTTGGTCGTATCCAATTGTTTCCATGTTCCCACAGTGAATTCCTCCCCTTTTTTATGACATCCTTCACGAGTTTTTCTAAGTGAGTGTAAATCTTCAGTGTTCAAAATTCGAACAGCGTTTGGTGCATGTTGGGCAACACGCCAACCGAATTGCTCTTCGACCATGAATCGGTCGAAAATCACATACTTGGGGTCTAGCTCTTTAATGAAATCATCAAAACTGAAATGGTTGAGCTGAATGGAAGCAGTTTCAACTCCCAATTTCTCTAAATCCAAAGAATATTCTGTTTTAGAGGCTGTGGAAACAAAGGTAACTCCCCATCCAAAGTGTGAAAAAGCTTCTATTAGTTGCAGCATTCGATGTCCCGCAGCCGTAGTAGTTGGCTCAGGCCAATGATGTCCAATAATAAGTACCTTGCTCATCAAATTACATCATGGCCGCAAACTTCTTAGAGATATTGGAGCGCAATTTGCGTTCATAATCTTCCTCTAACCATTCTTTGTAGTTTTTGGTATTGTTCATAATGCAATAGGAATATTGTCTCACCCTATACTGAATCTCTTCCTTGAGTTCTTTGGCCAAGATTCGGGCATCAAAAACGTCCTCGCTGTTTTCCACACAGATTTGCGCGTGTTGTTCAATGCTTCTTTCCAATACCAATTTAGACTTCAACCCTTCGGCAAATACCTTTTTGTACTCGGCCTTTATGTCAAAATGGATATTTTCTGATTTACTGAACTTGGCTTTCAATTCATCTGGCATCTCGTAAACAAACTCACGTTCAATATCTTCATCATTTTTGATGTTCTCCAGATAAAAATCTGGAAAATGAAAAATTTCCTGCCAATCCACGGGAGAATCCCATGGGCCGAACCGGGCAATATTATTACCCAAGTCAATAACATTGAACTCACTTTTATTGGGAAGAACCCGTGATCCTCTACCAATCATTTGGAAGTATAAGGTCAAAGACCTGGTAGCCCGGTTTAAGATTATGGACTCCACCGTAGGTTCATCAAAACCTGTAGTAAGAATACTGACCGATGTCAAAATGGCATCTGGAGTTTTGGAAAACCATTCCAATATTTCGGCTCTTTCCGTGGCCGTGTTCTTGTTATCCAGGTGCCTTACATTGTACCCAGCTTTCTTAAAGGTTTCATAGACATATAGCGATGTACTGATACCATTGTTAAAAATCAGGGTTTTGGTCCCTTTGGCCAATTCTTCATAAGATGCAACCAATTTGCCAAGCATACTCTGGTTGCTATAAAACTCATCAGAAGACTTCACGGTGTAATCTCCGTTTATTCCAATCTTTAAAGTCTTAAGGCTAACATCATAATTGTGCAACTTGGCCTTTGCCAAAAACTGTTTTTTGATTAGGGATTGAATGGACTCTCCTACAATCAAATGTTTGTAATGGTCCTTCATAGGAAGCTTGATGTTCGAACTCAAAGGAGTAGCCGTAACCCCGAGTATGGTAGCATCTTCAAAATATTTGAACAGTTTTCTGAAGGAGTTATAATGCGCTTCATCAATAATCACCAATCCAATATTATTGATCTGTACTTTTTCTTCCTGCAAACGGTTGTTCAAAGTTTCCACCATGGCCACGAAGCACATATAGTCATCTTGGTCATAAAGTTCCTTAACCTCACTGTTGATGATGGTATTGGTGACCCCAAAACCATTCAACATATTCGAAGTCTGTCGGCTCAGCTCAATCCTATGGGTAAGAACAATAACTTTCTTTCCTGTTTCCTGAATATATTGTCTAGCGATTTCGGAGAATACAACGGTTTTGCCTCCTCCTGTGGGCAACTGATACAAAATGTTGGTTCCAGCTGGAAGCTCATGTATTTGATTGAAGATTTTTTTCAAATCTTCATGTTGGTAATCGTAAAGTGTTTTCGTGTTTTTGACCTTTTGTATTTCCAAAAAAAAGGGTGTTAAGTTTTAATCTGCATCAAACCTTACAAAATTAGTTGTTTTTTACACCTGTTTTCAGGTTTAACATTGCTTTAATATCAATAGACTATTAACAATGTTTTTGCTGATTAAATGATTGCGAAAATTCTTCATAACATTTTAATAAGTATCCAAAAATGCACTTGGAATTGTAATGTGGTTGAAGTAATATCATACCGAAATAACCCGAAACCACTATTTCGTATGAGGCAACTGAAGATTGTAAAGCAAGTAACCAACAGAGAGTCCAAATCCCTTGACAAGTACCTACAGGATATCAGTAAAATTGATTTGATCACCGCCCAAGAAGAAGTGGAATTGGCGCAGAGGATTAAGAAGGGTGACCAAGTGGCGTTGGAAAAATTGACAAAAGCTAATCTCAGGTTTGTAGTTTCCGTAGCGAAACAATATCAAAACCAAGGTCTTACCCTACCGGATTTAATCAATGAAGGAAATTTGGGATTGGTAAAAGCGGCTCAAAGGTTTGATGAAACCCGAGGGTTCAAGTTTATTTCTTATGCGGTTTGGTGGATTAGACAATCCATTCTGCAAGCGTTGGCGGAACAAGCACGCGTGGTGAGACTTCCTTTGAATAAAATTGGTACCATTAACCGAATAAAGAAGACGTTTTCTTATCTAGAACAAGCACATGAACGTCCTCCATCTCCTGAGGAAATAGCAAAGGAATTGGATATGACGGTGTCTGAAGTAAAACAATCTCTTAAGAATATAGGTCCACATGTTTCCATGGATGCTCCATTAAAAGAAGGTGAAACCTCAAGCTTGTATGATGTTCTTAATGTAAACGAATCACCAAAACCAGACATGGGGTTAATGCACCAGTCCTTAAACACCGAAATCAATAGAGTACTGGATACTTTGACTCCAAGGGAAGCGGATATTGTAAGATTGTATTATGGAATTGGGGACGAACCTTCAATGACTTTGGAAGAAATTGGAAATGCCTTTGACCTGACTAGAGAAAGGGTGCGCCAAATTCGGGAAAAGGCAATTCGGAAGTTGAGGCATGCCTCTAAAAATAAGAACCTAAAATCCTATTTGGGATAAGACATAAAAAAAGGGAGCTGGATGGCTCCCTTTTTTGTTCGGTTATTTAAAGCTATTGGGGTAATTAAGCTGTGTAATGTTGAAATCCGTCAACATTTGGTTTAAATCTCGAATAAAATTCAAGTATGCTGCGTTTTCTGGGTTCTGATTTTTCATGGGACTAAGTATTTTGATTTGTGGCTATAGGTAATCCAATTCTACAAGCTCGTTCATGCTCAGTATTTCGTTAAGTTCCTGAAGAAAGGCCAAGTATTCTTCTCCGTAGGTATCGTATAACATAACTTAGGTGGTTTTAAGTTTGGGTATTCATTAACTCTTAGTAAACCTACCTCAAAGATTGAGGTATTACAATAAATTGTGGTGAAACTAAGGGTTTTCGTTGTGAAAAAAATGTGAACATTTGTTATTCATCTGATAAAATTTCCAAAGAAAGCTCAAAATCAACTTCCATATCAAAATCCGACTTTGGTGGATAAATATCGAATTCTTCATACAAGAAACATAAGCTCATAGGAAGACGTTCCAATTCTTCTTGCTCCAATTCCAATCTCCTCTGCAGAAGACATTTTACTTCGTATGCTCTATTGCTGATTTTTAAAGTTTCCATACACTCCAGCTCTTCCAACAAAGGAATTTCCTTTTCATCACCATACTTCAGAATTTGATCAAGTAAAAGCAACTTGCACTCTTCATCCGGTGTAAAGTTGAACAACTGATAAAAAACACTCTGGTAATAATCTGGTAATAATTGTGGTTCCATTATTTTTGAAGTAGTAGGATTTTTTTATTTAAAAGCTTTTCCACTTTCGGATACTCTTGCAAAAACTCGTTGTATAAAAAGTTCAAATGCTTAAAGTCATTATCGGATTTGCACACCATGGACATTTGTTCTGTGATTTCCAATAGGCTATGGCAACGTAGCATTCGCAAAGAGGGTTCTATTTTCTGGCAAGAAAAATCAATGCTACGGACATTTCCACTTTGCAAATGAATTTTTGTCTTGCCCACAAATTCCAAAACATTTTGCTTGTATAGTCGCGCTAACTCATCCATCAAATCCATTTGAAACATACATTCTTCCCAAAGCGGCTCCAAATTGATTCGTTCGTTTTCTTTGGCTCCCAATCTTCTCTCAACACAATATGGATTTTCATCAGAAGTTTTGACCGCCAGTTTTAATTGACGCAAAAGCGTATTCTGCTTTGAGTTAAGTCCAGATTCATCAAACTCTTTGAGCAACTGATTTATTCTTTCCAATACGGCTTGATAATCTGTCTTACTATCTGTTTTCGGTTTTGAGATTCCTATCTCCTCATAAATTACTTCCAACTCTTCAGATGGATGACTACCAAAAACTTTACCCTCAAGGTCATTCTTGAATTCGTCAAATGTCCTCTTTAGTTTACCAGCTTCCGTGGTGTTAAGCTCTTCGTAGGAAAAGCTACTGAGTCCAATCTCAAGTTTTTCCAAATATTTTAATAGTTCTATTGTTCCCATGTAACCTATCAATATGCACTAGGAAATTGATGATTAAACCCAATTTGTACAATTAATTGTTTTGAAGGGTTAGTTTTTTGTTGTCAAAATGCAATATGTGTAGGTATACTATTTTAGGAGTAAATTGAAGTGATAGGTAAAGGTCAACTAAAACGTTAAAGCCCTGCTAATAATTTCTTTAAAAAGGGTTGCAAACTAGTTTGAGTTTTCTTTTTCTTTTTTGGCCAATCGGTCCCTTACATACTCCACTTTGGTTTTTCCATGAGGTCTTGGATTCCCCATATCATCTAGGTTGACCATAATGATATTGTCCACGGTAACAATGCTCTCATGGGTCATTTTATTTCGCACTTCGCAGTTAAGGGTAATGGAGGTTGTTCCAAACTTTACCACCTCTATCCCAATCTCTATGATATCCCCTTTTTGGGCATTGCTCATAAAGTTTATTTCAGACATATATTTGGTCACAACTTTTTTGTTCTCCAATTGAACAATGCTGTATAGTGCTGCTTCCTCATCAATCCAAGCCAGTACTTTACCACCAAACAGAGTCCCATTGGCATTTAAATCTTCAGGTTTGACCCATTTTCTCGAGTGAAATTTCATCAGAATGTTTTTGGGATATACGACAAAATTAAAAGTTTGGCCTATGACTGAATTTTCTGTAGCACTTTTAACAAAAACATTATCGTTTTGATAAAATTTGTTAAGGATGAAATAAACTTTTCTTAATTAAGAGCCTTAAAAAATATCTTCTAAATAAATTCAGGCATCCATCAAAACAACAGCCATCATGCAAACCAGTGTCGAATACTATTCAGACCCTAGCTTTACCGTTTTTCAAGTACCTGATTGGAGGGCAAAATTTTATAAATACCTTTCTTTGGATTTATGGGGTAACCTACCAAGCCCTATTCAACGTTATCTTTCATCTTGGTACAGTTCTGTTTACAACAAGCCATATTCCAAAAAAATCATCAAATCCTATATCCGGATTAATTATTCGGATAAAGACTATCTGAACAAATTCAAGCCCCCTTTTGGAAAGGAAGAATTTGAAACTTTTCAGGATTTCTTCATAAGGGAGTTCAAGGAACTACCATTGAATGACAGCCCTTTTGTCTGGCCCTGCGAAGGTCTGCTATGTGACGAGAATAAAGTAGAAAATCTGGGTTATGTTCAAGTGAAAACCGATATCCGCTCAGTGACAACCGTTTTTGGGTTGAAGCACAACGAAATTCCCAAAAATTATACGTTCACCAATGTGTTTTTACATAACAAAAACTACCATAGAATTCATTCACCTATAACAGGAACCATCACTCGAATTCAACATATTCCAGGAGATTTGATTGTTTTACGTCCTTGGATTTATAAACAGAATCCGTCTATCCCCGCATTCAGAAATGAACGGTACAACATTGATATTGAAGATGAAGGAGGTCGCACATGGTATTTATCCATTGTGGGAGGGCCTGCTGTAGGAACCATAGAACTTTCTTCAAATACCAAAATTGGAAATGAGGTGAAACAACTCCAAGAGCTTTCATTGTTTTATTTGGGATCTACTTGTTGTATGGCTGCACCTGTTTCGCCAAGGTTCCATGCCAAAAACACCTTTGTGGAAGTGGGTATTCCCTATTAAAATAGACTTGGTGGATTAGGTTGCACTAAGGTTGACGGAATTTTTAATTCTGAGCCAAAAGCTTCGTTCAAATTCTTAATAAAATACGCTGAAAGCAAGGGAGATTCCAACTCCAAGTTTTGATGTACAAAAAAACGTATGTTTCTCAACCCTTGTAGTTCCCATGCTTTCAATCTTTTTACCCAGTCATCCAATCTAGGGTAATCCGATTCATGATTGGCTCCCACGTAACGGATAAAAGCTTCATTGTTTGTCAATCGCATATGCATTAGATCTCTTCTACCAGCAGTATCCACCAAAACATTGGCAATTCCATTTTCTTCCAAGAGATGATATAGTTCCTGTGCTACTTTTTCATCATTGAACCAATCTGTATGCCTAAACTCCATAGCCAACGGAAATTCTTTGGGCCAATATTCCACAAAGCGCACTACCCTATCCCAGTTTTTAGGATTGAAATTATTGTGCATCTGTAAAAAAATGCTTCCCAGCTTCTCTTTCAATAATGAGGTTACTTCCAAATAGCGGTCTACAACGTCATAAACCTTGTCGTTTAATCTTCGTAAATGGCTGACTTCGTTGGTCATCTTAGGGAAGAATTTAAAATTTGGAGGAGTTTTGTCATACCATTTTTCATACTGCTCTGCTGGGAATATGCGGTAAAAGGTAGCGTTCAACTCAATGCAATTAAATTGTGAAGAATAGTAAACCAATTCATCTTTTGTACCTCTGGGATAGAAGTTTTTTAAATCCTGTCTGTTCCATTTGGCACAACCTACAAAAATATTTGAAAGACCTTTGTCCTTGTTTTTTGCCAATACACCTGCCGTGTCCGGGTGATCCGCAGGTATTGTAAAATCGATGAGTTCGGGTTGTTCTACCTTTCCAAATTTCATAGGTATGTTATTAATGTACTAGGACGAAGTTAAGTATTCCCAATTTCTGTTCATAACATAGTTAAAAAGTATTGCCCTTGCTAAATTTGTAGAATCGATGTTTCTGTAATTTTAATAAAACGAAACGCCATGGATTCACGATCCAGTAAGTTGTTGGACATCCGTCCCGAAATCCCCAACGCAAGAATACACGATAATATGAGTATGGAAGAGCATTTCCAGAATAAAACGCTCCGCCCTATTATCAAGATGCAAAACGCTTTACTCGTAGAGGTTTTTAAAAACTATGTGAGAAAGCACAAAGGGGTATTTTATGAACTGTCCAATGAAAAAAAGCTCAATCATATTGAAAAGTCCATTCAAAAAGATATCAAGTTTCGGAATTCCCTTAAAGGAATGATTATTGGTCAATTTACCGTTGAAGAATACACTATGTACATCACAAATTCTTCTGCTCTTAATAAACGAATGATGAATATGGTGATAGAGCGGTTAAAGGACCAGTTGCAATTGTTACAAGAAATAGAATTAGTCCAATAGTGATTCCCCATTTAGGTTAGTGGTCAAGATATCACTCATGATATCAAAGAACGGGCGTATGGCTTTGAAAGATTTGTTCACCTCTTCCATAAATGTTTCACTTAGTACTTCTTTATCGGAAAAGTTCCGCACAAAAATGAACTGTTTTCTTTTAATAAGGTCTATATTAGGGTGTTCTTTATCAAATCCTTTTGGCGCGGTTTTCACTCCATCTCCCTGAATTTCTCCCCAAACCGATTTTAGGCTTTCTTTCCCAATTGCTTTTCTAAAATCTGAAGCGTCCATTTCAAACTCTTTACGGATACGAAACAAATCTTCTTTATTTGGGTCCCAAAAACCAACCGCAGCAAAGGTTTCTCCTGGCTTTATCCTTAGATAGTAACCTCCCCTCAAATGTGCTCCAAGACGGGAGAAGGATCCTGCAAAATGAGATTTATAAGGAGTTTTATCTTTTGAAAAACGTACATCCCGATATATGCGGAACATCTTCATTTTTTCAATTTCATCATGAATATTGAGGTTCTCCTCAATATTGGAATAAAACTGTTTTACCGTAGATTCATGCATTTTGAAGGTTGGTTTATGGGCTTCGAACCACTCCCTATTGTTGTTTTTTTCTAAATCTTTTAAAAAATCAAGGGTCTCTTTTGAAATGCTTTGAGTATTCATGCGACAATCAAGATGTTATAATTACGCTAAAGTTAGAGAATTCAAAGCGGTATGGATATGTTTTATATATTTTTAAGCTTTACTAATCAATCATGGACAAGGAAAAAATCATTCAAGAACTAAAGGGACATAAGAAACAACCCTACCTGGACTATAGATTAAAAAGGGAAACGGAAGAATTCACAAACACTCTTTTCTATACCCTCTTTGATGTCAACACTCCCGTTGAGGAGAATTTAGACCTTCTTGAAAAACAATTTACAAGGCTTATTGATTTAGCATGCTGGGATGCCAATAAACCTTGTGCTAGGCTTTGGAGCAAATATGTTTCCAAACTCCCTTCTATTCTTGAAAAACTAAATTTGGACGCAGAAGCCATTTTGAACTGTGATCCCGCCTCTCTTTCCATACAAGAGATTTATATGGCCTATCCTGGGTTTTATGCAATAGCTATTTACAGATTGGCGCATGAATTGTACAAAGAAGGATTTCCTTTAGTTCCTAGATTGATGACAGAATATGCTCATAGACAAACTGGAGTCGATATCAACCCTGGCGCCCAAATAGGCAAATCATTCTTTATAGATCATGCCACAGGTGTAGTTATAGGAGAAACGGCTGTAATTCACGATAATGTAAAAGTTTATCAAGGGGTTACGTTAGGAGCACTTTATGTGGATAAAAAGCTTCAAAAAATAAAAAGACATCCTACCATCATGTCCAATGTTACCATTTATGCCAATGCTACCATTCTTGGTGGGGAAACGGTAATCGGTGAAAATTCAGTTATTGGTGGTAACGCTTGGTTAACTTCTTCGGTTCCTCCTAATTCTACAGTTTTTCATACTCCTGAAATAAAAATTAAAACCGCTGATGTCGAGTAACATTTTGGACCTTATCGGTAATACTCCTTTGGTGGAATCCCGGGTCTTGAATACCAACAAAAACGTGAAGCTCTTGTTTAAACTTGAGGGCCATAATCCGGGCGGAAGTGTTAAGGACAGACCTGCCTACAATATGATCAAAAGTGGTTTGGAGCGGGGTGAAATTACCAAAACCACAAAACTAATTGAGGCTACCAGTGGTAATACAGGAATTGCCTTGGCCATGATAGCCGGCGTTTATGGCTTGGATATAGAATTGGTAATGCCCGAAAACTCTACAAAAGAACGCGTCCAGACCATGCGCGCCTATGGTGCTAAAGTGACGCTCACTTCTGCAGATATTGGAATAGAAGGTGCTAGAGACTATGCAGAGTCAAAAGTTCACAATGAAGGCTTTAAAATGCTCAATCAATTTGCGAATGATGACAATTGGAAGGCCCATTACAAAACCACAGGTCCTGAGATTTGGAATGACACCCATGGAGAAGTAACCCACTTCGTATCAAGTATGGGTACGACCGGGACCATAATGGGCACCTCTACTTATTTAAAAGAGCAAAATAATGCGGTCAACATAATCGGTGTTCAACCAACAGACAATTCCAGAATACCGGGTATCCGAAAATGGCCTGAGGCATATCTTCCCAAGATTTTTAATCCCACTAAGGTGGACCAAGTAATGGAAGTGAGTCAAGAGGAAGCCGTTGTAATGGCAAAAAGGTTGGCCAAGGAAGAAGGTATTTTTTCTGGAATGAGCAGTGGAGGGGCGGCAACTGTGGCACTAAGATTGGCGGAAAGTTTGGAGAGCGGCACAATAGTATCAATTGTTTGTGACCGAGGGGACCGATACCTTTCTTCTAATCTATTTGATTAAGCTTAGTTGGCCAGCTCCGCTTCAATATTCTCCCAGTATTGTTTGAAATCACTAAGGTTATTATGCTCTCCCCTTTCAATGGTATACATTTTTTTGTCCTCAATTGGAATTACTTCAAACAAACGCTCACCAGAATCATAAGCTACTACTCTATCTTCGGTACCGTGAAAAATACGTATAGGCGCTTTAACCTGTTGAATGAATTGGTTTGAAGCTAATTTATACTTCAAAATGGGCTTCATGGGCAAAAATGGAAATCGGTCCTGAGCTACATCCGTCAAATTATAAAATGGGGTTTCCAAAATGAGTTTTTTGATTCTATTGTTTGATGCCACATGTGTAGCTATACTACATCCTAAAGACCTTCCATATATAATAATTTCGTCTTTTGGATATAACTCATGGGTGTAATCATAAAAGAGCTGTGCATCTTCAAAAAGATTGGATTCACTTCTTTTTCCTGTACTCTTTCCGTACCCTCTATAGTCCATAACGATAACATCATAATCATAATGGAGAAATCGATTTGCAATTTGCCCCCATCGGGATAAATCTCCAGCATTTCCATGGAAATATAGAATAACTCCTTTAGGGTCTTCTGATTTGAAATGTAGGGCATTAAGTTTCGCCTCATCTTGCCCGGTTAGAAAGAATTCCTCAAAATCACTTTCAAAAGAGTATGCGTAGTTTTCCGGTAACTGGGTAGGTAGAAAAATAAACTTTTCTTGAAGTAGGGTAAGCATCAAAGTAAGGGTTAAAAACAGAACAAAGATAAGAATAGCAACTCGACCTAACTTACGCATTAATCGGTTTTGAAGTATGTTTTACATTAATGCTTGAACCTTCTAGGTCAACCTTTTTTGGGCGCGAGTTGATTATATCTCCCAACATACTGTGGTATGATTCGAAAGTGTTTAAATCTTTGTGACCTCCCCCAATAATGGTATAGAGTTTAGTACGCTTCGGATTGATTTTTGAAAGCTTGACACTCGTCTTGTAAGGTATCAGTTTGTCATCAGTACCATGGAGAATATGAATGGGGCACTTCACATATTTAAGCCATTTATAAGTGGGCATTGGGAATTTTATCAATAAAGACAAAGGCATAAAGGGAATATACTTTTTAGCTACTTTACTTAGACTATAGTAAGGCGCATCCAAAATAAGCATACGCGGTTCATTCATAGATGCCAGTTTTGTGGCAAATCCGGATCCTAACGACCTGCCATACAAAACAATGTATTTTTCAGGCACCTTCTTTTTGATTTTGTTGTAGATGACTTGCATATCACGTTTTACCGCTTTTTGGGTACGCCGTCCCGTGCTTTTCCCGAAACCACGGTAATCTACCATAATTACATCATAACCATGTCTTGTAAAGTCTACAGCAAACTTGCCCCAACCTTTTATACTTTTTGAATTTCCCTTTAAGTAAAAAACAACCCCTTTTGGGTCTTTGGCCTTAAAATGCAACCCATTGATGATAGCACCATCTCTTGTTTCAACGTTATATTCTTCTGTTATCTGATTTTCATAATAGAACTGAAAATCCTTATCTAACTTTTCCGGTTTAAACAAAAAGAGGTCTTGAAAAACAAAAAGAAGGACACTTATTAGGATATACACAGAAAGTATCACCAAAACAACATATACCCAAGTCTGCATAAAGCAAGAGTTTTTTCCAAATTACAAAAAATTATAAATATCTCTTTTTCAGTGTTTTTAACTTATAATTCTTATTTTTCAAATATCATTCAATCAATCAAAAAACGACATGGAATCATCTACTCAGGGTATTGTGCCCCAAAATAGAATTGAAATTATTGATGCCTTAAGAGGTTTTTCCCTTGCAGGTATAGTCATTGTCCATATGGTGGAAAACTATATTGGCGCTCCCTCCCCTACTACTTTTAACGAAGCCGTTCACCAAGGTATTGGAGATGATATTGTTGATGGGTTTATCGGTTTTTTGCTAAGAGGTAAGTTCTTCGCAATATTTTCCTTTTTATTCGGCCTGAGCTTTTTTATCCAAATGGATAACGCCAATAAACGTGGTGAATATTTTGGCGGTCGTTTTTTATGGAGGCTTATTCTACTGCTCATTATTGGGTATTCACATAGTTTGTTTTATGGAGGCGACATCCTAACGATTTATGCAATTTTAGGGATTGTTCTAATTCCCTTCTATAAAATCAACAATAAATGGGTGCTTGGACTTACTGCTCTTTTATTTTTAGGTTTTGGTAGATATATTGTTTTCTATTTTACGCAAGGAGGCAATGTTTTTCCTGGCATGGATTTCACCCCCGATAGTCAAGATGTTAAAGATTATTTCTCTATTCTAAAAGAAGGCACTCTTTTGGATGTCTTCACTTATAATGGGTATCAAGGACATCTTAATAAGGCTAATTTTCAATTGGGCGTATTTGGTAGAGGCTATATTACCTTAGGTTTTTTCTTTTTGGGGTTATTTGTTGGGCGCATGGGCTTTTTTGAGAAATACCAGAATATGAGAAAATTGGTAAAGCGAACTTGGATTTGGTCCTTGGTTCTCTTTTTAGTTTCTGGAGGTCTTATGGCACTCACTTTTGGGAGTATGGGAGGAAACGTAACCTTTGATAAATGGATCGCCATGTTTGGCTTAACCGCTTTTGATTTGAACAATGTTGCAATGACTTTTATTTTATTAAGTGTTTTTGTAATTATTTATAAAAGAACCGGTGGTCAAAAATGGCTCTCAAAATTTGCTCCTTATGGAAGAATGGCATTGACCAACTACTTTTTCCAAAGCATTATAGGCACATTTATACTATTCGGCTGGGGGATGGGATATCTTGGGGAAATTAGAAACATCTACACTTTTGCGATTGCCATTATTGTGATAGTTGTACAAATGGCAATAAGTTCATGGTGGTTAACGAAATTTAGGTATGGCCCACTTGAATGGTTATGGCGAAGTGCAACCTTTTTGAAGGTTTTCCCGATGAAACGTAGTAGCAATAACTAGCTGCCACGGTTCATCTAAAATTCTTTCCGATTTATCGAAATGGTGGAGTCATTATTACGATAACTCCCATTTTATAAGCAATTTTGCTTACACCAAATCCTACAAAAAATGGACTTGATTCTGAATGTATTTACTTGGAAACGAATTAATATTCTTTCAATAATTGTTCTATTGGCACTTGTAGTTTTAAGCTTTTATGGGGTATACACCAATACTTTCTATATAACCAAACTGGACAACTATATCTTTCCGCTCTTAAGCATAATACATTTTTTGTACATCTACGTTATTTGGTTTAAAATTAGCGAACACGAACTTCCAGACCCCAAAATGCGAAATTTAGAATATGCCTTATATGCAGTTATGGTCGTTTATGGTTACAAAATATTTGAAAGTATCACAATAATCAATTCAGTGGCTGGTCTTCAGGAACATTTTATACCGAGTACTTTTGGTCCAATGACTACCCTAATTTTGGTACTATATTGTCTACTTTTTGTACTTACCCTCTTCTCCTTTTGGATTAGAAGGAGGTACATAGGTGTTTACAATTTTGAAAACTTCAATGACAATTTAAATATGTGGCAGTAATCAAAGACCACGAATATAGCTGCCATACAAATCCTTGAACTGATATCCTTCCAAAAACCGCTGTTTGCTCAATTTTTTGTAAGCAACCAATCCCCACAGTAAAAACTCTTTAAGAAAATAAGAGTCTTCTTTTGAAATTGAAGGTTGATATTGTCGCATTAATTCCTGCAATGGACCAACAGAATCAAGTTTATTTTGATATTCTTCATCTGAATCCTCATCTAAAAGCTCAAATCCTTCACCCTCAAAAAACCAGGATATCAAATCGTCATAAGGACCTTCTGCATCTTTTCGCTCTAATTTATCAATCTTTGGAAAGAATTCTGAAAAGAGGGTTTTTATGGCATCTTCAATCAATATTTCCGCTACTGAACCGGCTCCTTCTTGCTCCCCTTCGTAGACCAACTCAATTTTGCCTGTAATGGAGGGCACAACCCCCATAAAATCACTTAACCGAACCGAGGTTTTCTTATTTCCAGACTTTACACTGCGTCTTTCCGCTGTACTCAACAAGTTTTCAAAAGCGGTTATGCTCATTCTAGCACTTACGCCACTTTTTGCATCAACATACTCACTCTTTCTAGCTTCAAAACTGATTTGTTCCAACAAATCCATAGCCATGTCAGGAACATAAATGGAGTCTTCTTGTCGAGAATCCAATTCGGCCTCTTGCTTGGTGATTTTCTTGGCTATTTCAACGGTTTCAGGATAGTGTGTCAATATTTGAGAACCAATACGATCTTTTAAAGGGGTTACAATACTTCCTCGATTGGTATAGTCTTCAGGATTAGCCGTGAACACAAATTGCAAATCCAAAGGTAGTCTCAATTTAAATCCTCTAATCTGTATATCGCCCTCTTGAAGGATATTAAATAGAGCTACTTGAATTCTTGCTTGAAGGTCAGGCAATTCATTAATAACAAAAATACATCGATTGGCTCTAGGAATCATCCCAAAGTGGATTACACGGTCATCAGCATAGGATAGTTTCAAATTAGCAGCTTTAATCGGGTCCACATCACCAATTAAATCAGCTACGGTTACATCTGGTGTTGCGAGCTTTTCATAGAACCGTTCGTCCCGGTGCAACCACTCTATGGGTGTTTCATCTCCTTTTTGGTCTATTAATTGTTTTGCATACCGAGACATGGGTTCAAATGGGTCATCATGAATCTCAGAGCCTGCCACAACAGGAATCCACTCGTCCAAGAGCTGAACCATCAAACGAGCCAGGCGAGTCTTTGCTTGTCCCCTAAGCCCCAAAAGATTGATGTTATGCCTAGATAAAATAGCACGTTCCAGTTCTGGTATCACCGAGTTTTCATATCCCCATATACCCTGAAAAGTCTCTTCGCCCTTCGCTATTTTTTCCAATAAGTTGTCTCGTAATTCGTCTTTGATACTTTTACTCTCATACCCTACTTTCTTTAGCTGTCCTAGGGTTGTAATTTTCTTGTGCTCCATTTTTGTCATTATCGGAATCTATCCTTTTAATCTTTTTTTTCTGTTTTCTTCGTAATCTTCAAAAATCATTTCGCCCAAACCTTTTAAACCTGTGTAGAAAGCCTTACCCTTATTGGCTTTGGTAAATTCCCTTACAAACTGCATTAAGTATGGGTCTTGGGCAATCATAAACGTTGTTATGGGAATGTGCAGTTTTCTTGCTTGTTGCGCCATGGCGTAGCAGCGTTCCACAATGTAATCATCCAAACCCACACTATTTTTGTAATACTCTCCATTGGGCAATCTCAAACAGGAAGGCTTCCCATCTGTAATCATAAAAATTTGCTTGTTGGTGTTTCGCTTGCGGCGTAAAATATCCATCGCGAGCTGCAAACCTGCAACAGTATTTGTATGGTAGGGGCCTACTTTAAGGTAAGGTAGGTCTTTGATGGGTATGGGCCAAGCGTCATTTCCAAACACCAATATATCTAAGGTGTCTTTTGGATATCTCGTAGTAATCAACTCTGCCAAAGCCATGGCCACCTTTTTTGCTGGAGTGATACGGTCTTCACCATACAGTATCATACTGTGGCTAATGTCTATCATCAGCACCGTACTCATTTGAGCCTTAAATTGGGTATCCTCTACCACCAAATCCTCTTCATTCAGGGTAAAGTTTCCCATTCCATGATTGATTTGGGCATTCTTCAAACTTTCTGTCATGGAAATACGTTCTAGAGAATCACCATACCGATATTCCCTAAAATCCCCCGTATGTTCATCACCACTACCCAATTTCCCAGTTTTATGATCTCCTGAACCACGCCGCTTCATTTTACCAAAAATTTGGTCCAAGGCCCGTTGACGGAGCATTCGCTCCAGCTTGGCAGTTATGGATAGACCCCCCCCTCCATCGCCTTCTTCACCTTCTCCTTGTTCTCCGTCGGGATCAATTTCCTCACGGATATAACCTTTAGCCTTTAAATCTTCAATGAAATCATCAATGGTGTAGTCGTCATCCGTGAGCTCATACTCCTTATCCAGTTCCCTGAGCCAATCCAAAGCTTCCTCCACATCACCAGAAGTGTGTGTGACCAGTTCTTGAAAAATCTCAAAAAGACGTTCAAAAGGAGTTTGCTCAGGTGCTTCGTATGTAGTGAATCGAAACCCTTTTCTTAAATTCATAGCCATTATATAAAAATAACACATTTGCACATATTGGTTTCGCATTTAAAGAAACCTTAACGATAGCGGCCCATACTGTTATGCCCATAAAACAAGTTGAAGGATTTTATAGGACTCCTCCTTTATGGAAAAAGGACCAGTTTGGAATACAACAGTTTGATTTTCCTGAAATGGACTTGATGGGTTTTGAACCTTCTGAAATTCCTCAGAACATCCGGTTAGGTCATCAAATGGAGCATGTATTTGAGCAATTGATACGTTTTGATGGTACTTATGAAATTTTGTTGAAAAATCAGGCTATTCGTTCGGGTCAAACCACTATAGGTGAAATTGATTTTATCCTACAAAACAAAAAAACCAAGATGGTTCAACATGTAGAGCTTACATACAAGTTTTACATTATTGATTCATCAATTTCTGAACCGATTCACCGTTTGATGGGCCCTAACCGAAGGGATATGTTTTTTACTAAGATGGAAAAGATAAAAAACGAACAGTTCAAATTAATCTATCGCCCCGAAACTAAAAGCATTCTTGAAGGAATTGGCCAAAACGCTAAAGACTTAAATCAAAGCTGTTGCTTTAAAGCTCAATTGTTCAAGCCTTTTAAAGAAAGTATGGTTCATATCCGTCCCTTAAATCCAAGTTGTGTTGTGGGATATTGGATGCGATTTGAGGAGTTTGAAGGTGCAGATTTTAGAAAAAATCTGTTTTATATGCCATTTAAAAAGGAATGGCCCATGCTGGCCCATGAGGACGTGATTTGGTTGCCGTTCATGGAAACACTCATGGAAGTAAACCTTAGAATGATAAAAAAAAGTGCCCCTTTACTTTGGATGAAAAAACCCAGTGGAACACTGGAAAAGCTATTTGTTGTTTGGTGGTAGTCCAGCTTCTATATTCTTAATTTTTCAGCATCCGAACCCGTTCGGCTATTTGTGTCTTTTACCTTTTTGTTCCCAAAAGGATAGGTATAGCTAATTCTAAAAATACGGGAGAAACCTGATTCAGAACTATAAGTACCATTAAAAACATCCCCAAATGCCTCTCTAGTAAGTGTCCCAATTCGGAAATTGATATCCAAACTCTGAAAAATGTCGGTCACAGAAAACTGTACACTACTTCCATTTTTGAATTCTTTCTTGAGTCCTCCATTTAAAACACCAAAACCAAGATTTTTGGTACTTCCGTTAAAATGTCTTGAAGTATACCATCCGGATAATTCGAACGAAAAGTTTGCAGGCAATCGCATGGTATGATTTCCATTAAAATTAAAATGCACATAATCGTGGGTCAAACGCTCATCCGTATGTAATAAACGAAACTGCCTAACCCCCAAAGTACCATTTAGGTTAATGTCCCACCAATTTGTCATGCGGATGGGGATATTGGTTTGTAAATCTAAGCTACGCTGATAATCCATATTTACTGGAGCTATTACTGCTACATTGCTTTGGGCATTTCTGGTAATCTGATAACGTGAAATTGGGTTGTTCTCATTAGAGGCCATTACAGAAATGCTAAAGGACTTGTCGTTATACGTAAAACTGATATTATCGGTTATTGCAGGCAGTAACTGAGGATTACCACTAAATACTGAAGTTGGGCCATTATACACTAAAAAGGAAGCCAAATCTGAAAAATTTGGACGCGTAATCCGTTTGTTATAGGCAAAATTCAGAGCTGTTGTGTCTGACAAAGAGTTGGTGATAAATACCGACGGGAATAGCTTTCCAAAACTTCGGTCCAAGGAACTGTCATCAAAGGCTTGGTCCCAATATTCATAACGTAGTCCGAGTTGGGCTTTCCACTTTGTGTTAAAACTATAATCCGAAAGTACGTAAGTTGCTCCAATGGTTTCTTGGTTTTCGATAGTGCTTATAAACCTGTCATCAGCAATAAACCTTTCCCCTTGAAGAATTTCTATTCGTGCATCGTTCACGGTCTTGGACAAAGAGCCTTTTATACCGCCTTCAATCGACAGTTTTTCATTTAAAGTTCGCCGATAATCCAATTTTAGTACTCCGACATTAATATCTGTTTCATTAAAACCCCGATTTCCTTCGTTATATATTTCACTTTCGGGTTGAAAAGAATTTCCGTTTTCATCAAAATAGACGCTATTCACTTGGTTGGGTGTTTTGCTATTGTAATTGATATAATCGCCCGTTATACTAAAACTATTTTTTTCATTGTTCTTTTCATAAAAGGCAGAGGTTGTTAAATTCTTTAGGTTTCCATCTCCATTCAAGCGTATTTGGGCCTCTAAAAAAGGATTAATCACAAAATCATATAAACCCGTATTTCTGGTAAAAACCAACGGCATTGATTCGTTATATAATACACTGCCCCCAAGTGTAGAAGATTCTGAAAGTTTGTGCTCATACCCCAGATTGAGGTTATGGTTTCGGTTAATTTGTTGAGATCTATTTAAGAAATCAACCTCAGTACTCCCGCCTAATACTGGAATTTCTGTTACTCCTATTGCTTGAAAACCACCGAAGGTATCGTCATAGGAAAAGGTATAATTTCCAAACAGTGCAGCACGTTCACTGCCATAATTGATTGAAATTCCCGTGGTCTGCTTAGGTCCTCTTCCGTAACCCGTACTTGCGTTAACAGTACCCCGTATCCCTAAATTTTCATTTTTACTCAAAATAATATTGATAATGCCTGCATTTCCGTCTACATCATATCGGGCTGATGGATTGGTCAATAGTTCAATTCGTTCGATATTATCAGCACTCATCCCGTTCAACATTGCAATAATATCTGCCATAGGTATACGCTGTGCTTTTCCATTAATCATGATGAGAGTGCCACTTTTTCCATTCAAGGAAAAAATATTGTTGTTTTGGTCGAGAATCACTCCGGGTGAACGTTCCAATAGTTGGAGAGCAGTACTGCCTTGAGTCATTACGCTTGCTTGAACGTTAACTATACTGCCTTCTTGGGTCCTTTGTATCAACTTTCGTTGTCCTCTAACCTCTACACCTTCAAGAGATGTGACCTCTTCAAGTAAGGTAATTTTACCGAAATCCTTTTTAAAATCAACTCCAGAAACAGTAAACATTTCAGAATTCCAGGTATGAAAGGATAATAGGTCTACCTGAAGCATATATGCCCCTAAATTGGAATATTCAATGGTAAATGTGCCATCATCATTGGTAATTGTGCCCGTTTGTAGGCTGGAGTCCAAAACTTTATAAATCATGACATTGGCATATGGGATTGGAATACCTCCGCTATCAACCACAGTGCCCGAAAGTTGTCCAAATATTGCTTGTACCGAGAATAACAAACATGCGAACCAAAGAATAGATAGTTTCATCTTTTTGAATTTGATTGCAAGTAGCGAGAATCAAAATCACTTTGAAAAAGAGAATGATGAATGGGTCGATATACTTTACCAAGAGTTTCAATACGGGTTTTTTATGATGAATTGAATCCATATTGCACACAAATTGCCTTTCGTCAATTATTGTCCACATGATGTCAACTTGTAGCACGTTGAATTTGATGCAAGATTACAACCGTTGTATCTTGTGGGTTATATCGCTTTTAGAACTATGTCTGTTAAAACTCCAGCCGTGATTATAACCTTTTTAGAACGCTATAAAATTCACCATATCCTGTTCTGGGCGGTTTATCATTTTGCGTGGTGGACCTTGTTTACAGGCAGTGTTACAAAAGTGTTCGAATCTATAATGGTGCCCTATGGCGTCGTTAAGTACTTGGGCTATGTGGTGTATCAAGCCTTAGGGGTATATTTCTGTCTGTACGTTTTGATTCCCAAATTTCTTCAAAAAGGAAAGTATGTTGTTTTCTTTCTTTCAATAATTGGCGTAATCATACTGATGGCGATGGTCATAACTAGCAACTATTATCTGGCGGGACTTGTTGCCAACCAATCGGTATATGAATTATATAATATTTCTCCTGAAACTCCTATAACCATTTTCAAACATAATGCATTGCCTTCATGTGTTGGGGCCACCACCTTGGGTCTTAGTATAAAACTGACTAAAATTTGGCTCGATTCACAAAAAAGGCAACAAACCTTGGAAAGGGAAAAGTTGGAGACGGAACTCAAGTTTTTACGTTCCCAATTCAATCCTCATTTTTTGTTCAATACCATCAACTCCATTTTTGTATTGATAAACAAAGACCAGGAGAAGGCGTCAAAATCCTTAGCTAAATTTTCTGAGTTATTGCGCTATCAATTATACGAGTGTAATGAGCCTTTTATCGCATTGGACCGAGAATTAAATTATTTAGAAAACTTCATCGAGCTTCAAAAATTACGACAAGACCGAAAAAACTTTGAATTGCATGTAGAACTCGAAAAAGCCATAAATTATAATTTGCAAATTGTACCTTTTGTGCTCATGCCCTTTGTTGAAAACGCCTTTAAACATGTTTCGCACCATAAATCTTCCAAAAATTGGATTGATATCAAATTGAATGTCGACGATAAAGAGCTGTTTTTCTATGTGAGCAATAGTAGAAATGTGTTACAATTGGCACGTGAAGAAGACACCAGCGGTATTGGTCTCAATAATGTAAAACGGAGGTTAGAGTTACTTTATCCAAATACCCATATACTGGATATCGTTAAGGACAATTCAAAGTATACAATACAATTGCGATTACAACTAAACGAAATGCAAATTGAGAAAAATCGAATAGCCTAATGCGTTCCATCAACTGTGCGGTAATAGACGATGAGCCCTTGGCTCGGGATGGGCTGATAAGCTACATTCAGAAAATCGATTTCCTAAACCTTATTGGTGATGGCAGTGACCCAACCGACTTATTCAGCATAGAAATGAGCCATACACTTGACTTAATTTTTCTGGATATCCAAATGCCGATGATGACCGGTATCGAATATTTGAAATCCACGAAAAATCGGCCCATGGTCATCATCACTACAGCCTATCCAAGCTATGCGTTAGAAGGTTTTGAATTAGATGTATTGGATTATATGGTGAAGCCCATAACTTTTGAACGATTTTATAAAGGTGTAAACAAGGCCAAGGACTATTTCACCATGGAAAACAACAAGAATGGTACCACCGAAATCAAAGCGACCCGAGACTATTTTTTTGTTAAATGCGATGCCGTTTATGAGAAAATATTTTTTGATGAAGTGGAATATGTACAAGCTCTCCAAAACTATGTAATCATTTATACTTCCGCTGGAAAGTTTATGCCTCTCTTAACCATGAAACGAATGGAGGAGCTATTGCATAGGGAAAAGTTCATGCGCGTTCACAAGTCATACCTTGTGGCTATTGATAAAATACGTGCCGTTGAAAATACAAGAATAAAACTAGCAGAGGCCGAAGTTCCGCTTAGTAGAAATTTTAAGGATGCCGTGTTCAAAAAGGTTCTTGACAAATCCCTTTTTAAAAAGTAGTGATATGCTACTTATGTCGAGATTTCAACACTTTTGCAATATCATTCAGCTTATATCCTTTGGCTTGCAATAGAATAAGGTAGTGAAACAAAAGGTCCGCACTTTCATTTAAAAAGAGGTCATCATTATCATCTTTGGCTTCAATAACGGTTTCTACCGCCTCCTCTCCCACTTTTTGGGCAATCTTATTAATTCCTTTTCTAAAAAGTGAGGCAACATAACTCTTGGCATCCTCTGCATTCTCTTTGCGTGAAGTGATTATATCCTCTAAATCACTGAGAAATCCATAGCTCTGTTTATTGGCTTGGGCCCAACAGGTGTCGTCCCCTTTATGGCATGTTGGACCTTCTGGTTTTACCGCGATAAGTAAGGTGTCCCTGTCGCAATCATTCTTGATATCAACCAAATGTAAAAAGTTGCCACTCTCCTCTCCTTTCGTCCAGAGCCGTTGCTTGCTTCTGCTAAAAAAAGTTACTTTTTGAGTTTTTTGGGTTATTTCAAATGCCTCTTGGTTCATGTAACCCAGCATAAGTACATTTTTGGTCTGCGCATCTTGAATAATAGCTGGGACCAATCCATCTGTATTTTTGGTGAAGTCTATTTTCATCTTTTACAATCTTACGGGTATTCCTTCTTGTTTCAATTCTTTTTTTAAATCGGTAATATCTATTTCCTTGAAGTGAAACACACTGGCCGCTAATGCTGCATCCGCCTCTCCTTCTTTAAAAGTATCCGTAAAATGGCTCACTCTACCAGCACCACCTGAGGCAATGATGGGGATTTTAAGGCTTTGCGATAATCTTTTTAAAGCTTCATTGGCAAAACCGTTTTTGGTCCCGTCGTGATTCATTGAAGTGAATAAGATTTCTCCAGCTCCCCGTTCCTCTACTTCATTCGCCCATTCAAACAAATCAATTTCCGTAGGTACCTTTCCTCCAACCAAATGAACTTTCCATTGACCATCAATTTGTTTCGCGTCTATGGCCACAACAATACACTGTGAACCGAATTTGGCCACCAACTGATTGATGAGTTCCGGATTTTTTACTGCTGAGGAATTAATAGAAACCTTGTCAGCCCCGTTTTTGAGCAGGATATCTACATCTTCCACGGAACGAATGCCTCCGCCAACGGTAAAAGGAATGTTTACCTTTTCCGCCACGCGATACACTAAATCTGCGAGGGTTTTCCTTTTTTCTTCCGTTGCTGAAATATCCAGAAAAACCAATTCGTCCGCACCTTCCAAGGCATACACTTCGGCCAGCTCTACAGGATCACCCGCATCCTTTAAATTGACGAAATTGACCCCTTTTACGGTTCTGCCGTCTTTGATATCCAAACAGGGAATAATTCGTTTTGTTAGCATGTTTCCTTACGTGTTTTCATTCTTTATGTTCAAATCAAACCCATCATAAAACCCCAGGTCTTTGTTGTTCAACAGTTTGGTCCAAAGCGCTATTTGACCGGTATGATACGAGAAATGCTCAACAACATGAACAATATTTCCAATCCCTGAAAACTCAAACCCTTGTACTTTTCGTTTTCTTAGTAATTCTTGGGAGTCAGCATCAACAAAACTCTGTTTCGCTTTTTCTACGGTACTTTTCAATTTATCCAAGAGTTCATTTTTGGTAAATCCGGAAACTGTCTCAAATTCCAAATCCCGATTCCTGTCATCTTCCAATCCTTGAAGCGAAGCAATACCATATTGCGTGATATTGCCACAAAGATGAATAATTAGATTCCCAATACTGTTGGTGACAGCATTCGGTTTTTTCCAAATCAGGTCATCCGAAAGTTGGTCAAGACACTTTTTGACCATTCGAAGACTCTCATCCATTCGATAGCCAGCTTGTAAGATGAATTCCTTTTCAAAATCTTTATGAAACCCCATTTTCCAAAATATAGTTTTCTAGTTGTCTTAAGCTGATTTTGTTTTCGTAAATCGCTTTTCCAATGATGGTACCTTCGCAACCCAGTTCCGCCAATCTTTCCAATTCTTCAAAACAAGAGATGCCTCCACTGGCAATTAAATATATTCCCAAGACTTCTTTATCTTCTACCCCACTGCCCGTAATCCGTGTTTCCCATTTTTTGGTTTGTTCCAAAATTTTTCCATACAAACCAAATGAAGGTCCTTGAAGCATGCCATCTTTGCTAATGTCCGTACAGATAACATACTTGATTCCCTTTTTCTGGAACCCTTTTATAAAGGGTATTAGAGATATATCTGATTCTTCTTCCCAACCTGAAATTGCAATTTTTTCATCTTTCGCATCTGCCCCAAGAATAATTTTATCCGCTCCATACTTGGCAATCCAATTTAAAAACGTGTCCTCATCTTTTACTGCAATACTCCCTCCGGTGATTTGGGAAGCACCACTTTCAAAAGCTATTCGTAAATCTTCATCGCTTTTAAGACCGCCTCCAAAATCTATTTTCAGTCGGGTTTTGGAAGCAATTTGCTCCAAAACACTATGATTCGCAATATGTTTTGATTTAGCTCCATCTAAATCAACCAAATGCAAATATTCAATACCATGAGCCTCAAATGCTTGGGCAACCTCCAGAGGATTTTCGTTATAAATCTTTTTTGTGTCATAATCTCCTTTGGACAATCGGACACATTTTCCGTCAATAATATCAATGGCAGGTATTATTCGCATCACATGTTCTTTTTAAACATCCATGTTGTTGGGTCAGGAACCATATCAAATCCAAATTTTCTATAAAACTCTTGAGCATCATTAGTCCGCAGCCCAATGCCATTCACTTTCTTTACATCTGGATGGTCCATTATTGCTTGTAATAAAAGTTGGCCGATACCTTTTCCCTTAAAGTCTTGGACAATAAAAACATCCATCAGCCATGCAAAAACCACATAATCCGTAGCAACCCTTGCAAAACCTACTTGATTATCATTTGCATTGAAAGCTCCAAAACATAATGAATTCTCAATTGATTTCTCCACCAAGTCTTTGCTCCTTCCTTGAGCCCAATATGAAGTTTCCGACAGATATTTATGAATGAATTCCACATTCATTTTAGAAACATCAGTTGATATGTAACACTTGTTTTCCATTACAATTCTAAGAAGTTTTGAAGAATTTTGGAACCTATTTTACTACTCTTTTCCGGGTGGAATTGAGTACCATAAAAGTTATCTTTTTTCAACGCAGCACTGTATTCCAACCCATATTCGGAAACTGCAATAGTATCCTCTGATTTAGGGGCATAGAAACTATGCACTAAATAGATATGGCTTCGTTCGGGAACCAACTTGAACAAATTGGATTTAAGTTCTGTAATTTCATTCCAACCTATTTGGGGCACTTTCAAGGCTTCTGAAAACTTGACCACATCTAAATCAAAAATACCAAGACCCTTTGTGTTTCCTTCCTCAGAACTGTTGCACATGAGCTGCATACCCAAACAGATTCCCAAAACAGGTTGAGTGAGGTTTTTAATAGTATCTTCCAAACCGCTTTCATTGAGTTTGGCCATGGCAGAACTCGCCTCTCCCACTCCAGGAAATATAACCTTGTCAGCCTCCTGTATTTCATTGGCATCACTACTCAAAACTGCTTTAAAACCCAGACGCTGTATGGCGAACATGATGCTCTGAATGTTACCAGCACCATAATCAATTATAACTATTTTCATTTATAGCATTCCTTTGGTTGATGGTAAAACCATTTTCTCTACATCTCTTTTGACAGCCATTTTGATGGATTTAGCAAAAGCCTTAAAAATAGCTTCAATTTTGTGGTGTTCATTGGTGCCTTCCACCTTGATATTCAAGTTGGCCTTGGCCCCATCAGTAAAAGACTTGAAGAAATGATGGAACATTTCTGTGGGCATGTCCCCAATCTTCTCCCGATTGAACTGTGCATCCCAGACCAACCAGTTTCTTCCTCCAAAATCTAAAGCCACTTGCGCCAAGCAATCATCCATGGGAAGGCTGAAACCGTAGCGTTCCATTCCCAACTTATCACCAAGGGCTTTAGAAAAAACTTCACCTAGGGCAATAGCGGTATCTTCTATGGTATGGTGCTCGTCCACCTCCAAATCACCATCAACCTTAATTTTTAAATCCAATTGTCCATGTCTGGCCAGTTGGTCCAACATATGGTCAAAAAAGGATAGACCTGTATCAATATCACTTTTACCTGTCCCGTCTAGGTCCAATTCAATCAAGATATCGGTTTCATTGGTTTTACGAGAAATCACTGCCGTTCTATTCTCCAGTTTCAAAAACTCGTATATCCTCTGCCATTCATTGCTTTCCAATGCTATATACTCGTCCAGTTCTTCTCTTTTTACAGTGATTTCATTGGTTCCCAAATGGGTTTCATCATTGATGAAAATCCCCTTTGCCCCCAGATTCTTTGCCAATTCTATATCCGTCAATCTATCCCCAATCACAAAGGAGTTCGCCAAATCACATTCATCCGAAAAATAGGATGTCAACAGTCCCGTCCCAGGTTTACGGGTATTCGCATTTTCCTTTGGAAAAGTCCTATCAATGAAAACTTCATCAAAAACAACCCCTTCATTTTCAAAAGACTTTAAAATGAAATTATGGACCGGCCAAAAGGTATCTTCTGGAAAAATATCAGTACCTAGCCCATCTTGATTGGTTATCATAACCAATTCAAAATCCAGTTCCTTGGCAATCTTGCCCAAATAGGTGAACACCTTGGGGTAGAAAACCATTTTTTCGAATGAATCTATCTGTTCATCAGCAGTTTCTTTGATGATGGTGCCATCTCTATCTATAAAAAGTATTTTCTTCATATCCATTTTGTCATGCTGAACTTGTTTCAGCATCTTTTTAGTGAGACCCTGAAATGAATTCAGGGTGACGAAATTTTCGTTAAAACTTCAATCAATTTTTTGTTTTCATCAGGTGTGCCTACTGTGAACCGCAAGGTATTGTTGCACAAAGGTTGTGAGCTCCTGTTTCGTACCACCACATTCAGGTCCAATAATTGTTGATACCGCTTTTCGGCATCATCAACCTTTGCCAATACAAAATTAGCATCCGTAGGATATACTTTTTCTACAAACCCCAGCCTCTGAAGTTCTTGAATCAAGACTTCCCTTTCTTTCAGAATCTTATCCACTTCCGAAGTCACCGCATCATTATCATTTACTCGTGACAAAGCTTTTTGCTGAGTAAGTTCGTTGACATTATAGGGAGGTTTGATCTTATTAAGTATCTGAATGATTTGATTTGAAGCATAACAAATACCCAATCTAATTCCTGCCATTCCATACGCTTTCGATAGCGTTTGAGTAACCACCAAATTCGGAAAATCCAATAATCTTGAAAGCCAACTTTCCTGCTCTGAAAAATCAATATATGCTTCATCAATGACCACCAAACCATTGAAACCATTTAGAATAGCCTCTATTTTAGCGGAAGAAAAACTATTCCCTGTGGGATTGTTCGGAGTGCATAAAAAAACCATTTTGGTTTTCCGGTCGACTGTTTCCAGGATTTTGTCAACCTCAGGTTCAAAATCTTGGGTTAGTAAAACCTCTTTGTTTTCCACCGCGTTTATCCCAGACAAAACCTTGTACATTCCGTAGGTTGGTGGCAAAGTGACAACATTATCGACTCCCGGCTCGCAAAAGGCTCTGAACAATAAATCCAATACTTCGTCACTTCCGTTCCCTAAAAGTATATTCTGCTCAGAAACGTTTTTTTGGTTCGCCAAAACCGTCTTAAGCGTTCTTTGCTGCGGGTCAGGGTATCGATTTACTCCATTCTCATAGGGATTTTCATTGGCATCCAAAAAAATCATTTCGTTACCGTCGGAAACATATTCATCTCTAGCCGAAGAATAGGGTTTTAGTCCTTTTACCGACTCTCGGACAAAATCATCAATGTTGAACTTCTCGGTTGTCTTCATTGCTCGTCTCCTTCCAATTCTTTTAATCTTAGGGTCACTGCATTTTTGTGTGCGTGCAGGCCTTCAGCTTCAGCCATCAGTTCAATAGTGGTTCCAATAGCTTGAATACCTTCCCTATCTATTTTCTGAAAAGTCATACTCTTTAAAAAGCTGTCCAAATTTACACCACTGTACTGTTTTGCATATCCATTGGTGGGCAATGTGTGGTTTGTACCCGAAGCATAATCTCCTGCGCTTTCTGGAGTATAGTTGCCAATAAAAACAGAACCTGCATTTATGGTATTCCTAACAAAAAAATCCTCATTTTCAACACAGACAATGTAGTGTTCCGGGCCATATTCATTGATTAAATCCAAAGCGACTTTATCGTTTTGAACAAGAATGAGTTTACTATTGGAAATAGCCTTTTTTGCAATATCCTTTCTTGGCAAAAGCTCTATTTGATTTTTAATCGCTTCTTCTGTCTGCGCTATCATCCTTTTGGAGGTAGAAACCAAAACAACTTGGCTATCCACACCATGCTCTGCTTGACTCAGCAAGTCTGATGCGACAAATTCTGGGTTCGCAGTTTCATCCGCCACTACCAAAAGTTCACTCGGACCTGCAGGCATGTCAATAGCTACTCCGTATTTGGTAGCAATCTGTTTGGCTACGGTAACAAACTGATTTCCCGGGCCAAAAATCTTAAATACCTTTGGGATACTTTCAGTACCAAAAGTCATTCCCGCTATAGCTTGAATCCCGCCTATCTTAAAAACTTGTGTGACACCGCATAGCTTAGCAGTGTACAAGATTGTTTCATTTATGTTTCCTTCACTGTCTGGAGGAGTACATAACACAATTTCATCACAGCCAGCAATTTTTGCAGGAACTGCTAACATTAATATTGTTGAAAACAAAGGCGCAGTTCCTCCGGGAATATAAAGCCCTACTTTTTGGATGGGTCGTTTTTCCTGCCAACATTGGACCCCTTGCATTGTTTCGACTACAACAGGTTCACTTTTTTGAGCCTTGTGAAAACGTTCTATGTTCCCTTTGGCAACATCAATTGCCTGTTTTAGTTCGTTGGAGACTTTTGAAGAAGCATCTTCAATCTCTTGGGAAGAAACTCTTAAATTGTCCAACTCCACTTTATCAAATTGAGCGGTGTATTTAAAAAGTGTATTGTCTCCGTTATTTTGAACTTCAGAAAAAATACGTTCTACCGTAGACTCAATATCCCCTACTTCTTGAGTGGGGCGTTTGAGGATATTTTTCCAATCTTGTTTTGGTGGATTTTCAATTCGTTGCATTAGCGTACCATTTTCTCGATTGGACAAACGAGAATTCCTTCAGCACCCGCTTGTTTCAACTCATCAATTACTTCCCAAAATGTATCTTGCTGAATCACGGTATGCACAGAACTCCATCCCTTTTCTGCTAAAGGTAGAACTGTGGGACTACGCATTCCAGGTAAAAGTGCCAATATTTCGTCCAACTTTTCATTCGGAGCATTCAAAAGCACATACTTGTTGTTTCGTGCCTCAAGTACAGATTGAATTCTAAACCTAAGCTTATCCAGAATAGCTTTTCTTTCAGCAGAGATTTTAGGAGAGACAGCAAGAACAGCTTCACTCTTTAAAATCACCTCTACTTCCTTCAAGTTATTCTTAAAAAGTGTACTGCCACTGGAAACAATATCACAAATTCCGTCTGCGAGTCCGATATTGGGTGCAATTTCAACAGAGCCATTGATAATATGTAAATCCGCATTGACTCCTTTTGAAGCTAGATAGTCTTTTACGGTATTTGGGTAGGAAGTTGCAATTCGTTTTCCTTCAAAATCATTTACAGCGTTATATTTAAAGGATTTTGGAACCGCTAGCGAAACTCTACATTTGGAGAAGTTCAATTTCTCGGCAATAGAGATATCCTTTCCTTTTTCAACCAAAACGTTTTCTCCCAAAATGGCAATGTCCACTACTCCATCCCTTAAATACTGGGGAATATCACCATTCCGTAGGTAAAACACTTCTAAAGGAAATTTACGGGCCGTAGCTTTTAACTGATCCTTTCCATTATCAATGGAAATACCGCAGTCCTTTAAGATTTTAAGTGAATCTTGGTTTAAACGGCCACTTTTTTGAACCGCTATTCTAATTTCAGTCATTCTTCTTTTTCATTTAATATGAAAAACCAAAAGGGTACAAAAACAAAACCCGTTTGATTTCTCAAACGGGTTAAAATATAGTTTATCTACAACAATACATTTTTACCTCGCTTGAGTGCAAGTGTAAAAATGATGATGTGTATTCTGATTTCTCATTATGAGTGTAAAATTAAAATATATTTTTTTATCAAAAAAGATTTATTTAGTTATTTCCCAAAATGAGTGGTAGACCATCTCCACTTGATCCTACGACCACTACTTTGGAGTTAGGGGACTGAGCAAGTTGCAGTGTAGCCTCAATTCCTTTATCCTGGAGAATTTTGTCAGTCAGTGAAGCACTTAAAATTCTATTGGCATCTGCCTTTCCTTGTGCTTCAATACGTTGCCGTTCTGCTTCTTTTTGAGCAGTTACCAAACGGAATTCATATTCTAAGGATTCCTGCTCTTGCTTCAATTTTCGTTCAATGGCCTCCTTAATTGTGGGTGGCAAAGTTACATCGCGCACTAGTATATCATCCAAAACAATATACTGGTTATCCACTATTTTCTTTGTTTCTTCAAAGATTTCAGCTTGAATGGCATCCCGTTTACTGGAGTATAACTGTTCCGGAGTATATCGACCTACAACACTACGAGCAGCAGAACGTATGGTAGGTAGAATTATACGCTGTAAATAATTTTCACCTATCTCTTGGTGCAATTTACCAAGTTGATTGTAATTGGGTTGGTACCAAGCAGAAGCATCCAACTGAATGTCCAATCCATTTGAAGACAAAACCTTCATTTTTTCAAAAATCTCCTGTCTACGTACTTCATAAACGTATACTTTGTTCCAAGGCGCCACTAAATGAAACCCTTCTCCCAGTGGCGGCTTATCTATAACCACACCATCACTAAAAGTTTTGTAAAGCACCCCTGCTTCCCCAGAACCAATTGTGATTGCTGATTTTGAAATTAAAATAATCAGCAGAATTACAGCCACTATTATGGGCAATCCTATCTTCGGTAATCTATCCATCTATCTATTTTTTAAATTAATCCGTTGTATTTCCTTAAAAACCACTCAAGTGCCAAACAAAATACAATAATGCCCAAGAGCATTCTATAATCTATTAAAGATACGACATTTTGCTTGCTCTTTTGAACGGGTAGAGTATGTTTTGAACTTAATAAGTCTTCCACCAAACTATCCAGTTGATTTGGAAAATAAAGCCTTCCATTTGTTTTTTCTGATAATCGTTGCAATTTTCCATAATTCGCTGAAAAAACCTGATCTTCCTGTTTAAATTCAACTATTTTAAAGGTGCCCGATTTGGAGATATTCTCTTTGTTTTCTCGAACTGTAAACTCATACGTTCCAGCATTTAGGTTTTCCAGGTCATACTCAAAAAAGGATCCCTTAAATAACATTGGAGCTTGTCTACTATAATCGGAATTTTGATCTCTTATTTCAATTTGAACGCTGCCATTCGGATCTAGATTATAGCTCTTATCAAAATAGGTAGCTTTAATTCGAGCAGCATCCGTCCCGCCAAAAACTGTTTTGTAATCCAACTCCAATCGACTTCGTTTTCCGTCACTATTCAAAAACAGTAGGAGTTTACCAATAAAATCATCAAAAATCCCGAAAGTGTTGTTGTCCAAATAACTTTTAGCACGCCATCTCCAAATATTTTCCCCAAAAAGAACGGCTTCCTTTTTGCCTCCTGAATTGATTGTGGTCAACAAGGGTATGTCCAAATCCACGCCTTTAATACGTTGGTACAATATATTTTGATGGGCTACGGAAATATCCAAATCACCTAGATTGCTTATTAGAGGAGGATAATCGGCTGTATCAAAATCGCCTAGGCCAAATTCTGAAAAAGATCTATTCAATACTGGTAAGATTTCTTCTTTTTGATTAAAATCCTCTTTGAAAAAATTCTCTTGAACTTGATTTAGAAAACGCCAGTCCGTTTGCGTGCCCGTGATAGTAAAGTGATTGTAGTTGCCAGCTTTGATAAAATCATAAATTCTTTGAAACTTACCATTGGGTTGGTATACTATAAAAACATCGGTATCCTCTAAAACCTCATTCGTTGTATTGGGTTTGACCACATTTAATTGGCGTTGCTCGTTGGATTCTATAGCTTTTTTGAGCGCACCAATATCAGGATGCAGCATATCCGAAACCAAAGTGACATTAGTCTTTTCATCAATCACCTCTAACGCAACAACTTTGTTATTGTTGATAACGTTTTTCTCATTTTCTAAGGGTGAAATTTGAAGCTCCAACGTTTTTAACCCGACACTTTCCGCCTCAACTAAGGTGTTAATACGCTTACTGTTTTCGGTAGGATTGAAACTTACAGTTTCTTGAAAAACTCTCTTGCCATCTAGATTAATAACGAGGTTCTTTGATACATTTTGTTCTCCTGAATACTGGATAATGGCCTCGACAGGAAATTTATTTCCTAAGAAAGCATAGGCATTGGTATTTACGAGACCAATAGAAATGTCTTGGTACGTTGTAGTATCCCCGACTACAACTGAGTTGACTTGAACATTGTTTTTCAGGTTTAAAAATTCGTAATCTCTTCCTAGTGTTTGGTTTCCGTCTGAAAAAAGCACTACTGTATTGTTTCCCTTAATAAAAAGTTCGTTTGTCTTTGAAAGGGCCTTGGCAATATTGGTGTTCTCCTGCTGAAAGGAAAGCGAATCACTTTCTTCCATTTGGGAACCAAATTTGAATTGAAATTGCGAAAATCTCTCCCTCAGGGCTTCATTGTCCTGAATTTTGGCGATATAACGCTCAATATCATCGGCATTTGAGGATTTGAGCATAGATGATGAATCATCCAATAGCAAAATTAGATTGGATTTTTCCAAATAATACTCCTTATCAATAAGCTTTGGGTTTATCAATAAAAGAAACGCCGCAAAGAGCATCAAAAATCTTAAGGCGGTAAGGATAATCTTAAGGCTTCCCTTTTGATTTGTTTTGAAAAAATACTGATAAAAAACAATGGTCAACGCAGCTATGACCGCCAATATTATGAGAAGTAGCGTGCGTATATCCATTCAATCTAGGTTAGCATACCTCCGTCAACATTCAGAACCTGGCCAGTCACGTATGCCGATAAATCTGAAGCAAGGAAAACACAAGCATTGGCCACATCCTCAGGACTGCCTCCTCTTTTTAGAGGAATTGCATCGCGCCAGCCCTGAACTGTTTTTTCATCGAGTTTATCGGTCATTTCTGTTTCAATAAACCCTGGTGCTATCGCATTACAACGAATGTTTCTGGAGCCCAGTTCCAAGGCTACAGACTTTGTAAAACCAATCATTCCTGCTTTAGATGCTGCATAGTTGGTCTGTCCAGCATTTCCTTTAACTCCAACAACACTACTCATATTAATAATGGAACCTTTTCGTTGCTTCAACATAGTACGTTGAACCGCTTTTGTCATATTAAAAACGGACTTTAAATTGATTTCGATTACCGTATCGAAATCCGATTCACCCATTCGCATCAGTAGGTTGTCCTTGGTGATGCCTGCATTGTTTATTAAAACATCGATACTGTCAAACTCCTTTAGTACGTCAGCAATCAATGCTTCAGACTCGCTAAAACTGGCCGCATTACTCTTGTAGGCCTTAGCCTTAACCCCCATTGCTTTTAATTCTTTTTCCAATTCCAAAGCAGGTGCTTCGCTGGAACTGTAGGTGAATGCCACATTGGCTCCATGTTCCCCAAATACTTTTGCTATTCCTTTTCCAATTCCTCTACTGGCACCAGTAATAATTACGTTTTTGCCTTCCAAAAGTTTCATAGTAATGTTGGTTTGAATGGTTATAACCTCAAATATAGGTGTTGTTTTTAAGTTGAAGTGAAAAAAAATCCCGTCAAAAACGGGATTTACAATTCTTTTAACGATTAGTTAGGCCATTACTTCTTTGACCTTAATCCCGATTTCTGCCGGAGAATCCACAACATGAATACCAGATTCGCGCATAATGCGTTTTTTGGCTTGCGCAGTATCGTCGCTACCTCCTACAATCGCTCCAGCGTGGCCCATGGTTCTACCTGCAGGTGCTGTTTCTCCAGCAATAAAACCTACAATGGGCTTGGTACTTCCACTTTCCTTGTACCATTTAGCGGCGTCTGCTTCTAGCTGACCACCAATCTCCCCAATCATAACAACGCATTCTGTTTCTGGATCATTGATAAGTAATTCAACGGCTTCCTTAGTTGTTGTACCGATGATAGGGTCGCCACCTATTCCGATAGCTGTAGTAATCCCCAATCCTTGTCGAACCACTTGGTCTGCAGCTTCATAAGTCAATGTGCCAGACTTAGAGACAATTCCCACGTTTCCTTTTTTGAAAACAAAACCGGGCATAATTCCTACTTTGGCCTCATCCGGAGTGATGACTCCGGGACAGTTTGGTCCTACCAACGTGCAATCCAAATCCTTTATATAATTATTGGCCTTAACCATGTCCGCCACTGGAATTCCTTCAGTGATTGTAATTATGACCTTAATCCCAGCACTAGCAGCTTCCATGATAGCATCGGCTGCAAAAGCAGGAGGAACAAAAATAATTGTAGTATCCGCACCGACCTGTTTTACGGCTTCTTCAACCGTATTGAAAACAGGTTTATCAAGATGTTCTTGACCTCCTTTACCGGGAGTTACACCACCAACAACATTGGTACCGTATTCAATCATCTGTCCAGCGTGGAATGTACCTTCACTACCAGTAAAACCTTGTACTATTATTTTTGAATCTTTGTTTACTAAGACACTCATATTATTTACTTAATTGCTTTGCAAAAATAGGTTTTGGCAATCATTTGTGCCAGCCAATTCAAGAATTCTTTTTAATCTTTTCCATGAGAAATGGCACTTGCTTAATATATGCCATTTGTTTCATTTTTTCTCTTGCTTCCTCGGCAGGGCTTCCAAAATAGGTTTTGCCACCTTCCAAGGATTTTGCAACTCCAGATTGCGCAAGGACAACGGCCTTTTTACCAATGGTTACTCCACTAATAATTCCTACCTGACCCCAAAGTGTGACTTCATCTTCAATAACAGTGCAGCCAGCGATTCCAGTATGGGAAGCTATAAGGCATTTTTTTCCTATTACAGTATCATGGCCAACTTGGATTTGATTATCCAATTTTGAGCCTTCCTTAATCGTAGTATCCCCAGTAACACCCCTGTCTATTGTACACGAAGCACCAATGTCCACATAGTCCTCAACAACAACCCTTCCTCCAGATATCAATTTATCAAAACCTTCTGGACGATTCTTGTAGTAAAAGGCATCGGCACCCAAAACAGTCCCTGCATGAATGGTTACATGGTCACCAATGATGCAATGATCGTAAATAGATACATTGGGGTGAATCAGACAGTTTTTTCCAATTTTTACCTGATTCCCAATAAACACATTGGGTTGAATAATGGTACCCTCGCCAATTTCGGCAGATTTGGCAATTGAAACATTTGAGGGAGCAAATGGTCTAAAATGTAAAGTGAGCTTATTGAAATCTCTAAAAGGGTCGTCCGAAATCAATAAGGCTTTGCCTTTAGGACACTCTACCTTTTTATTAATCAATACAATAGTAGCCCTCGATTCCAACGCTTTATCATAATACTTGGGATGGTCTACAAAAACAATGTCACCTTCCTCAACTACATGAATTTCATTCATTCCCAAAACAGGGAAATCTGGATTTCCAACAAATTCAGCCTGTATAAGGTCTGCTATGTCTTTTAGGTTTTGTGCCTTTGGAAATCTCATGCAATCTATTCCTTAGCACGTTCCATATAGGCGCCTTTCTCCGTATCAACCTTAATCTTGTCTCCCTCATTTATAAAAAGAGGAACATTGATACGAGCTCCTGTTTCCACAGTGGCAGGTTTAGTAGCGTTTGTTGCTGTGTTACCTTTTACACCAGGTTCCGTATGGGTAACTTCCAAAATTACACTGGCGGGCATTTCAACGGAAAGTGGCATACTGTCCTCAGTATTGAAAAGAATGGTCACCACTTCTCCTTCTTTCAAAAGGTCTGGAGCGTCCAAGGAATTCTTTTCCAGAGAAATCTGATTGTAGTCATCCGTATTCATAAAATGAAATGTATCCCCTTCTGCATACAAATATTGGTATGAACGTGTTTCCACGCGAACATCTTCTATTTTATGCCCGGCAGAAAACGTGTTGTCTATTACTTTTCCAGTAGTAACACTTTTCAACTTAGTCCTTACGAAAGCGGGTCCTTTACCTGGCTTTACATGAAGGAATTCAATGATTTTAAAAATGTCGTGGTTGTACTTTATGCACAATCCTTTTCGTATATCTGAAGTATTTGCCATTTGCTTTAGTTTGAGCTAAAATATCCTTTCATGATTCCTCTCTGGGAATCTCTAATAAATTGCAGAATCTCATCACGTTCTGGAGTAGCCTCCATTTCAGCTTCTATAATAGATGCTGCCTGAGTGTTGTTGTAATTTTTTTGATACAGAATCCTGTAAATATTCTGTACCTCGCGAATCTTTTCCGAAGTAAAGCCTCTGCGACGTAGCCCTACTGAATTAATCCCTACATAAGAAAGTGGCTCCCTTGCTGCCTTCACAAAAGGAGGTACATCTTTACGCACCAAAGAACCCCCGGTTATAAAGGCATGGTTTCCTACAGAGACAAATTGATGAACTGCCACCATACCAGCCAAAACCACATTGCTACCTACCGTTACGTGTCCAGCCAATGTTGAATTATTACTGAAAATACTATTGTCACCAACGACGCAATCATGTGCAATATGGCAATATGCCATAATCAGACAATTGTTACCAATAACCGTTTTCATTCTGTCTGAAGTTCCTTTATTAATAGTGGCACATTCACGAATGGTGGTATTATTTCCAATATGGACTGTGGTTTCCTCTCCTTGATATTTTAAATCTTGTGGCATGGCAGAGATTACAGCACCTGGAAAAATATTACAATTTTTTCCAATTCGTGCCCCTTCCATTATGGTTACGTTGGAACCAATCCAAGTACCTTCACCTATGGTAACATTATTATGTATGGTAGTGAACGGTTCAATGACCACGTTCTTTGCAATCTTGGCACCAGGGTGCACATATGCTAATGGTTGATTCATTTAGTTTCCTTTTACTTTGGTGATTTGGGCCATAATTTCAGCTTCAGAGACCAATCTTCCATTGGCGTATGCCCTTGCCTGCATTTGACAGATTCCCCTGCGAATTGGGCTCAATAAATCCAACTTAAAAATCAAGGTATCACCAGGGGCTACTTGTTGTTTATACCGAACATTGTCAATTTTAAGTAGATACGTAAGATAATTTTCAGGGTCTGGAACAGTACTTAGAACTAAAATGCCTCCTGTTTGAGCCATGGCTTCAATTTGCAGCACACCCGGCATTACAGGCGCTCCTGGAAAGTGACCTACAAAAAAAGGTTCGTTCATGGTCACGTTCTTCACACCAATCACATGCTCTTCAGAGAGCTCCATGATTTTATCCACCAATAAGAATGGAGGACGATGCGGAAGCATCTCCATAATCTGAGTGATGTCCTTCACCGGTTTTGCATGAAGGTTAACATCAGGAACCGAATTACGTCTCTCTTGTTTGATTATTTTTTGAAGCTTCTTGGCGAACTGGGTATTTACAAAGTGCCCCGGCTTGTTGGCAATGACCTTACCTTGAATACGGGTCCCTGCAAGCGCCAAATCCCCAACAACATCCAATAACTTATGGCGAGCCGCTTCATTGGGGTAATGCAGGGTGAGGTTGTCCAAAATTCCATTTGGTTTTACGGAGAGCTTCTTTTTCTTAAAGGCTTTCTCTAATTTTTTCATTGTGGCCTCGGAAATTTCCTTGTCCACATAGACAATGGCGTTATTTAGGTCACCTCCTTTAATCAAACCATGCTCCAAAAGCATTTCCAGCTCATGAAGAAAACTGAAGGTTCTCGAATCTGCTATTTCAGATTTGAAATCTGACAATTGTTCCAAATTTGCATTTTGGGTACCCAATACCTTCGTCCCAAAATCGACCATTGTGGTAATTTGATATTTATCCGAAGGAATTACGGTAATCTCACTTCCGGTGGCTTCATCTTTATACGAAATGACATCTTTTACGACATATACTTCCCGCTCCAGCTCTTGGTCAATGATTCCAGCATCTTCCAAAGCTTGAACAAAGAATTTAGATGAACCATCCATGATTGGGGGCTCGGGAGCGTTCAATTCTATTAGGACGTTGTCTATTTCAAGACCTACCAAAGCTGCTAAAACATGCTCTGAGGTTTGAATCTTAACTCCGTTTTTTTCTAAGTTGGTACCTCTTTGCGTGTTTACCACATAGCTGGCATCTGCCTCTATTATGGGTTCTCCTTCCAAATCTACTCGTTTGAATGCAAAACCGTGGTTTTCTTTTGCAGGAACAAAGGACATGGTTACATTCTCTCCAGTATGCAAACCAACACCTTCCAATGTTACCTTTTTTTCAATGGTACGTTGCTTTGTATTAGTCATGGTCGACTTTAGCCTTTTTTTCTATTTTGTTGATTGTATTTACCAGTTTCGGCAGATTCTTGAAGTGTACGTATGATTTATTGTAGTCACCGTAATTAAGTGCTGGAGAGCCCTGAAGCACCTCACCATCTTTTACATTCCGGCCTATGCCCGATTGAGCTTGGATACGTACCTTATCGCCAATAGTAATGTGACCTACGATACCTACCTGTCCGCCTATTAAACAGTATTTACCAATTTTTGTAGAACCCGCTATTCCTGTTTGTGCAGCTATTGCAGTATGTTCACCTATTTCTACATTATGGGCAATTTGAATTTGGTTGTCCAGTTTAACTCCTTTACGAAGTATTGTAGAACCCAAAGTTGCCCTGTCAATGGTAGTTCCTGCGCCAACATCCACATTTTCTTCCAAAATCACATTTCCGGTTTGTGGAACTTTGCTATACTCGCCTTTCTCGTTTGGTGTGAAACCAAACCCATCTGCTCCAATTATAGCCCCGCTATGAATAACGCAATTGTTACCAATTATGGATTCTGAATAAATCTTTGCACCTGCAAAAATCAAAACATTATCACCTATTGTGACGTTTTCGCCGATATACACATTGGGATATATCTTCACATTGTTTCCAATGTTCACATTATCCCCCAAGTAAGAAAATGCACCTAAATAGAATGCATCTCCATATTTAGCAGTTTCGGAAACAAAAGAAGGTTGCTCCACACCTACCTTATTACTCTTTGCTTGATTGTAGTACTCAAGTAATTTGGAGAATGACTTATACGCATCATCTACCTTTATCAAAGTAGTTGTTAGTTCTTGTTCTGGTGCAAAATCTCTATTGACAATAGTAATAGAGGCTTTGGTTGAATAGATATATGAGGTATATTTTGGATTGGCCAGGAAGGTTAAAGAACCTGTTTCTCCTTCCTCTATTTTTGATAATTTGTGTACTGTAATTTGAGGATTTCCCTCAACCTCTCCCTCTAATATTCCTGCAATTTGGGTGGCCGTAAATTTCATTGCTGCAAAAGTAACAAAATTTGATAAACGGTTATCGGGGGTAACACATATAGTATTTAGTCACTTTCTTGGAGAGAGCTTTTAAACTCAATTCGTCAGACTCAGTTAAGAGTGGTGCTACTTTACCGTTCTTCTTTAAAATGTTTATAGTCTGATAACTATCATGGTACGCTTTATTTGCCACCTCTCCCCTGAAAACAAAATAAGGCACATCTTCTTCCGCAAGATTATGAATATCTTTTGCCCACTTTAGCTTTTCTTCAAATTTTTCATTCGAAATGGGATTGTTCTTCATTTTGATATGCAAAAGTTTTCGGTCAAGAATCATTTTGCATAATGATGAGAGTACAAAATCAGAATGGTACTGCCATTCTTTTAAGGCGGACATCACATCAATATCATCCAATTTTGAAAAAAACTCCAAAGATTCCTCTGAAAAGCCTTTATCTCCATCCGATTTAAGAAAATAGTTCAATGTTTCGCTACAGGAAACGGTATAACCATCCTTCAAAAGACCACGCGCTCGGTTCATAATACGAATAAGCAGTTGCTCAGCAACCAGACTTGTTTTATGCAGGTAAACCTGCCAATACATAAACCTTCGTGCCATTAGAAACTTCTCTACGGCATAAATACCCTTCTCTTCAACCACCAAGTTTCCATCTACTACGTTAAGCATGGATATTAAGCGTTCCGAGTTAATGTTCCCTTCCGTCACTCCGGAATAAAAACTATCCCGTTTCAGATAATCGAGTCGATCCATATCCAACTGACTGGATACCAATTGATTCATAAAGGGCTTATGATAACTCCCCTGAAATATTTGAATCGCTATGTCCAAAGCTCCTGAAAACTCGGAATTCAGCGCTTGCATAAACCTGAGGGATATTTTTTCATGCATAACGTCCTCAACAATAAATCCTTCTAACGCATGTGAGAAAGGTCCATGGCCCATGTCATGCAATAAAATTGCACAGAGAAGTCCAGATTCTTCTTCGTCCGAAATCTTAATTCCCTTCTGCTTCAAAATTTGGATGGCCTTGGTCATTAAATGCATACACCCCAGGGCATGATGAAACCGCGTATGATGGGCTCCAGGATATACCAAATAAGACATTCCCATTTGGGATATCCGTCTCAAACGTTGAAAGTAGGGATGGGCAATGAGGTCAAAAATAAGTTCACTGGGAGTTCCAATAAAACCGTAAATTGGATCGTTAAAGACCTTAAGCTTGTTGGTTGTGACCAATGCAGTCGACTTTTAAAGCTGTAAAGATAGCACTATATGAAAAAAATCACCATTCTGTGGGTTGATGATGAAATCGACCTACTCAAACCCCACATCCTTTTTTTAGAAAGCAAAAATTACGAAGTGGTCACTAGCCAAAGTGGACAAGATGCGCTTGAGGAAATAAAAAATACAGTCTTCGATATTGTTTTTTTAGATGAAAACATGCCCGGAATATCGGGTTTGGACACATTGAATGAAATAAAACAATACGATGATTCCATACCTGTAGTAATGATAACCAAAAGCGAGGAGGAGTTTATTATGGATGAGGCTATTGGTTCCAAGATTGCGGATTACTTAATCAAGCCTGTAAATCCAAATCAAATACTGCTTTCTCTTAAAAAGAGTTTAGATAATTCTCGATTGGTTTCTGAAAAAACTACGGCAAACTACCAGCAGGAGTTCAGAAAAATCGCCATGGATTTATCCATGGTGAACAGTCACGAAGAATGGGCTGAACTTTACAAAAAGTTGATTTATTGGGAATTGCAGTTGGAACAAATTGAGGATTCAGGAATGTTTGAGATATTGGAATCCCAAAAGGTTGAAGCCAATTCTCAGTTCAGCAAGTTTGTGGACAAAAACTATCAAGATTGGTTTTCTTCAGATGATGGACCTATTATGTCCCACACGCTTTTCCAAAAAAGGATTCATCCGGAATTGGAAAACAATAAGACCCTACTAATTGTAATTGACAACCTACGTTACGACCAGTGGTTGGCCTTTGAAAAAGTGTTGGGCGTCCATTATAAAAAGAAAAAAGAATGTTCTTATTTCAGCATATTGCCAACGGCTACCCAATACGCACGTAACGCTATTTTTTCTGGACTTACTCCTCTGGACATGGAAAAAAAGTATCCAGAATGGTGGAAAAACGATACGGATGAGGGAGGGAAAAATCTCTTTGAAGCCGAATTTTTAGGAGAACAATTAAAACGATTAGGGCTCAACTTGAACTGGGAATACCATAAGATTAGTACTTTGAAACAAGGAAAACAGTTGGCCCAAAATTTCCGTGCCCAAAAAGACAATGACCTTACGGTACTGGTGTACAACTTTGTGGATATGCTTTCCCATGCAAAAACCGAAATGGAGGTTATCAAGGAATTGGCTTCCAACGATAAGGCATATCGTTCTTTGACCTTAAGTTGGTTTAAAAATTCTCCCCTTCTAGATATTATCCAACAGGCACAGAATCTTGGAATGAAATTGATTCTGACCACGGATCATGGCACCATAAACGTAAAGCAGCCTTCAAAGGTAATAGGTGACCGTGAAACCAGTTTGAACCTGCGCTACAAGACAGGAAGAAGTCTTACCTACGAGGACAAGGATGTTCTAGCTACAAAGAATCCTCAAGAAATACATTTACCCAATATCAATCTGAGCAGCAGTTATATTTTTGCTAAAAATGATCTTTTCTTCGCCTACCCCAACAATTATAATCATTATGTAGGGTATTATAGGAACACCTACCAACATGGCGGGGTTTCTTTGGAAGAAATGATTGTACCTTTTGTAGTTTTGGAAGCAAAATAAAATAAAATTGAAAAAAGAGTTTACGCTACAGGATATCGATGTGGTTGCAACTGAATTGCTCAATCATGTGTCTGGAAAAGTTTTATGCTTTTATGGGGAAATGGGAGCAGGAAAAACCACTTTGATAAAACATTTGGTCAAAAACTTGGATGGAATTGATTCAGCCAATAGCCCTACGTTTGGATTGGTAAATGAATATTTTTCCAAAAAAAACGAATTATTGGGATATCATTTTGATTTTTATCGCATTGAAGATGAAAGCGAAATTTATGATTTAGGATTTGAAGATTATCTAAATTCTAATGCCTGGCTGTTTATTGAATGGCCGGAAAAAGTATTTTCTGTTTTGCCAGAAAACACAGAATCCATCCATTTACACTTTATCGACGAAAACACACGTTCAATCGAGATAAATCCGTGAACCCAAACAATCCATGTATCTTGAAGGAAATCACTTATGAGGTTGGTAAGTATCGATAAAAGGCCTCCTTTTTCAGATAAAATGCAAGTTTTATCGATGAAGTGTAGGTTGGCTTGAAATATTTTCCTACATTCGTTTTGTGAATGAATTCATTTATTAACCAAAAACTCTTTTACGATGAACACTAAAAAAGTTTTTTTTGGATTGCTAGCTATTGCCTTTTTAGCAATGACAGCGGTTTCTACTAATGGGCCGATTGACATTGAAAAAGACCAAAAGACTAGTATTGACAGAAAATTAATGCGAAAGCTTTAATTAATTTTTAAATGTCTAAATGGTCCCTTTTTTTAAAAGGGACTTTTTTTTTACAATAATCTTGAACTTTTTCTGTTAAGAAAGTGATGAAAGATAAGAGACGAATCAGGAAACGATTACTAATTGAGGGATTGATATCTGTATTAATTGCGATTTCACCTCTTCTATTTTATTTATACAAGTATCTTCCAGCGGGAGAACAAAAAATAGATATTCTAGGAATCGATTTTGGTCCTAATGGTTTCGAGGATGTTAGTGTGGCCTTTTATTTTTATTTTACCAAGATAGTTCCTCTTTTACTATTGATAATTTGGTTTGCAACTTCTAGACAATGGTGGTATCATGCTATTTTGATACCGATTTCCATGTATAGTTTTCAGCTTTATGGTGTTATACGGTATGAATCTGGTGTTGATGAAAATGAAATTCTTTATATCATAGCAGTGACTATGATAGTTGTTCCTATAGTCTATTTTATAAGGGTAAAATTAGTTGACAAACATGTGCATGGTATCGATTTAGAGGCGATGGATACCGAGCTTCAAATTCTTAAAGAAAAAGAAGAACTCCGCAAAGAGCGAGAGAAACTGGAGCAACGTCATCAGACCCTTTCCAAAAAAGTGTAAATTTGTTTTACACCCTTAAGGGTTTAATCATCGGATTTACAATGTATGAACCAACCCTCATCACCATTTAGCAAACAACAACTTCTGCCACAAGAAGAGACCTTGGAAATCCTAAAACAAAAAGGAGAACTCTTTATCGGACTACCCAAGGAAAACCAATACCAAGAAAAACGGATTTGTTTGACCCCAGATGCGGTCAATGCTATTACAGCTCACGGGCATCGGGTTTTGATTGAATCTGGTGCTGGAGAAGGCGCTAATTTTTCTGATACGGATTATACCAACGCTGGAGCTGAAATCACCCGCGATACCAAAAAAGTTTTCTCCTGTCCACTCATTTTAAAAGTGGAGCCCCCTACCCTTTCGGAAATGGATATGCTCAACCCGCAGACCATTATAATTTCAGCTTTGCAGATAAAGACCCAATCCAAGGCCTATTTTGAAAAGATGGCCAAAAAACGATTGACCGCCATTGCTTTCGAGTATATCCGCGATGAAGATGGGAAATATCCTGCCGTACGTTCACTAAGTGAAATCGCCGGTATCTCTTCCATTTTGATTGCATCCGAACTTATGGCCACCACCAATAAAGGGAACGGTTTGATGTTTGGAAATATCAGTGGTGTACCACCTGTAGAGGTCGTTATTATTGGTGCAGGAACCGTAGGTGAGTTTGCTTCGCGCTCTGCACTGGGGCTTGGAGCTAATATTAAGGTGTTTGATAATTCGTTGACCAAACTCCGGAATCTTCAAACCAATTTGAACCGTACAGTGTACACCTCTACGATTCAACCTAAAAATCTACTCAAAGCCTTAAAGCGTTGTGATGTGGCCATTGGTGCAACCCGAGGCAAGGATAGATCTCCAGTGGTAGTATCCAGTACCATGGTAGAGAATATGAAAAAAGGAGCTGTTATCATTGATGTAAGTATTGATATGGGCGGGTGTTTTGAAACCTCAGAGGTGACTACCCACGACAAACCTACTATAGAGAAATATGATGTCATCCACTACGGAGTACCTAATATTCCATCAAGATATCCTAGAACATCCTCCATTTCCATCAGTAATATTTTCACCCCCTATCTACTAAAAATAGGTGAAGAAGGAGGCTTGGAACACTCACTACGTTTTGATAAGGGCCTACGCAATGGTTTGTATATGTACCACGGTATTCTGACCAACAAATCTGTAGGAGATTGGTTCGGTCTTTCCTACAACGATATTAACTTCCTTATTTTTTAAAAAAGTCTATGGGATTTTTAAAACGCCTAGGCTGGTATTTGGTAGGCCTATCCATTGGAATCATTTTTTTAGTTTTCTTTTTCAAGAAAAAATCAGATGAAACCGGTACCGAGTTCTGTTATTTTCCCAACTGTCGCGTATTAAAGGATATGCGCTCCAAACCACTAGTCTTTGGAGAAGGTTTGGAAGAAAAGTATAGAGATACCGTTTTGATTCAATCTTTTTTACAAGATGGGGACATTGATTTTGGGAAAAGTGATACAGAGTCCAAGCCTTGTAAAACCTACCTTGTTGAATGGAAACAAACTCAAGAAATGATTCAGTTGCTCTTCAAAAACTGCCCAAAGGAAGTAATTGTAACTTCTTCCCAGATAAAAAACTAATCTTCCAACTTCCTACGTTTTTTCTCTTTTTGTAACAAGGCCAGTTCCCTACTGGTTTGCCCAGCGACGGAAGTGTTTTCTTCGGCCCTTCGTATTAAGTAGGGCATCACATCCCTCACTGGTCCGTAGGGAACATATTTGGCGGCATTATATCCAGAAGCGGATAAGTTATAAGTAATATGGTCGCTCATGCCATAAAGCTGGCCAAACCATATGGAGCGATGATTATTGTCGAGCTGTTTCTGTTCCATAAACTCTACCAACTTCATACAACTCAATTCATTATGGGTGCCTGCAAAAATGCTCATCCGGTCAAGGTTTTCAGCCATAAAACTGATAGCCGCATCAAAGTTCTCATCAGTCGCCTGCTTGGACTCACATATAGGGGTTGGATATCCCATCTCTTTTGCTCGCTCGTTTTCCTTTTCCATATATGCACCACGCACCACTTTCAATCCTACCTTGAATTTTTCCAACGAGGCAGTTTCATTCAGTTCCTTGATAAAGTCCAGTCGGTCCCAGCGATACATTTGTGCTGTATTGTAGACAACCACCTTTTCTTTGTTGTATTTGCGCATCATATCAAGAGCTAAATCGTCTGCCGCTTGTTGCATCCAACTCTCTTCGGCATCAATCAAAAGGGCCACATCCAAGTCAAATGCTTTTTTGCAAACTTTGTCATAGCGGTCTGCTATCCTGCTCCACTCGGCTTGTTCATCGGCACTAAGTAATTTTCCAGCACTGACTTTTTCATACAATTCAAAACGTCCAAATCCAGTGGGTTTAAATACCGCAAATGGAATGGCGTCCTTTTCCTTCACAAAATCGAGGACATCCAAGGTCTTATTAAGAGCAAAATCAAATTGGTCTTCTATTTCCTTACCTTCCACGGAATAATCCAAAATAGAACACACTCCTTTTTGATGCATTTTATCTATAATGGAAAGACAATCTTCTTCTGTAGTTCCGCCGCAAAAATGGTCAAAGACCGTTGCCCGAATTAATCCTTCTACTGGAAGATGTGCTTTAATGGCAAAGTTGGTAACTGCAGTCCCTATTCTGACCAAAGGTTCATTGGCAATCAATTTGAACAAAAAATAAGCTCTTTCAAGTTCTGAGTCGGTTTTCAACTCAAAGGCTATTGCCGTATTCTCAAAATTCAGATGCATTTTTGATAATCCTTTAATGAATCAAATATAAGTAGGCTTTCGGTAAGATTATCGATAAAATAATCTTTATTTAGTGCATTATTTTGCATCATGAATTCTATTGCATCTGGTACGTACGAAGTATACTTGGAAGAATTGGCTGAGGCAGCAATCAACCAACATATCAAGGTAAAAGACTATTCCAAAGTTTTTGTTTTGATAGATGAAAACACCAAGAAGCATTGTCTTCCCAAGTTTCAAAAAATAGTAGGCCCAGTTATTGATGAAATCCTTGAAATACCTTCTGGAGAAGAAAATAAAACCATACAGACTTGTACAACGGTTTGGCGTGAACTTTCAGATTCTGGCGCGGATAGACAAAGCCTGCTTATAAATCTGGGCGGTGGTGTACTCACTGATTTAGGTGGATTTGTAGCTTCAACCTTTAAAAGAGGTATCGATTTTATTAACATTCCCACTACCCTACTTTCCATGGTGGATGCATCCATAGGCGGAAAAACTGGCGTGGATTTTGGTTCCTTGAAAAATCAAATAGGGGTAATCAATCAGCCCGAGATGGTTCTTATTTTTCCTCAGATGTTGAAAACATTAGATGCAAGACAAATTACCAGTGGTTTTGCCGAAATGCTAAAACATGGATTGATAAAGGATAGTGAGTATTGGGATTCTTTAAAGACCGTTGAAGACTATACACAAGCGGACTATATTCGAAAATCCATAGCCATTAAGAACGATGTGGTTATTCAGGACCCTACGGAAAAAGGCATTCGAAAAATATTGAACTACGGTCATACCCTAGGCCATGCCATAGAATCTTATTTCTTGAAAAATCCTGAAAAATCGACTCTTTTACATGGCGAGGCCATTGCCATAGGAATGATTTTGGAAGGATATCTTTCACATGAGCTCAAAGGATTGTCCATGCTTTCGCTTGAGGATATTAAAACTACTTTTCTAAAACATTTTGATAAAGTCGATTTCACGGAAGAAGACATTAAGATTATTGTGGAATTGTTGAAGCATGACAAAAAGAACACGCATGGGAATATCAACTTCGTTTTGTTGCAAGATATTGGTTCCTCAGTTTTGGATGTAAAAGTTCCCACCCATCTTTTTGAAAAAGCATTTGCTTACTACAACCAGTAATTGGTTCATATACTAAAAATTGGGATTGACAACTCTTCAAGTAAATGGGAAGCTAAATTTTATAGCTTAGGTAGGTAAATCAAAAATACCTGCCATGAAACGAATTTTAATAGATTACAAGAAATTGAGTCATGATGTGGCTGCACGTCTTATTGACTCGTATCCCTATGGTTATGGCGATGAGGACATCATCGTATTGAAAAAACCAAGCGGAGAAATTGTTGAAGCCGTAGAGGTACGAACCGAAGATGCTATTTATCTTGTAAAAATCAGCAAAAGTCTTTCCAACTTCATTTCAAATTTTGAGGAAAACATGGAGAAGGAACTGGACAAGAAACTTGATAACGAAATAGCGATGGCCCAGGATGAAGGCTATTTAGGTCATTCAGATATTGAAACGGACCCAGATAACGGTCCTGAAATAGACAGCGTATAGCCAAAAACTACTTTTCTCTACAAATAGCGTTCTCGCAGTATGTTGAAATGATGGACTTGATGTCCACAAATAACACGACCCAGAGCCCTAACACTCATTTGCGAACCGCTTGCGGTTCCTATTCTCATTATGACTTCTTCATTGAAAGAGCTGAACAGCTGTATGGTAGAGGCCCGAACGGCTAAAAATTCGTTGATGATGCTCTCTTTGGAGCGCTCACTTGCCTTTGATTCAGATACGTAATCATCTTGTTCAAACCCCGGTAAAGAAGTTTTGTCATTTCGCGCAAACCTAAAGGCCCTATGCTGGAATACTCTTTCTGCATCAATCAGATGCATTAGCAATTCAGAAATGGACCATTTTCCAACGTCATACGCATAATCCATCTTGTCTTCGGGAATGTTTAAAACGAAATGCTGAAAATCCGCTTGACCATTTTGCAGCGCCTCTAACAAAGGAGCATCACCTGCCAAACTCACGTAGTTCCCATAATAGGGATGGTACTCATTTGAAGAAAGAGACATTTTAATACAAACTATAGCTCATTAAAAATAGTATGCATCAATCGTTTTTTATCATTGATGCTTTCCTCCAAAGAAATCATGGTTTCAGTTCTACTGATTCCATCTATATCATCAATCTTGAAGATTATATTTTTTGCGTGTGTAGTATCTCTTGCGCGAATTTTACAAAAAATATTAAATTTTCCTGTGGTTATATGGGCAACAGTCACATAAGGGATTTGATTTAAACGCTCAAGGACAAATTTGGTTTGATGGGTTTTTTCCAGAAAAATACCAACGTATGCAATAAAGGAGTACCCCAACTTTACATAATCCAAAGTCAAAGAAGATCCCTTGATAATTCCTGATTCCTCCATCTTTTTAACCCGAACATGAACAGTCCCGGCAGAAATCAAAAGTTTCTTGGCAATATCCGTAAATGGTGTTCGGGTATTGTCAATCAACATATCTAGAATTTGGTGGTCTATTTCGTCTAACTTTACTTTTGTCATAGTTAATAGTATTTTCAACAAAAGTAGTTAATTAAGAAAATAAACGTAAAAAAAAACGGGTTTTTTTAAAAAAAATGTAACAGCTTACAAATAAAGTCGTTAAATCTTTTAAATGTGAATCATCAAATCCAATATCTCTTTTTGGCTAGAAAGTGAATTAAAGTCTTCGGAGTCTGTTAAATCCAATTCCAAATGACCATAAAAATCCTGAAGTACCCCTATCTCTTCAATTTTTGGCACAAAATGAACGTTGCCATCCCGAAGAATCTCCTTGTATCGGATTCCCACTGAGTTCCCAACTTCGATATTGGGATTGACGACCCCTGCATTTTTTATCAAAATATCAAAAAAGCATTTTTGGTTCTCAGGAATGGAAGCATAATCGGAAAGCTTAAAATTATCCAACTTGTTTTCCGAGATAATTTCCAAGGCTTCTATCAAAGCTAAGAATATTAGGCGTCTAGTTTCTTCGCGTTCATAATCCTTTGGATAATGCCCAGCTTCGAAAAGGACCGTAGGAACCTTTTTCATTTGAAAGGAATCTCCAATGCAGTTGGCGTTAAAAGCATCATCATACCTTCCCACTTGCCCTGGAATTTCTTGCTGTAATCTATGATTTATACCAACAATTAACCTCATGGATTCAGCACGGCTATCCGTAACACTTCTTGTACTATCACTAGCTGGAGACAAAAAGGAAATCGTGGCCACTTTGTCAGTATTCCCAACATTGAACAATGTTCGCTGATCATGAAGGTTAAAACAAAAATCCGGTTGGAAAGAATCAAAGACAGACCAAAGAACTTTGGTTTCGGCTTGGGAACAATTTTTTGCATCCCTATTTAAATCAACATCATTGGAATTTACCCTTGTGTATGCCTCAGCTCCATCTGGATTAAGCATGGGCAAGATTACGAGTTGGCAATTTTTTAAAATACTTTCAGCAAGTGAATTGTTAGAGTTCAAGAAATTAATGAGATCCAAAACCGCCTTAGTAGTTGTAGATTCATTTCCGTGCATCTGTGACCACATAAGCACTTTTTTAGCACCAGCACCCTTAGTAATTGAATAAATAACTTTTCCTTTTTCAGATTCACCAATAGTTTGAACCTCATGTTCAGGCAAAGTTGGCAACCATAGTTTGGTTAAATCGGTCAAGGTTACGTAGCGCCCCTGAACGCTTTTTTCTTTAAAAGAATGATACATAATCTATTAGTACAACGCTTAATCCAGTAACAAATCTATATTCAATTTAGTTTACAAAAGTCAACATAATGAATCAAAATAGATACAATAGTAACTCAAATATTCTGAACATGCTTAACGATTATACATTTGTAAATTATAGATTCTGTAGATAAACTAAATAATTACTAATCAATTAATTATATAACTTTAGTAGAATTATGAGTTGAAATAGAGTTTTAAAAATTAATTGCCATGCTTTGTGGAATCTTTGTAATTAGACTACTTTTGAAACAAACATGTTACAATAGTGAATGAGGGTTTTGTAAATAGAATTAAAATTCTTTTAGAGCATTACGAGCTAGGTGTTTCGGCTTTTGCTGACAGGATAGGAATTCAACGTTCCAGCATGTCCCACATTCTCAATGGTAGAAATCGACCTAGTCTTGACTTTGTAATGAAATTGGTAAAAACTTTTCCTGAGGTCAACTTGTATTGGTTATTGAATGGTAAGGGGGAATTTCCAGAAAACAGAAATCCAACTTCTTCCCTACTCTCCATTGCCGAACCAAAGACTATTCCTGAAGTGCGTTTAGAAGACCAGATTGAAAATCTCTCAAATACTGATTCAGGCAAAGAGATTTCTAAAATTGTTCTTTTCTATGCTGATGGAACCTTCGAAACTTTCCATCAAAAAAAGCAATAGCTTTTTAGTCTTTGTAATCGACTTTACCTTTACTTTGCGGACATGATTAGGCTATACATTCCCATATTCGTTTTGATTTTTATTTTTTCTTGCAGTGCTCCTCCTCAGAGAAAATGCTCTGATTTTAAAGCTGGGAAGTTTTCATTCACTACTCAAATTGATGGAAAAGAAAGGAAGACTACTTTCGAGAGAACCGAGAATATTGAAATTGACTATTTTGAAGGAAAACAGGACACATCTTCCATACGCTGGATAAATGATTGTGAATATGTCCTGAAAAATCTAAACCCCAAAAGCAAAGCGGAAGAAAAATCTATCCACATAAAAATTTTGACTACAACGGATTCTTCTTATACATTTGAATATAACGCTATAGGTGATTCTCGAAAATTTAAAGGCACCGCATTTAAAATTCACTAATCATGTTTGAAATTTTCACAAGTCCAGATGCTTGGATGGCATTATTGACACTGACTTTTCTTGAAATTATTTTAGGTATAGACAATATTATTTTTATATCGATTGCGGCTGGAAAGCTTGAGCAAAAAGACAGAAAGAAAGCCACCAACCTTGGATTGGTGTTGGCCATGGGCATGCGAATAGTTCTTCTTTTTGGAATAACCTGGCTCACTAAGCTAAAAAAACCATTTATGGTTTTGGATGAGGCCTGGATAAAGGGAGGCATTAGCTGGCAAGCGCTCATTCTCTTTTTAGGCGGACTGTTTTTATTGTACAAGAGTACCAAAGAAATACACGAAAAAGTGGAGGATAAAGGGCATGATGAAAGAGAGGTCACCAAGGCACGCTCCTCTTCTCTTACCAATGCTATCATTCAAATTACCGTTATCAATATTGTTTTTTCATTTGACTCTATTCTTACCGCAATCGGAATGACCAACGGTATATCACCAAACCCAACCGATGCATTAATACTCATGGTTACCGCCGTAGTCATCTCTGTATTAATTATGATGTTGTTTGCTAATCCGGTAGGAGAATTTGTAAACAGACATCCTTCCATTCAAATTTTAGGACTGTCCTTTTTGATTCTTATCGGGTTCATGCTTATTACCGAAGCCGCTCACCTATCTCATTTAGTTGTATTCGATAACGAAATGGGTGCCATACCCAAAGGGTATCTCTATTTTGCCATTGCTTTTTCACTAATGGTGGAGTTTTTCGATTTGCGTATGAAGAAGAACAAATCAAAACCCACTGAAGCTCTGGAAGAATAATTTAGTTTGGACGATTGTATGCCAAATCTGGATATTGTTCCTGATGTTCTCTGTGCAACTTTTGTTGCTGCTTTACGGTTAAAGTACTCCCGTCATGGCTCCAACCTGGAGGTCCAAAGATATACATGAACTTATGATACCAATTTTTTGATTTCTTGACATCGTTCCAAATGTCTTTGAATTCATGCGTTAGAATTACAACCGGATTATAGGAGTTTGGGGAGTGAATGACACCGTATTTCACATCAATATCGTCATCCAGTTCTTTCCATGTGCCGAACATCTTGTCAAATATGTTTAGAAAACCTCCGTGGTTTTTATCCAAATACTCTACGTTTTGCGCATGATGCACTTGATGCATGGTATGCGTATTGAAGATTTTTTCCAGGAATCCCAATTTAGGAACGTAAACTGAATGCAATTGAAATTGCCATAATGCTTCGATTCCCAAACAGACTACCACCATTTCAGGAGGAAATCCTATGGCAGGCATCCACATGTAGAACAAAGGTTTGTATAAAATAGTAAACCAGCCATTTCGTACTGCAGTACCCAAATTAAAATTATCAGAGGAATGATGGACTATATGTGCAGCCCAAAGGATACGTATCTCATGATTTGCTCTATGGAACCAATAATAGGTAAAGTCATCTGCTAACTGGCAAATTATCCAAATATACCATGCGTATCCAAATGACTCATAACCCAATAGGTTTTGTCTTGTTCCATCAACAATGGGGTTCCAAAACTCATAGACCGTTTCAAAGAGTACTATGGCAAAAATAACCTTGAACAGAGGGCCCAGAAGTGCAGAGCCTATTCCCATAAAACCGCTAGCGGCCAAGTCTTTCCAATTGTAAAGATGGTCGTCTCCATGGGTTTTACTATAAGTAAGTTCGAATAAAATAAAGGCAATAAAAACGGGAACGCCGTAAACCAGCGGGTTAGTAAAATCCATATAAAAATAATTCAGCTAATGGTTTGGTGTGTCGGTGACTAAAGTAGGTAGAATATGTGACTAAAACAAAGTTGGTTGGTCCGAATCATCATCATTTGTTTTTACATCGGTATCAGTGATTTCTATTGACTCCTCGTCCACCACCTCAATTTCTTGAGCGCTAACTTCTTCAGGCTCTTCAAAAGGTAATGGCTCAAGTGCGTTTATGTTCTTCACTTTATCCGAGGTTAATTGATTGCCTATAGCCTTAATACCTTTGATGGCTATAAAATCTTCCAAATTTACTTTTTGATTTGGTTTCGCATCCTTTCCGCGAGGTTTTACAAATTCAATTTCGATTACTGGTAGCCAATCCGTGGAAACCAATTCCATAAAAGATTTTGGATGTTCCGAGATTACCAACTCTTCCTTATTTGGATTTTCAATCACGAAACGTTTTACGTAATATTTTTCCTTTTCTCCTTCATAATGGACAACTGATAAGGGCTTGTTCGGTTTCCACTTCTCAAGAACAATCATAGTATCGTCAAAACGGGTCAAAAGGTCTGGGGCTATGGTTTTCACCCTTCCCCTTTGATCCACCACCAACAACAAATCTTCACCTCTGAATTCCCCGAGAAGCTCTCCCCTTCCGTCAACATTCAAACGGTTCACTACATCATCAAACCAGATTTTTCGTGGTTTTAAGGTAGAAACACCCTTTTCTTTAAGTTCTATGCGCTTTACTGGATACTTAGTCACTAAATTTCCTTTGGAAGCTCTTCCCTTTATAAGGACATCCGCAAAGTCCAAGTCCCATTTAAGCTTTTTAATACTTCCAGATTGGCGTAACATTACAGTAACAATCTCAGCCTCTCCATTTAGATTTGCCGTGAAATAAAGGACATCCGCACTAGCTTTGCTGCCCGCCAATTGATATATTTTATCTCGTGTAACTCCCGTAACATTGAATCTTTTAATATAGCTTGAGCCTCCCTTGCCTTCTTTATAAATCATATTATAGGTAGTCCGGCTATCTTTCTTTTTGAACACGCCCACATGAATAATGTTCTTCCCCACAAAGGTTTTGGCATCCACTTTGGTAACCATCATCTCTCCTTTTTTGGTAAAGACAATAATGTCATCTATGTCGCTGCAATCGGTTACATATTCGTCTTTCCGCAAGGAGGTTCCAATAAACCCTTCTTCTCGATTTACATAAAGTTTGGTGTTCCGGATAACAACCTTGGTTGCTTCGATATCATCAAATATCTTAATCTCGGATTTACGCTCCTTACCCTTTCCGTACTTTTTCTTTAAGTCTTTGAAATAATCGATGGCATATTCCACCAAATGCTCCAAGTGATGCTTGGTTTCCGCAATTTTATCTTCCAGTCCTTCAATGAATTGCTCCGCCTTTTCTAAATCAAATTTTGATATACGCTTAATTCGAATTTCGGTCAGGCGAACAATATCAGCTTCAGTTACTTCCCGTTTTAAATGTTTGGTATGTGGTTTTAATCCCTTATCAATAGCGGCAATTACACCTTCCCAAGTCTCTTCTTCTTCAATATCTCGATAAATCCTGTTTTCTATAAAAATGCGTTCCAAAGAAGCGAAATGCCACTGTTCCTCAAGCTCATTCAACTGTATTTCAAGCTCTGCTTTAAGCAATTCCACTGTATAGTCCGTGGAACGTTCCAACATTTCCTTCACCCCAATAAACAAAGGTTTGTTGTCTTCAATGATACATCCCAATGGAGAAATAGAAGATTCACAAGAAGTAAATGCGTAAAGTGCATCTATGGTTTTATCGGGAGAGATGCCATTAGGAAGGTGAATCAATATTTCAACTTCGGCAGCTGTATTGTCCTCAATCTTCTTAATCTTTATTTTTCCCTTATCATTCGCTTTGAGAATAGAATCAATTAATGAAGAAGTATTAGTACCATAAGGGATTTCTTTAATGACCAAGGTATTCTTATCCAAGGTTGATATTTTGGCCCTTACACGGATTTTACCACCTCTTACCCCATCATTATAGTTGGTAACATCTATAATCCCAGAAGTGGGAAAGTCGGGGAATAATTTGAACCGCTGCCCTTTCAGATGCTTAATGGAAGCATCAATCAATTCATTAAAGTTGTGAGGCAATACCTTCGTAGACAAACCAACGGCAATACCTTCTGCACCTTGGGCCAGTAACAACGGAAATTTAACAGGAAGGTTTACCGGCTCTTTCTTGCGGCCATCATACGATAGTTGCCATTCCGTGATTTTTGGGCTGTAAACCACATCCAGAGCAAATTTTGATAACCGTGCTTCTATATAACGTGAAGCTGCCGCACTGTCCCCTGTGAGAATATTGCCCCAGTTTCCCTGAGTATCTATGAGCAAGTCTTTTTGCCCAATCTGCACCATAGCATCTGCAATACTGGCATCGCCATGAGGGTGATACTGCATGGTGTGCCCTACAACATTGGCCACTTTATTATACCGGCCATCATCCAACTCCTTTAGGGCGTGCATTATTCTTCTTTGCACGGGCTTAAACCCGTCTTCGATAGCAGGAACTGCCCTTTCTAAAATCACATAGGATGCATAATCAAGGAACCAATCCTTGTACATACCCGTGACTTTGGTCAATGTGTCCTGGGGGGTCTCTTGGTTTTCAAAACCTTCTTCGCTCAATGCGTCGTTCTCTTCCATTAAGAAGGATTAATTTGTCTGGTTTAGAGTTAGTTTTCCTCTATTAAATCAAGTTCAACTTTAAGGTTATTTATAATGAAATCCTGTCGGTCTGGGGTGTTCTTCCCCATATAGAATTTTAAAAGTGTGTCTATGCTCAAAGCCTTGTCCAGCATAACGGGCTCTAATCGAATATCATCGCCAATAAAATGTTGGAACTCATCAGGTGAAATCTCTCCCAACCCTTTAAATCTTGTGATTTCGGGTTTTCCCGATAGCTTTTCAATAGCATTTCGTTTTTCCTCTTCACTGTAGCAATAAATGGTTTCTTTCTTGTTCCGCACACGGAAAAGGGGTGTTTGAAGAATATACAAGTGATTTTCCTTTATCAACTCTGGAAAAAACTGAAGGAAAAAAGTAATAAGAAGTAAGCGAATGTGCATTCCATCCACATCGGCATCCGTAGCAATTACAATATTGTTGTAACGCAAATCTTCTAGAGATTCCTCAATATTAAGCGCAGCTTGCAACAAATTGAACTCCTCATTCTCATACACTATCTTTTTGGACATCCCATAGGAGTTCAGTGGTTTACCTCTAAGGCTGAATACCGCTTGTGTATTGACATCTCTGGATTTGGTAATTGACCCTGATGCAGAGTCTCCTTCGGTTATGAAGAGTGTTGTTTCCAATCTTCGGTCCTTTTTCATATCCTGAAGATGGATACGACAATCCCTCAATTTCTTATTGTGAAGATTAGCCTTCTTTGCACGCTCCCTTGCCAGTTTTCGTATCCCGGATAATTCCTTACGCTCTTTTTCAGCCTGAATTATTTTACGTTGTATGGCATCACGGGTATTCGCATTTTTATGAAGGTAATTATCCAGATATTTTCCTACAAAGTCATTGATGTACGTCCTAACCGTGGGAAGATCCCCTCCCATGTCCGTAGAACCTAACTTCGTTTTAGTCTGACTCTCAAAAACCGGTTCCATTACTTTTATGGAAATTGCCGAAATAATTGATTTTCTGATATCTGAAGCTTCGTAATTTTTCCCGTAGTGCTCCCGAATGGTTTTCACAACCGCCTCTCTAAACGCCGCTTGATGTGTCCCTCCTTGAGTAGTGTGCTGCCCATTCACAAAGGAATGATATTCTTCACTGTATTGGGTTTTACTATGCGTCATGGCTACCTCAATGTCATTTCCCTTCAAGTGGATGATGGGATACAACATATCTTCTATGTTGTTGGTGTCCTCCAAAAGGTCTTTAAGACCATTTTCTGAATGGAACTTCTCACCATTAAAAACAATGGTAAGCCCCGGGTTGAGATACACATAGTTTTTGAGCATGCGTTCTACATACTCATTTCTGTACTTGTACTTTTTAAAAATGGTTTCATCAGGAATGAAACTTACCTTGGTACCCCTCCGTCTTGAGGTTTCTTCCAGAAGCTCTTCGTTGACCAGGTTACCCGTTTCAAATTCAGCGGATTTAGATTTACCATCCCTGTTGGATTCCACCTTAAAATATGCGGACAAAGCATTTACGGCCTTGGTTCCTACTCCATTGAGTCCAACGGACTTTTTAAAGGCACGGGTATCATACTTTCCTCCCGTATTCATCTTGGATACTACATCCACAACTTTTCCTAAAGGAATGCCTCTACCGTAATCCCGAACATGAACCGTACTCTCCTTAATGTTGATTTCAATGGTTTTTCCCGCTCCCATAACGAACTCATCTATACAGTTGTCGATGACCTCTTTTAATAGGATATAGATTCCGTCATCGGCAGAAGAGCCATCGCCCAACTTACCAATGTACATTCCTGGACGCATACGAATATGCTCCTTCCAATCCAGTGAACGAATATTATCCTCTGTATATTGAGTTTCTGCCATGAATAGGATTAATCCTAGCTAATTTAAAATTTAGCCGCAAAAATCAAAGGATGACATGAAGAAAGTAATCAACAAGCTTTGTTGATAGAGCCAGTAAACTAGGGCTTATACATTGAATCGGAAATGCATAACATCGCCATCCTTGACAATGTATTCCTTCCCTTCTATGCGCATTTTGCCCGCTTCTTTTACTTTGGTTTCGCTTTCAAACTTCAAGTAATCCTCAAAAGAGATTACCTCAGCACGAATAAAGCCTTTTTCAAAATCCGTATGGATTACACCAGCAGCTTGCGGAGCTGTTGCACCAACAGGAATGGTCCATGCTCTGACCTCTTTGGGTCCAGCCGTAAAGTATGTTTCCAAATCCAGAAGTCGGTATGCGCCCCGAATCAATTTGGCCGAACCCGGCTCACTCAATCCCAAATCTTCCAAAAATAGTTGACGTTCTTCATACGTTTCCAGTTCGGTGATATCTGCTTCTGTACCTACCGCTAGAAAAATGACCTCGGCATTTTCATTCGCAACAGCAGCTTTTACTTTTTCTACATAAGCATTACCGGTTGCAGCCGCTTCTTCATCTACGTTGCAGACGTACATAACAGGTTTGTCTGTGATTAACTGTAAAGGCTTAACAAACTCCGTCCTATCCTCCTCAGAGATAGAGATAGCGCGAACGGAATTACCAGCTTCCAGTCCCTCTTTTAAGGACGTAAGCACTGATGCTTCTTTCTGGGCATCTTTATTCCCTGTTTTTGCGGCACGTTTTACCTTATCCAATTTCTTTTCAACACTCTCCAAATCCTTTAGCTGGAGTTCCATATCAATGGTTTCCTTATCTCGAATGGGATTTACGGAACCATCCACGTGAACAATGTTGTCATTGTCAAAACAGCGCAATACATGAAGAATGGCATCTGTTTCTCTAATATTTCCCAAAAATTGATTGCCCAACCCTTCACCTTTACTGGCTCCTTTGACCAGTCCTGCAATATCAACGATTTCAACAGTAGCAGGAATCACCTTTTCTGGCTCTACCAAAGATTCCAGTTTTTCCAAACGGGTATCTGGTACATTCACTACACCAATATTGGGTTCAATGGTACAAAAGGGAAAGTTGGCACTTTGAGCTTTTGCATTTGACAAGCAATTGAACAAAGTGGATTTTCCAACGTTTGGTAGTCCTACAATACCTGCTTTCATGAAATTATTTGGTTTAAGGGGTGCAAATATAGAATTTAGGATTCAGATAGTCTCAAAAAAGAAAGCCCGAACATTAGTTCGGGCTTTATATGCTAAAGGCGCTATTGTTTATTCTGGATGCATAAACCGTTGTTTTCCTAAGAGTTCTTCCTCGGTCTCCACAATATCTTCGTCTGGCACGCAACAATCCACAGGACATACGGCAGCACATTGAGGCTCTTCATGAAAGCCCATACACTCCGTACATTTATCTGGGGAAATGTAATATATCTCATCACTTATGGGTTCCTGTACTTCATCAGCGTTCACTGCCTTGCCATCAGGTAGAACAACATCTCCAGCCAATGAAGTTCCATCACTGTACCTCCACTCCTGAGCACCTTCGTATATAGCAGTATTCGGGCACTCTGGCTCACAGGCACCACAATTAATACACTCGTCTGTTATTATAATTGCCATAATTTCCTTCTTCTTTTAGCTGAATCTTCTAAGGCTACGTATTTTTGAACAAAAATAAATCCTAGTAAACTAGTATACAAATATAATAATGGAACAATCGTCCACTTTGCAAGCTTTTGTTAAACTTGGAAGCTTTTTGTTTAATTACCTAGCAGAAAAAAACAATCCGGATACAGGCACATTTCAAGATTTTAAAGAAGTGCTTTTGAGAGCAAAGGCTCAAAATAGCTGGTTTACTCCAAAAAATTTAAAATTTTCAATACGACAATGGGCCAACATGCTAACAGAAAATAACTTAAACAAATGGCTAGAAGTATACGATAGTACCAGCAAGAAAAAACCGAAAACAGTGGCCATAATAATGGCCGGCAATATCCCTTTAGTGGGTTTTCATGACTTTTTATGTGTTTTGCTCTCTGGAAATCGGGTTTTGGCCAAACTTTCATCTAACGATAGACTTTTGCTCCCATTTTTAACTGAAAAATTGATTGAAGATGTTCCTGAGCTTAAAGAGTACATAAGGTTTACAGAAGAAAAACTGGAAGATTTTGATGCTGTGATTGCCACTGGAAGTAACAATACTAGCCGATATTTTGAATATTATTTTGGCAAATACCCCAATATTATTCGAAAGAACAGAAATTCAGTTACTGTACTGTCGGGAAATGAAACCGAAGACGAACTGAAAGCGTTGGGTGAAGATGTGTTTCGCTACTTTGGCTTGGGATGCCGCAACGTATCTAAACTTTATGTTCCAAACGGATATGATTTTGACAAGTTCTATACCGCTATTTTTGACTTTCAGGAAGTCATTCATCAAAATAAATATGCCAACAACTATGATTATAACAAGGCTGTTTATTTGATGAGTAATGTCAAAATATTGGATAATGGTTTTCTAATATTAAAGGAGGATAGAGGGTTCGCCTCGCCAATAGCTTGTCTGTTTTATGAGTTTTATGAAGAAAAATCGGTATTGAGAAAAAAACTCATTAGCGAAAAGGAAAAGATTCAATGTGTAGTTTCAAAGGGATGGTTCGATGATGAAATTCCTTTTGGACAGACGCAGGATCCACGCTTAAATGACTATGCAGATGGAGTAGATACTATGGATTTCTTGTTGAATCTGTGATAATTTTAAGTCTTTCGAATTCAAGTTTTGCCTTCCAAGTTTTTTTAAGACCTTTAGCCTTCGTTTAAATGAACACCAAATTTTTTCCAAGAAAATGAAAAAACACAATTTTAGTGCTGGACCTTGTATTCTACCGCAAGAGGTAATGAAAAAAGCTTCTGAGGCTGTAGTAGAACTTGACGGCATTGGTCTTTCGTTAATAGAAATTTCCCATCGTAGTAAAGAGTTCGTGGCCATTATGGAAAATGCACGCTCCTTGGCTTTGGAATTATTAGGTTTGGAAAACCAGGGTTATCATGCCCTTTTTTTACAAGGAGGGGCCAGCACACAATTTTTGATGGCAGCGTATAACCTTTTGGAAAACAAAGCTGGATATATCAATACAGGTACATGGAGCCTTAAAGCCATCAAAGAAGCAAGAATTCTTGGTGAAATTGTTGAAGTAGCTTCGTCACAAGAACAAAACTTCAATTATATCCCTAAGGGATATCAAGTTCCCAATGATTTGGATTATTTACACCTAACTTCAAACAACACCATTTTTGGAACTCAAATAAAGGATTTTCCAATTACCGATGTTCCGTTAGTATGCGATATGAGCTCCGATATTTTTTCAAGACAGCTCGACTTTTCAAAATTCGACCTTATCTATGCAGGAGCACAAAAGAATATGGGCCCCGCAGGAACAACCTTAGTGGTTGTAAAAGATGAGATTCTGGACAGAGTCTCTCGAAAAATTCCTTCCATGCTTAGCTATAAGGTTCATGCAGAAAAAGATAGTATGTTCAATACTCCACCGGTATTTGCAGTTTATGTTTCCATGCTCACTTTACAGTGGTTGAAAGACTTGGGAGGCATTGCCGCCATTGAAGAGATTAATGAGAAGAAAGCCAATCTCATTTATTCTGAAATTGAATTAAATCCCGTTTTTTCAGGATTCGCGGCCAAAGAAGATCGCTCAACAATGAACGCTACATTCAACATCACAGATGATACCTTAAAGGAGCTTTTCGATGAAAAGTGTAAGGAAGCCGGAATTAATGGCATCAATGGGCACCGTTCCGTTGGTGGCTATCGTGCATCTATGTATAATGCCATGTCTTTGGAAAGTGTCGGTGTGCTTGTTGACATTATGAGTGAATTGGAGAAAAAAGGATAATATGCATAAAGTTTTGGCCAATGATGGTATCTCCCAATCTGGGATTGATGCATTGGAAAAAAAAGGGTTTGAAGTAAATACTACCAAAGTTGCTCAGGAGCAACTTGAAAATTACATCAACCAAAATGAAATTAGTGTTCTTTTGGTCAGAAGCGCAACCAAAGTGACAAAATCATTGATAGATGCATGTCCTGGACTAAAGTTAATTGGACGTGGTGGTGTTGGTATGGATAATATTGATGTGGACTATGCCAAATCCAAAGGAATCCATGTGATCAACACACCAGCATCTTCATCGCAATCCGTAGCAGAGTTGGTTTTTGGACATTTGCTTAATGGCGTGCGCTTTTTGCATAACGCCAATCGAGATATGCCTTTGGAGGGCGACAGTAATTTTAAACAGCTTAAAAAGGGATACGCAAAAGGTCATGAACTCAAAGGTAAAACCTTGGGTATTATAGGTTTTGGAAGAATAGGCAGAGCCACGGCTCAAATGGGTCTTGGAATGGGGATGAAAGTACTTTTTAACGACCATCATCATAAAGAGGCGGATTTGACTCTAGATTTTTTTGATGGGCAATCTGTTACCGTCAAATTGGCTGCATCCAAATTGGAAGAACTTTTAAAACAATCTGATTTCATTAGCATTCATGTACCTGCTCAAAAAAATGGCTATGTTTTGGGCAAAAAAGAATACGACATGATGAAAGCAGGCGCAGGAATTGTCAATGCTTCAAGAGGTGGCACTATAGATGAAGTAGCTTTAGTTGAAGCCTTGAATTCGGAAAAACTGGCATTTGCAGGACTTGATGTTTTTGAGTCCGAACCCAATCCGGAAATCAAGATTTTAATGCATCCCAAGATATCGTTATCCCCTCATATTGGTGCCTCTACAAATGAAGCTCAGGATAGAATTGGTTTGGAGTTGGCCACTCAAATAATTACACTCTTAAATTAAAGTGTTTTTAAGCAATCCGTTTGGGTATTCCTTCTTTTTTGTACATTACCATTTCATACTAAACACTTTTTAAAATGTCAGGATTATTAGATTTACTGAATAGCCCTATGGGCAAACAATTGATAAGCGGGGTTGCCGGACAAACAGGACAATCAGAGAACCAAACGGCCGATGTTCTTAGCATGGCTATGCCATTGCTTATGGGAGCGATGAAAAAAAACGCCTCAACCCCAGGAGGTGCACAAGGACTTATGAATGCCTTATCTTCAAAGCATGATGGAAGTATTTTAGATGATTTGGGAGGTCTTTTCGGTGGTGGTGTTGACCAAGGGGTTATGGATGATGGAGCAGGTATATTGGGACATGTATTCGGAACCAAGCAACCACAAGTAGAAAATGCTTTGAGCAGCAAGTCCGGTATTGATGCGGGTTCTATTTCGCAAATTCTTAAAATAGCAGCACCTATAGTTCTTGGATATTTGGGTAAACAAACTAAACAACAGAACCTTAGCAGTCCCGATGCCTTGACTGGTCTTTTAGGCGGACTTATGGGAGGGAGCAATACCCAAAAGGAGCAATCTCTAATTGAATCTTTTCTGGATTCTGATGGTGATGGCAGCGTGATTGATGACTTAGCTGGCATGGTCTTGAACAGTGGAGGTCAGAAAAGTGGTGGCCTTGGAGGACTGCTTGGAGGTCTTTTTGGAAAGTAAGAATTCCTTAACTCATTTTAACACAGCCATTTGATTTTTCAAATGGCTTTTTTTGTATCTTTTGATGTATGAAAAAGAAAAACCTAATTAAATGCATTCCAATAGGAATATGCATTTTTTTCACTTTGCAAACATTTTCGCAAAAAGACTCTTTGAATATTTCTAAAGAGGAGAAAGCCTATTTTGAGTTGGAAGATGATGACCCCGTCGAAATATCGGATGAAAAAACCGAATATGAAATAATGATTCTTGAACCTGGTTTTAATGCTTGGTTAAAAAGCATTGCCCTTCCTGAAGGCTTCTATTCCCAACAATTTCTTGAAAACAGAAATAAAATCTTGGTAACAAATTGGAATATACGCGTTCAGCAGCCTTTCAATTTTGATCCTCAGTTGTATCAGTTCGAAATTGATTACAGGACTGGAATAGATTATGGTTATGAGGTTAACTACAAACTCTACAACTATTTTATTTTTTTTCAGAGAAAGTACAACCAACGTCTTGGCCCGTTCATTCCAAGAATTTAATATACTATTTTTGCCATCGAATTTACTTTGATGGAGAAAATTAAAAGACGGTGGGATATTTCCCAAAACTGGCAACTACTGTTCCCAATACTTGGAGTCATTTTGACTGCAATTACTTCGTATTTAATCTCAAGACGATTACTACATCTTTTTGACCTTGATAATACATTTTTTGAATGGTTTTTTACTCTTGGAGTGGGTGCTATAGGATATTATATAATGGTAAAGTTTTTTCTGTGGAGTTTTAAAAAATTATCAAAAAAATGGCCTGTTGAAGAACGTTGGGAAATGATTGCCATCTTCATTGTCTTTGCCATTACTGGAAGCATTTCGGGAAAGTTGGCTGGTCCTTTAACCGAACTGATAGGCCTAAAGCAAGGAACAACTAATAATTGGATTTTTTGGACAGTCCGTATCCTACTTATCTTTCCCATTTATCAAGTACTCTTGGTTTTCTTTGGATGGTTGTTTGGTCAATTCGCATTTTTCTGGAATTTTGAGAAAAAAATGCTCAAGCGTATGGGTTTAGGGTTCCTAATCCCCTAATTATAGTTTTATTAACATTATTTACTCTATCAATTTACATAGATTTGCAGCATGTTGCAGGAAAAGAAGACTTTAGGTCTTTTATTTTTTATTGGGCTAATGCTCTTGAAAGTTTCAGCTTTCCATGTTTACACGCATGATCATTACGATGATTGTGACTCAATAGAAAATTGTGAAATCTGTGATATTGTATTGGATAACCAAACTTCCAATGTAGACATTCCACAACCTATACCAATTGATATCTTTCAATTGATCATTTCTCAAGAGACTGCAGATTTTACTTCACCTGTATTCTTTTATGATTCCAAATTTAATCATCTCTTTTGTAGACCTCCTCCTTTAATATAAAAATTCAAAAATCAATCAATTGAGGATTACCATAGGTTAAACAAGAATTACCGTTTAAGCAATCCTTGCTTACTGTTTTTCCTCATCTTAATAAACAAACGATTTTGAACTATTTTTTTCTATTTCATTATAATGAAGCTAAGGCCTCAATTAACCTTTTTAGTATTTTTACTTGTCTCGTTCTTCACATGTGCTCAAAGTAAGCCTTGTACACACTCGATACATGGAAAGATTCTGGATGCAGAAACTAAAGCACCCATACCTTATGTCACGGTTAAAGTAAAAGGCTCAGAAAAATATACCCTTACCAAAAAAGATGGTAGTTTTTATCTGGAAGGCTTGTGCTCTGATGTGAACACACTGGTTATCTCGAGCTTAGGATATTCGGAAGCTACAAGTGAACATAGACATGAACACGGCTCAATTCCAAATATATTTTTAACCCCGAAGCTCGTAGGTCTGGATGAAGTTACCATTCAGGCAGAAAAAAGAAAGGAAAAAGGTACCGAGACCATTTCTCAAGTAAAAGTAAATAAGGCAGATATTGTGAGCGACCCAACACAATCTCTGGCCAGTGCACTATCCACTATCCAAGGAGTTACCTTCACATCTACGGGTACAAATGTAGAATTACCGGTTATCCACGGGCTTTATGGCAATCGTATCCTCGTTTTAAATAATGGCCTCAAACATGGTTTTCAAAATTGGGGTAGAGACCATGCCCCTGAAATAGACATAAACTCTGCAAATAACATTACAGTTGTTAAGGGAGCAGCAGGTGTACGTTTTGGTCCCGAGGCACTGGGTGGAGCTATTATTGTAGAATCCAACCCCTTGCTATTGAACAATCCGCTTTATGCAAACATCGGTACGGGTTATCAAACCAACGGCAGGGGCTATAATGCCAATTTGGAAATTGGAAACGGTACTGAAAATTGGAGTTATTTTCTCAACGGAAGCTTCGCAAAGATTGGTGACCGCAATGCACCAGATTACAATTTGACCAATTCAGGGAAAGAAGAAAAAGCTTTCAGTTTTGGGGTCCTTAGACATCTAGAAAATTGGGACTTTAAATTGCAATACAGCTTTATTGATCAAAATTTAGCCTTACTAAGGGCTACATTTCAAACCAGTCCAGATAATTTTATCAGAGCTATCAATACGGATAGACCCTTGATTATACAACCCTTTTCTTATAATATCGATGTGCCAAATCAAACGGTTCAACACCATTTGGCTAAAGCAGAGATAAATTGGTGGTATTCCGATGAAGGAAAACTAACGTTTAGAGGTGGCGTTCAGCTCAATAAAAGAGACGAATTTGATGTACGTAGAAACTCCGAATTGCCCATCATAGACCTTGATTTGCTTACCTATGATTATCAGTTGGAATGGGAGCATCCCAAATGGAATGGCTTAGATGGTCTTATAGGTATACAATATTTTAGTCAAAACAACGACAATAATCCTGGTACCCAAACTACTCCTTTCATTCCCAATTACAATACGGATAGGTATAGTGCTTTTGCCGTTGAGAATTTTAGTTTCGGCAACAATACCTTGGAAGCAGGGCTTAGGTTTGATTTTGAAACCAACGATGTTAGGGGAAGGGAGACCAATCAAGATATATTTCGGGATAATTACAGTTTTACCAATCTTACCCTTTCATTAGGCTATATCCGCCAACTTGGTACCAATAGTACATTTAGAAGCAATATTGGAACCGCCTGGCGTACGCCGAATGTCTATGAATTATTTAGTTTTGGACAACAAGGTGTTGAGACCATCTTTGGTCTCTTACGATTTTCGGACAATGATGGTACCCCAAGTACCAGTGAAGTCACTACCTTGGAAGACAGTGGAGTAGAACCAGAGAGAGGATATAAATTCGTAAACGAATTCCAAACCTATAAAAAGGGCAATTCTCACAATATCACCTTCTATTCCCACTACATTGACAACTATGTGTTTGATAGGCCTTTAGGTGTTTTCGGAGGCATTAGAGGGCCCAATACTGCATTTTTCTTTGACCAAGCAGATGCACTCTTTCTAGGCGTGGACTATACTTGGAAAAGTGAATGGACCGAGCGAATCTCAGGAATTTTTGGGTTCAGTTATTTATGGTCAAGAAACATTGGGGATGATGAACCTTTAATAAATCAACCTCCTATATCAACAAGTTTTGAACTGCAATGGAATCAAGGCAAATTATGGTTTATGGATTCGTCTCGCCTCAGTTTAAGGCCCAGTTATACCTTTGAACAGTTTCAAGCACCGCGAACGATATCCCCACAAAGTTTAGCTGATGGTTCTGCGATAATTACAACCGATTCTGAAATTTTTGATTTCCTGGACCCTCCTGAAGGCTACTTTCTTTTGGATTTGACTTGGAATTTCGATTGGAAAAGTCTAAGCGCCAGTATTAGCGCAAACAATCTTTTAAACACTAGTTACCGTAATTATCTTAACGATTTGAGATACTATGCGGATGAACCCGGTAGAAATATACTATTTACCCTGAACTATTCATTTAAAGCAAAAAAAAGATAATGAAAAACAAAAATGTTAATGCAACTCAGTTGCAAAAACATGGTTAAATGAAAAATCAACAGTAACTTTACGAACAATTTTAAATCTTAACATAATAAAACCTTTAAAAAAAGAAAAATGAAAACGATTGAAACACTCAAGAATGTAAGGCTATTGGCCATTTTATTTCTATCCGTTATGGTGGTAAGCTGTAGTGATGATGATGATGCCCCTGAAGAAGAAGAAGAGTTGGAGGTTATCACCAGTGTGACTTTGCAATTTACAAACAATGCCGACCCTATGGATGTAATAACTGCCACAGCCATAGATCCAGATGGAGAAGGTATAACACCATTACAAGTACAAGGTGGAATCGCCCTAGCGGCCGACACCCAATATACTTTGACCTTTGTGATTTTTAACGCTTTAGATCCGGATGATATAGAAGATATAGGTGAAGAAATATTGGAGGAAGATGATGAACACCAATTCTTCTTTAGCTTTACCGATGGTGCTTTTGATAGTCCAACAGGTACCGGTAATATTGCTCCTGCTACAGGTGCCATAAACTACAATGATACGGATGATAATGGCAACCCAGTAGGTTTAAGTACAAATTGGACCACTGCAGCCACAGGTACAACTATGGGTACTTTTACAGCGAGATTGCAGCACCAACCGCCTGTAAACGATACTGCTGTAAAAACAGCCACCTCTACTTCTGAGGATGGTGATGCTGATTTTAATCTAACTTTTGATTTGACGATTCAATAAATCATGTTTAGTTTGAAAAAAACAAACGTGAGGTTTGTTAGTTTTCCGTATAAGGGAGCCCATTGTTGGCTCCCTTATTTTTTTCTTTTGGAGAAAAGGTGGGTATATAACCACATTAAGGTAAAACTGGGGACAAAATCCCATCCTGGCACTAATTCCTCTATAAATGTGACCACTCCGGCAACCTGACCCATTTTCCCTTTATACATTCGGGTCATTAGCCAACCTGCAAGCGGAGCCCAAATAACATCGGAGAACTCCCCTATTCCAGGTATTGCAAAGGATAGCATACCAATACCATCAAATAATAATCCCAAAAATAAGTCCTGATACTTTGATTTATTTTCTTTCGCCATTGCTGAAAAATAGCAAAACAGTATGAAAGAGAAAAATAGTTAGGGCAAATCGGAGTTAATAAGCTTTTGAAATTCATTTCGGGTCTCAATCTTTTCAAACCGGTACATGAATCCAGAAGTTTTTCTTACCGAATTTTGTTTTATACCCCACACATCACTATTCAGACAAGCAATGCTTCCATAACCAAGGCAAAGCTTTACTAACAATTAACTATTGGGCCGTATTTAATTTGTTTGAAAAATGCTGATTTAGCTTCTTTAATTTGGGGTTAATGATAAACTGACAGTACGGTTGCATCTTGTTATCATTGTAGTAGTTTTGATGCTCAATTTCAGCCTTATAAAAAGGTTTCTCTTCCGAAATAGCAGTAACTATAGGAGAACCGAAAACCCTCTCTTCCTCCAGTAAAGAAATAAAGCCTTCTGCTTGTGCTTTTTGCTCTGACGAAGTGTAAAAAATCTCGCTCCTGTACTGTGTGCCCACATCATTACCTTGTCGATTTAGCGTGGTGGGGTCGTGTGTGGCGAAAAAAACCTCCAAAAGCTCCGTGTACGAAACCTTGGAAGCATCATATACTATTTTAACAGCCTCTGCATGCCCCGTTCTACCTGTACAAATTTCTCGATATGCCGGATTCTTAATAGCTCCTCCAGTATATCCTGAAATTACTTCTTTTACACCATCCAATCTTTGAAAAACAGCTTCGGTACACCAGAAGCATCCTCCAGCAAAAATTGCAATCGCATCTGTTGAATTATTTTGTTTATCCATCCTAATTATAAAATTAAACAAAGTTCTTGGTTCTACAATATCACAAAACGTCATTGTTTATCCTTAATTTGTCGGTAAAAATCTAAAAACCTTCTTTTCAAATTTTCAGCTTTTGGCTCTCATTCGGAATGATTACTTTCACCTATCCAAAGTATACCTATGATTAAGGCTACGAACATTAAAAAATCCTTTGGTGACCTCGATGTCCTAAAAGGAGTTGATTTATCAGTTGATAAAGGAGAAGTGGTATCCATTGTAGGGGCTTCGGGAGCAGGTAAAACCACATTACTTCAAATTTTGGGAACTTTGGATTCCCCTTCAAATTTGAAAGATAGCTCCCTGCTTATCAACAATGTGGATGTTACAGAACTCACAGATAAGGAATTGGCGCGGTTCAGAAATGCACATATTGGTTTTATTTTTCAGTTTCATCAATTACTACCAGAATTCAATGCTTTGGAAAATGTTTGCATTCCTGCCTTTATTAAAAAAACTCCAAAACCTGAAGCAGAGAAGCGAGCTAAAGAGCTTTTGGATTTTCTTGATTTGACCGATAGATATTCGCATAAACCCAGCGAACTTTCCGGAGGAGAACAACAACGCGTGGCTGTGGCTAGATCACTTATCAATAATCCTTCTGTGATTTTTGCAGACGAACCCAGTGGTAATTTGGATTCTGAAAGTGCGGATAGGCTTCATAAACTTTTCTTTCAACTGAGAGATGAATTTGGACAAACCTTTATTTTGGTCACCCACAATTCAGAATTGGCCAATATGGCTGATAGAAAGTTGACTATGGTAGATGGTCTTATAGTTTCTTGATTTTTTATTTATGACCAAAGCGGAACTCAAAGAATTCTTGGATGAAAAAGCTGCATTCTATGAAAACCCAAAGTTTTTAGAGGATGACCCGCTACAAATCCCCCATCGATTTTCAAAAAAGGAGGATATAGAAATCAGCGCTTTTTTGACAGCCACTATTGCTTGGGGAAATCGAAAAAGCATCATCAATAATGCCTCTAGATTGATGGAGCTATTGGATCAAGCACCTCACGATTTCATAAGTAACCACATTCAAAAAGATTTAGATTCGTTGCGTTCCTTTGTGCACAGAACTTTTAATGGGGAGGATTTATCTTTTTTTATTCAAGGGCTAGGGCAGATTTATTCCAAACATGGCGGATTGGAGTCGGTATTTTCTAAAAATCAACAAGTACAATCGTTACAGAATTCCATAAGAGAATTCAAAAGTCTTTTTTTTGAACTACCCCATCTCAAAAGAACAGAAAAACATGTTTCGGACCCTAGTAAAGGCTCAGCCGCCAAGCGCATAAACATGTTTCTCAGGTGGATGGTGCGTGATAACAAAGCTGGTGTGGACTTCGGTCTATGGAAGACCCTAAAACCCAGTCAATTGTCCTGTCCACTGGACGTACATTCAGGAAATGTTGCTCGAAAGCTAAAACTTATAAAGAGAAAACAAAATGATGCCAAAGCCCTAGAGGAACTTGATAAAAAGCTAAAAAAACTGGACCCATTGGATCCAGTTAAATATGATTTTGCGCTTTTTGGACTGGGAGTATTCGAGAAATTCTAGTATACCTCCTCCCCTACATTTGTATCGGTTAAGGTTTTCATGAATGCAACCAATGCTTTCTCTTCCTCTTTTGTGAGTTGGAGGTTATCAAATGGCAGCGTTTGATAGGGAAGGTCAAAGCCCATTCCTCCTCCTCCTCCAAGATTATAAAAATTCATTACCTCTTCCAACGTATTGTAAACCCCATTGTGCATATAGGGTGCGGTGAGTTCCGAATTACGTACTGTTGGAGTTTTGAACATTCCTCTATGTACTTCCAATTCTTCGTTATGCCGCCAGTAAAAACCCAAATCATCATCTAACTCCCTATTGGCAGCTGTTTCAGGAACACCAATTACTTCCTTTTCATGGCCGGTAAAAAATGGAGGAACGGTACCATTGGTTAATGGAATAAAATGGCAAGTGGCACATAGCGCTTTTCCCATATACAAGTTAAATCCTAGCTTTTCCTCTTTGGTAAATGTCACTTCCTCGGCACGAATATTCCTGTCAAATTTGGAATTAAATCCATTCAAGGTGGAAATATATGATGAAATCGCCTTGATTACTTCTGTATTCCTTTTTGAAATACCTCCATAGGCCTCTTCAAACAATTTTATATATGTGGTATCAGTAAGAATTTCTGTGGAGAATTTATGAACCGAACTGTTAAACTCTCTATCGTTATTGAACACGGCGGTAATTTGTGCCACTATGCTAGGGGCACGTCCATCCCAAAAAAATGCTTGCTGATAAGCAGAGTTAATTAAAGTTGGAGTATTGCGGTCCAGTTCCTTCTTGTCATTGCCCATATTGACCACAAGACCATCTGCCCATGCTTTTTTGGGGCTATGACATGTCGCACAGGCCATATCTCCCTTTTGGGATAGTTTTTTGTCAAAAAAGAGTTTTCTTCCAAGTTCTATTTTTTCCTCACTAGGATTCTGATTAGTTATGGGAGCAAAAAACTCAAGGTTAAAAGCATCCGCATCAAAAAAGGTGTCGGCATCAAAATTAAAAGGCTTGTTATCCACAGGGTCCCAGATATTTGAAGTCTTTCTAATATTTACCCAATTACGGGTAACGGGATTCATATAATCTCTGAGAAAGGTGAATCGGTCGAAAGTTTCAAAGTCAGGATTGTCTCCAATGAATTCTTTAGCCAATTTGATGGATTCCAAAAAAGTTGAATCTAGAGTCTTATTTTTTTCTTGAATAATGTCTTTTAGGGTCAATTGATAGACATCAGCCAAACCTTGTAAGGAAACAACGGTTTCCCCTAGGCCTAATTGACTTACTGGGGTATCAAATCCAGAAATACCTAAACTTACAATTCGCATTAATTGTTGATGGGTGGCTATGAAAAAACGTTGCGGGGTCAATTCCCTTTTCTGAATATTGTGTTGTAAGTTACGGAGCATTCCTTTTGTTATAGAAACCTCATATCTGTAGTTTTCTTCAGATTCCTCACCATTATAAATACTTTCTTCAATTTTTTGGAATCCAACCGGAGGCAGTAGTTTTTGCGTATCGTCCGTTACAGTAGGTAAAGCAGGTCCATTGGCCTTATGACCTACTTCAGGATTAAGATAAGATCCGTAGGGTTCAGCTTTTTTGAAGGAAATTCTAGCTTTTCTAAAAGCTTCTTTAGTAGCATCGCCAGTCATTGGAAGCGAATCCAATTCACTCAAGTAATCAAGAGCTTCTGACATATTGGCCAAATAGTAATCTTGCGCAGCCGTCCAGTTAATTCCATTGGAATTATTTTGGGTCTTCACAATTTCCTTTTCCTTTGGAGCTTGTCTACATGAAACAATCAATATGGAAAAAAAGATGACAAATACAATACGGTACTTCATAGCATTTTTTTTGATAAACAAAGACCCCCATCTTTCGACAGAGGTCTAGTAAACTGTTTTGTTCAGGCTTATCTAGGTAGGCCTCTTAGGATAACAACTTGTCCGCCTTGATCATCCTCACGACCTCTTCCAGCCGCAAACTCTGGTCTGGTTTCAAAGTCGTGACCATCTACTCCTTTAAAATCATCACTTTCCCAATAGTGTGGTTGAAGGTTTAACAAAAATGTATTTGGAACACCAACCAAATCAGAAATATCTTCTAAAGCGCCGTATTCACCACTGGGGCCGGAGCTTCCTGTTGGGTCTAAATCCTGACGCGTAACGAACTCCAAAACTACTCTGGCATTATTTCCATTCAAATCAGTTTGATAGATATATGCGTTATGACCTCTAGAAAAAGAATTTGGATCTTCTTGAAGGTAAATAAAGTTTTCAGTAACAGTAATATTGTCAGGACTTTGAAGCTCAGGTAGATTACCGTCCATATTGTTGGTATCTGTATTACCTGAAATAATTTGTGTAATGGAACCTGTAAGAGCGCTATCTGTATCCATATCCATTCTATAGGCAGTACCCCAATCATTGAAAGTATCTCTTCCAGGGCCTCTACCGGTAACGGCTACAAATACTTGTCTGTTATTCGCTGCATTACCCTTTCTATAATCTACATCTTCCACTCTCATGAAAGCGGAGGCCCCAACAGCGATACAAGCGTCTTCCATTTCATCTTTGGTCAATGCGGCCCCATTTTCAATTTTCACGAACTCATACCTATATGTTACCCCGAAGTCCAACATGCTTTCATCAACTATCATGTCAGCAGGCGCTGAAACAACACCACCATTTCCATCAGACATTTCAGTAATTTTCATCACGTAAATCTCTCCTCCTTCTAAGTCTGCCTCTCCGTGTGTAGAGTGATACAATGTGATTTGTCCTAAAGAGTTACTAGAATCATCATCTCCACCAATAATTACTGTTTCACCAATATAGGCAGACATAGGAAGGGGTACAGCATTTTCCCATTGGAATTCACCAAGTGCATCCAATCCGAAATCGGCGGTTGGCGTTGGGCTAGTTTGGTAAGGGTCTAATCCCTTAACATCGTAATTAAAGCTTTCCGAAGCTGATAGATAAATGTCACGCGAACCACCGTGAACATCTTTACGTAACATGGTTCCGGAACATTGACGGGCAAAATCAGCTACGCCAGAATTTAAAACCCACTGGCCACCAGTTGGTGTCAAGTTAGCATCCAATTCAATTCTAGCTACTGCATAATCATCTTCAGCGTTCAACATGTAGATGAAGCCATCACTGTTTGGATCTTTCACAAGTCCAGCTCCGTCAGCAGCTCCAACAAAACGGAAGCCATCATCTAAGACATCGCTTGAACTTATTAAAGAATAAGCCTGGACAAAGTTGAATTGCGGTGTAATCGCTACTAAAGGTTCAAGGTTTGATTTGTTTTCAAAAATTGTTCCTGTGGGTTGGTCATCGTCATCGCCACCACCGATAAAATCATCAATTTTATCGCATGAGGTTACAGCTATCAAACCGGACAGTAACAACAAATTTTTAAGTGTTCTCATTTGTTTTTAAGGTTTAGAAAGTAATTTGTTTTTATAGGATTCTTAACAAATGTACTTCTGTAGTAAGGTTCACCTCGTTAACAAAATGTGGTTATAAATGAAAATAAAGTTCATTTTAAAGTTAAATGGTTAATTGAATGTTATTATTTAAACCAAGTCTTAATAATGAATCAAAATGTTTACTGAGAACTGCCCAAAATATTGATACAAATAGATTTAATGAATTGATTTACAAATATTTACATTTTTTTTAATCTTAAGATATAACCAAGACCTAAACAATCATTTGAAACAAGTTTTTCCCAAGATTTACTTTACCCCAAATCCAAAGTTAGATTCAAAATTCAGTGATTGTTTTGTACCACCGTTCTTGATAGAGGCATAAATCGCAGCTATAATCATCATATCCCGTTTCCCCATTTCACCAGGAGCAAGGTTGGGTGTATCAAAAAGTATGTGTTTGGCGAAATCGTCCATTTGGAGTTTTTGTTGGCTCTCTTGTTCAAAATTGAGCTCACCATTTGAAGTTCTTCCCGCCAAAGGAATATATGTGCTAGCCGGGTCAAGTTCGTACCAACCTCTTTCGCAGGAACCGAACAATCGGTTCGCACGAATGTTATGTGAGGTCATCATGTTGCCAACCACACCGGATTCGAATTCAAATTGGGCTGTTATGGTTTCATCCGTTTCTTTGAAATATTTAGGTCGCGTGCTAAATTCTTGAGCAGAAACTGAAATTGGGTTTTCACCTGTACCATAAATTAGGCTCTGAATGGCATATACTCCCATGTTGACTAAAGCACCTCCTCCAGATAATTTTTTATCCAACCTCCATTGATTGGGACTGCCCAATGAACGATAAGCAGCTTCGGCCGTTACAAAATTGACCTTCCCAAAAGTCTTTTCCCTAACCAATCGTTTAACTTCTTGGGTATAGGGTTCGGAATGCAACCTGTATCCCATTCCCAATTTCACACCGGCATCCTTACAAGCATCAATAATAGCATCACACTCTTCAACATTCATTGCCATAGGTTTTTCGCATATCACATGCTTTCCAGCCTTTGCTGCTCTAATACAGAAATCGGCGTGCATGCTATTGGGTAATACCACATAAACAATATCAATATCTTCATTGTTTACTATTTCATCAAAATTCTCATAGTTATAGATGTTCTTCTTGGGAATACCGTAATTGTCAGACCAAACTTGTTCTTTGGAAGGAGTTCCGGTAACAATTCCAGCAAGATAGCAATGCTCGGTATCCTGAAGTGCTGGAGCGAGTTGGTATGTGCTGTATCCCCCCAAACCCACAAGGGCAACCCCTAATTTTTTCTTCTGAGAAGGATTGGCCACTATACAGTTAATGGGCAATGAGGCAGCTATGGTGACTGCTCCCACTCCTCTGGTCATTTTTGTGTTGAATTGTCTTCTTGATAGTTTACTCATGGTCTTAGTTTTTTGTGAAGTCCTCTAAAATTAAGGTTTAAAGAAAGTTACCATAACTGATTTCCAATTATTTATAAAAATTATAACAAAAATCAGAAGTCATCCAAAATGGTTATTTTTAAAACAACTAATCTATCACTCAATGAAACAAAACATTTCCTTTGTATGTCTTCTTCTATCCTTTACCTATATTTTTTCACAAAACAGAAAATTACCCGTTGACACCACGGTCACTACGCAACATAGTGTAACAGTAAACGGTACTTCTTTCAACTACACGGCCACTACAGGTACGCAACCCGTTTGGGATGATATGGGTAAACCCATTGCCTCCTTACACTATACCTATTACACTAGAAATGGGGTAAAAAACAGAGCAGAACGACCATTATTGATTTCTTTTAATGGTGGGCCCGGTTCGGGTTCTGTATGGATGCATTTGGCATATACTGGTCCAAGAGTATTAAAGATTGATGATGAAGGTTATCCGGTCCAGCCCTATGGGGTAAAGCAAAATCCTTTTTCTGTTTTGGATGTAACGGATATTGTTTACGTAAATCCTGCAAATACTGGATACTCCAGGACCATTCCAGAGACTGGAGACAAAGTCGATAGGGACAAATTCTTCGGAATAAACGCAGACATTAAATACTTGGCAGAATGGTTAAATACTTTTGTGACAAGAAACAATCGTTGGCGCTCACCTAAATATATCATTGGTGAAAGCTACGGAGGCACTCGAGTGATGGGGCTTTCACTAGCGCTACAAAACCAGCAATGGATGTATTTGAATGGTGTAATTATGGTTTCTCCAGCAGATTATAAGGTAATTCGTGTTGGCGGACCTGTATCGGATGCATTGAACCTACCCTATTTTACAGCGGCTGCTTGGCATCATAAAGCACTTCCTTCTGAGTTACAAAGTAAAGATTTGTTGGATGTACTTCCCGAAGCTGAAGAATACACGGTAAATACACTTATACCTGCTATAGCTAAAGGCGGATTCATACAGGATACAGATAGAGCTGAAGTTGCCAAAAAGATGGCTTATTATACTGGCTTAAAAGAAAAGGATATTCTGGACCAAAATTTGGTTGTTCCCACCCGATTCTTTTGGAAAAACCTATTGAAGGATAAAGGGGGATACACAGTAGGTAGATTAGATAGCAGGTACCGAGGTATAGACAAGCAATTGTTCGGGGAGCGGCCAGATTACAATTCAGAAATCACTTCATGGCTACATAGTTTTACTCCTGCAATTAATTACTATTTACAAGAAGAACTAAATTTTAAAACCGATATCAAATACAACATGTTCGGTCCGGTAAGGCCTTGGAACAATGAGGATGATAATACCCGTGACGACCTTAGGCAAGCTATGGCTCAAAATCCATATCTGAATGTTTTGGTCCAATCTGGTTATTATGATGGGGCTACCACGTATTTCAATGCAAAATATACCATGTGGCAAGTTGACCCAAGTGGTAGAATGAAAGACCGTTTTGAGTTTAAAGGATACCGCTCCGGTCATATGATGTACCTGAGACGGGAAGACCTAAAAAAAGCCAATGAGGATATTCGGGCTTTTATATTAAGGACAACTACCAAAGGAAAGAGTGCTAAATATTAAACAACGTCTTATGAAAACACTATTCGTTCCAACCTTATTTTTTTTATTGAGCATTAGTATTGGGGTTTCCCAAGAAATTCCGTCCAAAGCATGGCAGATTAAAACTGCTCTAATGGCCGTACCAGACGATTATAAAGAAGGAGCTAAAGTCTATGGATATGATGCTGAAGGGAACTTCGCAACCCTTCAGGAGGGAACAAATGACTATATCGCTTTGGCAGACGACCCCAGGGACAACAAATTCTCTACAGCAGCTTATCACCAAGATTTAGAGCCTTTTATGGCCCGGGGAAGAGCGTTGAAGGCCGATGGAAAAGAATTCAAAGAGATTTTTGATATCCGAGAGAACGAGGTGAAATCCGGGAAACTAAAAATGCCCGACAAGGCAACCCTATGTGTTTTTACAGGAACAGTAAATCAAGAAACCAAAGAAATTGAGAATCCCTATGTGCGTTATGTTTTTTACATTCCCTACGCCACCGGAAAATCCACAGGGTTACCTACAACTCCCACACCTCCTGGCCATGCGTGGTTAATGGACCCTGGCACCCATAGGGCGCATATTATGATCACTCCGCCAAAGAATTGATGTGTTTTGGAAAAAACTTATTTAAAACGGCTAGTTAAATCTAGGAGTTTCTTTGAATACTAAAATACGAAGAGATAAGACTCTTGTCTAACAAGGTCATCCCTATTCTGGTTAATGCCACAAAGGCTTTGGCAAATTAAATTCCTTACTTTTAGCCAAGAATTTCAATAATTGATGAATAGGGTTTTGATTTTGATAGCATTTTCCTTTTTCGGCCTGTTTCCAAACAAAAAAGCCGAGGCACAAGATTGGCCTAATCTTTCTCGATATCAGAAGGAAAATGAGACCTTAAAATTAGATTCAAACAACGTGAACAGAATAGTCTTCATGGGTAATTCCATTACGGAGGGTTGGTCCACTGCGAATCCAATTTTTTTTGATAATAAATCTCATATCAACAGAGGAATCGGTGGCCAAACCACACCACAAATGTTGTTGCGATTTAGACAGGATGTTATCAGCTTAAAGCCTACCGTAGTGCACATATTAGCCGGAACTAATGATATTGCCGAAAACACAGGACCTATTTCATTGGAACAAATTAGAGATAACATCCTTTCCATGGTACAATTGGCAAAAGCCAATGACATTGAACCCATTGTTTGCTCTGTTTTACCTGCTTATGATTATCCTTGGAGACTTGGTAAAAACCCCAATATTAAGATTCCGAAATTGAATGCCATGCTAGCAAAAATGGCTAGTGAAAATAGTGTTACTTACTTAGACTATTTTTCTGAGATGGCGGACAGTCGGAATGGATTACAAGAAAAGTACACGACCGATGAGGTCCATCTAACCAAGGAAGGTTATGCGGTTATGGAAAATGTGTTCCAAAAAGCAATAAAAGAAGTATTGAAGAAGCAATGAAATGGGTAACCCACATCTTTCTTTTCTTTTTTGGACTTGGGATGCTAAACGCACAACTTCAAACAACCATTGATAGTCTTGAACTCCAACTCCAAAATACCCCAAAGGATTCCAAGGAATACGTAGATCTTTTAAACGGTCTTGGTTATCAATTTTGGGTTCGAGATTCGAAAACTTCAGCGAAGTATGGTGAAGAGGCTTTAGGGATTGCCCAAAATCTTAAGTATATCTCAGGTATGGCAATGGCCCAAAGAATATTGGGTGTTTCCTATTGGACATTTGGCGAGCCAAAAAAGGCATTGGAAAGCTTAAAAGAATCTCAAGAGCTTTACGAATTAGTTTCCGATAAAGTGGGAGCAGCCAATGCACTTATGAATTCAGGAATGGTCTATGCCGATATTGGTGAATTTGACAGGGCACTAAAAATTTATGAGCAATCGATTGAAAAGTTTAGGCAATTGGATTTGAAGCGTCGCATAGCCACCACTTTTACAAAAATCGGTTCTGTTTTAATCCAACAAAATAAACTTGAGGAAGCAAAAGGCTATTTAACGAATGCCCTTAACATGCATTCGGATGATGGATATGAATATGGAGTTTCCGAAGCGCACAACCGTTTGGGAATCCTTTCACTAATGCAAAACGAGCTGGAATTGGGTGAATACCACATCAAAAAGTCCATGGAGATTGTGGTTGCCCTGAATGACGAGGACGGGGAATTGAGTAATCTTATTCAAATTGGAAAATTATATCGATTGCAAAATAGGTATGAGCTGGCAAACTCCCATTTATTGGCTGCGTTAGAAACATCAAAGAAAAAAGGCCTTAAAAAATACCAACTACGCGCCTTAAAGGAATTGAAGCTTCTTAAACGTCAAGAAGGGAAGCTTCCAGAATCCTTGGAGTATTACGATGGGTTTATACAATTGAAGGATTCCATTATCAACAACGAGAAAGCGAAACAAATTGCCGCGATGGAATTCAATAATGAATTAGCGGAAAAGGAAGCCGAGATCGAACTTCTGAAAGAGACCAAGAAAACTAGGAATATCATCAATCTAAGCTTGTCCATTGGCTTACTTCTTTTATCCTGCATAGCTATACTTATGCTGAGACATCAAAAACAACGTGAAAAAAGGGAGATAGAGTTATTAAAGTCAAACGAAAAACTAACCCAAACCGAACTGGAAAATGCGCAATTAAGGCAACGGGAGTTGGAACAAGAATTAGATTTTAAAAACAAAGAACTGACCTCTTACACCCTAAATTTCACGCAAAAAAACGAGCTTTTTGGTGAACTCTTGGAAAAAATAGAATCCCTGCAATCCGCCACACCTTCAAAACAATCCAAAATACTGAACGAACTTCGAAAGAAAATTAAAAGCCACACCAACCTAGACCGCGATTGGGAAGATTTTAAGCGGTATTTTGAAGAAGTGCACAAAGGCTTTTATACCACGCTTAAAGAGAAGCATCCGGACTTAAGTTCCAACGATTTAAAAATTTGCTCTTTGGCCCGGTTGAACCTGAGCATTAAAGAGACCGCCAGTGTTATGGGTATCTCTCCTGAAAGTGCCAAAACAGCACGCTATCGACTGCGTAAAAAACTAGATTTACCGCCAGAAACTGAATTATTGGATTATCTACTGGAATTGGAGCAGTAAAAAGAAGCTCTTTCTTTCTTAAAATTGATTTGATATAAAAGCCTAAAAATCAAGTTTTTAAAATTTGATGTTCCCCCATTGTACCCCAATTATTAACGTGCCTTAAAATTTGTCTACCCTTTATCGGTATAAGGTTCACCTCAGGTAGCCCGTGAATTCCTTAACTGGGGCATCCTCATCCATAGTTTTGCAAAAAAAAACATGAAAAACAATTTAATCAAACAAATGGAAGGACATGTTCCGATAGAAGCCTATCGGCCAAGACGTAAATCAAACCTAAGAACGATGTTGAACAAAAAGCTTTTTATATGGAAAATATACTTTTAAACTTGCCAACCCCTTTGGAGTTAATTTTAGACCCTATCTCTTATGTGGTGTACGGGATTTACACCGTACTTATAGCGTGGGAAGCTCTCTTTCCTGCAAGAAAGCTACCTAAAATCAAATATTGGAGACTAAAAGGGTTTATAGCCTTTACCTTATTTTTCTTTTTGTCATCCTACTTGCCTATGATTTGGGATACCTATTTGGTAGAATATCAACTATTTGATTTAACATTACTTGGTACCGCTTGGGGTGCGGTAGTTGGTGTTCTGTTGTATGAATTTGGTGTCTATGTTTGGCACAGAAGCATGCATAAAAGTGAAAGACTCTGGAAAGTATTCCATCAAATGCATCATAGTGCAGAACGTATGGACAGCTATGGGGCCTTTTATTTCAGTCCCATGGATATGATTGGTTTTACCTTCTTGGGAAGTTTATGTCTAGTGGTAATTGCAGGTTTTACAGCCGAAGCGACAACTTGGATTATCTTGATTACTACATTTCTGGCCATATTTCAACATAGTAACGTCAAAACACCTGTTTGGATAGGATACTTTATTCAGCGCCCCGAAGCTCATGCCATTCACCATGCCAAAGGCATACACGCTTACAATTATTCGGACATTTCATTTTTTGATATCGTATTTGGTACATTCAAAAATCCCAAAGGCTACGACCATGAAGCTGGGTTCTATCATGGAGCATCCGAAAAAGTTGGAGAAATGCTCTTGTTTAAGGATATTTCAAAAAAAGAAAGTTAGAACAATGAAAAAGGGGTTTCATTTTTGGAGTAGGGTATTGTGTTTGTCATTGCTATGGTGTTTTTCATTTTCTGGGTGTAACAGTAAAATTGATAAGAATAGCAAACCGTTGGTCATGGCAACATATACCTATTCAACCAACAATCGAATAGCGAATTTGGAACCTCTTTCAAAAGCATTGGGGCAGCAGCTCAACAGAGCTATTGAAGTTAAAAGCTATCCCGATGTACCTTCCTTTATACAGGGTATTAAATCCAACCAAGTGGATATTGGGTTTATAAACACATTAGGTTATTTGTTGTTGTCTTTGGATAATGAGAATATGGACCCTGTAGCAACGCTAAAGGTGAAGGAGAATGCAAAGGATAACTATAAAACAGTTCTTTTAGCAAATTCCAAAACAATTGATGATTTAACCTTTATCAAGGATAACCCTGAAGATGTATCAATAAGTTTTGTGGCACCAGGTTCAACCTCCGGAAACTTGATTCCGCGACTTTTTTTAAGTTCCATAGGCTTTCGGTTTCCTGAAAAAGTATTCAAAAAAGTAGACTATTCGGGGAACCATCAAGCTGCAATAAAAAACCTATTGAACGGTAAAACCGATATTTGTGCAGTGGGAAGCAATGAATATTTTAGGCAATTACAACTTGATTCTAGCCTATCTCAATCAACTTCCGTTCTTTGGATGTCCGAAGAAATCCCTTTAGGTCCAGTTCTCTTGAATAAAAGAATCAAGGATTCAGAAAAGAAGAGCCTAATTGGATTTTTATCAAACTTGCACAAGACAAATCCCGAAGCGTTGAAAGCAGTAAAGGATGGATGGTCCGAGGCAAAGCAAGCAGAAAAGTTTTTACCCATTACGGACCAATACTATGACGATTTTAGAGAAGTCAATGGAAATAGTTCCAATCTGCCTGAAATTCTGAAGTTTTTCACTAATAATCTCTTTTAGTGCACTAGTTCCTACCGATTACCTACTTAATACATCATCAAAATCAATCAATTAAAACGAATAGTTTGAAAAAAATAAATTCACGATTAATCCAAATTATTTTAGTATTGGTTCTAAGCCAATCATGTTCCCGAGATGAAAGTGTTCAAGTTCCTGAAGAAGAAAATCCGGTCAACGAAGAGATAATGCGAATACCTTTAGTGGTCCATGTCATCCATTCAGGATATGTTATTGGAGAAGAAAACAATCTTTCCGAAGAGAGAATTAGAAGACAGATTCAAATATTAAATGAGGATTTCAGAAGGAAGCTCGGTACACGGGGATCCAACACGCATATTGATGGAGCAGACTCCAAAATCGAGTTTGTTTTGGCAAAACAGACCCCGGATGGCACCTCTTTCAATGGCATAAATCGAATAGATACCACATCGGTCGTAGTCGATATCCTTGGGTATGGACCCAATCATTATGCGCAATACGCCTATTGGAATCCAGAGCAGTATATTAATATATGGACCACACCCGTTCCGCGCTCGACTGAATGTTTGGCATTAGGCATAGCCACTGGCCCTGACGTCGATTTACCCGGAATTAACCATTTGGCCATTCCACAGCCAGGTGATGCGGAAGGAATTCTTGTGAGTTGGATGCATTTTGGAGAATCCGAAATAGAATGTCATGCAAGATTTGGAAGAACACTGACCCACGAAATGGGTCATTATTTAGGCTTGTTGCACACATGGGGAGGGTCAACCTGCGAGTTTAATGATTATTGCGATGATACCCCAGCCGTGGACACTCCGGTCTACGGGCGAACAGCTTTTCAAGGATGCCAAGGGGAAATGGTTCAGATTGAAAACTATATGAATTGGTCTCATGATGATGTAATGAATATGTTTTCAAAAGACCAGATTGAAAGGATGCGGTATGTCTTAACACATCATGAGGGCAGAAATTCGCTTTTGCGCAGTAAAGCATTGGAGGCACCTTAAATTTTATCTGTTGGGTTGTTTTCTTAACTTCCCTCTGTGCAAAGCGGATTGATTAGCATTTTAATACCCTTCAAGAACACTGAGCTTTTTCTTAAAGACTGTTTGGATTCTATTTTGAAGCAAACCTATACCCATTGGGAAGCCATCTTAATTGACGATGCCTCAACCGATTCAAGTTTAGAAATTGTTTCCCAATACAAAAAAAAAGATACCAGAATAAAAGTCTTTGCTAACAACGGTCAAGGAATTATCCCTGCTCTACAAACGGCTTACAAAAATTGTAACGGTCAATTCATTACACGCATGGATTCTGATGATATTATGTTACCCCAACGTCTTAAGAAAATGATGGATTCTTTGGTTATATCCGGAGAAGGTCATTTGGCGGTAGGTCAAGTAAAGTATTTTTCAGATAGAGGCATAAGCAATGGTTACGAAAGGTATGAAGCTTGGCTTAATCGATTGACCTCAAGTGGGACAAACTATAAAGAAATTTATAAAGAGTGCGTTGTCCCCTCCCCTTGTTGGATGGTTTTCAGAAGCGATTTTGAGCAATGTGGAGGGTTCAATTCAAATAGATACCCAGAAGATTACGACCTAACTTTTAGGTTTTATCAGAATGGGTTAAAGATTGTTCCCTGTAATGAAATTTTACATCTATGGCGGGATTACGATAACAGAACATCCAGAACAAGTGAACATTACGCGCAAAATTATTTTCTAGATATAAAGCTGCATTATTTTCTAAAGTTGGATTATAATCCCGATAGGCCTCTTGTGATTTGGGGTGCGGGATTTAAAGGAAAAAGCATTGCTAAAGGACTCCTAGAAAAGGACGTTGATTTTGTTTGGCTATGCGATAACCCTAAAAAGATTGGCAAAAAGATATATGACCAACCACTCCATCACTTTTCCAGAATATCTTCTATTAGTCAGCCACAGAGCATTATCACAGTTGCTAACGAAGATGAACAAAAAAAGATTATATCATTTTTTAATGAGTTGGGCCATGTTATGAGTATGGATTACTTCTTTTTTTGCTGACATACAATTGACAATTATAAATGAACATTTAGGATGATTTTAAATGGTTATTGTCTATTGTTAATTGACGATTGCCGAATTTTTCATTGAAATTAGGGAAGTCTTAACAGCATTTGGATTCCAGCCTATCTATTTTAATCAATATATTTGTTCAACAATATTGGGAATGCAATTAAAACATCCGGAAATTCTATGGGCCCTTCTTTTGCTCTTCATTCCAATAATCATTCATCTTTTTCAACTAAGGCGATTTAAGAAAACTCCTTTTACCAATGTTGCCATGTTACAAACGGTGGTAATTGAATCCCGCAAGAGCAATACCTTGAAAAAGTGGCTGCTGCTACTTACTAGATTGCTGCTCTTAGCCAGTATCATTATCGCTTTCGCACAACCTTTCGTTGCCAATAATGATGCATTACGGGAAAAGGAAACCGTCATTTACTTAGACAATTCGTTCAGTATGCAGGCCATGAACAATGGGGTCAACTTACTTGAAAAGGCTACTCAGGACTTATTAAAGCATATAGATAACGAACAGACCATTAATCTATTTACCAACAGCAATACGTATAAAGGCGTTTCGGTGAAAGACATTCAAAACACCCTGTTGTCACTGCCATTTACCTTTAAGCAGTTGGGTTTGGATGATATTGTTTTAAAGGCTAATACCTTATTTTCCCAAGATAGGAATTCCAAAAAAAATCTTATTCTGATATCCGATTTTCAAAACATAATGGAATCCGAAAATCGAGATTTCATTACGCGAAATAGCACGTATTTAGTACCCATTAAATCAGATAAGTTGGTGAACGTATCCATTGATTCAGTAGCTATAGAAGACACCAATAACGAACAATTAAAGCTTACTGTTTTTCTTAGTGGCACCAATGTTTTTGAGCCTGTTCCTGTTTCCTTGTTCGACGGAGAAACATTGATTGCAAAATCCGCTGCGGATTTTAATGAAAATCAAAGGACAACCTTGGATTTTTCAATTCCGAACACGGGGACTATCGATGGACAACTCAAACTTTCAGATGGCGGACTGTCTTTTGACAATCAATTTTATTTAAATCTAGATACCAAAGAAAAGACCAAAATTTTAAGTATTTCAGATACGGTGGAACCCAATAATTATTTGGAAAGACTATTTGGTGATGAAGAGTTTATCCTTTCCCAATATCCTCTAAATGCATTGGATTATAGTCTGATTGATACTCAAAATTTTATTATCCTAGACAATTTAGCGTCAATACCCACAGGGCTATCTCGAATTTTATCTGTATTCAAAAGCAATGGAGGCAGTCTTGTGGTAATCCCTTCAGAAACGATTGATGTTCAATCGTACAACCAATTCCTGTTACAACATTTTAACACAACTGTTTTACACGATTTAGCTGTTCAAAAAAGAATTACGACTATATCATATGACCACCCTTTGTATCAAAATGTGTTCGAAAAACGGATTGAGAATTTCCAATATCCTCAAACTAATCACTATTATAAAATTAGTTCCAGAGCACCGAGTATCCTTTCATTTGATGGAAACGACCCCTTTTTAATTGGAAGTAGCGGATTTTATTTTTTCACTTCTTCACTTAAAAAAGAAGTATGCAATTTTAAAGGGTCGTCACTTATAGTACCCACATTTTATAATATGGCACTATCAGGCCTTCAAGCACCAGATTTGTTTCACACGCTAGGTAAGACCAATATAGTGGACATTGGTATTGAATTGGGCAGCGAAAACATTGTGCAAGTAAAAAACTCTGAAAATCAGTTTATCCCCTTGCAGCAATCCTTTCCAAATAAAGTACGGTTGACCTTTGAAGAAAATCCTACAACAGACGGAGTTTATGAAGTTGTCAATGACGAAAAAGTTATTCGAAAAATCAGCTTCAATTATCCCCGAAATGAAAGTGAGCTGCAGTATCTAGATATGGAAAACTTCCAAAATGTAACCTTGAAAGAATCTCTTGGTTCTTTGTTTGAGCTATTGGAGAAAGAAAGCAGTATTACCTCATATTGGAAATGGTTTGTTATTTTTGCGCTGCTATTTGCGTTAGTGGAGGTAATCATCCAAAAATTTGTTTCATGAACATCCTATTAAAGTCAGCCAAAATAGTTTCACCAGAAAACTCGGCACTGCACTTAAAAAAAAGGGATATTTTCATTAAAAAGGGGATTATTGAAAAAATAGCGGCTTCTATTGATAACATTCCCTCAGGCACAAAAATAATAGACCATAAAAACCTTCACATATCCATCGGGTGGTTCGATACTGGAGTTAGCTTTGGAGAACCCGGACACGAAGAACGCGAAACCATCGAAAACGGGCTTTTAGTTGCTGCAAAAAGTGGGTTTACAAACGTTGTTTTAAACCCCACCACGACTCCTGTTCCAGACACCAGTTCTGATATTGTTTTTCTTATAGAAAGAGCTAAAAGCAGTGCTACGCAATTACATCCGCTAGGCAGTTTGTCCAAAAATGCAAAAGAAGTAGATTTAGCCGAGCTTTTCGATATGCAGAATGCAGGTGCTGTAGGTTTCTACGATTTCAAAAGTCAAATTACCAATCCTAACCTTTTGAAAATAGCGTTACTATATGCGCAAAGTTTTAATGGGCTTATTTTTTCATTTCCTGAAGACATACAAATCAAAGGAAAAGGTGTTGTAAATGAGGGAGCAATGTCAACATCTTTGGGATTAAAGGGAATTCCAGGATTAGCGGAAGAACTTCAGATTTCCAGAGACCTTTTCATTTTAGAGTACACAGGCGGGAAATTACATATTCCAACCATTTCAACTGCCAATTCTGTTAAATTGATTTCCGCAGCAAAGAAAAGGGGATTGGATGTAAGCTGTAGCGTGGCCATCCATAACCTTTTGTTTACAGATGATAGTCTCTCCCATTTTGATACCGCTTTTAAGGTAAGTCCTCCTTTACGAACAAAATCGGACACCAAGGCATTGATCAAAGGACTAAGGGATGGAACTATTGATTTTGTAACCTCCGATCATGTTCCTTTGGATGTGGAAGAAAAGCGTTTGGAGTTTGACAACGCCCTTGATGGTACGATAGGGCTAGAATCCGCTTTTGGTAGTCTAAACCAAATATTTGAGCTGGAAGAGACCATACAATTTCTTACCAAGGGCTGGGAACGTTTCAATATTGAAAAACCAAAAATAGAAACTGGTAATCCTGCCTGTCTCACGCTATTTGAACCTAATGAAGAATGGGACTTTACGGCTAACGATATCGGTTCTACTTCAAAGAACAGTATGTTTCTGAACGCAGCCCAAAAAGGAAAGGTTTTGGGAACAATTTCGAATAACATTTTAACCCTATAGGATTTTGACAACCGAAAAAGAGGGAAGAACTACAGCATCAATTGCTTATTTGACCATTGTGGGCAGTTTAATTGCTATAACCATGAACATGGAACCCAAGAATACCTTTGCCCGCTTTCATATTCGGCAAGCATTTGGAATTCATTTGCTCTATCATGGCCTAGCAATTGTTCTTACTTTTGCTGGTATTGTTCAGGCATCTTTTTGGTTATTTATTACTTACATTGTTGCGGCATTGTATGGATTGCTTAGTGCGCTAAACCAAAAAAAACAATCCATTCCCGTAATAGGTACCTATTTTCAAAAATGGTTTACCTTTATTTCATAAATTTTCATTCATGTCCCCCACCCCACTATCACTGACCTACCTGGTACAACCTTCCAAGACCCAAAACTCTAAAGCTCCTGCAATTTTTATGTTTCACGGGTACGGTAGCAACGAAGAAGATTTGTTTTCGTTCGCCCCAGAGCTTCCAGAAGAGTTTACCATTTTTTCGGTTAGGGCACCCTATTCTTTGGAGCCCTTTGGCTATGCGTGGTATTCTATTAATTTTGATGCGGAATATGGAAAATGGAGCGATGATGAACAAGCGATTGAATCTCGGGAAAAGATTTTGATTTTTATAGAAGAAGCTATAGAAACCTACCAGCTCGATGCGAACAATATTACCCTTTTAGGATTTAGCCAAGGAACCATACTAAGTTATTCCGTGGCTTTATCATATCCGGAAAAAGTCAAAAATGTAGTGGCCCTAAGCGGGTATATCAATGAAAAAATTATACTGGAAGGGTATGAAACCAAGAGTTTGAAACATTTGAGTTTTTACGCCTCCCATGGTCAGGTTGACCAAGTAATACCTTTGGAATGGGCACAAAAGACACCAGAATTCCTAAAAAAACTAGGTGTTTCATGTAAGTATGAAGAATTTCCCGTAGGACATGGAGTTTCTCCACAAAACTTCTATTCGTTTAAGACTTGGTTAGAGGAACATCTTTAATTACTTCGGGCATAGAGAAGGTGGTCCACAAGAGTGAAGTCAATACTCAAATCATCTTTAAGTTCATATTTGATAATCAAGTCACCCCAGAATTTTCCATCAGAGAAGTCTGCCAATAGCCATTTATGGTTCAGTACTTTTATTTTGTTGATTTTAAAATCACTGTTCATTCCTTCATAAGGAATCAAAAGATTATCCCCTGAGCGCTCATTGGTCTCCAATAGCTTATCCGCAATATAGCGAGAGGGGTTTTGTAAATCCAGATGGTCATAATAGGCCAAAGCATCATCATTATTTTCCAAAGAGAAATACTGAATATCCAGAATCTTGAGTTGTGCATTCTGAATAGAATCTTTTAGTGATTGATTTTCCGTTTGCAACGTATTGATATCAGCATTCATTGCTTTTTGAAGGTTGTTTGTGCTGACAAATTGGTATAAAGCAATCAAGGCCGCAAAAACAAATAGGTACAAAAATATCTTGTTCTTCATGAAATAGGTATGTTCAAAGTAAGGTTGTCATAAGCTAGGAACACGTTGTCCGGTAGTTTTTTTTCTACCTCTTCGTGGAAACCCAGCATATGGCTTATGTGTGTAAAATAGGTTTTTTCCGCGTCAACCATCTGAGCAAATTCGAGTGCTTCTTCCAAATTAAAATGCGAATGGTGCGGTTCCTCTCGAAGTGCATTTACTACTAAAACCTTGGCACCCAGAATTTTCTGTATCTGATCTTCTTCAACACGCTTCACATCGGTCAAATACACAAAATCACCTAAGCGGTAACCAAAAACCTGAAGCCTATTATGGTACACTTCTATGGGAACAACTTGCAAATCCCCCAACTCAAACGAGACGTCTTTTACAACCTCGTTCACTTGAACCGCCGGTGCTCCAGGATATCTGTTTTCGTCAGCGAATATGTAATCGAACCGACGTTTTAAAGAATCGATTACCCTTTGGTGGGCATATACTGGAATATCACCTTGTCGGAAGAAAAATGGTCGAATATCATCAATACCGGCCGTATGGTCTGCATGCTCATGGGTAAATAGAATTCCATCCAGACTATTCACGGAATTGGTCAACATTTGTTGTCTAAAATCAGGACCACAGTCGATCACGTAGTTCTTATCGTTCCATGAAACCAAAACAGAGACCCGCAACCGTTTGTCCCTCGAATCTTTGCTCAAGCAGACTGGATGATTGCTGCCAATAACGGGAATTCCCTGGGAGGTACCTGTTCCTAAAAAAGTAATGGTCATCATATCATCCATTAAAATCAAAATTATAACTTATTTATGTAAATTGAAGGAATGAAAATGTAACTTTGTTTTTAGCTAAACCATTCACTTATGTCTACTGTTGCCAGCGAAGAAAACGCTTTTGAGAATATTCTCTCCATAAAGGCAAAAACACTACGAATAAATCTTAATAAGAATATTTACGGAACCTTTGCGGAAATTGGGGCGGGACAGGAAACTGCTAGACAATTTTTTAGGGCTGGCGGTGCTTCAGGGACCATAGCGAAAGCGATGAGTGCCTACGACAAAGCGTTTAGTGATGCTATTTACGGTGTAGAACATGACGGACGTTATGTAACACAGGCCAGATTGAAACGCATGCTGGTTCATGAGATGGATTTGGTGGAAAAGCGCATTAGCCGAGAGACCAATCCTGACTATCTGTTCTTTACGTATGCCAATACTGTGGCCACCATCGATTTTTCCAAACGCTACAAAGGCCACGGATGGATTGGGATACGATTTCAGCTAAATCCCAAACAGAAAGAATTCGACGAAATCGTACTTCACGTGCGGTTTAAACAAAATGAAGCCAGATTACAACAAGAAACACTGGGAACCTTAGGTGTCAATTTAATCTACGGTGCTTTTTTCAAGCATAGCGAACCACGGGTATTACTAAAAGAACTATACGACCATATTGATAAGGATACCTTGGAAATTGATATGGTAAACTTTATAGGTCCCAGTTTTAAGGATGTGGATAACCGTTTGATGAGCCTACAGCTTATCAGAAACGGAATGACGGATGCCGTGATGTTCGGACCTGATGGAAATAATTTGTTACCTGCAGCGGTACTTTATAAAAAGAATATTCTCGCCCTTAGAGGTAGCTTCCGGCCTGTTACTAAGGTAAATATGGATATGTTCCAGAAGTCCTATGATATTTTCATTCGTGAACAAACCGTGGAATATGAAAATACAATTGTGGTTTTTGAGATTACCTTGTCCAACCTAAAAGCCGCTGGGGAAATTGACGAACAAGACTTCATGGATAGAGCAGAATTGCTCAGTTCTTTGGGACATACCGTGCTCATTTCAAATTTCCAGGAGTACTACAAATTGGTGGAATATTTCAACAACTATACCAAGGAAAAGCTTGGGTTGACCATGGGCATCAACAACTTGATTGATGTTTTTGATGAAAAATACTATCGTCATTTAAGTGGCGGAATATTGGAGGCCTTCGGAAAGTTGTTCTTTAAGGATTTGAAGGTCTACCTCTATCCCATGAAAGACCCGCAAACAGGTCAAATAATGACCAGCAACAATGTAAAAGTGCATCCACGGATGAAAGAACTTTACAAGTTCTTCAAGTACAATGGAAAAGTCATGGATATAATTGATTATGACCCAGACATTATGAATATCTTCTCCAGAGATGTATTGAAAAAAATTGCCAACGGTGAAGGTGGCTGGGAAGAAATGTTACCAGAAGGTATTGCCGAAATGATAAAGGAAAAAGGTCTTTTCCAAAGAAAAGAGCTAGCAGAAAAACCGAAAGCTTAGTTTTACCGGCTACGAAAAGATAACGGCACCTTTTAGGTGCCGTTTTTGTTTAGTTGAGCAATTGCGCTGCGTGGTCTTTGGTTTTTACTTTTTCTATTACGCGATCTATAATCCCTTCTTCATCTATCACAAAGGTGGTTCTGTGTAAACCATCATATTCCTTGCCCATAAATTTTTTAGGTCCCCATACGCCAAACGTATCTATAACGGTATGGTCTTCGTCAGCCAATAGCGGAAAAGGGAAATCATATTTATTCCTGAAATTCGCTTGCTTTTTTTGAGAATCTTCACTTACTCCCAAAAGTTCATAGCCTTCTTCCTGCAACAAACTGTAGTTATCCCTAAGATTACAAGCCTCCGCAGTACATCCAGGTGTATTGGCCCGTGGATAGAAAAAAACCACTAGTTTTTTACCTTGATAATCCTGTAAATTAATTGTATTGCCGTCTTGGTCTTTTGCGGAAAATTCAGGTACTTTATCTCCTGCCTTGAGCATATTCATAATAGTCTTCTTGATTTAATATTGTTTAACTTATTTCAAGTAAATTTAAACAAAAATGACAAAACAGGATAAAGTAAATTTTATAATTACCACATTGGACGAACTTTATCCCACTATTCCCATACCGCTTGACCATAGAGACCCTTATACTTTATTGATTGCCGTACTTTTATCTGCCCAAAGTACAGATGTTCGGGTAAATCAGATTACACCTTTGCTATTTGCTAGGGCAGATAATCCTTACGCTATGGTAAAATTAACGGTAGAGGAAATTCGTGAAATTATCAAACCTGTAGGTCTCTCCCCTATGAAATCCAAAGGGATTCACGGGTTATCCCAAATTTTGATTGATAAATATGACGGACAAGTACCTCAACAAATAGAACTATTGGAAGAGCTACCGGCTGTAGGGCACAAAACAGCAAGTGTTGTAGTTTCCCAAGCTTTTGGGATTCCCGCATTTCCGGTTGATACCCATATCCATCGTCTTATTTATAGATGGGGATTAAGCAATGGTAAAAACGTAGTTCAAACAGAAAAGGATTGTAAGAGGTTGTTTCCCAAGGATATATGGAATCGATTACACCTTCAAATAATATGGTACGGCAGGGAGTATTCCCCAGCGAGGGGTTGGAACTTGGAAAATGACATCATCACCAAGACAATAGGTAGAAAAACCGTGCTCAACGACTATTATAAAAATAAAAAGGACCGCTAAATAGCGGTCCTTTTTATGTACGGTCTACAAGTCTTAGTTCAAGTTAAGCTCGAACTTTTGATTTTGGCAATCTACTACTTGTAGTGACTTAGAATAGCTCAGTAAAAACTTGACGGTTCCCTGACTCGCTTTTACTGTTCTGGTAAGTCTTTGTTCTTCAGAGTAAATATTTTCCATATTTCAGCATTAATGTTACACTTAGATAACGGCGCTGAATTGGAAATATTGCAACCTTCGATGGAATGCAGATTAATTCGTTAAAACGATATTATGCCTATCTACGATTTTTCTTAGGTTGATCAAGGCATATCGCATTCTTCCTAATGCAGTATTAATGCTTACTCCAGTATTTTCAGATATTTCCTTGAAACTCATATCCTTATAGATTCGCATAACCAATACTTCCTTTTGGTCGTCTGGTAATTCATCTATCAAAAGAGTCAAGTCTCTATCAATCTGGTCTTTTATGATTCTTTTTTCTGCATTAAGCTTATCATCCTTAATAACAGAAAAGATGTTGAAGTCATCACTACCTTCAAACTTGGGCATTCTTTTATTCTTTCTGAAGTGGTCAATAATAAGGTTGTGTGCAATTCGCATCACCCACGGAAGAAATTTTCCTTCTTCACTATAAGACCCTCTCTTGAGCGTTTTAATCACTTTAATGAAAGTATCTTGAAAGATGTCCTCTGCAACATCTCTATCCAATACTTTGGAGTAAATAAAACTTGAAATTCTTTGGTTGTAACGATTAATGAGTACTTCGAGAGCTTTTTCGTCGCCTGCAATGTAGTTCTTTACTAATATCGAGTCGTCAATCTGTAGTTCCATACAAATTACTTTTTTGGTTAACACTAGGTGCCTCCTTACCAATAAGGGCGGCATTGTTAATTAGTTATTTAAAAAAAAGTAATTATCGCTGTATAGGCCTATCAGGTTTTTAATTACAACTCAAAGATATATAAATCAGGTACCCAGATGAAAACTTATGTTGTGATTTGGGCATTTTTAGATGTTAACTCAAACAATATACGTATTAAGTGGGGGGTATTGTATCTTTACACCCCTAATTTTAACAAATGGCCTCCATTCAGAACATAGATTCCAAGAAGAATATTATCATTAAAGGTGCCAAACTTCATAACCTTAAAAACATTGATGTTGTTATTCCGAGAAATCAACTTGTTGTTATTACCGGTTTATCCGGTTCAGGTAAGTCCAGTTTAGCATTCGATACCCTGTATGCCGAAGGCCAACGGAGATATGTTGAGAGTCTTTCCTCCTATGCGAGGCAGTTTTTGGGTAAGTTGGATAAACCCAAAGTAGATTATATAAAAGGTATTGCTCCCGCAATTGCCATAGAACAAAAAGTGAATTCAACCAATCCGCGTTCCACGGTTGGGACAACCACAGAAATATACGATTATCTTAAATTGTTATATGCGCGCATCGGGAAAACCATATCTCCAATTTCTGGAAATGAAGTAAAGAAAAATACAGTCAGTGATGTGGTAGACCATGTGCGGTCTTTTCCTGAGGGGACCAAGCTTTTGCTGCTTGCTCCAATTGTAATTAAAGAAGATAGAGATCCACAAAAATCACTTCAACTTTTTTCAAAACAAGGATACGCAAGAATCAAATACAATAATGAGGTACTAAGAATAGATCAGGCACCTAAAGATATAGGACGGGAATTTGAATTGGTAGTAGACCGAATCATCGTAAAAGAAGATGAGGATTTCTACAATCGTCTGGGTAATGCCGTGGACAACGCTTTTTTTGAGGGAAAAGGACGGTGTGGTATTGAAAGTTTGACGGATAACACCACTAAAAGCTTCAGTAATCAATTTGAATTGGATGGGATGAAGTTTATGGAACCTAACGTCCACCTATTCAGCTTCAATAATCCTTATGGCGCTTGTCCTAAGTGTGAAGGATATGGAGACATTATTGGTATAGATACAGATTTAGTAATTCCGGATACCTCCCTATCTATTTATGAAAGTGCCGTTTTTCCCTGGAGAGGTGAAAGTATGAGTTGGTACAAAGACCAATTGGTCAATTCGGCTTACAAGTTTAATTTCCCCATCCATAAACCTTGGTACGAACTTAGCGAGGAACAAAAAGAATTGGTCTGGAACGGCAACGATCATTTTATAGGAATCCATAAGTTCTTTGAACAATTGGAAGAAAAGAGCTATAAAATTCAAAATCGAGTGATGCTTTCCCGTTATAGAGGAAAAACCAAATGTCCGACATGCAAAGGGAGGCGATTGAGAAAAGAGGCAGATTATGTGAAGGTTGATGGAAAATCCATTTCTGAACTTATAGAACAACCTATTAAAAAACTAATTCCCTTTTTTGAAAATCTACGATTATCTGAGCATGACTCACAAATAGCACAACGTTTACTCAAAGAAATTAATACACGGCTGGACTTTCTCTATAAGGTAGGTCTCAGTTACCTTACCCTTAATAGGAAATCGAACTCATTGTCCGGAGGAGAAAGTCAAAGAATCAACCTGGCCACCTCCTTAGGAAGTAGTTTGGTAGGTTCCATGTACATTTTGGACGAACCAAGTATAGGATTACACCCTAAGGATACCGAAAATCTTATCGAGGTATTAAAATCGCTTCGCGATTTGGGCAATACGGTAATTGTAGTGGAACATGATGAAGATATCATGAAAGCTGCGGACAAAATAATTGATATTGGACCTGAGGCAGGAACACTAGGCGGACAATTGGTAGCCGAAGGAACCTTTACTGAAATGCTTATGGCCAAAACATTAACAGCCGAATACCTAAATGGAACCTTGGCCATAGAAGTACCCAACGAGCGCAGAACTTCTAAAAGTCATATTCAAATCATCGGTGCCCGCGAGAACAATCTCAAGAATATCAATGTAACTTTTCCACTGAACATGCTTACGGTGGTTACCGGTGTATCTGGAAGCGGAAAAAGTACTTTAGTTAAGCGTATTTTATATCCTTCTATACTAAAGGAAATTGGTGGGTATGGAGAAAAAGCCGGACAATTCACCAAAATTGAAGGGAAATACGCTCATATCAAACATGTTGAATTTGTTGACCAAAATCCGATTGGTCGTTCTTCTAGGTCAAACCCCGTGACCTATATTAAGGCTTATGATGATATTCGCTCTCTTTTTGCATCTCAAAAACTCAGCAAACTCAGAGGGTATCAAGCCAAACATTTCTCTTTTAATGTGGATGGGGGTCGTTGTGAAAAATGTAAGGGAGAAGGGGAAATTACAGTAGAGATGCAGTTTATGGCCGATGTGCATTTAGTATGTGATGTATGTGATGGTAAGCGCTTCAAAAAAGAAATTTTGGAAGTTCAATTTGAAGGTAAAAACATCGATGACATTCTCAATATGACCATTGATGATGCTATAGAACATTTTAAGCATCATAAACAACAAAAAATAGTTTCTAAACTTCAACCTCTCCAGGATGTAGGATTAGGCTACGTTACCTTAGGTCAGTCCTCATCTACCCTATCCGGAGGAGAGGCACAACGTATAAAGCTAGCTTCATTTCTTATAAAAGGAAACACTAAGGAAAAAGCCTTGTTCATCTTTGATGAACCCACCACTGGACTACATTTTCACGATATCAATAAACTACTCAAATCCTTTAACGAATTAATAGGTAAAGGGCATTCAGTTATTGTTATAGAACACAACATTGACCTTATCAAATGTGCAGACTACATTATAGATCTAGGGCCCGAAGGTGGTGAAAATGGAGGTAATCTGGTAGCGGAAGGTACACCAGAAGAGATTGCTAAAAATAAACAATCTTCTACCGCAAAATATTTGGCAGAAAAGCTCTAGAAAACGGTTTGCCAAAGTTTGGCTTCTTTTGAAATCAACTCAATAATCTGATATCAAAAGTAGTAGTATGAATTGCCAAGGTTTCTATTATTTGATACATCCTGACATTAAAAAAAGACTATTTTTTTTTCTTTCTTAGGTAATTCATTCGTCAAATCAAACACTGCATCTGTCCACTGAAATAGCTCATTTAAAAAGTCTCACCTTTTTGAGTTTTTTTTTCCTGCATATTTGCTGGCAATTGTAAAGGGTTTCCAACTAAGACAATAACCAATAATAAATCGGTTTTGTTGGAACAGTTACTTATATGACCTACATCTTATCATACCAATACAAAATCTTCTACTATGTCCATTGAGAACTATCAATTTGCAAAGAATAGAACTCCTTTTCTTTTAATTGCCATCTTATTCATATTTATTTTAAGTGTAAACGCCGCCGGAACATCCAGTAACAAAAAAGAATCTACCAGTAGTGAAACGAGTTTTGAAAAGAATATTAATTCTACAAATATGTTCGTCCCTGGCATCGGTCTTATCAAAACGGGAGTCGTAGCCCCGCTCCCTGGTGGTTCGAATTGCGGCCAAATTATTTTTACCTATACTGTTTCTAATGAGAGCACTGCAGGAGAGGTACTTGAAAACATAGAGATTACAGATACAGATTTAGGAGGAGTCATTCTCAATGGGCCGCCTGCCTCTGGTGATTTGAATTTCAACGTACAACTGGATCCAGGGGAAACATGGACGTACGAATTCATTTATATCATTACACAGACAGACATTGACAATGGCTCATTTGGAACTTTGCCTGCAAACGTCACCTCAAATCCCGTAGGCCTACCCTTGGTTAGTGTTGATGATGTTTCCGACCCTATAGATGTAGCCGGAAGCGACCCTACTATTATTAATCTATCTGCTTGCCAACCACGAATTGCGGTGATAAAGGCTGGTACCGCTATTGAGGATATAGAACAAGGTCCTGGTTGTAATTTAATCATATATGAATTCCAGATTTCCAATGAAGGTGGTACAATATTAGAAAATGTTGTCCTTAATGACCCCCTGGTTGGTGGAGATGTTGCGGGTCCCCTATCTGGTGATGAGAACAACAACAGTCTTCTAGATCTTGATGAAATTTGGATATATTCCGCAGTTTATGCCATACAGGATACTGACATCAACAATGGGTTTGTAGAAAATCAAGCAACTACAACCGCTGACGTATTCGGGCAACCAGGAAACACCGTTCAAGATCTCTCAGATGATAATAGTGTATTAGAAGATGACACCACAATCATTGATTTGACGTTTTGCCAATCTGATATTGCGGTAATAAAAACAGGGATTGCCGTTGAAGCTGTTGATGCAGGACTTGGTTGCAACTTTATAATTTACCAGTTTGAAGTAACCAATCTTGGCGCCCAAATTTTAGAGAACGTAGTGTTGAATGACCCACTTTTGGGTGGTAATATAGACGGCCCAATTGCTGGCGATGACAATAATGACAATTTCCTACATCCGGACGAAACATGGTTTTATGTCGCTAACTATGAAATTACTCCAGAGAATATCAATGACGGTTTTGTAGAGAACCAAGCCACTGCTTCTGCCGAGATTCAAGGTACTGGTGTTTCAGTTAATGATTTCTCTGATGACAACAGCATTTTAGAGGATGACCCCACCATAATTGATTTAAGTGATTGCGATCAAGGTCCTGGAATAGGTCTCATAAAAGAGGGACAGCCCATAGACTTCGATGGTGACGGTTGTATTGAGAGCATACTGTATACTTTTACCGTGACCAATTTGGGCGATGTAGATTTGGACGAAGTATTGCTTGAAGATCCTCTCTTTGGTGGGCCTATACCTGGACCTGATTCGGAGAGCATTGCTGAAAACGGAATATTGCAAGTTGACGAAGTATGGATTTATACTGCCATATATGCCATCACCCAAGCAGATATTGACGCTACCGTTGTGATCAATCAAGCGACGGTTACAGCCGAATCTGTAGATACTGACGGACAGGTCACAGACCAATCTGACGACGACAGTAACTTCCAAGACCAACCTACAAGAACTGAAGTGCCGAATGATGCCTGTACAGAAGGTGCACCAGAAATTGGACTTATAAAAGAAGGTGAGCTAATAGATTATGATGGTGATGGTTGTGAAGATAGCATACGCTATACGTTTACCGTAGCAAACTTAGGAGATGTCGATTTGGAAGAAGTGGTACTTGAAGATAATTTGTTCAACGGCCAGATTCCAGGACCACAATCGGAAAGTTTGGATGAAAACAATATTCTACAAGTCAGCGAAGTATGGACTTATACCGCCCTATATGCTTTAAAGCAAGAGGACATAGACGCAGAAATCGTAATAAACCAGGCCATTGTTTATGCTGAACCTGTGGGATCCGACAATCAAGTTGTGGATACCTCGGATGATGATAGTTTTACGGAGGACCAAGAAACGTCAACTAGGGTCTTCCCAGATTCATGCCCAGAAGGAGCTCCCGAAATAGGACTTATTAAAGAAGGTGAACTGATAGACTTTGATGGCGATGGCTGTGAGGACAGTATTCTCTACACCTTTACCGTTGCAAACTTGGGAAATATAGATTTAGAAGAAGTCGTTCTGGAAGACGAACTGTTTAATGGTGAAATTCCCGGACCTCAATTTGAAAGTTTGGATGTGAATAATATTCTCCAAGTAAATGAATTTTGGACTTATACTGCAGTATATGCATTAGAACAAGAAGACATAGATGCAGAAATAGTATTCAACCAGGCTATTGTCTATGCCGAACCCGTAGGAACCGATGACCAAGTACAAGACGTATCAGATGATGATAGTTTTGCGGAAGACCAAGAAACATCTACCAGAGTCCAGCCCGATTCATGTCCTGATGGCGCTCCAGAAATCGGACTTATCAAGCAAGGAGAATTGGTAGATGTGGACGGTGATGGTTGTATAGAAAGTATTCTGTACACCTTTACGATAACCAATTTGGGTGATGTGGATTTAGAAGATGTTTCATTGATAGATGAGACATTATTTGGGCAGGCAGAGATTCCTGGTCCTGATTCCGAGAGCATAGCAGAGAACGGAATATTGCAAGTTGATGAGATATGGGTCTATACTGCACTTTATGAAATTACGCAGGATGATATTGATGCCACGATAGTGGTCAATCAAGCCATTGTAACAGCAGAACCTATGGGCTCCAATAATCAAGTTATTGATCAATCAGATGATGATAGCAATTTTGAAAATCAACCAACAAGGACTGAAGTTCCCGATGACGCCTGTACTGATGGAGGAGGATCTATAGGACTTATTAAAGAGGGTCAGTTGGTTGATGTCGACGATGATGGTTGCATCGAAAGCATCTTGTTCACCTTCACCGTTACCAATCTGGGCAACGTGGACTTGGAAAATGTTTCCTTGGTTGATGAAACGCTCTTTGGACAAGCAGAAATTCCCGGTCCCGATTCAGAGAGCATTGAAGAAAATGAGATTTTACAGGTTGGTGAAGTCTGGGTTTATACCACCCTATATTCCATTACCCAAACGGATATAGAAGCTACAGTGGTTGTAAATCAAGCTATTGTAAGTGCTGAGCCTGTTGGGTTAGACGGCCAAGTGGTAGATTTATCTGATGACGATAGCAACCTGGAAAATCAACCAACAAGGACTGAGGTGCCAGACGACGCCTGTACCGAAGGGGGCGCATCAATAGGTCTTGTCAAAGAAGGGGTGTTGGTCGATTTGGATAACGATGGCTGTATCGAAAGTATACGTTACACTTTTACGGTCACTAATCTAGGTGATGTGGATTTGGAGAACTTATCACTTACAGATGAGACCCTCTTTGAACAATTGGAGATTCCAGGTCCGGATTCTGAGAGTATTGAAGAAAATGGAGTCTTACAGGTAGGTGAAGTCTGGATATATATGGCTCTTTATGCCATTACCCAAGCCGATATTGATGCCATTACAGTGGTTAATCAGGCTCTGGTCTCGGCAGAACCAGTGGATTCCGACGGAAAGGTCGTTGACTTGTCAGATGACGATAGCAATTTTGAAAACAATCCGACAAGAACCGAAGTGCCGGATGATGCCTGTCCTGGCGATGATGGTGGAACACCGCTGTTCGGTATTGGAGTCATCAAAACTGGAGTACCTATTGATACTGACAATGACGGTTGCGATGATAGCATAAGATACGATTTTACCGTAACTAATACAGGAGTGGTCAACCTCGAAAATATACAAGTCACTGATGACCTTCTAGGGGGTATTGTGAATGGATTGGAAATTACTGAGGAGACCGGAGACGGTATTCTACAGACAGGAGAAGTATGGGTTTTCACTGCCTTATACAATGTAACCCAACAAAACATTGATGCCATATTCTTGGAAAATCAAGCTCTAGTAACTGCCAATATAGAAGGGTTGCTTGATAATGTTTTCGATTTGTCTGACGATGACAGCTACCAAGAGGATGATGCAACAATACTTAATGTATCCAATTTCTGTGAACCTACAGGCAATGATGATTCCAGTTTTAGAATTTACAATGGAATTACTCCTAACGGAGATGGCTTTAATGACTACTTCCGCATTGTAGGTATCGAAGACTATCCGAATAATAATATGAAAATATTCAACAGATGGGGAGTTGAGATATATAATAGTGATAATTATGGTCAGGGAAATAATGTTTTCCGAGGTGTATCAGAAGGTAGGGCCACCATTGATAAATCACGAGACCTACCTAGTGGAACTTATTTTTATATCCTAACCTTCACAGGTGAAAACCCTGGTTCCGAAGAATATTCTGGCTACTTGTACATCAACAGGGATTAAGGGTAGAAGCCCATAATTGAAAAAGCAACCAACGTACAATTATAATCTAAAATGAAAAGAAATCACTTAATAGTAAGTATCGTATTTATGATACTTGGCCTAATGTGCATGGCGCAACAAAACCCGCAGTACACACAATATATGTACAATACCCAAATTATTAATCCAGCATATAGTGGTTCGCGTGAGGCTCTTAGTTTTGGACTGCTAGGGAGAACTCAATGGGTAAGTATAGAAGGATCCCCTGAATCGGGAACATTTACTGTTAATTCTCCAATAGGGCTTTATGACAATATGGGGCTAGGTTTATCTATTGTACATGACAGAATAGGGCCCTCTTCAGAATCCAATATTACAGCAGATTATTCATACCGTATTGATGTTTCTAGAACGGGAAAACTCTCGTTTGGACTTAAAGCCGGTGTTGATGTCTTGAACGTTGATTATAACGAGTTGACTATTTTCGATGAGGCCGATATACTCTTTCAAAACAATGTAGACAATAGAATTCAGCCACAGGTAGGAGCTGGGTTATATTTCAATACGGAAAAATTTTATATGGGTGCTTCTGTTCCCAATTTTCTAAGAACAAGGCATTTTGATGAAAGTATCCTTGAAGGGGAGGACCTGGATTCTGATGGTATCGCATTGGAAAGATTGCACTACTTTTTAATTGCGGGCTATGTTTTTGACTTAAACCCAAATCTAAAGTTTAAACCCGCCACCCTTTTTAAAACCGTTGGAGGTTCTCCTTTGCAGTGGGACCTTTCTGCAAACTTTCTATTTAATGAGAAGTTCACCTTTGGTGCATCTTATAGATGGAGTGCCTCATTAAGCGCTTTAGCAGGATTTCAGATAACAGACTCCTTATTTGTTGGTATGGCTTACGATTACGAAACCACACAAATAGAGCAATTTAGTGATGGCTCGTATGAAGTGTTTCTTCGCTTTGACATTTTCAATAAATCAGATAGGATAGTAACCCCAAGATTCTTTTAAAACTTTCAGCATGAAAATAAGATTAGTCATCCTGTTTATTTCCGTCTTTTTATTGGTCGGAAGCGCCTTTGCTCAGGAAAACAAAATCAAAAAGGCAAACAAAGAATTCGATAGTTATGGATATATAGATGCGCGAAAAATCTATTTGAGTGTTGTAGAGGATGGTTATGAATCTGCTCAAGTATTTGAAAAACTGGGGGACACCTATTATTTCAATAGTGAATACACCGAGGCCAATGTATGGTACGAAAAATTGGTAAACAACTATCCGAATGAGGTAAAACCCGTGTACTATTTTCGTTTAGCACAAACACTCAAAAGTATTGGTGAATATGAGCGTTCAAAAACCATTATGAAAAAATTCACTGCTATATCTAATGGTTCAAAACTGGCCCAAATTCAATCAAATGATTTGCAGTCTTTTGAACAATTGATGAATTCGACAGGCGAAAATTTTAAAGTGACTAATATAACTCCTAATATGTCAGGTTCTGATTTTGGGCCATCTTTTTATGAAGAAAAACTGGTGTTTGCCTCTTCATCAATTAATACGAAAGGTAATAAGGTTCATGATTGGAATGGTCTTCCATACTTGGATCTTTTTGAAGCAGAAATTGATGAAAATGGGAATCTAAAAAATATCAGACAGCTTGATGGAGAAATCAATTCTCCCTACCATGAATCTTCTGCGGTATTTACCAAAGATGGAAGAACAATATACTTTACACGTAACAATTACATCGATGGCAAAAAGAAAAGGGGAAAGAAAAGATTGGTGAGTCTTAAAATCTATAAGGCCATTAAAGACGATGATGGCAACTGGGGCAATGTTGAGGAACTCCCGTTCAATGATGATTCGTATTCTGTGGCACACCCAGCATTAAATCCTGATGAAACTAGACTGTATTTTTCATCCAATATGGAAGGCACCGTAGGAGAATCGGATATTTGGTATGTAGATATCTTGAAAAACGGAAATTACGGTATTCCTATAAATCTTGGACCCGAAATAAATACTGAAAAGCGCGAGTCCTTTCCTTTTATTAGTGACATGGATAGGCTTTACTTTTCAAGCGATGGCCATGTGGGACTGGGAGGCTTGGATATTTTCAAGGTGTCTTCCAGTTATTCCAAAGGTTTTGGAACTGTAGAAAACCTTGGCCAACCTATCAATTCAAATAAAGACGATTTTGGTTTTATTGTCAATGAAACAGGAAAAGTAGCTTATCTATCTTCTAACAGGCACGGTAAGGGTGGCAGTAGTGCAGACAATATTTATTTGGTTGAAATCTGTAATCCAAGGATATATGGTGTTATTACCGACGCTAAAACCGGAACTCCATTGGATGGTTCAACTGTATCTTTAATCGATACCGAAAACAAAGTAGTTGAACAACAAATGGCTGAATCGGATGGTAGTTATAGTTTTCAAGGTAATATGGATTGCAATAAACAGTATATAATTAGAGCCTCCAATGACGCAAAAGAGTATGAACCTAATGAAAAATTAGTGATTGTTCCATTGGATTCAAACAGTGTTAAGGTTGACATTGCTCTTACTCCTCCAGATTGCGCAGTGCATGATTTGGGTTGCAGGTTAGACTTACAGCCCATGTACTTTGACTTTGACAAGCACAACATAAGACTTGATGCTGAGGTAGAATTAGCCAAAATTCTATCAGCAATGAAAGAATATCCACAATTGATTATCCACATAGAGTCTCATACGGACTCCAGAGGTAATGATAAGTACAATGAGCTCCTTTCAGAAAGAAGAGCAAAATCAACGATGGAATGGCTCATTGGAAAAGGTATTGATGGAAGTAGGCTATCTTCTAAAGGTTATGGTGAATCTCAACTACAAAACGAGTGTTCGAATGGCGTTAAATGTTCGGAAAAAGAACACCAATTGAATAGAAGGTCTATGTTCATTATCAAAAACTGATTCCAAACATATAATAAAAAATATAAAAAATTGACAATCAGTTGATTGTCAATTTTTTTATTTTTTTGGCACGCTGTTTGGTTAGTAGTTATCAGAATGTAAATAGTTGCATTCAGTAACTTAAATCAGTAGGATATGAAAAAGTTGGTACTCATTTTAACAGCAGTTCTGTTTGGAAGTTTTGTTTCCAATGCAGCCACTAAGGTAGATGATTCATTCACATCAGCTACGTTTCGATATGGTAACTCCTTCATCTTTGCGGAAGATGGGATAACTTTTTCAGTATACCCAGATGGAGAGTTTGACTTCTTCATCAATAATCAAGTTAATGTAGGTGTAGGTGCACAAATTGGCAACGTAGGAATCACTTTTAACTCTGGTTTCAATTATAGCCCTTTTGTTCAGTACGATGATTATGGTGCTGTGATTCAGGTTGAGAACATTCCAATTTTCTATGATAACTGGGGACGTGTTAGCCAAATTGGAAGCGTGGACGTTTGGTATAGAAATGGTCGTGTACGAAGAGTTGGTGGATTAAATGTATTCTATAACGGAGGGGTGTTTAGTCACTATACCGGGTTCATCAATATATATAACAGACGATACGTATATAGACCTTTCCATAGATTCTTTGTGAGACCGGCTGTAGGTTTCTGTAACGTATGGCGCACACCATATAGAAGATATTATAGGCCTTTGAGATATACATATTATAGACCTTATAGAAACAATTATAGAAGAGCTTACGCAAGAATTGGAAGAACACATAGAAATGACCGAGGGGTTCGTAGAGCAAATATTTATAGAAATGATAGAAGAGTTGCGGTAAGAAGTAACAACCTTAGAAGAAACGATGTGGTAAGGTCCAATCGTTCAGCAGAAAGGTCAATTTCTAGATCCAATGGAAACAGGGTTTCCAACGTAGGCCGAGATAGAGCAGTAAGAAGATCTACTGATGGTAGAAGAAACACAGTAAGTCGCACAGAGACTACGGTTCGAAGGAATAACAATTCCGGACGTACCATAAATAGAAGTGCAAATAGAAATGGAAATAGAAGTGGTAATACCGTAAGTAGAACGGTTACCAAACGTGAAGTATCTCGTACGCCCAGCACAAGGACCGTGAACAGGCGACAAGTGACCACTACTCCAAAAAGTAGAAGTGTTACACGAAGTACGACACGAACATATAAAGAGCCCAACAGTACGAGAAGAAGTACTGCGAGCAGAAATAACTCAGGTAGCAGAACGGTAAAAAGAAGTTCTTCAACAACGGTTAAAAGAAGCTCTGGGAATACTTCTTCAAGAAGAAGTAACAGTAATTTGAAATCAAGAACTAGAAGTTCTAGAACGAGATAAAAAGTAGTTTTTAGGTTGGTTAGTTGTTTACCCCGTGGTTGGATTTATCCGCCACGGGGTTTTTCTTTGAAATCATTGGCGTTTTCGCAACCATTTGGAAAGCACTCCTGATATATCCTCGGATATTTCAAACCGATACAAAATACCCAAATACATGATGACAATAAAGCCCGATTTTAAAAGGATGTTCAAGATAGGATGGAAATCAAAATTGAATACGCTAAACAACGCTCCCAATAAAACCAACGCAGCAAAGACTTTGAATGTGGATTTGGTGAACGGTAATATTCCGAATTTTAGTTTTACAAATATTATTTTGGTCAAATTGAATAAAAAAATGGAAATAAAGCTGGCCAAAGCCGCACCTTCTATTCCATATTTAGGGATAAGAAGCAGATTTAGAGTTATTGTCAAAGCGGACAGTCCAACCCCAAAAATCAAGATAGTTTTGTAATACTTGGAATTGTATAGAATAGAATTGTTGTTTCCAAGCAGAGAATCGAACACCTTGGCCATTCCAATCAGAAAAACAATGAAAAACCCGTCTCGGTAATTTTCTGGCAATAGCAGGTATAAATCTTCCAAGTTGAGAACAATCAATAAAAAGAGAATACCGGAAGCAATAAATAAGGTCAGGGAAGTTTTCTTATATAATGCTTCCAAACCAAATGAATCCCCATTATTGAGTAATTCGGCAGTTAACGGATAAGTAATCTGATGCATTGCCCTAGATGGCACAATAATGACTGTAGCAATGTATACTGCAACCCCGTAATAAGCTACATTTTCAATTTGAACAAACTGATTTATCATTACCTTGTCTATCTCCAAAAGTATAAGTGCCGCAGACCCTCCCAAAATAAGAAGTAAAGAATACAACAACACTTCTTTGGTATTATTTGGAAATGAAAAGTCCAACTTCGGAAAGTGAATACGGAATGCATATATCTTTAATACAATGGCCCTAAGAATATATAATCCTACCAAAAGCTTAAAGAACGTATCCAACGAAAACACATCGAAATATAGTAGTACCAGCAAAATAGTAACTCCTACCCTTCCAAATACCTCTTTCATGAAATTACCAAAAACCGATTTTAAGTGTACTTTACACCAGGCGTAGAAAACCTCAAAGTATGCCATGGACAATCCCACAAAAAATACATACCACAAATAGTCTTTTACCATTGGGTTTTCCCGAGATACCAGATTCCCCAGAGGTTCATAAAAGCAAAAAACCAAACAGCATACCGGCATAGTTCCCAGCAAAGGGGTAAGAAGCATAAGGGTAAGAAAACCGTCTTTTTCTGTTTCTTGGTAATGACTATGGAACTTTACAATGGTATTATGGACTCCAAAAGCCATTAATGGCATTAGAATTGCCCCGGAAGCAAGAATAAAAGTAACCAATCCGTAATATGAATCAGGAAGAATCTTGGTATATAAAAAAACAGTGTTTACCGCACCGAACAGAAAGCCTAGATAGGTTGTAAACACATTTTTTAAGGATTGCTTCAGGACGATTCCCATCGAATGTAATTTGCCAAAGATTCTGTCAATACCTTTCTGTGATACTTTTCAATATCTTTTGCCTTTGAATATAGTGCCTCGTTCTGGTATTGCTGAAACCAATCCAAAAGTACAGCTTTAATTAATTCTGTTTCTGAATGGCGAAAAACTTCTCCAGATTGTGTGGTATTAATCATTTGACCCGCCTCCCAATCTTTGGGACCAATACCTAAAATTGGTCTTCCGGCTTTAAAATATTCAAAAAGTTTTCCTGGGATAATGCCTTTGGTTTCCTCTGAATCTATCTCCAACAAAAGTAAAACCTGGGTCCGTTGCTGCAATTGCAATACATTTTCATGGGATATATAGCCCATAAAATCTACATAATCAGCTAATCCAAAATTGGTGATTGAATCTTTAACTTCCTCTCCCACTACTCCAACCAACTGAATCTTCAAAGCATCAGCAAAATCCATCTGGGCATCAACCAGTTCTCTTAGTGCTTGCCATAAACCAATAGGATTTCTCCCAGTAAGTAGCGAACCAATATGGGAAACAGTAAATTTTGAATCTAATCTCTTTGTTTCGGAAACATCATCAAAACCATTGGTGATTGTTTTAATAGGAGTATTTGTTATCTCTTCAAACTCAGCTTTGGTGGTATTGCTGGTCGCAATCAACTTATCCGCTGTATCCAGTACCGTCTTCTCTAGATACTTATGCTTTTTTTGAGAAGATTTGGTCAATCTTAGCTTTTTGTGATACCCTATGGAAGTCCATGGATCCCTAAAATCCGCAAGCCATTGAACGTTGTGCTTCTTTTTAAGACCCAAGCCAATAAGATGTACGCTATGGGGTGGTCCTGTCGTGATTATGGTTTCTATCCCTTCCTTTGCAATAAAATTTGAAAGATATGTGATGGAGGGTTTAATCCAGAATTTACGAGCATCCGGAATAAAGAAATTACCGCGTACCCATAACATGAGCTTTGAAAGAGGTGATGCTTTTTTGTCGGGAATCACTCCTGAACTAATGCTCTTTGTTTTCTTCTTGGAGAGAAGTGAGGCAAATGCGTAAGGTTCGTTGATGGGGTGTTTTAAAACCTGAATGCCTTTAGGCACTTCGGCTTCTAAATGGGCATCCTGTATGGGGTAATTTGGGTTTTTTGGAACATAGACGATGGGGTCAATTCCAAAATCCGGTAAATACTTCACAAATTTTAGCCATCGCTGAACTCCTGGCCCACCGGCTGGCGGCCAGTAATATGCTATGATCAAAACCTTTTGCATCAGGTTTTGCTTTTTTTCCTTTTACCTGAGGAAAACATGGAGAATCCGAAGCCTGCTAAAATAATAACGGCCAAACCAATACAACTGGCCAGACTTATTTGACTGCCCATCTGAACCACTTTAGGTTCAAACTTAAACACAATATCATGCTGCCCTGGTGGAATTCTCAAACCTCGCAAGGCATAATTCACCCTAAAATGATTTTGTGCTTTTCCATCAATCGTAACCTCCCAACCTTCTGGATAGTGCATTTCTGAAAAAACAGCAAATCCTTCGTTGCTATTGTTAGAACGATACTTTATGAAGTTAGGTCGGTACTCTGTTAAATCAATTGTGGCCAAAGAATCAACCGTGTAATAGTGCTTTGTTAGTGTTGGATACATTTTGGTATTGACAACTGCCTCCGTTTTTGATTCAAAAGAGGCTAATCCCTGAATTTCGGCATTGGAAGAATTTACAGGAACTATGCGTTCCACAAACCATGCATTTCCATTTCTCTGGTCGTTGATGGCAGGAACACTATTTCCTTCTTCATCTTGTTGTATTACATATTTTACATTCAGCATATCCAATACTTCTGTATTGTTATTATACAGATGGTATTCAAATAAATCCTGAAGGCGCTTCGGTTTGGCTGCATGATAACCTCCAATGGATTTATGGAAATATGAAGTCCTGGCCCCATTTATTCCCTCCTGTGGGTCAAAAACCCGATAGATATCCTTATCCTGCTGAATGGCATTATCAATCTGACTGGCCTGAAAAGGCGTATTTACTTGGCGTTGTCTTACAAAATCGTCTTCATTTACATAACGTAATGCCACACCTACCAAATCAAACAAAACAAGTACTCCCAAGGCAATGGTTGCAATGTTCTTACTTATTTTTTCCTTTATCAATAACCATATGACCAATGTGGCCAACACAACATAAATGAGGGAACGTATGGTATCGTTTATATAAACAGCTTCCCTATCCCTTTGTATCATGGAAACCAATTCATCTCCAAAATAAGACCTGAAAGTTTCATCCCGCATTCCCACAAAATCAAAAAAGCCCATCAACAGAAAGATGGTAACCACCAATCCCAACATGATGAAAAAACTCCATTTTAGAGCCTTCAACATATTCTTCTTTTGGATTTTGGCCCTAAAAATCTCCCATAGCCCTAAAACACCCAGTACGGGTAAGCATAGTTCCAGAACAACCTGAATGGATGAAACAGCACGAAACTTATTGTACAACGGGAAATAGTCAATCATAAAATTGGTAAGCTCGGGAAAGTTTTTACCCCATGAAAGAACCAAAGAAAGTAATGCCCCTAGCGCCAACCACCACTTGCGCTTCCCCTTAACCAAAAATAGACCTAGCACAAAGAGGAACAACACTATGGCTCCTACATACGCTGGCGCCGCCACTATGGGCTGACTTCCCCAATATAAGGGCAATCCACTTGAAAACTCTAAAGCCTTAGTAGGCTGTAATCCCTGTCCCACCAGGTACTCATAGGCTTTAGAACTGGTTCCCAAGTCTTCATTCCCAGAACCGCCAAAAAGTCTTGGAGAAAACAAATTCAGAGACTCTGCTATACCATAGCTATATTGGGTAATGTATTCCTTATCCAATCCATTGGATACCGCTTTTGGACTTCCATCTGGATTAATGGTAAGTTCAGATTTGCCGCGTGTACTCCAATCTGCATATTCCTTGGTCGCTAAAAGACCCGTAGCATTTGTGGCAATGGAAAGAGCCACGGCCAGGATTAAAAGACCTACCGAAAGAAAGTAATGCTTGAGTTCTTTTTTCTTTATGGCATACACCAAATAGACCAACCCAAGAATTAAAACCAGAAGCATAAAGTAATAGGTCATTTGATAGTGATTGGCACTTATTTCCAAGGCCATAGCCAAAGCTGTAAGAATAAAACCGAGCAGGTATTTTTTTCGGAAGACCAATATTATTCCTCCCAAAACCATAGGAATATATCCCAAAGCATGGGCCTTAGCGTTATGTCCAACGCCGAGTATGATTATGAGATAGGTAGAAAATCCAAAGGCCAACGCTCCCAAAACAGCTAGCCTAAATTCTACCTTAAGGCACAACATCAGAATATAAAAACCAATGAAGTACAAAAAGAGATAATCAGCAGGGCGTGGTAAAAAACGTATCAGGCGGTCCAATTTCTTTACGTAATCATGCGGATAATTGGCCCCTAGTTGATACGTTGGCATACCCCCAAAAGCACTATTGGTCCAGTAAGACTCCTCGCCCGTTAGTTCTTTATATTCGTTACGTTCTTTGGCCATACCCTTGTATTGGGCAATGTCTGATTGAAAAATGGCCTTTCCCTGTAAAACTGGGTAGAAGTAGATTAAAGCTACTAGAATGAAGAAAAGTAAAGCACCAAGATGGGGAATAGCATATTTTGGAGATGGCTTCATGAACTGATTTTGAGAAAGCAAATATTAGTCAATTTCTTCAAAATCTATATATTCTCCAACTTTTTTTGAGGGGTTCGATTTTCGGGTAGGTCTCGTAAATACCGAGGTTTCTCCTTCTTTGGATGTATTCGCTTCTTGATTATCCTGTTGCGCAAACTGACCTCCAAACCGTTCTTGGGTCTTCTTCATGGCATATCCAAACAGCTTTGGCGCCAACCATCTTGCAAGCAATTTCACCGCGTAGTATACTAATATGAGAAGTAAAATCGTTTGTATTAAAACCATATGACTGAACTATTGCATCAAAATTACCTTGTAAGTCTATCCAAAAGCAATAAAGTATCTTAAAATAGTATTAAAAAGTTATATGGACATCAATCATTTACGTAGCAAACTCTTTATTTTTCTTTTTCTTCCCTGTTTGGCCATAGGCCAATATACTGATGTAATCAATTCAAATAGGCCTGGTAGGGCGGTGAGCGCCTATTCTGTGGGTACAGGTGTTGTGCAAGCAGAAGTGGGGATTTTATATGAACAACAGGACGATGCATCTCTGAATTCTGACTCCAATATTTTTGGTGCCGATTTTGCCATTCGTTATGGGGTTTTGTTCGAGCAACTCGAGATTATCTACGAAGGTTCCTTCATCAATCAGAATCTTACGTTTATTGATACAGGTCTTGAAGATACCAGAACTGATTTTTCCCGAAACAGGGCCGGGATAAAGTATTTAATATTTGACCCTTTCAAAGACCCTCAAAGCAACAAGCCTAATCTGTACAGCTGGAGGGCCAATAACGTTTTCCAACTAAAAAACTTGATACCTGCAATATCTCTCTATGCCGGAGCGACTTTTAATCTAGGAGAAAATCCATTTTTTGTAGGCGCACCAACGGTTTCTCCACGAGTGGCGGTCGCTACCCAAAGCCGTCTTACGCCAAGATTTGTACTGATTTCTAATGTAGCCTATGATCGAATTGGAACTGATTTTTCCCAATGGAGCTACGCAGTTTCGTTAACACACGCATTTCGTAATCCCAAATGGAGTGTGTTTTTTGAAAATCAGGGTTTTTTGGGCGGAATACAAAATGATATACTCTTACGTACAGGAGTCGCTCATTTGTTCAACGAGAATTTTCAGGCAGATTTCCATCTAGGCTCCAATTTTAAAAATGACCCCTCACGCGTCTTCGCTGTGCTTGGGTTTTCCTACCGTCTGGATTTTCATAAGGATAAATTGGTTCCTATTGCGGACCAAAAACCATCCAAAGAAAAGAAAATCCAAAAACAGAACTTTAAGAAAAGTCGTAAAAGGAAAAAGAAAAAAGACGACTTCTAAGGTTTTATTCGTTCCATTGCTATCCTGACTGGAATTATTCCTATTATTGGGTTTAGAAAACTCATTATATGATCACTATTCAAAAGGTAGAAAACAAAGCCGATTTAAAACGCTTTGTAAAGTTTCCTTTTTCGCTTTATAAAAACTCCCCATACTGGGTCCCTCCCATCATAAATGACGAGATGGAATCCTTTAATCCAGACAAAAATCCCGTCTTCAAAAATGCGGAAGCCACTTTTTTTCTGGCCTTTGAAGGAAAAAAGCTGGTTGGGAGAGTCGCGGCCATTATCAACTGGTTGGAGGTAAAGGAGCAGAAACTTCTTAAAATGCGTTTTGGATGGTTTGATTTTGTAGATGACCTAGAAGTGTCCAAAGCCCTGTTGGATAAAGTTGCCAGCATTGGAAAAGAACACAATTTGGACTATATGGAAGGACCGGTAGGTTTTTCCAATTTGGATAAGGTAGGTGTGCTCATAGATGGTTTTGACCATATTGGAACCATGATTACATGGTACAACCACTCCTATTATCAATCGCATTACGAACATCACGGTTTGGTCAAAGAAAAAGAATATTTGGAAAACAAATTCTTGTTTGCCAGTGCTGACCCTAAGATTTTTACCAAGGCCAATTTACTCATCAAGAAAAGGTATGGTTTAAAAGAAATGAATTTTACCACTAGCAAAGAAATTATGCCTTGGGTGGACAAGATGTTCGACCTGTTCAATGAGACTTATTCCAAGCTATCCTCCTTTGTTAAAATAACTGATATACAAAAGGAATATTTTAAAAAGAAATATATAAGTTTTATCAATCCCGAGTACATCAAATTCGTTGTGGACTCTGATGAAAATCTGGTAGCCTTTGCTATTGTAATGCCTTCGTTTTCCAAAGCTTTGCAAAAAGCAAATGGAAAATTGTTTCCCACGGGTGTTTTTCATCTTCTAAAAGCAAAAAAACATAGTAAAGATGTTATTTTCTACTTGATTGGTATTCATCCCGATTATCAAAACAAAGGAGTAACTGCAGTTATCTTCAATGAATACTACAAAGTCTTCCAAGAAAGAGGGATTGTTAATTGTATTAGAACTCCTGAGTTAGAAGATAACATAGCAATTCGACAAATGTGGAAGAGCTTTAACCCTGTGACCCACAAGCGCAGAAGAACTTATCGAAAAAATTTGATGTGATGTAACAAAATGGCCTATTGAGTACTCTATTAATTATACACTAATAGCATATGCTCAATTTAGCTACAGGAGAATATTTTGGAAACAGCACCAAAACGCTGGAAAATCAGTATTTGAAACTCTGCATTACCAACTATGCACCTGAATCCATTATTGCAGCGCATAATCACGAAAATCCATATCTCAGCCTCCTTGTCAATGGAAAGTATCTTGAAGAGGGAGAAGCAATAACCCAAACCATTGCTCCGGGTGAGGTACTCTACAGACCGAAGGGATATGGCCATAGAAATTGTTTTGAGAAAAATAATGGCACCTGTTTTAATATTGAGTTCAAACCAGATTGGTTTAATCACCTAGCAAAGCACTCTGCACCAGTGAAAGATAGGCCTGTAAAGTTTAGCGCAGCCAAATATCCTTTTTTTTACAAATTGTTTTTACAACTTAAAAAGCACCCTTCAAATGATATAATTTTTGATGAAGTCTATAGTTTTTATTCCCGATTAATAACACGTTTCACAACAACAAATGTGCGACCTTGGGTCAAAAGTGTTTGTGAAATTGTTCAAGAGGAAACGCATAAGTTTCATTCTCTGAATGAATTATCAGATAAGGTTTATGTGCATCCAGTTTATTTGTCAAGAGCGTTCAAATTATACTCAGGATGTACGTTACAGGAATTCCAAATGAAGGTTAAACTTGAGAGAGCCATTCATCTCTTGTTGAACACTACAAAAAATGTTAGCTCCATTTCGTTTGAATTGGGTTTCTATGATGACTCCCACTTTATACGTTCTTTCAAATCCGTTTATGGCATGTCTCCCGCTAGATTTAAACGTGACCTAAATAGTTGATATCGTACAATTTTGTCTTGGGCAACCCATATATCTTTAACCCTAAAATATTTATAGGATGAACAGGGTTAATTATCAAAAATTTCAATTAGGCTTTCTACTTCTTATAATCCATGGAGTATTTGCCCAAAAAACAATGGATAAAAGAGCAACATTGGATTATAAGCGAATCTACTCCCTTGCGTTAGATGCCAATGTGAAAGATATATTCCCGCTTCTAGAAAAGAATCCTATGGAATTAAGTGAGAAAGATATTCTATTCATTGAAGATTTCAATAAAAGGTTCAAATTCGATAAAGATCGTTCAGATTATCTAAAAAATAATCAATCCAGAATACATGACTTACAGTTGATCCTTAGAAACTACTGGCGAAAATCATTGTTGGACCCAAAAGGTAGTTACAACGATATCTTGGCGAAAGAAACAAACGCTTTCCTTCAAAAAGAATATACTCCCACCAAGAATATGGAGATTGAAAGAGACACCCTCGGATACCTAGTAAGTGAATACATCAAAAGTAAAGGCTATCATACTACCAAAGAAATGGGCAGAACTGGACGAATATTTGATTTGTTGGTTTGGAAATCACAAAGGGACTCTTTATATACTTTTGAATTGAAAGATGAAAAAATTCAAGTAAAAGTGGTCTTTATGAACGATTTTGTAACCTTAGGGTGGGAAGAGTATGCCACTTTTGGTAATCGTTATCCCGGGGGTTGGGCCACAGATAGTGCTATTTATTGTGTTGAGGAAGCATACGACTTAGAAAGTGAGAAATTTAGAATTAGCTATTTAGCTCATGAAGGAAGACATTTTGCAGATAAAAAAAAGTACCCAAATCTTAAAGGACCGGATTTAGAGTATCGGGCGAAGCTTTCGGAACTCAGCTTGGCACAAGATAGGATATACCCCTTGATAGAGGCATTTACCGCCAACGCAAACAAAAACAGTGAAAATCCTCATCCTCTCGCAAATTATTGCGTAATAAGAGACCTTTCAAGGGTACAATTTAAAATGGATTTTCAAAATGATGTGGAAAGCTGGAAGACGATTGCTCCAAAAAAAATCAATCGTATCGCCAATAAACTGTTGAGGAAAAACACCAAAGAACTCCAAAAAAGGGGAGCTTCGGTTGAGCGGTTGATTAAAGCATAGTAACTATTCAAAAAGGCGAAGCGGTTTTTACTTAGTTACTCCAATCAAGAGGAGATATCCAAAGGATTTGTATTTCTTATTTTTAGGGAGATGAATCATACTTGATTGTGAGTCCTAAACTAAAATCCCATCTCGAAGCTGTTCTTGGTTCCCCCATTTTACGGAGTACATCTGTTAGCGGAGGGGATATTGCAAATGCTAACATAATCGAAATCGCTTCTAATCGCTTCTTCGTAAAAACCTCTTCTAAACCTTGGGCGGAACAACTTTTTATTTCTGAATCAAGAGGGTTGAAACTGTTGGAAGCTACCCAAACAATTAAGGTTCCAAAGGTTTATGCTGAAGGTGTATTTGACCGGACTTGTTATTTGATTCTCGAATTTATAGAAAGTAAAACACCAGATTCTAATGATTTTGAGCGTTTGGGTCATAAGCTGGCAGAATTACATCTTGTTGCTCAACCCAATAGATTTGGTGGCCAATTTGACAATTTTATAGGGCATTTACACCAAAACAATACAATAGAAGATGATTGGTCCACTTTTTATGTCAAACACCGACTTATTCCTCAAATTCAAACGGCCAAAGAAGAAAGCCTATTGAATAGAGAAGACATTCCTTCAAAAAATAATCTAGTAGCTGTTTGTACTTCCCTTATTGGTAAAGTCAAACCTGCCCTTTTGCATGGAGACTTATGGGGAGGAAATTTTTTGATTGCTGAAGACGGCACTCCCGTATTAATCGACCCTAGTACGTATGTTGGTCATTCAGAAGTTGATTTGGCCATGAGCAGGTTGTTTGGAGGATTTGGTCCTTCCTTTTATGCTGCCTATCATGAAATCATCCCTCCACACCACAAACAAAAAGACATAGCAGAGATTTACCAATTATACTATTTATTGGTACACCTAAATCTATTTGGAAGTTCCTATAGAAATTCGGTGCTTGCCATCATCAACAAGTACTTTCACTAAAAAGATTACTCTCCCATAGCTGCAGCAACGGCAGCAGAAAGACGTTTGTACGTACCATTTTGCAGTCTTTCGCGAATTGCGGAGAAAGCATCCAAGGTTTCTACTATGTCCTGCATGGTATGGGTAGCTGTAGGAATCATACGAAGTAGTATCAATCCCCTAGGAATTACCGGATACACCACAATTGAACAAAAAATACCATAGTTTTCGCGCAAATCCTTTACCAGGGCCATTGCTTCAGGGATACTACCGTTCAAATATACAGGTGTAACACAACTCGAAGTTGTACCAATATCAAAACCACGTTCTTTAAGTCCATTTTGAAGTGCATTCACATTTTCCCAAAGCTTAGCCTTAAGCTCAGGCATGGTACGCAGCATATCCAAACGCTTTAATGCTCCTTTTACATAAATCATGGGCAATGATTTTGCGAACATTTGGGAACGTAGGTTGTATTTTAAGAAATCAATAATTTCTTTGTCAGCAGCTAAAAATGCCCCAATTCCTGCCATGGACTTGGCGAAAGTGGCAAAATAAACATCAATATCATCTTGAACGCCCTGCTCCTCTCCTGCTCCTGCTCCTGTTTTTCCAAGAGTACCAAAGCCATGTGCATCGTCCACCAATAACCTAAACTTGAACTTTTCTTTCAGGGCCACTATTTCTTTTAGTATTCCCTGCTCTCCTCGCATTCCAAAAACCCCTTCAGAAATCACTAAAATTCCACCCCCGGTTTCTTGAGCAAGTTTCGTGGCACGCTCCAAGTTTTTTTCTAAACTTTCAACATCATTATGTTTGAACGTAAATCGTTTTCCGACATGTAAACGTACACCATCAATAATACAGGCATGGCAATCCACATCATATACGATAATGTCATCTTTGGAAACCAAAGCATCAATAGCAGACATGATTCCTTGATAGCCAAAGTTCAACAAATAAGAGGATTCTTTATTTACAAAATCGGCCAATTCCTGCTCCAATTGCTCGTGATAATCCGTATGTCCACTCATCATACGAGCACCCATTGGATAGGCAGAACCATGTTCATACGCTGCATCTCCATCCACTTTTTTCACTTCTGGAAGATTTGCCAATCCGAGATAATCATTTACGCTCCATGTAATTACTTCCTTTCCATGAAACTTCATTCTATTGGATATAGGTCCTTCCAATTTTGGAAATACAAAATAGCCTTCAGCTTGTGAAGCCCATTTTCCTAATGGACCTTTATTCTCGATAATTCTGTCAAATAAATCTCTCATCTACCGCATAGTTGTTTCAGGTGCAAAAATATATATTTTTGGATTGCCCACATAATCGAATTTTTTCCATAAAAAAACGACAATGCCAACCATTGTCGTTCAATATCTTAAAAGTATAATGACTTACTTTACATATTCTATCTTTTCCGCAACATCTGTGTTCTTATGGTCAAAGAAACCTTGGTTTTCCATCCATTCATTGCTGTATACCTTGCTCATGTAGCGTGAACCGTGGTCTGGGAAAATAACCACTATGTTGCTTTCTTCAGTAAATTCACCTTCCATATCCAATTGATATAAAGCTTGAACAGCAGCACCAGTGGTATATCCACCAAAAATGCCTTCTGTTTTTGCCACTTTTCTAGCCATGTGGGCACTTTCAGAGTCTGTTACCTTCACATATTTATCAATGGTTTCGAAGTCTGTGGCAGAAGGAATCAGGTTTTTGCCCAGGCCTTCAATACGGTATGGATAAATCTCGTTTCGGTCAAACTCTCCAGTTTCATGAAATTTTTGAAGTACTGAACCATAGGCATCCACACCCAAAACTCGAATGTTTGAATTTTGCTTTTTGAGGTATCTGGCAATTCCTGAAATAGTCCCTCCTGTACCATTGCAAGCCACCAAATGGGTGATTTGACCATTGGTTTGTTCCCAAATTTCAGGTCCTGTTGTTTTATAATGCGCCTCAATATTCAATTCGTTGAAATATTGATTGATATAAATTGAATTGTCAATTTCGCTATGCAATCGCTTGGCCACTTCATAGTAGGAACGTGGATCATCTGCACTTACGTGCGCTGGGCAAACGTACACCTTGGCACCCATAGACCTCAACATATCAATTTTATCAGGAGATGATTTTGAGCTTACCGCCAAAATACAATCGTACCCTTTCACAATACTTACCATCGCCAAACTAAATCCAGTATTTCCAGATGTAGTTTCTATAATGGTGCTGTTAGGTGTTAAAATTCCTTTCCTTTCGGCTTCTTCTATTATATAAGAGGCGATTCTGTCCTTTGCGGAATGTCCTGGATTGAAGGCTTCCAGTTTTGCATAAAAATTACCGGTCAAAGGTTCAGCAATTCGATTAAGGCGAACTAAGGGGGTACTTCCAATTAAGTCAAGAATACTGCTGTAGGCATTTATCTGTTTCTTCATATTGGCTTAGATAAGGGATGATTTTTGAAAATTCAAAAAACATCGGTGCAAAAATAGTATTTTTTATTTTACAGGGCTTTTCCTTCCAGGTCCAGTATAAAGCTATAATCTTTAGCTGTTTCCTTTAGGGATTCAAACCTACCCGAAGCACCTCCATGACCGGCCTCCATATTAGTATCCAGAAACAATACATTGTCATCTGTTTTTAACTCCCTCAACTTTGCAACCCACTTAGCAGGCTCCCAATATTGTACTTGGGAATCGTGCAAGCCTGTGGAAACATAAAGGTTAGGGTATGCTTTTGCTTCGACGTTATCGTAAGGAGAATAGGATTTCATATAATCGTAGTATTCCTTTTCATTGGGATTGCCCCATTCGTCATATTCGCCGGTTGTAAGAGGAATGGTATCATCCAACATGGTGGTAACCACATCCACAAAAGGTACGGAGGCAATTACTCCGTTGTATAACTCAGGGGCCATATTGACTATAGCTCCCATTAACAATCCTCCGGCAGAACCGCCACTAGCATATAAATGCTCGGCACTAGTGTAGTTTTTAGCAATCAAAAACTTGGAACAATCAATGAAATCGGTAAAGGTGTTTTTCTTGCGCAATAACTTTCCGTCCTCATACCAAGGCCTACCTAAGTATTCCCCTCCTCGAACATGCGCTATGGCATACACAAAGCCTCTATCCAATAAACTTAACCGTATGGATGAAAAATAGGGGTCAATGGTATTACCGTAGGAACCGTATGCATATTGCAGCAAAGGACTAGTCCCATCCATTGGCGTGTTTTTATGGTATACCATGGAAATTGGAACCTGCACACCATCACGCGCAGTAGCCCAAACACGTTTTGTTTTATAATTATTCTTATCAAATTTACCGCCAAGTACTTCAAGCTCTTTTAAAATGTTTTTATCCTTAGTGGCCATATGAAAATCAATAATAGCATAAGGGGCGCCCATTTCATTATAAAAATAACGCAAAACCTGGGTATCAAAATCCAAATTAACCGAAGTTCCAGCCACATAGGTTTCGCTGTCAAAGGGCAAATAATAGGAATTTGAGTTATCCCATCTTGTTATCTTCAATTCATTCAGTCCATTTTTACGTTCGGACAATACATAATACTCTTTAAAAATATCCACATCTTCCAAAAGCACATCTTCTCTGTGTGGAATAAACTCTTTCCAATTAGACGATTCCGTTTTACCTGACGTGGTCTGCATCAGTTTGAAATTGGTTGCACCATCTTTATTGGTCAATACGTAAAAGTTATCTTGGTAATGTGATATGGAATATTCCAAACCCCTTTCTCTTGGAGAAAACACTTTAAACTCTCCGTTTGGGTCACTAGCTTTAAGAATTTGGTATTCTGTGGTCAGTGTGCTCACCGAACCAATAATTATATATTCTCTGGATTTGGATTTATAAACGAAGGTGCTGTAAGTATCATCTTTTTCATGAAAAACTAGCTCATCTTTTTCTGAAGGAGTACCTAAAACATGCTTGTAAATCTTATCTGAACGAAGGGTGACCGGGTCCTTCTTCGTGTAGAACAAAGTCTTGTTGTCATCGGCCCATGCAGAACTACCGGTAGTATTTTCTATTTTATCTGGAAAAACTTCACCAGTCTGTAAATTCTTTATTTGAATGGTATATTGTCTTCTTGAAACCGTATCAACTGCGAAGGCAGCCAGTTCGTTATCAGGGCTTATGGAAATACCTCTTAAATTGAAAAAGTCATGACCTTCCGCCAAAACATTGCAATCAAACATAACTTCATTGGTATTTTCAAGGGAATCCACACTTCTTGAATAAATGGGATACTCTTTGCCCTTTTCATAACTGGTCTTATACCAGTAGCCATTCAGTTTGTAGGGTACAGAGGAATCGTCTTCCTTTATTCTAGATTTCATCTCTTGAAACAGAGTTTCTTGAAAAGCCTTGGTGTGGGAAGTCATTTTTTGGTAATACTCGTTTTCCGCATTTAGGTAATCCAGTACTTCTTGATCCGTTCTATCGTTCATCCAATAATAGTCATCAACACGAATATCACCATGCTTCTGTAACGAAACAGGGACTTTTTTGGCCACAGGGGGCATTATTTCCATAGAGGCATTATTTTTTTTGCAAGAGCCGACAAAAGTAAGGCAGAAAATTAAAGATAAAACCAGTGGTTGGTAAAGTTTCATAAAATTATATTTCGCTCAATTTACTATTTTTAACAATGAATTTCTTAATAAAAAAATATGTTTGGTGATTTAATGGGCATGATGGGCAAATTGAAAGAAACCCAAGAAAAAGTAAAGGCAACAAAGGAGCGTCTAAACACCGTTATGGTAGATGAAAAGTCTTCTGATGGACTATTGCATGTAACCTTAACGGCCAACCGTGAAATCAAATCCATCAGTGTGGACGAATCCTTATTACAAGACAAGGAACAATTGGAAGATTATCTAATACTTACGTTGAATAAGGCTATAGAAAAGGCGACTCAAGTAAACGAAGCCGAATTGGGTGCTGTGGCCAAAGAGGGTATGCCCAGTATTCCTGGTATGGATTCTTTTTTCAAATAGTTAGTAAGGATTACTAAGTCAATTCAATCAAGGTTTTCAAAAGTGTTGAATGCATTTCATCCGTATAATCCAGATGGGTAACCATTCGCAACTTTCCTTGGCCCATACCAATGATAGAAATGTGCTTTTTCGCCAATTTGTCCAAAAACTCTTTCTCTGACACTCGTGACTCATCCAACTCAAAAATGATGATATTGGTCTCTATGGGCTCCACTTTTTTTACAAAACTGTGTTCGCTCAAAACTTTGCCAATTTCTTGGGCTTTTTCATGATCTTCTTTAAGTCGGTCAATATGATAATCCAAGGCATATATCGCAGCAGCAGCTAAAAAGCCAGATTGACGCATACCACCGCCTAAGACTTTTCGTATTCGAAGCGCCTTGTTAATCAGCTCTTCACTACCTACCAACACAGAACCAACGGGGCACCCTAAGCCCTTACTAAAACAAACACTTATGGAATCAAAGAGTTTACCATACTCTTTGGGATTTTCTTCCTTTTTCACCAAAGCATTCCAAAGTCGAGCGCCATCCAAATGATAGTTCAATCCATACCTATCACAAACCGTTTTGATTTTTTTAAGTTCAGTAAAATCCCAACAGGCTCCACCTCCCTTGTTTGTGGTGTTCTCAATACAAACCAGACTTGTAAGCGGACTGTGGTAAAAGTCTGGCGGATTGATTGCTTTTTCAACCTGCTCAGCAGTCATCATACCCCGATTGCCATCCACCAGCTTGCAAGACACCCCGCTATTGAAACTAACACCACCACCTTCGTAGTTATAAACATGGGCATATTTGTCACAAATCAATTGGTCCCCAGGTTGGGTATGTAATTTTATAGCCGTTTGGTTGGTCATAGTACCACTAGGAAAGTAAAGGGCAGATTCCGTTCCAAAAAAATCGGCCACTTTTTCTTCCAGAGCATTCACTGAAGGGTCATTTTTAAAAACATCATCCCCAACTTGTGCATGCATTATGGCTTTCAACATTCCTGGGGTGGGCTTAGTAACGGTATCGCTAATGAGATTTATTTGCATAAACTAAGATTCAAAAGTGAAATTTAAGGCAAATAATTGTATCTCATCTTAGGCAAAGAGCCATTAATAGGGTGAGTTTTGATTCACTTGGGAGAACAACCATTCAATATCCTCCTTGAGAATTTCCTCAGGACTAGAGAACTTAATTCTTTTTGCATGTTTTCCTTTGCCACTGAATTTAAGCCTATCATGGGTTATGGATTCTACATGATGTACATAAAGCATACATGTATCTCCAGAACCTTTCTGAATTCCGCAAAGTACATTTGCTTTACCTCCCCTACTGTACAGGGCCAATTTAACCTTTGCGCCACCAGCAATGGATTCTTCAATATTCTGAAACGATTGATACACCATATCCCGAAGAATCAGGCCCATTTCAAGAGCACCTGAATTTTCATCAAACATATTCTTAAAGTCCTCCATAGCAATCCTAGTTACTTTGTTTACTTTCCAAGCAGCCACTATAAAAAGTACTGAACTCGAACAATTCTACATCAAAAATGCCATTTGTTACTGAGGGATCTTTCCCTACTATGGTAATGGCTTTAATACTGTCCTTTGCGCGCAAAAGCATAAAACCTTTATCCGAATATCTCCCGCCAATTACAATACTGCCTTCTTTTCTTAACTTTTGAATATGCTTGGAATGCGCATTAAAGAAAGGTTGCTGATCAAACGTGATTTCATGGTTCCAATTTTCACCTGGAGTATAAATCATCGCAAATACTTTGGTTTTACTATCTGCTTGTCCTAAACAGACCGTAATAGGTAAAACCCAGATTAATAAGAAACTAAAATACCTGTTCATTTTACTCTTTTTAAAATGACGAATGAAGGGATTTCAATTGGACTCCCTTTTTGAAAATAGTATAAAAACCTACTGAAACACCCTAATGTAATCAACTACCATTGAGCTTTCAGTAAAGCTAGGGTCAATTTCAGGTTCAATAGCGATGTTTAGAATGAAGTAATACTTCGAATCAAACGGCCAAGTATCTTTATTTTTTACCTTAGGATTATATTCGAAATGGGTTCCGCCATCCACACTGAATACCATCTTTTCTTTGGTCCATTCCATAGTATAGATGTGAAATTCACTTGAAGCATTCTTTATTTTTTGTTCTCCAAAGTTCTTCACTTTGTCCCCATAACTATCCCCATTGTGGACAGCACTTGAAACAAAATCTTGATTTTTCCCCCAATGTTCTACAATATCAATTTCACCACAATAAGGCCATTTGGTCGTTCCGTATTTTTCATCCCAATAAGCCCCATCCTCATCAATATTGGTGTTTAACATCCATATTGCAGGCCATGTTCCTATTCCTTCTGGCAGTTTAGCCCTTATCTCCACCTTTCCATAGGTGAAAGCAAATTTAGAATTAAGCCTAGCTGAAGTATACTCTTTTTTTATTCCTTGGTCTCTAAACTTCTCCTTTTTTGCCACCAAGTGCAAATAACCATCTTTTACAAACGTATTGGCCTCGCGGTCCGTGTAATGCTGTATGATACCACCCCACCAGCTACCGCCAAGCGGAAGTTGTGTTTGATGAAACCATTTTTCAGAGTCAACTGGTCCCCCACCTTCAAATTCATCAGACCAAATAAGATTTGCAAAAGCTCCATCAGTTGTTGCTTTTTTTTGAGAGATTAAATAGGACTGGAATAGTAAACAACCTATTAGTATGGTATAAAGTCTTACTTTCTTCACTACTGTCATCTATTCTATATTATTCACATTGGTTCTGTCACCTCTTGTTGTGGGTTGGGAGATAACTAAAAATTCTAAATCCGTTTCACCTTCGTTACGCATTTGGTGCGCAAGGTTGGGTTGGATATGAATCCCTTCTCTACTTGGCACCCTAACTATTTCACTTTCAATCTCAAAAGTTGCTTCTCCTTTCAAAACATAAAAGAGTTGTTGAGCCTTAGAATGGTAATGTTTGGCCTCCTCTGTCTTTGAAGGCATTAATTCCTCAATGACACTCAGTTTACTTCCTTTAACCAAATGCCAACCCTCACAGTTTTCACCCCACAAATAATGCTCTGAATTTTTCCGGTTTTTCTTCATGGGTTTATTAAAGTTTCCTCTTTACTCCATACAATCCATCCCAATGGGTGAACCATCCGGAATCTTTGGAGCAGCAATCACTTTAAATGCAGTTGGCGTCTTGAGGAAAGCATCGATACGTCTTACCATTTCTTCTGATACTGTATTTTTCGCCTCTCCTAACAGGTTTTTCCGAACTTCTTTAAGATGTTGAGTAGCTATTCCATTCACCTGAGGATGTACTTGTGTGTGCACTGCCAGGTTCATGATATGATACAAAACCCTAAAATTGATGGTATTTTGTACTTCCTGCCAATATCCATCTCTGTGTTTCTTCTGAAGGGTATTTATTGTAAGCTCCTTAAACACATCACTGAGCCCAACTTGATTGTCGTCCAAGCTCTTTTGTTGAATCAAACGTGAAGCACGTTCAGGGTGCAACAACAATCCTAAGGTCATATCAGCAGAGGTTTCCGCAGCAGATAAGGCATCGAAAGAAACCCCAGTTCGCCCTTTGAGAGATTCTCGTGTACGACCATAACCAATAGCTCGTGGTGGGAACAATTCCAGTTTATTTTTAGGAATGGCCACCACCGAAGCATCCAAAGTATTTAAAATTGCATTTAATGCCTTTTCTTGATTGCTTGCATTTATAGGATAAACAGTTCGTTGGCCGTCACCTTTTACGGTATAATTGTAATCCAAACCACCTATCATTTTGGAAACCGCTTCAGTTTGATATCTATGAAAGAAATACAAAGGTGCAAAAACATCCTCCAAAGTAGAATTGGCTTCACCAGAGCGGATATTGTCCATTGAAAAATTGGAAATGCCCACTTTACGTATATCCAATACCTTTTCAAGTTCTTGGGAGGCACTTGCCCCATTATCCCAAAGATGACCATACGCATGGGCTCCGCCCATGGGTCTAGCATCTTGGTCGGAAATATAGCGCAGACCATCATCCTGGGCTTTTTTTAGTATTGCGTTTAAACCCTCCTTTTCGGTAGTGCCTGATGGAAAATCTGCATAAGAATAGGCTACGGTTACCTTGTCCCACTCCCCGATTCCAGTATCATAGGCATTCGAAAAATCAATGGTATTTCCATTAAGTTCAAATTGAGGATGTGGATAATCCATAACTGAGGCTCTATTGGTGGTACTAGCCGCAAAATTGTGGGCAAAGCCCAAGGTATGCCCTATTTCGTGAGCAGAAAGTTGGCGAATTCGAGCTAAGGCCAGTTCCAACATAGGCTGGTAATTGTCATCACGTTCTGCAAAGGGTTTGTTCATTAGAGCCTGAGCTATCAGGAAATCCTGACGAATACGAAGACTTCCCAGACTTACATGCCCCTTGATGATTTCTCCTGTTCTTGGGTCGGTAACACTACTTCCATAACTCCAACCACGTGTGGAGCGGTGCACCCATTGAATTACATTGTAACGAACATCCAAAGGGTCTGCGTCATCTGGAAGCACCTTAAGTTGAAAAGCATCTTTATATCCAATAGCCTCAAAAGCTTGGTTCCACCATTTTCCTCCCTCCAGAAGTGCCGAACGTACGGGTTCGGGTGTCCCATTGTCCAGGTAATAAATTATAGGTTCCACAGCTTCGCTGACCGCTGTATTCGGATTTTTCTTTTCCAATCGATGCCTTCTTACAAAACGCTTCAAAATTGGTTCTTGAACAGGCGTAGCATAGTCATAATACGTGAATGGGTATGACCCGCAACGTGGGTCAAAAACCCGTTTTTTATATCCATTATCCGGTAATTCTATAAATGAGTGGTGCTGGGCAACGGTTACCAAATTAGGATTTGGAGTTACTGAACGAATCCAATCTCCCTGCGGTGTCCCCTTAAAAGTTAAGGTCATATCGAATTCCACATTCTTTGGAAACGCCTTGGTGCGTTCAAAAGCAAAGGCGCTTTTAGACTTATCCAAGCTATAATTCCCTTGTTTTCTACTTTTCAATCGAGCGGAAACCCCATGGGCATCGCGCATTAAAAAATCGGTAATATCAATGAGATAGTGCCCCTTGGATTCTTCCACAATTGGAAAGCCAAACAATACTGATTTGGCAAATGCCTGCTCTACTGACTTCTTTTCCAGTTCGTTTTTGGTCAGTGCTCTAAATTTTAGATTTGGTTGAACCAAAAGCAATTTATTGCCTGCCTTTTTGAAGTAAACCAATTGTTCGTTACCCAATTGGCCCCTGTCCAATCCAATATCGTTACTGCCAATACCACTACTAAGGGAATAGACATATAAAAAATCCCGATTCAAGGATTCAACCTCCAAAAAGATTTTGTCTTGGGAATCATCGTAATAGTAATCAAAAAAACCGTCAAACTTTTGATAATTTTTGGTTTTAGTAAAATCTTGTCCTTGTAGAAACCCACAAAAAAGTGCAAGTAAAAGAGTAAGGTGGTAGCTGTGTTTCATTTTCGTGTAAGTTGACTTTAAAAATATGTAAATTTCGTTGTGCTACGATGCCGAAACGCTATTTTTGCGTGAAATTTATTCGGAATGATAACAACAGATCATCAGAAAGATCTTATTGAGCGCCTTGGTGCGTTAAGGAGGTATCTTTGACATTGATGCCAAACTTATCGAAATAGAAAACGAAGAGGAAAAAACATTGGCTCCGGGTTTCTGGGACAATCCTCAAAAAGCCCAAATACAGATGCAATCCTTAAAATCCAAAAAGAAATGGGTTCAGGATTACAATGCAGCCACTGCCTTGGCTGGTGATTTAGAAGTACTTGTTGAATTTCTTCAGGCTGGAGAAGTTGATGAATCTGAGGTACAGCAACAGTTTGAGAAAACTTTGGAAGCTGTCCAAAACCTTGAATTCAAAAACATGCTATCCGATGAAGGGGATGAACTCACAGCTGTACTTCAAATTACCGCAGGTGCCGGAGGTACAGAGAGTTGTGATTGGGCTGCAATGCTCATGAGGATGTACATTATGTGGGGAGAGAAGAACGGCTATAAAATCAAAGAACTCAATTACCAAGAAGGCGATGTAGCCGGAATAAAGACTGTAACTCTTGAAATTGAGGGCGAGTTCGCCTTTGGTTGGTTAAAAGGCGAAAATGGAGTACATCGATTAGTTCGCATTTCTCCATTTGATAGCAATGCCAAAAGACATACTTCCTTTGCATCCGTTTATGTCTATCCTTTAGTTGATGATAGTATTGAAATTGACGTTAACCCATCGGATATTGAGATTACAACAGCACGTTCAAGTGGAGCGGGAGGACAAAATGTGAACAAAGTGGAAACCAAGGTACAATTGGTTCATAAACCAACGGGAATTCAGATTTCTTGTTCGGATTCGCGATCCCAACACGATAATAGGGCTACCGCAATGAAAATGCTTAAGTCACAACTATATGAAATTGAGCTTCGTAAAAAACAAGAAGCCCGTCAGGAAATTGAAGCGTCCAAGATGAAAATTGAATGGGGATCCCAAATTCGCAACTATGTGATGCATCCATATAAATTGGTGAAAGATGTCCGAACCAGCGAGGAAACAGGGAATGTAGATGCCGTGATGGATGGAGAAATCAATCAATTCTTAAAAGCTTATCTTATGATGATGGGACAGAAAGAGGAATGATGCTGATATTTGGTGTCTGATGAAAAAAATAGTTCTATCAGTTGTTTATTTGAAATAGTTAATGAAAAATGATTAAGATTTACCATAATCCAAGATGTAGAAAATCAAGAGAAGGGCTAGTATTCTTGCAAGAAAGCGGACTTGATTTTGAGGAGGTTCGTTATTTGGACAATCCGATAAAAAAAGAAGAGTTGACTGCCATAATCAAAAATCTAGGTTTTAATCCTATCGATTTAGTACGAAAGTCAGAATCCATATGGAAGGAAAAATTCAAAGGAAAATCGCTCACAGACGATGAAATTGTCAATGCCATGGTTCAACATCCAAAGCTTATTGAGAGACCCATTATAATAAAGAATGATAAAGCGGTTGTGGCCAGGCCCGTTGAAAAAATCAGAGAAATACTGTAGATAGTTTATTTTTACAGAACAAATAGGGAATGATTATTGTGCTACTCTTTGCACTTAATGAAAGAAAAACAAAACAAAATGAAAAAACCACTACTTCTTTCCACAGTTTTGTTGATGATTGGATTGATGGGGATTCAGTCCGTGAGTGCTCAATTTGGAAATCGATTTGGAAGACAACGTAGCACAGTTCCTCAGGCTCAGGCCCCTCCTCAGGAACCGGAACCAATTACTGCAGAAGGCGTCGTTAATGAGCGTATGCCGTCTATTACAGAGGCGCTAGAACTAAACCCTTTTGAAGAAGCCGTGGTCCGTACCACCTTGACCAAGTATGTTCAGAAAAAATTGGAGCTCCAAATATTGCAGCTTGAGCCCAAGAAAATGCAGGAGGAATACGAAAAATTGAACAAGCTCCAAAATGAGGAGCTCAAATCTGGATTACCCGAAGACAAATACCAAGCATATCTCGAACTCGAAAAAAACAGGTTCAAAGCAAAAAAGAAAAAGAAAAAGAAGAATAAAGAGTGATATATGCGAAAACTGTTCTTGGGGCTTAGCATCCTGTTTGCAGCTTCTTTACAAGCACAAAGACCCCAAAACCTTCCCCAGATAAAACTTTCTGGAACTGTAATAGATAAAGATACTGGCCAACCTTTGGAATATGCTACTTTGGTTTTACAAAGTGTACGGAATCCAGAAGTGATTACAGGCGGCATAACCGATGTTTCAGGAAAATTTGAAGTTGAAACTCCTGCCGGCAGATATAATATCTCTGTTGAATACATATCCTACACAACCTATAAATTAGAAAATCAATTACTGCGTTCAGACACGGATTTAGGTGTAGTCAACTTAAGTTTGGACGTTTCCCAATTGGACGAAGTTGAAGTAGTTGCAGAACGCACCACAGTAGAACTGCGTTTGGACAAAAAAATCTATAACGTTGGAAAAGACCTTACTGTACGGGGCGGCACCGTAAGTGATGTTTTGGATAATGTGCCATCCGTTTCGGTAGACGTGGAGGGGAACGTACAACTTAGAGGAAATGATGATGTACGAATCCTCATTAACGGAAAACCTTCTGCCATAACTGGATTAAATAGTACCGATGCGCTGCGTCAATTACCTGCTGAATCCATTGAAAAAGTAGAAGTCATAACCTCTCCCTCTGCCAGATATGATGCCGAAGGCTCGGGAGGCATCATCAATATTATATTGAGAAGAAGCAAACTTCAAGGACTAAATGGTGCGCTTACCGGAAATTTGGGTTATCCCAATTCAGCTGGAATTAATGGAAATCTTAATTTTAGAACAGGTGATTTCAACATTTTTACAAACACAGGTTACAACTATAGGGAAAGTCCAGGGAATTCATTGAATGATACGGACTTTTTGGACCAGGACGGGATTTTTACCAACTCTATTCGTGAGGAACGGGATTTTGAAAGAATCCGTAAAGGTTTGAATGCAAATTTTGGTGTGGAATGGTACGTTGGAGAGAATACATCAATAACCAACTCTATATTTATTAGGGATAGAAATAATTCCAGTGAAACCACAAATAACTTTAGTCAAACCAACTCCGATGGGGTTACTACAAGTGGATTCCGTTTTGATCCTGAAACAGAGGATGATGATACTTTTCAATATGCCTTTAACTTTGATACTCAGTTCAATGGTGATTCACAACATAAGTTGACCTTTGCGTTTCAGTACGAGACCAGTGATGAAGTTGAGGAATCCCTGATTGTCCAAAATGACTTTGATAGTGAAAGTGTTCGTACGGCGGAAGATCAACAGCGACTGTTTTTTCAACTTGACTATGTGGTACCTCTAGGAAAAAATGCTCAATTTGAATTAGGGTACCGTGGCGATTTCAACCAATTGGATACAGATTATGATGTAGTTTTTATCAGTCCTACACTGGACGAACTGGGTATTACGGATCCTAGTAATCTACTGGATTTTGAACAACGAATCAATGCATTTTACTCCCAGTATGGCAACAAGTTTGGTAAGTTTTCATTCCTAGGAGGACTTCGTTATGAGGCTACCAGACAGATTGTAAACCAGCTCGAGACCAACGATTTTAATGAAAATGATTTCAATGGACTATTCCCTACTCTTAATTTGAACTATGAGCTCAATGAAAAAGAGAGTTTTCAATTCGGGTATAATCGAAGAATTCGAAGGCCGCGTTCTTTCTTCTTGAATCCTTTCCCCTCCAGGTCCAGCCCCACCAATCTATTCCAAGGGAATCCCAACTTGGCACCTTCGTTTTCCAATCAAGTAGACTTGGGTTACTTAAAACGATTCAAGAAGTTGACCTTAAATGGCTCAATTTACTACCAAAGAGCCACAGATGTTATCACATTTATTACTGAAGAGACAGGAGAAACTACACTTTTTGATGGCGAGATAGTTAATATTCTCCGGCGTACCCCAGTGAATTTAGCCGAAAATGAACGGTACGGTTTTGAAATTACAACCAACTACAGACCTACTCGGAAATGGAATCTTAATGGAAATGTGAACATTTTCAATTTAATTACCCGGGGTGATTTCAACAATCAAAATTTCGATGCAGAAAACCTGAGTTGGTTTATTCGCTTGAACAACAAAATCACCTTGCCCAAAGGTATTGATTGGCAAACCCGTGTCTTTTACAGAGGACCCACAGAAAATGCACAGACCAGAAATCAAGGCATATTTTCATTGGACCTGGCTTTTAGCAGGGACTTTTTTCAAGAGAAGGCTTCCTTGGCTTTCAACGTAAGTGATGTGTTCAATAGCCGAAGGAGGGTGAGCGAAACTACTACTCCCTTTTTCAATACGGACAGTGAATTCCAATTCAGGGTTAGAAGCTTTAACCTTTCATTTACCTATAGGTTCAATCAAAAGAAAAAACGAGGTGGGGAACGGAACCGTGATTTTGATGGAGGTGGGGAAGAATTTGGCACTTAAGATGTCTAATTTCCCATCCCTAAAAGAACTTTGCTTAATAAAGGCTGCAAGTCTTAGCTAGCCATAATTATAAATTATACAGGCAATTTGTTAACTTCCAACTGAGAAAGAAACAACAACAAATTAGGAACAAGGTATAAATGTATGCATGTTTACCCTATAATGTATAATAGTTTTGTTGGTTTCGAAATCATAAGTTTATTCAAAAGAATATGAGAACAAATACCTTTATTCTTTTCCTTTTACTGGCACTGTTCACTGGCTGCAAAACCAAAAAGAAGGAAAGAAGCGATGAAAAACAAACCCAAACACTAAACTTCACTTCTAATGATTATAAAGATTTGGTTTCCTTATTCAAAGAATGGAGGTCCTTTGAAAAACCTCCACTCCTAGATGGAGCTCCGGACTACACAAGAGAAACCTTTGAAAAACGTTGGCCACGGTTTATCGAATTGCAGACAAGCTTAAAAGAAATAGACACCACAAATTGGCCAATAAAAAACAAGGTGGACTGGATGATTGTTTGGGCAGAGATGAACGGTTATCATTTTAATCACCACATCCTAAAGCCTTGGGTACGTGATCCAGCCTTCTACAAATCCGTTTGGACCTATAGAAGCGACGTACCGGCCCATGAAGGTCCAACCCATCATGGCACAACCGAACTATGGACTTATACCTTTCCCCTGTCAATGGAAGAAAGGCAGAGGCTCATGACAAACTTGAAAGTTATAGCCCCACTCAATGCCCAGGCAAAGAAAAATCTAACCGGAAATGCCAGAGATCTATGGGTGGCCGGAATCAGGGACATTCAAACTCAGGTCGCAGATCTGTCAGCACTGAAAAAAGAAGCGTCTTTTCAGGATGATATGGAATTGTTAAAGCTTATTGATGAAGCCATCGTATCTACTAACAATCTCGCTTCCTGGTTGGATACGGAATCCAAATCAAAGACGGGTCCTTCAGGAATTGGCAAAGAAAATTATACCTGGTACATGCAAAATGTGCACCTGGTGCCTTTGACCTGGGAGGACGAAGTGATGATACTGAAAAGGGAACTTGCCCGTGCCTGGTCTTCCTTAAAATTGGAAGAGCACAGAAATAGAAATCTACCGAAGTTGATTGATGCAAACTCCCCCGAAGCCTATGATAGAATGGCTGATACTGCAGCCAAGAGCCTGATGAACTTTTTAGACCAGCAAGATATCCTTACCGTGAAACCCTATTTTGATCCTGCCCTTCGTGAGCATTTGGGCGAATTTATACCTAGGGAGAAGCGAAACTTTTTCAGAATTGGCCAGCATTATGACCCCAGACCTTTGTTCTCACATTTTTATCATTGGTTTGAATTGGCCCGAATGGACAATGAACCTCATAAGAGTGAAATCAGAAGAGGGCCTTTATTGTACAACATTTTCGATTCAAGAAATGAAGGCGTAGCTACAGCGGTTGAAGAAATGTTTATGCAAGCTGGTTTGTATGATGATAGCCCAAGAACCAAAGAGATTGTATACATCATGATTGCACAGCGTGCTGCCAGAGGTTTAGGTTCATTATATGCCCATGCCAATGAAATGACCATGGAAGAAGCCGGAGGTATTCATAGTGAATACACTCCTAGGGGTTGGATGAAAACGGAAAAAGAGCTACTTATTTTTGAGCAACATTTATATTTACGCCAACCCGGATATGGAACAAGTTATATTACCGGTAAATATTTAATGGAAAATGCACTGGCTGAATATGCTAGAATACAAGAGTCTCAAAACAGTCCATTTGTTTTGAAAACCTTTTTTGATTCCCTTAATCAATTTGGAAATATTCCCATGTCATTGAGTCATTGGCAAATAACCGGCTTAAATAAGCATTTAAACATTATAAAAACTGAAGAATAACGAAGCTTAGAGATTCCATACTTTTCATAAAAACAACAAACCCCCTACAGAAAAAGCATTCTTGGAATTTTTAATTCTCAATCAATACTACCACTATTGCCAACTTAGTCATGAGGTATTGAATTCAATGACCCTTCTTGTTTAAAAGCCATGGTACAACAGAAACTCATAGTAGTTTCAAAGGGGATTAAATCTCATGTATCTACACTGTTCAAAGCAAGTTGACGCAGAAGATAATTATTGGGCATTAAAGTCAACCTCAAGATTTAGTGAGCTTATATTCATGCCATTAAAATTTCTTATCTTTAGAAGTATTGGCAAACCAAAAAATCTAGCCCATGAAAAATACATTTTTCCTTCTATTTGCATTGATTGCTATTCCTATCATTGGACAAGAAAAAACGAAGCTTTCATTAGATCACTACGAAAATTATGAGTGGACCTCCAATCCCACTTTATCTCCAGACGGAAAACAGATTCTTTACTCAAGAACTTGGATTAACCTCGTAGATGACAAACGGGAGACTGACCTCTGGATTATGAACAGTGATGGGTCTACCAATCGATTTTTCTTAAATGGCTCCAATGGCAAGTGGTCTCCGGACGGCACTAAGATTGCCTTTACCAAGAAAGGTGAACCGGATGGGACTCAAATCTTTGTAAAGTACCTAGGGGTTGAAGGCGAACCCACTCAAATCACAAAGTTGGAGAAATCTCCATCAAGTATGGAGTGGTCTCCAGATAGCAAGCATATTGCTTTTATTATGCACGTAGATTCAGAGCCTGCCTTGAAGCCCAAGGGGGTTCCGTCACCACCAAAAGGTGCTTCCTGGACCAAATCGCCTCAAGTAATCGATCAAGTGGATTATACTCAAGATCGCGTCGGTTTTCTTGAACGCGGTTTTCGTCAACTTTTTATCGTGCCTGCCGATGGTGGTACTGCAAGACAAATCACATTTGGTGAATATGACGATATATCTGGAGGAATTGCGTGGTCCAAGAATAACAAATCCATAATATTCAGTAGCTATCAGAAACCAGAGGCCGAATATGCACGGGGGCATTCCAACCTTTACTCGGTTAATATCAATACTTCGGAAATTAAAGAACTAACCTCACGTGATGGTACAGAATCTGCTCCTAGGGTCTCACCTGATGGATCTAAAATAGCTTTTATTGGGTCTACTTGGTCGAAGAACTTTTATCATGATCGTAAAATGTACGTTATGGATTCTGATGGTTCAAACATGAAATGCATCACAAACAGTCTTGACCAAACCCCAAGTGCCGCCATTTGGAGTGCCAACGGCTCTGGAGTATACTTTAATGTAAGGGAGTATGGCCAAAGCAATGTGTACTATGCCGATACCAAGGGAAAAGTAAAAAAGGTAACCACTGGCAACCATATGTTATCCATGAATGATTTGGCCGGTAGTAGAGCTGTAGCTGCTTGGAGTGATCCCTCTAATCCAAGCGACATAGTTACTTTCTCTATGGAGAAAGTGAGGGATATGAAACGCCTTACCGAGGTTAACAAGGATATTTTTTATAATGTTGATTTTGGGCAGGTAGAGGAAATCAAATATAAATCAGTAGACGGGAAAGAGGTACAAGGCTGGATTGTAAAACCTCCGCAATTTGACCCAAACAAGAAGTATCCCTTGGTACTACGCATTCATGGAGGTCCTCATGGCATGTATCATGTAGGATTCAACTATAATTTCCAGTTACATGCTGCACAGGACCAAGTTGTTCTCTATACAAACCCTCGCGGTTCCACCGGGTATGGTTATGATTTTGCCAATGCCATTCAGAATGCCTATCCTGGTAATGACTATGATGATCTTATGGCTGGAGTGGATGCAGTACTGGCAAAAGGGTATATTGACGAGAGCCGAATGTATGTGTATGGCGGAAGTGGAGGCGGAGTCTTGACAAGCTGGATTGTAGGACAAACGGATAGATTTGCAGCCGCATCTGTAAACTACCCGGTTACCAATTGGTTTTCTTTTGTAGGTACCACTGATGGTTCTGGTTGGTATTATAATTTTGAAAAGTACCCTTGGGAAGACCCCAGTGAGCATATAAAAAGGTCACCGTTGATGTACGTGGGCAATGTAAAAACCCCTACCATGCTTATGTGTGGAGAAGAAGATCTACGAACTCCGATTTCCCAAACGGAGGAGTATTACCAAGCATTAAAAATGAATAAGGTGCCCACTGTAATGATTAGATTTAATAAAGAATATCATGGCACGGGAAGTAAACCTTCTAACTTTTTAAGAACACATGGCTATATTAATGCATGGTTTGATAAACATCCCGTTAAGAAAGATGCAACGGAACAAATAAAGACGAGGTAGTTCTGAAGTGCTTCAGCAATCAAGGTAGCATTTAAAGGCAAAAGCCGAAGAACGTAGGTGTAAACAAAAAAGGAGCTTAAAAGCTCCTTTTTTTATTCGTTTCGTGCAGCTCTTTTAGCCGCTCGTTTTTCTTTATACATCTCAATAAGATTACCAAACAACCAATAAGGGACAACAAAAGTTAACAAGAAAATCATTAGCCAAAAGCCAATTGTTAAAATGGTCAAGAACGCTAAAAATCCTAAATATTGGTCGAATTCGAACATAATCTTACTTTTTCCGATACAAAGATAATCCGAATTCGCTCAAAAAAACAAATCTCCTTAAAAAAATACGGAATTGTTTTTCGAAGGATTTAACATGATTGATACGATCACTACCTTTGTATTACTTAAAATTTAGTAATTATGGGGTATCGCATTGAAAAAGATACGATGGGCGAAGTACAAGTTCCATCAGACAAATATTGGGGCGCCCAGACTGAGCGTTCCAGAAATAACTTTAAAATTGGTCCTGCAGCTTCCATGCCTTTAGATGTTGTATATGGTTTTGCCTACCTAAAAAAAGCAGCAGCGTACACCAATCAAGAATTGGGTGTGCTTTCTATAGAAAAAAGAGACTTGATTGCCCAGGTATGTGATGAGATTTTGGCAGGAAAACATGATGATCAATTTCCTCTTGTAATCTGGCAGACCGGTTCTGGCACCCAGAGTAATATGAATGTCAATGAGGTTATTGCCAATCGTGCCCATGAGATTGCCGGAAAAACCATAGGCGAAGGGGAAAAGACCATACAGCCCAACGATGATGTCAATAAGAGCCAATCTTCAAACGACACTTTTCCTACGGGAATGCACATTGCGGCATATAAGAAGATTATTGAAGTGACCATTCCTGGAATTGAACAATTAAGAAATACACTGGAAACGAAATCCAAGGCTTTCAATGATGTAGTAAAGATTGGCCGCACCCATTTGATGGATGCCACTCCCCTAACTTTAGGCCAAGAGTTCTCAGGTTATGTTTCCCAACTTAATCATGGATTGAAAGCAGTAAAAAACACTTTGAGCCATTTAAGTGAGTTGGCTTTGGGCGGTACTGCCGTTGGAACGGGCTTAAATACTCCTGAGGGATACGATGTATTGGTAGCCAAATATATCGCTGAATTCACAGGACTGCCTTTTAAAACCGCAGAAAACAAATTTGAGGCTTTGGCTTCCCATGATGGTATTGTGGAGAGTCATGGTGCATTGAAACAATTGGCCGTCTCGTTAAATAAAATTGCCAATGATATTCGAATGATGGCTTCTGGTCCACGTTCAGGAATTGGAGAGATAATTATTCCTGCCAATGAGCCTGGTAGTTCCATTATGCCTGGTAAAGTAAACCCAACACAATGTGAGGCCCTCACCATGGTCTGTGCTCAGGTTATAGGTAATGATGTAGCCGTAAGTGTAGGAGGAACACAGGGACATTACGAGCTTAATGTTTTCAAACCCATGATGGCAGCCAATATTCTACAATCCGCCCAGCTCTTGGGAGATGCTTGTGTAAGCTTTGATGTGAATTGCGCTGTTGGAATAGAACCTAATCATGAGGTCATCAAAACCCTCTTAAACAATTCTTTAATGCTCGTCACTGCACTGAATACTAAAATTGGATATTACAAAGCTGCAGAGATTGCCAATACGGCACATAAAAACGGAACCACCCTAAGGGAAGAGGCCGTTAATTTGGGTTATGTTACACCAGAGGAGTACGATGAGTGGGTCAAACCCGAGGACATGGTAGGAAGTTTAAAATAAGTGACTTCCGTTAATTAATGAATACAAAAAAGCCCGTTCAACTAGGAACGGGCTTTTTAATATGATGGATAGTGTATATTATTTCAATGTGAACTTGGAAGTTCCCAATAATCTCAGACCGTTGTCATAAACATTAACCATGTAATTTCCTTTTTGAAAGTCACTAGCTGGTTTGTTGATATAATCACATACATCCAAAGAACTGTTTTCATAGTAGAAGTTAGTTCCTTTACTATAGGTAATGGAAGCACCTTCTTCACTGGATTTGGTGTAGCTATCACCCAAAACGTTACCTTGAGGGTCAAGAACTTCAATAAAGAATTCTCTATCACCGGCTTCAGCAATCACATTATCAGCAATAGTAAAGCATACTTTAAATTTATCAGTAGCCTTAGCTCTTGCAGTAGAAACCAACTTGCCATTGTTTCTTTCTCTAACTGCGTCTACACTAAAAGTAGATAGACTTAGCGCAGAACCTCTTTCAACAGCATCAGCCAATTGTGTGTTCTGTACAATCAATGAATCATTGAATACAGTTTGTTTTTCCAACTCTACAAAAGTGCTGTCACGCTCCATGGCCAACAACGTGTTGGATTGAGTTAAAGAGTCAACTTGCTTTAACAATTCTTCTCTTTCCTTTTTCAAAACGCTAACTTGTCTTCTGTAACGAGAAAGTGAAGCAATGTCGGTTTTCATAGCTTGTACAGAATCGATATACTTAGCAATATTATCTCTGGCAGCAACCAACTCTTCATTTGTAGCATTGCTTTCCAAGATAGCCTTATCATATTCAGATTTAAGGCTGTTCAAATCCTCAACCACTAAATCCTTCTCTTGTTGAAGCGCTGTGGTAGTTTTCTTTTTATCTTGGTAAAGACTTACAGTGTAGATGATGGTTCCTAAAAGTACTACTCCAAGTAGACCTGCTATTACCTTTAATCCGTTGTTACTTTTTGTTTCAGTCATAACTTAGTAATTAATTGACACTTAATTTGGTGTGTTTATCAAGCGTGTTCGGATTATATACGCTAGGGTTTTCATTTTGGATTTTATTTAGGAAAGAAAAACTAAAAAAAAGATATGGCAATGTCCTGAATCCCTTAATTTTATGGGTGTCTGAAACATTGAATCATGGAGAAAAAAATTCACTCTGGCTGTACTCTTCTGCTTTTACTATTCGCCACATCGCCTATTCTTTCTCAAAAAACTATCTCAGACAATCCAAAAAACAATACTATTCAAATTATTCCCATTGAACATGCAACTGCCGTACTAACGTGGAATGGTATTACTATATATATAGACCCCGTAGGCGGCAAAGAAGCATTTAAGGATATAGCAACTCCTGATTTAATATTGGTTACGGATGTTCATGGAGACCATTTTAGTCTAAAAACTCTTGAAGCGTTGGATACGCACAATGCAAAAGTTATAGTGCCCCAAGCTGTGGCTGATAAGATTCCTGATGTTTTCACTCCTCAAATTGATGTTTTGAACAATGGAGACAGCAAAGAGCGATATGGAATTCATGTTGAGGCCATTCCCATGTACAACCTACGGACAGAGGCATTAAAATTTCATCCCAAAGGACGTGGAAACGGTTATGTTTTGAATTTGGGAGGTCAACGTATTTATTTTTCAGGAGATACCGAGGATATCCCCGAAATGCGAAATCTAAAAAATATTGATAAGGCTTTTGTATGCATGAATCTTCCCTACACAATGACCGTAGAAAGTGCGGCAGATGCTGTTCTAGAATTTTCTCCCAAGGAGATTTATCCTTATCATTATCGGGGAAAGCCTAATGTGAGTGATGTGAACAAGTTTGAGTCCATCATAAAGAAAAAAAACCAAAACATTACCGTTGTTCGATTAGATTGGTATCCTAACGACGATTTTTAGGGCAATATAATATTATATCGTTCTCATCGTTCTTCCTTAAGATTAACCCAAATCAACTTAATCATGGCACAAAGAACGTATGTGGTCAGCGCTATTCTGCTTCTGTCCATTTTTGCATCCGCCCAAACCAATCGTTGTGACAATCTTTACGCTAAAGTTTCGTATAGCTTGAGCCATACCAAAAAGGCAATGACGGCAACAAACTTTGAGCACCAGATGTACTATGCTGAGAGGGCCTACACTGCTTTGGAAAAGTCAAAACAATATCAAGCTGAATGTGGCTGTGCCAAATTGGAAGACCAAACTTTGGATGTTATGGAGGTTTTGGAAAAGGCCATTGAACCATTTGATTGGGAAGCTGGACGTTTTTTTACTAAAAAGTCAATGGCTATGATCAACGAACTTATAACAAAGGTTGACGAGTGTACCCAAAATGACCCCGCTCCCATCGTTGTAGAAGATAGTGACAATGTCACTTTGAAAAATGACAGTTATACTCAAGAATCAGAAAAGCAATCACCTACAGAGAGTTTGGAAAATGAAATGGCCAAAGTATTCCAAGCCCATGCCGAAGCAAGATTGGATTCTGCGAAAAAAGCCGTAGAAAAACTGGTGTTGCTTTCCAAAACGTACAATCCCAATTCCGTTACCCAAGAAAGCGAAGGAAATAGCTTGGTTGCACAACAACAGGCTTACCTAAAAGAAGCTAAAAGAATTCTTGAGGAAGGGATACAGGCCCTAGATAAAGAATAGTATTTACTTATCTACCCCTCTACCTTATTAACTTTTTATATTTGATACGTTTAGGCATGATGTCAGAGCCTAAACGTTTCTTTTTGTTCTCTTCATAATCAGAGAAAGAACCTTCAAAGAAATAGACTTGGGAATCCCCTTCAAAGGCCAAGATATGTGTGCATATTCTATCCAAGAACCATCTATCGTGGGAAATGATTACCGCGCATCCGGCAAAATTCTCAAGACCTTCTTCCAATGCTCGTAAGGTGTTGACGTCCAAATCATTGGTAGGCTCATCCAAAAGTAGCACATTTCCTTCCTCTTTCAAGGTCATGGCTAAATGAAGCCTGTTTCGTTCTCCACCGGAAAGCATGTTAACCTTTTTGTTTTGTTCACTTCCTGAAAAGTTGAAACGACTCAAGTAGGCTCTTGAATTTACTTGCTTGCCTCCCATCATTACAAGTTCTTGTCCATCACTAAAGTTTTCCCAAATGGTTTTATTTGGATCTATATCTGAATGACTTTGGTCTACGTAGGCAAGCTTAGCCGTGTCTCCTACCACAAATTCACCGTTGTCGGGAGTTTCTTCGCCCATTATCATTCTGAAAATGGTAGTTTTACCTGCACCATTGGGGCCTATTATTCCAACAATACCCGCTTGCGGCAAGTTGAAATTTAAATCTTCATATAAAAGTTTGTCCCCATAAGCTTTGCTTACCCCTTTGGCTTCAATGACATTGGTTCCCAAACGAGGTCCGTTCGGAATATAGATTTCTAATTTCTCTTCCAATTGCTTTTGGTCCTGACTAAGCAACTTATCATAGTTCTTAAAACGCGCTTTCTGTTTGGTCTGCCTTCCTTTTGCCCCTTGACGTACCCAATCCAGCTCTCGTTCAAGTGTTTTCTGGCGTTTTGAAGCTTGTTTACTTTCTTGGGCAAGTCGTTTTGCTTTTTGGTCCAACCATCCAGAATAGTTTCCGTTCCAAGGAATACCTTCCCCACGGTCCAATTCCAAAATCCATCCAGCAACATTGTCCAGAAAATAACGGTCGTGCGTTACTGCAATTACAGTTCCTTTATATTGCGCCAAATGATGCTCCAACCAATGTACGGATTCCGCGTCCAAATGGTTGGTAGGCTCATCCAATAGCAAAACATCTGGTTCCTTGAGCAGTAAACGACAAAGTGCTACTCGCCTTCTTTCACCACCAGAAAGTAAACCTATCTTTTTGTCTGAATCTGGTGTGCGAAGTGCATCCATAGCAATTTCTAACTTGGTATCCAGTTCCCAAGCATTTGATGCATCAATTTGGTCCTGAAGCGCGGCCTGCTTATCCATTAACTTCTGCATTTTGTCTGCATCCTCATATACCTCAGGGAGTCCGAACATATCATTTATTTTGTTGTACTCATCCAGAATGGCAACTGTTTCTGCCACACCTTCCTTTACCACTTCCAAAACCGTTTTTTCTTCATCCAATTGAGGCTCCTGTTCCAAATATCCTACAGTATACCCAGGGGAAAAAACAACATCACCCTGATAATTTTTATCCACACCCGCAATGATTTTCAAAAGGGTGGATTTACCAGAACCATTGAGTCCTAAAATTCCAATCTTGGCACCATAGAAAAAACTGAGGTAAATATTTTTGAGGACAGGTGTGTTGGCCGTTTTGAATGTCTTGGTTACCCCAGACATCGAAAATATGACCTTTTTATCGTCAGACATTTTTGGTTGTTTTTAAGTAAAAAGTGAAAATTAGGAAATTAAACTCTTCCCTTTAGTGCGTTGAACACCCATGCATTGGCAAAAAAACCAATACCTACGGCTGCAAATCCATATCCTGCAACTTCATCATATTTAAAGGCTCCCAATGCGATCATACCCAAGCCCACAAATATCATAATCCATGTGGCCCAAGCCAAAACAGTATTCTTGTTCATTCCCATAATTTAGGTTTCGTTAGTCAATCAAATATCGTAAAAAAAGAGAAACAAGTTCCTTTTGAAACGTTTAAGATTCAAATGGAAACGTAGCCCCTATCTGCGACCGTATTTTGTTCAATAATTGAGCTAATTCCAGACTGTTTTGGTGGGACCAGAGTTCACTTTTCAAAAGATTGTTTTTCAAACACTTATGCACTTCTTGAATTTCATATACGAAACCATTTCCCTTAGTTGGTATTTTAAACTCTTTTGCTTCTTCCCCAATTTTTAAAGTAAGACCGTTTGCTTCGTGCCATCTGGGATGGATAAATATTTCACCTAGGTTTCCTGAAATTTCGGCCTCCATTTTGGATTCTCCCTTAAGACCTGAATAAAGTACTGAAAGTGCATTCTGATATTTGAATACTATTGAAGTTTGCGCCTCAGTACCATTTTCAAGAAAATTTGCTTGTGCAGAAATGCTTTCAGGCATTCCCAAAAGAAGATAGGATAGAAATACTGGGTAAATACCTATGTCCAAAAGAGAACCGGAAGCCAGTTCAGGATTCAACAATCTTGATTCCTTACCTCTATCCAAGGCATAAAAAGAAAAGTCGGCATGTAGATAAGAAATTGAACCTATTTCGCCACTGTCCGTAAGCTCCTTTGCTTTTTGTATCGAAGGATTAAATCTAGACCAAAGTCCTTCCATAAGAAACACTTTTTCTGCTTTGGCCACTTCAACAATTTCCTGAACTTCATTTAGATTTACTCCAAGAGGTTTCTCACACAACACGTGTTTTCCATTTTTCATGGCCATAATGGTCAATTCTTTATGAAACCTGTGAGGTGTGGCAATGTAGACTATATTTACCTTGTCTGATTTAAAGAGCTCTTCATAGCTGCCGAAGGTGTGTGGTATTTTGAATTCAGTTGCAAAGTCCTCTGCTCTTTTAAGATTTCGAGAAGCTACGGCTGCAACCTCAGCATCCTCGAACAGCAATAAATCAGAAGTAAACTTTTTGGCTATTTTGCCTGGACCAATTATGCCCCATTTAATTTTCGGTTCCATACAAATCAAAAGTAATGATTAATACTCCGTATCTTTAGCAGGCCGTTAGAAAACGCTTTATTCACTATGGATTTAAACTTCAATAAGAACGAAGACCACAACAAACTACAACTTTCAGAATTAAGAAAAAGACTGTCCCAAGTTAAGTTGGGTGGTGGGCAAAAACGAATAGAAAAGCACCATGCCAAAGGTAAAATGACTGCCCGTGAGCGTATCGCCTATTTGTTGGATGATGGTGTGGATTCTATCGAGATAGGTGCGTTTGCAGGGGATGGTATGTACGAAGAACATGGAGGCTGCCCTTCTGCCGGAGTGGTTGTAAAGGTAGGGTACGTTCAAGGGAAACAATGTGTTGTGGTAGCCAATGATGCAACGGTAAAAGCTGGGGCCTGGTTTCCGATTACGGGAAAGAAAAATCTAAGAGCCCAGGAAATCTCAATAGAAAACAGACTTCCCATTATTTACTTGGTGGATAGTGCGGGTGTCTACTTGCCCATGCAGGATGAAATCTTTCCAGATAAAGAGCATTTTGGACGTATTTTTAGAAATAATGCGGTGATGAGCAGTATGGGGATAACCCAAATTTCTGCCGTTATGGGCAGTTGTGTTGCGGGTGGTGCCTATTTACCCATTATGAGTGATGAAGCCCTTATTGTGGATAAAACGGGAAGTATTTTTCTGGCAGGAAGTTACCTGGTAAAAGCTGCCATAGGTGAAAGCATTGATAATGAAACTTTAGGGGGCGCTACTACCCATTCTGAAATAAGCGGTGTTACTGATTACAAGGCAAAGGATGATAAAGATGCTTTGGACACTATAAAGAATATCGTAGGCAAAATTGGTGATTTTGATAAGGCTGGGTTCAATCGCGTAGAATCAAAAAACCCAAAAGAGAACCAGGAAGACATTTATGGGATACTGCCCAAACTAAGAAGTGACCAATATGATATGCTGGAAATCATAAAACGTTTGGTGGATGATTCTGAGTTTAAACAATACAAAGAAGGTTATGGCCAAAGTATACTAACCGGCTATGCCCGTATAGATGGCTGGGCAGTAGGTATAGTGGCCAACCAACGCAAAGTGGTAAAAACAAAAAAGGGAGAAATGCAGTTTGGAGGGGTCATTTATTCTGATTCTGCGGATAAGGCCACCCGTTTTATTGCCAACTGTAACCAAAAGAAAATTCCGTTAGTGTTTTTACAAGATGTAACTGGATTCATGGTGGGCAGTAAAAGCGAGCATGGAGGAATAATTAAAGACGGGGCCAAAATGGTAAATGCAGTTAGCAACTCGGTGGTTCCTAAATTCACTATTGTTATTGGTAATAGTTATGGTGCTGGCAATTATGCGATGTGCGGAAAAGCCTATGACCCAAGGTTCATGGTGGCTTGGCCCAGTGCAGAACTTGCAGTAATGAGTGGAAACTCAGCAGCCAAGGTACTTTTACAGATAGAAAAAGCAGCTTTGGAGAAAAAAGGAGAAGCATTTGACACGGAAAAAGAGAAAGCACTTTTTGATACTATTAAACAACGATACGATAATCAAATCTCCCCGTATTATGCTGCAGCTAGACTATGGACCGATGCCATTATCGACCCATTGAACACGAGAACCTGGATTTCCATGGGAATAGAGGCAGCTAACCATGCGCCGATTGAAAAACCATTTAATATGGGGGTTTTACAGGTATAACTAGTCTACGGTAAACTTTGCCAATTGCTGTTTTTCATTTGGTTCTTGAAGCCGAACCATATATGAGATTGTTTCCTGATTGCTCTTTCCAAAGTTTTTGAAAACCTTGCACTTGATAAATGTGGGAGTTTTATCATCAATGGTTATGTTTCCTTGCGAGGTAATATTCAATATCCAATCCCCTACTGTTTCTGCGCCTACAATTTCGAATTGTTCCGTAAAACTTCCTTGTTTAATTTCTTCTTGTAATCTCCGGCTATCTGATTGCATGGTATGTTCCCAATCAAAAAACCGCTTCTGAGGGTTTACAAATTGAACCACAAATTCGGCTTCTGGATTGCTCCACTCCAATACCAATCTTGCATTGTACCTAATGTTATTTTGATATTTGATATCCACCTTAGTGATATCCAACTCTTTTCTATGCTGATTAATTAGGTTTCTGATTTCTGCACCTACGGACTTTTCAAATCCCTTAAGTTCGGGAATCGAATTAATCTTATCCTTAAGTAATATATTGAGTGTATTTAGAGCAGTTTGGTAATTTCCCAGACTTCTATTGGACACCGCATAGTCAAAATTGTTTTGTAATGTGTCTGGATGCTCTTGCATCAATCTGTTTACAATGGCTAGAGCCAATTCATAATTCTTGGCTTGGCTACTTTTTAAATACGCGGCCCTAAGCATCTTATAACTAGGAGATTCAACTTCTACAACATTGGATAAGATTCGAAAGGCAACGGTAGGAGAAGAAGCATAAAAAAAGTCAAATACATCAATAAAGTAACTCGAAGAGCCCTTAAATCTATCTCTTTGCTTTAAATAAATAGCATAGGCACTTTGGACATCTTTTCCCTTTTTCAGTTCTTTTAGATAAGGGGTCACGAGGGCTTTGTTGTCAATCTTAATTTTTGAATCATAGTAATTGTCCTTTAATTGCATGGCATCTGAAGTGCCATCCCCAACTTTACCATAACTCCCCGTTTTTGTGGTAATGAGCATTACCCCATTGGCGCCTTGAGTTCCGTAGATATTCGTTGCCGCTAATCCTTTAAGAACAGTGATATCTTCTATGTTCCTTGGGTCTAGAAAACTAGTACTGAATACCGCGCCGTTGTTTGATGATTGCGAGGGAGGCAAGGGAACGCCATCCACCACAATCAATCCATAATTGTTTCCCAAAAGAGAATTGCTGGGGCGCATGACCACTTGGCTTAAATCATCATTTTGCCCAATGGTGACCCCTGAAAACTTTCCTTGAATCCCTGTGTTCAATGTTGTAGCTACATCCAATAACTTCTCAGAGCCTATACTTTGGACCGCATATCCTACTGCGTCATTGTCCTTTGGACCTAGCGCTGTAGCTTCCAATTCTGTTGATTCCTCAATAGTTTCGGTAACCACTACTTCTTCCAACTGAACTCCCTGTTTCAAACCGGTTGCTGTTGAATCCAAAGGTTGTCTTTTCTTCTCTACAAGCTTCGAAGTGCTCTTCAAACTGTCTTGCTTTAGTTTTCTGAGATTTAGAAAATCCGCTTTACCAATTATGGAAAACAAATTGATGGTTCTTTTATCATAACTCTTTGAGCTATTTATGACCACTGCTTTTCCTTGAAGCTTTGGAATAGCTTTTCCAGCATTCTGATAACCATCAGTGAAAATGAGATTGTATCCTTCCGAAGCATAAGTTTCGAATCCATAGAAAGAAGTTGCACCATCATATTCCAGAGACTCAATTTTTTTCTGCAACACTTCCCAATCTCCATTTCTAATAGTAAAATCTTCTCTAAAGTGAACTGCGTTACCAAAGCCCACAAGAGAAACATCAGCATTTTCAAATCGTTGGAAATAGGCATTTAAATATTCTATTTCCAATGCTGCATTTCTGTCTTCTCTTGAACTGGAAGTGTCCCAAAAAATAGTTGTCTTCTGTACTTCTTGACCGTACGTAGTTGCAAGCACCAAGAAAACAAAACTAAATCTAAATAGTTTGTTTTTAAAGAGGGTAAGGTAATTGTCCATTGCACTGAAAATGAATTATAAAACTACACTAAGTTAATAATCATTTTTCTGCTAAATACATTTGAGCGTTCAATGTGCTTTTCTTTCTAGTTTCATAGCATTTTGTCTCATATCCCTCTTTTTCAAAGCAAAGCACGTCTTTGTACTTTGCATGAATAGCGTATCGTCCGTTCACATCAGTATACACAAGTTCTTTTGTACGTATGTTGCGAACACTTACATTAGTAATCATCTTTCCACGATGAATAGAAAAACCGGAAATCATAGGTAAATTGTTTTTTTTCCTTTGATTTCGTCTATTGATTCGTTCAGCAGCCTTTCCGGAAACTAAAACCGAGGATTTCAAATAAAAAGCCATAGCTGAATATGGTAAGGTTTCCCATTCGTCTTGACTAGAAAATTTTCGGAAAGAATCCGTGTCAAATTGGATAGCAGCCATGATTAAACCCAAATTGTCACTTCCATATACTTTTAACAGTTCCAAAGACACTATAAAATCATCTTCTGCAAATACAGAAAAAGGGCGTAAATCAACATCAGCGAATCTCTGTCCTTTTTTTACGGTATATAGGATGTTTTCACGTGAAGTATTTAAGTTCTTGCTAGGTTTTCCAAAACTACCCACATCATAAAAATTGATTCTCAGTAAAACACTATCAGAAGTACTTGACCATATCTCGAACCCCAGCTCATGTAGCTTTCTGAGTCCTTTTTTTACCCTGATTCGGGTTGCTAACTGCCCCCCTAAGGCCACATTATCTTTCCAGTAACCAAATATGGTCTCTCCTGAATTCTTATATCCTATAGATTCATCAATAAATTCTCCTTGTGCATTTGTAACCACAACTTCATTAAGTTGGACTATTTCGGGACTCAACTTTATTACTGGATACTCGTTGTAGACCAATTCAATTTTACTGACAGGTATTTTAAAGGGTTTATAACCCAGTGACGAGAATAAAATGTTCTCATCAGGAAATGATTTGATAGCATCCATGGACAAATGGAACAATCCTTCTTCATCAGTTACCGTACCAATACCTTTATTTACAATTCCGATGTTTACATAAGGAATAGGAGTATTGGTTTTGGCATCCAATACCCTACCCTTATACTCTTTTTGTGCTGATACTAATAAAGGAACTGAAACCCAAAACAGTAAGATTCCCTTTAATCGCGACATAAAGCTTAACTACCGCTCTTTGAAGTCTTTGTTATTTGAAATAGTTCGCGATTGACATTTTTAATGTCTAGTTTAAAGACCTTAATCTCTTCTCGTTGAGCCTTAGTTCCATAGTTATGATAAATGGTAGTCTTTAGATAAGATGGCGTTAAACTCTTATTACCCAAATACTTTACATTTATCAGCCATGTTCCGGCCAAGGAATTATCCATCAGATACTCGGAAGTTGAATAACCAAAGTCTTTTTCTCTTTTAATAATATCAGGATTGGCCTCAAGACTATGGGTCCATGTGTAAAACTGGTTTTCAGGATTTACAAACTGTAGTTCAAACTCAGCTTCACTATCGCTCCATTCAAATACCAACCTAGTGCCATCAAAATCCTCTCTATCCACTTTTATCTTTTTGCTTCTGGAGGAGCCAACCACATCCGTTTTTTCCAAGCTCAATAGATTGTTGAACTCTCTATTTATCATGGTTGAGAACATTGCTGTGTCGGAACTTAAAAAGCCTTCTCTTAACAAATAGAAGTAACGTGCGTATAGAATCGCTGATTTTTTGGGTTTGCCAACCCTGCGATTACTGTTTGTTAAATCCATATAGGATTGTAAATAATTGGGACGCAGAATGAATATATCTTTATAGGTTTCATTCGCTTTTTCATCACGCCCTTGAGCATCATAGATGTAGGCCAATGATTTTAAATGAACCGGGTTGTTACTAATATCAGAATACCCTTGCTCAAGAATTTGGTCAGCATATTCTTCTTCATTCCAGGTATCATAAAAATGTTTATATGAATCCAAAAGGAAATATGGGGATGACCTATACTTTTGGGCATTGGCCTCATACAAAATCTTAGCTTCCTCAAAAGAACCGGCCCTTTTAAGTTCCTTCAAGTATTCTGGAGCGTTGTTCAAAACACTTTCGGCGGTAAGTGCGTTTCCATCATAAAAATTATTTTTAAGCCTGGCCCTATCTATAATGACTCCATTTTTATCCCTTAACGGAGCGGAAACACCATTTTTAGTATTTATTACTACAACTCCACCATTTCCAAGATTACCATATCGTACGGTTCCCGCATATGAAGAAATAATTCCGATACGTTCAATGTTTTGAACCTCAATAAAGTCGGGAAATTGTGTAAAAACCTGACCATCAATATCAAAAATAGCTGTGCGTCCCCGTATTTGTACACTTCTACCAGCATTGATTCCCGATGCTCCAGCAAAACCAACAGACGCCCCAGCAGCGGAAGTAGTACCAAATCCAAAGCCATCTAAAACCGTTACACCAGCAAATCTATTCCTCAAAACATTGGCCAAATCATATTCTCCCGGTAAAATCCTATCAGCATCCATGGTGCGCACTGAATAAGAAGCTTTGCTTTTATCGAGATACCCAAAGACCGTTTTAATGATATTCGGATTGATGTGATAATCTTCTTCCAATTCTTTTTGACTGGCTCTTCTTGTTTTTGTGACCGTTACATTATCCAATTTTTCAATCTTAGGAAACATGTCTAGATTTAAAATACGGGTTACATCCTCCACTCGAATTTGTAAAGACTCCATTCCAGGGCTGGTGTAGTACAAAATATCGCCGGCAGATGCCTGTATTTTATATTTTCCTTCAGCATTGGTTTTAACTGAGGTGCCTTGATTGATTATTTGGATATTGACATCGGAAATTGGACTATCACCATCCATTATGGTGCCAGAAATCCATCGCTCCTGCGAAAAACCAATAAATGAGATACACAGGGCGACTAAAAAGATTAACGTTTTTTTCATAGCTTGATTTTTTTGAGTAACCTAATGGTTGTGAGAAATTTACCTCTAAAAATTAATCAAATTTCTTGCCATGCGCAATTCTAGTTTCCCAAATGTTTCTTAATTCTAGGGATGAGCAATAACTCCGTTTGTCTTCCATTTACGTATCTGAATCCATTGTCACCAAAAAAACCAGCTTCTTCCAGCATAATTCGGATATCTCTTTTCCATTCAGGAATATTGATGGTCGTGTTTAATTCAATAGCATAAACTGTATTGGGATTTAATGGGTAGTTCTCTCCGTCATCTTTCATTACACCTCCTTGCGCATCCCACATTCCTATAGTAGTGCCTGCTGAGTGTCCATACGTCCCTAGAGGATGAGTATAAATAGCAGGTTTTAAACCAGCATCACGTGCATCTTTCAAAGACTTCGCCAAAATTTCATTTCCCGTTCTGCCTTTTACCATATTGGAGGTTAAAAAATCTTGAACCCTATTGCCATCTTTGAGTCCGTTGATCAGAAAATCTGGTGCATTCTTTTCTCCTGGTTTTAGAACATAGGCCAATTCTTGGCAATCTGTATTGAGCCTTAAATAGGTTATTCCAACATCGCAATGCACCAAATCACCGGGTAAAATAACCATATCCTCCGGTCTCCCTGAAAATGAATACAAATGTCCTTTCAACTCTTCGCTGGTTCGTTGGACATCCACTGTGGGATGAAACCAAGTTTTTAAACCTAAATCGGTAATCTTTTGCCGCATCCACCAGACCACCTCTGAGGTCTTGGTAACCCCTGGTGTAATCACTTTTTCTGAAAAAGCTTCTGCTATTACATCATGGGTAATATCCACTAGTTGATTGTACAGTATCATCTCTCGTTCAGTACGAGTTTCAATCCAACGGACTGCAAGTTGTTCTGCAGAAGTTACCCTATCATGATATTTCTTTGGAAGGTTTGCCATAAACCCATCATAATCCGTCTTGACTAAACCATCTGCAATATTGAAGTCTTTGGAAAAATTTAGGCCTATGGTCTTGGGACTACGCTCTTCAATGAGCTGTACCAATCGTTTCCACTGATTGGGTTCTTTTTCTTTGTCCCATGCAGAGGCAATACTTTTTCCTACGTTATACCGGGCCACGGCCAATTTCTCGATTGTGCCCTTGGTTTTATTCCTATAGAACAATAAAATGGTCCTTCTTCTGGCATTCAACCAGGTTGATGGAAGCATGGTCTTTAAGACAGGGTCCTCATTGTATTCCCTAGAAATCAATATCCACATATCAATTCCTGTATCATCCATGAGCTTTGGAAGCAGGGTGTTGAATCGTTCCTCAAGTATTTCATCTACCACTCGAGCGCGTTCAATCTCAGGTAAGATTTGTTGGGAAAATACAGCGCAGGAAGCTGTTAATAACAGAAAGAGTATTACGTTTTTCATAGTTGGTTCATTTATCCATGAAAATACGAAATACCCTTTAGATATGGCGTTATTTTAATATGTTCGAAATCCGTTCAAAAAGTAATTGGTTCCAGCTGCCGAAGGAGCCACATGGATGGATTCAATATCTTGTGGATTAAGGGTATTCAAAATGGACGCATCAACACGTATTCCATCCAACAATATAATTGGTGCGTCATTACCTCGAACTCCAAAATTTGGTATGGACCCAGGACTGTTTATGTTGGAAATGGTCAGTGAAGGAACCCTACCTCTTAGTGCATTAAAAATATCTTGTTGTATGACCCACCCATCATTTTTTATAGAATACACTTGAAAAGGAAGTTTTTCTAGTTTGGTCTCAATATGGGTTTTTTCATTCTTGGTTTGGATAATAACTACACCATTGCTACCAGATTTCCCATAGAGCGTACTGGCCTCTTCACCTTTTAAAATATCTACGGAAATAACATCATCAGGGTCAATGTTCTGAACAATTTCTTTATCCGTTACAGGAGTGCCATCAACAATGTATAGTGGCTGATTGTTTTCATTCATTGTTGATAAACATGTGATTGCAAACGTGCTTTCTGCTTCATCAGAAGTTTGACCGTGCAAAAGGGCAGTCCAACAGTTGACTGCGAAAAAGAAAATGAGAATACTTGTTTTCATATGGCTTATTTTTATATCTAAACAAACCTACATGTGAATTTTAACAATGAAAAGTGAGGATTAGGGAAGTATCCTTTTCAATTAGGGAAATGCACTTTTTATCAATTCCAAAGTTTTACCACGTTGAACTTTTCCCGTTTTCGTTTCTATAAACTCTTTTGTGCTGATTATTTCCTTTGGAACTTCATATTTACCTAATGCTCGAGTCTTTCCAATGGACTGCATCAGGTCTTTTGTATTAACATCACCTTCTATTATCAAAACCAGTTTCTGACCCAGGGTTTCATCTGGAACACCGATTACAAAAAATCTGTTTTTTAGAAGTGGTGATAATTTCTTTTCTATTTGTTCTGGAATGAGTTTGATGCCACCTGAATTGATTATAGTATCATACCTTCCCAACCACTTAAAGCTGGTCTTTGAAGTTAACTCTACAAGGTCATTGGTCACTATTGTGCCACTTGAAATTTTTGGAGCGTGTAAAACCAAACATTGTCTATCATCTTGTGAGATTTCAATATGAGGCAAAAGGTTAAAATTACCATCTGTAGTTGGGGTTATTTGCCGAACTGCAACATGTGTAATGGTTTCCGTCATCCCATAGGTTTCAAATACTTTTGAAGAAGTTCCTTGTAAATTTTTCTCCAAGGATAAAGATACCGGTGCCCCACCCAATATCAAGGTTTTAATACTATCAATTTCTTTAAGTGATTTTTCAGCTTGAAGCGGAACCATAGCACAGAAATCATACGTACTTGCAGTTTGGCCGATGGGTCGGGATGATGGTATTACATAGTCCAAATGCAATCCCAAAAGCATGGCACGTACCAGCATCATTTTACCCGCTATACTGTCGGTGGGAAGACATAACAATGCGGTATCTCCTGGTTCTAAACCGAAATACTGACCTGTTGCAAGAGCAGAGTTGGCCATTTGACTTTTCTGGAGGGTGATTTTTTTCGGAACTCCTGTTGAACCTGAAGTATAAATATCCAAACTAGGTTTAGCAGAACACCAATCCAAAAGAAAATCACCAATGGATTTTTCAAAATCCATTCCTTCCTTAATAAGACTGTATGCCACCTCCAAAAGAGCTCCTTTTGAATGGGAAACACCATTTAGCGCAAAATCCCTATGAATGTTCTGCCAGCTAGGATTCACTTTCTTCTAAAGCCAAGAATTCTTCTTTTGACAATACCCTACCAAAGAGTTTTTCTTTCCAATTACTCCATTTATATTTTTTGGAAAAGAAGAGCAGCAGTAATGGGAAAACCACAAAAACCGGAATTAATACGTCCCAGCCCAATACCGGATCTGAAATGTCCTTGTAGACTGAATCCGTCTGAAAAGCTGTCCAATCTGCAGTGACCAACAATGCCGTAATCAAGTTATTGGCGGCATGAAAGCCCAATGCCAATTCCAATCCTTCGTCCATCAAAGTGAGAATCCCCAAGAAAAGACCTGTTCCAATGTAAAAAACCATGATACCATATCCTAGTTTTTCCACTTCTGGATTAAATAGATGCAAAGACCCAAAAAGCAAAGAGGTTATTACCAAAGGGACCCATTTTCTTTTTGAAGCGATTCCCAGGCCTTGCATGAGATATCCACGCATATAGTATTCTTCCATACTGGTCTGAATAGGAATCATAACGACCGCTATGGCCAGTAGAATTAGAAAAGGTTGTAGTTGAAAATTAAAAACATAATCATCCGGTGATAAATAGACATCAATTAAAATAAAGGCCACAGAAACAATACCCCAAAGCAAAAAGGAAAAGACAATCCTTCCCCAATCTATTTTGCTACGCATTGTTGTCAACGATTTTAAGGATTGTTTATGTACCACTTTCACAAAGAAAAACAGAGCTACCAATCCTACGGCAAAAGTTAGCAGCATGAGGAACAAAAAAGTATTCACCCCCAAAACCTCAGACATGGCACCAATATCGCCAGATGCCATAGCACTCATTCCAGAATTCATGAGAAGCGCCGCAAGCAAAGGAATAGACCCAATAAATTGCCAAACAGCAAAAACGGAGAAAAATCCTAAAATATATCTCCAGAATTCATGAAATCCTTTATAACCTTGTTCTATGTACATAATTCATGTATTAAGTTCTTTTTCCAGTTTCTATTTTTTCTGTAAAACAATTTTCCGCCAATAACCTCAAGAGGACTTTCCAAATTGTTGGTATAAAGGCTGCCAGTCCCAAGGCCTTGTGGCATTTTAGTATTTAAAGTGTACGTCCATTGCGCAATGGCATTTAATCCTACATTGCTTTCCAAGGCACTGGTTACCCACCATCCTATTCTATATGTATTTGCCAATTCTATCCACTCTAATGACTTTTTAAAGCCTCCAAGCAAACTAGGTTTTAATATGATGTATTGAGGCCTTACGGTTTGTAGTAGTCTTTCCTTTTTTGTTACATCAAAAACCCCAATAAGTTCTTCGTCTAAAGCTATGGGTAAAGGAGTTTCTTTACATAGAATCTTCATCTCTTCCCACTGTCCCTGTTTTATGGGTTGTTCAATAGAATGAATTTCAAATTCGGACAATTGCTTTAGCTTTTTCAAGGCCTCTTGAGGAGGAAAAGCACCATTGGCATCTACCCTTAATTCAATTTCAGATGGCAAGAAACGTTGTCGTATTGACTTAAGAATGGATAATTCGGTTTGAAAATCAATCGCTCCAATTTTCATTTTAATGCATTGAAATCCTTCCTCCAACTTTTTCTCTAATTGAGACAGCATAAATGCTTCATCACCCATCCAAATGAGTCCATTAATTGATATGGGCTCTTCTTTTTCCACAAAGTGTGAAGGGAATAAAACAAATGGATTATTTGCACTCAAAGACATAAAAGCTTGCTCTAGGCCAAATTGAATGGAGGGAAACGCATTTAGCTTCGAAAAAAGAGCTTCAAATCCCAACTCAATATTTTGACATACCCACTGAAGTTTCTCTTCAAAATTGGGAACGTCATCATAACTAAGTCCTCTTAAAAGTCCACATTCACCTATGCCTTTCTTGCCATCTTTCTCAAGAACTATAAACCAAGTTTCCTTTTCTTTTAGGATTCCCCTTGAAGTTCCGCTGGGTCTTTTAAAGTTAAGAATGTAACGTGTATAGGTTGCCTTCATGCAGTGTTCCCAAATTTAGGTATAAAATGGGACAAACTGAATACCTCAGAATTAGCTGAAGTTGAACCAAAAACGGACGCCTTCCGAGGCTCTGTCAATATTTAATTTGGACTGTAACTGATTTACCAATCGATTCATTAAACGGATACCCATGGAAGAATTGGTGCGTTCATCAGCATCCTCTGGTAGACCAACTCCATTGTCCGTATATTCAAAATAACCTTGGTCTCCATTTTTTCGTAAATGGATATAAATTTTTCCGTTTTCATCGGTTTCTGGGAAGGCATATTTAAAGGAATTTGAAACCAATTCATTAAGAATCAATCCAAAAGGAATAGCGCGGTCAATATCAAGTTCTGTACCTTCTGCGTCAATGGTTATACTGATATTATGGCCTCCTTTTTTATAAACCGATTGCACACTATTAATCAGGCTTTCTATATAACCCTGCATTTCGATTACCGAAAGATCATCATTTTGATATAATTTCTGGTGGATAAGAGCCATGGCCTTTACCCTACTCTTCCCTTCTTCCAGAGCTTCAATTGCTGATTTACTTCTGGTATTCTTTGTCTGCAGGCTAAGCAGGCTGGAAACCATTTGAAGGTTATTTTTAACCCTATGATGGATTTCTTTGAGCAACGAATCTTTCTCAATAAGTGAATTCTCTATAATGTGCTTCTGATCAGCAATTAATCTTTGGTTTTTAATACTTTTTAGATAGGCATAAACCAATCCAGCAAAACCTAAAAGTGTGAAAACCAGAGATACCAAAACAAGATTAATACGGTCATCCTTAGCCTTCATCTCGTTTCTTGCCTGTTCATTGATACGTTTCTGCTCGTCAATAAGGCGTTGGGAGTTCTCAAGATCCTCATTAGCAACAATAGTGACCAATTGTTGCTTGAGCAAAGAGGCTTGTTTCTGATTCAGAGAATCTTTGATACGTTCATTTTTGCGATAATAGGTTGCCGCATTTCTGTAATTCTCTACTCTATCATAAAAAGCGGCCAAAAGTCTGTTCCTTTTTATGTCCTGTAAAATGGATGTTTTATTAAAATCTATGTCTAAATTTTTCTTGGCCTCTCTAAAATTCTCCAACTGTAGATTTGCATCCGCCAAATCCAATGTATTGTCCACAACGGCTATTTGATGTGAATTTACCGGAGAAGTCTTCAAAATCTCAATACTACTTTCCAAAAGTGGAATCGCTTCTTCATATTCTCCCAAAAGCACATGGCACTTTCCAATGTTCCCCTCTATTTCCGCTTTTAGAAATTCGGTATCGAATAATTCTTTTTCCGTTTTCTGTTTTGAAATATCGTTAACAAAAACATCCAGATAGGCTTTTGCTTTTTTTAACTCGCTTAGGGCTGTAGGCGCAGAATTATCCAATCTTAGGTAGTTACCTACCTTGCTGTGGTATTTAGCCAAGCCATACGAATCATTATCTGCTATGGTAGGCTTTACTTCCATAATATATTGGTTACGCGCTTTTCTATGGAGGCCTAGGTTGCTATAAATATCGTAAAAGGCCACATTCTCCGTTATGCCCAATTCTCTCTTGCGCTTTCTAATAACAATCTGCTTATCGTAAAGCTGCAATTTTGCATAATTGTCATCAAGTACATCCAAAATCAATTTTTGGGAAGTGATATCCAAAGTATCGCTAGACTCAAATAACTCTCTAGCCAGAACAATACTTTTATCATAATCCCCCAAATCATTATAAATCTGGGCTTGCATCAATTTGTATTGAAGTATGGCCGGGTCATCATTGGTTTTTTGAGAATTCCCCAAATATATTTTCACGGTATCCAACCAATCATATGCGGAGTTGATGTTGTAGCGATCCATAGAATTGAAGAAGATATTGAACCGTTCTTCTGGTGCTTCGGCATTTTGGAATTCCTGCAAAACAGACGTTTCATCTGATTCTTGGGAATATACTAGTGGAATCGATAAAAAAAGTAAAATAAATACTGCTAAAGCCCCCTTGCTGTAATTGTTCATTCTCCTAAATAGATAGTGTTCTTTACTGAACCAAAATTCAGTAATCGTCTTCCTGATGCGTTCCGTGTATGCAATTGTTCTCTTCAAGGTCTGTCTTAGGCTAAATGTTTCAGATTTGGGGGTCAATATGTTACCATTCATTCCTAATAGAGAACGTTTATTTTACTTCAAAATTAAATTGTTGTGAACTGAGATGTCGAGTATTGTTGTGAAAGTGTTCATTTCTGTTGTGAAAGACATTTAACTGTATATGAAAGTGAATTTTATCGATGTTTTGAGCACTTAATGGAGTAATTAACTAATGAATTAAATACCCAAAAACAAAAAAGGCCTTGCTAACCAAAGCAAGACCCTTTTACGAGAACACTATATGAAAATGAAAAAATTACTTTCTGTTTTAAATACATAGCTAAAGTACACCCAGTACGATCTTTTGGAAAACAATTGTTGCGAAATGGGATAAACTTGTGGTGAGTTCGTTTTAGTGTATAAAAAAAGCGCCAAATGGCACTTTTTTTTAATAATTCAATGTAAATCAACTATTCATAGAAGAAATGATGAATTCCTTGAAATCCTTGGAAATAGGAATCAAGTTATTGTTGATTACAATATCTTTTGAGTTTATGGCATCTATATGATCCACATTTACAATGTAGGACTTATGTGCTCTGTAAAACTTATTCTTTGGTAGTTTTTCCAAATAATCCTTTAAAGGCGAACGGACCAAAAACTTTTTATCCGCTGTATTCACCTCAAGATATACATTATCGGCTTTGATGAATTGAATGTCAGTAAACTGAATTCGGTAGTATAGGTGCTGTTTTTTAACAAAAATGGAATCCTTCAAAACGGAGTTTGAGGTAAAGGCATCACCTTCGTTTCCGGCAATTTCTTTTGTGTTTTCCTTACGGGAATAATTGAAATTGGAAAGTGCAATCTCTATAGAGGTATACAAATCCTGTTGCTCAAAAGGTTTTACCAGATAACCATCAGGTTTCACTGTTTTTGCATTTTCAACGGTCGCTCTATCAGAGTTGGAAGTAACAAAAATAAACGGAATATTATAGTGCTGTCTGATATGTTTGCCTAAATCAATTCCTGTCTTATCAGAAGCCAAAATGATATCAATCAAAACCAAATCAACTTCATTGTTCTTGAGAACATCTACGGCTTGCTCATAGACAATGACATTGTCCACTATTTCATAGCCTATTTCCTCCAACATGGACTGCATGTCATCTGCGATGATCACGTTATCCTCTACAATCAATATCTTAATGGGGTTTTCCAAGTCAAATTTTGTTTAGATAGTTATCAATCAAAATTACAAAAAATAATTTACGGCAATTAAAAACAGGATGGACAACAGAAATGTACTCAAAGCCAATTTCTTTAATTCACTATCCAATTCGATAGGTTCTTTAGTACGCATCACTTTCACCAAATGAATGAAAATGGGTATGAATGCCAGAAAAAACCAACTTGATTCAAAAGGAATTTTCTTAAGCCAACCATAAAGCAACATGGAAAGAAAACTGATTGCAATTAAAATAAAATGATACCTTTTTCCATTTTCAAAACCCATCTGGACCACCAAGGTGTTTTTGCCAGATTTTTTGTCGGATACCATATCTCTAAGGTTATTCAAGTTCAAAACCCCTACACAAAGAAGTCCTATTGCAATAGCGGGAAGTACTGCGGCCCAGCTCCATGTTTTAGTATATAGAAACAAACTCCCCAAAACGCCTAACAAACCGAAGAACGTAAAAACCGCCAAATCCCCCAAACCTTGATATCCATAAGGTTTAGAACCCATGGTGTATTTTAATGCCGCCCAAATACTGAGCACGCCCAAAAAGGTGAAAATCAGAAAATAGGACATGTACTCCAATCCAAAAGACACGTACAATAGCGTGAAAGCCAAAAACAGACTGATAAGGGACGAGAAAAGTATTCCAGTCTTTAGATTACGTTTGGAAATTAGTCCAGCTTGTAGTGCCCGAGATGGCCCTATCCTATCTTCATTATCCGTTCCTCTAACCCCATCACCGTAGTCATTTGCAAAATTGGATGTTATTTGAAATCCGATTGTGGTCAACAACGCCAAAATAAGAATATGACTATTGAATGCTCCAGCGGAGATGGCCAAAGCAGTCCCCATAAGTATTCCAGAAATCGATAAGGGTAGTGTCCGCAAACGGGCGGCCATCAACCAGGCCTTAAAAGGGTTCAATGCTAATACGGGTCTTCTATCTTCAATCTTTTACCATCCTTGTATGAGGCCACGAATGCATCATTAAATCCCATGTTCACGAGCTGTGCTCTAAAAGTTTGAGCTTCGTCCAAGGTTTCAAAAGTTCCCAAGGAGTATGCGTAAAATGGATTGGTTTTAACAAATAAAGTGTTGGTCAAGGCCTCAGAGGCGAGCGTCACATTGTTATCCACGAAAGATTTTACCTGAACCGAATAAATGGTTTCCTTGTCCAAAAATTCTTTAGCCAAATAAAACTCCTTTACCAAACTTAACTCTCGGTTCTGTTTTTGTAAATTGCTGATTCTCGTTCTAAAGGTATCCAAACTGTCCACTGCTTCCGAAAGGATTTCCTCATTTTTGAAATTGGCAGATGTGGTTAGACCAGAAAAATAGGACCATAATCCAAATATTCCCAATAAAATGGCAGCAGTTATTCCACCAAAAATATTTCTTTGTAGCTTTATTTTTTTTAAATCCTTGTTCTTGAATTTGATTTGATCTAGAAGTCTCTCGTTAATAATTTGCGCTTTATCAACATCTTTGTGCAATTCCAACAAATCACTTTCTTCAATAAACGGCATATTAGGGAGGTTTTTTTCTTTGATTCGATGTAAAAACATCTACATCAGTAACTTACTATAGTTAATACAAATGTAAAATTTTTGTAAACACAAAAAAATATAGCGAAAACAATTTTGTAATCAAAATGTTCACCACAAATTAGATGCGAAATTATTTTAGGTAGATACCATCATCCTTTATCAGGATTTTTTTTGCCTTGTACAACCCCCCTATGGCCTTCTTGAACGCTTTTTTGCTTAAATGAAGGACATCTTTTATCTGTTCTGGAGAAGACTTATCATGAAGAGGCAAAAAACCATTGTTTTCCTGTAGTTTCTCATAAATCATAGTTGCGGTTGGCTCCAGCATGGAAGCTCCAAGTGGTTGAAGGCTAACATCAATTTTGTTGTCTGGCCTAACATTTTTTATATATCCTTTTAAACGCATACCTACGCTAAGAGGTTGAAAAATATCGCTTTCAAAAACCAACCCCCTGTATTGGTCTTCTATGATTACCTCCCAGCCCAAGGGGGTTTTTCTATAGGGAAGAATATTGACCTCCGTGTTTGCCTCCAAGTTAAAGTCCTCATTGGACAAATATTTATTTAATCTGCTGGTAGCCACCAAACGAAATGATACCTGATCCAAAAAACAGTGTACAAGATACTTCTTGCCCACTTCCATTCTAACTTGTTGTTCCCTAAAAGGGACAAGTAGATGTTTCTCCAAACCCCAATCCAAAAAAGCTCCAAAGGCGCCAACTTCTTTGACCTCCAAGTAAGCAAAATCACCTCTTTTTATTAATGGTTCCAAAGTTGTTGCTATAGGTCGCTCACTACTGTCCAAATAACAAAAGACTTCCATTTCTCCATCAATCTCAAAATCTTCTGGAACATATTTGTTGGGCAGCAAAACCTCAGTTCCTTCCTCATCCCCTAAAAAAAGTCCAACACGGGTGCTACGCAGCACTTTTAACGTATTATAATTTCCCAGCTCTATCACGGGTCAAAGGTAGGTTCAAAATGGACATAAAAAAAGCCACACTAAATAGGTGGCTATTTTTAACTCATATGTTCCTCTTAGTTGTACACAGATTCTTTTCCAAAGTGTTTGGCCAACATATAATAAATTACGGCTCGATGTTTGTTTTTATCCGATCTACCGTATTTATCAATGACGTCGTTGATGGCATCCATTAACTGTCCATTGTCAGAAAGTCCAAGTTTCTTGATCAAGAAATTGTTTTTTACTGTTTCCAGCTCTTTTTCATCAGAACCTGAAACTTTGGACGCATCCGCATTATAGATGGCCGGACCTAAACCTATGGCCACTTTATTCAATAAATCCATATCCGGGGTTTCTCCGAACTTGTCCTTAATATCGGCCGCATACTTTACAACCAAATCATCTCTTTTACTCATAATAGCTAGTGTTCTTTTAGTGTTATCAGGGATTCTATATCCTCTTGGTTCTAAGATATGAAATCGAAATAATCGAGCAAAATTTTATCATTTTCCAATCGAGGGGTAAAGACTTCTAAGATTTTTGGTTTCTCTGAAACTGAGTAAAAGCTTTCAAGCCGATTTTGCAATTCCCTTTCATCGGCTGCTTTAGCATATTCTATCCCATACATTTTTGCCAAGCTTTCAGCATTCAAATTGTGGGTAGTCTCAAAAAAAGATGAGAATTCTTCCGTTTGTTCGCTACCTGGTAAAATCCTGAAAATACCGCCTCCCCCATTGTTGATAAGAATAATCCGAAAGTCGTTTCTAAGGTTTTCAAACCACAAGGCATTACTATCATAGAAAAAACTCAAATCTCCGGTTATTAAAACCGTAGGGTTCGGGTAATATATGGATGCGCCTATAGCGGTGGATGTACTTCCATCAATCCCACTTGTTCCCCGGTTGCAGAATACCCGAAGAGTCTCCTTCATCGGGAACAATTGAGAATACCGTACAGTAGAGCTATTTGCTAAGTGAACTTGATAGTCTTCCGGAATAGAGCCTTGAATTTCATTAAAGGCCAAAAAGTCAGAGAACCCAATCGTATTCAAATATGTATCCCTTCTTTTCTGATATTTGTTCTTCACCTCATCCCACCGCAACCTAAAACCACTTTTTTCTTCTTTTATGGGCAAACTATTTAGAAATATATTCGGTTCTTTTTCAATATGGGCGGATAAGCAAAAAAAAGTATCATAGGCTTTGTTCGTACCAATATGCCAATGATGTTTTGGCTTGTGATTTCTTAGAAAAGCTTTTATTTTTTTAGAAACTATCAGTCCTCCCAAGGTGATAAGCAAATCCGGTTTTAGCGCAGCAAAAAGGTCTTCTTTATCTGCAGATTTTTCAATAGGAGCAATAATACTATCGATACTCGGAAAAAAAAGATTGCCATGAACATTTGATGTGGTCTCCGTAAAAACCAAAGTACTTGAATCCGAAGCCAATTTATCCAAAATGGTCTTTTCCAAAACGTCTGGTTGTTGGACGCCAATCAATATCATTTTTCTTCGGGACTCTGACCAGGTTTGTACGTATTCGGCTAAATCAATATCTGGTAATATTGAATGAGCGGTATCTACATCATCAGGAATTGCAATGCTGGGTTTTTCGGTTTGACCATACAAGGGCTCCTCAAACGGTATATTTATATGAACCGGAAGGTTTTCCGAAGCAGCTATCCGTAGAGCTTGAAAAATCTCTTTTTGATTATATGTTTCGATTTCTTGCTGTGAATCCGACAACAAAGACTCATCAAAAGTTTTAATCACTTCAGTGGAATGACAAACATCCAGTTTTAAGTTGGTCTCATACCCGATATGCTGCTTGAAAATATGTTGCTGCCGAATGGTCTGACCGTCTCCTACATCAATTTTGTATGGCGGACGGTCTGCAGAAACAACAATAAGGGGAATCTCACTATAATATGCCTCTGCTATGGCTGGATAATAATTCAAAAGGGCGCTTCCGGAGGTACATATTACCGCAACGGGTTCCTGTAATTGTCTTGCCATCCCCAATGCAAAGAATGCTGCACATCGTTCATCCACAATGCTAAAGCATTTAAAAAAGGGATTTTTGGAAAAACCTAAAGTGAGCGGGGCGTTTCTCGAACCTGGAGAAATGACAATGTTTTTAACTCCCTTGGCCTTAAAACTCAAAACTAGAAGCTGCGCTGCGGGGATTTCGGAATACATCATGCAATACAAAAATACGGCCCAAAACCATATTACCCCAAAACCTACGTAGGAATTTGAAGTAAGCTCAACATAGTTTTACTTTTGTTCTGAATTTCATTCCATTCATTCTCTGGGATGGAATCTGCCGTTATGCCTCCACCCACATATATTGATGCTCCGTTTTTTGTCAATTCCATCGAACGAAGGTTTACATAAAGTGAGATGTTTTGGGATTCCCCCATTCTTAGTTCGCCCAAAAAACCTGTGTAATATGTACGATCATAACCCTCATGTTCTAGAATGAACTTTTTCGACGCATCCAAAGGCAATCCGCAGACAGCGGGTGTTGGATGTAATGATTTGATAATGTTCATTAATGAAGAATTTGGCAAAAGTTTAGCCTTTATTTCGGTCTTTAAATGCCAAAGCAAGCCTGCTTTTGAGCTTTCTGTGCCACCCACTTCTAAAGTATCAACTTCTTCAGATAGTCTCTTTTTTATAAAATCAGTGACTAGAGACTGCTCATCCAACTCTTTTTGTCCCCATTCTGGGCCAACACCGGGTTGATACGGTAAGGTACCCGCCAAGGACATTGTTTTAAGGCTATTATTTTTTACTTGCAAAAATGTTTCCGGTGAAGCCCCACACCACAATCCAACCTTCGGGTGAAAAAACAAATAACAAAATGCTGATGGGTAAGCGTTCAACAAACGTAAAATCAAAATCTCAGGAGAGACTTGGTGTTTAACATCCATTTTTCGGGATAGCACAACTTTCCGCAAAACCCCTTCAGTAATTGCTTTTAGTCCTTTTTTTACTAAACCCAAATGATTTGATTTACTTGTCTCGTCAGGTTCCAATTTGATAACCGCATTGTTTTCCTCATGAATTCGGTAAGAAACTTTTTTAATTTTGTCCGGCCTTAGCAATACTGCATTGTCCTTTAAATCAAAAGGAGCGAAAACAAAACCTTTGTTCTCAAAATCCTTTGTAAAAATAAGCTCATCAGAATCCTGAAAAATGACTTTAACTTCACCATGATGTGGCTTGCGATAAAGACAAACAGGGTGCCCTTGCACTATGGCATTTTTTACTTCATCAAGCAGATGTTGAAATTCTTTATTTTCTGGGTAGCGCAATGGTGGTCAATTTGCAATTGGATACCAGATTTCCTTCTTCATCGGTAATCTTAATTTCCCAGAGTTGTGTGGTACGGCCTTTATGGAGAATGTGTGCCTTGGCATACACAAATCCATCTTGAATTGACCTCACATGATTTGCAGAAATTTCTATTCCACGGACAAAAAACTCTTTGGCATCCAAGAAGATATAGGATGCAGCACTACCCACACTCTCGGCCAAGGCCACAGACGCACCACCATGAAGAACACCATCCGGTTGGTGTACTCTTGGACTTACCGGCATTCTAGCTGTCAAGTAATTCTCTCCGACATCAACATACTCAATTTCCAATGTTTCCATTAAAGTGTTCTTGCAAATGGAGTTGCAAATGGATAGAATTTTTTCCTTGTGCTCGGTCATCTTTCAATTTTTTGTAAAATTACGGAAAGCTTTTGCAATAGATTCCTGAACCGTTATGTCAATTGAAGAAAAGAATGTCACTTACACTACCCAAAATACATATACTACCCTTAATCAATTCAATGAAAACACAAAATACGTTTGGTTGGTTTTTCATGGCATAGGGTATTTGAGTCGTTATTTTTTAAAACATTTTGTCAATTTAAACCCCAAAGAGCATTACGTTGTTGCCCCCCAAGCCCCATCCAAATATTACTTAAAGAATGAATACAAGTATGTGGGCGCAAGTTGGTTGACAAAGGAAAACACGCTGGTTGAAACTGAAAACCTCATGTCCTATTTGGAAGAAGTGTGCCAATCTGAAAAAATATTGAATCACCCAAAGCTGATAGTTTTTGGTTTTTCCCAGGGTGTTTCCATTGCGCTACGTTGGATGGCCAGAAATCAAGTTCAACCCCATTCATTGGCTTTGTATGCAGGGGGCATTCCGAAAGAATTAAAACATGACCATTTTGAATACTTGGATTACTCCAAAATAAATATCAAATCTATCTATGGAGATAAAGATGAATTCCTAAGTCTAGAAAGATTGAAAACGGAGAAAGTAAAGTTGGATAATTTGTTTCAAGGAAATTTTGAATTAATCACGTTCAATGGAGGTCATGAAATTAAATCTGAAATAATTACAGAGTTGATTAATCCTTGACTTAATTAGGATTCTCACCTTGTTCCTGCGCTTTTTCTTCAGGATAATATGAAATCCTTCTCGTACTATATGAATTACTTGGAGTAATTATTTTTTTTATCCAGTTTTTCTCTGGGCTGCTGTCAAACTGAAAAATAAATTCTTTTACGGATTTTGCATTCTGTGCCTCGGTAGTTTCTTTTGTAGGCATTCCTTGTGCATCATAATCTAAACGCACTTTTTCATAAGTGACAAACTGTTTCTTTGAAACATCATAATTAAATGTTTCTGTTTTCAAAAGTTTACCAGAAGCATCAAAGGTTTTCTCAACCGCCTTATCTGGTTCTCCATCTACAAATTCCTTGGTAAGTACTACTTTATGTTTGGTATTCCCAACTTTTTTCTCGGATACGCGTTCCATCTTTTCCAGTATACCATTATGAAACACGCTTTGTGTGGTTTCGTTTTTATATTGTTGATACTCAATAGTCGTTTCATCCACACCTTCTGCATTTGAAATTACTATTTTCTTCAACCTATCCTGTTCATCGTATAGATACTCCTGCTGTTCCAGAAATTGCTTATCGTATGAAATTATTTTTTCCAAAACCTTTCGGGATTGGGTGGTATCAAGGGAGTAAAAATTGACCATGGAAGTAGCCGCATCCAAAACATCATCCTTATAGCTTTCCATTCTCTTTTCAACCAAGTTGTTCCCTTCATATTTGTATAGGGTGATATCTTGATCAGATTCGTTGTATTGCGTTATGGTTCGATTTAATCTTCCCATTTTGTCAAACTCAAAAAGCTCCCTGCCATAATCAGTAATTACCAGGCATGATTTCACCTTACCACGCAAATCAAAATCTTCTACTTTGAAAATCTGAATTTCCTGTGAAAATCCTATTCCACTGTAAAACAATACTGTAAAAAAAAGAAGAGAGTACTTTTTTACCATACTGCAAAATTAGTTTTATGCCGTCAATAAAAAAATCAAAAGAGATGCCATATTGAAAAAATAACTTAAAAATATCAAGTTGTATCCATTCGCATATATCAAATCACCTGAAAACCCATTGCATAAGGGTCATTTTCCGTATCCATGGTAATTGTATTTCTACCATATACCTGTGCCCACCCTTTTATACGGGGAACGATGGCTTTATCGTTGGCCAATATAGTAGCCTTCTCAACTTTGCCCACAAATTTAGAACCAATATAACTTTCATGAATGTATTCGTCACCCACTTGTAATGCTCCCTTGGCATAGAGTTGCGCCATACGTGCTGAGGTACCTGTACCACAAGGCGAACGATCTATGGCCTTATCACCATAAAAAACAGCGTTACGCCCAGATGAACCCTTATCCAAAGGAGTTCCTGTCCATAAAATGTGTGATACTTTGTTAATGTTGGAATTCTCTGGATGAACAAATGTGTCTGTGTATTTTTCATTGATTCTTTTGCGTAGTTCTTGAGAAAACTGAATTAAGTTGCTGGCAGAATAGTCTTGAATCCCAGAGAAGTTTTGTTGAGGATCAACAATGGCATAAAAATTACCCCCGTAGGCCACATCAAACTTCAATTCTCCCAAAAATGAAGAATCAATCCTTAGTTCTTTAGCCGCTAAATAACTTTTCACATTGGTAATTTGAACCCACTCCACCTTTTTATCAGGTTTATGATATCTAATCTCTACAAGACCTGCAGGAGCCTCCATTCGAACCAGACCTGAGGTCTTTGGTTGAATCAAGCCTTCCTCAAGAGCAATGGTAATAGTGCCTATGGTTCCGTGACCACACATGGGAAGGCACCCACTGGTTTCAATAAAAAGAATGGCAACGTCATTTTCTGGTTGATGCGGTGGGTATAGTATACTTCCGCTCATCATATCATGGCCCCGCGGCTCAAACATAAGTCCAGTTCTAATCCAATCGAACTCCTTCATGAAATGCTGACGTTTTTCTTCCATTGTCTTCCCTACAAGTTGAGGGCCACCGGAAACTACCAAACGTACAGGATTACCGCAGGTATGCGCATCAATACATTCAAAAGTGTGTATCCCCATATTTTTAGACTTAATGAATCTAAAATCGAAATTAGAAATATTCCTGCTTACAACCATTGTCAAAAGCTCTATTTACCCTGAATCCAAGTGAAAAGTAAATCTGAAGCTCATCAACTGATTCACAATCTTTTGACTACTTTTGGGAAATTTTGAATTGAAAAAGTATGAAAAATGTTTCCTGGGGATTTCTTTTTTTGATTTTCTCCTGTAACCCCTCCCAAAAAACATTATCACAAAAAAAGCCCTCGCAAAAAGCAGCGAATCCCATAGTGTATGCCCAAACCATTACCCAAAAAGAATTAAAAGACCATTTGTACACCTATGCCTCAGACGATTTTGAAGGAAGGGAAACAGGTACGCCTGGGCAAAAAAAAGCGGTGGAATATTTAAAATCCCATTATGAATCATTAGAGATTCCAGCAGCCAAAGCGGATGGGAACTATTTTCAGAAAGTTCCATTGCAAAAATCCAGTGTTCCAACAGGAAGTATCACCATAAACGGAAAGGAATTCACTATTGGCCAAACGGCTATTTCATTTGCCGCGGCGGAAGGAAACTATGACCAAGTTGTTTATCTGGGTTATGGTATTGAGGAAGAAATATACTCTGATTACTCCAAAGTTGATGTAAAGGACAAAATAGTCTTAATCAAATCTGGAGAACCCAAAAATGAAGATGGGACCTATACATTAACAGATACCGCTGAGCCATCGATTTGGAGCAATATGTCTGAAGCCATTGGTAAAAAATCTCAGTTAGCATTGGAAAAAGGCGCCAAAGGGGTTTTTTACTTTGATTCTGAGAACTATGCCCGTTATTCAGAGTATTACTCATTTATTAAAAACAGTACCAATCACAGGATGTCGTTGCTTGATGAAGCCAACAGCGCATTGTTAATGGTATTGAATTTAGAAGCTGCCAAAAGTCTTTTCCCAGATATAAACTCAGATAGTACACCCAAGTATTTAAAAACAAATATCAATTTAGATATTGTGAGCACAGGTTTAGTAGATTCTGAAAACGTGGTGGCACTTTTAAAGGGTAGTGAAAAGCCTGATGAATACGTTGTAATTTCTTCCCATCTAGACCATATTGGCGTTACTGAGGACGGGCAAATCAATAATGGGGCCGACGATGATGGTTCTGGTAGCGTAGCACTTTTGGAGATTGCAGAAGCATTCAAAAAAGCCAAAGATGAAGGTAATGGCCCAAAACGTTCTATAATTTTTCTTCATGTAACCGGAGAGGAAAAGGGACTTCTAGGTTCCAAATATTATACAGATTACGACCCTATTTTACCCTTGGAGAACACCGTAGCCAACTTGAATATTGATATGATTGGAAGGATTGACCCAAATCGTGAAGGCGATAGAAACTATATCTACCTCATTGGTTCCGATAAACTAAGTACAGAGCTTCACGATCTATCAGAAGAGATTAATGAAAAATATATGCAGATTGAGTTGGACTATAAATACAACGATGAGAACGACCCCAATCGGTTTTATTATAGAAGTGATCATTACAATTTTGCCAAAAACAATATTCCCATCATATTTTACTTTAACGGTACCCATGAAGACTATCACCAACCAGGAGATACGCCTGATAAAATAAACTATGATCTTCTTGAAAATAGAACCCGATTAGTTTTTCATACGGCATGGGAAGTAGCCAATAGAGAAAATCGAGTGATTGTGGACAAACCAGTGGAATAGATTGAAAGGTATCAAAAAACAAAAAAGCCCCTTTTTAAGGGGCTTTTTTAATGGGTGGAAGATCGGTCTCGAACCGACGACCTCCTGAACCACAATCAGGCGCTCTAACCAACTGAGCTACAACCACCATTTAAAAGCGGATGCAAAGTTAAATTTTTTTCTCAATTCTATCAAAAGATTTATAGATTGGATTGCAACTGATTTTCATCTCATACCAAAACCTTATGAAAGGTTAGTTTTTCAAGGTAACCACATGGTCTGCAGTTTATTGTGTCTTACGTCGATGAATTCTATGCGTTCATCTAACAGACCTACATATTTTATATGTTCACAACATAAAATTCTAAGCCACCTTTTTTGTGCCTAATTTTAGCCAGTTAGAGATTGTATTTCCCATGTCCCAAATCACTAATATGAACATCCTCAACCTACCTAATTTCCTTAAAAAATTGTGCCTTTTTGGGGTTTTGCTCCTCTTCACATTTCAATTGCAGGCTCAAAAAAGAAAAAGAGACAGTGTTGCTTATAGAATTAAGCATCTCGTTTCTACCAATAAGTTTAGCACAAAAGATTCTACACATCTCGATTTATTGGCCAACTATTCAAAGTATTATCGCTTTATAAATCAGGATAGTCTTTACACCATTTCAAAACGAGTATTGAAACTGAGCAGGGCCATTCAATACAAAGGTGGAGAAATTAAGGCGCTGGAAAATATCGGGTTGTTTTATTCTGACAAAGGAGATTATGAAAAAGCGCTTCGAAATTATGAGGAAGCTTTGGAGGTTGCCAGAAAAATAAATGATACTAAATCAGAGCTTGATATTATAAATGATATGGGGCAGGATTATGCTTATATTGGCGATTATGCCAAGGCTCTGAACCTATATCTTAAGGGATTGGATGTTGCCCGTCAAACGGACAATAAGTGGATGCTGTCCATACTCAACGAAAACATAGCCAATTTATATGTGCGACAAAAGGATTTTAAAAATGCCCTGACCTTTTATGATCGCATTCAGGCCATAAATGAAGAACTCAAAGACGATATATTCCATGCTGAAACTCAAAGCAATATGGCCTCACTATACAAAGAGGCAAAAAACTATGAGTTGGCCATGTTCAACATCAACAAGAGTATAATAACTTTTGAAAAAGAGAAAATATACGATTGGTTGGCATATGCTTATGAAGTAAAAGGAGGCATCTATTTGGAGCAAAAAAAATACCAATGGGCATTACATTGGTATGACCAAAGCAATATGCTGCACCAAAAACAGCTTCAAGATGATAGGGAGAAAATCAATTTGCTCAATGGTATGGCCCAAGTCTATCTAGGTCTTGATAGGGACAGTTTATCTCTTTCCACAGTAAAGGAAGGATATGCCCTTTCCAAAAAAATTAAATCCTTACAGGGACAAATTGACTGTTCAGAGACCTTATATAAAATCCATAAAAAACGAGGCGAAAGCGATGTTGCATTAGGATATTTAGAAGCCTTCAAAAGACTATCAGACTCTCTTTCCAAGGACAAGAACAAACAAAGCTTGGCCTTATTGGAAACCAAATTACAGTACCAGCAAGAAAAGCAGGAACTGATTTCCACAAATAAAACAGCACTGGCCAAACAAAGAAACTACATCTATTTTTCCGTATTGATGGTATTGATTCTTTTGACTGTTTTATTGTTGATTCGTCGTAGTGAAAAGGTCCAGAAAAAACTGAACAAAGAACTAAAGTTTAAATCTATTGAAGTTAGCAGACGAGAAAACGAGCTAACTGAAATCAACAAGACCAAAACCAAGTTGTTCTCAATTATCGGGCATGACCTTAGGGGCCCAATTGGCGCACTTCAAGGTATGCTAAAGTTATTCTCTGATGGCGAAATCAGCAAAACAGAATTTTTATCCTTTATCCCTAAGTTGCGAAGCGATGTTGACAACATTTCTTTTGCATTGAATAATTTGCTATCCTGGGGACAGACCCAATTAAATGGAGTGGTAACTAAGCCTAAAAGAATCCAGTTGGAAAAGCTGGTGTTGGGCAACATTAAACTTTTATCCGAAGTAGCCGCAGGTAAATCAATTAAGATTATCAACCGTCTACCAGAAAATATATTGGTTTGGGCAGATTACAATCAAATTGATATTGTAGTACGAAATCTTATGAGCAACGCAATTAAATTTACACCAGATGACGGGTTGATAACCATTGAAGCTGAAGAAGATTCTGATGTATGGCGCATAATGATTAAGGATACTGGTATTGGGATGAACAAAGAAATCCAGAAAAAAATCTTCGCAGACTCCAACAATATAACAACCTATGGAACCAACAACGAAAAAGGTACTGGTTTAGGTTTAACCCTATGTAAGGAGATGGTCAATAAAAATAAGGGACAGATTTGGGTGGAAAGCACACTAAGAAAAGGCTCTACATTTTCTTTTACTGTTCCTAAGGCTGAAAAAAGATATCAGCAGGCGAGTTAATCAAATAAGGTTGTCGAGATTGTCAACTCCTACAAATCGTTCCACGGTAAACCCTTCAGCATACTCTACCCCTATCAATCTTCCTAGGTCTCTAGCACGATAGTTTACGCTATCAATAAAATTTTTACTACTAATGGGTGTTTCAGGTTCGTCACTATTCGGGTCAAAAAACTGTGAGCTATAGGCTAAAATTGCTTCTGTCTTTTTATCAATAAACCCAGTAACATCTACTGCAAAATCAGGTGTTAAGTTCTTCCATTGAATGTAATGATACACTACTTTTGGTCTCCAAGCTTCCTGCCACTCTTCTTCTCCATCCATTTTAGTATCTATTTTGGTCAAACCACTTAAAAAACAAGCATCGCTTACCAATTTGCTTCCCTTGCCATGATCAATGTGGCGGTCATCCACCGCGTTGCACAGTACAATATCTGGTCGATACTTACGCACCATTTTCACAATTTCGAGCTGATGTGCTTTATCGTTCACAAAGAACCCATCAGCAAACTCCATATTTTCCCGAACCGTAACGTCCAAAATCTCAGCAGCCTTGACCGATTCCTTATCTCGAATTTCAGCGGAACCTCGGGTTCCAAGTTCACCCCGGGTCAAATCTACTATACCTACTCTTTTTCCTCGGGAAACTTCCTTCGCTATAGTTCCTCCAGCACCCAGCTCTGCGTCATCGGGATGGGCACCAAATACTAAAATATCTAATTTCATCAAGGTGTGGTTATACAGGTATGGTTATGGATTTCGTTTTGGAAATCGCTTGTTCTATATCACGAACTAAGTCTTCTATTTCCTCAATACCTAACGAAAAACGTATTAAAGAATCTTTGATCCCTTGTTTTTGGCGGTCTTCAGGACTCATCAATGCATGTGATGTTTTGGTAGGGGAAATCATAGTGCTTTCAACCCCAGCCAAACTCATCGATGGTTTAATAAGTTCCAAACTTTTGAAAAAGAGGGAAACATCTATTTCAGGGTTTAATTCAAAGGAAAGCATACCCCCGAAACCTTTCATCTGGGATTTGGCCAAATCATAATCTGAATGAGATTTGAGGCCTGGATAATAGACATTTTCCACATCTTGGTTGCTTTTCAAGTACGTAGCCATTTTCATAGCATTCTCGTTTTGAGCCTTTACACGAAGCCCCATAGTTTTTACACTACGTTCCAGGAGCCATACCGTATAGTCACTTAAACTACCGCCAAAACATATGGCCGTTTGAAACACTTTGTCCATATTCTCTTGGGAGCATGCAACAACACCTGCGCAAATATCCGAATGACCTCCCATATATTTTGTAGCACTGTGCAATATGATATCAATGCCGAAATCTGCTGGAGTTTGATTGATTGGACTCGCAAAAGTATTGTCAATCATAGTGAGAATACCGTGTTTGGCTGCCAATTTGGCCACTCCCCTTAAATCCGTAATGGTCAACAAAGGATTAGATGGGGTTTCAACATAAATTAACTTCGTATTGGGTTTAACAACAGCTTCAAAATCGGATACTTCCCATCCATCAGTAAATGAATAGCTCATACCATATTTTTCAAGCTGGGTTACAGCAAAATTATACGTTCCTCCGTATAAAGTCTGTTGAAACACAATATGGTCACCGGCTTGCAAAAATGCCATCAAAGCAGTGCTTATAGCCGCCATGCCACTGCCAAAAATCATGGCTGCTTCGGTATGTTCCAAAGCAGCCATTTTTATGCTAAGTGCTTCTTGATTGGGTGTATTAAAATATCTTGGATACCTTTTTACATCTACATCTTCAAAGGCATAGGATGAACTCATATACAATGGTGATGCAGCCCCTTTATACTCCTTATCTTCCAGAGTACCAACATGGGTACATACCGTATTTGTTCCTTTAGGTGATTTCGTCATTGCATCAAAAATTTGATTAAATATACGAAACCAACTATACTTGAACTTCCTTCCACCTACCCTTTTTGAACCAAACTATGGCAATGATGGCCAACAAAATCTCAGCAGATGTAATGGCCACAAAAACACCCTTAGCTTCCCAGCCAAAACTTAAAGCGGCTAAATACGCAAAGGGCAGTTGATATGCCCAAAATGCAATCAGATTGATTTTGGTAGGAGTTTTGGTGTCTCCTGCTCCGTTAAACGCATTGGCTACTACCATTCCGTAGGCATAAAAGACATATCCCACGGCAATAACCTGCAAACACAATGCACCACTATTGACAACATTAGGTTCAGAATTGAAAAGCGATATAATGTACTCAGCTCCGAAAAAGTAGACTATAGATATCAAAGCCATGAAGTAGGCATTGTACCTGCCTGTAATCCATACGGACTTTTCGGCTCTGTCGGGCTTCTTGGCTCCCAAATTCTGTCCCACCAACGTCGCAGCAGCGTTACTCATGCCCCATGAAGGCATTAGGGTGAACATAATTACGCGGATGGCAATGGTATATCCTGCGAGTACCTCACTGCCAAATTCAGACATGATTCTCATAAGAAAAACCCAACTGGATGTGCCAATCAAAAACTGGGCTATGCCCCCCAAGGATACCTTAATTAGGTTTACCATCACTTTAAGGTTAACGGCAATGTCTTTTAAGACAAGCCTAATCCTGCTCCAACCAAAAAACAAAATTCCGAATTGGAAAATCACTGCACTGCCTCGCCCAATATTGGTTGCAATGGCTGCACCCATTACCCCATATTCAGGAACTGGTCCCCAACCAAAAATAAAGATAGGGTCCAAAATAATGTTCAATCCATTGGAAAGAACCAAGGCCCACATGGCAATAGAGGCATCACCGGCACCACGGAAAATGGCATTAATCAAAAATAATAGCATTATAGTGATGTTCCCACCCAACAGAAACTGGGTATATCCATACCCTTCAGCAATCAAATCTGGTTCTGCCCCCATAAGAGCCAAAATTTCCTTTGAATAGAAAATACCTACTAAACCTAAAAGGACTGCTACCAAAACACCCAATAGAATAGCTTGTACAGCTGCTATTCGTGCTCCAGAAACGTCCTCCTCTCCTATTCTTCGGGCAACTACAGCGGTTGCTGCCATACTAAGTCCAATAGCGAGTGCATAAATCAAGGTTATCACAGATTCCGTTAGGCCAATGGTGGCAACAGCATTTACACTTACTTGGGACACATAGGCAATATCCACAAGAGCAAAAATGGATTCCATCAGCATTTCCAAAATCATGGGAATGGAAAGCATGAAAATAGCCTTTCGGATACTCCCGGATGTGAAATTATTTTCTTTGCCTGTTACTGCAATCCAGAAATAGTTGAAAAATTTTTTAAATGAATTTGTATTCGAATTCGTCATTATTGATAAAGAATTATGTTGTAGAAAATAAACAGCGAGTCAGCTCGGTTAAATACCGATTAGCAATTGCCCGAGAGGGCTATGACATCTATGGCTGACATAATTCTTATAACTTCATGATGGCGCAAAGATGGTATTTTTTTTCAATTTTACCGTACATTACTCAAAAAATAATCTGAACCTTCTTTTAATTTTTCCAAACGCCATGAGAATACGTTGCTCTTTTTTTGCGATTATCCTTATACTTTTCACATCCTGCAAAAACTCCAATTCCATTGTTGATGCAACTACTCCCAAAGGATATCAGGGTCAAGCACCAAGTCCAATTGTACCTACTGTGGACAAACCTGTACAGCGCCAATGGAAAGGAATATGGTCATTTGAGGACGAATCGGTCTTCTTTAGCAATGATTTTGACAGTGCTAGATTGAATGGGGTTGCATCCGATGGAAACAACCATTTCACTATTTGGATTACAGCTGAAAACACACCTATTAATGTAAGTCCGTGGTATTCTTTTAAAGTGTGGTCCAAGGAACCCAAAGAAATCACTATAAAACTGAGTTACCAAGATTCAAGAAGTCGGTATTATCCAAAGCTGAGTAGGGACGGCCTGAACTTTGACCATTTGATACAACACACCGATAATACCGAACTAAAGAAAAACCTTCAACCTCTAAGGGACCGGGCAATAGCTGCCTATGAAAAAAGTTTAGCCTCCAAAAATTTTGATTATATGTTCTGGCGCTCGTATGATGAGCAGCTCCATAACCAACTCCTATCACTAAGCAATGACCCCCAGGAACAAGAGGTTTTACAACAGCTTTGGAAAACAAAGGAAATTTATGGGTATAACAGCAGCAAGGCATACTATAAGAACAATCATGTCAGGGGGCAACTAATGAGGACAACTTCACAAAATACTACAAGGCTGCCCTAGAACACAACGAACTGCCCGAAGTGATTTTTAAATTGGGAGCGACCCATGCCACAAGGGGTTTGAGTATGACCAATATCTATGACATTTCCAATTTCGTATCGAAGCTCGCTGTTTTTAACAATAGGAAGTCCCTGCACTTGATGGTTGCCGGCGTTACGGGAAGTGCTATCGTGGGCAATCCGTTTGCGGCAAACCCTATTGCCCCATTTGACAATACAAAACAGTTACCCAAAGAACTGCAAGAACTATTGCCCTCCTTTACAAAAAAGTATACGCTTATCCATCTGGCCCCGCTACGGGAATATGGCTATGGCAAAAACCTATTCGGAAGCGCTTAAAACCTTTATTATTAACTTTGATATGCTTGTTCTGGTAAAAGATGCGGAAGCCCTAACGCCACTTAATTGAAGGCACTGTATTTTTAAGCTAGTGTTATCCTATGAACTCATTACTTGTTAACAGCTAATGCAATATATCATTGTTTCCCTTGCCTTGGAGTATTCGGTTCAAAAATTTCCAATAGATTTTTATTGCTAATGGAAAAACATATTCCTTTTTTTAGATAGCTCTAAATCAGTCCTTTGGACTATATAGGGTTTACTAATAACCTAAAAATGGGTTGTTCAGAATCGCAAAAAACCTCTAAGCCTATTCGTTACTATAAAAGTCATAACAATATAGTTAATGTATAAACTTAGAGGTCTTACTTAATAAAATCGCTTAGAATTTACACAAGCGATTGATTAAAAATTAAATTAAGTACATGCCCCTTGTATGCACCGCGGATCTCTAATCGAACATTCCGTTACGCAATCACCATCCTCTGTACAGCCAGACGGAAATGCGCCGCCCGTTATGGTCCTTTGTTGACTTGTGCTTAAAATTCTTCCTAAATTTTTTAAATCACTCATAGTATAAGATTTATAATTAATTCCATCTGCAATCATTTAAGGACCCTCACAGTTTAGGTCCATTCCTCGCGAAAGAATATTTTTGGCTAAGCCATATTATGGCTTTGTTTATAGTATGTTTCAAATACTTTCGTTTCTACTACCTCATCACTAGAGGCCTCATACAAATCTTCAATAAAATATTGAAGATCCTCCCTATCATACGCTCTTGGGTAAGAACGACCATTGATAAAAATGGCCGGTGTAAAATTGATAGCGTTCTTAAGACACCATGTTCTTTGACGCTCTAAAACATCGTGATAAAAACTGGTATTATTAGTTTCTCCCCATTTTGCAAGCCAAGTGATAGGATCCATAGCACCATAAATATCATTCATAGCTTTCATGCAAATTTGTTTTCCATCCGTTTCATACAATTCCAACAACCGGCTTGAAACTTCGACCAGAACAGAATTGTTCATATTCACAAAAAATAGAACCCGTAACTTCACCTTTTTCGGGTGTTTTCTAAGCATACGTTCCATAAGGGCGTGTACTGGTTTACAATGCCCGCAATAGGGGCTGGTTATCAATAGCAGTTCTAAGGGAGAACTTTCATTCCCTAAAACAATTTCAAAAGTATCCCCAACATTCGTGTCCAAAACACTAGACTTGTTGAGAAGGGTTTGGAATATTACAAAGTTGCGTTTGAATCGTAGGTCTTTGGTTCTGTAGAATTTAAGTTCTTTGAGCTCTCGAATGTTAGCTCGTGCAAGACTCCATACACCGAATACGGTTAAAAAAGTAAATGCTGTTAACCATACGCTAATATTGGCTATTCCAAGGATGTCAAAAATTTGTAGCCCACTGAACAAAACTAGAGCCCCTTGTAAACATAGTACCCCAACGATACTTAAACATAACATACACCATGTTTTCGCTATCGCATACTGATAGTAGATAGAATACAGAGTAATGGGTAACGCCAAAAGACTAATTAAATATAGAATCGTTTGGCCAACATTAACCAAATTCAGTAACCAAGCTGCAACAATAAGGCCTACAAAGTAAACCAAGCTAAAATCACTCAGTTTATACCTCCCAATTTGCGCTCCTTTGGAGAATAAAACGGAATTGCAATTTTTTTTAGCATTGGTGTCCGAACAAAAGGCATTTCCTAAAATGGTAGTTTCGCCTTCTTCTTGTCTAACAATGGCCCAACTTATTAAAACGCCCATTGCGGCCAACAAAGAATAAGCCACAGAAACCCAATTGGGAACAGCATAGAGAAAAATAGCAACAAAAATAGCCGCAGCAACAATTAAAAAAGCAGAGGTTCCCTTAGGTATTCGAATTCTTGTTTTTGCGCTTTCAACCTCATTTTTTTCGATTGCCACAACAATCCCTGTAAATCTTTCCAAGAACTCTTCTATGGCTAAGTTCTCATTTTTTTTGTCAGCATAAAATACATCATACGACTTCATTTTTTTTCGGACCACCACAAAGAAAGTGCTTGTTTTATAGCGTATTTGGGCTAAAAAGGAATGGGGCAATTGCTCTATTGTATTCCTTTCAATAGGAACTTCGACTGCTACGTTGTCTATATCAAAATGATCTAGAACACCTGTAACAGTATGTAAACTTGGATAGGAAGGATGGCTCGTGATCTGAAAAGATAACTCTTCCTTATCAAATCCAATTTTATGGAAGTTTAGCAATAATGAAAGTAATTTATCCATGAGGCAATTTTCCTTAAAAATAGAAATTTGTAAGAATAAGTTTTCATTTTGTGTAGTTAAATATATGTTTAATTCCCCATGCAAAAAGTTAAACCCTATACTTTCAAAGGGCTTTAACAAATAGAAAGGTCAGGTTCAAAAAGTCTTTTGAAAAAAGTATATTTTACCGCTGAAGGTGGAAAGCTCATTCTTGCTTTAGATCAAACTTTCAATTGGTAAGACCCATTTGGTTTTAATCAACAACCAATTGTAATTCACCGTCAACCAAGCTCACATGACAGCAGTCCGTAGCTACGGTATATTGGCTTTGCACCATTTCCCGACTGCCAATAAATCCACTGAATATCAGGGTACGTTCCTGGTTCAATCCAAGTACCCCATCGGACACTAGAGGATATCGTCCCAACTGTCTGGCCTCTTCCAGTTCGGAATCAGAAAAAGAAGTTCCCAAACGAGATCCGTTCGCCGCATTGATTACTTCAAAATTATCCAATACCACGGGATTTTGATTGGAATCTTCAAGGGTTACCAAGATAGTAACAAATTCAAGTGTGCAAATGGCATCGACGCATCCAGTATCGGCATCATCATTAGTATCACAGGAAAAGAGCAATACTGCCAACAGCATCGCAGCACTAGTCAAAAAAGATTTCATTGTTTTACTCATTGAAGTTGTATAGCTATGACGTCCAACATGCCTAAAAGTACAGCTACCAAAATCCCAAGCAGTATAGCTTGAACAGCCGCTATTCTGGCACCTCTTACATCTTCCTCCCCTATTCTTCGGGCAACCACGGCAGTTGCGGCCATGCTTAACCCAATTGCAAGGGCATAAATCAAGGTTATTACAGATTCCGTTAGGCCAATGGTAGCAACAGCATTTACACTTACTTGGGACACATAGGCAATATCCACAAGAGCAAAAATGGATTCCATCAGCATCTCCAAAATCATAGGGATGGAAAGCATGAATATAGCCTTACGGAGGCTACCAGATGTAAAATTGGTTTCCTTGCCCGTTACGGCAATCCAGAAATAGCTGAAAAATTTTGTAAATGAATTTATATTAGAATTCGTCATTATTGATAAGAATTATGTTGTAAAAAAGAAAACGGGGGAGTCAGTCCGGTTAAAAACCGATTAGATAATGCCTGGAACGGCCATGACATCTATGACTAACATAATTCTTATAACTTCATGATGGCGCAAAGATGGTATTTTTTTTCAATTTTACCGTACATTACTCAAAAAATAATCTGAACCTTCTTTTAATTTTTCCAAACGCCATGAGAATACGTTGCTCTTTTTTTGCGATTATCCTTATACTTTTCACATCCTGCAAAAACTCCAATTCCATTGTTGACGCCCCTACTCCCAAAGGATATCAGGGTCAAGCACCAAGTCCAATTGTACCTACTGTGGACAAACCTGTACAACGCCAATGGAAAGGAATATGGTCATTTGAGGACGAATCGGTCTTCTTTAGCAATGATTTTGACAGTGCTAGATTGAATGGGGTTGCATCCGATGGAAACAACCATTTCACTATTTGGATTACAGCTGAAAACACACCTATTAATGTAAGTCCGTGGTATGCTTTTAAAGTGTGGTCCAAGGAACCCAAAGAAATCACTATAAAACTGAGTTACCAAGATTCAAGAAGTCGATATTACCCTAAACTAAGTAGGGATGGTATTCATTTTAAACCTATTGACAGCACTCGTTTTAAAGCAATACAACCGGGAGAAGGAGACTATGGTATTAAAGCTGCGCCTGAATTTGCTGAACTCACCGTTGAAGTGGACCAAAATCCATTGTGGATTTCTGCACAAGAGCTTTATTCTTCAAAACGGGTGAAAGCCTGGATAGATTCACTTTCGGTAAATTCCTATATAAAATCTTATGAGATTGGAAAAAGTCATGAAAAACGCCCTATACATCTAATGGAAATTGGGCGTGGGTCAGCCACAAAAAAGGCGGTGTTTGTAATTTCACGACAACACCCACCCGAAGTGACTGGCTTCCTAGCTATGAAATCTTTTACTGAAACAATATCAGGGGATTCGGAACAGGCCAGAGAGTTTAGAGAAGAATTCACCGTTTTTGCAGTACCTACAATGAATCCAGATGGCGTGGATAAAGGACATTGGCGACATAATATGGGAGGTATTGATTTGAATAGGGACTGGCAAAACTTTAATCAGCCTGAAACCCAGAGCATACGAAAATTTTTAAAGCAGAAAAGCTCAGAAGGCTATCAATATGCTTTTGGTGTTGACTTTCATTCTACCTGGGACGATATTTATTACCCGATAGACACAACAGTTACCGGACAAAAAGGTAAAATTGTTTTTGACTGGATAAAAAATATCGAAGGTAGATTACCTCAAAAGGAATCCAATGTTAAACCCTCTGATAAACTAAGCCCAACTATGGTATCACGAACCTATTTCTTTGTGGAGCACAATATGCCAGCAATAGTTTTTGAACTTGGAGATAATACGCCACGTGACTTCCTAAAGGAAAAAGGTAAAGTAGCTGCCGAAGAATTAATGAAATTACTGCTTGAAGATGACTGAGCTATTGTATTTGTTAACTATCCAAGATATTTATTCCTGGCCCAGAGGCGCACCTCTTAGTTTTTTCTCTGACGGAGGTTGAACATAGTTCACACGGTATCGCCAATAACTAATTGCACCGAGAATTAATATCCCCAATACGATATACTTTACGTAGTCTGGGGTTATCGCGGCAGAACCGGATTGGGCATAACTATGCAATCCAACCAAATAAAAGTTGACTCCGAAATACGTCATCATAATTGAACCGTAAGCAGCAACACTCATAAAATTATAGAACCATCTTCCCCGTAGTGCTGGAACAAAGCGCATGTGAAGCACAAATGCATAAACCATTATCGAAATCAAAGCCCAGGTTTCTTTTGGGTCCCAACCCCAATAGCGACCCCAACTTTCATTGGCCCATTGTCCTCCTAAAAAGTTTCCAATGGTCAACATGACCAATCCAATGGTCAAAGCCAGTTCATTGATAATAGTCAACTCTTTCAAGTTGATTTCCATTCGTTTTTTGTTCTTTTTGGTAGTCAAAATCATCAAGAGCAAAGCCGTTACACCTAGAATCATTCCAACAGTCAAAGGACCATAACTCCCTACGATTACGGCAACATGAATCATCAACCAATAACTGTCCAAAACGGGCACAAGATTTCCAATTGAAGGGTCTACCCAACTTTGATGGGCAATAAAAAGGAGCATAGAAGCTACAAAAGTACTCGCCGCCAAAGTGAGGTCACTTTTCCGAATAAAAAGTAGCCCTAAACCTAAAGTTGCCCAACTCACATAGAGAATACTCTCGTATGCATCACTCCATGGAGCATGACCTGATATGTACCATCGCATTATCAATCCAGTAGTATGCCAAATAAAAAAGATGACAATGATGCCCTTGAAAAAATAAGTTGCGGCTTTCCAGATTTCCCTTTCCTTGAAAATTCTAAATATCAATACAAAAAACAACAAGGCCCCAAGCACCATGTAGTATTTGTAAAGGCGGTTAAAAATATCCAGCTTGTTATAAATTATCTCAGCTTTTATTTTTTCATTGGAAGGAAGTACTTCGGACCCATGGTTCCTTTGATTCTGCTTAAAGGCCTCCAAAAGCTTGTCCGATTGGGCATAATCTCCCGTGTTAATTGAATTTTGAAGCGTATTCAAATAATATGGAAGTGCGTTGACCATAAAATTGGCATATAGCGAATCTTGCACTTGGTACTGCCCTCCTCGAAATTCAATTGCAGATATCCATTTATTGTTCTCATCGTTCAACAATGGAAATACTTTAAGGATTTGACCGCTCAAAGCCATTTCCAGTAAACTAAAACGCTCATGTAGCTTAATAAAGTCTCTCTGAAACTTATTGGGGTTTGTGGTAGATGTGGCCTCCTCTAAGTAGGGCTTTAGGCGATACATCCCCGTTGCGTCAAATAAATCCGTGGCTTTAACATACTTCTCCCCTTTCTTAACCTTTAAAATCTCGCGAATGCTATCGTTCTGCTTGGAACCCAAATTGGTGACAATAAATTCGGTATGGTACCACGCAACGCGGTTGAGCATCATGGATAAAAACACTTGATCTGAATCAAGCCCTCGAAATTTATCCTTTCCGCTTAACTTTCTAAGAAGTTCTGAGGTGAATGTATGAAGAGGTTTCATACGTCCTCCTTCATCTTGTACCACTAAGGCACCAAACTTTTCGGCATGCTCTTTCGATACTGTAGTAGCCTTTATAACAGAGTCTATTTGGGCCCTAGTCGGCGCGGTGATATGATTTTGAGAAGTTTGCTGAGCAAAAGAAAGTGAGCAAATGAAAAAGGCAAATACCGTTAAGGCTGCTTTCTTCTTTTGTAGTTTTTTCAATGATGTTGCTAGCTCTCTAAATCGTGTTTTTCCAAAAAGCATAATTCCCATTAAACCTACGTACAATAAGAAATATCCAATATAGGTAATCCAAGTGCCCCACAAATCATGATTTACAGATAGAACGGTTCCCTTTTCATCAGGGTGAAAACTAGATTGGAAGAATCTATACCCTTCATGATCTAAGACATGATTCATAAAGATATCGTAATCAAAATTACGTTCATCCTCAACCGTAATTTTACTCATAAAGGAAGCATAACCAGTTTCGGTTCCTGGGTACTTTTCTGCAATAAAGTCATTCAATTGGATAGCAAACGGTAATTCGTGGATTTTAGACCCATAACTCAATGAAAACCCAAGCCCTCCTACATTGATTTTATTTGAAAAATTAGAGGTTCCTTTACCTCCTAGAAGTTTTATTTGTTTGGTCTCGTCATTGGCAGAGATATTAACCACAAGTGCATCTTGGGTAGCCTCAGTTACTTCTTCCTCTGGTACCTTCACAACTCCATAATTTCCTTTCACCAATGGCTCCGGAATCACAAATTGCATTCCTGCTAAAGTATACAACGATCTCAATTGCAAGGTTTGAAGACTATCTTGGACTACATTGCCTTGAAACTGGTCTGCCATACGCATGAACCCACCACCGAATGGCGTTTTAATCTTAAAATCGCCTTCTTCTGCAAAAATGTTTATAGCCCCTGGAGTTTCGTTGTTCAGTGAAAAAAGAACATTATGAATGCTGGCTATCTGACCATCTTCCAAATAATGCTCATGACGCTGCCCGTCACCTGCCTCCACTATTTTTAAATACGACTTTCCATTTTCATCAGGAACAAGTCCTTCTTTGGCTCCATCAATAAAATCTACATAGGTTACGGAGAAATCCTGTCCATTGAAATCAGAACGCCAAGGAAGGCTGGAACGCATTCCTTCTGTCGTAACAAGAATATCGTCTTCTAATATTCTACGCTTCGTTTCACCGTTAATCTCCCCATCCACATAGGCGGTCAAATAGGTCTTGTCCGAATAAAATCTACTTTCGGTTTCACCCTCACGAATGGGCATCATCCCTTCATAACTAATATATCGGGTTACAAATGCACCAAGAATTATCAAAATCCATGAAAGATGGAGAACAAGCACGGGCCATTTCTTCCAGGAAAGCAACCTGTATCTAAAGATATTACCCATAAAGTTGATGACAAAAAATACCATAATGGCTTCAAACCAAGTAGCATTGTAAATGTAAATTCGTGCTGTTTCAGTGCTGTATGAACTTTCAATAAAAGTTCCGATGGCCATGGCTGTAGCAAAAACCAAAAACAAAACGGCCATTAGTTTTGTGGAGAAAAGTGTCTTCTTTAAAATATCGACCATGTATACGAAGCTGTATTTGGCTTGCAAAATTACCACCTTTTTAGATTTTTAAGTGAATGGTGTTCATTTAAAAAGTTAAACAGTTTTGTTAATTCTTTTTAAAAAGTGATTTACACCAAATTTGTAGTTTTGACCATGCTCAATGTAGTGCTTATTGGTACAGGAAATGTTGCGGAAAACTTGATTCACGCATTATATGCTTCAAATCAGGTTGAACTGCTTCAAATTGTAGGAAGAAACAAGCACGCCCTCGAACAACATAAAGGCAAAGCCAAACTTTCATTGAACTTTGAAGATGTTGTGGAAGCCGACATCTACATTATTGCCGTTTCTGATAATGCCATAGAAGCCGTTTCCAAAAAGCTTTCTAATAAACGAGGTATTGTAGTCCATACCTCCGGAGTCACTTCTATGGACCATATATTATGCGAAAAAAAAGGTGTTTTTTATCCCCTCCAAACTTTCACCAAAGGAAGAATTTTGGACTTTTCAAACATTCCAATTTGTGTGGAAGCTTCTAATGAGGATGGACTAAATACCCTTCAACAACTTGCAGGTCATATTTCTAAAAAAGTATACAAAGTTGATTCTGAGCAGCGCAAAAAACTCCATTTGGCCGCTGTCTTTGCCAACAATTTTTCAAACCACATCTTTCATATTAGCGAAGCGCTTTGCCAGAGGGGAGGTCTATCATTTGAGCTTTTAAAACCCTTACTTTTGGAAACCGTTGAGAAATTAGAAATCCTTTCCCCTTTTGAAGCACAAACTGGTCCAGCACGTAGGAACGATACAGAAAGCATGGAAAAGCACTTGGAGCTTTTATCTGATAACGAACATAAAAAACTATACACATTGCTCAGTGAAGCAATTATAAAGACCTATGAAAAAGAACTATAAAGAACTTTTGAACGACATTACCACTTTTGTTTTTGATGTGGATGGCGTATTTACCGATGGCTCCATTTTAGTGACCTCCAAAGGAGAAATGTTGCGAAAAATGAACGTAAAGGACGGATATGCCCTAAAAACGGCCTTGCAGAAAGGATATAACGTTTGCATCATTACCGGAGGAACCAATCAAGGGGTTAAAGAACGACTCAGAGGGTTGGGTGTTACTGATATTTATTTGGGCGCCCACCATAAACAGGAGCCTCTAGAAGAGTATTTAGACATTTATGATATTGAGTCCAAAAATGTTGTGTACATGGGAGACGACCTCCCTGACATTCCACCAATGCGCATGGTGGGCCTGGCAGCTGCACCTCAAAATGCCGTTGCCGAAGTAAAAGCAATTTCCGACTATGTTTCTCATAAAAATGGTGGAGAAGGCTGTGTTCGAGACATTATTGAACAAGTTTTGAAAGTACGTGGAGACTGGAACGATAACTTTAGTGCCAAGAATGACTAATCTAAATCCACTGGCCCAAAAACTTAAAGGATTCCATATTATCTTGGGTTCTGGTTCCCCAAGACGTAAACTATTTTTGGAACAACTTGGATTGCATTTCGAAGTACGGAAAAAGGAAGTGGAAGAAATCTATCCAGAATATTTAAAAGGAGAGGAAATATCTCGATATCTTGCAGAACTTAAAGCATTTCCATTCAAACCTGAACTGGAAGAACACGATATCCTGATAACTTCAGACACCGTCGTATGGCATAAGAACCAATCCTTAGCCAAGGCCTCAGATGCAAAAGAAGCTTTTAAAATGCTGCAAACCTTATCAAGAGATTGGCACGAAGTTATTACTTCAGTTTGTATCACTACCAGAAATGAGCAAAAAACAGTTTCTGCTTCCACAAAGGTGAAATTTGCAGATTTCACCGTTGATGAAATCCAATATTACATCGATAGCTGTAAACCATTTGATAAAGCCGGCGCCTATGGTATACAGGATTGGTTGGGTTTAGTGGGCATTATTGAAATCAAAGGCTCCTATACCAATGTGGTTGGCCTGCCTACACATCTCGTTTACAAAACGTTAATGAGTATGGTTTCTTGACAACGGTTGCGTAGTTTTGTGAAAACCCTTTGCGTTATGAAAAAGCTTGCCACCACCAAATTTCAAATTGTTCCCGTCTTTATACTTTTTCTTTTTTTAGTTGGCTGCAACACGTCAACAAAAACAAATGATAAGGAACTTGCTTTGAACAATGAAAAAGAAGTTAAAAGTTCCGTAACCGAACTACCTAAAAAACCACTTTCGAACGAGTTCAAAGAATATTGGTATGCAGGTAATGCAGAAATTACCTCCTATGAACTAGAACAAGCAAGATATGGCCAAATACGAACTGGAAAATCTGTTTTGATTTATGTAACCGAGCCTTTTCTACCCGAAAAACAAGTAAAAGCAGACCGAAGCAATCCAGGCAACGTTCAGGTGCTAAAATTAAATGCCACTAAAAAATATTTAACTGGTATCTACCCCTACTCTATAATGTCAAGTACGTTTTATCCTGTTTATGATAACCAACATGCCATAAAAACCAGCCTTTCAGTGCAAGAGTGGTGTGGACATGTCTACTCCCAAATCAACAATAGAGATAAGTTCGAGTTTACTTCACACTCCTATTTTGAAAGCGAGGCTGACGAAAACCTGAGTATCGATAAAAGTGTTCTTGAAAATGAAATTTGGAACAAAATTCGAATTGCTCCCGATGATTTACCCATTGGTGATTTTAAAATGGTTCCTTCCTTGGAATATCTCCGATTAAGACACAAGGAATTTGGAGCTTATGATGCCACAGCTTCCCTAAATTCCCGAGGAAACAACAGGGTTTATACAATTTCTTATCCAGAATTGGAAAGAACCCTTTCCATCACCTTCTCCTCAGCTTTTCCATATAGTGTAGAAAGTTGGAGCGAAGAATTTAAAAGCGGATACGGACCAAATGCCAAAACGCTTCAAACCAAAGCAACACGATTGAAATCTCTTAAAACACCATATTGGGGACAAAATGGTAATGATGATTTGGTTTTAAGGGATAGTCTAGGGCTGTAATCCTTTGTTTTTCAAACCGAGAATGTCCTAATTGCACCTTGTTAAAGATGTTCTAAATTTTGTTTGGTCTGGATTGAATCTTTCTATATTTGGCCAACCACTAAAACCGCTAACATGCGAAATTTTTGGGTCAGATTCCTGACTTTACTGCTTTTTGTACCCTTTTCTTTTGCGCAAAAGCCATCCAAACTATCATCGACCGAGATTCATCATAACTTAAAAAAGCTGAACTTTTTAGGAACCGCGCTTTATGTGGCAGCACATCCGGATGATGAAAATACAAGGTTGATTTCCTATTTGTCCAACCATGAGAAAGCAAGAACCGTTTATCTCTCGCTTACCAGAGGAGATGGTGGACAAAATCTAATTGGACCTGAACTTAGAGAGTTGTTAGGAGTCTTGCGAACTCAAGAATTACTTGCAGCAAGAGGTGTCGATGGTGGTGAACAGTGGTTTTCACGCGCCAACGATTTTGGGTTTTCAAAACACCCAGACGAAACTTTGACTATTTGGGACAAAGAAAAAGTATTGGGAGACGTAGTTTGGGCCATTCGTAACCTGAAACCCGATGTCATCATCAATCGATTTGATCATAGAACTTCTGGAACAACGCATGGTCACCACACCACATCAGCCATGCTTAGTGTTGAAGCATTTGATTTGGTCAATAACCCAAAAATCTACCCTGAGCAATTGGGAATTACTGAGGTATGGCAACCTAAAAGGATATTTTTCAATACCTCTTGGTGGTTTTATGGAGGTAGGGAAAACTTTGAAAAAGCAGATAAATCCAATCTATTAAAACTGGATACCGGTGTTTTTTATCCAGAATTGGGGCTATCCAATAATGAAATTGCCGCAGTTGCCAGCAGCCAACATTTATGTCAGGGTTTTGGAAGACTCTCCACTCGTGGTTCCCAAGACGAATATGTTGAGCTTCTAAAAGGTGATATGCCCAAAACCAATAATCTTTTTGAGGGCATAAATACCACATGGTCTAGAATTGAAGGTGGCAAAGCTATTGGTGACATTTTATATGGAATTGAAAACAATTTTGATTTCACCAATCCAGCAGTACATGTACCCCAATTAATCGAAGCCTACAAATTGCTTCAAGAAGTACGTGATGAACACTGGAAAACTTTGAAATTAGTGGAGCTCAAGGATTTGATTTTGGCCTGTTCTGGTCTTTATTTAGAAGCCAGCGCTACCAATTCTTCCACTACACCCAACAATTCTGTAAAGCTAAATTTTGAAATATTGAATCGAAGTGATGTTGCTTTCAACTTGGACGAAATACGACTCGTAGGATCCAATTCCAGATTATCTCCAAATATCAGTTTATCCAATAACTCGAAAGAAAGTCTTTCTTTGGATTTTTCAATTTCGGACAATCAGGAAATCTCGGGTCCATACTGGTTAAATAAACCATGGAGCTTGGGAATGTATGAGGTGGACAATCAAAATATGATTGGAAAAGCAGAAACTCCAAGTGCTTTTGAAGTAGACTTTATTCTTTCGTTGGATGGTTACAGCATTCCCTTTAGAAAATCTGTGGTATATCGATTTTCTAAGCCGGACAGAGGCGAACTATACGAGCCGTTTGTGGTTTTGCCGGAAGTAACAACAAAGATTGATGAAAAAGTTCTCATTTTCCCTACAATCGAACCTAGGGATGTTACAGTGAAAGTAAGAGCTGGAAAAGACAATATTTCAGGGGAAGTTCAATTGAATCATCCTGAAGGTTGGTTGGTTTCGCCTAGAACTAAAGACTTTTCCATAGATAAAGTAGGTCAAGAACAAATTTTGACTTTTAAAGTAGTTCCTCCAAGCGGGGATAGTGAAGGTAAACTTGCTCCAGTTGCAAGAATTAATGGTGAGGAATTTGACAAGGAATTGGTTGAAATCGCCTATGACCATATCCCAAAACAATCGGTTTTACTACCCTCTGAAGCGAAAGTGGTTCGGATGAATATCTCCAAAACCGGAGAGCATATTGGTTATATTATGGGTGCAGGAGATAAAGTGCCCGAAAGTTTGGAACAGATAGGGTATCAAGTTCATTTGATTGACCCAAATGACATCCAAAGTGGTTCTCTGGAAAAATATGACGCCGTTGTAGTTGGGATAAGAGCGTATAATGTGGTGGAAAACCTGAAATTTAAACAGCCCTTTTTGTTTGAATATGTAGAAAATGGCGGAAATCTAATCGTCCAATACAATACGGCCAACAGATGGCGCAAACAATTTGAAGATATTGCCCCTTTTCAGCTTTCAGTATCTAGGGACAGAGTTACCAATGAGGATGCTCCGGTACGTATTCTAGCCAAAGACCATTCATTGGTAAATTTCCCAAATGCCATTACAGAAACGGATTTTGACAATTGGGTCCAAGAACGAGGTTTATACTTTCCAAATCAATGGGGTTCTGAGTTTACCCCTATTCTTTCCATGAACGATAAGGGCGAATCTCCCAAAGAGGGAAGTCTTCTTATAGCCCCTTATGGAAAAGGACACTATATTTACACAGGTTTGAGCTTTTTCAGGGAACTTCCCGCAGGTGTATCTGGAGCCTATAAGCTCTTCGCCAATATGTTGTCCATAGGCAAAAGTGAAATGAAATCAGAAAACAACGTTAAAGGATAAAATGGAAAATGAATTTCATTGGAAAAGAGAGTACACTCTGGTAATTGTATTGAACGTACTCTACATCTCCATTTTCTATTTAATCATGGCATTTAACAATTAACCACCAAATGGGTATACTGGATTGGATTGTTCTGGGCAGTGCACTGCTCTTTATAGTAGCATACGGTGTATGGAAGACCAAAGGCAGTAAAAATGTTGACGACTACGTTTTAGGAGGCCATGATGCCAAATGGTGGACGATTGGGCTTTCGGTAATGGCTACGCAGGCAAGTGCCATAACATTTTTATCAACACCCGGACAAGCTTTTCATGATGGATTAGGTTTTGTTCAGTTTTATTTTGGACTGCCTTTGGCCATGATATTCATCTGTATGGTCTTCATACCCATTTATAGAAAACTGAAGGTTTTTACAGCATATGAAATGTTGGAAGGCAGATTTGATTTAAAGACACGTACGCTAACAGCTATTTTGTTTTTGATTCAACGTGGTCTTGCCGCTGGAATAACCATTTTTGCCCCATCCATTATTCTATCGGCCGTTTTGGGTTGGGATCTAAGAACCTTGAATATCATCATAGGAATCTTGGTGATTGCCTATACCGTTTCTGGAGGTACCAAGGCCGTCAGCGTTACCCAAAAACAACAAATGTTCATTATAATGGTGGGCATGTTCTTTGCGTTTTTCTTCATTCTAGGTTCACTGCCTACAGGTGTCTCTTTTGGTGAGGCTTTAAAAATTGCCGGAGCCAACAATAAGCTTCAAATATTGGATTTTAGTTTTGATACCCAGAACAGATATACCTTTTGGAGTGGTATTACGGGTGGATTCTTTCTTGCTCTAGCCTATTTTGGAACTGACCAGAGTCAAGTGCAACGGTATCTTTCAGGTGAATCTGTTCGTGAGAGTCAATTGGGACTCATTTTTAATGGGGTCTTCAAGATTCCTATGCAGTTTTTTATTCTGTTGGTTGGTGTAATGGTTTTTGTGTTCTATCAATACAATGCCTCTCCCCTCAACTTTAACCCTGCCGCTACTGAAGCTGTTTTAGATTCCGAACAAGGTGAAAAATATAGAGCTTTGGAAGAAAGCCACCTTGCACTCGAACAAGAAAAAAGAATGGCGCAAGAGGATTTTTCCGCTGCTTTGCAACTGAAGGAATACAATACCATCATTCAAGCGGAGCAAAATATTCAAAAAATCAACCAACAAGAACGTGCTAATCGTGAAGCCGCTAGGGATTTAATCTCACAAGCGGATGATTCCGTAGAAACCAATGATAAGGATTATGTTTTTATCCATTTTATTCTCAACAATTTGCCCAACGGACTTATTGGCTTGTTATTAGCCGTAATTCTATCTGCCGCTATGTCCTCTACCGCTTCAGAACTTAATGCGCTTGGCACCATAACAGCACTTGACCTTTATAAAAGAAATCAGAAAAAACAGAAGGACGAACAGCACTATCTTAAAGCGACCAAAGGCTTTACTTTACTTTGGGGAATAGTGGCTATACTGATTGCATGTGTCGCCAATCTTTTTGATAACCTGATACAACTGGTCAACATTATTGGTTCTATCTTCTATGGAAATGTATTAGGTATTTTCCTTTTGGCATTTTTCTTCAAGTATGTAAAAGGAGATTCAGTTTTTATTGCTGCGATTGTAACACAGGTTATTGTTATTGTGGGCTGGTATTTTGATTGGATGTCCTATCTATGGCTTAATGCCTTTGGATGTTTGTTGGTCATCGTTTTGGCTTTGCTCATGGAGACGTTTGACGGATACCTTCGAAAACCTCCAATAAAGACATAAAAAAACCCACCTAAAGGTGGGCTTCTTCAAATTAAGATTTTTTCAGCTTACAGCGCGCCCCACTCTTTAAGTGAGTCTTTGTTCAATTTTACGTAATCTTGGTTGCCTGCTGTCTCTGCAGCCGCCAATGACTTTTTAGCTGCTTCAACAGCACCTTTTTTGTCACCTAGCTTGGCATAAATCAAAGATTGTCTTCTCATTACCCAATAAGCCTTATCATTCATAGAAACGGCTTTATCTATCCATTCCTTGGCTTTGTTCAAATCCTTTCCTTCCTCATAATAGTAGGAAGCCGCAGCATACAATTCGTTGGCACTTGGTCCAGCCATTACTTTAGCAATACTCTCATCAGCCTTTTTAGCCGTAGGGACTTCAAATTTCACGCCTACATAGGCCTTCTCCCACATCAATCCTAAAGTGGCTCCATTGTTATGAAGGTCATCGATGGTAATGGTAAAGGTTTCTATCGGAAACTCAATTGGAAATACCTCCGCAGTGGTTTTGGCCACTACTTTAGATTCATCCCATTCACGAGGTGTACCCCAATTATTGGTATCCGAATAAAATAGTACTTCCCAAGAAGTTTTTCCTGGTTTTGTGAAGATGGCATAATCACCAGCTTTAAGAGTTTGTCCATCCACAGTAACATCGTCACTGAAACTTACAACGGTATTCTTGTTGGCACCTGTTCTCCATAGCTTATCATAAGGAACAAGATTTCCAAATACTGCTCTTCCGCGCATGGAAGGTCGAGCATATTCAACAGCGACCTCGGTTAAACCGACCGTCTGGGTAAGTTTTGAGGAAGGGCTGGGTTGAGGTGTCTGCAATTGTGCTTCTGCCGATAGACAAAGCGTCAATGCAAACATGAAAACAACTAATTTTTTCATTTGAAAGTGTTTTAGATTTTGTTAGTGGAACAAAACTAAATATAATGCTAGGTCGGGTTTGTTAATAAACCCTTAAAAGGCAGCTAGGTTTTCGATGAAACGATTAGGAAAGTACATTCAAAAGAATGTAAAAATCATACGGCTTTCATAGAATTCAGTTTTGTTTAATTATTTTAATTTTTCTTTAAACAAAATAGATTTATCTTTGTAAAAAAAATGTATGCAGCTCTACCAATTGCGGTCAAGACAGGTTCTTCCCATTTCTAAACAAGAAGCATGGGATTTTCTATCCAATCCTGGAAATCTCAAGGTGATTACACCCGAGCATATGGGATTCCATATTTTAGATGGAGCGGACACCGCAATGTTCCCAGGACAACTTATACAATACATTGTAAAACCATTTCCGTTTTACTCTGTAAAATGGGTAACAGAAATTACACATGTGTCCACAGGCAATTATTTCGTAGATGAACAACGTTTTGGACCCTATGCATTATGGCATCATAAGCACTTTTTGAAAGAACAGGAAAATGGTGTTGAAATGTTGGATGTTGTGGATTACAAACTTCCTTTTGGAATTCTGGGACAATTGATGTATCCCATTTTAGTAAAGAAAGAGTTGCATAAAATATTCACGTACAGGGAAAAAAAGCTTACCGAACTCTTCGGCACCGTGGAAGGTGAAACATCAACTCTTGAACTCAAAGCGATATAAAATGAAAAAAAACATACTCCTTATAGGTGGTTCTTATGGTATAGGATATGAAGTGGCAAAACAAATGTCCGAAGTGCATAATGTTTATGTAGCTTCCCGTACCAACGAAAACATCACCGAACAGAATATCCGTCATATCCCTTTTGATGTATTAACAGATGATCTAGCTGAAGTATCCTTGCCAGATACCATTGACGGTTTTGTTTTTTGTCCCGGTTCAATCAATTTGAAGCCTCTAAAAATGCTAACACTTGATGCTTTCCGTCAAGATATGGAACTTAATTTCTTTGCATTGGTGAACGCGGTAAAATCCGTTCTTCCTAAAATGTCAGAAGGTTCAAGTATGGTCTTTTTCAGCACAGTCGCCGTCAATACGGGAATGCCTTTCCACACTAGCGTTTCTTCGGCAAAAGGTGCTATAGAAGGTTTTGCAAAGTCACTTGCTGCTGAAAATGCTCCGAAAATTAGAGTAAATGTTATTGCTCCCTCCTTGGTGGACACGCCTTTGGCCAAAAGACTTCTAAACAACGATAAGAAGAAGGAAATGATGGCCGCTCGACACCCTCTTAAAAGAGTCGGCAACATAAATGACATAGCCAATATGGTAACCTTCTTGTTAAATCCGGAGAATAGTTGGATTTCGGGTCAAATTATTCAGATTGATGGTGGCATGTCTTCCTTAAATGTCAATTAATGGAAAAAAAACTGTCCCTATTTTGGTTCAGGAGAGACCTTCGTTTAGATGACAATGTTGGGTTATACCAAGCCCTTCAATCCGAAAATGAGGTTTTGCCCATTTTTATTTTTGATACAGAAATTTTGGATGGGCTTCCCAAAGAAGATGCACGGGTTTCTTTTATTCATGAGCAGCTTCAAAAGATAAAAAAGGAACTTAATCAAAAATACAAAAGTGATATTGCCATTTATCATGGCAAACCCCTAGAAGTTTTCGAAAAACTCTTACATACTTTCAAAATAAGCGCAGTTTTCACAAACCATGATTTTGAACCTTATGCAATTAGTAGGGATGCTAAAATCAAAGCACTTTTAGATGATAATGGAATTTTCTTTAAGACTTTTAAAGACCATGTCATTTTTGAAAAGAATCAAGTAGTTAAGGACGATGGGAAACCATATGTGGTCTACACACCGTACAAAAATCGATGGAAAGAGACATTCAACGCCTCGATTCATTTGGTAGACCATACATCAAATTATGAAAATCTGGTGAAGCTCAAAAACCTTCCAAATCCTAGCTTGAAGGATATAGGCTTCGCATCTTCAACCATTAGAGTTCCAGATTATCTTGCAACACCTAAACTCATCAACAATTACGAAGCCACACGAAACTTTCCCGCTATTGAGCAAGGTACATCCCGACTTGGACCTCATCTTAGATTTGGCACAGTTTCCATTCGGAAAATGGTTAAAAAAGCCATTGCGGAGGAGAACGAAGTGTTTTGGCATGAACTGATTTGGAGAGAGTTCTTCATGCAAATCCTGTGGCATTTTCCGCATACGGTCAACAAGGCTTTCAAACCGAAATATGACCGAATTGAATGGAGAAACAATGAGGCTGAATTTGAGCTTTGGAAAAAGGGCAAGACTGGCTATGCATTGGTAGATGCTGGAATGCGGGAATTAAATACAACAGGCTACATGCACAACCGTGTACGAATGTTGGTCGCCAGTTTTTTGTGCAAACACCTCCTTATCGATTGGAGATGGGGTGAGGCCTATTTCGCCGAAAAACTTTTGGATTATGAGCAAGCTAGCAATGTGGGCAATTGGCAATGGGCGTCTGGAAGTGGTGTAGATGCCGCCCCCTACTTCAGAATTTTTAATCCTATGACCCAAGTGGACAAATTTGATAAGCAAAAAGACTACATTAATACTTGGGTTCCTGAATTGCAAGAACTTACTTACCCGGCTAAGATGGTAGACCACAAAATGGCACGTGAACGCTGTCTTAGCGTCTATAAGACAGCACTCGGATAATACATTTTTACTATTTTTAGATATTCTGGTGTACAATATCCGTCATTGTACACCAAATTCATAGCTAACTTCAACTCACTATCCATGAAAAAGTTTACAATTCTTTTGTTTTGTTTTTTGACAATCCTAACCGTCCAAGGGCAAAAATTAAGTTCTAACAAAAAAGCCATAATTGCTTCCGTGGAAGCGCACAAAGAGAACCTAATTAAGATTAGTGACTCTATTTGGTCATTTGCCGAAACCGCTTTCAATGAATCTAAATCGGCTGAAGTATTGGCAGCCTACGCCGAGAAAAACGGTTTAAAGGTAACACGCGGAGTCGCCAATATTCCAACAGCGTTTACAGCAGTATATGGTTCCGGCCAACCCGTGATTAGTGTCTTAGGCGAATTTGATGCCTTGCCAGGCCTTTCCCAAAAAACTGAGCCTACCAAGAATCCGATTGATATAGGAGCTCCTGGACACGGTTGTGGACACAATTTATTCGGTGCAGCCAGCTTAGGTGCCGCCATCGCCATAAAGGAACAGATTCAGGCAGGGAAGCTCAAGGGGACCGTTAAGTTTTTGGGTACTCCTGCGGAAGAAAAATACTTCGCCAAAGTTTGGATGGTGGATGCTGGACTATGGGACGATGTAGATGTAAACGTTAGTTGGCATCCTAGTTCCAAAACTGAAGCAGATGTTCAAAGCGGCCTATCCCTAATCGATTTTATAGTGGAGTTTTATGGTCAAGCTGCCCATGCTTCCTCAGACCCATGGAACGGACGTAGTGCTTCGGATGCTTTGGAACTCTACACAACAGGCATAAATTACTACAGGGAACATATTAAGCCTACCTCCCGTATCCACTATCATATTCAAGATGGCGGCCAAGTGGTTAACGTGGTTCCAGATTACTCTAAAATTTGGGTGCGCGTTAGAGACCCGAAAAGAAACGTAATGCTTCCTACATATGAACAAGTTAAAAAGATGGCAGAGGGAGCGGCTATTATGGCCAACGTAGACTATAAGATTTCTTTGGTTTCTGGAATATATGAAACCCTGGTCAATCGCTCTGGGGGAGAAATCATGCAAAAGAACTTAGAGCTTTTAGGTCCAATAACATATACAGAAGAAGAAATTGTATTTGGTAAAGGCATCCAGAAAGCCACGGGAAAACCAGAGATTGGTCTACACAGCAAAATTGAACCGCTTCGTGAAACAGAAAAAAATCCAGGAGGTGGTTCCACAGATGTTGGGGATGTAAGTTGGAATGTCCCAAACATTAATTTACGGGTAACCACCGCTCCCCAGGGAACTCCATGGCACTCCTGGGCGGTTGTGGCTTGTGGCGGAATGAGCATTGGGCACAAAGGGATGGTCTATGCTTCAAAAGCTATGGCCATGACCATGGCCGACTTGTTTGAAAATCCAAAACTTGTAACTAAGGTTAAGGAAGAATTCAAAACAAGAAAAGGAGATGAAAAGTATGAGGCCATGATTGATGGACCACCTCCAATTGGGAGCGAATAGTCCATCTTAAAACCAATAAATAACAAGCTCAATTAGAAATTCATGAAGAAGTATGGTATACTATGCATTTTTTGCATGGTGTTTAATATGCATGGGCAAGAAAACAACCTTTCCATTTTTGATGGACTTATTGGAAAAATCTGGAAAGCTGAAGGGAATTGGGGCGATGGTTCAAAATTCAAGCAGGAAATCACTTTTGAATATGGATTGAACAATGCTTTGATCATTGTAAAATCTAAGGGTTTTACTAACAAAGAACAAACCAAGTTCGGTAATCGAAACCATGGAATTCGAAAATACAATCCTGAAAGAAAAACGATTGAGTTTTGGGAATTTGATGTGTTCGGGGGTGTAACAAAAGGAACAGTAAAAGAGCAAGGAAAGGATTTGTACTATACGTATTCTTATGGAGAATCTATAGTGACTGATTTATGGGAATATGTTGATTCCAATACGTATAACTTCAAAGTTGGCGCGTATGAAGATGGGCAATGGAAGCAAGTTTTCCTTTCCACTCAATTTACAGGCTATACCGTTAGCCCTGAGCCTTTTCAGTTCGACCATCAATCGTTGGTAGTTACCAATTTGATGAAAACCGGTGACTTTTATATGGATGTATTTGGTTTTGAGGAAATCCCCCATCCCGAACGCAAACCCGGATTCCGGTGGTTCAAGATGTATGGAAATTCTCAATTACATTTGATTAAAAAAGATGTCATTGAATTCAAGAAGGATAAAAGTATTCATCTATGCTTAGCTACAGAAGACTTGGAAAGTTTTATTGAAAAACTAATGGAGAAAGGGATTACTTTTTACGATTGGCCGGGAAATGAGAATTCAGTCACGAATCGTAAAGACGGAGTCAAGCAAATCTACATTCAGGACCCGGAAGGGTACTGGATTGAAATAAATGATGCCCAACACTAAAAGTACTGCCCGATACCGAAAACAATACCGTTGGTGCCATCTTCCGATACACCCAGACCATAATCCAATCTAAAAACGGCATTGAAAATTCTCTTGTGAATAAATCGCACCCCAAAACCAGGAAACACTCTCAGGTTATTTCCTGAGAAAAGTTCAGAAAAGCTTTCCCCTGGGTTTCTCCAAGTTCCTGCATCTAGAAAGGCATTCCCTTGAAAGGCGAACCATCCCTTTTCATAGAACGTATGGCGATATTCTGTGTTCAGTACTATAGCAGCGGTTCCCCTATCCACAGTATTCCCCACTCCCCGTATGTTTAACTGGTTATCCAATGTAAAAGGGGCAAAAGGTGAATCCTCGTTTCCAAAGGCAGCTGCCAGCCGTAATCTTGAGGCCCAATTCCCTTTATCTTTTACTTTTTTATAGTAGATAAAATCATTTCGCAATGATAGAAAGTCTCCAAGAAACGTCTCCGCTTCAGTATCACCATCTAAAAAGGTGAAGTATTGCGCGGTAAACTCATTGTTGATTCCATCTATATACTGGTAATCAATATCTACATTAATATGCCGGTAGAAAGCCCTATAGGCCAATCTATCCGCCTCCAGAGAAAATGGTCCACCCGGAACAGGGTCTTCGCCAATAAAATCATAGGATTCCGATACTAAACTCGCTCCTATCTCTGCTTCGTTGTTGAAATCAAAGGAAAAAATAAGATTCCCTTCGAAAGACCTGCTATTAAATCGATAGTCCTTGGTGCCGTCCTCAAAAAACACAGGTTCTTGGGTTGTTTGGTCTTGATAGCTAAAGCCTACGCCCAGTTTATCGCTGAATAAAAAAGGATGCTCATAAAAGAAGCCATAAGAATCAAATACATCTCGCGCATAAAAGCCGCCAATCAATTGGTTGTTTCCCAAAAAATTAAACTCAAAAACTGAAAGTCTAAAAGCAAAATCACCATTATTGGCCGTAGAGATGCGCAAACCTGGAATAATGGTAAAATTCTCCACTATCTCGTAGTTGACAATTGTTTTCCCATCCTTTTCTTCTATTGAATATGAAGCATTGGCAATCCCAGGCAACCGCTTCAATCGTTCTATATCCGTATTGATTTTCAAGGTATCAAAAGCGCTATCGGGCCTTACCTTTACCAATCTTCTAAGAAAACGTTCTTTAGTTCGTCTTAAGCCAGAAAAACCTAAACTGTCTATAGTACTTTGAGAAAACGTGACTGAAGTTACCAATAAGAAAAATAGGAGGATTTTTTTCATAGACTTTATATAGGATGATAATTAGGACGTTTACTATCAACATTCCATACATTTTCTTAACACTTTTTGGGAACATGTGTTTTCATGAACGCTGAAATAGATACTATTTATTGTTATTTTTAATAAAACTCTTTACTATGTCCAATGCGGTTCTTCAAACATTTCCATTAGGCTTTCCCTGGCAAACACAAGACCCTTTTTTGTTTTGTGTTTATCATTTAGATCATTATCCAAAAGGTGAGGAAAATATGGGGCCAAATCCCAAGCTTCTTGAGGGTCGTAACATAGGAAATGATTTTACCATCAAAGATGGATGGCGAATGTATCATGGGAATACTATCCCTGGCTTCCCTTATCATCCGCATAGAGGTTTTGAAACCATCACAATAGTTAACAAAGGATTTTGTGACCATTCCGATTCTTTGGGAGCTGCCGGCCGTTTTGGCAATGGAGATGTACAATGGATGACCGCCGGAAGGGGGGTACAACACTCCGAAATGTTTCCTCTTTTGAATGAAGACACTGATAATCCATTGGAACTGTTCCAAATATGGCTCAACTTGCCAAAGAAGGACAAGTTTGTAGAACCTCATTTTAAGATGCTGTGGCATGAGGATATTCCTATCATTAAAGAAAAGTATGCCGTAATCAAGGTTATTGCAGGAAATTACAAAGGAACGGATGCGAATAACCCCGCTCCCAACTCTTGGGCTGCGAAAAATGAAAATGAAGTGGCCATTTGGAATATACATATTGATGCAAATTCCGAATATGTCTTACCAAGTTCAAAAACACTGGTTACACGAACTCTTTATTTTTATGAAGGAGATGAAATACACATTGGAGAGAAGAAAATAAATCCAAGTTTTGGAATTGCTCTGGACCCTTCCAAAGAGGTTACTATTAAAGTGAGAAATGAAAAAGCACACCTTCTATTGCTTCAGGGAAAACCCATTGATGAACCTGTTGCCAAATATGGCCCATTTGTAATGAATACAGAAGAGGAGATTCAAAATGCCATGGACGAATATCGTCTTACTCAATTTGGAGGTTGGCCATGGCCTTATCCAGATAACGTGCATGACAAAGAAAAAGGTAGATTTGCTTTATATCCAGATGGAAAACTAATTGAGAAAGATTGATGGAGTTAAAGCTATTTGTGATCAGTCAGGTATAATCAAAGATTTCCTTGTGTTCTTGTAAACATGATATGTGTTTAACGGAAAACCCATAGTTTTATCCTAGGTTTTCCTTATATTCTGATTAAAATGGGTTAGTGATGGCAAAACATACTGTTTTAAAAATCTGCATTTATTCCTTATTTCTAGTCATTACCAATTCTTTTGCCCAAACACAAAAACTGGACAGCCTCAAGGCTTTATTAAAAACCGCTGATGATACTACACAAGTAAATGCTCTTAGATGGATGGGGAAGTATTCTAGGTCCATTGACAAGCAAAAAGCGTTGGATTATGGGTTACAAAGTTTAGAGAAATCCAAAGAGATAGACTTTAAATCAGGACAAATTATGGCTCTTTACGATTTAGGACTAACGCATGGCATGACTGGAAGCTACCCTGAATCAATGGATTATTTGAGACAATGCCTAAATCTATCAATTCAACAAAATAATTACGAATACATGAAGATGGTATATAATGGCTTGGGCATTGTATATCGACGAATCGGGGATTATCCTAACAGTAAGGACTATTATTTAAAAAGTATAAGACTTGTTGATTCTTTGTACCTCCCATATGATGTATCATCGGCGTATTCAAACTTAGGGGTTCTATACGATCTTATGGGAGAACAGGACAAGGCGATAGATAGCTATGAAAAAGCGCTTGAGGTATACAAAGGAACCGATAAAGAATATTTGAAGAATAAAGTACTAAACAATCTTGCTACCATTGATTATGATAACAAGGACTACGCAAGTGCCTTATCCAAATATCTAGAAGCTGTGGAATATAGTAAAGAACAAGGAGACAATGTTGGTTTGGCTTCGGTTTATACAAATATTGGTAGCTGTTATATTAAATTGAAAAAATGGGATTTTGCCCAAGATAAACTGGAAAAAGCCTTGGAACTTGCGCAACAGCTTTCACTAAAGCAACTAACCCCTTCAATATATTATTTTATGGCTGATTTGATGCTTCAGCAAAAACGTTACAAAGAGGCATTGGCGTATTCAAAAAAAAATCTTGAATCATTGGATAAAGCTGGATTTCAGTTGAATAAAGAAGGGCATGAAATTGCCTATAAAATAAATAGTGAAAGCGGTGATTTAACCCAAGCTATATATCACTTGAATAACACAATGGCCTATAAGGACAGTCTTTTGAATGAAACGAAGGTAAAAGAAATCCAAAATCTTCAAATACAACATGACGTATATTTAAAAGACAAGGAAATCAAGGAGAATGAGCTACAATTAGAACTGCTAAACGCACAAATGTCCTTGAACCAGAAACGATTTGTATACTTACTAGTTATTTCATTTTTGTTATTAATGTCAGCTGGATTGCTCTATTTTAAGTATGAGGATAAGAAAAAATCTAACCGAATCTTTCAGGAAAAGAACGAGCTGATTTCAAAACAGAACCAGACTATTGAAAAGATTAATGCAGAGCTTGAAAAACGCATGCTTCGGGCACAGATGAACCCGCACTTTATTTTTAATTCCCTGAACTCCATACAACACCTGATACTTAATTCAAGTGATAAGGAAGATTCCCTAAAATATCTTACCAAATTCTCTAAACTCTTGCGCCAAGTTTTGGAAAGCTCTGTCAACTTAAATCTATTCCTTAAGGAAGAAATTGAATTGCTTAAAATTTATCTTGAATTGGAATCACTTCGCTTTGATAATGCGTTTAGCTTTAAAATTATTGTTGATGATAATTTGGATGTTGAAGAGTACGAAATACCTTTATTATTAGTACAACCCTATGTAGAAAATGCTATTGTTCATGGGTTGATGCCAAAGGAAGGTTCAAAGCAACTCACCATTACATTCAATGACCTAGAGGAATATATAGAATGCATTGTTGAGGACAATGGTGTAGGAATACATTCAAGCAATGCTGAAAACCAAAAATCGGACGGCCCATCCAGAGGAATGTCCATTACCGCCAAACGCATTGATGCTTTAAAGAGAGTTTCAAATGAACAGTTAGTTACTGTGAAAAATTACAACGGCAAGGATAAAACAGGTACGAAAGTTACCATACTAATTCCAAAACATCTCCAAGTTGAAGATAGGGTCAACATCAAAAAAGTGGTTTGACCATAAAGCGTACAACCCCTTAAATTCTATTAAAAGCTACTTTTTGATTCACTTGAAAATTTAAAAAAATCTGTAAATTAATCTGAATTTTCACTTTTTTGTTCATCCAAAACAGCCATTTTCAACGGATTTAGTTTGAAAAACTTCAACAAAAAAGTATATTTGAGATAACCTATACCAATATATTACAATGCATTCGCTGGTTTATCGTTCAGTGGCAGTTGATAATTTTCAACTATCTGACATCTACAAAATGTTGAGTGATGCACGCCTTTTTAATTCAAGACACAATATTACAGGATGTTTACTCTACCACGACAATAAGTTTTTACAGCTCTTGGAAGGAGAAGAAAAACAGGTTGAAAGACTATTCACAAGAATTAGGAAAGATGCTCGTCATCATACTATGGAAATCATCTGTGAGGAAAGGTCTTCCATAAGGCTTTTTGATGAATGGAGCATGGCCTTTCATGATTATGGGCTTAATGGAACTTCGGCCCATTTGAAATTAAAACAGATAGATAACTTTTTTGAGAAGTCAGACGCATTTATGAAACCTAGTACGCTGGCCATACCCTTCTTTGCAAACGTGAAGGATATACTTTTCAACCCAACACAATTAAGTCATACCTAAGCTCTAGACCCTTACTATATTTGCTCCTATTGCTCTTAAACGGGTGTCTATATCTTCGTAGCCTCTGTCAATTTGCTCTATATTGTGAATAGTAGAAGTTCCCTTGGCTGAAAGCGCAGCAATGAGAAGAGAAATCCCAGCACGTATATCTGGAGAGACCATGGTTGTTGACTTTAATGTAGACTTGAAATCGTGTCCAATTACGGTAGCACGGTGAGGGTCACATAAAATGATTTTGGCACCCATGTCAATCAACTTGTCTACAAAGAACAGACGGCTTTCAAACATTTTTTGGTGTATCACAACCTCTCCTTTGGACTGAATGGCCACTACCAGTAAAATGCTCAATAAATCAGGTGTTAATCCCGGCCATGGAGCATCAGCTATTGTGAGAATGGAACCGTCTATATAATTCTGGATTTCATATCCATTTTCATGCTTCGGGATAAAAATATCATCATCTCTGCGCTCTAGTTTAATCCCCAATTTCTGAAAGGCATTGGGAATTTGTCCTAAATCGTCCCAACTCACATTCTTAATAGTGAGCTCACTACGTGTCATTGCAGCCAATCCAATCCAGCTTCCAATCTCAATCATATCAGGAAGCATGGTGTGTTCCGTTCCCCCTAAAGATTCAACACCTTCAATAGTAAGTAAATTGGAACCTACACCTGATATCTTGGCGCCCATCCTATTCAACATCTTACAAAGCTGCTGAAGGTAGGGTTCACACGCTGCATTGTAAATGGTTGTAGTTCCTTCAGCCAGTACGGCAGCCATTACAATATTTGCCGTTCCGGTAACAGAAGCTTCATCAAGTAGCATGTAAGTCCCAGTAAGCTTTTCAGCTTCCACTCCGTAAAAATATTCTTCCCTATTGTATCGAAACTTAGCACCTAGCTTAATAAAACCTTCAAAATGGGTATCTAAGCGCCTTCTTCCAATTTTATCACCACCAGGTTTGGGAATATACCCCTTGCCAAACCTTCCCAAAAGTGGGCCCACCAACATTATGGAGCCCCTAAGGCCTCTACCATCTTGTTTAAATTGGTCAGATTGTAGATAGTCCAAATTAATGTCATCAGCTTTGAAAGTATAAGAGCCTTTTCCTTTTTTTTGGATTTTTACACCTAAATCCTCAAGCAAGGCAATTAATTTATTGACATCAATTATATCAGGAATATTGTGAATGGTAATCTTCTCATCGGACAAAAGGACCGCACATAAAATTTGAAGTGCTTCGTTTTTTGCCCCTTGCGGAGTTATCTCTCCAGAAAGCTGGTGCCCGCCTTCTATCCTAAACGTACCCATAAGCTTACGGAATCAATATCTTTTCTTAGACCTGCTGTTGCGTTGTCCTTTTTTGTTGCTGCCGCTACCTCTTTGTGATTTGACAATCCTATTCTTTAAGAATAACTCACTATTTGTAAGGCTTTCTCCTTTAGGAGCCAAATCAATTGCGCCATCGCTAAGCTCTTTTAAATGGCCAAAAATCACCGTGTCCTCCACGCTATCCTTGTTCCAATTTAGGTAGCATTTTTTCATGTGATTGGCAATGGCATATTCTAAACCAGTTCGCAAATCCCCTGTTTCCCACTTAATGGCAACATCAATCATTCGCTTAATGTTATTGCCATAAAAGCGATACTTAGGATGGTTCTGAGGATACCCCAAAGGTTCGGGACGTTGCTGTAACACCTCCTTGGAAGTGATTGGGAATGGAGAATCTACATCCAGCTTAAAATCGGACATGATAAAGAGTTGGTCCCAGAGTTTATGTTGAAAATCCGGAACATCTCGAAGATGGGGCTGTAGATTGCCCATTACGCTAATAATAGCTTTTGCAACCTTATTTCTTTCCTCGCGGTCTTCAATGGAAACCGCATGGTCTACCATTTTTTGGAAATGACGACCATATTCAGGAATGAAAAGTTTAGGACGTTCCGTGTTGTATTCTAAATGTTCTACTGAATTCAAATTAAGATATATTAAGTGATTAATGGAATGGGAAGTACTACCAATAACGACCGCAAAATAATAAAATTATGATAAAGAAGACCTATAAGGATATAACCCCCTCTACAGATGAAACTTCCTTGTATTTAGATATAACCTCATCTGGGTCTTTCATATTCACTGTAATGGAAATACTTGTATAGGTTCCCTTCTTAGATTTTTTGGATTCAATGACCGCACCTGTATTATCAAAAATGGTATTGATTTGTTCTATTTTCTCATTATCTGTAGGAACTATAAATTTGTATAAATAGCTGGAAGGCCACTTAGAGTTTTCCAACAATTGCTCTTTGAGTCTTCCATAAAATTCATCAGATTCGTTCTGGTCCATCCCCATATTTTTTACAAAGATATGGCTTACTCAACAATTTTTTTCCTCATGCCGTTTTCCGTAATTTGCTCGCCAAAACTGCAACTTTTGAAAAGTAAGAAAGTAGTCATCACAGGAGCACCTGGAACCGGAAAAACTTCAATAATTACTGGTTTGGAACAATTGGGATACCCATGTTTCCATGAGATTATCCGAGATATGACCTCCAAAGCAAAGAAAGAGGGAAAAACAGACTCTTTTACCTCCAATCCGCTAGTTTTTGTAGATGACGCTCTGCAATTCAACAAAGACTTGTTGCATGGTAGAGCCGAACACTATAAGAAATCGTTAAGCTTTAGCGAACCCATTATTTTTTTTGACAGGGGTATTCCTGATGTTTTAGCTTACATGGATTTCTTTAATCAGTCCTATAACAAAGAGTTCACAAATACTTGTGAGCAGAATCCTTACGACCATATCTTTTTGTTGCCGCCTTGGCAAGAAATATATGTTTCGGACAATGAACGATTAGAAAGCTATGAAGAGGCTCAAAAAATAGATGATGCCTTACGAAATACCTATACTGGATTTGGTTACAACCCTATGTTAGTCCCCAAAAAACCAGTTTCCGAGCGAATAGATTTCATTCTAAAAAAGCTCAATTCTTAAATATGCTTGATAAGGCGAAAACCATTCTAAATACCTTTTGGGGGCATCAAGATTTCAGGGGTTCACAAGCAACCATCATAAATAACGTTCTTGAAAGAGCGGATACTTTGGCATTAATGCCCACTGGTGGCGGCAAGTCTATTTGTTATCAAGTTCCAGCAATGGTGATGGACGGGATTTGCATTGTGGTATCACCCTTAGTCGCCCTTATCCAAAATCAGATCGAAGCACTCAAAAACAAAGGAGTAAAGGCAGTTGCACTCACCGGAGGACTTTCCTTTGAGGATGTAAACACCTTACTAGACAACTGTTTATATGGAAATTACAAGTTTTTGTACCTATCCCCAGAGCGCTTACAACAACCCTTAATTCAGGAGCGTATCAAAGGAATGAACGTTAACTTAATCGCTATCGATGAGGCACATTGTATATCGCAATGGGGCAACGATTTTAGACCAGCATATCTACATTGTGGTATTTTAAGGGAGTTAGCACCTAAAGTGCCGTTGATTGCATTAACGGCCACAGCAACCTCAAAGGTTATCGAAGACATAGTTCAAAACTTAGAATTGGACCAAGCCAAAGTCTTTAAAGATTCTTTTTCTAGAGATAATATTGGGCTTTTTGTGGAACATAGAGAGGATAAACGATTTCGATTAAAACATATTCTTGGTAAGGGCACCTCAAGTGCCATAGTTTATGTAAGGTCTCGAAAAATGTCAATACAACTTAGTGATTTTCTCTTGGAAAATGGACTTAAGGCTTCTTTTTTCCATGGCGGATTATCACGAATGGAAAAAGAAACCCAATTGAAAAAGTGGCTGAACAATACTGTGCAAATCATGGTGGCCACCAATGCCTTTGGAATGGGGGTTGATAAACCAGATGTGCGCACTGTAATTCATTACCAAATACCGGATAGCCTTGAAAGCTATTTTCAAGAAGTAGGTAGAGCTGGACGGGATGGTATGACCTCGAATGCATTTCTACTTACCAATGAAGCGGATAAAGGGTTGGCGAAACAACAGTTTTTAGAATCCCTACCGGATTCCGCTTTTTTGAAAAGACTATATCGAAACTTGAACAATTTCTTTCAGATTTCATACGGAGAGCTGCCTTTGGAAACCTACGCTTTTCCTTTCGTAAAATTCTGTAAGCAGTACGAGCTCAATTCAAACCTGACGTATCAAGGACTTAAAATTCTGGACCAAAATTCCATTATTTCACTGTCTGAAAATTTCAAACAACGCACAACCATTCAATTTATATCTAAGAAACAACACATTTTTTCTTATTTAGACAGCCATACAAGCTATCAATCCCTTATCCAGACCATGTTACGCACCTATGGAGGTATATTGGAATTTGAAACTAAGGTTGACATTTCACTCTTAGTCAAAAAAACAGGCTTACAGGAATCCGTTTTGCATACCATGCTGAAGCAGCTCCAAAAAGACGAGATAATTGCCTATAAATCCAATGAAGGTGACTTTGAAATCAGTTTTCTAGCTCCAAGGGAAGATGATCTTACTATAAATTCATTTTCAAAAAAAATAAAATCCCTACATCAAATTAAAAGCAACAACCTGCAATCCATGTTGGATTTCATTGAAAACTCACATACATGCAGAAACCGGTTTTTACTAAAGTATTTTGGTGAAGTAGCAAACAAGAATTGTGGTAAATGCGATATTTGTACCCAAAATAAAAAGACCTCTTCCTTTGATCTCAAAAACAGTATCCTTGATGCCCTTAAAAACAAATCGTTAACCTCAAGAGAGCTAGTGGCACGAATAGATTCGGATGAGAAGGAAGTTTTGAAGATTTTAAGACACTTACTTGAAGAAGAACTGATTGTATTGAACCAAAAAAATAAGTACCGCCTTGCAACAAAATAAATCGTTGAAAATAGTCTTTATGGGGACTCCCGAATTCGCTGTAGAAAGTCTAAAGCATTTGTTGGAGTCAGGTTTCAATATAGTTGGGGTTATCACGGCTCCAGACCGTCCTGCTGGTCGTGGAAGAAAACTTCAAGAATCTGCTGTTAAACAATTTGCCGTGGCCAATAACTTAAAGGTATTGCAGCCAACTAATCTTAAAGACGAGCAATTTATTGAAGAGTTAAGGCAACTTAAGGCAAATCTACAAGTGGTAGTGGCTTTTAGGATGTTGCCCAGGGTGGTTTGGCAGATGCCCGAGTATGGAACATTTAATTTGCATGCTTCCCTCCTGCCCCAATATCGTGGTGCAGCTCCCATTAATTGGGCCATTATCAATGGGGAAACAGAAACTGGGGTCACAACTTTTTTTATTGATGATAAAATTGATACAGGACACATTATCCTACAAGACAAGATACAGATTGAACAGAATGAAAGTGCCGGAAGTCTTCACGACCGGTTGATGCAGATTGGTGGAAAACTGGTAGTGAAAACCTGTAAAATGATTGCCAGTGATGATGTAAAAACCATTCCACAAGAGCAAAGCACCGTTCTGAAATCAGCACCCAAAATTCATAAGGAAACCTGTGAGATAGATTGGAATCTGCCGGCGGAACAAATCCATAATCATATTAGAGGATTGAGTCCTTATCCTGGTGCATGGACCAACTTTTTCAAAGACGGGGATGAAAATCCTATAATACTAAAGGTTTTTAGGAGCGCTATCGAACCAGCCAATACATCATATAAAATAGGAGAGGTTATCACAACAAAAGACTCCTTAAAAGTGGTAGCCGGAGATGGGGTTATTTCATTGCTGGAAATCCAACTTCCAGGTAAAAAAAGGATGAAAACAGCCGATACACTGCGAGGCCTTCAAGTTGGAGAAAATGCCAAAATGCGCTGAGGCCTTACCATTACTGGCTTCGGAAAACATGGATTTTGCTTCGACTTTATCAACAAACGTTTGAAGTTATCAACAAAAACCCTGAATTCCCTTGGTTTTACTTGCGTGGATAGCAAATCCGTATAAATTTGTTCAGCATTAAACTTATTTTAACAACAATTAATTTATTTCCGTTATGAACAAAACAGAATTAATCGATGCTATGGCAGCTGATGCAGGCATCACTAAAGCAGCAGCTAAAAAGGCATTGGAATCTTTCTTGGGAAATGTTGAGGGATCACTTAAAAAAGGAAACCGAGTTTCTTTGGTAGGTTTTGGTTCTTGGTCTGTTGATCACAGAAAAGCAAGAGACGGTAGAAATCCACAAACTGGACAAACTATCAAAATTGCTGCTAAGAATGTAGTGAAATTTAAAGCAGGAGCAGAATTGAGCTCGGCCGTGAACTAATCAATTTATTTTAAAATATACAAAGCACTTCTGAAAAGAAGTGCTTTTTTTTTGGTATGCATCGATTTTTGTTATTAACAAGAAAATATTACATTTAAAAGCGAGAACTTGTTGTAATGGATTTTAATAAGCCTACAAAAGGAAAATTGTTGATTGCAGAACCTTCCCTAACAGGGGATGTTTCTTTCAACCGTTCAGTCGTTTTGTTGGCAGAGCACAACCAGGAGGGTTCTGTTGGTTTTATCTTGAACAAACCGTTGGACTACAACATTTGTGACCTTATCTCTGAAATTACTATCCCTTTTCAAGTTTTTAATGGAGGTCCTGTTGAACAGGACAATCTCTATTTTATACACAAGGTTCCCCATTTGATAGATAACAGTATTGAAATCTCTGATGGAATTTTTTGGGGTGGAGATTTTGAAAAGACGGTAGAACTTATCAATAACAAAACTATTTCCGAACAGGATATACGATTCTTCTTAGGATATTCGGGCTGGGCTTCCTGTCAGTTAGATGAAGAATTACACTCAAATTCATGGGTTGTGCTTCAGAACGAATATCAAAGTTCAATTCTTGAGAAGCCCTCTGGTGCTTTTTGGAAAGAAAAGATGGTAGAACTAGGTGGCGATTACTTAATTTGGTCCAATGCGCCAGAAAACCCCACACTTAACTAGTTACCTCTAGTCTAGCCTTAGCATTTAGTTTTCCCAACAGATTTTTAGCTATTGTATTTGTATAGGTTTTTTTTCTATACTGAGTGATAGGTATTATTCCGCTTATACTATTGGTGATGAAAAATTCGTCGGCCTTTTGAAGTTCGAATGGAGAAATTGAAGTTTCCGATAATTCAAACTCCTCACTCAACCCAATTATTTCGATAATCTTCTTTCGAGCGATGCCATTTAAACATCCATCCTTCAGTGGAGCTGTTTTTATAATCCTGCCATGCACCAAGAAAACATTTCCATTTATGGCCTCTACCACTTGTTTGTCAGAATTTAAGAGAATACAGTTGTCGTACCCATTTTCTTTAGCGTATACCCCTGCCAGAACATTCAACAACTTATTTGTGGTCTTTAACTGGGAAAGCAAATCTTTGTTTACAAAGAAGTCCTTAAACAATTCTACTTCGTAAGATTCATCCAGTAACGTATAAAATGGAGAACTCAACGGGTTTACTTCAATCGTATAAGAAATAGTATTGTTTTCAGGAGTGTACAGTCCTCCCTCGTTCCGTGCAACAGTGAACCGTACCCTGGCAGAATTATTTTCAAAGGTGTTCTTTTGAACGGTCTCCAGAATTTCTTGTTGTAAATGCTCCAAGGTAAAGTTCATGGGAATCTCCATACGTAACATACGCATGGAGGCCATTAAACGGAAATAATGGTCTTCCCAAAAGAAAATATCCCCATTGACCACACGAAGTGTTTCAAATACCCCATCTCCGTATTTATAACCTCTGTTGCCATGAGTGAAAATGGGTTCGTCTGCAGCAAAAAAAATTCCGTTATGATTGACCATAAAAAAAGTCCCTTTTTAAAGAGGGACCAAAGATACGTTACAATTCTTTTTTTGCCTATTTGGAGCCAAGCACCTGCTTTAAATCTGAAACTTGGTTTTCCCAGAGCATTTTAGCTTCGTCCACCTCATCTTCTTCGGCAAAATCGGTGATAAAAAGAGAAACATCTTTTGTTATCTCGTCCACTATAATTTTCATTTCAAAGAAACTGTCGTCTTCATTTTCTTCCCATGAAAATTTTACAAATTCATCACTTTTGCGTTTTAGCATTTTGGCATTTTCCTCCGTACCGTCCCATATAAAGGTAAAAAGCTCACTCCGCGAATTTACATTGTCCGCATACCACTCAGATAGGCCGGAAGGCGTGGAAATGTATTGGTAAAGTAATTGCGGGGAAGCCTGTATGACGAATTCTATTTCAAATTTTATTTTATCGCTCATTCTTATGCTTGATTTTTCCTTTCAACACTAGATATAATTGGGTAAGATATAAAAATAAATATCAAATAATAAATTAATATTGTTTTTTGATTCGGGAAAAATTAAACTCTATATTTGCACCCGCTTTATTGAACCATGGCGAGGTAGCTCAGGTGGTTAGAGCGCAGGATTCATAACCCTGAGGTCGGGGGTTCAAGTCCCCCTCTCGCTACAAAAAAACCCATTGATATTCAGTTTTTTAAAAGACGTTATCAATGGGTGTTTTTTTACTAAATCCCAACTACATTCAGCATAGGTTTGGAAAGAACCTTAAATACCTCTAAATCAGAAAATGAATTAGGCATTTTTCAATATTTTGAGAAAAAATGGTTGCCTTTGCGTGCTTTTACCTAGATGAGTAGTTCACAAAACCACACCCGTTAATCCACCTTAACTTTGACTGGTCAGGGTTTCATCTGCTTGTTTACTTCCATAGTATCGATTAAAAACCAAACAAGCGGTTAAATCCCCGGTTACGTTGACCGATGTTCTGAACATTCCCAGAATACGGTCTATTCCGATGATAACCAAAAGACCCTCTACCGGTATCCCGGCACTTTCCAATACAGAGGCAAGAATTATCACCCCACCTCCTGGAATGGCAGGCGTCCCTATTGACGCAGCTACTACCGTGAATGTAATCAACAAAAGGTTCATTACCGATAAATCTATCCCATAAGCCTGTGCCATGAACAAGGTAGTAACACATTGAAAAAGAGCCGTACCGTCCATGTTTATGGTGGCTCCAATGGGTATCACAAAATCACTGATGTTAGAGGACACTCCCAACTTTTCATCAACGGTTTTCATAGACGATGGCATTACTGCAGCGGAACTAGCCGTAGAAAAAGCCAGTAACTGGGGTTCTCTGATTTCTCTTAGGTACTTTATGGGGGGTATATCGGTAATTACGGTTACCAGTATCAAATAAAAAAACAATAAGACAATTAGGCCCAGAATTACGACCCCCATATAGTAGCCTAAACCAATAAATATTTCTATACCTGTTCTGGATAACAAGGCGGCGATTAAACCGAACACGGCATAAGGTACTAGCATCATAGCCAATGAAACCACAATCATACATATTTTTTGAATGGCTTCCGAAAACTGAATTATGGGTCTTGCCGTTTTATCCTGAAGTTGGGTTACGGCAACACCAATAAGTATTGTGAAAATTACAACCCCCAACATTTCTCCGGTCAAAATAGACTCAAGCGGGTTATTTGGAATAAGGTTTGAGATGGCTTTTGGAATATTTTCCATAAGATTGGTTTGCTCAATGGGAATATCATTGACATCATTAGCACTGGAAAATCCGCCAAGCGAAAAAATGTACTGACCAGGTTTCAAAATGAGGGTTACTGCTAGGCCTATCAGTATGGCAACGGAAGTGGTGAAAATGAAATACAACAATAGTCTGAGACCAAAAGATTTAAGATTACCCGATGTGTTGCTCACGATACCCGTAAGTATCGATGTAAATACAAGAGGTATCATAATCATTTGGACCAGTCGCATAAATAACTGCCCGGGCAAATCAAGCCATTCCGCTAGTCGTGAACTGAAATCCTCTGAAAACAGTCCTGTTGATGGGTTGAGAAGAATTCCCAAGCCTGCTCCCAATACCAAACCGAGTACTACCTTGAGCCATAATTGTCCCTTTACTAGACGGTCTAAGTAAACAGATAGGTAATTCAAAGGCCTGAACTCAATCATAGTGTCCCCAATCTTTACTTTGGATGGATAAAACTTTTATCAACAGAGCTGGAAAAATGATACAAATTGGCTCTTGGAGACATGCATTTTGGCCAACATAGTACCATTTTGAATGAATCAAAGCCATTTGAGCATTTCCTCAGTTTTAGTGTACTTCAAAAATATTCAATAATAGGGATAGTAATTTGTTTTAGGTACTTCTACTTTGTATTCCGATTGAAGAAAAGTGACCAAATCGATCAGTTCTTGTACGGTCATGATGTAATTATAATTATCCATCTTTAAATCACCTTCTTTGGTTACAGCTATTTTTTTATATCTAGGAGCGATTTTATGAGATGGGTTTATTACTGAAGTTACCAGTTCGCCATAGGTCTTCTTGGAGGATACTTCTCCACCGAGAAGTATATTGAGGCTATCACTGCCACCTTTCCATGCTATCCCTGAAATACTATGGCAACTATTACAAGCCAACCTTTCATAGGTTAACTTCCCTTGATCAATGTCACCCTCAGGTAATGCAAATCCCCGCGCTTCATTATCACAACTGCTCACAAGCAGTCCAAAACACACTAAGATGAACAAAACTAAATAATTTGAAGAGTTCCAGTAGGTCTTTTTCTTAACGTACATAGGTTGTTATTTTTAGTTAATGATTTAATCTGCCATTGTTGGATAAAAACAAACATAGTCACTTAAAAAAAGGGAGAAAATGACCTAGGTCAGCAAGTAATTCTGTCAAAGGAAAAATATTACAAGACAACTTTTTTAACATGTTGTCTGGGATGTATGACCCTGGGGTTTGGAGTTAAAATCCTACCTCTTACTACAAAAAGTCCAAGATTTTAGTCTTGGGTTTTTTGTTTGGGAACAACATAAGTAAAACGAGAATAAACAACTCTCAAACTTATGAGTCATCATCTAAAATTACCCGAAACTATTTTTAATAAACACTAGTACTGCTTTTTAAGAAAGATACTGTTCTCTTTTACTGCATAGTGATAAACAATTAAATCCCTGTGAACCTAAAACCCCGTTACCAAACGGAACAAAAAAGCTCGCTTAAGGATACATAAACTAGTTTTTGATATTGCAAAAGAAAAAGAATTAGAAAGGGTATTCTGAAGATAAAGGTGCTTTATCCATACCTTGCGAAAGAAAAGCAGATTTCACTTTATTAATTGAATTTGAATTCTAAACTTCGAAGATTTTATATTTGAAATTATTTTGTGATGAAAGCCCTTGTGATACAGCAAAAAATGTTGGGTGATGTTCTGGTTAGCTCCATTATTGCTAGACATATTAAGGAGTTTTATAAAGACGTAACCATTCATTTTTTAGTAAATGAAGGGTTTGAAGATGTAATAAAAAACAATCCTTACATTGATGAAATTCTTTTATTTTCTTCCCAAGACCGAAAAAAAATTAAAGGATTTTACAGTTTTTTGAAAAAAATCCATAGAAATCAATATGATGTAGTTATAGATGCTTACGGTAAGATTGAGAGTATGTTGATTACTGCATCTTCGCGAGCTAATATTCGAGTTTCATATCAAAAGTGGTATTCCAAATTGGTATACTCTCACCCAATTGACCGTAGTAAACAATTGCCTTATGGTTTAGGTTTAGCTCTGGACCATAGGTTGTTATTGGTTGAACCTGTAGTTAGCGAAATAAAAAAACCGAGAGCTAGACCAAGAATTTACATCTCAGAAGCAGAAGAGGCACATATGACCCGTTTTTTGAAAAAAAATGGAATTCGAGAAAGCGAAAAGATGCTGATGATAGGGGTTTTGGGCAGTGAGCCAGCAAAAACCTACCCGCTAGAATACATGGCTAAAGTACTCGATAGTATAGTATCAAATAGACCGGATTTAATACTTCTATTTAATTTCATACCCAGCCAAAAGGTCGAGGTAGAAAAGTTAATTTCCTTTTGTCAAGAGCAAACAGTATCTAAAATCAATGAGAACTTGTATACAGAAGACTTAAGAGTTTTTTTAGCTTTATTATCCAAATGCGAGGGCCTTGTAAGTAATGAAGGTGGGGCTGTAAATATGGCTAAAGCTGCGCAAATACCCACTTTCAGCATCCATTCTCCTTGGATTTCCAAAGAAGGATGGCACACCTTCTATGAGGATACTAAGCACGAAGCGGTGCATTTAATGGATTTTGCTCCTGAACTTTTTCAAAAAACCGAGAAAAAGGAATGGAAGAAAGAAGCACAAGACCTTTATTCCAGTTTCAAACCTGAGTACTTTTTAGATTCTCTAAAAAACTTCCTCCATAGAGAGATAGCTGAATAACGTTCTACGAATCCGAGAATAAATCTTTTGTCTAAATGATTCTCATTTTCTTCAACAAAAAAGAAGCATTCATATTCTTGCAAACCCCTGCTTTCAATTGGTAGTCAAAATGCAATTCGTCATCTTTAATTTCAGTTTCAAAAAAGTAGTTTCTGACCACTTCCAAATTATCCGCAATTTCACATAGGCTTAAATCGTGGGTGGCTATGATTCCTGGCACACCTTTTTCAACCAATTGTTCAATCAGTTTTTTAGAACCTAGGGCCTTATCCACACTATTGGTCCCCTTTAGAATTTCGTCCAATACCACCAAATAGGTCTCTTCTTCCAATTGCTCCATAATAAACTGGAGTCGCGTAAGTTCTGAGAAGAAATAAGAACTTTGGTCTGCCAAAGAATCCGTTGTACGCATACTGGTAATCAGCTTAATCGGGAAATAGGCACTTTCTTTTGCACAAACCGGTAATCCCAAATTTGACATGAGGATATATAAAGAAGCAGTTCGTAAAAAGGTGCTTTTCCCAGCCATATTTGCACCTGTGACCACGAAAAAGTCTTTTTTGCCAAGCTGTAAATCACTGTTGATTCGTTTTTCACTGGCAATCAAGGGATGCCCCAAGGATTTAGCTTCAATCAAGTAATTGGAATCCTTTGTAATAACAGGATAACTAAATTCAGGATGATTAAAAGCAAATACACCAAAAGAATTATAGGCATCAAAAAATGCTATGGTGCTAAACCACTGCTCTACCAAATCGCTATACTGTAGTATCCATTGCTCAATTTGATAACCAGATTGCAAATCCCATAGAAAAAAACCATTTCCCAAAAGGGCTACCAGCACATTGTTTCGATTATCGAATCTATCCATGGCATTGGACAAACGTTTGAAAATCAACGAGGCTTTTTCTTGTTGGGATTCAATTTCTTTTTTTTCTTTTTGAAGTAATTCTGAACTAAATTTTTGGTTTTCAATTTCGTTCAACAAAAGGGAATATTGCTCAATGGTATCCTTTACCTTACTTGTTTTTACATTAAGTGCATTATTTCGTTTTAGAAAAAAACCTGTAATCACCAGTCCCAGCAAGAACCATATTCCCAAAAACCACCAATTCAATATTTCAAAAACTGAAAGAGAAAAAAGAATTACAGAAATGAGTCCAAATACCGCTGGTACCCTTTTCATTTTATCCGAAATGAATGGAACGCAGTTTTGTACCCACTTTGTTATGGATTCTGATGTCAGTTCAGTTTTGGTTAGTCTAGCCAAGGCCGTATATCGCTGAAGCCACTCCGGCATTTTAGATAATTCTTCAACGGCTTTTTGTTTCTTTTGAATATCGTCAATGGAATTGGATAAAAGCGTTTTACACAAGTGAGTAGTTCCCTCTTTTAGACCGGTTCGGTTCAAATACTGAAAGAAGGAGCCTCTGCCAAACATGTCTATATCCGAACTAAAAAAGTGAGCTGGTTCTTCGAGGTTTTTACCATCATAGCGTTCTAGATAATCGCCTTTTAAAATCTTTATCTCTTCCTCATTGATTTTTTTCAGCTCTCTATTGAGTTCGAATACGGTTCGCTTATTGGCATGCCACCGTAGCAAGAAGAGAAACAATCCTGCGCCAAAAACAAATGAAGTCCACATCCATAGTGTTTGCCCATAAAAAAGATATAACAATGCACAAGTTGCCACAAAAGCTGCTAAGCGCATTAGACTAATCCAAGTCAACTCTTGTTTCTGTTTTGCAAGTGTGGCTTGCAGCTTTTCCAACTGCTCCTCATAAAAAGAATTTGGGTTGTTCATTCAATACAAATTGAAAATACGTACTAGAGTTAAAGCGGGTCGCTAAGATAATGGTATATCTCAATTCAAGGTTTTAAAAATTCCTAAGATATTGTCAATAGAATTACCTTTATAGGTATGAAGAACACTATTTCTGAACGTATTGCGGATTTTCTAAAAACCTTTCCTCCATTTTCCAATTTGATGAAGAAACAACTTGATACCCTATCCGAAGAGGTTACTATCATATACAAGGAAAAAAATAGCTTTGTTTTTAACGTGGGTGAGTCTGCACACCATCAGTTTTATGTGGTACACAAAGGGGCCATTGCGCTCTGGGACAAAGAAGAGAAAACTGTACTTGATATTTGTGACGAGGGGGATATTTTTGGCCTTAGGCCATTAATGGCTCATGAGAATTACAGATTGACCGCTAAGAGCGAGGAAGAAACCATACTCTATGCCATTCCGATAGAAAAATTCAGACCTTACATCAAAGAAAATCGAAGGGTAGCAGATTTCTTGGTAGAAAGCTTTGCTTCCAATACTAGAAACCCATACGATAAAACCAACAGAGGTCAATTATTGGGAGATGCATTACAGTCCAATTCCAAAAACAACACTCCCCTACTTGATCTTCAACTTGTGGATTTTTCTGGAAATATCGTTTCAGCAACTGAACAGACTTCGGTTAAGTCGATTGCAGAAAAAATGACCTCAAAAGGAATTGGTGCCATGCTTATTGAAAAAGAGGGGTTGCCTATAGGTATTATTACCGATAAGGATCTAAGAAACAAAATTGCCACAGGAGAACATTCTATTTCTGCTAAAGCAAAAAGCATCATGTCTTCTCCAGTAATCACCTATCCCACTAAGTTGACAATAACGCAGGCTCAAATGGCCATGATGAAGAGCAATATCAGTCACTTAGTTTTAACAGAAGATGGTACGGTACACAGCAAAGCCGTTGGAATTTTATCCAAACATGACATCATGCTATCATTGGGAAATAATCCCGCCGTATTGGTAAAAGCAATTAAAAGAACCAATAAAGCCGAAGAGATTAAACCTCTTCGTAATGGAGTAATGAACTTGCTGAGAGGATACTTAGAGCAGAATATCCCTCTCACTTTGACTTCCAAAATTATATCTGAACTGAATGACGCATGTATCAAAAGGGTTGTGGAACTATCCCTCGAACAAATGGATTCAGGCCCACCGGTGAAATTTGCATGGTTGGCCATGGGAAGTCAAGGACGAAGCGAGCAACTATTGCATACAGATCAGGATAATGCCTTACTTTTTGAGGATGTACCTGATTCCAAGTTTGATAAAACTAGGGACTATTTTCTAAAATTGGCCAGATTTATTACCGTGGGACTCAATACTATTGGTTATGAGTACTGCCCAGCCGATATGATGGGGTCTAACCCAAAATGGTGCAACAGTCTATCTGGTTTTAAAAAAATGACCTCCAAATGGATTACCAACCCTGGGCCGGACGAAGTACTGCTCTCTTCCATTTTCTTTGATTACAATCGTGTTTACGGAGATAAGAAATTGGTTTCCAAATTATCCCATTATATTTTCGATACCGTAGAACAGTATCCTATTTTCCTTACCCATCTTGCAAGTGGAGCACTCATGAATCCTTCTCCTTCAGGGTTCTTCAGAGAATTCTTGGTAGAGCAGGATGGCGTTCACAAAGATTTTTTTGACCTCAAGTTAAGGGCATTGATGCCTTTGGTAGATGCCGCCCGTGTACTTATATTATCTCGAAATATTCCAGACATCAGCAATACTTGGGAACGTTATGAAAAAATGGCAGAACTGGAATCTAATAACAAAGAGTTGTTCTTAGCCTGCAGTTACGCAACTAAAGCTTTGCTTCGTTTTAGGACCAAACAAGGGTTGGCCAACAATGATTCTGGTAGATACATCAATTTAGAACAATTGAACAAAGAAGAAAAAATGAAGTTGAAACGCACCTTTAAAACCATCAAACAGATTCAAGAAGTACTGAATGTTCGCTTTATGGTTTCAAGAATACGATAGCACAATTAATGGGAGTAAAAAAAGAGCACTTACCTGAATTCTGGAAAAACTATGAGGCATCTTTCAAAGAAGAGATTCCTCAGAACATAGCGGATGTCTCTTTTGTGGTTTTGGACACGGAAACCACAGGTTTTAGTCTCAAAAAAGACCGTATGTTGAGTATTGGTGCTCTCCGATTGCAAAACAGCTCCATCTTGGCAAAAGATGCCTTTGAAGTTTTTTTGGAACAGACCACATTTGACGAAAAAACTGTTGAAATTCATGGAATCTTAAAAAAAGGAAAAGTAAAACGGATTCAAGAGTTAGAAGGGTTAAAGATTTTATTAAAACTTCTTGAAAACAATGCGGTGATAGTAGCACATCATGTAGGCTTTGATATCGGTATGATTAATGAAGCTCTCATTCGCCATGGTATGTCCAAGTTACTAAACAAAAGTTTGGATACCGCAGTACTGTTCAATAGAAGTTTGCCCAGAGTAAAACGAAAAACGGATGGACATTACAGCTTAGATGTGCTTTGCGAAGAATTCAATATTTCAAAAACGGACCGACATACAGCGCTTGGTGACGCTTATATTACAGCCATTGCCTTCTTACGTATTTTGGATAAATTAAAACCTGTCTCTCTTGAAAAGCTACTCAAAAAAGACAGGTTTTGGGAATTCTGGAAAACCTTTTAAAGAGCTTCGTTCATTATTTCCTCCACTACCTCTGGATTCAATAAAGTAGAAGTGTCCCCTAGATTTCCGGTATCCTTGGAAGCAATCTTTCGCAGTATACGTCGCATTATCTTACCACTTCGCGTTTTCGGAAGACCTGAAGTAAATTGAATCTTGTCCAATTTGGCAATAGGACCAATATGTTCTGTGATTACTTGATTTATCTCTTTACGTAGATTATCTCTATCTCGGGATTCACCAGTTTCTTTCAAAGTAACATACCCGTAAAGTGCATTGCCCTTGACGTCATGAGGGAATCCAACAATTGCAGATTCAGCAACTGCAGGATGTTCGTTGATGGCATCTTCAATTGGGGCCGTACCCAAATTATGACCCGATACTATGATCACATCATCTACTCGACCCGTAATCCTGTAATATCCTACCTCATCCCGCAAGGCACCATCTCCCGTGAAATACATATTATCAAAAGCAGAGAAATAGGTATCCTTATATCTTTGATGATTGCCCCATATGGAACGTGCCATGGAAGGCCAAGGAAATTTAATGCAAAGTCTTCCGTCTGCTGGGTTACCCTTTATTTCCTTACCCTGCTCATCCATAAGAGCTGGCTGTATACCCGGTAAAGGCAAAGTAGCATAGGTAGGTTTTGTGGGTGTAGAAAACGGAACGGGTGAAATCAAAATTCCACCAGTTTCGGTTTGCCACCAAGTATCCACTATAGGACACTGCTTCTCCCCTACATGGTCATTGTACCAGTGCCATGCTTCCTCGTTAATGGGTTCTCCAACAGTGCCTAATACCTTTAAGCTAGATAAATCGTATTTTTTGATAAAGTCCAAATTTTCTTTAGCTAAAGCCCTAATGGCCGTTGGTGCCGTATAAAATTGGGTTATTTTATGTTTTTGAACAATCTCCCAAAAACGTCCAAAATCGGGATAAGAAGGAACCCCTTCAAACATAACTGTTGTTGCTCCATTGGCCAGTGGTCCATAAATGATGTATGAATGTCCCGTAATCCACCCAATATCTGCCGTACACCAATACACATCCTGCTCTCTATATTGGAAAACATTTTTGAAGGTATAGGCCGTGTAAATCATATATCCCCCAGTGGTATGCATCATTCCTTTCGGTTTTCCTGTGGAACCCGATGTATATAAAATGAACAAAGGGTCTTCTGCATCCATTACTTCAGGCGGATAGTCACCATAGGCACTTTCCAATAGTGGTGCCAACCATTCGTCGCGCCCAGATTTCATATCGATTTTGGAATCTATACGTTTCGCGACCAAAACCGTTTCTACATCGGGGCAATCATTCAAAGCTTCATCTACAATTCCTTTTAAATCAATGGTCTTTTTACCACGATACGAACCATCAGATGTAATAACCATTTTCGCTCCACAATCATTTATCCTGGTTGATAGTGCAGTTGAAGAAAAGCCAGCAAACACCACCGAGTGAATAGCACCTATTCTTGCACATGCCAATACAGAAACTGCCAGTTCAGGAATCATAGGAAGATAAATAACAACCCTGTCCCCTTTTTTGATTCCTTTTTCATTGAGCACATTGGCCATTCTACATACACGACCATGAAGGTCTTTATAGGTAATATGTTCTGCTTCCTCTTTTGGGTCGTTCGGTTCAAAAAGAATGGCCGTTTTTTCCCCACGAATACGCAAGTGCCTGTCGATGCAGTTTTCGGTAATATTCAACTTAGCTCCTCGAAACCAAGTAACTTCGGGTTTGCTGAAATCCCATTCCAAGACCTTGTCCCATTTTTTTCTCCATACAAAATGTTCTTCGGCGACCTCTTCCCAAAAATTTTCCGGGTCACGAACGGATTTTCGGTACACTTGAAAGTATTCTTCAAGATGTTTTATGTGATAATTACTCATAAGGTTTGTTTTTTAGGTTTTCCAATATTTCTAGAACTGTATGCTCGTTTAATTTCATCAATGATGGCCACGTCATCAATAGTAGATGGTATAGGATACTCTGATTTATCGGCAATATTTCGAAGCAATTTCCTCAAGATTTTTCCCGAACGTGTTTTAGGTAATCGGTTCACCACCAATAATTCCTTAAAGGAAGCTACTGCTCCAATATCTCGGCGTACATTGTGAATTACTTCTTTTTCCAAATTCTGTGGGGTAATCTCCGTTCCGGATTTGAGGACTGCCAGACCTAAGGGTCTTTGCCCTTTTAGATCACAATGTATTCCAAAAACAGCACATTCCGCAACTGCAGGATGCGATGCGACAATTTCTTCCATTTCAGCCGTTGAAAGCCGATGGCCGGCCACGTTAATGATATCATCTACCCTCCCGGTGATAAATACATATCCATCTTCATCTTTATATCCTCCATCACCAGAAAAATAATATCCGGGGAATTTTTCGAGATAACCTGAAACAAATCGTTGGGTATTCTGCCATACATCCAACAAACAGCCTGGGGGCAATGGTAATTTTACCAAAACATACCCTTCTTCATTAGGTTCACAGGGGTTACCATCCTCTCCCATAATTTGTATGTTGTAGCCGTGAACGGGGAATCCAGCAGAGCCTGGTTTAACCGATTGAAGTTCAACTCCTACCATATTCGCCAACATAGGCCAACCGGATTCTGTCTGCCACCAATGGTCAATAACGGGTATTCCTAGTTTATCTTGGGTCCACTTCAAAGTTGCTACGTCACATCGTTCCCCTGCCAAAAATTGATACTGTAAACAACTCAAATCATACTTTTTGAGTAACAGCCCCTCAGGGTCTTCTTTTTTAATGGCTCGAATAGCTGTAGGTGCCGTAAACATTACCTTGACCTTATATTCGGAAATCACCCTCCAAAAGGTTGATGCATCTGGAGTTTTGATTGGTTTCCCTTCAAAGAGCACGGAGCTGTTCCGGTTCAGAAGCGGAGCATATACAATATAGCTATGCCCAACTACCCAACCTACATCACTGGCTGCCCAATACACATCTCCTTCTTCAACGCCATATACATATTTCATCGATGCTTTTAGCGCAGTGGCATATCCACCAGTATCCCTTACAATTCCTTTAGGAGTTCCTGTGGTTCCAGAAGTATATAAAATATAGAGCGGATGTGAAGCTTCTACTTGAACAGGTTCAGCAGGTTCAGATTCATTCACTAAAGTATCGTAATCCACATCATAATCCATTTCAGGAATGTGAACCCCCAACTTTCTATCGAAAATAACTACACGTTCAGTTTTGTGCTTTGCCAAGGCTATGGCTTCATCCACAAAGGGTTTGTAAGGAATAATCTTTTCTATTTCAATTCCATTTGATGCCGTGATAATGACTTTGGGCTTACAATCATCTATTCGGATTGCCAACTCATGAGGTGCAAATCCTCCAAAAACTACCGAATGGATTACGCCCAAACGGGCACAGGCGAGCATGGCATAAACGGCTTGCGGTATCATGGGCATGTAGATAATGGCCGTATCACCTTTCTCCAGACCAAGTCTTTTTAATCCTCCAGCTAGTTTTGACACCTCATCCCTAAGCTGCATATAGGTAATTCCGGCTTTTATACCGGTTACCGGAGAGTCGTAATAAATAGCCACTTGATTTCCAAAACCAGCTTCAATATGCCTATCAATGCATAAATAACTCATGTTCAATTCGCCGTCTGCAAACCATTGATTACCTCCATTTGGGGCATTTTTTAATATTTCTGTAGGGAAACGATTCCAGGCTAATGTTTGGGCTTGTTCTTTCCAAAACTCTTCCGGGTTTTGAATACTTTTTGAGTAAAATTCTTTGTACTTCATTTCGGTTCAGGCTATCATTTCTTCAATATCCGCAATGACCTTTTTTACCGAAAACGGCTTGGTCACATAACTATCGGCTCCAAGTTTCAGGCCCTTTTCTACATCGGCAAGTTTACTTTTAGCCGATAAAAAAACCACCTTGGTTCCGTTTAGGTCTTTGTTATTCCGTATTTGCTTCAAGGTTTCGTACCCATCCATTTTGGGCATCATAATGTCCAGAAGAACAATGTTTGGAAGCTCTTTGCCAGCTATTTCCAAAGCTTCAGTACCATCGCGCGCTATAAAAACCTCAAAGTCTTTTTTCTTAAATGCATATTCCAACGACATTACAATGTTGGGTTCATCATCCACTATCAAAATCTTTCTACTCATATTGTCTTAGGTATTGTGAATACCAGCCTTGCACCATGCTTAACCGTTTTATCTGCCCAAATACTTCCGTTATGGCTTTCAACAATTTGCTTGCAAATGGCCAAACCAAAACCACTTCCTTGAGGCTTTTTAGTGTTCTGATTCTTTGACTGATAAAATTTTTCAAAAATATAGTTGTGGTCCTCTTCTGGAATCCCTCTTCCATTATCCTCAACCGCTATGGCAATCTCCTCTTCTTTCTCTTCCAGTAGTACCTTAATAATTCCTTTCTCTTTCTTTGTAAACTTTAATGAATTGGATAGTAAGTTGGTTAAAACCTGAAGGATTCTATCTTCATCATACATTCCTTCCAGATACTCGGACTCCTCAAAAATCACATGTACCTTTTGTTGCTCGGCTATTCTTTCTATACCGTTTATGGCTTTTTTGATGGTCCTATTTATTTTACCGCTACGTATTTTGAGTTCGGTGCGGTCAGAGGAAAGTTTTTCAAGATCTAAAATGTCATGAATCAATTTGGCCAAACGGTCCGTATCCTTACTGATGTTTTTCAAGAATTGTTGGCGGAGTTCCGAAGGCATCGCATCGTCCTCCAAAATTTCTGAAGCAGCTTTGATTGAGGTAATAGGGGTTTTAAGTTCATGGGCCACAGTATCCAAAAATTCATCTTTTTGCTTATCCTGAAATAACAATTCATAGTTGGCCAACTGTAATTTAGAGGTCATCTGGGACAGCTCTTCCGATTTTTCAACAAGCAGTTTGTTAGTAGCTTTGGTTTCCTTGTTTTCTTCCAAAATGTTCAACACCTCAACCAGACTAATTGGCTTCTCTTTAGAGACCGAAGCCAACAATATTTTTGCCGAAGCGCTTCCAATGGAACCTGTAAGCAGCTTCTCAGAAAAGTTGATGAGCCGCGCATCTGCCTTTTCCTCTTGTTCCGAAATATTATATTTTCTATTAAAAAGGGTCAAGGCACGCTTCGTTCGTGTCTCCCCTAAAAACCGATTTAACAATCTTCTGATATCAGCAACGTAAGCTTCACCCTTCCAAATAAAAGCACCTTCCTGAAGGTTTTCATAATTCTCATTGTTCACGAACATTTCGGCATAATTACGCTCGCGATAATTACCTTTTGCCATAAGTGAGAAGCCCACAAAAGCCATAGTATTAAAACTCATGCTCCATAAGAAAGCATTACTTTCTGGAGTTAGATAATCCAATCCGAATAATTGTGATGGCCGCAACCACCAGTATCCGAAAAGGCCTTTATCAGCTATTTGCGATTCAGGTGTAACAACATCGGCAATAATTGGCAGAAAAAGGGTATAGATAACCACTAAAAGCCCAACAATCATTCCCACCTTAGCCGCTTTGGCCGTTCCACGTCTCCAAAAAAGACCCAAAAAGAAAGATGGGGCCAATTGGGCAATAATCACAAACGAAATCAGTCCAATAGAAAATAAGGAAAGCTGATTGGAAAAGAGAACGTAGAAAAAATAGGCGACAATAATCAATATAAAAATCGCAATTCTTCTAATGTTTTTAATGTTCTTCGCATTTTCTTCTGGGTTACCCTCAACAAGCTTTTTAATAAAACCATAAGGGATAATAACGTTATTGCTCACCATGGTGGACAACGCCAAGGTAGACACCACAATCATGGAAATAACCGCAGAAAAACCTCCAATAAAAACCAATAGAGTCAAAAAAGTATTTCCTTCTTGGATGGGCAACAAAAGCGAGTAGTAATCGTGGTTTAAGGTGTTTGGTAATTTGATGTTACCGGCCCAAGCAATAAAAATTACAAAAACATTGAAAACAAGCAGATAAAGAGGGAATAACCAAATCGCTTTTTTCAAATGATTGATGTTTTGATTTTCCACTACCGCCACATGGAACTGTCGGGGCAATAGAAAAATAGCGAAAAAGGAAAGGAGTATGGTAAACATCCAATTAAATCCATTTTCCAAACCACCAAATGAACTCAGTTCTTTAAAATTTTCGGTCAGGGATGCTTTTTGATAGACATCCGTTGTACCATCAAACATAAAATACACTACAAAAATGCCAATGGCCAAAAAGAAAACCAGTTTCAAAATAGATTCCAGAGCGACAGTTGCCATAATACCTCGTTTCCCAAGTGAAGCATCTGTGGATTGGGTTCCAAAGAAAGCCACAAAAATAGCAATCAGTAAAGCAATGTAAAACGTGGAATCTTCGAATATACTTGCAGAAACATAACTTGTATTGTTGGAAACCAAGGCGAAGGTTTCGGAAACAGCTTTTAGCTGTAGGGATATATAGGGGATAATGGCCAAAAGACACGTAACGGTCACCAAAGCCCCTAGGGGTCTGTTATTGCCATAGCGCATGGAAATAAAATCGGCAATACTTGAAATCTTGTGTTGTTTTGATATTCTAATGATTTTACGCATTAGAACAATCCAAAGTGGCATGGCGATTACAGGTCCTAGGTAGATGGCCAAAAAATTAACTCCTGACTGGGAAGCAATACCCACGCTGCCATAATAGGTCCATGCTGTGCAATACACCGCCAAAGACAGTACATAGATGTAGGGATTATTAACCAACTTTCCCCGATGTTTTCTTTCTGCCCAATACGCCAAGAAAAAAAGAAACGCTAGATAAAGAACTATTATTAATATCAGGGCATAGTTACTCATAGAATTTTTTTAGAATATAGTAAGCCACAACAATACCGATAAACCAGCTCAAAAAAATAAAAATGTAAAATGCCGGAAAGCCAAAGAGATGAAAATCGCCATTAAAAATAGTTGCAAAAGGTACATTCCATAAGAAAAATAAGATGATCGCTATCATCACTAATTTCTGCTGATGTCTCTTTTTCATTTTCATATGTAAGGTCCTTCTATAAAATTATGAAAACGGCGCGGTATTTAAACACCACACCGCTTTCTTTAACCAACTAACAATTTTTAGTGGGCCGAAGCCTCTCCAGCACCACTAGGAATTCTTATATTCTCTACAATATCTTGAACCTCCTCAGGGGGCTCTTCGGTAAACTTGTTCACCACAAGGGCTACCACAAAATTCACGACCATGGCTATAGTACCAAATCCTTCTGGGGAAATTCCAAACCACCAGCCATCCTTAAGTCCAGCTACGGCTTCTTTTCCTCCGTCAAAGATTCCGAATTTGAATTTCAGCATATAAAATAACATCAGAGAAATACCTACGACCATACCGGTTATGGCTCCCTTACTATTCATTTTCTTATAGAAAATTCCTAAAATAATAGCGGGGAAGAACGAAGCTGCTGCCAAGCCAAAGGCGAGCGCTACTACCGCTGCTACAAAACCTGGCGGATTGATTCCGAAATAACCGGCAACACAAACAGCACCAACTGCAGATAAACGAGCTGCCCAAAGTTCTCCCTTTTCAGATAGGTCTGGATTGAAAACATTCTTGATTAAATCATGTGATACCGAAGAAGAAATAACCAATAGTAATCCGGCTGCTGTGGACAATGCAGCAGCTAAACCACCTGCCGCCACTAAGGCTATTACCCAAGCGGGAAGATTGGCAATTTCTGGATTAGCAAGTACCATAATATCCCGGTCCACCTTCAACTCGTTGATTTCAGGATTGGCAACATATTGAATCTTACCATCTCCATTCTTGTCGTCATGTCCAATTAATCCTGTGGTTTCCCAATTCTTGAACCATTCTGGCATAGCGTCGTAATCCTTGCCACTAACTGTTTCGATGAGATTTGTTCTTGCGAATACTGCAACCGCTGGAGCAGTAGTATACAAAATGGCAATAAGAAGTAGTGCCAACCCAGCTGATTTTCTTGCATCCTTAACGCGTTTTACCGTAAAGAAGCGAACAATTACGTGAGGTAACCCAGCGGTACCCACCATTAATGCAAACGTGATAGCAAATACATCAATGAGATTTTTAGAGCCATTGGTATATTCAGAGAATCCAAGCTCTGTGGAAAGTCCATCCAATTTATCCAATAGATAGGTTCCATCTGCAATAGTGCTCCCCATACCTAATTGAGGTATCGGGTTACCAGTCATTTGAATAGAAATAAAAATGGCTGGAACCATAAAAGCAAATATCAAAACACAATACTGTGCCACTTGGGTATAGGTTATTCCCTTCATTCCGCCCAATACCGCATAGAAAAGTACGATGACCATACCAATGATAACTCCGGTATCAATATCTACTTCTAAAAATCGGGAAAATACAATACCTACTCCGCGCATTTGTCCCGCTACATAGGTAAAAGAAACTATCAATGCGCATATTACCGCAACTATCCGAGCTGTTTTGGAATAGTATCTTTCCCCAATGAAATCGGGTACAGTAAACTTTCCAAACTTTCGTAGATAAGGTGCCAGAAGCAATGCTAGAAGTACATAACCTCCTGTCCATCCCATTAAATATACCGCCCCATCATATCCCGCAAATGATATAATTCCGGCCATGGAGATAAAAGATGCTGCCGACATCCAATCCGCAGCGGTGGCCATACCGTTGGCCAATGGAGAAACTCCTCCGCCGGCAACGTAAAATTCTTTAGTAGAGCCAGCTCTTGACCAAATCGCTATACCGATGTATAGCGTAAAGGTGATACCGACTAAAATATATGTCCAAAGTTGTACACTCATAATCTTGTTCTTTAGTTAGTTAATCCTCGTTGTATCCGTATTTTTTATCCAATTTGTTCATCAATCGTACATACACGAAAATGAGTATCACGAATACATAGATAGAGCCTTGTTGTGCGAACCAAAACCCGAGTTTGAACCCGCCAATTCGAATTGTGTTCAACGCATCTTTAAAGATGATGCCTGCTCCGTAGGAAACTGCGAACCAAATAATCAAAAGGATGACTAGATATCTGAGGTTCTCTTTCCAATACGCAGAAGCTTTTTTTTGTTTTTCTGACATAATGTGTTGGTTTATAAGTAAATCATTGCTTGTACGGTAAATACCCCGGTTCCATCTGCATCACCTACTTTCGAGTTTGCATATTCCAAACTCAGTTTAGAATGATGGCCAGTCATGAAAATATTGGCTCCCAAGCCAAATCTTGTGGCATTATCATCAATAGCATCAATAGATCTATTGTTATAGGAAACATAGGGTTGTAACCGTGTCTTATCGGCTGGTCCTGGAACTAAGTATCCTACGTGTCCATAAATCATGTTCCCGGTTGCGTATGGACCGAAGTTGTAATTTTCCCCATAATCATTGTTCTGATATACCAAATAAGCTGTAATTGCGGAACCATCTTGTCCCAGAGGTGCATCATAAAAAGCATCAACAGCAAGAATATTGACATCTGCTCCATCTCCATCAGCTTCCACCACTCCATTTCTATGGTTAAAAAAACCTGCACCGATATTGAATACCTTTTTACTACCCAAATAAGACCCTACTTTATAGGGCAAGAAGTTTGATTCTTGATCCAAGAAGTTAAAATCAAAATACCCTTGCAAAACCTTACCCGCATCCGCAGAACCTAAAATCCGACGGCCTCCATATACCGTTACCCCATCGAGTACAGGGTCTCTGTTATCCAAAGTGCTTGTTCCAGCCTCATTAAATGCTACACGATATTGTAGTTTGCCAAGCTTTCCTTTGGCATACACTCCAATATGGCGTGCAAATTGGTCGGAAAGTCCAATGGTTGCCCAAGATTGACGGTTGTTATCCAACGTCATCATATTGAGCGTACTTTGATTGTTCAACCTTGAAATTCCATTCCAATAATGTAATCCAGCTCCGATATCATGGTTATCCACGACCTTCCATTCTCCCCAAAAGTCATGGAAGAACAATTGGGCATTTTCACCAAAACCGAGAGGGCTTTGATTATTACCGTTAAGACTGTTGAGACCCCAATGGGTCAAAATCAAAAACTTTTTGTTTAACTGGGTAAAGGTCAAAACCCTTGCACGTCTGATGCTCAAATTAAACTGACTTACGTCATCAGGTACGTCTTCATTATATTGGGCCCAGAATTGTCCCCATGCTATTATTCGAAGATATTTTGAACCATCTTCGTTAAACTTAACTTTATAGCCACCAGTATATTCGGTGCTTCCTTGCGAAAAAGCCAATGGGATTATTAGCAGTGAAAATGCTAATCCGAAAACTATTTTTTTCATTTTTAAGATGTTATGGTTTTTTGCATGCACCACGAACATCCTAAAAAAAATGTCTTAATTGAAAGTTAATATAGTTTTCTGTAAATTAAGTATATCTATTCTCTGAAACGTTCCCACTTGATTAGCATGAACTTATCACCTAACTCCGTAACCAATACTCCAGCGCCAGTAATATTTTCGGAATTTTGAAAATACTGTTGAAGTTCACTTTGGTTGAGAATTTTATAGGTAGGATGATACTTTGAATTATAAGGTCTTTTAATATTGTACTTTCGCACCCAATTCATAACAGACACATGCGAAACGCCAAGAATTCGTTCAATTTCTCGATAGGTTAATCCCTCTAAATATAGCTGAAGCGCCTTGTTTACGTAGTAATCATCTATTTGTTTTCCTAGCTTTCCAACCGTGAAAAAATATCCGCAGGATTTACATTTATATCGTTGTCGATTTTTAACGACTCCTGCTTTAACAAAGTGTGAAGAAGAACAATTAGGACAGGATTCCATTTTAGATATACTTATTTAGCATAAATATATCAATTTAGCATTAAACAAAAAAACCGTTGAACATCCTTGGCTAATGCTTCGACAAAAATTAAAACATTCTTTCTCCGATTTACTTGAATTTTAGCTACTTGAATTGTTTTGACAACTTTTTTCAAATCATTTCAACTGGTTGAGAAATAAATTCCAGAGTTGATGCTTCGCCAAATAAAAAAGGTGCCACAGTATACAATATTACTCATTAACCTCAAGATTTTTTTAAGTTTCCATAAAACTTAGAAAATGAAAATAGATATCTACTTAACCATAGCGGTTTCAATTTTACTAGTGGCTTCATGTTCGACAGATACCTCAAATGAACAACAAGAAGAGAGAAGTAGTGGCAAAAGAATACTAGAATTTAGTGTACTAGGTTTGTCTGGAATGATTAATCAAGAAGACAACATAATCTCTTTGGTTGTTCCAGATGATTCAGATTTGACTACATTGGCACCAACTCTCTCTATATCGGAAAATGCTTCAGTTTCTCCTGCGTCCGGAACAAGTCAAGACTTCACAACATCAGTGGAGTATATTGTTAGTGCAGAAGATGGAACCACTCAAAATTACTTAGTTACAATTAATACGTTAACTTATTCCTTTACAGTAGGTTCAAAGTCCTATGAGTTAATTAGGGATGAACTTAATTGGGACGAGGCTACCGAATTCGCAACTTCAAGAGGAGGTAGTTTAGCAGAGGTCAATGACCTAGCCGAAAATCAAGGTATTCTAACAACTATTCTCAATAATGGGAACATTGTTTTTCCAAATCTTGCAAGAGAGTTAATTTGGTTGGGGGGGAACGATTTGGAAAATGAAGGTATCTGGATTCTTGATGGGAACAATGATGGCCAAGGTCCACAATTTTGGGAGGGAGCAAACAATGGTATGTCGGTGAATGGGCTTTTTAATAATTGGGGCAGCATAGAACCTGACGGTGGTGATCTTCAAAACGCCTTATCGATGGTCTTAAGAGATACTCCTATAAACAATGCAGGGGAATGGAACGATGTAAGGATAGAAAACAATCTATATTTTATAATTGAATATGATTAATACAATCCAGAATAACAATTACTTAGTATAGAAAAACTAGAGGAACTGTTTAACGTTGTATTTTATTCTACCGGCTATATTGGAGATGTCTTCTTTTTTGAACAATTCTCCTGTAATACTTTCATACAGCTCAATATAGCGCTCTGAAACGGAAGTGATAAAATCATCACTCATCTCTGGCACAGTTTGGCCTTCTAAACCTTGAAAACCATTGGATATAAGCCATTGTCTCACAAATTCTTTGGACAATTGTTTTTGGGCCTCTCCCTTTTCTTGTCGTTCTTCATAACCCTCGGCATAAAAGTAGCGAGATGAATCTGGTGTATGTATTTCATCAATCAGTACAATCTCACCTTCCTTTGTTTTCCCGAATTCATACTTCGTATCAACTAAAATAAGCCCTTGTTTAGCAGCGAGTTCGGTACCTCTTTGAAAAAGCTTTCGGGTATAATCTTCTAAAATCAGGTAATCTTCTTCAGAAACAATGCCTTTGGCAAGAATATCTTCTCTGGAAATATCCTCATCGTGCCCCCCTTTTTCAGCCTTAGTTGCCGGGGTGATTATAGGTTCCGGAAACTTATCGTTTTCAATCATCCCTTCTGGCATTGAAACACCACAGAGTATTCGTTTGCCAGATTTGTATTCCCGCGCAGCGTGACCAGACAGATACCCTCGAATTACCATTTCTACCTTAAAGGGTTCACAAGCTTTACCTACTGCCACATTTGGGTCTGGTGTAGCCATAAGCCAATTAGGCACCAAGTCCTCTGTCGCTTTCATCATTTGAGTGGCAATCTGATTGAGAATCTGCCCCTTGTAAGGTATTCCCTTTGGCATAACCACATCAAAAGCGGATAGTCGGTCTGTGGCAATCATCACCAATATATCATTGTCCAATGTGTACACTTCACGAACTTTTCCTTTGTACACAGAACGTTGTCCTGGAAACTGAAAATTTGTTTCCATTAAAGTATTGGCCATAATACTAGTTTTGGTGTTCTATATTCTTGTAAGCGTCTATCACTTTTTTGACCAGCTTATGGCGAATAACATCCTTATCGTCAAGATAAACAATACCTATGCCTTGGACATTTTTTAAAATCAATAAAGCCTCTTTAAGACCAGAGATAACCCTTCTTGGTAAGTCTATCTGTCCAGGGTCACCTGTAATCAAAAATTTTGCGTTTTTTCCCATACGGGTCAAGAACATTTTCATCTGTGCATGGGTGGTATTCTGGGCCTCATCCAAAATTACAAAAGCATTGTCAAGCGTTCTACCACGCATAAATGCCATGGGCGCTATCTGTATAGTACCGTCCTCAATATACTTCGCCAGCTTTTCCGGGGCAATCATATCTCGTAAAGCATCGTACAAGGGCTGCATGTAGGGATCTAACTTCTCTTTTAAATCCCCTGGTAAAAAACCAAGGTTCTCACCTGCCTCTACAGCAGGTCTAGTCAAGATAATGCGTTTTACTTGTTTTTCTTTCAAAGCCTTAACAGCCAAGGCAACTCCTGTGTAGGTCTTCCCTGTACCTGCAGGTCCGATAGCAAAAACCATATCGTTTTCCCGGCACAGGTCCACAATTTTCCTTTGATTAAGCGTTTGCGCCTTTATCAATCTACCACTGACTCCATGGACCAATACCTCATTACTCGATTTAGAAGATTGATAATCTTCTTCACCGTTACTGGTAAGAACACGCTCAATCATGTTTTCGTCAAGCTTGTTGTATTTCGCAAAGTGAGAGGTCAACATATCAAAACGTTGGTCAAATTCCTCCAAAAGTTCTTCGTCACCATAGACCTTAATCTTGTTGCCTCTAGCTACAATCTTCAGTTTGGGAAAATACTTTTTAAGGAGTTCTATGTTCTCATTTCGCTGCCCAAAAAAATCCTGGGGGCTTATTTCCGTAAGTTCAATAATGAGTTCGTTCAAAAAAAGAGGGATGTTATAGGGTTATTTTCGAAGAAAAATGTTCGTTCTAATTTGTTTATTTTTACCCAACAAACTTAACCAAAAATCATTTTGGCCGCCGAAAAACATATCAACAGTATTGCATGGCAATCATAACCTTAACTACTGATTTTGGGCAAAAAGACCACTTTATAGGGGCCATAAAGGGAACAATACTAAGCCATGTATCCGAAGTAACTGTTGTTGACATCTCGCACACTATAAGTCCGTTCAATATTCAGGAATGTGCCTATATACTGAAGAACAGTTATCATTATTTTCCTAAAGGAACCATTCATTTGGTTGGGGTGGATTCTGAGCTTTCGCCAGAGAATGAACATATTGTGGTAGAAGCTGACGGCCATTTTTTTATTGGTGCCAATAATGGAATTATTTCAATGGTAACCTCTGATATCAATGTAGATGCAATCATGGAAATCAACTTGCCCCAAGACGAAGTAGATTCCTTTCCCGCTTTAGCAGTCTTTGTACCTGTAGCTTGTCACTTGGTTCGTGGCGGGAAGTTGGAAGTAATTGGCCGTCCTTTTAATAAACTCAAAGAATCTAAAGAATTTGAACCTAGAATCACTAACGATGGAAAAACCATAGTAGGCAATGTTATTTATATTGATAATTATGGTAACGCCGTGACCAATATTAGAAAAACACTATTTGAAGCCTATCGCAATGGAAGGGATTTCGAAATAGTGGCAAGAACCAATAAAATAAAAACGCTTTACAACACCTATAATGGTATTATCAACTATGAACTTGATAGAGGGCAAAGGAAAGGACCAGGTGATGCCTTGGCTTTGTTCAATACTTCGGGGCTCGTAGAGTTGGCCATTTTTAAAAGCGACCTGAACAGTGTTGGAGGCGCATCTACCCTACTTGGGCTAAGCTATCGTGATACCATAACCATAAATTTTTTGTAAATGTTGATTCGCATTGTAAAATTGACCTTCAAACCCGAAAATATCGCTAGTTTTGAAAGCATTTTTGAATCGTCCAAACACACAATATTGGGATTTTCCGGTTGCACCTTTTTGGAATTATATCAGGATATTAAATGTCCAAACGTCTTTTTTACATATAGCCATTGGGAAGATGAGTTGTATTTGGAGGCCTATAGGAATTCAAATTTTTTTAAAGACGTTTGGCAAAATACAAAAGCTTTATTCTCCGATAAGCCGGAAGCTTGGAGCGTCAACAAACTTCAATCTTCAAAAGATTTTTAATGTTTGCAGTTTTTAAAAGAGAAATCCAATCATTCTTTACAGCACCCATCGGCTATCTTATTGTTGGGCTGTTCTTACTGCTAAATGGTTTGTTTCTTTGGGTTTTTAAAGGAGATTACAACATCTTTGATTATGGCTTTGCCGATCTTGGGAAATTCTTTTTATTGGCTCCCTGGGTTTTTATTTTTCTGATTCCTGCCGTAACCATGAAAAGTTTTTCCGAAGAAAGAAAACTTGGAACACTCGAGCTATTGTTGATAAAACCTATTTCTATTTGGAAAATGGTGCTAGGAAAATTTTTTGGAACCTTCACCCTTTGTTTAATTGCCATAATTCCAACTTTTATCTATGTGTTCGCCTTATCAGATTTGGGCGTCATTTCGGGAAACTATGATTTAGGTGTTGTTCTTGGTTCCTACTTTGGTCTATTGTTCCTTATTGCGGCTTATGCCAGTATTGGACTTTTTGCTTCTACCCTATCAGAAAATCAGATTGTAGCATTTATCATTGGTATTTTGCTTTGTTTCTTGCTGTTTAATGGTTTTGATGCTATTTCCACTTTATTTTCTAATGGAGATACCCAGCTTCAAATTCAACGGTTAGGGGCAAGAGCACATTTTGAGAGTATTGCAAGGGGAATTATTGATACTCGGGATTTGATTTATTTTATATCCATCTCTTTTTTCTTTTTGTATTTGACTTATGCACGATTAAGCCGTTTGACCCAATGAAAGGAAAGTTTGTTTTTACTCTAATAAAAGGTCTAGCAGTTCTTCTTTTGCTCAATATTCTGGGAGGTTTTGCCTACAAAAGATTCGACCTAACAGAAGATGCCCGCTTTACCCTATCCGAACCGTCAATTGAAGCTGCAAAAAAGTTTGATGGACCAGTAATAATTGATGTCCTTTTGGAAGGAAACATTCCGCCTGAGTTTGCAAGACTAAAATCAGAAACATTGCAATTGGTCAAATCCTTCGCATCAATTAACAACAACATCAAAGTCAATTTGGTAGATCCCTTGGAAAACAAGGCTCAAAGTCAACAAACCATTTTGGATTTACAGCGTATTGGTTTAAAACCTGCCAATGTCACCGTAGAGGAAGGAGGTAAAGTATCCCAAGAGCTCATTTTTCCTTGGGCCATGGTCAACTATAATGATCAAACCGTTAAAGTCCCGCTACTCAAAAACAAGTTAGGTGCAAGCGCTGAGGAACGTATAAACAATTCCGTGCAACAATTGGAGTATGCCTTTTCTGACGCATTCACCAAACTAAGCATCAAGGAAAAGAAGCGCATTGCTGTTATAAAAGGCAATGGCGAATTGGACGATATCTATTTAGCAGATTATCTAACTTCCATACGAGACTATTATAATTTGGGGATTATTACGTTGGATTCTGTTGCAAATAACCCCCAAAAGGTACTTGACCAACTGAACAATTTTGATTTGGCACTTGTCGCCAAACCAACGAAAGCCTTCTCAGATGAAGAAAAATACGTATTAGATCAGTACATAGTTAACGGAGGCAAATCCATTTGGCTCATAGATCAAGTGGCCATGGAAGTTGATAGTATTTTTGCTGGAGGAGGTAAGGCCTTGGCCCTTCCAAGAGAATTGAATCTAAACGATTTTTTCTTTAAGTATGGAGTGCGTATCAACCCTGTATTAGTAAATGACCTTTATTTTACGCAAATTGTTTTGGCCTCTGGAGAAGGAAATGATTCACAATTCAATCCCGTACCGTGGTATTACAACCCAATGGTCTTTTCAAAAAACAACCATCCCATAAATTCCAATATAGAAGCTGTACGCTATCAATTTGCCAGTTCAATTGATTTACTGGACAATGATTATCAAAAAACAGTTTTGTTGCAAAGCTCTCCATTATCAAAGACGGAAGGAACTCCCAAACAAATAGGGTTAGATGTTCTGAATTCGCCTCCAAACAGGGATTCTTATAACGACGGGAATCAACCCTTAGCGGTACTTGTTGAAGGAGAATTCAGTTCTGCTTTCAAAAATAGAATCAAACCGGTTAAACTGAAGAATGCCGTTGAAGACGGTAAGCCCAATAAGATGATTGTCATTTCTGATGGTGACCTGATCAAAAACCAATTGCAAAATGGCCAACCGTTGGAATTGGGATATGATAAATGGACAAGTAGTTTCTATGGAAACAAAGAGTTTCTTATCAATTGCACCAATTATCTTTTGGATGATACCGGACTTATAAACATCCGTAACAAAAAAGTGGCCATCCCAGTTTTGGATACAGAAAAAGTGGAGAACAAGAGAACCAAATGGCAGTTACTGAACATAGGGCTTCCCGTTGTTTTGACGCTGCTCCTTGGAACGGCTTTCGGATACTTCAGAAAAAGAAAATACAGCACATAAGTGTTGATAAATTTGTTTCTTAGCCTCGTTCATTTGAAATATATTTGTTTTTATCGATTTAGTTTTGGCCGAATGATTTAGAGGTTTCGCGCCAAAATCCCTAAAGACTTTCATTAATGAAATTTATAGTATCCAGTACCTATTTATTAAAACATCTTCAAGTTTTGGGTGGTGTTATCAATAACAGTAATACCCTGCCCATCTTGGACAATTTCCTATTCGATTTAAAGCAGAATAAGTTAACGGTGTCTGCTTCCGATTTGGAGACCACTATGAGCTCTGTTTTAGATGTGGATTCAGATTCTGAAGGTACTATAGCAGTGCCAGCAAGAATTCTTTTGGATACACTGAAAACATTCGCCGAACAACCCCTCACCTTTGTTGTTGAGGATAACAATACCGTTGAAATCAGTTCCAATCATGGGAAATATGCACTTGCCTATGCAGATGGTGCCGAATTTCCAAAAGCCATAGAAGTTTCCAACCCAAGTTCTACAGTACTTTTAGGAGATATATTAGCGACCGCTATCAACAAAACCATTTTTGCAGCGGGTAACGACGACCTTAGACCGGTAATGAGTGGGGTGTTTTTTCAGTTTTCGACAGAGAACCTGACTTTTGTGGCCACGGATGCACACAAACTAGTAAAATACCAACGTACGGATGTTAAGGCGAGTCAAACTGCTGAGTTCATAATGCCCAAAAAGCCCTTGAATCTATTAAAGGGAATTTTAGCAGGTTCGGAATCCGAGGTCACCATAGAATATAATGATAGTAATGCCAAATTTGTATTTGATAATACAGAACTGATCTGTAGACTTATCGACGGGAAATACCCCAATTATGAAGCGGTTATTCCAAAGGAAAATCCAAATGTGCTATCCATTTCAAGAGGACAGTTTTTGAGTTCCGTGCGAAGGGTATCCATTTATTCCAATAAAACCACACATCAAATTCGGCTAAAAATTGCTGGAGCAGAATTGAATATATCCGCAGAAGATGTTGATTACAGCAATAAAGCCGACGAACGTTTGTCCTGCTCGTACCAAGGGGATGACATGCAAATAGGTTTCAACTCCAGGTTTTTGGTTGAAATGTTAGGAAATCTTTCTGCTGATGATGTTACTTTGGAAATGAGCCTTCCCAATCGCGCAGGTATCTTAACTCCAGCCGATGGCTTGGATGAAGGTGAGCATATTACCATGTTGGTTATGCCTGTTATGTTAAACAACTAATCTCCAACCATAAAAGCGGAAAAATCCAAAGCAAATGCTTTGGATTTTTCTATTTATAAAAAAGGTATAGTCATAAAATTGGAAGGTGACTCTCCGTTGTTGGCCTTAACCGCATTTACTATGGGCAGTACAAAACCTAAAATAGCTACCCCTATCAAGCCTAATATTCCCAAACCTAATAGTAATATAGCAGGAATGCTAATAAAGATGTACAACAATAAACTTAACTGTAAATTGACAGCTGCTTTTCCATGTTCGTTCATGCCCTCAACACTCTTTCTAGAGCTCAACCATATGATAAGTGGCACGATGAATCCTCCAAACCCAATAACATAATACAATAATTGGGTAAGATGCATTATGGACAACAAGGTGTTATCCTTCCGTAAAACGTTTTGATTAACTAATTCCATTTTTTGATTGATATTGATGATATATCCTATCAGTCTAAAATTTCTCAATAATGTTACATTAACTAATTTGTATTTTTGCGGCCATGTCCTATCAAGATACCATAGTAGCCTTGGCAACTCCCCCTGGAATTGGAGCAATTGCCATTATTCGTGTATCGGGAAATGAAGCCATTTCCATTGTAGACTCCTTGTTTACTTCTGTACGAGGGAAGAAATTGATACATCAAAAAAGTCATACCATTCATTTAGGACATATAAAAGAAGGTGAAAAGGTTTTGGACGAGGCATTGGTATCTGTATTTAAAGGTCCACATACATATACCGGAGAAAATCTAGTTGAAATATCTTGTCATGGTTCTCCTTATATCCAACAACAAATAGTACAGCTTTTGTTGCGTAATGGATGCCGAACCGCTACAGCAGGAGAGTTTACCCTAAGGGCATTTTTAAATGGAAAAATGGACTTAAGTCAAGCAGAGGCTGTTGCCGACTTAATTGCTAGTGACAGTGCATCAGCCCACGAAGTGGCATTGAAACAAATGCGAGGTGGATTTAGTAACGAAATTGAAGAATTACGACAAGAACTCCTAAACTTTGCCTCTTTAATCGAGTTGGAACTGGATTTTTCACAGGAAGATGTTGAATTTGCAAATCGGGATCAATTCAATACTCTTCTTTCAAAGATAAGTGAGGTACTTAAAAAGCTTATTGATTCATTTTCATTGGGAAATGTCATGAAACATGGTGTCCCTGTTGCCATAGTAGGAGAACCCAATGTTGGAAAGTCTACGCTGCTCAATGCCTTGCTAAACGAGGAAAAAGCTATTGTTAGCGATATTGCTGGAACTACACGTGACGCCATAGAAGACCAAATAAGTATTAAAGGCATAAACTTTAGGTTTATAGATACAGCTGGTATACGAGATACGCAAGATACCGTGGAGCAAATTGGAATTGAACGCACTTTTTCAAAAATTGATAAGGCCAAACTGATTATCTACCTTTTCGATGGGAAGAACTTCAATGATTCAACTTTGCAAGAAATCACCAAACAGTTTCCAAATAAACCACTTTTGCCCATTTGTAACAAAACGGATACTTTGGATAAAGAAGCCATTGAGCGATTGAAAACCAATATTCCAAAAGTTTCATTTATTTCAGCAAAAACTGGAGAAGGCGTTGAAAGCTTAAAAGAAAAATTATATAGTTCTGTTGAAACAGGTACTTTGAAAGGTGATAACGTTGTTGTAAGCAATAGCAGACATTATGATGCCCTTCTGAAGGCCTTGGAAGAAATACAAAAGGTAAAAGAAGGTCTTGATGTTGGGGTGCCGGGAGATTTAATGGCCATTGATATTCGTCAAGCGCTATTTCATTTAGGAGAAATAACTGGAAGTGTAACTACTGACGATTTGTTAGGAAATATTTTTTCCAATTTTTGCATCGGGAAATAAATAAGTCGATTTTTAAATTTCATTTAGATTCATTTGTTTTCATTTATTTGATTTTCAATAAGTTGTTTAAAATTATTTCTTTTCTTCGTTTCCTTTAATAGCGTATTTTCATACTTTTGTTACACCTTTTTTACACCTCATTAAGTTTTTGAGGTGAAAAGGTGTAAAAATTACACCTCGAAATTCGAAACTCATGAAAATCACGTTAAAAAGTAAGCGGTTAAAAAACAACAGGTTGAGTTTGTTTATTGAATTTTATAATGGGTATACCATTGACAAAGACGGGGTGAAAAAGCATCGACGGAAATTCGAATATTTAAAACTTTACGTTTCTGAGCACCCTGAATCCAACGATGAAAAACGAAAGGACAAAGGGACCTGGGAGCTAGCGGAAAACATTCTTGCTATTCGGAAAGCCGAATTTATTCAGGGAAAGTATAAACTGAAGGACAATAAAAAAGGGAATATCCTTCTTTTTGATTTCTATAAAACACTTCAGGAAGAGCGATACGAATCCAAAGGAAACTACGGGAATTGGGATGCTGCCTTTAAACACTTAGAGAAATATGCACCTGCGCATATCCAATTAAAAGATATTGACACGGATTTTGTTCGAGGATTCAGACGGTACTTGGATACCAGGGCAAAAACAAAAAGCAACACTCCCCTATCCCAAAATTCCAAATACACCTACTTCAATAAACTCAAGGCAGCACTTCGGGAAGCCTACAATGAGAACTATATTGATGCCAATGTTATCAAATCGGTCAAAGGATTTGAACAGGCCGAATCACAGAGGGAATATCTAACCTATTCTGAATTACAAGCTTTAACACAAACCGAATGTAAATATCCTATCCTGAAGAATGCGTTCATATTCAGCTGTCTTACTGGATTGCGATGGAGCGACATCAACAAATTAACCTGGTCTGAAGTACGGGACGAAGATGAAACTTCGCGAATCATTTTTAGACAGAAGAAAACGGACGGCCTTGAATACCTTTATATTTCTCGGCAAGCAAGAGATTTATTGGGAAAAAGAACCCATAAAAATGAGCGAGTATTTAAAGGATTAAAATATGGTGCGGTTTACAATACCGAAATACTTCGTTGGTGCATGAAAGCAGGAATAACCAAACATATCACTTTTCATAGCGCGAGACATACGAATGCGGTTCTATTACTTGAAAACGGTGCAGATATTTATACAGTTTCAAAACGTTTGGGGCATCGCGAAATCAGAACCACCGAAATTTATACTAAAATCATTGACAGGAAAATGAAAGAAGCCGCCAATATGATTCCTGAATTGGACATAGGTTAAATTTTACCAAAATTGATTTTAAAATAGTCCCCTTTAATGTTTTAAACAGTACTACTAAAAAAGACTTGAGATGGGACACTCTGGTAAGAGAAGGTTTTTTTGTCCAAACTGTCCCTCAAAATGGCTGTTATAAGACCCGAAACGGCCTATTGAAACTCAGAAGAGCTTGTTTACGCTTTTCAGAAATAATATTTATCTAATCAATAGGTGGTTTTGGTATTATAAAGTTATAGCCATATTTTTTTAATGAGTATGGCATTAGGCCAAAGAAGTATTTTTTCATTAGTAGGTTCGTTGTTTTTTACATAATTGGAAGATATTAGTTTGGTTTTTTCTGTTAAGAAATATCGCTGATTTAGAAATGCATTGGCAAACAGAATCCAAATCAGACGCTGTTGTCAAGTGTTCTATGGCAGGCAGGTTTTCACTTACATCACGCGTACCCTCTCTGCGAACAGATTTATCTTTTTATATTCCGTAACCGGATACTTTATTCACTATAATTGCCAAAGGATTATCCTTCAAAGTGTTGTTCCTTTAGCTTTGTTTTGTACCTATTCCTTCTTTTTTCGTTTCGCCCAATATTGCGAATACAGTTCTACTTGAAGCGCTCTACTTACTTTTTAGATAAGCTGAACAAATTTTTGATATATTCTAAATAAACGTATTTCCAAGGAATAACCAAAAGGTCTATAACGATTCCAATGGCCATTGGCCAAAACCACGATTCAATGTTTTCATAAACTAGGCCCGATTTATGCGCTGGTAAATAGACGCCTATTAACCAAGCTGATTTATAAATCAGCTGAACCAGCAACAGAGGAATGAATTTCAGGGGAAATCGGATTCCAAATAAGCTTAACAGAGACAATGACGCATAAAAACTAACTCCTACTCCTGTTAAAGGGAGTAGTTGCTCTGTGGGAAAAAGAATTGTTGACCAGTTATCGAACGCTAAGCTGATGAAATTTAGAAAAAATAGTGCGCGCATTAAGTGCAATCTCCAAATAGGGGGATTTGAAATGGCAGTCAGGGTACTTAACTCCTTATCTGCTATATTCTGTGCTGACTTCATAATTCGACTGGTTTTTTTGATTCAATATTAAAATCATCTATTTATGAGACGTTAATTTTTATAAAAAAGTTGCCCACATCTGATATATTCTTGAAAAAAGGTAAAAAATTCGTGGATTGAAAGAAGCGTATTTTGATTTCTGATTTCTCAAATTTCATCTCACACTAAATAACCACACGTTAAAATCATTTGTTACGCCCATTATCCTTGATTATGGTGCCATAACCGATGCTTTCCGTCAATTTATTTCCGATGTTCGGATTTCCATTCAGGTGATTCGTTGGACAACATCATATTTTCAAATAGTGGAAACCCCTGATTTCTTTCGAATTCACTCATTCTCCATTTTGGAGTAATTATAGCTTTCATCATAATTTTCATGGCTTTGAATTTGTTCAGTATGGATTGTTTCAACATAGGGTTATCATTTAGATATCTTCGAGTGATGGTCTCAAAATCATCCGCTGGTTTGCCAACAATATCTTGAACTGTAGTTGTTGGTGCATTTATTGAAAAACCTCCGTTATGTCCTTCTTTGACATAATGGATTACTTGGGATGCATCTCTTTGTGGGAATCCATAAGAACGTAACATTTTCAACATCATATTCTCAGGTAATACATCCGCCTTTATTTTACGACCCACAACCTTACCCACTATGTCTGCCATTTGTTCTGGTTTTAAAAGTTCTTTGCTTGTTACCCGATATTTCTTTCCACTATGCGGTTCTGGATTTTTTAAAATATGTGCAGCAGTTAACCCAATATCTTCATTGGACGGGGGTGCGTTGGTTCCAAAATCTGGCATCATTCCAAATTGCAGCATGGGTTCCGGCATCATAAAGTATACAAATGCAAAAAGTCCAGGATTTAAAAATATAACGTTGGTGTTTGTAAGGCGTTTATAGATTTGGTCAACCAACCAATGTTCCTTTGTATAAATAGAGGGATGTGAATTGGACGATAGCCATTGTGTTAGCACAACAACGTTTTTGGTATTCATTTCCTCGACAGCTGTGGCGAAAGTTGCGCCTTGAAAGAGGACATTGGGATACGTGGGGACAAAATAGGCACTTTCTATCCCTTGAAGGGAATTTCTAACATCCCGAATATCTTGTATGTCCCCTACAAATAGTTCAGCGCCGAGTTGTTGAAGTTTCTTTGCTTTTTCTTTGTTTGGATTTCGAACAAAAGCTCTTACTGGAAAACCTAATCCTAGTAGTTCTTTAGCGGCTGGGAAACCAGTGTTCCCATTCGCCGCTGTTATCAAAATTTTTTTATACTCCATTTTCAATTAAAAAAAGTAATGTGATGCTCAACGAAACTTTTAAAAGTACGTGGTGCATGACCCGTTATCGTGTTTATAGTGTTGTTTGTTTTGTTAAATCTTCCGTCTTCTACGTCGTTCATGAATTCTTCTAGATGCTTTGCTAGGAAGTCATTTACATAGGGGTCTGTTTTCATATGATTTATCCAGCTTTCAATGGGAATAGGAACATATTCGATTGATTTTCCGACTACCTGTCCAATTTCGTCAGCCAGTTTTGCTGGAGTAAAAACCTCAGGACCCGTTAATTCATAAATCTTGGTATGATCTGCGGCTGTGTCATTGGAAATAAGAAGATTGCCAATTACGTCGCCAATATCTTGAGGATGAATCACTGAATATCTGGCTTCTGGGTTTGGAAAGAAGAATTTGTCGTTCTCTCTGATAGTTGGAGCTGCCATTCCCAGAAAATTGCTTGCGAAAAGAGCTGGCCTAACATGTACGGTAGGTACCCCGGACCAATTCAATATTTCTTCTCCAACCAAATGGTTCTGGGTTGCTGGACTTGTCGTTTCTTCATGTACATTCATTTGCGACATTGCTACAATTGCATCCACGTTATTTTCTCTTGCAGCTCGTGCGAAATAGGTTACCGCTTTTGGCAAACCATCAATAAATGGGTAACAGAAATACGCTCTATTAACCCCAGTCATTGCCTTTTTGATTGATTGTTGATTTTGAAAATCACCTTCAACAATCTCAACCCCATTATCTTCCATGGCCTTACTTCTTTCGTCAATGGTCCTTACCATCGCTCTAATCTTTACTTGCTTACTCAGTAAGTAATTAATTGTTGCTTGTCCCGTAATACCGGTTGCACCCGTTACTAGAATTTTCATAATCTGATTGATTTAAGTTGTATATACAACATATTAATAAAAATTTTTAGTTTATTTTTTTTTCCAATTCTGAAATGTGTTCCATACCGGATGTTCCAATTTTTTCAATCAATTCATCCATTATATTTTCCCAAATTGGAAGGAGCATACTGACCAATTCATTTCCTTTTTGGGATAATTCAATTTCAGGTCTGTAGTTATTTGTGCTTTTCACGTAGTTCTTTTTTTCTAATAACCTAATGTTTCTGCTTACTGTAGAACGCTGTAAGGCTAGGTTTTCTCCTATTTTTCCCTGTTCAATAGCACCTATTTTTTTTAAGAAAAAGAGTATGCTCATCTGATTTTCGGTTATGTCAAAATCAGCTATGTGAGTTCTAAAGTAACCGTCGGCTATTCTTGATAAACGCCTTAACCTAGTCCCGATACAAAGTTGTAAATCATATTTCACATGCCAAATATACAAAACAAAGTTGTATATGCAACATGCATCAATATTATTTATTTTTTAAGGTATTAGATGATTTATTATAAAGACTGCAATTGTCCTGTATTACAAAGTAGCAAATCCCAAGACAGACTGTTTTTCCACAATAAGATGCTCTGTAAAAAGTAATAACGGTTTGAATTCAGGCCCAAACCGCTATCACTGATATACATATTATACATAGTTTTTATTCTTCAGGCTCTGTATACGTTACTAAATCAATACCGATGCCATTGGGATCTTTTATTGCAAAATGTCTGTCTCCCCAAGGTTCATCTCGAATATCAATTGCCAACTGGACGCCTTTTTCTTTTAGTTGCTTGTAAACTTCATCCACATCTTCAACTTCTATGGTCAAGTATACCCCTTTTCCGTTGAAAGCCGATTGGAAAATGGGTTTTTGATTAGGATGGTTCGGTTGTAAAAAACTGATTTCTGCTGAACGATTGGGAGTGTGAAGTAAGAGGTAAAATTCGTTTTCAAAACTTACTCCAAAGTCCAAAACTTCTGTATAGAATTTCTTGGTCTGCTGTAATTTTTTGGTAATTATTCCTGCGTTCAGTTTCATTTCTCTTTTTGTTTGTGCATTTGCCAGACCTACTGTCAGAACAAATAGGATTAATAGTAATTGTTTCATCGTCAATGATTTATTGCCACAAATTTAGAAGGACACGAACGAGAAGGATTGTAAAAATCGGACAAACTTAGCGGAATGCCTCAGAGGGCGTTACACCGTAAAATGTTTTGAAGTTTTTAATGAAATGTGCCTGGTCAAAGAATCCAATATCATAGTACATTTTGTTTTCCTTGAGGCTTTGTTTTGAAGGTTTTGCATTCAGAATATGTTGAAAACGGACAACGTTACTGAACGATTTTGTGGTTGTACCTATATAGAAGTTGAAAATTCTGCGAAGTTGTCTTGGGCTTAAACCTATATTAAGGTCTTTCTCAGTGTCCAAATATCCATTTTTTTGGAAAATCAGGTTTAAAGCATTTAAAAAACGGCGGTCGTAATGGATTTGATTACTTTTCGAAAGTTCTTTTAGTTTTTGATTTAGCTTTCTAACAACTGTATGATATGAATTTGAAGCTTTAATTTCTGTGTCAATCCATTTGGAGAAATCTGGTAAAGCCTTTTTTAATTCCTGTGATTGATTGCTTAAAGCTTTAGCATTGACACCAAACAAATGTGGAAATGCCGATGGTAAAAATCGAATGCCTATATAATCAAATTCTTTTCCAATTGGGAATTGTGTGAACTTTCGACAAAACCCCATTACAAAATTTTCAGTAGGTTGTTTATGATTAAAGAATATATCGATACAGCCGTCAGAAACCACTCGGTAATTATAACCTTTCTTTAAAGGTTTCCGAGTCCTAAGTTGCCAAAAACAGTAAATGAAATTCTCAATTTCCTTACTTGGTTTACTCTCTTGATAACTTATTTCATTATCGCTACCTGAAACACTGGGTTGAATAGGTTTGTAATGTTCTTTTATCACGTTCAGTTCATCCACTGTTTTATTACCTTATGAAAATTGTTAGTATATGTAGAATTACCGCCTACAAGAGACTAGGGTTACATACTTCGTTCTATGTATTTTTACAATTCTTTATCCATAACCACAACATTTTTACCCTTAATTTGATATCTATCAATTTCATTCCATCCTTTTCTTAAATACAGAGATTCAGCGGAATGTGTAAATAGATAGACCTTGCCAAAACCTTGTTTTTGAGCGACCAATTCAATTTCTTCTAATAATTTCCCTCCGAGTCCTTTTCCTCTTATTCCAGGTTTGGTAAACATTAGGGCAATCCAGGGCGAGTAATTTTCATATTTTCTAATTCGGTTTTGAAGTCCTACCTTATGATAGAGCCCACCAGTGCCGATTGGGGTATCTTCCGTTGTCATCAAAGTCTGAAAAATCACGTTTCCATCCGGGTTATTTGTCAAACTTTCAATTGTTTTTTGTTTCGGTATTTTCCATTCATTGAAATACCAATCAGAAATTTGAACAATATCGTCAGTATCGCTTGAAGTTATTTCCCTGCATTCAATTTTCATTTTTGATAATTAACTACAACGGCAGTCCTACTCGGAATTAGTCGTATTTTGTTTTAAAATTAGAAAAATAAAAGGCTACAGGGCGACAATTTTTTATTGGATCAGTCAGTCTTAGTCTTGGCTCAATAGCGACTATCGAAAAAATTTTATCATCTGACTCGAGTTACAAAGCCGAACCCTTGGGATATGACCCAAACTTGGTTAGAAAGTGACTAAAAATGGCTTAAATTTTGGGTTAGCTCATTTTTGTAGCCAGTTTTCATTTATATTTTTCTCTTAATTCCCTTATTTCTTCTGAATTTGGATAATATTCTAAAGCCAAGCTCAAAACTTCTTTGGATTCCTTAATTCGGTCTTGTCTTTCTAATCTTTTGATAGTTCCAATTAATGTTTGGGCAGAATAAAATGAACTTTCAAGGGGAACTACATTGAAACCATAACTTTCAGAAAGTTCATCGTAAAACATTTTAATCTCCTTTGAAGGGTTTTCCGAACTCCAAAAGTCTCTGTAAGGCACGTTCCATTCACTTTTAGGATATATTGTTTCAAGTCCATTTTGAATGCCAGTTATTGACATTCCATAATGATTTTCATTCTCAAGTACTTCAAATTTATGTCTTACTTTTGGATTTGAGCTCAATGCCAATTCTTCATTTAATTCAATAAATGCCTCAGCTTCTTCCTTTGGTCTTCTTTTCAAGTCATCATCAGCTTTACCAACATAAATTGCTGATTTTGGCCGAAGACTATCTCTAAGAGATGAACGAATTTTTTGTGCTATTGTTTCTCCAGAAATAGTCTTTAGCGATAGTTCAGCGGCAAGAATGATATAACCGTCGAATAGGTCTGGTTCGTTCCAAAATGATTCCAAAACGGGACTAAATGTAGGTGACATCCCAATAATGGTCTTTCCAGAATTAATTCGGTACTTCTTTTCAAGAAATGGAAACAATTCTTTTCTAAAAAACTTTAGATAGTCTTTGGCATTGCTATGGCCTTTTCCAAAAAAATATTCTCCCTTGGTATTACTTAACTCCATTGCCATATCATAACGTTTTCCCGTATTGTTTGGAATTCCGACAACAATACTTTCGGGCATCTCATTTCTTGAAGCCTTAATCTTTGTAATTGCGTTAGTTATCTCAAATAAATATTCTGCGTCCAAAACCACAATAATCGGATAACTATGTACGCTATTATCATAATTTGAAGGAACTGATATGTAGATTTCTCTTTCTTCTTTAAGAAATTTTGAGGTCAGACTAAAGCGTTCTCCAATTTCAATTTTCGTTTTGTTTTCTTGGGTCTGGTTGGTTAAATCAGATTGACAAGAAACAGTGAGAAATATTATTAGAAGGAAACATATTTTATTCATATCAAAGTTTTTCTCAAAATAGCTACAACATATTTGATGATACAAATCTATCAAAACAAAGTTGCATATACAACATTGTTCATTGCATTCTATATTTTTAATGATTTTCCGAAAGTTTATTCAGTGTAGTTTTGACGGCAGTTTGTATATTCCTTTTTGCGGTTTCAAATCAATTTTCTGTCCAACGAAATAAAAACTGGTTACGGAGCGAAAACCTTGTTGGCAGCCTTTCGCTCGCCATAAGCTATATGTGTTGTTGTAGTGTGTTTTTATTTTACTCGAAATTTGGAATTGGTGAAGAGACATCTATTAATGTTCCATTGGGGTCTTTAAGTAATAATCTTCTTTGTCCGTAGAACGTGTCTGATGGTTCACTTAGAATTTCAAGACCTTGCTTTTTGGCAATCTCAAACACGTCATCGGCATTCTCAACAACAAATGTGACATAAAACCCTTGTGGATTATTTTGAAATCCATCTGGTACAATTTCACTGTTTCGGCTAATAATACCTAATTCAAGTTGTTTGTCTTTTGAGATTAGGTGAACAAACCAATCGCTATCATAATCAACATTAAAGTCGAATAGTTTAGTGTAGAAGTCTCTGCTTTCGGCCAATTTGTCCGAACAGATATTTGTCATTATTCGATTAATCGTCTTCACTTTCCTTTCTTTAATTTAATATTTGATGCTTCTTTATCATTTGCGGGCTATTATTGTTGCTAACGGACTTGTATAAGTGCAATCACGGATTTATGCCACTATTTTTAAAAAAGTAATGTGCCTAAATAACGACAATATCAACTTGATTTTGTATTTATCCATCATTGATTAAGTATGCTGTTGTATGTATTTATTTTTTAAATTTTTCAGCAACTTTCAATACAAATGATTCACCAAATCTCGTAAATAGATTGCAAGTAATGGATACTATTATTTCATCCTCTGGATAAATAAGCAAAAAAGAACGTCCTCCAATGGAACTTCCGCCATGATGTATATAAGTATTTCCTGAGTCGGTGACATCTCTGCGCCAGCCTAAACCATAATTTGTTCTCTCGCCATCAGCTAATTGGGTAGGGTTCCATAATAGTTCAATAGTGCTTTTGTTGATTACATCTTGTCGTAAGAGATGCTGGGACATTTTTGCCAGATCCAATGAGGACGAAAGAAACCCTCCCCCTGCCCATTTATTCGAATTGTCGATATAACTTGCATTTGCAATTGTGCTATCTCGAAGTCGATAAAACTGAACCCTGTTGTCTATGATTTTATCATTAAAATCCGGCACTGTACTGTACATTCCCATGGGTTCAAAAATGTTATTCTGCATGTAATCAAGAAAATTCTGTCCCGTTACTTCCTCAATGGCAGCACTCAATAATACATAGCCATATGTGGAATAACCATACTTTGTCTTCGGTTCAAACAACAGGGAATCCTCCTTGAAAATATCAATACTCTCTTTTATGGTGTTGTAGTTGACATCACTAAAATATTCTCCATTTTTATAATTATAGTTCCGAATCCCGGAAGTATGGGATGCAAGTTCTTGAATAGTAATTTGATATTTTTTCTTTGGAAAATAAGGGACCAACTTTTGCACTGTATCGCTTAAATTTATCTTCCCCTTTTCAATTAACTTGCCCAGAGCTATAGATGTAAGTGATTTAGAAATACTTCCAATTCTGAATTTTGAATTCAATTTGATAGGGGTTTTATTTTCCAGATCTGCAAATCCAAATCCTTCAGACCATAGAATTTTGTTCTTACTGGCCACAGTAATGGAAAGACCAGGAATAGATTTTTCATTCATCAAGTCCGTTACTAAGGTTTTGGCTTCTTTAGTCTCGGTTTCGAATTCTGGATTTATATAAATACTTTCTGTTTCAGAAATATTCTGCGAAAAACAGAAAACACTTATCAGAAGAAAAAATGAAGAGGATAGTTTGTTCATTTTATGGCCTTTCATCGAAGACTACAGAAAGGATATTTCGTTACAATTTTAATTACTTAATAATCTGTAGCGATTCTTTATGGCCCGTCACCAAAAATCTGCTATGATTTCCAACATAAGTAGAGATGGCAAATTACAAGGAACTTAGCCCCATTAAGCTATATATGTTGATAGCGTTTCGTTGCTATTATTCTTTTCGTTTTCTCTCAAAATCCTCCGTTCGCTTTATCTGCTCTTCAAGGTTCCATTCGAAATCAAATCTGGTTTTAAGAAATTCCGCGATTGGTTCAAGTCCTATTTCAGCTCTTCTTTTGTCCAGATTTTCTGGGTCAAAAACAGGCCATACATTGAAGCTTTTGGTTTCCGGATAAAATTTCATTTGTCCGCCATAGATTTGGAGTTCTCCATTCTCTGTGGCAATCCTATCCTCGGCTCTTGCTAAAAGACTGGGTTCTAATTTTTTCTCTTTTACCGCTCGTCTCATTAGAGGAAGATATTTTTCTCGAGTTTCATTTTCCGAATGTTGAATTACGTTGCTTATAGTTAGACTACCTCTTTCACCGATCAGTTCTTTGTTCGGCCACCCATATTTATCCAAGATTTTCTTTACTTTTCTCTCGTTAATTACATGATTCTGTTCAAAGACTACTTGCTGTTCCTTAACCAATTCTGATTCCGTACCATATAATCTCATTAGCGAGTCTCTTAATCGAATTGGTCGTTGTTCAGTCTCCCAAATGGTGTCGAGAACTGCAATCAGACTTTCATTGCATTTAGTAGTCTTTAATATTTCATTAGACCTACTCCTATTCAAACAGCTCAAAGACATTAGAAAGCTAATCAATAAAATATATTTCATCATGTGTTAAATTTCTATCTCTTTTTTATTAAAATAAGTACAAGTTAAATTACATCAGGCGTCACTTGCTGATAGATAAAGAAAATTTCTGATACAGTATTTGTGTCTTTTTATACTTTTTATTCTCTTTTCCTTTCCATATTACCCATAACTGCCGAAGAACCTTAATAAACACTAATATAAAATACGAATATCCACATGCCTATCGTGGCAATTAGGAACCATATACGAATTGATTTTTGTAAAAAAGAATTGGAAATTGTACTCACGATTAAATATATCTGGCAGACATTGTCTTTTACACACATTAAGAATGCTACAATTATATTGTTTGGGCTTGATGACCTAAACTAGCTTATCTATTAGTGATGTAAGAATAATTCTATCGAAAAATCGCTTGAATTGATTTAATCAGGTCAAGATTTAGTGGCTTTCCTAAGCAAACTATTGACTTTTTGTATATAATCTCTCAGAATTTTATGTTCTCCTTTACCCCAATAGTCAAAAGCCAGATGCACATACCAATTTCACCGATTGCTGCCGGAATGATAAGAAGCCTAGTATTTACATATTCATAATAATCCCTGAAAAGCGTGCCTCCGATGATATCAATTAAATAAGTTAAACAACCCAACATGAGTGCAACTCCCAAAAACTTGGGAAGGAATCCCGATTTGAACACCAAATACCCAAACGGGAACAGCCAAAGACCCCAAAACGTCTGGCAGAGGAAAAAACCATTATAAAGCTTTTCAAAGGCACCCAGAACTTCTTTATTAATGGCTTGCTTTTGTTCGATTCCCAGAGCTGTGTAGTCGTGAAACAATTCCATCAATTGGTATTGGTCCAATAAAAGTCCGAATGATATTGGAACACTGATAAGGGCAAAAACCACCATCATAAGGGCGTAGTGCTTATTGATATGACCCAATAGTTTATGAAGAGTTATTGGCAATAGAATAAAACTAATATGGACTGCTATTCCCACTATAATGGCAATTCTAAATAAGGTTTCGTTATCCAAAAAATTAGTCATGGTGGCTTCTTGATTCCCCCAAACCATTATTTGCCCAGGGACATATTCCATGTAGTAAATACTTAGAATGACGTTAAAAAGGTAATAGATACCGGCCAATCTTGCTGTTTTCTTTTTTGAATCCATTTATGATTGTTTAATTGATTTAGGCTTAGCTGTTTGGAGGATTTAGTGTTCAAATTGTTACCTGGAATGGATTTATAGACTACACTGAGTATAGCAGACAATGGCTAAATGTTCTTTCTGCAAATACAATTTCAGAGACAAAAGCTTCAAAAAATTGAACATCAACACGGCTTTAAGCTATTAAGAAATTTACTTGTGATCGTTTCTCAAAACCTAATAATAAAGTTAGCTCTACGGAAGTTTAATGGCCCTCAGAGCACCGGCGCCTCCAAACTCGGAGATGTAGAGTATTCCTCTCATTTTATCGACCGTTATGCCATTTGGTGCAGAAAAAGAGGCTTCCAACACTGTACCGTCAACACTTGACGGATCTCTGTTTCCCGCAAAAACGGATACTTCTCCATCCAACGAAATCCGGTATACGAGATTCTCCCCAATGGCAGTTGCAAATATGGAACCTCTGTAGAACGTCAAATAACCAAGCACAAAGTTTTCGACCGCAACTGGAATCGACGCTATAATAGACACTTCACCATCCATGGTCACCGAGTAAATGGTACCATTCAGATAGTTGCCCAAAATCAAGTTGCCTCTGCCATCAAAATCAATACCAACACATCCCGCTAACCTTTCATCATTTGCCAGCAGGGTTACTTCCCCGTCAGGAGCGACCTTATGAACGGTTGGGGCCGTGAAATTGGATACATATACATTCTTCTGTTTATCGATAGCCATTCCGGAAGGGAATCCCTCTATTCTGGCGATTATGGATTGCGTACCGTCTGTTGCTATTTTCAAGACATCGGCATTGACAAAGTCGTTGCCGTTGTTAACGTAGACATTGCCTTGTTTGTCTACCGCATTTCCCAGTGGACCTGATAGGTTATCGGCGATTTCTATAAATGTCTTTTCCGTTGGGTTTACCTTGAGCAATGCCTTGCCATTGCCACCACTTCCCTCAAACTGTCCAAAGTTGCTGGCATAAACATTGCCGTTCCTATCCACTGATAGAGCATCATTGGCTGGAAAATCCGATATCACCGTAACGACCTCTGCGTTTTTAAAACTTGGAATATCTCCCGGAAAACATGAAAGTAAGCTGGAAACAAATAAGAAGAGTAAAGTAATTACAATTGAGTTTGAAATTTTGTTTTTGGTTCTCACGATTTTAAGATTTTTAATTTGGTCGATAAGGATAGAGGAATTTTCAGTTGGAATCGACCGTGGGTATACCCGTAGACATGTTTATAAATCCATTCTTTTGATGTAACTGCTGGGGGGCTCCTTCAGTATTCGTTTGAAGGTCTTGTTAAATGTCGATTTTGACCTGAATCCGGATTCCAGGGCCAGGGAAGAAAGGGTTTTCCCTAAATGTTCTTTGTTCTCAAGCTTTGCCAACAATTCATTAAGACGATGTTCGTTTACATAATCGTAGAAATTCCTATCGTATGCGTTGTTGAGCAACCACGAAATATTGTTGGTGTTGGTTTCCAAAAGGTCGGCCAAATTTTTGAGGGTCAATTCATTGTTCAAATACACTTTATCTTTCCGCATCAACTCCTCCAACTTCATTTTGAGCTTATCGGACTCTTTGGGATTCAGTCGTTTTCTTGGTTCTTGCTTGATCTTGCCCATTCTAAAGATCTCTGGTTGTCGAATTGCGTAGTAACCTATAACATATAGAGCCAGTGATATACCTATCCAAATGGTTTCATAGTTGAGAAAGACGATGGAAACACCCAAGAAGTGGCCTACGATAAAGCTCAATAACCAGACTATCAACAACAGCATCACGGACAGTGATAATACCCTACTAAACTGAACTATGCTCTGATTGAAAGAAAGTTGTTCAACCGTTCTTAGTTTGTAGGCCCGAATGATATCCTTGACTTTAAATAGGTAAAGAAAATTGAGGGCAATGGCCGCACCCTCAATAATTAGAAAGGAGTTTAAGAAACCCCCGCTCTTGTACAAGGAATAATATTCCCCAGAGGTTAACCGAAAAATACTTAAACAAAAAAGGAGATGTGCCAAAGCAGGAAGAAAATGTATGGGATGGATTCTATCAATACCCTCACTTCTGAACAACAATCGTTTTACATAGAAGTGACCCAATGGACCAAAAAGAAAAATAAAAACATCCGCAAGGTTAATCCACTGAAGTACAATGGCATTATCCGATTTTAGGGACAAGGTTCGCGCCAATAACATAACGCTTGCGAACACCAAAAGTATGGATAACACTTTGTTGGCCCTCATATTGTTTTTGTTCAAAACAGGGAACATAAGTGCCAGAAAAAAACCTTGTGCAATACCTAAGAATATGATGATGTCAGATAGTCCTACGTACATTAAGATTTCATGTTATTATGACGGTTTTTGCGCTGATATTGATACCCGATGCACTTCGTTCCGGTTTGATTCGCATTGATGGCTAAAACAACTCAAAGGTATGGAGGTAATATTGAGTATACATTGACTTTAGTTAATTTTTGGGATAAGATCATCGCATACCTTTGGAGAAAATAAGTGTACTTAATTCATTTCTTTTTTGGATTTAAGAGCCCTTGTAATCTCATGCATCTTTTCGCAATTTTGAACCAAGATGATTTTATTCTTTAAAAAAGTATGGGTAATGCGCAACATGTTAAGACAATATATTGAGCGGAAGATTCAAATTTCTGATGAAGGGTTTGATGATTTTTTTTCCTATTTCAAAATGATTGAACTTAAAAAGCGGGAGTATCTACTGGAAGAAGGCAAAATATGCCGAAACTATTATTTTGTGAGTTCAGGTCTACTACGCACTTTCTTCATTGACTACAAAGGAAAGGATGTCATCACCTCATTCGCAGTTGAAAACTGGTGGGTAACGGATATAGAAAGCTTTATTTTACAAAAGCCGTCACAGGCAGCTATTCAGGCCTTGGAGTCCAGTGTCCTTTTAGCGATAAGTCATGATGATCTTGAAAGGGCATATGCGCAAAATCCAATGATTGATCGGTTGTTCCGGCTTATTACCCAAAATATTGTCATCGCTTTACAAAACAGGCACAATTTCTACCTAAAGAAAAGCAGTGCGGAGCGCTACCAGGGCATCGTAAAGACCCTTCCGAAGTTTGTCCAGCGAATTCCCCAGCATATGCTCGCATCTTATCTGGAAATGTCACCGGAATATCTCAGTGAATTAAGAAAAAAATAACCTTTTTTCGTTTCTTAAGATGGCTTAAGAGTTTTCCTTACGGGCACAAATACTTTTGTGCCCATATTAATCTTTAATCAAATACCAATGCAGCGAATTAATTATCAAGATATCCCAGCTGGGATGTTCGACAATTTAATGGAAATGGAAAATTTCATAAACAAATCCTCCTTAGATTTCAATCTTTTGGAACTAATAAGATTGCGCGTGTCGCAGAAAAATGGGTGTGCCTATTGTGTTGATATGCACCATAAGGAACTGAAGCATATTAATGAAACCGATTTGCGTTTGTCTTCTTTATGTGTGTGGGAAGAGACCAATTATTTTAATGATAAAGAGGTTGCCGCGCTCCGTTTTACAGACAAGCTCACCAATTTATCCAGAGGGCCAATACCTGAGGAGGTCTATGACCCTTTGTTAGCATTTTTTACAAAAGAAGAAATCTGTTATTTGACCTTGGCAATTTCCCAAATTAACACATGGACAAGGCTAATGAAAACATTCAGATTTATTCCAGGGCAATATAAAGTCCAAACTCATGAAAAGGCCATCGATTAATTTCTTAAAACGAATTATCATAATACCGATGGTTATGTTCACGTTATTCAGTTCTCCCGCGCAGTTGCTAAAAGAAATGAAACAAGCCGATAAACCTACTACCCTAATAGTTACTTCGACGGCCAATCCGTACAATAAAGAGTCACTAAAACAGTATGTGGATGGTGTTATGCCAATGTTCTATTCAATCAATGGAGAGGTAATCAAGAGGAGCAAATTGGACCAAATCCTATTCGGAAATAAAATAGGCGAGTTTCTTTTGGTGATGGATTTTCCCTCCAAAAGGGCTCTGTTAGCACTTTTTGAAAGTGAGGAATATAGAAACTTACTAAGATTTCGGAAAAATGGTTTTTTAGAAATCAACATTTGGTTGGCGGATGATTTAAAGTAGTGTTGTAGAAATAGATTTTGTTTGGGCAATTTGACTAAGATTCAAATTGCCCTTTTGTTTCTTAACTTAAGTCAATCGCTAGTGAATTCCTATAAAATAGCTTTATGGAAATGAAATATCAAGTACCAAATAAAACACACTTGAAAAATGAGTGCTATGTTCAAAAACTAGCATATGACTTTGAACTTCTTGATGTTTGGGAGTTCCCTATTTGTTTCAAGCCTTCTGAAAATGATAGTTTATTCAAGTTTCGAAAAATTGCAATTGAACCAACTTTCAAAAATGTTTTTGACAATAGTGTTTCAGGTTTGCTATTTAAGTCCAGGGCCTTATTTGGCCAACTTTTTAAAATAGACAAACATGTAAATAAATTGCCAATTCCCGATAGTCTGGAATTCAGTTTGACAGATAGGATGACGGAGGTTGAACGCAAGAATCATTTATCTTCTCTCAGCATCGATATTAGGACCGACAACTATCTTGATTTTAAAACCGTTTATTCTTTTGAGAATGAAACGTTGAATGAGATTTCCAATGCTTCAGAACATGCTTTGATGCATTATTCTTGGATTAAAAAGGCAGACGACTGTTTTAAGGTCCAAATGGCATCTTATGTAAAACATAGAAGTAAGTATGGCCCGTACTACATCAAATTAATTGAACCCTTCAAAAGAAGAATAGTTTACCCGCATCTATTTGATGAATTCGTGAGACGGTGGAATGCACATAAAAAGAATGAAATCCTTTAAAAATTCACGAAAGTAAAGGTGCGATAAAAACACTATTCCCTTTCAAATCCATAATCACGTTCTACCTTGGCAATTCTTGTTTTAAAACTTTTATACCACTCACTTCTACCTTTTTTCTTGGCAATTGAATGTTCGGCATGTCTTTTCCAATCCCTTATTTATTGTTTGAAATGATAGTTTCCTTCATTTTTTACTTTTTCAACTTGACCATTTTCGTTGCGATAAAAGGTCAGTTCTTCAGCCGTGGGCTCCTTGGAATCATTTAATAATTGAAAAGTATCACCTGACTTGTGCTGATAGAAGTACAGCGAATACTCCATTGACTCCGTAGGAAGGTAAAGAGCCACCAAACCATTTCCCCATGGGCCTATATAATATTCACTGTTCCATGGGTTTAAATTGTAAAAGCCTGCATATTCGGTTAGGTCTAGGTCATTCTCCACACTTTTCGCCGTCCCTTCCTGTCTCTTCAGAATATCGATAATGCCGTTGACATATCTCAATGCCTTCTCACCATTTGCATTAATAATTATGGAGTAACCCATTTTATCCGTAGTGTCCATTTTTAGAAAGGAGACATATCCTGGACAAATACCGCCGTGCGTTGCCCACATTTTGTTATTACTGTCCGTGAAAACCGCATACCCAAAACCTCGTTGATTTCGATTGTTCTCACCAGTAAATTGAACCGAATGCATCCTCCTTATGGATTTTGGAGATAGAAGCTCATTTGTTGAACCATCCATCAATCGAAATTGCCAAGAAATGAATTTTGCCAAGTCACTAACTGAGGTTGAAACCCCTGCTGCAGGTTGCATTGCCCTAGTTTGGTAAAAACTCGATTTTTTACGCTTGCCATTTCTATTGACTGCAGTGTAGCCAATTGCATGTTTGTTTCCGTACAACGCTTTTTGCATTTCAACGAAGGAATCATTCATGCCAAGTGGTCTGAATATCTCATTCTCCATGTACTCTTTGTATGAGATACCTGAAACCTCCTCAATTATAAGACCGAGCAAAGCATATCCCAAATTGCTGTACCCTACTTTACTGTCAACAGGATTAATGGTTTTCATTTTTAACATCCCATCAATAAGTTCTTTTTTGGAGGGAAAAGGAAAATCAGGGCCACTCCAGTAGGCATGACCTGTATCTCGTTGAAGACCGGAGCTATGTGTGAGCAAAGATTTAATGGTCATTGCACCGTTTTCAGGATATTTTTGGTGAATTGTATAATAGGGCAGTATGTCTTTAACCTTATCTTTTAAACTTAATTTTCCTTCATCGACCAATTTCATTATGGCCGTTGCCGTAAACACCTTGGAAATTGAACAGATACTGCATGCAGTATTAACATTGCTGGTTATATTCTCTTCTACATTTGATTTTCCGATGGCCCTACTCCATAAAATATCTTGGTCCTTTACAACCACCCCCATAATGGCTGGTATGTTCTCATATGCTGCCTGAGCTTCAAGCCATACATTGATGAGATTGAAGGCGTCTTTATGGGAGCCTTCATCTTGGGAATAATTAAAAGAAATGTAAAAAGTGGTTAGAAGGGTGAAAAAGAGCATTCTATTCTTCATTGTTCTATTTTTTATTAATTTTTTTTTAAAAAGACGAATAAGAAATTGTAGTGTGGCAGATCGAATGTGGGCATCACTATTTTTTAAATAAAGACTATAAGACCTCATAGTTAAAAGAGCATAATCCTTCTGTAATGAATTACATCATAGCAATTCACTTTACTCCATTATTTCAAGTGTTGGAAGGCAACAAATAATGTTTTAATTAATTTTTAAGAACACGTTCTATTGGGTTCTTTTCATTGTTCATCATTTCGACACGACCAAAAAATGGTACAAGCAGACAAAAATCAGTTGACGCGTCACAAGAAACGGTCGTCACTATGAAACTTCTATTCCTTTTCAAATCCATAATCACGTTCTACCTTAGCAATTCTTGTCTTAAAACTTTTATACCACTCACTTCGACCTTTTTCCCTTGCAACTGAATGTTCAGTATTTACTTTCCATTTTTTTATGGCTTCCAAACTGTTCCAATATGATACGGTTATTCCAATCTCATTTCTCGCACTTTCCACACCCAAAAAACCATCTTGTTGTTTTGCCAGTTCAACCATTCTATCGGCCATTGCAGAATACCCGTGATCTACAGGAGTTCTTGTTGAACTAAAAATTACGGCATAGTAGGGAGGTTCAGGCGTATTGGCAATCATTTACTTAGGATTTATTTTCGTTTTGTTCATCAAAATACCGACCGATCTTCTTTACTCTTCTGTTGGAATCATATTGTGCACATCGACCGGAAAACTATCGTACTTGTTGTAGAGCTTCAAAAACTTCTTAGGGTCCACAGGTGATTCGTTCAAGGTTTCATGTAAACCCTTGAAGAATCCTTCGCGTTTTTCAGAAGGGTTAAAAATCAATGTCACTTTAACCGTTTCATTAGTTTCATTTCGGAAGCCGTGTGGCGTAAACCTTGGAATGTAGGCTACCGTTCCTGTTTCGGCTTGTTTGACCTTTTCACCGACTTCTATGGTAAGCGTTCCCTGACTAACAATAAAGGTTTCATCCATGAAACGATGGTAATGTAATTTTGCCCCTGTAGTTTTTGGTGGGAGTGCGATTTCGTAGACTCCCAATTGATTATTTGATAGTTCACTGGTTACCTTGAAGGTGACCGAAAGACCGTTCAGACTCAAGCTTTCGCCTTCTTCCGGGTCAATAATACTAGCATTGTCAACTAATTCATCTTCGAAGTAATTTGGTTCTTGATTCATACTCTTTTTTAAGTTTCCGTTCGATTTTTTACTTAGTTTACCTAAAAGATTCTGGGAACTCATTAATAAGATGGAACCTAAACCCACAGATTTTAAAAAGTCCTTTCGTATCATTTGTTTCTCCTAATTAGTATCCCGGATTAAATTTACCGGGCCAATATCTATACACTACTATGATTTTAGGCGCCTCTAGCCATTAATTTTTGTTGTTCTCGTAAAACATTTAAAATGCGATAGCAAATTTCGTTAGATGGATTTTAGTCTTACTTAACTTAAGTCAATTTATTACGGGGATAGTTTATTTTGAGAATTCCCTAAAAAAGGGTCTGGCCCATATCCATACAATATTGGATGACATATTTAAAAGCATGGGTCCGAATGAACTGATACATTTATAATGAAAGAATTCATCATTCAAATTTTCGTAGGCCCTAGTATATTTTTAACAGCTTTATTGTAAAATTGCAGCTTCCTAAAACTTTAAATTTATGCCATGAAAACCTTCTTGAATAACATTTATCCCATAAAAGATGTCGTTTTGGATGAGTACATTTCACAATGGGAACCATTTAGCTGTCCCAAAAGAACAGTTCTAACCCGGGTTGGTCAAACAGAGTCCTTTATCTATTTTGTTCAAGAAGGAATACAGAAGTCTTATTATTTAAATGAGGATAAGGAACATGTCATGTTCTTTGCCTATAATCCATCCTTTTCAGGGGTAATGGAATCCTTCTTGACTCAGACCCCTTCAAAATATTATTTGGAAACCATCACGGATAGTACTTTTATTCGTCTTCCCTACTCCAAACACCAGAAACTACTTGCCGAACACCGCGAGTTGGAGACCTTGTTCAGAAAAATAACAGAGGGCTTTTTGTTGGGCGTAATTGAGCGTCATCATCAACTTATGGCGTTCGATATAGAGACCCGATTTAGAAAGTTTACTCAAAGAAGCCCACATTTACTTCAAATGGTTTCACAGAAAGACATTGCTTCCTATCTACGAATTGATGCCACCAACTTTAGTAAGTTGATGAACCGAGTGAAAATCTAAAATCTTGGTTTGCACCAAGTTTTCCCGCACTTGAATTCTTGACATTTGTTTCATATTAATATTTAATCAGAAACCAATATGAATAAAGTTTTTAAATCTACCTGTTTCGTAGGCATTTTTTTATTGTTCACAACATCACACGCACAAAAAAATCAGGTTCACAAAATGACGAATCAAGAAACTGTTACTACTTTCCTAGATGGGTTCAATGACCCTTCAAAAATTGAAGCTTCAATGAATTTGTTGGTCAATGACTATAAATTTAAAAATCCAATGGTGGAACTAAACTCCAAAGCCGAATTTATCGGTCTGGCACAAAAAATTGGTTCAGTGCTAACTGGACTTAAAATAATAAATACTGCTGAAAATGGTGATTGGGTAGCCGTCCGTTACGAATTCACTTCTTCGTTGCCCAACGTTGAGAAAAATTTGGCTACGGAGTGGTTTAGATTGAAAGATGGCCTTATTCATGAATCACATCTTATCTACGATGCCTCTGAATGGCGAAAAATATATCAACAATTGGAGCAAGGTGAATAAATATGTTTCCAGGTATACCCACGGTCGATTTTAGCCGAAAATTCGTCTATCCTTATCAGCGAATTAAAATTTAAAGACATGAAAACTATATTCAAGAAATCAAATTGAAAAATCAGTTCATAGGATACATATCTAAATACGTGGAGCTTAATGAACGTGAAATAGAGGTCATTTCATCTAAAATTCCCATAAAGTATTACAGAACAGGCCATGTTTTGTTAAAGGAAGGAGACATTTCAAAGGAATCCTATTTTAACATTAAGGGATGTGTAAGGCTTTATCACCTAGTCGAGGGTGAAGAAAGGACCACCTTTTTTTACACTGAAAATCGTTTCATATCCTCGATTAGAAGCTATCCCACCAAAACCCCCTCAAATCATTATTTAGATTGTGTGGAAGATTGTTTGTTGGCTGTAATACCTTTTAATATTGAGAATGAACTAATACAATCTATTCCCAGTCTGGAAACTTTTACACGAGTTTCTTTGGAGCAAGAGCTGGCCAATACCCGAGAGATATTATTCGATTACATTTTATCAAACCCAGAACAACGGTATCAAAAATTATTGAATAACAACCCTGATTTATTCCAAAGGGTACCCCTCTACCATTTGGCAAGTTATCTTGGGATTAAGGCAGAAAGTTTAAGCAGAATAAGAAGGCGTATAAGCAAAAAGACTTCTTGACTTAAGTTAATCTAGTTCTAGTACGTGAGGGATAATTTTATCCTCTTATTAAGTCGAACGAATTATGAACTATCAAAGTTTCAGTGTACTGTTTGGGTCTTCAGTTTGGGCCATAGCCACTTTGGTCTTTAGAATCATGTGGCCTTTTCTAATTGCAGAAACAATTGGGCGATGTAAAATGAAGGTTTTAAAGCATTCCGTCTTTACTATTTTCAAAAAAATAAAAATCTTTGAAAGCCACTTTGAACCTCATAAAATGACTTTGCAACAATACCTCGAAAAATGTAGTGAAAGATATAAGAACACCCCTGACACACCTCTGGCAAAAGGTCAATCTACCTTCACATAAATCATAAAATTCAAGAAATGCAAACAGTAAAAATTGAACCTTTCAACATTATCGGAATCTCTATTAGAACGACAAACGAGAACGAACAGGCCAGCAAAGAGATTGCAGAACTTTGGGATAAGTTTATGTCCGAGAGTATTTGAACAAAATACCGAACAAAGTAACTAATGAAGTTTATTCACTCTGCACGGACTATGAAAGTGACCATACAAAACCCTACACAGCAATACTTGGTTGCAAAGTTGGAGATTTGGATAACATTCCGAGCGGAATGGTAGGTAAATCATTTAACGGAGGAACATACACCAAAACAACTGCAAAAGGAGACTTAATGCAAGGATTGGTCGTTAACCAATGGTCTAAAATATTTGAAATGGAATTGGACAGAACCTATGATGCCGATTTTGAGATTTTCGGGGAAAAAGCACAAAATCCTTCTGATGCGGAAGTAGATTTCTATGTAGGTATAAAACAATAAAGGAATGGGTAAGCTAACCTTAAAAACAGACCCAAGAGTAAATGAAGTTTTTGCAAATTATCCCGACTTTGTCCGGGACAAATTGCAACATCTTCGAGAACTGGTAATAGAAACAGCAGAAGAAACCGAAGGCGTAACTATTTTGGAAGAGACTTTAAAATGGGGGGAACCCAGTTTTGTTACCAAAAATGGAAGCACATTGCGAATGGATTGGAAAGAGAAAACACCTCGCCAGTATGCCATGTATTTCCAATGCACGAGTAGATTAGTTGATACTTTCAAATTAGTTTTTGACCACAAATTTCAATACGAAGGAAAACGAGCAATCGTTTTTCAGTTAAACCAAAAAATCCCCGAATTAGAATTAAAAGAATGTATCAAGGCGTCTTTAAGATACCATAACGTAAAGAACCAAATGACTTTGGGAATATAAAAAAGCCAGTGGCTAACTATGTATATAAAAAATAGGCGAAACAGTAGTAAAGTCAATAGTTTTGACTCACATCAAACCTTGTGTTAACAGAAAGTCTGGTGCTTCGAAATGGCCTACTTTTCATATACTAACCGTAAGCAAACATAAAACGAAATGATTACTAATGAATATTAATAAATTAATAATACTATTTACGGTTGTATCATTAAATACTGTTTTTGCTCAAAATGACGTACCACAAGACAGCATACAGAATTCAAAAATGACCAACTTGGAATTGTCCAAGATTCAGATAATTCCAATTATCGATACAAATACAGAAAGGCAATATGAACTTTATATAAAACTTCCCGAAGGATATTCAGAAAATAATGAAATTAATTATCCTGTACTATATTTTACTGATGCAATGTGGCATATCGAAATATTATCTGGCTCAACTGAATATCTAATGGAAAACTTGATTTTAGTTGGAATTTCTTGGCAGAAGGATGAAAGACCTGAAATTAGCAGATATAGAGACTATACTATTCTGGAGTCGATGAATCCGAAATATCAAAGTGGAGATGCGCATAATCATCTGACTTTTATTCAAAATGATATTATTAAATATATTGAAGATAATTATAGGACAGATACTGATAATAGAACCTATTTCGGATATTCACTGGGTGGTACTTTTGGTGCATATGTTCTGTTAACACAACCGCAAACCTTCAAAAACTACATTCTTGGAAGTCCAGAGACATTATTGGACGATTCTTATATATTTAAGAACAGTTCCATTTTGACTCAAAACCCAAAAGATGTAAAAGCAAATGTGTTTATATCAAACGGAGAATTAGAAAAAAAAGAGTTGATTGCACAAGCACAAGGACTTGTTTCAACGGTAAAAAATTTAAACGACAAAGAATTAGTAATAGCGTATGTAACTATCGAATCAGCTGACCACAGAAAAGCCTTCCCAATGACTGCTTTAAAAAGTTTGTATTGGCTTAAAGAGAAATTAAAACAATGATGAATAAACTAAAATAACGTTTGCTAACAATGGCTATAAACAATTGCTACGACAGGCTTATCCTGAAAATTCCTGCGGAATTTTCAGCTTGTCGTGTACTTGCAAAAGTCCGTGCTAACCCAAGCAAGTGTCTATAGCCGAGACCGTTGTACACCATTAAAAAATGAAGAACGAATTACTAAGGCATACTATATCGACTATTAAATATCGCTTTGATAGGTCAATAAAAGGAAGTCATCAGGCTTTTATTGATTTTAGTTTGGGCAGAGGCAGTAGAAGCCCAAATGAAATACTACATCACATGTGCGATGTAATTTATTCTACGAGATTTTTCATTGAGCATGAGTCTCTACCTGAAGAAAAAATAGAGAAATTGAGTTTTGAAAATGAAATTGAACGATTCAACACTGAATTAAGTAAAGTCGACCAAATACTGAACAAGAAGAATTTGGACATAAACTATTCAAAGAGACTTGTCCAAGGTCCATTTTCAGACCTGTTGACGCACATAGGACAAATTGCGATGTTACAGAGATTAGTTGATAATCCGATAGAAGGAGAAGACTATTCAAGAAGCAAAATAAAGACGGGAATCAAAGATTGAATAGTAAAAAAAAAGGTTACAACGAGGTGTATAAAATCATAGCGGCTAAACACCACTGCAGTTCATACATGCGACGTTACCCAGGAGCAAAACAAAGATTATGCTAAAAAAAACACCGGTCATTTTCTTTCTCATCGTAATGGTTTTCAAAAATGGCTATTCTCAAGAAATAGAAATTTTGAGACAGAAAATTGATAGTATCATAAGCACAAAAACAGCAATTGTTGGAGTTGCAGTTAATGGGATTGAAACTAATGATACACTAAGTATTAATGGTCAAAGACACTATCCAATGCAGAGTGTTTTCAAATTCCCAATTGCGTTGACAATTTTATCTGAAGTAGATAAAGGCAATCTTTCACTTGACCAAAAAATTGAGATCAAGAAAAATGAACTGCTACCTGGACTATGGAGTCCAATAAGAGAAAAATTTCCGGAAGGGGCTACACTTACCCTTGCAGAAATTATGGAGTACACAGTCGCTTTAAGTGACAATGTTGGCTGTGATATTTTGCTAAAATTGCTTGGAAAACCACAGGTGGTTGAGAATTATTTTTCAAGTCTCGGTTTTAAAGATTTTGCTGTAAAAATAAATGAGGAAACAATGCAGAACAATTGGGATTTGCAATTTTTAAATTGGACAACACCAAAAGAAGCTAATAGAATTCTGGCAATATTTTATGAAAACAATAATGGTTTGCTTTCCAAAGAGAGCTATGATTTTATTTGGGAAATAATGAAAAGTACCAAAACTGGAAAAAATAGATTAAGAGGGCAATTACCAGAAGAAACAATTGTTGCGCACAAAACTGGCTGGTCAGGAAAGAAAAAAGAAACAGGCATAACTGCAGCAGTAAACAATGTTGGAATTGTGTTTTTACCCAACGGAAAACACTATACTATAAGTGTTTTTGTGACTGAATCTAAAGAAGACTTCAAAACTAACGAAAAAATAATATCCGACATCTCTAAGCTGGCTTGGGATTATTTTATTGACGAATAACTGATAGTTCAAATATCCAAAAAATACTAGCAAGTAACACGGTGTGTAAGTAATAGCGGGATAAGTGATAGAACAAAACTGTACATAAAAGATTTATAGATTATATAAGCTATATTCCAACGTTGTGGGCAATTAGAACAAACCAAGGATTGAATCAAAATAGACAAGAACTTGCAAGCTAAAATCAAATACGAGTTTTCCGGGCAAATTTGGAGAGATAATTTGGATGGAGGATGGTTCTTCGTTTCTTTACCAAAGGATATATCAAAAGAAATTAGAGAAAACCTACAATGGCAAGAAGAAGGCTGGGGACGTATGAAAGTCGTTGCTAATCTGAATAGCATTGAATGGGATACTTCCATTTGGTTTGACAAAAAACTTGCTACGTACTTACTCCCACTAAAAGCTGACATAAGAAAGAAAGCCAATCTAAAATCGAACGATAGAATTACCATTTGTATTTCGATTTAGCAAATTTATGAACAGTATATCGAAACCTTGAGACATTACAAGACATCGGATTGCCTTAACAAAACACCCATTGCAGGGGCCGAAATAATAGGTGCTGATTTGTATTATCCCTATAAGTTTAAGAATAACAATTTGAAAGAAATAAATCGACTCATGAATAAAATGAAAAACTAATGCTGACAAAACACTGTCGCCCATAAAGTTTACCGAGTTGACCAAAAAGGTTAGACCAAACCCATAATTTTGTGAACATTTGAAAAGTCCATCTTTTGGATTCCAGTAGGACGCAGGCATTAACTCTTTCGAGTGCCCAAAAAAGAACCTTTTTCGGTACTATAATCCATTTTCAAGACTTTACCAAAGATAGTTTTATTTCCAAGCCCTTGCGGAAGTCGCAAAACCTTTGGGTTTTGCGACACCCTCAGAACCGCGCAAAAGCACAAGCGGCGTTACGCCGCTTGACCTTTCTTCTCCCTACCTACAAGTATATTTTATAGGAGCATGGTCGTTAAAAGCGACATTACATCCTTATCCTGCGGATTTGCCAAGAGAAAATGTTAATTTGATGAGATGCTTCTGATTCTTAAGTATTTCATGCTTGCCTGTTTCGCCTATTTTGTTATCAGGATAGCAGTACCCTATTTAGTACGTTTCATGCGGTTTATGTTCAATGAAGCATTCAAATGGGACAAATATGTAGAAAAGCCAAGATTGGTGTTCTATGCTATGGGCCTTTTTACCATGAAATTGGGCTATGATGCCATTCTGGAACCCTTGGAAAGTATTGCTGTTTTTTCCTATAGTGTTGGCGGCTTTCTTTTTTTGAGCGGAATGCTTATGACCCAACTGACGTGGAGTAAATGGTTTGAGAGAATCTTTATTCCCAAAATAAAGGAGAAACTAAAGTCCTCCAGAAATTTCAATATTTCAATCAGTGAATCCCAATTGGGGAAACTCTACGATAATTTGGTCCGCTATGATATGGTCATCATCGATAAAACTTCAAAAGATGATTTTATCCAATGCTTTTTAAAGGATTGGGACGAACATGATTCGAAGATTCACCTGAAATTAAAGAACCCTGCCTGCAAAGAGTTCTATGAACTGCTTAAGATGAGCTTTCCCAAGAATGATCTGCAACTTATTGATTTCATTAAAAACTCTGATTTGCTGAGGCGTGAGGATGGGCAACCCTATAACTACGATACCGTTAGAAACGCCCTTACAAGAAACAGGGTTTCCAGAAGAAGCGAGGAATTGGAAGCCGTCTTTGCGCCATTTTCATAAAACTTGCTTGCATTCTCCTCTATTTTGCTTGCACCACATGCGATGCAAGCCTTTCCTATTTTTTCCGATGCTAGCTTGCTGAAAGAATTCTAATAAAAAGTACAAAAGGTGCCCATTGTTTCACCCCAAAAAAGAAATAGTAATGGATTATTTAAAATTAGAGGAACGTCTTGAACGTATAGAGCGATTACTGTCAAGCAACAAGGAAGTATTGACATTCGAGGAGGCCTGTGAATATATGGGCGTATCACGAAGCTTTTTGTACAAGCTTACATCCAGAAGACAGATATCGCACTCCAAGCCCAATGGCAAAATGATATTCTTCGAAAAGAAGAAACTTAATCTTTGGCTATTACAGAACAACAGAAAATCGAAAGCTGAATTGGAAGCGGAGGCACTTAAATATGCACTTAGAAATAAGAAGAATTATTGATGGATAGGGAGAGGAGCAGGCGAGCGAAATCAGCGTGAAAATGATGATTGAGTGAGAATTCAAGATGTGTCATTGTCATGACAAATCTTGCTTTTGCTCCCCTTGGTCGCAAAAGAGGATAAGAAATATGAAACGGGAATTCGTCCAATTCAGGTGCTCAATATTTGAGAAAAAACTGCTGAAGGTTAAGGCCAAAAAATCAGGTCTCTCAATCAGCGAGTATTGCCGTCGCGCAGCGTTTGATGATAGGATTATTGAACGATTGTCCGAAGACCAGATTGAAGCTTATAAACTATTAGTGCAGTACCAAAATAATTTTAAACGCATCGGAAATATGTTCCGAAAGCGAAATCCAAAATTGGCGGATGAAGTTACCCGGTTGGCAAAAGAAATCAGGGAACACCTTTTAAGTTTTAAGGTATGATCGGAATGGGAAAATCCATATCGCACACATCGGCATCTATGGCCTACGGGCTTCGGGAAGATAAGAAACCGGAGATTGTTCATAGCCAATTTCTGGCCGGGGATACTCCTAAAGAGATTACCCAAGAGTTCAGGACCATCCAACAGCAGAACCATCAATGTAAAAAGAACACCTTGAGTTTCGTGCTCAGTCCTACCATAAAAGATGGCAAGGAGATGAAAAACAAAGAACTCCAAGAAATCACTGAACGTTTTTTAAAACAAATGAAGTTACGGGAGAGCCAGGCCATTGCATTTGTTCACAGAAACAGAAAGCATGTCCATATCCATTTGTATGTAAACCGTATCAATTTTCAAGGGCGAGCCTTTAGAGACAATTTTATTGGGAAGCGGAGCCAACAAGCCGCAGAACGGGTGGCAAAGGAAATGGGATTGACCACAGTACGAGAAGTACAGCAACAAAAACTGGACAAGGCCAAGGATATGCGTATGATTCTTAAAAGAATTCATGAAAAGGTCATTAGCGAGGTCAGGCCAAAGGACTTTGACCAATATATCAAGGCTATGGAAGCCTATCCTGTAAAGGTCGTCCCGTCCATCAACAAGCAAAACCAACTGCAAGGCTTTCGGTTCGAGTTTGCCGGGCAGAATTTAAAAGGGAGCGAGGTACACCGTTCCATGTCCATGAACAAGATAGCCGAACAGATTGGTTTCAATAGAAATGTAGTGGAGAAAGCCAAAACTGAGAATACCATGAGACTGATGGGCAAAACCGTAAGCCTCTCCCCTAGCCTCGTGGTTAAAATGGCAACGAAAGCAATCACAAAAACCATCAAAAGAACCATTGATAAAGGAATAGGAATTGAAATAGGAATGTAACATTATGGCAAAACTGGATGAAATAGCAGAATTGTTGACAGAGGAACTGAAGAATTTTGAACATTCGGTCAATCGAATGGAAAAACTCAAAGAGTTTCTTATTGGCTATAAGGTATCGGCTGACACCTCTGATATTGACTACCTCCTAAAAGGGTACAACGACAGCCAGAAGAAAGCGGTTGAAGAACAGAACAAACTATTGGCCAATGTTCTCTACCATGTTAAGAAGTCCATTGCCTTTCCAAAATGGGCTATAAAGCTGTTCTGGGGGTTCTTGGTTATCGTTTTATTGGTCTTGGGATACGCCATATTCCAGATTTCGAGCATTCCCAAAAAGGAGCAGGCTGCTTTTTCACAAGGTGAAAGTAACGCAGTCAAACACTTTGATCGATTTATGGTGGAAACCCCAGAGGCACTTGCCCTTTATGAAGAATGGCGCAACCCCAAAGACAAAAAGTAGTTTGCGCCCTATGGAATTTCTTCTTCTCGCTTATCTTTCTGAACGCGGAAGAAATCCCACAGGTACCACGCGCAAAGCTTTTGGTAAGATTTGGGAATCGTCATCAAGCCTAATTTGATGAAAAGTCAAATTAGAGGATAACTAAAAGAAAAATTGTATTCTTTTCGATTATTTGTAAACAAGCTAATTGTTTTTAAAAAATGTATTCATAAATCTTACTTAGTTTTGAAGATAATTTAGTATTGTAAGACCTTATTTTCATAGCTAAAACTCAAATCAAATTGAAAAATATATTGATTGACACTTGCAGTTGGCAAAACTTATTGTCCAATGAAGAAAGTAAATTACTCCCATACCTCCAACATTGGGCAGAAAATGATATAATTAGAATCTTTACTCATGAGGAAGTATTAACTGAATGGAATAACAATAAAGAGAAAGACCGGGAGCGTTATAAAGGTTTAATAAATACAGAATACAATCACACCCAAAAGTTCTTTCGAAGAAAGAATCTTAACATTCCCATTTCTTTAGATTCCGATTTTAAAATTGTTGACAATCAAATTGAGATAATTGATAATCTACTGGATAATGCTACAGTAATAAGGACATCGACAGAAATAAAAGCAATCTGTGGCGATAAATCAATTGCCAGAAAAGCTCCATTTCATAATAAATTAGATAGCACAAAAGATGCATATATTGTTTTTGCAACTCTAGATTACTTCACCAAAAATTTGCAACCTCTTTTTTTTGTCTCTTCTAATAAAAACGATTTTGGAGATCCAGATAATCTCGATAGAATGTTGCATCCTGAAATCATTGAAGATTATTCTGAAATTCATGTTGAATACTATTCGGATATTGGCAGGTTAGTTAATGACTTAAAAAAAGAATTGCCGAGTAACGTCTTTCCGGCCAAGGCCCATCGGACTAAAATTGAACAATCTTTAATTAAGATTGATACGTCCAAACATGAAATGGACCAGTTACATGAATACTTGAATCTTTTGTTTCAAGAATTGAAGTTTCTTCCCCCTCATTTATGGATAAACAACGCTCCACTAAAAACTAATTCAAACTCCTATCCATATTATTCATTATTTACTATCTACCTCGATAATGACAACTTGTTCAATTTATTTGAATCAATCGAAATTTTAACAGATAATAAATTAAAATTTTTAGATAAAGAATTGTTTAATGGGGTTGATAATCTTGAAGATAAGACGAAATTTATTTTTAATTGTTTGACTAATAACTTGGTTAATTATATATCCCATCGTACTAAAAGGGCAAACAAAGTAAGTTTAACTATCAGCAAAAAACATGACTGTAATTGCCCAAAATGTAGTCTAAAAAAGCTCAATTTTCCCTTGTTATTTGATTCATTGGATAAGTATGATAGCAGTCCAGAAGATTTGATAGAATTGGGGTATGTACACTATAAAATAGGAAATTTTGAGAGTGCCACGAAAGTATTAGAACAGGTAACTGAACAACGCGTTTTTGAATCTAAAAAAATGCTAGGATTTATATCTCAATATAATTTATCCAAGCTCTATATCTTTCTTAAGAATAATGTATTTGAAATAAATCGTAGAGATGAACTACTACAAAAATTAAAGAGTATTAATCTTGAACAGCTTTCATCCATACTTCAATCTCAAGAGTATAAAAAAATCTTTAAATGGATTAGAGAAGAAAAATTTTACTCTACTTACAATAATGAACTATCACTACTTAAAGATAAAATTGTAGAGCAGTATTATTCTTCCTTGAACAAAGGCTATAGCTCTAATAGCCACGTGCAAAAACTCGTCAACGAGTATGCTGAACTAGTCTGTTTTTTAAATGAAAACAATCTAATTTATGATAAGTTTAATGAGTTTTTGGAATTACATAAAATATTCGTGGAAGGGCTTTTTGCTTCGCATGGAATTGACGAAACACATTACAGCAGATTATCTTCATTTAGCGATTGGCTATTAAGACATCTCATCTACTACAGTGATGCCGAACATTTAGTCAAAACCTTTCGCAGATATAAGCTTAAAAAACTGAAATATGATGGAGTTCTTGATGAAGGATTGTCATTTTATGAGCTTATAAACAACTTCTTTGATTATGATGTAAAACTCAAAGAATTGTATAATAAAATTTGTGATAATGAAAACCGTACATTCAGAGATTACTATAACAAGCTGTTTTCAAATATTCTAACGTTGATGGCATTATGCAATCTTGAAAAAAAGTTTATCAATGATTTTGTACCCAGACTAATACACTTCCTACAAAATGAAGAATTTGTTCGACCTCACAAGCTAAAATACTTGAGACTTTTTATTGAAAGAAAAGGTAATCTGATAAGCATTTCTAATTTAAAAAAATTCTTTCTGGCATCCATAGAAATCTCAAAATGCCATGAAGAAGCTATTTTAGAGTCTTTGGTAAATCAAATCAAATTAAGAAATAGCAAAATAAGATTGTCCAAGGTAAAATTTAGTAGAATTGTGAATTTGGCTTTTGAAGAATGTTCATTATGCTCAAAAAGTCATCTAAACACCACAATTATACCCATAGCACAAATTATTCAGAACCAAAATTATCTTGAGCAAATCACTGAACGACTAAACAATCGTCTTGAGGAAAACTTTGACTTTAATCTCTATTATCATTCAAGAATTTATGAAGTAATAGAGCACCGGGATGATTTTTTTGAAAAGTCATTGATTGCATGCATACCGAAAACCATTCAAAAAGGTACTCTTGATATTTATACTTCAAAAGAAAATCAAATAAATGAATCCCTAAATGATTTAATTAACCTATGTTATAAGGAAGATAGAACGTTTCCACCTAAATATTTAAAACGAGTAAAAAATCTTAATCATTATTATGCCTGGCTTTTAGATATGCAAAACTTTGATTACAAAAATTTTGAGCCAGAGTGGATAGCTGAATATGTTACAAGATTTTATTACAAAAAGATAGCAAGTAGTAAGGAGACTAAAAAGGCTCTTGACAACTACTTAAAAGATAATGTGGACAGATTTGTTGAGAGATATTACTTAGACATTTATCTAAGAAAAGCTTGGGATGTATAAATTATAAAAATACATTAAATGTAATAAAATTACCTTATATGTAATTTTTATTTATCTTTGTTAGGTGCATATAATTTCATTTAAAAAACTAAAAGACTATTTCTCAAAGGAAACAAATGCAAAGGTTGCCTTACAAGATTGGTACAAGAGAACCAAGAAAGCGGAATGGGAAAGTTTTGCAGATTTAAAAAACACGTTTAATTCTGCTGATAATGTCGGAAACAATAGATATGTATTCAACATTAAGGGAAACCATTACAGGATAGTTGCCATCGTGCTGTTCAAAATTAAAAGAGTGTATATACGATGGGTGGGCAACCACAAGGATTATAGTAGATTAAAGAACATAGATAAATTGTAAAAGCTATGAGCACAATTTCTCACAAACAATATGTAGAAGCCAATCTTCGCTTAGAAGAGCTTCTAAAGGAGGTTGACAATACTACTCCTGAAGATTCTCCTTTGTCCAAAGAGCTTATCGAAGTCAGTGATATTATTGAACAATACGAGGAAGTTCATTTTCCTATGGGATTACCTACCCTACAGGAAATGATTGAACTTCGTATGTTTGAGATGGGTTTAAAAAGGAAAGATTTAGCAGCTCTGTTAAATACCAGTGCATCCAGAATCAGTGATTATTTGAATGGAAAGCGGGAAATCACATTAAAAGTAGCCAAAGCGTTGCACCAAAAACTGAATATAGACAGCGATATTATTTTACAATAACGGCTTTATGGAAAACAAAATAGTACTAAAAGAAAACAAAGGTTTTCACCTATTTTCCACCTCAAACGCCCCTACCCCTTTATTGTTGGGGACTGTAAAATATTGCATCGGGAAGTGAGAGTAAAGTCAATCATCCCACCGTTTTTAATTTATTACAACCAAAAAGGCGAATACCCCTATCTTTGGAATCCAAATTTTAATCATGTTCAGTTTTTTTGAAAAAAAGACCTTCCTGGTGGACCATCTGCATGGTTTAGTAGATATTCATAACCATATACTTCCTGGAATTGATGATGGAGCCAAAACAGTTGAAGAGTCTATTAGTTTGATTAAAGGGTTTTCCGAATTTGGAATAAAAAGTTTTGTGTTCACGCCTCACATAATGCACCACTATTATCCAAATACACCACAAACAATAAAAGTTGCCTACGAGCGGGTGAAAAAAGGATTGCTAGCAAGTGGAATGGAGGAAGTTCAAATAGACTATGCCGCTGAACATATGATTGATGAGAATTTTGAGAATCTTTTAAATAAAAATGCAGTTCTTCCCGTTCGAAAGGAATATCTTTTGATAGAGATGTCCTATTTGCAACCTTCTCTTTACTTTGATGAAGCTATTCTTCAAATTGCAAAAAAGTCTTTTTTCCCAATTCTTGCTCATCCTGAGAGATATACCTATTATCATAAAAAACAAAATAGCTATGGTAAGATGAAATCCGAAGGAATACAATTTCAACTAAATCTTTTATCCTTGGGTGGTTATTATGGTAGTGAAATTCAAAGAATATCTCACAAATTATTGAAAGATGGCTTAGTTGACTTCATTTCTTCAGATGTTCATAACCAAAGACAATTGTTGGCATTGAAAGAAACAAAAATCTCAAAAAAAAATCTGGGTCTCTTGCATGGGATAATCGATAATACCCTTATGACTTTTTACTAATCAGGACCTAAAACTCCACCATTTCTTAACCGTTTTACCGTAGCCATAGCCATAACTACCTCCATATCCTAGGTTTGAAGTCTTTACATTATTTACTACGAAAGCTAGTCCTTTCAACTTTCCATCCTCAACCAATTTAATTGGGAATTCGAGAACTTTTTTATCTGTTACACCAGCCTTAGTAACATATAAAATCTGATCGGCGTACTTACTAATCAAAAGTGTATCGGTAATGACCATTAATGGTGCTGTGTCAACTAAGATATAATCATATAAGTCTGAAGCCGACTTAAAAAGTTCTTCTAGTCTGTCACTCATTAGAAGTTCAGCTGGATTTGGTGGGATTTTACCTGAGTAAACCACATCGATACTGTTTGAATCAACATCTAAACTCTGAACAATATCATTAAAACTCAAGTTTGGCTCACTTAAATACTCTGTTAACCCTTTTTTTGATGATCTTTTTGATAAACTAGTTGGCGCTTCTTTTAAACTATTGCTTTCCGGAAAAAAAGTATAGATTTTTGGATTTCTAATATCAGCTCCTATTAAAAGAACACTCTTTCCAGTACTAGCAAAAATCATGGAAAGATTAGATGACAGAAAGGTTTTACCTTCTCCTGGCACGCTGGATGTGATGAAAACAACTTTCCCTTTATCATCTCTGTTCTTGGATTGAAATATGTAATCTATATTTGTCCGTAGAATCCTCAAAGACTCGGCCAGCACAGAGCGATCTTCTTTTTTAATCAATTTATCCTCTTTTCTTCCAAGTTTGGGTATTTCTGCGAGTACTGGTTTTATATTTCCAATTGTTTTCTCTAAATCAATTTTATTATGAATTTTATTGTCGAGTAAATCAGATGTATAGATTATGGAAAATGGGACTAATAGACCAAGTACCATTGCCGCTAAATAAACAATCTTTCTTTTAGGAGATATTGGAATAGGTAATCCATAAGGAGAATCTACAACTTTTGATTTTGGCGCTGCTGAGGCAAAAGTAATCTGTGATTCCTCACGTTTCTGTAAAAGATAAAGGTAAAGAGATTCTGTTGTCTGTTGTCTCCTTGATATATCTCGTAACGCCCTTTCATTACTTGGAGCTGCAAAAATTCTAGAATTAATTTGTGATAATTGCTTACTAAGGCTGTTTACCTGCAAGTCTAAATTGTTGGTGACGTTATTTAAACTTGATTGCATTCCTTTTTTAAGATTTTCCAATTGTTGATCCAATTTGACAATAACCGGGTTTTTCTCATTAGAACTTTTTAGAAGTCTTTCCCTTTCCGCCACAAGCTGGTTATATCTTTGAGCTGTACCGGAAATCCCTTCATCTGTAAGTCCAACTTCAGGAATAATGCCGTATCCTTCTTGACCATTAATCAACTCTTTCATTGAGTTGGCAATGCTAAGCTGTATATTAGCATTTTGAAGCTCACGCTCGCTAGTAGCACTTTGAGTAAAATTCACATTTGATTGCGAGCCTAAATCTGCAATTCCTCTTCTGGATTTATAGTTTTCAGCTGATTCGTCTACTGTAGATAAATTGGAGTAAATCTCAGTAATCCTATCATTAATAAACTTTGAAGTTTTGTCGGCGATATTCTTTTTGTCAGCTACCGCATTCGCGTTGTAAATATAGATTAAATTATCTATTACATCGATTGATCGCTCTAAAATGGCATCCGTTAAAGAAATATTTATAATACTAGAAAGTTTATCAGCGGGACGAACGTTTACGCTTGCCCTGTAGCTACTTGCTACCTGAGGAATTGGGGTTACAACAATCTTTAGCTTTTGACCACTATTTAGCATTGATTTCTTGTTTGCACTGGGAACCAATATCATATCCCCTATTTGCGTAGTAACGCCGGCACCATAGGAATGCTTTTTAAAGGTTTTGTCTTCAAACTCAGAAAATGAAAATTCAGTTTCGGAAACTAGATTTATGTAAAATTCAAACTGGGATTTGTTTATAAGTGAATCCTCTGCGATAAAATTAATGTTAAAAGGCAGATTTTCTTCGCCGTAAAGTTCCGAGTTTACCACATTTCCCAAAACAAAATACCTAATATTTAGTTTAAGTTTTCGCACTATATCAATAAAATTCCCCCTTGCCATTAAGAGTTCTATTTCATCTTCTACTTTCGTTTGTCCTCCAGAAAGCAAGTCCAAGTCTTGGAAAACGCTTAGCTCAGATGAGCTTGATTTATCCTCAATAACTTGAATTTTGGCCATGGCATTATATTGAGGAGTAGTATACCTTAAATAAAAGTAAGACATTAATACAGTTACAAATAGACTAACTGCAAACCATTTCCAATGTCTAAGATACTTCCCTAAAATCCCTTTTAAATCTATCCCTTCTTGATACATAAAACCCAAATAAGACTTACACTAATTTCTACTTAGTAAGATAACCGTGGAAGTTATGATTATGGAAGCAATTGAAATGGCAATTGAAGCTCTTTGGTCTAAACTTGATTCTGTTTTACCCGATTTATTGGGCTCCACATATACTACATCATTTTGGGTCAAATAATATACCGGGGATTTAAATGCGTTTTTTTGATTCAAATTAATCCTGTTATACACTTTTGTACCGTCAAAGTCTCTTATCACCATAACATTGTCTTTTCTTCCTTTAATAGTGATATCTCCTGCTAAACCTAAAGCTTCCAATATTGTTATTTGTTCACCATTAACAGGATAAGTGCCTGGTCTATTGACGGCGCCTAACACGGTTACAGTAAAATTCCGTATTCTTATATTAATAATGGGATCTTTTAAATAATCTCCTAATTTTTCGCGCAATAACGCTCTTGTCTCACTTGGGGAAAGCCCTACAATTTTCAACTTTCCTATGACTGGAAAATCTATTTCTCCGTTCTTGTCCACCAAATAATTCACTTGTTCCGCTCTAATCCCCCCTTCTTCTGCACCTCTGAACAAATTAAATGGAACGCTTGCTTCTGGGTCTAAAGTGGAAATATGTATGCTGACCAAGTCATCTATTTTAAATTTAGTATTAAAAGTGCCTTCTTCAACAAGTGTTTCAAATTGCTGTGCATCCTGAAAATAAATAACCTCTTTTCTTGGGGCACATGAAGCAAGAAAAGCAATAACAATAAACGTTAGAAAAAAATTTGTTTTTGAGGTCATGAATAAAATGAGTTTAAAACTATTATTTAACTGGGACGGCACTATTGTCAGCTTTGTCGACTGATTCTATCTTTTTGTCGAATTTACAAAAATCAGAATTCTTCGAAACATATTCAGGTACAATACCCTTCATCAATTGTACAATGTTTTCTTTAAAAAAAAGATTGGATACACATAACTCATCTATCATTTCCCGAGTTTTTACATAGTCCGCCTCCCGTACCTTACTTATCAATATTTTTTCATGATAAGTGGGTAATGTGTTTTCTCCACTGGCTAGTAACTCCTCATACAATTTCTCACCTGGTCGTAACCCTGTTATTTTTATGTCTATATCGTCAGGATATTTAAGACCTGACAGTCTTATCATATTTTTGGCTAAATCCATAATCTTTACGGACTCACCCATGTCAAAAATAAATATTTCGCCACCCTTGCCCATTGCTCCGGCTTCCAAAACCAGCTGAGAAGCTTCAGGAATCGTCATGAAATAACGGGTAATATCTTTATGAGTTACGGTTAATGGACCTCCCTTTTCTATTTGTTTTCTGAACAACGGTATTACTGAACCGTTCGAACCTAAAACATTTCCAAATCTAGTTGTTATAAATTTGGTCTTACCTTCTTGCTGTCTGCAACTAATGTACATTTCTGCGATTCTCTTTGTCGCGCCCATTACATTGGTTGGATTTACAGCTTTATCGGTTGAAACAAAAACGAATTTTTCTACTCCATAGTCAACAGATAAGTCAACCAAAGTTTTTGTACCGGCAACATTGATTTTTACTGATTCATAAGGGTTGCATTCCATCAACGGAACATGTTTATAAGCCGCAGCATGAAAAATACGATTGGGTCTATATTCTTCGAATAAAACCCTCATTTTATTCTTATCTCTAATATCCCCTACAATAGGAACAAAATTATGATACCCCCCTTGTTTGAGCTCTTGCTGTAAGTCATACAAAGCGGATTCCGCCTGATCTATTACTACAAGGGTTCGGTATCTATATTTGCAAATCTGTCTAACCAATTCACTTCCAATGGAGCCTGCTCCACCAGTAACAAAAATCACTTGACTATCAAAATCTCTAGCCACCTTACTATTCCTGATTTCAATTGGAGGACGATCAAGGAGATCTTCTATTTGCACCCTCTTAATTTGAGAAACCTTCAATTCACCATTGATCCAATCTTCTACTGGTGGAACTATTTTCACTTTGACAGGAAGTTCCACAACTTCGTTAACAAGATCTCTTAGTTTCTTTGGATTTATATTTTGTATTGAAAAAATTATTTCTGAAATACTATTGAAACGAACAAATTCAGCATTCAGTTTTTTCTTACTGTATACTTTTACTCCATTTATTTGCTTTCCAACTTTTTGTTGGCTATCATCTACAAAGCCAACTATTTTCACCTTTAGTTTAGAATGATTAACAAGGGTGTTATGAGTAATTATCCCTGATTCTCCAGCCCCGTAGATGACCACATTTTTGGTTGGAACTTGGTTGTTAATCATCAATTGCTCATAACATACTTTAAAAACAAATCTGGAAGTAGTTAAAGCAAGAAAGGTTAGTAAACTATTTATTATAATTATTGACAAAGGAATTGTGAAATTATCGAGTATTCCTAAGTATCTATTCGATAACACAAACACGATAACACCTATACTTGCCAAACAAACAGAATTAAAGATGGCATAGGCATCCTTTATACCTGTATGCCGCACAACACCTTTGTAACTTCCAGTAATTGCAAAAGCAATGAGGAAAAACAAAATTATTAAAGGCAATTGGCTCCATAACATTTTCACTTCGAAATCGAAGCTCAAATTAAACCTAATGAAGTAGGCCAAAACAAAAGAAAGACCTACTTGGAATAAGTCTATCAGCAGGACTGTCCACTTAGAACCATGGTTAGTCATGTTTTTAAACACAAACGATTTAAACGTGCGGTTTATCATAATTTGGGATTATTCATAGCAAATGTAAAAAAGTAACGTTTCGATTCTCGGTTTAAATCGTTAAAAACATTTCTATTATCGCTTAACTGAAAAACAGCACCAAATGTTCAATTAACCAAAGTGCCACACAACACATAAAAAGCCCACTTAAACTAAAACGTGTCAATATCATAATGGTTTTTTTGAATAATATGGATATTTGTGGCGTCCAAACGAAATTCTTTTAATAATGATACGAAAGACTAAAGTATGCTTAGTTGGAAGTGAAGACGCCTACAAACGCATAAGTCTTGCAAATTTACTTTTAAAACAGGGATTTGAAGTTGCAATAATGAGCTCTGCTCCTTTTGAATGCCCAAAGGATATTCGTTTTATAGCATATGACCTCAATAGAGGTTTGAATCTTTTCTCTGATATAAAAACTATTCTTCAATACCGAAGAATTTTTAGGCGTGAAAAGTTTGATATTGTTCAGACCTTTGATACGAAACCTGCATTCTTGGTTCCGCTTTCTTACATCGCATCTAAAACTAAAGTTGTTCGAACGGTAACGGGACTAGGCACCATATTTATGTCAGATGCCCTAAAATATAAAATTCTCCGTTTCGTATATACTATACTACATAGTTTTGCTAAGAACAAAGTGTCCCACACTACATTTCAAAATGAAGATGATAGAAGTTTTTTTCTGAGGAAAAATTTAGTCACTTTAGAAAACAGCTCATTAATTTATGGAAGTGGTATAGACTTAGATTTATTTTCTGAATACTCCAAAAAGAAAACAGAAGTCTTTACTTTTATCTGTGTTGGAAGATTAGTTTACGAAAAAGGGATAATCAATTATTTGGAAGCTGCAAAATCCTGCATTGAATCTAATCACAATTACAGATTTCTACTGGTAGGTCCATTAGAGGAAAAATCAAAAAAACTAAATTCGGAAATATTGAATACGTACTCTAAGTATGTAGAATGGTTGGGGCCTAAAAGCAATATTCCTGAACTTTTAGAAAATTCAGACGCTTTCGTACTACCTACTTTCCGAGAAGGGTTTTCTAGAGTTTTGTTAGAAGCCTCGGCCTTGAGTATTCCTTCAATAACCTCCGACGTTCCTGGAACAAGAGAAATAGTTCGTCATGAAAAGGAAGGACTTCTAACTCCTGTGAATGATTCGGTTGCCTTAGCAAAAGCCATGATACAAATGGCCTCAAATGAAAGCGCCTATTTATCTTATGCGAAAAATGCAAGAGACCATGTAAAACAATTTTCTCTAAAGAATATAGCAAATGCTTATATCCAGTTGTACAGCAAATTACTGGGATTCAATAAGTCAATCAAAACTATTAAACCTCAATACTCATGAAAATACCGTTTTCTCCTCCTTATATTGATGAACAGATTAAAAACGAGGTTCTTGATTCTTTGAATTCCGGCTGGATAACTACCGGACCCAAAGTAAAGGCATTGGAAAATGAAATTAAAGAGTTTACAAAAACTCCCAAAGTTCTTTGTGTTAATTCATGGACTTCGGGTGCAATTTTAATGTTAAAATGGTTCGGTGTAAAACCTGGAGATGAAGTTATAATTCCATCTTACACCTATTCAGCAACCGCGTTAAGTGTTATACATGCAGGTGCTACTCCGATAATGGTAGATGTAGGCGAAGATTTCAATATTACTGTAGCAAACATTGAGGAGGCGATTACAGAAAAGACCAAAGCTATTATTCCTGTGGACATCGCTGGATGGCCTTGCGACTATGACTGCATAAATTTATTGGTGGAAAAGAAATCAAGTTCTTTTAAAGCAGAAAATAGTATTCAGGAGAAATTAGGTCGAATCTTGGTGATATCCGATGCCGCTCACTCTTTGGGGGCCAACTATAAAGGGAATCAAACCGGTACCCTTACGGATGTAACTATTTTTTCATTACATGCGGTAAAAAATGTTACTACAGCAGAAGGAGGAGCAATTTGTCTTAATCTCCCAGGTCCCTTTGACAATGATGCACTTTATTCTCAATTAAGGTGTTATTCGTTGAACGGACAGACCAAAGATGCATTTACAAAGAGTAAGGCTGGAGCATGGCGATATGATATAATCTATCCTGGGTTGAAAATCAACATGCCTGATGTTTTAGCAGCTATAGGCTTAGGTCAAATGAGGGTTTATGGCAATCATATTTTACCTAAAAGAAAGGAGGTTTTTGAATTCTATTCTGAACACTTTAAACAAAAAGATTGGGCAATATTACCACCGTATAAGTCAGACAATGTAACTTCTTCTTGTCATATATATGCCCTTAGAATCAAAGGTATCTCTGAAGTACAAAGAGACCAAATAATTGAACATGTTTCTGAAACGGGTGTTGCAGTTAATGTTCATTTTCAGCCGCTTCCACTTTTAAGTTTGTTTAAAGGATTAGGATATAGTATTGAGTCATTTCCTGTTGCATACAACCAATACAAAAGTGAGATATCCCTTCCAATCTACCCTCAATTAGGAAAAGAGGAACTAGAATTTATTTGCAACAGTTTAACTAAAGTTGTTGAAGAGATTATTGAATTCGAACCTTATAAGTCGTGAAAAGATTACTGGACATTATAGTTTCTTTTTTTGGCATACTCTTCTTGCTGCCTGTCTTTATAGTTTTAGCCATACTGGTGAAAATCGGATCAAAAGGTCCCGTTATATATAAACAACGAAGAGTTGGTCTCAGGAACGCTGATTTTAATATCTATAAGTTTAGAACAATGTATATGAATTCTGATAAAAAAGGACTAATTACAATTGGGGACAGAGATCCACGTGTGACGTCCATTGGTTTTTATTTGCGTAAACTTAAATTAGATGAACTTCCACAATTATTTAATGTACTATTTGGCGACATGAGTCTTGTAGGACCAAGACCTGAAGTTAGAAAATACGTTAATTACTATTCAGAAAAAGATATGGAAGTATTGAATGTACGTCCAGGTATTACCGATTATGCTTCTATAGAATTCAGAAATGAGAACGAGATACTTAAGAACTCCGATAATCCTGACAAAAAGTATATTGAAGAAATCTTACCTACCAAATTAAATCTGAATAAAAAATATATTCAGAATACAAGTTTCCTCACTGATATAAGAATAATTTGTTTAACGATCGTTTCGATAGTCGCAAATAAAAAATAAGTGCATGAAGATTAAAATTGAGGATAATCCCTTTGTTTCAAAAATTTATCAAACTCATTGGAAGAATTCATATGGTGAAAAAAAGCAACAATATTCATCAGAAGCAATATCGAATATTTCCTTTTTAAAATATAAGTATTTTCCGATATATACAAACATTGGAAAAACAAATTCAAGTGGAATTTCATACGAAATAACTCAATCCAGTGATTCAAGGGATGCCAACAAAGTATTTCTAATATATGATGTTCCACAATACTTTGATATTCCCCATAACAACCCAGATTACAAAACTTATCGAGTTAAACAGTATAAAGGTTATGTTATTGATCTTAAGAAGTACGAATCGGTTAGTGATTTTATCGCAAATAGATTTAACCAACAGCGGAAAAAAACGTTAAAATACGGAGTGCGAAGATTAGAGAGAGATCATGATATAAATATTGCGCATTACCATGGAAAAATAGAATGGAAAAAATTCAATGAAATTTTTGAAGTGATGTTTGGTTTTTTGGATCGTAGATTCGAATCCATGGGAATCAAAAATGCCCATGGATCGCCCACAAAAAAAGAATGGTTAAGAAACCTTTGCTTTGACTTGATCAATAACGAAAAGGCGGTAATTATGGTTGTCAATGACGCAGATAAACCAATTGCAATTTCACTTTGTTATCTTTCAAAAAATATCTTGTACCCAACATTTCCTTCATTCGACCTGAAATATAGTAGACATGGAATGGGAAATTACCTAGGGTTCAAAGAACTTGAATGGGCCTTTGAAAATGGGTATTCTCTTTTAGACATGGGCAAGGGAAACTTTGGATATAAGGACAAATGGTCAACACTGATCTATCCTTATGAATATCACATTGTTTTCAAGAAGAACTCCCTAGTAGGTTTTTCAATCGCAACATATTTAAGAATATTCTTTACTGGCAAACAGTGGGTTAGGGTTTTCAGGGATAAATATTTAAAATCCATACTTGGAATTCTAAAAAAATGAGGATTAAAAATAACCCGTTTACCTCGGAAATATATAATCAAGAATGGATAAATCACTTTCATAAAGGGAAAAAGTGTCACAAATTTAGTTTTATAAAGAAAATTGCATTTGTTAAAAACAAGTACCTTCCTTTATATGTGAACGTAGGCAAATACAAATCCTGTGGAATATCATATGAGTTAGATACATCTGGACAATTTGAAGATTTCAAAAACAAAGTTTTTTTAATCTATGATGTACCTGAATTCCTTAGTCAAAATGCCTCTAAGTTAAAGATCAAAAATCTTGGTATAAAAAAAATCGAACAATACGAAGGATATTTGGTAGACATTTCTCAGTATGACAGTATGGAGCATTACATGAGCAAACAATTTAACTCCAAACAAAGACGTAGTATGCTCAGTAGATTGAAAAAGTTGGAAAAAGAGTATACCATAACTTACGATTTCTTCTCGGGAAAATTATCCAAGAAAGAGTTTGAAAAGTTGTTGGAAAATTTATATATCCTCATGAAAAAACAGTTTGGGGATGACTATGAAAAAAATAGCCATTCTCCTCATGAAATTATAGAATGGTATAAATCGCTTTTTCCAAAGTTGTTGGAAAAAAATCAGGCATATTTTAGTGTTATTAAAACGGAGAACGAAACAATTTCCACGTGCTTGGGATACAATTCTGACAATTTTGTATTCAGTGCAATTCCCGTCTTGAACACGGACTACCAAAAATATGGGCTTGGTAACATTCGAACTCTTAAGAGTATTGAATGGGCTATTAATCAAGGTTTCCAATATTATGACCTTGGCAAGGGGTCTTATGGGTATAAACATAGATGGGCCTCAAGAAAATACAAGTTTGAATATCACATAGCGTATGACAAAAAATCTATTGTTGCCACATTTATAGCAACCTATCTCAATCTTTATTTTTCTATGAAGCAACTTTTGCGCAAGTTGAAATATGCCATTAAAAAATAACTATTAGATTTTTATAGCAACCAATGAATAAATTCGATCTAGAACATGAAGTTTTTATAAATCAGAGTATTCCTTCTTTGTTTAAAGAAAGGAATACTCTTGAGCGAAAAATGACCGACCTAGACTTTGAAAAGAATTGTATTCTTTATACTCGCGTTCCAGACTATTTATCTTTTTGTAAGAATGAAGAGATTTCAAATCTTGGAATGAGAAAAGCGATTGAAAATCAAGGATATCGTATGAATCTTAAAGACTGTGATTCTGTTGATCACTACCTTAGTTCTCGTTTTGGTAGAAGTAGCCGCTACAAACTAAGACGTGAAAAAAAAAGGTTGGAACAATGTTTTAATCCTTCCTATAAAATGTGGCAAGAGAAAATAGAAAGAAGCCATTATGATTTTATTTATGATGAGTTATTTAGATTGTTGGAAGTAAGGTCAGAAGAAAAGAATATTGAGGATAACTATTATTTTGATTACAAGGAAAAATATAGAGATGTTATATTCCAATTGTTACATCAAAAAAAAGCATCAGTACACGTAATTTATGTTGGAGAGAATCCAATAGACATTTGTATAAACTTTATTAAGGGTAAAACTGTTTATCAATTTATAAGAACCTATGATATTGCGTTTTCTAAATTCAAAACTGGTTATATCAATTTAATCAAACATTTAGAGTGGGCCATAGATCAGGGGTTTGAATCCATTGTATTCGGGCCAGGTAATGTAGAATGGAAGGAGAAGTGGTGTAATGAAACTTATAATTATAACAAAATAGTTTTTTATAATTCCAACTCACTCAGAATGAGGATGAAATCTTTTGTTTTTATTATGACATACAATATTAAATCTATGGTCAGAACCACTAAATTCAAAATAGTCATTGATAAAATCTTTCAAAAACCCAAAGCGAAAACAAGCAACAAAAAAAAGAAGTTTTCTTTTGAACTAAAAAGCAGCGAAGATTTGGAGTTAAAATTTTTAAATCTGTTGGACTTAAACACCCAAGACACTTACTTTCGCCGTTTTTTATTCAATTATATGTATGATAACAAAATTAATCTGGCTAATGTTCAAATTTTCAATTCTCCCAAACAAGACTTATACGTGCTGTTATTAAAGGATTTAGAAAATAAGTTTGTTATAAAAAAGTTGTAATTATTTCAGCGATAAAAACCAGCGAGAATTTAAAGTTTAATGGTTTTCAAAAAAAGTATACTGAAGTCTATTAAACTATATTTTGATTCAAACAGAATCTGCTAACCAAAATTTAAACAAATATTTCCACTGGTATACGCACTTTGTGGAGAGCAAAAAAAAATGAGTATGAAAAACACGATTTTAGGAAAGCCCTTTTCTTTAGAATTTTTCAGAAGAAAATCTTCTCAAAGATATATTCCAGAAATTGATGCTTTACGTTTTTTGGCAATAGTTCCTGTTTTACTTGCCCATCTAAGTCAATCCTTTTTGGAATACAATGTTTTTTTTGATGCGGAATTAATAAAGGAAGAAAGCGCATTAAGAGCTTTTTTCAGGCAAGGTAATTTTGGTGTTCATCTATTTTTTGCAATTAGCGGCTTCATTTTGACCCTGCCTTTTATTGATGAAAATATAAAGAAGTTAAGCTTTAAGAACTATTATTTAAGGCGCTTGGTTAGAATTGAACCTCCATATATTATCGCAATTACGATGTTTTTTGTAGTGCATATTTTTCTAGCGCAAAAAGATATTCAGTTCTTATTCGAACGGTATTTAGGCTCTTTACTGTACTCCCATAACCAAATCTTTGAAACCCGGTCTTATATTTTGCCAGTAGCATGGAGTTTGGAGATAGAGATTCAGTTCTATTTACTTATGCCTCTAATATTATTGATATTAAAATTGGTTCAATCCAAATACTGGAGATATCTAATTTACATCGGCCTTTATTTGTTTTCATTCCATGTTGAAGTTACCAGTAACGGGGATTTGAATAACTTTATGATGTATTTCTTGGCAGGTATCTTGGCGGCAGATATTTACAAGAACAACAAATTCTCTCCGCATTTTGTATGGGACGTCACCTTTGTGGTTAGTTTGGTCTTGTTTTTTTCCATTGATTCTGATTTAACAAGATCAATCTTTTTGTTCTTTGTAGTGATTTCATCCCTCAATTTGGTACTGCTAAAGAAAATCATGACCGCTCCTTTGATAACTGTTATAGGTGGTATGTGCTATACACTTTATTTGTTGCACTACCCACTGTACCATCTTTTCATGAAAACTTTCACCAACCACTTGACTTTCTTTGAAAGCTATGAGGCAACTGTACTGTTCCAAATTTTGATTTTCTTGCCAATTTCTATCATTCTAATGAGTGCCTATTTTCTTTTGGTTGAAAAGCCATTTATGGCTTTAAGTCAAAGAATAGGCAAGAAAAGGAAACAAAACGTCAAAGCTTAAACATGGAAAGTATAAGTTTCAAACTGAATAGCGACTATTGCTTAGTTTGTAAAAAAGGACAAGTCAATCTATCGGAATGACTGAAATCATCATGTACAGTTAGGAAAATCTAGGTTTAAGCGACTATATGTATTAGAACAACACGTGTAATTTGCTTTGCCAGTTGAACTTCCAACACTTCAAAATCTTAAAAGAATAGCTCGCCATAGAGTACCTTGGCAATTCTAATAATCAGGGAAAATGGCATTACTATCGCTATTATTAAACAAAGAGTTCTGCTAAAAGAACAGGGGATCTAATAAGGTACTTACAGAATCCTTCAGAAGGATGTATCCTTTTGAAGGATTCTTTTCATTTTAACTTTTTGAACAATAAATAGTACCATAATAAAGATGAAATAATGTACTTCAAACTTTTAAGATTTCTTTTGTAAATTAACTTTATGAATAAATCCAGAATTAAGCTCATACCCTTTAATATTCTCAAAAATTTATTGTTATTATTTCTGATTTTACTATTATTTAACTGTTTTGGGTTATTTATCAAGTATAGCGACCATTTTCAATTTTTAGATAAATGGGTCAGATTATTTGATTTTAATGAAGAAAGAAATGTTCCTACTATTTTTTCATTTCTACTACTCATTTTAAGTTCAGCGTTATTGACGTTTATTGGACTCAAGATAAATCATAAGAAAAAAATCAAATTCTATTGGCTAGGTTTGGCGGTGATTTTTTTGTTTTTGTCTTTAGATGAGATGATTTCCATCCATGAGTCCTTAATCCATGTAACCAGAAAAAAGTTTGACCTTTCGGGACTATTTTATTTTTCGTGGGTTTTACCTTATGGCATACTATTGATAGTAATTTCTTTTGTATTCTTTAGGTTTCTTATCAATTTACCTAAGAAAACTTTAAAACTATTTGTGGTGTCGGCCATAATCTATGTGGGCGGCGCTCTGGGAGTTGAGTTATTTGAAGGAAAATATTTTGAAGAACATGGAGAGAATTTAATTTTTGCAATCTTTTACACCATTGAAGAATCCATGGAAATGTTGGGTATTTCAATCTTCATTTGGGCACTATTAGATTACATTGCACAAAATGTTGGTAAGGTAAGTATCAAGCTTTCTAGATGATACTCAAAAGAAATTAGTGATTCAGTTTTTCGCTTTTAATCCCATACTAAGTATATCCAATTGCATTAATTGTCATAATTCCTTTTGTTGTGAATAAGTTAGTTATCTGATTTAATTATATGAAAGCTAGTTACATTGATTTTGAAATCAACCTTTTTTCCTTAAATCAGTTGCCCCACTTTTATACTCAAATCTTTGATGATTTGACAGATAGTGTTCTTTTTGAGAACAAAAATGAAAAGGCACTACCTGTAAAATTGGACAACAATATTTTAGTTGTTAAGGATATTCCAACTTTTTTTGATTTGACCATTAGAAAGGAAAATAAAATTACATTCAAAAAAATTAGACAATATCCTGGGTATCTGATGAACTTTGAAAGTTTTTTGAGTGCTGAGCACTATCTTAAGTCTCGTTTTGGCAGTAGTAGTAGATATAAATTGAGGAGAGAGAAGAAAAGGTTGGAGTATTGTTTTGATATAAAATATCATATGTATTTTGGTGAGATAACGAAGGAGGAATATGACTATTTAATGGACTACCTCTATAGATTTTTAAGAGCCCGGTCTAGGGAAAAGGGAATAATGAATAATATCAATCTAGAATCCAAGGATTTTTATAAAGAAAAGATACTTCCTATGATTTTACAACGTAAAGCATCCCTTTACGTTATTTTTAATGGAAACACTCCTATAGATATCTGCATTAACTTTCATGTAAATGATATAATCTATCAATACATCAGAACATATGACATAGCCTATTCTAAGTTTAAGACAGGTTATACAAACTTGATGAAACAAATTGAGTGGCTTATAGCAAATGAAAAGAAGGTTATCATTTTTTCAAGCGGAAATCCTGAATGGAAAGAAAAATGGTGTAACTCCAAATATGATTACTATTACCATTATTGGTATAAGAAAAATTCTTTTCAATCTAAGGCACTAGTTTCTCTTGAACTTGCAAAGAGAAGGTTACGACAATTCATGGTCGATAAAAAATTAATAGACCTATATCATAGCTTGGTAAGAAGAAAACATAGTTCCACTGAAGCAAAAACTTTTGAGCCTGGACCCATTTTGTCGAATTCCGAACATTGCTTTGATGAAGAAAAAAAAGTTTTTGCTTTAAATGAGGAAAGTCACTATGAAATTAAGAGAAAATTGAACGATTTCTTATATAGTGCGCATGAAAAAGAAAAGGATGTCACGATATATGAATATATTGAAACAAAAAACACTTTTCTCTTCAAGGGTAAAGAGAAAAGTATGAATCTTTCATTACTATGAAATCTTTACTACGGTTTACATCAGAGCTTTTGCAAATTGCATTGTTGTTTTTTAAGATTTTGGGAGAATCCCTTTAAAAGATCCTCAATTGATGCACTCAATCTTGGCAATCGAATTTTTGTTCATTTTTTCGCAGCCAATAGAATTTCACTCTTACTCTTTATATAATAGCTTTCAGTACTATCATCGTAATAGTACTTCAATTCCTCTTCCGGTTGAGGATTATAGAAGAGGTAATCATAAATAGCAGTTTTAAACTCATTTTCTTCCATCATCTCATCTTTTCTATTATCCGTGCTGAAAAGATTATCTGGTAATGAAGAATCTTGATTTTCAACTTTGACTAACTCTACACTTTCTTTTGTTTCATTTTTATTGCCCCTTATCAGAAACTTTAACTTACTTACAAATTTGTTTATTTCTTTTTCCCTCAAAAACTGTTTGAAATCAAAGTACCACAATAGTAGATAGGAAAGAACTACTGAAGAAAATACATTTTTATTGTACAATATGTGGTTTTCAAAGTAATATGAAAAATTACTCCAACGTCTTTTATAGTAATAATCACCTTTTGAGTAATCAAATATTTTGAATCCATTCTTAAAAGACCATTCAAGCAAATTTGCCAGCAATAAATCCCCTAGTGAGTATTTTTTAAAGGAAACATCAAAAGTTTGTGTAGCGAAAAACACCCTATCTTCAGAAAGAAAAGAAAAGCAAATTGCAATTGGACTATCACCCTTCAATAAACAATGCATCACGCCTTGTTCAGATTCAATCATTTTATACATTAATTCCCTATAGTAATCCTGATAATTAAGAATGTTATGATGAATACCTAGTTCTGAAAATCTCTCCTTTATCATCTTAATGAAGCTGTCATATAAACAATCAAAAAGGTCTATATTTTCTTTCCCTATCAATGCTTTGAAGGTAATATCAAAATTGTCATAAAGTTTTTTATGAGTTCTTCTCATATGTCCTCTTCTTTTGGAAGAAAACTGACTTTTATAATAGTCTTCATAACTGGAAAACCCTTCAAAATCTGTTAAGTAACCTTTGATCTGTCTCGACTTCCTAACACCAGTCTTCGTTCCATTTTGTATATATGAAGTACCTGGTAAAACATCATATATTAAAAACACTTTTCGGGACAAGCCATTATTTGACCCTTCAACTTTATAGGTCATTCCATTGGTCATATTTCTACCAACGTTATGGTAGTGGAAATACTTTGATTTAATAAAATCCAACTCTTCTATCGCTTTGATAGAAGTTTCTGAATCTGGGCTACTGAAATATTTAATCCAAGTGGATTTGAAGTTCTTTTTCAAAAAAGGATTGTTCATAACAGTTTTCTGGTGCTCCATGTATGTCATTTTTGCTCAATGGCTTTAAAAATTCTTGATAAGGATAATTCAACTTTCCTAAAAAATGAAATTGAAATTATCCGAGAACAAATCTATTGAAGTAAATATATAGCAAACCACTTCCACCCATAAAAAAATCGGTCATAGAACCGATTTTTTATTTGAGTATGATTTAATCTATTGAATTTGTTCTTATAGAGCTGTTAAGACGGATAAGTTTTAAAAATCAACTGAGTTCAAGAATTCCTCAATATTGGTATATCCATCTCCATCTATATCGCCATTACCATCATCAGGATTGTTAGGGTCAAGCCCATTAGCTATTTCCCATTTATTTGGCATACCATCTAAATCTGAATCATAATTAGAGTCCCTTGTATTGAAAGGGGTAGTATTAACCGTAGACCAATAATCATTATAATGATGATATGTCTTCCAGTCTTCGTTCCAATTATATCCGCTATAGAAACGGTTTTCCATGTTGGTTACAAATCTTTGATCTACTACATCCAAATTAAAAACTGCATTTCCATTTTCGTCCAATGTCTTATTAGATCCTATGTCCTGTAACAAGTTATCCAACAATCCTTCGGATTCTAAAACATCATAAGATGGGCCTAAAAGTTCAAATCGATTAACCTCTCTGAAATCACTTTCCGATAAATTATCATAAAGTCTATAGGTTGTACCGTTATACTTCCAAGGATTGTCGTTATTACTAAACGTAACCCAGAAATCCCACTGACTGGTTAAATCGTAGTCTTTGACCACATTACCATCCATATGAATTCCCACATTGCTGTAATCAACCGCATCATTACCTGCGTAATAGTTCAAGCTTCTCTCCGATGCTTGTATTTCTCCTCGATCGTAGTAATTTCCAATCATATTGAGTTTGACCTCACCAACTACGTGTGACAGCTTAAATCTAAAGTTATATCCTACATTGTTAATTACATCATGTCTACCCATACCACTGACATTTGGAAAGCGATGGCTTGAATCATATATAATATTTCGCAATGTAGACATGTTGTTACTACGATGAGTCCTAACCCCTGTATATGGTTCCAGTGAGGTTCCCATTATCATTCCCGTATTACTTTCACCCAGTAAGCAATTTTGGACAGTTACGTTGGACGACACATCATGAATACCGATTGCCTTGTCCCCTGCCCAACTTATACTCACGTGGTCTAGAATTAAATTTTGAACATTGTTAACCAATATTCCCATTTGAGTACTGTTTCTGAGAAAATCAGATCGGATTCTAATATATCTGATTATGATATTATTAATATCGGGGTAAAAACTGCTGTTCATAAGATAAATACCACCTCCAGCAAGAGTAATTCCGCCTTCGGGTGCCGTTTGACCGGCAATGGTCATATCGCCATCTTGCAAGAAGAGATTATCTTCTAACACAATTGTCCCAGAAACATCGAAAACGATAATTCTAGGCCCAGTGGCTCCTACTGCCGCTCTCAAAGAGCCAGGCCCCCCGTCGTTAAGGGTAGTAACATGTATCACTCTGCCGCCTCTTCCGCCAGTAGTGTAAGCACCAGCTCCAAATGCAGATGGAAATGCTTTAAGTTCAGACGATACCTCAGTATCGACATTTGGTTCTTCTTCTTCATCACCGGGATTCTCTTCACTTTCGTCATTTGCGATTTGCTCGTCAATACTTTCTTGAATAACCTCATTGAACAAATCGGTTTCTTGAGAACATGAAAAAAGAAATAATAATAATAAAACCGGGATTAAACTTTTAAGTTGGGGTAGGTTAAAGTTCATAATTTTCAGTTCGTTTTTTCGTAACATTAAACAATTCTTAATTTTTAAATGACAGAGAACAGATTCGTCTTCAGCTACTCTATCTACACTAATGATTGGAAATAAAATCTTGTATTGTACATTTTATCCATGTCTATCATCAAATCAGGAATTATCGTTTCTTACTGCTATCAAAATTAAGTTGAAAATACCTATTGACGATTAAATGTTTGATTTATTCGATGAAATACATTTTTGAATAACTAATAGATTTTTTAAATTTCATGGCAATAATCCTACTGCTTTAAAACCTTAAACTGGTGTTTTTTTAGAAATCTACACGATTCAAATACTCTTCAACATTCGTGTAGCCGTCTCCATCATTGTCATCTGCGCTATCATCTATATCTGGGTTAAATCCATTGGCGATCTCCCATTCATCCGGCATTCCGTCTTTGTCAGTATCAAACCCCTCTGGGCGGACGTTTAGAGGTTCGTTTGAAACAGAGTTATGAAAGTCTTGATAATGTTGTTCTACTCTCCAATCATAGTTCCAAACGTATTGACTAGGATTATTGTAGGTAATATTAGAGATATACAATTTGTCCAAATTGTCCTGATCAAAAACTACATTTCCATTTTCGTCCAAACTTTTATTTGCACCCGAATCCTTGATGACTGAATCATATGCTTCACGAGAAGATTTAACGGGCAGTTTTGCCCCCAACAACTCAAAAGGGTCATCTTTTCTAAAACTTTCCGGAAGAGGTTGAGGGTTGTTCAATGAATAAGCTGTGCCTTTATAGGTCCAAGTATGCCCGAAAGTAGCCCAACTAGACCAGTTATCAGAATTTTCATCTAGCAGAATATCAGGTAAAATTAGATTTCCTCCCGAAAAAATCTGAGCACCTTCAGGGTTGTGAATTCCAGTATACTTATTTAAAAGTAAAGGATTGTTTTTAGTCTGGGAGCCACCATGAAAATAGTTGTTTATGTGATTTAGCTTAACTCCCCCTATTCCATTGGTTAACCTAAACCTAAAATTATAGACCACATTGTTTATAACATCAACTCTGCCATCTGAAACAGTATTGGGAAATCTATGGCTAGTATCGTAAATAAGATTTTCGTTGAAAGATAGGTTTTCGGATAAATAAACGTTTTTACCATCAACATTTAGTTCACTGCCAAAAATTGAGGCGGTATTGGATTCCGCCATAATTGTTCTTTGGATTGTAATGTTCTGTGTATCTCCTCTAAACTCAATGGCTTCATCACCACCCCATGAGGTAGATAAGTGATCCAAAACAACATTTTCTACATTATTGAACTGAAGACAATCAGCATTTGGACCATTTACAATTAAATCTGGGCGTACCTTAATGTATCTTATAATTATGTTATTCACATTAGGAGTCCATTGGGTATTGGACATAATTACCCTGCTTCCGGTAAGCGTAATACCCCCTTTTGGAGCAGTTTGCCCCGCAATTGTAATGTTTCCATCTAAAATATTCAGGTTAGTTTTAAGTTCTATGGTTCCAGAAACATTGAATACAACAATCCTTGGACCAAAAGACATAACCGCCTCCCTTAAAGAACCTGGTCCTGAATCATTGAGATTGGTTACATAGATTACCCTACCTCCTCTTCCTCCAGTTGCAAAGGCACCGGCACCATAGGCAGAAGGAAAGGCTTTTAACTCTGAAGATATTTCATTATCAGCCACTGGACCTTCATCATCATTATTGTTAGTCTGCTCATCTATGCTTTCCTGAATAACCTCATCAAATAAGTCTGATTCCTGTGAGCAGGAGCCAAAGAGGAGAAAAGCTAAAAACAAGGTAAATGTCATAGAAACAAAAAAATGTAATCTTTTCATAGTAATATCAAATTGGGGCATAATAAAATTAGTAATCAAAGAAAAAAATTAGATAAATCAACCAAACTATTCGATGAAACGCACAAATAGAAATTAAAATCGATATACAAAGACTTAGGTGAATACATGATTTATCATAATTCCAATTAACATCCTCTTATAAATTACTGGGTCATTTACGTATTACGTCGAAGAAAAAGATTAGTTCGTCGATGCGTTTTAACAAAAAAATCGATGAAAGGCTCCTTTTATCTTAAATTTTACTTAAAAACTATCTGTGGTATTATTTTTTAGTCGGTCCAAACGCTATTTCCAGATGATTTCACATATTTGCCATAATTTATGTTGAGGTAAAGTTTGATTATGAAGATTCTAGTGACTGGCGCAGCAGGTTTTATCGGGTTCCATCTTTCAAAAAAACTATTGAAAAATGGGCATGAGGTGGTTGGACTGGACATTATCAACGATTATTATGATATAAATCTCAAGTTCGCAAGGTTAAATGAATTAGGAATAAAACGCGAATTTGCAGAAAAGCGTAAACTTCTATCTAAAAGTGGGACTTTCGAATCTTTTAAATTTATAAGACTCTCACTAGAGGATAGAGAAGAGTTACCTCTTCTTTTTCAAAGTGAAAGTTTTGATATTGTGTGCAATCTTGCTGCGCAGGCAGGTGTTCGCTATAGTTTAGAAAATCCAGAAGCCTATGTGGATAGCAATATTGTTGGGTTTTTAAACGTTTTGGAGTGTTGTCGGAACTATGGAATTCAACATTTCATTTACGCAAGTAGTTCCAGTGTGTATGGCAGAAATACCAAGATTCCGTTTGAAACTTCTGATAATGTTGACCATCCAATAAGCCTGTATGCTGCGTCCAAAAAAAGCAATGAGTTAATGGCACATACCTACAGTCACCTATATGGTTTTTTGACAACCGGCTTGAGATTTTTCACCGTGTACGGTCCATGGGGACGTCCGGATATGGCTATGTTCTTATTCACGGAGGCCATATTACAGGGAAAACCTATTAAGGTCTTTAATGAAGGTAACATGGAGAGGGATTTTACCTATATAGATGACATTGTTGAAGGTGTCGTTAGGGTTACGGAGAAACCTTTCGAAGAACGTTACAAATCAGGTAACTATTACAAGTTATACAATATTGGAAATAATAATTCAGTGAAATTACTTGAATTTATTCAAGCCATTGAAGCAAATTTAAATGTAAAGGCGATAAAACAAATGCTTCCTTTACAACCTGGAGATATAGAAAAAACTTGGGCCAACGTTGATGGCCTAATCTCTGATTATGAATATCAGCCCAATACCAGCATAAAAAATGGTATTGCTAAATTCGTTGATTGGTATAAAACGTTTTATACCCTAGATTAAGGAAAAGCCTTTATCCGATTCCACTCTGTCCAATACTACTATTTTTACCTTTCTTTAAACTCATTAATTCCTAAATGGCACACGTGTTGTAAAAACCTTTTCAATTGATTCGTCGGATTTAATCGCATTTAGAATAAAAGTACTTGTCATTCCGTATTTTTTACAGAATTTTGCCTTAATAACCTTACACTGTACAATGGACATTAGAACTCTAAACCTAAATACGGATTTTCATATTTTGATAACTGGAGGAGCTGGATTTATTGGGTCAAACCTCTGTGAATCTATTCTGAACAATGGTAATATTGTAACCTGTTTAGACAATTTTGCAACTGGCAAAGAAGAAAATATTAAGCCCTTTTTAAGTCATCCTAACTTTAATTTCATTAAAGGTGATATCAGAAACCTAGAGGATTGCATGATAGCGTGCGAGGGGGTGGATTACGTTTTGCATCAAGCTGCGTTGGGTTCAGTTCCCAGATCAATAAATAATCCCATCACAAGTAACGATGTTAATGTTTCAGGATTTTTGAATATGTTGGTCGCGGCGCGAGACAATAAGGTGAAACGTTTTATATATGCCGCAAGCAGTTCTACCTACGGTGATTCGAAAACACTTCCAAAAATTGAGAATAAAATTGGTAAACCCCTATCCCCTTATGCAATTACCAAATATGTAAATGAGTTATATGCGGAGATATTTAGCAAAACTTATGGCCTGGAAACTATTGGTTTAAGGTATTTTAACGTTTTTGGTCGTAGACAGGATCCAAATGGTGCTTATGCAGCAGTAATTCCAAAATTTGTTATGCAGTTAATGAAGCATGAATCCCCCACCATAAATGGAGACGGCACATATTCAAGGGATTTCACCTACATTGATAACGTTATTCAAATGAATATTAGAGCTCTCAAAGCAGATAAGGTTGAAGCGGTGAACACAGTATATAATGTTGCTTATGGAGAGAGAACGGACTTAAATGAGCTAGTTGGGTCATTAAAACACCATTTAAGTAAATTCGATGCCAAAATAGGAGCTATTGAAGTAAATTATGGACCCAATAGAAAAGGTGATGTCCCGCATTCCCTTGCTTCCATTGACAAAGCAAGAGAGTTACTTGGATACAACCCTAAGTATGATATTAAAAAAGGACTTGAGGAAGCCGTAAGTTGGTATTGGGAAAATCTAAAATAAAAACACCCCTCCATAATATCCCAGTGTTAAAATTTTAACCGTATTTTTTCAAAAAAATAAACACATTACAAAATGAATTTAACCATTATTGGTACAGGCTATGTTGGTCTTGTTAGTGGTACATGTTTTGCCGAAATGGGTAATAATGTTACATGTATTGATGTTGATGAAAAAAAAATAGAAAATCTTAAGAACGGAATAATTCCAATTTACGAACCTGGCCTAGAAGCTATGGTGAAACGTAATGTGAAGAACAATACTTTGCATTTTAGCACTTCGCTTGAAAGCCATTTAAACAATTGCGATATTACTTTCATAGCAGTTGGCACTCCTATGGGGGAAGATGGATCTGCAGATTTGAAGTATGTTTTGCAAGTTGCCTCCGAAATTGGTCAACATATGGAAAAAGAACTTATTATCGTAGATAAATCGACGGTTCCCGTAGGTACTGCGGACAAGGTCTCTGAAACTATAAAAAAACAATTGGATAATCGTGGAGTGAATATCAGTTTTAATGTTGTTTCCAATCCAGAGTTCTTGAAAGAAGGAGATGCAATAAGTGATTTTATGAAGCCTGACCGCGTTGTCATCGGGTCAAATAATGAGGTTGCCACAAAAAAGATGCGTTCGCTTTATGCTCCCTTTTTCAGGAGTAGTATGGACCGATTGATAACCATGGATGTAAGATCTGCAGAGATGACAAAATATGTGGCAAATGCTATGTTAGCCACTAAAATTTCATTTATGAACGAAGTATCTAATATCTGTGAATTGGTTGGTGCCGATGTAAATAAGGTGCGTATTGGAATAGGTTCTGATAGCAGAATTGGTTACAGTTTCATTTATCCCGGTAGTGGGTATGGAGGTTCATGTTTCCCAAAAGATGTAAAAGCCCTAAAAAAAACTGCAGAAGAACATGGATATACCGCTGAACTCATAGGAGCTGTAGAAGATGTAAATGATAGACAAAAAATGGTTATTGCAAAAAAAATAACCAATCACTTTGGAAAAGATTTAAGCGGTAAAACCTTTGCGATTTGGGGCTTGGCTTTTAAGCCTGAAACTGACGATATGCGAGAAGCTCCCGCAATTTATATTATAAAGGATTTAGTTCAACGTGGTGCGAAAATCCAGGCATATGACCCTAAAGCAATGGATGAAGCCCAACACTTTTATCTTAAAGATGTAGATGGAGTTTCATATTATAATTCGAAATATGAGACTTTACAAAATGCTGATGCGATGGTTTTATTAACTGAATGGAAAGAGTTTAGATCCCCTGATTTCCATGAAATAAAAAAACAGCTAAATCAACCCATAATCTTTGATGGTCGTAATCAGTATAATGACCAGCTTCTTATTGAAGGAGGATTTGATTATTATCAAATAGGAAAAAAAAGTAACAGCCCTAACAATTAAATATAATGGGAAAAACAAAAATTGCAGTAATCGGCTTGGGATATGTTGGATTGCCTTTGGCAAGACTTTTTGCAACGAAATATCCTGTTATTGGTTTTGATATCAACAAAGGAAGAATTGAAGAACTTCAATCAGGTAAGGATAGCACTCTTGAGGTTGAAAACAATATTTTACAAGAAGTTTTACAAAATGGTCCAAAAATGGAAAAAGGGTTGTTTTGTACAAACGAATTGGACTTGCTTATCGACTGCAACTATTACATAGTAACAGTCCCAACACCAGTAGACAGTACAAATAGACCAATTCTTACTCCACTTTATAAAGCCAGTGAAACGGTTGGTAAAGTTCTACAGAAAGGTGATGTAGTGGTATATGAATCTACTGTATATCCCGGAGTTACAGAAGATGAATGTGTTCCTGTTCTCGAAAAAGTAAGTGGGCTAAAATTTAACAAAGATTTTTTTGTTGGATACTCTCCCGAGAGAATAAATCCTGGTGATAAAGAGCATACAGTTGAAAAAATACTAAAAGTTACTTCTGGATCAACTCCTAAAGTAGGGCAAAAGGTTGATGAATTATATGCCTCAGTAATAGCAGCAGGTACCCATCTTGCCCCTACTATAAGAGTTGCAGAAGCCGCTAAAGTAATTGAAAATTCACAAAGGGATATTAACATAGCCTTTGTCAACGAATTAGCAAAAATATTCAACTTAATGGATATTAATACACATGATGTTTTGGAGGCTGCAGGAACAAAATGGAACTTTTTGCCATTTAAACCTGGGCTTGTTGGAGGGCATTGTATTGGTGTAGACCCCTATTATCTGGCCCAGAAAGCTCAAGAACATGGATATCATCCTGAAATAATTCTTGCAGGCAGAAGAATGAATGACGGAATGGGAAAATATGTATCTGCAGAGGTGGTGAAACTAATGGTACAGAATGATATTAAAGTCAAAGGTTCCAATATCCTGGTCCTAGGAGTTACTTTTAAAGAAAACTGCCCTGATGTAAGGAATACCAAAGCAATTGATGTTATAAATAACTTAAGTACGTATGGAGCTTCAATAACGGTATATGATCCGTGGGCATCTAAAGATGAGGTAAAACAGGAGCACAACTTAGATATTACAAATGAACTACCCAATCAAAGATTTGATTCTGTTGTTTTAGCTGTCGCGCATTCCCATTTCCAAGACATTGATGTTGAATCAATGCTTAAGCCCAATGGCATTGTATATGACATAAAAAGTTTTCTTAACTATGAGAATTCTTATAGTCTTTAAAACCAATATCATCTGAAGTTTTCAGATTTAAAAAAAAGAAAAGTTAATGGTGCAAAATACTGTAGGCTAAATTCTTTCTTATTAAAGAAAACAAATTCAAATCTGGACCGTTGCTGAGAATTAAAATTCATCCATTTTATCAGAAATAAGTAAAAACTAGCTTTATTGGAACTAATTGAGCACAACAACAGAGTAGAAAAGCTAATATCCTTCTTCCTCTTTCTCGGACTTTTTGCCTATCTGCTCTTTATATATTTTGCCCAAGAGAGGTTATATCAAAGAGTTAATTTTGAAGATTTACCCCTTGGACCCGAAAAATATCTGAGAATGTTATCGGTGTTATCGTTATACACCTCCATAACCGTTGCTCTTTTTCAGGCTAAGAAAAAGTATTCCTTTTCTATTTATTTTGCCTTCTTGGCCCTGTTTATTTATATTTCTCTTAATTTTTTGATTTCCGGGGGAGATATAACCAACATGACGGATTTGATGCATACAAAAGGGGTTGGAACTTGGTTTTGTCTTGGTCTTATTTTCACTTCCTATAATGACAAACGGTATTTGTACTTCAAAAAATTTCTGTATTTCTCGGCATTGTATATATGTATTTTGACGTTGTATAATTTTGTGGATTTTGGGATTGGTGCATGGCGAATGCTCTCCATAAGCAAATACCGGATTTACACAGTGAATTTAATCTGGATTGTTCCCTTTTTATTCCTTCAAAGCGCTAAGATAAAACGTCGGCGGTCTTTAGCTATTTTTTTTATGGCTATTACTGCCTTAGCATCATTAATTATTCAAACCAGATCTTTTTTATTGATTTTGTCTATTGTTATCCTTTTTGATTTTTTCCATACCAAAAAGAAACACATTTACTTGATTTTTTTTGGTTTCGTAATAGCCATTATGATTTATCTTTCATTAAGTACTGATATATTTTCTAGTTCTTTGGAAAGTCTTGATAGAAGAAGTGGGGATGATACTCGTACAGAGCAGTTACAGATTTTTTTAGGGCAATTGAATTTTTTTGAGGTTGTAACTGGAAAGGGGTTCCAATCAGAATATTTGTTTGGGAATTCCTATATCGGTCATGTGGACAATCAGTGGCTGTATCTAATTTGGTGGGGAGGATTAATTCCCTTTTTGTGCTATGCATATTTAACCTTGGTCATCCCTTTAAAAGTATTGCTTAATCGAAAAATTGACTATAAGACGAAAGTTGAATGTTTTATCCTTGTTATTTGGGTTTTGGCCTTATCTGGCCTTGCCATTTTCACGTCTATGTCTATTGACTTTTATTTCTTTACTATTACCGTAATATTAGGTAGGGTTTTGTATAAATACAGTCATCTAAATAAACAGCAAAAAGCATGAAACATACGGTTAGAAAGGTTTTGGTCATGTATGGTTCTAGTGCTGTGACCATACTACTAGGTTTTCTAATAAGTATTTTTAATTCCCGAATTCTCGGTCCAGAAAAATTTGGTGATTTTAAATTTATAGAAACTGTTGCTCGACTAATTTCCAGTATAGTTTCAGTTGGACTTTTTATTTCGTTGACACGATTGGTTGCACTAACTGACAACAAAGAGAAAATAAAGAAATACTTAGGATTATTTACTTCAATCTTTATTATGGTTTCCATAATTGGTATTATTCTGTTTGTAATATTTTCCTATGTAGAACCTCTTTTTTTCCAGCATAGTCTTGGTTCCACTATGAGACGCTACTTTTTTATAATTATGGCAATAGTTGGAAATTTAGCGTTACTTGAAATCTTAAAGGGGATGCACAAAATCTACATCTTAGCCCTTATATCGGTCTTGCCCTACCTTTTTTACTTAATTCTCGGTAATTTTTTTGATGAGTTCCTCACATTAGACCTAGAATTCGTACTGTTTTTGTATTATGGCTTATTACTAATAGTTGAGATTATCATAATTATATGGCTAAAACCAAATTTCAAATTTGGGAAATCAATTCTTCAAGAACTCCGAAAAGAAAACAAAAGCAACGGTCGGCCTATATATTATGGTAGCCTTGCGGGTGTGGCCACGACCCATATTGCAGGAATGAGTATTTCGTATTTTTTGGATAACAAGCTGGTAGGGTTTTATATGTTGGCCCTTACTATTTGCAGTCCCTTGCTCGTAGTACCTTCTGTACTGGGAACTACTTTTTTCAAAGAATTTGTCAACATGAAATTTATTCCCAAAAAAGTTTTTCTTTTTACCCTAGCATTTACTGGAATTGCTTTGTTGATTTTTTATTCACTTATAGACTATGTAATTGCCTTGTTCTATACCCAAAGTTTTATGCCCGTAGCCGAAATAGCAAAATTTTTAATTATTGGGTTTATATTTCATGGATTTGGGGATTTAATAAATAGGTTTTTAGGTGCTAAAGGGAAGGGGAAATTACTCAGAAACGCAGCTTTTCTTGTAGGTATAGTAAATATCGTTGGATATACCGTATTAATAAAGCTATTTGATGTGAATGGAGCTATCATAACTAAAATATTGGCAAGTTGTCTATATTTATCTGTAATGCTCTTCTACTATAATAATTTTATCAAAAAAACACAATATGTTTAAAGGTAAAACCCTTTTAATAACGGGTGGCACAGGATCTTTTGGTAATGTCGTTCTCAACCGATTTTTATCTACTGATATAGGTGAAATTCGGATTTTTAGCCGTGATGAGAAAAAACAGGATGATATGCGGAATAGGCTAAAGAATGGAAAAGTAAAATTTTATATAGGCGATGTACGGGATTATAACAGTATTGAACGGGCAATGAGAGGTGTGGACTATGTTTTTCATGCAGCTGCTTTAAAACAAGTACCATCTTGTGAATTCTTCCCTATCGAAGCCGCGAAAACCAACGTCTTCGGAACACAGAACACTATTGACGCAGCCGTTGCAAATGGTGTTAAAAAAATTATTTGTTTAAGTACAGATAAAGCAGCCTATCCCATCAATGCAATGGGTATTAGCAAAGCATTAATGGAGAAAGTAGCAATTGCCTCATCACGGAATATAAACGATAATCAGACGACAGTCTGCCTAACAAGATATGGAAATGTAATGGCTTCAAGAGGGTCTGTAATACCGCTGTTCGTCCAACAAATTAAAGATAATAACCCTCTAACGGTTACAGACCCTAAAATGACTCGTTTCCTAATGTCCTTAGAAGATGCCGTGGATTTGGTATTATTTGCCTTTGAACATGGTCACCAAGGTGATTTATTTGTCAATAAAGCACCTGCCAGTACCATTGGGGATTTAGCGAACGCTGTAAAGAATATTTTTGGCTCTACCAATGAAATCAAAGTTATAGGGACAAGACATGGAGAAAAGTTATATGAGACCTTGTGCACCAGAGAGGAAATGCAAAAAGCTGAAGATATGGGAGACTTTTATCGCATCCCTGCAGATAACAGAGATTTAAACTATAGCAGGTATTTTTCTGAGGGAGAAACCAATACAAGTCGTATAGAAGACTATCATTCTCATAATACCAAACGTCTCAATACTGAAGAAATTAAGCAGACTTTGCTTAGTTTGGATTTTATAAAGGACCAACTTAAATGATTGAGGTTCAAATTATAGCAGGGAACATCTATTCCGATAACAGAGGAGAACTAACCTTTTTCAATACGCTTAACTTAGATCAGGTAAAAAGATTCTATCATATAGCTCCAAATTCAACAGAAACAATAAGAGCATGGCAAGGCCATCTAAAAGAGAACAAATGGTTCTATTGTACTGCTGGGGCATTTATATTAAATCTGGTTGAAGTAGATAATTTTGACAATCCATCTAAAGAACTCCCAGTGAAACATATGATATTGGATTCAAGTAATCCCAAAATCATTCATGTTTCGGGTGGATATGCCTCAGGGTTTAAATCTATTTATGAAAATTCAAAACTGATGGTATTTTCAAATTTCACACTAGAAGAGTCAAAAGGTGATGATTTTAGATACCCTCTAGACACATGGTCTGTAAACTGGTAATATTATGAGCTTAAAAAAAATTGGAATAACAGGACAAGCCGGTTTCATTGGAAGTCATCTTTATTTAACATTGAGTTTAGATGAAACCATTCAGCTTATACCTTTTGAAAGAGCATTTTTTGAGAAGCCCGAATTGCTTCAAGGTTTTGTGTCCAATTGTGATGTCATTGTCCATTTGGCGGCAATGAATAGACATGAGGACCAAAACGTTATTTACCAGACCAATCTAAATCTTGTAACTAAACTAATTGATGCTTGCCAAGAAACAGAGACATCTCCTCATATCATATTTTCATCATCTTCTCAAGAGATAAATGATAATTTGTATGGAAAATCTAAAAAAGAGGGAAAGGAACAGTTTATAAACTGGGCTAAAAACACCAACGGAAAGTTTACTTCATTAACGATTCCCAATGTTTTTGGTCCTTTTGGTAAACCTAACTACAATTCTTTTGTAGCCACGTTTTGTAATAAAATTGCCCATAATGAAGAACCTAAAATAATCAATGATAACGAGGTAGGGCTAATTTATATCAATGAACTTGTAAAAATTATTATTGAGGTAATAAATAACAAAGCTGAGAATATTGAACAAATAGAAAAAAACAGTTTTGAATTGAATATCTCGCCAATACATTACAAAAAGGTTTCTGGAATTCTCTCTTTATTGAAGGAATACAAAGAAAACTATATGGAAAAAGGAATTTTTCCAAACCTCATGAATTCATTTGAAAAAGCACTTTTCAATACTTTTCGTTGCTATGTTCCAGAATCTCATTACCCAGTACGTTATACAAAGCACACGGATAACAGGGGAAGCTTTGTTGAAATTGCACGAACTGAGACTAGTGGGCAATTTTCATTCTCTACTACCGTTCCAGACATAACCCGCGGGAATCATTTTCACACAAGAAAAGCGGAGCGTTTTGCTGTTATTAAGGGAAAAGCTTTGATTCAGTTACGAAAAATAGGTACAGAAAAGATAATAAATTATTATTTGGATGGTGATGAGCCCGCATATGTGGACATGCCCATTTGGTATACTCACAATATAAAAAATATTGGAGACGGAGAGTTGATTACCCTATTCTGGATAAACGAGCCTTACAATTCTGAAGACGCAGATACATATTTTGAAAATGTTTAACGCATTAGTTGGACCTAACCAAGAAGTAATATTTTGAAAAAACTAAAAGTATTGACCGTAGTTGGGACAAGACCGGAAATCATCCGTCTGTCCTGTGTTCTTAATGCCCTAGATGCGCATGTGGCCATTGATCATATATTGGTGCATACTGGACAGAATTATGATTATGAATTAAATGAAATCTTCTTTGAAGACCTTGGGATAAGAAAGCCTGACTATTTTCTAGAAGCTGCAGGAAAAAATGCAAGTGAGACTGTCGGTAATATCATGGTTAAAGTCGATCCTCTGCTCGAAAAAATTCAACCCGATGCCTTTTTGGTTTTAGGAGATACAAATTCTTGTTTATGTGCAATTCCAGCAAAAAAAAGAAAAATCCCGGTATTTCATATGGAGGCAGGAAATCGATGTTTTGACCAACGAGTTCCAGAGGAGACCAATAGGAAAATAGTTGATCATGTGTCAGATATAAATCTAACCTATAGCGATATTGCTCGTGAATATCTTTTAAGAGAAGGACTTCCTCCAGACAGAGTGATCAAAACAGGTAGTCCCATGTATGAGGTGCTTCATAATTTCAAAGATAAAATTGAAAACTCAGAGGTACTTTCAAAGCTGAATTTGGAAAAAGAGAAATATTTTGTCGTTTCATCCCATAGAGAAGAAAATATCAATAACCCTAAGAACTTTAAAGATCTAATTGATTCTTTGAATAAAATTGCAGAAAAGTATAACTATCCTGTTATAGTTTCAACGCATCCTAGAACAAAAAAAATGCTTGATTCCAAGAAGGTAGATACCCATAAAAATATACAATTCTTAAAGCCACTTGGGTTTTCAGACTATAATGCTCTACAGTATCATTCTTTTGCAGTGCTATCCGATAGTGGTACAATTTCTGAAGAATCTTCCATTTTAAATTTTAGGGCCCTTAATATAAGAGAAGCTCATGAAAGGCCAGAAGCAATGGAAGAAGCCTCTGTAATGATGACAGGATTAAACCCTGAACGTATTTTGCAAGGTCTTTCAGTACTTGAATTTCAGCAAAGGAATCCAGATAGAACTTTTAGGGAGGTAAATGACTATAAAATGCCAAACGTAAGTTTAAAAGTAGTAAGAATTATAGTATCATATGTAGACTATGTAAATAGAGTTGTTTGGCAAAAATAACTTCAAACAATAGGATTTAAATCAAAATGTTGTTTGGGTATCTGAAAACAGTTTATTTCTAGATACTTAAAAAATGTGCGCCACATAGCGCCCTAACCTGGAAGCAATGAAAGAAACTAATTTTTTCATATACAGTAATGATGATTTCGCTGTTAAAAGTGCCGGAACCACTAGGATGATCTACTATGCAAAAGCTATAGCCAGTAAATCTAACAAGGTATTTCTTGTAAGCTGTTGTCAAACAAAATTCAGGAGTGAAGATTTTGAGGAAATTGAACCTAACATTTTTTTACTAACCAATAAAAAACTAGTTAAACATAACTTTTTCCAAACCCTATCCTTTCTGAGACACCTTTCCCGATTTTCAAGAACTCAAGGGACAAACAATATATTTCTATTTTATCCAGACCCACTGATAAATCTAGAAATATTGGGTATTCTCTATCTTAAACTTTTCAAAAGATTTCCCGTTTTTTTTGAGCTAAACGAAATAAGAAAACACTCATCCTCATTTCACGACCCTCTAAGTTTTAGCAATATAAAGTACTCGGTCAAAAAGATAATTTTCAAGTCGGTGTTTACCGTAATGCAACCGTTGTTATTTTTTTATGATGGCCTTATATGTATTTCCACCACTATAGAAGGATATGGAAAGAGGTTCAACAAGAATACATTGAGAATACCAATATTGACGGATCCCGATTACTTGGTATCATATTCTAAGAATACGTATATATCCGAGGACTCTTTCAACATAGGCTTTTCAGGAAGTATTTCAATTAGTAAGGAAAATCTTGACCTTTTCTTTCAGGTATTGAAAAAAGTAAATGAAAGAGGGAATAATGTCCACTTTAACCTCTGTGGTTACGGTACAAAAAAGAATATGGACTTGCTTGATTCTCTAATAAGAGAAAATAATCTTACGGACAAAACCGCCTACTTTGGTAATCTTAATGAAGTAGAATTTTCTTCATTTTTAGGACAACAAGATTTGTTAATAATTCCTAGAGGGTATACGATACAAAATCATTACGGTTTTTCGACCAAATTATCGGATTATCTAAACCACAAAAAATTAATTCTATTAACTGATATAAGTGACAACAAATTATACATAAAAGACGGCAAGAATGGTTTTATTGTTCCCCCTGATGATGTGAATGCCATGTATATCAAACTAGTTGAAATTATAGAAAACTTTGAAGTATTTGAAAACAAAATACTACCAAACGCAATAATCACCTCAAAAACTTCATTTAATTATAATAACTATAAAAAATCCCTTACAGAATTCTTGTCACAATCAAAAGCAAGTTCTGAGATTAAAGTTTTGATTTAGGTGTTTTGATTAGCAGAGTTTTCTTTTTACAATAATCTTCTTAGATATGGCTGACAAACCAATACGTGTGCTACAGGTAATAAATAGTATGAATCGAGGTGGTGCTGAAACTATGGTAATGAATTATTATCGGAACATGGACCGATCCAAAGTACAATTTGACTTCCTTGTGCACACGAATAGTGCCAATGCTTTTGACACAGAAATACGGGCGATGGGTGGGAAAGTACATCGGGTACCCCCAATATCAATAATGTACATATCAAGGCATATCAAGGCACTTAAACATTTTTTTAAGTGCCATCCTGAATATAACATTATTCATGCCCATATGAATGTAAGAAGTTTTTTATCCTTAAAATATGCAAAAAAAACCTGCAAGTATAGAATAGCCCACAGTCATACTTCTTTGGACGCTCATTCCATCTTAAAAGGAAGTTCTAGTACTGGGATGAAATTGAAAAACTTGTTTCTTCATTCCATTAGGAGACTACGATTACCAGGCAGGTATGCCACGCACTATTTTGCATGCGGGGAAAAAGCTGGAAGATGGTTGTTCGGAAACAAAAAGAAAATAAAGGTTGTTAATAACGCCATTAACCCTTCCACATTTGTTTATGACCCAGATAAATCTGCAGAAAGGAAAAAAGAGTTCAATGTACACGACTCGCTAGTATTTGGACATGTTGGAAGGTTTAGTCACGTGAAAAACCATCGTTTCTTAATCAAAGTTTTCAAGGAAATCGTTGAGCTTGAACCCAACTCAAAGCTACTACTTGTTGGTAACGGGCCATTGGTTGAAGAGAATAAAGCATTTGTACATGAATTAGGATTAGAAAATGATGTTATCTTTTTAGGACATAGATCGGATATCCCCGAAACCCTGCAAGCGATTGATTTGTTTATCCTCCCCTCCCTTTATGAAGGTTTACCTGTTAGCGTAGTGGAAGCCCAAGCCGCAGGAATAAATGTTATAATTTCCGATACAGTTACTAAGGAAGTTGGGATTACACCCTTGGCGCATTTTCTTTCTTTAAAAAGTTCTGAAAAAGAATGGGCAGAACTTGCCTTGAGTCTTGTAAGCAACAAAAAAGAAAACATGAATAATGCCATTGCTCAAGGCGGGTATGATATTAAAGAATGTGCCGAAGACTTACAAAGCCTCTACTTGAATTTTTCGATTGACTCTATGGAGTAGAAGCTTTAAACTACTTAAAGTATTTTCTTTTGGTTTTTAAAATGCGGAGAGGCCAAATAGCATAACAGTCAATATCTGATTGTATTTATATTTGATGTAATCTTTCTAAAGATAATGGAACAATGGTCTAGCTTATGGATGTAGTAATACTTACAAGTAACCGAATAGGCAGTGCGTCGCTTCACCTAGAACATATTCTAAAGAGTGATTCCATAAACATTAAAATGGTCGTTCTTAGTTTAGGGGAAATACCTAACAAAAAAAAATACTTTAAAAGACGCTTTCAGAAACTTAGAAAAGTTGGAATTCTCGGAGCTATAAATGGTGTTAGAATGAGAAAATGGTATACCACCAAAACATTTAAATATCTTGATATAGCTCCAATTCATTCAATTTGTGAAAAACACGGTGTTCCATTTGAAGAGGTACCTTATATCAATTCAAACAAAACTGTGGAATTGTTTAAAAAATCTGAGGCTTTGCTTGGGGTTAGTTTAGGCAATCCCTATATAGGAAGGAAAATCTATAATGTTCCTCAAAAAGGAATGATAAACTTACATTACGAGGAGCTCCCTCAATATCAAAATGCCATTGGCGTGGTATGGCAGCTTTATAATCTTTCTTCAAATACCGGATATACAATTCATCAGATTGATAAACATATAGACACAGGAGATATTCTATTGTGCGAGAAGGTCCCTATTACATTTCAAAAAACACTTGAAGATACCGTTGCTGGCACATATGCAAAAGTATGGCTGGAATCTGCTGAAAAACTCAAATTAGTACTACAGAATTTTGACGATTTCGTATCAAAGAAAAAGAAACAAGAAAATGGAACAAAATACACCACTCCAACCATCTATCAATTTTGTAAGATTCTATTAAATCACCAAAAACTAAGAAAGAATCAACTATATCCGTAAAACAAGTCTTTTTTAAGTTTAAAAAGCCGACAAAGTAATTAAACTGTTTTTCCCGTAAAAAGTGGGATTGGATTAATACTTAAATTTTAATAACTCCCCGCTTTCAAACAAGGTAGAAAAGTAGTCGGCTCCTGTAGGAGATAGATGGACTAGGTCTACAAAATAGCCATCTTCCATATCCATTTTGGAAAAATCATAAAATGGAACAGACGAAAAATATTTCTCATAAAAGCCATACATCCCATCCTGCTTATCGTGCAATGAATTATGTATAGGAGGATTAACCAATATGAGTTCCAAATCATTATCTCTACAAAAATTCACTATTTGTTGTAGGTACTTTTTTTCAACGGGTGATTCTAAAAAGCTATCATACTCTACCCTACCTTCATTCCGTAGTTTTTCCAATTCTTTATCTAAAATAGTATAATCCAGTTTTTCATATCCTCCAAAACTGTCCAATCCCCTAAGTACAAAAACAGGAAAAAGAGCTTGGGAAAACATACCTGAAAGCATTTTTTTTGGTTTTTCTTTAAAAAGAAATGCAAAATCGTCTTGCCCTAAAAACGGAAAATAAATTCTAAGCCGACTTCCCAAATGTGCATCATCAAAAAGCCAAGTTTCCTCGATAAACTTATGGACGTTGTGCTGCGAAAATGAAAGGAAAACCGTATCTATCTGAGGATTTTCCTTTTTTATTTTTTTCAATTTCAGATAACTATAGAAATACGAATCGGCGCTTGCCGATAAATTATGACTGTTACTGATGATTTTGTCATTGAATGAATAACGGGAATGGGAGTCGCCCAAAACTACCTTATTCACATTTTTATCAAGCTCAAACGTACTAGACCAATTAAATATCACTTTATTGACACCTGTTAACGCCAGTAATGAGAACACGACTATAAGTAATTGCAAACCAAGTTTTTGAAAAAATCTCCTCATCTCAGAAAGGTTTAAAATTGGAAATATATAAAGTCTTGTTTCCCCCCACCAAAGATTAAAATTGAAAAAATAAGAAACACATATAGCGCCCTTCTCTTTAGTGATTGCGAAAGAAGATTAGAATTATTGAGTTCCAGAGCAAACTCCTTTTCTCTATTTACCCATTCAATGAATAAAAGAACACCAATAAAAAAGCATGTACTTAATAGCTGGATACTGATATCCATGGTAGGCATTTCAATCAAAGAAGATGTGAATATCCCTTGAATGTATTGAAAGGCATGCTCAATACTTTGCGCTCTAAAAAAAATCCAGGCAAAAACCGTTAATACAAATGTAGTAAGCATTGATGCAAACTCTCTAAACGAAGGGAAATATTTACCCTCGCCAATAGTACCAAGATTGCTTCTGTTCCTATTTGTGAGCAAAAGTGGCAAGAAGTATATTGCATTTAAGGCTCCCCATACAATAAAGGTCCAATTTGCACCGTGCCAAAAACCACTAACCAAAAAAATCACAAACGTGTTTCTCAATTTAAGCCAAGTACCTCCCCTACTACCTCCTAATGGAATATAAAGATAGTCTCTAAACCAAGTAGAAAGAGAGATATGCCAACGTCGCCAAAATTCAGCGATATCCCTGGAAAAATATGGAAATGCAAAATTCCGCATTAAATCAAAGCCAAAAATCCTTGCAGTTCCAATCGCAATATCGGAATAGCCAGAAAAATCGCCGTAAATTTGAAAAGTGAAGAAAATTGCTCCTAAAATTAAGGTGCTTGAATTCATGTCTGCAGAACTATTGAAAATCTGATTTGCGAATTCAGCACAGTTATCAGCTATAACAATTTTCTTAAACAAACCCCATAAAATTTGACGCATACCATCCACTGCTCGAGCATAGGTAAACTTTCTTTTTACATAAAACTGTGGTAATAAATTGGTTGCACGTTCAATAGGACCCGCTACCAACTGGGGGAAAAAACTAACAAATGCCCCAAAAGCAATAATATCCTTAGTTGGCTTTATTTTTCCTTTATAAACGTCAATGGTATAGCTTAAAGTTTGGAATGTATAAAAACTAATCCCTACTGGAAGAATAATATTCAAACTGCTAGCCCTTAACTCATATCCAAAAAAAGAAAAGGCCGTAATGAAGTTTTCCAAGAAAAAATTATAGTATTTGAAAAAGCCCAAAAAACCAAGATTAACAACAATACTGGTCCATAACAGAAATTTTCTACTAATCTGTTTTTTCTCAATTTCAAGTTTTCTCCCTATACTGAAATCTATAAGCGTACTAAAGGCAATCAGCGATAAAAACCTCCAATCCCACCATCCATAAAAAACATAACTTGCAACAAGTATCAACAGGTTTTGATACTTTATATTCTTATGGGTCACAAACCAGTATAGCAGAAAAACTATTGGTAAAAAAACTGCAAAATCAATTGAATTAAAGAGCATTTTTGTTTCTTTTAAGTGGGTCCCGAACTTTGCTAGGTAATTTTGTTGATTAGATATTTAAAAAAAGTTGCAAAGTAGTTAGTTTTTACACCGTCTTGCTAAAAGACTCTTCTGCCGCTTGACTCATGGTGTAGCTTTTAAAACCATATTCCTTTTCCAAATGGGAAAAGTGCTTCAATATATCATCCAAAAAGGCAAAGTTCTCTTCAAGATTCGAACCATAGTTATGAGGATGCCACCATAAATGAAAAAGCTCATTATTTTTCGCTGCGTGTGTCATGCTGCGCTTGATTCTATTTAGTTTAAACGATTCTAGAGCTTTAAATCTTTTATTGTAGGGTCTAAGAAAACGACTCGAGGGGATGTTCACAACTCGTTGTTGTTGGCTAGGTTCTATTGCAAATGTATTGTGTCCTGATAAATTGAAGTAACAGTCAAGGGTTCGAAAAATTCTTTTAATAAGGCTAGTTTTCAATTCAGATTCTGCTCTATTAAACCATATTTTTTCTGTTCCTCTATAGGATGTAATCCCGTGCTGTAAACAAAGCTCCAAATACTCTTGATTGACTTGATTCCTTGGAAAAACAATTGACTTGGTATTCAAGCCCATGTCACTCGCAATTTTAATAGCAGCTTGTAAATCATCTTTAAAAGCTAATTTGTCTTGACCTTCTTCCAAACAATAATAATGGGAAAAAGTATGAGTGCCTATTTCATGAATGCCTTCATCCGCCAGACTTTGAATCCAATTTTGAGCGAAAAAAAACCTTTTATCGGTATTGGTTTTCAAAGTATTTAAATCCTCCAAAGAAGGGTAAGGAGATAGATTTTCTTCAAGGTACTTGGGTGTGTTTTTTGGCAAATACTCCATAAGTTCATCCCAATTCGAAGCAAAAAGAAATCCTACCGTGGCAAAAGTTGCCTTTACTCCAAAGTCATTAAATTTATCCAGCATCACCGGTAACACCTTATGTACATTTAATAGGTTCTGACCATAGGTATCTAATGATCTTTTGTCTCTTACTCCCCAGAAAAGTTCAAAGTCGAGGGAGATTACAAGTTTACCGCAATTAGTCTGCATAATATCTTTAGATTAATTTGATTCTTTTGAAAAACTGCTATTGGATTCCAAGCTGTTTAGAAAGTCAATAACTTGAGAAGCTATTATCTCTCTTCCATTGTTATTCCAATGTCTGTCGTATATTAAAGTTGTAGGAACATCTTTGGATTTTTCAAATGATGGACCATAGTCAATAATTTTTACATTTCTATTGCCCAGCACTTTTAGGAAATCTGTGTGTGTATTTCTGCTATCCAATAAAAACGCTGTCTTAGTTTTATCCAAACCATAAAGCTGCACCAACTTTTCAAAATTGTTCAAAAAAATAACTTTTTTATTGATCTCATCAACAGTTCGAGGAGTTTGTCCGATATTAAAATTTCTGAGTACCTTTTTAATGGAATCAATCATTCCAATATCCAAAAAATAAGTCAATAGCTTTGAATATCTCAATAAAGGAAATACAACCTTTCTGTTTTCAATCTTGTACTCTCCCCGTACTAAGTCATCATCATACTTGAACTCAAAAATGATGAAATCTATTTTAGAAAAGACATCTTTGTTCTCATGAACTAGAAACATTTGGTCTGCCAAGTCAAAATTTGAATGTCCGTATTCATAAACTTGAAGGTTTTCTAGTTGTCTTTCAATCTTTTTTCCAATAGAATTTCTATAATCCTGATGCAGTCCTTCTATAAAAGAATCGCCTAAAATGGCAATTTCAATTCCTTCCTCCGTAGGATTAAACTCCCTAAAAGAATTATAGCCTGCTTGATTTATTCGATATGGAGAGGTTTTTTGTTTTCTGTTCCCGAAGACAGCAAACCCTTCTTGACCCGGAACTCGTTTATACGTCTTATCCTCTGCCAAATACCACTCGGGCATATCATTGTATAAATGAAAAACCCTAACCATCAACTCTAGAACTAAGAAGATTAAAGCCACATAAACTACTATTTTCTTGATAAACCTAAACATCCATCTAAAATTGAAAGTAAATAAAGGATCTGTCTATTCCACTATCATAAAACAGGATGATTCCAAAAATTGTTAGTGTATACAAAACAAACCTTACTGATTTGGATTTAAACTTATATGGATTTCTTTCATCTTTCCGGATTATGTATTCATATAAAACAAAAAGAGCCAAAAGAATGAAATAGTCAATCAATCTATATCCTTGAGGATGACTATAAAACTGAAAGGACATGTTAAAAAACATTCTTTTGAAATAAACAACAGCCTGTGCTAGAGATTCAGCCCTAAAAAACACCCAAGACAACGTTACAAGGACGAAAGTTGCCAGTATTCCCAATAATTGTTGAAATACAGATTTATGAAATCCTTTCCAAACAAATGATTCTAAATACTTCCTGTTTTGACCTCTTATCAAAAGTGGGATAAACAGCAATGAGTGAACTCCACCCCATACAATAAATGTCCAATTGGCGCCATGCCAAAAACCACTAATTATGAATACCAGTAAAATGTTACGAATTACCGTTTTCATTTTGCTCCTGGATCCTCCTAAGGGGATATAAATATAATCTCTAAACCATGTGGATAAGGAGATATGCCATCTGCGCCAGAATTCGGCAATGTTTCTTGAGAAATAAGGAAACTTAAAATTTGACATCAATTCAATACCAAAAAGCTTGGATGTCCCAATAGCAATATCTGAATAACCTGAAAAATCCCCATAAATTTGAAATCCAAAGAAAATAGCTCCTAATAACAAAGTGCTGGAGGGGTAAGTGCCCGCATTTGCGAAAATGTCATCCACCATTGGAGCTAAGGAATCAGCAATAGCAACTTTTTTAAAAAGTCCCCAAACCATTAATTTCAAACCGCTACTTGCCTGTTCATAATTGAATTTTCTTTTTTTTAGTATTTGAGGGAGTAAATTGGTTGCCCGTTCTATGGGTCCTGCTACCAGCTGAGGAAAAAAACATACGAATGCGGCAAAACCAACAAAACTCTTGGTTGGTTCAAGTTTTCTGTTATAAACATCAATCGTATAGCTAAGTGTCTGAAAGGTGTAAAAGCTAATCCCAACAGGTAATATTATATCAAGTGAACCACTACTAACCGTTTTACCAAAAAAAGAAAAGGCACTTGCGAAACTTTCTGTAAAAAAATTATAGTATTTGAAAAAACCCAAAAGCCCAATATTCACAACAACACTAGCCCAAAGAAGTAATTTCCGTTTTCGTTGGCCTTGTTCCCTATTAAGATTTGTAGCTATACTATAGTCTACAATAGTACTAATTACGATTAACGCAAGGAATCGCCAATCCCACCACCCATAAAAAACATAACTCGCGAGAACAATATATGTATTTTGAATCTGAACTGACTTAAAAGTCACAAACCAGTAGATAAAAAAAACTACTGGTAGAAAAACAAAAAATTCAAGTGAGTTAAACAGCATTACAACTTCTTTAAATATTCTGCAACTTGTCGCGCGGCTTGTTCATGGCCATAACATGTCCAGTGATGATCATATTCAAATGACCAATCATCATCTGCTGAATCATCCAGTTGAATAACGTTCAAATCTTGACTCTTCAAAAACGATGAAAATTCTTCATCTGTATCTGGTCTTAAAACAACAACGATTTTATCCAAATTGTAATTTTGCTTTCCATAATCAATCAAGTCTCCAAAATGGTCAAAATAATCGGAGATAGGTTTTTTGGGCGTTTCAGCCGTTTCTTTAGGCTTTGGTAGGGTTAAAGAACCTTGAAACCTTCTGTACAAGTAGAAGATAAACTTCCAACTATAAAGTATTTTTTTCACCCCTGGGGCTTTCATTTTACCGTAAACAATCTCTTTTTTACCTAAGTCAATTTGAGTAATGTCCGATAATCTTCTTATTTGCTGAATACTTTCAGTAAAATCAGTTTCATTAATGTAGATTAATTGAACTCGTGGATTTAAAGAATCCAATTGTTTTGAAATTTCTAGAGCTTCTATAAAGGAAACCCCTGATCTTGAGGCTTCAGTATAATTGAATTCTGGAAGAGCCTTCTTAAGATAGTTCATCTGATGGCATTCCTCCGGATTCATAAAATTCTCTATGAACGAGTCACCAATTACAGTAACCAATTTGTCATAGCTCTCTGGAAGTTTTCCTGGCCAACCTTTCTCATTAATATACCATTTATGAGAACCTCCTTTGGAGTAACCCTCTTGATTTGGAATATACCTTTGGATACCAAACTCATCTATCTTTCGTGTAGGGATAGAAGAGGTAAGGAAAAACATCCGGGCAATTATCTCCCCGAGCAACAATCCTATTGCTAAAAAAAAGGCTATTTTTTTGGCAAACTTTTTCATCTTTAAAATTGAAAATAGATAAATTCTTGTTGTTCACCAGTAAATGTGAACATGAGAATAATAAGTCCAAAATAGAATCCCCAACGGAAATATCTTGGTAAAATAGAAATGCCCTCAATAGCATATTTTGATTTTCTTCCCATCCACTCAATCAAAATAAAAAACAGAAGTAGATACAAAATGCTAAAGTCTAAATCCAAAAGTGGATTTTGAAAAAACCGCATTGAAAACATTCTTACTATATAATCAAATCCTATGGATACGCTTTTGGCTCTAAAAAATACCCAAGCAATAAGAGTCAAAAAGAATGTCAATAAAATTTGAAAGGATTCTTTGATATTTGGATACCACCTATTTGATGCTACTATATCCGTATTCAACCTATTTCTTTTGGCTAATAGCAATGGTAGAAAATAAAGCGCATTTAACCCCCCCCAAACAATGAAGGTCCAGTTGGCTCCATGCCAAAATCCGCTAACTACAAAAATGATAAAGGTGTTCCTGATTTTCATACTGGTTCCACCGCGACTTCCCCCCAAAGGAATGTATAAATAGTCACGAAACCAGGTAGAAAGGGAAATGTGCCACCTTCGCCAGAATTCCGCAATATCCCTTGAAAAATAAGGAAAGGCAAAATTTTGTTTTAAATCGAAGCCAAATAATCTTGAAATTCCTATTGCAATATCAGAATAGCCTGAAAAGTCACCATAAATCTGAAAAGCAAAAAAGAAAGCTCCTAAAAGAAGTGTTCCTGAGTTATATTCTTGATAATCAGCAAAAATAATATTCACATATTTGGCGCAGTTATCCGCAATGACAATTTTTTTGAAAAGTCCCCAGGCCACTTGACGCAGGCCGTCTACCGCACTTTGGTACACAAACTTCCTTTTTTTGAAAAATTGTGGCAATAAATTGGTAGCTCTTTCTATTGGACCTGCTACCAATTGAGGAAAAAAACAGACAAAAGCTGCAAAAGCGACAAAGTCAGTGGTAGGTTTTAACTGTCTTTTATAAACATCTATGGTATAGCTTAAAGTTTGAAAGGTATAAAAGCTAATGCCCACAGGTAAGATAACATCCAAAGAACGCCCATCTATCTGGTATCCAAAGAATAAAAAAGCATCCACAAAACTATCAACAAAAAAGTTATAGTATTTAAAAACTCCAAGAAAACCTAAGTTAACAATCAAGCTAAGCCATAGTAAAATTTTTCTATGACTTTCCTTTTTTTCCCTTTTTAGAAGTATTCCTATACTATAATCTACTAATGTGCTAAAGGCAATTAGTGACAAAAAACGCCAATCCCACCAACCATAAAAGACGTAGCTTGACAAAACAATAAAACCGTTTTGTAACCTCAGCCACTTATTTGTGACGAACCAATAAATCACAAAAACAATAGGCAAGAAAATGAAAAACTCCAGAGAGTTAAACAACATAATCTACTTGTTCTTTGTTAAAACAAAATTACCGATAACCAAAGTGTCCAAACCTGTTGAGAAAAAGCACCTAATGGCATCTTTTGGAGATTCAACGACCGGTTCTCCCTGAATATTAAAACTTGTATTCAGTACTACGGGCACTCCAGTGCGCTCTCCCAATGCTTTTATCAAATCATAATATCTTGGGTGTAATTCCCTACGAACGGTTTGCAATCTAGCACTTCCATCCACATGAGTCACAGCAGGAATAACTTTTTGTTTTTCCTCAAGAACATTACACACCTTCAACATGAAAGGGGCTTCCACTTCAATATCAAAGAATTCATTCTTAGCTTCCACAATGGCAGACGGAGCAAAAGGCCTATAAGCTTCCCTAAATTTTACTTCAGCGTTGATTTTATCTTTCATATCTGGGAAAGCTGGGTTGGCCAAAATACTTCTACTCCCTAATGCACGAGGTCCTACTTCCATTTTTCCCTGAAACCAACCAATTATTTGTCCTTTTTCCAATAAATCGGCAGTGTGTTGACAGATATCTTCAATATATTGATAGCTCAACTTAGCCCCATCCAATACTTTTTTTATATCCTTGTTAGAGTAGGAAGTTCCTATATAGGGATCATTATGGATGTAATTTCGTTTATTTCCCAAGATTCCGTTATACACGTAAAAGGCGGCTCCCAATGCAGTTCCATTATCTCCAGCAGCAGGCATTACGTAAACGTCTTTAAACTTACTTTCCCTTATAATACGTCCATTCATAACACTGTTTAGGGAAACTCCGCCTGCAATGACTAAATAATCAGCTTTAGTTTTGTTGTGAAGTATGTCACAAATTTCTAAAACCTTATCTTCCAAAACCCTCTGGAAAGCAGCTGCAACATCTTTGTGCCTTTGTTCAAATGGGGCATTTTTTTGCCGTGGTTCACCAAAGACTTTGATGAACTTTTCGGAGTAACCAACATATTGTGCATTAAAAAATGACAAATCCATTTGGAATCGTCCATTTTTATCCACTGAGATTATCTTTTCTACCTCATCTTTATATGTGTCAGGATTTCCCATTGGAGCTAACCCCATGGTTTTACCCTCATCGTAATTTGGTTTAAATCCGCAAAAAGCGGTTACAATTTCATAAAAGGCCCCCAAAGAATGTGGAAAAAAATTCTCACTGATTTTTTTTAGGTTAACTCCATCTCCATAACCCAACCAAGTGGTCGCCCATTCTCCGGCCCCATCAATTCCAAGCAAAGCCGCCTTTTCGTAAGGCGAAACATAAAATGATCCCGCGACGTGTGATAAATGATGTTCTACAAAATGTACTTTTGGCTTTTTATTTGACTTCCCCCAGTTTTTGTTATACCAATTCCAAAAATCCTTCTGCCTCATATATGGGTGTCCTATTTGATAAGCGATGAAACGCAAAAGACTCTTTGACCTAATCATCCTAAACACATTTGACAGAATAAAAAATACTTTTTTATCCCAATTATGTTTTGGCTTTATTGATACAGCAATATGGTCTACATCTGAGTATTCTAGACCTGCATCCTTTAAACATCTTTCGGCAGAAAGAACGGGAAACAATTTCGTATGCTTATCCCTATTCAATCTTTCTTCCTCAATTGCAGTAATTAACTGTCCATCCTTTACAAGAGATGAGGATGAATCATGGAAATAATAATTAAGTCCTAAAACGACCATTTAAGTAGTATTGGTTAGTTTGATATTTCAGCTTTTCAATGTTGTTAAAATGACAACACTTTAAATTCTGATCTTCTGTTTTCTTGATGTTTGGATTCCGAACATGGAATAGCATCCTCACACTCGTTAACTAAGCGTTTTTCTCCGAAGGCTTCAATATTTAATCTTGTGGCATCAACATTGTTCTTTAGCAGATATTGCATTGTACGTTCTACCCTCCGCTCCGAAAGCCATTGATTATATCTCGCAGTTCCTCTTGAATCCGTATGTGCTGATATTTCTAATTCCAACTCTGGATATTTCCTTAAAATCACGACCAATTTATCAAGAAGTTCTTTATCTCTGGCAGTCAGATATGAAGAATTCAATGCAAAATATACATTGCCAAGGGCATTAATTTCATTCTCAATTGAAGCTTTTCTTTTCTCTTCAGCTTCTCGCTTAGCTTTTTCTGCTTCGGCAAGTTTTGCTGCTTCTTGTTCTCTTTTCAACTTTTCGGCCAATAGTCTTGCTTCCTCGTCCGCTTTTTCTTTGGCAGCAATAGAATCTTGAACCCTTTTTTCTTCAGCTTCCATTTCTTGTAATAATGCTAGCTTTTCTTGACCTTTGGGAGAAAGCCCTTTTTTGATATCAAATTGATAAACAACTCCAATGGCATGCTGTATATGGTTGGTAGCATTTTCCGTACTCATCGCCCATTTACCGCTAGAATTAAAATCAAGTCCTACTCTATCTGAGAACCACGTCCTGAATCCCACTACAGCATTGTACGTTCCACGACCTTGGTTGTTTGCATCTGTATAACCTGCACCAATACCTACATATGGGTCAAAAAATCCTGTTTCACCTATAATTTGATTCAAATCGTAGCTAATTCTAAAGTCAATCCCGAAATAATCAATGTCCTCAATATTCACCACATTGTCTATTATTTTTCCCTCTTTGTATTGATTGTAGGTACCAATTGCTTCCAAACCCAAACCGTTTTGAAAATACCTTCCTATACTTATTCTAGAAGGAAAGGGAACGGCATTCCAACCATCACGAATATCCAATAGGTTTCCAAATTCGTCCCCAGAATCATCAACTACATTCATCCCCAGAGAAACCATCCAAGAAGATTTAACAATGGAATCTTTTTTGGTCAGTTGCTCTTCCTGGCCAAAAAAGACCAGAGGCATCCATAACAAACATATTGTTATGTCCTTAAACGTTTTCATAGATATTGATTTGAGGTTATGCATTACAAAATTATGCTAGACCATAAAAAAGCCCATGTTTGTACTTTCAAAGGCTTTAATAATCGTTAAGTGGGAAAAATCTACAAAAAAGAACTTATTGCGTGTACTGAAAGTCGATTACTTTGGTTGTTGAAGGAATGGTATAAAGATAAAAGGGATACGTAATAACGGTAATCTCTGGTTGATTGGTAGTATTTGAATTCGTGACCTTCATATTGATTTTCAAAAGGTTATCGTCTTCCTTTCCATAGGATAATACCATTTTACTGCTTGGTCTTTGCTCTCCTGCACAAATGGCCAAAACGGTATACTTAGAAAAATCAATAGTTGGGACGGGTAAACCGGGTTTTCTGGTTTTGTTCACCTGTGAATAAAACTTGGACAAGGATTTCATATCACGAATCACCATGCTTTCTGCTTCGTAAATACCACTAAATTCATCAGTATCCACTAGAGTAATACCAGGGTCATTTTTTAAACCTTCTTCCACAAGGGTTTGCTTTTGTGATTTGCAAGAAGTTTGTGTCAAAGAAATAGCAAAGTATGCCATGAAAAGAAAAGCTCTCATAATCAATAGGTGTTCTTATATCTGGAATTATAGGCTTTTTCATATACCTCTTCATATAATGGCAGTATGTTCACAATATCAAACTTTAAGGCCACTTCATATGCATTTTCTTTGAACTTTTCCATTACCACATCATCTTTCAAGATATGGATGGCTTTTTTAGCCATTTCCTCTACATCGCCAACATCTGCCAAAAAACCGGAAACACCATGTTTATTCACCTCTGGAATTCCTCCTGTATTACTTGAGATAACCGCGACCTTATTTATCATGGCCTCCAATGCGGCGAGGCCAAAACTCTCAGATTTGGAAGGCAATAAAAACAAATCCGAAAAACAAAGGATACGGTCAATCTCGTTGCTGTTTCCTAGAAAAATCACCTTGTCCGCTATTCCCAGTTTATCACATTGTCGCTCTGCGCCTTCCTTTTCAGGGCCTTCGCCTACCATTATAAGTTTTGCGGGAATCTCTTTTTGAACCCGATAGAACACTTCAATTACATCCGAAATGCGTTTTACCTTCCTAAAATTACTGATATGGGTAACAATTCGTTCATCCTCATTTGCCATTAAGGACCGTTGGCAATCCGTATATTCTTGACTGTACTTTGATGAATCTATAAAGTTCGGGATTACTTCAACTTCCTTTTGAATGTTGAATATTTTCAAAGTGCTTTGTTTCAGATTCTCGGACACGGCAGTCACAACATCTGATTTGTTTATGCTGAAAGTAACAGCCGGTTTATAGTAAGGATGTTTTCCAACCAAAGTAATATCCGTTCCGTGCAAAGTGGTAATCATGGGAACATAAATACCTTCTTCCAGCAACATTTTCTTGGCCATATACCCAGCATAAGCATGCGGAATGGCATAATGCACGTGTAACAGCTCTATTCCATAAAGCTTCACGGTGTCAACCAACTTACTTGATAAAGCCAACTCATAAGGTTGATAATGAAAGAGTGGATATTCTGGAACATGTACCTCGTGGAAATGGATATTATTGCTCAACAATCCAAGTCTAACCGGTTGTTTGTAGGTTACAAAATGTACCTCATGGCCTCTTTCGGCCAAAGCAATTCCCAATTCGGTAGCTACAACCCCACTACCGCCAAAGGTCGGATAACATACTATTGCAATCTTCATATACACAAATCTAGCGCTATATTCATCTTTTAATTGATAATGGAATCATAAATTGCTTGTTGTATTCTTGTCCGCAATCCAGACTTTATCAACAAGGTATTACTTGCTGTAGGAAATGTTCTATTGGATAAAAATACATAAATCAATTCCTCATCAGGGTCTGCCCAAGTATATGTTCCCGTGAATCCACTATGTCCAAAACTTTTTCTTGAAACACATCCGCAAGTGGGTCCCCTTTCTTCCAATTGAGGCTTGTCAAAACCAACACCTCGCCTCACCATCTTATGACAAAAGTAACAGGTATTGAACTTTTGAATAGTGCGATCGTCAAGGAAACGTCTTCCTCCATAAACTCCGCCCTGCAAATACATCTGCATTATTTTTGCGATATCGTTCGCATTGCTGAACAAACCGGCATGCCCTCCTACTCCACCTTGCATTGCTGCACCCATGTCATGCACGTACCCTTGAATGGTCTGGTATCTGAAGTAGGTATCCTCTTCAGTGGGTACAATCTGATTCTTTTCAAATTTTTTTAATGGATTAAATGAAGTGTATTGAAGCCCCATTGGTTGATAGAAAAACCTGTCCACAAGTTCATCAATTGAGCTACCATAAAACTCTTCAATGTATTTTTTAAAGACATAATAGCCCACATCACTGTATCGATAGCGATTTGATTTTAAGTCCTGTCTTCCAATTCTATTGTAAATGGAGTCTTTATATGCTGAGGTTAAATACAGATTATCCGCAACTTTAAAGGGAAATCCTTCTGCAGGGTGATTTCTATAAAAATCCGAAGAGGGTTTTCTGTCTTCGGACAAAGTATCTATATAGAAAGCAATCCAAGCCGGCAATCGTCCATAATGCGACAAAGCTTTAAGCACGGTTACATCCTTCAACTCTGAATCTTCGTATTCCGGAACCAACTCCTTAAACGTATCATTAAGGGCAATATTCCCCTCTTCTTCCATCTTCATAATCATGGGCAAGGTTGAAAGGATTTTGGTCAAAGATGCTAAATCGTAAATATGGTCTTCATTCACTTTTGTCTCTGAACCATACGTAGGTTTTCCAAAATTCTTATTGTAAATAACCTTTCCTTTTTTGGCTATAAGGATTTGTGCTCCAGGAAACATTAAGGAGTCCAGCCCTACTTGAACAAGACTGTCAACAGCACTTAATCGGATGGAACTCATTCCCACTTTTTCTGGAATGGAATAGCCTAAACGCTTAATGGGCTTAGTTTCAAACCCTGTACCTTCCTGAAGCGTAGTACCGACTGAAACTGGCAACTTTCCATTTGCACCAATAGCACCAAAAATAGCTTGTGCCGCTTTTTCCTGAGCCAGCTCACTATTTTGATACCCCATCACCAAGGCATCAATGGTACTCGAATTCACTACATCCAATAGCGCATAAGGTTTTGCAAAAACGCTTAAAATGGTATTACTGGTTCTCAATTTTGATATTTCTTGAAGCCAATACAATTCCTTGTCATTGAATTTATAGGATTTCCAAGGAGAGTCATTGTTTTTGTGGAACCCAATAATGACCAGATTATAGTTGGCAAGTACCTTTTTATACTCCGCAATATTTTTCTCTTTCACCCAGGTTACTTTCGTGTATTTAGAAAGAATATCATAAAAAGGCGAACCATCTGAATCACCTAATTGCACATATGCAATTCGTTTGTTTTCCAAGTTTTTGATTGGCAACAAGGAGAAGTTATTCTTTGCAACTGTAATGGCTTTCTCAATACTTTCTTCATAAACAATGTCATTTTCAACATTATTTAGGTCTTTCAACAGGTCTTCTTCAATGACCGGAGCATAGGTATGAAGGTCTGCCTTGTATTTCGCCATTAAAATCTTTTTGACCGATAGCGCCAGCCTATTCTCTGAAATTCTACCAGTATTGTAGGCTTCTATAAATAGATTTATGGATTCCATCGGATTTTTAGGCATCAAAAGCACATCTGTTCCCGCTAAAAAAGATTCGAGTTCTACTTCACCCTCACCAGCAAACTTAGCTACAGCGTTCATATTTAGGGCATCAGTAAAAACAAGCCCCTCAAACCCAAGTTCTTTTATCAAGAGGTCAGAAATGATACTTTTTGAGAGGGATGAGGGATGTCCTTCCCTGCTTTCCAAACAAGGAACATCTAAATGAGCCACCATTACCGAGCTTAACCCATTTTTAATGAGATATTTAAAGGGATACAACTCTACGGAATCCAATCTTTGTCTGTCTACATCTATGATAGGTAGTGCTTTATGTGAATCCACATCGGTATCTCCATGCCCTGGAAAGTGCTTTCCACAAGCAAGAATTCCAGCTTTTTGCATGCCCTTCATGATAGCCAAACCCTTGTTTGCAACATTTTCCGGAGATTCTCCAAAAGAACGATTGCCAATAATAGGGTTTCGTGGGTTATTGTTCACATCAATATCTGGGGCAAAATTGACATGCACTCCCATTCTTTTGGCGTGACTTCCTATTTGGAACCCTACCTTTTCAACCGTATTGTTATCCTGAATTGCTCCCAAGGTCATATTCCATGGAAAGGCATATGTAGAATCCAACCGCATAGCCAGTCCCCATTCCGCGTCCATTCCCACCAAAAGAGGTATTTTAGATTTTGATTGAAACTCGTTCGTCAACCTGACTTGTCGAACTGGACCTCCTTTCAAAAAGATTACACCTCCTATATGTTGATTCTCTATTAATGATTTTATTCTATCAGTAGCCTCTTTACTTTCGTTAGACCCGGTACTAACCATAAAAAGTTGACCCACTTTTTCTTCGAGAGTCATATTGGTGTAGACATTCTCCACCCACTCCATTTGTGCTAAGGTGTCTTTTGCAATTAACGGGTTTTGAGCATTGGCTCCCAAAAAAAATAGTAAAAAGAGAGGAAAGTAAACGTTTATCCGCATAAAGGTCTATCTAGAATGTGAACTTTATGCATGTAAAAATATTGTATTTCATTGAAGAAAGAACCGTATTTAAGACATTTTAAGGCTTAAGCGAGCTTTTTTTAATGGTCTTTCGCTGTTCTTCCGTGACACATTAAGGCTGTATGAGTGAGCCGAGAGATTTGACCTTGTAAATCTTACTGATGTTGTCTACAGACAACGGTTCACTAAAAACTGAAAGCTCATCCATCAATCCTATGTAATTGAGACCGAGAAAAATTTTTGCTTTTTCTTCTTCCCAAGAAAACAAATCTCCAATATCTTTTTTTGTGCCTTTCAAGATTCCGTTTACGTAGAGTTGATATTCGGAAGAATCAGCACTAAGATTAGAGAAGTTAATAACTATGTGGGTCCACTCCCCTCTTTTAAAAGGTGGTTCTTTTACACGTATCAGTCTTTTTTCAAGCTCGGGATTGTTATCAGGTCCAATATTTTCAGGATTCCATAACGCTAAATCGCCAATGACACCCAATCTAAAATCCCTAGGATTTTCCTTTGTAAAGTCTACCCAAATAGAGGCGTCGTTATAATTGACGTCGGTTATTTGTATGGGGTCACAAAATCCAGGTTCTAAGTCTTTTGCAGGATCAAGCTGTAACCAAAACGAAATTGCTCCACTCCAAGAATCCTTAGAGTATCCCATATTACGAAAAGCATCAAAAAACACCACTGGTTTTCCTTTTTTCTTGAAATCCAACGCACCACCGCTAAGACCTATATCTTCTGCAAACACGACATTGGAGGCTTCCAGACCTTTAACGGCGTTTTGAAGTTCTTTTCTGCTTGATGCTGAATAAATCTCTGAATCTCCTGCAGCAACTTGCGCTGTTGTACTTTCATTAAAAGGAGCATAAAAAAGAAGGCTCTTTTTTAAAGTGTCTTCTTGTGCACTACTAGAAAAAAGGGCCGTAAAAAAAACTAGAACAGGTATTATCTTTTTCAGCATTACAGAGATTTTTTTGTTATTCAATTTTGGTTCGCGGATAAACTATGTTTTAAACAAATCGTGAATGCCAGCTCTCACTTGCAGGGACTTCCCAATGCTCTAAAAACTCCATTTTGTTGGTTACTAGGTTATTGAACACAATAGTGTTTTTAGAAATGGCCCTTTCCTTGGCCATTTTTTTGAAATCCTTCAATGTTTTATAGGCAATGTATTCGCCTTGCTTAAAGGATACGTTCATTCTATCCAATAAATCCACACCATATTTCTTTTCAAGTGCTTGAATAAAATGCACAGAAGCATCAATGGAACAGCCGGATGCACTTGCATGTGATTGGTCTAGACCAATAATTATAAAACGATTATATCGGGTCATGAATCCTGCCTGTAATTGGGCTCCATGTGCCGTCCATTGCGTAACAAAATCGCCCAATGATTGCTCAATTTCCTGTATTTCCTCTTCAGTAAAGCTTCTATTGGCTTGGTAAATCCAAACTCTTGAGGTGTCGGGTAGGGAATTAAAGTCTACTAACATTTTAGATAGAATTTGCAATTAGTTCAGCTACATCCAGTACGGTAACACTATCCTCTTTTTCATGGGCCTTTATTCCATCTGTCATCATGGTATTGCAATACGGGCAACCTGTTGCTATAATATTTGGATTGGTTTCCAACGCATCTTTGGTACGCATAACATTGATATCCATATCCCCTTTCTCTGGTTCCTTAAACATTTGGGCACCTCCCGCCCCACAGCACAAGGCAGTTTTCTTATGGCGTTTCATCTCAACGATGTTCGCGTTGGTTTTTTTGAGAATATCCCTTGGAGCGTCATAAACCGAGTTTGCCCTCCCTAAATAGCATGGATCATGGAATGTAATTCGTTTTCCTTTATACGTTTCTCCTTTAAGCGAAAGCCTCCCGGCATCCATTAACTCTTTAATATATTGGGTATGGTGGACAACTTCATAGTTTCCTCCTAAACTTGGATATTCATTTTTTAAAGTATTGAATGAATGTGGGTCACAAGTAACAATCCTCTTGATTTCATATCCATTCAATACCTCTATGTTCATCATGGCTTGCATTTGGAACAAAAACTCGTTTCCGGCACGCTTGGCCACATCACCCGTGTTACTTTCTTCAGCCCCCAAAACTGCAAAATCCACATTGGCTTTGTTCAATATCTTTACAAAAGCTCTTGAAATTTTCTTGGCCCTGTCATCGTAACTACCGGCAGAACCTACCCAGAACAGAATTTCTGGTTGTTTTCCTTGGGCGACAAATTCTTCCATCGTCTTTACAATCAATTTCTCACTCATAGTAGTTTCTTATTCGTTTACCCAATTAAGACGGTCCATTTGATTATAGGGCCACGGAGCTCCATTATTTTCAATATTGGACATCATGTTGTTTAGTTCCGTGGGTGCCGCAGACTGTTCCATTACCAAGTAGCGGCGCATTTCTACTATAATGGATAAAGGATCAATGCTTACCGGGCATGCTTCAACACAGGCGTTGCAGGTTGTACAAGCCCATAATTCTTCTTTACTTATATAATCGTCCAATAACTGTTTGCCATCTGGGACAAACTCCCCGTTATTGGCATCCATATTCTTGCCTACCTCTTCCAATCTATCCCGCGTATCCATCATAATTTTACGGGGGGATAGCCTTTTACCTGTTTGGTTAGCGGGACATTCTGATGTACACCTACCACATTCGGTACAGGTATAGGCGTTTAACAATTGTACCCAGTTTAAATCCATAACATCTGAAGCTCCAAACTTCTCTGGTTCAGCTTCTGAATCATCCGTTGCGGCAAAAGGGTCAGCCGAGGGGTCCATCATCAATTTCACCTCTTTAGTCACGGCTTCCACGTTGGAAAAAGCTCCCTGAGGTTTTACCCTGCCGTAATATGTGTTTGGAAAAGCCAATAGAATATGGAGGTGCTTGGAATAATAGAGATAGTTCAAAAATGCAAGAATACCCAAGATATGCAACCACCAAGCTGTTCTCTCAATTAGAATTAGGCTGGAAATGGAAAGCCCATCGAATAAACCTGCTATATATTGACTTACCGGAAAAGCCCCAGCTTCGACATAATGTGGAGCTCCTAGTTGTTGCAATTGAAAATCTGCAGCATTCATTGTTAGGAACAAGGCCATTAAAACCAATTCTATATATAGAATTAGATTTCCGTCTTTTTTAGGCCATCCTTCCATTTCCGGTTTGATAAAACGCTTCAATTTGATGGCATTCCTTCTTATCCAAAAAGCGACAACGGCAACTATTACCAAAAAAGCGAGAATCTCAAAGGAGCCAATTAAAATATCATAAACCGTACCTAGCGGAGCAAATATTCGGTGGGTACCGAGAAGGCCATCAATAATGATTTCCAAGACTTCAATATTGATGATAATAAAACCAACATATACTATGATGTGGAGAAGACCTGCAATAGGTCGAACCACCATTTTGGTTTGGCCCAAAGCAATACGGGTCATGTTTTTCCAACGTTGTGGCTTGTTATCACTAACATCCACATCCCTACCCAATTTGATGTTTCGAGATAGTTTTTTGACGTTTTTGGTGAAAAATCCAATTCCGGCAATCAGTGCCAGAGCAAACAGTATGTTTGGAATGTATTCCATGTATTAATTTTGATTTTGGGCGGCTGGGTCGTTCTCTGGAAGTTCGTATTCCTTTTGCTTTTTTCCAAATACCGAGACATTAACATAGCGTTTTGGATTCAGTCTGAAATCTTGAAGCAAAAGGTCCAATTCTTTAGAGGCATCTGCCAAATTGTTGTATAGTTCTTCATCGTTGGCCAATTTACCCAAAGAACCCTCTCCTTTTTCAATTTTACCCAATACCTTGTTCAAACGGCTTACGGTAATCTGAAAATTGGAAACGGTCTCTGCCAATCCCGCACTTGCCAAAGAATCCGATAGTTTGGAAAAGTTTGTGGTAATATTGTCCACGTTCTTCAATGAGTTATCCAATTGGTCTTGATTTTCTTCCAAAAGTTTGTTCAGTTTATCTGCACTACCCTTAAAAGAGATTATGAGTTCACTAAGACCTGCAATCCCTCTTTGCAGTTCCATTTTGGTAGGTTCGTCCAAAAGTGTGTTCACATTCATTAGAAGCGAATCTGCATGGGAAACAGCTCCCTCCACCTTAAGTTGTAATGGGGTCAACTTTTGTTGTACGAGTTCTGTAATACCGGGTCGAGTTGAAGTAACCAATGTATCCCCAGATTGTGCATTTCGTCCTCCATCAAAGATTGGATTTATCTGGATTCCCTTACCGCCGATAATTCCAGTATCATAGAGTTCTGCCTTACTGTTCTTTGAGAATTCAAAGTTACTGTTGATGGACAGTGTAACCAACAGTTTTCCCGAGTTATCCTTAAACCGGACATTATTCACATTGCCTACGGTCAGACCATTGATTGTAACTTGGGTTCCAGGCTGGAGCCCTCCAACGTGATCATAAACCGCATAAAGAATACGTGAATTTTCAAAAAGTGAAGAGGATTTTAGGTAACTCAATCCAAAAACAAAGGCGACTATACCCGTAAGCACAATAAACCCAGTTTTAATCTCTCTGGATAGTTTCAAAAGATTCTTTTTTCTGTTCCAAACAAAATTAGGAATAATTTTAGGAAGGAGGCAAGCCTTTCCGATGAGCTACTTTAGAGCTTCTTTGAGCGGTACCCTTGTACCTTTTTTATAGGCCACAATGTAAGAAGTAGTATACCCCTTGGCATCAGCCTGGCTCTTAAGGCGTTTAGCCTCATCATATGTCTTTGCGTTCCCATACATGTATCTGTACAGATTTTTGAACGGTTCTTTGGAAAGGTCATCCAACCCTTTAAAGTTAGTCTTGGTCAAAGGAAGATTACGGGAGCTTGCCATCAGTTGTACCTTAAAAACAAAGTCATCCGAAGTTTTTGTTGTATTTGACTTTTTATCTGGAGTAACCTCGGGTTCTACTTTAGTTTTTACAACCTCCACCACTTTTTCTTTAACTTCTTCCTTAGCTGGAATTTCTTCGCTAACTTGAGGGGTGTTAACAGGTTTGTTTTCGAGAGGGGTTTCTTCTTCTATCCCATTATTCAAATCCTCTTTGTAAGCTACTATCGCATCAGCAATGGCTTTACCCATTTGGGTCTGTCCTTTGGATGAATTGAGATAACTCCCTTCATTCTTATTAGTCAAAAAGCCAGCTTCGATTAACACACTAGGCATAAAGGTTTGATGCAACACGATGAAACCTGCCTGTTTTACCTTTCTATCTTTTCTTTTAAGCTTTACTGTAAAATTATCCTGTAACTTCTTACCCAATAATATACTTTGCTGTAGAAATTCTTCCTGCATAATGGTCAATCCGATAACCGATTCGGGGGAATTGATGTCATATTGCGCATAGCGCTGTTCATAGTCATCTTCCAAGTAAATTACCGAGTTCTCTTTTTTGGCCACCTCAAAATTCTGTCTGTTAGCATGTAGTCCCAAAACGAAAGTTCCAGCTCCATAAGCTTGTGAACTATGAGAATCGCAATGCACCGAAACAAACAAATCCGCATTTGCTTCGTTGGCAATTTTTCCTCTTACGTACAAATCCACAAAAGTGTCATCCTTTCTTGTGTAGATTACTTTGATATTGGGATTCTTTTCCAGTTCCTGCCCAGTTTTCAGGACAATCTGAAGTGCAATATCCTTTTCTAAATAGCCGTTACCCAGGTTACCAGGATCATGACCTCCATGGCCCGCATCAAGAACAACAATAAATTTCTCCTTCTGAAGAACTTCGGTACTATTTTTGGTAAAAGAGCTTAAAGGGAACAAAAAGGGTAATAGAACTAAGAAAAATAACCTTTGTACAGACATAAGAACTCAAAAATTTTAGCATTCTGTTATGGTTAAAAATATTGTAATCCCCAAGTAACAGAAGAAAAAATATATGTAAGTTTGAGCCCAAAAACTAGGCCAAACTAGCACAAAAATAGGATTTATCACGTTGCAATCAAACAAACATCTTTTCTTATTCCTATTTGTTATCCTAGGCCTTTCGATGCATACCCATGCTCAGGAAGACCCAATAACACCACTACCCATCAAGGCCTTGCAGGATAGTATAGTGGCTCCTTTACTACCTCCCAATATCTTGAACGATTCCATTCCATTGGATTCTGTACAACCTGATTCTGTCCCAAAAAGTGAGGCAGCACTCTTGGATAAAATCAAGTACAAAGCCAAAGATTATGTAAAATTGAGCCAATCTGAGAACAAGATTTATTTGTATGATGAAGCTGAAATCTATTATCAAGATACAGAACTAAAAGCCGGAATCATTGTTTTGGATTATGTTGCGAATGAAGTATACGCCGGGCGGATAAAAGATTCTACGGGAACGTATTCGCAGTTCCCTTATTTCAAACAAGGAGGCAATGAGGTAAGGCCAGATTCCATTCGATTTAATTTTGATACGCAAAAGGCACTGATTTGGAATTCCAGAACAGAACAACAAGCAGGATTGGGTCAGCTGGGCAGTGATGCCATGAAGGTCTATGCTGAAATCACAAAGAAAGAAAATGATTCTGTGTATTTTTTGAGTGAAGGTAAGTTGACCACTTCAAAAGATACAGTCAATCCAGACTATTATATTCGGATTAGAAAAGCAAAGTTTGTCCCCAAAAAGAAAATCATCGCAGGATTCAGCAATATGTACATTGCAGATGTTCCTACGCCCATTGCGCTACCCTTTGCTTATTTTCCCCTTACCACTGGTAGAACTGCTGGTTTAATTTTCCCCACCTTTGGAAATGATCCGCAAAGAGGGTATTTCATCCAGAACGGAGGCTACTACTTTCCCTTTAATGATTATGTAGACCTAAGTGTCACAGGGGACTATTATACCAATGGAAGTTTTGGTTTTAGGGGACAATCCATATATACCAAACGATATAAGTTTCGAGGCAATATCAATTTCAGCTTTGAAAACCTGATTCAGAGCCAAAGAGGTTTTGATGATTTTAGTAGATCGAGCAACTATAATATACGAATACAGCACAGTCAAGACCCAAAGGCCAGTCCCAATTCAAGATTTTCGGCATCGGTAAATTTGGGAAGCAGCCAGTTTTTTACGAACTCCTTAAACCAAATCAATCGAAATGACGTCCAGACAAATACGTTCGCTTCGTCCATTAGTTACTCTAAAACATTCCCCGCTTATCCATCGGTTAATGCAAGCGTTACTTTGAGTCATACGCAGAACTCCAGAACAGAACAAATCGTGATGTCCTTACCAACCTTCCAGGCTAGTATGGAGCGTATTTTTCCTTTTGCGAAGCGAGATGGAATTAAAAAAGGAATCGTTCAAAATGTAAATTTTCAATATGATGTCAATGCGCAGAATACCATAACTACGGATGAGCAAAACTTTTCTTTTGATGACGCCAGAGTTGGTGCCAGACACAGAATTCCACTAGCAACTAATTTTAAGGTAGCCAAATACTTAAGTGTTTCTCTGAATGGAAATTATGAGGATGTATGGACCCTTGAAACCATAAATAGAAGGTTTGACGAAGACCTTCAGGAAACCGTTACAGATACCATAGCGGGATTTGACCGTTTTAACCGTTACAATATGGGTGCCTCTGTTGGAACTACGGTTTATGGAACTTGGAATTTTGGTGAAGACAAAAAAATACAAGCTTTGCGTCATGTAATCCGTCCTTCAATCAGTTACAACTATGCCCCTTCATTTGAGCAATTTTTTGAAACCTTCGTTGATGGAGATGGAGAAGAGGTTCAATTTACCCCATTTGAAACTAGTCTTTATGGAAGACCTTCACTAAATAGAAGCAATTCTATGAGCTTTTCTTTGCAAAACACACTGGAAGCCAAGGTTCGAGATAAAGATTCGACAGCAACAGAGCCAAAAAAGGTAAGCATATTGAGTAATCTAACCTTTACAACAAGCTATAATTTTGAGGCGGACTCTCTTAAGTTGAGTCCTATTAGCATGAATGGGGCCACGGAAATTATAAAGAATGTCCCGATAAACTTTGCGGCTACCTTTGACCCTTTCGCTATTGACAATAATGGAAGACGTATCAATACATTGAATATAAACAATGGCGGTGGACTTTTTCGCCTTACATCAGCAAGAATAAACACAGGATTCGCGTTGAACAGCGATATGTTTAAAAAGGGTGGAGCAAAAAAGAAAGATGAAGATTCTGAACAACAAGATCCTGGTTATGGAGACAATCCATTTGCTTTGGATGACAAAGCCAGAACCGGCGAAACGCTTTTTGAACGCGAGGAAGATGATGCTGGAAATGTGGAAAATCCAACGTATTCCAACAAAATACCTTGGGATGCTCGTTTAACCTATGTTGCGACATACAATAATAACAATCGCCAAAGAGAGCTTACCAATCATTCCTTGATGTTTTCAGGCAACATTAAACTCACACCTAAATGGGAAGTAGGTTTTAATTCAGGATATGATATTAGAAACAAAGGATTTACGGATACCCGATTTATTTTTAACAGGGACTTGGATAGTTTCAGAATAAGTTTTGATTGGACACCTTTTGGACAGTTTGAACGATGGTATTTCTTTATAGGAATTAAGAGTTCCATCCTCAGCGACCTTAAATGGGAAAATAGAAGCCAACCTTTCCGAAGATAAAAGTATCTTTAATCAAAATAAGTTTTTAGTATGAAGACGATTATCAATACGCCTAAGGCACCTGCTCCTATTGGACCCTACAACCAAGCCGTGCTAATTAAGGATACTCTTTTTGTTTCGGGTCAAATTCCAATTGATCCCGCAACAGGTAATTTGGTTGAAGGCGATATTCAGGCTGAGACCAAGCAGTCCATGGAGAATTTAAAGGCCATCTTGGAGGAAGCGGGAATGACCTTTGAGCATGTAGTGAAAACCTCAATTTTCATTAAGGACATGCATCAATTTGCAGAAATCAATAAAGCGTATGGTGCTTATTTTAATCCAGATACTGCACCTGCCAGGGAAACAGTTGAAGTGGCAAATCTCCCAGCATTCGTAAACGTGGAAATATCCATGATTGCCATTAAATAGTTTGCTTATGGAATTCCATTAGACCTTCAATTGGTCTTCTGCGGATAACCCCTAAAATCAAGTCATTGCGTTCCAGAACCGTGGTCAATTCATCTTTTAGAAAGTGGGCTATACTTCCTACAAAATGGATAGGTACTTTAGTGGCCAATTCAAATTGCATGATGTAGTTGTTGACAAATTGCTGAAAGCCCTTATCAATTACTCCTTTGCAATATGGGTGTTCTTTGTTCTCTATAATGAAACGGGCAAATGTGGCTAGATAGGTATTTGGGTTGGGTTGCTTATATAAATGATCTTTTATTACATCTGCGTCCAGGTTATAATCTTTGGCAAAACGAATTCCCAAATCCTGAGGCATTTTATGAAAGTAGTAGTCCCTTAAGAGTTTACGGCCAAAGAAGTTGCCGCTACCATCGTCCATAAGTATATAACCTAAAGAAGTTACCTTTTGAAACAGTTGATGACCGTCATAGTAGCTACAATTAGAACCTGTCCCTAAAATGCAGACAATCCCTTGATGCCCAATTTTAGTGGTCGAATAGATTGCAGCGTAGGTATCTTCCCGAACTTCTGATTTGGCATTGGGAAAGAAATCCTTAAAAATTTCCTTAAGGAACTTCTTCATGCGGTCGGTGCCGCAGCCCGCTCCATAAAAGTATAACTGACTAACCTGCTCCCTGTTTTGGGATAAATCAAAATTGTTGGCCAGCCGATCTTCTATCACCTCTCTTGAAAGAACCTCTGGGCTCAGTCCCAAGGTTTGTGTTAGAAAAAGTTCTTCTCCTTTTTCATCAAGAGCAATCCAATCAGATTTGGTAGCCCCGCTGTCAACAATCAGAATCATACGTTGGTTTTTAGGTTAAACTATAAGGGTGCCGATAACACCAGCACCCTCGAATATTATTTATGTAAGATACAGAATTATAGTTGGGCAACGTGCTCAGCCAAGTCTACCAATTTATTGGAATAACCCGCTTCATTATCGTACCAGGACACTACCTTGAAAAACTTTGAATTCAACTCGATACCTGCCCCAGCATCAAAAATGCTCGTTCTAGCATCTCCAACAAAATCTTGGGAAACCACAGGTTCTTCGGTATAGCCCAATATGCCTTTAAATTCATTTTCTGAAGCTGCTTTGAATACTTTTTTAATCTCATCGTAAGAGGTATCCTTTTCCAACTTCACTGTTAGGTCAACCACAGAAACATCTGAGGTAGGCACTCTAAATGCCATACCTGTAAGTTTACCCTCTAGAGCAGGGATAACTTTGGTTACAGCTTTCGCAGCACCTGTTGATGCAGGTATAATGTTCAAAAGAGCACCACGGCCTCCTCGATAGTCTTTCTTGGATGGTCCATCAACAGTCATTTGAGTAGCGGTTGTGGCATGCACTGTAGTCATCAATCCTTCTTCAATACCAAAAGTGTCATCCAATACTTTGGCCAACGGCGCCAAACAGTTTGTAGTACATGAGGCATTGGAAACAATTGTATCCGATGCTTTTACCTCATCATGGTTCACACCCATTACAAACATAGGTGCATCTTTCGATGGTGCAGAGATAACAACTTTCTTAGCCCCACCATCAATATGGTATTGTGCTGTTTCAAGTGTAGTGAAAATTCCGGTGCATTCAGCAACGATATCGGCCCCTACTTCGTCCCATTTTAAATTTTTTGGGTCTCTTTCAGCGGTCACACGAACCGTTTTTCCGTTAACAACCAAATGTCCATCTTTTACTTCTACTGTTCCATCAAATCTTCCGTGTACCGAATCATATTCCAATAAATATGCGAGGTGTTCCACATCCAACAAATCGTTGATGGCAACAACATCAACATTATCCCTTTTTACCGTGGCTCTGAATACCAATCGGCCTATTCTACCAAATCCGTTGATTCCTATTTTTAAATTTGCCATTTCTTCTTGTTTAGTTTTTAATTATGTAGTCATTATGTCTGAAACTCGTATGAGTTCTTTGTCTATTTCTGTATGAGCCTTAATTGCCTCACTAATTGGGGTAAGTATCAATTTGGTGTCCCGTATTCCAACCATATAGTTTGATTTTCCCTCAAGTAAGCTCTCTACTGCCTTTACTCCCATTCTACTGGCCAACACCCTGTCAAAGCAAGTAGGGTTTCCGCCTCGTTGCATATGACCAAGAACAGATACCCTAACATCGTAAATGGGCAGATGTTCTTCCACATATTCCTTGAGTTCAAAAACATTCTTACCTGTTTTATCGCCTTCCGCAACAATAACAATACTCGAGGATTTTCCAGATTTCTTACTTCGCTTTAAGGAATCCAACAGTCTTTCAAGACCTAAATTTTGTTCCGGAATGAGAATCTCTTCGGCACCGGCTCCAACTCCAGCGTTAAGGGCTATGTGCCCAACATCCCTACCCATAACTTCTATAAAGAAAAGTCGATTGTGCGAGCTTGCTGTATCCCTAATCTTATCTATTGCTCCTACAACCGTATTTATGGCCGTATCAAAACCTATGGTATAGCTTGAACCTAAAATATCGTTGTCAATTGTTCCTGGAATTCCTAAAACTGGAAAATTAAATTCCTCATTCAAGGCCAAAGCACCTGCAAAGCTGCCATTACCGCCTATAACCACCAAGGCATCAATACCCTCGGCCACCAATTGTTCATGTGCTTTCTTCCTGCCTTGTGGAGTACGAAAATCATCACAACGTGCAGATTTAAGTATGGTTCCCCCTTTATTGATGATATTGTTTACGCTACGGGCATCCATTGGTTTAAAGTCCCCTTCAATCATCCCTTGATACCCTCTATAAATACCCACACATTCCAATTTTAGATATGCGCAAGTACGTACAACAGAGCGTATAGCAGCATTCATTCCAGGTGAATCTCCCCCGGATGTAAACACGCCTATTTTTTTAATTTCTGAAGCCATTGAACACTTTAAGATGCCAAAACTAGGAAACTTTATTTAATTAACGAATGAGATATTAACTAATTTGTAATCAACGTTTTTCGCAAACGTTTTCGTAGAATTATCAATGAAAATATGAGAAAAAATCAATGTTAATTTGGTGATCTCTTGGCAGTGCTGTTTTTAGGTTTGAAACGAATCAAACTATCTTTCCCCATGATTTCCGTTGACTGAATTGGAGGTGATTTTTCCTCTTTTTTCTCCTTCTTTTGAAAAATCTTTCGCATTAAGTCTTTGAAGTTATTGAAATCGACTTGGTACGAAAGCCCCAATCCCTGTGTATATCCTTGCCGCTCTGCAAAAAACTGTTGGATTTGATTTTCTCGATTAAAAATCTTTGCGCTGAGCGTTCCTTCTTCATTTAGTAAAACTTGTACCTCTACATCTCCAGCAACGACAGTTTCCGACACACCCCCAACCGGGACTCCCAACCTACCATTTACCAGTACCCTATCCGAAATTTTTGTTGAGACGGTAACTCCAATGCGATTTTCGGTTTGAATATCCGCTTCAGGGTTAAGCAATCCTTGTTCATAAGATAGACCAAAATTCAATTTATCATTTTCACCTGCCAATATTTGATTCAACAAGCCTGACGCGGTTTGAATAAGGTTTCCAGTAACCAATTGTTGGTTGAGTCCACCTGATTGGTCGTCTACAAACGTTCCTTGCGCCATTAGGAAAAAAGCATTTCGTTCTTTTACTGTTGGGTCTTGGAGTCTATATTCCAATTCGGATTGAACCACAGAATTGGTTCCAGGAAAATCAATATCGAAACTAATGTTCGGGTTTTCCAGTTCTCCATTCAACCTTACCACTACTTCGGTCGGTATTCTTCCGTTGAATCCTTGGTTGTCCAATAGAGGTGCTGGATTGGCATTAAGGGCATATACTGCCTCCAAATTTAGTTGCGCCGCTAAAGGGTCTCGCTCCCAAAGAATGGTTCCTCCAGGGCGTACTTGGAATGTTTTGTCTATTACACCTCCATATCTAAAATTGTACTCTCCAGTAACCGCAACAAATTCTCCATACATATTGAATTTACCATTGGTGTTGATTTCAATCAGTAAAATTCCTTCACCAGTTCCTTTAAGTGAACTCCCTGTATTCTGATCAACAACGATTTCAACCTCGGCATCCGGTGTTACTGCCAAATCAAAGGCCATTTCCAAACCTTCATAATCCTTTAACACACGTTCCTCCTTAAATGTTTCCGTGCCCTTTTTTTCAATAAAATTAATGAACGAATAATCGCCAACTGAGGTTACGTCGCTAAGTGGTATTTTCAAAGATGTACCTGGACCGGTGGTTGCATCAACTGAAATCGTAAGTCCTTCCGTAGGACCATAAATACTACCGGTACCATTAATGAAACCTGTTCCGTAGTATAAGGCTTCTTCATTAAATTCAGTATTCAGTATCATAAACCGGTCGTTCCTAGTATCTACATCCAAATCCAAAGACCAGTCCCCAAAAGCTGTGTGGTTAATCGTACCATCCAAGGTTGCCGTAGTACCCTCCGCAACATCAGAAAGACCAATATTCTCAAAATAAAAGGTTTGATCAAAAAGGCGGACTTGGGAAAATGGAGCAAAATCATAATCCACATTTAGGTAAGGTATACCCAAGCCAGCTTCATTAAGCGTTAAATTACCATTGATTGAAGGGTTTTCGGCTTTGCCTATCACTTTTACGTTTCCGCTTATTTTCCCTCTAATATTAGAAACAACATCTTCTCCCAAAGGACTGAAAGGTTCCATTTCAAAATCGGTAAAATTAGCAGTAAGGTCTAGTCGTGTGTCTTTATTTTTATTGGTAATCTTCCCATTGATGGACATTTTCTCCCTTCCATTATCATCCAACCAAGTACTAATACCAAATTGGGTAAGGTCATTGTTTCCAAATATCCCAATTTCCAAATCACCAAGCCTTGAATCGTTTACACTTAAGTTTTCAATATTCAGACTGGATGTGGGTAAGTACTTCCCTTCTTTTTGAAGAATGTTCAAGAAACCATTAACCGTTCCATCCAACTTTAAACTATCCACTTTAGGTGTAATCTTATTTAATGACACTATTTTGAACTGTAGGTCCAAATCTTTATAGGTGGAATCCGCTAGCTCCCCACGTAACCTTATCTGTTCTTCATTTTCGTTGTCCATGACCAAATCTTCTATCCAAATACTGTCCAAGGTCCTATTTAAAATCACTTTATTTTTGGTATTGCCCTCTTTATTCAATACCCAAGTGTTTCCTTTGAAGTTCATTTCTGACTTCTTCAGTCCAATTACAGATTTGTTTTCTTGGTTGAACGTATGGTAAAAATTTAAGTTATAGCTATCATCCAAACCCCGGCCCCCTTTAAACTCTGTTCTAAAGAACAAAGTATCTTTTAGGGTTGTATTAATCAGATTGAAATCCTTCACATCATAATACAAAGTTGCCATATCTTCTACCGAAAGGAAAGTATTAAATAAGGGGTTTTTGTTGTCAATCTTCAATTCCAGATTGTCAAACTCATTCCCATAGGCCTTAATATTTGGTGATTTAAAAGTGAGTTTAAAATCCCCTTCATCGGCAACAATATCACCCCTGATGTAGGTATTGGCATCAAACGAGACCTCCGGAAAGAAAACATCCACTATTTTATTGTATATCTTGAAGTTGAAACTTAATTCTTGGCCTTCTGAAATCTCAAAGGGTCGATAGTTTGTGTAAATGCTGCCAACAGAATTTTGAACCAACTTTCCTATTTCCTCAACCTTAAACTTTCCTTTTACATAGCCTGTAATGATATCAGGAGAATTAATTTCTACTGTCCTTACGGTATCTGCATCAAAAGAGGACAAAACTGAAAAATCTTCGAAATAATAGGTCTCGTTTTTGTTTTGATAGGTTGTATTTGAGAAACGTACTTGTCCTATAATATTGTCCAACGTATTACCTTCAATATCCATGTTCAGATTTCCTTTAAATATGGATACACTGTCATTGATAAAATTCAGACGCTTCAGGTCTGCATGATCTACAGAAGCTATAAAATTGAATTTATTGGCCCCGTCCCCAAAATCAGCTAATCCTTTAAAATCAAACTTGAAATTCTCATCACTACTTAGTAAGGAACCATCAAAAAGTTCTTCCTTTAGTATTCCTGATACTTTGAGTCCGTTATATTCATAGCCATTGAATTCAAGCTTGTAAACTTCTCCTATTACTTCCGTATTTAGATATTCGGAAATGAATCCTTTGCCTTCAACATTGACATCCATGCTCGCCAATCCCAACTTCTCGTCCTCAACAAATGTTCCCAAATCAAAATCAATGAGGGAAATGAATCCTATATAAGAAGCATCGTCAATAGTTTGAATGTTGGTCATTTGCAAATCGGTGTAACTGCTACCAATGGCTGTATTCAGGTTTACTTTAACATCTAAAGATGTCTCTGTTACCTCGGCGTTTCCCCGAATGGTAAATTGCCCTAGCTTTTGAAATGACGAAGGGATGCTCTTTCCTAAAATATCTGGCAGCAGTGACCTAAGTTGGTAATAACTGGAGGTTAGGTTATCAATATCTCCATTTAGCACAAATGGAGCGGTTTCGCTGAAAAGGTTCTGAAATACAAAATCTCCTCGTATACCAGTATTCTCAGATCTTAAAAACAAGTCTTCTACTTCCAAATTATTGAGGAAGCCACTTATTTTTGATGAAAATGAGACCATTTTATTGCTCCCAAACTCATTGTAAAATGTGTTGATTTCATTTAAAGCCACAGTGGATTCTGTAAACTCTGCCGTAATCTTCACCTTGTCCAAAAACTCCGAAAAATCCTCTCGGTTGTAGTCGAATATAAGATTACCCATGAGCTGGGATTGTTCGGTTTTGATTCCCAATGCATCAAACCGCATTTGCTGTTTGGTGTATTCAAAATTCGTGGACAATTGTTCTAAACGGATTCCCCGTTTACTGTCCATGGCCAATTCATTGATTGTTATTGTAACCTCAGGGCCCAAAATCTGGAAATCACTGGCATCAATCTCGAGATTGAAGAAATTCAAGGTTTCTTGTTTTTCCAAGTTCTCATCCACCAATTTGAATTTACCTTCAGAAATTTGGATTTCATCCGAAGACATAAAAAAAGGTGGAGTTCCAGGTGCTCTTGGCTTACCATCATCTAGTTTTGCTACGAAAATGTCCAGATTAGTATCGTCTTCACCCTTATAGGTTTTCAAATTAAAAACTACCCCATCCAATTCCATATCGCCAAACTCCAAACTTCCATTGGACATGTTTCGAAGATTAAGAATAGAAGTAGAAAGTTTTTGAATGTAGGCTAGTGTATCCTTTTTATGATCCTCAACATAGATCCCTTTGAGTCCTGCATTTAAACTGAAAAGGGAAAGACTCAATCTATCTATGGAAATATTGGTGCCAAACTCCTCATTTAAGGACTTGGTAGCATATTGACCTAGTCTGGTTTGCACTGCAGGTAAGGAAAGTACCAATGAAGCCAATACCATTATCAACAGAATGGATAATAGTAATCGAACCAGTATTTTCCTAAGTTTTTTGATAGGGCTTTATGTTTTACTTTTGTATGACCAATTTTTGTTCCAAAGCCTGTGACTACCAAAAAAATATACATTCTTGCGATAGAATCGTCATGCGATGATACTTCAGCGGCCGTTTTATGCAATACAAAAGTATTGAGCAATGTGGTGGCTACCCAAGAGATTCATAAACAATATGGCGGGGTGGTACCTGAATTAGCCTCTCGTGCTCATCAACAAAACATAGTTCCAGTGGTCCACCAAGCCTTGGCCAAGGCAAATATCGATAAAAAACAACTTGCAGCCATAGCCTTCACAAGAGGGCCCGGTCTTATGGGATCTCTTTTGGTAGGTACTTCGTTCGCAAAGTCGTTATCATTGGCTTTGGATATTCCTTTGATTGAGGTAAATCATATGGAAGCCCATATTTTGGCTCATTTTATTGATGACGAAGAAATGACTGCTCCTCCTTTTCCATTTTTAGGAATGACCATTAGTGGAGGACATACACAGATTGTAAAGGTCAATCATTACTTTGACATGGAGGTGCTAGGTGAAACTCTGGATGATGCGGTAGGAGAAGCATTTGACAAGAGTGCCAAGTTAATGGGACTACCCTATCCTGGAGGTCCTTTGGTAGACAAACATGCGAGACAAGGTAATCCAAGTGCTTTTTCTTTTCCGAAACCCAAGGTTGATGGATTGAATTTCAGCTTTAGCGGTCTCAAAACCAGCATTCTTTATTTTCTTCAAAAGCATACAAAGAATAATCCAGATTTTATTCAAGACAATATTGATGACATCTGTGCTTCAGTGCAGTACACCATCCTTGAAATTCTAATGGACAAGCTTGAAAAGGCGGCCAAGGAAACTGGAATAAAACATGTTGCCATTGGGGGTGGGGTTGCTGCCAACTCAGGAATAAGACAACGATTGCAGGATGCAAGGGAAACCAAAGGTTGGACCACCTATATACCCAAATTTCAATATTGTACCGATAACGCAGGCATGATTGGAATTGTAGGGTACTTAAAGTTCTTAGAGAATCAATTTACCAACCAAGGTATTGCTGCGAAGGCAAGGTATGCCATAGGTAGCTAAACTAACAGAATTTAGGATGCAGCTTTTTTACAGTCCTACGCTAGACACCACAACAACTTCCTTTTTTTTCTCACCCGAAGAAAGCAAACATATCAGCAGGGTGCTTCGAAAAAAAGAAGGGGATACACTCCACATAACCAATGGCAAAGGATATCTTTTTGATGCCGAACTACTCTCAACGGATTCACGGAAATGTCATGCGCAAATTGTAAAGATTAGTCAAACTGAACCTAGACCCTATCGTTTGCATATGGTAGTTTCTCCAACAAAAATGAACGATCGTTTTGAATGGTTTTTGGAAAAAGCAACTGAAATAGGTGTTGACGAGATTACCCCAGTTCTTTGTAAGAGGTCAGAACGAAAAACGCTAAAATTAGAACGCATGAACAGAGTTCTACATTCAGCCATGAAACAGTCCTTGCAAACTTTTCTACCCAAACTCAATCCTCTTACTTCCTTTGATGATTTTCTAAAAAAACATCTGGTAAATTCATCTTCATTTATAGCACATTGCGAAGAAAATGAGAGAAAAGAGTTGAAAAATCTACTTGTCCCTGAGCAAGATACCACTATCCTTATTGGTCCTGAAGGTGACTTCTCATCTGAGGAAATTGATATGGCCATAAAAAAAGGGTATCACCCCGTTGCATTGGGCAACACCCGTTTACGGACAGAAACCGCAGCTATTTTTGCATGTACTGCAGTTGCAATAGCCAATATTGAATGACCTAAACTTTGGTTTTTGTGGCACCTGTAATATCCAAGGCCTCATTTTCAGTCAATAGCATGAGAGTGGTACCTTCATTTTGCCTTACCAAAGATGGAATGCTAATACTTCCTGTACCTTTAGATAGCTTCAATTCATTATAACTCTCTGACACCACAATATTACTATTCTTAAGCGTTCTATTTCTATTTTCCCCTCGTTTGACGGAGGTTGTCCTTTCATCAAGAACCAAAACCGCCCTTAAGGTCTTATCCGAAATATCACCATCAATTTCATAATCAAAAGAAATTGAATTTGCACTTCTACTCACATTGCTTAATACAATTTGATTTTGAGCCTTTTTGGATTTGTATTTATCAATTTTGGCGTACATCTTGCCACTACTGGACCCTACAAAATGTTCCTTTCCATTTACTATGGCCTCGGGAGTGTAATTTCCACGATATCCCAGTTTCTGATTATAATAACTTTGCCGTTTTGTATACCGCGCATTGCTAAAGGGATCTTCCCATCCTATGTAATTCCAATAGTCTACGTGATAGGACAAAGCAAACACTTCATTTGGGTATTGGTTTTTGACTTTTTCGAGTAAAACATCCGCAGGAGGACAACTGGAGCAACCTTGTGAGGTAAACAGTTCTACCACTATAACCGATGGAAAGGTTTCATCAGACGTCACTTCATTTTTAGTTATTGAAACAGGTGTATCTTCAATTTTGGCCGTGTAAAAGGCCATAAAAACCATCCCGAGAAAGGCGATGGCAGGGATTATGATTTTTTTAGACATGAATACAGTACTTTTGATATACTCTCTTAATCGTGGATCAATGGCACAACTTACCCGTTTCCTGGCTTTTTTAACTTTTTTTGTGATATATGTAGGTCATTGCCAACAAGTTGGAATATTAAAATATGGTGGTGGTGGAGATTGGTATTCCAACCCTACCGCTTTACCCAATTTAATTCAGTTTTGTAATGAGAATATCGATACCAAGCTGGATGCAAAGCCCGAAACCATAGAGGTTGGCAGTATTTCTATCTATCAATTTCCTCTAATTCATATGACCGGCCATGGAAATGTCTTCTTTACCGACGAAGAAGCTGAAAATTTGAGAAATTATCTGTTATCCGGAGGATTTCTCCATATTGACGATAATTATGGTATGGAACCTTATGTAAGGCGTGAGTTAAAAAAAGTGTTTCCCAATAAAAGTTTAGAAGAAGTGGGTGGCGACCACCCCATCTTTGCCCAAAAGTTCAATTTTGAAAATGGCCTGCCCAAAATACATGAACACGATGGCCAACGACCACAGGCACTAGGTATATTTGAAGAAGGAAGACTAGTTTTATTGTTCACCTACGAAAGTGATTTAGGCGATGGATGGGAAGACCCCGAGGTACATAATGACCCTGAAGAGGTACGATTAAAAGCGCTTCAAATGGGAGCCAACATTGTGGAATATGCCTTTAAAAACTAATCAATGAATGCAAAAACAATATCTGAAGGAATTCTAAGAGCTGTTGCCATTATTGTAGCAGTAGTCTTACTGGTATACTTCTTTATAAAAATCCAATCGGTTATAGCTTACTTGGCCTTGGCCGCTGTGATTGCTCTTTTGGGAAGACCTATTGTCTTATTTTTGAGACGAAAGCTTAAATTTCCAAATACACTGGCCGTAGTGGCGACCATGCTATTGATGATAGGACTCTTTTTAGGAATCTTAGCGCTTTTTATTCCTCTAATATCTGAACAAAGTAAAAACCTTTCACTGTTGGATTTAGAAGATTTAAAAGCCAATCTTAACACCTTGTATTTTGAAATATTGGAATACTTTGGAGCAACTACTGATGGGGTAAATGATTTAATTGAAGAGGCTGGACTGGAAGAAAATGTTATACAGGGATTGGACTTAGGGTTTATTCCCAACTTCCTTAATTCCTTTGTCAATGTTTTGAGCAACTTTAGTATTGGTTTGTTTTCGGTATTGTTTATTTCTTTCTTCTTTTTAAAGGATAGTAAACTGCTTCAAAAGGGTATGCTCGTATTTGTTCCAGACCAAAAAGAAGGAAATTTAGTAGCTTCGATTGATAAGATAAATGGACTACTATCCAGATACTTTGCCGGTATACTTTTACAACTTCTTATTCTTTTTATCATCTACACCATAACCTTGTTTATTGTGGGAGTGGAAAATGCCATCGTCATAGCCTTCCTCTGTGCCTTGTTCAATATCATACCTTATGTTGGACCAATCATAGGAGGAGCTATTATGATTACCTTAACAATGACTAGTTTTTTAGGTGCTGATTTTAGCACTGTAATCTTACCAAAAGCCAGTTATGTTTTAATCGGAATCATTATAGGTCAGCTCATTGATAATTTCTTTTCACAACCCTTTATTTTCTCTACCAGTGTTAAATCTCATCCACTTGAAATCTTTCTCGTAATCATTATAGCAGGTTTGCTTTTTGGTGTTGTTGGGATGGTCGTAGCTGTACCCGGATATACAGCAGTAAAGGTTATTCTGAAGGAATTTTTAACGGGAAATGCGTTTGTGAAAAAGTTAACTAAAAACTTGTAGTTTTTGTTTGAATAAACTCATATTAAATACTGGTCCACAAAGTTTTATAAAAAATAATTGGAACACTGACATCGTGTCAGTTTTGCTACAAAAACCCGTTTTCGAGGATATATCCCAAAAAGAGTTGGCCCAACAACTGGAATCCAAAAAAAAGGCTAAGCAAAAGCTACCAACTTGGTTCAATTCGGATGAAATTTACTACCCTCCAAAACTTCATTTGGAACAAACCAGTTCCGAAGTTACGGCTGAATACAAATCCAACTTGGTAAGCGGAAAAAGTCTTGTTGATCTCACAGGAGGTTTTGGCGTGGACACTTATTTTTTTTCGAAGAGAATAACGCATGTGTTTCATTGTGAAACCAACCAAGAATTGAGTGAGATTGCCGCTCATAATTTCAATCAGTTTAAAATTGGAAATGTTACTTGTATTCCCGAAGATAGTTTTCATTTTTTAAAAAAATCCTCTTCCACTTTTGATTGGATTTTCGTGGATCCATCTCGAAGGGACAAAACAAAAGCAAAGGTCTTTTTTCTAAAAGATTGCGAACCCAATCTATCGGATACCCTTCCAGAATTATTTCGGTTTTCAAAGAAGATTTTAATAAAGGTATCGCCATTATTAGATATCTCTCAAGCAATGCAAGAACTCAAATATGTAAAAGAAGTTCATGTTGTGGCGGTCGATAATGAGGTGAAAGAAGTTCTTTTTGCTTTAGAAGCAGCTTTTATTGGTGAGACGGTGTTTCATGCGGTGAACCTCCGTTCAGGCAGAAAAGATACTTTTATGTTCACTCAAGCAGAAGAAAAATCAATACAACCTGATTTGGGATTACCCGCTAGGTACTTATACGAACCCAATGCCGCTATTCTAAAATCAGGCGCTTTCAAAACTATTTGCAAACTATTTGACTTACAGAAACTTCATTTGCATTCACATTTATATACTTCTGATAAACTCATAGAATTCCCTGGAAGACGTTTCTTAGTTAAATCATGTTTACCCTATTCAAAAACTACACTGAAATCTTTTAGAGGAACTAAGGCCAATATTGCTACGCGAAACTTTCCCATTTCGGTAGCTGAACTCCGCAAGAGACATAGAATCCTGGACGGAGGTGAAGATTATATATTCTTTACCAAGTTTTTGGATGAAAGTAAACAGGTACTTGTGTGTGAAAAAATAGTTGAAATTGAATAAAAAACTATTCCGTTTCTTCAGGACAATCCCATTTAAAATTGGCCACTTTATCATTTGAACCAGCAGAAAGATTATAATGCCACCATTCCGTTCGAATGGACCAAAATCCATGTTTCTCCATAGTCTCTTTTAAAAACCTTCGATTACTAAGAATCTCCTCAGACAAATCCATATTGTCGTGATAGGCCCGTTTTCCAAAGAAATCGAAGTCTGTTCCCATATCTAAATCGTTACCTTCAAAATCCACCAAGGTGATATCAACAGCCCCTCCCCTGTTATGAATAGAGCCTTTAACGGGATTGGCCACATATTGCGGATTGGGTACAATTTTCCACATTTTGAATTGCACAAAATTTGGCCTATAACAATCAAAAAACTTGATTTTATACCCTTTCTCCATAAACTCTGCATTGGCCTTAATCAAGGCTTTGGCGGTTTTTGCCCGAGTATAGCACTCAGGACAATCATATACCTTAGCTTTCAGAAAATTGTTTTCCGTAGCGTAGCGTAAGTCGTACTTGAAATCATGACTAAAGTCAGCCAGCCGAACAAAGGTGGTATCTGCCACTCCAGTAAAACTTTTAAGTGCTTTTTTCTGCTTTTCGGCGGGCAGTACGGTATCTTTTACAATACGTTCAACACTATCTATCTCAGGAAGAGTTGCACTCACTGATACGTTTCCGTTGCGTTTACAAGAAATCGTAATTAAAATCAAACATAAAACCAGATATTGTTTCATCATTTTCTTTTTTGTTCAGCTAGCCAACTATATAATTCTTCGGTAGTATAGGCTTTTGCCCAAGAGTTATGGCCAACTCCTTCGTACCTGGTGTACTTTACCGTATAGCCCATTGACTTTAATTTCTTTACCATGGTGTCAGATTCAGAAACTGGAATTACTTTATCCTCGTTACCATGAAAAACCCATATGGGCATCTTTTTATCTATCCAGTGGGCATAGGGTACGGGTGTCATGCCACATACAACTGCCATCGCTGCAAACTTTTCAGGATATTGAACGGCCATGCTCCAAGCGGCACTGCCACCCCTGCTCAAACCACTTAAATATATACGGTCGGGGTCAATCCTGTTTTTCTCAACTACATCCTCCAAAAGCTGCATCAAAGCCTGGGTGTTCCACCACTTCTTTTTATGAGGGTTTTGTGGCGCCAAAACCAAAAAAGGAAATTGCTTTCCTTCAACCAACATTTTAGGAGGCCCGCTTCCACGTAGGTCACTAAGCGTACCACCAGATTCTCCGCCACCATGTAAAAAAAGTAGAATGCCAAATTCATCCTCTTCATTCGAATCATAGCCTTCAGGATAGTACAAATAGTATTTGAGGTTTTCTTCAGTATTGACATTCAACTCTCCTCGAGTCAATCTAGATTGGGATTGACAGGCATTTAAACTTAAAAAGCTGATAATTAGAGTTAACTTAAGTACTTGTCTGAATTTGGGCATATCGCAAGTTACAAAAGTTTATCCGCGATTTCCAACCAACTGTTGGCACGTTCAAAACCTTGGGTATGGACATTGTGGGGAGAAGTGAAAAGTATTGTTTTTCCATCAAACCTCTCCAAGTTATAACTTCTATCATCAATTAAAAGGGTTCCCTTTAAGATATTCTTATGCCCGCAAAGAATTCGCCTTTGCCAAGGAATGAAAGGAAAATGAATATCCAACCAATTTGATTTCTCCTCGAGGGAATTCGGGAACTGCATAGCAGCAGAAGCTATATATACTTTGTATTTCTCATTAAGCTGTTCAAGGACTTCTCTACTATTCTCAATAACGGACAGCTCTTGAAAAAAACCTCTTGTATAGGCATGCCGCCTTATACTTTGTTGGTATTTTTCGGGGACACACTGCCATACTTCTTTTCCAAAACACTCTTCCCGGGTAAGAGAAGCTCCAAATTCTGAATTATAAACGTCAATATGGGCTTGATAGGTGTCTGCAAGAACCTCATCCATATCTACAAATAATGTCATAGCCTATTTTTAAAGAACGAAGTAATGAAAAACACAAGTAACGACAAAGAGCCCTTTCAAAAGATAATTATATAATAACCTCCATTGAAGAGCTCTCCGTTACCTGAAAAAGAATTGAAATATAATTTCTAAAATTTTAGTGCTTCCTGCGCGTCCCAAAGACCCCAATAGGCACCAACATCTCCCTCTGCTCCTACTTTCCATGATTCATCAAAAGAAGAAAAGTAGAAAACCTCTATGTCGTCTTCCTGTGCCCATTTTTGTGTATTCATGAAGTATTTGAGCATATTGTCCAAAGAGGGGAATGCCCCTTCCAAACTTGACCCTTTACTTGGCCAACCTGTTTCGGAAATGATTACTTTTTTTCCTTTAGCCGCCCGCAGTGCCCTTTGATACATATCTTTCATATACAATAAGGAATAATCCAAATCACAACCTTCCCAAAATGGATAGCAGTTGGCCAAAATCACATCGCATGCATCGGCTATTCTTGGATGGTCGGAAAATTCGTAATAGGCATCCACATACCCCATGGGAACATCTGGTATTGCCTGCTTTACCCGGCCCATAAAACCTAACAACTCATCTTCCGTAAGGTCCCCTCGTAATAAAACCTCGTTACCAACCGCAGCTATGTCCACATAGCCCTCATTTGCCATTTGAATCAAGTTGGTTACTTCTTGCTCGTTTATTTTTGGGTCATCTCCCAACCAGGCTCCCACCATGGTCTTTATTCCATATTCACGGGCAATTTTGGGAATCAGTTCGTTTCCTTCGGTGCATGAGAATGAACGGACCCAATCTGTATAGGGTCGTATGATTTCCATTCTTCTTCGTATCTGTTCTTCGTTTATTTGCTCACCAGGTTTTTGACCTTCTTCATAGGGACTAAAGCATAGTCCGTGCATTCCTCCTTCCAAAAATTCTTTGCAAAGCGTTTTAAGTTCATCGCTTGACTTTCCATTATAGTCAAGAGAGGCCAAAGCCAAATATTTTTCTTTTCTAGATGAAGACATAGTATTCTTTTATAGTGTTTTACTAGGTTATTTTGGTTTATGGTAAATCTGATATACGTGGATAAAGTTTGGGTTTGACCCTAATAGATAGATTCTCTTTTGAACTGTAAAATATCCTAAAAAATACCTCGACAATTCTTTCTCGTATAGATTTTTATGCGTTCCGCTTCTTTAGCTCCTTTGGGCATTTCTTCCAACTTTAAACCTGGATAGTCATCTGCTTCTTTCCATTTTTCTATAGTGGCACTAAAGAATGCTGATGCCTCCGAATCCGCTTCGTAAATAATAAGATCGTAGGCTTCTCCTTTATCGCCACCAAATCGAGTAACCACTTGCCACTCACCATCTCTTTTATATGATGTATTCGTATGGTCTGATTGAGGATAATAACGATCATCGGTAGGTCTAATGATTACCCAAATATCCTCTTCATGAGATTCAGGATAAACACCCATAGTAAGAATGCGGCAGTCCACTGAATCTTTATCTATTGGTGAAACAACCTTCACTGCGTTTACATCTCCTTCAATCTTTAACCTCTTTCCAATAGAAACTTGCTCAATTTGGGTGTTGTAGTTTACCAATTCAGAAGAATAACTACCATAAATCATCATCAAAACCCCAATGATTCCAATAGGCACTCCCAGTTTAGAGCTGATAAGTCCTTTGCCTGAACTTCCCTTTATACTACCAAGTATTGCTAACAGTGTAAGCAAAACCCCGATAGATAGGATTATTATTTTTGTTGACATCTTTTTATCTTTTTAATTATATGATTTTGTGACCAATTCCAGGACTTTATAACACTCCCCTTCGTTCTTCCAATTGCGCTTTAATATCCTTCGCCCTTTCTTCTGATAGACTGTACTTCCACATAATCCAAATAGCTAATCCCGCAGTAACAGCAGGAATGACAATATCAGCAATTCTAAGTTTTGTTAAAGTATCCGCTGTCTGTGTAGCGGCGTTGCCATCAAACCCAATTACTTTAAGGACCAGACCACCTAAGACCAAAGCCAATCCTTGACCAAGTTTTACAACCCACCAGTACAAAGCACCAAAAGTTCCCTCTTTTCTTGGCATACCATTGACAAGTTCGTCCAAATCACAAACATCGGCGGTCATACTCATCATTAAGGTGAACAAACTTCCTAATCCAAATGACATCAGGGGAATTGGAATAAAAGAGAGCCAAATATTGTCTGGAGTAAAAGCCCACCACTTCATCAAATACCCCACTATTGAAAGGGCTGTTGAAATGATAAAAGCCTTTCTTTTTCCCCATTTCTCAGCCATCTTTGATACAATTGGAATCACCAAAAATGCGGAAACCAATGCTCCTATGGAACTAAACCAAGCTGGCCATGTAGAAGTGGCTTCGTAACTTCCATTGAAGATATAAAAAACAAAAATAAAGAAGCTAAAGGAGGCTACAATTTGATAACCGTTGAACACCAAAAAGGTAGCTCCACATAATTTCATAAAAGGCTTATTCTTTACCGCCTCTTTTATACTTATAAACAAATCTTTCAGATTGCTGAATATTGAAGTAAACGTTAGCTTTTTTCTATTTGCCATATGGGAGGCATCAATTCCGCGACAGAAAATAGCTGGCAAAAGACCCATAAGCAAACATGCCACACCTACATAAATCGCCATGGTTCTTACCCCTTGGGCTTGATCACTAAAAATATCTGGATCTGCTATAATAACCCAAAACCAAGGTACAATGACCCAAGCCAATAGACCAACCGTTTGGGAAAATGCCATAAGACGTGTTCGCTCATTATAATCGGAGGTCATTTCATATCCAAGTCCTACCAAAGGTGTTGCAAACATGGTGTTTCCGATGAGAAACACCATTGACATGATTAAAAAGTACCAAAAATTATAATCTGAAGAATTGTTCTCATCCAATTGCCAAAGCAAAACAAAAGTAATGGCACTAAGTATACCACCGACCAATATGTAAGGCCTCCTCCTTCCCCATTTTGAGCTTGTATTATCAGAAATAAACCCCATAATGGGATCCGTAATCGCATCAAAAAATCGAGGTAAGCCCCCTAAAAGTCCTGCTAAAAAAGGATCCATGCCAAACGCAGTGAGCAAGAAGAACATAAAAAATCCCAATGCTCCAGGGTATAGGTTCAAAACCAAGTGACCAGCTCCAAAGGCTGCTTTCTGCCCTAAAGGGACTCTATCATTTTTCGCTGTTTTTACTGTTGACATAGGAACTGTGTTTTAGTTAGTTTGCATTGGTTTTAATAGAATAGTTTGAATAGATTTTGGATTTATGGATACCTTTTGGGCACTTTCACCCAAAATCAGTTCAAACTGTTTTTTGGATTCGCTTTCATTGAATACCACTGCAGCTATTGAACCATCTGGATTCTGCGCTGCTGTGACCAAGAGGTCCTCATCCGTTTTTTCAAACCCTATTCGTGTAGCACCGGGCCGTATAAACCGACTAAAATGTGCCATTGTATAATAGATTGGTGTGAAATACACCTCATCTTCTTCTTCATCAACAATTACGGGAGCAACACACCAATTTTCAAACCAATTGGGGCCTCCTTGTTTGTTCAAGACCATGTTCCAGTCAATCCATCCGTCCACCCAGTTATTGAGGCACCCAATTATATCTCTAGCATATCTGTTGACAGGTGCGTACTTTGGGTGTAAATGTTTTTGGTTTTCCGGAGCCCAATCCCAACCCCAGTCCGTAGCTTCTTTTGACCAATACCACTCATCATCTTTCCACTTTGGGACCTCGGCATCTACACAAGCTTCGGATTGAATCAAATATTTATTTGGGGCTTTTGAATGGGCATATTGCAAGGCTTCTGGAAAGACTTCAAATGTGCTGGCATACCAGTGAATGGCGGTACCATCGAAGTATTTGGAAGATCCCTCCGTTCTGAACATTTCATCCACCCACTCATTTAAGTGTTCCCTATTTTGATCGTATCCCAATACCTTAACATTATGACCATCTTCTTCTAGTTTTGGTCCTAAATAATACTGAACGAAATCTGTCATTTCCTCAGGTGAAAAATGCATACTTTCCCAATTATTATCATTTCCCAATGGTTCGTTTTCCACTGTGAATCCCCAGATATCAATTCCTTCCAAGGCATAAGCATCAATGTATTTTGAGAAGAACAATGCCCAAGTATTATAGTACTCTGGAAGCAGTTTACCCCCTCTCCAATCCTTGTTGTCCTTCATCCAAGGAGGAGCGGTCCATGGTGATGCCAATATCTTAAAACCATCTTTTGAAGCTGCCATGGCTTCTTTGATAAATGGAATGATATCATCTCTATCTTCATCAATGGAGAAGTTGTTCAGCTCTAAGTCGCCTTCAACCGGAGCATAGGAGTAGTTACTGATCGAAAAGTCGCAAGAGTTCATATGGGTGCGAGTCAATGAGTATTTTGCTCCATCCTCTCCAAAATAGGCGTTGATGATTTTATCCCTGTTCTCTTTGCTCAATTTGTTTAGCAAAAAGGCAGAGGCTTCAGTAAACGAACCTCCAAAACCTGTAATGGTTTGAAATTTCTGTTCTGGAAGTATCTGAATTTTGGTTGTAGTGCCTTCTGTATCAAAATCTGTTAGCGAGCTTAGTTTGTTTCCATTGGCAGAAGTTTCATACACCTCAACTTCCAGTTCTTGCTCAACAATACACCCATTCAGTGTTACGGTCAATATCAGCATGAAATAAATATGGTTAAAATTTTTCATTTGATTTCATTTTCATCCTTTGTGTCTCTTTTTGACAACTATATTTTAGTGTGCCACCGATTGTTCTTCAGCCAAGGGAGGAACAAGAACATCTTTCATTAAAGCTTCTTTATCACCACCGTAGGTTTTGGTAATTGGATTTCCATTTCTAGTCAATCCATCAAAGACCCCAGAATCTACAAGGGGCCATAATGCATATTTTGCCTTACCATCAATAGTAATCAACCCAAAATGATTCTCGGAACCGTTCTGGTTACCAGCATCTTTCCAACGTTCATTGAATGCTTCAAAATAAAAACAAGAAATACCTTCTGCATTGGTCCATTCTCTCATATGCCTGTAATAGAGTGCTTCTTTATACTCATCCGTAGCCTTAGAGCCTTCAGGACCATAGAATCCATCTGATGTAGTGGCCCATCCTGTTTCTCCAATATGGATAGGTTTATCCACTCCCAAACTAAGCATGTATTCTTTTACAGCTTTGTACTGATTTTTTGCAAAATCTCTTGCCCGCAACATGGCTGCATCTATTTTTTCTATATCTGAAAGACTTGCTTCAGATTCTGGAACTTTCCAAAACTCAGGATTGTAGTGTGAATTGTGGTAGGGATAAGTATGCATGGAGATATAATCCACCGCTTTAATCAGTTTTTCCAAATCCTCAGTATGATAGCTTTCTTCACCACCACCCCATGAGGCATAATCATCTGAACTGGTTATCCATAAATCCGCCGGCAATTCTCCGCTAATTTTTAAAAATTGTAAATGGTTTACCCACTTTAAAATTACTTCGGGCTGTACGTAATAACTAGTAGCCCAATTAATCATAGCTTCATTACCAACGGCAACTACTTTAACAATGTCGGGGTAGGTATTGGCCAAAGCCACTGCTCTCGCAATCTCACCCTCGTTCTGTTCGCTTTCCACATTATGGTCCGGTTCTTGACCTGTCCAAGCGTTCTTGCAATCTATCCAAGCTCCAAGCATTACATACATTTCGAACTCGGTATCCTCAGTCTTTAACTCCTTGATTGCCTTTAGTACATTACCTGCATGTGGTAACTGCACATTATAGGTTCTGAGAATTTTTATTCCCATAGCCGACAGCAGTTTCATATCGTCTTTAATCTCAGCTACCGTGGGTTGACTATCACGGCTTACTTCTCTATATCCTCCATAACTTATGGCGAGATAATCTGGATTACCTAAAATATCTTTCGCAGTCACTTCTTTTTTTATTTGGGTTTCTTTAACTTTTTCTTTTTCCTTTTTTGTACCACAGGAAGCAACCAATAAAATGAGGCTAATTGTAAATAGTCTTAAGGTTAGTTTCATAGTATTGATGTATTACTTCGTATTTGTTTCTTTTTCTTTTCCGACATCAGTAGGTTAGACCAAATCCGAGAGGAAATAATGGAGTTATGGAATCATCCCAGAAATTGGGCCCATATTTCCCATGATAATCCGCTTCAGATTTTGGCCACGAATGTGGTAGTTTTCCTTTAAAATTATACGCTCCAAATAGGACTTCCGCTACTCCATCACCTTCTGAACCTATCAGCCAAGCAGCTATAAACGCATCTGACTTTTCAATTTGTTCGGTGACTACCAAAGGGCGACCAGATACTAGTACAACAACCGTTTTTACACCTTTTGAAGCATAATTTTCCACATACTTTTGATGTGTTTCGGTTAATGTAATTTGATATAAATCCATTTCACCTCCGATATCTCCAAATGATTCGGCATATGGGGTTTCACCTACTATTACGATGGCAACATCGGCATCATTGTGATTACCACTGGCATCAACGTCATAGATAACCTCACCTTTGGCTTGTCTTTTGATACCTTCCAGGATAGTAGTTGCCCCTTCATAATTTTCGTGGGTTCCCTGCCAATTAATAGTCCACCCTCCGGATTGAAGTCCGGAACTATTGGCATGCTCTCCTACAACTACAATTTTGGACAGATTTTTATCCAATGGAAGGAGATTATCTTGATTTTTTAATAACACTAGAGATTCTCTAACCGCTTGTCTAGCTATATCTCTATGTTCCTGTATTCCAATCTCAGGGATTAAGCTGGCATCAGGATAAGGGTTTTCGAAAACATTAAGTTTAAACTTTTGCCTTAGGATACGTCGAACGGCATCATCTATTCGTTCCATAGAGACTTCACCACTTTCGACACCCCTTTTCAGACCTTCCTGATACATATCAAAATCGCCTTCTACGGCCATAATCATGTCCACACCGGCATTGATGACCTCATTTTCTCCAAATCTTGAATATCCTTTCCAGTCCGAAACCACAATGCCGTCAAACTGCATGGTACCCTTAAGAATATGGGTAATCAAAGTTTTGTGTGCATGCATGGGAATGCCCTTCAATGAGTTAAACGAAGCCATAACGGAACCCACACCATTTTCTACCGCAACACGATATGGCGGAAGCAGTCTTTTTTCTACTTCTTCAGCATCCAAGGTGGTTTCCCCGCCTTCTACACCAAAATCAGTAGCACCATCTCCAATAAAATGTTTAGCTGTGGCCATTACCGAACGGTTACTTTTTAAATCATTTCCTTGATGTCCAATAATTGAGGCCTTTGTCAGCTCTTCAGTAAGCTCAGTGCTTTCCGAAAATGCCTCATACACCCGCCCCCATTTTTCGTTGTAAGGAATAGCTACGCAGGGGGAAAATACCCAATTAAAACCAGTAGCTTGCGTTTCAATGGCCGTAATCTTAGCTGCTTTTTCTACCAATTCAGGGTTTCCTGCTGCACCCATACCAATGTTATGGGGAAAAATTGTAGCGCCTTCATAGGTATTCTGACCATGAACGGCATCCACTCCAAAAATGAGCGGGATACCTAACCGGGTTGACAAGGCCAATTTTTGTAAATGCGAAAACTTATCCTGCCATTCTTGTGCATTTTTCCCTGGTAAAGGACCTTGCGTATGAATTACAGAACCAATAAACTTCCCTGCAATATCTTCTTCAGAAACATCATCAAAGTGTCGCACCTGGGTCATTTGACCAATTTTTTCATCTAAGGTCATCTGACTCAACAAAGAATCTATCTTTTTTTCGATGGTAACGTCTGTGTTGGTTTCAGGGTTCATTTTTTGGTTTTTGTATGACAGAAAGAAACAAGAAAAGGTTACAAGCATTGTTGCACGTTTCAAGAACTTAGAGGTCATAAGTATCTGTTTCTTTATGCTTACAGAAAAATTACATCAAACGAACATGTGTCCGTTAAAGGCACATTGGAATATCTAAAAAAGGCCAACAGTAAATATGCTGAATGCTGGCCTTTTAATAGTTAGTTTACCAGAATCACTGCGGTTTAATCCAACCTTAGATCATCAAAATAAAATGTTCTTTCCTCAGAAGTCGTTTCACCGTCTGATCCATCAGGGTTGTCTGGTTTAATCACCAGTTGATTATAGGTAGTAGGTGTAGCAGGAAGATTTTCAAAAGTAAACTCTAATTCCACCCATTCATTAGCACCCCCAGTAACTTGTCGAAACACTTGCATTGGATTTCCTGTCGCAGGATCAGTCTGTGGATCCAAGGCTAATTCAAATCTATATGTGACGTCTGGTATACTGGAATATACCTTTATTTTAAAAGTGTTGGTTGTTATATCTATTGTTCCTGAGGGGAATGAATTTTGTATTCCGCCCCAACGATTGATACCACTTGCCCTAACAACTTGCAACACATTATCCGAAGTGTTTATACCTGATGGATTTGGGTTTGCCGCTAAACTTGGAACAACTCCACCATCTCCAATGCTTGAGAATGAGCTAAGGAATGTTTCACATCCCTCAAAATCAAGAGGGAGCATTGTTGCAGCTACTTCACCCGTTGTACATCCACTATTTGAACCTCCTCCACCTCCACCAGAGGTATCGCAAGTGGCATTAAAAGGCACCGTTGCCAGATTTCCAGGAGCATTCATGCTCCAGTTACCTCCAAAGGAATCTTTACTCCATAAAATATTGAACTCCACATCTGTAGGAGCTCCAGCGCCATAGAAGAATTCGCCGGCCCATACACCAGGTGAAACTTCAGCAGGTGCAACCGAAATTCCCGGAACAGGATTCCAGTCACCTGCAGGAAAAACTAAATCATCTACTGGGTCGGAATCCGCAGATTCGATTTCTATACGCATAGTTTGCGCATCTACGTTGAACACGGATATAAGAATATCAGATCCAGCATCTCCACCAAAGGCCTGTATTTGGGTCTGACAGAAAGGACTAGTGGTATCAACCGTTACATTCACTGTTCTTGTGACCTCTGTAGCAGCGTTACCTGCAGCGTCCATAACGTTATATGTAATGGTATAGGTTCCGGCTACGTTGGTATCCACCGTATCGCCACCAACCATAATGTTTGCTGTAATATCTCCATCAACGTTATCGGTAGCTGTGGCGCCTGCATCAACATAAGCTGGATCGCCCACATTTAAGTCTACAACTGCATCTCCTGTTAGTGTTATAACAGGTGGGGTTGTATCCACTCCTCCGGAACCACCTTCGACCAAAGAAACATTATCTAAGATAACAGTTCCTTCAGCAGCACCCATATCAAATAACACACGGCTATCTGCACCGCCAAATCCGGTAGCTGAAAGCTCTAAAGTGAAAGTTTGCGTTTCTGTCGTCAAATCAACAATTTCCGTACTACTGGTAAAGGGATCTACGCTAAGACCTATTCCAGCAATCATAGTTCTTGCCCTATCTGAAGACGCATCAAAGGTCAAAATGTAGTTTGTTCCCTGGGTAAGTTCTAAAACTTGGCTTAAGTTCACATTAAAGGCAGGACCCGCGATTTCTACATTGGCAAAATTAAAGTTGTTTCCATTATCATCAGTCTGCACGTTACGTGCATTTCCACTCCATGGTTCAGGTCCATCCGCAAAACCTCCGTTAACTAGTAATCCGCCATCAAAACCTCCATCTCCACCTACAACTAGCGATACGTTGTCTATCACTACGGTTCCAACAGCAGCTCCCATGTCAAAGAAAACTCTACTGTCTGCACCACCAAAAGCGGCGGCCGAAAGTTCCAAAGTGAAGGTTTGCGTTTCTGTTGTTAAATCAATAATTTCAGAATCACTGGTAAAGGGGTCTACGCTAAGACCAATTCCAGTAATCATAGTTCTAGCTCTATCGGAAGAAGCATTAAAGGTCAAAATGTAGTTTGTACCTTGAGTAAGCTCCAAAATCTGGCTCAGGTTCACGTTAAAGGCATCACCCGCCGTTTCTACGTTGGCAAAATTGAAGCTATTTCCTCCCTCTGTTTGAACATTGGCGGCATTCCCGCTCCAACCTTCCGTTCCATTTTCAAAATCCCCATTGGCTAGGAGTCCACTATCAAAAGGTGGTGGAGCATCCGGCAAATCTATGGTCAATTCGTCAGTAAACGTACTAGACGCTCCTGCCGAATTTGATGCCGTTAGCGTTACGGTAAAATTACCTTCTGCGAATGTCTTAGTAGGATCAATTTCTGTTGATGTGGTCCCATCTCCAAAATCCCATTCAAAAGAATCTGCATTTTCTGAAATGTTGATAAAGGATACAACCCCTGTGTTTTCAATCTGTGTTTGTGTAAAGGCCGCTACCACTTCAGGTAGTCCATTGGCATCATCATCATCTTCACACCCTAAAAAGGATATGGCCAAAATGATAAGCGAAAGGATTCCGGCTTTGTTAAGTAATTGTTTCATTTTTATAGAAGTTAGTTTAGTATATTAATTTTCGTAAACCCGCACGTAGTCAACTATCATCGTTTGGGGGAATTGGGTTTCTGCATTTGGAGGACCAACAAAAGTTCCGCCAACTGCTACATTCATCAATATGAAAAAAGGCTTATCAAACACCCATAGTCCCTCGCCATCGGTTTCTTCCTCCACATCTTCAGGAGTAAGTTGATTATAAAGCACATCATCAACATAGAAGTTGATAAAATCTGGACCCCATTCTATTCCAAAAACATGGAACCCTGTATCGAAACGATCATTTTCCAAAGTAAATTCCTTAGAAATCGCATCTCCTCCATTGTACCCTGGACCATGGATGCTACCTACAAGAACTGAGGGTTCTTGTCCTCGATATTCCATGATGTCGATTTCTCCGGCTCCTGGCCATGGATTTTCGTCAATATCCGCTCCCAGCATCCAAAAGGCTGGCCAAATTCCTTGTCCAAAAGGCAATCGAATTCTGGCTTCAAAGCGACCATATTGCTGCTCAAATTTATCTTTGGTAATCAATCGGGCAGAGGTATAGGCAGATCCCTGAAATGACTCTTCCTGTGCCGTAATCAGTAGTACACCATTCTGTACTTGCACATTTTCAGGTCGGTCCGTGTAGTATTGCAGCTCTTGGTTTCCCCAACCGTCAATGCCAGTTCCAATGTCAAAACTCCAAAGTTCTGCGTTTGGCGCTCCTTCGGTATCAAAATTTTCGTCTAAAACTAAATTGGTAAATGTAGCCACCGTCTGTGTTTCATCTGTTTCACAACCAGATATAACGCTGATTGCAATTGCCAAAAGACATGTTAACGTTATTGATTGTATTGTTTTAATCTGTATATATTTCATAATCATTTTTTTCGATTTTAAATCCAACATCATTCCGTGAAAAAGTAAATGTTATCGAATATGAAGTTTGGTCCCCCGGCCAAGATGAGTGCTCCAAGATTGTTTCTTTGAGCGACTAAATCCCCGTCCAAAGGAATTTCAACCGAAGTCCACTGTCCTGGTGTCAACCCACTTATCAAGAATCTCCGGTCAACATCATCCCCATCAGGTAATCCTGTAAAAGGATTTGTTTCCAATACTTGGTTAGCACCAACATCCCTAATTTGTACATCAACCGAAGTGGACTCTCCCAGTGGATATACATCAATATTAAGCGTTGTACGATCAGTGCCGTCAATGGTGTTATTGAAGACTATCCCTGTAAAGTTATTGTTGGAGTATATCAGTACCTCATCACCATTGTTTGGAAAAAGTTGAAAGCTAGTTGTAGACCCACCAAATGGAGGTTCAAAGTTACTTTCTACGGCATTGGTGTATGCATTACTGAAAATGGAACTAACATCTGCTGCCAATTCTGTGGGGGACGGCGCGGTCGGCAAAACCCCATTAGAAGTGATATCCACTGAACCCGATGCCGCAACATTAGCCAATTGTGCTGTAATGGAAGTATCACCTGCTCCAACCACTAAAATTTCACCTGATTCATTCACTATTGCCACTGAGTTATCAGATGATGTGAAATCGAAATATGCAGGAGCTGCTATAACCGTTTGATTGATACCAGAAGCTAAATTAAAGGTTTGGGTTAGACCTATAATCTGAAACTCTAGACCATTGACGGCTGGAGCGACAACATCCTGTCCAAAAAATATTGCTGGACTTGGCTGGGCTACCGTACCTAGTTTTTCAAAACGCAACTCATCAATCCAAAACGTATATCCAAACCCACCTGTACTCTGTGAACCAGCGGAGAAAAAGAACATTCCTCTTTCCTGTACTAATTTAGATGGGTCTGGTATTGGAATAACAATCTTTCTCCAATCTGTGGACAAACGTATGTTTTGGGCAATTACCGCAAACTTGTTTTCCTCAAAATCAGTTCCAAAACCTACCTCACCAATGGTTGCCGTTGTAGAACCCTTGACATAAAAGGTCAGGGCATCAAATCCTGTAAGATTTCTACCATCCCCGCGATCCAAGAAAATACCTCCTATGAAGGCACCATCTGGGTCATCTGGTGCAGGAACATCAATCCGTATGGAAGATGTACCCATAAAAGCAACATTATCATCTGTACCAAAACCTTCTGGATTTGCAGGGTTAGGACCCGCAGGGTCAAAAGAATCGAAGAACTCATCCGTAAGCCCTACCGGTGCATCTGTAAATATGTCCCCATTGTTGTTAAACGTGGCAAACTGCACATCATCTGAAAAGTCTCTTTCGCAACCTGAAATAATAGCAATACCCAAGCTCAAAAGAAGTATAAAACGTATGTTGATATTTTTATAATTTTTCATTTCTCAATCTTTTTATTTGCCAATGTTGATGTGTACATAAGTCATAATCTCCCATTCGCTACCATTACCAAATCCTACAGGGCTTATAATGGGTTCGGTTGCAAACTCATCTGCTACTGCATTTGGTGAGAACCTAGGTGAGAATTGATCTAAAGATCTCCATGTACCACGTATTCCAATCTGGGTATCTGGTAAAATGAACCAATCTGGTTTACCCAAAGTGGTAGAGAGATCCAACATAAGTTGTAATGGGAATGTTAAGTTAAAATCCCTATGATAATCATATGGCCCCCAATCATTTACCCGTACATGGGTCGAAAGCCTGTACTTCTTATAAATCCCTCTTATTTCGCCTCCAAAACGTTTAATCAACCTATCACTGTCTCCATTACCTTGTCCGTTACCGTAGTAGAAATTTCCAATAAGGCCCAATTCTGGATTTATTTTAGAAACCATTCTTGAATGGATTTCCCATAAATCTTCCGCTGGCGCCGAAGTAGGAAATGCAAAGAATTCCCTAGCTGCGTTGAAACCAATATGTGCGTCCATTGTAGTGGGAAGGTGGCGATATACAAAGCCAAGGTTCATAGCAAACTTTGCATCTTCAGCTTGGTCATTGTCCCACTCATACATCCATGTGCCTGGTGTAGGGTCAAAAGTCAACAATATTTCACCAGCCGTAGTCTCACGATTCCAACGTACCGCAAAAGGATCATCTATGATATTACGCAAACGTCCGGGTCCTTGTACATCTTGAGGAATGGCTTCAACCAGTGGTTTTTGCCACATAAAATTCGGTGCTATTTGAAATTTACCTGTAGCAAATGTCAATCCTGACAAGACACTGGTGACGTTTCCACTTCCTGTATCCCGTAGTCTCCAACCTGTGAAAGTCATAGTCTGGTCAGCACCACCGTTGGCTATCAATCCCATAGCTGATGCTTGACCATACCAATTGAATTTCCCTCCTTCGTAAGTTATTTTGAATTTACCACCCCAGTTGTCACTAGCTCGAATTCTATCTTCGAATACCACATAATCACCTGGAGTACCCCTTACATCTTGAAAAGAGATGCCGTTTAATGGACTACCTGCCCAAATCCCTCCAACATGAACTCCAAATTTTCCGAACTCTCGTTCAACAGCAATTGAAGCTCTTTCTGTTGGCCATGGTGGAATTACACCACTGCGTAGTTGATTGGCATCAAGAACACGACGGCCATTGTCATCGAGAACCACGTTGGTTTCAAAATCTCTATGATAAATACCTGTTACATCAAACTTTCCAATATGCTTTTGATACTTGAAGAGCATGGTTGGGTTTGCTCCCCACCATAATTGTGGACCTACGGCAACTTTCAACCCTTTAAGAGGTCCCTTTCCATCAATTTCCGCACCTAAAATTTCCCCATTGTATAAATCCAGGTTAGGACCATAATTGGCTTCGGGATAAAATCCGAAAAAGTCGCCTTCGTATCCCCAGTGGTAGTGTCCGGTTCTATAGAATCCTCTTAAATCGAATTCTTTTGCATTCCACTCAAATTCTGCCTGATACACCCTAATCCTATTGACATCCGATACGACAACATCACCTTGGTCCGTGCTTACATCTATAGGACGTGAGTTATTTTCATAAAAAATCTCATTGATTGGATTTTGAGCCACATTTCCAACAACGTTGAGGTTCACCTCTGCCCTCATGTTAGGAGCAGGATTTCCTTCAACTCCAATAAAATAAGACTGCAAATGGTCAAAGCCTAGTTGATTTGGAAAGGTATTTGGTTCATCCGGGTCTGGTGTATCTGGCGTTGTGATAAGGCTACCACCCGTGCTAAATGTTGCGAATTTTGCTTGAAGGTTACTTATGCGAAGTAAGTTACTTTGCTCACCTTGTAATGCCGCTTTATCTCCACGAGCCTTTAACACTGCGTCCATCAATTCAATATTATCAAAATGATTCTTCACGAACTCCAAATTCACCCCATCGGCATAAGGATTCAATTGATGTGCATCTTTTAACGCATAATAGGCGGCACGTGGGTATAGTTCGTAGAGTCCTCTTGGATTGGTTGCGCCTTTGGCACAAATCCCAAACCATTCTTCGTTCATGTTGTTTGCTCCCGGTGCTGCCAAGTCCCTCGCATAACCTCCATTGGACCATGAAGCATTGTTGTCATGTACGTCTGCATTTTCTCTATCATCAAAACCAAATTTCCACCATCCATCACTAAATTGAAAAGTAAATCCTCCTATTGAGTTTCCTACTTTCCCAAGACCAGCTGCATTTTCATAGATTTCCTTCCAATTTTCCACCATATAATAGGCTTGGGAAAATTGGTCTTCCTTATTTTCAATAGCATTAAAGGCATCTGCTCCAAACTCTGTAAACATTACAGGTTTATCCAGTTTGTCCTTTACCACTTGGAACATGTCCCCAAAAGAAGCTCCACGATATGTATTGGTACCGTAGATATCTATATCTTTACATTCTTCCGCAACAATGTCAATAAAAAGTACATCCCCGTTGCAAATTGCCACTGGGTGGGATGAGTCCAATTCCTTCATTTTCTTAGCCGCCTCATTCATCAGCCTGTACATTGGCCTACCCCTGCTTTCACCTATAAAGTTGATTCTTCCTTCATCATCTGGAAAGTCTTCAGTTTCTGCACCTGCCCAAAAAAGTCCATAGTTGTTTTCATTACCCAATAGATACAACAAAAGTCCAGGGGTATCTTTGTATCCCTTAACCAACTCTTCCATTTCGGTCATTAAAAACTCCATGGTTGTTGGGTCATCGTAAATTGTTACAGGTGTCCAAACCCCATTCAAAGTCAATCCATACCTTCCAAAGGAATGATTTAGCATGGTATAAATACCATAGTTCTCGTAGATGTAGCGAATCCATTTGGCAGGCACCCCTGTGTACTGCCTAATTACGTTGACACCCATGTTTTTAAGCAATGACATCTCTGTATCAAGACCTGCTTTGATAACATCGTCTGGTTTTTTCCAAAAGGCAGCGTTCACTGTATTGGTGCCAATCGGGATATAATCCCAATTCATTCCATTCATCATGAAATCTTTTCCATTGACAACCAATTTCGTACCCTCCTGATTCTTTACAACTGATACTTGATTCGATTGGGAATACATACCAGTTACAAAAAGAAAGAGCAGTAATCTTAGCAATTTGTTTTTCATAGTGTAGTTTAGTTTTAGTTCAGCTCCCAAGATGCTATGCTTTATATGTCCTTTTGAACTTGAATAGTTCTTGAAGCATTTTTAGCCATCTTCGGAAGGTTAAACATATCTTAAAAAAATAGGAACGCCCTAAAAAACACCTTTACAAAAAATATACATCGCAAAAAAATGCATGTTTTTTTGTGAATTTGATAAAATCCCTTGAAATTAAAGGGTTTGAGAGGTAGGAATAACAAGAGGGCATTTCTTGTTAAAAAGGGGCTTGTATAGGTATTGTTGAGGTAAAATAAGAGGGCTACAAGGTGAGGATGTAGTTCACAAGGTTGTCATCGTGTTCCAATCCCATCTTTTTTCGCAAACGATATCGCTTGATTTCCACACTTCGTGCAGAAATATTCAATAAGGGAGCTATCTCCTTAGATGAAAGATTGAGTCTTAGGTAAGCACATAGTCGTATATCGTTCGGAGATAAATTGGGATGTACTTTTTTAAGTTTCTTTAAAAACTTTCTATCCGCATTATTGAACGCTTCTTTAAAGAGCTCCCAATCATCATTTTGATTTAGATTCCGATCTATAATATCTATAATCGGTTTTACAGATTCTTTTTCTTTTACATTGGCCATAAGCTGTTCTTTTGCGCGTGACAAAAGTTCATTTTTCTTTATAATGCTCATGGTAGAGGCAGCTAACTCATTACTCTTGCTCTGAAATTCTTTCTTGAGTTGCTCGTTTTTGATTTGTACGATTTCCTTCTCATTCTGAACTCTGGCAAGTTCTATTTGGCGTTGGTTTTCCTCAATTAGTTTATTTTGTCTTCTATGGTAATAGCCTTTGTACAAATTATGAATGGCAATGCCCATAAGAATTGCACCCAAAAGGTAGACAGCAAATAAAGCATTCGATAAATACCATGGCCTAGCTACAGTGAAGGAATAAGAGGCAGTATTAGTCGACAACGTATTTCCCACTCTGGATCTTACCCTAAAAGTGTAGTCTGAAGAAGGTAGGTTTTTAAAAAATACTTCCGGGTCACTGGACCAGTTGCTCCATTCTTCATATAAACCTTCTAGTTTGTATTGATATTGAGGTTTTAAGAATTTATTGTACTCTGTTGTATAATATGTGATCTTAATATTGTTTTGAGTATCTTCAAACTTACCTTCCTCTCTTTTGTCCTGAATACTTTCCTTTTCTTCAATATCGGTAGCAAGTATTTGTTCAATTTCCACTTTGAACTCCGCTCTTTTGAGGTCACTGATTGAAACTGTAAAGTAACCGGAATTGTTTCCGAATAGATACGTACCTGAATTGGTAACCGAAATATTCTCGTACCCTACAATTCCATCCCTCATATTCTCAGTTAATGGAATTGACTGAAGCCTCGGAATACCATCCAATTTTCCTTCAACAAAATATCCGATATTGGAATCCGTTTGAACCCATAAATATTCATTGCGCTTGTCAACTACCAGTTTTCCTGATACATATTCGCTTTGGGAAAAGGCCAGACTTAAAACACTATCCTTTACAAAAGTTTCCTTTTGAGCATCGTAGCCTGCAATACCATTTTTAGAAGCGTAGAGCAGTTGACCTTTATATTTTACCAAACCAGAATTGGAGCCTTTTAGCACTGTGTCTACTTCCACCCTATTGGCAAAGGCATAAGAACTATCGGTCTTTATTTTAAACACCCCTTTGTATTCATGATTTACGAAGATGTCACCATTATGTATTTCAACATATCTTGAAGAATGATCAAATCCCTGAATTTTGTTTTTAAGTTGCCATTGTCCCCGATTATTATCCAAAACATACAGTCCATCATAGTTTCCTTGAAGTAACAGATTTGGATAGTCTTCTATTTTTCGAACAGTCCATGTACCTTGAACGTTTGCAATTTTCTGCGCTTTATCATCCTTTATTAAAAAAGTTCCTGTGTGATGCCCACAAAATAATGTTCCATTGACTTCATTTAGAGACCAAACTTGGCCTTGGGTACCAGATATCAAAGTAAAATCAGATAGGTCCCCTTCATTTTTATAAAATAGTCCCTGGTTAGTGCCTAAATACATAAAATCTCCAACAACTGCGGTGGTATACACACTACCTACTATACCTCTTTTATCCTGGTACACCCGAAATGGTGATTTTAGGTCAACATAGCCAATTCCATTATCCAATCCCAACCAGAGATTGCTTCTAACATCTTCGAACAGGGAAAGGACGGTATTGTTTCTTAATCCGTTAATTTGGCTGATATAATGCAGAAGGTTGCCATTCTTGTCCAAATGTATCAGTCCATGTGATATTGTTCCCAAGGCTAGAGTTCCATCCCTCAATTGCAGACTGGTGTAGACACTCACATCTGAAAGCAATTCATCCGCACTTATCCCCCATTTCACCAACTTTTTATCATCTGATTTGAAAAAACCATTATCCCGTGTCAATACCAAAAATTCATTCTCTTGACGAAAAATACCAACAACTTCATCTTCTATCACGGTTTTATTGTCGAAAACCAAGGAACCTTTTCCGTTTTGTATTTTAAAAATTCCTTCATTCTTCTTTTGAAAATAGATATTCTTGTCAACACTAAATAGGCTGGGTACCGAGGTTTCAGAATCTATGTGATAAATAGAACCGTCCTTTAAATTATAAATGTAGATTCTTGCCAAGGACTGGAAAACTACCCAATCTTCTATTTCCCAGATGCTCCAAAACTCTTCATCCGGTAAAAAATCAACCTTTATTTTATTAGAAAGTGAAGTATAACGCAGTATTCCAAAATTATCTTTTTGCCAAAACCCAAATTCCATGTAGGCTCCGGAATAAATTCTATTTCCAACCGCTTTTACCGCTCGTATTACCGTTTCGTTTGGAGAAGGATATTTGGCCCAAGAGGAGCCATTGAATTCAAGCAGACTTTTGTTATTGGCTATGTAAATTAGATTGTTCTCAGATTGCGTAACGGACCAATTTTGATTTTCACCATTATAATCAACAGGCGCATAATTTTGAATAGGTGGCAATTCTTGGGCAAAAAGACTAAAAGAAAAAAGAACGGATAAAAACCTTAAATACTTCAATACGCAAAAATTATTCTCTTATAAATATAGAATAAGTAACATGAAGAAGATTCAAAAAAGAAGTGTCTTCTTCTTGCTCTTAAACTTACCAGTCAATGCTTTTCATAACCCAATAATTCATTCGTAAATGCTGGACCTATCCAGAAAATACGCCTCTCCATCAGTACTATTCTTAAAAAATAAAGTAGGTTCCGAGAACAAGCAAAGTAATTACAGCTCCTGCAAGTAGGGCATATTTCCATGGCTGTATGTCTATTTCGTCCGTAATTACCTCCTCTTTTGGTGCTGTCAAGGGTTTCAACTTACCAACCAACAGCATAATACCTACATTAATGACAAAAAGTATACCCATAACATGCAAAAAATGAGGGTAAGCTTTGGCCTCAATAATACTAAGTTGTTTTGGGTCGGTTATTCCATTAGCAGCAGCTTCAGCTAGCGCTGAATCAATCATCATGGGACTAATTACAAACTGACTTATCAAATACATCAATACACCCGCTGTTAATACAATCTTTGCTCCCAAAGCTGGAACTTTTTTGGTATAAATACCAACAACGACCACAGCAAAAATAGGAACACTCAAACTACCCAATGCTTCTTGAATGTAAGCAAATAAGCTATCCGCAGAAGCAATAAAAGGGGCTATACAAACGGCAACCAGAGCTAGAACCAAACCAAAACGCTTTCCAGCCTTCACCGCTTGCAATTCCGAGGCATCTTTTTTGAAAAGTTGTCGGTACAAATCAAAGCCAAATAATGTAGCGCTACTATTCAACAAACTATTGAACGAGCTCAAAACCGCCCCAAACAATACAGCTGCAAAAAAGCCCAACAAAGAGGCAGGCAACACCTTCTGCACCAATTCTGGGTATGCTAAATCTGCGTTTGCCAAATCGCCATCAAAGACATGCCAAGAGATAACCCCAGGCAGGACAACAATAGCAGGAATCAGAAATTTGACCAAAGCCGCCAGCATAACACCTTTTTGACCTTCTTTTAAGCTTTTTGCGCCAAAAACCCTTTGTAAGATAGATTGATTGGTGCCCCAATAGTACATTTGTGCCAGTATCATACCTGTAAAAATGGTTCCAAAAGGTATGGAGGAATCCACCTCACCCTTTAGCTCAAATTTTTCTGGGTGATTCTCCCAAATGGTAACCAACCCTTTTCCAATATTTCCATCTCCAACCAGTTTTAAACCAAAGTAAGGAATCAAAATACCGCCTATAAGTAACCCAATGGCATTGATAAGGTCAGAAACGGCAACTGCTTTTAATCCACCGAAAATGGCATAAATTGAACCGATGATTCCTATACTCCAAACGCATAGCCAAATTGTCTGATTTTGAGTTAAATCCAAAAGACTTGGTAGGTCGAACATTGAAGAAAATGCTAAAGAACCTGAGTATAAGATGGTAGGAAGCAAAACCAATCCATATGCAAAAAGGAATAAAATTGAAAGTATAGCTTTGGTCTGTTGATCAAATCGATTTTGAATGAACTGCGGTATCGTAGTTATACCGGAGCGCATATATTTTGGCAAGAGTATCAATGCGGTTAGTACCATTGCAATGGCGGCCAAAGTCTCCCAAGCCATAACCAAAATTCCTTCAGTAAATGCCTGACCATTAAGTCCCACAATTTGTTCTGCTGATAAATTGGTCAGAAGTAAAGAACCTGCTATTGTAATTGCCCCAAGGCTTCTGCCCCCAAGATAATACCCCTTAGCAGATTTTTCGTTGGTAGATTTTGTAGCAAGCCAAGAAATAACGGCCACAAGTAGAGTGAATCCCAAAAAGGAGATAATTGATAGACTATTCATATAAAGTTTAGTTAGTAATTGGTTGCTAATTAAAACAGGACATACCTGAAAAGCGGGAGATAAGTTACATTTTTTTTGACGGATATCTTATTATGGACTACTTTTTTAAGGTTTAAGGCATACTTGAAAAACTGCTTTTATCATTTAAAATTTGGCACCATCCTAAAAATTGAATATCCGTCAAACCTGTAAAAACAAGATAGCCCCAGATGTTCTGAGGCTTGAATATGAAGGTGTTTTTACAACTTAACTTTTAGTCCTAATCCCTTTAAGTGTCTGTAAAGTTTTTGAAACCAGAGATTGTAGCCCTTCAAAATCCTGTTTTTCCAAAAAAAATACACTGGAGACTCAAAATAGAGTAAGCACAAATTCTACAAAAATCAATGGTTTTTCTGGTATTTTCAGTTCCCACCGGTTATAAACTAGCGTTAGCGAGGGGCAGTCAGGTTCTTTGCCGAGTAATTGTGCGAATGATAGAGGATTTGCATAAAAACACCTTTTGTTTTCCAATGATTTCTATTTTTGATTTCCCCCGAATCTATTAACACTAAAGATGAAATTATGAAGAAAGTGATTTTAGTATTTGGGATTTTCGGTGTGCTGTCTTCGTCGCTCAAGGCCCAAGAAGGAGGTTATTTTTCAATGGAATGGGGATTGCTACAAGTAGATGGCACCCTTTCTGAAAATTCTAATCAAGGTTTGTTTACGTATACCAAATTTACGGGTGACCATTTTGGTTTTCAAGGAGGTGTTGGTATGGCGGGTTTTGACAACAGAGACTTTGTTAATTTTGAAGCTTCTGCATTGTATGCCATAGCCAATAAGAGAATTTGGACTTTTGCAGGACTTGGGGCCAATGACATTGCACTGACACCGGTTCCTTTGGCCGGTATTCGAATTAATGCCCTTCGAACCCAAAATTTGAATGTATATACTGGGTATCGCCATCTATTTCGACAAACTTCCGAGGGATATTTTAGTTTGGGAGTTATGGTTTCTTTACCAGCTAAGACCAGATCCTCTGCTGTCGCCAGTCTGTAACTGGTTTTCAGCAAGAGTGAGCCATAATAACATGTTATTGTAAAGCCACAGCGAAAGTTGTGGCTTTCTTGTGAATTCAAACTAAGAACAACGCATTGACTAAAGTTGTGTATGAGCCACAACTACAAATTCCATAATCTTTCAGGGATTTACTTTGTTTCCTTTGCTACGCTTTTCAACTTAACTTTTTACTCTAATCTCTTGAATTATCTGCAAGGTTCTTGAAACCAGAGATTTCAGCCCTTCAAAATCCTGTTTTTCCAGAAGCTCCTTGGAGATTAGCTTGGATCCCATGCCCACGCAAACAACCCCTGAATTAAACCATGCTTCAAGATTAGACTTTTCGGTACTCTCTCCCAACAAAAAAACACGACAATATTGTCGTGGTTTTAAAATATTAAAGGACCTGTTTACTAGGCCGATTTAGGTGACTTTCCACCATTATCCCGCTTCTTTACGCAACACCTCCAATGGAGGACTTTGAAGTACGCTTTTGCTGTTCAACATACCAATAAGTAGTACTAGCATCAATATACCTGGTAAAACCACCAAAAAAGGAATCAAAGATGGTACAAAACTGACTTCAAAAACAAATTTGGCCAATAAGAGACTACCCAATAGAGACAGAAAAATACCAATACCTCCACCCAAAAGACCTAAATAGAAATATTCCAGCGCAGTAATCCGAAGAATTTGTTTGCTTTTGGCCCCAAGAGTACGCAACAGTACATTTTCCTTTATTCTTTGATATTTGCTAGTTCGGACGGATCCAATAAGGACAATAATCCCGGTCAAAATACTGAAGAAGGCCATAAAGTTGATGACCCAGGCAATCTTGCTTAAAATATCCTCAATTACGGTTAGTATTTGTCTTAAATCTATAATGGAAACCGTCGGAAATTTTTGTACAAGTTCGCGTTGCAATGAAGCCGATTTATTGGCATCCGGTGCTTTTGTGGTCAAAACATGAAACTGTGGCGCTTCTTCTAGAACTCCAGAAGGAAAAACAATGGAAAAATTAATCTGCATTCTAGCCCAATTCACTTCACGAAGGTGAGCCACTTGGGTTTCCATCAATACTCCTTGAACGTTGAAGACCAGGGTATCACCCACTTTAACCTGAGCATCTTCAGCAACATTATCAGATATGGAGATGGGTATAATTCCATCTTCCTTTCGTTCCATTGGCCAAGTACCATCTACGGTTCGTTCCGATCCAACCAAAGAATCTCGATAAGTGACCCGAAATTCATGGAACAACACCCATCTATTTTGCGTTGCCGTAGAATCTAAAATAAGCTCACGTACAGGACGATCTTTGATTTGATGCATTCGCATGGTGATGATGGGAATATTGTTCAGCACTTCAAGCCCCGATGCTTCTATACTATTGGCTGCTGCAAGTTTTTCTTCAGTTTGCACGTCCATCAAAATAAGGTTTGGAGTATTCTCAGAGGCTTCCAAAGAAACCTGAGCCAAAAGAATATCCTTGGTAAAATATAGCGTGCTTATCAAAAAAGTGCCCACGCCTATGGCTAGAATCAGTACTGTGGTCTGATTGTTGGGACGATATAGATTCAACAAACTCTGCCTTGATGTAAATCCCCAGGAAGTGGGAAAATATTTTTTAATTCCACGCATAAAAAGTGTGGAGACTCCCCCCAGAAGCGCAAAAACCACTAAGACACCCAAAACAAAATAAAGGGCATACCTCATGCTTCCCAACAACCAAAAGGAAAAGGAAAAAATGAATACTAGAATACCCATTACCACCCAGAGTTGTGATTTTCGAGATTTCCGATGTCCGTTATCCTCAACTCGCAACACCTGAAGAGGCGAAACAAACCAGGTATTCAACAAGGGCATTAGTGCAAACAAGATAGATAGCAGTACACCCAATAGCAACCCAGAAAAAAGAGCGTTCGGAACAAGGGAAACCTGGACTTCAAAAGGTAAAAAGCCTTTTAGTAATAACGGAAAGGATTGTTGAAGGAGCAATCCACCTAAGACTCCAAGTATACCACCGAGAAGTCCCATACCTGCAATTTGAAACAGATATATCAAAAACGTTTGTCTTCGAGTAGCTCCAATGCACTTTAACACGGCCACCGAACGTAATTTTTCCTGAATATAGATGTGTACTGAGCTGGCGACACCTACACAACCTAATAGTAGTGCGATAAATGCAATCAAGTTGAGAAACTTTCCAAAATTTTCATAGCTTCTACCTAGCCGTTCTGCGGTACTGATATGGGTATCCAAATCTGCATTTTCAACATCAAGTTGAGGGTCAACTTTTTCATCCAATGCCGTCAAATCTTGTTCAGGTTCGGCAACAAAATAAAAATCATATCCCACGCGACTGCCTATCTGTATCAATCCTGTTTCTTCCACAGCATTGTAGGGAATCAGTACTGGAGGGGCCACTGAAGCTCCTATTCCTGAAGTTCCTGGGGCCGAAATCAAGTTACCTAATATTGGAAACACTGAGTTTCCCAATTTAATGGAATCCCCTATTTTTACTCCGTATTGCAGCATAAGGGTGGCATCTACAAGTGCACCTCCCAATTTTTTATAGCTTTCAGCTGCATCTTTGGGTTTGGTTTCCAGTTCTCCATAAAACGGATAATCCCCTTCAATACCGCGAACCCCTACCAATTTGGCATCTCCACTCTTTGTAAAAACGGCCATTGAAGGAAATCCTACGGAACGCCCATCTGCTCCTCCCAAAGAATCAATGATTGCCAAAACCTTTTCATTTGGGGTTTGGTTACTGTCGATAACGAAATCTGCACCCATTAGCATCTTCGATTGAACGGCGATGTTCTCTTCTAAGTTCTTACTAAAAGACTGAATGGATACGACAGCAGCAATACCCAAAATAATGGAAGCCATGAAAAGTAGTAAACGACTTCCGCTGGCTTTGCTATCTCGCCACGCCATTTTCAGAAGCCATTTCCAACCGGCTCCAGCTTGTTTTTGTGGGGAACTTTTCACGACTCAATCAAAACTTCGTTTGACACCACTTTCCCTCCACGTAGTCTCAAAAGACGATTACATTTTTGGGCCAATTCCAAATCGTGAGAGACAATGACCAAGGTAGTGCCCGCCTCTTGATTAAGCTCGAATAATAGTTGTATTACCCGGTCACCCGTATCCTGATCCAGATTTCCCGTAGGTTCATCTGCAAATAAAATAGAGGGCTTATTTGAAAAAGCCCGAGCTAATGCCACACGTTGCTGTTCTCCACCGGAAAGCTGCGAAGGATAATGATGCAAGCGGTCTTGCAACCCTACCTTACCCAACAGTTCTTTACCAATTTTAGATGGTTTTTTTACCCCTTGAAGTTCCAAGGGCACAATCACATTTTCAAGAGCTGTAAGCGTTGGTAGTAACTGAAAATTCTGGAAAATAAAACCCACTTTTTCATTGCGTAGTTGGGCACGTTCGTCTTCATTTAGGCTTCCCAAATCTGACCCGCATAACTCTACACGACCCACATCTGCATAATCCAATCCGGCACAAAGTCCCAACAAAGTAGTTTTTCCACTACCTGAAGGCCCTATTATTGCAAAAGTCTCCCCAGATTCGATGCTAAAATTAATATCGTCCAACACCGTTAACTGCTTCGAGCCACTCGTATAGGTTTTCCCTAGATGCTCGATGTTTAATATCTTTGACATAGCACTATTGCTTCTTTTTTTCTCAAACGAGAAAAATAGGTAAATGATTTTAGTTTAAGGCCTTTATTTCATGCGTTACCTCTTAAAATTTCGTTATTTTTTTGTGTTTATCTTCTTGATTTCATGTCGAGACACTCCCAGTAAAAGCTTAGATGCTACGGACGATAGCAATAGTTCAGAAAACAATGTCGAGGATGTTATCTCGGAAAAAGTGATTCTTTTTTTCGGAGATAGCCTTACAGCGGGATACGGTTTGGAACTGGAAGAGGCTTTTCCGGCGCTTATTCAAAACCGTTTAGACTCTTTAAACTTGGAATATACAGTCATTAATTCAGGACTCAGTGGAGAGACCACTTCTGGAGGGAGGAATCGCCTTAACTGGGTATTGAATCAAAAAGTAGATGTATTTGTACTCGAACTGGGCGCGAACGATGGTCTTCGTGGTATCCCTTTAAACGAAACCCTTAAGAATTTACAAGCTATGATTGACGTGGTCAAAGAGAAAAATGCTGATACCAAAATTGTTTTGGCCGGTATGCAAATTCCGCCTAATATGGGGCCAGAATATACTACTGAATTTCGGAAAATTTTCCCTGAATTAGCGGAAGAAAATCAAATTGCCTTGATTCCCTTTTTATTGGAAGGAGTTGCAGGTATTCCAGAATTAAATTTAGAAGATGGCATTCACCCTACACCAGAAGGGCATAAAATAGTACGGGACAATGTATGGTCAGTTTTGAAAACTGTAATTGAGTAGATTATAGTAGGATCTTAATGATTGTTTAATTCTTACCTGAGAATCAATATCAAAAAAAAGCCTCAGTTTTCTGAGGCTTCTTCCTAGTGATCGCGGAAGGATTCGAACCTTTGACCATCTGCTTAAAGTATTCCTCAAATAAGAAATCCGTACTCAACTTGTGGTTTGGCTCATTTTTAAGTTTTTGCTTTTCTTCCAATAGAAAATGGCAATTACGATTTTAACAATTAGTAGGAATTAATACATAGTTTTATTATGCTAAATTTTATTTGAAAATGGCCAGATTTCTAAAAAAAAGAATTGAAAAACTTGGCACTGCACCAGGGTCTTTAAATTTTGTAGGCACCCAAAAAGTAGACGCTGTCCAACTGGAAATGGTATCATACAATTCAAAAGAAATATTTGAAAAAGCCAGCGTTGAACTCAAAAACATTTCTCGAAAAGATCCTGACAGTTTGGTTAGTTGGCTCAATATAGTGGGTATACATGATGTCACGGTGATTGCCCATGTTGGTGCCAAGTTTGACCTTCATTCCCTACTACAGGAAGACATACTTAATACCGCTCAAAGACCCAAATTCGAAGAGTTCGACAATCATCTTTTCTTGGTGGTAAAGATGCTTCATTTTGATTCTAAAGAAGAACTAATTACTGCTGAGCAATTAAGCCTTGTTATTGGAAAAAACTTATTAATTTCTTTTCAAGAAGTTTCACAAGATGTATTTGACCCAATCCGTGAACGTCTTCTACGACCTACCACTAAGATAAGAAATCGTTCTAGTGATTATTTGGCATTTGCCATGTTAGATACCATTGTAGACCAATATATGGTGATTATCGAAAATATTGGGGAAAGGATTGAGGTTCTTGAAGACAGACTCCTGAAAAATCCTGCAAAAGAGCATTTGGAGAAGATATATTTCTACAAAACTGAAATTAATTTTTTGAGGAAGACCATACGACCAGTCCGGGAGTTGGTTTCCAAGTTCAAAAGAACCGATTCTGAACTTATAGATAGGGACACAGTACCCTATCTTAAAGATTTGGAGGACAACATTACTCATGCCAGCGAAGCCATAGAGATATATAAGGAAATGCTCAATGACCAATTGGACATCTACAATTCAGCTCTCAATAATAAATTGAACGACATCATCCGGGTTTTAACAATTTTCTCGGTAGTTTTTATTCCACTCACTTTTCTTGCAGGAATATATGGTACCAACTTCAAATATCTCCCGGAACTTGATTACAGATATGCCTATCCTATCTTTTGGCTGATTCTTGTTTTTATTGCAGTGGGTATGATTTTGTTCTTCAAGAAAAGAAAATGGTTTTGACCTATTATCCAAATCTAAAATATGACCATTAAACTTATCCTTCTCTACTCAATGATTGCAACGGCATTGTTAATGGTATATGTATGGGCGCACCAAAAAAACAAGAGAAAGAGAAGCAAAAACGCATTGACATTGGTAAAAACACTTGTCCTGTTCGCGTTGGCGATATTGTTGATTATTACTATAATGGTCTTGAGATAATCGACCTAATTTTCATCTATCTGAATTATAAAAACTTTGGTGTCCTCTATTACCACTTATATGTTAAACAATGTTAAATACTTGATTTTTTGATATTTACGTGTATATTGAAGATATGATATACCTCAAAACATACTTCAATTCACTTGTTTTCTAAGTCGGGCAATCGACTTTACTTACCCATGTGACATCCTCGTCACCCTCAAATATTAAAACAATTTTAAATTTTGGATGCTTCTATTCTGAAAGCAACTCAAAACAATCTTTAATTTTTAAAACAGAAAACAATGGAAATAGCAAAAACAGAAAATACAACAGAAAATAACAAGCAATACAAAAAACTAGGTTTTACCTATTTGGAGACCGCAGAAATCGTAGTACATCTGAACACCTTGTTGGCCAATTACCAAGTATTCTATAATAAATTGAGAAATTACCACTGGAACATCGAAGGCCCTGAATTCTTTGAGCTCCACGAGCAATTCGAGATAGAGTACGATACAGTGAAAAAGAATATCGACATCGTTGCCGAACGTATCCGTGTATTTGGAATTAAACCAAACTTCACCTTGAAAAAGACCTTGGAAATGTCAGAAATCCAAGAATCCGAGAAAAAGTTGACTGCGCTGGAGACCGTAAGGGACGTACTCAAAGACTTTGAAATACTGCACGAAAATATGATTTCGGCAATAGGTGCTGCCTTGGATACTGGGGACATTGCCACAGAACAAATGCTGACGGACTTTTTGAGAAATTTAGAGAAAAGGAACTGGATGTTCACTTCTTTCTTGAAATAGTCAGCTACCCCATTTTCAGACACATTTATTAACTATTAAAATCATACAAATGAAAAATATATTCACAACACTGGGCCTAACATTGCTGACAAGCTTTGCAATGTCGGGACAGACCCAACATAAATCCGGAGAACTTAAAACCACAATAAACAAGACCTTTACCATCGAGAAGGATGGTACGGAAACACAGTACAACGTGAAAATCATGGAACACCGGGATTATCCCATGAAATGGGAAAAAGAGGACAGCGGCATGGTAGACCAAGATCGCGAATACGCAACTGCAAAGGTGACCAAGCTGATCGCGGTCGACAATGACAACGATAACGAATATGAGCAATATTTCGTCCTTAAGTACCGAAAGTCCATAACCGATGAGTTTACGGTCGTAGCGACCGAAGATGGTTTTGCGATAAAAGTGGAGGATAATTCCCTACAGTTATTTGAAAGGGAGGGCATCTATTTTATTGACAACACTGACCAAGACTACTTTACCATAGAGGAATTTAGAGAAATTGGATAATTTCTAAGTTTCGTTTTTTGATTGATGAGAGAGCCGAACGTTTGTTCGGCTTTTTTTTATGCAGGCAAACTAATTGATACGGATGAAACTTATTGGGATTTAATGTGACAAACATGTCTGTAGTTGAAGTTATGCCCAGTAAAAATGTAGTCCACCAGCATCAATTGTTCAAAGATTGATGTATATGGCCGAAATAGCAATTATCAAAAAAACCAATAAGATAAAGTAATTATAATCTTTAGCCTTTTTTCTTCGTTTCATATCTCAGAGTTTATATTGCAAATAAGGAAAAATAGAGGTCTCAGATTATTTCTATTCATGAAATCATTGTTCGTTTAAAATAGAAATCAGCATCATTCGAGCTTATATTCGTATTGATTGAATCAACCAATCCAAAGACCAAAAAATAAGTTTTCTACTAAAAATGGAAAGACCCACAATTAAAAACGAAGAACAATACGAAGTGTTAAAGATAAAGGATACAGCAAGGAAAAGCTGCGCGAATAGCCAATTCAAAAAGTGCTGTAAAAAAGGGAGGAAAGGTGTCACCCTATATAGAATGGACCATAGATGAACTTTATGAACGAGCAAAAAAGATTTGATTGAAGCTCTTCGTGGTTAATTCTCTTTTTTTACATCCTTAAATTCTACTTCGTCATCCACTTTTTCACTATAGGCTTTAATCCATCCATTTTTTAGAATATTCAGCACGGCTGGAAATGTTTTTGACTTCACATCATTCAAGTCTCCTTCTATGGGTACCTTGGTTGCAAGGGTATTTTCCGATTTATTTTTAAGAATGAATTTGAAGAAGCCAACAAACCCCTCCCACAAAGTTTCCAGAAAACCATCTTCCTTGCCCAGCAATTTCGCATTTTTTAAAATGGGTTTCATATATCCTTGGAGATAACCATCTGCAATGACAATTTCACCAAAGAGATTGAACATTCCTTGCTCAAAATCCAACTTTGCGTAATGTTGGGCAAAAGCGTTTAAAGCTGAAACGTCACTGTCTTCCAATGCGAAAGTCAAGTCTAGGTCAGGTATCTCACGTACCAAGTCCATCTTGCCCTCCAAGTTGAAGGAACCACCTCCAACGCTAACTCCATTAGCTGACAGGGCGGAGGGCAAATTTTCGTCTTCACGCACCACATTGCGGAGATTGGTGGCTGTAACATCCAAATTATCGATGTGTAAGTCTATATTAGGTTCCGTGGTGACTTGAACGAAAGCAATTTTTGCCTGTTTTGCCTTGAACTTATTGATTTGTATGGGCACTAAATCGGTCAAAGCTTTGCTCCAATCATCAGTTTCCGTTGTTGTTTCAACGGCTTTTTGGTTTTCAAAAAGGTAAATGTACTCGGGGCGATCGAGTATTATTTCACTGACAATCTCTCCATCAAACAAAGCACTCCATTCTACCGAGATATCTGCTACCGGAATTTTTAACATCGGGACATCCATCGCAGCCGATTCTTCAATCAAATAAAGTCCTTCAATGGTGTAGGCGCCTCGGTAAAGTGCAATATCAATATCTTCAATGGCTCCTGTATAGCCAGGTATGCCCGATAAAACCTCATTGACATAGGCCTTTACGAAATATGGGAGTGCCAACCGTAGCAGTAGTAATACTAGGATAATAATCCCGGGTACTAGCCAACGTTTCTTTATTAACTGGTTCAAGGATGCCATACGATTTACTATCCTTTTCGGCTTACTTCGTTTTCTTTTTTTATTACTTGGGTACCATCTTCCTGTTGTATCAATAGAACTTTGTTACCTTCTTCTCCAATCCTTGTAATCTCATTGCCTTTAATTTTTTTGGTTACTTTTCGGGTGTAGGTATCTATAACTTTTCCCTCTGCTTCTCCATTGCCCCACTTCCAAGATACCCGGGTTCCTTTTCGTATCATGCGTATTGCTTTATTAATTTCTTTATCTAATTGCGAAAATCCATTATCGGAGTGATTTTGCCGTGTCTTTTTGCACTACTTTTTAGCTTATTCCATATTTTAAGACCTGTCAAAATCAATACGACACCCATTAGTATCATATCCGCTAAAGTTTTGTTCTTAATTCCCTGAATTTTGTCGTAGAAATTATAAAAACTATTATAAATGGGTATTATTAAAGACAATAAAAAATTTAAAAGAAGAACAGAACAGAAAAATCCAACAAATCCTACAGGCAATATTTCGCAACCCACAAATCGATTTGATATTGATGAACGCACTATTAAAAAGCAACAAAATAAAAGGTAGCCCTAAATAGGAAAAAGACAAAGAACTTTCGACAAAAATGTATGGAAAAGTTTTTAGGTTATTTATTGAAAGTTTTGGCTTTCTTGGCGGTCGTTGCCATTATAGCCTTGGCCCTTGGGGTTGAAGCTTACGCTTTTTTGGAAATTAAGAGAACGCTTTCGAAAATAATTGTGGGCTATAGCGAAGAAAATACCATTGTGAAAGATTGCTTGAAGTCACTTGACTTGGTTTTACTTGGCGTAATACTCTTGTCAGTAGCCACTGGCCTGTTTGAGCTATACATCAAGAGAATACCCAACTTACCGAACTGGCTCGTTATCAATGGCTTGGATGGATTAAAATCGCTAATGATTAAGATGGTCATATTTATTATGGTCATATCTTTTGCGGGGAGAGTGATAACTTATGATACTGGGGTTGATATTGCCTATATTGGTGGGGGTATGGCCTTGGTGACTGCCGCGCTCACCTATTTTCTATACAAAAAAGAAGCATCATGAACCGTACCTCGCTATTTTTAGTAATGTTAGCTATGATGCTACAAGCCTGCTGGCTAAAGAGCGAAAAGGAGTTTACCTATGGAAAACAGGATACGCTATTACTGAAAGGCAGTGGTGTAAATTCCATTCCAAGCAATATGGCTCTGCCCAATGAAAATACCATAGTGGACCTTATTAAAATGCATTCCAGAATGGATTCTGTCTCGAAATGCAATGAAAGACTAGAAAAAGTTCTTGATTCATCCCAAAAATATACGGTTTTTGTTGGGACCAACACCTTTTTTGCTGATAATGGAGAGGTAGCCAACAATCCTTGTCAATTCGTTTTTGTAGTAAATGGAAATTATGATAGGGCCGGACTTATTTCAAAATTGGCAAACGATACCGCAGAGGAGATCAATTTATTGGATGGAGCTCCTTTTTCTTTGACCTTGGTTGATACCGAAGTTTTTCTGTTTACCGATAAAAAACCAGATACCCTTCAGTTAAAGTTGTACGATCAGTATACCCGGGACGGCGTACTACATGGCTTCGAGTGAAGGAAAGTAAAACTTTTGCCTACTTTTTCAATCGCATCAATATCCTTACAATATGTGACAACATATCCTAAAGCTAACTCCTAGTTTTACATCATAGTAATTAAATAAAAATATACATATGAAAATTTTAAAAATGATGACCCTATGCCTCACAATAATCTCAGGAACCATTGCAATGGCGCAGGATAACAAAACCGACGATTTAATGTCCGATTCCAAAATCGCAAAGGCGGCTCTTTTAGAAAAAGATACCGGCCTTCAGGATTTTTTCAATAATTCAGCAGGCTATGTGATTTTTCCAAATGTTGGAAAAGGAGGATTTATTGTTGGTGGTGCATCTGGAAACGGAATTCTTTATGAAAACGGGATTGCACAAGGTGTTGCTGATCTCAAAAAAGTAAGCGTTGGATTTCAAGCAGGTGGACAAGCGGTAATCGAAATTATTTTCTTTGAAAGCAAAAGTGACTTGAATGAATTCAAGGATGGAGAATTTGAATTTGCCGCAGGGGTTTCAGCAGTTGCCTTAAAATCAGGTATTGCTGCCAATGCAAAATTTAAAGATGGTATAGCCGTGTTTACCTTACCAAAGGCTGGATTAATGGCAGATGCATCGGTAGGCGGACAAAAATTCAGCTATGAATCGTTTACTGAAAAAGGTAGCAAATAATATAAAAATGCTTTTGAAAAAGGGAAAGGACCAATTTTCATTGGTCCTTTTTTTGTTTTGAAATTTTTGTTTTTTTAAAGTAGTCTATCCGTACCTCCAATTTTAAAGGCAACGAAGAATGCAATTACCGATACAACAATGCCAATCATAAATACAATGTAGTTCCAGCGTAAAATCCGATATTTTCGTTCCAATACGTTACCCAGAAAGTATAAGTCCTTGATAAGGTTACTGTAAATGTAATCTTGGTCTTTCAACATTTCAAAGATTGCCCATTCGTAATCTTTGAGGGACATCCGGTGAAAATTTCCAAAGAATATAAGATTGACCGCTTTCTTCTTTACGTCCTTTTTATCAAATTCACCCTTGGTGACATTGGGTTGGGTAGCCACAATGGACAATATCATCGAAATCACACTGAACACCACAAAAATCAAGGTAGGATAAATCAAATAGGTGTTGGACGGATTATCGAGTTTGGGTATAAGGTTTGATAGTGCCAAAGAGATAATAATAGCATTTACCGATAACAAAATATTGGCCTTCGTATCCGCAATGTCACTCAATTTAATATGATTCCGCAGCGCAACACGAAATAGTGTTTGCACCCCTCTATCAGGATTCGTGGCCTTTAACTTTTGTTTCAATTTCTCCTTGCGCTTCTTCTTTACCCACTTCTTTTTGGCCTTGATTAGGTTTTTTAAATTTTTTCTTTTTCTTTTTTCCCAGTTTTCTCTGGCGTAATCTGTATAAAACTTGTGTTCAAAGCGTAAATAGTGTTCCATCTGTTCACGCCAATCCTCTAGGGTATTGTTTTTTTGAAGTTTGGAATTGGTTTCTTCCCTAAAAAGTTCGGAGAGTACAGAAAACTGTTTGGTACCAACATAAGCCGTGATGGCATCGTTCATAATGTATTCCTCTATATTCCAGGCTGATGTATTGGTATCCCCAAACTGTATCAATCGCAAAACTGCTTCTTGCTTCGTCGGAGGTAGTTTCTGCTCTTTCAAAAAAGAAGAAGCAAACCTCAAGCTATCAGGTTGAGGATGCTTATAATCCGCGGTTAAACCTGTATGTAAAAACCATAGGGCCAAACATATTTCTTCAGCACTTTCCAATTTGGTTTCTTGAGCCTCCAGTATTTCCCTGGCCGATTTGACCATACTGATTGTTTTTTGGTAATTATGGAAAACCAAGGTATTATCGCCACTTTTTTCAAAATGTGACCGTACTTGGGCCTCCGCCTTTTTTTGTATATCTGTTATTTCCATATCTATATTTTTAATGTGTAGGAATTAGAATGAAAGTCCGAAACCTACCTGAATCAAATTATTTTCTGCAGAATTGAACCATCCCGCCTGTAGCGAAACGGCACTGAGTGTGCCTAACCAAATCCCTACACCTTGTGAAGTGTGCCATCTTCCGGAATCTTCCCCAGGTTGCCAGACACGCCCATAATCAAAGCCTCCATAAATACCAAAACTTAAAGGAGCGACGGCTGTGGTAAAACGCTTTAAGCGCAATTTTAAATCACTACTATGATAGAAATAGGAATCCCCAGTGAACCGTTCATCCCTGAATCCTCGCAGACCATTGTTTCCTCCAACCGACGGTGCATGGTAGAAAAAATAGTTTCCCTTAAAATTGGACCGCCATGCCGCATCAGAAGAGAGCACTAGATTTCCCGAAGAAATCAGTTTTCTATCAAAGCCCATAGAAATGGCCAGATATCCAAATCTATTTTCCCTGAGTTCCGTATTTAGTCGATACCCGGCATCCAGTTGAAGACGCAGTGCCCTTGTGGGAAAATCTCCTGAATTTGAAATGTCATATCTCACGGTCAAATCCGTACCTATATAATTTTGGTTTTCGAATATGCTCTCATCAAAATTAGCACTGTTGAAAAGCCTATCCTCGTTTTCATTGACCTGAAATGATTCGTAGAGCACCTTGAGTTTAAGACTACGGTAAGACACGCCTGAGGCAATTCTGATTTGGCGTAATCGCGCACGATAAAAATCGATATCAAGTTCATCCTCCGCATTAGTTGTACTGTTCCCCAAGCCAAAAAAGTTACGGGCATAAAGGTCCGAGGTATAGAACGCATCCAACTCAAAATTCCAATTGGGAAAGATGTTGCCAAAGGTGCCGTTATAATCCAATTGCATGGCTTGGAAATCAAAATAGTATTTGGCCCCTAAGGTGTGTCGCTGCCTAAACGGATTACCATTGATTCCATTTTTTGTAAACGTATTGGTTGCCCCAACGAAAACACCATCGTCGGTCCTGAATCCGATTGCCGGAAGAAGAATGTTGGTGTTCGGTTTATGATATCGCCAGTGATAGGTATTGGTTTTATATCGGTCAGTACGGAATATGTTCCCTTTCTCGTTTTTCAAATTGGATTCCTCATGTTTCCATTCGTATATTTTGAGTTTTTTGGTATTGGATATATCGTAATTGTCTTCACCGTACCCTCCTATCAATCTTACCTTAATTTTTGAAGGAGCATCTCCTTTGATTTCAAATTCATCATCATCATTCAGACCATAAATATGGATTTCCTTGGTTTCTTCAGGATTGAACGTCCTTTTATAAAAAATGGGGTCCTTTTCATCTTTCAATAAGCGTTTCGCTATAACGGTTGTAGTCCCATCTTGATTTCTATATACTTCAAAACTGTCATCCTTATGTGTTCCTTGAACAGATACAATTTTATTAAGGTACTGGCCGTGCTCATAGGCATATTCAGGTAATTTTTTTAACCGCTCTTTCAGGTTCTCTTTTATTTGTTCGGTCAAATCGTCTTTTACTTCTTCAGGTAGTCTTTCAAAAGCGCTATCAATTTTTTCTTCGTCCATTTCGACCACAATTTCCTCGGCCAGTTCGCGCCACGTATCGGCACCATATGCGCTGGTCAATGCTTTGTCTAAAGGCATTCCGAAACGGTTGAGCCATTTAACATTTTGTATTTCAGGACCAAAGGTCTGCCAAGGACGAATTATGGGTACGAAGAGTTTTAGAAATTGCAGCGCAGCTCCATCGAATCTTGGAAAAGCATTGTCCCTGTCTCTCGGTACGGGCACAAAGAGCTTTTCATCTTCTTTTTCATATTCCATCCAGCGCCATTGGTCCTGGTGACGGTCCCAGTCTCCTATCCACATATCAAATATTCTAGCTTTGATAAAAGCTTTGGCATCAACTACATACGATTCATCGCTTTTAAGTTTTTCCAACATATCGGTGGTACTCTCAAAATCCTCAATACTTCCGGGCTCATTGAACATTCTTCGGTACCCCGCGTAATCATATTGTTCGTCAGAGGGCCTTCTTTCAATATAGTAGAGTTCATCACCATAGGTTTCATTGAATCTCCCCAGCGCATCTTGCTTTGGAACATAAAACAGTTCTACATCGGAGTGATTGATACTCGCTGCCCTTGCTATAGGATTCACCGCCATTTGTGCATAGGGATGTGCCGTGGTAAAAAAGTCATTGACCACATCCTGTACCCAAGTCTCTTCAAACTCTTCTTCATCATAGGTAAAACCTGGAAGCTGGAAACGGAGGAAGCGCAATGCGTTTTTCTTTAAAGAGCGCATATTGTATTCTCCGCCCGTAGAGTCTTTCAATCGTAATGTGTTGGATTGATGACCTCCACCTTTTTTAACGACTTCCAAGCCTCCGTATAGGGTGTCAAGTAGCACTACAGGTACGTTTACCTTATCTCCGTAGTACCGGCGATATCTTTCTCCCCAAAAAAATCTGTGACTACCCGTTCGTTTTACAGCACTCTCGTCATAAATGGAAACTGATTTTTTAGAAGATCCATAATCTTCAAAACTAAACGTTTTGGGTTGCTCAAAAGCTTCACTTAGATTTTGCTTGTATGTCTTAATGACACCATTATCCATATAGGTGAATTCTACATCATGGCTTCCGTCTGTGTTATAGATAATTTTACTGTAGCCTGGAGATTCTTTTCCGAATTTCCCTTCATACTTTAATGTGCCACCTGGTGCTGAAATGATATCCTTGGTCAATCGAACCCTTGAAGTTTCGGATACGGTTCCCGTAATAATTTGATGAATTCCTTCACCATACAACCATTGCATATTGTCCTCATGTGCCGACACAATGGTGGTATGTTGTGCATTTTTGCTCAAGGCAGAAACGATAATCCGTAAAAATCGATATTTATATGCGTTAAGATAATCAGGGTCAAATGCTCCTAAGGATACAAATTCGTGTATGGCCGTACCTAAAAAAGGCAAAGGAAGTAAATGCGTTTTCAAGCTGGCCTGTCCGGCATATTTTCCATTACTGAATACGGGATGATGCATGGCAATCAATAGATTTTTACCCTGACTATCATTTATATACCCTTCCAATGCTTCAACGAATCTTCTTCGTGTGACGATGTCAGTACATTGAATATTTACATTTTTAAGCCTTGACCAATTTGCCAAAAACCATTTGGAATCGATAAATATTATGGCCAATTGGTCACTGACTTCTTGGTACTCCAGTGGGCATGCGTTTTTGGGCAAAAACGAAACCCTTTTCATATCTAAATCTTTAACATGATCTTGCAGACGTTCCACCTTTTTGGCATTGTACGAAGCCCATTCGTTGTTTCCTGGGAGAAAGTAGGTCTCCCCAGCAAAACCCTTAATAATATTTAAATGTTTATCCAAATATTTTAGATCGGTTTTCCAGTCGCCCTCAGCTTCGCTAACATTGTCCCCTAGAAATAAAAGTGAACTGTTTTCTGGAGCTTTTTCAAGATCAGATTTTAAAGAATATAGTAGCCTATTATCCTCTTCGAGGATTGTATTACCAATACCGCCTATGGTAAAAACCGTATGGGCTACTTCTTTATTTGAAAACTCATCTACTTTTTCCTGCTGAGCTTGAATTAAAATTGGATTTAGAATACACAGAAATATGACATACTGCATACGTGAGAATATGTTTGGATATTTCGTCATGTTGACATCATTTTGTTTTGGTATTGGGATTTTTTGAAGACTCTTTTTAGAGAAAAATTTGGGTTGCTGCCACTGCTAAAATCAAAATGGCCAAAAAGACGATAATCAGAACAAAGCCTGTTTTGGTTTTTGTGTTTTTTTGGAAGATATAATTCCTCTTTTCCTTTTTTTCTTCTTTGGCAATTTCAAAGTTTTCGTCTCCTTGTTTTTTGTCTGTCATAGTTTTCATTTTGGCGGAAATATATTTTTAGATATTAAATACTATTGATGCTATTCATTTAAATCTTAATGGAAATCTAAATTTCAAAACAGCAAAGAACCATAGGAAAAGAGCAAACAAGACCCAAGAATGATTGGGATATTTGTAACAGAAAATGAAGTTGAACCTTAAAAAACAAGAAATGAGTAACAATACAAACACACTACTAGGAGTATTGGCAGGAACAGCAGTAGGAGCTACACTTGGAATTCTGTTCGCTCCAGCCAAAGGGTCGGTAACCCGACAAAAAATTGCAGATGAAGCAAACAGAACAGGCGAATTGATTACAGATCGAGCAACCCAGGTAAAAGACGCAGTAGTTAGTGGAGCCCAGACGCAAAAAGCTACCTTAGACTCTAAAGTAGAGGCTTTGGTGAATGATGCGAGTTACAAAGCTGAGGACATCATTACCGCTATGGAATCTCGATTAAAGACTCTAAAAGAAAAGAATAAGAAAATGAGATCGGCCTAAAAATGTCAAATCAATCAAACATTGAAACTGGTTCTTCACCGTATCGCACTGGAAAAACATATTTGCGTGCGACACGGAAGTATTACCACCTGAAGATTTTCCAACAAATCGCAACGCTCTCCACATCTTTTGTGGAAGTGTTGCTCATTGGAAGTCTTTTCTTTTTTGCCTTGGTTTTTATTGCCATTTCTTCGGCGTTGGCTCTTGGAGAGCTACTAGAGAACAAGGCATTGGGATATCTGCTGATGGCAGTACTGTTCATACTTTTGGCTGCAGGTATCTATCTCATACGAAAAAAGATTTATGCCGTTATATTGAGAAAACTATCTAAAAGCTATTTTGATTAAGATGAAGGTATATGAATCGTTGCAGGAAATAGAAGAAGATTTGAAAATCTATGACCTTGAAAGAAAAATTGCTGAGGAAGAAGCGAAAAACATGGGATATGCTATTCAAAAAGGGGTAGTCCCCAATAGCATTACCAAATCAATACTTCGCATGGCCAGCAAATACGGTCTAATGCTTTTGGTAAAAAAAATCCTCCGCTAGCTCTAAGCACCACATAAATGATTGTCAAGCACCCGTCGGGTGCTTTTTTTATACCGGAATGGCCCGTTCAGAAGTAACTTTGTCCTTAAAATCACTTGGACTGATATTATACTTTGCCTTAAATATTTTGGAAAAGTAACTACGACTACTAAAACCAACGGTATATACCACTTGCGAAATGTTCATGTCGGTTTCCCTGAGATAATCCCTAGCAGCCTCCAAACGAACATGACGAACATATTCAGTTACTGTTCTAGTATATAACAATTTGAAGCCCTCTTGAAGTTTGGCCTGCGATAAGCCAGTTTCTGTTGATATCTCATCCAATCTGTAGTTTTTGGAAGGATTTGCCACTATCTTTTTTGCCTGTTGGCGAACCAACTTGAGTTCACGATTCAGAAGACCAGTAGATAATCGTTTTTTGGAAACATATTGTTCATGGTCGGCGATGTGATTTGATAAGATTTGGTATACAAGCCCTTCAATTTGCATAATACGAATCATGCCTTTAGAGCGAACATTTCGTAGCGTGTGAATTTTGTCGGCAAGTCGTAGGTCATAGGCTCCATAAAAAGCAAAGGTGTTTTCATGGTCCAAATCATGAAACAGTTCGTATAACCTATTGTTCAATTGCTTAACGCCATTAAGCTTTTTTTGTAAGAATTCCTTCCTGGTAATTTGAATAACATTGATTTCCAAAGGAATATCTTTGGGAAAATATCCATAATTTAATCCTCCTTTTCTACTGGAGATTATAACAGACTGAAACTGCTCCAATGTTTTGATGTCATGTTTTGATTGGTAGCCGAAGCGATGTTCGCAATAGCCTTCAAGACAGTACGCGAAATGGATAGGGTTGTATTTGGAAGCATCCATAATCAATGTTACATCATCATAAAACGTAATATCATATTCCAGGAGACTTACTCCCCAGTCAAAATCAATAAATTTTATTGTGCCATTGGCCAAGGACCCGCTGACATGGAGAATATGTTCTCCCCAGCGTTCCTCAATTCTTCCGCCGATTACTTCTTGAATTTGTTTTACAGTGCCGGCGGTGTCCTCTGCAGTGATGTTAATAGATGTCATAACATTTTGATTTTAAGCAAGAAGGGCAAAAATTCCACCTTTCCTCACGGATTTCTACAAAAATAGTGGAATCATTGGCCGTTTTGTTTAAAGACATAATAAGATTGTTGCTCAAAACAGGATTTCTTTAACGAAAAAAGGCTCCTTGAAGGAGCCTTGTTCTTTTACTACCACAAAACTGTATTAGAACATGTAATCAAAGATGTCTACGGCAAAAAAGTCTTTATCATTGGTGTTGGTAAAATATAGTCCCTCACCTAATATATAGTTTACGCTTTGATTGTCCACTTTTACAGCAAAACCATTTTCCATCGGAATCAATTTGAAGGTATCTGTTACCTGCTTATCATACCGTAGAACAATTAACCTATTATAAGCAGGTTCTCTATCATTATATACAGTAATCAGTTTAGCTACCTTGGCAGGAGTGCTAAGTCGGTCCTGATCAATCTTCCCTTTATCTTCTTTATCAAATGAAGTGGTATAGTTCCTGTTTTCATGTATGGTTACCTGGTATGGAAAGGAGGTTCCATCTTTGGTAAAAGTAAATGTCTTTGTGGTGGAAGCCATCATCTTTCCCGCTATCTTATCATTTTCTTTTTCTTCTTGGGCCTGTGCAGAAAACACACAGCTCATCATAATTGCCAATATGGCGATAAATTTATTTTTCATTTTTAAAATTTTAATTGTTCAATTTTTCTTTGGAATCAAACCGCCTTTTTTCAGTGTATCTCACTCAAACCATGCGGCTCTTTTAATAATAGTGAAACCTTTTACTCTTTTGTTGAATATTGGAATACCTGAGGTCCACAATGTATTAGGGTATGCTTTCAATCCATATGAAATGTAAAAGGATGACTTATTCCAAATGGCACCAAGAGCAATGTCCATTATGGCATTTTACGATACTTTTTCCATGTTCATTCGCTTGAGGTGTTCCTTGGTACTTTTATGCCAAGCATCCAGCATCCAACTAGATTTTTCAAGTTCGGCGATATAGCCCCCCATCATGTCAATAGTCCCCTCATCTTTGGCATCTTCAGCTAAGCGAAGAACCTCACGCATTCTCTCTAAAATATTCTTGTGATTGTTCAGGATAATTTCAACCATCTGTTCGTCTTCAATCAATCCGTTATGTTCGGATAGACTGGACAATTTGAGGTAATCGCTATACTTGCTTATTGGGTGATATCTTAGAGTCAATATACGTTCTGCAATCTCGTCTACTTTAACTTTTGCCTCATTGTAGAGTTCCTCGAATTTCTCATGAAGATCAAAGAAATTCTTTCCAAGAATATTCCAATGAAATGCTCTTAAGTTTTGATAATAAACGCTATAATCTGCCAATAATTTATTTAGTTCTCCCACTACAGGCACTAATTGTTTTTCATTTAAATTCAAGTAAGTCATGCTTTCTAATTTTTGGTTGCAAGATATCTTGACCAGGTGCTCTTTCTTTGCTCAAATCAGCAAAGTATGAACCCTATTGCTCAGAAGTGCCTTGATTTTAAATACTTTAAGGATGAATGGGCTCAGGGAGAATCTTTCGGGTGCAATTTGATATAACTATAGCGCACTTCACCTAAGTGGTCCATTGTGGTTTTAGAGGTCATCAGTTCTGCCCAATTCAGGTGCCAATTTATCTCACGGCCCCGATAATGGGAAATCAGGGCTTCGGAAAATAGAATATATTCATCAAAAGGAATATTGTTTTTAAGTAATCTATGTGCTAAAATTACATCCTCACCTAAAAGCTTGATTCGATTACCAATTTGTACCGGCGCAATTTCATACCCAAAATGAAGTATAATTTTGAGACCTAAGATATCAGGCAAGTCCAAATTTTTCCCTTCATCAATATACTTTTCTTGAAGCAAAACCATTTGATCATAAAATTGTTGATGGAAGTTTTGACATTGCTCAGTCAGTTCTTGTAACGAGGGAAGTGAACCACTGCGGTAAAACAAAATAGCATCCCCTTCTATTTCCGATACTTTTAGTTGTATTTGATTGCTGTATATGATTTGATTTAAGAGTGTGGGAATGATTTTTGAGCTAAGTTCAAAATCAATCTCGCTCATAAACTGAGTAAAACCACTAATATCCGGTATACATAATAAACAGGGCTCTCTTTCCATGACTTATCGATATTCAGGATTATCAAAATTCCATCGTGTGCCATCATCCCATGCCTCCCGGGAATTACCGTACTTAGGATAGCCATTTTTTTCCTTCAAGAAGGAGGCCAAATGCATTACGTTGTAAGTCATAAAGGTAGTGTTCCTGTTCGTGAACGCATTGTCCTTCGCACCAGATTCCTTATCCAAATAGCTGGGTCCTGGTCCTGCTTCGCCTACCCAACCACAGTCCGCTTGGGGCGGTATGCTAAAACCTAAATGTTGCAGGGCATACAGAATTCCCATGGCGGTGTGTTTAATGCCATCTTCATTGCCCGTAATGATACATCCACCCACCTTTCCGTAGTAGGTATACTGACCCTTGTCATTGGTTTCTGCGCTCATACCATATAGTCTTTCAATGCACTTACTCATTATAGAAGAGCGTTCTCCTAGCCAAATGGGAGTGCCCAATACCAAAATATCAGCATCCATTATTTTCTCGTAAATATTGGGCCAATTATCTTCGGGTCCATTTTTTTCACTTAGGTCGGGTTTTAAGCCTACGGGTATGGTATGGTCCACAAAACGAAGATAGTCCACTTGAACCCCCTCCTTTTTCATAATGTCCATAGATACCTTCATCAATCCTTCGGTATGACTTTGCTCTCCACTTTTCTTTAGTGTACCATTTATATACAATGCTTTAATACCTGAATAATCCATACGTTTTTTTTCAAAATTCAGATATTCCAATTCCTCCAGTTGCCTTTAATGGAGAAATAGTGTCCTCAATCCATCAAGAGTTTAAGCAATGTGGTTAACATTGGAATCATATCAGCACCATCCTAAGCTTTTCGAAAATTAATTTTGACCATTATTAACGACAAAAACAATTAAATGAAACCGAAAAAATATGTATTTGTGGCCTTTTTAGGAATTGCCCTAATAGGTTGTAAGGTAGAAAAGAAAGAAAGCGGGGAATTGCCCGAATTAGATGTGGATGTAACTGCTGAAGCAGGAGAACTACCCGAATATGAGGTAGATTGGGCGAATGTAGATGTGGGCACAACGACCAAAACCGTAGAAATTCCGAAGGTAGTAATCATCATGGAGGAAGAAGAGGTTGAAGTACCTTACATTGATATCAATATGCCCGACGGTACGGAAAGGGAAGAACGCACGATAATGGTAGAGGCCGAAGTAGTGGACAACGAACATGACCTTACTATCGAAGAAATATGGGTCAAAGATGGTAAGCTTTGGGTGATTTCAAAATTGGAAGCAACTGAGCAAACCATAGGAAAGCAAAAAATGCGTGTGTCAGACCAGGTCACCATCAATGCACCTGACATGGATGAGAAATATATTATTGTGGGCGAACGCCCCGATGGTTTGTTCAATCAACGCTATCGCTACGTTGAAAATATGGATGCCTTGTCAAAGGAGAGGGACAACGTAAAGGTTATTTATTCCAAATAGAACAAATTGATTACATTTTTGGTTGGTTTGAAGGTGGTCCCTCTGGCGTTTCCAGTATGGGACCATTTCTTTTAACTAAAGATAGAACATGAACCTATTATCAAACATGACGGTCATTGGAAGCAAAAACCCTGATTTTCTCACGAACAAGATTGATTTGTTCTATGCAGGAGAAGATGATTTGACCATTGAAAGAAGAGGTAAAAAACCCTTTATATATGCAATTGATGGACAGACGTACAATGATAGGAAACGTTTAAGTGAAATCTCAAAGTTGGCGGTACCACCGGCCTGGGAAAACGTGAGAATTGCAGCTGCTTCCAATGCACATCTTCAAGCCGTTGGCCGAGATGCAAAACACCGAAAACAGTACCGGTACCATCCCAAATGGCAACGTTTTAGAAACCGAACCAAGTTTGCAAAATTGCTGCTCTTTGGAGAACATTTGCCTAAAATGCGGGAACAGGTAGAGAAAGATTTGACCGGTGATTATTGGTCAAAAGAAAAAGTTTTGGCATTGATTATTAAACTAATGGAAGAGACCCATATCCGTATCGGTAATGAACAGTACGCAAAACATAACCAAACGTATGGATTGACCACACTTCGAAAACGGCATCTTGCACATGCTGATAGGAATCTAAGATTTGAATTTGTGGGCAAGAGAGGAAAAGCACACCGAATCACCCTAAGAAATAAGAGATTGATTCGGTTGGTGAATCAATGTGAAGAAATTCCCGGGTGGGAACTTTTCAAATTTTTTGATGAAGATGGAAACAAACATAGCGTAGAGAGCGGAATGGTCAACGAGTACATTCAGAAACACATTGGTTCTTTGTTCTCTGCCAAAGATTTTAGAACATGGGCCGCCTCTTTGGTTTTCTACAAACATCTGAAAAGCGCGGAACTGAAAAATGTGGAAAGAGACCCACAAGCAAAGGTAAGACTAGCACTAAAGGAAGCTTCCAAAGCACTCGGAAATACGATGAATGTATGTCGAAAATATTATGTTCATCCCGCTTTGATTGTGGAATATGAAAAACAACCTAAAAGGATTTTGCACCAAGAAAAAATAACAAGGGTTCCTTTTTTACAAGAGACTGAAACAGAAATGATGAATTTCATCGAATCGAGCGATTTTAAAATTTTAAACGAAGCATAAATGGAAACAAGTTTTAATGAAGCATGGAACGGAATGATAAAAAAGCTGGAGGGCTGGTTAAATGATTTTATCGGCTACCTCCCCAATTTTATCTTGGCCATTTTGGTATTCGTGGTCAGCTACATTGTTGCAAAATATGTGCGCAAAGTAGTAAGCCGTCTCCTTAAAAGAAGCAGTATGCAGACCTCAATGGTCAATCTCATAGGAAAACTTACTGCCGTAGCCATCATATTTCTAGGTCTTTTTTTAATTCTCGGAATTTTGGATTTGAGCAAAACGCTCAACGCTATTTTAGCAGGGGCAGGAGTCGCAGGACTTGCTGTGGGACTGGCACTGCAAGGAGCTTTGGCCAATACATATTCCGGAATTGTACTGAGTTATATCAAGCACATCAAATATGGAGATTGGATTTCAGTGAAAGACTTTGAAGGAGAAGTGGTGAACATAGATCTCAGAGCAGTCACATTAAAGCAGGCCGATAACAATCTAGTGTACATACCAAACAAGCAGGTAATTGAAAATGCAATTAAAAACTATTCCACCACCTCGCAATCCCGGGTCATTCTTGAATGTGGTGTAGCCTATAATTCCAATCTCAAAGAGGTTAGACAAGTCGTTTTAAAAGCATTGATGAGCAACTTTCAAGAGTTGGAGAATCAGGACGACATTATCTTTTTATACACTGAGTTTAATAGTAGTTCCATTGATTTTGAAGTGCGGTTTCGCATAGACTCAACTTCGGCGCTAGAGGTAGCAAATGCAAAAACCGAGGCTTTGATTTCAATCAAGGATGCTTTTGATGAAAATGGGATTACCATTCCCTTTCCAATTCGCACTCTGGATATTTCTGAAAAAACCATAGATACACTGGTCAAAAAAACCTCTTAACGTGTATGCATTATGAATTGAATCGATTGCGTCAAAAGGTCCAAGAAGGGAGAACTAATTTGCAGGTGTTATTAACCTTAAAAATAGAATCATGAATACAAAATTTGAAAAAGACCTAGAGAACTTGAACGATTTAATCCAGAAGAACTTAGATGCAAAAAAGGGCTATCAAAAAGCTGCTGAAAACATTGACAATGCTGCTCTAAAAATCTTTTTTGAAAACCGTTCAACGGAAAGAGGGCATTTTGCACAAAGCTTACAAAGTGAAATGGCCTTATATTCAAAAGAAACAGAGACAGAGGATAGTTTTGCATCAAAAGCACATAGGGCCTGGATGGATGTAAAAGTATTCTTTTCCGGTAACAATGAAGAGGCTATGTTGGAAGAGGCCATAAGAGGAGAAGAGGCCGCCTTAAGTGAATACGAAGAGGTGTTAAGAGAAAACGATTTTACCGCGGCCACTCGAGGAGTTCTCAATGCACACAAAATAAGCATCAAAAATGCGCTTACCGACATCAAGGCAATGGAGGATGTATCCTAATACGTAAGGGGATTTTAGATAGATTAAAAACGGGTCATACTGGCTCGTTTTCTATTTTATATAGTTTTTGTTACTATGCCATGACCTTTTCTATATTTTTTAAATGAAGTTTCAGCATATCAGGAAATTACAGTATGAAAAGAGTCAGTTTTATTGGCAATGCGGTCAAAATACGCAGATCCTTCTCCCGTAATTTGCTTAAAAAAAGATGTATTATCGGCTTTCAAACATTGCTGACTTAGAACAAATAGAAAATACTTTTAAAGCTAAATTCAAGCACCCGAATATTTACAAACCAAACCAGCTTATCAACGGTTTAGATGAAAACCTGGTGCCCATTGTGAAGCAAAATTACAACAAGCACATTGACTTTGCCATATGGGGACTTTTACCAGAAGGATTCAAAGAGGAATGGAACCTTTTCCAGAGCCAAATGAATACTTTGAATATAGAAACTGGTCAAATTGACAGCTCAAAATGGTTTAAAGAAAGTCTGGAGCTAAGAAGGTCGGCCATGATTACCACAGGGTTTTTTACCAGTTATTTAAAAGAAGGGGAAATTTATCCGTACCATGTACATTTACCAAAAATGCAACCCTTTGCCATGGCCTCGATATTTAGTGAATTGGAAGATGGCTTCTACACATCGGCCATAATTACCACTAATTTCAACAAAGAATTGGAGCAAATTCAAGATTTGGGCAATCAAATGCCATTTGCCTTGAATATGGAGCAGTATGAGGCTTGGTTGTCCCCACAATTGATGGCGGAAGATGCGAAATCCTTATTGATGGAAGAACCTGGACTTTCTTTCGAGGCAGAACCTGTATCCAAGGAATTCTTCAAAAATGAAATACGTTTTAATGAATTTTTAAAAAGGGTAAACTACGTAAACCTTCCAAGATTCAAATAAACTTGCTCACTTTTTGACGGTAGGCATTGGGCAGTATTCCATATTTCTCATAAAATATCTTAGAAAAGTAACTCCTGCTCTTCAGACCAATCTTGAAGACTATTTCTGATATTGTCAGGTCAGAATTTTTCAAATAGTCCCTGGCAAGTTCAAGTTTGAGCTGTCTAACATAACCATTTACCGATTTTGAAAACAGCAGATTAAAACCTGTTTGAAGCTTTTTAGGATTCATCCCTGCTTCTTTTGCCAGTTGGCTTACCGTGATTTGTCCCTCAATATTTTCAGCAATATACTTTGTCAATTGATGGATTCTCTTAATCTCTTCGTGCGAAAATGAATCTGGCATCACTTGTTGCGTAACAAGGTTTTGATGTTCAAGAATTTGCATCGCAAGAATTAGATTCAATCTTCCCTCAAGCGACAAGGTCCTAGTCATACCCTCCTGATCATTCGAGTGTAGCTTTTGAACCTCATCCGCGATGGATAAATTATAATTGCCCAAATGTGAATAGGGCAATTGAGTAGGGACTTCTTTGAAAATAGAGAGTAATTGTTCGTTCAAATAACTAAGGTTGTGATTCTTTTTCTTTTGATATTCTTTAGTAATAATGCGTATCAGATTTACTTTAACGTTGGCATTACTGGGAAAAATATATGTTTGGCTCTCCCCCAGTTTTGGTGAAACGATAATATTCTGATAGCGTTCCAAATTGAGCCATTCATTTGACATTCCACTTGAAAATTTTAGACTCCCCTGAGATATAAAAACAAATTCAATGGTGAACTTATCGCTTTCGTTGACCACCAACTTCATGTCTTCGTTGAGGTCCAAATCATAGTCAAATAGAGTAACACCCCAGTCAAAAGAAATTGATTTGATTACACCCTTACCAAATTCATTATCAAATTCAAGGATGTGTTCACCCCATTTTTCAATGACTGTACCGTTCAAGGCCAAAGCCATGGATTTTAATACATCCCCACCTTTTTCCGCATTTATTTGAATCGTTCTCATTTCACTTAAAAATAAGTGGCACAAAGAACCAATCAATCCAAAAAATTGTTTGACAATATTGAAATTGTCTTTAACAGAATTAAGTGGTTTTGGAAGCTTATTTGGTGAATTTTAAGAAAAACTCGCTAAACTAATAGTGTTACTATGATGCTTTGTTGCGAGAGTTTAAAACATATTGTTTGGGAGTCATGCCATACTTTTCTTTGAAGATTTTCGAAAAATAACTTCTGGAATTGATTCCAACTGCATAACTGATTTCCGTAATGTTCATTTGTGTTGTCTCCATCAAATTTTTAGCACGTTTCAGCCTAAGTTCTTTAATATATGCATTGACCGATTTTCCGAAAATATGCCTAAATCCTTGCTGAAGAGTGTTTTGGTTCAGTCCAACCTTTTTGGAAAGTGTTAGGATACTTTCAACTTGATCTAAATTTTCCTCAATAAGCTGCGCGGCTTTTTCAATTGCCGAAACTGTGGATGTTCTTAATATTTTTCGCCGTTCCGGGCTATTTCGGTCATCAAGGTATTGTCGTAACTGATGACCCAAAATTTCATAGACTTTTCCTTCCAAAAAAACAGATTTGGGAAAATCGGTCAACTCACAATCAGTAAAGGCCTCAATGCTCTCGGCAATATCCAAGCTATAGTATCCTTGATAAAAAAATCGGTTTACCCCATTGATATCCCGAAAAAGCAGTTCAAGGTCTTTGTTCATCCCAGGGAGAAAATCCTCAACCTTATTTTCAAACTCCCTTCGATTGATATTGATTAAAAACATGCAAACAGAAGTGTCTTTCCCAATATACAAACACTGGTGTGATGCAATGTCAGAAGCCACCATAATGCATTCCAGTCGGTTTATTTGATTAATAGTCTCTGTATCGGAAAAAATATGTCCCAAATTATCTTCCTTATTGTAGAGTAACTGTAGGGGTTCAACACTGGGGTTTTGAAACTCAAGTATAACATCCTTTCTTAACCTTATATCTACATCGATAACACTCACACCATGGGTGAAGGAAAAACCGTTGATGTATCCCTTCCCCCACTCCTTAGATAGTTCAAAGCATACTTCGTTGTTCTCCCTATCCACATGTACTCCAAAAAACTTGGCCATACCATTTATGGTCTCATCAATATGGACTGTGGAAATTGAAAGTACGTTTTTCATAATACACTGGTAGGTTCTAAAGATAGTCTATACCTACCTTTAATTTTACCATTAAAGTATGATTTTCTAAAGACTAACTCATTTGAGTCAAGAAGACTTTGGATAGAACAAAGATGAGCGGCCATAAAATGTGACTTTTGTATCAAAGGGTAGAAAGTCTGCCCGTTTAAACTTAAAAACACTATTTTATGTTACGTTGGACAGTTACTTTTATCGTTTTGGCAATAATTGCCGCAATATTTGGCTTTGGTGGTATCGCTGCAGGAGCAGCTAGTATCGCTAAGATATTATTCTTTGTTTTTCTTATTGCTTTTGTGATATCATTGATTACCGGAAGAAAAAAAATAGGATAATAATAAAACCTAATCATTATGAGAAAATCAAAATTATATTTTCTATTCCTTTTGTTTTCATTGTTGACTTTAAGCTTTACAAGCTGTGATGGCTGTACTGAAGAGAAGACCACAGGTGAAAAAATAGAAGAAGGAGTTGAAGAAACGGGTGAAGCCATCGAGGAAGGTGCGGAAGAAGTCGAAGATGAGGTTGAAGATGCGGTTGATGATAATTAAGCACCTAGAAGAAAATAAATAAAAAAAGGTACCAAAAGTTGGTGCCTTTTTTTATTTGCTCTAACTATTTCTTTTGAGGATTAGGATATGGTTTTTCCAATCCCGCGCTGTCGCTGTCCATAAGTTGGGAAAATTGTGATATCCTTTCAATTTCATGAAATGTATCACCATTAATCAATATAGGTCTAGACAAAACTTTTGGGCTATTGGTCAAAACTGTAATCCAATCATGTTCATCAAGGTCTGGATTTTCGGTTCCATATTGTTCGACGAAATCCTGATGATTTTGATTCACCAAATCTTGAACCCGTTTCCCAAGGCCGTCAGCAACCTCTGACCATTGCGTGCCCGTTAACTTCTCTTTGGACAAGTCCACTATTTTCATTTTCTTATTACTTGATTCGGCATACGCCGTTAGGTCATCGTTTATTGGCCCGCCTGGATAATAAATCAATGTAACCTGTCTGTTATCTGTTGCTAATGTTCCCATTATTTGTTTTTAAAGACAATGTATGCCCACATATACTCGAATATTGACTGTATCCATAAATTGTGTGCTGCAAAAGCTAATCTTGGTTGGATGGGAAATTGTAATCAACTAAATTGTAAATATGCATCCTATAGTACTGACTTTTTATATCATAGTAACGTTATGGGCACTACTCAGCATTATCCTTCATGGAACTAGACCGACCAAATCCCTTGGCTGGATGTTGACTGTGCTTATATTTCCAATTGGAGGTCCCTTTATTTACTATTTGTTTGGAGTGAACCGAAGAAAGTTCAAACTTTTTAGAAGCTCACGGTCTTTAGAAAGAATGAGAAGGCTACAAAAATCTACACAGAATTTTGTCTCAGAAAAAACAAACGAACAGCTTGAATACAAATACTTGGCCCAACTTTTAAAAAATGCCTCAAAGAGTTCAGTCCTAGGAGATAACCAAGTCACTGTTCTTCATGACGGTCAAGAAACTTTTGAATCGTTGTTTAAAACACTGGAAAAAGCCCAAAAATTTATACACCTTCAATATTATATTTTCGAAAAAGGAGAGGTTCAAAATCAGTTTTATGATCTCTTCAAAAAGAAAATCAAAGAAGGTGTGGAAATCAGATTGCTTTACGACTCTTTCGGAAGCTTTGCTTTTAGGGGAAAAAATAAAAAAAGGTTTGAGAACATTGGGGTGGAACTATTCCCTATTATGCCTATCCGGTTCGGCAACCTATTATTTAGCCTCAATTACCGAAACCACAGAAAAATAGTTATTGTGGATGGAAAAATAGGCTTTACGGGGGGAGTCAATATTTCTGACAAATATGTTACCGACAAAGATGAATTGGGTAGATGGAGGGATATTCATGCAAAAATTGAAGGTCCTGCCGTGAATCGTTTACACCAAGTGTTTTTAGAAGATTTTAGCTATGCAAAAAAAGAAGGTGATAGCCTCTTTACAGAAAAATATCTCCCGAAATCTACAAAAAAAGGGAACACTTTCGTGCAAATCATAAGCAGCGGTCCGGATTCCAAGTTTCCGGGAGTGATGATGCAATATATGGGCATGATGAACGCGGCCAAGAAAGAAATTTGTATCTGCAACCCCTATTTTATACCAGACCAATCTGTACTGAACAGTATTACTATGGCAGCTCTCAGAGGTGTAACCGTAAAATTATTGGTCCCAAAAACTTCTGATTCAATTTTGGCCAAATATAGTATGTACTCAAACTTCGAGTTACTTCTTAAAGCAGGAGTACAAATATTTTTAAGAGATGATTTTACCCATAGCAAGTTAATGGTGGTTGACCAATACCTGACCTCTATCGGCTCAGGTAATTTTGATTATCGAAGCTTTGAGCACAATTTTGAAACCAACACCCTAGTGTATGACAAGTCCTTAGCGCAAGAAGTACTACTCGATTTTGAACATCACATGAAAAATGCCGAGGAGTTGGATTTTAAGTCGTTTCGCGAAAGACCCATACAGCAGAGATTTTTAGAAGGCATAGCTAAACTTTTTGCCCCGTTATTATGAATGTTATAGCCCCAAAGTTGATAATACGAGAAGCCAAAATAGCTATGGAAGGTTTTACGGACCTACATGAAATAGCCGTTGAGTTTAAGGTGAAAAATACTTTGAACGGAAGTATAATGATGGCTCAGCCCAGTTTCAAGGATATTCTTAAAAAGAAGCCTCGTAGAAAGTATCTGGTATTGGTAAGTGAAACCTTCACAATTGGCACAAAGACTTTCTCCACTCTTAAATTACCATCAGAAATAAAAATAGGATGGTTCGCCCATGAGTTGGGCCATATTCAAGACTATCAAAGTTTATCTTCAATAGGATTGTTGCGCTTCGGGCTGCTCTATTTAACCTCTAAGAAATTCATGAAATCAGCGGAGCTAAAGGCAGACACATTCGCAACTCAAGCAGGTTATGGAAAGTATCTCGTCGCCACTAAAAATTTTATTCTTAACCATGCTGAATTACCCGAAACCTACAAGGCTAAAATACGTAGATATTACCCCTCTCCAGATCAAATTCTTGAAATTGATAAAAATTTAAAAACGATGGAGGATATTGAATAACCAGTACTTCATTTTAATAACCATACGAAGGGAATGCATCAATATTATTCGGAATCCCATCAACTCTAAATGCAGACTTACAGTAATTTTATATTTGACTTAGATAAGCTAAGAGTTAAGTATAAATACATAAATTACAATTTGATGAAAGAAGACGACAAAGGAGTAAACTATTCGATAAACAATGGTAGTGAGGATACAAAAAAGAAAGATGAAGTAACTGGAAACAAAAAAAAATCCGAAGACAAATATGATGTACCTGACCAACCCCAGACTAAGTTGAACGACGGAGAATACCAAAGAAGGTAGACAAAAAACTATAGTTGATATAAGAAAAAAAGAGGTGCTTAGCACCTCTTTTTCATTTACAAATTGTCCTTATCTATCAATTGTATCTTTTTACGAAATTTTATATTTAAAAACTCGACCAACAGCGAAAAGGCTATGGCAAAATATAGGTAGCCTTTTGGGATAGCCCCAATCGATTGCCCAAAAACTGAAACATGTGCCAAATGGGCTGCTTCCGTAATCAACATAAAACCAATCAAAATAAGAAATGAAAGTGCCAACATTTGGATAGACGGATTGTTATCAATGAATACCCGAATGGCATTGGCGAAAATCAACATAACCCCTATAGAAATGACTACTGCAATTATCATGATTATTAAGGCATCCATGGGTTCCCTACCAAGGCCGTTGGTCATGCCCACCGCCGTAAGAATAGAGTCTATGGAGAAAACAAAGTCGACCAAAAGAATTTGCAAAATCACTTTTTGTAGTGTCTTGGTTACGGGCGCTTTCTCTTCCTGGTCAATATTTGAGTTCTTACTGACCTTATCATGAATTTCGCTCGTACTTTTGAACAGTAGAAAAAGACCTCCGGTAAACAAAATAATGCTCTGCCAACTGAGCCCGGCCTTTATCCAAGAAAGTTCCACCTCATAAAATGGCTTACTCAATCCTATCAGGAAAGAGACTAGAAATAATAGTGCTACACGCTGAACCATGGCCGCTATAAGACCTAGGTTTGTCGCTTTTTTTCGCTGCTCTATGGGGAGTCGGTTGGCAAGTATGGAAATAAAGACAATATTGTCTATTCCCAGAATGATTTCCAAAAAGGTCAAAGTGAAGAGCGCTACCCATGCGTCGGGAGAACTTAGTATTTCAAACATAAACTGTCATATTATGTGTACACATGGTATTGGATACAAAAATCCCCTGAAAGTCACTTCAAGGGATTCACCTACCAGAATCACCAATTTTCAATCTCCTTTTTCAAATCTTCTTTCTTTTTACCGGTTTTCTCTTGCAGTTTCCCCAAGAGTTCATCAAACTTTCCTTCTGAGTAAGTAGTGTCGTCATCAACAAGAGAACCATACTTTTGTTTGAACTCTCCCTTGATTTGTTTCCATTTTCCTTCCAATTGTTCTGAATTCATAATATCTAATTTTGATTTTGTACAAAGTACTGACCACAATTTCCAAAAGCTTAATGGTATTGAATTAAATATTGTTGCAATCACAAAGTAAAATGGAAATGTGGCAAACCCAAATTGGAAAGAGCAAAGAATAATGTACTCTTTTGAGCTACTTGCACATTGAATTAAATCTTCAAACAAAACGTTATGAAACACCTGCATCCCAATCTCATTAGACAACTCTTCGTACTGATGGTAATTATTGGTTTTGCGATCATAATATTTAGGGGAATAGCTCCTTATTTAACAGGTTTTTTAGGTGCCATTACACTTTACGTACTGTCTTACCCTCTAATGGAACGGCTGGATCGGTTTAACGTCCCTTCAGCTGTTGGTGCTTTGCTATTGATTATTTCTTCATTCTTTCTGATACTATTACCGCTATGGGGCATCATCTCAATGCTCAGCGAAAGAGTGACAGATGCAATGATAAATTCCAGCCAAGTCACCAAGCAAGTGAAAGAATATTTTATGGAACTCGAACAACGGAGCGGAATCTCCCTAATGGACAGACTGCAAGAATCAACACTCACTGATTGGTTAACATCAAATTTTACTGGATTGCTCAGCACCACAATGGACACGGTGATTAGCATTGGTATTATGTATTTTATACTCTATTATATGTTGACCAACAGAAAAAAACTGAGGAAGGCCCTGTTTCACTATTTGCCCATGGCCGATTCAAGTTTGGCAATTATAGAAAAGGAAAGTAAAGCCATGGTACGAGCAAATGCATTGGGAATACCTTTGGTGGCCGTGGTCCAGGCAATAATTGCACTCTTAGGTTTTATCACTTTTGGTATTCAAGAACCTATCTTCTGGGCCATCATTGTTTTCATAGGTTCTATGATTCCCATTGTAGGGACGTTAATAGGAACCATACCTGTTTTTATCGTTGCGATTGCCAATGGTCAGGAATTTCAAGCTTGGGGAATTCTATTGTATGGATTGATTGTTGTGGGATCGGCCGACAATTTGGTCCGTATGTTTGCCATTAAAAAACTGGATAACATTCACCCCTTGATAACCCTAATAGGAGTTTTAATCGGTTTACCGCTATTTGGATTTATCGGACTTATCTTCGGTCCATTGCTTGTAAGCATCTTTCTCGTACTTGTAAAAATCTACAAGAACGAGTTTGGACTTAGTACCGTGGACAATAAGGCAAAACTCTAAAAAAGCAAAACAGTCAATACTCGCAGGTTTTAAGATAATCACACTTGTTCTGAACCAATATCTTCGCATAAAAAATTAATACATGGAATTTATTTTTGAATATCAAAACGTATCTGCTAGCGAACGACTAGAAAATCTGGTAAGGGAAAAACTCCTCAGACTTCAAACCAAGTTTTCATTTGTGCATAGAGCTGATATTTTTTTCAAGACCGAAAATCGCACGGACAATAATGGAATGGTCTGCACTATTCGTCTCAGCATGCCTGGCCCAAGGCTGGCCGCTGAAACCAAAGCTTCTACCTTCGAGTCTGCCGTGTCAGAGACTGTGAGGGATTTGAACAGACAATTGGCCAAGCGCGAGGAAACCATGCAGAGCTAACCCGATTATCTAGTAGACAAGTAGATTTTGGTTAATCATGGTAGCAATAACAAAACATTTGAAATTAGTAAGGATACTGGTATGGTGTTCTATTAGTACAACAGTTTGCTATTTTCTTGTGCAAGCCGTTGCTGAACAGAAAATCCAAAATCTAATTGAGCAAAAATTGCCTGAGAAGTTTACCCTATCGTATGATAACCTTCGGCTCAACGTATTCGCAAGGTCTTTGACCATAGAAGGAATTTTATTTAAAACGAATTCCCAAAATGCTCTGGATACTGATTTCATCTTGACCTTGGATGCCATTACGGCCAGAAAAATCGATTTTATCACGTTCATCAACAAAGGAAATTTGGAACTGGATGTTTTGGAGGTTATAGCCCCTAATTTTAAGACCATCCAGCATAGCCTAGATAAAAACAACACCAATGTTGAACAAGATTTCCCAAATATTGCAATCCAGTCCCTTTACATTAGAGAAGCCAAAGCGAGTTATCTGAATACTTCGAAAAAAGATACCCTCCTTTGGTTGGGCAGCGGCATGGCTTCTTTAAAAAATGTGCAGTTCAACAAAGAGGCCCCTCAAATGATAACTTTGGATACAACAGCTATTGAATTCAATCTAGATGACCTGAGATTCAGGCTCAATGCTTACGAAATATTAAGGGTTGAATCCCTTCAGATTGCAAGCGGCAGCTATACCCTTTTAAATTCACACTTAAAAACGATATATGATTGGGATACCTATTCCAAAAAACTCTACCATCAAAGGGACCATTACAACTTGGCCATCGAAAAAATAGAAGGCTTTGGACTACGTTGGCCCATCAAAAATGCAAAAGTGGGATGGATATCAGATTCTTTGTCAATATCATCCATGGATTGCAACATATTTCGTGATAAAACCCTGCCAGAGGAAACCTCGACCAAGACCTATTTTATGGAAAGTCTTTCTGAATTGGATTTTCCCTTGCATCTAGCAAAAATCAGCTTGGCCAATGCAAAACTTTCCTACTTTGAAAAAACCGAAAAGAGCGACGCTCCCCAGCCCTTGGTATTTTCATCAATACAAGGAGGTTTTGCAAATTTTTCCAATCAGAACAACAAAGGGTTAAAGATTCATCTAAAGTCAAAACTTATGGAAAATGCGCCTTTGGAATTAAAGCTAGAAACCTATACTGACAAACCAATGAAGAGCTTTGTTTGTACAGGAACGCTTTATGATTTTAGTGCAGGCGACATCAATCCATTTTTAAGCACCAATATGGGCGTAAAAACTAAGGGCGATGTGAAAGAACTATATTTTACCATGTCAGGAAGCCGATCAGGCGCGATAGGGGATATGAAAATGAAGTATGACGATTTTGAATTCGAAGTTTTGAAAAAAGACCTCTTGGGCGTTCGAAAGACTACCAGCTTTCTTTTGAACTTACTGGTGAATCGAGGAAACAAAACTGATGAAAACGGGTATCGCTATGGTGATATAAGGGTAGAACCTGAAAGTTCCAAATCCTTTACCAATTACCTATGGTTGGGTATACAAGATGGGTTGTTGGATGCCGTAACTGGAAACGGCAAGAAAAAGTAGTATTGACACATGACAATTTTGAAGGGCAGGTATCTATTTAAAATAAGGTCAAATTGGTTATGAAATCATGGAAACTTTTTTGGAAATGTATGAAGGAGGCATTTCGTTTGTGGCATTCTGGTGAGCCTACAAAGTTCGGAGCCACTGTGGGGTACTACTCCATATTATCCCTACCAGCACTCATGGTCATCATACTTAATTTGATGGGGCTGTTTTTTGACCATACGCTAGCCCAACAGGAAATTGTTGGACAAATAAAATCCTTATTTGGAGCGGATACTGCCAAATCGGTTGCGAACATCATTTCTGAAGCACAATTAAAGCGAAAGAATCCACTCCTTACCCTTATCGGTGTCGGCACACTTATATTTGGTGCCACACAAATGTTTTATAATATTCAGAACGCCTTTAACAAGGTTTGGGGTGCCAAACTAGAGCATGTCAAAGCGGTGAAATTGGAGGTGTTGAACCGTCTAAAAAGTTTTGGTTTTGTTTTGATTATCGGATTTCTACTTCTGGTCAGTATGGTGTTAACGTCTATGCTTTCCGTATTGCGAAACTACCTTCTGGAATATTTTTCATCAACAGTACTGTCTATATTTTATGTCATAGATTTTTTGTCGTCCATTGGTCTCTTAACGTTGCTTTTTTCATCCATGTTCAAGTTTTTGCCCAATGTTAGCATCCCATGGAAACGAATTTGGCCCGGTGGGCTGCTGACGGCGTGCTTGTTCGTAATCGGTAAGTTTTTGATAGGATGGTATTTTGGAACTGCCGAACCAGGTTCCACCTATGGTGCAGCAGGCTCGGTTATATTGATAATGTTGTGGGTTTCGTACACCAGTTTGATTCTATTGTTCGGTGCTAACTTTACTAAAGCCTATTCAGACCTTAAACGCAACAGCTCACAAACGTCTCCTTTGTAAAACAAATACGCATCGGATAAATAAAAGTCCGTTCTTAAGGTTGTCAGAGCTTCATTTTGACTTTACTATTACCTAGGTGATTTTTAATTTATTTGTGAAGAAAAAGCCTTCCATTCTTTAAACTTTTCAGGCTTCATTACCTTTTCCATTTTTACCTGTCCACCTTTCTTTTTGTTCATCGCACTCCATTCATGAAAAGTTTCAATCGTGACCCAGTCCGCCTTTACCCCTTTAAGGGCTTTGGAACGTGCCACCTTGTAATTTTTATTGGCTTCTTTGAGGTATTCGTCTAGAAATTGTATCGCTTTTTCCTCACTCAACTTTTCAGGATTTGGTGTTCCCAGATACCAGTGGTGGTAGTATTCATTGTCATAATCAATGGCACAAATGGTATACTCGGGAATTTCAACACCCAATTTTTTCTCAAGATGCTGTACCGCACTATTCAATTTATTGACCGATAATTGGGACCCCACCGTATTTAGGAAAAACTTGGTTCTACCCGTAATCCTAATTTCTGCGTGCTCAACGTCCGTAAACTTAATGGTATCACCAATCAAATAACGCCATGCACCTGCAACTGTGCTTATGAGTAGTATGTAATCTTGGTCTTTTTCCACTTGTTCCAAAGTCAAACTGGGTACATCTTGGGCCAAGCTACCATCTTCCAGAATATAGTCAGGATTAAAGGGAACAAATTCGAAGTAAATGCCATTGGCAGTATTCAATTCCATAGCGCTGGTTTCAGGTCGGGTTTGGGAGGCCAAAAAACCTTCAGAGGCCAAATAGGTATCAATCACTTGAATGGGTTTTGTCGTCAGGGCAGCAAAACTCTTCTTGTAAGGACCAAAAGCAACACCACCAGAAGTGTATACCTGGAAATTCGGCCAAATATCATGTATACTTTTTGCATCATGATATTCAATAACAAATTTCAACATCAACTCAATCCATGAAGGAATACCGCTAATGGCCCCCACATCCCAGTCCTTTGCTCTTTTGGCTATGGCCAGCACTCTTTCGTCCCAATCGTCTATCGAGGCGATTTCTGCTCCCGGTTTGTAGAAACCTTGAAACCAACTTGGAATGTTGGCCGCGCTAATACCGCTTATCTCTCCTTCCAAATGACCTTCATATTCAGTCAAATCCGTAGAGCTGCCGAGCATCAATATATCCTTTTCGAAAAATTCTGGGGACAATTCAAAATTAGAAAGTGCGTAAATCTGCTCTCTTCCTGACTTTTGAATGGCATCAATCATATCATTGGTGACAGGAATGCGCTTGCTGGTCTTACCCGTAGTTCCAGAACTGAGCGCAAAATAATCCGGGTTTCCTGGCCAGCTCACATTTTGTTCGCCCTTATGCAAGCGAAACCACCACGTGTCATTCATGGTATGATAGTCAAAACTGGGAACTTTATGAACAAATGCCGATTGTACATTGTTCGAACTTAAAATTCCTTCAAAGTCATAGCGTTTCCCAAAAGCGGTGTCCTTGGCGGTTTGTAGTAGCTGGTAGAGTACCTCTTTCTGGGATTCGATGTGGTTCCTCCCAGGAACTAAATAGTCCCTAGCCTCTATTACTCCTTTGATAATATTTCCTATTATGGGCATGATTATGAAAAATATTTGGGGGCCAAAGACCCCCGTGATACTTACGCATTTACTACTTGGTCATCGTGCTTTCCTTCACAGATTTCCTCTATGGTCTTATCGATAAACAAAGGTAAATCATCAGGATTTCTACTCGTAGTCAACCCTTCGTCAACCACTACCTCTTTATCTACCCAGTAAGCTCCTGCATTGATGACATCATCCTTTATGCTCTTATAAGAAGTCACTTTTCGATTTTCGATGACCTTTGCACTAATCAGAAGTGATGGCGCATGACAAATAGCTGAAACTGGTTTGCTTTGTTCGAAAAAATCCCTAATAAAATCCAGTGCCTCCTGATAAGTTCTAAGGCTGTCAGGATTGGCTACTCCACCTGGAAGGATAAGGGCATGGTAATCTGATGCATCAACCTCACCTATCAACTTATCCACTGCGATTGATTCTCCCCAATTATCACCGTCCCAACTTTTGATTTCTCCTTCGTTGATGGAGACGATATGCGCCTCGGCGCCTTCTTTTTTGATTGCATTCAATGGCTCAAAGAGTTCGGATTTTTCAAAACCGTGGGTGGCCAGAATAGCCACTTTTTTATTTTTCAGCTTCATAGTGTATGTTTTAAATGTTTTTTGCAAGTTAATTTCTAAAAGGAGAGACACTTAATGCAATTGATAACAAGGTTGATGCAATTCATACGAAATTGGAAAGTTTCCCGTGCAATGAAGGAAATTCAAACTTCTAGGGATTGATTCATTGGTCTTTTGGAAAAAAAAGTTCAAAGATTAGACGGCCAAATCACCTGAAACTGAATTTACATCAGTATTTTTTCTTCGCTCCAGTAATGCGAAACCGAAAGTGAGCACCCCAACCCGACCCAAAAACATTAGTACTGTAATGGCAATTTTTCCAAAATTACTTAGCTCTCCTGTAATGCCCGTGCTCAAACCTACGGTACCGAGAGCGGAGGCCACTTCGAACAGAATCTTTTCAAAAGCTTGCTCTTCGGTAAAGGACAGAAGAAAAGTAAATAGAAAAATAATACTGGTGTAAAGAATAAAAGTGGAGGTCGCCACATACAATCGTTCAAAAGGAATTTTCCGATATAGAAATGTTATTTGCTTTTGTCCGGTAAGTCGGCTTTTCAATACGGCCAACATAGCGGTCAACGTCGTAATCTTTAAGCCGCCCGCAGTCCCGGAAGGTGAAGCCCCAATATACATCAGGAATATTATCATCAATAACACTGGCAACGATAATTCCCCAATCGGCAAGGTATTAAAACCCACAGTGGTCATTGAGGTCATGGCCTGAAAAAAAGACGGAAGTAAAAAGGAGATACGTGAATCATTAGCACCTTCCTTCAAAACAAACAAAAGGGTTCCAAGGGTTAGCAATACCAAAAAACCGATGAGCACAATCTTAGTGGTGAACGAAATCGAATTTGTTTTTTTTCGTAGCCTGTACCATAAATCGGTGATTACAATAAACCCAAGTGATCCCGAGATGGCCAATATTGAAATGATGGCATTTATGAAACCATCATTCCTAAATGATTCAAAACTGTTTGGGAACAAAGAAAACCCAGCGGTGCAAAAAGCAGAAACACTATGAAAAATAGAGAACCAAATTGTTTCGCCTAGATTCATGTTGTCGTACCTCGAGAATGCAACATAGAAAGCAATAGCGCCCAAAAACTCCATGATGACCGTAAAAACTACTGCGCTTTTAATGAAATCACGAATTTTAATGGATTTGGGTATCGTAAATTCTGCCCCAATAACACTGCTGTGCCATCGTGTTAATTTCTGGGTTGTGAGTAGTAAATAATAGGTTGTCAAGGTCATGTATCCAATCCCTCCCATTTGGAACAATACCATGACCAACAGTTGTCCCCCAAAATTATAAGTGTTATAAATATCGACGGTGACGAGTCCAGTAGTGGAAATTGCCGATGTAGCAGTAAAGAGATGGTTTAGTATTGAGACACTTTCTTTGTGAAAAAAAGGAAGCATCAAAAGAAGAAAACCAAACAGTGTATAAAGGAAAAAGCCCCAGACTAAATTGATTTGTGGTGAGCTGGTCAATTGAAACCTTTTGTACGATCCGAAAAATCGTTTTAAAATAGGAACACTCATGTAAGTACAATTATAGCTAAATAATCGATTGCTACCCTACGCCTATAAAAATTGCCCTTTGTTCTGGAGATAACAAGAGGGCAATTAGTATAATAAATATGGATTTGAAAACTATAAAAATTTATCTGACTGCATTAACGGTATACGGTAAACCAATATTGGGATTAGGTTTTTTTACTTGCGGAAAACAAGTCAGCTGTTGCGGAGATGAATTGCTTAACATAATTTTCATTTGAATATATTTTTAAGGGAAAATCATTATAAAATACCTGAAAATGCTATTGAAATTCTTTTATGGGTCAATCTTACTACCTATGGAAACTTAACTTTATGGGCGAATAAACACTATTACTCTTTTAGAGAACATTGTTAGAATAGTTCTCGACTTTCTTGGTTAGTTAAGAAAGGGGAGCTAGCTAGGCTCCCCTTTTTGATGAATTGCTGATAGTAGAAAAGCCCCTAATTCTTCAAGAAGGCTAGGTCTATAATTGTGAGTCGGCCGTGACTCAAGACTATACTCCCCTTCATTACAAGATGTAGCTAAAAGATTTTATTAAAATAAAAAAACGAGTCAAATCATGATGGTTTGTTCAGCGTTTTTAAACTTTCAATAAGTGTGCACAAATCTTGCATTTTAACATAATAAAAAAGCCTCCGATTTTGGGAGGCTTTTTTTATTGGTGATCGCGGAAGGATTCGAACCTTCGACCGTCTGCTTAGAAGGCAGATGCTCTATCCAGCTGAGCTACGCGACCATTATGTAATTAAAAGGCCGAATCTGGCGATTCGGCCTTGTCGGGGTGGCAGGACGGAAACCCTGCCACGCTATCCCTTCAAATTCAATACCTTATGAGTTTTTCAACTTTGTAGGTAACCGAATAGGTAACTTTTTATTTGATCTAACTTACGTTAAATTGGGGGCAAAGATATACAAAGCGGAAATCTAAAGCAACTGAATTTTCGAATAAAAATGGAACGATAACTCACTGAAGTTGGTGCTACGCTCAATACCACTTTCAACTTTCCTTCAATTGAATTAGATTATACTATTAACAAGAATTAAGGCACAATAATTGCGGTTAATTTTGGTATATGGTCTGACCTCTAAATAAAGCGTAGCCCCAATTCAATATTCGCTTTGACCTACAATGGTAACTAACGCTCAAAGGTCAGCTTATGGAACTACATTTACTATCTCAAGAACTTTCGGAAGAATTAGCAAGAATTGAATCAATCACAAAGGATGTCGTCAAAAAAAGTGATCTGTCCATTGTGCTCTGTAGAAACCTGCTGACCAAACTAAAAAGATTTATCTCAAAAAAGAAATTTGAATCACCCGCCAAAGAAATTCTTTTTTTCAAATACACCAAACAGGTACCCCTGTCGAACCTGGTCTATTTCTTTGAGCTCAAATCCTTTGAAATTCATTATCCCAAAGGGGATGGCTCAACCAAAAGGAAATACACCACAAGGAAGTTGAAAAAGTTAAATGATTTTTTTTCTCGAAACCTTGATTTCATTCAATATATAGACCAAGGAAAGACCTATTTGGATACCCATTATTTTACCCGGGAATACTTTAATGAATTCAATATCACCCATGCGAGATACTACTTTCGAGATCCCGATTTCAGTACCTCACATGATTTGTTGTTGGCAAAACTAAGTGCGAATCGAAGATTGATTACTTATCTGGACCATCGATTGAAAAATATTGATCGACCCAACGGACATCCATTCATCCCCTTGACCCAACTCAATTGGACGGCGAGCAAGACCGACATGACGGAATTGGCCTATGCACTAAAAAGTAGTCGTGCCGTAAATGACGGTAAAGTAAGTATTCGCGAAATTATTAAAACGCTTGAACAGGCGTTTCGCTTTAAGAGCGGCGATCCTTACCGAAACTACGGGGAGATTCGAATACGGAAAAAAAGCCGTACAAAATTCTTGGATGATTTGACCACCAGTTTGCTCTTTGATTTGGAAAAAGGAGACGAATAAAAAGGTGTTATTCCCTCTTAAAGAGGTTGTTAAAATTTCCCCTTACCTAGGGAAACCTTGTGAATTTATTTTTCATCATCGACTCATATTTGCTGTATAATATTAAAACTAAGGATATGCCAGCAAATATTATTACCGCAGATGACCTGCAGGAGTTTAAGGAAGAACTTATCTCAGATATTAAGGAACTCTTGACAAACTATGAAAGGGTCACCATTGACAAATGGATAAAATCAAATATCGTAATGAAGAAATTGGGCATCAGCCCTGGAACATTGCAAAACTTTCGCATTAATGAAACCATCCCTTTCTCAAAATTGGGAGGTATTATTTACTACGATGAAGAAGAAATCGATGAGATTCTTAAAAACAACAAGAATTTCTTTCTAAAGAAACAGCTATGATCATTGCAACCTATAACATCCAGAATATCTTCCATAGGGACAGAGCGCTAATAAAAAAATACCGTGAAGAAAATCGGGAACTTTGGATTGAAGAATTTGAACGGCTTATGGTCATGGGGATGCGCACCAATAAGGAATTCAATAGACTCAGAACACTATCAAAACTTTTGGGTTTTGAAGATGCCCAGAACGGTCCTTACCTCACCATGGTACATAAAGCCGGACAACTATTCCTAAAAAAGGATGCAGCCTCAGAAGCCAATAAAGCAAGCCCTTTAACCAATTGGAACGGGTGGGTCAGATTAAACTCAACCCCGATAAATGAAGTGGCCATAGTAAACAAAGCGAAGGTCGTTGAGGAAGTTTCACCAGATATACTGATCTTATTGGAGGTCGAGGACAGGTCATCGCTACTGGAATTTAACAAGAGTTTTTTATCTGACACCTATACCCATATCCTGTATTTGGAGACCAATGACCTGTACGGTAGAGGTATCGGGTTGTTGACCAAATCCGGTTATGAAGTACTTGCAATGAAATCCCATGTCAATGATTTTGATGAAAATGGCAATCCCATTTTTGATATGGACCTACAGGAATATAAAATCAGTACCCCCAATGGTAAAATCGTAAGCATACTGTCAACGTGCTTTTTGGATAACTTAGAACACCATAAGGATGCTAAAAGCAAAATTGAAGTTCAATCCAAAAAGATAGCAGAAGTATATAAGGATAAAGATGGTCCCAATGAATTGATCGCTGTTGTAGGCACACTAAATGTCCCGTCCTACAGCAAACTTCTTGCGCCGTTAACCCTAGGAACCGATTTAAAGGATATTTCAAAACATCACACTTTTGAAGTGGATTTGGACAAGGGAAAAGACTCAAAATATTATCGTTTGGGAGCCTATAAAATGGGCGTTAACTTGAAGCAAAGCGACTATTTGATGCTTTCCAGCAAATTGTATAGAACGGTAAAGGCCAGTGGATTGATAAGAAAAGGGATTTGGTTTAAAAAAAGGCCTCAATGGAATATCCTAAAAAGCATCAAAAATGAACTGCATAGTGCCAGTGAACATCCCATGGTATGGTCGGAACTAAAAATCCGTTAAAAATGGAGTTACAGACAATACAAAACAGGATTTATGAAATACGTGGACAAAGAGTACTCTTAGATTTTGATCTGGCTTTACTTTATGAAACCGAAACTAAACGCCTTAAAGAAGCTGTACGGCGCAATAAAGACCGTTTTCCATCAGATTTTATGTTTGAATTGACAAACGAAGAATACAACTCTTTAAGGACGCAATTTGCGACCTTAGAAAATACAGGTAGAGGAAAACACAGTAAATACAATCCTTTTGCATTTACCGAACAGGGCATTGCAATGTTGGCCAGTGTGTTGCGAACCCCCAAGGCCATAGAAGTCAATATACAGATTGTTCGTGCCTTTGTTTTTCTTAGAAAATATGCTTTATCACATACGGAGTTAACCCAAAAGTTACAGGAGCTGGAAACTAAATACAACCAACAATTTACCGACATTTTTGAGGCCATTAATTACTTGCTGCAAAAAGATAAAAAGCAACTTGCACAAAGCAAAAGAAAACCTATCGGATATAAGAAGGAATAAGAGAATTAACCAACTAACTCGTAAACAAATTTACTCTTTGCATCACCGATCTTCTGCATCAATTCCAATTTGTTCGGCAATATAATACTAGGTATACGATCCAATCCCTGTAAGTATTCTCCCAATTCTTTTTTGTTTTCAAAAATAGTCCGTATTCCATTCTTACCATATTTCTGAAGTCTGGAAATCGTTTCGCCACCAACACTCGCCGATGATACCAGAGGTATGTTGAAATAAACATCACAACTTATAGCTACGTGCTCTTGGTCAGCCAAACTAAAGTCTTTACTAATTGCACTTCTGAGCATGGCACAATGCGTTAGTAGTACATCTAAAAATTTACCGCCTTCATCGGCCTTAATTGGCTTTAGGGCAACTTTTAGTTGTCTAAAATTATCCAATTGTCTCAATGGACTTGGTTTTGATTCAATTCTAAATTTCATAATCTATCGTTTTTATATTACTAATTCTTTTGACGAAACTTCTTTTTTTAGCCTTATTTAAAGTTGTTTTACGAATACCAACAATTCTTTACCGACTGCAATAACAATTTCTTTTAGTACTTTATACAGGCTCACAAATAACGCTTTCATCATCCTACATTTTAATTGACATGAGCACAGCCAGTGCTAGGGCCATACTATTGTTTTCCATTTCCAAATAGGCTGCCTCATCATGATTTGACAGGAAACCCAACTCCACCAAAATTGCTGGGCATACCGCTATCGATTCGCGTAGTACTTGAAAGTTTGCTCTTTTAAGTCCCCTACTTCTATATCCCAATTTTTGAGTAAGCGTTTCTACTATGGATTGGCCCAAGCGCATTGATTCCACTTGATTTTTGGTCGTTATGCTTGTTTTGCTATGCAGGTAAATTTCAACGCCCGTAGCCCTTTCATTTTTAGCATGATTGCAATGCAACGATATAAAAAGGTCGGGTTGAATTGCCTTTACCAGTTTAGTCCGATGCCGCAGTGAAATAAGTGTGTCCGTGTATCTTGTCAAATACAAATCATATTCATTATTGAGGACTTTCCTATTAAACTCTAGCATTGCTTTTGCAATGGCCAGTGTGATATCTTTCTCTTTTATATGATTGGTTCCTATAGCTCCAGAATCCATTCCACCATGTCCGGCATCAATTATGATTACCTTTTTATGTTGTGCTACGGGCATATGTAAAGGCATCAAAAAAAGTAGCGTTATCAACAGTTTTACTGGTTTCATATTTACTTGCATTTAGGTAACTATCCATTGCACAATTTTTAAAGATTTCAACCAATGCATAACTATCCTTCAAAATTTAACGCTGATTACCGTTAATATTTTCAGTTTTTCTCCCTTTCCATGCATTCCCTTATAGATTTCGTAAAAAGTTATTTCAAACAGGTTCCCTAAGCGCATTGGAGAACCATAAAAACGTAAGCGTTATGAAAAAAACAGTTTATCCTTTGTGGGCCATGCTCCTAATGAGCCTACCCACATTTGCACAAATCGGAGGTATTGAAGATTCGGTAAATGATGTTTCCGATACCATTAGGTCTATTTTCCCTCTACTATTGGGGGTCATTTTCCTCATCGGATTCTTATTTAATGCAGGTCATTTCTTCGGCGAAAATGCAGACCTCAAAAAGGGAATTACCCGTGTTTTGGTTTTTGTACTCATAGCAGGGGCGGTAGTGGGCATCTTTACCTATCTCATTGGAATAGTAGTCTAAGGTCGATAATCGACATTAAAAAACTATACAATGAAAAGGTATGAAGTTTATAAAAACATTCGCAAAGGGGCAATGATATGGGGGCTTCCCATATCCCTCTTTGCAATGATGATGCTCTTAATACTGGGATCCCTGCTGATAATCATTTTTTCATTCAGCCTTTGGGTCATCATCGGAGCATTCTTACTAAACGGTACATTCTATATCGTTCTGACCAAAATTGCCCGTAAAGCAATAACCATAAACATCGTTAAGGTATTTCCTAAAATCATAAGCAACAAGAAAGAAAACATACAATACTATGTCGATTATTAATACAGCATCATATAACCCCATCATAGAAATACGGGATAATTTAATATTTGCCAACAATGGCAATATCATTGCCTGTTATCGTGGAGAACTCCCTGAGATCTATTCTTTATCGGAAAAGGATTTCGAGGACTTACACAGTATTTGGTTTCAAGCACTAAAGTCTTTGCCCGTTGGTTCCGTTATTCATAAGCAAGATGTTTACCTAAAGAAAGGGTTTAGCTCGGAATACCTACCCAATAATACTTTTCTTGGAAAAGCAACACACGACCATTTCAAAGGAAGGGAATACATAGAACATCGTTGCTATCTATTCCTCACATTGACAGGAAACAAAACATTGAACAACCCCAAATATGTAAACCCATTTCGGAAAATAAGTAAAGGGATTTACCAAGAATTAAATCAGAACGTTCACAGTTTCATTGGTTCGGTAAATGATTCCATTTCCTATATCAACAATAGCCGCAAAGTTCAATTTCTACCTTTAAAGGAATCCGAAATACTCAATTTTTCACAAACCTTTTTTAACGGTTTCAATCTCAATTTTGATACCGATATGCTTTTGGAGAAATCCAAAATTACCATAGGCAATAATCATTTTGACGTATTAGCCATCAATAGTGAATCCTGTTTTGGCGAAAACGTACAAACAAGTAAAATCAACGAACGTTTTACTTCGGATGATTTTGTATTTCATCAAGGGTATATCGATGGTTTGGGACTTTCCCTGAATGAAAATCATATCGTTAATCAAATCCTTTATTTAGATGATAAACAGAAATGGCGAAAACTCTTAGAAAAGAAGATTGAGGAACTTAAAAAGAGTTCGAATTTTGGTACGCAGAACAAAGTCATTCTTAAAAAAATTGAGCATATCGTTGACCAAATCAACAATGATGATAGCGCAAGAATCATAAGAGGACATTTGAATATTGTCTATTGGGACCGGGAAGCCCAACAGCTGGAAAGCATAGGCTCACAAATAAAATCGGAATTTAAGGAACTGGATATTACTCCATACTATCCAAGGGGTGAGGAACGTAAAAATTATATTCTAAATAGCCATCCCTGTTTTTCTTCCAATTTTTCAAATGAGGATTTGTACGTGACCGATTTGAAACATGCGCTTTGCCTTTTCATAAACAACACCAGCTACAGGACGGATAGGCAAGGAATTATATTCAATGATAGGGAACATAACATCCCCGTGTTAAAGGATGTTTGGGACGAGAAAAAGAAACGTATCAATGCGAGGAACTTTGCCATTTTTGCGCCTACGGGAGAGGGGAAATCCTTTTTGGCAAACAACATATTACGGCAGTATTTTGAAATGGGTGTGCGCCTTGTCATTATTGACTTGGGAGGTTCCTACACCAAGTTTGCCAGTCTGTATCCCGAACAATATACTGTACTGCGCTATGAAAGCGGCAAGAGCCTTGGTATCAATCCCTTCTTTATAACAAAAGGTGACGATGTCACCCCAGAGCGGTTAGAGGATCTATCTGTATTCCTATTTGAACTGATTGGGGAAGGCACCAAGCCAAAAAAGGAACAGTCCGTAGCCCTCAAGAAAATATTACACGCTTATTATAAAAAAAATGCAGAGGGGCATTCCCTCGATAGTTTTTATACCTATATCGAATCGCAACGGGAAAATCTATTGACCCAACTGCATATTCATTCTGATTACTTCAATATTGAAGGGTTCTTGCATATCCTATCTGAGTATGTACGTGATGGATTGTATAGTTTTTTATTTGAAACAAGTGAAGACCAATCCTATAAGATTGAGGACAAGCGATTGATTGTATTTGAACTGGATGAGGTAAAGGACAATAAAGAAATTCTTTCCGTAATGCTCAAACTAATCAAAACAGCAATACAACGAACCATTTGGCAAAATAAAGAAGAAAAGGGTATTATCCTTTTTGATGAGTTCGCCAAACAATTAAAATTCGATAACGTGCTGGAATCGGTGGAATTCTATTACCAAGCTATCCGAAAACAAGAGGGAGCAATCGGCATCATACTACAGTCCATTAATCAATTGCCAGACAATTCCACTTCGGCAAGTATTCTGGAAAATACACAGGTCATTTACAGCCTTAACAATGAAAAGGGCTATAAAGAATTAAAAAATAGGCTTAGCCTGTCCAGTCACGACCTGAATCAATTAAAATCCATCAAAAATAACTTATCAGGGAAACGTAAGTACACAGAGATTTTTATCAAAATCGGAAAGGAAAGCAACATTTTCAGACTGGAAGTACCCCAAGAAGTTTTCGCTGCTTATCTCACTGATGGCGCCGATAACGAGGCCATAATGGCCTTTTATAAAGAAAGTGGCTGCATGGAGATGGCCATTAAACAATTTGTTCAATTAAAATCAAAAGAGTTATGAGAAGATTCATTTTTATGTGCCTTTTGGCACTCGGATTATTATTGTTGCCCGCACGTGCTGCGTGCCAGGGAATGCCCGTGTATGATAACACCAATTTTATCACTCTGGGAAAACAAATTATTGAAGCCGCCAAACAAACAGAAAACCTGATAAAAACGGTGGAGTTTATGAAGCAGCAAAAAGACCGTATCGAGAAGGTCAGCAATGTTGTAAAACAGTTAAAAGCGGTTCGGGAACTTGCCCGAAACAACCAACGTCTTTTTGAGGTGGTCAGAGGTGACGTGAGGAATATTTTGAATTCCCCATATATCAAACCCGAAGAAATTACAAGAGTATCGCAATCCTTTGAAAATATTATCGAAAACTCTTTGGAGGATTTGGATTTTGTACAACAAATCCTATCCAGTGACTATTTAAAAATGACCGATGCAGAAAGGGCTGCTGTATTAAAGGACCGGGAAACAAGCTCCAAAGAAATGGTCGCTGAAATAGAGCGTAAGACCAAGCGATACAATGACATCATTTCCTTTCGGGAAATGCAAGACAGAATTAATAGCAGGGCAACAAATTATTAGGCTATGCAGTTGGCTTTCCCATTAATCGGAGGATTGGAATATGTAGACACTGTTTTTCAAACAATTAAAGACAGTGATTTTCTACAGTATACCATTGTAGGTATGAAAGCCCTTGCCATCCTATTCTTCCTAATCAACGTCTTAAAAAAGTACAATGAAGGAGTTGCCAATAGGGATGGATATACGTGGGGGCTTACCCCAACCGAACTGATAAAGAATTTCATCATAGTGATTCTGGTCATTTTTTCAAGTCAGGTACTTGAGGTATTTGATAGTATCCTGGTGGCCATTGAAGGACAGTACAGAAATACCGCACCATCACTTTTGCCACTACAATTACAAGATGTGGAAATTGAGGATGATGTAAGTGGACTGGAAGCCGCTAGCAAGGGGTTGGCTTTATTATATGAGGCATTGACCACACCACTATATGGATTAAAGATATTAGCATTTATATTGAGTGTTTTTCTTTGGTTGTTAGACCTCTTTATTTACCCCCTGTTCTTGGCGGAACGATTCTTTTTGATGGGGATAATGCAAGCCTTTTTTCCCTTGGTCATAAGCCTTGCCGTGTTTGAAAAGTTTCGGTCAATGGCTTATACTTTTTTCAAATTATACGCGGCTGTTTATATGTTGGTTCCTGCCTTTTTTCTGGTGAATGTATTCGTGAATGCACTCTACACAGAGTTCACTACCAATTTTTGGGTAAACCTTTTCGGCTTTGATTTTGGAAGTTCATTTTTTGCACCCATTATCGAGTTGGGGACCATAGGCTTTATCGTCTTTTTGAAATTCAAATTGTACAAACGGGCAACCTCATTCACCTTCAAACTATTTAGTGCCTAAGGCTCTTTTAATTAAAAAAGTAATGAAAAATGAAAACACCATATAAAAACATATACGAGGTCCTGAAAACGAACCGGTTTATAGTTCTGACCGTTGTTACAATGGCGATGCTGTCCACGATTGTTTCAAGTATCATTTCCTTTAAGATGTACCACAAGTCATTGGATGGTTCTTTTGCCATCGGTAAGAATGGCGAAGTGATACCCCTGCAATGGGTACAGCAAAAAGAGAATTTAAAGGTAGAAACCTTAGAACATTTGCGTCTATTTCATACCTATTTCTACGATATAGATGCTACTAATTTTGAAATGAATATTGAAAAAGCCTTATGGCTTGGAAATAGTACAGTGGATAACGTATACAGACAGAAAAAAGCCGATGGTGTGTATAACAGATTGATGCAATACTCCTTAGTTCAAAAGGTAATCAGTATCGATTCTGAAATAGACCTTAAAGCAGAACCCTATCCCTTTAGAACAACTACAGTTTTTCAAATCAATAGGGGGTCGATAATCGACACTTATGAATTGGTGACTACGGGTAAAATTTTACATCTGGAAAAACGAAACTTCCCGAAGAACACGCACGGGCTTTTGATTACGGATTACTTTGAGAACACTTTAAAAAAAATAGACTATGAAAATTGATAAGAAGAAAATCACTTTTGCCGTAGTCATTGGAGCGGTGGTAATTTTCATTGTTGCCTATTCCATATTGACTTTTGGCGGTGATAAAGACGAACAAGATGAACTGCTACAACCCTTAGTACCCACATTAGAAACGGTAAAAGATGATTATACATCTAGGCTTGATGCTGTAGACGATTTAAAGGAAATTAGGGAAACCAACGCACCAAGTATCTATGATGAGAAGTATTTGGATTCAACGGGAGTCTATGACCCTGATTTTATAGAAAAGGAGAAAATGCGTCTTGTCGATAGTATCTACTCCAATAGTCAAATTGATTATAGCACGGGTGCATTTAGAAAACGCACCTCCAATGTAGATAATGCCATAAAGGGTATTATAGGTAAAAAAGTAGAAGAGCCTGAAGATGACAAGAGCAAGTCTACAGCAATCTTAGCAAAAGAAATGGCTTTGGAACAACAATTGTTTTTTGCTTCCAACCCTTTACCGAATTCGGCTGTTGAATCAATACCCAGCGTAAATGTAGTTGTCGATTCCAAAGAAGTTATAAAAGCAAATGACCGTTTGGAAATGCGTACCCAAAACGATGTTACTATCAAGGGGTATTTCATTCCAAGAAACACCCTTCTTTTTGGTATTGTCAGCTTTCAACCGAATCGAGTTTTATTGAAAATAGAGAACATTAGAAACATCCCACTAGCTTTTAAAGCCTATGACTACAGGGATAATTTAGAAGGAATCTATATCAAGAATAGTTTTCGGGAAGAACTGAGACAACAAGTACTTGGAGATGTTATAAACGAAGTTAATGTACCTGGCATTCCACAGGTTAGGGGGGTAAAGAGAATATTTCAACGTTCTAACCGTCAGGTAAAAGTAACGGTAAACAATAATTATGTGCTGACCTTAAAGGTCGAGACAGAACAATAAAAATGAATACTATGAAAAAGTTAATAGTCATGATGAGTTTAGGGCTCATGCTCTCAGCACATGCAAAAAATAAAATTCAGTTAGATACTCTATATGCTAATTCAACAATGACAATGGCGTTGTTTTTCCCAACGGATATTAAACAGGGCATCACAGGATCGGACAATTTTGTTTTTACCTACAATAGAGATAAAGAACAGAATCTGGGTTTATTAAAAGCGGTAAAAGGAGAGCCTAGTAACTTATTGGTGATTACCACAGATGGCACAGTGTATTCCTTTATTTTGAAATATTCGGAACATCTGGAGAACCCCAATCGTTTTATAACAAAGAATGAAAGCATTGGAAACGTCAAGCAAGTTCAAACTGAGCGGACAATTACAAAACAGAGCTTTTCAGTTAAAGATTCGCTGGGACCACTGCGCAGATCTTGTGAATCATTATTAAAACTTCCTGAAGAAAAGAATGTGACAAAGAAAGTGAGTAACATAAAGTTGAGTCTTAAAAATTTAAAATATCACGGTGATAATGTTTATCTACAGTTTGAAATTGAAAATAAATCCGGTATACGATTCGATTTTGATTATCTCAATATTTTTAAGGTAAATAGAAATAAAAAGCGGAATGCATCCTATCAGAAAATTCCCTTAAACCCTATTTATGTTCACAACAAACCCTATCAAATATTACCCAATACAAAAGCGAAGTTGGTTTATGTTGTTCCGAAATTTACTATTGGTGACAGTGAAAAGACGGAGGTAAGGTTACAGGAATTAAACACGACAAGAGCGGTGAATTTAATTTGGTGATAATAACAAAAGCCCTGATTCCATTATCAGGGCTTTTTTTATACGCTCTTATATGTTTCCTAATTATTGCAGCAATCTTTGTTTTGTTGAATAGGTGGGCAAGCCACCGTGCCATACGAACAGAATACACAGCAATCTCCCTCTTTAGGGCGTAATACTTCTTTACAATTTTCACAATCATAAAAGAACTGGCAAGCTGTTGTTGGCATTTCTTCTTCTTTCTTATGTCCACAGTTTGGACACGTAATTGTAGATTCTAAAATAGCTTCCATCACTCTATGATTTTATATCCTGTTTTTCCAATAGCGCCTACTATCTCATTAGCAGTTACTTTACTTTTATCAAACTTCACAAAAGCTTTGGATGTTTCATAATTTGCATCTACCTCCAAAATGCCTTCTAGTTTATTTACCTCGTTTTCAATATGGGCTTCGCAACCTGCACACGTCATTCCCTGTATGGAATAGTTCACTTCACTTACGTTACTTTCAGATACATAAACGACTTGCTTTTCAGCATTTGAGTTGGAATAAAATATATGTGAATAGTAGGGAAAGGCTAACATAATACCTGCAAAAATGCTCACCAAAAACAAGAACTTTTTGGATTGAATAAATTTAGGTTTGTCATCATCACAAGCGCAATCAATATCCTGTGTACGTGGTTTTAATTTTTCATACCAGGCAAAACCAAGAATCAAAACGGTTATACCTATTAAAATAGGTCTGTACGGTTCTACCCAAGAAAAGGTAGAAGCTATTCCTGTTGTCCCAGAAAGTAAAGCTAAGACAGGAGCAATACAACACAGTGAAGCTACTATAGCTGAAAACAATCCAGCAAAAGCAGTTCGATTAGAGGTCAATGTTTTTTTCATCTTATGCAATTTTTTTTTCAAATGTTATATTACTCAAAATAGCAGTCAAAAAATCTTCATTTTTCTTCGAAATACGATAAAAGATGGTTTGACCATCTCTACGGGTAGTAATTACATTTACATCCTTCATCTTGCGTAAATGTTGGGAAATAGCAGGAACACTCATTTCTAAAATATCAGCAAAGTCACAAGGGCACAATTCGGTTTCCCTTTTCAACAAAAACAATATTTTAAAACGGACTTCATTACCAGCCAGTGCCATAATTTTACTGATGGCTTCAATGGAAGTTGATACCGCATTCAAATCTTCTTTACAACGAAGTATTTGGGTGTGGTCAGCCTCTGCCCTGATACAGCTAGTTTCAAGTTTCATATAACTAATTTTGATCAAAGGTATAGATATGTAATTATTTAAGCAAATGCTTAAATATAAACTTGAGTTAAAATAAGTTTGACTCTGAAGATTTGAAAATAAAGAAAGGAATGCCTACTGATAAAAAATAGCTTGGTTTACAGGCTATGACCAATTCATTCTTTGTAACCGTATAGCATTCAAGATAGCCAATAGCGCTACGCCAACATCAGCAAAAACAGCTTCCCACATTGTAGCTAGACCGCCTGCACCTAAAATCAACACGATAGCTTTAACACCAAAGGCAAGTATAATATTCTGCCATACAATTTTACGTGTAGAACGACTTATTTTAATAGCTCTAACCACTTTTGAAGGCTGGTCGGTTTGGATGATGACGTCTGCGGTTTCAATAGCGACATCACTGCCTAAGCCACCCATCGCAATACCAACGTTACTTGCCGCCAAAACGGGTGCATCATTAATACCATCGCCGATAAAGGCTACTTTGTTTTCTGGGTTTTGTTTTAGCGTTTCGACCTCATTTAATTTATCCTCTGGTAATAACCCACCTTTGGCTTTTTCAATATTCAATTCTTTAGCGACTTGCTGGGTAATGGAATCTTTATCGCCTGAAAGCATCATAATATTTTTGACCCCAACATTATGCAATTCCGTAATTGTTTCTTTTGCATCCTCTTTTAATTCGTCCGCTATCACCACATAACCCGCAAATGTATGGTCAATTGAAACCAACACTATTGATTCTACTAAAGAATCTGTTTCATTTGGAATGGTAATATCATTATCAATCATTAAGGCTTTGTTTCCTACTAAAACAGTTTTTCCGTTTATAATCCCTTTTAAACCTTTACCTGCAATTTCAGATACTTCCTTTGCATCATAGTCATCACCATTTTCTTTGTACTCCATAATGGCTTTTGCAACGGGATGTGTAGATTGTTCTTCCATTGCTATTAGGTATTTCATAAATTGGGATTCTTCCCAACCGATAGCCTTGATTTCTTTGATTTTGAAAACACCTTTGGTAACCGTTCCCGTTTTGTCCATCACCAAGGTGTTTATTTTGGTCATTGCATCTAAGAAAGAAGCTCCTTTAAAAAGAATTCCATTTCTTGATGCTGCGCCCAATCCACCAAAATAGCCCAACGGAATAGAAATGACCAATGCACAAGGACAAGAGATGACTAAGAAAATCAATGCTCTATACAACCAATTTTGAAACACATAATCATCAACAAAAAAGTAAGGTAGAAACGTAACTCCAATAGCTAAGAACACTACAATAGGCGTATAGATCCGTGCAAACTGTCTAATAAATAATTCCGTTTTGGATTTACGTGCCGTAGCATTTTGAACCAAGTCTAATATTCTAGCAATTGAGCTATCCTCAAAGGTGTTGGTGACTTTAATTTCAATGACACTTTCTAAATTGATACTACCTGCATATACTTTGGATTCTTTTAAAAGCGAATCAGGTTTGCTTTCTCCTGTTAAAGCAGCCGTATTCAATGAAGCCTTATCGGATAAAAGTACACCATCTAACGGAATTTTTTCACCTACTCGGACTTGAATTTTTTCTCCAATCGTTACCTCTTCTGGTGATACATTAATGTAATCATTATCACGAAAAACAGTGGCTTCTTTTGGACGAACATCCAGTAAAGCTTTGATATTTCCTTTAGCTCTATTTACAGCTGCATTTTGGAATAATTCACCAACAGCATAAAAAAGCATTACCGCGACACCTTCAGGATATTCTCCTATTGCAAATGCGCCTATAGTTGCAATTGACATTAAAAGAAATTCGGTAAAGAAATTTCCTCGTATAATACTCTTCCAACCTTCTTTTATTACGGGAAAGCCTACAGGTAAATATGCGATACCGTACCAAGCGATACGAACCCAATCCTTAAAAAAAGAAATATCAAAATAATCTAATCCTATACCAATTATAAGCATTGTAAAACTTATGATTGCAGGTATATAGGTGTCAAAAGAACTACTATCACTGTGGCCGTGATTGTGACCATCATCGTGAGTATGTACTTCTGCCGATTTTGGTTTTAATTCTCTTAAATTGACTTTCTTTTTTTTCATTTAGTATCTAATAATTTTTCAATATCATTTGGAATAGGCATACGTTTTAAAGGTGGCACATTTGCACCTCCGGTATTACCAAGTGGAACGTGATTAATAAATGATTTCCAACCTCCGACAACTAGCCTAAGTACTTGCCCAAAGACTTCTTTGGTGTTTTTTTGCATTAAACCAAACCTTAGCATTAACCAATGGGAATAGGTATGCTCTATCGGGTAAGACTGACCTATAATATGACTACGTTCTAAATGATACCAGGCATCAGCATATTGGTTTTTTAGGAGGCAATGTCTATAATCTTTTAGCTCTGACTTATAAGCTTCTTTTAGATGTCTCGGGATTTTTACATTAAACTTCATATCCATCTATTTTGGATAAAAGTAGCTTAATGGTCAGTGCAACGGAAGTGCATTTATTAGGCACTGCATTTATCGCAAATACCTTTTACAACCAAGTTTACATTTTCCGAAACAAAACCATCGGGGACCTTTATTAGTGGGATTTTATGTTCCGTTAAACACACGGTTTCTCCACAATTGTTACAATGAAAATGAAGGTGTAAATCTTGTTCCATTTCACAATTGCAACCTTCTTCACACATCGCATATTTGGTGATGCCAGTGCCATCATCTATTTGATGTACAATTGCTTTTTCCTCAAATGTTTTAAGGGTTCTATAAAGGGTAGTTCTATCTGCTTTTGCGAAAGCATTTTCTATATCACTCAAAGTAACTGCCACCTTTTTTCCTGCAAGAAACTTGGATATCAGCAGGCGCATTGCTGTTATCCGAACTCCCTTTGATTCTAATAATTCTTCTATTGTTTGCATAATTAATCGTTGTCTTCGTTTCCAAAGGGTTTTAAAATGATTCCAATACTAAAGATAAAACCATCTGTAGGCGCATATATTTCTGGAAAAGTAGGGTTTTCGTGAGGGGGCAGAACTAAAGGCGAAAAACGACTTTGTCTCCGGTCTGTAAAGTTCTCAAAATTTACAAATGTACTTCCCCATTTAAAATTACGCATTGCAAGCAAGCCCATTGTAAAGAAATCGGTTGTTTCAAACCCGTTTGAAAGTAATTGTTTTCCTATGTAAAAGGTTTCATAACCTATACGCCATTTTTCAGATTCATACATCAAAACACTCCCTGCATTGTGCTTTGCGGTCAGTGGTTTCTGTGGATTGCCAGGTAGATAATTTAGGCGTGTGTCTATAAATGCGTAATTCAAAAACCACCTAAAATCTTTATAGGTAAACTTGATATTGGTCTCGGCCCCTTTACTTAGAATTTCTCCAGAAGCATTTTCAAACTGAAATAAATCACCATCAACGGAATTAAGTAACAATCCATTTCTAATAGCAGTCAGATAAAACAATTGGTTTACGGAAAAACCTACTTCATCGGTCAATCTTGTTTGATAGTTAAAATCTAGGTTAAGCCCATAAGAACGTTCCGCCTTCAAAGCATCCTTATCAATCTGTAAGACATTTCGAAAATTGATAAATTCCGCTTCCTCAGTAAAAATATCGGGAACTTTATAGCCCAAACCACCCCCAAGTCTGCTAGAAAAGTTGTTGTTTGATTTATACAATAGGGAAATTCTTGGCAGCGCAAAGAATCCCCAATCAATGGCATAATCGGTGCGCAGTCCTGTTTCAAGAATCCATTGTTCCGTAACGTCATAGATGTTATTAGCAAACAATCCAACGGTAACGTCCTTTTGGTCACGTTCTAAAGGATTTCCCCGTTCATTAAATACTGTAGAATATAAGTTTGCTCCTAAAACCCAATCTGCTTTTACTCCTTGCTTTTGGTAAGCAGCTTCTGTAAAGGTGTTCCATTGACTCCCTTTAAAAGATAAATCTGGTATATCCAAACTCCTATCAAAAAAAGCAATACTGTTCTTTACCGAAATAGATTGAACAGAATCTAATTGAGATTCAAAAACGGCCTGAGTACTTACCCGTTTGGATAGGTTTTCTTCGGTATATTGATGAATTCCGTTTTCGCCTTCTTCAATTTTTGTAATATCACCCCCTTTTCTATCATCATAAGTTCCATTGATTCCAAACCAGAAAGTGGTATTATCCGAGGGGTAATAAAACAATTTAGGATTAAAGCTTATAGATTGCGTCTGGGGCAGATTACTAAAACCGTCATCCTCGGGGTCATATGCTTTTTGATAATGACCTGAACCGTAAAGCGTCCAGCCCCATTTATCTCTTTGTTCGCTATAGAAAACATTGGCGGTACTTCCCAAAGCTTGTGTTTGGGTTAGCATAATATCTAAAGCTGGTTCTTCGTTTGGTGTTTTTGAAACCATATTCACCAATCCTGCAATAGCACCACCACCATATAATGTTGACGAACTACCTTTGATGATTTCGAATTGCCTTAAATCTAATGGTGGAATCTGTAAAATGCTCAATCCACTCGAAAAACCACTGTAGAGGGGAAAACCATCACGCAATAGTTGCGTATAACGCCCATCCAAACCTTGTATTCTAATGTTGGTATTTGCACTGCTCAATGAGGTTTGTTGCATTTGTATTCCGGTACTTTCTCGAAGTACCATAGAAATATTGGTTGGGTTCATTACGGCTTTTTCACCTAATTCCTCAGCCCCAATAAATTCTATTCTAGTAGGTATCTTTTTTACTGTTCTTGTACTTCTTGAGGATTGTACGATTACTTCATCAAGGGCATTCTCATCTTCTTTTAAAAAGAAGATTATCGCTTCGTTTGAAGGAACGGTTATGCTTTTTTCTATTGTCTCAAAACCTAAATAGGAAATTTGCAAGTTATATTCCCCATTGGGGAGGTCTTCAAAGAAAGCGATTCCGTCAAAATTTGTTGTCGCTCCCTTGTTGAGGCTTTCTATATAGATAGTTGCCCCTAGTAATGGCTCTTTTTCTTGCTCTGAAAATATTTTTATTTCTAACGTATTTTGAGCGTAACCAAAAGCACAAAATAGTAGCATAAGCCAATAGCTTAATAGACTTTTATTCATTTGTATTTGTAATAAATTGACTAAATAATGTGGGTGGCGATTTCTTTATCGCTAAGAATTTTAGCCAATACTTTGGGGAGGCTGTAAGATGCGGAGTGAAACTTCTTGAAAGATACCCAACTGTTTAGAAATAATCTTTCCATCAACTAATTGATGTTCCGTCTCTGCGAAGAAATTAAAGGCGGAAATGGCGTGGGCATGACAGCAGTGACACTGGCAAAACGGAGAACAAAGTTCGCAATCTTGGTCGTGGTCTCCGTCAAAATCAACTACTGAGATAGTTTGAGAATCATCTATAATATTTTCATCATCATTACAAGGCACTGCTTGAAGTGCCAAGAAATAAAAAGATAAAATGACTGCCAAAAATTTCACAACGCAAAGATAAAAAGATTTTCGTGCAACTGGGTTGCAAATAACTATCGCAATGAATCAATGACACTCCCGCAAGTCAACATAGCATCCCCGTAATAGGGATTGCGAATCTCTTTTTCAGCACTTAACCAAACCGCGCCCTTATTACTGTTTGCCATAGGACATTGCTGCACATAAAGTGCATTACCCAAATCCTTTAGCTCACCTGCAATAGCGACCATATTCGCATTAAGAATTACGAAATGGGAACGTTGGTCTTCTAATTTTCCCGCTTTAGTGATAGCTTCCAACATTTCAATACTCTTGTCCAAATGTGCTCTTTCCATTGTACCCAAGTCAGAAAAATTTGGCCTTTGCCATATTTCCAAAGTAGCTTTTGCATGTATTGCCGCCTGCTTTGAATTACTGGCCACCAATGCATCTTTTAATTTTAAATAGGCTGGAAATCCTTTTTCAAACTCCTTTTGAAAGGTGTCCGGCAATGTCATTTTCATCTGGTCTTCCGAACTATTGGAATCTTCCTGAGGTTGCATTCCCAGATGGCCTTCATGACCCGTCCTCGTCTTGCCGCCAGCTTTGTTCATCATACTTTTTTTACCTTGTAATTGTGCAGCCGCATCAACTGAAAAAGTTCCATTGGCCACAATTTCTTCGCCTGAATTAAGGCCAGAAATAACTTCCAATTGTTCCCCATTTCTTACCCCTAACATTACCTCCCTCATTTCAAAGACTGGCTCATCTGGTTTGACTTTTATATAGACCAAAGAACGTTCTCCTGTCCACATCACAGCTGAGGAAGGTACCCACAGTTTCGATTCATCACTAAAATTTTTATCATTCTGAATCTTTCCAGTTACGAACATCCCAGGCTTGAATTGTTCATTTTGATTTGCAAGTGTTGCACGCACTGTTACGGTTCTAGTAGCATTGTTAAGTACAGGGTCCACAAATGAAATTTTACCATTAAACGTTTTATTTGGATAGGCATTGGTGGTTATGCTTATTCTTTGCCCTTTTTTTAGTTGTGACAACTGAGTTTCATAGGCATCAAACTCAGCCCAAACCGTACTTAAATTGCTCACCTTTACAATAGGCTGCCCTTTCTTTACATAATCACCTTCCGCGCTCATGACCTCGGAAACCGTACCGGAAACCGTTGCATAAACAGGAAAGTATTCCGTTACCTTAGTGGAGCTTTCTATGGCGTTGATTTGATTTTCCGATAATTTCCAGAGCTTCAATTTGTTACGGACAGCTTGGTACAATTGCGGTTGCGACTGCTTTAAAGATACCGTGGTCAATAGTTCTTGCTGTGCCGCTACCAGTTCAGGAGAATAGATAGTTCCCAGTAATTGTCCTTTTCGAACTTCTTGCCCTTCATAATTAACGTTCAATTGCTCAATCCTTCCGTCAAAATAACTGGCCTGTACGGCAACAGCTTCTTCGTTTACTGCAATTTTACCCGATAGGGAAATGGAATTGTCGTCACCTGCGGATTTAGTGCCGACCACAATGGTCTGTACATTCGCCAAGGCAAGCGCATTATCCGTCATTGAGAATTGTTCAGGCGAAAGACCTCCAGTACCGACTTCAGCAGGAATCAAGTCCATTCCACAAATAGGACAGTCACCCGGTTCAGGCTGCATGATCTGGGGATGCATGGAGCATGTCCACATTTGGTTTTCTGATGCTGTTTCATGGTCATGCTCCGTTGCCTCCATAGTATCGGCATGGGATGTTCCAAAAAGAACATACCCTACTCCCAATCCAATAATGGCCGCAACTGCAATTAAAATTATGCGCTGTTTCATTTCTTTATTTTTAATCGTTTTTTTAATGTAATAATTGAAGGTGAACTGATATACCAGAGGAGAAATCCACTTAATACCGTAATCAAACCTAAAAGTGAAAATGCTCTCAAAACTGTTGTATTGAAGTTATCCCTACCTTCATAATCCATAGTGTGGGTCATCCATAGAAAATCGAAAATTCGCCAATCCCTATGGCGAACCGTTTGAAATTTTCCATCACTAACGGAAACATAGGCCTTTAAGGCTTCATCTGTTTTGTATGAAATGACATAAGCAGGTAATAACTTTTTGCGATATTCGTGGTGCTTTCCAGATTCAGTAATCTGCTCAATAGATTCCACAATCAAATCATTTCTCATACGGTTTTTGGCTATAGATAGTGCTTCATCCTTCGTAATACTGTTCTTTGGTTTTCCATTAATGGCACTGTACAATTGTTTGTTATTTATCCAGTAATAGGGTCTATTGCCAATATCCCTCAATTCAATGGTTTTAACTCCATTTGCAACATCAAGTTGGGATGGGCTTATTAAATCTCCATAGGCTTTAGTTTGATGCTCCAAATTTTTAAAATGGTCACCGTGTATTTCATCGATGTCTGTCCAACTAAAGTATAAACCACTAATGGTCCAAAACAGGAACTGAATGCCTAAAAAGAGACCCAAATACCTGTGCGTTTTTCTGATTTTTAAAGCTGTATTCCTGCTTACCATAATTATATCGTTTTGCTTCTTAAACGTAGTGCGTTTGCTATTACCGAAACAGAGCTAAAACTCATTGCTAAAGCTGCTATCATTGGTGAGAGTAATATTCCAAAAATTGGGAATAAGACCCCTGCGGCGATAGGTATACCTAAGGTGTTATATATCAATGCAAAAAACAGGTTTTGCTTAATGTTTTTCATTACAGAATCACTTAAATTCCTTGCTTTTACAATTCCGTTTAAATCACCTTTTACCAAGGCTATCATTGCACTTTCTATGGCTACGTCCGTTCCAGTCCCCATTGCAATCCCCACATCGCTTTTTGCCAAAGCCGGTGCATCATTTATGCCGTCACCTGCCATTGCCACTACTTTCCCATTTTCTTGTAGCTTTTCTACCTCTTTGAGCTTGTCTTCTGGTAGCATGCTGGCTTTAAATTCTGCCAGAGCCAATTCAGATGCCACCGCCTGAGCGGTATCATGATTATCGCCTGTTAGCATTATGACATTAATATTTTTGTCTTGTAATGCTTTGATAGCTTTGGTACTTGTTTTCTTGATTTTATCGCCTATAACAACATATCCTACGACTTTTCCCTTGATGGCCAGGTACGAAACCGTTTTACCTTGCTTTTGATAGGATTGAGCTTCGTTTTCCATTACCTTGGATAGTGCTGCATTAGCCTGTTCCATCATTTTAGAATTCCCCAGATATACTTTCTTTTGATTTACATGGCCTTCAACACCCTTACCCGTAATTGCCCTAAACCCATCAGCTTTTAAAAATTCCGTTTGTTGTTCCTTCCCGTATTTAACTGTAGCTTCAGCCAATGGATGTTCACTCTGATTGTTCAAGGAAACGATATATCGTAGCACTTCATTTTCGCTAAAACCGTTATCAAAAGAACCTACTTTTTCTACCGTAGGTTTTCCTTCTGTGATTGTTCCTGTCTTGTCAACAATGAGTGTGTCTACCTTATCCATTTTTTCGAGAGCTTCCGCATTTTTGATAAGCACACCATTCTGCGCACCTTTTCCAACACCTACCATAACAGACATTGGTGTAGCTAACCCCAAAGCACAAGGGCAAGCGATTATCAATACGGCAATGGCATTGACCAAAGCGTAGACGTAAGCTGGTTCTGGTCCCCATATTGCCCAGACCGCAAAGGTTATCAAGGCAATGATTACCACAACAGGAACGAAGTACCCCGAAACCTTATCCGCTAAATTCTGGATTGGTGCGCGACTACGACTAGCATCATTTACCATATGGATGATTTGGGACAATAACGTGTCCGAACCCACTTTTTCAGCTTTCATTAAAAACGACTGATTGCCGTTGATTGTTCCGCTACTTACTTTATCATCTTCAGCTTTGTTTACTGGAATAGGTTCACCCGTAATCATCGATTCGTCAATACTCGTATTGCCTTCTGTGATGATACCATCTACAGGAATTTTATCGCCTGGTTTTACCTTTAGAATATCATTGAGTGTTATCTCGTCAATACTGACTTCAACTTCTTCACCATCTACAATTTTTATGGCTTTATTGGGTGCTAATTTCAACAGTTCTTTTACTGTCGAATTGGTTTTACTATGCGCACGAGCCTCTAATAATTGACCTAAAAGCACTAAGGTTAGAATTACCGTTGCTGCTTCAAAGTAAACGTGAACAGTACCTGCTTCGGTCTTAAACTTGTCTGGGAAAAAATCGGGTGCGAGCATACCTATTACGCTGAATAACCATGCGACACCAGCACCAATGCCTATGAGCGTAAACATATTGAGGTTCCAGGTTTTTATACTGCGGTAGGCACGTTCAAAAAACATCCAAGTAGCATAAAACACTACTGGAATGGAAAGCACGAACTGAATCCAGTTCCAATAATTCTGTTCCAGAATATCGTATAAGGGATTGTTGGTCAGCATTTCAGACATTGCAATTATGAAAATGGGCAATGTAAATACGACTGCAATCCAGAATTTTTTGAGTAGTGTTTTATAGGTCTTTTCCTCTGCGGACAGGTCGGGTTCCATCGGTACTAAATCCATCCCACAAATTGGACAGCTTCCCGCTTCGTCCTTAATAATTTCAGGATGCATTGGGCAAGTGTATTGCGTATTGGTAGTAACCGAAAGATTTACTTCCTCAACCAAATCCATTCCGCAGACTGGACAATCACCCGCCTGATTGTAGGTTGTGTCGCCTTCACAATGCATCGGGCAATAGAAAGTTCCCGTCCCTTTGCCTTTAGGTTTCTGTTTCTTTTCTTCAGTTTTTTCGGGGCGCTGACCTGATTTGTAAATACTGTAAGTACCGCCATCTTTTTCTAGTATGCCCTGAAATTTTTCTATTGGTATATCTGATTTCATGTCAATGATAGCCTCAGCTTTTTCCAAGCTCACAGAAACTTTTACAACACCATCCACTTTTGAAAGCGTTTTTTCAACGTGCGACTTACAGCCGTTACAGGTCATTCCATTTATAGGATAGGTGCGTGTTTTTATGCCATCTGGTTTGACGGGATGTATATGATATTTACTTTTCTTTTGCTGTACGGCTTCTTCAAATTTGTCTATCGGGATATGATTTTGCATTTCTATCGTCGCAGTTGATGCTTCCAAATCAATAGCAACGTTGATGACATCCGGAACTTCGTTCAAAGCCGACTTCACACTTCTCAGACAACCTTTACAGGTCATTCCTTCTATTTGATATGTATGTTTCATCTTTAAAACTATTTAGTGTTAGACCGGACAAAATATGAAGCCTTTATACCACAGGCTTGAACAATTCGGGTTGAAGCTTATACAATTTTGTCTAAGTTTTTTCTGTTCCAGTTTTGTACTTTTTTATATGCTGTCATTGACATGCCAGTATTATTTTTGAACTGCTTTGCAAGATGGCTTCCACTACTGTAATCCAGTGAATAAGCAATCTCAGCGAAAGTCATATTGCTCATTTGCAAAAGTTCTTTAGCCTTTTCAACCTTCAAACGGATGAGATATTTTTCAATCGTAATTCCAGCAGTAGCACTAAAGGATTTACTGATTATCGAATATTCCGTCCTTAATTCCCTGGACAGAATTACCGATAGGTTTTCCTGTAACCCTTTTAAGGAATCGAGACTTTTAATCAAAATTGACTTCACGTTCTCAACCAAAATTGAATTTTGGTCATCAATGATTTCAAAACCGTTACGTTCAGCGATCTCCTTGAGAATACCTTTACTTACATGCGCCTCATCCATCACAGTTAATTCGCCAAGCTCAATTGATAACACATTTATTCCAGCATTGTCTAGTTCTTGTTTTAGAACGGTCTTACAGCGGTCACAAACCATATTTTTAAGTTTTACTTTCACGGTATGGGCAGCTTTAATGTTGCTTTTTGACCTAATGACAAATCATCAACATGGCCGGCAATCTCATTATTATTTGTTTTAAAATGCATATGTAAGAAGGTAGAATGATGGGTAAATACCGCCTTGTGCGACTTCGAAAAGAAACCGATAATCTCAACTTCTTTATTTTCTTCAACTCCATTTAAACCAGATTCCTTGTGCTTTTGATGCGAGTGAACGGTATCGCCATCTTTCCAATTAATGACATGCCAACGCAATGATTGGGCGTTTCCTTCAATTAAAAAAGGAATTGGCTTTTCAGTATTAATCCCTAATGCTTTTGCCTGTTCTTCTATGAATCCCTCCAGTTTAATGGAAGAATCAATTTCATTTGGCATTTCTATGTTCTGCCAATTGGAGACTTGGGCATAAACGATTAGTGCCGCCTTTTTATCAAAAGTGGTATCGAAAACAACTTTTTTAGATGCTACGGACGTGTTGAATGCCCTACCATTAAAAATCTGAATCTCACCTTTTAAGTTCTCAAAAGCACCGAGCGCATATAGGTTTTTCTTTTTTGAAAGTGAATCCAATGCAACCGTTGCTTCCAAGTTACCGGACATCATTGTACGTAAAGCTCCTGCATATTTTACTTCTCCATTCTGAGCCTCTAGAATACAGCTAACCAGTAATAAGGTTAGTGATACCATGGCAAGGATCTGTTTTAAAGAAGCGGTCATTCTTGTTTATTTTATGGTTTCTGTCACTTTACCACATTTTAGCATTTTATCCCCGAAGTAAGGGTTACGAATTTCTTCTTCGGTTGAAAGCCAGTAACCTCCTTGGTTGTTAAAGGCCATTGGGCAAAATTGTTGATACACCTCGCCAGAAGAAATAGATGCGTCCACTATTGCCGTCATCTTTTCGGTAACATCGGAAAATACCGTGCGCTGTGCTTCAATATCACTGGTTTCCGAAATTTTGGAAAGCAAACCTTTTAAGGCTGTATCGTCTGTATTTTCCATGAGCATTTTCGCCCCAGATTGTGCCTCTTTAGCATCTGAGTTTACCAATGCGGTCTTTACATGGATGTAGTGTTGAAATTGTTCGCCAACATTGTCATCACTAAAAGACAACCCTACCGTCTTGGTCGTTTCTGTGTTGGAATCCGATGTACTGGTGTTGTCCTTTGTTTCATTTTTACACGAAATCAAACTTGCAAAGGCAAGTATTGTTACTGTTGTTTTAAAAAGTGTCTTCATCTTTGAATTTTAAATTATTGATTTATTAAATAGTTGATAATAGCTGATTGCACATAGTACAGCTGCACCGATTGGATTTGATTTATCTGGAACTTTAATTGTAGTTCCTGAATGTCGAGCACATCATTGAAATCTATGGTGCCCGTTTCATAATTTTTAACCAAAATCTGTTCGGCATCCTTGGCCTGTTTCAGGTTTTTTGATTGGGTATCGTAGGCTATACGGGCCTCATTTCGCTGTGCTATCGCTTTGGCAAAAGCGGACTCCAATACATTCAAGCGTTCTTGTTTTTGAAATGTAATTTCCTCCTTACGAAGTTCGTTCTGCTTGGTTTTTGAAGTATACCGCTTATTGAAAATTGGAATGGAAAGCGAGACCATGGGCATTACAATGTCTTTGCCATTATCGCTAAAGCTCATATCGGGTCGCTCTTGTACGGAAACATAGTCCAACCCAAACCCTAACATTGGTGCTCCTTCTTTTTGATTGAGCAATTCCGCCTGGGTCACCGATTCGTACATTTTATCAAAACGAAGAAGTTCAGGATTCAACTCAAGACTGTCCATAGTGACAGGGTCCCTATCAGGGATGTCCATAGCTACGGTCAAATCAACTGTGAGATCCGTATCTCGATTCAATAGATTATTGAAGTTGACCTGCTCTCCTTTAAATTGCTCCCTGAGCATTTGCTTTTGTTGCTCCAATTCGTTCTGACGAATTTGCAGGCGCAACACATCCACGGCACTTGCTTTGCCCACTTCCACCGAAGTCAAGGCCAAGGTCTCATAGGTGTGGAGCAGTTCAATGTTAGTGTCCAAGACCCCTTGTTTGGCCCATAAGCTATAGAGTTCGTAGTACGATTGGGCCACGGCCAGTGCCAATTTTCGCTTTGCAACGACATAGTCCACGTAATCTGTTTCGGCCATTGCAGAGGCGTACTTTTGACGTGTAGCAACTGTCCCGAACCAAGGCAGCATTTGTTTGGCGGAAAAACGCGCAACCTGTGCCCCCGTCCTGGTTTCCGGTTCACTGACAAAATACCCCGCCCCGAATTCGGTATTGGGTAGCCAGTTGGCCTCGTTTTCCTTTTCCCTAGCAATCGTATATCGCAGTTCGTAGGCTTGAATTTTCGGATTATTGGCCTGTGCCTCCGCAATGTATGACTGCAATCCTTGTGCATTTCCCATAGCGGAAACCAACAAAAGACCGATAATAATTTTCAGCTTGTTCATTTGCTTACCTTTTTAAGTTGAACTTCCTTCCGCCATCCAAATAGCACGGGGACGACAAAGAGCGTAATCAAGGCAATGAGCATTCCCCCAAAAGATGGAATGGCCATTGGTATCATAATATCACTTCCCCTCCCCGTGGATGTAAGGATTGGTAACAAGGCCAGTATAGTGGTCGCCGTGGTCATCAAACAAGGTCGAATACGCTTTTCACCGGCCTCAACAACGGAATCATGGACCCCTTTTAAATCCATCGGTTTATTTCTATCAAAAGTCTGTGTCAGATAGGTGGCCATGACCACCCCATCATCAGTGGCTATGCCAAAGAGGGCGATAAAGCCTACCCAGACGGCAACACTTAAATTGATGACATCCATCTGAAAAAGGTCCCGCCAATTCTCGCCAAACAGATTGAAATTGAAGAACCAATCCTGTCCATATAGCCAAATCATAATAAATCCTCCTGCAAAAGCGACAGCAATCCCGGTAAATACCATCAACGAAGTGGCCACACTCCTAAACTGGAAATACAGAATCAGAAAGATGATGACCAGTGCCAAGGGCACCACGACACCCAGGGTCTTTTCAGCCCGTAGCTGATTTTCATAAGTACCCGTGAAAGCATAGTTTATCCCTTTGGGGACTAGGAGTTCGCCACTATCAATCTTGGCCTGGATCGAGGCTTGTGCATTTTCAACCACATCTACTTCCGCGTAACCGTCCAGCTTATCGAACAACACATAGCCCACAAGAAATGTATCCTCACTTTTGATGACCTGTGGACCCTGTTCGTAACGTATGGTAACCAGTTCATCCAGCGGTACCGGACTCCCTTTGGAAACGGGCACATAGATATTTTTTAAATCATCTGGATTGGCACGTAACTCCCTTGGATAACGAACCCTGACCGCGTAACGTTCCCTACCTTCAACGGTTTGGGTCAAAGGCATTCCACCCACCGCAATCGACAATACGCTTTGTACGTCTTCAATGGTAATGCCGTAACGTGCCAATTGTTCCCTATTTATATCAATAAGCAGATATGGTTTTCCTACAATACGATCGGCAAAAACAGCCTGTTCCTTAACACCTTCAGCTGTTTTTAATATCCCTTCCAATTGTAGGCCAAAAGCTTCTATTTCTCTTAAGTCCTGTCCCTTTACCTTGATGCCCATGGGTGCGCGCATTCCAGTCTGAAGCATGACAAGTCGGGTTTCTATCGGTTGCAGCTTAGGTGCCGAGGTAACCCCGGGCAACTTGGTCACCCTTACGATTTCATTCCAAATGTCATCGGGTGATTCAATTTCTGGCCTCCAATTGCGAAAGTATTCCCCATCCTCATCTGCAATCAATTGACTTCGTTCAATCCCATAGGGATCCGTTATTATGGTTTCGGAATAAGTAGCTTCTTGGGTAAGGGCTAGGTTGGGATTGGCTGCCAACTTGCCGTTCTTCAGTTCAAACAGACCGTCTTTGTTTACCTTAAAGCGCTGTGGTTCGCCCTCCCCGTTCAATTCATATTCCGAACGATATTGGATAACGTTCTCATACATGGATAGCGGCGCAGGGTCAAGGGCAGATTCGGTTCGTCCAGCCTTCCCCACCACAGTTTTGATTTCTGGGATACTGGCTACAGCCATATCGAGCTGCTGCAAGACCCGTTTGTTTTCAGCTACACCAGAATGTGGCAATGACGTGGGCATTAATAAAAAAGAACCCTCATTGAGGGAAGGCATAAATTCCTTTCCCGTATTGTTCATTATGAGAACTCCACAAACCACAATCACAGTGGGGATGGAAAGAAATAAAAGCTTGTTCCCCAATGCCCAACGGAGTATTCGGGTGTAATACATTCTAAATACCCAAAAAGTGCCCAAAAGAGTGAAACTAATTTTTCCCACAAAAAGCAGGTTCATCGGCACACTTCTATCAAATCCCAAAGGTCGCCAGTAAGTGGCCAAAAGGAAGATGATAGCTGTTGCTGAAATAATAATGTTTAGACGTGTCGCCTGTTTTTCAGAAAGCGAAAATCCATTGAACAGACGAGAGGCCAGTTCTTTGTTCTTTAGGGATGTTATGGTTCCAAAGGCTATTAACACCAACCCTAACCAATAGCCATAGAAAACAGCCGCTACTCCTGTAATAATCAATACTGCACTAGAAACATACCCCACGATACTTTTGCTTCTTCTTTTTTTGAAGAAAATAGCGGCAAAAGGTGGTATCAAGAAAAGGGCAACGATTATGGATGCAGTCAACGCCATGGTCTTGGTAAATGCCAATGGGCGAAACAATTTTCCCTCAGCACCCACCATCGTAAACACGGGGATAAAACTGATGATAGTGGTGAGTACGGCTGTCAGAATAGCTCCCGAAACTTCGGCAGTGGCATTGTAGACCACGTCATTGGTGTGTAACCGTTCATTTTCTGGTTTAGTATCGTTCTCGTCCAGATGACGAATGATATTTTCCGAGAGTATGACCCCAACATCGACCATGGTACCTATGGCAATGGCAATACCTGAAAGGGCAACAATATTGGCATCGACCCCAAACAATTTCATGGAAATAAAAACCATTAGCACGGCAACGGGTAACAAACCTGAAATCAAAATGGAAGCTCGTAAATTGAATACCATGACAATGATGACCAATACGGTAATCAGAATTTCAAGGGTAAGGGCCTCATTGAGGGTTCCCAAGGTCTCTTGTATAAGTTCGGTTCGGTCGTAAAATGGAACAATAGTTACCTGAGAGGTTCGTCCATCTGACAACTGTTTTGAAGGGAGGCCCGAAGAAAGCTCCGCAATCTGGTCTTTGACATTATTGATGACCTCCATGGGATTTGCACCGTATCGGGCTACCACCACACCACCGACCACTTCGGCACCTTCTTTGTCCAATAGGCCACGACGGGTCGCTGGACCCAAACTCACTTTGGCAACGTCCTTTATACGGATGGAAGTATAGTTCTCCGCATCGACAACCGCATTCTCAATATCTCCAATCGATTTTACATAGCCCAAGCCGCGAACCAAATACTCCGCCTGGTTCATTTCCAGGGTTTGTGCCCCAATATCTTGGTTGGATTGCTTTACGGCTTTTACGATATGGTGAAGGCCAATATTATATTGGCGCATCAACTCAGGATTGACATCAATTTGGTATTCCTGGACATATCCACCGATAGAGGCCACCTCAGAGACCCCACTTGCTGATGACAGCGCATACTTCACATAGTAGTCTTGAATGCTTCGCAGTTCGTGTAAGTCCCAACCTCCGGTGACGTTTCCGTCTTCATCGCGACCTTCAAGGGTATACCAAAATATTTGTCCAAGACCCGTGGCATCAGGACCCAATGAAGGATTCACCCCATTGGGCAACAGTCCAGCGGGAAGGGAATTCAGTTTTTCGAGAATCCTGCTTCGTGACCAGTAGAATTCCACATCTTCCTCAAAGATGATATAGATACTTGAAAAACCGAACATTGAGGAACTTCTAATGGTTTTTACACCCGGTATTCCCAATAATGATGTGGTAAGCGGATAGGTAATCTGATCTTCAATATCCTGAGGGGAGCGGCCATCCCATTTGGTAAAGACGATTTGTTGATTCTCACCAATATCGGGTATGGCATCCACCGCAATTGGATTGCTCGGCAAAAAACCTGTGTCCCATTTAAAGGGGGCATGTACCATTCCCCAGCCCACAAAAAGGACCAGTAGCAAGATGGCTACTAATTTGTTTTCGATTAAGAATTTGATCGCTTTGTTCAGCATATAATTCGAGTATTAGATAATTACAAGTACTTCGCGGAAATAGTGCATAGCACGTTTGGCCCAATGCGGTAAATCGCCGGGCACATTTGTAGTTATCTAAAAATCAAATTAAAAAGGTCTGGTGCAATAGCTGCACATCCCGTATCAGGGGGGGAGGGGAATACTCTTTAAAGGGGATTATTGTATCATCATATCCTTCAAAAAGGTTGATATAGGTGTAGATGAAAGAGGCAACGAAAAGTTGCTGGTCGAAGGTGAGTTGGTCAAAGGATACCTTTAAATCGTCCTGACCCTCCAAAACAATTTGAACATCGGTACAACAATCCATCTTCATGTCCATAACAGCACACCCCGCTGATGATTTGGACATCTCAGCCTTCATCATACAGCTAGCTGCACTATCGGAAAAACTGAAATCAACTAAGTGGTCACCACAATAGTGCATATCCACGGTAAAAGACATCGTGGACAGCAACACAATTGCCGATAAGGCAAGGGCCGATATTTTATGAAACAAGTCCTTCATTGAACAACACAAAAGTATTCAATTTTAATATATAACGATAAACTATAACATTTATTTAATTGAGCCGTAACTGCTTCCATTGCAGGAGTACTCTTCTCCAATGCATTTAAATCGACTTCCCTTTAACCGTCACCATTCCCTTTTTGGATAGGCAAAAAAACAATAGCAAAACCTTGCATTGCGGCATAAAGCCGTTTCGTTTCCTTCACTTTTTATACGCCCTCCAAGGCCTTGCTATTGTATCGAGAATAGCATCAAAAAAGGTAACAGCGACGGCACTATGGGAAGTAAATCATTTAAAATAAATCCAATGAAATCATACCAAAACAATAAAACGGAAGCGATACAGCAGTTAAAAAATCAAAAAAGGGAAAACGCTCTGGATATAATAAGTAAATCAGTTTTAAAGGCCTTATGAAGAAGGCAAAATCAATAGTAACATTTTAAATTTTTAAGTTATGAGTACATTAAGAAACAAAGTTCAGTTGATCGGAAACATTGGCAATGAGCCAAAAATCACCAACCTTGAAAGCGGTAACAAAGTGGCCCGTTTTTCCATGGCAACCAATGAGTATTACCGAAATGCACAAGGGGAAAAAGTACAATCCACACAATGGCACTATGTAGTCGCCTGGGATAATAAAGCGGACATCATAGAGCAGTACACCCATAAAGGGAAAGAAGTGGCCATAGAGGGTAAATTAATCTCCCGAAGCTATACCAATGAAATGGGTGTTAAATGCTATGTGACCGAAATTGTGGCCACAGAAATCTTGCTATTGGGGTCTAAAAATGAACCTACCCCTCTAAAGGAAATGGAGGTTACCGCAGATGAAGTAAATGCAAACCCTTCTATGGACAACACTTCAGCCAATGGGAAAACTACAGAAGCCCAACAAGGAAAAAAACCACAGGGAAGCACAAGAAAAAGAACTCCAAAAAGTAACCAGAAAGTTGCCTAACGCTAGGTACTTCTTCAAAAGTAAAGAGGGCACACACTAACCACAGGTTTGCCCTCTTTTTCATTATAAATCCTATTAAGATAATACAATGAGAACGCAAATTAATGAAATAAAAATAAGCTACAAAGACCGCATCTTATCCGATAAATGGGTGAAGCTAAACAGCTCTCAAAGTGCAGCGGAATTCATATACAAACAATGGGACAAAAACACCATAGCCCTACATGAAACCTTTAAAGTGGTGTTACTTAATAATAGTAATAAAGCCAAAGGAATATTTGAGGTCTCCAAGGGTAGTATTACGGGTACATTGGTAGATATAAGGGTATTACTGGCCGTGGCCTTAAAATGCCTTTCCGTGGGAATGATATTGACCCATAATCACCCAAGCGGAACGCTAATACCAAGTGCATCCGATAAGCAAATCACTAAAAAGATAAAGGATGCCGCAACCCTTTTGGACATCAAAGTATTGGATCATATCATCATTGCCCCCAATGCCGACTATTTCAGTTTTGCCGATGAAGGCCTAATCTAAAATTTGAGTAATGATCTATTTGAATTTTACAAATTTGGACGAAGAAACGCAGCAACATTTAATGACCGTTTCTAAAAAAGATATCGAACAAAAATTTGGTCTAGACCTACAACGATACGCCAAAAGAAACAATGTTGATTACCAGTCACTTTTGGAACAGGAGGCACAACGTAATCTATATACCTACGATTATGTATTCATTATTTAAACAGTATAGTTTTACTATTGGAAAGGGCAGTTTATAAACTGTCCTTTTTCTTTTGATGGATATACAGCGAAAAGAAATATCCACTAACAATACTTCAAAAGTCCGCTTTCCACTTTCTTAAAATCTCCTGTTTTACCTTAAAAACAAGCCCCTGCGAATACCTTGGTATTTGTATGGATTTTCGACCGTTCGCGGGCGAAAAGGAATAGCAAGAGGGTAGCGCGCTAAAGCGACGCTACGGGTTTGATTTGCTCCGCAAAGGGTTTTAAATAAAGGGATTAAGAGGTTTTTTTAAAGCATGGGAATCAAAGGAGTTTGTTGAAAACCATCGCCTACTATTTGTAAACATTGAAAAAGTTTGTTGAAAAATGCGTGTAAAGAAGAAATATCATTATGAATATCTGGCATTGAACCTAAAGGCTTCGGTGGTCAAACGCTTTCGCGCCTTCTCCAAGAAAATCGCAAAGTCCCAGTCCGAAGCCCTGAACAATATGTTGGATTTTTTTGAGTGGCATGGGCTTGATCCTTCTCAGAAGTTTGCCAAAAGTATCCTTCAAGAAATCCTTAAAAATAGGGAGCAAACCAACAAATCCATAAAAAGAAATGAGGCCACCATTGCCATTATCCGAGATATTGAAATCAACCAGACCAAGCCCAACAATGCCATGTTACTTGCGCTTTTTGGGGAGGATGTCAAAAGCAAGAAACCCATCCGAAAAGAAAAAAAACAAACCGAAAAAAAAGCGGGTTCCCCCACTGAAATAGAACTGACCGTTCCCAAGATCCGCTATGAACGACTGACCGAAAAAATGGAGAAAATAAAACAGGATTATGGCCATGTATTGGATAAAGTTTCCCTGGTCAAGGGCAGCTTTGGCAAAGCCTATTTCAAGTTGGAACTCTCCCCATCGGAGCTTGAAAAATTCAAAAGAACATTAAAAAACAGTCCGTAATGCACATCAATATAACCGCACAAAAAACTGGGAAAAACCACGAAACCTACAACAGTAGTGTAACCGATTATGTCAACTATTTGGAGAAGGAAAACGAAGGGAAACACCCAGAACTACAAGAGCATTTCTTTGACCAAAACAATAATAAAGTAAGCCCTGAAACCGTCATTGCTGAAATCGATGGGAACACCAAAAAGCTCAAAAAAAGAGACCCTAAATTTTATTCCATTGTGGTCAGCCCAAGTGCCAAAGAACTCAAGCATATCAATAACGACTCTGCCCTACTTCGAAAGTATACCCGGGAACTGATGAAGGATTATGCCGCTTCCTTTTATCGCGACCGAAAGGTTACCGTCGATGACCTCAAGTACTATGCGAAAATTGAACACGAGCGCAGCTTTCGAGGGTTTGAGAAAAAGGTGGAGGAAAACGCCCCCTACCGAAAACAGATAGCAAAACTCAGAAATGACTTGGCAAAAGTAAACCGTGGGGAACTTGATGGAAATGTCAAAAAAATACAGCAGAAAATTGATAAGCTCATCGCCGATGCCCCGTACAAAATCGATGGAAAACTAGTCGCGGAAGGCATGAAAAAAGAAGGTTTTCAGACCCATGTCCATATCATCGTAAGCCGAAAAGATGTGACCAATACCTATAGCCTATCCCCCAATTCCCAACACCGAAAGAACACGACCATTCTTAATGGAAAAGAACAGAAACAGGGTTTTGATCGGAACAAATTTTTTGATGCGGCCGAGCAACGATTTGATAAAACTTTTGGTTTTGAACGAAGCTTTATCGACCGATACAGCACTAAAAAATTGTACCGAAAAGACCCCGTAAAGTTCTTTACTATGGTAGCAGGATTGCCCACTAATGAAAGGGAACTGGCCTTAAAATCATTGCACAAGTTGAACATTCCAACAAACAAAAAGGGAGTGGCCTTTAAGCTATTTCAAAAAGCGGGATTGCCTGTTCCCAGCATTCCAACCAATAAGGTGCAATTGGCCATAAAGGCATTCAACAAGCTCAAAAAAGGACTGGGCAGGGCGATAGAATCAGGGTCGATAGGTGTTTAATTTAAATAGAATAACATGGAAAATTCAATAGTATTGCTGCTAATGTTATTCATGGGTGTCGCCATGGAATTTTTGTTGATTCGTTATCTCAGATACGGCTTTTATCTAACGCTGGTGTTATTGATACTGTTATCAGCAATAGCTTACCATTTTCTGCCAATGGTCGTATTTTTAAAGTCCATTTTATATGGTCTGACCCCTCTCCTATTCTTTGCGATTATCTTATACGTTTTCGTGGCCAAGGAAGAAACAACGACCCAAACCAATGAAAAATATAGGGCGGTTTTGCTCACCATAGGATACCGTTTGATCCTCGACAATATCCGCCGTGGTATCTCCATTATCGGGTCGGCAGGAAGTGGTAAAACGGAAAGTGTGGTGTACAATTTATTTGGGCATTTTGCAGCTTATGGTTTTTGTGGGGTGATGCACGATTACAAAAACTTTGAGATTACCGAGATGGCCTATCCTATCTTTAAGGAAACCAACAAAGAGTTCTATATTATTTCCTTTGACCCCATTTACAATAGGGTCAATCCCATTGCCCCCAAATACATTCCTGATGAGGAAAGCGTTCACGAAATCTCACGCGTCCTTTTGGAAAATCTCTTGGAACTTAAAGAAAGTGGAAGCACGGGAACCTCCAAGTTTTTTAATGATGCCGTCGAAGGGTTGATAGGTGGACTCATCTGGAGATTGAAGATGGACTATCCCGATTATTGTACCATCCCCCATATGATTGCGCTCTACCAACATTTAACCACGGAAGAATTGATGGAGTTTTTAAGTGCCAACACGACATCAAAAGCCATGGCCGATGCCTTTATCAGCGGAGTGGATTCCGATAGGCAGACCGCAGGGGTAAAAAGTACTTTGGCCAATGCTTTTAAAAAGATAAGTACACAAAAAATCTTTATGGTATTATCTGCAGATGAAGTGCCTCTGGATGTCAATAATCCTGATCATCCTGCTACAATTTCAGTGGTCAATGACCCGAAAAAAGAAACCTCCCTCTCCCCCGTTATTGCCACCATAATCCATTCCATTACCAAGCAAATGAGCGAACGAAATCGATTGTCTTCCTTTTTGTTGATGGAAGAAGCGGCTACATTGCGCCTGCTGAACATGCATCGTATTCCTGCTACGTTGAGGAGTTATGACATTGCGACTATCTATGTACTGCAGGACAAAATCCAAAACGATATGATGTATGGCGACAAGGCAAGCAAAGCCATTCTTAGTAACTTGTCCTATCAATTTTTTGGAAAGGCCAATGACCCTGATACCGCTAAATACTACGAACGTTTCTTTGAAATTGTGAAGAAAGAAACGCGCAGTGTCAGTAAAGGGTATTCCCTAAATTTTGATACAAGGGTGACCCAAGGGGAAAAGGAAGTGGCCAAAAGGCGTGCCGATGCTTTTTATGGGCTACAACAAGGGGAATTTGTGGTTTTCTTTGATGGAAATGATAAGAAGGTGCGTTTTAGGTTATCCCAAATCAAAAGGGAATTGCCGAAGCCCATGGCCGTTGATGTTGATGAACTGAAAGCGAATTTTGAGCGGGTTCATCGCGAGGTGAAATCAATTTTTAGATAAGCTTTTCCCAGGTCGCGGAAAAAAGCGATATTCAATGTGATGACTACAAAAATGTCGGCACCAAAAATTAATAACAAGTTTTTCTGCATTGTCAGTCAAGACAAACCGACTATGGCAGCTATAATTTCCAGTTATATCTGCGGACCTAGCTTTTATACTCCAACCTTCCAGTTTCCTCAGGTAACTGCTCCTGAAATTAATAGTATAAACGATAATACAGACCCTGAACATCAATGGTCAAGGGTGTTGGCAAGAAAAACAAACGTAAAACTTGGAAATTCAATTAGAAGGATAGGTGGTTGTGAATATCTGGTTGTAGCTGGATTATCAACTGATCAATTAAGCTATTTAACTTTTCCAAACGACTACAATACAATTTATATTGATAGCATTGAAGAGATTGATATTTTTCTAATACATATCGCCGATAAGCATGAGATTCTTTCCTGTCCTGAGTCAAAACTTATTGAATATTTACCTTTAGCAATCAATGACTCTTTAATACTGAAAATTGACGAAAACGCCCATCCTTCCCAGATTCCCCATAAAAATGAATCTGGAGTTGTGATTATAGAAGAAACTTCAACTACGTCCGGTGTGATAGCAGTAAACTATGCCATGTCAATCGGAGCCAGAGTTGAGCAAATTGAAAAGATAGAACTGAATCGATACGAAATTAGGTCCCTAATTGAAGATTGGAAAAACGGGGTTCCTAATGCAGGAAATGATTTGAGTGCAGTCATTTACCCCACAATAGAGCACATTAGTTTTCACAAGTATGACTTTGCCACTTTTTTTACCCATGGTGTTCCCTTTTCATTGATTATTAAAAACATAATTCCTGTTTCGCATGTCCATCTTCACATAAACCCTGATTTTTTCATATTCAACAGTATTTTTTTTGAATCACACTCTGAACCGTATTCCGCGATTGTTTTCTCGCCCAAAGAATTTAATGATGAGGAAACAGAGTACGTAATTAAGTGTCTGGAAGAAAATGAGATGCATGTAAAGCAATTGACCGGAAACCTTGCCACGGTTTTTAATCTGGACAATCATATTCAGCATTACCCATATAGTGTTTTTCATATCTGTAGTCATGGTGGTGAAATTGAGGGTCATAGAATAACAGAAGAGCTTCTAGACAGGGATAATAGAAAACATATCATAGAATATCATGAGGTAATCACCTTGGGAATAAATCCTTATGAGGACTCTCATCCTTTGTCTATAAAGCGTTTTATTAAAAGTTTTGATGGGTTGAAATGGCGAAGCAAACCTTTAAAAGAGAGTGTTCCACAATATGTGTTTGCTGATATTCTAGAAGGAATTGGAAATGGTAAAGAGTTGGAACGTACCAAAATTTCTTCAATCAATGGTTCATGCAATATAAAATGTCATGACCACAATTATCAGGCAATGTTCAATTATCTTGCTGCTTCCCATTCCCCATTAGTTTTTAATAATACATGTTGGTCCTGGTCAGATATCTCCGATTCGTTCCTGGGTGTCGGAGCCAGAGGGTACATTGGTACACTGTGGGCGGTAAATAACTTAGTTGCCAAAAATTCAGCGGAATTATTCTATTCCAATCTATTTGAAGGAACAATACTCGATGCCTTTTACAAGTGCTTATCGGCATCTAATGGTACTGAAAATGAGAATATTTATTTATACTGGGGGCTTCATTTTAGCACAGCCGCAAAGGGGATCTCAATCCCAATAAGTCGTAAAATAGTATTGAGTAAGATAATGGAATCTATAGAAATTTGGCGGAATAAGCTTGCCAAGACCGTTAATGAAAAACACATGAAAACCATCAAGGGGATAATTGAATGGATGGAGAGAACACTGGTCTCAGATTTTAAAAAAGAACTTATCGCAAAAATGAATGAAATTCGGAATGAAAAAGATTCCGAGAATTAAGAAAGAATTACATAAGCTCATGCTATTAAATAGTGATGTATTGAAGGGGAATTTTGAGAGGGTTTATCACTAGGTGAAAATGATATTCAAATAAAATAGACATATTTGCTAACTGCACAAAAACCATATTTTTTTTAAGGTTTTCGTGTAATTGTTTTTGTAAAGAAAAACTTATTTTTCAGGTTCTCCCCCTCCCCCAAATTTTTACAGATTTATTGTTAATCACAACTTGCCTAATTAAGGCTAGGCTTACCACAAGTAGTCATTAGATTAAAAAAGGATTGGAATCATTTTCAACGGAAACCTGATTTTTTTGTAAAAGACAAAAGGTGAATTATTACCTTTTTTTTATCTCTTAAACATAATAGACATCATTAAATAACCTCTTTAATTATTAACAGATATCTAAAACATGCATAAAGTTTATTCAAAAGGTTCGGAATGGCGCAAATGGGATTTGCACATCCACACACCAGAATCTATATTAAATAATGGTTTTGCTTCAAATTGGGATGAGTATGTCAAGCAACTTTTTGCAAAAGCTTTAGCCAACGATATTGCTGCAATTGGTATTACTGATTATTTTACAATTGATGGATACAAAAAACTAAAAACAGAATATCTATCCAATGATGAGAAGCTAAAAGAATTGCAATTTAGTGATGCACAAATAGCACTTATTAAAGAGATTTTAATCCTACCAAACATTGAATTTCGATTAGATAAGCTCGTACAGGAAAACAGAGTTAATTTCCATATCATTTTCTCAGATGAAGTACCAATCGTAGATATTGAAGAAAATTTTCTTCAACGGCTTGAAATTATATACGAGGGTATGCCACAAGGTGCCGGTGAGTTAAGAGCACTAACAAAAAATAATCTCATAGATTTAGGTACAAGGCTGCAAGCTGAACATGCCCAGTTTAGACAACATCCTAATCCTCTCTACACTGGTATGATGAATGTCGTGGTGTCTGATGAAAAAATAACAAAGCTATTAACGGACCAACCGTCATTATTTAAAGGTAAATTTCTTACCGCAATACCATCTGATGAAGACCTAAGTGCGGTCCAATGGAACGGACAAGGTCACCATACAAGAAAAGTTTTAATTCAAAAATCAGACTGTTTGTTTGCATCTAACCCCAAGACCGTACAATGGGGTCTAGGTCAATTTAATGCATCAACTCAAGAATATATCAAAGAGTTTAAATCGCTAAAACCCTGCATATGGGGCAGTGACTCGCATACTTTTGAAGAGCTCTTTACAAAAAATGCTAATCGACTCTGCTGGATTAAATCAGACCCAACATTTGAGGGACTAAAACAAATTCTCTACGAGCCAGAAGAACGAGTAATCCTTTCAGACAGAAAACCAGATGAAAAAAAGGTCTATGAGGTAGTAGACAAGGTTCGTTTTCTTGACCCCTCTTTTACCACGAACTATATTGAATTTAACCAAAATCTTACCGCCATAATTGGGGGCAAATCAACAGGAAAGTCTATCCTGCTAAGAAGTACAGCTAAAACTGCAGATATTGCAGAATTTGAAAAGAGAAATAAATCCGCTGGTATTGAAGACAAGAGACCTGCTCAAGGCTTTGAAGTCGTTTGGAAAGATGGTCAGGTTAGTAGTTTGGGTGCTTCTAACAATCCGGATAAACGTATCATTTACATCCCTCAATCCTATCTTAATAGAGTTGTAGATGATGGTGAGGTCACCAGCGACATTGATGAGATAATCTTAGATGTTCTGCTACAGAAAGATGATTTTAAATCGTGGTATGATTCACTCACTGGTAACAAAAAAGCCATTTCAGACAAAGTGGAAGTTGCCATCAAAAACCTTTTTGAAAATATCAACATAAATATTGAAAAAAACAGGATTAAAAAAGAACTTGGCGATAAAGACGGGATAACTAAACAAATTGACAAACTTGATAGGGATATTAAGAGTTTTCAAGAGAAATCCAAGGTCAGTGAATCCGACTTAGAACGCTTTAATCGTGTAACAAACTCAATAAAAGGAAAACAAGCAAGAATTGATTCTATTTCTAAAGATATATTCAAATTAAAGCAGCTACAAGACCTTACCGTTAGTGCCAATGATAATATTATACAAAATCTAGGTAATGATGATTTAAGAGAAGAAATCTTAACTCTTGCTAATACAAAAATAGCATCTTATAAGCTAGATTGGAAGAACACTTTGGATGAAAAAATCAAGGTACTAAATTCAGTAATTCAAAAATTAAAAGAAGAGATAACTGCTGAGGAAAAAGGTATTGCTGATTTAAAGGAAGCACTAAAGGAACAAAACGCTTTAAATGACCTTTTAAAAGAGAAAGCGAAAGAAGAAAAGATACTGCTTAACATAGAGGAACTAGAAAAAGAAATTACCAATTCATACAAGCAGATAGAAAAGAACATGAAACTCTTAGCCGATTATAATGCGGATTACTATTCCCTCTATTTGGAAGCAAAAAATGCAGTAAACCTTTCTGATTTTGATGATGACTTGTCGTTTGATATTGTCACAAAGTTTAAGAAAGAACACTTTCAGGAATCCTATGTCAATAAGAATTTTGATGGAAGAACCACTAGAAGTAAAGATTATGCCTACCTAACAGAATACACATTTAAAGGTAGTGAAGAACACAAAAAATTTCTCATAGCTGAAGGTTGGAAAATTATTAAAAATGAAATTCCTAAACGCGAAGGCGTAAACAATAGAGAAGCAATAACCTCTTTATTCAAAAACTGGTTTATGCACGATTTTAAAGTTACATACCAAAATGATGATATTTCTGAAATGTCGCCAGGAAAAAAATCTTTCGTACTTCTAAGGTTGCTTATTGATTTGGATGATAGCCAATGTCCGATCCTAATAGACCAGCCAGAAGATGATTTGGATAACAGGTCTATATACAATCAAGTTGTAAAGTTCTTACGCAAACGAAAAAAGAATCGACAGATAATTATTGTAACCCATAATCCAAATCTAGTGTTGGGCGCAGATGCCGAACTATCGATTATTGCAAATCAAAATGGTGAAGACACTAAAAATAAGGCATTCACTTTTGAATACGTCTCTGGCTCAATAGAAAATACTGTACCCGAAGATGATTCCATAGAAGAAGTATTGTACAAGAGAGGTATACAAGAGCATATTTGTGATGTACTGGAAGGTGGCCCTGAGGCCTTTGATAAGCGTAAGAAGAAGTACAATTTTTAGATAACCCAAGTGGTATATTGAGTAGAGAAGAAGAGAACATATTTAATTTTGAAAATGAAATTTCAAATTCAGAGACATACCACGCACTGTTTCCGGAAGAGCGTGAAGGTATTGTAATCATCCATCTCTACGAAGGTGTTGTAAATGGACAATATGAAAACGACAGGTTTACTGGTGAAGATATCCATAGGCTTTTTGAAGCCACGATGACGGCAAAGGAAAAAAACACTCTATATGTAAAATCATATAACAAAGATAGAATTGCAAGACTTCAAAAGTTCTTCTTAAGCTACGATGAGGAAACCCGAACCTATTCCTTTCAAGAATATGGTCTTACATTTTGTAAAATGGCCAAGGAAACTCTTGAAGGTAGTTTTAAACCTACCAGAATTAAGATTATCTGTTCGGCACTAAAAACACAGCTGGAAGCTGCTATTGATTCAGAACAAGAAATAAAAAAATGGTTTGATGTCCATTTTGAACATTATCACCCAACGCTAAAAAAACACATTGATTTTCTGGACAGACAAATTGATGATGCCGTTTCTAAACTGAGAAAAGATACCCTGGCACAACATCTTAAACCAATAGAGTTACTTCGTACCGTAAGTGATGATTTAAAGCAAGTACAGAAGAAAAACGAAGAGTTGAGAAGTGCTTTTACGGAAACCAACAGCATTAGTTTACTGCTTGCCGAAATAGATTCTAATGATAGAAAAATACTCGACCTCATAGAATCTAAAATTGATTTTTTTGATGGAATACAGAGTAGATTGCGCGGTACGGATAGACGTCTAAACAGAATACAACCAAAGATAAAACAACTCTTTGCAGCTTTTAGAAATCCTGAATATAGTGCCCAAACAGACAGATTCATTCGTTTTTTACTACAGCACTCTACGTTAGAGCGGATTACCTATGAGAAAGAAATCATCTTCCCAAAAGAGGTGCCCGAAATACAGGTAAAGTTTAAAAGGCCTAAGCATATCTTTTTTGATAGGGATAAAGACCTTTTTCCAACCAAATCAAAGCCAAGAAAAGCATATAAAAGAGACCTTAAAACCGAGGAAGAAAACCAAGCAATTTTGAATAAGGCCTTTGATGATTTTGAAACCGTTGAAGATTGGGTGAACCAAATCTTTGCCGAATTACAGAGACGAAAAGAAATTGATTTATCTGAAATGTATTTCAGAGTGCTTCAAGAATCCACAGATTTTACAATTGCAACAAAAACCTTTTTTAAGGTATTGGATTCATGCTATGAAAAAGATGAATACTCTATAAAGATTGATAAAACCAAACCAGTAAAAAAAGAAGGACTAATCTTATGGAACACGATAGTAACACAACATTAGATTTCTTAAAGTTTCTAGCCGACCCGGATGCAAAAAAGTATTTTGGCGAACTGGACTATTATTTAAAAGATGGGATTCACATACAAGAATATGGCGACCAAATACCGTATTATAAGTTTTTAAAGAAGCACAAATACAATCTTGATAAATATTATGAGTATTACTATGGCATCAACCTTAAAGAAGAAAGTCTTCAATCAGATTCCTATTTCTTTTTAGACTTTAAAACCTCTAGCCGTGGCAAACTGCCGTCAGCCTATAGAGACGTACTTAAAAACAAATACATCATTGTTGGTCTTATTATGTATAAAATCATTTTTTATGAAGGCAATCTCGAACTTAATAGCGTCTCTGGATTGCAAGAAATGATTCGTAAAGATTATGAAGAATACAAAGAAGGTCTAATTCGTCTGTTGGCACAATCGAGCAGTGATGTAAAGCTAGATGATGACGATGATAAAATTGATACTGTCGTGCTGACCGCACTACAAAATTTTAGACGACTAGGCTGGATACTACTAGACCACGATTACTTTGAAACCAAAGCTTCATTTCAGCGTATTAACACTGTTTATGAGGATATAATTCCAAAAATCGATGATATCATCGCGAGTTACCAATGAAAGAGTATCCCAGAATACATAGTATCGGCACTATAAACATCATACATCATCAGAATTTTGATTATGAATTGCATCCATTTAGAACAGACTTTACTGGTGATAGCGGTGTTGGAAAAAGTATACTTACAGACCTATTACAATTAATAATTATCGGTTCTACGGAATATGAGTCCTCAACTCATAGCCAAGATGATAGACCATTTAATACTTTGGTACTAGAAACAAGTGAAAAAGGCGATTTCGGTTATGCCTATCTTAATGTTGAAGTTGAAAAAGAACAGTACTTACTTATTGGATGTTACATAGAGAGAAAGTCCAAACAAAGTCAAGCGTTTATCGTACAGGGCGGTTTGGATTTTGACCAAAAGACTTTCGAGCCATTTTACAAACCGTTCACCGTTGAAGATTTTGTAGACAACGACACACTTTTAACCTTGATTGACTTTGATAATAAGATGAGTGAATCAGACCATTTCGGTTGTCATATTTATCAATACTTCAAGGATTATCACGAGGCCTTGTTAAACAATAATCTTTTACCAATAGATATCGCTAGTAGCAAAAGCGATTTACGCGATTATGCAAAAATCTTACAAGCGTTCTCGAGAAAAGGTATTTCGGTGAAAAATGATGTACAGCTGCAGGGTTTTTTATTTGGTGAGGAAAAGAATCAAATCTTCTACAACAAATATCTCGAGACCGTAAAGCATTTTGAGGATTCGGTAGAAACACACCGCAAGAACAAAGAGGAAATAGAAGCCTTAACTGCCAAAGCCCATAGTATTAATGTACTGTACAAGTTAAAAAAGCAGAAAGATTCAGCACAAAAGGAATTTGTTGAAGTGGATTGGAACTACAAATCATCTGTTTTAGAAGCTACACAAAAAGCCATCAAAACGCTTCTGGGACACTATTTAGACGCCAGAGCAGTTATTGATAGCTTAAGTACGCTTAAGACCAACAAACTAAAGCAGACACAAGAAAGTATCTCAACTATTCAACCTGAATTTGATAAACTAAGTAAAGAACTTAAAACTCTAGAACAAAGAACAAACCTCATAAACAGCTGTAGAACTATTAAAAAGGAACTATCCTTAAATAGTGATGAAGAATTGAAAGCACTGGTAGATGAGTACCGTAAAAAGCAGAATTTAGATATTGCCCTTGAGACCTTGACCGAAGCGCTGAAAAAAGAGAACCTAGTCTCAACATTTGAAAAACTCGATTTTTCGGATGGTCTAGAACTGATTATATCAAATCAGAATAAGGACATAAAACGTTTAAATGAGGAACTTTCACTCTCTAAAGAGCTAGTAAAATTCAATGATTTCAATAATCCTGATACACTTTCCTATTGGATATTAAAGCAAAACAAGGCATGCACAAAAATCGAAGAAAGTGTGCTTAGACATTTTCATGACCTTAAAACAGTACTACCCGAACTACCGGAAGCTGGCGACAGATACATTCCTGACCCGCAGCAACTTATTTTGGCTTTAAAAGAAGAAAAGGTCAGAAAAGAAAAAGAGGGATTTTGGATTGACCTATCGGGCTTATATATTTTTATTGACTATGTGGACCAAATTTTTGACACCAATGACCACAAAAAAATAAAAGCATTCTTAATAGAGTCCAATAATCAGATTCAAGCTGAAATCCATCAAACTAACAATGACCTTGAAAAACTGAAAAAGCTTCAATCCTTTCTTCTCAACCAACTACCTAAGATACCCAATGCAATAGCAGCTTGGTTATCCAAAGACGAAGATGGTCTCAACGACGAAATAGCAGAAGCTGTTGACATATTAACCAAAGAAGATATTGAGCAAATATTTAAGGATATAAAAATTGAAAACGAGTTGCTCAACCAATTATCTTCCAAAGAAGAACGTAAGAAGGCTTTAGGCGATGCGCTACAAGTATTGGTAAGCATTGAAAAACAACTACCCGAAGTAACTGTTGAAGCGTTGCCACCAATAGAAGAAACTATCGAAAATCAAATCAGGAATGCAGATGTTTCCAAAGAGCAAAAAGCGCGGAAGTTTTCTTTTGAAGACAGCCTTTATGCCGTAGAATTTAAGACAGAGTATTTAAAGCAAAAGACTGCTTTAAGCGAAATAGATAAGTTGGAAGCTCTACTAGAACAGAAAACAAATGCTGAAAATCGTATTCTTGAAATTGAGACAGTGCATTCGGAATGGCTACAATCATTTACAAGTATAAAAGTAGAACAAGCTGATTACGATAACTCAAAAAATAAATACGACGGTTACAGCAAAGAATACTCGGACCAGTTTGACGGTATGATTATAGGATATAAGCTTACCGACAAGGCGGACCATTTTGAAACCGATAAAAACTTTATGGAACTGGTACGGCTACTGTTGCCGCATCAGCTATTTAAAGACATATCATTCGATGAAGCCGCAGTGATACCAAAAATCATAGAATATCTTGATGAAATTAATGAAGAAAATGCAAGACTCAACCAAAACAAGCTGATAAGCATTAGAGACCTGTTGCAAGATTTACAATCTACCATAAAGAAGCAAGTCTCACACAGTAAAAAAATGAATACGTTCTTTCAGAAAGATTATATGGAAATCACCGGCGAGAATACTGCATCTCTCAAAGCTGATTTAAGAAAAGACTTTTCACTTCAGTGGATAAGTACTTTCCTAACCAATCTCGGCAAATTTGATTTTGGTCTTTTTGATAGGGACAACAGCCTTACTTCAAAACTCAAGGATGCACCAACACTTAAGGAAAAAATTATTTTAGCCTATAAAGAACATAGTGAAACGCCACTGCCAAACGTCACTATACGGCAATTGCTTAATCCATTCTCTTACTACAATCTCAATTATGAACTTGTAACTAAAAGCGGTAAGAAAAACTCAGGCAGTACAGGACAGACCTATTCTTCTATAGCATTACTATGTATAGCAAAACTCTCATTAATAAAAGACGGAAAAGTAAACAAGAGTCCAGGACTACGTTTTTTAAGTATTGATGAAGCTGAAGGTATAGGTTCTAATTTTGATATGCTCAAAGAGTTAGCAGAAAAGTTTGATTATCAAGTCATATCCCTTGGTATCAATCCTAACAAACTGTCTCGAAAGAACCAATATATCTATAGACTTTCTAAACAAAAGGACTACGAGCACATCAACCATCATCCATCAGTAATCTTTTGCGAACTATAGGCTTATGAGGAAAGAAATAACATGGCGACAATTAAAAGGTTTGCATCAGTTATATGAAGGCAAAACAACTCGGGTGAAGCTGATGAGTAATATTTACGTCAAAAATATACTTCACAAACGTCGAAATCTATTGGAATATAAAGACGGTAGTCTTAACGTCATTAAAAAGAATGACGGTTTCGATGCATACTTTGAAAAACAGTTACTGGACCAATATCAATACTATGCCGATTTTTTTGAGACTGTAGGTATAGAGATTTCTGCAAAACGTACCTACTCACAGGATATATTGGAAACACTGTTGCTCATTTACAAAAACAGGGAAGAATTAAGAAATAAACTGTCTACTTCCCATATATTCTCAAGTAACTTTTTTGAAGAAAAAGATTCTAAATTTTTGGACGATAAGCCGCAATTAAAGAAAGATATACTGACCATTTTGGGTGTAGATAAATTTCCTAGAGAATCCCCAAAAGACCAGCAGTACAGATTAGTTGTGGATTGTTTAGATCCAAAGTATATTTTGCTTTGCGAGAACAAAGATTTTTTAAAAGATCCGTTTGAGTTTAGAAAAAATAATATTGAGCTGTGGTATCTTGGCGGTAATAATACCAAGAAACTGTATGATATTCCCATTGATAAAATACGCTATCCAATATACTATGTCTGCGATTGGGACTTTCACGGGTTGGACATCTACACCAGGATCAAAAAGATAATCGCCGAAAAAGGCAAAAATATAGCTCTTGTTGTCCCAGAAAACCCAATGCTAAAGCCTAGCGATTCTGGTAAGCATCCCAGTGATTGGAAATCTGCACCGCTCTCTGGATTGGATGGTAATTCCTTTTCAGAGAAAGATCGTAATCTAATTGGTGAATTGATGTCAAAAGACAAATGGATTGAAGAACAAACCATTGAGCCTATTCCGTTTATTCTTAACTACAAGACTAAATTCTAAATAAAAAAATTATTGCCTATAGCCTTACCTATTTTCAGCAGTCTATAAATCAGAAATTTTAACTTTATCAAAGTGCGGAAAAAGAATATTGTAGTACAATAAAGACTGCTATTCTCATTAATGAACAACAGTCTTTAATACGTGATTTGACTTCCAAGTTCAAATTACTCTTAAGCGATATTGTCAATTTGCCTCTTATCCTTTTTAACAGGCTTTTTGATAACTAAATAAATGATTTGCAATGAATTTGGAGTTATCATGCGGTTTCTCTAATACCATTTAGTGACTCCTGAAGTTTATTCATGTCATCTTGCAACTTCTTTTCCACCACATTGGCATAAATCTGCGTTGTAGAGAGCTTGGCGTGCCCTAATAATTTTGAAACAGTTGCAATAGGCACTCCATTGGAAAGAGTCACCGTAGTGGCAAATGTATGACGTGCCACATGGAAGGTCAGCTTAAAATCAATTTCACAAAGAGCTGCTATCTCCTTCAAATAAGTATTCATCTTTTGATTAGAGCAAACGGGTAACAAACGTTCTGAATCTTCAAAGTTTTCATACTTAGCAAGGATATTTCTTGCCTTATCCAGAAGAGGAATTTTAACAGGTTCAGCGCTTTTTTCTCGGTAGAGCGACAACCATTTTTTACCATCAATTCCCATAACAATACTTTGTTTTGCAAGCATCTTAACGTCGATATAGGCTAGACCAGTATAGCAACAGAATACAAAAACATCTCGGACACGGACATGCTTTGGATCGTTCAATTCTATGGTTTCAAAGGACTCCAATTGTTTTTTTGTCAAAAATCTATTTTTAAATTTGGTATAGCTCAATTGGTATTTCTCAAAAGGATGCTTAACTATCCATCCCAGTTTCTCAGCAAATCCCATAAGTTTATTGAGACGTTCGATGTGCTTCATGATACCATTATTCTTCAATGGTTTACCTTTATCCAAATGGTTTTTGGGGTTTCTTAAGAACAACTCAAAATCTACGATAAAACTATATTGTATGTACTCTAATGGTATATCATCAGTTTTAAATTTTTTGAACAAAAAGTTTTTTAAATAGTTCTTGGTGCCTCCATAATTCTTTAAAGTTCCGGGGGCTAATTTGAACTGATTTTTTTCATAATGATAATTATATAAACCGAATAATGTTTCGTTGTTGTGATCTGTTCCTAAATACCGAGCTTTAACTGATTGAGCAGTAACAAACCTTCCCTCCTTCTTTAGTTGCTTATAGCATTCGGCAAGATCTGTATATATGGTATCCAGGTTGTCATTAAGCATTCGAGCTTCTCTGGATTTCCCATTGGCCCGGTTCATTTTACGGTTCCAATCCTCGATGGGAAATTGTATTCCCAAACTCATTTCAGCTCTTTTCCCATTAACGGTTATCCTTGCATAAAGTGGAGCAATACCGCCTTTCATTTTGGCCATATTTTGCCAAAACAGAATAGTAAATGTTTTTGAAGTTTTCATTTTCTTTCGTTTTAGGTAACTTTTTTCACTTGAATAATTTCCTTTAACGAAAGTCAAATCACGTTGAAAGCCCTGCTCTCACTAAGAAGTTACGAAAAAAAAGGTAACTGATTAGGTAACCGAATAGGTAACTTTTTTTATAAAAAAATAGCTAACCAAATGAAATCAAAAAAAATTAAATTCTTGATAATCATAAAGTTAGCTATTCAATGATACCATAAAAAATGGTTTCGTCGGGGTGGCAGGATTCGAACCTGCGACCTCCTGCTCCCAAAGCAGGCGCGATAACCGGGCTACGCTACACCCCGTAATTTATGAGATAAAGCGGAGAGACTGGGACTCGAACCCAGGCGACGGTTACCCGTCGACAGATTAGCAATCTGCTCCGTTACCACTCCGGCACCTCTCCTCACATTTTTGTGAACGTGCATTCTGAAAATGCGGATGCAAATGTACCTTTTCATTCGTAAGATAGCAACTATTTTTTGCTTTTTTTGATTGTACCTTATTCGGGGTACTCCACCCTAAGATGATAAATATTGGTAAGCTTCTGTTTTAATACCTTTTTCACCACCTCAATCTCTTTCAAAGTGATGTTGGCATTTACAAATTGGTCCGCTTGCATCTGACCTTTTACAATCTTTTCCACAAAATCGTCAATACTCTGATATGTAGGATTTTTTAAGCTTTTTGAAGCAGCTTCCACCGCATCGGACATCATCAAAATTGCGGTCTCTTTTGAAAAAGGAATTGGACCAGGATATTTAAAATCCTCTGGGTCTGTATCCGGTTCGGTCTCCTGTTGTTTCCGTAGAAAATAGAAAACGGTGGTCGTACCATGATGCGTTCGCAAAAAGTCTATCACCCTATCTGGGAGATTATTTTTTCGGGCCATCTCAATCCCTCCTATCACATGGTCTATGATTATTTTGGCACTTTCTTTCGGCGGAAGGTCATCATGCGGGTTAATATTGGTGGTCTGGTTCTCCGTAAAATACGTTGGGTTATTCATCTTGCCTAAATCATGGTACAATGCGCCAACCCTTGTCAACATGGAGTTTGCTCCAATCTCATTGGCAGCCGCTTCTGCTAAATTGGCTACTTGCAGTGAATGATGAAACGTTCCCGGTGCCTTATCCGACAATTCCTTCAAAAGTTTAGAATTGGTATCCGACAGCTCCAAAAGGGAAACATCTGAGACCAAACCAAATATCTTTTCATAAATATAAATAAGCGGTTGGGCAAATAGTGTTAGCAGTCCGTTGAGAACAAAAATGCCAAATAAGGTCCATTCAATGCCTTCTAGGTTCCCTTCATGGATAATGTGAAAAGCAAAATAACCAACTATGTAAATCAACGTTATCTGACCTACCGAAATGAATAGATTGGCTCTTCGGTACAGTTCCGACCCAGTGAGAATGGTAACGATTCCAGCTATAATCTGTAAAAACATATATTCAAAACTGTTGGGGACAACAAACCCCAATATCAATACGGTAAGCACATGAACAAAGAGCCCCAATCTTGCATCAAAGAAGTTTTTTAGAATAAGTGGTAGGATGCATAAGGGAATAACATAAACGTAATTCTCTTGATTTTTCACCATCAAAGTGGTTGCTAATACCATGATTAGGATGTTGACAAAAATAAATGTCAGTTTATTGTTGTTCTTAAAAACCTCGCTACGGTATTGTTTGATGAAAAGAAATAGCATCATCAAAACCAAAGCAACTAGAATGGCGTATCCCAAAAGAATATATAAGAAGTTGTCACCCCGCCACAGCTCTGATTCGTATTCTTGTTTTAGCGAATTTAGAACCTTTAAGTTCTGATTTTCCACTACTTCTCCTTTGGCGATAATGAGTATACCCTCAGAAATCTCTCCACGAGTAAATGAGATTTGCGACATTTCTTCCTCCAACGCCTTTTCCGTTAAAGTTTTATTGAAGAAAACGTTAGGTTCTAAAACACGGCCAATAAGGGTGGTAAGAGGTATATTCTTTGTATTGGCACCGCTGATAATCTGTTGTGTTTTTCCACGTGCATCAGACATGTCCAATAGATTGGATGCACTTACGGTTATTGCTTCATTATCCTTTACAATAAAAATTGCATCGGACATTGGCACATCTTGGAGTATACCATATTGGTAAATGCTGTCAATAGCCAGATTTGCCAAGTCTCGAATTCTTTTTTCAAAACGACTCCCTTCGCTCTGTCTTCTTAAAATAGCTGTCAGCTCTTGTTCAACGCTTGCCTTTACTTCATTGGGCACAACAGCATCATACGTGTAGTAGTCCGTTTTGTTTTCTCGAATAAACCGTTGTTCCTCAGCAATCTCTTCGTCTGTTTTTTTTATGGAAAAATCTATTGGTGCATATAGATTTTCATATTGCCAAGGTTTCCCTTTTTGAAACTCGTACTTAAACTTTCCTTCACGAGGAAAGAAAAAAACAATTAGTGCGACAGAAATTGCATAGAGAACGTATTTATAGGCGAGTGATTGATACTTGTAAGCATTATCCAAAGTTTTTCCCATGCGCATGCGGTAAGTACCAAAAATAGAAAATATAAATAAAAGCAAAGCTTACAGTGCTTTAGGCTTTGCTTTAAAATTTAGTATTTTGCACCTTTAAATAAACAGGAATGAATAAAGTCGTAATTGTGTCCGCTGTAAGAACTCCAATAGGTAGTTTTATGGGGTCATTATCCAGTGTTCCCGCTCCAAAACTAGGCGCTGTTGCCATAAAGGGAGCATTGGAAAAAATAGGTTTGGACCCAGAGAAAGTAGAAGAGGTTTTGATGGGCAATGTAGTCCAAGCTGGAACGGGTCAGGCTCCTGCTAGACAAGCCGCTATTTTTGCCGGAATCCCGGATACCGTTCCTTGTACCACAATTAACAAAGTGTGTGCTTCTGGAATGAAGGCCATAATGCAAGGAGCACAGTCAATTGCTCTAGGAGAAAACTCCATTGCTGTAGCCGGTGGTATGGAAAACATGAGTTTGATCCCACATTACACCTACATGCGAGGTGGTATGAAATTTGGACCTGCCACCATGGTGGATGGCATGCAAAAAGACGGACTTGTGGACGTTTATGACCAAAATGCCATGGGTGTTTGTGCAGATGCCTGTGCCACAGAATATGAATTCAGTAGAGAAGACCAAGATGCGTTTGCAATCCAATCTTATAAGAGGTCTGCTGATGCTTGGACCTCTGGAAAGTTTGAAGAAGAAGTTGTACCAGTGGAAGTACCTCAACGCAGAGGCGAACCGATTGTAGTATCCGAAGATGAGGAATATAAGAATGTGAAACTTGATAAAATTCCAAACTTGAGGCCAGCTTTTTCAAAAGATGGTACTGTAACCGCTGCAAATGCTTCTACCATTAATGATGGGGCCGCAGCTGTTGTACTGATGAGCGAAGAAAAAGCAAACGAGTTAGGTATAAAACCCTTAGCTTACATAAAAGGATATGCCGATGCAGCCCATGAGCCTAAATGGTTTACCACTGCTCCTGCCAAAGCATTGCCCAAAGCACTGCACAGAGCTGGAGTCTCCATGGACGAAATTGACTTTTTTGAGTTCAATGAAGCTTTCTCGGTTGTTGGTTTGGCCAATATGAAGATATTGGGACTTAATGATACCAATGTGAATGTAAATGGTGGTGCCGTTTCCTTGGGTCATCCTTTAGGCTGTTCGGGAGCTAGAATTACCATTACGTTGTTAAACGTCTTGAAACAAAATAACGGAAAACTTGGAGCTGCTGCCATATGTAATGGAGGTGGTGGTGCTTCGGCAATTGTTCTTGAAACCGTTTAATTTCGAGTAAGAAACATATCCATGCAATACGGAATTTGTCCGCAGAGTATTGTTGCCTTAAGGTATGCTCCAGACGATGGAAGTGAAATGCTTTCCCAATTACTTTATGGGGAGCATTTCAAAATATTGGAGGCTAGAAAAAAATGGTCGAGGATACGCATGGCTTATGATAATTGTGAGGGATGGGTGGCCAATCTACAAATACTTCAGATTTCGGAAGATGAGTATTTAGAAATTCATAAAGAAAAGCACCCAAATTATGCCATGGATGTTGTTTCTCATATATGTCCTGAAGACAATAATATGCTCCAGCCCGTAGTCTTAGGTTCTGTTTTGGCAAATTCCATATCTCTTAAAGCAAAATTCGAAGGTGAATTTACTTCTGGAGTCAGAGACAGCTCTTTCTTAATTGATACTGCACTGCTTTATTTAAAAGCTCCTTATCTAAAAGGCGGAAAAACACCTTTTGGAATAGATTGCTCCGGTTTTACACAAATGGTGTATCGTATAAATGGGCATCAACTTTATCGAGAAGCCGAGCAACAATCCAGACAAGGGGATGCTTTGAGTTTCATAGAAGAGAGTGAGCCTGGCGACCTTGCTTTTTTCGACAACAACGAAGGTATAATTGACCACGTTGGTATTATTCTAAAGGACAACTATATTATTCATGTCCACGGGGAGGTTAGAATAGACCGTTTAGACCATACTGGTATTTTCAATACTGACAAAAAAATCTACTCCCATCAACTTAGGGTAATCAAGAAAATTATATAATAAAAAAGCCCCGATCACTTGGGGCTTTTCTTTAGAAACTTAAACTTTCTATTTATTCTCCTAAAAGCTCTTTAATCCTTTTGAAGTTTTCAGTATCCCCCAAAGCGCCATAGATGTTCTTCAATTGGCTCAATACGCTTTGATTGTCCGGATTGGTTTTAAGGGCATCTTCCAACACCTTAGCACCTTCTACAAAGAGATCATCTTTCTTTTGCTTCAGCTCATCATACCTTGCAATATCAGCTCTAGAACTGCCTAGACTGTTCATCTCATCAATAAGACCATTCCCTTCATTTACATACGTTGTAGAAAGATTCAACAAAGCGTTAATATAACCTGGATCAATTGCCAAAGTTTTCTTATATGCCTCCCTAGCATCTTCCAAATTACCCTGCTCCATGTTTATAACTCCAATGTTATATAATAAATCTGCATTGTCGGGAGCCATTTCGGAAGCTAATGCCATTAATTCTTTGAATTTATCCTTATTACCAATGGCATAGTAAAGATTAGCTTCACCCAAAACCAAGTTAACATCATCAGGATCTACAGCACGAGCTTCTGAGTAGGCAGCCAAGGCTTTGTCATTATCTCCCAATTGTTGGTATATTAGAGCAATGTTCTTTACAATTTCAGGTTTTTTGGATGGTGTTCTCTCATCTTTTGGGTCTTTGTGCGTTCCGGCCTTTACATAAAGATTACGAGTATTCTCATCCATCTCTTCAACTTCTCCAGTCTCTAAGTTTACAGCTGAATACTTTACGCCACTTCCATCATAGCCTACCGTTTTGAGTTCATTATAATAATCCAACGCTTTTTGGTAATCTTGGCCATTGACCGCGCTACTTGCAGCATAGTATAAGTAAAGGGTGTCTTTAGGGCTTAATTTATATCCCAGATACAATTTTTCAGCAGCCTCAGCGAACTTCTTATTGTTGTTGTCCGCCACTGCAGAATTTACCAAGTCAGCTGTCATGGTACTCATTTGTTGAGTGGCTACTGTTGTATATTTTTGTTTTCCACTTGCCTCTTCAACAGAAATGACTTTTCTGTATGAGTCTATAGCGGTTTGAAATGCAGATGCATCACCTTTCTTGGCCAAATCGTAGTATACATTTCCTTTAACGGTATAATATTGTGCCTGTAATCTAGGGTCAGCCGATTCTACCAAAGAGGATGCACCCTCTAAGGCAGTTTTAGCAGCCGCAGCGTCTCCACCTTTTAACGCCTTTTCAGCTGCTTTGATTTCTGTCTTTTGAGAAAACCCGAAAGCAGAAAAACTTATAGCAATTAGCAATAAAACTTTAGTCTTCATTTTAGTAAAATATAAATTAGTGTTTATTCATTTTAAATGTTTCGCACGGATACTTTCAAAATCCGTACCACTTATTCGTTTACCTCAATTTCTCGAATGTCGGAATCATCCACATCATCATCTTCCTTCATTACTTTGGCTACAGCAGCTATTGAATCTTTATCTTTCAAATTTATCAATCTTACTCCTTGTGTTGCCCTTCCCATAACTCTTAAATCCTCGACACTCATGCGGATGGCAATCCCAGATTTGTTAATGATCATCAAATCATCTAAATCAGAGACATTTTTAATGGCCACAAGTTCGCCAGTTTTATCGGTTATAGAAATGGTTTTAACACCTTTTCCTCCTCTATTGGTGATTCTATAATCGTCTATGGTAGAACGTTTACCGTATCCATTTTCGGAAACTACCAAGATATCGTCTTCAAAATTATGTACCGAAATCATTCCCACAACCTCATCCTTTTCATTTGCAAGAGTAATTCCCCGAACCCCGGAAGCATTTCTTCCCATAGGTCTAGTTTTACCTTCCTCAAAACGAATAGCCTTACCGGACTTAAGACCCAATAAGATTTGACTGGTCCCTGTTGTTAATTTGGCTTCCAAGAGTTCATCACCCTCCCGAATGGTAATCGCATTGATTCCGTTTTGTCTTGGTCGGGAGTACTGCTCTAAGGATGTTTTTTTAACGGTTCCTTTCTTGGTGGCCATAATTACGTAGTGATTGTTTACGTAATCTTCATCCTTTAAGTCCCTGGTACAAATAAATGCTTTTACCTTATCTTCTTGTTCAATGTTGATAAGGTTCTGAATAGCACGGCCCTTTGAGGTTCTGCTTCCTTCGGGTATTTCAAAGACACGCATCCAGAAACACTTCCCTTTTTGGGTGAAGAACAACATGTATTGGTGGTTGGTCCCCACAAAAAGATGCTCCAAGAAGTCTTCATTTCGTGTTGAAGATGCCTTTTGCCCAACACCTCCCCTGTTTTGGGTCTTGTATTCGGTAAGAGGTGTTCTTTTAATATAGCCTGCATGAGAAATGGTTATCACCACCTGCTCATCTGGAATCATGTCCTCAATGCTCAAATCACCACCGGCAAAGTTGATTTCAGACCTTCTTTCATCTCCATATTTGTCCTTAACTTCTGCAAGCTCATCTTTGATGATTTGCATTCTACGTTCCTTTTTGTCAAGGATATCCTTAAGATCTTCTATGGTTTTTTTGAGCTCCTCGTATTCTTCACGAAGTTTATCCTGCTCCAGTCCGGTCAATTGACGCAAGCGCATTTCAACAATGGCCTTTGCCTGTATTTCCGTAAGCTTAAAACGCTCCATCAAGCTATTTCGGGCTTCTTCCACATTTGAAGAGCCTCGAATGATAGCAATCACTTCATCAATATTATCAGAAGCAATAATAAGACCTTCCAATATATGGGCTCGGTCTTCTGCTTTCTTTAATTCGTATTTGGTTCTACGTACAACTACTTCGTGTCTGTGCTCCACAAAATGATGGATGATTTCCTTCAAATTGAGCAGCTTTGGTCGCCCTTTGACCAAGGCAATGTTGTTTACACTAAAGGAAGATTGTAGTGCTGTGTATTTGTACAGCGTGTTCAAGACGATATTGGGAATCGCATCTCGCTTCAGAATATAAACGATTCGCATTCCTTTTCTATCAGACTCATCACGAATGGTGGAAATTCCTTCAATCTTCTTATCATTGACAAGATCGGCGGTCTTTTTGATCATGTCCGCCTTGTTCACTTGATAAGGGATTTCTGTAACTATAATACATTCTCGGCCTTGAACTTCTTCAAAAGTAGCTTTGGCTCGCATAACAACTCTACCACGGCCGGTATGGAAAGCTTCTTTAACTCCATCATAGCCATAGATGATACCCCCAGTTGGAAAATCAGGAGCTTTGATGTGGGTCATCAACTCATCAATTTCTATATCAGAATTATTGATATAAGCTACGGTACCATCCACCACTTCCGATAAATTATGTGGGGGCATGTTCGTGGCCATACCTACTGCAATACCAGAAGCACCATTTACCAGTAAATTTGGTATTCGTGTTGGAAGAACGGTTGGTTCTTCCAGAGAATCATCAAAATTCAGCTGATGGTCAACAGTATCCTTATCGATATCCGCCAACATCTCATCTGCGATTTTACGCATACGTGCCTCCGTATAACGCATGGCCGCAGGGCTATCTCCATCAACCGACCCAAAGTTACCTTGTCCATCAATCAACATGTAGCGCAAACTCCATTCTTGAGCCATACGCACCATGGTATCATAAACAGATGTATCTCCATGGGGGTGATATTTACCCAAAACCTCACCAACAATACGGGCAGATTTCTTATGGGAACTTGTAGACCTTACACCCAATTCATGCATTCCATAAAGAACTCTTCTGTGTACTGGTTTTAGGCCATCCCTGACATCGGGTAAGGCACGTGACACAATGACCGACATTGAATAATCAATGTATGCCGATTTCATTTCATCTTCAATATTGATCGGAATCAACTTTTCTCCTTCCGCCATACTAAAATCCTATTGGTTTTACTGGTTAAAACATCATGGCAATATACATAAATTCACCCCTTAAACCAGTATCACTGTTTACTTTATTAAAAAAATTATCAACACCATGAGACAACTTTTCAGGTCTCTCTAAATCTTTGTTAAAGTATTAGGAAAAAGCACTTTATTTCGACTTTTAACCCATGTTTATCGAATATGGGTACGGTATTTGACCAGCGTAAGCATACTTTTATTAATTTTAATTGCTGAATAAGGAAGCGTATGGATGATAATTTTTCCCCTAGAGTAAAAGACGTTATAGCTTACAGTAAGGAAGAAGCCCTAAGATTGGGACATGACTTTATAGGAACGGAGCACTTGATGCTAGGTCTTTTGCGGGATGGAAATGGCAAAGCCATTAATATATTGGATGCCTTGGATGTGGACTTGGACCACTTGCGAAGAAAAGTTGAAATTCTAAGTCCGGCCAATCCAAATACAGGTACTCTACAAAAAGATAAAAAGAACCTTCATTTAACAAGACAAGCAGAGCGCGCATTGAAGACCACCTTTTTGGAAGCCAAGCTCTTCCAAAGTTCTTCTATAAATACAGCCCACCTGCTGTTATGTATCTTGCGCAATGAAAATGACCCCACCACTAAATTGTTGCACAAGTTGAAGGTGGATTATGATAATGTAAAAGAGCAGTTCAAATCTATGATTACAAGCGAAGATGATTATTTGGACACTCCAAGAGCAGAATCTTTTCCTAGTGACCCAGAAGAAACAGGAGATTCCAAGGAAAGTGGTTTTGGTGGCAGTTCCAGCCAAAAAGGCAGTAAAAAATCCAAGACCCCGGTTTTGGATAATTTCGGTAGGGACTTGACAAGATTAGCAGAGGAAAACAAATTGGATCCTGTTGTAGGTAGAGAAAAAGAGATTGAAAGAGTATCCCAAATTCTAAGCCGTAGAAAAAAGAACAATCCTTTGCTTATTGGTGAACCGGGTGTTGGTAAAAGTGCCATTGCCGAAGGTCTTGCCTTACGAATAATCAACAAAAAGGTATCCAGAATCCTTTATAATAAAAGGGTAGTTACTCTTGATTTAGCTTCACTGGTAGCAGGAACCAAATATCGCGGACAGTTCGAAGAGCGTATGAAGGCTGTGATGAACGAATTGGAAAAGAATGATGATATCATTCTTTTCATTGATGAGATTCACACTATTGTTGGTGCAGGAGGAGCTACTGGAAGCTTGGATGCATCGAATATGTTCAAGCCCGCATTGGCCCGTGGGGAAATTCAATGTATAGGAGCCACTACTTTGGACGAATACCGTCAATATATAGAAAAGGATGGGGCTTTGGAACGTCGTTTTCAAAAGGTAATGGTAGAACCGACCACTGTAGAGGAGACCATTGAAATCTTAATGAACATCAAAGGTAAGTACGAGGACCATCATAACGTAAACTATACGGATGATGCCATTTTGGCCTGTGTAAAACTTACCAACAGATACATGACGGATAGATTTCTTCCAGACAAGGCAATTGATGCTCTTGACGAGGCAGGTTCCCGTGTGCACATTATCAATATGGATGTTCCCAAACAAATATTGGAGTTGGAAACCCAACTTGAAGATGTAAGGGAATTGAAAAACAGTGTGGTCAAAAAACAGAAATACGAAGAAGCTGCAAAGCTAAGGGACGATGAAAAGCGCTTGGAAAAGGAATTGATGGCTGCTCAGGAACGTTGGGAGGAAGAAAGCAAAATGCATAGGGAAACGGTATCTGAAGATAATGTTGCGGATGTTGTATCTATGATGAGCGGTATTCCCGTGAATCGTATTGCTCAGACCGAAAGTAATAAGCTTGCCGAGTTACCAGAACTTATTAAAGGTTTTGTTATTGGCCAGGATGAAGCTGTTGCCAAAGTGGCAAAGGCTATTCAGAGAAACCGAGCTGGACTTAAAGACCCCAACAAACCGATAGGCTCCTTCATTTTCTTGGGACAGACCGGTGTTGGTAAAACACAATTGGCGAAGATATTGGCCAAAGAACTTTTTGATTCCGAAGATGCACTGATTCGCATCGATATGAGCGAATACATGGAAAAATTCGCAATTTCTAGGTTGGTAGGGGCACCTCCTGGATATGTAGGTTACGAAGAAGGTGGTCAATTGACTGAAAAAGTTAGAAGAAAACCCTATTCTGTAATTCTCTTGGATGAGGTTGAAAAAGCGCATCCAGATGTGTTCAATATGCTACTGCAAGTTCTTGATGATGGGTATCTGACGGACAGTCTTGGAAGAAAAATTGATTTTAGGAATACAATTATCATTATGACTTCCAATATCGGTGCTCGACAGTTGAAGGACTTTGGACAAGGTGTTGGTTTTGGTACCGCTGCTAAGAAAGCTCAGGCCGACACTCATCAGAAGAGTGTTATAGAAAATGCCTTGAAAAAGGCTTTTGCTCCAGAGTTTTTGAACCGAATTGATGATGTAATAGTCTTCAATCCTTTAGAAAGGGAAGATATCCATAAAATTATTGATATTGAATTGGACAAATTGTTCAAAAGAATCAAAGACATTGGTTATGATTTGAATCTTTCAGAAAAAGCCAAGGATTATATCGCTGATAAAGGATTTGACAAACAATACGGAGCCAGACCTTTGAAAAGAGCTATTCAGAAATATATTGAAGATGCTTTAGCTGAAGAGATAGTGAATTCCAAATTGGAAGAAGGCGATAGTATTTTTATGGATTTGGATGAGAAAAAAGAAGAACTCACCATAAAAATCAAAAAGCCCAAAAAATCTCAGGAAACAGAATAGTCATTCTAGTTTTTCTCGATACAATAAAGCCGGCTATTGCCGGCTTTACTTTTAAAATCAATACCAAAATACCGTACATACGATATTTACGCTGTTAATCTATATTTTTTTCTGTCCAAAGGCTTTACTGCTACTTTCGTAATGAGACACTATAACTTTTGGGAATGAGAATTGCGTACAGGAAACCCATCGTGGTACGAGAGTATCAGTTGGATATTGGGACCGTGCAGGTATATGAAGACTACATGGTATCCACTTTTGATGAAGGGGCCACCCTTACCTTGGAGAGGGCTTATCAAATCATCGGTATTTCAGAGATTCATTTTAGGGAAAAGGATTTTGGCTATATAAGTCTACGTAAAAATTCTTATGCCATTGATCCAACTATATATAATTACCTAAGAGGACTCGAGAATCTCAAAGCATTCGCTATAGTTTCCAAAAAGGAAATCGACATGCACAACTTTAAAATTGAAAAGTTGTTCTACAAAAAAAATATGGAGTTCTTTATTGAATATGACAACGCTGTTACTTGGATAAAAAAGCGTCTCAAAAAAAAGAAAAGTAAACGATAGAAAACGTAATCCAACTTCGGCTTCACATAAGTACAGCGCTTAACAACTCCTCCTTCTTTTCAGTATCGCTCTTAAGGTCTGCCTCAGGAGTAAATACAATTCCCTTTTAAGGTTGATTTTTTCCCTTTCATGCAAGTTTTGTCGTAAAGACCGGTAACCTCACTGTTCCTTTACACAAAAAACAACCATGAACTCAATTTTCAACTTAGTCACCAATCAGATTCGAAAAGAACGGATTTGGAAACTCACTTTTTTCATTTTCCCCTTACTAGCATTCTTGGCTTCATTTACTACACTGCTCATACTTATCATTGAACGGATAACAAATTAAAATATGAGACGCTCGATACTTCTATTCGTTCTATTTGTAATGATGTTATGCATTGCATCCCTTAGTGAAAATGAGGAAAGAAATGATGTAAATACAAAATGGGTCAATACCACTACTAATTTGACAGCCAAGGAACAGCCTCAGAACCGCCTTCATTTATTGGATAGTACCAATACAAAATAATTTCGCAAAAAAGGTAAAACTTCGAACCGTACTTTGCTTTTAGGCCGGTTGACTGTTATTTGGGGGTTGGGGTTGCCTGAACAATTCCATAAAGGCCTTCCCTATGGCATCAACTATAGTAGAAGCAGTAATGGATTCATAACCATGTACAGGTACTTCCAAATCGGCTGCAAGCCCATGTAGATAGACTCCAAAAATTGCGGCACTTAGAGAATGGTACCCTTGTGCAAGAAATCCTGTTATCATACCTGTTAGAACATCTCCGCTTCCGGCCGTGGCCATTCCAGGATTACCTGTGCTGTTTACAAACCCCTTTTCACCGGATATAATAACGGTATTGGTTCCTTTTACAACCATTATACATTGATAGGTCTCTGAAAAACGCATGGCCTTTTCCAATTTTTCAAAATCATTGGCCCACGTACCTATCAGCCGTTCCAACTCTTTTGGATGAGGGGTCAAAATAGTTCCCTTCGGTATATCTTTTAAAAATTCCGGATGTTTCGCCAGAATGTTTATGCCATCCGCATCTATCACCAAAGGTGCCTCAACTGATTTAAGGAAATTCGTAAAAGCGTGTACAGTTTCTTCTCCTGTTCCCAATCCCATTCCTATTCCAATAGCACTTGGTTTTATGGAAAGTGAAATCTCACTTATATATTCATCCTCTCCATCTGTCAATACCATGGCCTCTGGTAAAGAGCTCTGCAAAGGTGCGTAACCACACTCGGGAACATACAGTGTAACCAGACCACTTCCCACCTTCAAACTGGCTTTTCCAGATAAATGTACCGCTCCAATCTTTCCGTAACTACCTCCAATTATTACCGAATGACCGTAAGTCCCTTTATGCGAAAACCTTTTTCGTGGTATATACAGCGGTTGGATATCATGTTTCTGGAGGTATTCAAATGAAGAATCCACGGTCATCATAAATTCATGGTCCAAACCAATATCCAAAACCTCCCAATTCTCTACGTACATTCCTGTTTCAGGAAGAAAAAAGACCATTTTGGGTGTTTGAAAGCTCAATACATAATCAGCAAAAACCACTTTACTATCTTTCCATAACGGTTGGTCGACCGGCAAACCGGAAGGGATATCTACCGATAATGTAAATGCTTTAGAATTGTTGATATGTTCTATAAGCTTCGCTACCCAATCATCCGGACTTCGGTTTAGACCTATCCCGAAAATGGCATCCACAATGATATCATTAGGTTGGGTTTCTGGTAGAACTGTTTCAGGATTGATGAACTCTGGCCATATTTTGCGGTCTTTTAACCGCTCCATGTTCAGCAAAAAATCTTTGGAGCGCTTTTCACTATAGTTAACCACATAGACTTTGATGTTGTAACCATGTTCCGCCAAGTGCCTTGCAAGTGCAATACCATCTCCCCCATTATTGCCTATTCCACAAAAAATATGGGTAACCACCGGGGCACCTTGTAGTCTGGCGTGCATCCATTCAAAAATTTGAACGGCGGCTCTTTCCATAAGGGCATCACTGCTAATTTGTTGTTTTTCAATTGTAAATTTATCAGCTTGATAGACCTGGGCTGCGGTTAAAATTTTCATTCAACAAAAAAAAGAGGTTATAAATGAGGATTTAGCAAAAATTTTAAGTGTATTTGCCGAAGCACCTAAAAGTACTACTTTTACCCTGAAAAATAACATGCCTTAAAAACGGGGGCACGGAGCATTCACGATGAGACATTTTTCTTATTTCTTCACTACAACCACCACCCCTTTGGGGTAAAGTATGCATTTTTTCCGTCCGTAAACTATAGTCTAGTTATTTCATTCTAAGCAAATCATCATGAAAGTTTTAAAATTTGGAGGCACTTCCGTAGCCAATCCAGAGAATATCCATAAAGTAAAATCAATTGTTCAAAACAATGGAGAAATATCCCAAGCAGTAATTGTATCTGCTTTTGGTGGGATTACCGATAATCTATTGGAAACTATCCGATTGGCTTCAGAACAAAACTTGGATTATAAAACACGTTTGGAGGAAATTGAGAAAAGACACATAAGTGCAATAAAAACCCTTATTCCTGTAAAAAAACAAAGTGCTGTATTAAGCAAAATCAAAAGTGACCTAAACACTTTGGAAACCCTATTGGAAGGTTCTTATTTAATTGGTGAGGCAACTCCAAAATTAACGGACAAAATTGTAGGATATGGTGAACTATTGTCGGCTTTTATCATTTCAGAATTCTTTATTAACGAAGGATTAAAAGCCACATTCAAAGATAGTAGAGAGCTCATTATTACGGACGAATCTTTTGGCAAAGGAAAAGTTGACTTTAAAGTAACAGACGGTAATTGTAACACCTATTTCAATCAAAACCAGGCAAATGTTACCGTCCTACCCGGTTTTATCTCCTCAAGTAATCAAGGAAATTCAACCACACTTGGACGCGGAGGCTCCGACTATTCAGCAGCCATTGTTGCCAGTGCTTTAAACGCAGATGTTCTGGAAATTTGGACAGATGTAAGTGGAATGTATACGGCCAACCCTAGAATGGTTAAACAAGCTAAATGCATTTCCCACCTAAGCTATGAGGAAGCAATGGAGCTTTCCCACTTTGGGGCCAAGGTACTTTACCCACCAACAATCCAGCCAGTATTGGACAAAGAGATACCCATTGTCATCAAGAATACCTTTTCTCCAGAGGATATGGGTTCGCATGTGTCAAAAAACACAAACGGTGGTCAAAAAACAGTACGAGGTATCAGTCATGTGGAAAATATAAGCCTAATCTCTTTGGAAGGTCCGGGATTGATTGGAATTCCTGGAATTTCTAAACGTTTTTTTGAGACCCTTTTCTTGGAAGGTATTAGTGTAGTTCTAATTACCCAAGCATCTTCAGAACATTCCATTTGCGCAGGAATCTCCAACGATGACTTAGAAAGAGCCCAACTAGCATTGGAAGACACTTTTGCTTATGAGATGCACAACCATAGAATAAAACCTTTACAGATAGAGAAAGACTTGGCGATTGTGGCTTTGGTGGGAGAAAATATGAAGAGTCACCAAGGCTTGAGTGGACAAATGTTCAGCACTTTGGGCAAGAACAATGTAAATATTCGTGCTATTGCTCAGGGCGCCTCAGAACGCAACATCTCAGCGGTAATCAATAAAAAGGATGTCAAAAAAGCACTCAATTCTCTTCATGAAACCTTTTTTGAAGAAAATATCAAACAGCTCAATCTCTTTGTGCTAGGGGTTGGAAATGTGGGTGCGAAGTTTGTAGAGCAAATACGTTCACAGTCCAATTACCTGAGAGAAGAACTAAAATTGAACGTTCGTGTAATAGGAATGAGCAACTCCAGAACCATGTTTTTTGATGAAGATGGAATTGATTTAGAAGTTTGGCAAGATGCCCTCGTTCAAGGAGAAACTGCAGACCCTAACACCTTTTTTGAAAAAGTAAAGCAGTTGAACCTTAGAAACAGTGTCTTTGTGGACAATACCGCTAGCAATGCCATTGCCGAAACCTATTGGGACTACCTGAAAAACAGCATAGCCGTAGTGACTTGCAATAAAATTGCATGTTCTTCTGAATACCATTATTACAAAAGTTTGAAGGAACTTTCAAAAAGGTACAAAGCTCCCTTTTTGTTCGAGACCAATGTAGGTGCCGGTCTTCCAATAATAGACACCTTAAAACATCTAATTGTTTCTGGGGACAAGGTGAACAAAATACAGGCCGTACTCTCAGGAAGTTTAAACTTTGTATTCAACACGTTTAACAGTACCAACACTTTTCATGATGTGGTAAAACAGGCTCAAGAAGAAGGTTATACTGAACCAGACCCAACCATCGATTTGAGTGGAATTGATGTAATGCGAAAAATATTGATTCTAATTCGGGAAAGTGGCCGTCAGTTGGATATTGAAGCTATTCAGAACAATGGTTTCCTTCCCAAAGAGAGTTTGGAGGCCGATTCCAACGATGCCTTTTTCGAATCCCTAAAAAAGTATGAAAATGATTTTCAAGAGTTGTTTGCAGAATCCGAAAGTAAAGGTTGTAAGTTAAAGTATGTGGCCCAGTTTGAAGATGGAAAAGCTAGCGTAGGCTTACAGCAAATTCCAAAAGGGCATGATTTCTATAACTTGGAAGGAAGTGATAACATAGTTTTATTCTTTACGGAAAGGTATCCCAACCAACCCCTCATCATAAAAGGAGCTGGGGCTGGAGCAGATGTGACAGCATCTGGTATCTTTGCGGATATTATCCGAATTGGCAACTTTTAAGATGGAGGAAATTAGAGTTTTTTGCCCGGCGACTATTGCGAACTTATCATGTGGGTTTGATGTACTGGGGGTAGCCCTAGATGCCGTAGGTGACGAAATGATTGTTCGAAAAACCGATACAAAAGGTATCCAAATTACCAAGATTACAGGACAGGATTTGCCTCTCGCTACTGAAAAGAACGTGGCTGGTGTAGCAGGATTGGCCCTACTTGACAAAAGTGATTATAAAGGAGGCTTCGGGATTGAAATCCATAAAAGAATAAAACCAGGTAGTGGAATTGGCAGCAGTGCCGCTAGCTCTGCTGGTGCTGTTTGGGCCATGAATCATCTCTTGGGCAATCCATTTTCCAAATCAGAATTGGTGGAATTTGCTATGCTTGGAGAAAAATTGGCCAGCGATGTAGCTCATGCGGATAATGTGGCCCCTGCCCTATTTGGTGGGTTTACACTCGTACGCGGATATAATCCTTTGGATGTGATTCCCCTACCCTCTCCCAAAGAATTGTACGCTACGGTAATCCATCCGCAAATTGAGATAAAAACCTCAGATTCCAGAAAAATTTTGAAGACCAACATCACGCTCCAAAAGGGTATTAAGCAATGGGGCAACCTAGGAGGATTGGTAGCTGGACTTTTCAAAAACGATTACGAGCTTATCGGAAGATCTTTGGAAGACCATGTCGTGGAACCTATTCGTTCCATTTTGATTCCCGGTTTCGATGATATTAAATCAAAATCTTTAGAATCGGGGGCATTGGGTTGCGGAATTTCAGGTTCGGGGCCCTCAATTTTTGCATTGAGCAAAGGAAAAAATTCGGCACAAAGAGTAGCACGGGCGATGACTCAGGTGTATGAAGCCATTGATGTTGAGTTTGATGTTCATGTATCCCCAATAAATACAATTGGGGTAAAACCATTGTTTTAGATATGCGATACTATAGTTTGAACAATCCAAAACAGACCGCTTCATTTAAAGAAGCCGTTGTTCAAGGAATAGCTCCGGATCGTGGCTTGTATGTACCTGAAAGAATAAACAAGCTTACTGATAGCTTTTTCCAAAACATCGATGAACTTTCCCAACACGAAATCGCTTTTCAGGCCATTCATCAATTTGTTCAAGAAGATATTCCCGATTCCAAATTAAAAAAAATTTTGGAAAGAGTTTTGGATTTTGAATTTCCGGTGATTCCTATAGAAGAAAACATTTCCACTTTAGAACTTTTTCATGGACCAACAATGGCATTTAAAGATGTCGGGGCACGGTTTATGGCCAATTGCCTAGGTCATTTTTCACAAGACAGAAATTCTGAAGTAACCGTTCTTGTTGCTACATCCGGAGATACTGGAGGAGCAGTGGCCAATGGTTTTCTAGGCGTTGAAGGTGTTCGCGTGGTAATTCTTTACCCAAGCGGAAAAGTAAGTGAAATCCAGGAAAAACAGCTAACTACACTTGGCCAGAACATTGTGGCCATGGAAGTGAATGGCACTTTTGATGATTGCCAAAGGATGGTCAAAACTGCTTTCCTCGATGCTGAACTTAAAGAAAATCAGAAGTTAACTTCAGCAAATAGCATAAACGTAGCCCGTTGGTTGCCACAACTTTTGTACTTCTTATTCGCCTTCAAACAGGTGAAATCCAAAAGTGAATCCATTGTATTCTCTGTCCCTTCAGGGAATTTCGGAAATATCTGTGCGGGAATGGTGGCTCAAAAACTGGGAATGCCAGTGAATCATTTTATAGCTTCAACCAATGTGAACGATGTGGTACCCAAATTCATGAAAAAAGGGGAATATATACCACAACCTTCAGTTGCTACTATTTCGAATGCAATGGACGTGGGTGACCCCAGTAATTTTGTGAGAATTCAACATCTCTATGGAAATGATTTTGAAAAGCTTCAAGAAAATCTATCCAGTTATTCCTTCACCGATGAAGAAACCAAAGAAGCTATGTTACATGTGTACGAAAATTTTGGTTATGTAGCAGACCCTCACGGAGCAGTGGGTTATTTGGGACTAAAAAAACACCAACAACAGCATCCAAATACCCATGGAATTTTCTTGGAAACCGCACATCCTGTCAAATTTTTGGATGTGGTGAAGGAAACCCTGAATATTGAAATCGATATTCCGCCTCAAATCGAAAAAGTTTTGGGCAAAACCAAGTATTTCATTAAAATCGATGCCTACAAGCAGTTGAAAACCTTTCTTTTGGATAGTTAGGAAAGAATAGCCCTGAATTAACATCTGTTTGTTCACAAGATTACCTACAATTGGGCAAAGGATATATTCCGAAATCGATAAATTTACCCAGAGAAAAGTAGCTTATGAAGAATACTGCATTAACAGGGGTGCATGAATCCCTTGGAGCAAAAATGGTTCCCTTTGCTGGCTATAATATGCCAGTATCTTATGAAGGTGTAAATGTGGAACACGAAACGGTTAGAAACGGCGTGGGTGTTTTTGATGTTTCGCATATGGGAGAATTTTTAATTGAAGGGCCAAAGGCGCTAGAACTGATTCAAAAGGTCACTTCCAACGATGCATCCAAACTTACCGTAGGAAAAGCACAATACAGTTGTTTCCCAAATGAAGCCGGAGGAATCGTGGATGATCTCATCGTTTATAAGTTAAAAGAAGAAACGTATTTATTGGTTGTAAATGCTTCCAATATTGAAAAAGATTGGGCACATATTTCAAAATATAACGAAGGGATAGGTGCGGATATGCGTAATCTATCCGACGTTTATTCTCTATTGGCCATCCAAGGTCCAAAAGCGGTGGAGGCCATGCAGTCCTTGTCATCCATTGATTTGGCAGGCATTAAATTCTACAACTTCGTTGTAGGTGATTTTGCTGGAATAGAACATGTCATCATTTCTGCAACCGGATATACGGGGTCAGGTGGATTTGAGATTTACTGCAAAAATTCTGAGGTTGAGCAGGTTTGGAGTCGAGTGTTGGAAGCTGGAGCTAATTTCGGTATAAAGCCCATTGGCTTGGCCGCTAGGGATACCTTACGATTAGAAATGGGGTATTGCCTCTATGGAAATGATATTGACGATACCACTTCACCTCTGGAAGCAGGATTGGGTTGGATTACCAAGTTTACCAAGGATTTTGTAAACTCAGAAGCATTGGCCGCTCAAAAGGAAGCAGGTATAACCAAGAAATTGGTTGGTTTTGAGCTTACGGAACGAGGTATTCCAAGACAGGGGTATGCTATTGTGGATGCCGATGGAAAAACCATTGGAAATGTAACTTCGGGTACTATGTCCCCCTCTTTGGAAAAAGGCATAGGATTAGGGTACGTTTCCAAAGACTTTTCACAGGTCGATTCTGAGGTATTCATCCAAATCAGAAAGAAAAAAGTCCCCGCCACTATAATTAAGCTTCCGTTTTATAAAGGTTGATGGTCGACTTCCAAAACATTCTGGATGCCATAACACTTGGAGCGAACAATACACTTGACAAGGGAAAAATTGCTTCCTATATTCCGGAGTTGGCTTGTGCTGACAAAAACAAATTCGGCATTGCGCTACTGGATAAAAATGGAACCCTTTTTAGTGCCGGAGATACCAAAGAGCAGTTTTCAGTGCAAAGTATAACCAAGGTACTAACGCTCTCCATGGCATTTGACCTTTTGGGCGATAATTTATGGGAACGTGTAGGTGTGGAACCTTCGGGTGACCCGTTCAATCACTTATCGCTTTTGGAACAAGAAAATGGCAAACCAAGAAACCCCTTAATCAATGCAGGAGCCATTGTTGTTTCTGATATATTGGTTTCAAAACTCAAAAACCCCAGAGCCGAATTTTTAAAGTACGTCCAAGATATTGCCAACGATTTCTCTATTGGATATGATGTATCCGTTGCAGAATCTGAAAAAAGGACGGGGTTTAGAAATTATGCAGCTGCCTATCTCATTAAATCCTTTGGAAACTTGGAAAATGATGTGGAAACGGTTTTAGATTTCTATTTTCACCAGTGTTCTCTCAGTATGTCCTGTGAACAATTGGTAAATACATTTTACATTTTCGCGAATCGAGGAAAGTGTCTTCAGGACAATCAACACCTAAGTCTAAGTCAGATAAAGAGAATCAATGCAATTATGTTGAGTTGTGGTTTTTATGATGAGGCAGGGGAATTTGGGTTTAGAGTGGGGCTTCCCGGAAAAAGTGGGGTTGGCGGTGGTATAGTAGCTCTTCTTCCTGATAATTTTTGTGTAGTGACCTGGTCTCCAGGGTTAAATGAAAAAGGAAACTCCAAACTTGGACTTCAGGCTTTGGAAAAACTGACCACGGATAGCGGTCTTTCAATTTTTTAGCTATTGGAAAACAACAAAATCCTTATACTCGGAGCAAGTGGTTTTATTGGGAATGCAATCTATAGGGAGCTTCACTCCTATTTTGATACCTACGGCACCTATTTTACCAATAGAAGTTATAAAAACAACCAGCAGTTTTTGAAGTATGATTTGGAGGAAGACGATATTTTTCAAATCCTTGAACGGGTTAAACCCAAATACATCATTTCTGCACTTCGCGGAAAATTCATATCACAGATTCAGGCGCACCAGCATATAATGGAGTACTTGCTTACAGCGGACGCTCGGTTGTACTTTATTTCATCGGCCAATGTTTTTGATGCCTACAGCAAGTTTCCTTCCTATGAAACGGACAAGACCCTATCGGAAAGCGTATATGGACGTCTAAAAATCAAGATAGAAAATATGATCATGCGTCTTCCCAAAGAAAAAGCGGCCATCCTGAGAGTACCCATGGTCTTTGGAAATACGTCACCCCGAATACGGGATATTAAAAAAAGTCTTGAGGCCAATGAACCCATAGAAGTATTTCCCAACCTCATCATTAATGTGACCAATGATGACCGACTTACGCAACAAATCCATTATTTGATAAATCAGAACAAGACAGGGATTTTTCATCTGGGAAGCACTGATTTGGTTCACCATGAGGATTTTATCAAAGAGGTCATCAAGCGTTTGGGAAACTATCATCCTGTACTAAAACGAGTTTACACTACCAACGAAGATCGCTATTTAGCGGCATTGCCCAAAGAACATTTGTTGCCCAAAAACTTAAGAATCGGATATCAAGAAATTATAGACCATCATCTAACCGTTGAATAATCCTGAAATTGGTAAAATCAAAAATAATTCTGCTAAAACGTTTGTATTGTCAGGATTCTAGCTAGAAAAACAAAGGACTATCCCTCAATTCCATGTTTCTTTAAAAAAACATCCATTTCTTTAGTGGTTGGATTCTTTAAAAAATCTTCCCCATAAGTAACCGTTGGAAATTTTAATTGTCCGTTATAAAGTGCCCGAACAATCTCATCGGCTTCTGGTTGGGTTTCCACATTGTAATCTTCAAACTCAACCCAAATGGATTGTAGATAATTACGAAGATTGGCAGATTTGGTGCACCAATTTGTGCCGTATAATTTTAACTTCTTTTCATCCATGGGCTTTACCTCTTAAGAGTTTAGCAAAGGTAGGTTGAATTCGTTCGGCTTGGGTCACAATAAACGGTGTCACGGACATTAGTAGAATAGATACGGCCAAAAAGATTTGATAGTTATTTTTACTGATGAGTTCATATTCCAGACCACTTTGAGCCAATACAAATGAGAATTCTCCAATTTGTGCAATGGAGAAGCCAACGGCCAAGGCGGTTTTCCAATCTAGTTTCATCACCTTTACCGCTAGTATTCCGGCAATTGCTTTTACGGCTAAAGCAAAGAAGAACCAAAATACAATCCAACCAAAATCTGTCGCGAAAATCTTCCAGTCAAGCAACATCCCCATCGAGATGAAAAAGAAACTCATAAAGACATAACGGAATGGAAGAAAACAGGAAATGGCCATTCGGTGGTATTCGGTTTCGGCAATTATTAGCCCTGCAATAAATGCTCCCAATGCCAGGGAAAGGCCAAGTTCCTCGGTCAACAATGCAATTCCGGTGACTATAAAAACCAATGCAATCAAAAATACTTCTTGACTTTGTACTTTCATCACCGTTTTCAAGAAAAAGGGAATTACGAAACGAGCCAACAGGTAAGAGATACCTCCCATCAAGACCAACTTGCCCAATAGCCAAAGTAGCGCTTCCAATGGGCTGCTATCGCCAGCACCTGCAAGAATGGGTGTAAACAACATTAAAGGCACTATCATTATATCTTGAAACAGAAGTACTGCCAAAATGAACTTTCCGTGGGGCGTTGTTATCTTGTTGGTGTCTTGCAGTACTTTAACAACTATGGCAGTGCTGCTCAATGCATATAAAAAACCCCAAAAAATACTTTCCTCGACCGAAGGCCGCATTAGCAGCCATATCAAACCAGCGGTGAGCAAGATGGTAAGAAATACCTGTGAAGCTCCCCCAATCAATACATAATTCTTGATACGTTTCAAATTACTGAATGAAAATTCAAGTCCTACGGTAAATAATAAAAGAATAATCCCAATCTCGGCATATACATCCACTTCCTCCATATCCGCAAAATATCGGCTCGTATTTGGACTCAGCAAAACCCCGGTAATTAGATAGCCAATGATGTATCGAATCTTAAGGAATTTACATATGATAATGACTGCTGTTGCCACACCAAAAATGGCAAACAGGTTAAGAAGTACATGGTGTTGCATTAGCCAGCTTTTAAGTGTTGTTAAATTACAAATATTCGTCGGCTTGAAAAACCGAATTACATTTTTGAAATAAAAAAATCACAATGGAATACTTGGTAAAACGATAAGTGTTTTTTAGCACGAACTTCATTATCTTTCAGAAAGGAAAACGAGACTTTTCCATTTCAAAAAATTGATATGAAGACTACCTACGAACTGACAGATTTTCCTCAGCTTGAAAAGGTTCCAAAGGAACAATTGGACTGGTTGATGGAACATTTAGAGATTGAAGAGATTCCCATAGGCGGTTATCTTTTTGAAAAAGGAAGCCCAATTGATTACCTAACGCTCATTTTTGAGGGTGATTTTGAGCTCTACTTGCTACAGAACAATAGTAGAAAAGCTTTTGGCCGAATCAAAAAACATGATATTTCTGGGTTGTTGCCTTATTCGAGGGCTAAAAACGCAGGGGGGTATGCCATAGCCATAAAACCCGGTGTGGTAGGTAAATTGCATAGAGAGAAGTTGCAGTTGTTAATAGAGAAGTTTTATGAACTCACTGAGGTCTTGGTTCATGAAATGAACAACCGCATTCGGAACATCACCCAAATTGAAGTCCAAAATGAAAAGTTGATTGCTTTGGGAAAACTATCAGCTGGTTTGGCCCATGAACTCAATAATCCGGCTTCGGCTATGGTGCGAAGTGCTTCTTTGTTACAACAGCATTTGATGGGGCTACCGGAAGATTTTAAGAAGGTTATTAAAATTCGAGCTGATGACAAAGCTATTGATAGTATCAACGAGTTTATGTACAAAAAGCTCCAAGAAAAACCTGAGGAGCTCTCTATGATGGAAAAGGCAGACCTCGAGGATGCTTTGTACGATTGGTTTTCCAGCTGCAGTTTGACGGACCAATATGATTTGGTTCCCTTATTGGTGGAATACCAGTTCAACACCGACGATTTGCTGTTTGTAAAATCATTGTTGAGGGAAGAAGATGTAAATCCTGTGTTGAAATGGATTGTTCAAAACATGACCACACACAAAACGGTAGGTGATATTAAAGAGGCGTCTTCACGAATAGAAACCTTGGTAACATCCGTAAAGACCTACTCTTATATGGACCAAAGCTTGGACTTTCAGATGGTAGACGTCCATACCGGAATACAAAGTACACTGAATGTCTTAAATCATAAGATTACCAAGGTAGGACACAAGGTGGTAACAGCGTTTGATGAAAATGTACCAAAAATTCATGGTCTGCCAGGGGAATTGAATCAGGTTTGGACCAACCTGATAGATAATGCCATAGATGCACTTCCTTCCGAAGGAGGAGAAATCAAGGTAAGGACCAAAGCTTCAGGTAGTTTTGTGTATGTGTTTGTGGAGGATAACGGTCATGGAATTGCCGAAGAACACCTCAATCGTATTTTTGAACCCTTTTTTACCACCAAGGAAATAGGAAAAGGTACGGGTCTGGGATTGGATGTGGCCTTAAAAATCATCAAACAACACAACGGTCAGCTTAAGGCAAAGTCCAAACCGGGGGAGACCCTATTTGAAGTCTGTTTGCCCATTAATCATAACACAGAAGAAGAGAACTCGTGAAAAAACCTATTATTATTGCTGTTGACGATGATCCACAGGTCTTGTCAGCTATACGCGGGGATTTGCGTGCAAGATACAGAGCTGATTATCGTATTATGGCTACAACGTCCGCACAAGAGGCACTGGAAGCTATACAAGAATTAAAGAACAAAGGAGAAGAGGTTGCCCTTTTCCTTTCAGATCAGCGGATGCCCTCTATGCTAGGGGTCAACTTTTTGGAAAAAGCGTTGGCAGTTTATCCCCAAGCAAAACGTGTTCTGCTTACTGCATATTCTGATACCGATGCCGCTATCAAGGCCATTAACGAGGTGCAGTTGGATTACTATCTGCTTAAACCTTGGAATCCACCGGAAGAGAAACTGTTTCCGGTTATTGATGACGTACTCCAAGATTGGTTGGCCAACTATTCCCCTCCTTTTTCAGGTCTTCGTATTGTCGGATATCCTTTTTCACCCAATACCCATAACATCAAAGATTTTTTGGCTGGAAATATGTTCCCCTATCAATTTTTGAATGTAGAAAATGAAGATGGAGCTAAAGAATTGGTGGAAACCAATACCCTTGGTTCCAAAGACCTTCCCGCAGTTTTCTTTGAGGACGGAACTATGTTAAAAAACCCAACCCTATCAGAGATTGCTGAAAAATTGGGATTGAATGTACGGGCACAAGAAGAATTGTATGACGTAATTATTATTGGGGCAGGCCCGGCTGGATTGGCAGCTGCGGTTTATGGGGGAAGTGAAGGTTTAAAGACTTTGCTCATTGACCGAAAAGCGCCTGGTGGACAAGCGGGAACCAGCTCAAGAATCGAAAACTACTTGGGATTCCCTAAAGGATTAAGTGGCTCGGACCTCGCCCGAAGGGCGATTACCCAAGCAACCCGATTTGGCATCGAATTTCTTTCCCCCGTTGAGGTAACCAAAATTGAAGTACAGGATTCCTATAAGATTATTACCCTTTCTGATGGCAGTGAATTAAAAAGTAAGGCTGTGGTCATTGCTACTGGAGTGGATTACCGGAAACTTCCCAATCAAGGAATGGATAGTTTGACTGGAGCAGGTGTCTATTATGGCGCAGCCACGACTGAGGCGCATACCTGTAAGGATGGTAATGTTTTTATTATTGGAGGTGGAAACAGTGCAGGACAGGGGGCCATGTACCTATCCAAATATGCTAAAAAGGTGAATATTGTAATTCGTAGGGATTCTTTGGAAAGCACAATGAGTTCCTATCTGATAGATCAAATAGACAATACCGAAAATATCGAAGTAATCCCAAAGTCAGAAATCATTGAAGCTATTGGAGACTCTAAATTGGAGCAAATAGTACTTCGCAACAATACTTCAAAATCAGAGGAAAACCATGAAGCTAGGGCGATTTTCATCTTCATTGGGGCTCGACCCTATACCGAGTGGACAGGGCACAATTTTCTAAAGGACGGGAAAGGTTTTCTGGTCACGGGACGGAATGTGCTAGATCACGAGTCAGGTGCAATTCAATGGAAACAGGGTAAACCACCGTATTTGCTGGAAACCAGTGTGCCTGGGGTGTTTGCAGCCGGTGACGTACGGAGTGGTGCGATGAATCGGGTAGCCTCAGCGGTGGGAGAAGGTTCCATGTCTATCAGTATGGTGCACAAATATTTGAATGAAAATTAAAAAGATAGTGGAAAACAACACTTTTCTTCAGATGGGGCATGGTTAGAATCTGAATTCTGCTGTAAACACAGCATGAAATAAGGTGTCATCAAAACCACTTTCTTTTAAAAACCCACCTGGAAATATTAAATTGGTTTCAAATTCAAGGTTGATAAATTTATTCAACTCAAAAGCGGTTATCGTTCCTATTTGATGGCCTATAAATCGCTCTTCGTTAATTGAGGGATATTGTAAATTGAGTGGGGGGCCGTACACCCCATCTTGTCTGGAGAAACGCCAAAAAGCTACGTAATCGAGTTCGAAATTGAATCGCCCTATAGAAGCATCAAAATAAGGGTGAATGTCAAACAAATTGGAAGGTCCTATTCTCGCAACCCTTCCAAAATAAGCCCCACGGGGATAGAGTCCATCAAAGGTGTTGAGGGTGCCATCGGTTTCACTGGTATCACCACTGATAGCCTCCGTCTTGAATCCAATTGAAGTTTTCTCACCTAAAAAAGGAACAGGATGCTCAATATTGAAGGAAACTGTCCATGCCCTGATATTTTGGTCACCAAAGCTCCCGGTTTGAAACACAAACTCGTTGTTATATGTCAATTTCTTCCATTGTCCAAAATGCCGTAGTCCCAAACTAAATCGATTATCATTTGCCGTTCCGGAATCCCAGGTTTTTGCTTCTTCTTCCTTGTAAATAGCATAGATATCCGTGCTGGAATTTGGTTTCCAGTGCTGGGTCCAATATAATGCTGCAACCGATTCTTGAAAATCAAGGGCATTATTGTCAAAAACTCCCTGTTCCACTCGAACAGGCACAGCATAAAAGCCCGTTACTACAGCTTTTTCGTTTTGAAATTGCAACTGTGCCATATCAAAAGACAAACGGATATTGGGTCCTTCGCGAATATCCATTAAACGTCCACTACCTAGGCGCATGTTTTGACGACCCACCAATAAATTCCAATTCTCATCAAAATGATATCGGGTAAAAAGTTGGTTGAAGCTCAGTTCATCCCGGTCTACAGGGGCTAAGTTGGTTTTACTTATAATCAAGCTGGAATTGAGTTCAGCAAAAAGTTCAAACTTGTCAGCTATTTTTAAGTGGGAATGAAATTGAAACCGGTTCAAGAACCAAATATCGTCCTGGTCCACTTCTGATGAGAATTCCTCGTTGATAAATGCTTCGGATTGAAAACGATAGCTTCCGCCAAAACTTAAGCTACTCTGATTACCAAGTTTGATTTGTTTCAGGTTTTCATAGACCCCATTTTTACTATCCGAAGGGATGACTATTTCATCATTTTGCCTTAGCAAACTAAAATTAAATAGGTTCTTGTCATTCTTTTGAGCGTTGACCGAAAGTATCCAACAGAAGAAGAACCAAACGATTTGAGGCCAAGTTTTCATTTTAGAGTTCGGTATCAAATCACTTGTTCTATGACTGACCTATTCTTGAATGAACTGCAGGTCAACGACCAGTTTTACCTGCTCGGCAACTACAATACTTCCGGCCTCTGTCACGGCACTCCATGCAAGTCCAAAATCCTTTCGGTTGATGGTACCTGTAATTTCAAAACCAGCCTTGGTTTGGCCGTAGGGGTCAACCGCGACACCGTTAAAATCAACATTCAACTCGATGCTTCTAGTGATATCTCTAATAGTCAAATCCCCAATCATCTTTTCACCATTAAAATAGGTTGACTTGAATTTCATTTCAGGGTAAGCTTCCACGTTGAAAAAGTCATCTGACTTTAAATGGTTGTCACGGTCGGTATTTTTTGTATTAATGCTTCCAATAGAAGCCACAAAATCAAAATCCGCATTTTTGAAGTCATCGGATTCCGTGGTAACAGTCGCGCTGAAATCTTCAAAGTGACCCGTTACGGTTGAAATCATCATGTGCTTTACCTTGAATCCAATCTCTGAATGAGCGGTGTCCAAATTCCATTTTGTTTTTACTGCTGTTTCCATATCTATTTTGTTTTTTTTTTTTATTTATCGTCACCCTGAATTTATTCCAGGGTCTTAATAGTCATTGGATGTGATTCCGAAACAAGTTCAGAATGCCGCCGTTTTAACTTTTTTATTTTTGATATCCTCCAAAATATTTTACAGGTGACCAGTCTGGAATTACTTCGGGCAGTTCCGGACTCATATCTGAAAACTCTTCTGCACCGTAGACAACATCCCCATCAACCACGGTCAACACTGAAGTCAAATCATTGATTTGTTTCTCAGGTATGGTGAAATAATCATCGGAAAGAAGAGCGAAATCTGCGTACATGCCATCTTCTAAAGTACCTTTTACAGTTTCCTCGTTTGAGACCCATGCACTGCCTTTAGTATACAAATGCAAAGCTTCCTCTCGTGTCAGTTGATTTTCCTCGGAAGCGAGTTGAAAATCACCCACAGTTTTCCCAGTTATCAACCAATACAAAGCGGGCCAAGGATTATAACTTGCTACACGAGTACCGTCTGTACCAGCACCAACAGGGAGCCCCATTTCCATCATCTCTTTGACAGGAGGAGCTTCCTTGGCCTTTTCAGCTCCGTAGCGCTCCACAAAGTACTCTCCGGCATACGCCATACGCGCCTGTATGGCAACACCACCATTCAAGGCTTTGATACGCTCCAAGTCTTTTACCTGTACGGTTTCTGCATGGTCAAATAACCATCGTTTCGATGCCAATTTGCCATTGGTCTCTTCATTGACTTCTTCAAATACATCTAACATTAAAGAAATGGTTTCGCCATATGTAGCATGTATTCTAAAGGGCCAACCATTGTCAACATGTAAACGGACAATACGTTTTAAATCTTCACGCCACGTTGGTCGATCTCTATCTAACATAGGCTGGGGAGCCAAAAAATTCTCATAGTCACCAGCACTCCATGCCAAAAATTCTCCACCACCTTCCAGTTCATAACCATGCTCCAAATGGATTTCACCATTGTGTCCTACTTCGTTGGTTTCCATCCATCGTGTGAATTCCTGATATTCTGCGCCTTTGTTTTGTGGAAATAAGAAATAGGATAATCGTATTGGCATTTCACCTGCATCGGCCAATCTTCGGGTTCCCATATAATCTTTAGGAAACACATGACCTCCACCACCAGCATCAATTCCACTGGTGATACCAAATGTGTTCAACTCCCTATAGAAATGTTTGGTTCCATTTGCCATTTCGCGCCCACTTAATGGAGGTAGGCTCCCTATACGAGCATATAGGATTGTTGGATTGGGATTCGCAATTAATACTCCTGTTAGTTTGCCATCAGGGCCTTTTTGAAATTCTGAATCTTTGGGAGCTTTGGTATTTTCATCGATTCCCAAAGCATCCAGACCTGCTTGATTTAGGTATCCTTGACTGTACAGGAATAACACGTAGGTCGGTACATCACCTGTGGCTTCGTTCAATTCTTCCATAGTGAACAATCGCTTTTCCTCAAACTGAAAAGGACTCCATCCTCCAATTACCCGAACCCATTGTCCTTCGGGGGTTCTAGCTGCTTGTTCTTTCAACATTTCCAAAGCACGCTTTAAGGTTTTTACTCCATCCCAACGAACCTCGGCATTATAAAATCTTCCACCACGGGTCAGGTGCAAGTGGGAGTCGTTCAAACCTGGAATCAAGGTTCTACCCTTGGCATCAATGACCTCTGTACTATCACCTACCAAAACATTGACTTCCTCTTTAGTACCCGTAGCCATGACCTTGCCATCCTTTACGGCGATAGCTTCCGTAATCGTTCTGTTCGCGTCCATCACTGCAACCTTTGCATTAGTGACGACCATATCGGCAGTTTCTGAAGCTTTTCTGGTAGGCTCGTTACAGCTTGCCAGAATAACTGCCACTATACATAAGGTGATAAGTTTTTTCATTTTAATCGGATTTAAGGCCCCCGGAATCGAGGGCCTTTTGACATTATCAGGGCTTGTTATTTCTTTTCCTCTTCTTTAGCCCACTTTTGCATAGTCTTGATGTAGTCGATACCCAAACCATAGGCTCCGCCATATCTTTTTGCCAGTTCATTTACCTCCACATACTGGTCGGAACGCGCCCAATCCCTGTATACTTCCAACATATATTGCATGGAAGTCATGGGAATAACCCCAGCTTGAATCATTCTTGCCATGGACATATCATGCGCCTCCTGTGATACTGCGCCAGAGGCATCGGAGATAACATATACTTCATAGCCATCTTCGAGAGCGGACAGAGCAGCAAGATTTATACATACTTCGGTCCAAAGCCCGGCCATGACTAGTTTTTTCTTTCCAGTAGCTTCTACCGCTTTCACAAAATTCTTGTCTTCCCAAGAGTTCATGGTAGTTCTATCAATATAAGTTGACTCATCGGGGTAGTATTCTCTAATCTCAGGGAATATTGGTCCAGAAAATTGTTTTTCGGCCACAGTTGTGATAATGGTTGGTACCTCGAAAAGTTTTGATGCACCGGCAATCAGACCCGCGTTGTTGCGCAATTCTTCAATGGGTTGTGACTCTACCGCGAAAGCCATTTGACCTTCATGGTCGATAAGCAGCAAAGCATGGTTTGCAGGATTTAAAACTTGTTCGGCCGCATTCGCCGGATCATTAACTGGATTTGGGGCGTATTGCGTCCATTGTCCAAAAGTCAGGGCACTTACAAATAGTGCTAGCATAGATAAATTAAAGGTTCTCATTTTAGATTTAATTAGTATCATTTTAGATGTATTTATACTTGTTTCAATTATTATATGTCCATTGGAACTTCCATTAAAAGAAGCTCCGCATTGTTATTCGTGTTGATATCCAAACTCTCAATATCCCAAAGACCAAAACCATCTCTTTCTTCCAGTTTTTGTCCATTTATGGTCACATCTCCCGTAATTATAAAGGCATAGACTCCATTTCCTGGTTTTTTGATATCGTAAGTGAGTGTGGTGCCCTCGTCAAGCTTTCCTAAATGGAACCATGCGTCTTGGTGTATCCATACGCCTTCATCATTCGCGTTGGGTGAAAGGATTTGTTGCATTTTGTTGTTCCGTGCACCTTCTTCCAAAGTGATTTGTTGGTATCTGGGGGTTACGCCTCTTTCTTTGGGCATTACCCATATTTGAAGGAATTTGACTTCCTTGTCCTTGTTGGCATTCATTTCGCTGTGCTGAATACCTGTACCAGCACTCATTACTTGAACATCACCTTGTTTGATGATTTCACTTCTACCCGTGCTGTCCATATGTTTCAGGTCACCTTCCAAGGGGATGGATATAATCTCCATATCGCTATGCGGATGTTTCCCGAAGCCCATTCCAGCAGCTACTTTGTCATCATTAAGTACACGAAGTACTCCAAAGCTCATTCGCTTTGGATTGTAGTAATTGGCAAAGCTGAACGTATGTTTTGAATGAAGCCATCCGTGGTTGGCATCTCCGCGGGTATTGGCTTTATGTAATACGGTAGTATTTGTTTTTGTTTCCATGCTTTTAATGTGATTAAATCCTACTTGTTTGACATTTGTTTTTTGAACTGAAGAAGAATCCGATGCTTTGAGATAATTACTCACTCCAAGCGCGGCTAAAATTCCTCCCCAAGACATGTTTTGAATAAACTCTTTTCGTTTCATAATGATTTTGAATACGGTATTCTATAGTCCAATCCCGTGCCAAAACAAAAAACCCAGTCTTTACAGTATATACAAGAGGTTCTAGCAAAATTTCATCTTCTCTTTTAATTGAAATTTCTCATATATGAGAAATATTAATGTATTTTTAAGGTACCAATCCTTTACAATTATGAAAGACTCCATTCCTTTTGATACTATCAACCAATGGTTGGTTGAAGAGCTCCCATACGAAGTAATATGGTTCAATGAAAATGGTAAGATTGTATATGCCAACAATCTGTTTTTTAAAAAGTTAGGATACAGAAAATCTGAATTAAGCCCCCTAAGTATTTTTGATTTGAATCCCACCGTAACTGAAAAGGAATGGAGAGAACACTGGAATCGTGTTCAAAAGAATGGCATTGTAAATTTTAAGGATACGCATCGAAGGAAAGATGGTAAATTGTATGAAGTAGAAGTTTTTGCACAGTTTTTCTCAAATAATGGAAAAAGCTATATCTCGGCCATTTTAAATGAGATTACTGAGTCTAGTTTTTACCGAAATCTACTTAACCATGCTGAAAGACTTACACAGGTGGGAGGATGGAAACTAGATTTACAGGATGGATCGCTTATTGCAACAGAGGAAGCCCTTAAAATAATTAAGGTCGACGATAAAGCGGAATTACTGCCCGGAAATGTTATCCATAGATTTAAGAATGGTTTGGAGTACCAAGGGTTGCTAAGAAGTTTAATGCGAAGCGCCCAGGCTTATGATGTGGTTCTTGAGACCAACGAGAAACCCCCAAGATATATTCGAAGCGCAGGGCAAGCCATTTTGAAAGGCAAGAAAATATTTAAGATTATTGGTGCTTACCAAGATGTAACCGAATTACAAGAAAGACAAAACGCATTAAGGCTTTATAAAGATATTCTTGACAATGCTGAAGACTTGGTCTATGTTTACAACAGGCAAGGTAGGCTGATTCACTATAGTAATTCAGTGTCAAAAGTGCTTGGTTTTACAAGGGATGAGCTCGATAATTTTAGCATTTACGATTTGGATTCATCCATTACACCCGAATGGTGGTCCGAACATATGGATGATATCGCCAAGAATAAGGTCTTACGTTTTGAATGGGTGGTAGGAAGGAAGGATGGAACTAAATTCCAAGCAGATATTACGGCAAACCATATAAGTTTTGAGGGAGAAGATTTGAACTGTGCTGTGATTCGGGATATTACAGGGAGAAAACAAAGAGAAACAGACCTTTTCAATGCTTTTGAGGAAATAAAATCGTTGAAAAAACAACTTGAGCAAGAGAATGAATACCTCCAGACCGAAATTAAAAGAAATATCAATTTCGATAATATTATTTGTACCAGTGAAAGTTACGCTAAAGTCCTCAAGGAGGTTGAAAAAGTGGCCAAAACAGATACAACGGTTTTGATTACTGGTGAATCGGGTACAGGAAAAGAACTTTTGGCAAATGGTATTCACCAAAATAGCCAACGTAACCAAAGACCGTTGATCAAAGTGAATATGGCCACACTTCCTAATGAGCTTATTGAGAGCGAGCTTTTTGGACATAAAAAAGGGGCCTTTACAGGTGCTACTTCTGAAAAAGTTGGAAAGTTTTCTCTAGCGGATGAAGGCACCATTTTTTTGGATGAAATCGGGGAGATGCCCTTGGAATTGCAGTCCAAACTTTTACGTGTGCTTCAAGAAGGAGAGTTTGACCCACTCGGGAGCAGTAAAACTAAAAAAGTAGACGTACGTGTGATTGCGGCGACCAACAGAAATCTTGATAAAATGGTAGAAAAAGGACAATTCCGTGAGGACCTCTATTATAGACTCAATGTATTTCCCATATACAACATACCCTTGAGAGAGCGAAAAGAAGACATACCTCTATTGGCTCAGTTTTTTTTGGAAAAATATTCGGCCAAAGCGGGTAAGGCCTTTAGAAAAATTTCCAAGAAGACTATTGATAAGTTTATGGAGTATCCCTTTCCTGGGAATATTCGCGAGCTTGAAAATCTAATTGAAAGAGCAGTGATTTTGGAAGAGGGAACTACACTTTTTCCAGGAAGCTGGTTGCCGACCAATAATGGTAATAGCAATGCTGACACAAAACTAAAAACCTTTGAGCAAGTTCAAAAAGACCATATTGTCAGAGTACTTAAACATACCAATGGAAGAGTGAGTGGCCCAAACGGTGCGGCCAACATTTTGGGCATGAAGGATAAAACCTTGTTTGCTAAAATGAAGCGGTTGGGTATTGAAAAAAGTACAGTTTTTAAATAACGCTATTCTTTCTTAGAATAGTTACATTGTAAATAAAAACAATAGCCCAAATAAGTTTAAGGCTGATTTTTGTAAAAAATAATTTATAGGGTTTAAATTGAGTATCATGAAGCTCTTCCATAAAATTAGGATGAAACTCCTTTCAGAAAACAAGTTTCAAAATTACCTCATGTACGCTATTGGGGAGATTGTTCTGGTAGTCATTGGAATTTTGATTGCACTGCAAATTAATGATTGGAGCGAAACCCGAAAACGAAAAATAGAGGAAGAAAAGCTGCTTATTGCCTTAGTTGAGGACTTCAAAGAAAATAAGGAGAGAATTGAAGAAGCCATTGATAAGGAAGAGGATATGATAAGAATGAGCAAATCCCTTATTGAAGTCATGCAATCTGAACCGGAGACGGTGAGTATAGACTCTATTCGATTTTGGGTGACCTCCGGGGCCAAATCTTGGTGGAATGCTCAATTTGTTACGGGTACCTACGATGCTTTAGTAAGCTCAGGAAAAATAGGGGTTTTGGAAAACGACAATTTAAAAAGTCTTCTCTCTCAGTTTATGGCAGATATTGATTCAGGCTTTGAAGACCATGATGAATCTATGAGTTATTTGGTGGAGATGAACAAGATATCTGCGGATATAACTACCTACCTAATTCATGATGCTCAACGTGAAGAATTGGGTTTGTATATTTCAAAGGAGGATTTTGAGTTCCCTATAAAGAAATTGATTGAAAATGACGCCTATCTCGGTCTTTTGATTTCAAAAACATGGCTAGAAACTTTGAGGGTCAACTATCAACAAAAACTTCTCTATTACATTAAGCAGATTCTCAAGTTATGTGAAACCGAACTGGGTAAGGCATGAAAATACCCATATTGTAAAGAATCTTGCGGCTTTAAGATTTCAAGATAGGTTTTAATTGACTTTTATCATGTTAATCCACAAGAAGTAATCCTAACTTCATTTAATTAATTAAAAGCCAGTTCTCATGAAAAAACGTGCTCCTGTATCCCAGATAATGACGACCGATGTAGTTACCCTCACCACAAAAGACAACTTAGTCAAAGCAGAGGAGACTTTTAAAACAAATCGAATCCGACATATTCCCATAGTCAATGGAGATACTATTTTGGGTATTTTAAGTTATACGGATTTGATGCGAATCAGTTTTGCCGATGCTATCGATGAATATGAGCAGAATGTGGATACCATGGTCTATAACATGTTCAGCATAGAGCAAGTTATGGTGAAAGATGTGGTTAGCGTGGCATCCAACGCTACAATCAAAGAAGTTGCGCAATTTTTAACCCAAAAGGAATTCCATGCATTGCCCGTAGTGGACGAAGGAAAGTTAGTCGGAATTGTTACAACTACCGATTTGATTCGTTACTTATTGGAATTGTATTAGCCCTTGCAATTCTAGGTTTTGTGGAAAAGTAATGACTTGAGTAATTTTAATGTATCCCTTGCATTAAAATGAGTTAATTGATGTTTATTTGATTAAGATTTAAGCTCTTTTCAACAAATCAATGTCTTACATCCGTAACTGTTTTTTAGCCCTAGGACTTATTTTTAGTATTCATTTTGCCGTTGGCCAAAATACTGCTAGACTGCAACAAGCCAAGGATAACATTCACTTTGTCACCGAGTTGTCGGAAAAGTCAGATATGGAGAATACGCACGAAGTTGTTTACAAGCTCCATTTCCCACTATGGATAGGCCTGAAAAACTTCAAGTTTCTTGAATTGCCAGAATACCAGAAATTTAAACCCGAGGTCCTTCCCATAACAAGCCATGACCCAGTTACTGAGGCGTACAATCAGAGTAAGAGTCGCAACATCATCTTGAGACGATACCTTCTATTCTCAAAACATATAAAACCGTCGGACATTGAACCCATTACCATACAACTTCTTATTGAATTGCCCACCGAACAACGTGATTCATTAGGAGTTAGGATATATGAGCAAGTACCAATTGAGGTGACATCAAAACTCTGATTATCCAATGAAATCAAAAACCCTTTATATATTATTATTTTCAATTTTAATAGGCTTAATATTGACCTTTCATGATTTCTATTTTTCCGGAATGAATCCTCTTTTTAGTTATCTTGTAATAGGTATTTTACTTGCTATAGTGGTTTTCTGTATCGTGCAAATTTTTAGGGAAACCAATAAAAGGAAAAGAATCATTCAAATATTGATCCTGATAGTTTCGATTACCGGTAGCTTGTTTATAGCCAACCTTGTAAATAACAACTTGGCAAAAACACCACCAAGACAATATCAAAGCGAATAAAATTCAAATTGACCCATGCAAAAACTTACATCCTCTCAAATAGAAGAACAATTAAAAAATTTGAACGGCTGGAGCCACGAAAATGGCAGTATAGTTAAAACCTTTCAGTTTTCGGATTTTAAAGAAGCTTTTTCGGTAATGACCCGAATTGCTTTTGAGGCTGAAAAAGTCAATCATCACCCCGAATGGGAAAATGTGTATAATCGACTTACCATAAAACTCAATACCCATGATGCAGGGGGAATAACTGCGTACGATTTTGATTTGGCCAAGATTATAGAGTCTATAATCAACCACTAAAATTCAATTTTTTCTCTACTTGATTAGGGGTCATTTTTTGTTAAATTTGCCCGTATTCAGATTAAAATTCATCCATGGGAAGAGCGTTCGAGTTTAGAAAGGCCCGAAAAATGAAGCGCTGGTCGGCTATGTCCAAAGCATTTACAAGAATTGGCAAGGAAATCGTTATTGCGGTCAAAGAAGGTGGGCCAGACCCCGATTCCAATTCAAAATTACGCGCCGTAATCCAGAATGCCAAGGCAGTAAATATGCCCAAGGACAATATTGAACGTGCCATTAAGAGGGCTTCGGATAAAAACTTAGGCGACTTTAAAGAGGTTCTTTTTGAAGGTTATGGCCCACACGGAATTGCAATACTCATAGAAACCGCCACGGACAATAATACTAGGACCGTTGCAAATATTCGAAGCTATTTTAATAAATGTAATGGGAGTTTAGGAACTTCCGGCTCAGTGGAATTTATGTTTGATCATACTTGCAATTTTAGGGTTGCTGCGGACGGCCTTGACCCTGAAGAACTGGAATTGGAAATGATAGATTTTGGGGCCGAAGAAGTCTTTGTAGATGATGATGGTATTCTGATTTACGCCCCTTTTGAAAGTTTTGGAGCTATTCAAAAGGAATTGGAAAGTCGTCAAATTGAAATCCTTTCCTCGAGCTTTGAACGCATTCCCCAGGCAACCAAAGAACTTTCGGAAGAGCAAGTTGCGGATATTGAAAAACTTTTGGAGAAAATCGAAGAGGATGATGACGTACAGAATGTGTTTCACAACATGAATGACAACATAACTAACTGATTATCATTATTTTAAATAACCAACCGTTAATCTGTTCTGTACATCATACATTCAATGCTTTTCGAACTTCCTTAAATCTTAATTAAAAATATAATTTACTTTTAATCAGATATTTACAATTTCAAAAATCATAAATTTGAACTTCACTATTGAATTAAGGTTATCCAAAAAAAGTATCTCTTTGACATAAATTGATGAAAAAATCGAACAAATAACGAATAAACTAAAGCCTACATACTATCTCTGATACTCTTATCTTTAAATAATTGCTATTCAATGGACTTAGACTTAGCACTTTTAGTGAGATATGCAATTATCTTGAAAGTGCACTAGGCAGGAAAGATGTGAATTCTAAAGGTCATATAATGTTTAATAGAAAACAGTCAATAACTGTTCACAACTCCTTCTTTAATTCGATTTCTTCGAAATCTGAGTATAATTGGGTTGACATAGAGGTTGAGTATTATCGACGATTACTTCGGATAATCGATAATGTTAGTGGCTCAGGACAGTTGAAGGCTATAAAAAAGTTAAATTTTGAGGCAGATTTAATATTTCAAAAGTTTGAAGGGTATCTTGTCCAAAACGTTATACCTAAAATTTTCGGGAAGGAAAACCGGTCAACAGAGTTATAGTTCGATGGTGTTATTGCACAGTACCTTACCGATTTTTATACCTTCTTAGAAGGGTTTTCAAATGTTGAAATAGAAGAATTTCTTGAGGTTTGGAGGGCTTCTGTTAAGAAGGTTTCAAAATTTGGTTTCAAAAAAACTCTAATACTTAACTTCAATTATACCGATACTGTTAGTTTGCTTTACCCAAAGAAAGTCAGATATAATGAAATGCTTTACATTCATGGCAGCCTTGGAGATGACAAAAACCCAATAAACTTTGGTTTTGGAGACGAAATGCATAGTAGATACACTGAGCTGGAAGAGGTGAATGAAAACGAATGCTTACGGCAAATGAAATCATTCGCCTACTCCAACACCGACAATTATCGAAAACTGTTTGACTTTATACAAGACGGTATTTATCAAGTACAGATAATGGGGCACTCCTGCGGCATTTCTGACAGGACCTTGTTGAATGCAATTTTCAAGAACAAATACTGCAAGTCGATAAAGGTGTATTACCATAAACAAAGTGACACGGTTGATAACTATACTGATGTGGTTACAAATATTTCAAGACACTTCAATGACAAACTTTCCATGAGGAACAAAATCGTCAATAAAGTGCTTAGTACATACTTGCCTCAAAAATGATTCATGAAATTGAAGTGGTTTTCCCTTAAATTTAAGGTCCGTTCACTAACTGTTACATTCCTATTTGGTGGGTAAGCCCCATTATACTATTTTGATTTTATGATATGTTCTTAGCGGTATTCAAAACCTGATATTCTATATTTAAATATGAATGGGCAGTAGGATAGAGCCCTATTGCCCGATATATAGATTAAACAAATTTTTGACCGCCATGTACGGCTTTTGGTGAGCTGCGTATTTTAGTTTTTAGCAACCGTTAATAAGTGCTCCATTTGCAATGTTTCTTTAATTAAAGAAGATTCATAACTGATATTATATGCTACTCTATGAAACTCAAGAAACAGTTTAATTGGTCGTTTTCTATATTTTGTCCGTAGTTCTGCAAACTCTTCTCTAGAGTTTACAACTTGTGGGCCTATATATCTTACTAAGACTCTATCCCTATCTTTAAATGAAGGTTTTAATTTAAATTCACACAATGGCCAATCAATAAATGACATGGGATGTTCAGGCATGTAAAGGAGAAACCAATTTTTTTTTGATTCTCTATTATGAATATTAGTTAGTCTAACAGGATAAAACTTATGAGAAGGTAATTTGAAAATCTTCTAATTCTTTTTTAAGTCTTTTAGTAATAATCATATAGGTAATTCCACTAGGAAGATTTTCACTTCCAATAAGAATATTGTCAATCCACGAAAGCGCATCATAATCAAACGGGGATGAATCTTGCCATTCTTCTTGACTTTCTATGGTGTTGTATGTTGACATAAGAATAGGGTTCTCAATTTTCAAAATTTTACGTTTAGAAAGTGAATTAAAAATACCACCCGAATCTGTATCATAATGTTTGGTGAAAATTACTTTCCAGTGTGAGTATGTCGGTCTCAAATTAAAAAATATGTCTTTCACAATAGTGATTATCACGATTTGTTTATTACTAGTTTCTCTCCGTCTTAATTTTCACAGTACATACAAGTCGAAGCCAGCTTTTCTATCATCCTCAATATTGCCCGGCCTGTCACTTGCGATTTCATTGCCTTGCTAAAGAGTTTGTCTTTTTAATTAGGGGTAACGTTATCGGCTATGAAGTGTAGAAACGGTTTGAATGGTTAGGCCTATGCTTTATGGCCATTGTTAGCTTTTAATTATTTACAGTATTTATCAATCGTTTAATTGAACTTTTTTCTTCTATACATTTATCTACAATGTTCTATAGACTCATTTATAAATGTGTGATTAGTTTTTCCAATTAGACTAAAAAAGTATTCTTTATATCAATACTCGTTTATTACTTCAATACGATTTTAATACCATTAATACACTGTCACAGCTATCGATTCCCTTTTGAGCCGCCTCTTTTTTCTCCAGCAATGTGGTTGTCAATGCACGGATAATATTCTTAAGCTTTGTTTTGTCAAGGAAAGGTAGCTTGCCCTTTGTAACTTCATCGTAATCTGCATTGTTTATCATGTAGTTCCCCAAATAGTCACGAATCAGTGCCAAGTGCTTCTGATAAATATCGTCAACGTATTCATAATTTGTATAATGGCCCTGAATTGCTTTTTTAAGCTTAAAATCATTTATCAATTTCAAATCACCGGAATTAATGAGCGTGTTATATGTGATGCTTTCGGGATTGAATATTTCATAGTCCAGCACATCAAAGACCATATTGAAGAGCTCCAAATTATCCCCTGATTCCGAGTTCAGGATTGCAATCATTTCATTACAGATTTCAATCTTTTTGTCAATGCCGGTAAGGTTGGACTTCAATACATCCCTATCCGTAGAGATATCTCCTATCAGATTAATCATGTACTCCTTTCGAACACTTTTGTTCTTTATACTATCTGAACATTTGTTCATACTGAAGGCAATCGTTATACCAATTATAACTATGAGTATTTCTCTTAGAACATACCCGAAATTTTTCCTTTCCATTTTCATTGGCCAATAGGATTATTCTTCTTTATCGTTAAAGTTAAGGTTTCTAAAAAAACGTAGTCCTCTAAATGAGAAATACTATAAATGTAGGTTGAGGGTATCCTTTATTTGAACTTTAGGGAATCGGGCAATTATTTTTGAAAAGAGGCTTTGCTGACTAGTATTTATTCCGCCACAAAATTATCATAGTCTTTATTCTCAATCCAATTATATTCAATTTCTTTGGCAACTTTTTTTGCAAAGTTAATTCCATGTCTATCCGCCAAGAATCCCAGTGACATATCCATTCCTGCACTGACTCCTGAAGAAGTGTAATATTTTCCGTCAATTGCCCATCTCGCTCTCTTATCCCAATGAACTCTTGTATTTTGTGAAGAAACCCAAGAAAATGCTCTCTTATTTGAAGTTGCCTTTTTACCGTCTAGCAGTCCTGATTTTGCAAGAAGTGCACTTCCTGTGCAAACGGTAAGCACATAATCACTCGCTTGAGAAAGTTCTTTTATCCTTTCAATGAGGGACAAATTATCCACTTCTTTTCTTGTACCCAAGCCACCAGGTATTAAAACTATTTCAGGTTTAATGCTAATGCTATCCAGTTTTTCAGTCATAATCGGTACTTTATGTCTATTTGATATTATTCCCCCTTCTAGTGAGTAAAACTTAACACTATAGATATCTACTAGTCGACCAAAAATTTCTGCAGGCCCGAAAACGTCTAGAGTTTCATAATCATCGAACATAATGAAAGCAATTTCCATAATGGTGTCTTTTTTAGCAGATTCGACTTCTTTCTGAGCATTTGCAGTACGCACTGTAATAGTGGTTAAAGTAAAAGTGAGCAAAAGAGAAAGTAATCTTTTCGAATTTAGTTTAAGAATCATATCCTTTATGTTAATGTCAATGGTTTATGAATTGTTTATTTGAACTTTGGCAAAGGTAAGATTCCTGAATTCGAAATTAACTAAAGTTGGAAGGCTACTATTAGGCAATGCTCAGCCCTTAACTAAAAAGAGCCTTGCTTTAGACGCAAGACCCTTTTACGAGAACACTATATGAAAATGAAAATTTACTCTTTAAATTATTACATGGTAAATGTAGATGGGTTACCACAGCAATCGAAATGATTGTTGTGAACCAAACCAGAGCTGTGGTGAACCAAGGAAAGTGGGTAATTGAATAGAAATCAATTTGAAGTTACTATTCAAACTAAAATAGCCAAAAGCAATGCCTGATTTAGTCGTCTTTTTTGTTGAAGTGCGGGCACCTATTTAATAATTAAGCGTTGACGGCGCTTCGGCGTTGCCATAGTTTAGCAAAACGTATTTATAATCTTTTATTTGGGTTTTTAGTAGAACTATTTAAGCCCCGTCAATACGACTATAACCTGGAAAACACCTTTACGTTCTGTTGTTTCCATAACGTAAACTTATTTTATTCTTCCCCATGCCGTACCTCGTCAAATGGTAAATTCTTGTTCTTCCTGAAATCAAAGCTGCCATAAAAGAACAGGCGCAAAGTATGGTTCAAATTGTAAACGTTACCTGCTGCGAGTTGCTGATAGACCATCATATATCCGCAATCCACTTTCCAATACTTGCTAAGCTTATGCTTTATTCCAATAGTTAATCTGTTTTGATTAAAAGTGTTGAAAACTACATCTTGGCCAAAATTCAAGTGTGTTTCGTTTGCTAATACCAATTCTGTAGGCCCATCCTTTACAAAAGGAAATCCGGTACTAACCAAAAATCGAATACGGTTCACAAAAAAATCGTCATTTAAAGATTGACCATCCTGTACATTATTGAAAAAGCGTTGCTCTAATCGAACCCTAAACAAGGCGTTCATCTTTTCATAACGTTTTGATATACTTAGCTGTTGATAAATTCTATTCTCGTTTTGAAAACTATCCCAATCCCCCGATGGTGTTAGCCAAAGGTGTGCGTACCCTGTCGCCAAACGAAGGTTAGCATTTAAATAGTATTGGCCGCCAACGCGAAGGAAATAAAAATTAGGGTCCGATAAAAAGTTGTTTCGGCGTATATGGATATCATTCAAGATGGCCCAACGATCAACAATTCTGAATACATTATTTGTGGAAATCCAGAATTGCGCATTTTGATTTACAACACGTTCCGGTAACTCTTGGCCTTTAGTTGAGTGACTTACCAAAAACAAAGTTATTGTTAGACCAATTATAAAAGATTTCAATCAACTTAATTTATAACCTAAAATTAAGAAGTGTCGGTTGAAACCTCTAATTATCCAAGGTGATTTTTGGCAATGTCCTTATTATTATGTCCTTTATTTTCCTTAATTCTATGAGAATATCAGGTAGTAGCAATAAATGATCATTTGAACAGCAAGAGCATTCAAAAACTAAATCCTTTATTTGAACTATCCGGTTACACGTTGCCAAAACTTGTCCATCTCCGAGTCTCTGAAAGATTGAATCAAAAACCTGAAATCTTCTGTCAAATCCAATTCCAAAAGTTCACTTGCTAAATCAGGCCTATATGCCCAAATCCATGATAGCACCTCTTCTTTCAATGGAGGTTTATTATCTGAGCAGAACTCAATATAATTTTCACAAACACCTATGGTGTTTACAAACAAAACACTCACTGCTGACAGCCGCTCGTCAAATTTCTCGAAATCAACAATACCCTTCCATAATACTTCTTTGGGTATTGATTCAAGTATATCTTGTAACTCACTTCTCCTAGATTTCTTACAAGGTTATCAATCCTTTAATTAAACTTTAAAAACCTTGATTTTTTCGGTATGCTTTTACTAATCTTTTCTTGAAATCAGCTTTGAAACTTTCGATATTCTTCCTTTCCTAACTCATGGGATTTATTGAGGTTTCTCCTAACAACAAATTTGTTAGTTCCCTTTTCTCACTTTTTGATAGATTGGACAGTATTTACTGAACCAAACCTCTACTTGGTAAATTTCAAAAAGTTTGTAGCTACTTTACTAGATTCTATTATTCAATAAAACAATTCCCCTCAAGTAATCCATATTAAGGCAGTTTCTCTATTTTTAAAACATATTTAATCAAGCAAATTTGTTTGATTCCAATCTAATACATTAAAATTTGGATATTGTTTCTTCAATACAAGTCTCCACTTTCTATGGATGGTGGCAGTTTTCGGTGTGTTTATTCGCATTTCTTGCATTATTGTCGATTTGGTATCATATAGGTAAAAAACAAGATGATTTCGGTCAAGTTTGGTTGGCACTTTCAATTTTGTGCTGGTCAATTTCCGGTCTAGTTGAAATAGTGTCCTGGAAACAGATTGGATTAAGTCCACATTTTAAAGAAGGATTACGTAGCATATTTTCCCTTTTGAACAGTCTTTTTATACTCTTGGCGCTGCCCTGGTTCAGGTATCTACCAAAACCCCTCGCCCCTCTTATTAAGTCAAACTTTTGGCCCTACATCATTGGAATTCCCTTTGTTTTTGCTCTTTTTCCCACACTTCATAAAATGTTTCGTGTAAACTCGGCGGCAATAATCAGTGAATTGGATGTCTACTATGCGTTACTTACTTTGTTCTTTTTAGGCTTTGTGCTTTGGGAATCTTTTGTTAAAAGAAGACTACCGCTGTTGGGATTGCTTTCAATAATTACAATAGCCGTAACCGTAATGGCTCAAATGTATAAGCTCCTAGACGACACAATTAACCTGCTGTTGTTCTCTGCCATATTTAAAACATCCCTTATCATGCTTTTCTTTGCACTTGCCTTAAGTTGGGTAAAAGAGCTTACAGAAACCCTAATTCCCTCACCTCATCAGTTAAAACTCCAATTCATCAATAAGAGTGGATTGAGCAACAAAGATGGTTTTCAAGTTTCAATGCAAGGATTTTTGGGAAATGAGGAAAGAGTAATTTCCCTCACACCAGCCTTATATAAACTGTTTAAGCTTTTTGCTGAGCGTAGGCTGGACAAAACTGAAGGATGGCTCGAAATCAAACCTAAAAACTTTGATGCAGCCAAAACATATGATATCAATGACCACAATGAGATAAAAAGACTTATTGTAGCCCTTTTGGATGGACTGTTTGGCAAACAGAGTTGGACAAAGGATAAACACTATGTGCCTTTGAAAACCACTTTGTTTGAAATGTCGGAACATAGAGAAAGAAAGATTAGGCTATTGCTACCCCAAGAAAACATTATCCTTGAAAACAAAGGGTAAAAGCGGCATTTGCCAGTTTTCAATTTACTGACATTTTCATATTCTTTCCGACATAAACCGATTAATCCAATCCAGCGAGCGAAATTCCAGAAACTTTTGGATTATGGGCGCACCGTCATTTTTGAATTTACTTCTACCTCTGATTGCTATATCTACTGAAAAAGGTTTGGATGAAAAAATAAACGAGGCTTTTATGCCTTTTGCTGTATGGTGGGAAAAATTGATTTTGTCGGAAGTGGCCTTATTTGGAACAGGAATTCCTTTGGTTCTCATAGTTCTAATATTCGGAGCGTTGTTCTTCACACTCTACTATGGTTTTGTCAACATTCGCCATTTCACAACAGCTATACAAGTGGTCCGAGGGAAATATGATGAATTGGAGAAAGATATATCATTGTTAAAACCCGTTGTCCATGAGGTGGATGGAGATTTGAAAGGGACAATTAAGGACGAGAGTCTATTGGGCGAGGTCAATCACTTTCAAGCCTTGGCAACAGCAGTATCAGGAACTGTTGGACTTGGTAATATTTCCTTGGTGGCCGTTGCCATTTCCATTGGTGGGCCTGGGGTCACCTTTTGGATGGTATTAGCGGGAATACTAGGAATGTCAACCAAGTTCGTAGAATGCACCTTGGGAGTAAAATATCGGGACATAGATAAGGACGGGACTGTTTTTGGGGGACCTATGTACTACTTATCAAGAGGACTGAAAGAAAAAGGACTTAGACATTTCGGAAAGTTTTTGGCCATTGTCTTTGCAGTTCTATGCGTAGGTGCATCTTTTGGAGGTGGCAATGCTTTTCAAAGCAATCAGGCAGCGGCCCAGATTATTGAAGCATTTGAACTTTATGGTCCGGCCACAGGAAGCATAATTGGACTGGTCTTTGCAGTTTTAGCCGGAATTGTCATCATTGGCGGTATTAAACGTATTGCCAAGGTAACTGAAAAAGTGGTGCCGTTTATGGCCATTTTGTACGTGGGAGCAGCACTTTTTATCATTATTTCAAAAATTGAATTAATAGATGACGTGTTTACGCTTATCCTCTCGGAAGCCTTTGAACCTGTGGCAACTGTATCTGGAGGATTTGCTGGAGTGCTCATTCAGGGGTTTAGACGAGCTGCATTTTCTAATGAGGCGGGAGCAGGTTCGGCCGCAATAGCACATTCAGCAGTGAGTACGGCCTATCCAGCTTCTGAAGGATTGGTAGGGCTGTTGGAACCTTTCATCGATACGGTGTTGGTTTGCTCAATGACAGCAATAGTGATAATTCTTTTTAATATGGATGGCACATTTGTGTACGGTAATGTAGTGAACGGACAAGCTCTATTACAAGATGGGAGCCGTCTCGGTGGCGTTAACATAACCTCTATGGCATTTGAGAGTTCAATTAAAGGTTCCTCCTATGTATTGATGATAGCCGTTTGTATGTTTGCTTTCTCAACTATATTGTCTTGGTCCTACTACGGACTTCAAGCTTGGAAATATCTTTTTGGACGTGGTAAACTAACCGATTTAGCCTACAAATTGTTATTTCTTGTTTTCACCGTTTTGGGTGCCGCGATAACCTTGGATGCCGTAATAAAGTTTTCCGATGCCATGATATTGGCTTTGGTTTTTCCAAATATGATAGGGCTTATGTTCTTGTTTCCCAACGTGAAAAAAGAATTTACCAATTATCTTTCTCTCATAAAACACTCTCTAAAAAAGTAGCTACAGAACAAACTCACTATATTTTTCTGTAAATTCAAGTACCAAACACCGACTCATGTAAAAATTCCCATCATGCGTAGCTATTTCTTTTTTGTTTTCCTCTTTGGTTCAATTCTTTCTTTATCTGCGCAGAATATGGATCCAGACTTGTTGTATGATGTAATCAAACAAGAGGCTGATACCGTAAAAGTGAGTGGAAATTCATACCAGTTTCTGTACAATGAAGCCATGCTCATTTGCATTTATGATGAGAACGCCAATCGTATGCGGATTATCACCCCTATTGTAAAACGTGAGGAAATTGGAGAGGAAGAACTTTTGAATGTGCTTGTAGCCAATTTTCATTCTGCCCTGGATGTGAAATACGCATTAAGTGATGAGATTTTATGGTCAGTTTATGCGCACCCCTTACAACAGCTTTCGGAGGAACAACTAGTTGATGCGATACAACAGGTGTATGCCGCAGCTCTAACCTTTGGCACAACCTATTCAAGTACTGACATGGTGTTTCCTGGAAATACCAGAAAAGTGGAAAAACCGAAACCCAAACCTTTGAACAAAATCTAAAAGCTATATTCTGGGACTTTACCCACAACACCTTTAAAGAAGCTAAGGATTTTTTCAAAATCAGCTTCCATATCTTGAGATGGATTAAGTAATTCTGAAAACTTCACCTGTTTTTTCCCAAAATCAAAGGCCACTAAAACTATGGGAACATTTGCCTTTTTTGCGATATGATAAAATCCCGTTTTCAACTCAGTTACTTTCTTTCGAGTCCCTTCAGGCGCTAAAGCAAAGCGAAACACTTTTCGTTTTTCAAAAATAGCCGCAACACTATCAACTGTATTGGAGGTTTTTGAACGGTCAATGGGTGCGCCTCCCGTCCAACGAAAAAACCAACCAAATGGCGGTTTGAACAAGCTTTTTTTACCTATATAATTGATTTCTTTTCCAAGGATGCTGCGTACCACAAGGCCCAAGAAAAAATCCATCCAATGGGTGTGTGGGACTACGGCAACCACGCATTTGTCCACGTCTGGGAAACTACCATTCATAGTCCACCCAAAAACTTTAAAATATAGGAATCGGGAAAAAGCTTGCATGGGACTTAATGTTTTAGATACTTCAAAACATCCCTCAAACTGTTCAGTTTTAAATGATTGTTGATTTGTTCATCCTCAGCAGATACCATTTCATGTGCCCAAGTGGTATGAAAAGGAATGTGAATGGCTCTTGCTCCCAAATTTATGATGGGTAGGACATCAGATTTGAGCGAGTTGCCTATCATCAAAAATTCGCTTACATCAATGTCAAGATGGTCCAGTAGGTTTTTGTAATTACGTTCCTTTTTATCACTTAACACCTCTACATGGTGAAAGTATTGGGATAGCCCTGATTTTTCAAGCTTCCTTTCTTGGTCTAACAAATCACCCTTTGTCAATACAATAAGTCGATATTTGTCTTTTAGTTTTTCTAAAACCTCCTCTACCCCATCCAACAATTCAACTGGATGGGAAATCATTTGTTTTCCCAAATCAAGAATTTCGGAAATGGTTTGTTGCGAAATGGAATGATTGGATAAATCCAAAGCGGACTCAATCATTGAAAGCATAAACCCCTTTACTCCATAACCATAGAGCTCTAGATTTTCCATTTCCATTTTAAACAACTCTTGGTCTATTTTGTTCTTGGTCTCATATCCTTCCAAAAGTTCCGCAAAACGTTCTTCAGTTTCCCTAAAATAGGTTTCGTTTACCCAAAGGGTATCATCGGCATCAAACCCAATAACATGTATTCCCTTAAAATCTAACTCCATGCTTTTCTGGCCTTTTCCAAATCTTCTGGTGTGTCTATTCCTATTCCGCTCACATCAGTCTCTACCATTTTTATTTTTTTACCATACTCTAAAAAACGGATGGCCTCTATCTTTTCTTTGGCCTCCAATGGCAGCATGGGAAGTTGTTGAAAGTCGATTAGGGCCCGTTTACGAAAAGCATAAATTCCCTTGTGTTTGTAATAAACCGCGTTTACCTCTTTATCCCTTGGATAAGGAATGGGTGAACGGGAAAAATACAGTGCAAAATTGGTATTGTCCACAATAACCTTGACCACATTTGGATTGGATATTTGTTCCCAGTCTGAGATAGGGGTCATAATGGAGGCCAAATCAATTTCTTCTTCTGGATCTTCATGAAACACCTGAATTACCTTGGCGAGACTTTCCTTATCAATAAAAGGCTCATCTCCCTGTACATTTAGCACAATATCAACCTCCATATTCTGAACGGCTTCCGCAATTCTATCGCTTCCACTTTCGTGTTCTTCTTTACTGCGGATAACTTTCCCTCCAGCCTTTGAAATAGCATCAGCGATAACATCACTATCCGTCACAACATAGACCTCATCAAAAAGATGGGTTGCCAAAGCCGCTTCGTAGGTCCTGACGATGACTGGTTTTCCACCTAAATCTTTCATCAATTTTGCTGGAAAACGTGAAGCTTGATATCGCGCAGGAATCATGGAAATAATTTTCACTAGGGCCTCTTTTTTTGTCTGGGTCTTATTTTTCTGTAAATCCTTAAAATAATAATCAATATAACGATAACCAGTATTGCGGCTATAGGTGGCGCCAAAATGGAAGCCGTAGAGACAGCAACTGCTGTTCCTGTTTCTATTGTGGAGACCACAGGATTTGCCAAACCTCCGGTAGTAGTAGAAGATGCCAATCGGCCTGTTGCATTCGCTCCTTTTATAGCTGTAGCGGTCCCTCCTCCGGCAATGATGGCCAAAGACCACGTGACCACAGGGTCAAGGTCCACTACAGTGGATACCATGACTGCAGTCCCTGCAATCCCTGCTAAAGGAATGGCCAGACTGTCCAAAGCATTATCTACCCAAGGAATGAAGTATCCAAATATTTCCGCAAGGGTAGCAACTCCAAAAGCAATCAGGGCAGGTAACCCTCCAATCCATTGCCAACTTTCGTTTAGTTCCCAAACCCCAAAGTATGCTGCAAAACTAAGTGCAAAAAGAGGTAAAAAAACACGAAAACCGACGGAAGCCGCTAATCCGACCCCTAAAAAAATGCTTAATATGGTATCCGGTGTCATACTCATTATGGACTAAAATAACGTATTCCTAATCAAGAAAAAAATTGTCCTTGAATCCAATGAGATAGAGTTTTTCCTTGGCCCGTGTAACCGCGGTGTAAAGCCAACGAAGAAAGTCTTTATCAATGCCGTTTGATAGATACGGTTGCTCTACAAAAACTGTATTCCATTGCCCTCCCTGGGATTTATGACACGTAATGGCATAGGAAAACTTTACCTGTAGCGCATTAAAATATTTGTTGTTTTTAACCCCTAAAAATTTCTTGTATTTTGATTTTTCATGCGCATAATCCTTCAACACTTCCTGGTAGAGTCGGTTACCCTCCTCATAGGGAAGTGAAGGAGTCTCAGCATCAATTGTATCCAAAAGTAAAACGGTTTCAAACGGTTTCTGATTGGGATAATCCACCATTTTTACCTTTACCTCGGCAAACGAAAATCCATAAATCTCCTTAACAGCAAAAAGCTCTAGAATTTCAATGATGTCGCCATTGGCTATGAATCCTGCTTCAGAATTGGGGCGCAACCAAAAGTAATTGTTCTTTACCACCATCATATAATCTCCAACTGCAAGCTGATTTTCCAAAAATAGGATGCGCTCCCGTATGTTTTTGTTATAAAGATTAGCTCTTTTATTGGAACGAACCACAATTGCTGTTTCTTCCTTTCCATGATTACTGTAGGATGAGTCTATGGCTTCTTGAATCTCATGACCATCCACAAGTCTAATGATATCGGTGAAGTTACCTACATCAAATTTGAAATCCTCGTAAAAAGAAGATTGCAATTGTTCTCTAAGATTAGTGGCATTAAAAAGAATTCCAGAGTCTCTAGTCTGCCTCATTACTTCATCCAACTCCAAACCTTCAACCTCCTTATTATAGTTTAAGGTAAGACGATTTTCTTCCAAAGCCGGGCTTACATCCAATTTAACTGGCGGAAGTTGCGCAGTATCGCCAATAAGCATCAATTTGCAGTTGTGGCCAGAGTATACAAACTGAACCAAATCATCCAAAAGTGACCCATTTTCAAAAAGTTTGCTATCAGCGGGGGTATCCGAAATCATGGAGGCTTCGTCTACTATGAAGATTGTATTTCTGTGCTTGTTCGGTGCAAGAATGAACTGTACTCCCCCTGAACTTTGTTTCTTGGGAAAATAGATTTTCTTATGTATAGTAAAGGCTTTATTTCCAGAATATGAACTCATTACTTTGGCGGCTCTTCCTGTTGGAGCCATTAGTACTGCGCTCATATTGGCTTTCCATAAGCTAGGAACCAAAGTACTTATTATCGTGGTCTTACCCGTACCCGCAAAACCTTTAAGAAGAAACAATCCATCATTAGTTTTGTTCAAAACAAAATGCGCCATTTTTTCAAGAGCAATTCCTTGTTTTAAAGTCAAATTGAATGGAAATTTCTCCTTCAGGATCTTAAGAAAATCGTTGGGTGTGAGCTTATTCATGCTGGCTAAAGATACTCCTGAATTTTAAAGCAAAAAGTTTCGTGATTAAAAAAAAATTGTAGATTTGTCTTTAACCGCTAAATTAACTCAGAAAGACAATAATAGTATGTTAAGCTTAATTCTTATAGTTATTTTAATATGCCTAGTGACCATAGGCCTTGTTTTCCTAATTGATAGGTTCCTGCCACAGAAAATCAAACCAATTTTAGTCATAGTTTTTGGTCTTCTAAGCATTTTCCTTGGATACAAGATTTATGGGTCCATCAATGCACCCATTGAATTCAAGAAAGTACGAAAGGAAAGGTTTTCACAAGTGATTGCCAAACTTAAGGACATCAGAGATGCCCAAGAAGCCTACAAAACAGTCAACGGCAAATTTGCAAAGGACTTCAATAGCCTTATCAAATTTGTGGATACTGGCAGTTATACCATTACGCAACAGAAGGATTCTTCTTTTATGCGTTACAACAAGGTATATCAAATTGACTTGCAGGTTGATACCGTAATTGTTGATACCTTAGGTTTTGTAAAAGTAAAGGATTCACTCTTTAAGAGTGACAGCCGATATAAAAATATGATGGATGTCCCTTATGCCCAGAACAACGAAAAATTTGAGATGAAGGCGGACATTATAGACAAAAGCGGATACAAAGCTCCCGTATTTGAAGCCAAGATAAAGAAGGATGTTGTGTTATACGACCAGCCCAAGGACTTATTGGATAGAGAGAATGCACATCAAAGTGTTGAGGAGGTTAATGGTACGGAGATTAAGGTTGGTTCACTTACTGATGTAAGCACCAATGGAAATTGGCCACCGATTTATGACAGAAAAGGAGAATAATTTCATAGATAACAATTTTAAGAAACTGTCCATTCAAGTTGGTTTGAATGGACTTTCTTTTTGTGCGCTGGACACTATTTCCAAAAAGATTCTGGCTCACGAAAATATCCCATTCAAGACCTCTTCTACGCCTTATCTTCTGCTGAAAGAACTCAAGAATATCCTTAATGAAAGGAATCTATCCAATACTTCTTTCAAAGAAGTAATGGTGGTACATAAGAATGGCTTTTTTAGCATGGTGCCCAAACCTCTTTTCAACAAGGCAGAATTACCTAATTATCTAAAATTCAATGCAAAAATGATGGCCAACGATTTTGTGGTCTTTGATGAGTTGGACAATCATGAATTGGTCAATGTTTATATTCCGTTTGCTAACGTAAACAACTACATTTTTGACCTTTTTGGTGAATTTACATTTAAACACAGTGGCTCTGTCTTGGTATCTTCACTTTTGGATAATTCTAGTAAATCCTCCAAAACCTATTGCTATGTTCAAGTAGCTGAACGAGAAATGGAAGTTGTGGTACTATCCGAAAAAAAATTACTGCTCTACAATTTCTTTGAATATAAAACTAAAGAAGACTTCCTATATTACCTACTGTTTACCTTAGAACAACTAGAGCTTGGGACAGAAAATGTGCATTTACGGCTTTTTGGACAGATTGAAGAGGATGATGAACTATACCAACTATGCCATACCTACGTCAAAAACATTTCAGTGTTTGCACCTCCACATTCTTTCGATCTACAAAATCCTGATGATGTAGATACTATAGATTTCACCATTTTAAATTCCCTTTGATGCGAATTATAGCAGGGACGTATAAGGGAAAAAGGCTTACCGCACCTAAAAAGCTTCCTGTAAGACCAACAACCGATATGGCTAAAGAGGGGTTGTTCAACATACTCAACAACCGTTACTATTTGGAACATTTGAAAATACTGGATTTGTTTTCGGGAACGGGAAACATATCTTTTGAATTTGCTTCTCGTGGAAGTAAATCCATTATTGCTGTAGACTCTTATGCTAGCTGTGTTCAGTTTATTTCTAAAACCGCCAAAGAACTGGGGTTTCCTATTCAAGCAATAAAATCGGATGTTTTTAAGTTTCTGGAACGAACTTCTGAAAAGGCAGATATTGTATTCGCAGACCCTCCCTATAATCTTCCTTTTGATGAGGTTGCTAAGATTGTTCTATTAGTTTTTGAGCGGAAGTTACTTTTAGAAGATGGGCTATTGATTATTGAGCATAGCGACCAAACCGATTTAAGCACCATTGAACACTTTAGTGAAGCCCGTAAATATGGTGGGAGTGTATTCAGTTTTTTCATCAAACCTGAATAAAAAGACCCTTCAAAGTTCTTTGAAAGGTCTATCATTCCCGTTCGCTTTGATTTTATTCTTTGTTTTCCGTCATTTTCTTGGTGATAAAAAAACCTGTCAGCAAACCGGCTCCAGCCATGAAGAATCCCGCTCCAGGACCAACAATATCATCATCCATACCTAAAGATATCAATATTCCTGCCGTAAAGATACCGAGGCCGATTCCCATCATTAGAGTGGCTAGATTTATTACTATTACTTTCCAAATGGGAGTGACTCGAGAACTCTTTCCATAAAATATGGAGGCATCTGCTCCTTTTTCAATTAATGCTAATCTTTCTTTGTTTCTTGCCGAAATGAAGAGGTAAAATATCCCAAAAATGACCCCAAACATTATGGGAATAATAATGATTTCTGAATTATCCATAGTATAAAGTTTAAATGGTTTTAAAATTCGTATTTGATTCTAGGACGCGACCTTTTCCAAATAGGTTACAGTTACAAGAAAAAAAGTTTTTTTGTAACCATTTTACCTTCCCTTACGTCTTATGGGTTGAAAAATGACTGACAGTACCGACCAATATTTGATTAAATGTACCCTGGACGGGGATACCCGCGCCTTTGGCAGGCTCGTGGAAAAACATCAAAACTATGTTTTTACGCTGGTCGTACGTATGATAAAAACTAAAGAAGCCTCAGAAGAAGTAGCTCAGGATGTGTTCATCAAAGCATATAAGTCCCTAAAGGATTTTAAAGGGGACTCTAAATTCACTACTTGGCTGTATCGGATTGCATACAGGACCGCTTTAGATCATATCAGAAAAAATAAAAAAAGACAAAAAACAGATACATTACTAGAAGAAATCACCGAAAGCAACTTAACTTTTACAGAAAATCCATTAGAAAGGTTGGAGGATTTGGAACGTAAAGATTTCATCAAAAAATGTATTTCCAGGCTTTCTGAAAGTGAAGCGGCGGTTGTGACCCTCTTTTATTTTGAAGAATTGAGCATCAAAGAGATTGGAAAGGTTACTCGTTTAACCGATGATAATGTTAAGGTAAAATTACATAGAAGCAGGAAAAAGTTGTACGAACTGTTGCAACCTAATCCTGTGGTCAACGAAAAGGATTAGAAATTATGGAAAAGCTATCCAAAGAACAGGAAAAGGTATTGAAAACAGCATTGGACCAAGTTGGTTTGGAAAAACCATCCCAAGATTTCTTGAGCAATGTAATGAACACCATAGAAATACAACAAAAGGTCGCGTCTCCTCTTGTATCAAGGAAAGGTTGGTTACTAATATCTTTAGTCTTTATCCTGTCCTTAAGCTTGCTGGTTTTCTATCCAGAAGAAGGTTCTTCCTTTTTTGATATGGTTTTTTCATATCGTGTAGCTTTAACAGAAAACTTGTTTCAAGGACTTAAAATATCGAAAACGTTGGCTATGGGTATTTCTCTTTTAGGGTTGTTTCTGCTCCAACTCCCTTTGTTAATCAAAATGACCAGTAGGGAAAGAACTTTATAAGATTCAAGTTTACGCTTCCACCAACGCTGTTGAAATTGGGGAAGGATTCTCCTATACTTTGTACATGGTATGCATCAAATTATGAACCAATGAGGCAGCAAGTTTTGCAGTCTTTTCATCAACGTCATATCTAGGATTCATTTCGGCAATATCAATGCTTATCAGTTTTTCGGTCGAAACGATTGTTTTAATGCATTCTAATACAATTTGTGGCGTAAAACCCATGGGTGAAGGAGCACTCACTCCAGGAGCATAAGCAGAAGAAAAACCATCTAAATCTATTGTTACATATATGTAGTCAACCGATTTAGCGAAAGCATGAATCCAAGTGTTTATTTCTTCTAAAAACTGTAGTCTGAAGTTATCAGAAAGCACATAGGTAACATTCAAATCTTTAGCTGTTTGAAAAAGTAAACGGTCATTGGCGTCTTTTCGAATACCCATACATAAATAACGGAAAACTTCGTTTTCTGCTTCACATTCCTTTGCGATCTGATAAAACGGAGTACCGGAATTGTTCCCATTCCCATTTTGGCGTAAATCAAAATGTGCATCAAAGTTGATAATTCCTATGTTTGGATGTTTTTGCTTTGAAACCAGATAGGATTTAATGCCATGAAAATGTCCATACGACATATCATGTCCACCACCAAGTACAATGGGAAACTGTTTCTTTTGTAGCAAGAAAGAAACAACTTCCGCGAGGGATTTCTGGGTAGCCTCCATATCTCTTTTGATACAAGTTAGATTACCCAAATCATACAACTGAACTCCATTGGGTAAATGGTTGGGCATCTTTCCTAGACTCTTACGAATGGTATCAGGACCATCTTTGGCGCCTGTCCTACCTTGGTTTCTTTTTACCCCCTCATCGCAAGAATAACCGAATAAGGCTATGGACCTTCCTTTGGATTTGAAATTTTCACTAAAAGGAACGCAATTCACTATTTCATGAAGGTATAAGTCAGAGTTGCTAACACGCCCTGTCCAGTTATCCGTACTTGGTTCCTTATAGTTCTTCATGTTATTCAAAAAGATGATTTAAAATATCGGTTTCCACCAAGTTGGGCAAGGTTACCTTTAAGTTGGGTGTTCTTTTCATTTCCCGTTTAATCGCAAAAAGCGCTTCTTCATTTCTAGCCCAACTTCTTCGCGAAATACCATTGTTCACATCATAGAACAGCATATTTTTTAAACGGTTAGAAGCTTCCCCCGAACCATCCAGAACCAGCCCAAACCCTCCATTTATAACCTCACCCCATCCAACACCTCCACCATTATGGATAGAAACCCAAGTTGCACCTCTAAAACTATCCCCAATCACATTATGAATAGCCATATCTGCGGTAAACTTACTTCCATCATAAATATTGCTGGTTTCCCTAAAGGGAGAATCGGTTCCACTAACGTCGTGATGATCTCTTCCCAAAACTATAGGAGCTGTAATTTTCCCTGAAGCAATTGCATCATTAAACGCATTTGCAATTTTGGACCGACCCTCGGCATCTGCATACAAAATCCTAGCTTGTGAACCTACCACCAATTTATTCTGCCCAGCTTCCTCAATCCATTTTATGTTGTCTTGCATCTGTTGCTGAATTTCCTGAGGAGCGTTTTCCTTTATATCGCTCATAATGGAAAGAGCAATGGCATCGGTCTTTTCCAAGTCTGTTGGATTTCCAGAAGTACAAACCCATCTGAACGGCCCAAAACCATAATCAAAACACATGGGCCCAAGTATATCCTGCACATAGGATGGGTATCTAAAATCTATTTGATTGGTGGCCATAACATCACCGCCAGCCCTAGACACTTCCAGTAAAAAGGCATTGCCATAATCAAAAAAATAGGTACCCCGAGCAGTATGCTTGTTTATCGCATTTATTTGTCTCCTAAGTGATTCCTGAACTTTTTCCTTAAAGGCAGATGGATTTTCAGCCATCATCGTATTTGCTTCTTCAAATGAAAGCCCAACGGGATAATACCCTCCTGCCCATGGATTATGCAAGGAAGTCTGATCAGAACCTAAATGAATAAAAATGTTCTCCTCGTAAAATCGTTCCCAAACCTCAACCACATTTCCAATATAGGCTAAGGAAACCACCTCTTTGTTCGCAATGGCTTTCTTGGTTCGTGATACCAAATCGGGAATAGTCTCCCACACCTCATCAACCCACCCCTGTTGGTGTCTTTTAAGGGCAGCTTCAGGATTAACCTCTGCACACACCGTTATGCATTCTGCAATGTTCCCAGCCTTAGGCTGCGCACCGCTCATTCCACCTAAACCAGCAGTTAAAAATACCTTTCCGTTAGGGGAATCTCCATGGCCCAATACTTTTCTAAAGGCATTCATTACGGTAATTGCGGTACCGTGCACAATGCCTTGAGGTCCAATGTACATATAAGAGCCAGCTGTCATTTGTCCATACTGCGTAACTCCCAAGGCATTGAATTTTTCCCAGTCATCAGGCTGCGAATAATTTGGAATCATCATCCCATTGGTAACAACAACCCTTGGCGCACTAGGAGATGAAGGAAACAAACCCATCGGATGTCCAGAATACATATGTAAGGTCTGTTCATCTGTCATTTCAGCCAAATACTTCAATGTCAAAAGATATTGCGCCCAATTTTGAAACACAGCTCCATTACCTCCGTAGGTAATCAATTCTTCGGGATGTTGAGCCACAGCGGGGTCCAAATTGTTTTGAATCATGAGCATAATGGCTGCAGCTTGCTTTGATTTTGCAGGATATTCATCAATAGGACGAGCATATATATCATATTTGGGTTTAAACCGATACATATAAATCCGTCCGTAAGTCTGTAGTTCCGAAGCAAATTCCTTAGCCAGCTCAGCGTGCCATTCTTTTGGGAAATAGCGCAAGGCATTTCTTACGGCCAGCTTTTTTTCCTCAACGGAAAGAATATCCTTGCGTTTGGGAGCAGGATTACCCCCTTTGGGATATGCTCGAGGTGGTGGAAGTTGCTTTGGAATTCCCTGTAGTACTTGTGATTTAAAATCTTTAGACTCCATATTACTTGCTTTCAAATACCAGTTGCCCCTTTTTCCAAACCGTAGAGGGTTTCAACTGTCCTTGATGATAGGTGATTTCTTGATAGTTATTTGCGGGAAAGCTTATAAAATCGGCCATACAATTTGGGGCAAGAACACCCCTGTCTTTTAAGTTTAGAGCGGCACTGGCTCTACATGTGATTCCAGCCAAAACTTCGGCATTTGAGAGTTTTTCGAAAGCACCCAGAACACTAGCTTGGGTAAGTAAGTCTCCCATGGGTGCCGAACCAGGATTATGATCGCTTGCAATGGCTAAAGCGCCACCCGCATCCAATAGCTTCCGAGCTGGTGTAAATTCACATCCCAAACCAAGGGAAGCTCCGGGTAAAGCGGTTGCAATCACGTCACTTTTAGCGAGCAAACTGATTTCCTTCTCAGTACTAGCTTCCAGATGATCAGCACTGATGGCATTGAATTTTACGGCAACTTCACTTCCACCAGGATTGAACTGATCTGCGTGTACGGTGATATCAAATCCAAACTTAAGCGCCTCCCGAAAATAGGTTTCAACTTCTGCAGGAGTAAAAGCACTTTCCTCAACAAAGGCATCTACCCTATTGGCTAAATTTTCCGACTTCAAAACAGGAAATAGTTTTGAGATTATTTCATCCAGATAGCTCCCATTTCCATTCCAATCCTTAGGTTTAATGTGGGCAGCCAAACAGGTAGGAATTAAATCGACTTCCAATGAATCATTGGCATTTTGAATAGCGCGAAGCATTTTAATTTCCTCCTCAACCGAGAGACCATAACCACTTTTCACCTCGAGGGTTGTAGTACCGTTTTGCAAATGTATTTGGGCTCTATCCTTGATTCCCTCTTCCAATTCTGATTGGCTCGCTTTCCGCGTTTGGATTACGGTATCCCAAATTCCGCCACCAGCTTTGGCTATTTCCAGATAGGATACGCCTGCGTTGCGAAGTGCGTAATCCCTAGCTCTGGTTCCTCCGAAACAAATATGGGTATGGGCGTCAACAAATCCAGGTACACATACTTGATCACCTGCCATCTTATGTATTTGACCTGCTTCTTGTATTAAATCTTCAAAGATGCCTGTCTTTACAATCTTACCTTCCGAAACCAGAATTCCCCCATTTTTTACAATAGATAATTGGCTATCATTCAGGGCTCCTTTCAAGGGCAATCCGGACATGGGAAGAAGTTGTACAAAAGGACCTATTAATACGTTCTGATTCATTTCAGTAGTTTTCAAATTCTTCTTGATAAGGGGTGTTCCATATCAACCCTTTAGATTTCATAACCTCTTCTACCAAACTAATGATTTCACCCTCCTGAATCATCTGTATTCCCTTTTCAATATCATCAGAGAATACCCTGTCATTTTCAGCAAAAGATACTTTGGTACGTATGAATTTATATATTTCATCTAGAACAATTCCAGATTTAAGAGGTTTTCTAAATTCAAAAGCTTGAGCCGCTGTCAACAGTTCAATGGCAAGAATCTTTTCTACGTTCTCGATGATTCGCAACGCTTTTCTCCCACTTATAGAACCCATACTCACATGGTCCTCTTGTCCTAAAGAAGTTGGAATACTATCCGCACTGGCTGGAAAGCATAAGGTCTTGTTTTCACTGGCCAAAGCGGCAGATGTATATTGCAGAATCATGTAACCGGAGTTTATCCCCGTGTCCTGCATAAGTAGTTTGGGAACACCAGGACTGTTTCCCTCAAGAGCCAGATATATTCTACGATCAGATATGTTTCCTAATTCGGAAGAAGCCAAGGCTGCATAATCCATGGCCATGGCCAAGGGTTGACCGTGAAAATTGCCACCACTGATGGCAAGGCCGTCATCAATTATAACAGGGTTATCCGTGACCGAATTAAGCTCGGTTTCCAAGAGTTCTTTTAGATGAAGCCAAGCATTTCTCGAAGCGCCATGAACTTGTGGTATGCATCGCAAAGAATAAGGGTCCTGCACCCGTTCACAATCAATATGGTCTTCCAAAATTTCGGAACCCTGCAACAACGTACGTATCCTTCCCGCTACATGCTGATTTCCTTTAAAAGGACGAACTTCATGTAGCTTTTCATGAAACGGTTTCATTGAACCTTGAAGCCCTTCTAACATCATAGCTCCGATAATATCTGCATGCCGCAATGCATATTGCATTTTTTGTACCACCAAAACTCCATGTGCCGCTATGAACTGCGTACCATTAATTAGTGCCAATCCTTCTTTTGGACCAAGTTCCAATGGTACTAGTTTAGTTTCTGCAAACAGCTGCTGGGTAGAAATTTTTTTGCCTTGATATTCTACTTTGCCCAGCCCAATCAATGGTAAAAACAAATGGGATAGCGGAGCTAAATCTCCTGAAGCACCTACGGAACCTTGTGATGGAACTACAGGAATCGCATCATTTTCCACATGCCACAACATACGCTTCAGTGTTGTTTCTTGTATTCCAGAATATCCTTTGGACAAGGCATGGATTTTAAGAATCAACATGATTTTGGCCAACATTTTGGAAATAGGCTCTCCTACTCCAACACTATGGCTTTGTAGTATGTTGGATTGAAGAATTCTAGTATCCTCTTTTGAAATTCTGGTGTTACAAAGGGGACCAAATCCAGTATTGATACCGTAGACGATATCTCCTTTATCCACGATATCACCCACTATTTTTGCACTTTTCCTAACTTTTTCCAAACATGATTTAGAGAATTCAGCTTTTACGACACCTTTAGCAATATCTATAGCAATGCTTGCTGTCAGATGGTCTTCGCCATATAAAAATGTATGGGAGTGTTTACACATACAAACTTTTTAATGATTAAAGATACCATGATATTTTAATAATTATAAATACTTATTTTTAATTAATTAATAACTATGAATTATCAAATAGAGTTAAGGCATTACATTTACTTTCTTGCAGTTGCTGAGGAACTGCACTTTAGGAAAGCGGCTGAAAAACTATTCATATCCCAACCTGGATTAAGCACCCAAATCAAACAATTGGAAAACTTATTGAAAACCCCGCTCTTTTTGCGCAATAAGAAAAAGGTACAATTGACACCTGCGGGTGTCTATTTGAAAGGTGAAGTAGAATTTATTTTGAATCACTTAAACCAAACCCAAAAACAGCTCAAGCTTATTGGAAAGGGTCATTTGGGTGAAGTACGAATAGGCTTTTTGGGGTCAGCAATGCAAAACGTGGTTCCCAATTTGCTATTGGACCTAAAACGTGAATTTCCACAAGTGCACACTAGTCTAGAAGAACTTTCAAACCGTGCACAATTACATGCTATTCAACATGACCTCCTTGATTTGGGTTTTGTACGTTTATCGCGGGTTCCTAAGGGTCTTCACATTAAACCTGTATACGAGGATACATTTTCCTTGGTGCTCCCTGAGGACCATCCTTTGGAAGAACACAGGTTTAAAAGCATCTCACAGTTGGCACAAGAAGATTTTATCCTGTTTTCCAAAGATTATAGCCCATTATATTACAATACCGTAATTAGTATATGCGAAGATGGTGGATTCAGACCAAAGGTATCTCATAAGTCCGTACACGCCCAGACCATTTTCAAATTGGTAGAGAACAAACTGGGGATTGCCATAGTTCCTACGGCCTTACAAATTGGATTTCAAATGAAAGTTAAGTTTATTGAACTCAAAAAAATTGAGCAACGAGCTACACTATCCATGATATGGAAGGAAGACAATAGAAATCCTGTTCTCCAAAACTGTATAAAACTATTGTTCGATTAAGAAAAAGCAGGCCATAAGCCGGATTCTGTCGAGCCTTATCATTTATCTAGACTTTGAATTACTTCAAAGTTCAAACCGCCTACCCTCCAATTTAGGCGTGCTACCCTCAAACACTGGTTTACATGGCGTTGCACCACATAGAGTTTACCTGATTTCACTACAGCCGAACTGTACTTGCTTTCTGTTGCACTGGTCCTCGTTTTTCAACGGACGGATGTTATCCGCTATGTTGCACTATGGTGTCCGGACTTTCCTCTTCAATCCAAAGGATTGCAGCGATAAGGTGGCCTGCTGCGCAAAGGTAACTCAATTGTTAATAAAAAATAATTTGTGGTGGTCTTCAAAAAGGGCTTTGCGATTCGCTATTTTTATATTTGTGAATAAGTAAATCTATTGGAATTGGAGCCCTTTGTAGTATCAGCTAGAAAATACCGCCCACAGACATTCAAAGATGTAGTGGGGCAACAGGCTATTACCAATACCCTGCTCAATGCCATTGAAAGCAACCATTTAGCACAGGCTCTTTTGTTCTGCGGACCAAGAGGTGTGGGCAAGACTACTTGTGCCCGCATCTTAGCCAAAAAGATAAATCAAGATGGGACTGAACGGGAAGATGAAGATTTTGCCTTTAATATTTTTGAGTTGGATGCCGCATCCAACAATTCAGTAGATGATATCCGTAGTCTTATTGACCAAGTTCGGATTCCTCCACAGGTTGGCAAATACAAAGTCTATATTATTGACGAGGTTCATATGTTGTCCCAATCCGCTTTCAATGCATTTTTAAAGACTCTAGAGGAACCGCCAAAACATGCCATATTTATTTTGGCCACTACGGAAAAGCACAAAATCATTCCCACGATTCTTTCTCGTTGCCAAATTTTCGATTTTAAACGAATCACCGTAAAAGATGCAGCGGATTATTTGAAATATATCGCGGAACAACAAGGCATTGAAGCTGAGGAAAGTGCCCTACATATAATTGCGCAAAAAGCCGATGGCGCCATGCGGGATGCGCTTTCCATTTTTGATAGAGTCGTAAGTTTTTCAGGTAAAAAATTAACCCGAAAAGCGGTTACCGAAAACTTGAACGTTCTAGATTACGACACTTATTTTTCCACTACCCAACTAATTCTTGAAAATAATATTCCTGAGCTTCTGGTATTGTTCAATAAAATACTTTCTCTTGGGTTTGATGGTCATCATTTCATAACAGGTCTAGCTTCACATTTTAGAGATCTTATGGTGTGCCAACATCCTGAAACATTAGCACTTTTAGAAGTTGGGGAAGATGTAAAAGAACAATACAAAAATCAGTCCGCAGCGTCAACTAGAGAGTTTTTGTTACAAGCCTTGGATTTGGCCAATGAATGTGACTTAAAATACAAAACCAGCAAAAATCAACGCTTGTTGGTTGAACTCACCTTAATGAAATTAGCCTCCATCACTTTTGATAGTGAAAAAAAAAACGCTGATTTCATAATACCCGCTTCACATTTTAAGCATATTCCGGCCAGTGAGCTTTCCAAAGCTACATTAAAACCCACTGAAACTGATAGCGCTAACACAGAACAAATTCCTCAAAAAGAAAAAGAAGAGGTCATACCTATTCCCACACCGCCGCCTGTAAAAAAAATAGAATTAAAAGCAAATACGAATCGGGTTTCTGGATTGTCGCTATCAAGTATTAAAACCAAAAAAGAACATACCAATACAAAGAATCCAAATGTACCGGAAGAAGATTTGCCTCAAAATTCTTTTACGGAAGAGGAAATGCAGAATGAATGGGAGGTTTATGTTAAAAAAATCGAAGGTAAGGGAAGAAAAATATTGGCCAGTAATCTTCAGACTGACATTCCCAAACTAAAAGATAAAAATACCATTTGGATTGAACTTCCTAACCACACTATGAAAAAGGAAGTAGAACGGGAACAAGGTCCTCTTTTGAATCATCTAAAACAACAGTTAGCCAACCATTCCATTACCCTTCATATTACTGTAAATGAAGAGGTAGCAAAGAAATATGCCTTTACTCCGGAAGAGAAATACCAGAAATTGAAGGAGAAAAACCCAGCCATTGACTTATTGCGAAAAGAATTTGATTTGGATTTTTAGAACACTCGTCACTTCGAGTGGTTTTGGCAAAGCCAAAGTTGTATCGAGAAGTAAATCTCCGTACAATCCCAGTTCTCAAGGTATTTCCTTCTTACAAGTACTTCAGAAATACTCGAACTGACGGCGAATCCTCCCCATTTCGAACCAACCAAAGGGAGTATAAGAAATCCTATCCGAAAGAGATTTCTCGTTTTGCTTGAAATGACATTGCAATTGAGAAAAAACTTTACGAATCCTGTTATCTTTGCTTTTCAAAATGACTCCTTATGCTAGGCCTTAAACTACCTACCGACCCAAGATGGGTTAACATTGTAGAAAAGAATATTGAAGAGATTTTGACAGATCATGCGTATTGTGAGCAGAAAGCTGCAAGTACAGCAATATCACTTATCATTGGCTTTCCAGAAAAATCAGAATTGGTAAAAGAAATGACCTCTTTGGCCAGAGAAGAGATGGGACATTTTAATATGGTGCATGATAAGATTCTGAAACGAGGTTGGGTCTTGGGAAGGGAACGAAAGGATGAGTATGTCATTGAGTTGATGAAATTCTTTCCAAAGGGAGGCAGTAGGGAAACACATTTGGTGCACAAACTGCTTTATGCTGCCTTAATTGAGGCAAGAAGTTGTGAACGCTTCAGATTACTTTCTGAAGAAATAAATGATTCTGAACTGGCTGAATTCTATAAGAATCTAATGGTCAGTGAAGCAAACCATTATACCATGTTCCTTAAGTTTGCTCGAATGTATGGCAATCGCGAAGAAGTAGACCAGAAATGGCAAGATTTGCTGGAATACGAAGCTACCTTAATGGAAAACCTAGGAAAAAAAGAGACTATGCACGGTTAGTTAGGATTCAAGTTTGTTCTGATAATAATCGTATAAAGCAAATTGAGACCTAAGTTCTGACTCTCCCTCAGTAATTTCCTTATAGGCATTATCCTGTTTATCCGAAAAAATACGCGCTTTCAGATTGTCCTTCCATGATATATTAAAAGTATCCATCAACTCTTGTTGAATATCCTCATCATAAATTGGGCAACCTACTTCTACCCTAAAATCAAGATTTCGGGTCATCCAATCTGCTGAAGAGATATAGATCTTTGGATCACCATCATTGCCAAAGATGAACAACCTTGGATGTTCCAAAAACTTATCCACCACACTAATGGCCTCTATGTTTTCGCTCATACCTTCCACTCCGGGAATTAAACAGCAGACCCCCCTGATTATCAATTGCACTTTTACTCCTGCCCTACTGGCTTCATACAATTTATCCACCATCTTATAGGATGTAAGGCTGTTCATCTTTATTTTGATGAAAGCTTCCTTTCCATCTTGGGCATTTTCTATTTCATTGTCTATCAACTTCATAAAGGTAGACTTGGTATAGTGCGGAGAAACGATTAAATGCCTGTATTTATTGACCTTATAGTTTGTCTCAAAGAATTCGAAAACCTTGGACATTTCCTTTAAAATACCTTCATGAGCGGTAAATAGGGTATAATCTGTATAAATTTTGGCTGTTGATTCATTAAAATTACCCGTACTTATGAATCCATAACGCTTCAAACCTTTAGGTTCTTCTCGCTCTACCAGACATATCTTACTGTGTACTTTTAGTCCGGGAACCCCAAAGATTAGGTTTACCCCTTCTTCTTTGAGTAAATTGGCATACTTAATATTGGCTTGTTCATCAAACCTAGCCTGCAGTTCTATCTGCACCGTAACTTGCTTCCCATTTTTAACTGCATTGATTAAAGCTGATGCTACCTGGCTGTCATTTGCCAAACGATATATGGTAATCTTAATGCTCCTAACTTTAGGGTCAAGGGCTGCTTCCCTTAAAAAAACCGTCAAATATGAGAAAGTATGATAAGGCGTATATATTAAGTAATCTTTTTGTGCTATAAGTTCCAAAAGACTGCCATCCATGCTAAAACCTTTTACGGGCAAAGGCTCTATCTTTTTATACATTAAATCGGTACGGCCAAGACTAGGGAATCCCATATAATCCCGGCGGTTATGATAACGCCCTCCAGGAATCACACTATCCGTATCAATAATGTTCATTTTGGCCTTTAGGAATTGAAGGGTATCCTTATCAATGCTTTTGTCATACACAAAACGCACAGGGTCGCTTATTTTTCTACCTTCAACACTGGAGGATATTTTTTCAATAAAACTTTTGGTTAGGTCATTGTCGATATCCAGTTCTGCATCCCGAGTAATCTTAATCATATGTGCAGAAATAGACTCATACTCAAACATTGTAAACACACTATCCAAACAGAAACGAATTAAATCATCAAGGATGATAATATAGTCTTTATCCCCTTCTTTTGGCAGTACCACAAAACGGTCAATTCCTTTGGGAATCTCTATTAAGGCATATCTGTTTTTACCAAGAGATTCGCCATGCTCATTTTTTTTCATGACCATTTTAACCGCCAAATAGGCAGCGGTATCTTTGAGCAGAGGAAATTCGGTAAGGTCGTTCAAGATAATGGTCATCAATTCCTGATTCACCTTTTTGAAAAAATACTCCCGTACAAATTCAGCTTGGCTCTCGTTTATTTCTCCCTCGTGGATGATGAAGATGTTTTCCGCCTTTAACTCTTCTTCAATTTGCTCAAGAATCTTTTGACTTTGTGTTTGTTGTTGAATCACAATCTCTGTGATTTCCTCTAGCAAATCTTTGGCTTTTTCCCCTCCAAGAACGCTTTTCCCTTTTTTACCGGCATCAACAATACGTTTGACCGTGGCGTAGCGAACCTTGAAGAACTCATCTAGGTTATTGCTGAAAATTCCCAAGAAACGAAGCCTATCAATTAACGGCACTTTTTTATCAGCACTTTCTTGGAGCACCCTTGAATTAAAATGCAACCAGCTTATCTCTCTATTTACGTATTCGTTCTTAGTTTTAATCATTTATTGTCTTAGGTGTTTTGGAAAAACTGTTTGCTTTGTTCTCCCATTTGTAATCTTGGACCACTCATCCACATCAAATTCAATATGCACCAAACCTGCAGTTGGAAGATTTTCAATATAGGTATCTCCCCATGTATTTGCAAGTGTGGTAAAGGCATAATTATGGCCAAAAATCATCACCTTATCTAAAGTGTCAGATAAACCTTTCACGAATGCTGCCACACTGTTCCCAGAAAAGTCATATAGCTCATTGGTTACTTGAAATCTCACCAAATCAAAACCAATTCCCCTTAAAAAAATCATACTGGTATGGAGTGCTCTGTTTGCTGGACTGGAGTATGCGAAATCGACCGAGAAATCCTTAGAAGATAGCTTCTCCGCCACTAAATGGGCATCATTTATTCCTCTTTCTTTTAAAGGGCGGTCTTTATCGGAAACTTCATAATCCCATGAAGATTTTCCATGACGCATTAGAATAACTTGCTTCATATTTCTTATTTTAAGGAGCCAAACGCTCTATCTTCCAGTTAAAATCTTCTTGGAGGGTATAGCGAATTCGGTCGTGAAGGCGGTTGGGTCTTCCCTGCCAGAACTCTAAAGAAATGGGGCGTACCAAATAGCCTCCCCAATAAGATGGTCTTTCCAGCTCTTTACCAGTATATTTTTTCTCGAGCTCGTCCAGTTTGGACTCCAAAACATCTCTTGAAGGAATCACATCGCTCTGAGGAGAAACAATTGCACCCAACTGGCTACCCATTGGTCTGGATTCGAAATAACCATCAGAAAGGTTTTCAGCAATCTTTTCTGCCTTTCCTTTTATTATGATTTGTCGTTCCATATTTGGCCAAAAAAAGGACAGACACACCTCAGGATGTTCTTCCATGGCCTTCCCCTTTTCACTGTTGTAATTGGTATAAAAAATGAACCCCTCAAAAGTATATTTCTTCATTAAAACCACTCTACTTTTTGGAAAACCGTCCAACCCAATAGTAGCTAAAGTCACGGCATTGGGTTCCTCCAAGCCATCAGTCGCCTCTACCTCATAAAACCATTTTTGGAATTGCTCCATTGGATTTTCCTTAATGGTTTCTTCCAATAATTCGCTCTTTTCATAAGACTTTCTATAATCGCTAAGGTCCTGCTGCATAATTTGCCTTGTTATTCCTTCAAATTTCAGCAAAACTAGGGAGAGAAAAAAGGATTGTAGTAGCTATTTGGGTATTTACAATTCGAATGATTTTCCATCATCTGCCAGTTCTGAATTGGGGAAAATGGTTTGGGCTTCTTCCCTGAATAGCTCAATGGAACCATATCTTGTAGAGTAATGTCCCAAAATGAGTTTTCCAACCTGACCTTTTTTGGCAATCTGAGCGGCTTGTTTGGCTGTGGAATGTTTGGTCTTCTCACAAAGATGGGCTTCGGATTCCAAAAAAGTAGATTCATGATAGAGTGTATCCACATTTTGGATAAGTGGAAGGATATCCTCATTGTATTTGGTGTCACTACAAAAAGCATAGCTTTTTGTTTTGGGAGGGTCTTCTGTTAAATCAATATTTGGAATTATTGTACCATCACCCTGAACACCGTCAGCACCATTTTTAATGGCTCCGTATTGTGAACGGTCTATTCCCCATTTTTCGACAGCTTGGATGTTTAATTTCCTCGGAGCTGGTTTTTCTTCAAAAAGAAATCCGTTGGTATAAACTCGATGCTTCAAAGGAATAGTTCTTACACTTACGGTATCATCTTCAAATATCAATTCGGAATCTTTTGAATCCAATTCATGAAAAATCAAGGGATAATTGGTCCACGAGTCCCCTAGCTTTAGAAATAGAGTTATAGCTTCCTTTATTCCCTTGGGGCCATAAACATGTAATGGTTTTTCCCTACCCAAAAGTCGAAAAGTGGAAATAAGGCCAGGCAAACCAAAAAAGTGATCACCATGAAGGTGGGAGATGAAAATATGGTTTATTCTCGAAAACTTAATCCTGTATCGTCGCAGCTGGACTTGGGTACCTTCCCCACAATCTATCAAGAACAAATGTCCTTTTATTTCAAGTACTTGGGCTGTTGGGTTGGTAAAGGTCCTAGGGGTGGCTGAGTAGCAACCTAAAATGGTTAACTTCATATACCTAAATCCCGTTCAATCTCTTCCATTTCAATAATATCCTTTGCTTCTTGAATGGTCGGCACAACCGTTATATTATCGGGCAATTCATCAAATGAGATTTTATTGGATACCAAAACAAACGATTTACCTCCTTGTTTATGTTTCTGGGAAAGTTGTAAAAACTCTAGTATATCACCGGAGGTAAGGCTTTTAAAAGAAAAAAGGTTGACAATGATATTGTCGTGCTCTAATTTCGGGTATGCTTTATTTAAATTTTCTAGGAATGTTGAGATTGTAATCTTTTCCTGAAAAACGATAGTTATAGTTCCTTCTTTATCGAAAATCATGGTGCTATTTAATTTTTGAGGCTAATAAATAGATAACTGCCATACGAATCGCCACTCCATTCTCAACTTGCTCTAGGATAATGGATTGGTCAGAATCGGCTACATCACTTGTTATTTCAACACCTCGATTTATAGGCCCTGGGTGCATGATAACAATTTCCTTGTTCAAACTATCCAGTAATTTACGATTTATTCCAAACTGTTGTGTGTATTCCCGTGTAGATGGGAAATAGCTAATATCCATTCGCTCATTCTGTACTCTAAGCATGTTAGCTACATCACACCATTCCAATGCCTTGATTAGGTTGGTCTCCACTTCAACCCCTAAAGATTCAATATGTTTCGGAATCAATGTTTTAGGTCCGCATACTTTTACTTTAGCTCCTTGTAGCTTCAGCGCAAAAATATTGGAAAGCGCCACTCTGGAGTGCAAAACATCTCCAACAATTACTATATTCTTCCCTTGTACATCACCTAATTTTTCGCGAATAGAATAAGAATCCAATAAAGCTTGTGTGGGATGCTCGTGGGCCCCATCACCTGCATTAATGATAGAAGCGTTTACATGTTTTGACAAAAAGATTCCTGCTCCTGGATTGGGATGCCGCATGATGACCATATCCACTTTCATGGACAGAATATTATTCACGGTATCAATCAAAGTCTCTCCCTTTTTTACTGAAGATTGTGAAGCTGAAAAATTGATAACATCTGCTGAAAGACGTTTCTCAGCAAGTTCAAAAGACAGTTTGGTACGCGTGCTATTCTCAAAAAAGATATTCGCAATGGTAGTATCCCTAAGTGTTGGGACTTTCTTTATCGACCGATTGATAACTTCTTTAAAGTGGTCTGCTGTTTCGAAAATGAGTTCGATATCCTTTTTGTTCAGATATTTTATGCCCAGTAAGTGCTTGACACTTAATTCACTCATTATTCTCTACTTATTAATCAAATACACAATATCTTTTCCATCATTCTCCTCCCACATTACCTTTACCTTCTCCTCATTGATTGCATCCACCTGTCTGCCCCGATAATTCGGTTGAATGGGTAGATGGCGGCTAAATCTTCGGTCAATCAAGGTCAATAATTCAATATTTGATGGTCTTCCGAAGGATTGAATTGCCGTAAGCGCTGCTCGAATACTACGCCCCGTGTACAATACATCATCAATAAAGACGACATTTTTATCCTCTATCAAAAAATTGATTTTCGTCGCATTGGCCTGCAAGGTTTTCTCACCTCTTCTAAAATCATCGCGATAAAAGGTAATATCAAGGGAGCCGAGATTTATGTTCTTAACCTTGTAATCTTCCTTTAAAATTTTAGTCAATCTTTCTGCCAAAAAAATGCCTCTGGGCTGAAGGCCGATGAGGACTGTTTCGGAAAAATCAAGATGGTTTTCTAAAAGTTGGCAAGCTAAACGATGAAGTATGATGTTAATTTCCTTTGCGGTAAGAAGTACTTTTTGACTCATTTGCTGTTTTACCTGCTCAATTGTATGCAAAAGTAAACAAAACTTTAAAAGTTTTGGAAAACAAAAAGCCCCAACCAAAGGTCGGGGCTTTTCTAATTGAAGTTATGTACTATTACTTCTTTTTGGAATCTGCTTCCATCTTCTCTTTCAATGCTTGCAACTGTGAGTTGGCATCTCCTAGAGTAGGTGCATCTTCTTGAGAAGAGGCCATTTTCTTTCTGGCTGTTCTCATGTTACGCTCCTCTTGCTCTCTAAAGATTGCGGTGTGGCTGGCCACAACTCGTTTGAAATCTTTATTGAACTCGATGATTTTGAATTCCACTTCTTCTCCTTTGGTCAATTTCTTACCATCTTCTTTCTCCATATGACGTGAAGGAATAAATGCTACGATATCGTCATTGAAAACCACTGTGGCTCCCTTGTCAACGATTTCAGAAACTGCTGCTTTGTGTACAGAACCTTCCGCAAACTCAGTAGCGTATTTATCCCAAGGATTCTCAGTAGTCTGTTTGTGACCTAAGCTTAGCTTACGTCCTTCAACATCCAATTCCAATACCTCAACTTCCAACTTGTCACCAACGGTAACAAATTCAGATGGGTGCTTGATTTTTCTGGTCCAAGATAAATCAGAAATGTAAATCAAACCATCAATTCCTTCTTCCATCTCAACAAAAACTCCAAAGTTGGTGAAGTTTCTAACAATACCTTCATGACGAGAACCAACAGGGTATTTGGTAGTGATATCTGTCCATGGATCTGGCGTCAACTGCTTGATACCCAAAGACATTTTACGTTCTTCTCTATCCAAGGTCAATACCACTGCATCTACCTCATCTCCAACGCTTACAAAGTCCTGGGCAGACCTCAAGTGCGTAGACCATGACATTTCAGAAACGTGAATCAATCCTTCAACACCTTCTGCAACTTCGATAAAGGCACCGTAGTCAGCAATAACTACAACCTTACCTTTTACTTTATCACCAATTTTGATTTCATCTCCAAGAGCATCCCAAGGATGTTTCTCCAATTGTTTCAATCCTAATTGAATTCTAGACTTGTTATCATCAAAGTCAAGGATAACTACATTCAATTTCTGGTCCAGTTCAACTACCTCGTTCGGGTGGTTGATACGGCTCCAAGAAAGGTCGGTAATGTGTATAAGTCCATCCACACCTCCAAGGTCGATAAATACCCCGTAGGAAGTAATGTTTTTAACCACACCTTCCAATACTTGGCCTTTTTCCAATTGACCAATGATTTCTTTTTTCTGCTCTTCAATATCAGCTTCGATAAGTGCTTTATGGGAAACTACTACGTTTTTGAACTCATGGTTGATTTTCACCACCTTGAACTCCATAGTTTTTCCTACATACTGGTCATAGTCACGGATAGGCTTCACATCAATTTGGGAACCTGGTAAGAAAGCTTCAATACCAAATACATCCACAATCATACCTCCTTTGGTTCTGCATTTTACAAAACCAGTTACAATTTCCTCTTTATCGTGAGCATCGTTTACTCTATCCCATGCTTTGATGGTTCTGGCCTTTCTGTGGGAAAGTACCAACTGTCCTGTTTTATCTTCACGGATATCGATAAGTACCTCTACTTTATCCCCAACTTTTAAGTCTGGGTTGTAACGGAACTCGTTTAGGGAGATGACCCCTTCAGATTTTGCGTTGATATCGATAATAGCCTCACGGTCGGTCATGTGTACCACTTTTCCTTCAACCACCTCTTCATCTGCAGTATCCACAAAGTTTTCCTCGACCAAAGTTTCAAATTCCTTCAATTTAGAATCTTCAACACGCTCAATACCTTCTTCGTATTTGTCCCAATCAAAGTTGTCCAAATACTCTTGAGGGTCTTGTTTTGGCTCTGCTTTTTTTACTTCTTGAACAGCTTCTGCGGTTTCTACCACTTCTGCTTTTGCTTTTTCTTCAGCCATATTGCTGATTTAAATTTGTATTCCACAAGTTTACAAGGGTTTAGGCAGTGCTTGCGAAAGTTGTTATAAATTTTGTTTTTGTTTTCCCCTTTTGTCTCTTGTCAACTGCCACAAAAAGGAGCGCAAAAATACAATTAATTCCTTGTTTTACAAACCTTTATTGAAGACTAAGACCATCTGCCCTAGAATTGATGAAAATTTAAGGCGAAATGTGACTTTTATGCATATCTTGTTTCATATTATCAACTATAATTAAACACAAAACATTATGAGTGCAAAAGCAAAATATCAAGCGGTTTTAGACCTTGGACAAGAATTGGGGATTCAGGACGGTGACGTTTCTGAAGATGGAGGGGTTTTGAAAATAAAAGGTGTAGCCAACACCCCCTATGAGAAAAATGCCATCTGGGATAAAATCAAACAAATTGGTGGAGAAAGCCCATCTGACATTAAAGCGAACATTAGCGTAGCTGATGATTCAGTATATCACAGGCACACTGTAAAAAGCGGAGAGTCCTTAAGCTTGATTGCCAAGCATTACTATGGCGATGCTATGAAGTATCCGAAAATCTTTGATGCGAACACCAATATTTTGAGCAATCCGGATGTGATTCACCCAGACCAAGTTTTGGTGATTCCGAATATCTAGGAAGAAAATATATTCTCTTGAAAAGGCATCCAATGGGTGCCTTTTTTTATTGCTTTTTTAACTAAGGTGAATTTCATCAATCCAAACTCCATGTCCATAAACTAGAGTTGGCATTTTTGATTGAAATTCCCGAACTTCACTTATCGGACGATATAGCTCATTAAAACGAAGCCATATCTTAATCGTTGTGCATCATACGGGAAAATGAAAAATAGAGAAAATAATGAGTGAACTAATAATATTTTATGTTCTGGCCCTTATTGCTTTGATGATAGGAATTGCAGTTGTCCCAATGACTTTCAACGAGAATACGCCAATTAAAATGTTTTACAGACATTATTTTTTACGCAAACCAATAATTTGGACAATTTTTATTGCTCTTATAAGTTGGACATTGTTAATTTACATACAGCAAAATGAATTTCCATTTTGGTCTGTAATTCCATTATTAATTACAGGTCTTGCACTATTATTAACGTACAAATTGCATCCAGAAAGTGCGTTCAAGGCTGTAGATTATCCAGAATTTACAGATGATATTTCCAGTTTACCAATTGATAATAATAAAGAAATTGCAGTTATAGAGTTTAATGGAATAACGAAATGTTATCCATTGGATTATGTAATTCATCATCATATCGTAAATGACAAATTTGATTCTAAAATCGTAGCATTAACCTATTGTGCTATGTGTAGAAGTGTTATTCCTTTTGATGTAACTGAATTAGGACCTTTGTTTGTTGTTGCTTTGAAAAATGGCAATATGGTTGTCGCTGACAGAAACACAAAAACGTTCTTTCAGCAATCTACATTTCAATCAATGATTGGCGAATTGCATCCAAGCGAATTAACTATGGTTCCTTTTCAGATTTTATCTTGGGAAGATGTAAACAGGACAATTACCAATCCTTTGGTCGTTAAGGTATCTAAAAATGATTTCAGGGCGTTTGAATTGCCAATTCCCGGAGTCTGGGCGAAAGTTGTATCAGGAGAAACTGTGCCCGGTGTTTCCAAGAAAAATCGAGATGCTACATTTCCTGCACGCACAAGAATTATTGGGATAACGGATAAATCACTAAGTGAAAAGCTAGTGTATTTAAGAAAAGAGGTTAAGGAAAAAAACGTTGTTTTAAATGATGAATTTGGCTTTTTCCTTATCAAAAACAATGATGTTGTAAATGCTTACAGGAATAGTATAAATAATTCAAAACTTAATATTTCATTTTCTAACGAGGTAATCGTTGATGGCCAAAGTGGAACTCATTGGGATATAAGAGGTAAGTACATTTCGGGAGAACTCAATAAAAATCTTGAGCCAATAATGATTTCTGATGAATATTGGTTTTCTTGGAAAAAATTTCAAGGAGAATCAAAGTTAATCAGACTTTAAAAGGTACGAATGCACAACAATAGATAAGAAGTAATAGCTCCTTCGTCACTACTACTCTTATCATTATCCGATAAGTGTGCCCCAAAAAACTACCGGCTAATCTTGCTTTTCAATAACCCGTTTTGTAAAGTTGTGAATTCGTTCAAATTGCTCTTCCAAGCCCATATCGCTATTGTCAAACTCTATGGCGTCTTTGGCTTTTCGTAATGGGGAAACGGAACGGGTAGAATCAACTAAATCTCGTTTTTCAATATTTTTAAACACTTCTTCAAAGGTAACCGTGTCTCCCCTATCCAACAATTCCTTGTATCTTCTGGTAGCTCGTGTTTCTGGAGAAGCGGTCATAAAAATCTTCAATTCAGCATCTGGAAAAACCACAGTTCCAATATCCCGTCCGTCCATCACAATACCCTTTCCTTTACCCATTTCCTGCTGCAGATGTACCAATTTTTCCCGTACTTCCTTAATAGCTGCAACCTCGCTTACCTTTCTAGCAACAGTAAGGGTACGGATATCCTTTTCTACATTTTTTCCATTCAGAAACATCTCGCTAGAGCCCAGTTCGGTATTGCGTATAAATTTGAGTTGAATATTGGGCAGGTTTTTAATCAGCTTAGAAGCATCATCCTTTTTTTCATCAAAAAAACCCTCTTGCAAAGCGAAAAGGGTAACGGCCCGGTACATGGCACCTGTATCCACATATACATAACCCAAAGCTTTGGCCAAGCGTTTTGCTAGGGTACTCTTTCCTGTTGAGGAATAGCCGTCAATGGCGATGATGATTTTTTTCATTGCCTAAAAATAATGGAAAGTAATCAGCTGGCATAGACGTGCCAAGAAACTTCTAATCTAGAGCTTCTTGGCATTCTTTACTTTTTTATCCGTAATGGCAATATCAATAACCTCACTCATATCCGTCACATAGTGAAAGGTGAGTCCCTTTAGATAATCTTCTTTGATTTCGTTGATATCTTTTCGGTTCTCTTCACACAAAATGATTTCCTTGATTCGAGCCCGTTTCGCCGCCAAAATCTTCTCTTTGATTCCACCAACAGGAAGTACCTTGCCACGAAGTGTGATTTCACCGGTCATGGCCAAACTCTTTTTAACCTTTTTCTGAGTAAATAAGGACACTAAAGAAGTTAACATGGTAATCCCAGCACTCGGACCATCTTTTGGAGTGGCACCCTCTGGTACGTGGATGTGTACATTGTATTTATCAAAAACCTCGACATCAATACCAAAAACATCTGCATTGGATTTGATATACTCCATGGCAATGGTTGCAGACTCCTTCATCACCTTCCCTAAATTTCCGGTAATGTTCAGAGTACCTTTTCCCTTGGAAAGAATAGATTCTATAAATAGAATATCACCACCAACGCTGGTCCACGCCAAGCCGGTAACTACACCTGCTACATCATTGTTTTCGTATTTGTCCCGCTCCAAACGGGCTGGACCTAAAATCTTCTCCACATCCTCATTGGTCACTTTTACGCTATATTCTTCTTCAATAGCAATGGATTTTGCAGCATATCGTACCATTTTGGCCAGTTGCTTTTCCAAACTACGGACTCCAGATTCACGGGTATAGCCTTCCACAATTTTTTCCAATTGTGGTTTTCCAATACGTAAATGCTTAGCAGAAAGCCCATGTTCCTTTAACTGCTTCGGCAACAAATGGCGTTTACCAATCTCTACTTTCTCTTCAATGGTATAGCCTGTAACATTGATGATTTCCATCCTATCCCGCAAGGCAGGCTGTATCGTGGACAAGTTGTTGGCCGTGGCGATAAACATTACTTTGGATAGGTCATAGCCCATTTCCAAGAAATTGTCATAAAATTCATTGTTCTGCTCTGGGTCCAACACTTCTAGCATAGCCGATGAAGGGTCTCCTTGGTGACTGTTGGAAAGCTTATCGATTTCATCCAAAATAAAAACAGGATTGGAAGTGCCCGCTTTTTTAAGACTTTGAATAATTCTTCCGGGCATCGCACCGATATAGGTTTTTCTATGCCCTCGAATCTCTGCCTCATCGCGCAAACCACCCAACGAAATGCGAACATACTCTCTCCCCAAAGCTTCGGCCACAGATTTTCCTAAAGATGTTTTACCAACTCCCGGAGGTCCGTATAAACAAAGAATGGGCGACTTCATATCGTTTCTGAGTTTCAATACGGCCAAATATTCTATGATTCGCCTTTTAACGTCTTCAAGGCCGTAATGGTCTCGGTCCAATATCCGCTGCGCACGTTTCAGGTCGAATTTATCCGTTGAAAAGTCGTTCCATGGCAAATCCAGAATAAGATCTAGGTAATTTCTCTGAATGGAGTATTCCGCAACCTGGGGATTCATACGTTGCATCTTGGCCAATTCTTTTTCAAAATGCTCCTTAACTTTCTTGCTCCATTTTTTCTTTTTGGCCTTGGTACGCATCTCGTCCACCTCTTCTTCATAGGAAATACCACCCAATTCTTCCTGAATGGTCTTCATTTGCTGGTGCAAGAAATATTCCCGTTGCTGTTGGTCCATATCGGTTCTTACCTTGGACTGGATGTCGTTCTTCAATTCCAATTTTTGAAGTTCGGTATTCATAAACTTCAAAGTGGTCATGGCTCTTTCCTGAAGATTGGGTATCTCCAACAGTTTTTGCTTATCCTCAACAGAAAGATTCAAGTTGGAGGATACAAAATTGATTAGAAAAGAGTTACTCTGAATATTGCGTATGGCAAAAGTGGCTTCGGTAGGAATGTTTGGGTTGTCCTTTATGATTTTAAAAGCCAGTTCCTTAATTGAATCGATAATGGCACCAAATTCATCACTTTTTTCATCGGGTCTCTCTTCTATGGCCTCTTTGACCGTAGCGGTCAAATACGGGGTCTCTTCAATCACTTGGTCTATCTCAAACCGCTTTTTCCCTTGAATGATAACCGTGGTATTCCCATCTGGCATTTGAAGCACCCTTAAAATACGCGCTACCGTCCCTAATCTATTGATGTCTTTTACGCCTGGATTCTCCACTTGTTCGTCCTTTTGGGAAACCACTCCAATGGTTTTGCTTCCATTGTTGGCATCTTTTATTAGATTGATGGATTTATCCCTCCCGGCAGTTATAGGTATAACCACTCCAGGAAATAGCACAGTATTTCTAAGGGGCAGTACGGGTAAGGTTTCAGGCAATTCCTCCCTGTTCATTTCTTCTTCATCCTCTGGAGTAAGCAACGGAATCAATTCCGCTTCATCATCCAATCCCTGCATGGATAAACTGTCAAAAGTTGATATTTTGATTTCTCCCATAGTTTCTTTTTCGGACATTTTGTCATTTTAAACAAAATGTATCTTTACAATTACGCGCTTCCTCTCATGTCAATCATCCCTTTCCTAAATATATAGGACTTCTGAAGCACTATTTCACTTCCAAAAAGGCAATTCTTGTGCCATGAATTTCAAAAAAAATTAAAAAAGTGTAACAATCCATACCTTCACCACTCTTTAGAACAAATCAATCATTTTTTGAGCCACCAAAATGAACATACTGATGCATTGCTTCAAGCGTGCTTAAAAGGCAAGCAAAGTGCACAAATGGAAATTTACAATAGATATTACAAAGCCATGTACAATACAGCTTTTAGAATTGTAAAGGACACCGCAGAAGCTGAAGACGTCATGCAGGAATCGTTTTTGAACGCGTTTACGAAACTGCACACCTTTAAGGGAGACGTGACCTTTGGAGCTTGGTTGAAGCGAATTGTGATTAATAACAGTATCTATCATTACAAAAAACAACAGAAAGTAAGATCCACGAATTTGGATGAGGTAATGTACAAGGTCGAAGATTACAATGAAGTTGATTTAAATAACAATGGTTATACTGAACTGAAGGCTCAAAAAGTGATGGAGACCATGAAAAGTTTGAAAGACAATTACAGAGTTTCTTTGACCTTACATTTAATCGAAGGCTATGATTACGAAGAAATAAGTGAGATTATGAATATTAGTTATGCCAATTGCAGAACGACTATTTCTAGAGCCAAGGAAAGTCTGAGAAAAAAATTGACCGTAAATGCTTAGTTATGAAGAAAGATAATTTAGAGAATTTGTTTGAAAGGCTTCAGGGAGAATTTGATGTTGAGGAACCCGGAAGCGGTCATCAGGAACGTTTTTTAGCTAAACTGAACCAATCCAAGGGGGTAGTTGCACTACCTCAAAGAAAAAATAGACTTTGGAAACCACTTTCCATCGCAGCTTCGGTAGCCGTAATCTGCCTTATAGGATTACAGCTCTTCAATACCCAACCTTCCATTAAGGAACAAGTAGTGGAGATTGCACCAGAGGTTTCAAAGACCGAGTTCTACTTTGCAAGTCTTATTGAAGAACAGGTTCAGGAATTGAAAGATGCAAAATCTCCTGAAACGGCAAAACTAGTGGATGATACGCTTTTGCAGCTGGACAGGTTGGAAACGGATTATATGAATTTGGAACAAGAATTAATAAAAGGAGGTGATAGCAAAATTATATTGAACGCTATGATAACCAACTTCCAAACTAGAATAGACCTTTTAAAAGAAGTGCTTAATAGCATCGAAAATATTAAAAACTTAAAATCATACAATGATGAAAACTTTACTATATAAAAGCATGTTATGCCTTTTGATTCTTGTACCGTTGACCACTTCGGCCAAGAAGGGTAAACTGAATGGAAAGTACACCAAGGAGAAAACCATCAAAAAAGAGTTTCAGGTAAACGCAAATGCCCTTTTGAAAATTACCAATAGTTATGGTAACCTTAGCCTAACTTCTTGGAACGAGGACCGCATAGTGATTGAGGTTCATATCAAAACCAATGGAAACAACGAAGAGCGCGTGCAGGAACGCTTAAATGAAATAGACGTGGATTTTGACAGTAGTTCCAACTTAGTTTCCGCTAGAACACAATTTGGTAACAGAAACAACAATTGGGGATGGAAATGGAACAAGAAAAAGAACGTAAACGTTCAGGTAAACTATACCGTAAAACTGCCTGTTAAAAACAGTGTTGGCCTTAGCAACGATTATGGAAACATCTACTTGGATAGAATTGACGGGCATGCCAAAATAAGCTGTGATTATGGAAAAATGGATATTGGTGAGCTTAGAGGCCGAAACAACGAACTCCGTTTCGATTATACTTCCCGTTCCACTTTTGAATTCATTAATAGCGGAGAGATTATCGCGGACTACTCTGGTTTCACCATTGAGAAAGCAGGGGATTTAAGAATAAATGCCGACTATACCAATGCCGTGGTAAAAGAAATGGGAAACTTGGAATATACCAGTGATTACGGTTCTATTGAAGTAGGCAAGGTAAAAAGTGTAAAAGGAAATGGTGATTATATTGGGGTAAAATTGGGTACTGTTTCTGGTGATGTTGGAATCACTTCAGATTACGGTTCCATAAAAATCAGTGAAATGGCTCCGGAAGCTGGAGATGTCAATATACGAACAGATTATACAGGTATCAAAATTGGATACCACCCTGAGTACTACTTTGATTTCGAAATCACTACCGAATACGCCGGAGTAAGCGGTTTAGGGGATTTTGAACTACAAGTGAGAAAGGAAAAATCCAGTGAAAAATACTACAATGGATACTATGGCGATGATAATTCTGGCAACGTGGTGTACATCAATAGCGAATATGGCGGAGTAACTTTTTATAAAAACTAAATACAATTTCAAAAAACACAAAACTATCATGAAAAAGCTTATAACCTTATGTTTAGCCCTTGGCTTTGTCGCTGTGACAAATGCGCAATGGAAAAGAATCAAAGGAAACGGAAACGTAGTGACCATTGAAAGATCGGTCGGGGATTACGATGCTATTGCGTTGGCAGGTTGGTTCGATTTGGAACTGATTGCAGGAAACGAGGGAGAAATTACCCTTAAGGGCGAATCAAACCTTCTAGACTATATCAAGACCGAGGTAAAAGATGGCAAATTGGTCATAAAGGCCCAAAAAGGGGTTAACTTAAAACCGTCCAATTGGAATTCCGGTATATTGATTGTGGTGCCCGTTGAATCTGTTGAGGCCGTAAGTCTATCCGGTTCTGGAGATATTACGAGCAGAACAACTTTAAAGTCAGATACTTTTGAAACCCGTATTTCAGGCTCTGGAGATATTGTTTTGGATGTTGAAGCCAACAGTGTCGAAGCAACCATGTCAGGTTCTGGAGACATGAAATTGAATGGGAAAGCTTCTAACTTGGAAGTTCAGGTTTCAGGCTCGGGAGATATCAATGCCTACGGATTGGAAGCTGACTATGTAAAGGTACAAGTATCTGGTTCCGCTGATGTAGAGGTGACCGCGAAAGAAAGCATAAGCGCTAGAGTTTCAGGTTCTGGTGACATTAGCTATAAAGGCAATCCCAAGAAAATAGATACCAAAAGTTCGGGTTCCGGGGATATTTCCGGTCATTAAAAAAGGAGTTTACGCATCCAATCAAAAAACATCACTAAATCATCAATCGAAAACGGGTCAAGCCCTTACTAAAAAGTAGGGGCTTTTCTTTTATTCACTTTGGTCTACTTTTTTGACCCGAAGCAACAGAATAATCCCACCCAAAAAGAATATCCCCAAGAATATGGTACTATTGCGCATACTTCCTGTCAATTGAGCAATCACACCATACAGAAAAGTTCCGATAATGATTCCTATTTTCTCTGCTACATCATAAAAACTGAAAAAGGACGTAGTATCAGTGGTCTCGGGCAAGAATTTGGAATAGGTGGACCTTGAGAGCGCTTGAATTCCGCCCATTACAATTCCAACTAGTCCAGCAGCAATATAGAAATCTGTGGGTGTTTGAAGGAAAAAGGCATAAATGCATAACAATACCCAAAAAGCATTGATTACAATTAAAGTTTTTATGTTTCCAAAGACTTTAGATGCTCTCGCGGTTACCGTTGCACCAATAATAGCCACTACCTGAATCACCAAAATGCTTGTTATCAATCCCGTGGTTCGTTCACTATCCCCTCCCCAATTTATTTCTTCCTCACCAAAATATGTAGCTATCAACATGATGGTCTGAACTGCCATACTGTACACAAAAAAAGCTCCGAGATATCTTTTAAGCCGAATTTCGTCTCCCAGTTGTTTCCAAACACTTTGGAGTTCTTTAAAACCGTTAAGGATTATATTGCTTCTTTCCCCATCACGCTTGTATCCTTTTGGAAGATGCTTAAATGTATACTGACTGAACAAGGCCCACCAGATACCCACGGAAATAAAAGAATATTTCATGGCTTTAATCTCGGCAACTTCTCCCCCATTATCCGTAATTCCAAAAACGGCAGGTTGCATAACCATAGCCAAATTGAAGACCAAAAGGATTACACTACCGACATAACCCAATGAAAACCCTTTGGCACTAATACCATCTTGTTGCTCAGGATAGGCTATATCCGGTAGATAGGAATTGTTGATTGCAAAGCTCACCCAAAAGCCTACCAATCCAAAGAAATAACAAATCAAACCAAAATAAATATTTTCCAAGGAGAACCAATAAAGACCAATGCATGATGCTGCGCCCAAATAGCAAAAAAACTTAAGAAATATCTTCTTGTTCCCTGTGTAATCAGCAACACCTGAAACAAGGGGAGTAACAATCGCGATAAAAACAAAAGCCAAGGATGTAACATAACTAATCAAGGGAGCACGGGCTATTTCACCTCCAAAAATGGTCACTTTCTCTATTTCTGCTGCCCTGAACAAAGCGCCATAAAAAATAGGGAACACCGCAGAGGAAATCACTAAACTGTAAACGGAATTGGCCCAATCATAAAATGCCCAAGCATTCAATAACTTTTTACTTCCTTTCATTACAAGTACTTGTGCCATGGCTCTAAGAATTGGAAAAGTGTCATTTCAATCACCTCGAATTCCGTTATCCACGAAATTTCTGAAAGGTTGAAATGACACTTTATGGTCTGTTTCTATTTGAAAGAGGTAACTCCGTATTTGGCTGCCTCTTTTTTTGCTTCCGGTGCCCAAGCCATCAAATTATTGATACGGGTATCGTTTGATGGATGTGTGCTCAAAAACTCTGGTGGAGCCTGCCCACCTGCATTGGCTTTCATTCTCTTCCATAGATTGGCTGCCTCATCGGGGTTATACCCTGCGATGGCCATAATCTGAAGTCCGATTCTATCAGCCTCTGTTTCATGACTCCTACTAAAAGGAAGCATTACCCCAACAGATGAACCTATTCCATAAGCTTGATTGAATGCATTACGCTTTTGGGGATCTTTAATAGCAACGTTTCCGGCCACTGCTCCCAATTGTTGCAGCATGCCAGCGCTCATCCGCTGAGCGCCATGATCGGCTAGGGCATGAGCCACTTCGTGACCCATTACAACAGCAATACCCGTTTCATTTTGGGCAATGGGCAATATTCCTGTGTAGAATACTATTTTACCTCCTGGCATACACCAAGCATTTACGGCATCATCCTTGACAAGGTTGTATTCCCATTTATAGTCCTTTAAGTAGCCAGGATATCCGTTGGCATTGAGCCATCTTTCCGCAGCGGAAGCAATTCGCTGTCCCACTGCTACTATCATTTGTGCATCCTTTGTTCCAGTTACAACCTTATTCTCCCCCAAGAATTGGTCATATTGGGCAAAAGCCGTTGGAAATATTTGACTATTTGGATAAAAGTTAAGGGTACTTTTTCCTGTAAATGGATTGGTTTTACAGGCTGCAACCCCCACAAAAAACAGAATTGTTAGAATAAATTTTCTCATAAAATGGATGTGTTTAGTATGAGTAAAATACAAAATTTATTTTCCAATAATATGTAACTCCGTGAAATCCTTGCTTACCTCAACCGTATTGTCTCCATTCAACTTAACGTCCTTAAAATCGACTATTTCATTATCCAATTCGATAGTACCGATCTTAAAGGGTAAGCCGTGGAATGTCATTTTTATTTTTTCATACGGAGTGATAAAGTTTCCATCTTTAAACTGCTGTATGATAAGTTCATTCTCTTTTCCGCGTAATCTGAACTTACGAAGGCTATATCTTCCTTTTTTGTAATCGTAGCCATCTTGCTGATCCTCATATACGCTGGAATTTTCAATACCCTCTTTATAATACACATCTATTTGGAGCTCTTCTATTTCCTTTTCTCCCACATATTGCTGTACAGGATATTTAGGAATCATAGCCCCTTCTTTTACAAAAAGAGGAATTGTATCCAATTCAGCTGGCACCCATTTTTCAACCCCACCTTCAGTTACCTCATCATTCCAGAAATTGTACCATTTCCCTTTAGGAAAATACATTCGTCTACCTTGTGCATTGGGTTCTTGTACTGGGCATACCAAAAAATGCTCACCAAACAAGAACTCGTCCGTTCGGAAATGGGTCTGGGTATCTTCTTGGTCATAGAATACCAAAGATTGAATCATTGGCATTCCATCTTTGATATACTTGTAAAAAAGTGTGTAAATGTATGGTAGTAGTTGATAGCGCAACTCAATATAGCTCTTCACAATATCGGTTATTTCCTCACCAAAAGACCAGGGTTCTTGGTCGCCATGGTCTCCACTGGAATGTACCCTACAAAACGGATGAAAAATAGCCAACTGCATCCAACGGGCAAAGAGTTCACCGTTGGGTTGTTCTGCAAAACCTCCAATATCCGAGCCCACAAATGAATAGCCACTCATGCACATGCGCTGCATCTGTACATTGGCGATCCAAAGATGTTCCCATGTAGCTACGTTATCCCCTGTCCAGGTAGCACAGTAGCGCTGAGTACCTGAGTAAGCAGCTCGGGTAAGAACAAATGGTCTTAGAGGAAACATGTATTTTTTCACGCCTTCGTATGTGGCGCGTACCATCTGCATACCATAAATATTATGGGCTTTTCTATGACTGCAAGGATGACCATCATAATCGTGGCGTACATCCAAGTTTGCTGTTTTGGTAGGTACCTCCATTACCGCTGGTTCATTCATATCGTTCCAAACGCCCTTAACACCCATCTCCGATATCATTTCCTTGTAAAGTCCGCCCCACCATTCGCGTACTTCTGGATTGGTAAAATCCGGAAACTTACATTCCCCAGGCCAAACTTTTCCTTTAAAATGGGGGCCGTCCGCCCTTCGGCAGAAAAAACCGTTGTCCATTGCCTGTTGATACACCCAATAATCCCTATCAATTTTGATTCCAGGGTCTATCATGGTAACGGTCTTAAAACCGTCCTCCTCCAGCTCTGCAATCATCTTTTTGGGATTGGGGAAATATCGGTTATTCCAAGTAAAGCATCTGAAGCCTTCCATGTAGTCAATATCCAAGTAAATGGCGTCACAAGGAATTTGATGCTTTCTAAAAGTAGATGCTATCTCTTTTACTCTTTTCTCTGGGTAATAGCTCCATTTTGATTGATGAAAACCTAATGCCCAAAGCGGCGGAAGTTCTGGCACACCGGTCAAATCTGTGTAGGCTTCAACTACTTGCTTCATTTTCGGTCCATAGAAGAAATAATAGTTCATTTCTCCACCATCGGCCCAGAAACTGGTCACATTTCGCTTTTCATTGGCGAAATCAAAATATGTACTGAAAGAATTGTCAAAAAAGATTCCGTAAGCAATGTTTTCTTTAAGTCCCAAGTAAAATGGAATGGCCTTGTACAAGGGTTCCTGATCTTTACCGTAGGCATAAGAGTCTGTTACCCAATTATTTACTCTCTTTCCTTTCAAGTTGGTATGAGAGGCCTTGTCTCCCATTCCGTAATAACTCTCCCCTGTATGGCAAATCTTGCTCATTTTAACAATATTGCCCCCATAGTCGTAGTTTTCCTCCCAATGAAAGCCAAGTTCGTCCTCACTTAAGATAACATCATCCATATCTACAATCTGAATCTTAAGATTGGATTTGTTCACATATACCTTGACCTTGGAAGTAGTAATTACATATTCTGGGATTTCTTCCCTTACGGTAAGATTATTATAACCTAAACTGACATCATCACTGATGGCATAGGAAAAATCTGGTTCAAAAACGTGTTCAGTAGCATATCTAAAACGAATGGCACTGTCGCGAAGTATGGTTATTTCTAGAATGACTCCATTCTGGGTAGTAAAAAATATTTTATCATTTTCATGCTTGAAATCAACTATGTGGTTGGGATATTGATTTCCAATTTTAGCAATCTCTGTATTAGTAATCATTGTTGGTCTATTGAGAAAGACAAAAGAAACACATTACCATGACAATTAAAAAAGATGTTGTGAACAATAAATAAAGTTTTCGTAAATAAAAAGAAACCCTTTATTTATAAACAATTACGCTAAGAGGGGGCAATGTCATATTTACCGATTTTGGGCAACCGTTCCACTCTTTAGAGGTTGGTCTTAGCGTTTTTTTGCCTATACCGCTACCTGCATATTTTGTATCATCGCTATTGAATAGTAATTTCATTTGTTTTGATTTATGGACGCCTACCCTATAATTTTCTCTTGGTACCGGCGTAAAATTGCAGACCACAATCAAATCATCTTCCGGATTGTTACCCATACGTTTATAAGAAATCACTGTGTTTTCCTGATCATTGTATTCTATCCATTGAAATCCCTCCTGGCTAAATTGCTTTTCATGAAGGGCAGGGCTTTCTTTATAGAGAGCATTTAAATCTTTTATGGTCTCTTGAATTCCTGAATGGAATTCGTATTGTGTCAAATGCCAGTCCAAGCTATTCTGAAAATCCCATTCGGACGACTGACCAAATTCTCCTCCCATGAACAATAAATTGGCCCCAGGATGGGTAAACATATACCCATAGAGCATTCTAAGATTGGCAAATCTTTGCCATTCGTCCCCTGGCATACGATACAAAAGTGAATTTTTGCCATAGACCACTTCATCATGTGAAAAGGGTAGCATAAAGTTCTCTGTGAACGCATAGGTCATACTAAAGGTGATATCATTCAGGTCGTATGAGCGATGGATAGGCTCTTTTTTGAAAAACTCCAAAGTATCATGCATCCAGCCCATCATCCATTTCATACCGAAACCAAGTCCCCCAAAATGGACTGGCTTAGAAACTCCGGTGAAGGCAGTGGACTCCTCTGCGATGGTATGGACACCTTCAAAGCTTGCGTATACCTCTTGATTCATTTCCCTAAGGAAAGACATCGCTTCGAGGTTTTCATTATTTCCATATATATTGGGCTCCCACTCACCATCTTCACGAGAGTAATCCAAGTACAACATAGACGCCACAGCATCAACTCGTAGTCCATCCACATGATATTGATCCAGCCAAAAAATAGCGTTACTAATCAAAAAAGCCCTTACCTCGTTTCTGCCGTAATTAAAAATGAGACTTTTCCAGTCCGGATGATATCCTCTACGTCTATCCGGGTGTTCGTACAGATGCGAACCATCAAAGAAACCTAGTCCATGTGCATCTTCTGGAAAATGGGATGGTACCCAGTCCAAAATTACCCCAATTCCTTTTTGATGAAACTTATCAACCAATAGCTTGAAATCTTCAGGTTTGCCAAAACGCGAAGTGGGTGCAAAATATCCCGTAAGCTGGTAGCCCCATGAAGGGTCATAAGGATATTCCATTATGGGCATAAACTCGACATGGGTAAAGCCCATATCCTCAACGTAATTCACCAGCTCATCGGCAAGCTCCACATATGTTAGGGATTCCCATCCGTTTTTTTTCTTCCATGAGCCTAAATGAACCTCATACACCGAAAAGGGTTTATCCAATGCATTCTGCTCCTTACGACTCTGCATCCAGGATTTGTCATTCCATTTATAATCGGCTTCCCAAACTACTGATGCAGTTTTAGGTGGTGTTTCGCAATATCTCCCAAAAGGATCAGCCTTTTCGGTCCAAATATCGTTATGATGTGATTCTATCTTGTATTTATATAAGGTTCCTTTATCCAGATCTGGTATAAAACCTTCCCAAATTCCACTTTCGTCCCAACGTACGTTCAACTCATGTTCACCGGCTTCCCAACCATTAAAATCCCCGATTACAGAAACTGATTTGGCCGAGGGGGCCCAAACTGCAAAATAGGTTCCTTTTTTTCCATTTACCTCGGTAAGATGAGCACCTAATTTGTCATACAAGCGAAAGTGCTTACCCGCCTTAAAAAGGTCAATATCGAAATCAGTGAAAAAGCTATGGGAAAGTACTTTGGCCATAATCGTTGGGTTTAGTTGATACAATATTACGGATCTTTCAAATAGGAACATATAAAGTGTTGTTTTCCTATAATTCAAAATCAGAATACTAAAATGGAACGCTTTTTGTTTTCATAGTGGGAAAACAGTAATAGTTCAAATCATAAAAATCAATATCATGAAAAAAATCAATACAATATTCAGTGCATTTCTTCTTTTGTTCATTGTGGCTTGTGAAGGCCCGGAAGGACCTCCAGGATTTGATGGAGCTCCAGGACCTCCCGGTGAACCTGGCATTCAAGGCCAAGTCATTGAAGTGGACGGTGTAAACTTTGGATTTGACCCTGACAATAACCTTTTTAGTGCTTTGATTGCATTCAGCGATGTCACCGATTTTGAAATATTTGAATCAGATGCTGTTTTGGTCTATCGATTTGATGGCACCATTGACCTGGATGATGGCAGTACTGCCGATGCATGGACTCAAATTCCTCAAAGCCTTTTCTTGCCAGAAGGAACAATTCAATACGTTTTCGCCCACACTTTTGTAGATGTGGAGTTGTTTATTGATGGTAATTTTGATCTTTCAGGTATAAGCACAGATTTCACGGACAATCAATCTTTTAGGATTGTAATACTTCCAAGTGAATTTGCAGATAGCTCCAGAATGGATACTTCAAACCTGAGCGCAGTTATGTCTGCTGTAGGAGTCAGCGAAAGTGAAGTTCAAAAAATCCAAATGAATTAATTTGTAACAACATAAATTGAAGCCTCGCCGCTGCGAGGCTTTTTTTATTTGCCCCAATACCACTTTCAGTACTATTTTTGAAAGGAATATCAAAAATTGCGTCTAAATAGAAAAAGAAAAACAGATGGGAAAAAACTTGCTATGGGTAGCCCTTTTACTAATTATAGGATGTAAAGGTGTATCTCAGGAAAAGAACAAGGAAATTGCGGAAACAAAGGAATATCCAATTTCAAAAACGGATGCCGAATGGAAAGCGCAGTTAACGGATATGGAATATTACGTCTTACGCAAGGCCGCTACTGAAAACGCTTTCACCAGCGAACTTTTGGATAACAAGGACAAAGGCACCTATGTTTGTGCAGCATGCTCTACTCCCCTTTTCCGTAGTGAAAATAAATTCGACTCAGGAACAGGTTGGCCTAGTTTTGACCAAGAGATTGAGAACAGCGTGGCATATGATGTAGATTACAAAATTGGATATGCCCGTACCGAAGAACACTGTGCCACCTGTGGTGGACATTTGGGCCATGTATTCAATGATGGTCCCAGAAACACTACTGGAAAAAGACATTGCATAAACGGAGTGGCCTTAAATTTCATCCCCGATTCCGAATAAATACATTAACTTCCCTAAAAACATTAGCTATTGAAAAAGTACGCTGTCGAAAAGACTGAAGAGGAATGGAAAAAGCAACTCTCTCCTGATGAATATCGAATTTTGAGGCAAAAGGGTACCGAATATCCCCATACCGGAGAGTTCAATCTTCATTTTAAAAAAGGGGCTTATCACTGTAAAGCATGTAATGCTAAGCTGTTTGATAGCGGCAATAAATTTGAAAGTGGTTGTGGCTGGCCTTCATTTGACCAAGCTGTTGAAGGTGCCATTGAATATATTAGAGACACCTCTCATGGAATGATTCGCACCGAAACTGTGTGCGCCAATTGCGGTAGTCATTTGGGGCATGTATTCAATGATGGCCCAAGAGAAACCACTGGTCAGCGCTATTGTATAAACTCCCTAAGTATAGATTTCGACGCTTCTGAAGAGTAACTTTCCTGAAAAACTTTTCTAGAATTTGCCTCTTGGTAAATGGCATTTGAATTCCGTATTTTTGCACCTGCTAAACCATAAGGTAAGGTGTCAATCATAACAACTAAAATCTAAAAAGGAATGAGCAATTTTGATGTAATTGTTTTGGGAAGCGGCCCGGGTGGCTATGTAACGGCCATTAGAGCATCGCAACTTGGTCTTAAAACCGCTATTGTTGAGAAAGAAAATCTTGGTGGTGTTTGTTTAAACTGGGGATGTATTCCTACCAAAGCATTATTGAAATCAGCTCAGGTCTTTGAATATTTGAAGCATGCAGAGGATTATGGATTGAGTGCTAAAAAAGTAGAACACGATTTCGATGCCGTTGTGAAAAGAAGTCGTGGTGTTGCTGATGGAATGAGCAAAGGCGTTCAGTTCTTGATGAAAAAAAATAAAATCGAAGTTTTAAACGGGTATGGTAAAATTATGCCCGGAAAAAAAGTGGTGGTCAAAGGTGAGCATGGAGATCCTGCCGAATTTTCTGCGAACCATATTATTATTGCAACGGGTGCCAGAAGTCGCGAGTTACCAAGTATTCCGCAGGATGGTAAGAAAGTAATTGGTTATCGCGAAGCAATGACCTTGGAAAAACAACCCAAGAAAATGATTGTTGTAGGTAGTGGTGCCATTGGTATTGAATTCGCCTATTTCTACAATTCCATGGGAACCGAAGTCACCGTTGTTGAATACCTTCCCAATATAGTGCCGGTAGAAGATGAAGACGTTTCCAAACAATTGGAACGTAGCTTCAAAAAAGCGGGTGTTAAAATTAAAACCTCAGCAGAGGTTACTCATGTGGATACTTCCGGAGATGGGGTTAAAGCTACGGTTAAGACTGCGAAAGGTGAAGAAATACTGGAAGCAGATATTTTGCTTTCCGCAGTGGGTATTAAAACAAATATCGAAAACATTGGTTTGGAAGATGTTGGCATAGCTGTGGATCGGGACAAGATTTTAGTAAACGATTATTATCAAACCAACATCCCTGGATATTATGCCATTGGAGATGTAACTCCTGGCCAAGCTTTAGCGCACGTTGCATCTGCCGAAGGAATCCTTTGTGTAGAGAAAATCGCAGGAATGCATGTTGAACCATTGGATTACGGAAATATCCCTGGATGTACCTATTGTATGCCAGAGGTTGCTTCTGTTGGTCTGACCGAAAAACAGGCCAAAGAGCAAGGATACGATATCAAGGTCGGTAAATTTCCATTCTCAGCAAGTGGAAAGGCCAAAGCTTCAGGCAACTCTGATGGTTTTGTTAAGGTTATTTTTGACGCCAAGTATGGCGAATGGTTAGGTTGCCACATGATTGGTGCTGGTGTTACCGATATGATTGCTGAAGCTGTAGTAGGAAGAAAATTGGAAACTACCGGACACGAAATCCTGAAAGCGGTTCACCCTCACCCAACAATGAGTGAAGCAGTTATGGAAGCAGTGGCCGATGCTTACGATGAAGTAATTCACCTATAGACCAATTTTTTATGAAGTGGAATCATAGAAATATCCATAGGGATATTGCTTACTTCTATATTGGCCTTATCATTGCTTTTTCATTTTCCGGTATTGTTTTGAATCATAGGCAGGATTGGTATCCCATGGATTATGCCTACGAGTCTGAAGAAGTCCAAATTGCACTGCCTGATAACCCGAAAAGTTTGGACTCTGAAGAGTTCATAAAATCCATTGCAGAAAAATGGGACCTTCAGGATAAATATGATGGACATAGAATACGTGGAGAAGAGCTTAGGGCAAACTTTAAGCGCAACATCACTTTGGACATCAATACTACTACAGGTAAAGGCTTTTTGGAATACAAGAGAAAAGTACCTGTTTTGGGTCACACCATGTTTTTACACAAAAGCACCAATAATTTCTGGATTTGGTATTCTGATATTTTTGGAGCTGCTATGCTGGTTATTGCCATTACTGGACTGTTCATCACCAAAGGAAAGAACAGTTTTAGAAAACGAGGTTGGAAATTGGCATTGGCTGGGGTTTTGTTCCCAATATTATTTTTAATACTGTTTGCATAATGCTAAAACTCTTTCGAATTACAGCAATACTCGAGGGCATATCCTACTTGTCACTCTTTGCTTTTACTATGCCCTTAAAATATTGGGCTGGTATTTTGGAGCCCAACAAGTTTGTTGGTTATGCTCACGGCATTCTGTTTATTGCATATGTTGTTGTAGCTTTTCTATTTTGGTACGATAGAAAGTGGAGCTTAAAGCGGCTTTTGATTTTAATGGTAGCTTCTCTGCTACCTTTTGCTACTTTTTATGTTGATGAAAAGTATTTGAAGCCCAGTGAGGTGGCAACTTAGTTTTCCACTAATCGATAAATTGACCCATCAAAGGCACAGATAAACAGCTCATTTTGTGCGTCCACACCAAAAGATGAGATATTAAGGTTGGAATTTATCAGCAAAGTGTCATCTGGGTTGCTGGAGGAAGCGTCCAGGGCCCAAATTCGACCGTCAATAAAATCAGCATAGACATAATTGCCGACCAAAGATGGTGTAAGACTCCCTCTATACACATGACCTCCTGTTATAGATTGTTCATTTCCATTATGTTCATACTCAAAAACAGGAGGAATTAAGCCTGCGCTGGAGCAGTCTCCTGAAAAACAAAAAGTCCCTTCAAACAATCGCCAGCCGTAATTCCCACCACTGGTCACAAGGTTAATTTCCTCACGCTCGTCTTGACCCACATCTCCAGACCAAAGATTTCCGGTTTGCAAATCAAAACTCATCCGCCAAGGATTTCTGAAACCGTATGCAAAAATTTCTTCACGAATATTGGGTTCTCCAACAAAAGGATTGGTTGAAGGAATTCCATAGTTTAAACCATTTGAAGTTCCATCCACATCAATTCTTAAGATGGTTCCAAGTAAATTTGACCGATCTTGAGCATTGTTGTCCGGGTCACCACCAGAACCTCCATCACCAGAAGCTATATACAAAAATCCATCTGGGCCAAAAGTTAGTTGTCCCCCATTGTGATTGGTAAAAGGTTGCGGAATTTCCAATAAAACAAGCTCCGAATTTATATTTGCCTCATTCGGGTTTGTGGATGATACTTGAAAACGCGAGGTTACTGATAAACCAGCAGAAGGGGTATAATTCACATAAAAATAGCCATTGGATTCAAAATTAGGATGAAACGCCAACCCCAATAATCCTTGCTCATTGGCTGTTGTGTTTATTTGAGAACTGATATCCAAAAAGATTTGGGAAGTATCTTCATTTTCATCATTATCAAAAACCCGTATAGTCCCCCCTTGTTCAACAACAAAAACTCTGTTGCTTGAATCATTGGGACTTTGAAAATCAACAGGTCTTGAAAAGCTTAAGTTTGGAAACGCATTTTGAAGGGTAAAGGTCGTATCTCCAGGGTCAACATCATCTGAGTTAGTGGTTGCTCCATTATCATCAGAGCATGAAAACAGAATGAGGAAAGTCACCGAGGTTAAAAGTGCAATCTTTTTCATATCAATACATTGGGGTTATAAAAGATACGAAGAATTTAAGCCTGCCAGATGTTAGTGACCTACTAGCCTTCTAGAAAACTTTGTATGGCCAAGTCATAGCTTTGAAGTCCAAAACCAAGAATTATTCCCTTGGCTGCATTTGCAATATGGGATATATGCCTAAAATCTTCACGTTGATGGGTGTTGGAAATATGGACCTCTACAACAGGAACTTCTATGGCTTTAACTGCATCGCCAATACCTACCGAGGTATGAGTATAGGCAGCAGCATTTAATACAATGCCATCAAAATCAAACCCCACCTCTTGAATCTTCCCTATCAACTCACCCTCAATATTGGATTGAAAATAGGTGAGCTCTACTTCTGGAAATCTTCTTTCCAATTTGGAAAAATATTCTTCAAAAGTAGTATTGCCGTAAACTTCGGGCTCTCGTTTGCCCAAAAGATTTAAGTTGGGGCCATTGATGATAATAAGCTTCATAGGCCTAAAAATACAATATCTTCAAAAAACGAAAAGGCAGCCGAAATTGGCTGCCTTTAATAAATATTATTAAAGAATGATTAATCAAATGCGTATTGAATTCCAAATCCAAAAGCACCTGCTTCATTATCCCCAGCATCGCTGAGAACTATGGCAGGTCGCCAATCAAAATTGATAACAATAGGAACGCCATCAATTTTAAAGTCCAATCCAGCATGTGGACGTAAAGCAAAAACATTGTCAAAATCATCTATTAAAACGATACTAGGTCCGATACCTGCGTACCAACGTAATCCTGCAGCTCCGGAAAACTCATCATGATACGAATAAAGAGCTGTCAAGATTGTACCTCCATCTTCAAAACCTAAATCAAACTGACCAGTATGGTTGTCCGAAAAGAAGTATTTTGCACTAGGCCCTACAAAAGTGGCGTCGTCCCAAAGGTCAATACCAAGACCTACAGCCCCAGTATAACTAGTTTGAGCATAAGATGTTGTGCCAAAGGCAACAATGGCAAGCAAGCATAAAAATGTTTTTTTCATGGTTTTGATTTAATTAGTAATATGTAATATTTAGTGAGTATTTACTTTTCCTAGAGTAAGTGGATTTTAAAACCTTTTCACTCTAAATAATAAATATACTATATATACGAGAGAAGATTAAAAAAAGTCGAGTGTTGAGTATTGAAGTTGATTAATTATCCCCTTTTCCGGATTTACCAAATCAAAACGTTATCCTTGCTTCCAATGAAAAAAAGATGGCTTGCTTATTGATTGCTTTGCAATTGATACATTGTTTTTTATAAACAAAAAAGCAGGGATAACCCCTGCTTAATATAATATTCAAGTGGTTGATTAGTTAAAAGCAAACTGAACTCCAAAACCAAAACTCCCTACCTCATTATCACCGGAGTTACTTAAAATAACAGCAGGTCTCCAATCGAAATTCAGAACTATGGGAACTCCATCAAATTTAAAGTCCAAACCTGCATGGGGACGCAAGGAGAAAGTATTATCTCCATCCAAGAAAACAATACTTGGTCCTATTCCTGTATACCATCTTAGCCCTCTGGCACCTACAATTTCTTTATGAAAAGAGTATAATGCAGTTATAATTGTAGCGTCTTGTTCAAATCCTAAATGGGCCTGGCCTACATGTTTTTCAGAGAAAAAATATTTTCCTCCAGCACCCACAAAGGTAAAATCCCCGATAAGGTCTATACCTAATCCAACTGCACCGTTATAGCTAGTTTGGGCTGTTGTAAAAGTTGAGAATGAAGAGACAATAATTAATGTAAGCAGTAATTTTTTCATTTTTTGATATTTATGGTTATTACTTAAATTTCAAAAAATGCCTCTTCAAACTTGTTTTCAGAAAAGAAACAAAATACCTGCCATTGCAATAGAAAAGTTGAAATTGTTTTCCAGGGCCACTGCAGTATAAGAGACATTTATTTCTGTATTGCCCGTAATGTTATACCCAACCACTGGTCGATAATAAAAGCCACCATCATTGCCATCATTGATACCAACGGCATAGCCTGCATCAGCACCAAATTTAAATTCGTAAGTAGGGTAAATCCGAACAGAAGCGGCCGTCGGGATAAACTGGAAATCTTCAAACTCTCCGGTTAAATCTGTTCCGGTTTCTCCAAAGGAATTAATGAACCCTGTGGCCAATCCCACATCAAGAAGCTTGGAAACCCCCCAATGATAGTTCACATCCAACCCTAAAGCAAAACTACTGATATCCGATGCGTCTCCTACGGGTATTCCTGCAGTAAGTCCTGCTTTAAAACTACTTCTATCTACTTGTCCGATGGTTGTAAAAGTTACTACGAGCAAAAAAATACTTGTTGCAATGGTTTTTTTCATGTCTGATTAAGGTTTATTGAATGTTAAAACGTAGCCTCAATCAAAAAAGTATGAATAAACCAATGCCAAGGTATCTGTATTCATATCCAAATCCTCTGTCAAATTGATGAAACCACGCTTTGAATTGACCGATTGATAGATGTTATTCTTCCAATACCTTTTTTTGTTTCTATTTTTATCAAATGAATTGGAAACATGCCCTTAAGGATTATAAGGATTACTTAAGAATTGAACGTGGTCTTTCACAAAACACCATCTCCAATTACGCTCTGGATATTGAAAAGCTAATGGGTTTTTTATCTGAGAATCATATAAGCGAAAGCCCAATACTAATCACTAAAGAGGCAGTTCAAGCATTTATTTATGATGTGGCCAAAACAATGAATCCACGCTCCCAAGCTCGAATAATATCAGGTTTGAAAGGCTTTTTCAACTATTTAATTTTTGAAGAATACAGAAAGGACAATCCCATAGAACTCATTGAAACTCCTAAAATCGGCAGGAAACTACCCGATACCTTATCCACCGAGGAAATCAATCAACTTATAGACGCCATTGACCTTTCACACCCTCAAGGGGAAAGAAACCGTGCCATTTTAGAAACATTGTATGGATGTGGACTTCGAGTTTCCGAATTGATTGAGCTAAAGCTCTCGGATTTGTTTTTTGAAGAAGACTTTATCAAAGTAACTGGAAAAGGAGACAAACAACGCTTTGTTCCTATAAGTAAAGTCAACAAAAAATATATAAACATATACAGGTCTGAAGTTCGGGTGCACCAACAGATAACCAAGGAGTTTTCGGATTATCTCTTTTTGAATCGTAGGGGAAAAAAGCTGACTCGGGCCATGATTTTTACTATTATTAAAACCCTGGCAGAAAAAATCGAACTACAAAAGAATATCAGTCCGCATACGTTTCGCCATTCCTTTGCCACCCATTTGCTAGAAAATGGTGCGGACCTACGCGCCATCCAACAAATGCTAGGTCATGAAAGTATTACCACTACTGAAGTCTATATGCACGTAAACAGGAAGCACTTGACAGAAGTATTGCATCAATTTCATCCAAGAAAATAATATCTTCGCTTTTCAAATTTTCAGATATGAAACAGTCACGAGCTTGGTGGAAAGAAGGTGTGGTCTATCAGATTTACCCACGGAGTTTTCAAGATACAACGGGAAATGGCGTTGGAGACATTCAGGGTATTATAAAGCGATTGGATTATATTAAAAGTTTGGGCATAGATATTATTTGGCTTTGTCCAGTATATCAATCACCCAATGATGACAATGGGTATGACATCAGTGATTACCAAAATATAATGGAAGAATTCGGTACTATGGCCGATTTTGACCAACTTTTGGAAGGTATGCATGAACGCGGCCTAAAACTGGTCATGGATTTAGTTGTTAACCATACTAGTGATGAACACCACTGGTTTCAAGAATCTCGAAAGTCGCGAGAAAACCCATATCGCGATTACTACCACTGGTGGCCAGCGGAAAAGGGCACTCCACCTAAGCGTTTCAGCTATTTTGATGTGGACGGAAATGCTTGGAAATATGATGAGCAAACCGATAGTTACTATCTCCATTACTTCTCGGTAAAGCAACCTGATTTAAAATGGGAAAACCCAAAAGTGCGCCAAGAAATATATGATATGATGCATTTTTGGTTCAAAAAAGGAGTAGATGGTTTTAGAATGGATGTGATTCCTTTTATTTCAAAAGACATTTCCTATCCTGAGTTGCCCGAAGAATACAATGGCAACTTCATCCCTTTTTATGCCAATGGCCCTAAATTGCATGACTATTTGCATGAAATGAACCGCGAAGTTCTGAGCAAGTATGATGTTATGACTGTGGGTGAAACTCCCGGAGTGGACAGGGACCAAGCTTTACTTTTTGTGGATGAAGACCGAGAAGAACTTAACATGTTCTTTCATTTTGAGTTGATGTCCTTGGACCGGGAAGGGGACGAAGTGTTTTGGATGCGGAGGGACCCATGGAAACTGACTGAATTCAAAAAAATATTCTCGGATTGGGACGAAACCTTTGCAGAAAAAGGTTGGGGAAGCCTGTTTTTGAGCAATCATGATAATCCCAGAACCGTAAGCCGATGGGGAAATGACTCGCCAGAGCATTGGTATAATTCCACCACTATGTTGCAAACCTTTTTGTTGACCATGAAGGGAACACCTTATTTCTATTATGGTGATGAAATTGGGATGAGCAATATTCGTTTTGACAATATTGAGGACTATCAGGACATCAATACGCTAAACCGTTATGCTTTGCTTAAGCAACAGGGTGTGGATTTGGAAACTTTTATTGCAAACGAAAAAGAAGCTGCTCGAGATAACGGACGTACCCCTATGCAATGGGACAATACGACGAATGCAGGTTTTACCAATTCAAAACCATGGTTAAAGGTACATCCCAACCATAAAGAAGGGTTTAATGTTGAAGAACAGGAAAAAGATACTGGTTCCGTATTGAACTATTTTAGAAAAATGGTCCAAATACGTAAGGATCATTTGGGGCTTGTCTATGGTGATTATTCGCTCCTATTGGAAAACAACGAGCAAGTATATGCCTACACCCGAATTCTGGATAATGAGAAATACTTGATTCTGCTAAGCTTCTCAACCGAACCAGCCCATATTGATTTGTCTAACGAAGGTTTTGGGGAACTTAGCTTGATTATTTCCAACGATTTATCTACAGCCGATAAAGGAGGTGGAAAATTTGAGCTACGGCCCTATCAGGCATGTGTGTATCAGATTTAGATTTTTGCAATTCACTTATCGAAAAGGCTATGATTTTATCTTGAAAAATTCATTGTATTTTTAGGTTTAGAAACAAGACATATTAAAAGTGGAAAATATTCATTGTGTTAAAGAGTTAGGGCACGAATTATAACTCCCTTCACAACTAATTTTTATCCAAATTCAACTATCTAAGTATTCCGTAAAATTAAAATAATCCCAAAAATAAAAGACATTATTATTAATGCCCACATGTTTACAAGAACTCCCCAAGATGCCATTCCATGATCACTCATTTTGAATGAATTATTTTTCTTTAACTGAAAACTTAATAAAAATATTCCGATTAGAATTAATGTAATTCCAGAGATAATTGGATAATGATCCATAAAGTAAACTGCAGTTTCCTTTAATTCAACAATAAACTCTTTTACTGGATTCATTTTAATGTGTTACAAACATTGTGATATGGCTTTCGTTTTAAGAAGCTAAATCATCCGATAAGTTAAGTTAAAAAACAAAAAGTCAATCTAAAACTAATATAAGCCACTTTTTAAATTAAGTAAGGCTAGAATTATTAAGCTTTCTTAGAAATTTGGTATTCCTTTTTAAAAGGTCGGATAATTAAACGAGCTTCCCTATCAAACTTAATGTAGTTATACACCCAATTGATAAAGACCACAACCCTATTCCGAAAGCCAATTAAAAAATAAAGATGGACAAACATCCATACATACCAAGCAAATACGCCTTGAAACTTAAATTTCTTCAAGTCTACAACAGCTTTATTGCGTCCTACGGTTGCCATACTTCCCTTGTCCTTATATTTAAAAGGTTTCATGGATTTACCCTCTACCAAACGGGCTAAATTTTCACCCAGACTTTCCCCTTGCTGCATAGCTGGCTGGGCCATCATAGGGTGACCGTAGGGAAACTCCTCGGTTTCCATTTGGGCCACATCACCTATGGCAAAAATCTCTTCAAACCCCTCAACTTGATGCAAATTATTCACTTTGAGCCGACTACCACGACTAAGTAACTCTTCTGCATCCAACCCTTTAATGCTAACAGCTTTAACACCCGCGGCCCAAACTAAAGTGCACGCCTCAAAGGAAGTGTCCGTATTGGTAGTGACTTGTTTGCCATCATAATCGCTGACACGAATGTTTTTCCAAACGTTTACCCCAAGTTTCTCCAAAAACCGTTCTGCTTTTTTGGAAGCCACCTCGCTCATTGCAGGGAGAATACGGTCGCTTCCCTGTACTAAATTTATCTGTGCCCTTCGGGTATCCAAATCCGGATAATCCTTCGGTAATATTCCTTTCTTAATTTCAGCCAAAGCACCTGCCAATTCAACTCCCGTAGGTCCTCCCCCAACAATCACGAAATTCATCAAGGCATCACGTTCGTGCAGGTCATCCGTCAACAAAGCCTGCTCAAAATTTTCCAAAATCAAACTTCTTAAATTTAAGGATTGGGGAACAGTTTTCATGGCCATGCCATAGGACTCAATATTCTTATTCCCAAAAAAATTGGTCTGTGAACCTGTGGCGACTACCAGATAATCGTAAGCAATACCGCCAATATTGGTCTCCAGTCTTCTTTTTTCAGTATCAATTTGCATGACCTCAGCCAAACGAAAGTAAAAATTGGGATAGCCTTGCAATACTTTTCGAATAGGATACGCGATGGAATCCGGCTCAAGACCTCCTGTAGAAACCTGATATAACAAAGGTTGAAAGGTGTGGTAATTGTGCTTGTCCAGTAAAAGTACTTGTACATCCTTCCCGGAAAGTTTTTTTGCTAAAGCAATGCCTCCAAATCCTCCTCCAATAATAATGATTCGTGGAAAACTGGATTGCGGAATGTTCATCTCTGACATGGTTATAAAAGTACATATTCCAGTTATTACAATCTTACTTTAGAAAGGGTTTTTTAGTACCTTTAGTTTTCTGACTAACTCATATAACCCATGAAAAAATTATTGCTCCTTTGCACATTGAGTGTATTAAGTACAGCCATATTCTCGCAAAAAAAGGCAGATGATGTGCTAAAGAAATTGGAATCCAACCAAAAAAAGTATTCGGATATAGCCCTTCAGATTTGGGATTTGGCTGAAATGGGGTATTTGGAAGAAAAAAGTTCAGCTATACTACAAAAAACGCTTTCAGATGAAGGCTTTTCCATTCAAAAAGGCTTAGCGGGTATCCCAACAGCATTTGTTGCCGAATATGGCTCTGGATATCCTGTAATTGCCATTTTAGGGGAGTATGATGCACTTCCAGGACTTTCGCAGCAAGCGATTCCTGAAAAAAAGACAGCCAATAAAGCTGCGGGACATGCATGTGGGCATCATTTATTCGGTACTGCTTCAACTGCAGCGGCCATATCCGCAAAAGAGTGGCTAAAGGCCAATAATGTTAAGGGCACTATACGATTTTACGGATGTCCGGCAGAAGAAGGAGGCTCCGGAAAGGTCTATATGGTACGGGAAGGGCTTTTTGATGATGTGGATGTAGCTCTGCACTGGCACCCAAGCTCACAAAATGCCGCGAGTGCTGGAGCTGCTCTAGCCAATAAGTCTGCAAAATTTCGATTTTATGGTACTTCTGCACACGCAGCCGGCGCTCCTGATCGAGGCCGTTCCGCGCTAGACGGGGTTGAAGCTATGAATATGATGGTAAATATGATGCGGGAGCATATTCCACAGGAGGCCAGAATTCACTACGTGATAACTGATGGTGGAAAAGCACCCAATGTAGTTCCAAACTTTGCCGAAGTCTACTATTATGCTCGACACGGAAAACGAGATGTGGTTATTGATATTTTTGACCGAATCGTAAAAGCCGCTGAAGGTGCCGCACTGGGCACAGGCACCACCATGGATTATGAAATGATTGGGGGAACACATGAGTTGCTTCCGAACCTTACACTTCAAAAAATAATTCACAAAAACTTGAGCATTATTGGCGGTATCACCTACACGGATGAAGAAAAGCAGTTTGCAGAAAAAATATCCAAAAGTCTTGGTTACGAGGAGTTGGATATGAAGCGTGCATTGAACATTCAACCTTATAAAGAAGAAGCTCGTGCCTATGGCTCAACTGATGTGGGCGATGTGAGCTTTGCTGTGCCTACAGTGGGCATGGGAACTGCTACTTGGGTGCCTGGAACACCAGCCCATAGCTGGCAAGCAGTTGCTGCTGGTGGCACTTCAATTGGAACAAAAGGTATGATGGTCGCAGCCAAAACGCTTACCCTCACGGCCCTAGAATTGTTCCAAGACCCAAAAATTGTGGAAAAGGCTAAAGAGGAGTTTCAAGAGCGTCGTGGAAAGGACTTCAAGTACATTCCTTTGTTGGGGGATAGACCTCCTGCACTGGATTACAGAAAATAATCGCCTCTCCGGATTTGTAACAAAATTTAAAGTTAGCAGACCTATTAGGAAAACTTACCAACCACATTGAACAAAGAACTGGAACATCGTTTTGTTACCGAGCTTGAGGATAATCAGAATATTGTCCACAAGGTTTGTAGTTTGTACACCAATGATAGGGATTCCCATAAGGATTTATTCCAGGAAATCACAATTCAGCTATGGAAAGCGTATCCTAAGTTCAGAGGAGATTCCAAGTTTAGTACATGGATGTATCGGGTAGCATTGAATACGGCAATTACACTCTACAGAAAGTCAAAAAAGAGAGTGGATACCCAAGATTATGATTCCGTAATCTTCAAAATAAAAGCCGACGAATATGACGATACAGAAGAAAAGCAACTGAAGTTGATGTACAATGCCATCAAGCAACTTGGGGATATTGACAAAGCCTTGGTGTTCTTGTATTTGGAAGACAAAGATTACAGCGAAATTTCGGAAACCTTGGGTATTACGGAAGTAAATGCGCGGGTAAAAATGAACCGAATTAAAAATAAATTAAGAACCATCTTAAATCCTTAGGTATGATGGATGAACTGGAACTCTTAAAAAAAGACTGGCAGAAGAAGGAGGAGCACCTTCCTAAACTGTCCTACGACGATATTTATCCCATGATATGGAAAAAATCATCTTCCATGGTGAAGTGGATTTTTTACATCAGCATCATAGAATTTGTCTTCTGGGCGGCAATAAATTTCGTTTCAAGCGACCCCCAATATATGCAGGACCTGAAAGCCATGCATATCTACAACATCATGATGGTATTGAATTTCGTTAACTATGGCATTATCCTGTATTTCATTTTTAAGTTTTACCTGAATTATAAGAAAATTTCGGTAACAGATTCTTCAAGGAAATTGATGAAAACCATATTGAAGGTAAAACGCACCGTGACACAATACGTATGGTTCAATCTAATCATCTTCGCAACTTACATGATCATAAGTCTTTATGGTGTCCTGATTTTTAGTGACGAAGGCAGGAAGATTGTCGAAACCGCTACAGAACAAGGAAATGAGATGACATTCTGGTTTCTGGTAATTGTCGTTTCAATTCTCTTTACAGGAGTTTTGCTCGTGGTAATCTGGTTGTTCTATAGACTACTTTACGGGATTTTGCTCAAAAGGCTGAAAGAAAACTATCGGGAACTTAAAAAGCTTGAAGTTTAATTCCCTTTATAACTGTATCTCCGCTTTTGGTTCTCCTCTTCATAAGCAATCAAATCTTCTTCTGGAATGACATGTAAAAAGGAGGGATGTTGCTCAATGGCGTACTCCAATTTTTCAATTATGGCTTCAACAGATTCATTGTCATAATCTATCTCCAATGGGGTTTTTATATGCATGGATTGCAGTATGCCTTTCTTTTTTACTCGAAGTCCCTTTTTATCAAAAGAACGTCTAAAACCGTCTATTACCACTGGCACTACTACAGGTTTATATCGTTTGATAATATGTGCCGTACCCTTTCGCAAAGGTTTCCAGGGGGTCGTTGTTCCTTGAGGAAAAGTAATCACCCATCCATCGTCCAAAGCTTTGGCAATGTTGCTGATATCGCTCATTTTCACCTGCCGGTTCACATCTTGCCCATCTGCTCTCCACGTGCGCTCAATACTAATGGAACCTGCATAGGCCAGTATCTTAGCCAAGATACTCTGCTTCATGGTTTCCTTGGCAGCCACATAGTAAATGTTAAGCTTCGGATTCCATAAGTATCCTAGATTTTTGATATTATCTTCCCTGCCACTTAAACTCGCATTGAAAACATGGAACATAGCTACCACATCTGCAAAATACGTTTGGTGATTACTAACAAAAAGGACATTGTTTTCCGGAAGGTCTCGAATCACATGTGAGCCCTCAATTTCGAGCGTATTGAAACCTTTATACCGTTGATGGGTCATCATACCGGCAATACGAATCAACCACTTTTTTAGAAAAAGGATATGTCCAAAAGGATTTTCTTTAAAGAGCCCCATATATAACTGTGAAAAGCTAATTTACAAAAATGCACCTTAAAGCACCTGTTCAAGAAGTTCTTTGATTTCACTTAGCATCATGGCAGTGGCACCCCATACGGTATAACCGTTTAGTTTAAAGGCAGGTACGTTAATATTTTTTGCATAAGATGTGCTCAATTTTTCTTCGGAAAGGTTGGTATGGTCTAAAAAATCAGACAGACTGACCTCAACAAGTGCTTCCACCTCGCTTTCTTGAATTTGGAACACCTCAGGTTTGGAATACACTCCAAAATAGGGTTGAACCAGATAGTTACTCGGTGGAATGTATACTTCGCTAAGTTGCTTCAGCACCTCTACGGATTCTTTGGGTACCCCAACCTCTTCATAAGTTTCTCGCAAAGCGGTTTCCATAAGATTTTCATCTTCTGGTTCCAACTTGCCTCCCGGAAAAGCAATTTGGTTGGAATGCACACCTTTATAGGTCTTTCTCAAAATGAGTAGCAAATGAGTTAGTTGCTCATTATTTGGATAGAACAAGGCCATTACTCCGGCCTTTTTTGGGTTTTGTGCCTTTATTTTATTCAATTCCAGCCATTGTTTTCGAAATGCAGGTGACATTTTATGATGGGAATGGCTGCCGGGCAGCGGTAGATTTTTTATTTTTAAAACTTGTTCGTAAAACTCTTGAAAATCCATGAGGCTAAGAAATGCAGCTTTATTTACAAGTATACTACTATTTTTTTTGGTGTCCTGCGGTGAAAAACCCAAAAAGAAGGAGCAGCAAAGTGCAACCGAAAGAGAGGTCAAGGACAGTATTCCACAAGTAGCTGAAAACAGTGAACCCGAAGAAGAGCAAAAGGAAGAAGAGTTTTTATTGACCGAGGAAAATGCCATTGATTTCTTTTTTGAATATGCCAGAGAAGAAAAGGCAAACCGGGTAAAATTGACCACCAGCCTGGGAAGTTTTACCGTTCAGTTGTATGATAATGTACCGTATCATAAGGCCAATTTCATCTACCTGGCCCGCAAAGGCTATTTTGACAATACGCAGTTTCACCGAGTTGTTAAAGATTTTATTATCCAGGGAGGCAATTCAGATGATAAGGCAACTCCACAAAAAAGAAGGAAAATTGGTAGGTATTTGCTTCCCCCAGATGCTAAAAAGGGATACAAACACCATCGGGGGACCATATCCATGCCTAGTAGTGAAAGAGACAATCCACACAAATTGGCTTCTCCCTACGAGTTTTTTATTGTGGTGACCAAACCTGGGTCTTATCATTTAGATGGTTCATACACCCCGTTCGGGAGAGTGGTACAAGGAATGGATGTGGTGGATGCCATCAATGAAGTTCCTGTTGGTGACGGAGATTGGCCCTGGCAAAATGTGTATATCCTCAAAGCGGAAGTTCTGTAGTCAGGCCTTGGAAGAATAAATGTTAGGCAAGCGAATACTAAAACGCACGGCAAGAATCCGCATAACAATTACCGCTAATATTCCTGTCACATATGCATATGCTTCAGGAACGCCCAACCAGTTGACTATAAAATACAATGTTCCTCCTAGGATACATGCCGTAGCGTAAATCTCTTTTCTAAAGATGACGGGGATTTCATTACAAAGAATATCCCGAAGCACACCTCCAAAACTGGCGGTCATGGTTCCCAAAGCAATGCACATCACAGGAGATAAGTTGGCCTCCAATCCTTTTTCTATTCCTAGCATAGTATATAGACCGATGCCTATAGTATCAAACAAAAAAAGTGACTTTCTCAAGTATTTTAGCTGACGGGAGAAAAGTATGGTCAACAATACGGTAATGGGAATAATGGTCACATAAGTTAAATCACGCATCCAGGTAACAGGAGTATTGCCAATCAGCAAATCCCGCAGTGTTCCTCCGCCAATAGCGGTCACAAAGGCAATAATTAAAACCCCAAAAAGATCCAGACGTTTGTCCATTGCCACCAAAACCCCAGATACAGCAAAGGCAATGGTACCCAGAACATCGACCAATTGATAAAACTCCATTACATTTTTTGTGTATAAAAATTATAGTCCTTCAAAACGGTATCCAGATAAGGAGCATCATAAAGCTCTGAATTTGTGTTCAAAATAGTTTCCACTTTTACTCGTAGGGCTTTAAGGGTTTTAAAATCACTGCTCTTTTTAGCTATCAAATACGTTTCCTTAATCAAGCGTACATCTTTGTCTGTTAGCACAGTGACGTTGGTGAATTGCGGTTGATATTGCTCTTCCACCTCTTCCAAAATAGTATGGGAAACCTTGGTCTTGTTTTTGGTACTTATCACAACGGTTCCTGCAGCTGCATCCCCTACTCTTTGCCTTCGTTCAGAAAACAGGATACTAAGAATACCAATGGACCCCAGAAAAATCCAGATATCAACCAAGCGCAACATCCACCTAACCAAATAATTGCTCCAATGCACAGGCGTACCATCAACCCGAACGACTCGCATTTTTAGAAGCATTTTGCCCACTGTTCTCCCATTGAAGATGCTGTGCATCAAAAGACTATAAAACATAGCTGGCAAGAAAATAAGTGCCATTAAACCACGTTGCGTCCAACTATCCTCGTATACGTATGAAATGGCATCTCCAATAAGGTTAATCAAAATTGCATACATATAGAGAATAAGCCCATCTATTAAAAATGCAACGATTCGTTCTCCGATACCTACAATTTTGTAATCTAGATTTACATTTTGTGTGGTATTGATTTGGAGGTTACTCATATAACATTAATTTTAAGCTGTCGGTAAACAAAACATATGCGCGAAGCAGCTTTTGTGAAACAAAATAAGGAAAAATGGATAGCATTTGAAAAGGCCATCCTCAATGGTTCTTCCACAAGTCCCGACGAGTTGGCCGACGGCTATATCCAATTGACCAACGACTTGGCTTATGCCCAAACCTACTACGCTGAAAGTAAGACTTTATTGTATCTAAATTCACTTGCTTCGCAGGCGCATCAAAAAATTTACAAAAACAAAAAAGAGTCAAGAAATAGAATTATTGAGTTCTGGGGATATGAATTTCCAATCTTTTTCAAGCAATATCACAAAACACTGCTTATCGCTTTTTTGATTTTTGCGGTGGCTACGGCCATTGGAAGTTTATCCGCTTTAAATGATGCTTCTTTCGTTCGATTGATTCTTGGGGACGCCTATGTAAACTTGACTTTGGAAAACATTGCTAAAGGTGAACCTACAGCTATCTATAAAAGTGGTAGCGAAGTCGGTACTTTTTTGGGAATAACCATAAACAATATCCGAGTGGCCCTAATTGCTTTTGCCTTTGGGGTCATTACCAGTATTGGAACGGCCTATGTGCTTTTTAGCAACGGCGTAATGTTGGGAGCGTTCGTTACATTCTTTTATACCAAAGGCGTTTTTTTTGAAGCCAATCGTCAAATCTGGCTGCATGGTACCATCGAAATTTCAGTAATCATCATTGCGGGGTGTGCTGGACTCATTATGGGAAACAGTATTTTGTTCCCCAAAACCTTTTCACGCCGTGTTTCATTTATGAAAGGAGCCAAAGATGGACTAAAAGTGGTGGTTAGTACCATCCCATTCTTTATCATAGCAGGTTTCATTGAAGGTTTCATTACCCGATATGCCAATATGCCGGATTGGTTGGCGTTTCTCATTATTGGAGGCTCTTTGGCCCTTATTGTGTTTTACTATATCATTTATCCCATTACCCTAAACAAATTGAATGGCAGACAAATACCTAGAACTTAGAATTAACCGTGATTTTGGGGACATTCTCTCCGTTTATTTTGATTTTCTGAAACAGAATATCAAAACGTTTACCAACGTTTTCCTTCGTTACAATGGCATCTTCATCATCGGCCTTTTGATAACCAGTTATCTGTTGGTATCTGGTTTTGTGGGTTTAATTGCTGCTGATGGCTTATACGGAAATGGAAGTGGAACCGTTTCAGAAGAGGACTATCTCGTCTATTTGTTTTCTGGAATGGGAGTATTCTTTTTAATTTTTTTGGTCGTAGCTGCCCTAAATTTCAGTATCAGTTCCGCTTACCTAGTTAAATACGATGAAGTTAAAGGAAACCACTTCGATAAAAAGGAGGTTTGGAACCTGTTCAAAGATAGGTTGGGTAGTATTCTGCTATTCATAGTGATACTTGTTCCCATTTATCTTGTATTTATTGTTGTGGTTTTGATAACTGCCTTTATTCCATTAGCTGGCATATTTATTCAATATGTATTACAGTTTTTCTTAGCTGCTTGGGTTGGTGTTTCCTTTTTCTGTATGTTGACAGAGAAAAAAGGAGTAATGGATGCTTTTGGAGAAGGGTGGTCCTTGGTTATTAATAATTTTTGGAAATCCATCGGGGTCAATTTCATTTTAGGCCTCTTGAACGGGCTCCTATTTTTTATCATCATGGTAATCCCTGGGGTTATTATTGGAATATATACTTTTCATGTAGTAGAAAACAACGTGGACGTTACTGGTTCAGTCATTTCCATGGTCATTTATACTTTGGCCTTATGTTTAGTTTTGGTTGCGTCCGTCTATGCACAATGCCTTTCCCAATTTGTTAATGGAATTCTGTACTACGCACTTCATGAAAAGACGTATAACGTGAATACCCGAAGTAAAATTGAAGAAATAGGAAAGTCCAATCTGTGAGAAGGGTTATATGTCTTTTACTTCTATTCCCGTTTTTAGGGTTTGGCAATCTTCAAGACAAAGATTCGCTACAACTCAAATACGATACAGATTCTAGATTAGAGGAACGCAGTTTTAATCAAGACTTGTCTCAAAAATATCAAGGAGATGAATTCAATTATGAAATCAAAACTGGAGAATCCCAAAATCTGCTGCTCAGGTTTTTAAGATGGTTATTTGGTGGTTTGGGCGAAATTTTTGGTTTTGATGTTTCTCCCAACACTTTAAAGGTCATTCAATATTTCATTTATGTGTTGATGGGCCTCTTGGTCATCTATCTACTCGTTCGGTTTTTGGTCAATGAGCGATTTGGTTCCATTTTTACCAAGAAAGCAAATTCCATATTGGATGTAGATCTATCTGAACAGCATATTGAGAGTTTGGATTTGGATTCCCTGATGAACGAGGCGCTTCAAAAGAAGGATTATCGATTGGCAGTCCGGTATCAGTTTTTGAAGGTTTTGAAACGACTCTCCCAAAAGCAATTGATTGATTGGCATTTTGAAAAAACAAATTCGGACTACGAAAAGGAACTAAAAGAAAATCGGCTTAAAACAAAGTTCAAAGAGGTATCCTATCTCTACGAACATATTTGGTACGGTGAAAATCCCATAACGGAAAGGCAATACCAAAAAACAGACAATAGGTTCAATGCTCTAAACACATTAATTCCTTTATAAGATTTGGATAAACGGTCAAAAATAGTACTCGGTGTTTTTTGCTTGGTGATTCTTGGAATCATCATTACGGAGATAGTCCGTCCACGGCCAATTAATTGGAGACCTTCCTACACCAATGTGGATAAAATACCCTATGGTTGTTATGTGCTCTACAATGAACTCTCTGAACTCTTCAATACTACGGATATTGAAACGGTTTATGACAATACCTACGATGCCCTTAGCAAAACGGACAGTATCCAAAAATCAGGGTTCATTTTTATCAATAACTTCATCTACTTTGATGAACAGGAAACCTACAGACTTTTGGATTATGTTCATCAGGGAAACACGGTGTTCATAGCTTCTGCCGATTTTGGAGGGATTCTTTCAGACACACTCAATATAGGTGTTATGTCCAGTTATAACCTGCAGGAGGAAGAGGCAGAATTGAACTTTACAAATAACAAATTCAAGAATCAAAAGTATACCTATTCAAGAGGTCTCTCATATACACGATTTTCCAGTATAGACACCCTCAATTCAAAAGTCTTGGGTCACATAAAATATACTGAGCGTAACGTTTTGGAAAATAAACCGGACGAATATATTAACGCTCCCAACTTTATTCAGACCCAATTCGGTAAAGGAGCTTTTCTATTAAATACTATACCACAAGCATACACCAACTATTATGTTCTTGGAGACAATCAAGAGTATGTGGCCAACACCTTTTCTTATTTCGAAGAGGACACTATTTATTGGGATAACTATAAGAAAACGGGAAGAGTAGTGGTAACATCACCGTTGCGGTTTGTACTCACACAAAGTAGTCTAAAATGGGCCTATTACCTCACTATGGTTAGCCTACTTCTTTTTGTGCTCTTTAGGGCAAAGCGGCAACAACGTATTATTCCAGTAATCAAACCTTTGGAAAATTCATCGGTGGAATTTGCACGCACTGTCGGTGCCTTGTACTATCAAAACAAGGATTATACCGATTTGATTCATAAGAAAATCACCTATTTTTTGGCCTACCTCCGAAGCCGATATCATCTGGAGCTTTCCAATATTTCGGACAGGACTGTACAGACATTGGCGGCTAAATCAGGTAAAGGAAAAGAAGAAACTAAAAAGCTATTGGAGCTCATTGTTTCACTAAAAAATAAAAAGACGCATACCGAACAAGATAGTATTCTACTTAATAAAACAATTACAGATTTTAAAAAGTAACACATGGAAGAAAACGAGGCACAAAACGAAGGTTTGGAGTTCAATTCAAGAATTGACCTAAGCCAATTACAATCGGCCGTTTCTCAAATACAAACTGAATTGGGCAAGGTCATTATTGGTCAAGAACGGATGATAGAGTTGCTCATCATATCCATTTTGGCCAATGGCCATTCCTTGATTGAAGGTGTTCCCGGTGTGGCGAAGACAGTTACCGCTAAACTCCTGGCCCGTACCATGAATGTGGATTTTAGTCGGATTCAGTTTACACCAGACCTTATGCCAAGTGATATTTTGGGAACTTCAGTTTTTAATGTAAAGAACTCAGAGTTTGAGTTTAAAAAAGGTCCTTTATTTTCCAATATTATCTTGATTGATGAAATCAACAGAGCACCCGCCAAGACACAAGCTGCCCTTTTTGAGGCCATGGCGGAACGACAAATCACCATGGATGGCACCGAATACACCATGGAACCACCATTCTTGGTGTTTGCCACTCAAAACCCTGTGGAGCAAGAAGGTACATATCGTTTACCTGAAGCGCAATTGGACCGTTTTCTTTTCAAAATTGAAGTAAACTATCCTTCACTGGAAGAAGAAGTACAAATCTTGGAAAGCAAACACAATAACAAACATGTAGTGGAAGAGGAACTAGTGAGTCCGGTTTTGTCAGCGGTGGAAATTGCGGAATACCAAAAGATTATTAAAGAGATTACCGTAGAGAAAAACCTAATCACCTACATTGCCTCCATTGTAAACAATACCCGAAACAATGCAAACCTATACTTGGGTGCATCTCCACGGGCTTCCATTGCCCTAATGGATGCATCAAAAGCGCTAGCGGCCATGAACGGTCGAGACTTTATAACACCGGATGATATCAAGAAAGTAGCACCTTCCATATTGTCCCACAGAATTATTCTCACTCCAGAGCGTGAGATGGAAGGCTTAACAGCAAATCAAGTGGTAAAACAGATTGTAGAAAGCATCGAAATTCCAAGATAAAGAGACATTTGAAAAGATTTTTTAGACATATTTATCTACAACAGCGCTTTTTTATAGTGCTGGTCTCCTTGATTGTAGGGTTTTTGCTTTCATACATATACCCAAGTCTATATGGCGTTTTCCGTATTCTGTTTTTTGCTATCTGCCTATTACTGATAGTAGACTATATTTTGCTTTTTTCATCCAAGGGCAAACTACGGGCCCAGCGAATTGTGCCTGATAAATTATCCAATGGAGATATGAACCCTATTCAAATTTCCATTACCAATAGATATCTTTTCCAAACTACCTGTAGCATTATTGACGAACTCCCTTTTCAATTTCAAAAAAGGGATTTTGGAATAAAAAGCACTTTGAATTCTGGAAAAACCAAATCGTTTGAGTATCAACTAAGACCTACGGAGCGTGGAGTCTACGAGTTTGGCAGCTTAAATGTTTTTTCATCATCACCCATAGGATTTTTGGCCAGAAGATATCGATTTGACACATCTGCAGAAGTTCCGGTGTATCCTTCATTTCTTCAGTTAAGAAAGTATGACCTTATTGCCTTTACCAATCGTCTCCACGAGTACGGGTTGAAGAAAATAAGACGTATAGGCCATACTATGGAGTTCGAGCAAATCAAGGAATATGTGCAAGGTGACGATATTCGGAACATTAATTGGAAAGCAACAGCAAAGAAAAACCAGTTAATGGTCAACCAGTACCAAGACGAAAAATCGCAGCCCATCTATTCCGTAATCGATAAAGGTAGGGTGATGAAAATGCCCTTTGAAGGTTTGAGCTTGTTGGACTATGCCATAAATGCAACTTTGGTCATCAGTAATATTGCTTTAAAAAAACAGGACAAGGCAGGCATGTTTTCTTTTAGCAACACCATTGAAAATCGGGTAGTCGCAGAACGTAGAAACTCTCAAATGAACTTGATTCTGGAAACGCTGTATAACTTAAGAACCAATTATGTAGAAAGTGACTTTAGTAGATTGTATGTTGACATTAAACGTAACCTGAATCAACGAAGTCTACTCTTGCTATACACCAATTTTGAAACCCTTGATGCCTTGCACAGACAAATGGGGTATTTACAAGCGATAGCCAAACAACATTTGTTAGTTGTAATTTTCTTTGAAAATACCGAGTTGCATGGATTTACTGATAAAAAAGCGGAAAACATCCAACAAGTATTTGAACAAACCATTGCCGAGAAGTTTGTCTATGAAAAAAAGTTGATTGTAAACGAGCTGCGCAAACACGGAATTCAGACCATTCTTACCAAGCCTGAAGACCTTACTATCAATACAATCAACAAATATTTGGAAATAAAAGCTAGGGGGCTGATTTAGCTAATTGCTCAAAATCATTAAAACATTTGCGGAGAAACCAAAAGGAGTCAAATTGGGCAATGCCGCTTCAGTGTTTGCTTTGTTTAGAAAGGCAATGTCAAGAGATTCCAATTGAGGCTGAACTGTAACAGAACGTCCTGAGTATCGAAGTCTACCATCTTTGTCTTTCTTTGAAAAAAGCTCAATGGTCAAACCTACGGTAACCCCACCCAAAATGGTAGCAATCAAATCATCATTGTCCCATCCATTATCCCTTTGGCTCGCATCTACCGATTCTTTGGCCAAACCTATCAAGGTACTTCCGGCTACAGCACCAACAAAGGTCCAGACCCGGTTTCCTTCAGATGCTTTTTTTGCCACACCTGCTCCAACGAGGCCAAACAGACCACCTCCAACAAAATGAAGCGCCTTATCGCGTTCTATTTGCCCATGCATAGTAAACGCAAGGCATAAAACGACCATTGTGGGGATGAGTCTTTTCATACGAGCTAAAAGTATCGAAAAGTGAAGTGAAAACCTATAAGGAAGGTATTCCGTTTTTTGCTGTATTATATTCTGCTATTATTTCGGAGATAATTTTAGAAGCGGGCTTAATATCATGAATAAGACCAGAGACCTGACCGATTTCCAATTCGCCATTTTCCATATCCCCTTCAAACATACCTCGTTTAGCGCGGGCACGTCCCAAAAGTGTTTTTAATTCTTCTACAGAGGCATGGTTTTGATACGCTTGTTGAACTTCCTGGTAAAACTCATTTTTCAACATTCGTACTGGGGCCAATTCCTTTAAAGTAAGTTGGGTATCCCCTTCCTTGGCTTCTACCACTGCTTTTTTAAAGGTATCATGGGATGACGCTTCAATACTTGCCACAAACCGACTTCCAATTTGAACACCATCAGCACCCAATATCATAGCCGCCAGCATAGCCCTTCCAGAACCAATCCCCCCAGCAGCAATCAAAGGAATTTCTATTTGTTCCTTTACAGAAGGAATCAAGACCAGTGTGGTGGTTTCGTCTCTACCATTATGTCCACCCGCTTCAAATCCTTCTGCAACAACGGCATCTACACCAGCATCTTGCGCTTTAAGTGCAAATTTTACGCTGCTAACCACATGTACAACGGTGATTCCCTTCTCCTTCAAAAATGAAGTCCAGGTTTTTGGATTTCCTGCGGAAGTGAATACTATCTTGACCCCATTTTCAATAATTATTTGCATAAGCTGGTCCAAATCTGGATAAAGCATGGGCACATTAACGCCAAAGGGTTTATCCGTGGCTTTTTGACATTTTTTAATATGCTCATCCAGTACTTCAGGATACATACTGCCTGCTCCTATGATTCCCAACCCCCCTGAATTGGAAACTGCAGACGCCAGACGCCAGCCACTGGCCCAAATCATTCCTGCCTGAACAATGGGGTATTGAATATTGAAAAGCTCGGTAATTCTATTTTTATTCATATTTCTTTATGATATAACCCCTGAACCAATTAGTTCATCTTTCAAATACCAGGCAACAAACTGACCTTCGGTAATGGCAGATTGTTTTTCCTCAAAATCCACGTAGAGTCCAGATTCAATTTTATACAATGTGGCCTTTTGCAAAGGTTGGCGATACCGGATTCGGGCCATTACCTTCATAGTTTCATCAGGCTGCAACGATAAATCAGGTCTTACCCAATGCAATTCTTCTTCCTTTACAAAAAGGGTCTGTCGGTAAAGACCTGGGTGCATTTTTCCCTGCCCTGTGTAAATGATGTTCTTTTCCACATCTGTTTCTATTACAAATAAAGGTTCCTTAGTGCCACCTACATCCAGACCTTTCCGTTGGCCTATGGTAAAATAATGTGCCCCCTGGTGTTCTCCCACCACTTTTCCATCGGATTCGGCATAGACTTTCTTTTCAGAAAGAAAAGCAAGTTCATCACGCTTTGAGTCAAAAGTTGGCGCACTGTCTTCAAAATGATGTGCTGTTGAAGGAACTTCCACAATCACTCCTTTTTTCGGTTGAAGTTTCTGTTGTAGAAATTCAGGCAGTCGAACTTTTCCAATAAAGCAGAGACCTTGGGAGTCTTTTTTATCTGCAGTAATTAACCCATTGCCAGCTGCTATTTCTCTTACCTCTGTTTTGGTCAATTCTCCTATTGGGAAAAGTGTTTTGGACAATTGCTCTTGTGATAATTGACATAGAAAATAGGATTGATCCTTGTTTTTATCCACCCCCGCTAGCAGTTGATGGGTCTCATTTCCATCTTTATCCAAGATGGTTCCTTTTCGGCAGTAATGCCCCGTAGCCACATAATCGGCACCAAGCTGTAATGCTATTTTCATAAACACATCAAACTTAATTTCACGATTACAGAGCACATCAGGGTTTGGGGTACGTCCTTTTTCATATTCATTGAACATATAATCAACAATGCGTTTCTTATAAACTGCGCTCAAATCGACAGTCTGGAATGGAATTCCCAATTTTTCTGCCACAATCAGTGCATCGTTACTGTCCTCCAACCAAGGGCATTCATCAGAAATGGTAACCGAGTCATCATGCCAATTCTTCATAAATAGGCCAATCACTTCGTAGCCCTGCTCCTTTAATAAATAGGCAGAAACACTAGAGTCTACTCCTCCCGATAAACCAACAACAACCTTCTTCATCTTGTTTTAATTGACCATGCAAAATTACAAAATAGCCCTTGATATTCTTATGCCCCTCTTAGTCGTTGTTAAATACTCTTTCTAACCACGCTAGATGATTTTTACAATTTTATCAAACTTCATATTCCTAATCTATTGGTATTTTATCATCCAGTTTAAAAACAGTAGCATTCGTAAATAATTTGTTTAACAATTAAGATTTGCTAGTAGTTATGATGAAAACATAATACCTATTGATTAACAATGGCGTACGCATCTTAGACAAAATCGCCTATTAGCAAAAGTTACATCCCTTGATATTGAACTGCTTAATAGCAAATTTCATACTATTTACTAGAATCCTTTTTCTAGATATTAGTCTTACTTAGCCATCTTCATAGAATCTCAATTTCCACCTGACACTTGATTCAATTGCACATTCTATTAAACCCAGTTCTTGGTGAATCCCAAGTTTTGTTTAACTAGTTTGTTAAACTTTTTATAAAAAAGAATAAACAGAAGCAACTCTTTTAGTTCAAAATAATCTTAAAAACATTAAACAAAAATTTAAAAACATATTTTATGAAAGCACTAATTAGATTATCCCAAATCACCCTAGTAATTTTTTCCTTCGTCCTCGCGTCATGTTCTGATGACGACGATGGGGGTTCAAATACGGACCAACCTACACTTAATATTGTAGAGACTGCCCAAGCCACTTCAGATTTAAGCAGCTTGGTAAGTGCCTTGCTACAAGCTGATGAAAGTGCCGACAACGATTTAGTTAGTGCTTTAAGTGGAGAAGGACCTTTCACAGTCTTTGCACCTACCGATGCTGCTTTTGACGATCTATTAGATCAACTGGATGGTTTTGACAGTTTGGATGATTTCAACAATCAAGAATTACAAAATCTTTTAGCGGTTATCCTTCAATATCATGTGATTGCAGGAACTGCAGCTTTTTCTACAGACCTAAGTGATGGACAAACATTACCAACACTCCTACAAGGCGCTTCATTAACTGTTTCAACTGATGGTGGTGTATTTATTGAAGATGCTACAGATGTACCTGCTACGGTTACCGCTACTCGTGATGTAGAAACTACAAATGGTGTTGTACATGTTATTGATAAGGTACTATTACCGCAAACTATTTTGGATGAATTAGCTGATATTATCTTAATTCCAATAACAGATTTGGCAATAGCGAACACCAACCTTCAAAGTTTGGTTGCTGCACTACAAGCTGCTAACGGTGACCTACCTACAGTTTTAAGAGGAGATGGCCCTTTTACTGTTCTTGCTCCGACTGATGAAGCCTTCGAACTTTTCTTGGATGGTGCAGAACTTAGTGATTTAGATGCTGACGTTTTGACCAACGTTTTATTGAATCATGTAATTAGTGGTCAAGAGTTATCCTCAACAGACTTAGAAGGTTTAGGTTCGGGGTATTCCAATACCCTTGCAACAGGCCCTGGAGATGAGAACCTAAGTATCTATTTCGATACAACCGATGGTGTTGTATTCAACGGTATTGCCGAAGTAGAAACACCTAATGTAAAGGCTTTAAATGGTATAATACATGTGGTAGACGAAGTTATAGTCTTACCTACAGTAGTAACATTTGCCGTAGCAGACCCTAATTTCTCAACTTTAGTTTCGGCTTTAACCGATTTGACTCCGGGAACTAATTTTGTATCTATCCTTTCTGCACAAAATGGAGATGGGGATGACCCTTTTACTGTATTCGCTCCAACCGACGATGCCTTTGATAAGTTAATGGCCATCCCAGGTGAAGCGGACTTGGTACCTATTCTCCAACATCATGTGGTGGCTGGTGCTAACGTTCGTTCTGGAGACCTTACGCCGAATGGCGATACTATGGCCACTACGCTGGAAGGTGACATGATTACCATTACGCTACCTGGTACAGATGACAACATTGCTGATGTAACAGACGGTTCTGGCAATACAGGAATTGGCATCGATGCTGTAGATGTTCAAGCCGTAAATGGTGTAATCCATGTATTGGACACTGTTTTGATTCCGGATACCAACAACTAAATAATATGAAAAGGGATATGGCTTAGAACACCATATCCCTTTTTCACCTCGCACATATTTAAACCTTAAAACACATATGAAATGAAAAAAATGCTACACCTAAGGAGCAAACTCCTGTTGACGCTTCTTGCGTTGTTTACATTTATGGCCTGTTCAGATGATGATGAACAAGCCCTAGCGGAAATGGTGATTGAAAATCAAAAAAACATTGTTGAAACGGCCCAAGGCAATGATGCTCTTGATTCGTTAGTTGCGGCTTTGACCACAGCAGACCTAAACGATGATTCAGATTTAATTGGAACACTAAGCGGAGATGGTCCTTTTACTGTATTCGCACCTACTAATGAAGCCTTCACAGCATTACTTGGAAGCTTAGATGGCTTTGACAAACTAGAAGATTTTGACACCGAAGAAGAAAGAGCGCTATTGGCTACAATTTTACAATATCACGTTGTATCCGGAACTGCAGCGGCGTCCACTGATTTAAGTGATGGTCAAACCATCGGAACGGTACAAGGAGAAAATGTGACCATAACCAAAAACGATAAGGTGTTCATAGGAGACGCTACAGAAACAGATGCCGAAGTAATTATACCCGATGTTGCTGCTTCAAATGGCGTTGTACATGTCATAGACAAGGTATTGTTACCTCAAGAAGTTATTAATGCATTGACACCTCCTGACTCTGAAACTCTAGTGGATATTGTAGTCGCAACAGACGCACTATCACTTTTGGAAGCGGCGGTTATCAAAGCTGGATTGGTAGATACTTTGAATGGTGATGGACCTTTCACAGTTTTCGCACCTACAGATGATGCCTTCGTAGCCTTATTGGATATTCTAGGAGATGATTACTCCTCATTGGATGATTTTGATACTGAAGAGGAAATCGATTTGCTTCGTAACATTTTATTGTATCATGTAATTCCAGCCCAAGTGCTAGAAGCAGATTTAGCTGCTGGCGATGTTGGAACTGCTTTCGCAGGAAATTCTATTTCCGTAATTGCCTCCGGTGATACTTTCGTAATTGGTGATGCTTCAGATGTTGACGCGAACATCACAGGTACGGATATCTTAGCTTCTAATGGAGTAGCCCATACCATAGATAAAGTTTTATTGCCGCAAGCTGCTCTGGATTTTGTAGCTACCCTTCAATTAAAAACTATCGTTGAAATTGCTATCGAAACCGACGATTTGAGTCTTTTAGTAAAGGCTTTACAGACAGCAAATGCCGGGCTTGTAGAAGCGTTGGGCGGAGAAGGTCCCTTTACCGTTTTTGCTCCTACCAATCAAGCATTTATTGATCTCTTGGATATTTTAGGTGATGACTACCACAGTTTATCCGATTTTGATACTCAGGAAGAAATTGATTTACTTATTGATATTCTGACCTATCATGTTGTGCCAGATATTGCTGCCTTCTCTACAGACTTGACTGATGGACAACAAATCCCAACTCTTTTTGGAGATAAGCTTGGTATCAATTTGAAAAACAATACTGTGCATGTTATTGATGCTACGGATGATAATGCCACTGTGGTATTACCTAATGTAGAAGCCAGTAATGGTGTAGTTCATGTGATTGATAAAGTTCTCTTACCACAAGTAGCTCTGGATTTTGTGGCTTCACTACAATTGAAGAACATTGTAGAAATTGCTATTGAAACTGACGACTTAAGCATTTTGGTAGATGCACTGATTGCTGCCAATGCAGGATTGGTGGAAACTTTGAGTGGAGATGGTCCATTTACAGTGTTTGCACCAACAAACCAAGCATTTATTGATTTATTGGAAGCCCTAGGTGATGACTTTAACAGCCTATCGGATTTTGACACTGAAGCGGAATTGGACTTATTGGTCACCATTCTTAAATATCATGTAGTAGCCGGTACAGCTGCATTCTCTACGGATTTATCAGATGGACAGCAGATTCCAACTTTCCAAGGAGAAAGCGTGGGCATCAACATAAAAAACCACACAATACATATTGAAGATGCCACCGATGATAATGCCACCGTTGTGCTCCAGGATGTTGAGGCCAGCAACGGTGTAGTGCATGTTATAAATAAAGTATTGCTACCACAAGAGGCCTTGGATGCTTTGACTCCTCCTACCCCGAATATTGTTGAATTGGCTCAATCCGTGGATGATTTAAGCTTATTGGTTGATGCATTAATACAAGCAGATGCAGGTCTAGTGGGCGTTTTGAGTGGAGATGGTCCATTCACCGTTTTTGCTCCTACCAATCAGGCTTTCGCTGATTTATTGGATGCTCTAGGTGACAACTTTAATAGCTTGGCAGATTTTGATACTCCTGCGGAAAAAGAACTTTTGGCAAAGGTACTTACCTATCATGTAGTTTCAGGAGATGCGGTAGCATCAGGCGATATAAGAAATCACCAAAGGTTCCACACGGTACAGGGCGAAGATTTAATTGCGATCTTCAAACATAGAAATGGAAGCGACCAACTCTTCATTCGCGACAAGACCCATGTGGATGCCAAAGTGATTGGAGCTGATAATGTAGCAAGCAATGGAATTGTACATATAATCAACAAAGTTCTTTTACCTCAAGAAGTTTTGGATGCGCTGCACTAAAAATTAAGATGAATAGACTTTTTGTAAGTATTTTATTATTAAAGAAGCTCCCTTTATTTCGATAAAGGGAGTTCTTTTATCCGGAAAAAAAACCGTTCGTCGATGAGACATCAAAAGGATGATTTTTACCATACAAAACCTTTCCTTTTACAACTATTAATTTTTTAACCGACGATTGTGCTGCATCTTTGAAGTCCCAAATCTTTCCAAACTATACCTATCAATGCAAATGCCCTCTTTAAAAGAGGGCATTTTTTATTGCTACGTGTTTCTAATCCTTTATTTCTTCTTCTAGAACATCAATTATCTCATAACCTTCCTCTACGGCCTGATAAACAGCTTCATTCAGTTCGTAGGCAGTAACTCCATCAAAATTAATTTCTTCGGCATCCTTGGGCAATTCATCTAAAACCGCTCCAATAGGTGGAGTAGCAATTTCATAGGAATCTTCTACTTGTTGATAAAAAACACCATCAGCGTAGTTATAGTTCACACCACCTACGTTGATTACCACTGCAGTCGCTGGCAAAGCCCTCAGGCGAAATCCTCTTGGGGGAAAGGTTCTGAAGTATACACCACGCTGTCTAACGTAAAACATACCTCCTACTGGATAATAATTTACCCTTCTATAACGAATGGCACGCGTGTTTGCCGGCAAACGTCTTAGTGTCCTTCTATAGATTCTTCGGTTTTGTCTTCGAATTCGTCGTTTGGCAGGTCTATTTACCCTAGAAGTTCTGACCACGGTTCTATTGACAGTAACCTGGGCCTCAACAGATTCCATGGGTCCAAAAAAAGATACCAAAAAGCAAAAAAGAATGAGATTTATATATTTCATGGCAACGTGTTTATGATTTTTTGATTTGACTCTGATTAACATCAAAGGTTTAATCCTATAATCATAAAAACGAAGAAATTGACAGCTTTGTATACTTATCTGCGGCCTCCTGTTTTCTTTTGGGCTTCGGCTTGCTCCATCATCTCACGCATTTTACGCTGGAACTTGTTCTCCTTTTTAGGTTTCTTTTTATTCTCTTGAATCTGCGCATGGATTTTATCCTCATCCAAAATGTAGTTCTTTATGGCCAACATGATAAATATGGTAATCAAGTTAGAAACGAAGTAATACAAACTCAGACCACTGGCATAGTTGTTAAAGAAAAACAACATCATCAATGGAGACAAATACATAATGAACTTCATGTTGGGCATTCCCGGTTGCTGTTGCATTTGCATGGTCTGCCCCGTGGTAAGTGTCATATAAAAGAAGATAGCAATCGACGCTAAAATCGGAAATAGACTTACGTGGTCTCCATAAAAGGGTATGGAGAAAGGAAGATTAAAAATGGTATCGTAGGAAGATAAATCCTCTGCCCACAAAAATGATTTTTGTCTCAACTCAAAAGAAGTTGGGAAAAACATGAAAAGCGCATAAAAAATGGGCAATTGCAGCAATGCCGGGATACATCCGCTCATAGGACTCACCCCTGCCTTGTTGTACAGCTTCATGGTCTCCTGCTGTTTCTTCATCGCATTGTCCTTATGCTTCTCATTAATTTCAGTAATCTCAGGCTTCAAGACCTTCATTTTGGCTTGAGACAAATAGGATTTATACGTTACCGGAGATAATGCCAAACGTACTACTATGGTCATTATGATAATGGCAATTCCATAAGGTAAAAATGAACTTAAGAAACCGTAGAAAGGTGTAAATACATATCGGTTTATCCATCCGAAGATTCCCCAACCAAAAGGAATGGATTCCACTAGACCCAAATCTTTGTAGTCGTCCAATATTTTCACATCTGTAGGGCCATAATACCAGTGCATATTCTGGGACAGTTCACCACCTTGAAGCTCCAGCGGTGCTTTGGTGCTATACTCTTTGGTGAAAAGCATATCCTTGCTTTCCTCTTCAACTAAGTTTTTGGAAATCAGGTCAGCAGTTTTGAAATGGTTATTTGTGGCGAGAATGGAACTGAAAAAGTGTTGTCTATAGGATAACCATTTTATATCCGCTTCAGTCTCTTCATCCAATTCGCTGCTTTCAGAGAGTTTGCTGATTTTTCCTTCATCATGGTTATAGGTCAGACGAGTATATCTATTCTCATATTGGACACTTTTGTTATGTCGAATACCTTTTAGATTCCATTCCAAAGTAATGGGTCGACTATTGCTGATAATACCGTTCAGTCCTTGGGAACGAATGGTGAAATCCACCAAGTAATCGTTTGGCTTCATTTCATATCTATATTCCAAAAATTGATTTTCGGATACCTTGGCTTTCATGGAAAGTACTTGGGTATCCCCGTTTTTGGAAAGATTAGGTTCAAAAAACAAATCAGCCGTACTTAACGTCCTATTGTCATTGGTCGCAAAATTTAAAGCAAAACTGGCGTTGCCATCTTTCACCAAAAACACCGGAATGGAGTCATAGGTCACAAAATCTTTCATTTTTACCTCTACAATCTGCCCTCCTTGATTGGCCACTTCCAGATACAACAACTCATTTTCAAGAGTGGTGGTCTCTTCGGAAACACGCGTAAATCCAAACGCACCTACCTGATTCTTATATGAAGCTACAGCTGTAGAATCTGCTGTATCAACAATCTTTTTTGGTTCTTGAGGTTTTGTAGTGGTTACTTCCTCAACTTTTTTGGCCTCGGCTTCAATCTGTTCTTGCTCCGCTTTTTGAGCTTCCAATTCCTCTGGTGTAGGCTGATTTTGATAGAACATAAAAATCAGAATCCCAAAAATCAACACAAATCCAATTATGGAATTGATGTCCAGCTTCTTTTCCTCCATGAAAGTTATTTAGTAATATCTTTTAACTTGGCAATATCGGTGGCAAATATATGTCCAAAAGCGCAGTTTATGCCAAACTGGCATTAGTTTGTTGTTTTTGCATCAAAACTGCCTTCACAAATCCTACGAATAAAGGATGTGGGTCTGCTACGGTACTTTTGTATTCAGGATGGTACTGAACTCCAACAAACCACGGATGTGAAGGAATCTCTATCACTTCCACCAAACCTGTTTTGGGATTAAACCCAGAAGCTACCAAGCCAGCTTCTTCCATTTGGGCCTTATAGTCGTTGTTGAATTCAAACCTATGTCTATGTCTCTCTGAAATTTCAGTCTGCCCATATACCTCTTGCACCAAAGTTTCATTCTGAAGTTGACAATCCCAAGCGCCCAATCTCATGGTTCCACCCATATTGGTTACTGACTTTTGTTCCTCCATTAAATTAATAACGGGATAAGGAGTATTGTCATCCATTTCGGTGGAGTTGGCATTTTCAAGACCAAGTACATTTCTAGCAAACTCAATGACCGCCATCTGCATACCCAAACAAATACCTAAAAAGGGAATATTGTTTTCACGGGCATATTGTACTGCCAATATCTTACCTTCAATACCTCTCTCCCCAAAGCCTGGTGCGACCAAAATACCATCTAAGCCCATCATCTTTTTGTCCACATCATTCTTGGAAATATGTTCAGAGTGAATGGAGCGTACCTCAACCTTCACCTCATTGGCGGCACCCGCATGGATAAAAGATTCCAAAATGGACTTGTAGGAATCTTGCAACTCCACATACTTTCCTATCAATCCTATTGTAACCTTGCTCTTAGGGTTTTTATGACGATTTAAGAATTGCTTCCAAAGATCGAGTCCTGGAACTTTATCATCTGGAAGAGCCAGTTTTTCCAATGCCACGGTATCCAATCCTTCCTCCTGCATCAACAGAGGAACATCATAAATAGTGGATGCATCAATGGATTGAATGACCGCTTCTTGCTTTACATTGCAAAACAGCGCCAGCTTTCTTTTAATATCCTCTGATATTTCATGCTCAGTACGGCAGACCAAAATATCGGCCTTTATTCCACTCTCCATCAATGTTTTGACCGAGTGTTGCGTGGGTTTGGTTTTAAGTTCCCCAGCTGCGGATAGGAAAGGAACCAAGGTAAGGTGCACCACAATTCCATTGTTATCTCCCAATTCCCAAAGTAATTGCCGTACTGCTTCTATATAGGGTAAGGATTCAATATCACCTACTGTTCCTCCAATTTCTGTGATAACAATGTCGTAATCACCGCTTTTGCCCAAAATTTGGATACGTTCCTTTATTTCGTTGGTAATATGAGGTACTACTTGAACCGTTTTACCTAAAAATTCGCCCCTTCGTTCTTTTTCAATAACACTTTGGTAAATTCTACCGGTGGTTACATTATTCGCCTGTGAGGTACGTACGTTCAAAAAGCGTTCGTAATGACCTAAATCCAAGTCTGTTTCCGCCCCATCATCCGTTACGTAACACTCACCATGTTCATAAGGATTAAGCGTACCTGGATCTACATTAATGTAGGGGTCTAATTTCTGTATTGTGGTTGTATAACCTCTGGCCTGAAGCAGTTTGGCCAAAGATGCGGCGATGATTCCTTTTCCTAAAGAAGAAGTTACTCCCCCCGTAACGAAAATGTATTTTGTCTGCGACATGAATGGGATTTCTATTACGGGATGTAAAGGTACAAATTGAAGAATAAATGGAGCGTTTTTGTAAGGAAAATAATTCTACCCGACTCCAACAAAAAGCATGTTTTACGTTCAAATACCTTAACCATTTGAAAACTTAGATATAAACTACCAGAATAGTTAAAATTCTATATTGCCTTTTGAAGTTCATTTTAGAAAATCTGAAAATTTAGTATGAAAAAGATTGATTTTACCCGCTCCTTTCTAATTCTCGTTATGGGTTTGTTCATTGTTTCGTGCAGCAATGATGATGAAACCATAGATTCAATACTAGGCGAAGATGAAGAAATTGTAAACGAAGAAAACTCAGCTGATGACTCCGATGAAACTGATGATACTTCTAACAATGAAAATAGTGAGGATGATTCCAGTGATTCGGATGATGGTGATGATGATGGCAACAATGATGACTCTTCTGATGATGACACTGAGGGAGAAGACAGTTCCAACGACAATGATTCTTCCAATGAGGATTCTTCTGAAGCGATGTTAGTTGGAGATTGGAGATTGGTGCGTGCCACTGTTAATGATGGACAAGCCTCTACCGTTTTTAATGGGTCTACAATCAATTTTCCTTTTACCTCAACATCCAAAGATGAAGATGTGGATATTTCGTTTCAGGAAAACCCTAATATCATTCAAGGTATGGGACAATATACCAATGTGATTGAATTCTCTTTTCTGAGTTTAAACTTTACGGAAGAAGCCACTTTTGATAGTCCTCTTACCAATGGAAGCTGGGAAATGATCAATGATGAACTTGTAATAGGCGACAACACCCAAGGCAATGGCACTTTTGTAATTAATGAGTTGACGGCAAATACCTTGATATTGCAAACCGATTTTGAACAGACGGTACCAACCAATGATTTTGAGTTAGATGCTAATGGCGTCCTTATTATAGAGCTAGCTAGAAACTAGGTTTTTTCTTTAGGGAATTCTTTTTGGAGTTTTCGTATAATTGGCTCCAAACCATTGTCCTTTATGGTCAACATGGTTTCCAAATACCGACCCAATTTACCATCTGGAAATCCTTTTTGTTTGAACCAAACCAAATAAGGAAGTGGTAAATCTACCAAGTACTCATCCTTAAATTTTCCGAAAGGCATCTTATAATGAGTCAATTGAAGAAGCTCTTCTTTGTTGGGTTGTATTTCCATTTACAGGCCTAAAGTACTATCTTTCTTCGAACAATCTTTGTTTCATGAAAAGACGCAATTTCATTTCAGCAACCGCAGCAGGAACAGCTAGTCTGATTTCAACTTCTGTCTTAGGTCAGGAAGTAAAAAATCAAAAAGAATTCAAACTAAAGAACAACATTAACCACAGTGTGTGTCAATGGTGTTTTAATCATCTGCCTTTGGAGGATTTTCTGAAAGTGTTGAATGAACTTGGTATTAGGGCCATAGATTTGATAGGCCCCAAAGACTGGCCACTTTTAAAACAATACAACATTCATTGCTCTATGTGCAACGGAGCGGAAATAAGTCTTACCGAAGGATGGAATGACCCTAAGTATCATGAAACTCTAATAAAGAATTACACCGAAATAATACCCAAAGTTGCAGACGCTGGCTATACCAATCTCATTTGTTTCAGTGGAAACCGTAGAGGTATAAATGACTACGTGGGTTTGCAAAATTGTGTGGATGGCCTTTCTCAAATACTGCCCTTGGCGGAAAAACATGGTGTGGTCATTCAAATGGAACTTTTCAATCAAATCAACCATCCAGACTATATGTGTGACAGTACCCTCTGGGGGGTGGAGCTGTGCAAAAGACTGGGCAGCGATAACTTTAAGTTACTCTACGATATTTACCATATGCAAATTCAAGAGGGTGATATCATTAGAACCATTAAAGAATACCACCCCTATTTTGGGCATTATCATACGGCAGGTGTACCCGGGCGAAACGAAATTGATGAAACCCAAGAACTATACTATCCCGCAATTATCAAGGCTGTGTTAGATACTGGTTTTAAAGGGTATGTAGCCCAAGAATTCATTGTGACATGGGAAGATAAAATTGCTGCTTTAAAGGACGCATTTGTACGATGTGATGTTTAATCCATTGCCGGCACAATAAAATCATTCATCAAGGTATCTGTATATCCATGTGCTTTTCTCTTACCATAGTTTGAAGTTGTAATTACCACGGTAACATCTTTTTCACGGAGAGATAGTACTTTTTGTCCGCCATTTCCGGACATATAGTATGCATCATATTTCGTTTCCTTTCCAAAGGATTTCATCCATAGCAAATAACCGTAATCAACACCTTCTCTAGCATTCACTTTAACGGAAGTTGCCTTTTTCACCCATTCTTTGTCTATTATTTTCATTCCATTCCATTCACCATCTTGAGCAAGCAATTGAATCATCTTAAGCAAATCACGGCTTCTATATTCACTTCCTCCAGCGGTATTCAATAAACCTAATGGAGTATGATGTAAATTATAGTCCTTGATTTCCAATGGCCCAAAAAGTTCATTCTTGGCAAATTCATCAAGGGATTGTCCAACAGCAGATTCAACCACCTCCGCCATGGCCGCTGCTCCTGCAGTACAGTAGCTCATAACCCTACCATAAGGAGACTCATCCGGTTTGGGTCCAAAAGGGTAAGAACGTACGGGAAGGTCTAAAAAGAATTGAAGCCAATCTTCAACTATATACATACGCTCTTCGTTTCCCCTGGAGAAAAAATTATCATCATTACATTCAAAAATGGAACTCATGGTCAACAAGTCTTCAATAGTAGTTTTATCTTTTCTTGCATCTGGATTCTTGATAGGGTTTCTAGGTTTTAAATATTTAGAAATTAATTCTTTCTCAGATTCAATGTACCCTTTAGTAATGGCAATACCCGTAAGAAGGGTCGCCATAGTCTTGGTTACCGACCTTGTGTTGTGCTTTGTATTTTGGTCTGTTCCGTTGAAGTACTGCTCAAATATCAGTTTTCCATCTTTGGCAATTAAAACGCTCGTAATGTTTTCATAGTCGCCTTTTTCTACTTTGTCGACCATTTCATCAAGCAAGGTGCTTGAAATTCTATGTTCATCTGAAAAATCCAATTGGGCTTGTACCGATTCAACAACAAGGGCAAAGCATACAAAAATTAGTAATCTTATCATGTTTGTTTTATTTACAACACGAATTAACTACCCTTTTAAAACTTATAATAGAATGAAATTAACATGAGGTGAATTTCATTACTTAAACGCTTGCCTATAGACTAGTGGTGTGGTATTGAAATACTTTTTAAATGTTCGTGTATAGTGACTTTGGTCCGAGAAACCAGAGTAATATGCAATCTGAGTGAGAGAAAACTTGGAGTTAATCAACGCGGGAAGGGATTTCTTTATTTTGTGCATTCTGATGTACTCGCCAAGAGTTACATTACGATATTTTGGAAAGCTTCTAGACAGATGCACCGGATGTATTCCTAATTTTGTTGCTAGATTTTCTAAAGAGAGTATATCCTCGCCATCATAGATTAAATCTTCCAAAGTTTTAATCCAACCAGGTTCCATTTTATGGACATGCTTGTCGTTTTCCCACAAACTATCACATAATTGATAAACCAAGGCATCTAATGCAAGGGAAGTGAAAACATCATCAACCTTAAATTCATAATAAATTTTGGCGAGGGTATGATGTGAGTTAGGGTGGGTAATCATTTTACTTCCTTCCCATAATCCAAGGTCCAACTCCTTTTCTTTAAACCAATTTCTATCTAATTCAATATGAAATCCCTTTGCATGGGAAGACTCTTTGGTATTCTTATGGATTTCTTGCCAATTAAGAAATAAGAAACTTCCAGAAGGACATAGTCTTGAGCCTTTTTTATTTAAATCCTTTACATTACCTCCGAGCACAAACATGAAATAGGGGTTCTCATGGTAATGCCAATCAGTTTCCGGTAGGTGATAGTCATATTCAGAGACTGAAAAACCAAAATTCTTCAGCTCAGTTTTTTTAATTCCGTAGTAGACACCGCTTTTTCGAATCTTCATAGTATGAAGAGTTCATTTTTTGGAAAATGTTACAGAAGTGCGATAGTTTATTTCCCTAAAGCTTCTGCAATCTTTTTATTCCACTCCAATTGTTTTTCCTTGTTTCGGGAGAAATTGGTCTCCCAATCGTATAACTCTTGGAATTCTCTTAATTCTTTTAGAATGTCTTTGTAAATCTTCCGTATTTCCGCTTTGACGTTATCCGAAAATGAAGTACGGTTCAACTTTTCGCGCATTTTACGTGCGAAAAGCTCGGTAATATCAAAATGCAATTGTTCGTGACTCAAGACCAAGTCATCACATACTTCGGGCTTATACCAAGATTCGTTTGGATAGAAAAATGCATTTACTTCAAAATCCAAATGCACTTCGTGATGAATAAGATTGGCAGAATACTTATAGCTAATTCCGCTTGCAGTCGTCGCGGCCGGGTCAGCCGCAGGGGGAATTTTTCCTTTAAAATCATTCCAAGTCAACCTCAGGTCTTTACTCCAAGGAATACTTTCCTCAATCTCCTGGGCAAATCCTGAAAATCCAAGAAAAAGGAAACATAGTATGAAAACTACTTTATCCAATGGAATTCAATTACCTTCTCAATATCTGGATGCAAACTGTAGTGAACAGGACAGGTATTCGCTGTATGGGTCAAAATCTTTCTGTTTTTTTCTGAAACCGATTCGGGTAATTCCAACTTTACTTCAATTTTGGATATTCGTCTAGGATTCGCAGCCATATGTTTCGTAACCTCAGCGGTTGATCCTGCTAAATCCACTTCCAAATCTCTGGCTTTAATGCCCATCATGGTCAACATACAACTGGCCAGACCTGTAGCTACGGTATCAGTTGGGGAAAAAGCTTCTCCCTTCCCATTGTTGTCTACGGGGGCATCAGTAATAAATTCGTTACCGGAACGAAGGTGAAGACAGGTGGTCCTAAGGCTACCTTTATAAGTTACTTTTGAGGTCATCCAATTGTACTTGTTTTATTTGTAAACTATCATATTCCATAATGTAGCCTGCATGGTTATGGTAACCTGAAGACCAATCTTTATAATAATCGAAACTATTGCCCGAATACTCTGTAGACCCCACAATTTTGGAGGTTTCAAAGAGATTGTTCTTATGCGCCAGTTTTAGGAGTATATCAAACGTTAGGTCAAAGCCTCTTGTGGCATACCGGTCTGGTTTAACACCTCTAAAACGTTTGCGATACGCTTTGGTAAAGGCGTCATTGTCTCCCTCTTTATAAAATGAAGGATAAGAGAATTTTAAATTGGAAAGATGTGTTTTGGATACTGCATTATTCTCAAAAGCATTGTTAAAGCTGGTAGTGAACATTCTCACCTTGATCTCTTCAGTATTGGCAGAATTTAAAATAGAACTGACACTGGAAACCATATTGGCTTGGTCAGTTTCTAAGAAAACCCAATTTTCCTTTTCTTCGGAAAGCTGAATCAAAAACCTATCTAAATGGAGTGATTTATTATCAATTACTCTTGCAATTTGTGCTGCCGGAAACATGGACAGAATCGTATCATGAGCAGCAGTATGGGAAGAATCTGCCACAATTATCACATTCTCATTCTTATGAATTTTGTTCAAATACGACAACATCTTAGCTCTGAGAATCTCTTCTTTAGGAACCGAATAAAATACGTTTTTATGCCCCAATGCACTCTTTGAAGCCGTAGGAGATATAACCGGGATATTTTGTGAAGCTGCTTGAACCGCGACTTCATCCAAAGCACTTGAAGCAATTGGGCCAATTACCGCGCTTGTTCCGTATAGATTCTCTCGCAAAAGGATTTCCTTTACCTTGGTTTGGCTCAACTGGGTATCAAAGGTTTTTACATTGACGGAAACGCCAAGCTGCTTGATAGAATCCAACGCTACCATAGCCCCAGAATAAAAACCAAGGCTCAAGGCCAAATCCCTTCTGGTTTTTATTTGACCTTCTGTTTTCTTTTTATCATTAAGATTGATACGGTCCAAACGAAACGGAAGCATAAATACCACATTAAGTGGGTCTTGAAATTTGATGCTATCCTGCAAATTGACCTTATCTAAAATCAAAGCATTTTTAACTTCCAGTCCTTCAGATTTATTCTTAGGCAGTTTAAGTACCATTCCTGCTTTAAGTCCGTTTTCCAGAGCCGGATTTAAACTAAAAAGTTCGTCCCTGGAGATATTTAAATTTTGTGTAAGTCGGAAAATATTCTGCTTGGGCTTAACCTCGTAAAAAATGAAATTTTCTGTATTCACTTCACCTGAAAGGTTTTTCTTTTTTGGAAGTCGTAATACCATACCTTCCTTTAAGCCACCCTGCTGAACCACTTCGGGATTGAGCTTTAAAATGGAATCTGATGGAATTCCATACTCCCTACCAAGGCTGTAGAGCGTTTGCTTAGATGGTACAGTGTACGAAGTGTAGAGGTCTATTTTTTGATTCTCTAGGCTATCTCCTTTAGGTCTTGGAAGTTTTAGCTCTTGTCCAATGGCAAGATAATCACTACTTGTAGCTAGTTCCGGGTTCAAAACGACCAAACTATCCACTGAAATCCCATATTTATGTGCTATGCTCCATCGGGTTTCTTTAGGTTGTACAGTATACACCTCAAAATCCAACTCTTTTTCTTCGTTAGGGTCCGGTATTGGATATTTGGGTATTTGCAACACCATTCCCTTTTTTAGGGGTTCTGAATATAACTGCCTGTTGTAGCGTTTCAGCTGTTCCTCGGTAATCTTGTAACGTTCCGTAAGACCATATAGGGTTTCTCTTTTTCTAACCCGGTGTCTGGAAAAACCTAAAGGTTTTTCTTCTTGTTCCTCAACCTCTTCTTTTGTTTCCTCCTGCTTAACTGTCTTACCATCCAATGGAATTATCAAAATGGTATTGGGTCTTATGTCTTCCGCCGTTTTAATTTCCTTATTGGATTGAATAATTGTAAAAGGCGTAACCCGATATTGTCTGGAGATGCTTTGCAAGGTTTCACCCTCCTTTACAGTGTGGGTTGCAAATTTCTGTGCGGTAACTGTTGTTAGGGCCACAGCAAAGAAGGCCATAACAAGGATAACATATTTTTTCATTCCCATTCTATTGTCGCCGGTGGCTTTGAACTAATGTCATATACTACTCTATTAACGCCTTTAACCTTGTTTATTATATCATTGGATATCTTTTGTAAGAATTCATACGGAAGATTTACCCAATCTGCTGTCATACCATCCGTACTTTCCACTGCACGTAAAGCTACACATTTTTCGTAGGTGCGTTCATCTCCCATAACTCCTACACTATTTACGGGCAAAAGCATGGCTCCGGCCTGCCAAACCTTATCATAAAGTCCCCATTTCTTCAATCCTTCAATAAAAATGGCATCCACTTCTTGTAAGATAGACACTTTTTCGGGGGTTATGTCACCCAAAATACGGATACCCAATCCAGGGCCTGGGAAAGGATGCCTTCCCAAAATACCAGTGGGCATACCCATACTTGCCCCTACTCGTCTGACCTCGTCCTTAAAAAGGAGTTTTAAAGGTTCTACAATCTTCAATTTCATATAATCCGGCAGCCCTCCTACATTGTGATGACTTTTTATGGTTGCCGATGGTCCTCCACTGGCAGAAACCGATTCAATCCTATCCGGATAAATGGTTCCTTGTGCCAACCACTTTGCATTTTCAACCTGATGGGCCTCATCATCAAAAACATCAATAAACACTCGCCCAATAATCTTTCTTTTCTTTTCAGGTTCGGACTCCCCTGCCAAAGCTTCCAAAAAACGTGCCGAAGCATCTACCCCCTTAACATTTAGTCCCATACCTTTGTATTGTTCCAAAACGGTTTCAAACTCATTTTTGCGAAGCAATCCATTATTCACAAAGATGCAATGTAGCCTATCTCCAATGGCCTTGTGCAGTAAAATAGCGGCCACACTGGAATCTACACCGCCCGAAAGACCCAAAATGACTTTATCGGAACCTATTTCGTCCTGAAGTTCTTTCACAGTGGTTTCTACAAATGCATCTGGGGTCCAGTCCTGCTCCAATCCTGCAATGTTGACCAAAAAGTTTTCGAGTAACTGCGTCCCTTCTTTGGTGTGGTAAACCTCTGGATGAAATTGAATACCATAGGTATCTTCATTTTTAAAACGATATACCGCATTTTCCACATCATCGGTACTGGCCAATAAAGTGGCGTTCTCAGGTAGCTCCTTGATGGTATCGCTGTGGCTCATCCAAACCTGACTTCCCTTCGAAATACCTTTTAGAAAAGAATCATCTGTATGAATGGATGTCAAATTGGCTCTACCATATTCTCTGGTTGCGGAAGGTGCCACGTTGCCTCCATTGAAGTGAGCTAAATATTGTGCCCCGTAACAAATTCCCAAAAGGGGTTTTTGACCTTTGATATGAGACAAGTCAGGGTGTGGAGGTTCATCTGAACGCACTGAATGTGGAGAACCTGAAAGAATTACCGCTTTGTATTGGGACAAATCTTCAGGGATTTTATTGTAAGGTTTTATTTCTGAATAAATGTTGAGTTCCCGAACACGTCTTGCAATCAACTGTGTGTACTGGGAACCAAAATCAAGGATAAGTACGTTGTTTTGCATGGGCAAAAATAGCAATTTGACCCAGTTGAAAAAGTATCTTTTCCTGATATTTATTCAAGGGAATTGTTAACTAAAAAAGTTGTGGTTAATTGGCAAGAAGATATATTCCGGTTGTTCACTTGCCCACTTTGATGGCAATATATCGTCAAGTAACTTTTTTCTTACCATTTTTCGTTATTTCTTTGCCTTTAAAACCTACCTGACCATGATTAAGGGATTCATTTTTGACCTAGACGGGGTTATTACCGATACTGCAGAGCAACATTATGTTGCATGGAAAAGACTATCCGATGAAAATGGATGGGAGTTTGACCGAGAGGTGAATGATAAGCTTAGGGGAATATCTAGACTGGATTCCATTAAAGTTATTCTTGACCACAATGGCCTCACTATGGATGAAGAAACCATGGCCAACTTGGCCGCCAAAAAAAATGAGAAATATGTAGAAAGTTTGGATGACATAACCCCAGATGATTTTCTACCGGGCACAAAAGAGCTTTTGACCCATCTTCGAACAGAAGGCTTTCACGTAGCACTCGGAAGTGCCAGTAAAAATGCTTCCAAGGTACTTCAGCAGCTAAATGCATTGGGATATTTTGATATTATTGGGGATGGCAACAGTGTTACAGAAAGTAAACCAGACCCAGCTATTTTTCTATACGGTGCAGAAAAATTAGGACTTCAACCGGAGGAGTGTATTGTTTTTGAAGATGCCGAGAGTGGAGTTGATGCAGCAAAAGCTGGTGGCTTTCATAGCGTAGGTATCGGTCCAAAAGAACGCGTAGGGCATGCCGATTTACGATTCGATACTATGGAGGACGCTACTTTATTTGAAATAAAATCTTATTTTAAAGACTTGTTTTAAAACCACTTCGAAAATGAAAAGTATAACTTCCTTATTGCTATCATTTCTGATGGCCTCCTCACTTGTGGCCCAAAATGACGGTTGGACCATCTCTTCTGGAAAAGTTGAAAAGTATACAGGGATTGTTACCGCTAATGGAAGAATTGGTATACTTCCGGAAGATAGGCCGTTCAAGACCAAATCCATAATTCTAAATAACGTTTACGACAAGGAATCACCTTTGGGTGTAAGCAGAATTCTTCTGGGAATGAATTTCGCCCAATTAGAGCTTGAAATAGATGGGGAATTGGTAGATGAAAGCAATGTATCAGATTGGAACCAAACCTTGAACATGAAAACAGCTGGTTTTACCACTAGCTTTACATTTAAGGATAAGGCTCAGGTATCCTATACCATTTATGCATTACGAAACATTCAATATTCAGGTTATATCGATGTTAAAATTCAACCCCTAAAAAACATAGAGGTCAAGGCAACGGGAATAATTGAAACTCCAGATGAGTATCATAGTCCAAACAGTACGTTCAGAGTATTACAAGATTTGGAGACCACAATGCCTATTTTACAAACGGTTGCAGAAAGCAGATTGGGTAGGCATGTGGTTGGGACCTCGGCAACCTTTATCTGGCACGCTATTAATTCTACACGGGAGCATCAACGCCCAGAATTGACCCATGATATGGTATCTGCTTATGACAATAGATTGTCATTCGAGCAAGAATTAAAAAAGGGTGAAAATTTTGAGTTTGCTTGGACGGGAGCCGTATGCAGTACTCAAGATTTTGAAGACCCACAAACGGAATCTGAACGCTTTGTCATTTTTAATCTCTTGACCCCAAGAGCTGATTTATTAAATCAACACAAAAAACTTTGGGAAGAATTATGGGAAGGCGATATTATCATTGAAGGTAATCTTCAAGACCAATTGGATGTGCGGTTGGCACTTTACCATCTGTACGCATTTTCTAGAGGGGATTCCGATTTAAGCATTGCCCCTATGGGCCTATCCTCACAAAACTATAATGGTCATATTTTTTGGGATACCGAACTTTGGATGTTTCCGCCCTTATTGATGCTGAATCAAGATATTGCCAGGTCCTTGGTCAATTACCGTTCAGACCGTTTAGGTAAAGCAAAAGAAAAAGCAATCAATTTTGGGTATAAAGGGGCTATGTTCCCGTGGGAAAGTGACGATACGGGCGAAGAAGCCACTCCAGCTTGGGCATTGACGGGTACTTTTGAGCACCATATTACCGCCGATGTCGCCATTGCCTTTTGGAATTACTATCGCGTTACCCAAAATATGGATTGGCTAAAAGAACGAGGGTATCCCATGATGAAAGAGGTAGCTGATTATTGGGTAAGTCGTTCCACAAAAAATGATGATGGTACGTATAGCATTAAAAATGTGGTAGGGGCCAATGAATTTGCTCCCAATGTGGACGACAATGCCTTTACCAATGGTTCGGCTATAACTGCGTTGCAATACGCAACTGAAGCTGCTAAAACGGTTGGAGAAACCGAAGACCCGACATGGAATGAGGTGGCATCAAAAATCAGAGTATTGAAATTCCCTGATGGAACTACCAAAGAGCACGCTACCTACGATGGGGAAAGAATAAAACAAGCAGATGTCAATTTATTGACCTATCCTTTAGATGTGGTCAATGATGAAGCCACGGTACTCAAAGATTTAAAGTACTACGAACCCAAGTTAGCAGAAGAAGGGCCCGCTATGGGGCAATCCGTGTTTGCTGTCATTTACGCCAGATTAGGGAATGCAAAAGAAGCCTATCGACTGTTCCGTAGAAGTTATGAACCCAACAAGCGCCCTCCTTTTGGCGCTTTGGCCGAAGCTGCTACCAGTGATAATCCCTATTTTGCCACAGGGGCCGGAGGCATGCTTCAAGTAGTATTAGCTGGTTTTGGTGGGTTGGAAATTACTAATGAAGGTATAGTTCAAAAGAACCCGATACTACCAAAAGCCTGGAAGTCACTCACACTAAAGGGAGTTGGACCGGAACGAAAAACGTACACCGTAAAGTAATAGAAAGAGCCTCAATTTTTGAGGCTTTTTTTATAATCAATTCTTTTTCAACAAGTTATTTTGGAATTGTCTATATTTAAAAGACAAACCAACCACCCATGAAAACCTGCACATGGAAAACCTTCTTCTTATTCCTTTTTTTAGGACCAATTGTTCTAGCGCAAGAAAATCCGAGGTTGGATAGTCTTTTAAAAGCCTATAAAAAGCAAAAACCAGACTCCCTAAAAGTAAATACTGCGCATGCCATTTATGATTATTATTATGAATCTAACCCAAACCTTGCGCTTAAATACTCTTTAGAGGGTTTAGAGATTGCGCAACGTATAAAATACCGCTCAGGTACAGCAAAATCTTTTGATCATAAGGGAAAAGCTTTGATGATTACTCGCAAGCTTGATTCTGCCAACATCTATTTTAAAAAATCCTTGAAAATCTATGATTCTCTAAACAATCGCAGGGCTGCTGGTTTAGTTGCCTATAATATGATACGGGCGTTATACCTTACTCCTAATTACGACGCGGCTTTGGATGCCATTGAGCTCAATAGGGCAAAGTATGCCACTTCTCCAGTGGATTCTCTGGTCGAGCTAAAACTCTATTTGATTAGTGCCAAGGTCTACATGCGAAAAGCCTCATATAAAAAAGGATTCGAAGTCGCCTTTAAAGCGTTGGCAATTGCAGAAAAGTTAAACTTGGAAGATGGAGTGGTAAAAATAAAAGCCACCTTAGCCTCCCTCTATCATTATACCGACAACAAAGAGAAATCCATTGAGATAAAAAAAGAACTTTTAGAACTCTATAAGGGCCAAAATAACCTCAGAAAGATTGGACTTACCTTAAATGACCTGGGTAATTCCAACTATGTTATAGAAAACTACAATATTGCGTTGGCCTATTTGGAGGAAAGCCTTACCTATTCCCAAAAAGTTGAAAACCAAGGATTAATAGGCATCACCCTATTTAATATTGGCAAAACTTATGTGCGGTTGGGAGAAACCCAAAAGGGAATTGATTACTTAAAAAAAGCTGTTCAATATTCTAGATACGTTTCCCACCATGCATTGTCAGAATCTTGGGCCTTAAAACGGTTGGGCGATGTGTATACGGAAGAACTCAATAGACCCGAAAAAGCCCTACCCTATTTAAATAGAGCCATTGCACTAGCGGATTCCGTAGGAAACAAGGACGACCTCTACCAATCCTACCGTGATCGCTCTCAAGCCTATGCTGCCCTTGGCAACTATCAAAAAGCATTACAAGACCATGAACACTATAAGGCTATTAACGATTCTGTGTATTCTATTGAAAAATCAAGAACGATAGAACGCTTAAAAACAGAATTTGAGACCAAAGAAAAAGAACAAAAAATTGCCCTTCAGGACAAAGAGATTACCGTATTGGAACAAAAAGCATCAATAAGCAACCTTCAAAAACTTATTTTGGGTATTGGCCTCTTGTTATCCTTTATCGGATTCTATGCCATTCGTCAAAAAATGAAACGTAACAAATTGGAAAAAGAACGAGTTGATGCTGAACTAGCGTTTAAAAAGAAAGAACTGACTACCCATGCATTGCATCTGGCCAAAAAGAATGAGGTATTGGAAGGTTTAAAACAAAAGGCCGAAGAACTAAAAGAGAACGAAGAATCAAAAAAAGGATATCAGCAACTCATACGAACCATCAACTTTGATTTGCAGGACGATAACAATTGGGAGAATTTTGCTCGTTACTTTGAAGAAGTACATAAAGATTTCAACAGTAATGTAAAATCGAAGTATCCACAAGTCACTTCAAATGAACTTCGTTTGTTGGCCCTTTTAAAAATGAATTTGTCTTCAAAAGAAATTGCCAGCATCCTGAATATTTCTCCTGAAGGGATTAAGAAAGCACGTTACCGACTACGTAAAAAGTTAGACATCACCACAGAAGACTCCTTGCAAGATTTAGTGCTATCCCTTTAAACAAAGGCACTTTCAAATCTGTCCAATTCTTGTCCCATACTTATTTTTAAGGTGTCCACCTGTTGTCCACCCCTATTTTTTTATTCCTCAATATCAGTCATTTAGGTTTGTGATGTCATTAATTGACAACCGTTTTGTGGTCTTGCTCGGCTAAGGGCTGCAGACCGTTACCGGGCAGGTCACACAAAACGAAAAAAAGAAGTTCAACCACAAAGCAAAACGATTATGACAACTTCAAAATTCACTTTATTATTTGTATCCATTACTTGTCTTTTATTTTCTTCTTCCTGTAGCAAAGACGAGGAAACAATGTCTTGTGAAGCCAATAACACAGGTACTCTAATTATTGAAAATTCGAGATCTACGGGTATCCTCAAGATATTCTTTGACCAAGAACCAAGGTCGGGCAACATTCCCGGCGATTTGAACATTAGGCCCGGAGAAACGGCAAACAGTAATCTATTGGCAGGGCAAAGAATTATTTACGCTCTTTTAGATACTTCAACATGTAGTGAGGGGACCTGTATTGTTAGAAACCAGACACTACCTGAGCGAACGATTGACCTAATGACTTGTCAAGAATTCAATATTGCCTACTAGAATTATCCACTTTTAAATCCAATTGTATGAAAACATATATCAACATACTCAGTACTTTTTTAATGATCATCCTGCTTTTAATCCCTATGGGATGTAGTAAGGAGGAAATCGTATCACCTGGACAGGGGGAAGGAGAAATTACCACATCGGGTGGAACCTCAACAGATAGATTCGACACTTATGCAGGAGAAATCGGTTTTGTACTGGACACCCGCGAACTGGTAAAAAAAGGATATACCCCGGTGAAAGCAGAGATTGTCATTGAAGCCGAAGAGGGCAATTTTTCCCAAACCATTGATATTGACCCGGTTTCTTTTATGGGGCAAATAAAGCTCATCAAAGATGAACTGACTCAAGAAGCAATCAATGAACTGGAAAACGGTGTTTTTGTTACCTCGGTCATCAAAGATGCTGATGATCAAACCATTACTTCAGATTCACTAACCACATCATTTCAAAGCAATCCTGCGCCGAGAAAGGTAGTTGCTGACGGATTAACAGAAACGGATGAAAACAAAAGAATTAGTTTGAGTGAGGACACCTCTTATTATTTCCAACCTATAGACGAAGATGACAATCCCGAATCCGGAAAAAGTATGGTCATTGGCGCCTTAAATATAGGGACAGCAAATCAAAGCTTTATTATGACAACAGCTTCAGGTGCCCAATTCAATGGTAACGAAGAAGACCGAAGTTTCAGTTTTGTACCTATTCCAGGTGAGGTAAATACCTTTGCCATTCGCATCAAATCTGCCGGAAGTTTTCTAGTTTCTGGAACTATCTTGAATTCAGTACGAATAGGACCTATTCTTATTGGACAGGAAGTTCTATTTTCCCACGTTGGTCTTGCAACAAGTACGACGACTGATTTTAATTTGATTCAAGACAGCCCAAACTTTCATTTTAAGATTGAAAAACTGGATGAAGGTATTTACGAACTGCAAAATAGTAGTGGTACCGCAGTAAGAATGGCACCTGACCTTGGGTTAACCTTTGATATGGTTGTAAACGAATTTCCATTTGGAAGTCGTACAATTCAATCGGAACCCATACGATGGCGTTTAATCTCCACAACAATCGATTGGGAGGTACAAAATGTGGGTACTACTTTTCTTGAGCCCATTTTAGGGGAAGCAGAAACCGACTTTAAATATAATAGCACCTTGACCAATTGCGGACAGGGTAGTTTAAGCCAAACGGTTGGAGTTAATGTTGAGGAAGAAGAAATTGGTACTTTGGGGTGGGAAGAATCCTTGTCTATTAATACAACTAACTCCGTAAGTGTTTCAACAACAATAGGTGTTGAGTTCGATGCCAAATTCTTCGGTAAGGGAGCTAAGTACAATGCTTCCATAACCGCAGGTTATGACTACAGTAGATCCGTCGAGGAAAGCAGCACCCAATTTGAGGAACGAACGGAAGAAGTAGGTACCAAAGTCTTCTCAGAACGAACGGTTACGGTCCCTCCAGGAAGTGCCTCCCTCGTTTACGATGCCTTTCAATTCTATGGCAACACCAAAGTCAACTTTGTGCAACGCCTCAGAGTTAGTGGTGTAGACTCACAGACAGGAGAGCTTCTTTCAGGACAGGAGGTTCGTTCCCAATTTCAATTTAACAGTTTTGACGGCATCATTTCTGCCGTGGAGCCCAACTCTATAGTTATTACGCTAAGTGGAACAACTGAATTTGAACAGATTATAGAAATTGAAAGCAAGGTGGAGGATGTAGATCCTAATTGCGGCGGGTAATTCTAGTTTAATTTGAGTTAGTTAAAAACAAAAAGCCCCGGGAACCACTCCGGGGCTTTTTAATAAAATCAAAACCAACCTAAACATATGAGTTAACCAACTCAATATTTAAATAAAAATCATAGCAATTTTCTCTAGTAAAACAACTACCCCAGAAAAAACCCTACCCCAATTTTGATTTTTTTTGAAAAAAAGTTGCTTTCTTGCCCCATATGCAATCTTTATTTGAAGAATTATCCACTGAATTGAAGCTGGGAGCCACCAAAAAAGGCCATCCCTTCCGTTATTTTAGTTTGGCTACCAAAGGTTTGGAAGATGATATAGGACTTAGAACCGTAGTCTTAAGAAAAGTATCTCCAGATTTAAGATGTACCTTTTATTCGGACAGTCGTTCTAATAAAATCAAAGAGTTAATTGAAGATTCTACCGCTAGCGCTCTTTTTCTGCACCCAAAAAAACTTTGGCAAATCACGCTTAAGGGAAATGTAATAAGAGAAACGGATGCCGAGGTATTAAGAACTTATTGGCATGGAATTCCCATGAAATCGCGCAAAGACTACACTACAAAAGCGCCTCCCGGCTCAAAGCCCATCGAAGGAAAACCTATAGAATATCTAACAGATTCCAACTATTTTTCTATACTTCATATTATTCCGGAACAGATTGAAATTTTGAAATTGGAACGACCTAGTCATGTACGCGTGCTTTTTTCCAAAACGGAAGGTACTTGGTATAGTACAACATTAGTACCTTAAAATGGAAAAGCAAGAATCCAGGGGATTTAGATTTGCTATCAACTGTGGAATTAAATCCTCTCCCATTTCCAAATAGAGTTGAGAAAAATTTGCTTGTCGTTCCTGAAGTGATTGATTTGGAAAAAGCTCGTTTTGCAAATTGGTCATACGAACAACATGATCCTTTAATTTTCTTTTTTGAGCTCGTAGCAATCTTTTCTCTAGAGCTTCCAATCCCTTTTTCTGTTTTACCTCTTGGGCCTTTACAGCTCCTATAAACGTGGGGTCTGTGTTTTTCGCTAAATCATAAAGAGATACAAACTGTTCTTCCAAATGTTTCTTTTGCGAGGAAAAATCAATATCAATATTGGAAATCTCACGGATTTTCTTATTTATAAAATTATGCTGTTTGTAGAATAAATCAGAAGTATCAATTTGTAATTTTTCAATCTTAGCAAACTGTTTTTGAGTCATTAACAAGGCAGAATTCCTCAACAACAACATGGGAAAGGTTACTCCAATTACATCAAAGTAAGATTTAAGTTCCAACCAGTAGGCCAACTCTCCCCCTCCTCCTATATAACAGAGATTGGGCAAAATCACCTCTTGATATAAAGGTCTTGCAATCACATTGGGTGAAAAGCGTTCTGGATGTTTTTTAAGCTCCTCCTCCAACTCATCTTTGGAAAAAACAAGGTCCGTGCTGTTGACCTTAAAAAAACCATCCTCCTCAATAATTCTTTCACGAAGGCCTTCCGTCAAGTAGAAATAGTTGACTTCTCTAGGATTTACCTGAATCTTATACTCTGATGAAACTTTACTTAATTCATCTATAGATTTTGAAACAAATTCATATGGAACCTTCTCAAAAATATCCTTTTGAGCAAAGGGAACTAAAAGACTTTTTAATTGAGCATCATCGCCGTCAACAATTACCAAACCATACTCTCCGAACAACTCATTGACCAAAAAACGAGTGGCTTTGGATAAATTATCGTTTTCCAGATATGACTTCTGGAATAGCTCCTTTACTCGTTTGGCATTGATGGAATTTCCAAGCTTGTTGGCCCAGGTCTCAAAAACATCATCCAATCCTTCTGTTTTCAAATGTCCGACAGCTCCCGAAGCATCAACGTTCCATTGTACCTTTTGCCCATCAAAATTAAAATAGTTTATTTCTTCAAAATCATGATCTTCCGTAGCCATCCAATATACTGGAACAAAGTTAAAATCAGGATGTTTTTCCCTAAGTTCAGAAACCAAATTCAGGGTTGAAACTATTTTGTATAAAAAATAGAGAGGGCCTGTAAAAAGGTTAAGTTGATGCCCTGTGACCACTGTAAAAGCAGTATCCTGCAGCAATACATCTATATTTTGTTGAGTAGCCTCAGAAATATTGAAGTTTTTGTATTGATTATTCAGGCTGCTAACTAGAACAGGCCTATGGCTTGAAGGGTAGTTCTTTTGCTTTTCAAGAATCTGAAATTCAAAATTCTCCGGAAGTGGAAAACGATTATGAAAGGGTTTGAGTTCTTCTTTTTGGTCGAGGTAATCACAAATAAGCTGGGAAAAATAACCCGTCTCCCTAAAGGGTATACAATCTACTTCCATTTAAAAATTTGTAAAAAGCGTGCTAAAGATACTTTTCTTCTGTTTTACTACTCCTAAAAATACGTTAATTACATCTTATCATATATATACTTCAGTTCCCAGATATTTAAAGGTCCTTCCTTATTTTATCGTTAGATTTGATTGTACGCAAACCAGTTGCATGAAAAAAGCTTTACAATTCGCTATTTTACTCCTTTTTATTTCAGCCACCTCTCAGAATTTGAAATCGCCCTCCGCTTTTTTGGGTTATGAGTTAGGCTCCCAGTTTTCTAGGCATCACGAAGTATTGGATTACTATACCTATTTGTCCGAACAAATGCCAAATCAAGTAAAATTGGTTCCCTACGGAAAAACAAATGAAAGAAGGCCCTTAGTACTGGCTTACCTTAGTTCTGTTGAGAACATGGCTAACTTGGAAAAAATCCGCGAGGAGCACGTATTGGACACCCAAGGAAAGGGTAATGGCTCAAAAGCGATTGTTTGGCTCAGTTACAATGTACACGGTAACGAAAGCGTGGGCACTGAAGCTTCTATGCAAACCATATATGAATTACTTACTTCCAAAAAGGAGTATTTGGAAAACACCATAGTAATTATAGATCCTTGCATTAATCCCGATGGACGGGAACGCTATATTAATTGGTACCAACAGTTTAAAAATGTTCCCCATCAGTTGGATCCCAACAGCAAAGAACACCGTGAAGGTTGGCTAACAGGTCGTAGTAACCACTACATGTTCGATTTGAACCGGGATTGGGCATGGCTAACGCAAAAAGAAAGTCAGCAAAGAATTAAAATCTTTAATCAATGGTTACCTCACATTCACGCGGATTTTCATGAACAAAGTGTTGATAATCCCTACTTTTTTGCTCCTGCAGCAGAACCCTACCATGAGGTAATCACCAAATTTCAACGCGATTTTCAAGTCGCCATAGGTAAAAACCATGCGAAATACTTTGACCAAAATGGTTGGTCTTACTTTACGAAAGAAGTATTTGATTTATTCTATCCCAGCTATGGAGATACCTACCCTACGTATAATGGAGGTATTGGCCTAACCTATGAACAGGGAGGAAGTGGCAGAGCCGGATTATCTGTGATTACTGGAACAGGAGATACGCTTACATTGAAAGATAGATTATCCCATCACCTTACCACAGGACTTTCCACGGTGGAAATCTCATCAAAAAACGCAAAAAAACTAAATGAAGAGTTTCAAAAGTTTTATCAAAACAAAAACTTTAAATACAGAAGTTATGTAATGAATGGCAATGTAGATCATATAACTGCATTGAAGGAGCTTCTAAGCAAACATGATATTGAATATGGCCATCCTGGTAAGGGAGTGGTCAAGGGATATAATTATCAAGCCGGAACTACTTCCAATATGGACATTACCGAAAAAAGTCTGGTAGTTTCCACAAATCAGCCTAAAGGGACTTTGGTAAAAGTATTGTTTGAGCCCAAAGCTAAATTGAGTGACTCCCTTACCTACGACATTACGGCCTGGTCCCTACCCTATGCATATGGTTTGGAGACTATTGCCTCTTCCAGTATAATAGGTCAAAGCAAAGTCGAATACACATATGCGGGAAAACCAATCCTAAATAAGAACGAATATGCTTATGTAACAGATTGGAATAGTATGAAAGATGCCCGTTTCTTGGCAGATTTATTAAAAAAAGGTATTCGTGTTCGTAAATCCAATCATCCTTTTACCATGGATGGAAAATCTTTTGAAAGAGGAAGTTTAATCATTACTTCAGAAGATAACAAACACAACAAAGATTTCTTTTCCGTTCTAAATGAGGCTTTTATTGCTCACAATAAAGACATTACCAGTACTTCAACTGGGTTTGTGGATTCTGGTAAAGATTTTGGCTCTTCTGGGGTCAAAATGATTAAAAAACCAATAATCGCGGTTCTCTCAGGAAATCCTACTTCCACATATCGTTTTGGAGAATTATGGCACTTTTTTGAACAACAACTTGAATATCCCATAAGTGTTTTGGGGAGTGACTATTTCAAATCAGTTGACTTAAACAAATACAATATCCTTATTCTACCGGATGGAAACTATACATCTTTTTTTGACGAAAAACAGTTAAAAAAATTGACTGATTGGGTGAGAAACGGAGGCAGACTGATTTCCATGGGAAGAGCCATTCAAGCCATTGGTAAAGGAAAAGGTCTTTCCATTAGTATAAGGGAAACTAAGGATTCTACCAACAACGGGCCAAAACCTCATAAGAATGTTAGAAGGGAACGTGTTCAAAGTTCCATTACCGGTGCAATTTTCAAAACGAAGGTTGACAATTCGCATCCTCTAGCGTACGGATACCCCACCTATTACTTCTCCTTAAAACTGGGAAGTGGTAGTTATGATTTTCTCAAATCCGGAAACGCAGCTTACATTGAGAACGATACCAAACCTGTTTCAGGTTTTGCGGGAAGCAAGGCGCAAAAGAAACTAAAAAACTCCTTAGTGTTTGGTGCGGAACCCTTGGGCAAGGGCAATGTAGTGTACATGGTCGACAATCCTTTATTCAGAGGTTTCTGGGAAAATGGAAAACTTTTCTTCGCCAATGCTTTATTTATGATTGACTGATTCTACGACACAACAGAGTTAAAAACTTAAATTTTTCATAAAACACCATTTACACTCTGTAAGGGAAGACAGTCTTAACTAGACTATATGGTATCTTTGAATGCTGACTAATCAAAATATCAAAAAGTAGGTGATTCGTGGCAAAATCAATCCCTGCATATAGCCTATATCGTTAAAAATCATTAATTTAGAAAAGAGAGTTTCAAAAACAGTTGTTATGGATATTTGGAAAATAAAAAACAGTAAAAACCTTAAAAAGCTGATTGTATTCACATTTGGCTTGTTTATTTCTACGGGTTCTGCTTGGGCCCTACAAGAAAATCAAGAGGAAGATTTTAAGCAGTACCGAGGAGAAGTCATCGATGCTTCCACTAAAAAACCCTTGGTATTTGCAACTCTGTCTTTAGAGGAAACCAATATCAGTACCATTACCAATACGGAGGGGGAGTTTCTTTTAAAAATTCCAAAAGATAAGGCAGCGGGAACTGTAATTGTATCATTTTTAGGATACCAAAGTAAATCCATTCCCCTAAGTGACCTCAAATCCAATAAAAATAAGATATCTCTCAATATTTCGGTCACTCAACTTTTGGAAGTAAATATCAATGCACCAAAAGATGCCAGAGCCTTGGTAAAAGAGACGTTGGCAAGAAAAGGAACCAACTACTTTGATGACCCTACGCTGATGACCGCATTTTATAGGGAGACCATCAAAAAAAGAAGAAAAAATGTTTCGCTATCTGAAGCTGTGGTAAATATCTACAAGACTCCATATAATTCTGTTCGCAAAGATGCACTAGAGTTATATAAAGCCAGAAAAAGTACCGATTACAGTAGATTGGATACAGTGGCCTTAAAATTACAAGGAGGTCCATTCAATGCTTTGTATGTGGATATTATGAAGTATCCTGAATATATTTTTGCAGATGATTTATTCGAATACTATGATTTTTCATTTGCTCGCTCCACACGAATCAATGATAAGTTGATTTATGTGATAGAATTCAACCAAAGGCAAGGTATTGATGAGCCACTTTATCAAGGTGAGCTCTTCATAGATGTGGAAAACAAAATACTTACAAGTGCCATCTATACGCTAAACATTACCAATAGAGAAAAGGCTTCAAAGCTGTTTGTTCGAAGAAAACCAGCAAAAGTGGATGTTTGGCCCACCGAGGTTGCTTATAGAGTGGACTACAGGGAAAAAGGTGGTAAATGGTACTATGGGTATAGCAATGTACTTATGGAGTTTAAAGTAGATTGGAAAGACAGGCTTTTCAATTCAGTATATAGCATGACTGCTGAAATGGCCGTTACTGACTGGGAGAAAAATAGCACAGGAGAACTGCCAAAAAATAGAGAGCGTATAAAGAAGTCGATTATATTGGGGGACGAGGCCATTGGTTTCTCTGACCCAGATTTCTGGGGTCAATACAACATTATTGAACCTGAAAAATCCATTGAATCAGCCATTAAGAAAATACAACGACAACTCAGACGGTCGAAGCCTAAAGGTGGTACCTCTGCTACGCCTTAAGCTCTTTTTTTTAAGTAAGAGATATAAAAAAGCCCCTTTTTCAGGGGCTTTTTCTATTTCTTGAATTCATTGAGCGTTTTTATTATAATGGAAACGCAATCCATAAGTTCATCTCTAGTCATTACCAAAGGCGGTGCAAATCGAATAATATTACCATGGGTAGGTTTGGCCAAAAGACCATTTTCTTTTAAAGCCATGCAAATGTCCCATGCCGTTGAGCTTTCTTCAGTATCATTGATAACAATAGCATTGAGTAGACCTTTACCTCTAACTTTAACCACCAAATCAGAAGTTTCCACATATTTTCCCAACTCATCTCTGAAAAGCCCTCCCAATTCATAAGCGTTTTGGGCCAATTTTTCATCTTTGATTACTTCCAAAGCTGCCATACCCACTGCTGCGGCAATTGGATTTCCTCCAAAAGTACTTCCATGGCTACCCGGCGTAATGACATCCATAATTTCATTATTGGCAAGTACCCCAGAAACAGGATAAACCCCTCCAGATAACGCTTTTCCAAGAATTAGAATATCAGGCTTTACATCTGGGGTTCCACTACAATGCTTATCATCACAGGAGCAATTACCACAAGTAGCTAGTAATCTTCCTGTTCTGGCAATTCCGGTTTGAACTTCATCTGCAATAAACAAGACATTATATTTTTCGCAAAGTGCCTTTGCCCTCTTCAAATATCCTTCTGAGGGAACATATACCCCAGCTTCACCCTGAATGGGTTCCACTAAAAATCCTGCAATATGTTCGTGATTTTTCAAAGCCTCTTCTAAAGCCTCTACACTATCATATTCTATGCGAATAAAACCCTCTGTATAAGGTCCATAATTTTCCTTGGCCACAGGGTCATTGGAAAACGAAACAATGGTAGTGGTACGTCCATGAAAATTGTTTTCACAGACAATGATTTTAGCTTGGTTCGCTGGGATGCCTTTTTTTTGATATCCCCATCTTCTACAAATCTTAACCGCGGTTTCAACAGCTTCGGCCCCAGTATTCATAGGCAGCAACTTATCATACTTGAACGTTGAAGTTGCATACTTTTCAAACTTACCCAGCATATCGTTATAAAATGCCCTTGAAGTAAGTGTGAGGTTTTGGGCCTGCTCTGTGAGGGCCGAAATAATTCTGGGATGGCAATGCCCTTGATTCACTGCGGAATATGCAGATAGAAAATCATAATACCTTTTGCCTTCTACGTCCCATACAAATACACCTTCACCTTTGCTCAATACCACTGGAAGAGGGTGGTAATTATGAGCTCCGTGTTTTTCTTCCAATTCAATTAATTGCTTTGACGACAGTTGTTCTAAAACAGCCATTTTAAAAATTTTAAGTGTTTAAAAAATAACTATTCCTTCTGTACCTTTATCCTTTCGAAGAGTCGAAAATTCAGCGTAGGAGAGAAATCATCCTTGTGGAGTTGTAAAAATATAAAATGCAGATCAAAGTCAAAACTGCTATTTTTGCGCATGCGAAAAAAAAATAGGCGACAAACCTTTGAGAAGATAGAAGTAGTGGATGCTGGGGCCAAAGGAAAAGCAGTGGCTAAAGCTCCCGATGGAAGGGTTATATTTCTTTCTGATGCCGTACCGGGCGATGTGGTAGATGTTTTAACCACTAAGAAAAGAAAAGCCTACTTTGAAGGCCAAGTTACCCATTTTCATACGTATTCGGATAAACGTACCGAACCTGTCTGTACGCATTTTGGTGTCTGTGGAGGATGCAAATGGCAACACATGAGTTATGAAAATCAACTCTTTTATAAGCAAAAAGAGGTCGAAAACAACCTTAGGCGAATAGGCCATCTTGAACTTCCTGAAATCTCACCCATTCTCGGTTCACAAAAACAATATTTTTACAGGAACAAAATGGAGTTTTCTTTTTCAGACAGTAGGTGGTTAACCCAAGAAGAAATCAACTCCCAAGAACCTATCAAAGATAAAAACGCGCTGGGGTTCCATATTCCAGGCATGTGGGACAAGATTTTAGATATTGAAACCTGTCACCTTCAAGAAAATCCTTCAAACACTATCCGTAACGCTATAAAAACAAAGGCCCTTGACCTTGGCATTCCGTTTTACAACCCACGACAACGTACAGGAATGTTGCGAACCCTAATGATGCGGATAACTTCAACTGGTGAAGTTATGGTTCTAATCCAGTTTTATCAGGATTTAACTACAAAAGAACAGCAACTATTACATGAAATAAAGGATACATTTCCAGAAATTACTTCCCTTCAGTATACTGTTAACAAAAAGGCAAACGATACCATTTATGACCAAGAAATCATATGTTTTTCCGGTAGAGACCATATCCTTGAAAAAATGGAAGGCCTTCAATTTAAAATAAACGCAAAATCCTTTTATCAAACCAATTCGGAACAAGCCTATGAACTATATAAGGTAACTCGTGATTTTGCTGGCTTGTCAGGTAATGAAATTGTGTACGATTTATATACAGGTACCGGAACCATTGCACAGTTTGTTTCCAGCAAGGCCAAAAAGGTAATAGGGGTCGAATCCGTTCCAGAGGCCATCTCAGATGCCAAAATAAATGCTGAGAACAATGGAATTACAAACGCCGAATTTTATGTGGGCGATATGAAGGACGTATTTAACGTAGACTTTGTAAACCAACACGGCATACCAGATGTAGTGATTACAGACCCACCTAGAGATGGTATGCACAAACAGGTGGTAGAGCAGTTACTTAACGCTTCGCCTCCCAGAATTGTGTATGTAAGCTGCAACAGTGCTACACAAGCAAGAGATTTGGACTTACTTAAGACTCAATATGAAATCAAAAAAGTGCAACCTGTAGATATGTTCCCACAAACATACCACGTGGAAAATGTTGTACTTTTGGAGAAACTAGAAAAACAGGTATAATTTTTGCTCTCAAGAGTTTTTGATTCAATATGAAGAAAACGTATCTCGTACTAAGCATCCTGTTTTTAGTGGTTTATGTTTCTTCTTGTGAAAGGGACGATATATGTGTAGATGCTGACACCCCTCTGCTGGTTCTTGGTTTTTTTGATTCTGAGGATACTACATTGGCAAAAGATGTTCCCACTTTTCGGGTACTGGAAACCATCCTAAACACAGAAATAAATACAATTGATGGTGGCACAAGCTCACTTGATTCCATTGGAGTTCCATTACGTACCGATACCGTCACAACTTCCTTTGCATTAATCACAAATTCGGCAACAGATGCTGATACTGGGGAAGAAACAGGAAATATTGATACCTTGACCATCACTTACACTACAAGGGAAGACTTTGTTTCTAGAGGTTGTGGTTTTATTATAAATTTTGATGAGCTGGATGTTCAACTCACCACAGATTCAGAAAATTGGATTCAGGACTTAAGTATTCAACAGCAAACTATAGAAAACTCCAATAACATCCATGTCAAGATATTTCACTAGTGTTTTTTTGATTTTGCTTCTATTCAACCATGGATATTCCCAGGAAGGTGATTCCGAGCAAAAGGATAGTGTTGAGTATAAACAAAAATATGGTTTAAGGGCAGGAGTCGACTTAAGCCGATTAGTCAGGTCTTTTGCGGATGAAAATTATACAGGTTTGGAACTTGTTGGCGATTACAGGCTCACCGAAAAACTACATATTGCAGGTGAGCTTGGTAATGAAGAATTTACCCAAACCGAAGATTTAGGAGGTACACTCCTCTACAACTATACTACTTCAGGCAGTTACATAAAACTTGGGGTAGATTTGAACACCTATCAAAATTGGTATGGTATGAGCAATCTTATTACTATTGGAGGTAGGTATTCTTTCGCAACCTTTAGTCAGACGTTGAATGAATATCAGGTCTTTAATGGTAATCGGTTTTTTACTCCTGATGATTTCTTACCTGGTGCTGGCGAAACACCTGAAGAATTTAGCGGATTGAGCGCTTCCTGGTTGGAGTTTGTAATGGGTGTAAAAGCGGAGCTTTTTGCAAACATCTATCTTGGAATAAGTGCTCGCCTAGGTTATTTGGTAACCAATACAGAATCAGACCGATTTCCAAACCTTTGGATTCCAGGATTCAACAAAGTCACGGATAGAAGTAATTTTGGCATAGGGTATAACTACTCCATATCTTACTTTATACCACTTTACAAAAAGTCTAAAAAGAAAAAAGACCCAGTTCCTTCATCCCCTGAACAATAAACTGAGCCCCTTTACACCTGATTTCCTAGCTAAAACAGATTTGGAATTTGATTCATCTTTCGGAAGGTACCTTATCTGAAAAACTACTTCATCTTTTTGGTCCCTTCATACATTTCATAATGAACCAAGCGTGATTCCAGTTTACCGTTGTACAACTTAATTCGTCGAGAAGGTTTTAAACCAACAGATTTAAGTGCCTCTAAGTTCGAGGTCAAAAACCAAGCATCTGTGCCTGGATAGTTTTGTTTTAATGTATCTCCAATTTTTGCATAGAATTCATCTGCATCAATGGGCAATCTTTCTCCATAAGGTGGATTAAAAACCATATGTAACTTAGCATCAACTGGTTTGTCAGTCCTAAAAAAATCCTTTCGTGAGAGTGATATAAACTCAGTAAGATTAGCGTAATCAATATTTTCTTGAGCTTTTCGGACAGCAGAAGGAGCTTTGTCGAAGCCTATAATTTTGTAATCAAAGGGTCTTATTTTTTTAAGACTGACAGCTTTAATTTTTTCATGCAATTCAGCATCGTAATCTTTCCAATGTAGAAATGTGTAGAATTCCCTATTAATATTTGCTGGAATATTGCATGCTAGCATCGCAGCTTCAATCAATAGAGTACCGCTACCACACATAGGGTCTAAAAAATCTGAATCTCCCCTCCAACCACTCAACTTCAGCATTCCAGCCGCTAGCACCTCATTAATAGGTGCAATGTTGGTAAGCTGCCTATATCCGCGTTGGTGCAAGGATTCACCAGAACTGTCAAGAGATATTGTACATTTATTCTTTGCAATATGAATATTGATTCTGATATCTGGATTTTGGGAGTTTACATTGGGACGAGCTCCCAGGGTTCGTCTAAACTTATCCACGATAGCATCTTTTGCTTTTAGGGAAACGAACATAGAATTGGTAAAAACCTTTGTACTCATGGTTGTGTCGATAGCGAAAGTCTTATCCGATGCAAAAATTTTATCCCAATCCATGGTATAAACCTGCTGGTATAAATCCTTTTCATTAAAAACTCGAAATGTGGATACAGGTTTAAGAATTTTCAAAGCAGTTCTTAAACAAAGATTGGCTTTGTATAAAAAACCTAGGTCCCCTTCAAAAGAAACGCTGCGAACCCCCTGTTCCACTTTGCCAGCTCCCAATTCTTTCAATTCTTGAACCAATAGTTCTTCAAATCCATAGAAAGTCTTGGCCAACATTCTAAAATTTTCTGCCATCTAACGGTATTAAGCTTTCGGTAAAAATAGGTTATTTTTATCCCTTGCAACCTAACTGAGATTTCAATCTTAATGATTTTAATATTACCTATATTGTCCGTTTGGATAGGGTATTTTCTTGCACTTTTCCTAAAACCTAAAAGTGAAAGAGGAATAAAGCTTTTGCTAGCTTTTAGCGGAGGTTTCTTATTGGCTTTTACCTTTTTTGAGCTCCTACCGGAAGTTTATGAAAACTCCAACCCTAAAAGCATAGCCATTTTTATCCTATTGGGAATTTTGATTCAAATATTTCTTGAATTCTTTTCTAAAGGAGCGGAACACGGTCATATACATTTGTCCTCACAAAAGGTCAGTTTTCCAACCATAATGTTTTTGAGTCTGTCCATTCATGCCATCATAGAGGGTATTCCCATTCGCGAAGGGAGCTCTGTTGTTTATGCAATCATTGTCCATAAACTTCCGGTTGCTATTTTATTAAGTCTTTTTATCCTAAACTCAAAGATGAAAAGAAGTACAGGTTTGTTATTCATTGGAGCCTTTTCGCTTATGACTCCATTGGGAAGCTACATAGCCCAGTATACGGATTGGATAGACGCTTTTGGCACTCAGTTGGTGGGTATAGCCATTGGGGTTTTCTTTCACATATCCACAATTATTTTGTTTGAAAGCTCTCAAGAACATGCCTTTAATCTTAGAAAGTTGGTTCTGATTGCTTTGGGAATGGGACTTGCGTATTTTATCTAACAACTCCTCTAAGCTTTTCGAATACAATTAAAGGTCGAAATTATTTTCTTTCAATCCTTATAAAATATTTCTTAAAGATACTCTAAACCAGTTTTATCTTTTATACATCGAAAATAACTTAATCTCTTGTTTTCATTTCCTATATTTATAAGTGCCAAACATTACCTTACAAATGAAATACTTGATTAAGACCTCCCTTTTTCTTTGCTTTTTTTTATTGATTCTATCTTGTTCCTCTGATTCTGATGAACCCACACCAGAACCAGATACAACAGCACCAACGGTTGACTTTTCCATAGCTGGTTTTACAAACGCATCAAGCAGTTCCCCTATAGTGGTCAGCAACCAAATTCAAATCAATATTGATGCGAATGATTCGAGTGGAATACAGAAAGTTGAAGCTTTTATAAACGATGAAAAGGTAGGAGAGGATACTACAGCTCCTTATCAGATAATCGTGGATGTCTCTGGATTAGCCTCCAAAAATAGACAAACAGGCAAATTCACGGATTATACCCTCAGAGTAGTAGTAACTGATATTTCTGGGAATACAAGTTCCAAAGAACAAACATTTAATGTAGACAATGAGCTTCCTATGGTTTCTGAAGTATCATTGGAATCAGGTACTGTAATCAATGGCGATTCTAACCTTGTAACTTTCAATGTTTCCGACAATGAAGTTCTAAAGGAAGTAAAAACTTTTTTGAACGATGAGTTGCTTTCTGAAATAGCAGGCTTGAACTATCAAGTAAACATCAACACCTTGAATCTGCAGGATGGGGAAAACATATTGAAGATTGAGGCTATTGATTTGGCGGATAATACAGCTACTTTTGAGGTTGACTTTATTTCTGATAACACGGGGCCGGAAATATCTTTAAATACTATTACTGCAAATGACATTATTTTTCAACCGGTTGATTTGGTTCCAGTAGTCGAAGACCAGTATTCTCCAGTATTATCTTTGGAAGTAGTATATAATGAAAATAGCCTTTTGCTTTTAGAAGATTCACAAAATTTCAATTTTAATTTTGACCCTGATTTATATGGAGTTGGAGATGGGATTTTTGAACTTGTTGCAACCGATGGTTTAGGCAATGTAAATACCCTGACCTTACCAATAAACATCCATAGGAAGCTCTTGACAATAAATATACCTGAAGATAGACTCAATCAAGCTATTACCACAGCAGTAGTTTTTGCATCAAACATGGACGGGTCTATTATCACAGCTAAAGAGATATTAAGAGAAGATCGTCAAGTTGTTTTAAGTATTCCTGAAGAGTTTGAAGCATCACGGGAATTCATGATTACTTTCTATTTAGAAGACAATGGTGGTGCCGTTTCTCTTTCTACACATCAAAACCTTACACGAAGTAATCTTGAAACTGTGAATCTGAGACCTCCATCAAGGCTTTCTGGCGGGAACCAAATTCAAGTTCCCATAAACAACTTTGTGTCTTCAGATTTTGTAATAGGAAATAGTGACATTAGTGCTTTGGACACTCATATTTCATCTCTCTCTCAATCTTTTTACAGCGCTTTTCTAGATACATCAAATAATGTTTTAAATATTTCTACTGCAGAATTAGAGAACAGTTCCAATCCATTCGACTCTTTTTATATTTATAACCCTATACTTGGTTATACTTATTTGTTTATTGATCGTCCTGTATCCGAAAACTTTATTGTGAATAAGGAGGATTTACGTACTGACAATATTTCTCAAGGTACATTGAACATTGTATCTGGAATCCAGCAAAGTGCTCCTTCTTTTCTTGAAATTTTTGGGGCGGTGTCCCCCAGTGATAGTGGTTCCAATAAATACCATAAAATTTTCAATGGAGGAGGCGCTTCAAATAGTATTTCTTATGATTTGAACACTTCATTTGCAGAATACAGGCATAGTCTACTTTTCGAAAATTATTTCTCAGCAAGAAATGGAGTACCCAATCAGAATTACGTTGTACCTGATATTGTTTTTGATTATAGTAATACCAACAATATTATTAGTTTGAATATTCAGGGAGATAATCATGTCCTGGGAAGAGCCCAATGCATTGATTTTGATAACCTTACTTATGAATGGCACATCACATTTAATAGTCAATCCTCTTCTGAAATAGTTATACCTGATTTACCCGACTTAATCAACAATGTTGTCTCCCAAGTACAACAAAATCAGAATATCAAGGTTGAATCTGTAGAACTTTATTCTTATGAATCCATAGTGAACTATGACGATTATCTTGATAAAGTTGTAAAGAATCAAGCCAATGTATTAGATGTTACAGATTGGTATCAGTTGATTTTCTCTTCGCGAACTGGAAACTTCAATCGACCTAATAGAGAATTCATATTTCAATAATAAAAACTAATAGCAAAGGGTTACCTTAAAACTTCCATGACTAGTCTATCAATAAATAGCCAATGGCTTATTGCACCTCCCAATACAAACAAATGCCATATAAAATGATTGTATGGAATCTTGCGAATTGCATAAAACAAAATACCTACTGTATAAAAAGCACCTCCCAAACCAAGCCAAATTAAATCCTTGTTTAGAACTTTTTCCGTCAGCGCATTGAAATCCAATACTATCAACCAGCCCATAACTCCGTAAAGTATTAGTGAAAAAGCCTCAAATTTTCCGGTAAAGAATAGTTTTATAACTGTGCCTAGCGCGGCAATACCCCAAACCAGATAAAACAACAACCACCCTTTTGAATCTATAAGTAACAAAAGACATACCGGAGTATACGTTCCTGCAATCAAATAGTAAATACTAACGTGATCCAAAATTCGGAGTTTTCGTTTCAATTTGGGATTTTGAACCCAATGATACACCGTTGAGGCTGTAAACAGAAGAATCAGTGAAATATGGTAGGCAACTATACTTTCTAATAAGAAAGTGGTGTGATTTAAATCCTTTTGAAAGAATACGATAAATCCTAGAATGGACAACAAAATCCCCAAAGCATGGGAGTAAGCGTTCCACTTTTCTTCAACTAAAACTGATTTGGGATTTTGGGCCAAAAAAATCTATTTGTAACGTTTTCCGTGTTTTATTACCATATCCACGCCCTGTAACAGACTGATATAGCGCAGCACATCACCATCAACAGCTATAATATCAGCATATTTACCGGGGGTAATAGTTCCCACTTCATCAGCGACTCCCATCCAAAGTGCTGGCCAATATGTGGCCGCCCTAATAGCATACATAGGGTCAATTCCAAATTCATTTACCCATACATCCAGCTCGTTCCAAGTGGACTGGCTATGAAACTTCATGGGAATACCACTATCTGTACCAATCATTAATACCACACCTGCATCTAAAAGCTGTTGAATCTTGGTTTGCAAAGTTGGTTTTCTTGAAGGTGTTAGTTGAAAATACGGTAATCTATCGGGGTGCTTGATGCTACTTTTAATATCCGCAATGATACTGTCGGGTAGCCCCAAATGCCATGAATCATTATCTAAATTTTCCGGATTGTCTCTAATGTATTCATAATTGTACAGACCTTCAACGGTCGGACACCAAAAAAGCGGACCTTTATTCATTTGAGCCGTACGTTCTTTAATAGCTTCCATAACATCATCCGGATATTTTGGTGCTGAGGAAAGGCCAGTATGTTCAAAGCAATCTACGCCCACTTCAATTCCTCTGCGTATTTCTTCAGGTCTATGTCCATGCGCCACTACTTTAAGATTGTTCTTATGCGCTTCATCTACCACTGCCCTCAATTCTTCCATAGTCATTTGATCATGGTCTATGAGTTTGATGACATCCACTCCAGCCTTGGCCAGTTTTTTAATTTTCTTCTTTCCATCTTCTGCTCCATTGACCCCCCATCTAAATGCTTCTGTTCCTGGGTATGGTTTTTTCTGTATAAATGGTCCAGAAACATACAAAGTTGCCCCAGGAATTTCTCCGTTATTAATTCTATCCCTTACAGAGATACTTTCTTTTAAAGGAGCACCCAAATCTCTAGCGCTCGTTACTCCAGCCATTAATAATTGATGTGCTGACGAAGGCATGATTACATCTTCGAACAAAGGAGGATACGTTCTATCCCAATAAGAATAGTTTGCATGACCATTTATCATTGTGTGCACATGCATGTCCCAAAGCCCAGGAAGTACACTCATTCCTTCTGTTGATATGACTTTTGCATTTTTTGGAACAGGAAGTGTTTCAATAGTACCTACAGCTTTGATACGCTCTCCATCAATAAGAATTACGCTGTTTTTGATTGGGTCTGATCCGAAACCATCAATTAGTGTCCCACCTACAAGAGCTTTTAGTGAAGTTTCTTGCGAAAAAGAAAACAAGGAAATAAGAAGAGAAAATAAGGATAGTTTAATCTTTAGCATGGTTGGATGTTTTCCTAAAGATAATAACTTATTAAAAACAAAAAAGCCCCTCACTTGTTGTGAGGGGCTTCGAGGAAGGCGGCTACCTACTCTCCCACCTTGTGTG